>NZ_QJVJ01000022.1 GCF_003217775.1 Paenibacillus flagellatus
CCTCTCAGGTCGGCTACGCATCGTCGCCTTGGTGGGCCGTTACCCCGCCAACTAGCTAATGCGCCGCAGGCCCATCCGTAAGTGGCAGATTGCTCCGCCTTTCCAGGAAAGAAGATGCCTTCTCTCCACCTATCCGGTATTAGCGTTCGTTTCCGAACGTTATCCCGGTCTTACGGGCAGGTTGCCTACGTGTTACTCACCCGTCCGCCGCTAGTCTCCGAAGAGACTCGCTCGACTTGCATGTATTAGGCACGCCGCCAGCGTTCGTCCTGAGCCAGGATCAAACTCTCCAAAAAGGTACTGCTTATTGGATGAGCCGATTGCTCATTTCGTACTGACTTGTTGTGGTCTCTTGCGAGACCGCACTTGCACGCTCGTTGTTCAGTTTTCAAGGAACAAGGATTGCTCTATTCGTCGTCTTTCACAGCAACCATTTGCTCGAATGCTGTTTAGCGACGACCTCTTTAATATAACACATCGCCCATGACCAATGCAAGCATTTTTTCGAAATCATTCGTTTGGAAGCTTGTACCACCTGGCATCGTGCGATGTCGCGAAACATAATTTATCATATCCGTCTCTACCCGTCAAGCCTTTTCGGGTCAACATACGACAGCCGTTTATTGATAGTTTCGATTCCGCGCATAGCGTGACAAATCTTTGGGGGAAGCCAGCCGGGCATACATGCGGAATACGACTTTATAACGCGATTCGATCGCATTTTTGACGTCGCCGTCCAGTCGGTGATCCTTCAAATCGAACAGCATCTCATCCAGTTCTTTGCGCAATACGTAGCCGAGTTCTTTGCATTCTCTTTGATTGAATAAAAATCCGAGCATGGAAGTTTATTGCGCCCCCTGTCCGTTATCGTAATCTTAACGGTTGTGTGCACCGCTTTACTGTTATGCTCACAATTTGCCAATTTTATGATTGGGGGCGCAAATTTTATAACCGGATGACCCAAGGCGTCACGAAGCTCTCGATGATCGCCGCTGCCAGCAGCGAGACGACAAGCAATCCGATCAAGGGAACTGTCAGCTTCATGAATCGCTCCAGATCGGCCGCAAACGATTGCCGGCCACGCGCGTTCACCAAGCGGAGCGTACCTTTACCCATAATCGATCCGAACTTGATCCCGTAAGCGCAGGCGATAATGATGGCGGGAATCTCGATCACGCCGTGCGGAATAAGACCTTTTAACAAGAAGGCCAGTTGCCCCGCTTCCGTCTGCAGCTCGGCCAAGTACCCGATTACCATCCCGTTAATAAGCAGAAAGCCGATCGGCAATATACCGAAGAAGACGCCCGCATACACGATAAGCACCGATTTGATCGCATTGTTCAAAAAAATGAAGCCGAACAGCCAAAGCATCGAATGGTCTTTCTCGGAAATGGCTTTTGCCAAATCGCGCAGCCCTTCCACCTGGCTTTGGAGGATGTTGTCGAACCGATCGGAGTAACCGTAGCCGAGCACGATGCCGCATACGAAAACGAGTGTCGCGGCGATAAAATAATTATGCATTTCTTTAAAATGGCGGAACAGCGCATGAATACTCATCGGAAACGGATGACGCTCCTTCTCTTTAAAGGTTTGTCCGGAATCGAACGCATAAGCGGGACGTACGAGCATACATTTTATTATAAACCATATACAAGCCTTTTGCGCGCGAAACGCTTCGTTCGTGCAAAGGTTCCAAAGGAGGCCTGAAATTGCCGTGAACTTTTTTTACGTCATGAACGGCACGAGACTGAAACGGTACTTGATCGTCTTCATCGCCGTCGTGTTCGCGGTCGGAATCGTCTACTCCGAAAGCGGCAACATTACCGTCTTCTCGCAGAGCGAACCGGCGGCCATCTACAGCGTCGAAACGGACAAGAAGGTAATCGCCCTTACGTTCGACATCAGCTGGGGAGACAAGCGCGCCGAGCCGATTCTAAACATTTTGCAAGAGAAGGGCGTGAAAAAAGCTACCTTCTTCCTGTCCTCCCCCTGGAGCCAGCAGCACCCGGAAATCGTGAATAAAATCGTCAAAGGCGGTTGGGAAATCGGCAGCCACGGCCATAAGCACGTCAATTACAGCAAATTGAGCGACGAAGAAATCCGTACGCAGATCTCGACGGCCCACGGTATTTTGCAGCAGGTGACCGGACAGACGCCCGGCTTGATCCGACTGCCCAACGGCGACTTCGACAAGCGCGTCCTGCGCATCGCGAACGAGCTTAATTATAAAGTGATCCAGTGGGACACCGACTCGTTGGACTGGATGAACAAAGGCGTCGACAATATTATCAATCGCGTCGTAACGAAAGCGCACCCCGGCGATATCGTCCTGATGCATGCAAGCGATACGTGCACGCAGACTCACGAGGCGCTGCCCGTTATTATCGACCAGCTGCGGGCCAAAGGATACGAATTCGTTACGGTCAGCGAGCTGATTCAGCAAACGTCGGTGGAGCATAAGGAAGCGGAGCGTCAAACCGGCGGCACCATTCATTAAAAAAAACGACAACCCCGAGAGTTATCCGCTCTTGGGGTTGTTATTTGCCGGCAGCAGCCGGTGCAGCAGCAGGATTTGCCAAGCATTGCAGGCAAGCAGCGGGGCGACCATAATAGTCGTATAAGTCGCTTCATTCAGGTTGAACGCCGGAACGGCCTCAAGAATCGTCGCAACGGACATGAAAAACAACGTAGGGATCAAAGCGCGCCGGTTCGTCTCCTTGACTTTCCGGTACGTTACCGCGATCGATACCAGCAAAATGACGATCGGCAGCAAAATGTACTGTACCCAGCTTCCGTTGCCGTCATTGGCGGCACCGGTATATCGCAGATAGACGATATCGAACAAGGCTACGATGATAAGAATAACTTGCAAAATGTCCCAATAGAGCAATTTGCCCCGAAACAAATTAAGCGCGACAAAACGTACCGTGAGATAAGCGAAAAAGCCCATCTGGCTCAAAACGGCGATCATCCCGGCACCGAACAGCATAAACAGCCACTCGTACCAGCCGACCTCGACGCCCAGAAACACGAAATTCGGCACCGTGAGCTTCAACGCGATGCCGGCGATCATGCCGACCGCCGTCCCGACCAACAGGGTCGTCCAAAACAAATAGCCCCATTTTTTTAACGTCAAGTTCGAACCCCTCCGACTCGTCCCATTCCCCTTGCACCAACTAATTATAGACAATTGTATCAACCCGCACAACCAAAAGCGAATTTCCCAAACCAAAGTTCTCCGAACATAAAGCGCCCGATTAAACGAATACTAAGCGGGAAACCACATGAAGGGAGCAACAGGTTCCATGAACTGGAGACGGATGCGCGGGTACGCCGTGTTGCTGCTGTTGCCTTTACTGATCTCATGCGGAAGCGGCGGCTCTTCCGAAGGCAGCAGCTCGCAAGGATATAAAGATACGAAATCGATGGTCATGGATATTTTGAAATCCGAAGACGGCAAAAAAGCGATTAAGGAAGCGACGAAGGGCGGCGGGAATGGCGGCGGGGGCGGCGGCGGTATGCAAGCCCAATCGGCGGGCGGCGGCGGCAAAATTCAGATGCTGTCGGCGCAGGATGCCCAACAGCTGCAAGTCGTCGTGAAGGACGTGCTGACGTCCGACGGCAGCGACAAAATGATCAAAACGATGATGACGGATCCGAAATTTGCCGGCGATTTCGCCAAGGCGCTGCAGAAAGAGAACAAACAGCTGCAAAAGGATTTGATGAAGGACCCGGAGTATCAGAAGCAGATGATCGATCTGATGAAAAATCCCGAGTATGAGAAAATGCTCATGGACGTTATGAAAAGCGCCCAGTATCGGCAGCAAGTCATGACCGTCATGCAAGAAGCGCTGCAAAGTCCGCTATACCGACTGGAACTCATGAATTTGCTCAAGAAGGTTATGGAAGAGCAGGCCCAGCCGCAAGCGCAAGGCGGCAAGCAAGGGGAGAAGCAGCAGGGGAAAAAAGGCGGCGGCCAAGAAGGCGACAAGCAAGGCGGCGGCGGTGGCGGCGGCGGTGGCGGTGGAGGCGGTGGAGGCGGTGGAGGCGGCGGTTAATAACCGCCCTCGCTCACTCGACTCCATACCCTATACAAAAAGGACTGGCCGGGTGCCAGTCCTTTTTTCTGCTGCGAACCATTCCCGCGATCGCCGAAAGTCGACCTTCGCTGCGTTATGCTTCGGTTTCGTTTTGCCGAATTACCGCTTCGGCGACTTCCAAATACATTTGTCCGACGTCGCTATCGGCCTTATAAACGGACGGCGAATAATCGGGCTCGCTGGGGTGATTGTCCGGCGCGCCCAGCGGAATTTGGGCCAGCAGCTTCGTATGAAGCTCTTCGGCCAGCTTGGCTCCTCCGCCGCGTCCGAACACATAATCTTTGTGACCGCACTGGCCGCAGGCGTAATACGCCATATTCTCGACGACGCCGATGATTTCGTGATTCGTGTGCACCGCCATCGCCCCCGCTCTGGCCGCTACGAAAGCGGCGGTCGCGTGCGGCGTCGTAACGATGATTTCCTTGCTGTGCGGAATCATCTGATGAACGTCCAGCGCCACGTCGCCCGTTCCCGGCGGCAGGTCGAGCACCATGTAGTCGAGCTCGCCCCATTCTACCTCGGAGAAGAAGTTGCGCAGCATTTTGCCGAGCATCGGCCCCCGCCAAATGACCGGCGCGTTGTCCTGAACGAAAAAGCCCATCGAAATGACCTTGACGCCATACCGTTCCACCGGACGGATCAATTGGTCGACGAGCTCGGGACGGTCTTCGATGCCCATCATGTCGGGCACGCTGAAACCGTAAATATCGGCATCGATAATGCCGACCCGTTTGCCTTTCCTTGCCAATGCGACGGCCAGATTGACGGCCACGGTCGACTTGCCTACGCCCCCTTTACCGCTGGCAACGGCGATAAAGGTCGTTTTCGAGCCTTCCGCCAGCAAATTGGTCGGAGTCGGCTTGACGGGCTCCGGATTCGCCTTCTTGGCCGCTTCCGCGCGCTCGTAATCGGACATTTCGCGGAACCGGATATGAACGTCGGCTATCCCGCTCCGATTCAATACGCCCGCAATCTCACGGCGCAGCTCTTCTTTCCGTCCCTCGTCGTCCGTCGAGAGCACAACGCTCATCGCCACGCTGTTTTCCTTCACCATGACATCCTTGATGGCGTTCAATTCGACCATGCTTATCCCGTAAACCGGATCCTGCAAATGACGCAGCGACTCCAGCACCTGTTCCCGAGTCATGTGGGCAGCCCCCCGTTATGCGTTTTCGAACCTTCGATCATTATAGCACATGTCGCAGCCGGCTCGAAAATGCGAAACGTAAATCCCGCCGTTCATTTATCGGTCGCATAGCGCAAAATCCCCCGGTAAATCGATTCCGCCACTTTCTTCTGATAGCCGGCATCCGCCATCAAGCGCGCTTCCTGCGGATTGGACAAAAACCCGACTTCGACGAGCGTCGCCGGAATATCGAGCGCTTTGAGCAAATAAAACGTGTCTTCGGTTTTCGGCACGCGGTCGGTATTGTTCAAATTGGCGCGAATTTCGCCCTGAATGCTCTCCGCGAGCTTCTTGCCCTCCGCATTGGTCGGAAAATAAAACGTTTGCGCCCCGTTCCACTTCGGAGAAGGAATGCTGTTCAGATGGATGCTGACCAGCATGTCGGCTTTCTTGCTCCGGATCAAGTCGACGCGCTTGAGCAAATCTTCGGTTTTGCGCTTGCTGTAGCCCTTCGTCCCTTCGGCGGCCAGATCGGTATCCTCCTCGCGCGTCATGACGACTACCGCTCCGGACTGCTGCAAATAATCGCGCAAGTAAAGCGAGATGGCGAGATTCACTTCCTTCTCGACGAGCCCGCCGCTGCTGACCGCTCCGCCGTCCGGTCCGCCGTGCCCGGCGTCGATGGCGATCACTTTTCCCGACAAAGGCATCGTCCAATACGTCCAGGTTCGGGTCGTGGGCAATTCGTAGGTGAACAAGAAAATCATGAGCAGTACCATCGCCGTCGACAGCAGCAGCTTCAGCATGCCGTTCGTATTGAGCCAGACGACGACGCGCGCCCTTCTTTTCCGCATAAAAAAATCCACCCCAGTTCCGCTAGACTTTTCGTGTAACGATAAAATCTATATGGACCGGGATGGACAAATATACCTATGGATTGGACGAGGGCACCAATTGATCGGACATTCCTTCGATCAGCACCTTGGCGACTTCCGGACGGGTAAATTCCGCCGGCGGGCATATGCCCTCCCTCAGCATCGCCCGAACCTTCGTACCGGACAAATGCATATGATGCGATTTATCGTGCGGGCACGTCTTGCTCGTCCCCATGTTGCCGCACTTCGTGCAGAAGAAGCTGTGCTCGAAGAAAAGCGGCGTAATGCCGAGCTCATCGGCCGTAAAGTTTTTGAAAATGTCCTGCGCCTCGTACGTGCCGTAATAATCGCCTACGCCGGCATGGTCGCGCCCGACGATGAAGTGGGTGCATCCGTAATTTTTGCGCACCATCGCATGAAAAATCGCCTCGCGGGGCCCCGCGTAACGCATCGCCGCCGGGAAAACGCCGAGCATCGTACGTGCCTTCGGATAATAATGGTCGAGCAGCACCAGATAGCTTCGCATCCGCACGTCCGCATTGATATCGTCGGACTTCGTCTCGCCGACCAACGGATTGAGGAACAAGCCGTCGACGATTTCCAGCGCCGTCTTCTGAATATATTCGTGCGCCCGGTGAACCGGGTTGCGGGTTTGGAAGCCGACGACGGTTTTCCAGCCGTTTTGCACGAACTTTTTGCGGGTCTCCGCCGGGTCGAAATAAAATTCCTGGAATTTATCCGGCTTCGGACGGTTCAGCAGCTGAATCGGACCGCCCACGTACGTCTTGGGCCGCGAGAACAGCTTTTGCACGCCCGGATGCTCCAAATCGTCCGTTTTGAACACCTTGACCGCTTCTTCCCGCTGATCGACACGATACACGCTGCGCACGTCCAAAACGGCGTATACGACGCCGTCTTCTTCACCGACAAGCGCCACCCTTTCCCCGACCAGCAGACGCTCCGCAAGCGCATCCTCGACCGGCAAGACGATCGGAATGCTCCACACCGTCCCGTCGGCCAGACGCATCCGGTCAAGCACCGAACGGTAATCCTTCTCCTCGAGGAACCCGGTAAGCGGAGAAAAAGCGCCGATGCCGATCAAATCAAGGTCGGACACGGTCCAGGCGTTAACCGGAATGTGCTGCAAATCTTCCGCTTCCTTCAACAAGCCGTCGCGCTGGGCGCCGGTGACGACGCGATTGACCAAAGCGCCGCCATGAGGCTTTATCGTTTCTGCCATGATTATAATCCTCCCAAATCGGACGTTCTGCTTTACTTATGCAGGCCGCATTCCGTTTTCTCGAACCCGGACCAACGACCCGCCCGCGGATCTTCGCCGGGGAGCACTTGACGCGTGCACTTCTCACAGCCGATGCTCGGGTAATATTGATCGTGCAGCGGATTATAGATCAATTCGTTTTCACGAATATAGTTCCATACATCGTCCGACGTCCAATCGGCGATCGGATTGAATTTCACGAGACCGAACTTGACGTCATACTCAATCTTCTTCGCATTGGCCCGCGTCGGAGCCTGATCGCGGCGAATGCCGGTGATCCATGCTTCGTACTTGCCCAATATATCGGTCAACGGCTCGACTTTGCGAATGTTGCAGCACGCGGTCGGATCGGATTTCCACAGCTCGTCGCCATGGCGTTCCGCTTGCTGCTCCAGCGTAAGCTTCGGGCTGACGCGAATGAATTTCAATCCGTAACGCGCCTCGAGCCGGTCTCTCGTCTCATAGGTCTCCTTGAAGTGGAGATCGGTATCCAAGTAAAAGATGTCCGTCGAAGGCGACACCTTCTGCAGCATATCGACCAGCACGACGTCCTCCGCGCCGAAGCTGCAGGCGAACGTAATGTTCGGGAACGTCTCGACCGCCCACTTCAACACAGCCTCCGGACGTTGCGATTCCAGCGTCTCGGCGGCATCTCGGATGAGCGCTTCTTTCTCAAGCAAGTTCATACGTATGATCCTCCTTGTTCGAATCCATTTTTTGATTTCCGAGTTAGTTTATATGAATTAAGGTATATACTCATTATAAGGTTAATTAATGGGGTGTCAATACATATCGTTATGAACCTCTCGTTTTTTTGGGCACATCACTATAGTATGGCGAAGCCGGTTATTGGTGAAAACAAAAAAAGACCTTTTCCGCTGTGCGGAAAAGGCCTTGTTGCTGTAAACGATCGATGGGAATCGGATTAGCGCTTCGAGAACTGAGGCGCACGGCGGGCTGCTTTCAAGCCGTACTTCTTCCGTTCTTTCATGCGCGGGTCGCGCGTCAGGAATCCGGCGCGCTTGAGCGGTCCGCGGAATTCCGGATCGGCTTTCAGCAATGCGCGGGAAATGCCGTGACGGATCGCGCCCGCTTGTCCGGTCGTACCGCCGCCATTGGCGATAACGAGGACGTCGTACTTGCCGCCCGTCTCAGTCAGCGCGAGCGGCTGCTTCACGATGAGCTTCAACGTCTCCAGACCGAAATATTCGTCCAGTGCGCGGTTATTGATCACAATCCGGCCTTCGCCCGGTACGAGACGTACGCGTGCGACGGAGTGCTTCCGACGGCCGGTTCCGTAATATTGTACTTGTGCCATGAACAGATCCTCCCTCTAATTATCCGCGAAGCTGCCAAGCTTCAGGTTGTTGTGCTTGGTGCGGGTGTTCCGAGCCTGCGTAAACTTTCAGCTTCGTCTTCAAGCTGTCGCCGATCCGGTTTTTCGGCAGCATGCCGTAAACGGCCAGCTCAACCATACGCTCCGGCTTATTGTTCAGCATCTCTTGTGCGGTCGTCGTCTTCAAACCGCCCGGATATTGAGAGTGGCGGTAATATTTTTTCTGTTGCAGCTTCTTGCCCGTCAGTACGACTTTATCGGCGTTGATGATGATGACGAAATCGCCGGTATCGATATGCGGGGTGAACTCCGGCTTCGTCTTGCCGCGCAAGATCGATGCGGCTTCGCTGGCCATACGGCCGAGCGTTTGACCGGCTGCATCGATGATGTACCATTTCTTTTGAACTTCGTTCGGCTTCGCCATATATGTGGTACGCATTCGCTTTGTCCTCCTAAATAAATCTCCATGTCACGCATTCGTTATGTTCATCTTGATCGAAGCAGATGCCTTCTCACAACTCGGGGCGTGGGAGGCCAGTTGTGAAAAGAGCCATCTAATATATTACAACATTTCCGGGTGTAGCGCAAGACGTTCTTTCGGGGAACGCATGCGCTTCTTTCGCCCATCGCGAATCAATACACGACTTCCCAGAGCATCAACCCGTGGGCCATCGCCGTCGGCCCGGCCAGCTTCCGGTTGCGGGCTTGGAGGATGACCGCCATTTCCGACGGGTCTCGCTTGCCTTCTCCGACCTGCATCAGCGTGCCGACGATGATTCGCACCATATGCTGCAAAAAACCGTTCCCGGTTACGAACACATGAATCAATCCGGACGAAGAAGAGGCGGCCGATTCGCGCTCCTCCACGATCTCGGCGTCGAAAATCGTTCGCACGTGCGAGGGCTTCGTCGATTTCACCGAACAAAACGTCGTGAAATCATGCTCGCCGATCAGCGCCCGGAGCGCATGGCGCATCGCTTCCACATCAAGCCGAGTCGGATGGTGAAATTGGAGATGTCGCTGGAATACGTCCGGCACCCGATTCGTGTTGATCGTGTACCGGTACGTTTTCCTCTTGGCCGATCTGCGCGCGTGGAATTGCGGATCCGCCGTACGCGCCTCCATGATGCGAATGTCCGGAGGCAGACGCGAATTAAGCGCCATCGCCCACCGTTCGAGCGGAATAAGGGACGACGTATGAAAGTTGATAATTTGGGCTCTCGCATGCACGCCCGCATCGGTCCGCCCCGACGAGGTGATGGCGATTCGTTCCCCCGTAAGCTGTTCGATGGCCGCTTCGATCCGGTCCTGAATCGTATTCCCGCCGGGCTGCGATTGGAAACCGAAATATTGCGTTCCGTCATAGCTTACGGTCATAACCAAATTCCTCATCTTGCACCCCAAAATCGAAACCTGTGCCGAGTCTCGTTCGTCGCCCATGCGTACTTACAAAAAAAAGGGCTTCAGCAGAATCAGCGATTCTGTCCACCCTTTCATCCGGTCGATTAAGCTCGATCTACCAGTTCCAAGTACACCATGGGAGCCGCATCGCCACGGCGAGGTCCCAGCTTCAAGATACGAGTGTATCCACCCGGACGTTCCGAGTAGCGAGTCGCGAGTTCCGAGAACAGCTTCTGGATCGCGTCTTGATCCGCGTCGGGCAATTCTTCGCGACGGACAAATGCAGCCGCTTGACGGCGAGCGTGCAGATCGCCGCGCTTCGCCAGCGTAATGAGTTTCTCCGCAATGGAGCGAACTTCTTTCGCCTTCGCCTCGGTCGTTTGGATACGTTCGTATAAGAACAGGTCGGTTACCAGGTCACGAAACAAAGCTTTGCGAGCGCTGGAGTCACGGCCCAATTTTTGGTATGCCATCTGTTTCCCCTCCTTCTGTAGTCGTACGGTTGAACATGGAACAGCCGCGCAGGAGTTCCGTTCGTCGATCAATCTTCCGCGCGCAAGCCGAGTCCGAGCTCTTCCAGCTTCTCTTGAACTTCCTCCAAAGATTTGCGGCCCAAGTTGCGAACCTTCATCATATCTTCTTCGGTTTTCGTGATCAGCTCTTGCACGGTATTGATACCCGCACGTTTCAAGCAGTTGTAGGAACGAACCGAAAGATCCAGCTCTTCGATCGTCATCTCCAACACTTTTTCTTTCTTGTCTTCTTCCTTCTCGACCATAATCTCCGCGTCTTTCGCTTCGTCGGTCAAGCCGACGAACAGCATGAGATGTTCGGTCAAAATTTTGGCGCCCAGGCTGACGGCCTCTTCCGGTCGAATGCTTCCATCGGTCCACACTTCGAGGGTAAGTTTGTCGTAGTTCGTGACTTGACCGACACGGGTGTTTTCGACGCTGTAGTTCACGCGGGTAATCGGCGTGTAGATCGAATCAACCGGGATGACTCCGATCGGTTGGTCTTCTTTCTTGTTCCGATCCGCGGGAACGTAGCCTCTGCCGCGTCCAGCGTGAATACGCATATGCAGTCTGGCGTCCGCCGCGAGCGTGGCGATGTGCAGATCGGGATTGAGAATTTCCACATCGCTGTCCGCGCGAATGTCGCCGGCGACGACATTGCCTTCGCCTTCGGCATCGATTTCGAGCACCTTTTCCTCGTCGGAATGGATTTTCAGAGACAATCCTTTCAAGTTCAGGATAATCTCCGTCACATCCTCCATCACGCCCGGCACTGTCGAAAACTCGTGCAGCACGCCGTCGATCTGAACGGAATTGACGGCAGCTCCCGGCAGCGAGGAGAGCAGGATGCGGCGCAAGGAATTCCCGAGCGTTGTCCCGTATCCGCGCTCCAACGGTTCGATCACGAACTTGCCGTATTTGCCGTCATCGTTCAATTCGACGGTTTCGATTTTAGGCTTTTCAATTTCGATCATGAACTTAACCCTCCTTAAAAACGTCGTTTCCCTCCGGATTCCCTGTACGCGCAAAAAAGCATAGTATGCCTATCGTCCACAACCATTATTCACATGTTTCGGATATTTATACTATATAGGAAACCACTACTCAGACACGACGACGTTTTGGCGGGCGGCAGCCATTGTGAGGAATCGGCGTTACGTCCTTGATCAGGTTGACTTCGAGTCCTGCCGCTTGAAGCGAACGAATCGCCGCTTCGCGACCGGCACCCGGGCCTTTGACCATGACTTCCACGCTTCTCATTCCATGCTCCATAGCGGCTTTGGCTGCGGATTCGGCAGCCATTTGGGCCGCATACGGAGTGCTTTTACGGGATCCCTTGAAGCCCAGGTTACCGGAGCTTGCCCAAGAAATCGCGTTACCGTGCGGGTCCGTAATCGTTACGATCGTGTTGTTGAACGTCGAACGGATATGGGCCACACCGGTCTCGATATTTTTACGGTCACGACGTTTCGTGCGTGCTGCTGCTTTTTTAGGCTTTGCCATGAGAGTTATCCCCCCTTATTATTTCTTCTTATTCGCTACCGTACGACGAGGACCTTTACGCGTACGCGCGTTCGTTTTGGTGCGTTGACCGCGAACCGGCAAGCCGCGGCGATGACGAATACCGCGATAGCAGCCGATTTCTACGAGCCGCTTGATGTTGAGGGCAATCTCGCGACGAAGGTCGCCTTCCACTTTCAACGTTTTGTCGATCGCTTCACGGATTTTGTTCACTTCATCTTCCGTCAAGTCGCGAACACGGGTGTTGACGTCCACGCCGGTTTGCGCGAGGATTTTTTGGGAAGTCGTTTTGCCGATCCCGAAAATGTACGTCAGCGCGATTTCCACGCGTTTGTCACGGGGCAAGTCTACTCCAGCTATACGAGCCATTAGTGTTCGTGCACCTCCTTTTAACCTTGTTTTTGCTTATGCTTCGGATTTTCGCAAATGACCATGACCGCGCCTTTGCGACGAATGACTTTGCATTTTTCACAAATCGGTTTGACCGACGGTCTTACTTTCATGGTTATACCTCCTGAGAGCTTTCCGATGGAAAGCTGCATCGTAAGCGTTGCTGAGCTTTCCGATAGGAAAGCCGTTAAGCGTTGCATCTAACCTTTTTATTTAAACCGATACGTAATCCGGCCTCTGCTCAAATCGTACGGCGACAGCTCGACGGTCACTTTGTCCCCTGGCAATATACGGATGAAGTGCATCCGGATTTTGCCCGATACGTGGGCCAGCACTTGGTGCCCGTTCTCGAGCTCCACCTTGAACATGGCGTTCGGGAGAGGTTCGATTACTTTGCCTTCTACCTCAATCACATCTTCTTTGGCCACGGTCAATCTCCTTTCTCATGCGCTTCGGATTGCACGCTTTCCAAATATTTGTTCAACGCGTAACGTAGTTTGCCGTTGGTCACACGCCCGGTTTCCTTGATGCTGTCGGCCACCTCGCCGCTCACATGATCGAGCAGCTCCAGATGAAGCAGGTTTTTCTTTTTCGGCTGGTCGAATTTGCGCTTGTCGCCGTCGGCGATCCATACGAACCGATCGTCGATGATCCGGACGATAACTGCGTATTTCTCCTGCTCGCGGCCTCGCAGTACTTTGACGATCCGGCCGACTTGCGGTTCAATCGCGGTATCTTCCATCGAGCGTCACCCGTTTCTCGCGGATTTGGTCAAAATCTCGAATCCGTCGGGAGTAATGGCGATCGTATGCTCGAAGTGAGCGCAGAGCGAACCGTCCACGGTTACGACCGTCCAATTATCCTCCAACGTCCTCACGTACCGTTCGCCGACGTTCACCATCGGTTCGATGGCGAGCACCATGCCCGGCTTCAACCGGGGTCCGCGGTCCGGCAGCCCGTAATTGGGGATCTGCGGTTCCTCATGCAAGTTTTGACCAATTCCGTGCCCCACATACTCGCGCACGATCGAAAAGCCTTCTTCCTCCACGCACGTCTGAATCGCATGCGAGATGGTAAACAGGCGGACATCCGCTTTCGCTTTCGCGAGTCCCGCATACAGCGCTCGCTCCGTCACGTCCAGCAGCTTGCGGGCCGTGTCCGAAACTTGGCCCACCGGATACGTCCAGGCGGAATCGCCGTGATATCCTTTGTACTTCGCGCCGATGTCGATGCTGATGATGTCGCCTTCCTTCAGCTTTCTGTCGCCGGGAAATCCGTGTACCAGTTCCTCGTTGACCGAAGCACAGATACTGGCAGGAAAACCGTTATAGCCTTTGAAAGATGGGGTAGCGCCCTGACTGTTGATATACGTTTCCGCGATGTGATCCAATTCCTTGGTTGTAATGCCAGGCTGAACCGCTTCGGCCATCAGCCGGTGCGTCTCGGCGACGATCCGGCCGGCTTCCCGCATAAGATCGAGTTCAGCTTCGGTCTTACAAATGATCATCAGGCTTGACCTCTCAGCAAAGAAGAAATCTCGGCCGTCACCGCATCGATATCTTGTTGGCCGTCCACTTCGCGAAGCAGCCCTTTGCCCGCGTAATACTCGAGCAGCGGAGCCGTCTTGTTCGTGTATTCGTCCAACCGGGTTCCTACCTTTTCCTCCGTATCGTCGGAGCGCTGGTACAGCTCGCCCGAGCATTTGTCGCAGACGTTGTCTACTTTGGGCGGATTGAACAGCACATGGTAGGTCGCGCCGCAAGATTTGCAGATGCGTCTTCCGGTCAACCGGCCGAGCAGCAGGTCGCGGTCGACTTTCAGGTTGATGACATGATCGATTCGTTTCCCCATCGAAGCCAACATCTCGTCAAGCGCCTCGGCTTGCGCGATCGTTCTCGGAAACCCGTCCAGCAAAAACCCGTTGTCGCAATCCGGTTTCTCGAGACGCTCTTTCACGATTCCGTTCGTAATCTCGTCGGGGACGAGAAGCCCTTGATCGACAAAGCTTTTGGCTTTGACGCCAAGCGCCGTTCCTTGGCTCATCGCGAGCCGGAAAGCGTCGCCCGTCGAGATATGCGGGACGCGGAATTCGTCGACGATCCGTTCGGCTTGCGTTCCTTTACCGGCTCCCGGAGGACCCATGAAAAGAATGTTCACTGTACGCACCCTCCCTGGATGTTTCCGCGGGCGAAAACGTCCTTCATGCGTGATTTGCAATCCGTTTATTTATTGATAAACCCTTTGTAGTGGCGTTTGATCAACTGGCTCTCGATTTGCTTCATCGTCTCCAGGGCGACGCCGATTACGATAAGCAGCGACGTGCCGCCGATCGTTACTTGTTGCGGAAGCCCCGCCAAGTTGGTGAAGAAGACGGGCAAAACCGAAATGAGCGCCAAGAAAATCGCGCCGGACAACGTAATGCGGGTCATGACTCGGGTCAAATAAGTGGCCGTCGTTTTACCCGGACGAATGCCCGGAATGTAACCGCCGTTTTTCTTCATTTGCTCCGCCATTTGGACCGGGTTGATTTGCACGAACGTATAGAAGTACGTGAAACCGACAATCAACAGGACATACAGCACCATGCCGAGCGCGGCGCTGTAAGAAAGGTTGTTGATGATCCAGTCCGCCACGACGTTACCGCGCCAGAACTGAGCGATCGTAGGCGGGAAGACGAGCAGCGACGAAGCGAAGATGACCGGGATTACGCCCGCCGCGTTGACTTTGAGCGGAATGTGCGTCGATTGACCGCCGTACATTTTGCGCCCGACAACGCGTTTCGTATATTGTACCGGAATTTTGCGTACGCCCTGCTGAACGAAGATGACGCCGACCACGATGGCCACGATGACGACCAAAATGATCACGACTTTCAAAATGTTCAGGAACAGGGTGCCCTCCGCCGACTCGGCAAACAGGTGCAAGTAAATCAAGTTGATGCCGTTCGGAATGGAGGCGATAATCCCGGCGAAAATGATGATCGAAATCCCGTTGCCGATGCCGTACTCGGTAATTTGCTCGCCGAGCCACATCAAGAAGGCGGTACCCGCCGTCAAGACGATCGCGATGAGCAAATACGTCGTGAATCCCGCATCGGTGACGAGCTGCATGCCGTAAAGCCGGTTAAAACCGAACGCGACGCTGTACGCCTGGATCAAGCCCAGGACGATCGTACCGTAACGCGTAATTTGCGCCAGCTTCTTCCGTCCGACTTCGCCTTCCTTCGCCCATTGCGCGAATCGGGGAATGACGTCCATCGACAACAGCTGCACGATGATGGAGGACGTGATGTACGGCATAATCCCGAGTGCGAAAATGGAGAATTGGAACAAGGCGCCGCCGGAGAACGTGTTCAGCAGGCCGAATACGCCGCCGCCGCTCGATTGATCGATGCTTTTCAGTATTTCCGTATCAATGTTCGGCACCGGAATAAAAGCGCCGATGCGGTACACGATCAGAATGAGGAGCGTGAATATAATTCTTCTCCTCAGATCTTGTACCTTCATGATGTTGGACAACGTCTTGAACATCAAATCACCTCGGTTTTACCGCCGGCAGCTTGGATCTTTTCGACGGCAGATTGAGAGAACTTATTCGCTTTTACTGTCAATTGTACAGTAAGCTCGCCGTTACCCAAAATCTTGATGCCGTCTTTCGGGTTTTTCACAACACCCGATTGCAAAAGCAGTTCCGGAGTGACTTCCGTTCCAGCCGAAAATTGATTCAATTCGCTCAGGTTGACGATCGCATATTCCGTACGGAAGCGATTGTTGAAACCGCGCTTCGGCAAACGACGGTACAGAGGGTTCTGTCCGCCTTCGAAGCCCGGGCGAACGCCGCCGCCGGAGCGTGCGTTTTGACCTTTGTGACCTTTACCTGAAGTTTTTCCGTTTCCGCTTCCGACCCCGCGACCCACACGGTTCCGCGTTTTCTTCGAACCCGGTGCAGGTGAAAGTTCGTGTAACTTCATCGGTGCACCTCCTATAGCAAGATTG
Organism: Paenibacillus flagellatus; assembly: GCF_003217775.1. GTDB lineage: Bacteria > Bacillota > Bacilli > Paenibacillales > NBRC-103111 > Paenibacillus_AB > Paenibacillus_AB flagellatus. Next base: position 16,536 of record NZ_QJVJ01000022.1, read on the forward strand.
TGAAACGAACTAGACGTTCGTCGAAATGGTCGTTTCTTACACTTCTTTAACTTCAACCAAATGGCTCACTTGGTTGATCATGCCGCGAATCGACGGCACGTCGTTATGAACGACCGTTTGGTGAAGCTTGCGCAAGCCGAGCGTTCTAACGGTGACGCGCTGGCTTTCCGGGCGGCCGATCAAGCTGCGCTTGAGGGTGATTTGCAATTGCTTCGACATCCGTTTCCCTCCTTAACCGAGAAGCTCTTCAACCGTTTTACCGCGAAGCTTCGCTACATCTTCAGCCCGCTTCAAACGTTGCAAACCTTCCAAAGTGGCATTGACCATGTTGATCGAGTTGGAAGATCCGAGCGATTTCGTCAAAATGTCGCCGACGCCGGCCAGTTCCAATACGGCGCGAACCGGACCGCCTGCGATAACTCCGGTACCTTTCGAAGCCGGCTTCAGAAGAACGCGGCCTGCCCCGAAATGACCGATAACCTGGTGAGGAATCGTCGTGCCGACGATCGGTACGTGAATGAGGTTTTTCTTCGCGTCCTCGATGCCTTTGCGGATCGCGTCCGGCACTTCGGCCGCTTTGCCGATGCCCGCGCCTACCCAGCCGTTGCCGTCGCCGACGACGACCAGTGCGCTGAAGCTGAACCGGCGTCCGCCTTTGACGACCTTCGCAACGCGGTTCAAGTTGACCAACTTCTCTTTCAGGTCCAATGTATTGGGATCTACACGCAAGTCGTTTACCTCCTTATTGAGAGATTTCGATTAAAACTCGAGCCCTGCTTCGCGGGCTGCGTCCGCAAGCGCCTGAACGCGGCCATGGTACAAGTATCCGCCGCGGTCGAAAACCACTTTGCTGATGCCTTTTTCTTTCGCGCGCTGCGCCACCAATGCGCCTACTTTTTGAGCCGCTTCGGTGTTGCCGCCGTTCTCGATTTGACCTTTCAGGTCTTTATCTTGAGTCGATGCGGAAGCAAGCGTTACGCCGTTCACGTCGTCGATCAATTGAGCGTACATGTGCTTGGAGGAACGGAAAATGTTCAGACGCGGACGTTCCTGGGTCCCTTGGATCTTTTTGCGTACGCGCAGATGTCTTTTTTGACGGGCTTTATTCTTATCGCCTTTGGTAATCATCGGGTGTTCACTCCTTCCCTTCTGCCAAGAAGCTCTATGCGGCTCCTTAGTGGATTAAGCGATCCTTATCGGCTGCTTACGCGGCCGGAAGCGGAATCTTACTTCTTCTTGCCGGCTTTGCCTTCCTTGCGGATGATGCGCTCGCCCTCGTACTTGATACCTTTGCCTTTGTATGGCTCCGGCTCGCGTACGGAACGAACTTTAGCAGCCGTTGCGCCGACGAGTTCCTTGTCGATGCCCTTCACGATAATTTTCGTGTTGGACGGTACGTCGAACTCGATTCCGTTCTCCGGTACGATTTCGACCGGATGCGAGTAGCCGACGTTCAAGACGAGCTTGTTACCGTTCTTGTTGGCGCGGTAGCCGACGCCGACGAGGTCGAGCGACTTCGAGAAGCCGTCCGTTACGCCGCTCACCATGTTGTTGATGACGCTGCGGGTCGTACCGTGCAAGGAACGGTGCAATTTGTTGTCGGAAGGACGTTCGACGTTGATGACGTTATCCTCGACGACGATTTTCATATCCTTATGAAGCTCGCGGCTCAGCGTCCCTTTCGGGCCTTTGACCGTGATGACCGTATTGTCAAGCGTTACATTAACCCCATTCGGGATCGTAATGGGTTTACGACCGATACGAGACATAGTTGCACCTCCATTCTTACGCGATGTGAATTACCAAACGTAGCAGATGACTTCGCCGCCGGATTTTGCCTGGCGAGCGTCTTTGTCGCTCATGACGCCTTTGGAAGTCGACAGGATGGCGATTCCGAGACCGCCGAGCACCTTCGGCACTTCCTGATTTTTGGCGTATACGCGCAGTCCCGGTTTGCTGATGCGTTTCAGGCCGGTGATGACGCGCTCCTGATTCGGGCCGTATTTCAGGAAAATACGGATAATCCCTTGTTTGTTGTCTTCGATATATTCGGCGTCGCGGATGAAGCCCTCTCTCTTCAAAATCTCGGCGATTTCTCTTTTGATTTTCGAAGCGGGAACCTCTACCGTTTCGTGACGAACGACGTTTGCATTGCGGATGCGTGTCAGCATATCTGCAATTGGATCTGACATAACCATTAGTTGCGAACCTCCTTCCCGAAGTGGGGTAATTACCAGCTTGCCTTTTTCACGCCAGGAATTTGACCTTTATAAGCCAATTCTCGGAAACAGATACGGCAAATTTTGAATTTGCGCAATACGGAATGCGGACGACCGCAGCGCTCGCAGCGAGTGTAAGCTTGAACTTTGAATTTCGGCTTCCGCTGCTGTTTGATCTTCATCGAAGTTTTTGCCACTGTTACACCTCCGAACCTCTCTTAAGATTTCCGATCTTATTTCACGAACGGCATCCCGAGTTGTTCCAACAGCTCGCGGGATTCTTCGTCCGTTTTGGCAGTCGTTACGATGACGATATCCATACCGCGCACTTTATCGACTTTGTCGTATTCGATCTCCGGGAAGATCAGCTGTTCCTTGATACCGAGCGTATAGTTGCCGCGTCCGTCGAAAGCTTTGTTCGATACGCCGCGGAAGTCGCGTACGCGAGGCAGCGCGATGTTGAACAGCTTGTCGAGGAAGTAGTACATCCGGTCGCCGCGCAGCGTTACTTTAACCCCGATCGGCATGTTTTCGCGGAGCTTGAAGCCGGCGATCGATTTTTTCGCACGAGTCACGACCGGCTTTTGACCGGCGATGATCTGCATGTCGTTCACGGCCGTATCGATGACTTTGGAGTTGCCTACCGCGTCGCCGACACCCATGTTGATAACGACTTTCTCGATTTTCGGAACTTGCATCACGGTCGTATAGTTAAACTTCTGCATCAGAGCAGGAGTAACTTCGTTCAGAAAACGGTCTTTCAATCTGGTTGCCATTAAGGATGGACCTCCTTTCTAAGCCAAATGATTAGTCGATCGCTTCGCCCGATTTTTTCGCGATGCGCACTTTCGTACCGTTATCCAGCACTTTGTAGCCTACGCGAGTCGGTTGACCGCTCTTCGGGTCGATCAGCATGACGTTCGAAACGTGAATCGGCGCTTCTTGGTTCAAGATGCCGCCTTGCGGGTTTTGCTGATTCGGCTTTTGGTGCTTCTTCACCATGTTCACGCCTTCGACGAGAACGCGATTCTCGCGAGGGTAAGCGGCGATGACGCGACCTTTTTTGCCTTTATCTTTGCCGGTAATGACCATTACCGTGTCGTCTTTTTTTACATGAAGCTTGTTGTTGTGGGACTCCAACAGCTTTTTCGTTTTCGGCATTCGTTACACCTCCCAGACTGACCCCGTAAGAAGCTCGTATTAGATAACTTCCGGAGCCAAGGATACGATTTTCATAAAGTCTTTATCGCGAAGCTCGCGGGCGACCGGGCCGAAAATACGCGTTCCGCGCGGGCTCTTGTCGTCCTTCACGATAACCGCCGCGTTCTCGTCAAACCGGATATAGGAACCGTCCTTACGACGGGTAGAGCGCTTCGTGCGTACGATAACCGCTTTGACTACGTCGCCTTTCTTGACAACGCCGCCTGGTGTTGCTTCTTTCACAGAGCAAATGATCAAATCCCCGATAGCGCCAACGCGTCGGCCGGTACCGCCAAGGACACGGATGCACATCAGTTGCTTGGCTCCGGAGTTGTCCGCGGACACCAATCGTGTAAATGGTTGGATCATTTGTAAGCCCTCCTTTCAAGTGTGTGCTGCTGACCGAATTATACGATAACCGCTTTTTCGACGACTTCCACGAGCCGGAACCGTTTGTCTTTCGACAGCGGGCGGGTCTCCATGATTTTGACCGTATCGCCAATTTTGGCTTCGTTGTTCTCGTCGTGCGCTTTGAACTTCTTCGTATATTTGATGCGTTTATGGTACAAGCTGTGCTTCTTGTAAGTCTCGACGGCGACGACGATCGTTTTGTCCATCTTGTCGCTCACGACTTTACCGATTTGCACTTTGCGTTCGTTGCGTTGTTCCATCGAATGCCCTCCTCTCTAAATTCGTCAGCTAATGCCGAGTTCTCTTTCGCGCAAAATGGTCTTCGCACGGGCGATCTCTTTGCGAAGCTCACGAAGTCGAATCGGATTGTCCAGTTGGCCCGTCGCCAATTGGAAACGGAGGTTGAACAGCTCTTCTTTGAAACCGGACACTTTTTGCTCGATTTCAGCAGTGGTCAAGTTGCGAAATTCACTGGCTTTCATTTGCTTCACCACCCACTTCTTCTCTCTTCACGAACTTCGTTTTGATCGGGAGCTTGTGGGACGCAAGACGCATAGCTTCGCGCGCGATTTCTTCGCTCACCCCGGCCAGCTCGAACAAAATTTTGCCGGGCTTCACAACCGCTACCCATTTCTCCACGTTACCTTTACCGCTACCCATCCGAACCTCGAGAGGCTTTTGCGTGATCGGCTTGGAAGGGAAAATTTTAATCCACACTTTACCGCCCCGCTTGATATAACGGGTCATCGCGATACGTGCCGCCTCGATTTGGCGGTTCGTAATCCAAGCCGGCTCAAGCGCCTGCAAACCGTATTCGCCGAAGGCTACGTCCGTGCCGCCCTTCGCGCGGCCTTTCATCTTACCGCGCTGCTCTTTGCGGTGCTTGACGCGTTTAGGCAACAACATGATCAGTTTCCTCCTTCCTGAACGTCCTTTTTCTTCGCTGCCGGAAGAACTTCGCCGCGATAGATCCAGACTTTAACGCCGATCCGTCCGTATGTCGTATGAGCTTCCGCCGTACCGTAGTCGATATCTGCGCGAAGCGTATGAAGCGGAACCGTTCCTTCGCTGTAGCTTTCGCTCCGTGCGATTTCCGCGCCGCCGAGACGACCGCTCACGCCGGTTTTGATCCCTTTTGCGCCGGCTCTCATCGTCCGTTGAATCGCTTGTTTCATCGCGCGGCGGAACGAAATGCGGCGTTCCAGCTGCTGAGCGATGCTTTCGGCGACCAGGATCGCGTCGAGCTCGGGGTTTTTGATTTCCGCAATGTTGATATGGACTTTTTTGCCCGACATTTTGGAAATGTAGTTGCGGATCACTTCCACTTCAGCGCCGCCCTTGCCGATAACCATGCCGGGCTTGGCCGTATGAATCGTAACGTTGACGCGGTTGGCCGCACGCTCGATGTCGATATGGGAAACAGCCGAGTCCTTCAGCTTGTTTTTCAAATATTCGCGGATTTTGACGTCTTCCATGAGAAGCGTACCGAATTCTTTATCGGCGTACCATTTGGACTCCCAGTCCCGGATAACGCCAATTCTCAGTCCGACTGGACTTACCTTTTGACCCACACGTTATCCCTCCTTATTTTTCAGATACCACCAAGGTGATGTGGCTGGTGCGTTTCAAGATTTTGAATGCGCGACCTTGGGAACGCGGACGGATCCGCTTCAAAGTCGGCCCTTGATTGACGTAAGCTTCCGACACGACCAATTTGTTCGCGTCGAGCGAATGGTTGTGCTCGGCGTTTGCGATAGCCGAATTCAGCAGCTTTTCCACGACCGGCGAAGCGGAGCGCGGCGTGTTGCGCAGAATGGCGATTGCGTCTCCCACTTGTTTGCCCCGGATCAAGTCGATTACGAGCCGAACTTTACGAGGAGCGATGCGAATGTGGTTCGCATGTGCCTTTGCTTGCATGGGGTGTACCTCCTCTCAAACATACGTGATTCTAAGATTAGCGCTTGCCCGTTTTCTTGTCGTCGTCGTGACCTTTATACGTACGAGTCGGCGCGAATTCGCCCAACTTGTGTCCGACCATGTCTTCCGTTACATAGACCGGAACGTGCTTTCTGCCGTCGTATACGGCGAAGGTGTGTCCGACGAACTGAGGGAAAATCGTCGAGCGGCGGGACCAGGTTTTGATTACCGTTTTCTTCTGTCCCAATGCTTCGACTTTTTTCATCAAGTGATCGTCCACAAAAGGTCCTTTTTTCAAACTGCGGCCCATTCGTAAATCCTCCTTTCATCCAACCTTCTCGGTGCCGCTCTTACTTCGTGCGGCGACGGACGATGTATTGGTTGGACGCTTTTTTCTTCTTGCGCGTTTTGTATCCGAGCGTAGGCTTGCCCCATGGCGACATCGGCGATTTGCGTCCGATCGGAGCGCGGCCTTCGCCACCGCCGTGCGGGTGGTCTACCGGGTTCATGACGACCCCGCGGACTACCGGGCGTTTGCCCAACCAGCGGTTACGGCCGGCTTTACCGATGTTGATCAGCTCGTGGTCTTCGTTGCCTACGGAACCGATCGTCGCGCGGCATACGCGAAGAATGCGGCGCATTTCGCCCGAGGACAGACGAACCGTTACGTAGTCGCCTTCTTTACCGAGCAATTGAGCTTCCGTACCGGCTGCGCGAACCAACTGGCCGCCTTTGCCCGGCTTCAGCTCGATGTTGTGGATAACGGAACCGACCGGGATGTTCTCCAGCGGAAGCGCGTTGCCGATACGAATGTCTGCGTTCGGACCCGAATGGATCGTGTCGCCGACCTTCAAGCCTTTCGGCGCGAGGATGTAACGCTTTTCGCCGTCCGCATAATGGATCAGCGCGATGTTCGCCGTACGGTTCGGATCGTACTCGATAGTTGCAACGCGGCCCGGAACGCCGTCCTTGTTGCGCTTGAAGTCGATGATCCGGTACTTGCGCTTATGTCCGCCGCCTTGGTGACGAACCGTAATTTTACCTTGGTTGTTGCGGCCTGCTTTGACGTGCAGCGGAGCCAGCAACGATTTCTCCGGTTGCGAAGCGGTAATCTCCGCGAACGCATTGACCGTCATTTGCCGTTTCGACGGCGATGTCGGTTTAAACGATTTGATTGGCACTTTGTTTCCCTCCTTGCCCCGTTAAATTAAACCGTCTCGAAAAATTCCAACGGCTTGCTGTCTTTGCTCAGCGTCACGAACGCTTTTTTCCATTCGGACGTATATCCGGAGTAACGGCCGTAACGCTTCGGTTTGGCCGGAACGATCATCGTGTTCACTTTGTCGACTTTCGTCTTGAAAATTTCTTGAACCGCCAACTTGATCTCGGTCTTGTTCGCGCGCTTGTCGACCTCGAACACGTACGTGTTGGCACCCATCAAGTCGCTGGATTTCTCAGAAATGATCGGGCGCTTGATAATATCGCGTGGGTTCTTCATTACGCAAGCACCTCCTCTACTTTCTGAACTGCTTCCTTCGTGATGATCAGCTTGTCGTGCGCGAGCACGTCAAGTACGTTGATTCCTTCGGCGGAAACGAATTTCACGCCCGGAATGTTCCGCGTCGACAACGCGACGTTATCGTCATAGCTTCCCGTTACGACGAGAGCTTTGCGCTCTACTTTCAAGTTGCCCAGGATTGCGGCAAACTCTTTCGTTTTCGGTTGGCTGAGAGCCAATTGATCCAGTACGATAATTTCGCTATCGATCACTTTCGACGAAAGCGCCGATTTGATCGCAAGACGACGAACTTTTTTCGGCAGCTTGAAGCCATAGCTGCGAGGAGTCGGTCCGAATACGACGCCGCCGCCCTTCCATTGCGGAGAACGGATGCTGCCTTGACGAGCGCGGCCCGTACCTTTTTGTTTCCAAGGCTTGCGGCCGCCGCCGCGAACTTCCGAACGGCCTTTCGTTTTGTGCGTGCCGAGACGCTGAGACGCTTGCTGAAGGACGACTGCGGAATGAACGACGTGCTTGTTCGGCTCGATCCCGAATACCGCGTCCGCCAGTTCGACTTCGCCTACTTGCGCTCCGCTCACGTTATACAGTGCTACTTTTGGCATGGGTGTTCCTCCTTTCTCGCTACCTTATTGCTTTACGGTCGACTTGACGCTGACGTAGCTGTTTTTCGGTCCCGGAATGGAGCCTTTCACCAGAAGTACGTTGCGTTCGGAATCGACTTTCACGATTTGCAATTTTTGAATCGTAACCGTTTCGTTGCCGAGACGGCCTGCGTTCTTTTTGCCTTTCGGCACTTTGTTACTCGTACGGATGACGGCGAGAGAGCCGGCACCGCGATGATATTTCGAGCCGTGAGACATCGGTCCGCGGGAATAGCCCCAACGTTTGATCGCACCGGCCGTACCTTTACCTTTGGAAGTACCCGTTACGTCAACATATTCGCCTTCGGCGAAGAGATCGGCTTTCAACTCTTGGCCCACTTCGAACTCGCCAAGGTTCACTCCGCGAATCTCTTTAATGTAGCGCTTAGGTGCGGCATTGGCTTTTTTCGCATGGCCAATCGCAGGTTTGGTTGCGTTCTTTTCTTTCTTGTCGTCGAAGCCGATTTGGATCGCTTCGTACCCATCGTTTTCCTGGTCCTTCTTTTGAAGAACGACGCAAGGTCCCGCCTGAATAACCGTTACCGGAACTACGGTACCGTCAGCGGCAAACACCTGAGTCATACCCAGTTTTTTTCCTAAGATACCTTTCATGTTGACACCTCTTTTCTTTTACGTATGCGTATTACAGTTTGATTTCGATATCTACACCGGACGGCAGATCCAAGCGCATCAAAGCATCGACCGTTTGCGGAGTCGGATTCACGATGTCGATCAGACGCTTATGCGTGCGCATTTCGAACTGCTCCCTGGAATCCTTGTACTTGTGCACCGCGCGCAAAATCGTAATGATTTGCTTTTCCGTCGGCAGCGGGATCGGACCGGACACACCTGCACCGGAACGTTTCGCCGTTTCGACGATTTTCTCTGCGGATTGATCGAGCACTCTGTGATCGTATGCCTTCAAGCGGATACGAATCTTTTGCTTTGCCATATTGTTCCCTCCTTTTATCGCCCAATTTGAGTATCGGACATACTCCGTGAAAATCTCCTGACGCCCTGCCATGGCAAAGGGGCCGGGTGTGTCAGCAACCTCTCACATCATCGCAACGTCACAGACCAACGTTCAATATTGTACAACAAATAAGGAAGGAAAGCAAGAACATATCGCTATATTAACGTAACATGTTTAATTTGAAACTTTTTTCACAAAAATAAGTCGTCTATTCTGGGTAACAAATAATAAGTCAGGGAATAAGCAACAAACGATACTATTAGTGCGATCACAATGGAGTACGCTTTATACTTTGACGATAGGGAGTAAGTAGTAATGGAGGAGGTGATAAACGCTACAAAAAATAAAATAAATGAAGGCAATGTCATCATATTTTTTCCACTCCTATCATTTTCTTCGCAACCATTTCATTATACAACCCGCCGCGCCACTTTACGTATCTAAACTTTCGAGATATGTTTAATTGCTGTTTCGGCATTTTATTGAGTGACTTACCTCTTAATTATTGCCATACATTTTAAAATATAATAAGAGAGGTTCCCCTCTCTTATTATACGTGCTATTTTCATTACATCTTAAGGAGTCCAATAGGTAGGCGCATCGCTTGTGGCTGTAAATACACTTGGAGAGCTTGACCAACTTAAGGATATTCCCCATGGCTGGATTGCAACTCCAGATAAAGTCCCATTTGTCCACGAATGATCAAATTGCGGCTTTATTTCATATGTTTCTCCAACCTCTGTTACTCTAAAATAAGTCGCTAACACACCGTCATCCCAGTTATAGTCAAGGCCATCCTGTGGAAATGAGGCTCCCCGATATGTTATTGTATCTTGTCCTACAAACGATACTCCCTGAGCGGTTGAAGCTGAAGGCTGCGTTTTCGTTTCTGTTATCGAATCATTGGCATTCCAGAGCCGCAAATAATGGGACCCAACATTTCTCAATTTACTCACATCGCTGTTAGTAAAATAAAGACCAAATTGATCGAATGCACCGATATCATCTGTCTTATACATGAGATCGCAACACCACCATTCTTTGTCTTGCCTCCAATACTTTTTCCCGCTGGAGTCAACTTTCCAAGCGAATGCCGTATCTATCCTCCAAGCACCTGTTTGGGTATCCCATGATATAGATGGTCGTGTCACGACAACGTTTTCAGGTTGTGTGTACTCAACACAGAGATGTCACAAACACTTAATTCTTGGCACTTCCAAGCTTTTTGAACTTGTCTCCTCCTTTCGCCTGTACATATTATATAATAAACCCAAATTTTTCAAATAGTTATATTTACTATTTTGTAATTATTAAATTTATCTTGGTATTCAGTATTTCCGGAACATGCAAAACCACAAAAAGAAGGTCCCCGGCGTGTTCCGCCGAGGACCGTTTCTTCTATTATAATGTAGCTTCGCGAGCGAAGGCTCGCATCCGCTTACTTCGTGATCGTTACAACCGCGCCGGATCCTACGGTCCGTCCGCCTTCGCGGATCGAGAAGCGAGTTCCTTCTTCGATAGCGATCGGAGCGATCAGCTCAACCGTAACGGTGATGTTGTCGCCCGGCATAACCATTTCCGTACCTTCCGGCAGGTTGATGATGCCCGTAACGTCAGTCGTCCGGAAGTAGAACTGCGGACGGTAGCCCGTGAAGAAAGGCTTATGACGGCCGCCTTCTTCTTTGGTCAGGACGTATACTTGAGCGGAGAAGTTCGTGTGCGGTTTAACCGAACCCGGCTTCGCCAAAACTTGGCCGCGCTCGATGTCTTTACGGTCAACGCCGCGGAGCAATGCGCCGATGTTGTCGCCCGCTTGTGCGGAGTCGAGCAGCTTACGGAACATTTCAACGCCCGTAACGACCGATTTGCGAGTTTCTTCGGCCAGACCGATGATTTCGATCTCGTCGCCGACTTTAACCGTACCGCGCTCTACGCGACCCGTAGCAACCGTACCGCGGCCCGTGATCGTGAACACGTCCTCGACAGGCATAAGGAACGGCTTGTCGGTGTCACGTTGCGGAGTCGGGATGTACGTGTCGATTTGCTCGAACAGCTCGACGATCTTGTCGGCCCAAGGACCGTTCGGATCTTCGAGAGCCGGACGTGCAGCGCCGCGGATGATCGGCGTGTCGTCGCCCGGAAATTCGTATTCGTTGAGCAGGTCGCGAACTTCCATTTCAACGAGCTCGAGCAGCTCTTCGTCTTCAACCATGTCGCATTTGTTCAAGAATACGACGATGTAAGGAACGCCTACGTTACGGGAGAGCAGGATGTGCTCGCGCGTTTGCGGCATAGGACCGTCAGCAGCGGATACGACGAGGATCGCGCCGTCCATTTGAGCTGCGCCGGTGATCATGTTTTTAACGTAGTCGGCGTGTCCCGGGCAGTCTACGTGAGCGTAGTGGCGGTTCGGCGTTTCGTATTCGACGTGAGCCGTCGAAATCGTAATGCCGCGCTCGCGCTCTTCCGGAGCTTTGTCGATTTGGTCGAACGCTACGGCGTTACCACCGTATTTTTTCGCCAAAACGGTCGTGATGGCCGCCGTCAAAGTCGTTTTACCGTGGTCGACGTGACCGATGGTACCGATGTTAACGTGCGGCTTGTTGCGTTCAAATTTCGCTTTTGCCATGACAACAATTCCTCCTTAAATAAGAGATTATGATTATGCGCCCTTGTTCTTTGCAATAATTTCTTCTGCAATGCTCTTAGGCACTTCTTCATAATGGGAAATTTCCATCGAGTAAACGCCGCGACCTTGCGTACGCGAACGAAGCGTCGTGGAATAGCCGAACATCTCGGCGAGCGGTACTTTCGCACGGATGATTTGAGCGCCTGCGCGGGAATCCATACCTTCGATACGGCCGCGGCGGGAGTTCAAGTCGCCCATGACGTCGCCCATATACTCGTCCGGAACGGTAACTTCCACTTTCATGATCGGCTCGAGAATAGCCGGGTTACACTTGTCCTTCGCCGCTTTAAGCGCCATCGAACCCGCGATTTTAAACGCCATTTCACTGGAGTCGACATCGTGGTACGATCCGTCTACGATCGTAGCTTTCAGGTCCACGAGCGGATATCCGGCGAGAACGCCGTTTTTCATCGATTCTTCGATACCGGCTTGAACGGCAGGGATGTACTCTCTCGGTACTACGCCGCCGACGATTTTGTTCTCGAACTGGAAGCCCGTTCCCGGTTCGAGCGGCTCGAACTCGATCCATACGTGACCGTATTGACCGCGGCCGCCGGACTGGCGCACGAATTTCCCTTCGACTTTCGCCGGGGAGCGGAACGTTTCGCGATAAGCGACTTGCGGCTTACCGACGTTCGTTTCGACTTTAAACTCGCGAAGCATGCGGTCGACGATAATTTCCAAGTGGAGCTCGCCCATACCTTGGATAATCGTTTGGCCCGTTTCTTCGTCGGTGTAGTAACGGAAAGTCGGATCTTCTTCCGCCAATTTGGAGAGGGCGACGCCCATCTTGTCTTGGTCGGCTTTCGTTTTCGGTTCGACGGCGATGTCGATAACCGGATCCGGGAAGTTCATCGACTCCAGAATAACCGGATGCTTCTCGTCGCACAGCGTGTCGCCGGTGATCGTATCCTTCAAGCCTACGGCAGCCGCGATGTCGCCAGCGTATACTTCGCTGATTTCTTGACGGCTGTTCGCATGCATTTGGAGAATACGGCCGATACGCTCGCGCTTGCCCTTCGTCGCATTCAGTACGTACGAGCCGGACTGAAGTACGCCGGAGTAAACGCGGAAGAACGTCAGCTTACCGACATACGGGTCCGTTGCAATTTTGAACGCCAAAGCCGAGAACGGCTCCGTGTCGCTCGATTTGCGGCTGACTTCCGTACCGTCTTCAAGCGTACCGCGGATATCCGGTACGTCGATCGGAGCCGGCAAGTAGTCGATGACGGCGTCCAGCATGAGCTGAACCCCTTTATTCTTATAAGACGAACCGCAAATGACCGGGAAGATTTTCACTTCGCACACGCCTTTGCGCAGAGCGGCTTTGATTTCCGGAATGGAGATTTCTTCTCCTTCCAAATACTTCATCGTCAGCTCTTCGTCCAGTTCCGCTACTTTCTCGATCAGCTCGGTGCGGAGCTCCGCAACCTTCGCTTGGAACTCGGCCGGAACTTCGACTTTCTCGATGTCCTTGCCGAGGTCGTCCTTGTAGATGTACGCCACTTGCTCGACCAGGTCGATGATGCCTTTGAAATCGGCTTCGGCGCCGATCGGCAGCTGAATGGCGACTGCGTTTGCTTTCAACCGATCGCGCATTTGGTCAATAACGCCAAGGAAGTCGGCGCCGATGATGTCCATCTTATTGACGTACGCGATCCGCGGAACGCCGTAGCGATCCGCTTGTCTCCAGACGGTTTCCGATTGCGGCTCAACGCCTTCTTTCGCGCTGAATACGCCAACCGCTCCGTCAAGAACACGCAGGGAACGTTCGACTTCGACCGTGAAGTCTACGTGTCCTGGCGTATCGATAATGTTGACCCGGTGGTTGTTCCACTGGCAAGTCGTAGCGGCGGACGTAATCGTGATTCCGCGCTCCTGCTCTTGCTCCATCCAGTCCATCGTCGCCGCACCTTCGTGCACTTCGCCGATTTTGTGGGTACGGCCTGTGTAAAACAGAATCCGTTCGGTCGTGGTCGTTTTGCCGGCATCGATATGCGCCATAATCCCGATGTTGCGTGTCTTTTCCAAGGAGAACTCTCTTGCCATACGACCGTCTCCTTTCGAGCTGTCTGTGTGGGTTATGTAGAAAGACTTCTTCAAGAAGTCTTTCTATCGATTTCCTACCAGCGATAATGAGCGAATGCTTTGTTGGCTTCCGCCATTTTGTGCGTGTCTTCACGCTTCTTGACCGACGCTCCGGTGTTGTTGCTGGCATCCAAAATTTCGGCGGCCAGACGCTCTTCCATCGTTTTCTCGCCGCGAAGACGAGAATAGTGGACCAACCAACGGAGACCAAGCGCCGTACGGCGCTCCGGCTTGACTTCAACCGGAACCTGATAGTTCGAACCGCCCACGCGGCGAGCTTTGACTTCGAGCACCGGCATGATGTTCTTGATCGCTTGCTCGAACACTTCCATCGGCTCTTTGCCGGAACGGTCCTTGATCAGATTGAACGAGTTGTACAGAATCGTTTGAGCGACTCCGCGCTTCCCATCGATCATGATTCGGTTGATAAGTCGGGTAACGAGTTTGCTGTTGTAAATCGGATCCGGCAGTACGTCTCTTTTCGGTACGGGACCTTTACGAGGCATAGTTATCCCCCTTTCTTGCAAAATTCATTCCATAATTTGTTCCGATATTCATCATAACCCAATCGGCGATTACGATTTTTTCGCTTTCGGACGTTTCGTTCCGTACTTGGAACGAGCTTGCATCCGGTTGTTCACGCCGGACGTATCCAATGCGCCGCGAACGATGTGGTAACGTACACCCGGAAGGTCTTTGACCCGGCCGCCGCGGATCAGCACGACGCTGTGCTCCTGCAGGTTGTGGCCGATACCCGGAATGTAAGCCGTCACCTCAACTTTGTTGCTCAAGCGTACACGGGCATATTTCCGAAGCGCGGAGTTCGGCTTCTTCGGAGTCATTGTGCCTACACGAGTGCAGACGCCGCGTTTTTGCGGAGCGCTGATGTCGGTTTGTTCCCGCGACAGGGCGTTGTACCCTTTTTGCAGAGCCGGGGATTTCGACTTGGTGATTTTCGCCTTACGGCCTTTGCGTACCAATTGGTTAATAGTTGGCATGTCGCCACCTCCTTCCCCTCGTTTTGCGTTTCAAGCCCACAGATCCAGGTGGTTCGCGTTTTTGCAAACGAAATGTTCTTGCCGCGCGCATTCCGCCGTATTCATGCGAGACGCACGCGACAAAAACAGGATTGCTCCGCGACGGACGATCCGGCTGCCCTTCGGCTGCCGGTCGCACCATCACGGCACTCAGTCATTCGTTTACCGCTGCGGCCATGGCCGCACCCACTTCGATTCCGCAAGCTTTGCCAAGCTGCTTCATCGAATCGACATATGTCACTTGAACCCCCATCTTCTTGCAGAGGCTCACGATCTTGGCCGTTACTCTCGGATCTGCATCTTTCGCGACAAATACTTCGGCAGCCTTACCGAGCTCTACCATCTTTGTCGTTTGCTTGGTGCCTATCGTAATCTTCTCCGCCTGCTTCACTTTATCGTAAGACATCGTGACGTTCCTCCAAAAGGACAGCAGTGAAAATAGAGCTTCGGCACACACTTTGATAGTTTAGCATTTTGAAAATGTCGTGTCAAGAACGAAACCTTAGGACTCGACAGCGACCGTTTCTTTGAATTCTTCCTCGGAATCGGTCTCTACCGCGTTCGGATCGTACACCCGAATGTTCCGGTAACGCGACATGCCCGTACCGGCCGGAATGAGCTTCCCGATAATGACGTTCTCTTTCAAGCCGAGCAGCTGGTCCACTTTTCCTTTGATCGCCGCATCGGTCAGGACGCGGGTCGTCTCTTGGAACGATGCCGCGGACAAGAACGAGTCGGTCTCGAGCGACGCCTTCGTAATCCCGAGCAGAACCGGCTTCGCGACGGCGGGCTCTTTGCCCGAGAACAGCGCTTGGCGGTTCGCCTCTTCGTACTCGTGCATATCGACGAACGATCCCGGCAGCAGCGTCGTGTTGCCGCTGTCGACGATGCGGATTTTGCGCAGCATCTGGCGGATCATGACTTCGATATGCTTGTCGTTGATCTCAACGCCTTGGTTCCGGTACACGCGCTGTACTTCTTGCAAAATGTAATTTTGCACGCCGCGAATGCCCTTGATGCGCAGCATTTCTTTCGGGTCGATGGAGCCTTCGGTCAGCTCGTCGCCCGCTTCGACCTGCTGGCCGACCGCTACGCGGATGCGGGAACCGTACGTGACCGCGTACGTCTTCGATTCGGCTTCGCCCTCGATCTCGATTTCGCGGCGGTCCTTGCCCTCGCGAATGTCTTTGACCGTACCGTCGATTTCGGAAATCGTCGCTTGGCCCTTCGGATTGCGCGCTTCGAACAGCTCCTGGATCCGCGGCAAACCTTGGGTAATATCGTCGCCCGCAACGCCCCCGGTATGGAACGTACGCATCGTGAGCTGCGTTCCCGGCTCGCCGATCGATTGCGCGGCGATAATGCCGACGGCTTCGCCGATCTCGACATGCGTGCCCGTCGCCAGGTTACGCCCGTAGCATTTTTTGCAGACGCCGTGGCGCGTGCGGCAGCTGAGTACGGAGCGGATCTGGATTTTTTCGATGCCGGCCGCGATGATGGCGTCCGCCTTCGTCGAATCGATCAGCTCGTTGCGACCGACGATAATTTCTTTCGTCTCCGGATGGCGAACCGTTTCGAACGAATAGCGTCCTTCGATGCGGTCGTACAAATCCTCGATAACCTCTTTGCCGTCCTGAATCTTGCTGACGATGAACCCTTTATCCGTGCCGCAGTCGTCCTCGCGGACGATGACGTCTTGCGCGACGTCGACGAGACGACGGGTCAGGTAGCCGGAGTCGGCCGTCCGAAGCGCCGTATCCGCCAAGCCTTTCCGGGCGCCGTGCGTCGAGATGAAGTATTCCAAGACGGTCAAGCCTTCGCGGAAGTTCGATTTGATCGGCAATTCGTAGATCCGGCCCGACGGCGTGGCCATGAGGCCCCGCATGCCGCCCAGCTGCGTAATCTGCGATTTGTTACCCCGCGCTTTCGATTCGACCATCATGTTGATCGAATTGAACTTGTCGAGCGACTTCATCAGAACGTCGGTAATGCGGTCTTTCGCTTCGCTCCAGATGGAGATGACGCGGTCGTACCGCTCGTCGTCGGTAATAAGACCGCGACGATATTGCTGCATGACGACTCTAACTTTTTCTTCCGACTCGCGGAGAACGACTTCCTTCTCCTGCGGCACGATAACGTCGGCGACGGCGACGGTAATGCCCGCACGCGTCGAATACGTAAAGCCGTTTTGCTTGATTTTGTCCAAAATAACGGACGTCTCCATCGTATGGTAACGGCGGAAGCATTCCCCGATAATCGTACCGAGGTAGTCTTTGCCCACCGCACCGCGGGATGGCAGGCTGCGAAGAATCTCCTGGACGTTGGCGCCTTTCTCCGAAATGAAATATTCGTCCGGCGTGCCGTTGAACAGGTTGTTCTTCGTCGCTTCGTTAATATACGGGAAGTCGGCCGGGAAAATCTCGTTGAAAATGATTTTGCCGACGGTCGTGACAAGCAGCGAGTTTTGCTGCTTCTCGGTAAAGCTCGTTTTGCCGAGCGCTCTGGCCGGAATGGCCACACGCGCGTGAAGCGACGCGGCTCCGCGATGGTAAGCCGAAACCGCTTCGTGGACGTTGCGGAAAATGGTGCCCGTACCGGGAGCCTCCACGTTGTCCATCGTCAAGTAGAAGCTGCCGAGAACCATGTCCTGCGAAGGCGTAACGACCGGCTTGCCGTCCTTCGGGTTCAGGATGTTGCCGGAGGCGAGCATCAGGATGCGCGCTTCCGCTTGCGCTTCCGCGGAGAGCGGAACGTGAACGGCCATCTGGTCGCCGTCGAAGTCGGCGTTGTACGCCGTACAGACGAGCGGGTGCAGCTTGATCGCGCGGCCTTCCACGAGAATCGGCTCGAACGCCTGGATACCGAGACGGTGAAGCGTAGGGGCGCGGTTCAGCAAAACCGGATGCTCCTTGATCACTTCTTCGAGAACGTCCCATACTTCCGGGCTGATCCGTTCGACTTTGCGCTTCGCGCTTTTGATATTATGGGCAAGCCCTTTATTGACGAGCTCCTTCATGACGAACGGCTTGAACAGCTCGAGCGCCATTTCCTTCGGGAGACCGCACTGGTACATTTTCAAGCTCGGACCGACGACGATAACGGAACGTCCGGAATAGTCGACGCGTTTGCCGAGCAGGTTTTGCCGGAAGCGGCCCTGCTTGCCCTTCAGCATATGGCTGAGCGACTTCAGCGGGCGGTTGCCCGGACCCGTAACCGGACGTCCGCGGCGGCCGTTGTCGATGAGCGCGTCGACGGCTTCCTGCAGCATCCGCTTCTCGTTCTGTACGATAATATCCGGTGCGCCGAGGTCGAGCAAACGCTTCAGCCGGTTGTTCCGGTTGATGACGCGGCGGTACAGGTCGTTCAAGTCCGACGTCGCGAAGCGTCCGCCGTCCAGCTGAACCATCGGGCGAAGCTCCGGCGGGATGACGGGAAGAACGTCGAGCACCATCCATTCCGGCTCGTTGCCGGAATTGCGGAACGCCTCCATTACTTCCACGCGCTTGATCGCGCGATTGCGGCGCTGGCCTTGGGCGGTGCGAAGCTCTTCCTTCAGCGCATCGACTTCCTTGTCGATGTCGATGTCCTGCAGAAGCTTCTTCACCGCTTCGGCGCCCATGCCCGCTTGGAACGCGTAGCCGTACTTCTCGCGGTAGCTGCGGTATTCTTTTTCGGACAACAGCTGCTTTTTCTCAAGCGGCGTATCGCCCGGATCGGTTACGACATAAGATGCGAAGTAGATAATCTCCTCGAGCGAACGCGGAGACATGTCAAGCGCCAAGCCCATCCGGCTCGGAATGCCCTTGAAGTACCAAATATGCGAAACCGGCGCGGCCAGCTCGATATGGCCCATCCGCTCGCGGCGCACTTTCGCGCGGGTTACTTCGACGCCGCATCGATCGCAGACGACGCCTTTGTAGCGGACGCGCTTGTACTTGCCGCAATGGCATTCCCAGTCTTTCGTCGGGCCGAATATTTTCTCGCAGAACAAGCCTTCTTTTTCCGGCTTCAAGGTCCGGTAGTTGATCGTTTCCGGCTTCTTGACTTCCCCGCGGGACCAGGAACGGATTTTATCGGGCGAAGCGAGACCGATCTTCATATACTCGAAATTGTTTACGTCCAACAAGGAGCAACCCTCCTCCAGTGTATACTGCGTCAGCGTTGCCGCCGGATCATTCCATGCCGACTTCGGCGCCTTCGAGGTTGAGATTGAGCTTGTCGCCGGACACGTCGTCCTCGTCGTCCAGCTCCTTCATCTCGATTTCCTCTTCGTTCTCCGACAAAATCTTGACGTCCATGCCTAAGCTTTGCAGCTCTTTGATCAAAACCTTGAACGATTCCGGAACACCCGGCTCCGGCACGTTCTCGCCCTTGACGATCGATTCGTATGTCTTGACGCGTCCGACGACGTCGTCCGATTTGACCGTAAGAATTTCCTGCAGCGTATAAGCGGCGCCGTACGCTTCCAGCGCCCACACTTCCATCTCCCCGAAACGCTGGCCGCCGAACTGGGCTTTACCGCCGAGAGGCTGCTGCGTAACGAGCGAGTACGGACCGGTGGAGCGCGCATGGATTTTGTCGTCGACCATGTGCGCCAGCTTGATCATGTACATGACGCCGACCGTCACTTCGCGTTCGAACGGCTCGCCCGTACGTCCGTCGTACAGAATCGTCTTGCCGTTGCGCTGCATGCCGGCTTCTTCCATCGTGTCGAACACGTCGTCCTCGCGCGCGCCGTCGAATACCGGCGTAGCGGTATGGATGCCGAGCTTGAGGGCGGCCATGCCGAGATGGACCTCGAGCACCTGGCCGATGTTCATCCGCGACGGAACGCCGAGCGGGTTAAGCACGACTTGAACCGGCGTGCCGTCCGGCATGAACGGCATGTCTTCCTCCGGCAAAATGCGGGCGATAACCCCTTTGTTGCCATGGCGACCGGCCATCTTGTCGCCTTCGGATATTTTACGTTTTTGGGCAATATAAACGCGAACGAGTTGATTGACTCCCGGCGGGAGTTCGTCTCCGTTCTCGCGGGTGAACACTTTGACGTCGACGACGATCCCGTCCGTACCGTGCGGTACGCGAAGCGACGTGTCGCGGACTTCGCGGGCTTTCTCGCCGAAGATGGCGTGGAGCAGCCGCTCTTCCGCCGTCAGCTCGGTTACGCCCTTCGGCGTCACTTTACCGACGAGGATGTCGCCTGCCGCGATTTCCGCACCGACGCGAATGATGCCGCGCTCGTCAAGATTGCGGAGCGCGTCTTCGCCGACGTTCGGAATGTCGCGCGTAATTTCTTCAGGCCCGAGCTTCGTATCGCGGGCTTCGGACTCGTATTCCTCGATATGGATCGACGTGTAGACGTCTTCCTTGACGAGCTTCTCGCTGAGCAGGATCGCATCCTCGTAGTTGTAGCCTTCCCACGTCATGAACGCGACGACGACGTTGCGGCCGAGCGCGAGCTCGCCCATCTCGGTCGAAGGACCGTCGGCGAGGATGTCGCCGACCCGGACTTCCTGTCCTTTGCGGACGATCGGCCGTTGGTTGATACATGTTCCTTGGTTGGAACGAATAAACTTATGAAGTCTGTGCTTGATCAGATCGCCTTCCACGAGACGACCGTCGACCAATTGGCGGCGGCGTACCCAAACCTCGTTCGCCGATACGCGCTCCACGACCCCGTCATGCTTGCTAACGACGCATACCCCGGAATCTTTGGCGCTCTTGTGCTCCATCCCCGTGCCGACGAGCGGCGATTTCGGGATGAGCAGCGGAACGGCTTGCCGCTGCATGTTCGATCCCATGAGCGCGCGGTTCGAGTCGTCGTTCTCGAGGAACGGGATGAGCGCCGTCGCGACCGAAACGACCTGTTTTGGCGAAACGTCCATATAGTCGACGCGCTCTTTTTGCAGCGTCAAAATATCGTCCTTGTAGCGCACGATGACGGAATCGTTGGCAAACGTGCCGTCTTCGTTCAACTCGGCGTTCGCCTGGGCGATGACATAGTTGTCTTCCTCGTCCGCGGTCAAGTACGCGATCTGGTCCGTCACCTGCCCCGTCTTCGGATCGACCCAGCGGTACGGCGCTTCGATAAAGCCGTATTCGTTAATGCGGGCGAACGAGGACAGCGAGTTGATCAAGCCGATGTTCGGACCCTCCGGCGTCTCGATCGGACACATCCGACCGTAGTGGGAGTGGTGAACGTCGCGCACTTCCATGCCGGCGCGCTCGCGCGTCAGACCGCCCGGTCCGAGCGCGGACAGACGGCGCTTGTGCGTCAGCTCGGCAAGCGGGTTCGTCTGGTCCATGAACTGCGACAGCTGGGAGCTTCCGAAAAACTCCTTGATCGAAGCGATCACGGGACGGATGTTGATCAACGCTTGAGGCGTGATGACGTTGGCGTCCTGAATCGACATCCGCTCGCGCACGACGCGTTCCATCCGGGACAAGCCGATACGGAACTGGTTCTGCAGCAATTCGCCTACCGAACGCAGTCTCCGGTTGCCCAAGTGGTCGATATCGTCCGTGCTGCCGATGCCGTGCAGCAGGTTGATGAAGTAGTTGATCGACGAAATGATATCCGCCGGGGTAATGTTCTTGACCGATTTATCGATGATCCCGTTGGAAATGACTTTGACGACTTTGCCCTCTTCCAGCGGGGAATAGACGTTGATCGCCTGCATCGGGATGCGATCGGCATCCAAAACGCCGTTGCTGACGCCGTATTCGACGAAGCCGACGTTTTTCTCCAGATACGGCAGCACTTCGTCCAACAGACGGCGGTCGAGCATTTGCCCGGCTTCGGCGATAATTTCGCCCGTTTCGGGATTGACCAGCGTTTCCGCCAGCCGTTGGTTGAACAGCCGGTTTTTGATGTGCAGCTTCTTGTTGATTTTATAACGGCCGACGTTCGCGAGGTCGTAACGCTTCGGATCGAAGAAGCGAGCGATCAGCAAGCTCTTCGCGTTGTCCAGCGTAGGCGGCTCGCCCGGACGAAGACGCTCGTAAATCTCGATGAGCGCTTTTTCGGTCGTGTCGGTGTTGTCTTTGTCGAGCGTGTTGCGAATATATTCATCGTCGCCGAGCAGATCGATAATCTCCGCATCGGTTCCGAAGCCGAGCGCGCGAAGAAGCACGGTCACGGGAATTTTCCGCGTCCGGTCGATGCGCACATAGATGATGTCCTTCGCGTCCGTCTCCAGCTCGAGCCAAGCGCCCCGGTTCGGAATGACGGTAGCGGTGTAACTTTTTTTGCCGTTTTTGTCGATTTTTGTGCTAAAATAAACACTGGGGGAACGAACGAGCTGACTGACGATAACCCGTTCGGCACCGTTAATAATAAAGGTACCGGTATCCGTCATAAGCGGGAAGTCGCCCATGAAAACTTCCTGTTCCTTCACTTCACCGGTTTCTTTATTGATTAAACGAACCTTGACACGCAGCGGAGCAGCGTACGTTACATCACGTTCCTTCGATTCATCGACGGAATATTTCGGCTCGCCCAAGCTGTAATCGATGAATTCGAGCACCAGGTTGCCCGTGAAATCCTGAATCGGCGAAATATCTTGGAACATTTCGCGCAATCCTTCGTCCAAAAACCATTGGTACGATTTTTGTTGGATTTCGATCAGGTTCGGGACTTCCAGCACCTCGTTAATTCGTGCGTACGTTCTGCGATTGCGACGTCCGTATTGAACAGTATGACCCGCCAACTTTCCTTCACCCCTCACATCGACTTCGAAAATACTGCAAACAAAAAAGAAGAAAAGCCTCGTCGAAAAGCCTTGCGGCAATTGAAGTGAGACCTTTTTCGCGGTAGCGTGGCAGCCTTCCCATGTTCACATTTAAGTAGATTTTCCGCAAAATGTAAACATTATACTTCTTTCGCCAAAATTATTCATGTCCTTCCGAAAAAAGACTTGACATTTTAGCGAAATAAAGACATGACGCCCATCCTAATACTGACATTTTATAATATTACCACAACGGGCCACCGGAGTCAAATACAACTTACTCGGGCGTTCGTCAAGCAGAAACTTGTCGAACGGTCTACTTCCGCGCGCAATAGATGCGATAGCCCTTGTCCTTATCGACTTCTTCGACCGACGCGAACAGCGATTCCAGCTTGGCGAGAGCGGAAGGCGCTCCCTGCTTCTTCTGAATGACGATCCACAATTGACCCCCTTCGACCAAATGCTGATGCGCCTCCTCGAAAATGCGGTGCACGACCTGCTTGCCCGCCCGGATCGGCGGATTCGATAAAATTTTCGTAAACGCGCGTCCCGCCACCGGCTCGAACAGGTCGCCCTGCTTCACCTCGACGTTCGACACTTGATTGGCCGCCGCATTGGCGCGGGCGAGCTCCACCGCCCTTTCGTTGATGTCGACCATCGTGACGCGCCCACGCTTGGCCAGCGTCGCCGCGGTTATGCCGATCGGCCCGTAGCCGCAGCCGACGTCAAGCACCTCGTCCGTCTCGGCGATGTCCATCGTCTCGATCAGGAGACGGCTGCCAAAGTCGATCCCTTCCTTGGAAAATACGCCGGCATCGCTCGTAAAGGCGAACGTTCGGCCGCGCAGCTCGGTCCGGATCGTCTGGCGGTCGCTCGCCGCCGTCGGCTTCTTCGAATAATAATGATCCGCCATTCAGCATCCCTCCGCGAATGCAACAATCCCCCTTGAAGCGCCAGGCTCCAAAGGGGATTTGCGTTTGCCGAAATTACTTCACTTCTACTTTTGCGCCAGCTTCTTCGAGCTTGCCCTTGAGCGCTTCCGCGTCTTCTTTGGACACTCTCTCTTTGATCGGCTTCGGCGCGCCGTCTACGAGGTCTTTCGCTTCTTTCAGGCCGAGACCCGTAATTTCGCGAACGACTTTGATAACGTTGATTTTGGAAGCGCCGGCGTCGACGAGGATAACGTCGAATTCCGTTTGCTCTTCCACTTCAGCAGCGCCGCCGCCTGCTACTACCGCTACCGGTGCAGCCGCCGTTACGCCGAATTCTTCTTCGATCGCTTTGACAAGATCGTTCAGTTCGAGAACCGTCATGCCTTTAATGGCTTCCAAGATTTGCTCTTTGCTCATGGGTTAACCCTCCATAGATACGTATTTGGGATAAAAAATCGAAAGCTTATGCTTGCGCTCCGCCTTCTTGCTTTTCCGATACCGCTTTGACCGCGAGGGCGAAGTTGCGGATCGGCGCTTGCAGCACGCTGAGCAACATGGACAACAGACCTTCGCGGGAAGGCAGGTCCGCCAGTGCCTTGATTTGGGCTACGTCCACGACGCGGCCTTCGACTACGCCGCCTTTGACTTGCAGCGCGTCGTTCTTTTTCGCGAATTCCGACAAGATTTTAGCCGCTACGACGACGTCGTCTTTGCTGAACGCCACGGCGGTCGGTCCCGTCAATGCGCTGTCGAGGTCGGTCAAACCGGCTTCGGCGGTCGCACGGCGAACGAGCGTGTTTTTCAACACTTGGAAATCGACGCCCGCTTCGCGGAGACGCTTGCGCAGCTCGGTCACTTGAGCCACGTTCAGCCCGCGGTAGTCGGCAACGATCGTGCTCGCGCTGTCGCGCAGCTTCGCCGTTACGTCGGACACGACTTGCTGTTTCTCTTGAAGCACTTTTGCGTTTGCCATCTGTACACCTCCTGAAAAACTGGCTTCTTGCTTGGCGCGATGTTGCCGTACAGCCAACGAAAAAGCCTCCGTTGGTTAGACGGAGGCATGACGTTCCATGCAACTTTTTCGCTAAGGAAAAAGCTTGCTGCATTGTATCGCAACACCTCGGTAGGACATTAAGCCTTGCGGCACCTACTGTCTACGGTCAACATATTCGCTTTTGGAAAACCTCTAACAGATTACCACGTCCGCCCGCAAAATGCAAATGGCGAAGTTCGCCAAAGCGGAGCCGCGGAAATCAGCGGAACGTTTGCGGGTTTACGCGAACGCTCGGGCCCATCGTCGAGGAAACGGCGATGTTGCGCAAGTATACGCCTTTGGCCGCTGCCGGCTTCGCACGCACGAGAGCTTCCACCAAAGCGCGGAAGTTTTCTTGCAGCTGCTCGGCGCCAAACGATACTTTCCCGATCGGAGCGTGAATTTGTCCGGCGCGGTCGAGACGGTACTCGATTTTACCGGCCTTGATTTCCTTCACGGCGTTAGCCACGTCAAACGTAACGGTACCGGCTTTCGGGTTCGGCATCAAGCCTTTGCCCCCGAGCAGACGGCCCAGTTTACCGACTTCGCTCATCATGTCCGGCGTAGCGACGCAGACGTCGAAATCGAACCAGCCTTGCTGGATTTTGTTGATCAAATCTTGATCCCCGACGAAGTCCGCTCCGGCCGCTTCGGCTTCTTTCGCCTTGTCGCCTTTTGCGAACACGAGGACGCGCTTCGTTTTACCCGTACCGTTCGGAAGCACGACGACGCCGCGGACGGCTTGGTCTTGCTTCTTCGGGTCGACCCCGAGACGAACGGCGACTTCGACGGTTTCGTCGAATTTGGCGGGAGCTGCCTTCTTCACGAGTTCAATCGCTTCCGCCGGCTCATAGCTGGCGTCCGGATTGACAAGCTTGGCAACTTCTTGGTACTTCTTGCCGCGTTTTGCCATGTTCGTACATCCTCCTTGTGTGGTGTTAGCGGAAAATCCTCCCACTGTCGCGGTCCTGCGACCGCCTCAAACAAACGATTGCGATCAGTCTTCTACGACGACGCCCATGCTGCGGGCGGTACCTTCGACCATACGCATTGCGGCTTCTACCGAAGCGGCGTTCAGGTCTTGCATTTTTTGCTCGGCGATTTGGCGGACGACGTCACGCTTCACCGTAGCGACTTTCTTCTTGTTCGGCTCGCCGGATCCTTTTTCGATCTTGGCGGCAACGCGCAGCAATACAGCAGCCGGAGGCGTCTTCGTCTCGAACGTGAAGGAACGGTCTTCGAATACCGTGATCACGACCGGAATGATCAAACCGGCTTGATCGGCGGTACGCGCGTTGAACTCTTTGCAGAACGCCATGATGTTGACCCCTGCTTGACCGAGTGCGGGACCGATTGGCGGCGCCGGGTTCGCTTTGCCGGCCGGAACTTGAAGCTTCACCATCTTGATAACCTTTTTAGCCATGCGACACACCTCCTTGCTCGTAATGTGGTGCGAGCGGGACCTTGCGGCACCCTCCCACGGAGAGTCCATCCGATAGACAGACCCAGAAACCGGATAAAAACGTTAGAAGCCGGACCGAATCATCCGAGGATGGCGCCGACCCGAATCTTATATCTTCTCCACTTGAGTGTATTCCAACTCCAGCGGGGTTTCCCGTCCAAACATGTTGACGTGCACTTTCAGCTTCGCCTTGTCGGTCAAAATATCTTCGACCGTGCCGACGAAGTTCGCGAACGGACCTACCTTGACGCGGACGGTTTCCTTGAGCTCGAAATCGATCTTCGGCTTCGGCTCCTCGATGCCCATGTGCTTCAGAATCGCGTCGACTTCCTCCGGCAGCAATGCCGTCGGCTTCGAGCCCGATCCGGTCGATCCGACGAATCCGGTCACGCCCGGCGTATTGCGCACGACGTACCACGAATCGTCCGTCTGGATCATTTCGACGAGCACGTAGCCCGGATATACTTTCCGCATGACGGTTTTCTTCTTGCCGTCCTTGTTCACGATCTCTTCTTCCATCGGAACGAGCACGCGGAAAATCTTATCCTGCATGTTCATCGAGTCCACGCGTTTTTCCAAGTTCGCTTTGACTTTGTTCTCATACCCGGAATAGGTATGTACGACGTACCATCTTTTCTCCATAATGTCACCCGGCTCCCATTATTCGAACAGGCGCAGGATTTCGCTCAGCCCGAGGTCAATCAGCCAAAAGTAGATGGTCATAAACGTGCACGTCGCAAGTACCACAAGGGTGTAACTGGTGAGCTCCTTACGGCTTGGCCATTTTACCTTCTTCAACTCCGACCAGCTGTCGGCGAAAAACGAAAAGGTCGAGCCGAAGCCTTGCTTCATTCTTTGCACAAATGTCACGATTACACCTCCAAACCTGCGGCGCCCCAAATTTCGCGGACATAACAAAAAACCCCCGGAAAAGGGCTACCTGAACCACTTTATCACAGACTGATAGGCGTGTCAAGAAAACGCCCTCGTGTGTGTCGCGCCTGAACCGACTCGTACCAGTGTTGCCGAAACGCTCCTTCTCTAAACCCGAATCTTCCAATAACGCGAACCCGACTATAACAAAAGGACATTCCTCTTCCTCGCGGAAAACGGGAATGCCCTTATACGTCGCGCACTTCCAAATAACGCTCGAGCTTGCGCTTCACTCGCTGGAGCGCATTGTCGATCGATTTCACGTGCCGGTCCAGATCGACCGCGATTTCCTGATACGAACGTCCGTCCAAGTAAAGCATGAGCACCTTGCGCTCGAGATCGCTCAAAATCTCTCCCATCTTATCCTCGAGACCGCTGAACTCCTCCTGATTGATGATGAGCTCCTCCGGGTCGGTGACGCGGGAGCCGCAGATGACGTCGAGCAGCGTCCGGTCCGAATCCTCGTCGTAGATGGGCTTGTCCAGCGATACGTACGAATTAAGCGGGATGTGCTTTTGCCGGGTGGCGGTTTTGATGGCCGTAATGATCTGGCGGGTAATGCACAGCTCGGCGAACGCCTTGAACGTGGCAAGCTTGTCCTCGCGGAAGTCGCGGATCGACTTGTACAGGCCGATCATGCCTTCCTGCACGATATCCTCGCGATCGGCTCCGATCAGGAAGTAGGATCTCGCTTTGGCACGGACAAAATTTTTGTACTTGTTGATCAAGTACTCGAGCGCCTCGCTGCTGCCTTCGCGTACCGATTCCACTACCTCTTCGTCGGCCATCAGGTCGTAATCGTGCATTCTCGAATCTTTGAGGTCGATGCTCACCAATATCCCTCCGGCTGCAAGCTGAACCTAGCGATCCACTTCGAAAGATAGGATTAGTATACATTATGTAATCTAACATCGTCAACCGCGCCGTACAGGGAATAAGTAGGTTGGCGTAACGTTTCCTCACTTGCCTCGCCGCCATTTTTCGAACAGCTCCCGCATCGAATCGCTCAGCTTGCTGTCGATCGAGTTTTTGGCCGGAGCCGTCGATTCTTCGATTTTGACCCGGATTTCCTTGCGGATCTCGCGGATGGCGAGCCGCAGCTCTCTCGCGGGCAGCCGGAGAGCGCCTTGTCCGAACGTAACGTGCTGCTCCACCGAATCGGAGGTCGCGACGTAGATTTGCACCCGCCTTCCTTTCAGCTCCGCTACCAGTCTCTCGATTCGCTCGTCCGCGGTTTCT
Source organism: Paenibacillus flagellatus (assembly GCF_003217775.1). Taxonomy (GTDB): domain Bacteria; phylum Bacillota; class Bacilli; order Paenibacillales; family NBRC-103111; genus Paenibacillus_AB; species Paenibacillus_AB flagellatus. The sequence continues at coordinate 44,559 of NZ_QJVJ01000022.1, forward strand.
TTCTCCCGGGTATACAGCACCTCGACTTTATGCTGGCTGTAGACGCCGCCGATCCCGGGGACTTGGTGCGCGTCGAAAACGACGTACACTTTGTTGCCCCGGTACGACTGGTAATCGGCCATCATGTCGATGAGCCGGTCCCGCGCCTGTTCCAGGCTGATGTCTTTCAGCTTCTGCAGTTCCGGCCACGATCCGATGATATTGTAGCCGTCCACGATGACGATTTGTTTCATCCTCTCCCGACCAGGACGGTTACGAGACCGTCGCGCCGCGCTGGCGGACGACCTCATACATGAGCACGGAGGCGGCAACGGAGGCGTTGAGCGAATTGATCCGGCCGGCCATCGGCAGCTTGACGAGGAAATCGCATTTCTCCTTGATCAGCCGGCCGATGCCGCGATTTTCGTTGCCGATGACGATGGCGAGCGGCATCGTGAAGTCGGCTTTGTACACGAGCTGCTCCGCCTCCACATCGGCGCCGGCGACCCATACGCCTTCTTCCTTCAGCGCGTCGATCGTCTGGGCGATGTTCGTCACGCGCGAGACCGGCACGTATTCGACCGCTCCCGCCGACGTCTTCGACACCGTCGCGGTCAAGCCGACCGAGCGCCGCTTCGGGATAATGACGCCATGAACCCCGGTACAGTCGGCGCTTCGGAGAATCGAGCCCAAATTATGCGGATCCTCGATTTCGTCCAGGATGAGCAGGAACGGCGCCTCGCCCCGCTCCTTCGCCTTCGCCAGCAAATCGCCCACCTCGACGTAGCCGTGTGCGGCCGCCTGCGCGACGACCCCTTGATGGGGGACGTCGGAGACGAGCTGGTCCAGCTTCCGTTTGTCGACGAACTGGATGACGATCTGCTGCTTTTTCGCTTCCGCCACGATCGGCTGCGTATGATGCTTTTGCGCCTGTTCGGCGACGAATATTTTATGAATCGTCCGGCCGGAGCGGAGCGCCTCCAGCACGGCGTGTTTACCGGCAATCCATTCTTCTTCCATCGATCAGCTTCCTCCCGGTTGTTCCAACATGAGCCCGAACAGCAGTTCCAGCCGATCGAACCGTTTCGTGTAGTATAAAAATCCGATCAAGCACTCGAAGCCCGTGCTATGCCGGTAGTCGAGCACGTCGGCGTTTTTCGGCATCGTCCCGGACTTGGCGTTGCGCCCCCGCTTCACGATATCGGCCTCCTCCGGCGTCAGGTGCGGCTGCCACAGCTGCAGCGTCCGCGCCTGCGCCTTGGCGGAGACGAACTTCACCGCCTCGCGGTGCAAATGGTTCGGCCGGTGGTTCGGCCGCGAGATGACGTACTGCCGGACGAGCACCTCGAATACGGCGTCGCCCATATAAGCGAGAACGAGCGGGTTAAGCTGCGCCGCATCCTTCGCCGGCTCGAATTGAAACAGATTCCCGTCCATCAGCGTCGCCCTTTCATTTCCGCCGCCAGCGCAGCCCTTGGGGCGTATCCTCGAGCAGGATTCCTTTGGCCGTCAGCAAGTCGCGGATTTCGTCGGCCCGCGCCCAGTTTTTGGACTTGCGCGCCTCCGTCCGATCCTCGATCAGCCGCTCGATCTCTTCGTCCAGCAGCTCCTCGGCCGGCTCCGTTAGTATGCCCAGAACGCCGTCCCATTCGCGAAGCGTATCGAGCAGCAGCTCGAGCGTCGCGACGGTCGCTTCGGACTTCGCCAAGTAGGCGTTGCTTTCCGCGATCAGGTCGAATACGGCGGTAATGGCGTCCGCGGTATTGAAATCGTCGTCCATCTTGTCGCGGAACGTCTTCTTCGCCCGCTCCACGGCGGCCCGCACGTGCTCGTCGACGGCACCCGAGGATGCGCTCTGCAGCCGATGCCGAATGTTCGCGACGCCGTTCTCGATCCGCTCCAAGCCGTTGCCGGCTTGCTGCAGCGCGTCTTCGCTGAAATTGAGCGGGTTCCGGTAATGGGTGGACAAGAACAGGAAGCGGATCGCCTGCGGCTTCACCCGCTTCACGAGCTCCTTCACGTTAATGCCGTTTCCGAGCGATTTCGACATTTTCTCGTTGTCGATATGAAGGTATCCGTTATGCATCCAATAGTTCGCGAGCGGATGGCCGTTCGCGCATTCGGACTGCGCGACCTCGCATTCGTGGTGCGGGAACTGCAAATCTTGCCCGCCGCCGTGGATGTCCAGCGTCACGCCCAAATATTTGCGCGCCATGGCGGAGCATTCGATATGCCAGCCCGGCCGGCCGTCCCCCCACGGACTCGGCCAATGGATTTCGCCCGGCTTGGCCCCTTTCCACAGAACGAAATCTTGCGGGCTTTCCTTCCGCTCTCCGACTTCGACGCGGATGCCGAACTGCAGCTCCTGCAGGTTCTGATGCGACAGCTTGCCGTATTCCGCGAATTTCTCGGTGCGGAAATAGACGTCCCCGCCGCTCGGGTATGCGTAGCCTTTGTCCACGAGATCCTGGATCAGCGCCACGATCTCCGGAATGTTCTCCGTCACCCTCGGATTGACGCTCGCCTTGCGGATGCCGAGCGACTCGATGTCCTCGTAGTAGGCGGCGATATACTTTTCCGCGATTTCCGGCACCGTATCGCCGACCTGCTCCGCTTTGCGGATCAGCTTGTCGTCGACGTCCGTGAAGTTGACGACGTAGTTCACCTCGTAGCCGGTCGATTCCAAATAGCGACGCACGACGTCGAAGAAAATCGCCGGTCTTGCGTTGCCGATATGAATATAGTCGTACACGGTCGGACCGCAGACGTACATGTTCACTTTGCCCGGCGTGATCGGGACGAACGTTTCCTTGCTTCGAGTCAGCGTGTTATATACTTTTAGACTCATACGGTTGAACCCCTCCGTTAAATCGTTTCAGCTCGCCTTGGAGCCGCTCCACTTCCGTGCGCAATTCCTGGATTTGCTTCTCCATATGCCGGAACACCTCGATCAGCGGATCCGGCAGCTTGTCGTGATCAAGCTTGTTGAGGCTTACCCCGTTGCGCTTGACGATCCGGGCTTTCAAGCCGACGACGGTGCTGTTCTCGGGCACTTCCTCCAGCACGACGGCGTTCGCTCCGATCTTGGCGTTGTCGCCGACCCGGAACGAGCCGAGCACTTTGGCGCCGGAGGCGATGACGACGTTGTTGCCGATCGTGGGATGGCGCTTGCCCTTCTCCTTGCCGGTGCCGCCCAGCGTGACGCCTTGATACAGCACGACGTCGTCGCCGATCTCGCACGTCTCCCCGATGACGACGCCCATGCCGTGATCGATGAACAGCCTCCGGCCGATACGCGCTCCCGGGTGTATCTCGATCCCCGTCATAAACCGGCTCACCTGTGAGATGATGCGGGCGATCGTGAACCAGCGGCGGTTGAAAAACCAGTGTGCAAGCCGGTGCGCCCATATGGCATGCAGACCGGAATAGGTGAAAATCACCTCGAAGACGCTGCGAGCGGCCGGATCGTTGTCGAATACGGCCTGAATATCCGATTTCATGCGGCTGAACATGGACACACCCCTCTTTCGATCTCCCTGATTTTTTCATACAAAAAGCCTCTGCAGCCGTAGCTGCAGAGGCGTCTTATCGCGGTTCCACTCTGCTTGGACGGGCTCGCGCCGCTCGCGACAACCGCGAAGCACGACGAATAACCGTCCGTCTCGTATCCTTAACGCGGATTCATACGGCGACGCCTACCCTGCATGAAGCAGCTCGGCCGTGCGGCTCACGGGCGCATTTCCGTAGCGGCGGGAATAGGCGACTCGCACCCGGCGTCATCCGACGCCGATCGCCCTCTCTGGGAAACCCGGTCTTTACGTACTCTCCCGATCGATGCCTTTGGTTCGTTGTAAGAAATTACAACAAGTATACAATATCAGGCGAAAGCTGACAACCGGTTGCGCAGTCTTTCCGCAACCCGGCCGCGCCCGAGCAGCGCGATCGTCTGATTCAGATCGCGGCCGTGCACCTGACCGGTCAAGGCGACGCGGACCGGCATGAACAATTGCTTGCCTTTGTAGCCCGTATCCTTTTGCACGCTCTTAAGCATCGCTTGGATCGCCTCGGGCGTAAACTCCGACGCCTGCTCGACTTGCGTCAAGAAAGCGCGCAGCACATCCGGCACGTGCGCCTCCGCCAGCACGGCTCGGCCTTCCTCGTCGTCGGCCGGTTCGTCGGCGAAAAACATGTCCGTCAGCGGCACGATGTCGGCGGCGCAGTTCAGCTGCTCCTGATAGAGCGCCACGAGCGACTGCACCCATTCCCGCTTCTGCGGGTCGAGGTCGGCCGGGATGCGTCCCGCCTTCTGCAAGTGCGGAATCGCCAGCTCCGTGACGCGCGCCGGGTCGGCCTTTTTCAAGTAATGGTTGTTCATCCAATTCAGCTTGTTCTTATCAAAAAACGCCGGGCTCTTCGACAGCCGATCCGCATCGAAAGCCGCTATCAACTCGTCGCGGGTGAAGATTTCGTTCTCCCCTTCGGGGGACCAGCCGAGCAGCGCGATGAAGTTGAACATCGCCTCCGGCAAATAGCCGAGCTGGTCGTACTGCTCGATGAATTGGATGATCGACTCGTCCCGCTTGCTCAGCTTTTTGCGCTGCTCGTTCACGATCAGCGTCATGTGCGCGAAATGCGGCGGCTCCCAGCCGAGCGCTTCGTAAATCATCAGCTGGCGCGGGGTGTTCGAGATATGGTCCTCGCCGCGCAGCACGTGGGAGATTTCCATCAGATAATCGTCGACGACGACGGCGAAGTTGTAAGTCGCGATGCCGTCTTTCTTAATAATGACGAAATCGCCGATGCCGTCCGATTCGAACGTGATATCGCCTTTCACAAGGTCGCGGAACGTGTACGACTTCCCTTCCGCCACCCGAAACCGGATGCTCGGCACGCGGCCTTCCGCCTCGTACGCCCGGCGCTGCTCCTCGGTCAAGTTCCGATGCTTGCCGGAATAGCGCGGCGTCTCTCCGCGAGCGGTCTGCTCCTCCCGCTCCCGCTCCAGCTCTTCTTCCGTGCAGTAGCAATAGTACGCGCGGCCTTCCGCTATAAGCTGCTCGGCGTACTTGCGGTAAATATCGAGCCTTTGCGTTTGGTAGTACGGACCGAACGGACCGCCGACGTCCACGCTTTCGTCCCAATCGACGCCGAGCCACTTCAAATACGTCAGCTGGTTCTCGACGCCGCCGGGGACGTTGCGCTTGACGTCCGTATCCTCGATGCGAATGATGAATTTGCCGTTATGATGGCGCGCGAACAAGTAATTGAACAGCGCCGTCCGAGCATTGCCGATATGCAGATGACCCGTCGGGCTCGGCGCGTAGCGTACGCGAATCGGTCTCGTCATGAAGAAGCTCCTCCCGTGGCAACCTGAAATGATTTACGAACGATCATAGCACAACTTTCTGCAAACAGACAACCGACTGCGCCGCAATTCCTTCGCCCCGGCCGGTGAAGCCGAGCTGCTCCGTCGTCGTCGCCTTCACGTTCACCTGCGAGACGTCCGCCTCCAGCACGCGGGCGATCAGCTCCGCCATCGCCGGAATGTACGGCGCCATCTTCGGCTTCTGGGCGATTATCGTCGAATCGATGTTGCCGAGCTTATAGCCCATCCGCTTCGCCATGTCCCAAACATGCTCGAGCAGCTTGACGCTGTCCGCGTCCTTGAACGCCGGATCGGTATCGGGAAAATGTTTGCCGATATCCCCTTTCCCGAGCGCTCCGAGAATGGCGTCGCTGATCGCGTGCAGCAGCACGTCCGCGTCGGAATGGCCGAGCAGCCCTTTCTCGTACGGAATGTCCACGCCGCCGATAATGCACTTGCGCCCTTCCACCAGCTGGTGCACGTCAAAGCCTTGTCCGATGCGAATCACAACCCATCGCTCTCCTCTCGCTCCTGCAGCAGTCGTTCCGCCAGCAGCATATCGTCCGGCGTCGTAATCTTGATATTCGCGTAATCGCCTTCCACGACGTATACGGGATGGCCGAGCCGCTCGACGAGCGTCGCGTCGTCCGTCCCGACGAATCCTTCCCGCTCCGCTTCCCGGTGCGCTTCGACGAGCAGGTCAAGACGAAAAGCTTGTGGGGTTTGCACCGCCCACAAGCTCCGTCTCTCCGGCGTCGACTCGATCCGACCGGACGGATCGACGACCTTGATCGTATCTTTCACCGGCACCGCCACGACGGCGGCTCCGGATTCGCCAGCCTTGTCCAAGCAGCGGTCGATCAGCTCCCCGGTCAGGAACGGACGTACGCCGTCATGTACGGCGACGACCTCGATTCCGTCCGGAAGGCGCTCCAGTCCGATGCGGACCGAATGCTGTCTCTCCGATCCGCCGGCCGTGATGGCCGTCACTTTCGTCAAGCCGTATCGTTCGACATAGCCGACGCACCGCCCGATATCGCCGCTCCCGGTAACGACCACGATCGCCTCGATCCGAGGCAGCCGCTGGAACGTCTCGAGCGTATGCACGAGAATCGGCTTGCCGCCTACCTCCAAAAACTGCTTGCTCTCGGACGTTCCCATCCGGGTTCCTTTGCCCGCCGCCACAACGACGACGCCATATGTTGTCATCTTCTTCTACCCCGCTGTATCCGTTCATGAAATCGGTGCCCAAGGCTTGCTCAGGCGCCAACTTCTATCATAACGGTTTACAGCGCTTTTTCCAACAGTTTCGGCTTGGCGAAAATCATCCTTCCCGCCGACGTCTGCAATACGCTCGTTACGAGCACCTCGATCGTGGCGCCGATATACTCGCGCCCGCCCTCGACGACGATCATCGTGCCGTCGTCCAAGTACGCGACGCCCTGGCCGTGCTCCTTGCCGTCCTTGATCACCTGGACGAGAATTTCTTCGCCCGGCAGCACGACCGGCTTCACCGCGTTGGCCAGATCGTTGATGTTGAGCACCGACACGCCCTGCAGCTCGCACACTTTGTTCAGGTTGAAATCGTTCGTGATCACCTTGCCCTGAAGCGCCTTGGCCAACCGGACGAGCTTGCTGTCCACCTCGGAAATTTCCTCGAAGTCGCCCTCGTAGATGAGCACCTTGACGTCGAGCTCTTTCTGGATCTTGTTCAGAATGTCCAGCCCGCGGCGGCCGCGGTTGCGCTTGAGCAGATCGGACGAATCGGCGATGTGCTGAAGCTCCTCCAGCACGAATTCCGGAATGACCAGCGTTCCCTCGATAAAGCCGGTTTTGCAAATGTCGGCGATCCGCCCGTCGATAATGACGCTCGTGTCCAATATTTTGTGCTCGTCCTTGATCGGGGCGCCCTTCTTCTTCTTGTCCCCGAAGCCGAACGTCGCGACATGGACCAAATCCTCGCGCTTCTTGTAGCCGATGCGAAAGCCGCTGACGCCCAGAAAGGCGGTCGACGCATAAGCGAGCAGCGTCCCGACGTCGCCCGCGCGGGCCAGCGTCGGAAACAGCAGCGCGGCGATGACGAGCCCGAGCAAGAGCCCCGCCAATCCCGAGAACAATTCGAGCGAAGGCGTTTTCGCCACGCGATCCTCCCAATCCCGAATCCGTTCGAAGCCGGAGCCGAGCAGCCAGGCGGACGCCGCCATTACGATCGCCGCACAGCCGAAAGCGGCCCAGTACGCCATTCCCGGAATAGTATCGATCCCGAACAACGGGCCCACAATAGGTAACAAAAATTGCTCGATCGCTTCCTTGCGCCAGTACCCCAACAAGCCTCCCGCCAATGTCAGCAAAAGCTGAAGTTGCCGTTTTGCCAACCAACATCACCTCCAAATCAACAGTTCGTGTTTCCCCATTACCAATTATGATCCAATTTGCGCGGGCCTAATCCGGAGCAGTAAACTTTTTCCTGCAAATTGAACTTTGCCGGCGATTCTTTTATAATGAAACATAGTGAGATTATGGGAACACGGGGTGAATGGAATGAGCGGCTTAACGTTAAAGCAGTTTCAAGAGCAAGTATCCGAATTGCTACTCCGTCACCGAAGCTTACTCGACGTCTTGTCCAAATCGCAGCAATCGAGCGCATCCGTCAACCGGAGCGTCATCAAATCCGTAACCGAATGCGGTTGCATTACCTTGCAAGCCAACAAGCAGCCTTATCCGGACGACCTGTCGCTCGAAGAGGCGAAGGCGCTGATCCAAACCCATATCAACGGCGAATTATGCGAAAATTGCGTCGATGCGATTACCGTGCAGCTCGGCAAGCATTTGTTCTATTTGTCGTCGCTGTGCAACCTGCTCAACCTCGATCTGGACGAAATCATCGACAAGGAATCGAAGAAATGCTCCACGCTCGGGCTGTTCAACTTGTCCTGACGACGGACGGTTCGATAACGACAAAAAAGCATTTATTTTCTGAACCTCAGAAAATAAATGCTTTTTACTTTCGATCTATTCCTTTGGGTAAGCCGTTAACCGTGCGTCTCGCTCTTGGAAGGCTCGTCGGCGGCGTTCATCCGTTTGCGGCGGCGAAACAGCCGTCTAGCGTTTTTTTTTAGCCCGTTCAAACCGTACAGCGCGTAAATAACCAACGGCACGAAAATCAGCTTCGACAAAATGCCCGGGTAGATCACCGCCAGCGTAACCGCGCCGGCGACGATGATCGGCGTAAGCCACAAAGCCGTCTTCGGGATGCCGACCTTCTTGAAGTTCGGGTATTTCACCGTGCTGACCATCAGGAACGACAACACCAGCGTGCTGGCAAGCAAAATCGAAGTCGGAATTTCATTGTGGAACAGAGCCAGCGTGCTGAGGACGCTGCCCGCAGCCGGAATCGGCAAGCCGATAAAATAGCCGGGCACTCCCGATATAACGTTGAACCGGGCCAAGCGAAGCGCCCCGCAAATCGGGAACACGGCCGTGACGATCCAGGCGAGAGCCGACATGTTCAGCTCTTGAAAAGCGACCACATACATAATAAAAGCCGGCGCAACGCCGAACGAAATGACATCGGACAAGGAGTCGAGCTCTTTCCCGAATTCGCTTTGCGCGTTCAATGCGCGCGCCACGCGTCCGTCCAAGCCGTCCAGAAGCATGGCCACGATAACGAAAATGGCGGCTAGCTCCGCATTCTTGTTATCCGCACCCGAATTGAACGCCAATATGATGGCGACAATCCCCAGGAACAAATTGCCTACCGTAAACATGCTGGGAATTGAGTTTCTGATCATGAAAGGCTCCACCTCTAACCTATACTATGCCCCAATAAGGCCCGCTTCATGCCGCGAACGACCGGGACTTACGAACCTATCTTCTGATTGTAGGCAATTTAGATATGTCTGTCAATGAACAATTGTTCCTGCATCCTTCTAAGCCCTTCCTTGATCGCTCTTGCCCGGACTTCGCCGATGCCGTCGACTTCGTCCAGCTCCTCGATCGTCGCCATGACCATATGCGGCAGCCGCTCGAACGTCTCCACGAGGTTGTGGATGATGACGGAGGGCAGTCTCGGCAGCTTGTGCAGCATCCGGTATCCGCGCGGCGCCACCGTCTCTTCCATCATCGTGTTCGAATACGGATAACCGAGTATCCGGATGATGTGCTGCTGATCGAGCAGCTCCTCCGAGCTCAGCTTGCGCAGCGACGCCGCAATTTCGCGAACCTTCTCCTCGCTGCAGTCGCGGCAGTAGTCTTTGATGAGCAGCAGCGATTCCTGATCCGTCGAGCCGACCAGCTCCTCGAGCTGCATGCTGATCAGCCGTCCTTCCGTTCCGAGCTCATTGATGTACCGTTTGATTTCGGCTTTGACGCGAAGCACCATTTCGACCCGCTGGATGACGTTCGCCACCTCGTGCAGCGTCACGAGCTCCTCGAATTCGGAAGCGCCCAAATTCGTAAACGCCTGGTCGAGCACGGAGCGGTACTTCTCCATCGTCTGGATCGCCTGATTCGCTTTCGTCAAGATGACGCCGATATCTTTGAGCGCATAACGCAAGTTGCCCTGATAAACCGTGATGACGTTCCGGCGCTGGGAAATGGAGACGACCAGCTTGCCGGTCTGCTTCGCTACGCGTTCGGCGGTCCGGTGACGGATGCCCGTCTCGATGGAAGGGATCGAGGAATCCGGGATCAGCTGCGTATTGGCGTACAAAATACGCTTGATATCTTCGCTCAAAATGATGGCCCCGTCCATCTTGGCCAACTCGTACAAGTAGTTCGGGGAAAAATCGCAATTGATCGAGAAGCCGCCGTCCACAAGCTCCATCACTTCCGGACTGTAGCCGACGACGATGAGAGCTCCCGTCTTGGCCCGAAGAACGTTCTCCAACCCTTCGCGAAACGGCGTGCCGGGTGCGACCAATTGCAAAATTTGCGTCATGATTTCCTGCTGCGTTCCTTCCTTCATCTCCATCCCCCCTGTCGACACTGCCGTTATTCCAACGCGGCGTTCAATGCGTCCGCAACCGTATCCACCCCGATAATTTCGACGCCTTGGGGAGGCGTCCATCCCTTCATGCTTTTGCGCGGCATGATGACCCGCTTGAAGCCGAGCTTCTGCGCTTCCTTCACCCGCTGATCGATGCGCGATACGCCGCGCACTTCGCCGGTCAGGCCGATTTCGCCGAATACGACGTCGAACGGCTGCGTCGGGCGGTCCTTGAAGCTGGAAGCGATGGCTACGGCCGCCGCCAAATCGACCGCGGGCTCGTCGAGCTTGACGCCGCCCGCTACGTTCAAGTACGCGTCCTGGTTTTGCAGGAAAAGGCCGACTCTTTTTTCCAACACGGCTATGATTAGCGAAAGCCGGTTATGATCGATGCCGGCGGACATGCGCCGCGGACTCGGAAAATTCGTGCTGGAGACGAGCGCCTGCAGCTCGACGAGCACCGGGCGAGTCCCTTCCATGCTGGCGACGACCGTAGAGCCGGATACGCCGAGCGGCCGTTCGGACAAGAACAGCTCCGACGGGTTCGTCACCTCGGCCAAGCCGCCCTCGTTCATTTCGAAAATACCCATTTCGTTCGTGGAGCCGAACCGGTTTTTGACCGCTCGCAGCAGCCGGTAGGCGTGATGACGCTCCCCTTCGAAGTAAAGGACGCAGTCCACCATATGCTCAAGCAACCGCGGCCCCGCGATAGCGCCTTCCTTCGTCACGTGCCCGACCAGTACCGTCGCGATGCCTCGTATCTTAGCTATTCGCATAAAATGCCCGGTACATTCTCTCACTTGCGCGACACTGCCCGGCGCGGACGTCACGGCCGGGTGGAACACCGTCTGGATCGAGTCGACGACCATGAAATCCGGCTGCACGTTCTCGATCGCTTCCTCGATCAGCTCGACGTTCGTCTCGCACAGGACGAACAAGCGGTCCGACAAGGCGCCGAGCCGATCGGCCCGCAGCTTGATTTGACGGGTCGATTCCTCCCCGGAGATATACAGCACTTTCAGGCCGACTGCGGCCAAGCTGTGCGACGTCTGCAGCAGCAGCGTCGACTTGCCGATGCCGGGATCGCCGCCGACCAGAATCAGGGAACCCGGAACGACGCCTCCGCCCAGTACCCGGTTCAATTCATTCATTTGGGTCAAAATTCGTTTTTCGTGACTGCTTTCTATATGTATGATCGAGGTCGCTTTTTCTTTCGTCTGGGTCAAGGCCGTATGGAAACCTTTCGACTTGCCCGTTATTTCGACTTCCTCGACCATCGTATTCCAGCCGTTGCAGCCCGGACATTTGCCAAGCCATTTCGGCGACTCGTATCCGCATTCCTGACAGCAAAACTTCGTTTTCGTTTTGGACATGATCGTTCCCTCATTCACATAGTAACCAAAGTGTACCATTTCGTGAAACCGATGAAAACCCCGTATCCCCACGACACCCCGCAAAACGCGCGAAAAAGCACTCCGATTCCCCGAAGGAAACCGAAATGCTTTTTCGGATTGCCGGCCGCTTACGCCGGCTGGTTGTTGTTTTTCAGAACGACGAGCTCGCCGTCGACTTCGTCGATCGTCAACGAATCGCCTTTGGAGATGTTGCCCTTCAGCAGCTCTTCGGACAGACGGTCCTCGATATGCTTCTGGATCGCCCGGCGAAGCGGACGCGCACCGTACGTCGGATCGAAGCCTTCCTTGGCCAAAAACTCCTTGCCCCGCTCGGTGAGCGTGAACTCGACGTCTTGTTCGCGCAGCCGCTTGCTCAGCTCGTCGGACATGAGGCTGACGATCTGGGCGATATGCTCCTGCTCCAGCGAATGGAAGACGATAATTTCGTCGATCCGGTTCAGGAACTCCGGACGGAAGCTTTTTTTCAGCTCGCCCATTACTTTGTCCTTCATGTTCGAGTAATCGCGCCCCGCATCGGCTGCGGCCAAGAAGCCGAGCGTCGAATTTTTCTTGATCATCTCGGCGCCGACGTTCGACGTCATGATGATGAGCGTATTGCGGAAGTCGACGGTGCGGCCTTTCGAATCGGTCAACCGGCCGTCCTCCAGCACTTGCAGCAAGATGTTGAACACTTCCGGGTGCGCCTTCTCGATTTCGTCGAGCAGGACGACCGAATACGGCTTGCGGCGCACTTTCTCGGTCAGCTGGCCGCCTTCCTCGTAGCCGACATATCCCGGAGGCGCCCCGACGAGACGAGACGTCGAATGCTTCTCCATATATTCGGACATGTCGATCCGGATCACGGCGTTTTCGTCGCCGAACAGCGACTCTGCCAGCGCCCGCGCCAGCTCGGTTTTGCCGACGCCGGTCGGACCGAGGAAGATGAAGGAGCCCATCGGGCGCTTCGGATCTTTCAAGCCGGCTCTCGCCCGGCGAATCGCCCGGCTGACCGCTTTGACCGCCTCGCCTTGGCCGATGACGCGCTCATGCAAAATGTCTTCCATCTTGAGCAGACGCTCGGTTTCTTCTTCCGCCAGCTTGCTGACCGGAATTCCCGTCCAGCTGCCGACAACTTGGGCGATATCTTCCGGCGTTACCTCGGAATCGGTGCGGCCTTGTTTTTCTTTCCATTCGTTCTTCGTGGCGTCGAGCTCGTCGCGCATTTTTTGCTCGGTGTCGCGAAGCGCCGCCGCCTTCTCGAACTCTTGGCTTTGCACCGCCGCATCCTTCTCCTTGCGGATGTTTTCCAGCTGCGATTCGAGCTGCTTCAAGTTCGGCGGTACCGTGTACGAACGCAAGCGCACTTTCGAGCTCGCCTCGTCGATCAGGTCGATCGCTTTGTCCGGCAGGAAACGGTCCGTAATATAACGGTCGGACAGCTTCACCGCCTGTTCGATCGCTTCGTCGGTAATTTTTACCCGGTGATGGGCTTCATAGCGGTCGCGCAACCCGTGAAGAATTTGAATCGCTTCTTCCGGTGTCGGCTGATCGACCGTAATCGGCTGGAACCGGCGTTCCAGCGCGGCGTCCTTCTCGATATATTTGCGGTATTCGTCCAGCGTCGTCGCGCCGATGCACTGCAGCTCGCCTCTCGCGAGCGCCGGCTTCAAAATGTTCGAGGCGTCGATGGCGCCTTCCGCGCCGCCGGCTCCGATGAGCGTATGCAGCTCGTCGATGAATAGGATGATATTGCCGGCCGCCCGGATTTCATCCATAATTTTTTTCAAACGATCCTCGAACTCCCCGCGGTATTTCGTACCCGCCACGACCGACCCCATATCGAGCGTCATGACGCGCTTGTCGCGGAGCGTCTCCGGAATTTCGTTGTTGACGATTTTTTGCGCGAGTCCTTCGGCGATCGCCGTTTTGCCGACGCCGGGCTCCCCGATCAGGACCGGGTTGTTTTTCGTCCGGCGGCTCAGCACTTGGATGACCCGCTCGATTTCTTTGCTCCGTCCGATAACCGGATCGAGATTGCCTTCCTTCGCATAAGCGGTCAAGTCGCGCGCCAATCCGTCCAGCGTCGGCGTATTGACGTTAGCCGACGTCGAATGGCTCGACGACACCGCCTCGCTGCTTCCGAGCAGCTGAAGCACTTGCTGGCGAGCCTTGTTCAGGCTGACACCCAAATTGTTCAGGACGCGTGCGGCTACGCCTTCGCCTTCGCGAATCAGGCCGAGCAAAATATGCTCCGTCCCGACGTACGTATGTCCCAGCTTGCGCGCTTCGTCCATCGACAGCTCGATAACCTTCTTCGCTCTCGGCGTATAGGCGATATTGCTCGGCTGCTCCTGCCCTCTGCCGATGAGCGACTCCACTTCGTCTTGAATTTTCTCGAGGCTGAGTCCCAGCGCTACGAGAGCTTTGGCCGCGATGCCTTCCCCTTCGCGGATAAGACCGAGCAAAATATGCTCCGTCCCGATGTTGTTATGACCGAGCCGGACCGCTTCTTCTTGCGCCAACGCGAGCACCTTTTGGGCGCGTTCGGTAAATCTGCCAAACATCATGGAAAGCACCTCCACAGTTAATATATCAAATGTTGGTAAGATCGCAACCGGAAGTTGCGACTCAAGAACTCGTTATTTTATCGCGGATCAGCTCGGCTCTCCGGATATCCCGGTCGTCCGCCGACAAAATCGATCCGGCGTACTGCTGCAAAAAGCCGGGCTGCGTCATGACCATCAGCTCGTTCAACACGTGCGGCGACACGTTGTGCAGCAGTCCCAAGTCGACGCCCAGCCGGACGTCGGACAGTCGCTGCGCCGCCTCTTTCGAATCCATGATCGAGGCGTGCGACAAAATGCCGTACGAGCGGTTCACCCGATCGGCTACGCGCATTTTCGATTCGCCGAGCAGCTTTTGCCGGGCGGCCCGCTCGTGCTCGATAATTTGCTTCGCGACGCCATGCAGGTTGTCGATGATTTCCTCCTCGGATTGTCCGAGCGTAATCTGATTCGACACCTGGAACATGTTGCCGATCGCCTCGCTGCCTTCGCCGTACAGCCCTCTTACCGCAAGCCCGACCTGATTGATCGCCTGCAAAATGCGGTTCATTTGCTGAGTCAGCACGAGCGCCGGCAAATGCATCATGACCGAAGCCCGGATGCCCGTTCCCACGTTGGTCGGACAGCTGGTCAAAAAACCGTGTTTTTCTTCAAAAGCGTAATCGACCTGAGACTCGAAAATATCGTCGATCTGATTGGCCAAATCCCACGCCTCCCGGATCTGGAACCCGGGGCACAAGCATTGGATACGCAAATGGTCTTCTTCGTTGACCATGATGCTGACCGATTCGTTGTCGTTGATCATAACCGCGCCGTTGCGGGATTCGTTGGCCAAATTCGGGCTGATCAGGTGCTTTTCGACCAAAACCCGTTTTTGCAGCTCGCTGAGCTGATCCAGAATAAACAGATCGAACCCGCTTACGGTTTTCAATTCGTCGTTATGCAGCACTTTCACGACTTGGTCCAGCACGTCCTTCGATTGCTTGTTCGTCGCCAGCATCGGAAACGGATGATTTCTGACGTTGCGCGCCAGACGAATTCGGGTGCTGATGACGACATCCGATTCGGGACCTTTGCCCTTCATCCAGTCGCTGAGCGCTTGCTCGAAAATTTTCGATCGATCCAAATCCAATCCGCCTCCTTCCCTTACGCGTTCGATCCGTTCAGCTTCGTTTCGAGCTCGCGAATCTGGTCGCGGATCCGGGCCGCTTGCTCGAACTCTTCTCGGGCGATGCTCAGCTGCATGTCTTGCTTCAGCTTGTCGATTTCGCGCTTGTATTGGATCAGGCCGCCCGTTCGCTTCGGCACCTTGCCGACATGAACCGTGTTGCCGTGAACTCGCTTGAACAACGGATCGAGCCTGCCGGAAAAGTGCTCATAGCAGGAGCTGCAGCCGAAGCGGCCGATTTTGCTGAACTGACTGTAGGTCAAACCGCAATGATCGCAGCGCAGCTGCTGCGGCTTAACCCCGACCGCCGCCTGGGACGGGTCGAAATCGAGAAGTCCCGACAGCAGGTTATGGATAGAAAAGCCGTTCGGCGTTCCGGGGATGAGCTCCCCTTTTTCCCGGGCGCACGATTCGCAAATGTGAAATTCCGTTTTCTCCCCGTTCACGATTTTCGTGAAATGGAGCGTCGCCGGTTTTTTGTTGCATTCTTGGCAAAGCACCCTCGATCCCTCCTTGCAACTCGTCCGAATGGAAGTCGAAGCCCGTTATTTGCCCAGCAGGGCGATCAGCATCGCCTTCAGCAATCTCGCCCGAACTTCGTCCCGGAGCGGAAGCTTGAGATTCAGGACGTCCCGGGCTACGGCCGCCCTGAGCAAATTGGCTTCCCGAGCGGTAATGAACCGTCCTTCCTCCAGCTGATATATAATACCTTCCGCGGAAGCCTGATCGAGCTCCATGCCGACCGTGCGGAAAATATGAACGTGAATGGCTTCCTTGGAAGGAAGCTCGACGCGTTGAATGCGGATATATCCGCCGCCCCCTCTTTTGCTTTCGACCAAGTACCCTTTCTCCAGCGTGAAGCGCGTACTGATGACGTAATTGATCTGGGACGGCACGCATTGAAATTTCTCGGCCAGCTCGCTTCGTTGTAGCTCGACGACTCCATCCGGGCTCTGCTGCAAAATGTTCTTCAGATATTGTTCGATGATATCGGAGACATTACGCATCGAAAGAACCCTCCAAATGAAAGTAGTACGGCCGGCGGTTTCGCCTGAAAAGTCGGAAAGTTCCGTCGTATTGACTTTGACTTTCTTTGACTATATACCCATTATAATCGGTTTTTTCGTTCTTGCCAAGTATCGCCTTCACTTTTTCTAAAACGTTAGAAGCCCTTCCTGTTCAGTATATACCAAAACAGCTCCGGATTTACCGGGGGTGTCTCGACCAATTCATGCTTACAGCGACGGGTTCACATTTTCTTAACTTGGAAACCGGTTCGGTATCCGGTAAATTGGGTAATTAATAAAGATAGACCGGAGGGGAGTTTTAAAATTGAATGCGAAGATGACCCGACAAGCGGTTTGGTCCATTATTCTGCTTATCGCGATCAGCCGAGCCGTCATGGTGTTGACGGGTTATATGGGCATGAATTTGTTCGCTTCTTATACGGAAGCGCCGACCTATGAGCAGCGGGCACCCGGCGTCGTACCCGACTATTCGATGAACGTGCCTACGGATCTGGCCGACACGAGAAAACCGAAATTGACCGATTTCGTCAAATTCGACAGCTTCGCCTACTTGAAAATCGCTACCCGAGGCTACGACGCTTATCGGATCGATGAGCCGCATCCGCCGGCGAACTGGGTGTTTTTCCCGCTTTATCCGCTGCTGATCTTCGCGCTGGGCCAAGTCGTGGGGCTCGGCCTGCTGGAGCCGGCCGTCGTCGGAATGATCGTGTCCAATGCATGCTTGGCGGCCGCCTTTTTTTATATTTATCGGTTTGCGATGGGACAAGGATTATCGGAGGGACAATCCCGTTCCGTGCTCGTGCTGATGCTGGCGTATCCGACCTCGCTGTTTTATTCGCTGCCGTATACGGAAAGCCTGTTCCTGCTTCTTTCGGCGGCTTCGCTTTATTACGCGACGAACAAACGGTATGCGCTTGCCTTTATGGCCGCCAGCTTATCGACCGTTACTCGGGTCCCCGGGTTCATCAATTTGTTTTTCGTAGTGGGTAGTGTCCTGTTGAACGAAGGCTTTCGGTGGAATCGAAGGTATTGGCGATGGGGGTTATACGCCGTCCTTTCACTGGTTCCCATGGGGCTATATTTGCTGTACATGAAACGGCTGACCGGCGATTATTTGGCGCCTTTTCACGAGCAGAGCTTGAGCTGGTACCGATTTACGGCCGCCCCGTTCGCCAACTACGTTCATTATTTCGAGAAGCCGTACTTCATGGCGCCGGGCGGATGGGACAACGGTTTTATCGCCTTTATCGTGTCTACGCTCGTGTTTGCCGTATATTTGCTCTATTTGATACTCGGTGGAAAACCGTTCTGGCGATCCTCCAAACAATGGCTGCTCTGGGTATACGGCGCGCTGCTGATCGTCATTCCGTTTTCCAGCCAGCCTTGGTACTTGGCCAGCGTCGTTCGCTATATGATGGTATGCATCCCGTTGTTCCTGTACGTGATCAAGCTGACGGAGAAGCGGGACCATGTGCGGTTCGCGATTTTATGGGTGTTCCTGTTCCTTAACGCCATTACGACGATCGCGTTTTTCAACGATTATTACTTCATGGCTTAATGCCGTATCAATGCAAAAAAGACGCTAATCCATAACGGAATAGCGTCCTTCTTCGCTTGGCAACGTCCTACTCTCCCAGGACCCTGCGGTCCAAGTACCATCGGCGCTGGAGGGCTTAACGGTCGTGTTCGGGATGGGAACGCGTGGATCCCCTC
>NZ_QJVJ01000023.1 GCF_003217775.1 Paenibacillus flagellatus
GGAGTTATCCCCATGTGGATATTGGTTTCAAAATTTCGCTGGTCCCACTCCCACTTATTCACAGTTGTTGATCCGCTCCTGGATGATCGCCACCGCATTCTTATGCGCTTTCGAAATTCAGGATAAATCTTTCCAGGAGGCTCATTATGAAAAAAGTGTCAATGCTCCTGATGTCCATCCTGATGGTACTTGTCTTCGCTTCATCGGCAATGGCGACCCCAGTAAAGAACACCCCAGCCCAAGATAAGCATAACGCCGCAATCGACGCCAAAAAGGAGAAAATCAGGGCTAAGTTTGAGGAGCTCGGTGAGTATCGGGCGAACAAGCTGCTTCAAGCCGCAAAGAACGGTACAGATGTTGATCCGCAGCAACTGGATAGCACCGAGGTTCAACTGGAATCAGATCTTCAGGCATTGGGTGTGAACGCCATTACGCCTGCGCAGGCTCAAGCCATCGCGAATGGAGGCAGCGATGTTAGCATCCAAGTGACGGTTCCTCCGTCTAACTCGAACGTTAAATGGTATGATATCCGTTATACTTATTACACTGGCGGTACGACGTATGCCGTTCAGGAATTGTATGCCCAAGGGCTTGCAGGAGGCACAAACCTCGCTGCAGGGCAAAACGGTGTGACCCTATACACCAACAAGCAAATTCTCGTTAAAAATGTGACTTATATCGCGCAGATGTATGCTCAAAAGGCGATTGGTACAATCCCGATCGTACAATGGCTACCGTATGAGATGCTGTTCTCCGATAACAGCCAAGTAACCAATAACAGCCATGTTATTACGCACCGTAGCTTGTCTACTGTCTGCTTCTCATATGTAAAGCTGGACGGCCAATCGGACAACTATCAAAGCCTTTCCTATGTATCGAACATGGTTAGTGTGGCATCTTCACATACCCTTGCAGGATACAACAACGGATCTCCTTATTCGAAAACGACAGACAAATCGAATACGGATTACGCTACTAACTACGCCAGCCCCACGAGCGCGGTAAATGCGTACAAGGATCCGTACGCACCGAGGCAATCGTTTATCAGCTTCTATCGTTTCTACAACAACGACCAAACAGCGAGCCTGACGCAGTACATCATTAACCCGAGCTTCCCGGCACAAATCACGCAGTAATAATTTCGATGCTGGCCAGAAAGAAAGTAATGGATTGGCGAAAAACAGAATAAGAAGGAATCGAGCCGGGTGGGTTAAGCCGGCTCTTTTCTTTTTACAAAATTACCGTGCACAACACGTAACTGAATGATCACTTCTTTGCCCGTCGCCTAATCATGTTTGTTTAGCGGGTCATCGTCAAAGGGCGGCGCTGCCGTCGTCGTCCCAATGCCCCATATACCTGCCGGGAAAAGTCATCGGCTGTTCTCGCGGCTCCGTTCCCGCTTTTTGCGCCATTCCTCCAGCAACTTCAATATGGTCTGTTCCATTTGCTGGGCCGTATAGTCCTTCGGAAAATACTCCTTGATACTTTCCTTTTGCAGCTTGATTTGCTCCCGTTGATTCGGTTTATCCTCGGTCATGATTTTGAAAATCGCGTCCATGTCGAGCAGGCCATCCGCGCTCAGTTTTTTCATGCGCTGGGCTTGGGAAAGAGAAGGGGTGCGGTCCTCGCTGTTCATCGTTTCCAGCAAGGCTTCCTGTTCTTTTTCGGTCAGGTGAGACAGCTCCACAGCAGGGCTGAACGCCACCTTGCCGCTATCCACCATTTCAAGAATCGGCGGAATCAATTCGTTCAACCGGATATAGCGCTGCACCTGTGTGGCGCTCGTCCCGACATCAACGGCAACGCGCTCCCGCGACTTCTGTCCGAGTTGGTCAGATGTTCCCGTTTTGACTAGATCGTTGCGCTGTCCTTGCCGTTTGATGGCATCCAGCTTCAGTTTATAGGCGCGCGCTTTCTCTGACGGCAACACTTGCTCCCGGTGCAGATTGCTGTCAACCAGGGCGATAATAGCAGCGTTTCTATCCATTTCGCGTACAAAGGCAGGGACCGCAGCGATCCCCGCCTTTTTGCAAGCCTCCCTCCGGCGATGTCCTGATATGATTTCGTAGCCGCCCTCGTCTCTTGGACGGACAACCAGCGGCGTAATGACACCATACATTCGGATACTTTCGATGATGCTCTGCAATTCCTCATTATCCGTCACCTGATAGGGATTGTCTGGGAACGGATGAAGCTGGTCTATCGGAATGGTAATAACTGATTCGTTCATTTGGGAATCCGCCTCCTTTTCTCGGCGGGTTCTTTAGGGCAACACGAGACTACTGTCTCGTGTTGTAGCAAGCACTGAATTTGGATATCCAAATTCGCTTGTTAGGGGCTTCGCCCCTAAGACCCCGCCTGCATACAGCCACGATAACTTTCACGGAACTTTGTACGAGCATGGGACCATCTATATAAAAAGCGCCGGAACGGTGTCGACTCGCCGTTCTGACGCTTGGATTTTCTAAGCAAAGAAAAAAGGACGCCATTGAATTGCAGCGACCTTTTCAGAATGTCATTTGGCTGGTTCCGGTTTTCCCTGCGAATTAGCGAGCATCTGCACAGCCAGCATAAAACCACATTGCAAACCAATTTCCATATACACATCTTCGCAGGTGCCCGCATAGTCATAGACCTTGGTAGTTACTTCCTCGAATTCAGCCATGTCAGGAAACTTATCCTCAATAAGCTCGATAACAGACGTATGCACTTCGTCTATCCGTTCCTTATAGCTCTTCGGATTGATGTCGGTGCCTGCCACACCGCGTAGCAAAAATTCACGAATACACTGAATGTGGGCTCTCTAAAAGATTTCTGACATATGGTTCATTTCTCCATCACCCCCTGTTGATTCGTATTGCAATAAAATCAACAACACTTTAATCCCGTGACTTTTTGTAGACAAAGCTATAAGGCTTCGCGACAGCCGCGGTACGTAAGGATGGGGGATTGGGGGGCGCAGCCCACAACAAGCGAATTTGGGAGACCAAATTCAGTGCTTGCTGCAACACGAGACATTCGTCTCGCTTTGCCTTTAAAGCACCTGCCAGGAAAAGGGAGAGAGAAGCATTTACACACGATATCCGCCTTGTCTGCCATGTGGTTGTTCCTGCTATGGAACTTTCCGTTCTCGGTTTATACGATTTTCCTTACCTTCATAAATCAAGAAGAGCACCTCCCAGATTTTTCTTGGGGTGCTCCTCTTGACGCTCTACCTGTTAATCCAACCACGTTATTTTTACGGTTGAATCTCAATCTGTCGGGTGAAAATGTCAAAAACCTTCTTCGTTCTTCCCGTAATTAATTATCCCAATGCGGTTATAACGGTTTGCCGGTTGTTTTATCCACTTATCCCTCTGCTCTTTTCAATAGAATCAACTGCCGTTCCAAATCCAACTTTTGAATGTCGTAACCTGCATTAAAGATGACGCAGCCTAACGGACGGTTTTTTTGCGGATACCAGTACGTCCTGTACTTATATGCGGTTGCCGTTAACTTGCTCCCGATGATTCTCTCTATACCCGAAATGGTCAGGCGAATCGTAGAAGCACTCTGCTGTTCCAGATATTGCTTAAAAGGAGCGTAAGCTTTCATTGCCTTTTTTGAAACAGATTTTTGCAAGGCACTGCTATCAGGGTCGACGTTATTTTTCTCTCCCGGCAACTCCACCAATCCCACAAAGTTAAAATAAATATCCACCTTCTGCGTGGTCGTATAGCGACTGCCTTTTACCCGCTCATGAACAACTACCTTTTCCACAAATTCATTGAGCATGGGCGTAGTAAGTTCCTCAAAATCGGTGTAGCGGTCAACCAAGTCGAGAAATCGATCTGCATTGACCGTCTGCTTCTCCAAGTTGTCAATCTCGCTCTGTATGCGCTCTATAGTCTGCTCCAGTTCTTCCTGCTCCCGCTCATAATCGCCGGACAGCTTCTCAAAGCGCTTGTCCGACAGCTTTCCGCTCAAATTGTCCTCATAGAGCTTGCGGATGATCGTATCAAGTTCATTACTGCGCTTCCGATAAGCGGTCAGCTTCTTCCGCTGCTGTTTTGCCGTTTTGTCCTGCCGCATGGAAGTGCTGTCCGTTACCAGACGAATAAATTCCTGCTTGTTTGCCCGCGCAAAAGCGCTAACTTCCCGTAGCGCATTCAGAATAAGTGTCTCAACAACAGGAACGCGGATAAAGTGCATTGTACAGCTACGGGTTTGTGTGCGGTAGCTGGAACAGTAGTATTCGTTCTTGGCACTTCTGCCCGGCCGCTTGTCAATGGAGCGGTCATGCGTCATTTTCGCGCCGCAATCGGCGCAGTACAGCAGCCCGGTCAGTCTGCTAGGCTTCTCTTGCTTAGCAGGCTTACGCACCGTTCGGCGCAGCCGCTGGGCGTTACGCCACGTTTCAGGGTCTATGATGGGCTCATGCGTGTTTTCAAAGATTACCCGTTCTTCCGGCGCTGTCGCCTTGGAGCGTTTGTCTTTGTAGGATGCGGTATGGGTCTTGAAGGCCACGGTATGGCCCATGTATTCCATGCGTTCAAGGATTTTTGCCACCACGCCGCCGCGCCAGCGGTATGGATCTTGATAATGCTTGTGCCTTTGATTATCTGCCCCGATGCGTTCCCAATGAACGGAAGGAATAAGCACCTTGTCAGCGGTCAATATATCAGAGATTTGGTAGACGCCATACCCTTCGATTACAAGCCGGAAAATGCGCTGCACAACCTCCGCAGCTTCCACGTCCACAATCCATTTTTGCTTGTCCTGCGGATCGCGCAGATAGCCATAAGGCGTTGATGGCGATATGCGCTTGCCCTCCATAGCCCTAGCTCGGAAAACAGCTCGAATTTTACGGCTGGTGTCCCGCGCCGTCCATTCATTCATGATGTTGCGAAAGGGGGTAAAGTCGTTGTCCCCATTGTCGCTGTCCACATTGTCATTGACCGCAATAAAGCGGATACCGGCTTTGAAAAACTCCTCCGTATACATGCCGACGCGCAAGTAATCCCGCCCGACTCTCGACATGTCTTTGACAATAATTGTACTCACCTTGCCCTGTTCCATTTCCGCCATAAGCCGCTTCCAGCCAGGTCTTTCAAAGTTCGTGCCTGAAAAGCCGTCGTCTGTGAAATGAACAAGGTTTTTAAAGCCGTTGTTCCTCGCGTAATCCTCCAGCATCTTCTTCTGATTGACGATACTGTTGCTGTCCCCCTGCAATTCATCATCACGCGAAAGGCGTTCATACAGGGCGGTGATTTTCTCATTTGACTGTCTAAGCATAATGGCTCCTTTCAGACAGTCAACTCATTTGTGGCTGGTGTCATTTTATCATGCTTTCGGCAATTGCCTCCATTGTGCCGTTTACTCCAACTGGCGGCGTTGCAGATCGTTGCGGACAAGACGCAGTATCTTGTCATTCATATTCTCCTTGCTGGTCTTGCTGAAATGAATCGTCACATCGTAGGTCGTTGAGCCAATTTTGCAGGATATTCTGCGCGCGGCGACGGGTAAATCGGGTTGCGGCGGCACGGCATCCGGATTTTGATTTTCGGTCATGTAGCGGCTCCTTTCATTCCTAATACGCTGCATGCGCTTAACACAGCCTACAGCCCCATTTCAGAGCTACAAGGCACACAAAAAGGCTGAACAAGTCAGATCGCCACGCTTGCGCCATTGGCAATCTTCTTTTTCAGCCTGTATGATAAAAGTTATTCTCTTCGCGCAGGGATATCGGTATATCCATACTTGCAAGCTTCCACCAATTTAACTGTGCACTTGCGAATTTTTTTTCGTCAGCCAATCCATTTTGCCACAAATGAGTTGACCATCAGCTAGATTTGGGTTTTACCCTCCATCAAAGCTTACACCTTCCGGCGCAAGCTCTATCGCGGTTACGGTTTCGCCAAATGTCGAAGCCCAAGCGTCAAAATGTTGCAATCCCTGCCGCTTGAGCCGCTCGTATTGCAAGTAACGCTGCATCGTATACATCTCAGTAATGGAATTGGAGATCGGCGTACCCGTCGCAAAGATGATGCCCCGGCCTCCGGTCAGTTCGTCCAAATAGCGGCATTTGGCAAACATATCCGACGACTTTTGCGCTTCGGTTTGCGACAGTCCGGCCACATTGCGCATTTTTGTATAAAGAAACAGGTTTTTGTACGAATCGGCTTCATCCACGAATAGCCGATCTACGCCCAGTTCCTCGAAGGTCACGACATCATCCTTGCGGCTGGTATCGTTCAGCTTCTCCAGCTTGATTTGCAGCGTCTTTTTCGTTTTTTCAAGCTGCTTGATCGCATAGCGTTCGCCTCTGGCTTCCTTGAGTTCCCGGATGCCGCTTGTAATTTCCGAAATCTGCTCGTACAGTTGCTGCCGCTGCCGTTCCATAGAAATCGGAATTTTTTCAAACTGCGAATGGCCGATGATGATCGCATCATAATCACCTGTAGCGATCCGCGCGCAAAACGTTTTGCGGTTTTTCGTTTCAAAGTCCTTTTTGGTCGCCACCAGAATATTCGCCGACGGATATAGCTGCAAAAACTCCGCCGCCCACTGTTCGGTCAGATGGTTCGGAACGACCAGCATACTCTTGTTGCACAGTCCCAAATGCTTGCTCTCCATCGCTGCGGCGGTCATCGCGAACGTTTTTCCTGCGCCGACACAATGAGCGAAAAGGGAGTTGCCGCCGTACAGCGCCCGGGCAACCGCATTGACCTGGTGCTGGCGCAGCCGGATTTCCGGGTTCATCCCGGTGAATCGGATATGACTGCCGTCGTACTCGCGAGGACGGATGGCATTGAACCGATCATTGTACAGCCGTGTCAGCCGTTCGCGCCGCTGCGGGTCTTTCCATATCCAGTCGCGGAACGCTTCTTTCATCATCTCCTGCTTTTGCTGGGCGATGGCCGTTTCCTGTTTGTTCAGCACACGCTTTTCCACGCCGTCCTCATACACGGTGTCAAATACGCGCACGTCCCGCAAATTCAGCGTATCTTCAAGAATTTTATACGCATTAACGCGGTTGGTGCCGTACGTGACGTTCGCCTTGATATTGTTGCTGCGGTCATCGCTTTTGCCTTTGACGTTCCAGGCAGCCGTATATTCGGAATACATGACATTGATGTAGGTCTGGTACATCGGCGGCGTGTCCACCAGCTCAAACAGAAATTGCCGAATGTCTTCCGGCGGCAGCCAGGTTGCGCCCAAACGGACATCAATTTCGGAGGCGTCCAGGTCTTTCGGCTGCACCGCTTCAAGCGCTTTGACGTTTTCGCCGTAACGTTCGGCATCGTATGCGGCAAATTGTCTGGCCACACGCAGCTTCTCCCGCACATGGCCGGACAGGTACGCATCCGCGGTTTCATAGATCGGCTTACCTTCCTCGTTCAGATTTTCGGGATTGGGGAAGATGACGCCGCGCAGCTCTTTTATCAGTTGTTCTTCCGTCCAACCGGTTAGCTGCGCCATATACGGCAGATCGACACGGGCTTTTGCGCCGATGGAAACCGCAAGCGCCTCCGAAGCGGTATCTACTTGTTCAACGTGGATTCTCTGACGGATGGTGCGTTTGGTGAACATATCCGCCTTGCGCAGCAGCCGTCCTTCCTCGTCAATGATTTCCAGCGAGCAAAGAAGAAAGTAAGAACTGTCATCCGAAAAGGCAAGGCTGTTGGCGCGGCTGTTGATCAGGCCGTATTGCGCCGTAAACCGGTCATACTGCGCATTCAGCTTTCGCTGTTGCTGCTCTATCATCTCATCGCTATAGTCTTCGGTTTGGTACTCGATCAGTTCGCGTACGGTGTCCCGCAGCTGAATCATCCCTTTGATGCGGCCTGCCGCCGTCGCCGAGGTGTCCACGCGCCGCATCCGGCTGTTCTCCCGATAGTAGATTTGTCCATCCACCAGCGCAAAGCTGAAATTGCGGACAGACGGATCGGCAGGGAGGGAAGGGTCTTCTTCCTCCGGCTGGTCTTCCCGTTCCAGCTCCACCCATTCGGCATGGATGCCCGACAACGCTTCGCGCAGCAGCTCATCCAGATTGGCGTCCGGGAATGGCTTGCAGGACGTTTCCTGGCGGTTGCCGTACATCCGGTCGTCAAAAACCATGGTGCCCAGCACCATATCGGGATGTTCCGCGAAATAACGATTCACCGGCACACCGTCCGCTGTCTCGGACAGGGATAGCCATGCTTCGGTTTGCTCGCTGACGGCGACCATGCGATCCCGTTTCTGTAAAAAGATGATGTCGGCGGTTACTTCGGTTCCGGCATTGGCCAGAAACGCATTGCTCGGCAGACGCACCGCTCCGAGCAGTTCGGCGCGTTCCGCCATATATTTGCGAACCGCCGGGTTCTGCTTGTCCATCGTTCCTTTGGACGTAATAAAGGCGATGATGCCGCCCGGACGCACTTTGTCCAGTGTCTTGGCGAAAAAGTAATCATGGATGAGAAACTTGTGCTTGTCGTAACGTTTATCCGCCACGCCATAACCGCCGAACGGCACGTTCCCGATGGCGAGATCGAAGAAGCTGTCCGGCAAATTTGTCTGTTCGTAGCCGCTGACCGCAATCGACGCCTGCGGGTATAGCTGCCTGGCAATCCGGCCGGTAATGCTGTCCAGTTCCACGCCAAACAGCCGCGAGCCTTGGAACGACTCCGGCACCAGTCCGAAGAAATTGCCGATGCCGCAGGACGGCTCCAAAATATTGCCGCTGCGAAAGCCCATCGATTCCAGACAGTCGTACATCGCCTTGATGACGGTCACAGACGTATAATGGGCATTCAGCGTCGACGCGCGGGCGGATGCATAATCATCCGGCTCCAGCACATTTTTCAGTTCCGCATATTCGGCTGCCCACTGCGTGTTCGCTTCGTCAAATGCCTGCGGGATGCCGCCCCATCCGACATAGCGGGCCAGCACCGCCTGCTCGTCCGCTGTCGCTTGCCGCTGCTCCTGCTCCAGCTTGTTCAGCAGCCGAATCGCTTCCATGTTCCATTTGAACTTCGTTTTTGCACCGCCATGCCCCAGTTCATCATCCGTAATCCGGTAGTTGACAGCCGGGACAGACGAACGGGCTGGAGCGGTGCGGCCGGCAGCACTCTCAGAGGAAAGGGAAGTGTCCGGCTGCGATACGGTCTCTGGTTCCTCCGTCACCGGCTCTTCCGGTGAAACCGCATCTTCCGTCGTTTCCCATGCCGTTTCGTCAGTCCATTCCGATTCCTGCTCCCCGGTAATCAGATGATCGTTCAGCGGGTTTTCGCGCAGCATTCGCTCAAAATCCCGGCGATTCAACTCTTTGATGAAAAGCGGGAACTGACGGTCTTGCAGCACCACTGTTCGTTGCTCCAATTGCACAATTTCATATTCGTCCGCACCGATCCAGACCGTGCTGCCCGTGTCATAACCGTAGCGCGCCCGTTCCCGATTCACCGGCGTGTGTTCCGGTTCCGCTTGCGCGTCCGGTCGGGAAAGCCCCGACGATGCATCCGGCTGCGGCGCATCGGGCCTGACCATTTCCGCCGCTTGCAGCCGCCGCTTTTCCTCCTGTTCTTCCGCAAAGGCGGGCAATCGCTCGGCTTCCTGCCGGTTCAAGTAACGACCCGCTGCCAGCAGTTCGCCGATACGTTTCTGCACGTTCATCCACGGCAGCACCATCTGCGTATCCGGGTTCATGATCGAGCCGCGGGTCAGCGTGATGCCTTTGCTGTCATAATTCATGTGAATATCCGTGCCGATCAGCGCGGGAAGACGCCCGCCGGTCCCGTATTCCCGTTTCAGGAAATCGGCGTTCTCCTGTGCGGACAGCGACTGCTGGAAATGCAGCGCAATGCGAAACTTGCCGTTCTCAAAACCGCTGCCGTTTTGCAAAATGGCGTCAATGACCGCTTGCGGCATGAAAAAAGCGGAGGCTTTTGCGTCCTCCGCTTGTTCCATCCACAGCGTCTGTTGCTCGATGGATGGTTCTGACTTTCGCGACAAGTCAAATTCGTTTAACAGTATCATGCTGGCGATATGCCCGGCGATGACGCCCCAATCGTAAAAGCCTTGTGCCGTTCTTTGCTCCGCTGTACCTGTCCAAAGATGAAGCACATTGCTGTACGGCTCAAATCCGGCCTGCACCCCTTCATCAAGCGTCAGTTCGGTGATGCCTGCCGGAAACAAACCGCGCACATACAACATGCGCTCGCGCTCATCCTCGTGAGCAAGGAAAAATGCTGTGATGTCCGACTTGCTCTCCCGCAGCGGCGCGGCTCGGAGCAAGTCATTGATGATGGCATGGTCGTGAAAAAACGGAAGACTTCGGTCCTCCGTTTCCCGGTCGTACCATTTTAATGATAAATCAGTTCCGCGAGAATCAGTTCCTCCGCCTGCTGCTTCAGGTTGTTCATATGTCCCGTCCAGCCCAGCGGATCGCTCGCCTTGTCCGGTGCCGGGTGAGACGTGAGCATCTCCTGTATCGTCCGGTCGATCTGCTCCCGCGCCGTCCGGTCGATGTCCGCCAGATGTTGGTTCAACTGCTCCGACAACATCAGATGGGCGTACATGCCCTTCCGCTCGGTTTTCAGAAACGTCTTGCGCATCATCCCGTACTTCCCGATGGTCGTCTCCGCTTCGCTCAGCGTCAGGTTGGGCAGCAGATAATCCCCTTGCGGCGTGTACGTCAGTTCCATGTTCATCCTTCCTTTCTTGCAGGGTAGCTTCATTGTGCGGCAAGGAATCGGGTCTTGCAAGGGTATGAAACGATTGCCCCTCATTTGCACGTTGTGCATCCCGGCGCAGCGCCCGGACGGTCGATTCAATTTCCCGCAGCATCATCTCGGACACATCGCTGATCGCTGCGCCCAAGTGGGACAGCACAGGAAGCGTGTTGAAATACCCGATGCCGGACAAATCCTCGATGCTGATGTAATGTGCGGGATCGAGCCCGCAACGGGTCATCGCCATGTAAGCGACAGCCTTTTCGGCAGCTTGCTTGAACAACAGCTCCACATGCGAAATATCCAGGTCTTCCAGCAAACTGTGTTCCCGCTCTTTCATCAACTCCGCCACATAATCGGCGCTGTTGTCATCCACTGCATTCCGCGCAGCAGTGAGGAGCGCAGCAGGCAGCTCCGCACGTGGTTCAATCTCATCCGGCGCGCCGAACGCATTTTCCAGCGTTTCAATCACATGAGCCGTATCGCTGTCCTGCAATCGCCAAAGCGACACCTGCGGCTGGCGTCTGCTCTGGGTATCCGATACGTCAAACACATGGCGCAGGCCCAGGTGGTTGCCCCGATCCTCGATCAGGACAATCCCTTTCGCGCCGCGCTTTACCCAGCGATCCAGCCGCTTGTTCCATACTTCAATCGGCGCGCAGGCCGTTGCGTCCGGACGTTGTGCGTAGATCAACAGTTGATCCTGAAACGGATATTTATAGTTCCAGGCCGCCGTCCGCAAAAAATCCGCCCAGCGGTCAGGCTGATTCGTCACCGTGCGAGCCGTGCTGGCAGCCAGTTCGACGATGCGCTGCAACTTGGCTGTCATGAGAGCACCTCCCTTACCGAAACGTGATTTGATTGGTCAGGCGAATGCCTTCCTCGGAATAACGAGCCGTAATCCGAATGAGTCCAATAAGTTGCAGGCGATGCAGATTTCGGCGGACAGTGGAAGGAGAGAGACCCACCTCCAAAGCCAGCTTTTTGCCGGACAACAAGACGCAGCCATGCCGTCCGCCCGCGCGGTCCATCAGGTAGCTGTACAATAGCTTTGCTGCAGGAGGGACCTTCGCTCCGGCCAGCAGTTTATACCGTGTGAGATCGTTCATAAACTTCCTCCTCGGCAGACGCTATCGCTCCGGCGACCGTTCCGACAAACGATCCGGCCGGATGTAGCAGTACAGATAGAAATTGTAGTCTCCCGCATGCGGGAAACAACGCAGGTAGTACCGATGGCGCTCTGTTTGAAAACAAAAGCCGTATACGCCGGAATGCCACGCCCCCGATAATCGGGCCTCCGGATGCGACAGGCAAAAACGGTGCATCTGGCTGCGGCTTTGAAGAAGTCCCTGCTCCGTCAATGCCCGCACAACCGCATCCAGTTCCGCCCGGAAAGCCGGCGTTTTTAGCGCTGGCAAATGCTCGAACCAGTTTGCCCAGAATGTCTCGCCGCTGCTGCCAAAATAACCGCGCAGGTGCCCGATGCATCCGCGTTTCGTATCCTTCTCTATGGAAGCGGAATAAAAATAGGCCGCATCTTCCGACACGGCCGTTTGCAGTCTTTCCAGCATATTCTTTTCCTCCCGGCTGGTAGGTGTTCGCTCTAGGTTGCGACACACATAGAAGGGGAAAGTCCGATATCTGCCACAAGCCGACGGGAGGAAAGCCACACGGGGTTGTTTTTTCCGCCCGCCAAATCCGGTAAATAGCAGTACACCAGCTTGGCCGCAAGCGAAAGCGAGGCTCCGTCCAGCAGCCGATAACAAGTGAGATCGTTCATTGCGTCCTCCTATCGTTGCGTTTCCGTTTTTTTCTTCTGTGCGGCAGGCGTGGAAGGCGCTTGCTGTTGCTGCTCCACCAAGCGCTCCGGCCGGGCATAGCAGTACAAGTAAAAGTTGTAATCCCCGGCAAAGGGAAAGCAGCGCAAATAGTAGCGGTGATCCTGCGTTTGCATGCAAAACCCGTATACATCCGTGCTCCAAGCACCGCCGATGCGCGCCTCCGGATGCTCGCTGCAAAATCGTAACATATGCTGGCGGCTTTTCAGCACCTTCTGATCGCCGATAGCTTGAAAGACCTTACCCAATTCTTCTTTAAAAGCAGTCGTTTCAAAGGGAGAGCGCCGGGGAAACCAGGTTACCCAGAACTCCTCGCCCGACCGCCCAAAATCGCCGCGCAGGTGGCCGATGCAGCCACGTTCGATCTCCTCTGCGGCAGAAGCGGAATAAAAATAAGCCGTATCCTCTGGCGCGGCACTTTGCAGCTTTTCCAACATGTTTATCCCTCCCGTCTGGTGAATTTAATGGGTGCCTCCCGACCCAAAGTCGTCGTAGCTGGACAAATTGGCATGATAAAAGACGACGTCGCCGTCCAGCAGGGAGAACGTTGCCCCGTATGGATCGACGAAGCTGGGCTGAAACCCTTCCATCCGCCACTGATTGTCAAGCGGCGCGTTTTTGTATTGCAGATGCGGATGGTTCAAGTCTTGATTGCGGATCGTTTCGATGTTGAAATTGACGATGATGTACCCATCCTTCAGAAATACGGGCGCATGATCGTCCAGCCGGTGCGTGCGGCCGTACTCGGCCAGATTGAAGCCTTTCGGCACCACGTACGGCGCGGCGGGCAAACTGTAGTCCCCCCTCCACCGCTGCACCGAAGCGTTGGCGCGGGCCGCATCGATGCCGGAGGGCACCTGCATACTGCCAACAAACGTCCGAAGCTGAGGCGGCAGCAGCATGATATCGTAGCCGCCCACATAGGTCGGCTTCTGCGCATCCTTTACAAATTGATCGATAAACGTCTGCCTCGCTCCGGGCGAACCGTTCAGCGACCAAAGCGTTGCGGCGGTGTCGGTCAACTCCTGCTTCGACACATTGCGCAGGCGAGCGTCGAGCGTCACATACCGTTTCTCCACATCGTCGCTGGAGCCAATACGAATAAACCGCTGACTGCCTGAATGATAGTAAAGATCGACTTCCTGCCTGTTCTTCCCCTTGCTGTCCACAAAATAAAACGTCGGTGTAATGAGGATGCCGTTTCCCGAGCCGAACATGTTGCCTTTCGTCATGACTTCGAATTTGACATGGTAACCCGTTTTGACCGCTACGTTTTTCTTGCCGCTCTCCGGGTGACTGCCTTGCCGTACCGGCAGCACGTAAGGAGGGGTGTTTCCGCGCGGTGCGCCGTCAATGCCTTTCGTGCCGACCCAATAGGCGTTTCCTGTCGGCGTCGCGCTGCCCTTTTGGGTGCGAAGCACCGATTCCCAGGCAAAATCGGCAATGTCGGTGATGCGGAAATCATAGAGGCGGCCGATCACTTCCACTGGAACCGCCTGCGCAGCCACATGGTTGGACAAGTCCAGATTGGCATTCATCTGGGACGTAAAGGAGGCCGGACTATTCTCGGCAAACGTTCGGAATAACACGTCGTAATGGCCCTCGTCCACCCAAACGGGTAAATAGAAGGTCGTCTGTATCTGGCCGACCGGGATGGATACCCACGTTTCCTTGGGGACGAGCGTTGTGCGATCCGCTTTGTACACATCGAACGGAAAGCGTACCTGCTTGTCCCTCATATACTTGGCATAATCCCGATTGCCGTAGCCCTTGATGTCCTTGTGCGGGCCGCTTGTCGGAATCGTCACGGTAAAGGGCCGGTCCAGAATAAGCGCGGATCTTCCCGCTGTCGGTGTTGTCTTCTGGTTGTGGTCCTGATCGTCCGACACCGAGGCGTAGTTCACCACCGGCGTATGCACGGTCACCGGATTGATGCCGCCGATCGGAAAGCTCTTGTTTTCTCCGCCGCCAATGCCCTTGACCAGCGTATAAAAGATGGTGCCGGTACTCGGCTGATTCGCTTTGTTCGTTTTGGAAGCGTCAATGAGATAACCTTTGCCGTACAGCACATCTTGCCCAATCATCGGCGGTTCCGGTATCGCCCCCGGCGTCGGCGCTTTTTCTTCAACGATTCGATTGTCCATAATCGTATTTCCGTTAAAAACGAACGAGTCGTTTTTCACCTTAATCTTGCCGATGGCGCTTTCTGCAGTTGACTTCCAGTCCTCGTTCGGTACGGAAGGCCGGCTGGAACCGCCGGAAATCGTTTGTCCGGGCAGCGTCACATTCGAATAAACCGGATCGGTAATATGCGCGCTGAGCGACGCATCATGCGCGGCGGAAACGGTTGGCGGCGTATAGCCATTCGGCTCCAGTGTAACCGTCCCCGAAGGAAGCGCATAATTGGAGACCGTCGCCTTTTGAATGCTGTACACTTCGAGATTTTGAATCGTCCAGAAGCTGTACTTGCGTTCAATCAAATAGTTTTTGGTGACCGTCTGTGTATCTGAACGCGGAACGGTAATGGTCGTCGGATTCCCGTCCGCATCGGGCGGGCCGGATCGCGTCTCCGTCCAGGTAAGGGTATATGTTTTACTCACCTGAATCGGGTATTGCTTCGTGCCGGTCGTTTCCGTGAACGTGTTTCGGTACAAGTACGATTTGGCCAAAGCGTTCACATACAGGCTCTCTGAAGTCGGAATGCCTTGCAGCACATCAAATATTTCTGAGCCGCGCGCATCCGCCTGAATGACGGCAGAAACGTTCGGCTCCATCGCTTCGGCCTGCTGGGAATCGCCAGGTTGAGGTTCTCCGCCCCCGTCGCCTTTACGCACCGAATGGTCCGATGTCGAATCCCCCGTATTGCCGTCCACATCCTTCACGACGACGGTGATTTGCACGCTCACTTTGTCTCCGGACGTGAACGGGATTTTGATCGGAATCGTTTTACTCGTTGACGTGCCGGAGAGGGTTCCGGTTTTGTCGCCCGTTTGAACGAGCCTGGCATTTCGAATATCCGTGATCTCGTATGACTTCAAATTCTTTAGCGACTCGACTTCAAAAACAAAATCCCCGTCCACTTCGGTCACGTTTTGGTCGACCGTTTCCGGCGCTTCAATCCGGGACGTGACCGTTACCGAGGAGGGAATTTTGTAAATGCCGATAAAGTTGGAGCCGCCCGATCCCACCAGAATGGAGCGCTCTTTGAGGTTGGGGTCGCCTTTTTCCTGAATGAACAGCTTCTCGTCGGGTTTGGTATTATTTGTAATATAAGATCGGATGATCTCATACGTTTGACCGCCATATGTGACTTGCTCTTCGAACGTATGATTCGCCTCATCCCCGGTAGCGAAAACGCCTTTGTCCACTTCTTTGAGTTTGGTGCCGTCTTCTTTTTGATAGATGGCTTTCACCGGATTGTTCTCCGCATATTCGGCAACCGCGTCCGTTCCGCCCAGATGCACCGTAAAGCTTCGCGTTCGCACCTTCGGATTCGTTTCGGGATTTTCTTGCAGCCAGTCTTTCCGCGCCGGGTCCTGCTTAGGCGATAAATAGGAACGAACGATCGTATATTTTTTCCCGTTGTCCTCAATGGTTTCGGGAAATTCATGATCGATTGTTTCCCCGACTTTGTACTTGCCCTTGAAGAATGTAACTTCAGGTTTTTGAATGATTTTGCCGCCTACTGTTTTCGCAATGACATCGACCGGAAAATCCGCGCTGCGGTAGGGTACATGTATGCCGAAATAATCGTCCAAGTCGTCGGGGTGCGCCCAAGGTTCGGCTCGCTTGATCTCATCCAGCGTATAGAACGGCCCTTTGCGCACGTTGCCGTTCCCGTCGATGGACACCATAATGGCATACAGATAGAGGTCGTCGTTGTCTTTGATGTTGCCCATTCCCGCCTTCCACATGCCTTCCGTGACTAGCGCCTCGCTGACTTCGTAAAAAGTCGTAACGGGCTGGCCGGGAACCGGCGGATTCGGGTATTGATCGACTTGTCGCACCTGTTGGTCCAAAAATGAAACATGCTGGCCGCTTCTTGGATTGCCGCATTGTTTGGGCGTCGAATTCGTGCATAATTGGTCCCGACGGATCGTCCAGCCTACGGTTCTGTATTTGATGGACGACGTTGCGGCCGTGCTGGTGATCTTAAACTTTATGGTGCCATCTTCAATTTTGACATCAGGGGCTCCCGCAAAAACAGAGATTGGAATGGAAAGAAATAAAAATAAGCATGCCAGCAGCATGCTTAATAATCGAATATTCAATTTGTTCATTTCTCTACTCCATCCTTTTAATCGTATGGTTGTAGAACAAACTGGCGCTCGGACTTACTTTCAGCGTAGGACCCCAATCGCCTCCAACATTCGTTGATAAGGGGATATCGGTAAAGCCTTCATACCAAATCCCTTTTTCAAAAATTTGTTTGCTGGGGAACCATTCATCGTATAGTAGATCTTTACTTTCCTTAAACGAAACAAATTTAATCCTGAATTTGGAGCGAATGAAATTGTCGCCAAATCCGTCTTTATAAATCATGGACGGTTCGGGATCGAGGTATCCCTCGATTTGAATCTTGTTTTCTTTGACCCAATCCACATAACGACGTATATATTTCAATTCCGCATTGGAGCTTTGCACTTTCGTGGCAAATACCGCTTGCGCCCATGTATCATCGATCGTTTTGTAATCCACGTTCAGCCACAACGCGCCGAACGTTTTTAACCATTTCATCCACATATCCACATTTTTCTTGTTGAATTCTGGTATGGTCGAGTATAAAACGGATGAAACCTTACTATTCGTAGGGTGAGAATGGGGATAGGCCATTTCATACATCTCGTTCGGCACATCGGCCAGAATATACGGATAGTCTTTCGCGTTCGTCGGCAAATTGGTTGTGCGAATCAGTCGGCCCCATTCATCGTACTTCGTGTTGGCGTCTTCCTTTGTGGAAATAAAAACAGTCGATGTCGGGTTATCCCATTTCACTTCCGCACCCAGCGCTTCGCTGACAAAACGCAGCGGGACAAACGTTCGTCCGCCGCTGGTGATCGCCTTCGTATCGAAAACCATTTCCTGGCCGTTAACGAGCGCCTTGCTTTCACCGATCGTTAGCACAATATGCAAGTCGTCTCGCTCGATCGGTACGGTCATCGTTTCAGGTTCCCAGCCTACTTTCGCGCCCATCTTTTCCGCGATGAATCGAACCGGCACGAGTGTCCGATTGTTCTCATCGACAAACGCCTGCGCATCGGGAAACCAGATTTTTTGTCCGTCCATGACGACGTCGACGTAGGACGGCAGGTTGCTCGACGCGCTTACCGCCGTCCCGAACAAGCTACACATCATCGCTGCAACTAGCCCTGACAATACCCATTTCCTCACGCGTTACACTCCTCTCGAAAAAGATCACAATGTAATTGGAAAGTTTCAACGATTATTTTTATCATAGAGCCGATTTTGCGGCGTGTCCACCTTCCGAAACAGCCTCTCATTACGATCATGGAAAAGAACAGCTCAGCGGCATATATCCTTTTTGCGCAGCCGCTTTTTCGCTGGAAAACGTTTCTTCCACCGGATAGGAAAAGCCGCATGTACTGCGGTAATACACCTTCACATTTCCTTTTCTCGCGCCGACAATCTCTGGTTTCTTGAGTACGCGGCTACCGCCGAGGGCGTAATTGTTATAAAATTTGCCTCCCATCGGAATCCCCTGGATGAAAGCAATCACCCCGACATCATCCACGGTATTGTGCCACTCCTCCTGTGAAATCGTTGGCAACGTGAACGTGTAGGAGAGACCAAACCGGGAAACCCATTCATTGTGTTTGTTGATCCGGTAGGCCAATTCGTCCTCGATTGCATGGACTATGGTGCTTCGGCGCACCTTTTCAAACCGCTCAGCGTCCTTTAACAGTGCGATGTTTGTCTGCTGTCCAACGTCGCCCCGCAAACCCTCGAACCAGCTGCGACTTCCCGCATCGTAAGCGAGGACGAATTCATCCAGCGTAAACGAAAGGCTGTTTCCCGATGAATCGGCGTAGGCATACGGCTTTTTTGCTCCCCAAACCGGTTTCCGTTCCGTGTTTCCGTCGGCTCCTGTCCATTCCTCCTCGGCATAGACGTAAAAACCGTCGTACCCGATGACCACAACGGCCGGGATATACCGGCGTAATACGCCTTGTGCAACGGGATCGTCGACAATGCCGAAGTTGATATATAGCGTCCGATAAAAAGCGGCAATCGCTTCATCTTTGTTCAGCACTACCCGCTTGGCCGATTCATATTGTGTCTCCCGTTGCTGATTGGCATTAACGGTCAACATGCGCGCCGCATCATCTACAGCGGCATCCAGCGAGGTGTTATACCGCAGCTCGGTAAGCATCGCCTTTCGCTGCATGTCGACCTCGATCCGGTTGATCGTCGCAAACGGCAGGAAAATGAGCGCCCCGACAATGGCCCATTCAATCCATTTCATTGCGCACCACCCCGCCGTAAGGAATAAATATTATTTCGTTCGAACTGATGGCCTGGTTTAGAAAATCGAATAGGATGGTGCCGGGAGTCCGGTTCGTATTTTTGACCGTAACCGCAAACGTATCGCCAACGTGCAGCTTATAGCGTCGCGTCGGATCATCTTTGGCGGCCGCGCTGATCGGGAACAGAACAGGCAAAATTTGCGCGTTGTAAAACATGTCGTAGTGCACTTCGTAGCTGCCGCGAAACGTCTCCGGCCTTGTCGGGTCGTCGTAGACCGGAACGTACTTTTTGCTGCCGTGTTCCATCTGCACATCGAAGGAGTTGCCTGTTGCCGCAATCGCCTCCATAAAGTCCGTATACATGCTCGGCGACACAAAGCCCTTGTCCCGCACTGCATCCACAAACGTTGTCGTCGCTTTCAGGACGACCAGTTCCGAAATATCGTCCTGCTGGTCGAAGGCTGCGGAAATGGGGTAGAGGTAGAGCAAAAGAACGGCAATGAGCGCCGCGAAAACTTTCGAGATACTGTTCATGGCATTCTCCTTAGCGTAAAGCGAAAATGAGACGCACCAGTTGTCCGGACGCATCTCGCTGGGCGACTGCCGTATACCGGGCATTCAGGCGAATGCCGGCGGGGACGAACTGGTCCCGATCGAGCGGCGGCACGTATCGAACGCCGTCCACCACAATTTCCGCGTCTCCCGTCTCCAGCCGGGCAATGGATTGCGCTACCTCTGCGCCGGATACGGTGCCGTCGCCGGAAAGCGGTGAAACCGTCATCTGCATGTTGCGATCCAGCGACTTTCCCGACACATAGGCGGTGGCGTTCAGCGCGGCCCCGGTTTGAAAGAGTAGCAGTCCGCTTGTTACGGCCATCAGAAAGAGAAGACAGGCCACGCTCATTTCCAGCATCGTTCTGGGGGCATGTTCCATCGGCTTCCTCCTTGGAAAAACTGGGCGTCCGTCTATACCCGAAAGGACGCCCCATCAGCGTTGTGATGTCTGTAAGGACGCTTACTGCTGCCGAAACACAATGCCGCGAATGACGTTGCTGCTGTCATGCACCAGTTGCGCCCGAAATTTGCCGCTCGGATTGACGTAGTTGATATTCGCTTCATCGAGCGCATGGCTCAGTTGCCCCGGCGCTTCACCAACCACTGAGCCGTAGGTCACGCTGTCGATCGGAACACCCGTGTTGATCACCTTGCCATACCACTGACCCGCCGGATTTTTCCCGGTGACAATCTGGATGCCGAACTGGTCCTGATCGCTGAACTTGCGCAGCGCGTTGACCACCTGACTGCCCGACAACGTCGTGTTGTCGTACACCGTAAACGCCGTTTGCGACAGCTCCGTCTGGATATTGCTGAAATTGCTTTGCGCCGCCTTGGTGGAGTCTTGCGCGGAAATAAACAATACGACGGCAAGGGTAATGAGCGCGATGGCAAGAAAAATGCCTGCCGCCATCACAAGTGCTTTTTGCGCGTTGGACATGAACCGATCTCTCCTTCAAATGAAATTCGAAATAAAAAAGACGCTTCCCGTTTGGAAAGCGCCGCAACATGTCCGCTTACTGAATGCGCTGAAGCTGTTCGTAGTAAACGGACATCTGGTGCAAGCTGACGATGACGAGCGGAATGACCAGATAGCCGAAAATGAGGGCCATCATTGGCGCAAATCCGATCCATTTTCCCCAGCCTGCCTTTTGCTCAATCAATTGCTCGTACTCCTGTTTGCGCTGCTCCTGCGCGTAAGCCTGTTCCGACTCCAGGTCGTCGAACGCTTCCCGAATCGGCAAACTTTGCACCGCCAGTTCCAGCTTTTCGACCGTGCGGACGAACGGCACAAACGGCGCATCCTCTTTCAGCTGCGCCAGCGCCTGATCTGCGCCCTGTTCGAAATGGAGCAAGCACGTTTGCAGCGGTTCCTTGAACACGCGGGCAAACTGTTCCATCCAGATGAGCAGATGCTCGACCGACATCCGGTCCAGATCCGCCAGCATGGCGATGACGGCATGCAGTTGGTCCACTTCATGCTTCATCTCCATCTGCCGCATGCGCCGCTGGAACAACCGAACGCCGACCGGCATGGCGTAGCCGCCCCATCCCGCGAGAGCGGCGAGGAGCGCTTCCCACCACTTCACATACTGATTGTCCAGCTTCGTGAGCTTGCCCATAATGCGCCGAGCCGCGGCGCGAAGCTGATCGTCCTTGTTTGTTGCTGGCGATTCGCTGCGGAGCAGGGCCATCACCGTTTCTTCGGTGCGATGCTTCACCTCCTTTACGCGATCGATGATGCGGCGATCGAGCGCCGCCGCCTCGCGCGCCTTGGCTTCCTCTTCCGGCGAAAGTTGACCGAACAGGATGCCCTGCTTTACCGGCGCATACAAGATTTGATGCCGGCTTGCGGCATGAAGCGCCATAAACATCCCGAGCACAGCCAGAAAAGCCATGCCCCCCGCCACGATGCGCTGCACATAGAGCCATTCCAGCCGAAGCGGCGACGCGGTGTCTTTAAGCAGCTTGACCATGCGGTCAGCTTCACGGGAACCGGGGGCGGGACCGAAACGATGC
This sequence comes from Paenibacillus flagellatus, assembly GCF_003217775.1. GTDB lineage: Bacteria > Bacillota > Bacilli > Paenibacillales > NBRC-103111 > Paenibacillus_AB > Paenibacillus_AB flagellatus. The sequence goes on from NZ_QJVJ01000023.1 coordinate 21,589, forward strand.
ACAAGCCAGCGCATCCACGGCCATTCGTAAACCCGTTTCTCCCATCTTTTTCGGCCGGTTGGTTTTGGACTCACGTCCAGCTCCTGAATGTTCCGCAGCAGAACGTAGGACAGCCATACGACCGCCATCAGGCCGATTTTCACGATCCAGCCGGTCGTGCTCGCATAAAAGGCGTCCATGGCCGGAAAGTAATGGCTGGCCCAAGCTTCGATCGGCCGGGTAAACAGCAGTGGCAACAGCGCGATGGCGGTCAGTCCTTGCAACAGGAAACTGAGGCGCTCGCGGCGCAGCAGTTCCAGATTCAGTTCGGTCGCAAGCTTCCCAAGCGCCTTCAAGTACACGGAACCGGTTGCGGTTCGTTTGTCGCCGTATTCCTTCACCAGATGCGACAGCCCGGCCAAGCCCTGCAAATAGCGGTTCGGCGCGCTCTCGATATACTGCGCCAGCCGCTGCTCGGCGTCGCTTGCCGTGAGCACTTCGTATATTTCGTGTCCGTGCAGCGCCATCTCATACGACGCGCCGTCCGCCGCTTCATAAACGGCTTCTTCCACCATGCCGTGCCGATGATAATGATGGCGCACATCCGAAAAGAAATGCCGGAGTTGCCGAAGCAGTCGCGTCTCCAGCCGATGCACCAGATTGTCCGAAAGGATTCCGTGGCCAACCCAGAAGCCGATGCCAATCATGCCGAGCGTGGCCGGGTCGCGCACGCCGATCGCCAGCGGAACAGCCGCCGCGAGCAGCACGCCCCAAATGAGGAGCGCCGTCCTCATCGTTTCCAGCCGCAGCTTCCATTCGTCGCCAAGCTGGAGAATGGTCATTCGTTTGCGAAGTTGGTACAAATAAGCGCGTAGAATCGGTACGCGTTCGCATAGTCGATACAACTGCTGCAACACGCTGTGCAGCGCTTGCTTCTTGCGGGCTTTGCCCGGTTTGCGCAGCGCTTCATACTGCCGAACGGCCTCCACGTCCGAACCGTGACGGGATACCCATTGAAACGCCGCCACCATCGCGAGAAACAATAACGTCGAGGCGCCCAGCAACAGGGACAGCCATTCAATTTTCATCGCTATCCCCCCAGTGAACCGCCAAAAACGCCTCGAACGCCGCCTGGTCCGGCCCGGCGAGGCATGCAGCGATTTCCTTGCGGCTTCGCTCGGACAACGGATGAACGGCGACATAGCGTCCGTCCCGGTATTCGATGACGTTCCGCGCGACGTAAAGCGGTCGGTCCGTCGATCGGCGGAAATATTCCAGCATCGTCTCCATGAACGCCGTCATTTTCTCCTCGGTCGTCGTTTTGTGGCGGAACGTCTCCGGGTAGCCCTCTTCCTGCTCCACCGGGACGCATTCGGTAATTCGTTCAATGTAGCGATGTCCGTCCGCGTCCCGCCTGAGGTGAATGTCGAAGTTGATGACGCTGACGACCTGCTGCTCGGCCACTTTTTCGTTCGTAAACACCCCTGTCTTCAGCAGCGAGTTGCGCAGCGAATAGACGAGATCGCGGAATGTTTTGGCATGATGCGTAAACAAGGTGAACAGCGAAGCGACCTGCGCCATCTGCACCATCCAGGCGGCAACCGGGTCGGTCGCCACTTCTCCCAAAATATTGACCGAGCCGTCCGTTTTTTTCTGGATGTCCAGCCCGTCCTGCCCGGAGATCGTTTCCGTTTCCCGCAGGCTTAAAATGTTGCGATCCCGGTATATTTTCCGAAGCTGAAGCTCAAAGCTCATTTCCTGCACCCGAATCGGCAAGATGGCCGGAATGTAGCGCACCATCGCCATCAAGAGCGTCGTTTTGCCGCTGCCCTGCGCACCGGTGATGGCCGTAATGCGCTCGCCCATGACCAGATATCGGATCAGTCCGATGGGCAGCTCGGCGTTGTCGTCCTGAATCAATTGTTCCAGCGCGGCGTTTTGCACATCGAATTTGCGCACAAAAAAAGCCCACGATTCGCTGAACCGGGGGCGCAGCACGACGACGCGGGAGCCGTCGGCCATTTCGTTCACCTTAAAGCCGTTCGCCTCGGACAATTGGCCGGGAAAATTATGTTTGTACACGTTCTGGCACACGCGCCTCAGTTCTTGCTCCGAGCCGAAGGACAGGAAGCTCAAATGAATGGATTTCCCTTTATAAAACAGCCACACGCTGTCATGCGACCTTGGCACCTCGCGCAGCAGCGCTTCTTCCTCCAGGCTCCATTCGCCTTCCCACATCGCCGGGGGGATGCCGGATACGCCGCCCGATACGCCGTCGATTTTCATGTCGCGGATTTCGTCGATGACGCTAAACCCTTTGTAATGCTGGTATATCCGCTGCACGACGATCTGCGTTTTGTCCTCGGCAGACAGCTTGCGCGTTTCCTGCTTGTAGATGTCGCGGATTTCGTCGGCGGTAATCCGATATGACTCGGTTTCTTCGTCTTCCATACTCCGTTTGGGGCGATCCAATTCGTATTTTTGAATCAGTTCGTCCAGTGCTCTCAACCGATGTTGTTTCTTAAACAGATAGAGCAGGATGTCAAACTGATCTTGCGATGTGAGCGCCTGCGGGTCGTCAAACGGCAGGAGGCGATTCAGGTTATTGTCGTCCAGATGGTAGCGCTGCTCGAGCAAATCGGCGATGACCTGCTTCACATACGCCTTGTCCCGCAAATCTCCGGACGTGCAGCCCCGCAGCGCTTTTTTCAGTTCTGCGCGCTTGTTTTTGCGGCGGCGGTATTCTTCTTCCGACAAGCCGAAGTCGATCAGGTTGCTGCTCGTCATCTCGTGCAGCGCCTCTTTCACAAACGCGGTCATCGCTTCCAGTGTATAGACCGGTTTTTCGTCCGGCTGCTCCGGCAAGCGGCGGCTCATGCGCAAATAGAGCAAGACGCCAATCGCGATGAGGATGCCCGCCAGAAGCAAAGCGTTCAGCGCGAACATCATCGGTCATCGTCCTCCTTCCCGCCGAAAAGAGGCTTGCTTAATCCGGCGCGCTGGACGATCGCTTGTGCCAATGCCCGCACCTGTTGCATAAAGGGATCGTTTTCATGATCGCGCGGCACCTGTCGATTGCGAAATAGAAAACGGACGGCTTCTCCTTGTTGGGTCGCATCCAGCCAGCCCGTATTATGGACAATCGGGTACGCAGGCTCCCGCCGATGAAACTGGCGCATGACGTTTTTGACGCTCAACGCCGACCCTTGGTCATATTGTCCGAATACAAGCAAATGCTTCCGGTTGGACTGAAGCTGCGCCTCCACCAGCGGAAAAACCTGCTCCAGCTTGAGCGCGTTTTGCGGCAGACAGACGACCAGCAAATCCGCCTGACGCAGCAGCGCCTTTGTCCACGCCGACAAATTGCCGCTTCCGCCGTCCAGCAATACCAGATCGTAAGCGCGCCTTGTCAGTTCCAAAAGGGGCGCAAGCCATTCCTGTGCGGAGGAAACAAACGATGCATCCGGCTTGTTCGATCCCGGAAGGATATCGAGTCGGTCGGCGAGCAGCGGCAGCGTGTAATCCCGCAACCTGTTCGGTTCGAGCTTGCGGTTTTGCAAAAGCCTGAGCAGCGCGTCGATGCCCGCGTCAGGCGGGGCGTCCGCTTTGCTCATCCAGGTCCGTCTCGGGTAAAAGCTGCGTTCGATGGCCGCGTATTCGCTTTGCAAATGCCCAAGCAGCAAAAGGCGCGAGGAATATTCGAGTCCGAGCAGCGCGGCAGAGGCAATCAGGTTGCTCGTCGTACCGGCCTGTCCCGAAACCGGACTCCAAAACACCACGGTAAAGCCCATTGCTTCATCTCCTTTCGTGCAACATTACCGGATTTATGCGCGCCTTCGGGAGCGCGCCCATGCACGCCGGGCGGTTTTGGCATCGCAATCAAACAACTGTTGCAGTATGTCCAGCACGTTCCGGCGATACGCCCCGGACAGCCGCCTGATGTCGATGCGCCCATGATGCTGGTTGCCCAGTTCGACCGACATATCCCGTTCGTCCAGCGGAAAGCGGAACACGGTGTCCTCCCAGCGTATAAACTGCTGCGGCAGCAGCGAATCGATATAGGTCTCGGGTATGGCGGTCGGCAGGGTAGGGGTTATCAGTTTGTAAAACGATAGCGGCTGCCCTTCTGCTTCGTGAAGGCACAGCCGCTGCATCAGCTCCGCGTTTTTATGCATGCTGAGCCGGCTCCAATTGCTGCACCAAACCCGCTTGTCATAACCCGGCAACTCTCGTCCTTTCACAAATTCGGTGTGATCGGTGTCGAGCAGCATGACATCGTATGCCGCTTCGCCTTCGGCTTGAAGCAGGGAACGTTCCAATTGCGCTGGCGTGATGAGCCCGGTCGCCACATCGATGCCTTCAAATTCCCGCAGCGAATAGCCGAAATCCGCTTGCGGCAAATAGCCTTGCATGGACTGGGCAAGGGTGGAATCCACGATCAGCACCTTTCGCTCCATCGCCGTGAGCAGCTTGCCTAGCACGAGAAGCAGATGGCTTTTGTCCGGCGCGCCGAAAAACACGACTTTTTTCATGACAGCCTCCTTCACTGATTAAAAATTTGCTTCAATTTATCCGTGCTGGCAGGCGCTTCCGACGGCGATGCTGGCGTTGATGGCGCTGGCTCCGCGGACGCTTCCGGTTGATCTTCATTCGTCGTTGTCGGAGCGGAAGGGGAAGGCAGCGGTTGCGCGGCTGGCGGTTCGTGATCGACCTTAGCCGTTGCGCCTGCCGGTTGCGGCGATGGAACCGCTTCTTGCATGGCATTGCCTTGCCGCGTGACGATCCGCTCGTTTTGCAGTTGCTGCTGAACCGTCACGCTGCCGCTCGTTACGCGCAGTTTGTCCGACTCGCTCATCGCCTTGAGATTGTCATCAAGTTTCAGGCGAAGCTGGCGGGCAAGCTCGGTTGTCGCTTTTTCGAGCAGGTTCGGATCATGTTCCATCAAATCAAGCACTTTCGGATTTGCGGGATAATTGACCACAGCTGCTTCCTGCAATCCCGGCTCGATATACGGCAGGGCATACAGCCGTGCGCCTTGCAAGTAGGCATCGATAATCGCGCTTGACGTTTGCAAAATATCCTTCTCGTTCATTTCGAGCCAGATGACCGTTCCTGACAACTCCCGCGCTTTCTTCTTCGCTAACAGGACATAATCTTCTCCTGTCGGGAAGTTGATTCGCACGTCGATGTACTGTCCCTTTTGCAGATTGGAGGGAAGCTGAATGACATGAAACTCCTGCACCCGCACATCCTTCGGGATCGGCGTGCTCTCGTACAGCATGGACGGCATCAGCGGTGTTCCGGGCTGCAATTCGATTTTGGCGCTTTTGCCGATGGCCGCTTCCCGTTCAGTAATCATCCCGGATGGCACCAGACTCGCGGGCATCGGGACGGACTGGAGATCCTCCGCCGTGACGGTGCCTCCGGCCGGAATGGTTCGTGCCACGGTCCAGACGTTCCTGCGCGATTGTTCCTCTATCGTTTTCAGTTCCTTGATCTGCCTTTCGTAGTGTTCCTTCATTTGCTGCTGATTCTGCTCTTGCTCCGATTGCTTTTTCAGAGAATATATGACCGCAGCCACGAGTAAACAAACGCTTATAGCGATCGCGGTGATAATTAGTGCCTTGCGGTGCCGATACGTCCACGACATCGCTCACGTCTCCTCTCAATCAATCTTAAACTGCTATCGAAACTTTTACCGGGCATCGTCACGGAGCTTCTGCTTTTGCTGGGTCGCAGCCTGATGCTGCTCCAGCTTTTCTTGCGCCCATGCGGGCATATGCTCCGGTTTTATCAGACCCATAAAATCCTCTCGATTCCAGCGAGCCTCTTCACCGGTATATAGATTTAACACGTAGACGGCGCGACCTCGGGAATTGGCAGAGGTGCCAAAGCCGCTTAGCGCCAGCACAAGCTGGTTAACAGCGGTGCGATATTCAGGTCGCAACCGTTCCGGCCGGATGACGACAACCTGGTTGTCAATGCGCATGTCTTCGCGAATCGGCTGGCATTGGGCTTGCGTAAGAGGAGATAGGGGAACCTTGACACTGGCCCTTTCTTCTTTGAGATCCTCCAGTTCCCATTGCACGCGGGAAATAAAGTCATGCACGGCTTCAAGATATTCCGCGCCGGCCGCAATCGCGTAAAATTGCTCGACACCCAACGAATTGTTTCGGGTGCAGGTACAAACCATGTACGGACGTTCGGCATTGGATTCGTCTATGCCAAGCAGTACTTCCACCTTCCCGATGGAGATGGCCTGAACGACTTCATAGTTGTCCACCATTCGCTTCATTTTTTCCATTGTCCGTCCTCTTTTCCTGGAAAATTGCGGTCATTCTTCGTTCCCCGGTTTTGCTTTGATTGGCCGACATTACGAGATTTCTTGTCTCGCGTGTGCGGCTGCTCGATCTCATCCTCCAAAACTTCAAAGCGGTTGAAACCCGGCTTTTCTTGCATCAGGCGCTCATATTGACGACGCCTCCCTTTTGTGAAATACATCATGAATCGCCTCCCCAAAAATGGGCATAAAAAAAGCTCTCCGTCTAGGGGAGAGTGCTTGCCGAACTGGATTCAGGTTAACGTTCCAGTTCCCGTTGCCGTTTTTTATACCAGCTTTCCAACAGTTGTACGATCAGGTCTTCCTTTTGCTTTTCGGTAAAGTCCTTCGGGAAGAAACGGTCGATCCGCTCGCGCCGAATGATCATCTTTTCTTTCTGGTTCGGCTTCTCCTCTGTGAGAATCGAGAAGATGACATCCACGTTAAGCCGTCCGTCCTGGCTCAGTTTTTTCATGCGCTGCGCCTGTGCCAGCGAAGGTGTGCAGTCCTCGGATTGCATCGTTTCGTACAGGGCATGCTGTTCTTCTTCGGCCAAGTAAGATATCTCTACGGCGGGATTGAAGGCGATTCGTTTATCATCCACCATTTCGAGAATGGAGGGGGTCAGTTCGGTAAGGCGGATATAGCGCTGGATTTGATTACGGCTTTCGCCTGCCTGATCTGCCAAAATTTCAACTGAATATTTTCCTCGTAAATCCTGCCCAACTTGGGTAGAATTTTCTTTACTCGGTCTGCCCGCCTGTCTCTTCATTGCCTCCAGCTTCATCTTATAGGCAAATGCTTTCTCACTTGGCGAAATGTTTTCCCGTTGCAAGTTGCTGTCAACCATAATAATGATCGCCTGGTCATCGTCCAGTTCTCGAACGATGCAGGGCATCGTTTCTTTGCCTGCCAGTTCGCTCGCTTTTTTTCGTCGATGCCCGGCTACCATTTCGTAGCCGCCATCCGCCTTCGGACGTACCAGGCCGGGAACAAGAACGCCGTATTGCTTCACGCTGTCCGCCATTTCCAGCATCGCTTCATCCGCCTTCACCTTGAACGGATGGCCGGGAAAGTCGCTGATTTCCGACAGGGGAATATCCATCACCTTCTCCCGCTTTTCATCGGCGCGGCTCTCCTCCGTGGAGAATAAATCAGCGACTGTGGTCAGCTTGATGCTGGCGCGCATGTCGTCTTTCTCTGCCAATACTCTGCACCTCCTTCGTAAAGGCGGCATAAGCCTCCGCAGCTTTCCCATCCGGATCATGGTCGTAAATGCTTTTCCCCTTGGCGCTTGTTTCCGCCGCGCGAACGGATAAGGGGATTTCTGTGTTGAACACACGCAGCTTGTCACCGTAGTCGCGTCGAAGAATGAATGAAATATCCTTGGCGAATTTCGTCCGGCTATCGACCATTGTGAGCAGCACGCCGTCCAAAACCAACTTCGGATTGATCTGCCTGCGAACACGGGCAATGGTCTGCAACAGTTGGGTCATTCCTTTGGCGGGCAAATAATGTGCCTGAACGGGAATAATCACGCTGTCCGCCGCGGCAAGCGCATTAATGGTCAACATGCCCAAACTCGGCATGCAGTCGATCAGCACGTAGTCGTAATCGGCTTTAACAGAGTCGATGTACGAATGCAAAATCGTTTCTCTGCTCATCGTGTTGACGAGCGATACCTCAACAGCGGACAATTCAATATTGCCTGGCATCAGGTCAACGCCTTCATGGTGATGCAAAATACCTTCCCGCGCTTCATAGGATTCTTCCAGCATCGTTTTCGTCAGCAATGTGGCCAAAGATACCGACAGATTATCCGGTTCGTGGAACCCTAACGAATCCGTCAGGTTACCTTGCGCGTCCGCATCGACCAGCAAAACCTTTTTCCCATCCCCAGCCAAACCGATCCCCAGGTTGACCGCCGTTGTGGTTTTGCCCACGCCGCCTTTCTGATTGGCGAGGGCGATCACCTTGGTCATCCTTACACTTCTCCTTTCACGCAAAAAGCCGGCTGCGCTGAACTTGTCAGAGTAACCGGCTTTTTGAATTGTATCTATATAAAAAGAGAACGCCCCCGATAGTGGAAGACGTACTCTTGAGCATTTCTTAATTTAAGCAATTTGCATATAATAGATCGCGAACCTACGGAAATTTTAATTATCTATTCTCAACCGGATTGTATTGAGTGCTCTATATCTGTTTAAAGCTTCAATTTCGCTGTAGACATCTAACGAACCGCTGACATCCTCAATAGTAACAACAAGGGCATAGGGAACATCATCATTTTTATCCTCCCAACGCGAAAACAGTTCAAGCCAGACCTGCCAGTCGCCAGCATTAAATCTAGAAAAGGTTTTACTGAACTGTTGACAAACATCCCATTTTTGTCGTCCTTCTTTGAAGTCTTGTTGAACAGGCTGCAATGTCACTCCGTCCACATGACTTTTCTTTAATGATGCCCGTATATAAGCCCCTAAATATTCTGTTCCCTTTGTTCTATCCACCGATGGCCTAGACACACATGTTACAGAAACCTTTGCAACATTACGTCCAACCTGGGCTGCCAAAATTTGCGGCATAAATATGGTTACTCTTTCCTTAGTAGTTCTGTTCAAAGTGCCTGTCCTAACAAAAGTTACTTTTGACGGAGAGGAATATTTGCTGTCGACTACATTGGAAATTCCCCTTCCATACAGATTATGCGCTAGAGTCAGTTCCTCTTCCTCCATCCCATCAACGTCCCACAAAGCAACTGCATTATGATAAAGCAACGCTTTCGATAATAGCGTATCTCGATCCGGAATCGTATTTAGTATTTCTGCGTAATCACCTGCTACAATAGGAGCAGAAAAGCTAGTGCCCGCATCAGGTATTAACCTTCCATCTTTTGAAATAACCATTGAAAATGGATCATTAGGTACGGATGCATCACTACCATCCAGAATAATCGTTCCTGCATATGCGCTTAAATCCGGTTTAGAGAATCCTTGAAAACCTGGTCCGCGTCGACTATAAGGTGCAATTTGGTTTCTCTGAGAAAGACTATTTTGGTGGTCTGCACCGATAATTGATCCAACCACTACCGACAGCATCGAATCTGCCGGTGCGGATATTCTTGAATCATCATCATCCAAAATATCTTCCAGACCAAATTCCGTTTGCCAAAGCTTATGATTACCCGCCGATACAAAAAACTGTACGCCTGTTCTTGATTGTAAAGCGTCTAGTTCATACCCAATAATACTCATTTCATCTCCTTCTATAGGGGAGGAAGCGTTGGCAGATAAATTATAGATTTTAACAATATCCGAATGAGCACTTACCGCAGCCTGTATTCGCTGAATAAAGATATTTACCGGCACGTTACCATCGAGTATGTTGCAGTCAAGAATTCTAGTACGAGGGGTAATTATTGATGATGATAGCTGTTGATTAATATATTTAAAGGCCACTCGGCTTGCAACCTTAGTTCCATGATCGCTATCTCCTCCACTAGAGTCTGGAGCAACCCAATTCTTTATGATTAACGATGATAATGACTCAGGGAACATTACACCGGAGTCCAAGACAGCGACAATCGGAAGCTCTTCTAAATTAACGCTAGGATCAAGCTCAAGTTCCCCCATATCAACAGAGGCCTCTTGAGTAGTCTCTACATTAAAAAAATCTGTTTTCTCGATTCTATAAATTGCAGAATCGTTCTCGAAACGAGTCAATGCATTTGATGGGATTATGGCACGGACAACTGGCGTGTTATCCGATAAATAATAGGGTGATTCCTGGACATGCCCTCGCGTTTCATTTATTTTTTCAATTAGATGCGTCAGAGCAGAATGATACAAATGGTTTTCCAAATTTGGTATCAGCATAAGTTGAATATCTAAGGTAACAGGCACCTGTGCAGAAGCGGTTAATTTTCGCAATTCACTTGAATTCTTTTCGGAACCAATGTATGGTTTGAAATCTTCAATAAAATCAAAATAAGTTCTTCCACTGCCATTACGTGTATAAGCGTCAACCCGATTTCTTAACGTTTGGAACTGACTGCTTGTTGAAGTCACGATAGCACTCCGTACATTTTTAACAGCTCTTACCTTCATACCATTAGAATCAAATAAACTCTGCTTGTCTTGAATCTTCTCCCCCTGAGGCAACTCGATATTAAATACAAGCAAATCCGAATCTGCTAAAGAATTGTCTGAAGCTACTGCTTCCAATGTTTGCTTTATTGCCTGCAAGCTGTGACTCAGTTTGGAACCATGCTCTGAAAAGGAAACATTCCTTTTTGTTGGCAACGCTCTTAAGGTTTTATCAACTCGTTGAACTTCCTCATCTGGAATCCAAAAATGACTTTTCTGCTCATCACTCATCGCTCTTTTCCTCCTTATTGAACCGATAACTCAAAGTAGATTTAGAAATCCCTGTGATTTCTTCAAGTGTACGCATCGAAATGCCACTTTTATTTAACTTATATAGGGCACGAGTATAAGCATCACTGTCTTCGCTAATCAAAAGAGAGGACTGCTTAACCCATACATTCGCAATATCTTCTTTTGTGACAATTTTAGTTTTGTGTTGCATAATACAATATTTGGCTAGAGCCTGTAAGAAAGTACCAACTTGAGCTCCGCTCATTCCTTCTGTTAAGGTCGTAAGGATCTTAATGTCCATTTCGTAAAGCTCAAGTGTCTCGTTAATAAATTTAGTGATAATGCTTTCACGTTGCTGTGCATTCGGTAGTTCTAATAAAATTGAAGTATCAAATCTTCTCCAGATTGCTGGATCAAGAAGGTGATGATGATTGGTTGCCGCAACTAAAAACACGTTAACAGGCATCGAGTCCAAATTTTGAAGCAGTGTTGTCACTACCCTCTTTAATTCCCCTAATTCGTGCGCATCATCCCTTTTTTTAGCTATGGCATCGAATTCATCAAGAAACAACACAATTCGTTTGTTCTTAACAAACTCAAAAATTTTTCTTATATTTGTTCCCGTCTGACCAAGATACGACGAGACAAGACCATCTAGCCTTACATAAGCGACTGGAATATCAATTTCTCCTGCAATTGCATTAGCTGTTAATGTCTTGCCGCAACCGGGAGGTCCACAAAGTAATATCCGATTCGTTGGAGAAACACCCTTAGTTAACAATTCCTCCGCTTGCTTTTGCTCCTCAATAATTTGAAGCAAAGCTTCTTTCGTTTTCTCTGGCAATGCTACATCAGACAATTTGACTTTGGGCTGCAATACTTCAATCAATTCTAAAGCGCTATCCTTATCTTTAGGAGTGGGTAATGCGCTTTGCACAGAAAACGACATTTCGGACAGTGGACTCGAGTTAAACGAGACATTGCTTTTTTTATCGTAAGAATAGGCGCTCATAAGAGCATTAGATAATGAAGAATTTCCTTTTCGTTCTTCATCACTTGCCAGATTCTCAAGAGCTTTCTTAAACGCATCCTCATTTCCTGAACAATGCGCCTCAATTAATTTAATTATTAAACCCGACTTCATTTGTTCCCCTCAATTCATAGCTAATTATGTAATACATTATAATTCACAACCACACTTAAGTCAAAATGAATATTGGACACGATTGGACAAGCCAAAATTAAATCAAGTTAAATCGCATGTAATATCAGTATTTGCATTCATTAAACAGAAAATTAAATTGGACATTGTTGAACTTTCTTAGTATATAAAAAGAGAACGCCTTCGATGATGAAGTAACGTTCTCTTGGGTATTCCACGATTATACAGTTCTCGAAACTATTCTCCTGCATTAAACATGTCTACACACCCGACGTCCAAATCCAGATCCAAAACGACCGAAACCTCAATTTTGTCTTTGAGCACCTTATTTTTGAAGTCGTTGCCGTCCGCCGTGAAAGTCATAAAACGCGCAAAGTGTTGAAAATAAAGGATTTCTACGTATCGATTCGTTGCATTCCTATTACGCACTCCACATGCGCCGTCCAAGGGAACATATCGACCGGCTGCGCCTCGACGGTGCGGAACCCGCCGTCCTCGAGCACGCGCAGGTCGCGCGCCAGCGTCGACGGGTTGCACGACACGTACACGACGCGCGCGGGGCGCATCGCGACGATCGTGTCGAGCAGCGCGGCGTCGCAGCCTTTGCGCGGCGGGTCGACGACGATGACGTCGGCGCGGATGCCGCGCTCCTGCCACGCGGGCAGCACCTCCTCGGCGCGGCCCGCCTCGAATACGGCGTTGTCGATGCCGTTCAGCTCCGCGTTCCGCTGCGCGTCGCGGACCGCCTCCGGCACGAGCTCGACGCCGTACACCCGCTTGGCGCGCCGCGCGAGGAAGAGCGAGATCGTGCCGACGCCGCAGTACGCGTCGATCACGGTCTCCTCGCCGGTCAACCCGGCGTACTCGAGCGCGGCGCCGTACAGCGCCTCGGTCTGCACCGGGTTGACCTGGTAAAACGAATGCGCGGAGATCGCGAACCGGACGTCGCCGATGGCGTCGTAAATCCGGTCGCGGCCCCACAGCACCTTCGTCTCCGGCCCCATGACGGCGCCCGGCGACCCGTCGCTCACGTTGTGGCAGACGCTCTCGACGCCGGGGATCGCCTCCGCGATCTTCGCCGCGAAGCGCTCCGCCTGGGGCAGCTCCGGCCCCGCCGTGACGAGCACGACCATCGTCTCGCCCGTGCGGTAGCCGGTCTTCACGACGACGTGCCGCAGCGCCCCGAGCCCGGTGTCCGCATCGTACGCCGGGACGCCCAACTCGCGCGCGATCGCCTTGACGACGCGGACGGCGTCGTCGGCCTCCTCGCTCGCGATCAGGCACCGGTCGGCGTCGACGATGCGCCGGCTGCCCGCGGCGTAGAAGCCGCCGACGAGGCCGCCTTCGCGCTCGCCGATCGGCACCTGGATCTTGTTGCGGTACCGCCACGGATCCTTCATCCCGATCGTCGGGCGGACGATCACCGCTCCCTCGCCAGCGGCGCTATCCGCTCCCTCGCCCGCTACGCGCAGCTTGCCGATCCGCTGCAGGCTGTCGGCGACTATGCGCCGCTTCGCTGCCAGCTGCGCCTCGTAGCCGAGATGCTGGAGCTGGCAGCCTCCGCACTCGTCGTAGACGGGGCACGGCGGCACGAGGCGGTCCGCGCTCGCCTCCAGCACCTCGACCAGCTCGGCGTAGCCGAACTGCTTCTTCAGGCCGGTGACGCGCGCCCGTACCCGCTCGCCCGGCAGCGCCCCGCGAATAAAGAGGGTAAAGCCGTTTGCGCGGCCTACCCCCTCTCCCTCGTGCCCGATGCCGATCACTTCGGCGGTCACCGTCTCGCCTATCGCTACCGGCTTGGGCGCGGACGACGGCGACTCGCCGCGTCCGCCCTGTGCCCCGCCTCGACCGCCGCCCGGCCGTCCGGCAGCCGTTCCGCTCCGTTGGGTACGGCCGCCCCGGCCGTTTCGTTGTGCCACGATGTCGTTCGCTCCGTTCGTTATTTATAGGTGGACGTGCCGGATTCGTCGACGAATATCGGCAAATGCTCCGGAAGCACGGAAAACGTGCAGGGCAGCGTCCCGCCGAATTCCCCGTCGAGATTGATCTGCACGTAGTCCGGGGACGTAATCTGCAAGCTTTGCGTCTTGAAATGAATAATGTGCGGATCGTTCAAATGCTCGCCGCGAAGCGCCGCCGATACGATGCGGATGAATTCCGCCAAGTTGCATTTCCTAAGAATGAAGACGTCGAGGAGCCCATCGTTCAAGCTCGCGTCCGGCGCCAGCTTCTCGAAGCCGCCGACCGAATTGCTGTTGCAGATCAGGAACATCATCACTTCCTCGTGGATGTCCTGCTCCTTCGACCGGATGTTCAGCTCGATCGGCCGAAGCCGCGGCAGCTTCTCGAGCCCCTTCATGTAATACGCGAGCTGGCCGATCACCGTCTTCAGCTTGCTCGGCACCTCGTACGTCAGCTCCGTCAGCGAGCCGCCGCCGGCGATATTGATGAAATACCGCTGGTTCACCTTGCCGACGTCGATCGTCCGCGTATGCTGCTGCAAAATAAGATCGACCGCGAATTCCCAATGCTTCGGAATGCCGAGCGCCCGGGCGAAGTCGTTCGTTGTGCCGAGCGGCAATATGCCGAGCGGAGGCCGGTGGCTCTTCTCCGCCATGCCGTTGATCACTTCATACAGCGTCCCGTCGCCGCCGGCGGCGATGACGACGTCGAACCCCCGCTCCACCGCCTCGGCCGCCGCCAGCGTAGCGTCGCCTTCGCCGGACGTCGCGTGCGTCGACGTCTCCAGCCCGCCCCGCTCCAACCGCTGCAGGATCTCGGGCAGCCTCCGCTTCATCTCTTCCCGACCGGACGTCGGATTGTAGATCAATCTGGCCCGTTTCGCCATCGACCCATTCCCCCATCTATCTGAACTGTCGATCCGGACAGCCGGCGAAGCGCTTCGCCCGCCGTCCGTTCCATCCACCGGGACACGGACGGGTGCGGCAGCAGCGCGGCGCCGTCGTACCGGTAGCGGAATCCTTCCAACCGCTGCGGGATCACTTGTTCCGTAAAATAACCCGTACTCAAAAACAGCGGAGCGACCAAAATGTCGCCGTCCGGGTCGTCCGCCAGCCAGTCGCGCATCGCGTCCCGCGTCTCGTCCGGCAGCAGCAGCGCCGTCCGAACGTCCGCGAAGCCGCCCGCCTCGCGCAATCTGTCCGCGACGCCGCCCATACCGCGCTTCCAGCGCGCGTAAAATTCCGGCAGCTCGCTGCCGTGGCCGACGAGCAGCACCCTCTCCCGATCGGGCCGCGAAGACAAGCCGCGCAGACGCTCCAGCACCATGTCCGCCACGATCGGGTCGTCGTCGAGCGGCTCGCACATGTGGACCCGCGCCATCACGCGAAACGGCTCCAAATCCGTCTCCGTCGACGGCGCCGGCAAGTCGCCGAGCGCATACCGGATTTCGTCCACGTGCGTGCTCCCCTTCGAGACGAACAGCGGGACGACGATCAGATCGGTCACGCCCTCCGCTTCGAGCGCGTCGATGCCGTCCTGTATGAGCCGGCCTTCGACGATTTCGAGGAACGAGGAGACGACCGGCACCGGCTCGTCCAGCCGAACGTCCGCCACCGCCCCGTCGACGAGCTTGACCCATTCCGTGCTTCGGGATCCGTGGCTGATGACGAGAACGCCTGCTTTGCCCATGCGCGACACCCTTTCCGCCTGCAATCATTACCATGCTATCGAAACCGGTTGCGAAAGTCAATTCGCCTCCCCCGTCCCGCTCGCGAACGCAAAAAATCCCGCTCCCGGAGGAGAAGGATTCGAGCGAATCGGTTATGGGACGCGGAAAGCGCCCGACCGTCTCGAGTATGGAGGATGGTTAGCGGCCGAGCCGCTCCAGCGCCATCTTGTAGCCGTCGTTGCCGTAATTCAAGCAGCGCTTTACGCGCGAGATGGTCGCCGTGCTCGCTCCCGTCTCGGCTTCGATCTGATTGTACGTGCTCCCTTTGCCAAGCATGCGAGCCACTTCAAGCCGCTGCGACAGCGATTGGATCTCGTTCACCGTGCACAGGTCGTCGAAAAAAATGTAGCACTCTTCGACCGATTTCAACGTCAACACCGCTTCGAACAATTGGTCGATCGATTTATCGTTCAGTTTTTTCAACTGCATTTTTCCCTCAACCCCTATTTCCTGTCTTGCTTTACCTGTTTCGACATGCGGAGCCGGTTTCCTTCCTTTACGTTGGCAAAACGTTAAAATTTCTATGCGTTACCCGGCTAAATCAACTCCCGCCATCTCCCGCCGAACGGCCTCCCGCGCCGTTTTTGACCGCTATTCGGGGAGAGAAAAAAAGGGCGCAGCGCTCGCCCATTTCCCCTCGAAACCGGGCCGATTCCCGAACTCGGCGCGGCAAACCGGGCATTCGTCCAATCCAAACATTCGCCTACCACATAAAGTAACATATCACTATACTCCCATAAAAGGAATGTGAACCGAGTGAATCGACAACAATGGCCAGTTTGGCAGGACCATCGGGATTCCCGGAACATGGGCGCCTACCCGGGGGCCGGACCGGGCGCCTATCCGACGGAATCGTTCGGCTACTCCCCTCAGCCGTACGGGCAGCAGCTCCCCGCCGTTCAAGAAACCTTGCCGACCGCGGGGGGCGGCGGTGGCGGCGGTGGTGGCGGCGGTGGCGGTCTGCTCTCCAACTTCAACTTCAAAGACATCAAGTCGGTCATCGACCGGATGGGCGGCATCGACGGCGTCATAGCGACCGTAGGCAAGGTGCAAAAAATCGTCAGCAGCATCCAGCAAATGCAGCCGATGCTCAAGCTGCTCATGACGATGCTGCCGGGCAAATCGAAGGCAAGCGACACCGCCGACGACGGCGAATGGAAACGCCCGCGACGGCGCAAACGCCGCAAGCGGAAAGGGAGGAAAAAAGCGCACACCCGCTCTTTGGTCTACAAGCAGAGAAGGCGAACGGCTCGCCGATACCGGTAATCGCTCGAACAACCGGCCGTCCCGGCGGCCGGACGAATAGCCCGTTCCGATCGTAGACGACGATCGGGACGGGCTATTCTCGGCGTTATGCGCCTTGCGTTCGTTATACCCAGCCGCGAAGACGGCTCGCTTCGGCGTACTTTTGCACGCCGACCATATAGGCGGCGAGGCGAGGCGTGATCGAGCGGCTTTTGGCCATATTCAGCACTTTGTGCACCGCTTCGACCATCTTGTCTTCGAGCTTCCGGTTCACTTCTTCTTCCGTCCAATAATAGCCCTGGTTGTTCTGAACCCATTCGAAGTACGATACGGTGACGCCGCCCGCATTGGCCAGCACGTCCGGCACGACGAGCACGCCGCGTTCGTGCAGCTTCTCGGACGCCTCCAGGGAGGTCGGGCCGTTCGCCGCTTCGACGATCATCTTCGCCCGAATGTCGCCGACGTTTTCGTTCGTGATCTGGTTTTCGAGCGCCGCCGGGACAAGCACGTCGCACGGCTGCATCAGAAACTCGGCGTTCGACAGACGCTTGCTGAACAGGTTCGTCACGCTGCCGAACGAATCGCGGCGGTCCAGCAAATACGGGACGTCGAGCCCTTTCTCGTCGAAAATGCCGCCGTGGACATCGCTGATGCCGACGATGGTCGCTCCCCATTGATCGAGAATTTCGGCCAAATGACTGCCGACGTTGCCGAAGCCTTGGATGCAAACCTTCAAGCCTTGAATGTTCAGCCCTTGAAGCTTGGCCGCCTCCCGGATCGATATCGCCACGCCGAACGACGTCGCTTTCTCGCGTCCTTGCGACCCGCCGAGCACGAGCGGCTTGCCGGTGATGAATCCGGGCGAATCGTACTCGCGGATGCGGCTGTATTCGTCAAGCATCCAGGCCATGATTTGCGCGTTCGTATACACGTCGGGAGCCGGAATGTCTTTGTTCGGGCCGACGATTTGGCTGATCGCCCGCACGTACCCGCGTGCGAGCCTCTCCACTTCGCCGAGCGACATCGTGCGCGGATCGCAAATAATGCCGCCTTTGCCGCCGCCGTACGGCAGGTCGAAAATACCGCACTTGAGCGTCATCCATAACGAAAGCGCCGACACTTCCTCCGCCGTCACGCTCGGATGGAAGCGGATGCCGCCCTTCGTCGGGCCGACGGCGTCCGTATGCTGCGCCCGGTAGCCGGTAAATACTTTGACCTGACCGTCGTCCATCCGTACCGGAATGCGGACGGTCAACAGCCGAAGCGGTTCCTTGAGCAGCTCGAAGTAGCCTTCGCCGTAGCCGAGACGCTCCAGCGCCTCGTGCACCACCTTCTGCGTCGATTCCAATACCCCTTCGCTGAGAGGCGGTTGATTGGCCCCCATCAAAATGCGTTTGTTTGCGCTCATCGTTTCACCTTGTTTCACTAGTGATGGTATGAAGCCTCTATCCTATGTTCAGTTAACGATACTTAACACGACATGTCAAGTACCAAACGCCATCTTCTCAGGCCGTTCCGGGCCGAAAAATGGCCTTGAGCGCCTCGTCCGCGGTTTCGTACCGAAAACGGAAGCCGTGCTCGAGCGCAGCCTTCGGCAGCACGCGCTGTCCGGTAAGCAGTAGGTCCGCCATCTCCCCGAACGCAAGCCGGAAGGCGAAGCCGGGCACCGGCAGCCAGTGCGGCCGGTGCAAGGCGGCGGCGAGCGCCCGCCCGAACGCGTCGTTCGTGACCGGGTTCGGTGCCGTCGCGTTGACGGGGCCCGCGATATCGTCCCGCTCGATGCAATGACGGATCAACCGGACGATGTCGTCGATATGAATCCAGCTTACCCACTGCCGCCCGGTGCCGACGCGTCCGCCGACGCCGAGCTTGTAGGGCAGCGCCATTAGCGGCAGCGCGCCTCCGTCGTCGCCCAGTACGAGACCGACGCGAAGCTTCACGAGCCGTGGGGCCGGGATCGCGTCCGCCGCCCGTTCCCATTCGACGACGACGCCGGACAAAAAATCGACGACGCGGGGAGGGCTCGTCTCGTCATAAACGTCCGTCTCCGACGTCCCGTATACGGACATGCCCGAGCCGTTCACGACGACCTTCGGCTTGTTCTCGAGCGCGCCGACAAGCTCCGCCAGCTTCGCGGCCGTTTCAAGCCGGGATTGCAGTACGCGGCGCTTCGCCTTGTCCGTCCATCGCTGATTAATCGATTCTCCCGACAAATTGACGATCGCGTCCAACCCTTCGAGATGGTCCCGGTTGGCGGTCAGCTCGTCCCATGCGATCGTGCGCCGCTCGCCGCGGATGCCCCCCGACGTCTTGCGGGAGATCAGGATCGTCTCGTCCCCGCACGATTCCAAATAACGGACGAGCCGCCGGCCGATAAACCCGGTCCCCCCGCCTATGGCGATTTTCATGTACCGCACCGTCCTTTGCCCGTGATACCTTATTTTACCATAGGTTTCGGACGACAACACGTTCTATAAAACAAAGAAGGCCCCGTAAGGAGCCTTCGGCGGCACACAACGACAGCGGCGTGTTTTCGGTCGGTTTCCGGCGAGTCCGTCTCTTCAACGCACGGTTAGCGAATGCCCGAATCGCGGATTACAGCAGCCATTGCAGGAGATCGATCAAAGCCGACAAGCCTCCGCCGATCGCGACGCCGATTACGTGCTGCATAAATCGAACAGCCTCCTCTCGTTGCAACGGTTTGTCGCTAGTATGCCCGATTAAAGCTAAACATACACGGCCGCTTATATGAGATCATCGCCTTCATAAGGGTACGCGTACATAATATAACGTTCGGGAGCATCCCCCACGTAGCGAAACGGATAGCAAGTCGTCACAACTAACACTTCCGTTCCCATGGGGCCAATTACCGTCGTATCGTCTTTATCCACGATGTCCGTGCTTTTGATTTCGTACTCGAACGTACCGTATGGCAGCTTGACGATAAATCGGTCTCCGACCGCCAGCTTGTCGAAGTTTCGAAAAACGATATCCCGATGCCCGGACAGCACGATTTGTTCGCCATCCGAAGGAAATACGCTTGCGCTGTAGTGGCCGACTCCTTTGTCAAGCATCTCCTCGTCCGTACCTTCAATGATCGGAAGATCGGCTTTCAGCTTGGGGATTTGCAGGATCCCGATCACATCGTTCGGCTTAGGGTCGAACGCCTTTCGGTCGGCAAGCGGCGCTGATTCGGGTGCGGATTCAGCCTTACCTGCTAGAGACACTTGCTCTTCCTCTACGTAAAGGTCCCCTTCGCGCGACATATCAATCAAAACGTTCGCTTGCGCCATCGCTTTGTTGATGCTCGTTCGATGCTCCGCATATTGGAATATGGCTAGAGACAGGATAATCGTACCCGATATCGCCAGAATGGCGCCAAGAATCTTTCGCATATGATCCCTTCCGTTTCCATAAAGGAAAAGCAAACACATCGCTCCGAGGAGAACGTGCTTGCTTTTCCGTTAGCAATCAAGCTTTGCGATTTCTTCTCAGAAGAACCAAGCCCGTGAACAAAGCGGTCAATCCTGCAATGCCCAAGTTGTAAACGTTGGAGGCCGTGTTCGGCAATCGATTCAGCGGCTTTTCCTGATCCGGGGTCTTGGTTGATGTTTCAACGCCGCGCCAAGCGGAAGGCGTATCCGTCTCCGTATTTGTCCGCGTCGTACCGCTTCCGACATCCGTCGAAGGCGTTCCGTCTTCTACGCCTGTCGAAGGCGCTCCGGTTCCTCCGCCTGCCGATGGCGCTCCGGTTCCTCCGCCTGTCGAAGGCGTTCCGGTTCCTCCCCCTGTCGAAGGCGTTCCGGTTCCTCCCCCTGTCGAAGGCGTTCCGGTTCCTCCCCCTGTCGAAGGCGTTCCGGTTCCTCCGCCTGTCGATGGCGTTCCGGTTCCTCCCCCTGTCGAAGGCGTTCCGGTTCCTCCCCCTGTCGATGGTTGATTTGGCGTTACGGGGTCAGGGTTCGTACCCGGATCGGGATCATTTCCCGGATCAGTTCCCGAGTCCGTACCTGGGTCCGTCACATTGATCGTGACTTTCGTCGTGATCGTACCGCCCTTCCCGTCACTCACCGTTACCGTAAAGCTGTCCGGGCCGACATAGCCCGAATTCGGCACATACGTCCAAGTACCGTCCGGGCTCACCGTCACGGTGCCGTGTTGCGGATTGCTTCCTTTCGTGTACGTCAGCGGATCACCGTCCGGATCCGTGCCGTACACGCTTCCCGTTACCGACGTATCTTTCGGTGTCGTTATGTTCTCATCCCGCGCGGTAGGCGGTTTGTTCGGCTTCTCCGTAACGTTTACCGTCACTGTCGATGTCACCGTACCGCCTCTTCCATCGCTTACGGTTACCGTAAAGCTATCCGGACCGACATAGCCTGAATTCGGCGCGTACGTCCACGTGCCGTCCGGATATACCGTCACCGTTCCATGCTGCGGGTCGCTTCCTTTCACGTATGTCAGCGTATCCCCATCCGGGTCGGCTCCAAGCACACTGCCGCTTACAGGTATGTCATTCGGCGTCGTGACATTGTAATTCGGTACCGTCGGCGACTCGTTCGGCTTGTCCGTCATATGAACCGTCACTGCCGATGTCGCGATTCCGCCCTTCTCATCGTTAACCGTCACTGTGAATATATCCGGACCGACATAGCCCGGATTCGGCACGTACGTCCACGAGCCGTCCGGATTCAGAACGACAATCCCATTTTGGGGATTGCTTTCGATCGCATACGTTAACGGGTTACCGTCCGGATCGGTTCCATATACGCTGCCGGTTACCGATGTGTCTCGCTGCGTCGTTACGTTATAATTCGGCACGGTCGGCGGCTGGTTCGGCGGTTCCGTAACATTGACCGTCACCGTCGACGTCGTCGTTCCGCCCTTCCCGTCGCTTACCGTTATCATGAAGCTGTCCGGGCCCGTATAATCGGGATTCGGTACATACGTCCATGTGCCGTCCGAGTTCACCGTCACCGTCCCATACTGCGGATCGCTTCCTTTCGAAAAGGTTAGCTGATCACCATCCGAATCGACACCATAAACACTTCCGGTCACCGCGGTATTCTTCCATGTCGATTCCTCGAAGTCCGGTGCGATCGGCGTTTGATTAGTCGGATATACCTTCACTACTTCTTCCGGCTTGTCCGGGGTGACGATATTGCCGCCATTCACCGTGGCTACGTTTCGAATGTCGTTGCCGGCTTGACCGGCATCGATTGTCGCTAGAAATTGAACCGTATGCCATATGGTATCTGTAATATCGCCGATCTGTCCGACAACTTGACCTGCGGAAAAATACCCTTTATCGTCCCCTTCCGCATCGGTGGCGGATACGCCGTCGACTTTCAAACTGCCGGTCACATAAATAAGCCCTCCCGGAAGGGTGTCGGAGATGACTAAGTTTTTCACCAGGCTGCCTTCTACCGTATTTCTAGTCTTGATGGTATAAAGGAGCGTGTCGCCGACTTCCGGATGCCCCGCATCCGTGTTACCGATTGCTTTTTGTTGAATGATTGCCATTTTATTTGATTCAAGTGACGGGGAATTAAGTTCGACGCGAACCGTGATGGTCGATTCTGTCTTCCCGCCATACCCATCATCTACGATGACTGTAAATGTGTCGTCGCCAACATACCCTGCATTAGGCGTATACGTCCACGTGCCGTCCGGATTCACCGTTACCGTACCGTTGCCGGGAGGATTACCGGCCTGGTAGGTTAAGCCGTCACCATCCGGATCCGTGCCGTTTACTTGTCCCGAGACCGGCGTATTTATCTTCGTAGTCTTTGAATCATCTGATGCGGATGGCAACTGGTTATGGGCTGGAATCGTTACAGAGTCATTGGCGCAACCGATAATGGCTGAAAGCGTAATGTCCTTGGAATGATCGGCATTTTTCAATACTGCATGAATTTTTCCGTCCGTACCCGAGATTAAACTTGTTACAGGTTCTCCATTAGGTCCGGTTAACTCTCCTACAGTTGAAGTAAACGTATCCAGCGGCGCACCGGAAACCGGATTACCTAGTGGATCTAGTAGGGTTACCGTAACACGATAGACCTCCGGCTCATCGGTTGGCTCTGTCATTAATTTTGCATTGCTCGGTAATTGCCTGTAATCGTTTTGCGGGTCAAGCGTATCGATAGGCTTGTAGTCATTTACAAAATACCAGCTATAGATATTGTGATTCTCGTAATTTGGATACCCTGTCGATGCGGTAAAACCGGCAAAAAAAGGGGTTCCATTAAAGATAGTACCAAGATCTATGTTGTTTACATTCAATACTTGTTTAGCACTAGCCCTATCCGGAGAAGTACCTAGACGAACCTGAACGTTCCGGCTTATACCGTCATAGTCGATCCACGTATAATATTGACTTCCGTTAGATAAAACAAAATTGGTGCCATTAGCCGTATTATACTGGTTTAAATCCGTATACCAACCCGTCTGGTTCAATACCGTCCCATTTGCCGCGAGTCCTATGTAGTTTGAAGTAGGATCATTATACACCGTGTTTAGGAAGGTATCATATTTAACAGCAAGACTGGGTTTAATACCGTAATACCCCAACCCTCCTCCAACTGCATTCAAACTTGCCGTACTGCTCTGAATCGTAAAAGTCAGTCCGTCACTTGGACCTGCAGCACTTGAATTGCTCATTTTAAATGAAAAGGCGGTACTGAAGGAATAATTGTTTTTTGGACAAATCGCGCTGTTGTTAAAAACGGCTCCGCTTTGTTCTGTAGCGGCCGGCGTCAATCGTATGAAACTTTTCCCGACGGGTACTTCGGCAGCGCCATGTACTGAAAACAATTGATCCTGAATTTCGAAAGTACTGCGCATTAAAAACATAAAAAGGGCTCCAAATCTTTGGTAGAATGGTGTTTGTCCAGGACAACATCACCCAAAGAGAGGAGCACCTTTTAGGTGAAGTCTACCACAC
>NZ_QJVJ01000024.1 GCF_003217775.1 Paenibacillus flagellatus
CAACACCCGAAGTCGGTGAGGTAACCGCAAGGGGCCAGCCGCCGAAGGTGGGGTAGATGATTGGGGTGAAGTCGTAACAAGGTAGCCGTATCGGAAGGTGCGGCTGGATCACCTCCTTTCTATGGAGATCATGGCATGGCGATCATGCCGGATCATAATACTTGCACCGCTCGTTGTTCGGTTTTGAAGGAGCAAACCTTCTTCAACAGCAATCCGTTTGGTGATGATGGCGGAGGGGATCCACGCGTTCCCATCCCGAACACGACCGTTAAGCCCTCCAGCGCCGATGGTACTTGGACCGCAGGGTCCTGGGAGAGTAGGACGTTGCCAAGCGGTAAAGCCGCTCTTTTCGCAGCAATGCGGAAGGAGCGGCTTTTTTACGTTTAACGACATGAATGATCGGACAAGACGTGTAGAAGGCTGCGGTCGCCCGCAGCCTTCTGGAACAATCTCGGTGCCTGTCCTCCGGGATGCGATCCCCGGCTTTCCATTCGCTTACTTCTTGTTGGCCGCCTTCCATTCGTCGAGCTGGCGCTGCATTTCCGCTATGATTTTGTCGACGTTGGCCTTCTTCCGCTTCTCGATGTACTCGTTCAGCTTTTCCTTCGGATCGACGGCTCCCGTATTCAAAGGAGGACCGTATTGGTCGCTGACCGCCTGAATATTGGCGATTTCCGTCAGCACCGGCTGCGGATCGAACGTAAACCCGAGAATGGGGGAGGCGACGGCGGTTTCGTTTTCCTTCAGCGTTTGTTGGACGATCTCTGGCTTTTGGCCTTCGCGAAGGTAAGCGTTAAACCCGTTGCCGAAAACCCAAGTTTGGTTTGGATCATAGCCCCCGTTGGGAATCGGCTTGATCGTACGCTCGTCGATTTTCGTATAATGTTTCCCTTCGATGCCGAACGCGACCGTATTGAGCAGATCCTTGTCCGAGTTAAGCAGCTCCAAAAACTGGAGAGCCCGATCGGGATGCTTGGACGTCTTGCTGATGGCTTGAATCGACTGAATAATCGTGTTCGTTCCTACAAACGGCTGAGTGATCGGAATGGCGACGACGTCATTGTTTCCGAAAGCCGTTCTTTCCTCGTCTTCCCGTCCCGGCTTGAGCACGTTGTGGAAATAGGAGACGACTTTGCCCGCCTTCAAATTCTCCTTGTCGCTCTTCAGTGTCGGCGCGTCCTTGTTGATAATGCCTTTTTGGTACCAGCTATGCATCAATTCCAAGTAAGATTTGTATTCCGGCGTCGCGACGATGTCCACGACTTTCAAATCCTTATCGTTGCGGTAAATGCCTACATAGTTCGAGATAAGCTCAAGATTGTTGTATGTCGTCTTCATGCCTTCAAATTTGCCGCCTCGCGTCATGGAGAACGGAATAACGTCCGGTTCGGCCTGCTTGATCTTCAGGAAGAATGGCTCCATGTCCTCCAGCTTCTTAACGGATGAGACGTCCAGGCCGTATTTCTCGATATATTTCTTCTGTACGAGAAAGCCTTCTTTATTCGTGATCGTTTGGTAATTGAGGATGCCGTACGTCTTGCCGTCAACCTTCAACGCTTCCCACACGACCGGAGGAAGCGTCTTTTTCAAGTTGGGAGCGGTGCCGTCCAGCATGGCGTCCAGCTGCACGAAGGCTCCTTTGCGGGCGTTCTGCGCATAGTTGAAGCTCCAGAAGGACGTCCAGGCTATATCAAACGTTTCGTTGGAAGCGACCATCGTGTTCAGCTTCTGCTCGTAGCTGGCGCCGTCTGTCGGTCTCAGCTTGATCGTGGCATTGATTTTCTCTTTCGTGATCTTGTTGATCGCCTCCTCGACCGAGGCGGTATCCGGCTGCGTGCTCCACTGCGGGTAGTACCAGACCAGTTCGACCGGCGAGAGCTTGGACGCTCCGTTCCCCGAAACCGAGGCGGGATCGGCAGACGGCTTCGCGGCGCCACCGCCGCAAGCGGCAAGCAGTCCGGAAAGTCCGACCGACATGGCGATTAGAACAGGCAGCTTACGATTGATTGATTTCATGTGTGACCTCCTGTAAAGGTAAGTGTATAAGTTGCACCCGGGCAAAGCAAGACGCCTGACGCGTGGCTCACCTCCTTGCCTGCGGCGCGGCCGCCCGGTTGGAGCACGTGCGCTACTCTTTCAGCGAGCCGACCGTCAGCCCTTTGACGAAATATTTTTGAAAGAAGGGGAAGATAAACAGCATGGGACCCGCCCCGAGGATTGCAAGCGCCATTCGCGTAGACAAGCTCGGGAATTGCGACAAATCGATATTGCCGCTTATATATTGGGCGTTGCTGGAAAAAAACTCGATCGAATTGAGCGTTCGATACAGCAAGAGCTGAAGCGGAACCAGCTTCTCGTTGTCCACGAAAAGCAGCCCGAGCCACCAATCGTTCCAGTAGGAAAACGAGATGAACAGCCCGACCGTCGCGAGCGCCGGCGTCGAAATCGGCAGAATGATTCGTCGAAACGTAGTAAACTCTCCGGCGCCGTCGATTTTGGCCGATTCGACGATTTCGAGCGGCACTTTGTCCAGGAAGCCTTTCATGATCATGACGTAAAACGGATTGAGCAGGTACGGCACGATCAGGACGAGCAGCGTATCCTTCAAGTGCAAATATTTCGTAATGAGGATGTAGAACGGAACGAGACCTCCGCTGAACAGCATCGTGAAAAAAACGTACAGCGTCGTGATGCGCTTGTACCGGTAGTCGCGCCTGGAAATCACGTACCCGATCATGGCGGTAAGAAGCAGGCTGAGCGCCGTCCCCGCGACCGTGACGAAGATCGTGACGCCGTAGGCGTTCAACAGCTGCTTCGGGTGCTTGAATACCGTCTCGTAAGCCAGCGTACTGAACTGCTCCGGTATAAACCGATAGCCGTTGCGGATCAACGACGTTTCGTCGGAGAACGAGATCGAGACGACGAGCAGGAGCGGCAAAATCATGCACAATGTGACGGCTATGAAGATCAAATGGATGACGAACAGCGGCAATCGGTCTTTCATCATGGACACGGTCGTTGCCTCCCCTTTACCATAACGCATGGTCGCGGTTCAGTTTTTTGATGACGGCGTTGGTCGTCAAGACGAGGACAAAGCCGACGACCGACTGATAAAGCCCGACGGCAGCGCTCATGCCGACGTCGCCAAGATTCCGCAGCGAGCGGTACACATAGGTGTCGATAACGTCCGTAGCCGAATACAGGAAGCTCGAATTGTTCGGAATAAAAAAGAACAACCCGAAGTCCGCACGGAAAATGCCTCCGATCGCCACGATGAACAAGACGACGATCAGCGGCGTGAGCAGAGGCAGCGTGATGCGCATCGCCATTTGCCATTTGGTGGCGCCGTCGATTTTGGCCGCTTCGTAATAGCTTGGGTCGATTCCGATGATGCCGGCATAGTAGACGAGCGCCGAGAAGCCGACCGTCTTCCACAGATGGACGATATTCAACAAGTAAGGCCAATGCCGGGCTTCCTGGTACCAGTTGACGGGACTCCAGCCGAGAGACGCGAACAAGCTGTCCAAGTAACCGCGATCCTGCTCGAGAAACGCGAGCGTTACATACCCGACGACGACCCACGAGAGAAAGTGGGGCAAAAACATCGAAGTCTGGTAAAGCTTGACGAATGTTTTCGACACTTCGTTCATCATCATCGCGAACAGCAAGGCGAAGACGGTCGTCAGGACGATGAACCCGAAGTTGTACAAAATCGTATTTCTCGTAATGAGAAGCGCGGTTTCGGAAGAAAAGAAAAACTTGAAGTTGTCCAGCCCGTTCCATTCGCTTCCGAACAATCCGAGATCGTAGCGGTAGCTTTTAAACGCAATAATGAGGCCCACGAGCGGCAAATAGCTGAAGACCAATTTAAACAAGACGGCCGGAAGCGAAAGCAAGAAGAGCTCCTTGTTTTTTTTGAAATGCTGCCATTCGGCCGCGATGCGATTTTTTGGGCCGGCCGGTGCACCGGATGCGGACATATTCGTTCCCCTCCTGATGGTTGTATCGCCGTATGGCGTCCTTCTTTTATATAAGCGCGAAGGGACAGGCGGGGATACTGGTAAGATTGTATTTTGCTTCTCCCGGCGACTCCTCAATTCGTACTTTACTGCTCAAGCGGCGCTTTTGGCCGGATTCCGCGCTCAATAAACGAGGGCCGCCCCCATCTCCATATCGGGAGACAGGAACGGCCCCAAAGGCTCATGTGATCATGTCGGCGGGTCCGGGTCCCGCCAAACTCCTTTTCAACCGGTATTCTTTCGGCGTAGTGCCGTATTTGTTCTTGAACTGTTTGAAGAAATGACTTTGCGTCCGATATCCGACTTTTTCCATAATTTCGTTAATGGTGTAACGTTCGTTTTCCAGCAGCCGAAGCGCTTCGGACAATCGGACGTCGTTCATATACTCCGTCAAGGAAACGGAGGAGTTCGCGCGAAACAGGCGGCCGAGGTAAGCGGACGACATTTTCATCGAATCGGCGATCGACTGCAGGCTCAGGTCCGGGTCCGCGTATTGAGCGTAGACCAGCTCCTTGATGGTGTCGATGATGACTTCGGTTCGCGTCTCGGGGCTTGGACGAATCTGCTCGGTCAGACGGTCGAACAGCTCGTGCAGATGCTCGCGGATTTCGTCCAGCGTTTCCGATTCGAACATCTTCCCGTGTACATCCTGCCAGTCGACTTCGATGGCGAGAACGCGGTTGTTGTTCATCTCGGTAACGGCGCTGCGAATGACGATGAAGACGTGAAGAATCGCATGCTGCATATGGTCGTAGCTCAGCTTCGAAGCATACTCGAGCAGCTGGGCCAGATGGTTGCGCAGCGCGGCCGGCCGATTGGCCTTCAAATCCTCGATGATCCGCTTCTCCAGCTGCGGATTGATAGGCAGCGCCGTGTTGTCGATGTTGGCTTGCACGTGCTCGGCGGTCAAAAGCGCATGCCGGCCGTAAACCATCCGGTATTGCAGCAAGGCGCAAGCATCCCGGTACAGGTCGGAGATGGCCCGGTAATCGGGCGCCTTCCCGCTTATGGCGAACGAGAGGGAGATGCGGTAAAATTGGCCGACTACCGTCTGCACCCGCCGAAGCAAAGGGAGAAGCGTTTCCTGTGCCGCTGCCTCGCCATCCCCGATACTGATGATCAGTCCGAAATGATCGCTTTTCATATCGATAAATTGCGTTTCGAAACGGGACGATACGATCTCGGTGGCGATATTGCCGATGGCGAACGGATGAAGTCTCCGGTCGGCCGGCGCGAGTCGGGAGTAGGTCTTGAAATCGTCGATTTTGGCGACGGCTACGACATAACCTCCGGATGGATCGATCCGGACCCGAGGCTTCCCGGTCAGCTCGCGGAAGCTGTCGGCATCGAACGACGGGCTGTCGGCAAGCAGCTTGCGCAGCCGGTAATGCACAAGGGTGTCGGATTGGTTTTCCCGGTCTTTCTCGATATCGTTCATGGCTTGCGTAATATAAGCCAGCTCGTCTTGCGCTTCCGAAAGCGGAAGGCCGGCCGCCGGAATCGGCGAGCGGGCTTGCCGCAGCAGCTTCTCGATCGGCTTGTACAATCGTCTCGAAAGCGGGAATGACGCCATAATCGAGAAAAGGACGAGCATGAAGGCGATTAATGCAAAGCTTCCCCGCATTTCGAATACGTCGCCGAGCGCCGCTTCATAGGGTTGTATGCTGACCAAGTACCAGCCGTTCGATTCCCTTTTCTTAAAACTGACCATCTGGAGGGCGTCGTCTGTGCGGAACGTGAAAGAACCGTTCGCTTGCTGCGAATGCTCCAGAACGGCGCGGCTCAGCCGCTCGGGCTCGAATGCGAGCGGCTCCCCGCCGCGAACGAACCATTCGCCTTGGGCGTTCATGATAAGAATCGTTTGACGCGCGTTGCCGGAAAGCTCGTTCAGCAGATGCAAATTGTCGAACAGCCATTCCGGCTTCACCGTCAGCAGAACTTTGCTGCTCGTCCCCCCTGCGCGGCTGCCGTTCTGCGGCATAAATACGGAGTAGACGAACAAGTCGACCGGTCTTCGGTGACTTTCCCCCCGATCGGCATCCGCATTCCATTGCAGCGGAATCAACTGCAACTGCGGGATGGAATCGTCTTCCCTCACGCGGTCCCCGAAACGTCGCAGCAGTCCGTCGGCATCTTGCTGAAACAGCATATCGGTCGAATAGAACGTATCCGAATTGGCGTTAAAAATCGTGATGGCATGCAGATAAGGATTGGAGCTGGCCAAATGATCCAGCTTGAGCAGCTTGGAAGGCAGCTCGAAAACGTTCTCGTCGGCTCCATACAGCAGCGGGATCGTATCGGTATCGAAAAATACGGATATCGCCATATTTTTGACCGACTCGTTCATCGAAGCGATGTTGTAGTCGATTTGCGACAATATTTTCAAATTCGCTTCCGACTGCATGTGCAGTACGGTCCGTTCGGACTTGAAATAAAGGAGCAAGGACGAAGAGGTTACGAGCGCCACCATGATGACAATCATCGTGGCCAACAGACGGCGTAAATATTTTCTAGTCGCGTAAAGCTTGAAAAAATTCAAAGCACGATCCCCCCGATATTGACCATTATCCGACATCATTCGTCATGTTTCAATGCGGAAAACGCATTTGCCGACAAGACGACGGGCGTAAAGTTGCCGGAGCGGCATCGACTGTTATAATAGAGAACGAACCTATTTTGCCGTATCGGGAGCGTGATCGGTCATGACAGTTCGGCCCGTCCCTTTTTTCTCCGGGGCGCTATACGCCAGAAAATCCTGCTTCGTCTATTTGCCGCCTTCTTACGAGCAGCAGCCCGACCGGTCTTATCCGGTCGTTTATTTGCTTCACGGCATGTACGGCAGCGAGAGCAGCTGGCTGCAAAACGGCCAGGCGGAGCAAACGCTCGATCGCCTGATCGCGACCGGCGAGCTGCGGGAATGCATCGTCGTGATGCCGAACGACGGCGGCTACGGACACGGGACCTTTTATCTCGATTGGTATGACGGCTCGGGCAATTACGAACAATATCTCCTATACGACCTCCTTCCGTTCATCGACGCGAATTTCCGCACGATCCCGGACCGCGTCTTCCGCATGGTCGGCGGCTTGTCCATGGGCGGCTTCGGGGCGTTCTCGCTCGCCTTGCGTCACCCGGACGTGTTCGGCGCCGCCGCAAGCCTTTCGGGGGCGCTCGGCTCGGCGAGCAAGCTGCCGTACCGCGACTTCTCGCGCTCGGAATGGGCGCGCATGATCGGCCCCCAGCAAGGCGACTATGCGAAAGCGCACGACCTGTCGCTGCTCAGCGCGAGACGCTGCCAAGACGCGCTGCGCCCGTCGCTCTATTTCGATTGCGGTCGGGACGACTATTTGTTTGCGCTGAACGAGCAGTTCAAGCGGCATTTGGACGAGATCGGCTACCCGTACCGGTACGCCGAATACGACGGGCAGCACAATTGGGAGTATTGGACCGAGCATTTGCCCGACATGCTCCGGTTTTTCGAAAGCTGCTGGTCGGAAGTCGCGCCGGTCGGCTGATCGTCGGGCCAGCTGGGGAAATCGCCTTTTCGGATATACTAAGCTTGCCTGCGGGACATATCCGGAAAGGAGAAGCGATCGCTCATGACCGAACCGACTGCCGGGGCATCCAGCTCCGATTCCGTCATCGAGGAGAAGAAGCTGGGGGAGAAAGCGAGCTGGGAGCTGCCGGAGGACGATACCGCCACGTCCGGCGCCGACTCGGTGCCGACGAACTACAACCGGAATCTGGAGAGCTACATCAAGCCGACGTTCGAGGTGGAGAAGTCGCCCGGACGGCTCGGCTGACAGGTTTACCCCCGAAAGCCGCCGACTCGTTCGGCGGCTTTTTTGCGCTGCCGTTCCCTAGACAGGCCCTGCAAAATTGCTCATAATGAAAGGAACAAGACGTGAGCGATTCGACTTTTCATACTGGGGGATTCGGTTTTGGGTAACGGGGTACGGAGAACGACGTTCAGGGAACGCTACGCCAACCTGCATCGGCATTTGCGAACGAACATTTTGTCCGGCGAATGGATGCCGGGCGACTATATTCCGCCCGAGAACGAGCTCGCCCAATCGTTCCGGCTCAGCCGTCCTTCCGTCCGAAAAGTGTTGAACGAGCTGGCCGAAGAAGGGCTGATCCGGACATTGCACGGTAAAGGCTCGATCGTAAGCGAGCCGGATGCGCCAAGCACGGTGCTGCGTTTGTTTTGGGGGATGCCTTCCTTCGAATTCGAAGCGATTAACCGCATCGTCGAAACGTTCAATCGGTCGAACGGCCGGGTGAAGGTCGAGATGATGCAGGTGCCGCGCGAAACGCTTACGGCCGCGACCCGGGAAGGGGCGTTCCCCGGACCGATCAAGCCGGATTTGATCGGCTTGGCGAATACGCTGTTTTTCCAAATAAGCGATCGCGAGCCGGACAAGCTGCTCAAGCCGCTGGCCTGGCCGGAGGCGCGCGAATTTTACGAGCCGTACGTGCGAGCCTTTTCCCACCGGGGGAAGCTGTGGGCGGCACCGATCACGTTCGCTCCGATCATTCTCGTATACAACAAGTCGATGTTCGATGCGCATCATATCCCATACCCGGACGAAAGCTGGACGTGGGACGAGCTGCTCAAGACGTCTCGGGCGCTGACGGAATACGACGGCGATCAGGCGGAGCGTTACGGCTTCAGCTTCACGGCGAGCGTGAACCGCTGGCCGCTGTTCGTGCTGCAGAACGGAGGGACGTTCGTCGAAGGCGGGGAGCCGCTCCCTCGCGATGAGCGAACTCTCGAAGCGCTGCAATTTACCGCCGACTTGATGTACAAGCATAAAGTGTCCCCGATTTTTTCCACGGGGAAGGCGCGGACGGGAGAAGAGCTGTTTTTGCGGCAAAAGGTCGGGATGATTTTGACGTCGTATACGTTTCTCGATCAGTTTGAGGATATCGGCTTCGATTGGGATTTCGTCCGGTTTCCCGGCAGCGTGACGGACGCGGGATTCGGCATCGCGACCGGCGTCGGGATCAGCGCCACGTGCCAATCGGAGCAGGCGGCGATGCAGTTTATCGACTTCATGACGTCGGAATCGGCGCAGAGCGATTTGAAAGCGAACGTCTGCTCGATACCTTGCCGGAGAAGCGTCGCCGAATCGCGAGAGCTTCCTCATCCCCCGGTGGCGGGGGACCGCTATTACTTATTCGAGCGGCTGACGGAGCACACGCGGACGATGAAGGATCTCGGTCTCACGTACGGGCAGTTCACGGAGCTGGACAACGAGCTCGGCCTGCTGTGGGCCAACGTGGAGTCGGTTGACGGCGTATGGAGCACGCTGCAAGACAAATGGCGGAGCTGTAAATAACAAACGGTACGATCCGAAGGATCGGCCGTTTTTTTGTTTCGGCGAAAAGGATGCTTCGCCCGTGCACATTTGGACATTTTCGGGAATTGACGGTTTCGGGCCGGCGTACTATGATGTAAATAAGTTGTAAATAACTTGGGCGAAACGGGTGAGCGGTCATGATACATGTCCTATGGAACGAACGGCGTGCGGAAGAGGTGTGGCGGCAGGGGCGGGACGAATACGCGCCTTACTTGTTCGAAATATTGCGGCAGGCCGGCTTCGCTTATCGGGCGTGGACGCCCGAAGCTTGGCTGAACGAGCGTCCGGCCGGCATTACGATCGTAATCGGGCTGGATGAGTCGGCGGACTGGTCTTCCGTTTTCCAGGCCTATTGCGACAACGGGAACGCGGTGCTCGCCGTCGGCGACACGCACGGACTGGACGGGGCGCTCGGGGTGCGGCGGGTCCGGGCGGCGAAGGAAGGCTGGATCGGCTGGAACGGTTCCCCGCTGGCGGACGGGCTGCGAAGCTCGTTTCACTTTTTCGGAGCCGCACTCGTCACGACGGCGGAAGGCGTCGACGCTCATGGCGAAATCGAGACGCTCGCCGGTGCCAAGAACGGCCATCCGGCGGTGACGGTGAAGCGCTGCTCCGCCGGTGCGGCCGCGTTGTTCGCCGTCGATTTGGCGCGGACGTTTTGCCTCATCCAGCAAGGGATGCCCGTGCTGAAGGACGGGGTGCCGTCCCCCGACGGAACCGGTGCGATCGACGACGATATTTACAAGTCGGACGACGGCGTCGTGCTGGACTGGGTGCGGGACCGCGATTCGGTCGAAGGCGGGGCGCCCTTTTACCTTCATCCGATCGTGGACGAATTTCGCATCGTGTTCGTACGGCTCCTCCATCGTCTCCGCGAGACGGCGAGCCGGCCGCTCGCCCAAGTGTGGTTTTGGCCGGAGGGGCGCGAGGCGATCGGTCACATCTCGCACGATACGGACGGCAACCTGGTCGACGCCGCCGGCATGATGCTGGACCGGCTGAAGGAAGCCGACGTCCGCTCGAGCTGGTGCGTCATCATGCCGGGCTACCCGGAGGACGTGTACCGGCGAATCGTCGCCGACGGCCACGAGGTGGCGCTCCATTACAACGCGCTCGAGGCGGAAGGGGCGTACTGGGACGAGGGGCTGTTCAACGAGCAGCTCGACCGGTTGAAAAGCCGGATGGCCGCCATCGGCGAGCCGACGCGCATCTGGACGAACAAAAACCACTATTTGCGCTGGGAGGGCGGCGTGCAGTTTTACGCCTGGTGCGAGAAGGCGGGCATCGTCGTCGAGCAGAGCAAGGGCGGAACGAAGCAGGGGAACAAAGGATTTTCCGCGGGCACGTGCCACCCGTACTTGCCGGTCGCGGACGCGGCCGAGCGCAACCGGACGATGGGCGTCTACAGCAATCCGACGCTCGCCTGGGACCCGCCGGTTCCGCTGCGCTGTACGGCTGCGGAGGCGCGGGCGCTCGTGGATCGAAGCAAGGACGTATACGGCGTGGCGCACTTCCTGTATCATCCGAGCTCGTTCAAAACGTACGGCGCCGAAGTCGGCGACGCCTTCGTCGAGCTGATCCGCTACGGCAAGGAGCAAGGCTTGCCGTGGTGGACGGCGGTGGAGCTGTACCGCTGGCTGGAGCTGCGCCGGACGGTCGAAGCGACGGTGGAGGAAGACGCGTTGCTGATCCGGGCGGGCGGCGATTGCGCGGGACTGACGATACTGCTGCCGGCGGACAGCGTTCCGGCGGAAGGAACGGCCGCCTCTGTCGTCCGAAGCGTCCGGGCCGTCGAGCGTTTCGGCCTGCGCCTGCAGGAGTGGGTGTTGGATGCGCCGAGGGGCGAGCTTCGCATTCCGCTTCGCGTTACGGTCGGAGCGGCGGGATAACGTTCGAGCGGCCCTTTCGCGGAATCGGGGGCGGGGATACGGTATCTGTCGAGCGAAGTCGATCTCCGCAAGGGCGTCGGCTGCCGGCGATTGTGGTATAATGGACGGGACGGCGAACGATCGCCGATACCTGCGGGCGGCTGCGCCCGATCGGAGGAGCCGGTATGGAGCCGAAGAAGAAACCCGACCTCATCCGCGAACGCCCGATGACCTACGAAGATTATGCCGCGCTGCCGGACGAATACGGTCGTTTCGAGCTCGTGGACGGCGTGCTGGAGGCGATGAGTCCGGCGCCGACGCCGCTGCATCAGCTCGTCAGCTTCGAAATTCAGCGCACGTTGGCGGACAGCTGCTTGTCGGAATATTTAATCGTGTTCGCCCCCATCGACGTAGTCCTTTCTCAAAAGGAAGTCCGCCAGCCCGATTTGATCATGATCCATCGAAGCCGGTTGCACATTTTGTCCAAAAGGGCCGTCACCGGTCCTCCCGACTTGGTCGTCGAAATATTGTCGGACTGGTCGATTCGCCGGGATAAAGTGAAGAAGAGCAAGGCGTACGCCCGGTTCGGCATCCCCGAATATTGGATCGTCGATCCGGCCAACGGCAGTCTGGAGCAGTATGTGCTTACGGAGGATCGATACGAGCTGGCGGACGTTTTCACGGGCGACGAGCCCGTACGGAGCGACAAGCTGCCGTGCGTCGGCTTCACGATGCAGTCGATCATGAGCCGGATTCCGGAACTCCCCGAATAGGGGAGTTTTTTGTTGCAAGCGGAATGTTCGGGTTTTCGGGTAATTCACGAACTTTACAACAATATGGACACAAAAATGTTCGCCTTTTAAGTTGACATGGCCATGTTACCATTGATAAACTAAAGAAGCGAAAACAAACGAATACTAAACGAAGTTTCTCGTATAATGCCGGGGATATGGCCCGGAAGTTTCTACCCAAGAACCATAAATTTTTGGACTACGAGCGAGCTGAAAGCGGAATGGGACGCCGTCCGCGGCGATCCGGCATTCCCTTTTTCGGGTTCCGCACGCGCGGAAACGGCTTTTTCGATAGCTTAGTCCATCGGGCAGACGGCGCGCCGTTTGTCACTGGACTTTTTTCATTTTTACTATTCCACGCAGGAAAGAAGGTCGGACATGGCGGCGAAGGTTGGCGTCATTATGGGAAGCAATTCCGATTGGGAAACGATGAAGCACGCTTGCGGCATTCTCGACGAGCTGGAAGTGCCCTACGAGAAAAAAGTGGTGTCCGCGCACCGGACGCCCGACCTGATGTTCGAATACGCGGCATCCGCACGGGAGCGCGGCCTGCAAGTCATCATCGCCGGAGCGGGGGGCGCGGCCCACTTGCCCGGCATGGTCGCTTCGAAGACGGAGCTGCCGGTCATCGGCGTGCCGGTGAAGTCGTCGTCGCTGAACGGGCTCGACTCGCTGCTGTCGATCGTGCAGATGCCGGGCGGCATTCCGGTCGCGACGGTAGCGATCGGTCCGGCGGGAGCGACGAACGCGGGGCTGTTGGCCGCGCAAATTCTCGGCATCACCGATCCGGAGCTGATGGACCGCTTCCTGAAGCGGCGCGAGCAGCTTCGCCAGCATGTGCTGGCGATGAGCGAGACGTTGGGGGCGGACGCGTGATGAGCGGACGAAGCGGCGACAACGTCATCAAGCCCGGCGGTACGATCGGCATCCTCGGCGGCGGGCAGCTCGGCCGGATGCTGGCGCTCGCCGGCCGGGCGATGGGCTACCGGTTCGCGACGCTCGACCCGACGCCGGACTCGCCGTGCGGGCAAGTGGCCGACGAGCAGATCGTGGCGGCGTACGACGACGCCGAGGCGGCCCGGAAGCTGGCCGAGCGCTCGGACGTCATCACGTACGAGTTCGAGAACGTCGATGCGGGCGTGGCGGCGATGCTGATGAGCGAATCGTACGTGCCGCAGGGCAGCGAGCTGCTGTACACGACGCAGCATCGGCTGCGCGAGAAGCGGGCGATCGAGGCGGCCGGCGTCAAGGTGGCGCCGTACCGGGAGATCGGCAGCGCAGAGCAGCTGCGCGAGGCGGTGCGCGAGTTCGGCACGCCGTGCGTGCTCAAGACGGCGACGGGCGGCTACGACGGCAAAGGCCAATGGGTCATCCGCTCCGAGGACGAGATCGGCGAGGCGTACGAGACGCTGAGCCGGGCGAAGACGGAGCTCGTGCTCGAGCAGTTTATTCATTTCGAGAAGGAAATATCGGTGATAGCGGCACGAAGTCCCCGAGGGGAAGTCCAAGCGTTCCCGGCGGCGGAAAATATTCATGTCGATAATATTTTGCACTTGTCCATCGTGCCGGCGCGGGCGTCTGAGGACGTGCTGAAGCGCGCGGAGCGGATGGCGGTCCGTATCGCGGAATCGATGCAGGCGATCGGCCTGATCGCGGTCGAGATGTTTTTGACCCGCGACGGCGAGCTGTACGTCAACGAGCTGGCGCCGCGGCCGCACAATTCCGGGCATTATACGATGGAGGCGTGCCGGACGTCGCAGTTCGAGCAGCACTTGCGGGCGGTATGCAACCTGCCGCTCGGTCCGGTCGAGCTGCTGACGCCGGTCGTCATGGCGAACGTACTCGGCGAGCACGTCGCTCCGCTCCTCGAATGGATGGGCGACGAAGCCGGCTTGCCGGACGGCGTGGCCGCGAAGGTGCACCTGTACGGCAAGCACGAAGCGAAGGCGAAGCGCAAGATGGGGCACGTCAATCTGCTTACGGACGACGTGGAGAAAGCGATCGACTGGGTGGAACGCTCCCCGATTTGGAAAGGTTGACTTGGCAGGTCCGACACTCGCGGCCAACGGCCGTTAACGCCTTAGATCTTTTACCCCCTAAACCAATTCACGACGGAGGTTCACATCATGCTGCAGCGGTACAGCCGGCCGGAAATGGCGGCGATCTGGACGGAAGAAAACAAATTCAAGGCATGGCTCGAAGTCGAAATTCTCGCGTGCGAAGCGTGGTCCGAGCTCGGCGTCATTCCGAAGGAAGACGTCAAGGCGCTGCGGGAGAAGGCGGGCTTCAGCATCGACCGCATTTACGAGATCGAGGAGGAAACCCGCCACGACGTCATCGCCTTCACCCGCGCCGTATCCGAGACGCTCGGATCGGAGCGCAAGTGGGTGCATTACGGCCTCACCTCCACCGACGTCGTCGATACGGCGCTCGGCTATTTGCTTCGGCAGGCGAACGAGATTATCGAGAAGGACTTGATCCGGTTCATCGAGATCGTGAAGGAAAAGGCGATCCAGTACAAAAACACCCCGATGATGGGCCGCACCCACGGCGTCCACGCGGAGCCGACGACGTTCGGCCTCAAGATGGCGCTCTGGTACGAGGAAATGAAGCGCAACCTGGAGCGGTTCCGGGCGGCCGCCGACGGCGTGCAGTACGGCAAAATTTCCGGCGCGGTCGGCACGTACGCGAACATCGATCCGTTCATCGAAGAATACGTGTGCGGCAAGCTCGGCACGAAGCCGGCTCCGATCTCGACGCAGACGCTGCAGCGCGACCGCCACGCCCAGTACGTAGCGACGCTCGGCCTGATCGCCACGTCGCTGGACAAATTCGCCACCGAGATTCGCGCCCTCCAGAAGAGCGAATTCCGCGAGGTTGAGGAGCCGTTCGCGAAAGGGCAAAAAGGCTCGTCGGCGATGCCGCACAAGCGCAACCCGATCGGCTGCGAAAGCATCTCCGGCTTGGCGCGCGTCATCCGCGGCCATATGATTTCCGCCTACGAGAACGTGCCGCTCTGGCACGAGCGCGACATTTCCCACTCGTCGGTGGAACGGATCATTTTGCCGGATTCGACGATTTTGATCAACTATATGCTGAACCGTCTCGGCAACATTATCAAAAACTTGACCGTGTTCCCGGACAACATGCTGCGCAACATGAAGCGCACGTACGACGTGCCGTTCTCCGGCCGGGTGCTGACGAAGCTGATCGACAAAGGCTTCAGCCGCGAGCAGGCGTACGATACGGTGCAGCCGAAGGCGATGCAGGCGTGGGAGGAGCAGCGCTCGTTCCGCGACATCGTCGAGAACGACCCGGTCATCCGCGAGCAGCTGACGCTCGAGGAGATCGCCGATTGCTTCGATCCGAGCTGGCATTTGAAGCACGTCGATACGATTTTCAAACGTCTCGGATTGGGCTGATCCCATCATACGGAATAGAAGGAGGCTTTCGCCTTGAGCGCAACGACGGCCATATCGTCCGCCGCGGAATACGTCAACGCTCCGCTGCTGTATAAAGGAAAAGTGCGGGAAATTTACGAGCTGGGCGATCATTACCTGATCGCGGTCACCGACCGGATCTCCGCTTTCGATTACGTGCTCCGCCCCGCCGTGCCGGACAAGGGCAACGTGCTGAACCAGCTGAGCAAGTTCTGGTTCGAGCGGACGGCCGATTTCATGCCGAACCATGTCGTTCACGCCGACGTGGAGAAGCTGCCGCAAGGACTGATCCGCGACGCCGACGTCATGAAGGACCGCTTCATGGTGACGAAGAAGGCGAAGCGCATCGACATCGAATGCGTCGTGCGCGGCTATATTACCGGCGGCGGGTGGAGACAATACCAAAAAACGGGCGAGATTAACGGCATCAAGCTTCCGGAAGGGATGCGCAAAAACGAGAAGTTCCCGCAGCCGATCTTCACCCCCGCGGCGAAAAACGACGTCGGCCACGACGAGGACATTCCGTTCGAACGGATGGAGGAGCTGGTCGGCAAGGACATCGCAGCGGAGCTGCGCGACAAAAGCTTGAAGCTGTACGAATATGCGCACGCGTATTGCGCCGAACGGGGCATCATCCTGGCCGATACGAAGTTCGAATTCGGCATCGTCGACGGCAAGGTCATCCTGATCGACGAAGTGTTCACGCCGGACTCGTCGCGTTTCTGGGCGAAAGAAAAGTACGAGCTCGACATCGAGATCGACAGCATGGACAAGGAGCCGGTCCGCACGTACTTGGCGGGCTCCGGCTGGGACAAGAACAGCGAGCCCGATCCGCTGCCGGATTCGGTCGTCGAAGAGACGTCGCGCCGGTACCGCGACATTTTGAACCGTTTGACGGGCCGGTAAGCGAACGCTCCGACCGTTCCCGATCGATCCGATAATGAGGAGGAACTCCCCCATGATAAAAGCAACCGTCTACGTGACGATCAAACAAAACGTGCTCGATCCGCAAGGCAGCGCCGTCCAAGGCGCCCTGCACTCGATGGGCTTCGCCGAGGTCGGCAAAGTGCGCATCGGCAAATATATGGAGCTCGAGCTTGACACGGCCGACCGCTCCGAAGCGGAAACCCGCGTCAAAGCGATGTGCGAGAAGCTGCTCGCCAACACCGTTATCGAAGATTACCGTTTCGAACTGAACTGATCGACATCCTTCACTCCCAAAGGAGGCATCCGTCCCATGAAATTTGCGGTTCTCGTGTTTCCCGGCTCGAACTGCGACATCGACTGCTTTAAGGCGGTCGAGCAGACGATCGCTCAGCCGGTCGAATACGTCTGGCATACGGCGACCGATCTGTCCGCATACGACGCCATCCTCGTCCCGGGCGGCTTCTCCTACGGCGATTACTTGCGCTGCGGCGCGATTTCCCGGTTCGCCCCGGTTATGAACGAAGTGGTTAAAGCCGCGGAGCAGGGCAAGTTCATCCTCGGCATTTGCAACGGATTCCAAATTTTGCTCGAATCGGGCCTCCTGCCGGGCGCCATGCTGCGCAACCGGACGCTCAAGTTCCGCTGCCACTCCGCGGCGCTGCGCGTGGAGAACAACGGAACGCCGTTTACGACGCAGTACGCGAAGGGCGAAGTGATCGACATTCCGATCGCCCACGGCGAAGGCAACTACTACTGCGACGACGCGACGCTGGCCGAGCTGAAGGCGAACAACCAGATCGTGTTCCGCTATCACGGCGACAACCCGAACGGCTCGGTGGACGATATCGCCGGTATTTGCAACAAGCAAGGCAACGTGCTCGGCATGATGCCGCATCCGGAACGCGCGGTCGACCAGCTGCTCGGCTCCGAGGACGGCAAACGGATGTTTACGTCGATTTTGAACGCATGGAGGGAGAAACATGGCGCAGCAGCTGTCCGTTAAGGAACCTACGGCCGAACAGATCGCGGAGCAGAAAATTTACAAGCAAATGGGCGTAACCGATTCGGAGTACGACCTCATCTGCGGCTTCCTCGGACGCAAGCCGAACTACGTCGAGATCGGCGTGTTCAGCGTCATGTGGTCGGAGCATTGCTCGTACAAAAACTCCAAGCCGATTTTGAAAAAGTTCCCGATTACCGGTCCGCGCGTCCTGATGGGCCCGGGCGAAGGGGCAGGCATCGTCGACATCGGCGACAACCAAGCGGTCGTGTTCAAGATCGAAAGCCATAACCACCCTTCGGCGATCGAGCCTTTCCAAGGCGCGGCGACGGGCGTGGGCGGCATTATCCGCGACATTTTCTCGATGGGCGCGCGCCCGGTGGCGCTGCTCAACTCGCTTCGGTTCGGCTCCTTGACGAACGACCGGGTGAAATATTTGTTCGAGCACGTCGTCTCGGGCATCGCCGGCTACGGCAACTGCATCGGCATCCCGACGGTGGCGGGCGAAGTGATGTTCGACGAAAGCTACGAGGGCAACCCGCTCGTCAACGCGATGTGCGTCGGTCTCATCGATCACGATAAAATTCAAAGAGGCGTCGCCAAAGGCGTCGGCAACCCGGTATTCTACGTCGGCCCGGCGACCGGCCGCGACGGCATCCACGGCGCGACGTTCGCCTCGGAGGAGCTGACCGAGGAGTCGGAAGCGAAGCGTCCGGCCGTCCAGGTGGGCGACCCGTTCATGGAGAAGCTCGTGCTCGAAGCGACGCTCGAGCTGATCGACTCCGGTATCGTCGTCGGCATTCAGGACATGGGCGCCGCCGGTCTCACCTGCTCCAGCTCGGAGATGGCGAGCAAGGCGGGCAACGGCATGGAGCTGTACCTCGACGAGGTGCCGCAGCGCGAAGAGGGCATGACTCCGTACGAAATGATGCTTTCCGAGTCGCAGGAGCGGATGCTGTTCGTCGTCCGTCCGGAGCACGAGGCGCAGGCGAAAGAAATTTTCGAGCGCTGGGGCCTGATCTGCGCGAAGGTCGGGAAAGTAACCGACGACGGCCGTCTGAAGCTGTTCCACAAAGGCCAAGTCGTAGGCGATATGCCGGTCAAGGCGCTCGTCGACGAATGCCCGGTGTACAACAAGCCGTCCCAAGTGCCGGCCTACTACGTGCAGCAGGCGTCGGTCGACACGACGCGCTACGCGGAAGTGACGGACTTGACGGACGCGCTGAAGCGGGTGCTCGCGTCCCCGACCGTGGCGAGCAAGGAATGGGTATATAACCAATACGACTACATGGTGCGGACGAGCACATACGTGCGTCCGGGCTCGGACGCGGCCGTCGTCGGCGTGCCGGGCACGCGCAAGGCGCTGGCCATGACGACCGACTGCAACGGACGCTACGTCTACCTCGACCCGGAAGTGGGCGGCGCGATCGCCGTCGCCGAAGCGGCGCGCAACATCGTCTGCTCGGGCGCGGAGCCGCTCGCCATTACGGATAACTTGAACTTCGGCAGCCCGGAGAAGCCGGACATTTTCTGGCAGCTCGAAAAAGCGGCGGACGGCATGTCCGAGGCGTGCCGCAAGCTGAACGCGCCGGTCATCGGCGGCAACGTCAGCCTGTACAACGAAAACGCGAAAGGCGCGATTTACCCGACGCCGGTCATCGGCATGGTCGGACTCGTGCACGATCTCGATCATATTACGACGCAAGGGTTCAAGAAGGAAGGCGACGTCGTCTTCCTGCTCGGCGAGACGAAGGCGGAGCTCGGCGGCAGCGAATTCCAGAAGGTGCTGCACGGCGTCACGGAAGGACGTCCGCCGCAAATCGATCTCGATACCGAGAAGAAGCTGCTCGACGCCGTCCTCGGCGCGATCCAGCAAGGGCTCGTCGCTTCGGCCCACGACTTGTCCGAAGGCGGCCTCGCGGCGGCGCTCGCCGAGTCGTGCATCAGCGGCCGGATCGGCGCGAAAGTAAGCCTCCGCACCGAGCTGCGCAGCGATATCGAGCTGTTCAGCGAAAGCCAGTCCCGCATCCTGCTCAGCGCATCACCGGAACAAGCGGAC
Organism: Paenibacillus flagellatus; assembly: GCF_003217775.1. Taxonomy (GTDB): domain Bacteria; phylum Bacillota; class Bacilli; order Paenibacillales; family NBRC-103111; genus Paenibacillus_AB; species Paenibacillus_AB flagellatus. The sequence goes on from NZ_QJVJ01000024.1 coordinate 19,468, forward strand.
GCGCTCGAAGCGCGCATCGCGCAAAGCGGCGTGCCGATCCGCCGGATCGGTACCGTACAAGGTCAAGATTTGCAAATCGAAGTCAACGGCACATCGGCAATCCTGTCCCCCGTCGCTCAGCTAGAAAAGGTCTGGAAGGATGCGATCCCATGTCTGATGCAATAAAGTTGCCCGCCGAGGCGCTTTGGAGCGGGGACTTTTACAACGAAGGCATCAATCGCGACAATTTGTTCGATAAATTGAAGGAAGAATGCGGCGTTTTCGGGGTGTTCGGTCACCCCGAAGCTTCGCATTTGTGCTACTACGGGCTCCACGCCCTGCAGCACCGCGGCCAGGAGAGCGGCGGCATCTGCGCGTCCGACGGCAGCCAGTTCCACTACCATCGCGGCATGGGGCTCGTCAAGGAAGTGTTCGACAACGACAAGCTGGTGTCGCTGAAAGGCTCCGTCGCGATCGCCCACGTCCGCTACTCGACGTCGGGCGAGAGCAAGCTGGCGAACGCGCAGCCGCTCGTGTTCAAGTACCGCGAAGGCGATCTCGCCGTCGCCACGAACGGCAACATCGTCAACGCCCCGGAAATCCGCAGCCGGCTGGAGCGGCAGGGGTCGATTTTCCAGACGTCGAGCGATACGGAGGTTGTGGCGCACCTGATCGCGCGCTCGCAGCATGACGATATCGTCGACGCGGTGAAGGAGTCGCTCGTGCAGCTGAACGGGGCGTACGCGTTCCTGTTTATGACGAACGGCAAGCTGATCGCGGCGCGCGACCCGCACGGGCTGCGGCCGTTCGTGCTCGGCAAGCTGGGGGGCGCCTGGCTGTTCGCCTCCGAATCGTGCGCGTTCGACGCGACGGGCGCGGAGTACGTCCGCGACATCGAGCCGGGCGAGCTGCTCGTGTTCGACGCGGAAGGGATGAAGGAAGACCGGTTTTCGCCGCCGAAGAAGCGGGCCGTCTGCGCGATGGAGTACATTTACTTCTCGCGGCCGGACAGCGATATCGACGCGATCAACGTGCATACCGCCCGCAAGCGGATGGGACGGAAGCTCGCGATGGAATCGTTCGTCGACGCGGACGTCGTCACCGGGGTGCCGGATTCGAGCATATCGGCGGCGATCGGCTTCGCGGAGCAGACGGGCATCCCGTACGAGCTCGGCCTGATCAAGAACCGGTACACCGGCCGGACGTTCATCCAGCCGAGCCAGGAGCTGCGCGAGCAGGGCGTCAAGATGAAGCTGAGCGCGGTCCGCAAAGTGGTCGAGGGCAAGCGCGTCGTCATGATCGACGACTCGATCGTCCGCGGCACGACGTCGCTGCGCATCGTCAACCTGCTGCGCGAGGCGGGGGCCAAGGAAGTGCACGTGCGCATCAGCTCGCCTCCGTTCCAAAACCCTTGCTTCTACGGCATCGATACGCCGAGCCGCAAGGAGCTGATCGCTTCGCAGCATTCGATCGAGGAAATTCGCAAGGCGATCAACGCGGATTCGCTGCATTTTTTGACCAAGGAAGGGCTGATCGAATCGATCGGCCAACTGTCCGAAGGCGAGCATGGCGGACAATGCACCGCCTGCTTCGACAACATTTATCCGACCGAGGTGCCGGACGTCGAAGCGGCGGCCTGCGGCGGCTGCGACTGAGCCCAACGCACCTTATTCGATACGTTGAACTTACCCGTGCATCATCTGCGCGCGAAGCGGTCGATTGGCCGTTTGCGCGCCCCCACCATTATCAAGGAGTGAGCGATTTTGTCGGAAGCGTATAAGCAAGCGGGAGTGGACATCGCCGCAGGCAACGAAGCGGTCGTCCGCATGAAGAAGCACGTCCAGAAAACGTTCCGCCCCGAAGTGCTCACCGAGCTAGGCGGCTTCGGCGCCCTGTTCGGCCTGAACAAGGACAAATACGAGGAGCCGGTGCTCGTCTCCGGCACGGACGGCGTCGGCACGAAGCTGAAAATCGCCTTCGCGATGGACAAACACGACACGATCGGCATCGACGCCGTCGCCATGTGCGTCAACGACGTCGTCGTGCAAGGGGCGGAGCCGCTCTTCTTCCTCGACTATCTGGCTTGCGACAAAGTCGTACCGGAAAAAATCGAAGCGATCGTCAAAGGCATCGCCGACGGCTGTCTCCAAGCCGGCTGCTCGCTCATCGGCGGGGAAACCGCGGAGATGCCGGGCATGTACGGCGAAGGCGAGTACGATATCGCGGGCTTCACCGTCGGCATCGTGGACAAGAAGAAGATCATCGACGGCTCCACGATCGCGCCGGGCGATGCGGTTATCGGCTTCGCCTCGAGCGGCGTCCACTCGAACGGCTTCTCGCTCGTACGCAAGCTGCTGCTCCAAGATAAAGGCTTCCGGCTTCAAGACGAGGTGGCGGAGCTCGGCGGCAGACTCGGGGACGTCCTGCTGGCGCCGACGAAAATTTACGTCAAGCCGATTCTCGCCTTGCTCGAACAAGTGAATATTAAAGGAATGGCGCATATTACCGGCGGCGGATTTCTCGAGAACATCCCGCGCATGCTGCCGGGCAACGTCAACGTCCATATCGAATACGGCTCCTGGCCGATTTTGCCGATCTTCAAGCTGCTGCAGGAGGCGGGCGCCGTATCGAACAACGACATGTTCCGCACGTTCAACATGGGCATCGGCATGGTGCTCGTCGTGCCGGCCGACCAGGCGGACGAAGCGATCCGTCTGGCCGAAGCGAACGGCGAGAAAGCGTACCGTCTCGGCACCGTGACGCCGGGCGAGCAGATCGTGACGTTTGCCGGGGCGGATGTGTAATGGCGCCGTTTCGCATTGCGGTATTCGCCTCGGGGAGCGGCACGAACTTCCAGGCGATCGTAGACGCGGTGCAAGCCGGGAAGCTCGATGTCGACGTCGAGCTTCTTGTATGCGATAGGCCGGGCGCTCGAGTGGTCGAGCGCGCCGCCGCCGCCGGCGTCGAGACGTTCGCGTTCCGTCCGAAGGATTATGCGTCCAAGGAAGCGTACGAGACCGAAATCGTCGCGCGGCTGCAGCGGAAACGAATCGACCTGATCGTGCTGGCCGGCTACATGCGGATCATCTCGCAAACGCTGCTCGCGCCGTACGAAGGCCGCATCGTCAACATCCACCCGTCGCTGCTCCCGTCGTTCCCCGGGTTGGACGCGATCGGACAGGCGCTGGCCCATGGGGTGAAGGTGACCGGAGTGACGGTTCATTTCGTCGACGGCGGCATGGATACCGGGCCGATCATCGCTCAAGCGCCCGTCGAAGTCGCCGACGACGATACGGCTGAGACGCTCGCCGCGAAAATTCATCCGGTCGAGCACGCGCTGTATCCGGCCGTCATTCGCGGCATTCGCGAAGGCGAGTTCGCCCTCAGCCCCGACGGGCGCCGCGTCGTCCGCAGCCGGTCGAACGGTTGAGCGCGCAAGCTTCCGTTTCCTTGTTCCGTCGATCCCCCATTCGCCGAACGGCGCAACCGCATTATCAAATTTTGTGAAGGATGGTCCGCGACAATGCCAAACGAAATCCATTTGCGTTACGGGATGAACCCGCACCAAAAAGAAGCGAAGCTGTACGCCGAAGGCGGGGCCGAGCTGCCGATCCGGGTGCTGAACGGCGACCCCGGCTTCATCAACCTGCTTGACGCGCTGAACGCGTTCCAGCTCGTGCGCGAGCTTCGCCAGGCGACCGGCTTGCCGGCCGCGGCTTCGTTCAAGCATGTCAGCCCGGCCGGAGCGGCCGTCTACGCCCCGCTTTCCGATACGCTCAAGAAAGCGTACTTCGTGGAAGGACTGGAGCTGTCGGAGCTGGCGACCGCCTATGCGCGGGCGCGCGGAGCGGACCGGATGTCTTCGTTCGGCGACGCCGCGGCGCTCAGCGACATCGTCGACGCGTCCACGGCCAACCTGCTCAAGCGCGAGGTGTCCGACCTCGTCGTGGCTCCCGGCTACACCGAGGAAGCGCTCGATATCCTGAAGGCGAAGAAGGGCGGCAAATATCTCGTGCTGCAAATCGACCCGGACTACGTGCCGGAGAAGCTCGAAACCCGCACCCTGTTCGGACTCAAAATGCAGCAGGAGCGCAACGACGCGACGATCGACGCCTCCGCCTTCGACCATATCGTGACGCGCAACAAGGAGCTGACCGAGGAAGCGAAGCGGGACATGCTCGTCGCGCTCATCACGCTGAAATATACGCAATCGAACTCGGTCTGCTACGCGCTCGACGGCCAGACGATCGGCATCGGCGCCGGCCAGCAGTCCCGCATTCATTGCACGCGTCTCGCGGGCGATAAGGCCGACCGCTGGTATTTGCGCCAGCACCCGATCGCGCTCGGCATGAAATTCCGCCAAGGGCTGTCCCGCGCGGAGCAGAACAACGCGATCGACCTGTGGCTCGAGGATGAGCTGACCTCGTTCGAGCAGGCCAGCTGGGAAGCGTGCTTCGACGAAGTGCCGCAGCGTCTGACGCCGGCCGAGAAGCGCGAATGGCTGAAAGGGCTGACGAACGTATCGTACGGCTCGGACGCGTTCCTGCCGTTCCGCGACAACCTCGACCGCGCCAGCCGCAGCGGCGTCCGGTACGTCGTGCAGGCGGGCAGCTCGATGCGCGACGAGGAGGTCGTGCAGGCCGCCGACGATTACGGCATGGTCATGGCGTATTCCGGCGTTCGCTTGTTCCACCATTAATTCGGCTACGGATAAAGGAGAACGGTTATCGTGACACAACTTTGGAGCCAAACGGCGGAGGCCAACGCCGGCCGTCTGCAAACGAACCCGTATCCGGGGCGCGGCATCGTCATCGGCTTGACGCCGGACGGCACGCGCTACGTACAGGTGTACTGGATCATGGGGCGCAGCGAGAACAGCCGCAACCGCGTATTCATCGAGGAAGCGAACGGCTTCGTCCGGACGGAAGCGCGCGACCCGGCCAAGCTGACCGACCCGTCGCTCATCATTTATTACCCGGTCCGTCACACGGGACAAGCCCATATCGTGACGAACGGCGACCAGACGGATACGATTTACGAAGCGCTGAAGGAAGGCCGCTCGTTCGAGCAGGCGCTGACGACGCGGACGTGGGAGCCGGATGCGCCGAACTATACGCCGCGCATTTCCGGTCTTGTCGATTTGTCCGACGCGAATTGCGCCTACAAGCTTTCCATTTTGAAAACGAACATGGGTGATCCGTCGCAAACGATGCGCCACTTTTTCCATTACGAGCAAGGCGTCGCCGGCTTCGGCCACTGCATCCATACGTACGCCGGGGACGGTAACCCGCTTCCTTCGTTCCAAGGGGAGCCGGTGCTCATGCCGCTGTTCGACGACATCGGGCGGACGGCGTCCTTTTACTGGGAGCGGCTGAACGAGGACAACAAAATTTCGCTGCTCGTGAAAACGATCGATAAAGCGTCGGGCCAGACGGAAACGGTCATTCGGAACAAGGATTGACCGCCGGCACCATCCGCGGCATCGCCGCACCTCGGACAATCCATTGGGGAGGGCAAAACGGTTGCGTATATTGGTTATAGGCAGAGGCGGCAGGGAGCACGCCATCATCTGGGCGCTGAAGAAAAGCGCGCGCGTCGCGAAGGTGTACTGCGCACCGGGCAATGCGGGGATCGCGCAGCTCGCGGAATGCGTGCCGATCAAGGAAAGCGAGTTCGATAAAATCGCGCAGTACGCGCTCGATTACGCGATCGATCTCGTCGTCGTCGGTCCGGAGGACCCGCTTGCGGACGGCATCGTCGATTACTTGGAGGAGCGGAATATCCCGGTGTTCGGACCGCGCAAAAGCGCCGCGATCATCGAGGGCTCCAAAGTGTTTACGAAGCAGCTGCTGAAAAAGTACGGCATTCCGACGGCCACCTACGAATCGTTCGACGACTACGAAGCCGCTCTCGCCTACGTGCGGAAGCAAGGCGCGCCGATCGTCATCAAGGCGGACGGGCTGGCCGCGGGCAAAGGCGTCGTCGTCGCGCAGACGATCGGCGAGGCGGAGCGTGCGCTTGAGGATATTATGGTGAAGCACGTGTTCGGCGAAGGAAGCAGCGTCGTCGTGGAGGAGTTTTTGCAGGGGCAGGAAATGTCGATCCTGTCGTTCGTGGACGGCAGCGTCGTGCGGCCGATGCTCCCTTCGCAGGATCATAAGCAAATTTTCGACGACGACAAGGGACCGAACACGGGGGGCATGGGCACGTACTGCCCGCTGCCGCATATCCCGCAGTCGGTCATCGACGAAGCGATCGAGACGATCATCCGGCCGACCGCCGAGGCGATGGTGAAGGAAGGCCGGCCGTTCCGCGGCGTCCTGTTCGCCGGGCTCATGATTACGGAGAGCGGCCCGAAGACGATCGAATTCAACGCCCGGTTCGGCGACCCGGAGACGCAGGTTGTTCTGTCGCTGCTTGAGACGGATCTGATCGACATCTTCCTCGCGACGATCAACGGCCGTCTGCAAGATATGGACATCCGCTGGAGCGGCGATTCGGCCGTCTGCGTCGTGCTCGCCTCCGGCGGCTACCCGGGCAGCTATCCGAAGGGCGTGCCGATTTCCGGCTTGGACGAGGTGCAGCAGTCCGTCGTCTTCCATGCCGGCACGGCGGAGAAGGACGGCGGAATCGTCACCGACGGTGGCCGCGTCCTGGGCGTAACCGCCAAAGGGGCGAACATCGAAGAAGCGCGCGCCAAGGCGTACGCCGACGTGGAGCGCATTCGCTTCGACGGCGCGCAGTACCGCAAAGATATCGCGCTGAAAGCTTTGCGTTAAGCGGAATAGTCGGATAGCCATCGACAACGGTTGCGCATGACGCAAGCGCCGGGAGGCGCAATCGACGTCCGCCCTTCAACGGGCGGGCGTTTTGGTTTTTGCACGATTTATTCGAATTCGTTGTTTTCGTATTTCTTTTTGTTTTTCCACACGTACCGGATCGCGACCAGCAGTCCGGCAATCAGCAGGACGGAGAGCCAATACGAGTTCATGGCGTCGACGAACCATTTCATACGGATCACCTCGCGATTTCGGCCAACGGCTCCCTTTCGACAGCGGGGCGCACCGAATAGCCGTTTTCCCCATAGCTTGCGCAGAAAACGGTTGCCGCATCCGCCGGGTATATCCGGCGATGGAATAGCGTAGTATGAAAGAGGTTACCCATGATATACTAATAGGGATAGATTATAAATATCGGGAGGGTTTTCCATGAATCTGGAGCAGCACCAATCGGTATCCGATACGGGGCAGTCCACGTACAACGCGCCGTTTCACAAGCTGCTGCGCATGTTTACGCTGTCGATTCTGATCTCGTTCGTCGGGTCGTTCGTCGGCATGTTCGTCCCGCCGGCGCTTTTCATCCCGCTCATCATCGTCGAGCTGGTCATGCTGGTGGCGGCCTTCTTCATTCGCCGCAAAGGAAAAGGGATCGGGTACGGCTTCGTCTACACGTTCTGCTTCATCAGCGGTATCACGGTATTCCCGAGCATCGCCCATTACACGTCGATCGGCGGACCTTCGATCGTGACGACGGCGTTCCTCATGACGGGGATTATTTTCGCCGGCTTGACGCTGTACGCTTACTATTCCAAGCGCGACTTCAGCTTCCTCGGCAGCTTCTTGACGGTCGGGCTGCTCGTCCTGATCGGCTTCAGCCTCATCGGCCTGTTCACGGGCGGCTTCGGCGGCACGCTCGGCTTGATGATCGCCGCGTTCGGGGTCATCATCTTTTCGGGATACATCTTGTACGACATTTCCCAGTACAAGCACGGACTGGCCGACGAGGACATTCCTCTTGCGGTGCTGAACTTGTACTTGGACTTTATCAACCTGTTCCTCTATTTGCTTCGTCTGCTCGGCATTTTGTCCAGCGACGATTGAGGCGGGACACGGAATACGCGGCTTCACTCACCGAAACCTCCTGCGGGCATTCGCCTGTCGGGAGGTTTTTGTTTTCTGGGAATGGGAGAAATGCGCGACTGGCCGAGAAACCGGCTTATGGGACTATTTTCGTCGCCGCAGCGTTCTATCCTATCGATCATCCTCATAAACTGGCAATAGAGAGGGTCGATAGAGTGAAAGAGTTGGGAAAGGAAGGAGGAGAAGCGCGTTATGAAAATTCCGAGTCCGATGAAAATAACGTGGGCCGCCGCATTGTGCGGAGCTCTCGTGCTCGCCGCCGGCTGCTCCGACGGCGGCAAGCCGGCGGCACGATCGTCCGCTGCCGGCGGACAAGCGGCTGCGGCCGTGCCGGTACCCGCGCCGGATGCGGAAGCCGAGCCGGCACCGGCCCCCGAGCCGCGGAAGCCGGCGTTTCCGCTTACCGGCATGCCGAGCGAAACCGAAACCAACGAGCGACCGATCATGGTCATGGTCGAAAACTCGCCGCAAGCCCGTCCGCAATCCGGACTGGACGAAGCGGACATCGTCTATGAAATATTGGCGGAAGGCGACATTACGAGATTCGCCGCCGTCTATCAGAGCAAGTCGCCGAAGACGATCGGCCCGGTGCGCAGCATCCGCCCGTATTACGTGGAGCTTGGCGACGGGCTTGACGCCTACATCGTCCATGCCGGCTGGAGCCAGGACGCGATGGATTTGATCGCCGAGCGGAAGCTGGCGCATTTCGACCAAGTATACGGCGACGACGAATATTACTGGCGGGACCCGAAGCGCAAAATGCCGCACAACTTGTACACGAGCATCGAGCTGATCCGCCGGGGAGTGAAGGATAAACGGTTTCGCACGGCATGGAACGGACCGCATCCATCGTTCGCCAAAGCCGGCGAGCGGGAAGTCGCGGCCGTGTCGGCTCAGGCGGGCTCGGCCGTTCCGGAGAAGCGGGCGGTCATTCCGTACATGCGGGGGTATACGGTTTCGTACGACTACGACGAATCGACCGGCACGTACTTGCGTTCGATGAACGGCGAACGGCACGTCGACGCCGTATCGGGCCGCACGCTTTCCGCCGTCAACGTCATTATCAGCTTCGCGGAGCATCGCGTGCTGGATAAGGAAGGCCGGCGCGAAGTCGCGCTGTCCGGTCCGGGCCGCGGCGTGCTGCTCCAGCAAGGGACGAAGCGGGATGTAACGTGGGAACGGAAGGACGGCTTGATCCGCGTCTTCGCGGACGGCCGGGAGCTCGGCTGGCTGCCGGGACAGACTTGGGTGCAGGTCGTGCCGGTCGGCACGGCGCCGTCGTTCGAGTGAATGGCGATGAATCACCTCCGCATTTCTTTTTTTCTACATAAAACGACAAACTTTCATCTAAGAAACGCTCTTTTCAAATAAGAAACTAAATCTTGTTGTGCACGGGATCGTAACCATAATCACAATAATAAGCGCCTTGTCTCCAACAGCGAAACCGCAATAAAATGGCTGCCCGATATCTTTGGGCAGTCTTTTTTCCTAGTCGGACGAGTAGGATACGATTCCTAGGGCCTATACAATTATGGTAAAGATGTTGGTATAGTTGCTGTTGTCAAGATTTGTAACAATCACATGGACCGTTGGAAAAAATGGCAAACTCGTTGAAAAACGGGGACGCAAAGCTACAGGGGCTAAGGCGGAACTAATACCGCGATGCCAGCCAGTTGCCCGAAACGGCGGATGAAACTCCGTCTGTTTGCATGCGAATGCTGCGGCCGGAGTTTTTTTATGTTCATCAAAACACGACGTTGAAAAAGCGATATGAGGGGGGTAAACGTCACTTTTCGGGGTGAACCATCGGGTCTGTAAGGAGGTGAAAAAACGCTCCGCCGGAGGAACGACATCCTCTCGGCGCCGCCTTGGTAAATGTGGCGGTGATGCTTGCGAACAAAACAGATGAACCGCACGGGAGAGTTTGTGCCGGACGGATCAAAACTGGCGTATTTTGCATTGCCCGGTCACGAACATGGAACTCGACAAAAGGTATGCAAAATGTGATGGAATCGGCTGAAACCGTAAAACCTTCCCCAGCAAAGTTGAAATAAATGCAGCAAAAGGAGGGGAAACATTGGAACTAAAAATAAGGATCAATCGGATTTTTAAAGTTTTGATCGCGTTTCTCGTCGTTATCTCCTATAGTCCATTTTTTCCTGTTTATCAGCAACATGTAAAAGCAGCCGCCATAGATCATCATTGGCTGACTTACAAATTTGATGAATTTTCCAAAGATACTTTCAATCAACCTGAATTTCGAAAGCGCATAAGAATGCGGTGGCGATCATCCAGGAGCGGATCAACAACTGTGAATAAGTGGGAGTGGGACCAGCGAAATTTTGAAACCAATATCCACATGGGGATAACTCCC
>NZ_QJVJ01000025.1 GCF_003217775.1 Paenibacillus flagellatus
GCTTTGGCGAGTGGGGCGAACTTATGGGCGATCCCGTTCTTGCAACAGCTGTCCTCGACCGCTTACTGCATCACTCCCATGTCGTGAACATCCGAGGGAACAGCTACCGGCTCAAGGAAAAACTAAACACCGGAATCTATTCGACGCCCGGCACACAGGTGGGTCAAAATTATCCCGGCGCTAGTGGGTCAAATTAATTCCGGCGTTGACACCAAGGGGATAACGAAATCCGGATTAATCATACAAGTATTAACTTTCACCGATACAGATCGCAGCGGTAGATTTCGTTGCCGCTCCTCCGCTTCGCTGCGGAGTGCGTACTGAACCCCTTGCAGGAGGTCGCTCCCCAGCACCTATAAATGAAAGAACCCCGATCCATTCAGACCGGGGTTCTTTCATTTATGGAGCCTAGGGGGATAACGAAATCCGGATGAATCTTTCAAGGATGAACATTCGCCGATGCAGATCGCAGCGGTAAATTTCGTTGCCGCCTCCTCCGTTTCGCTGCGGAGTGCGTACTGAACCCCTGACCTCATCGCTGCCAGGGTTCATCATCCCGTTATCGCTGATTATCGGAAAGTCTCGGAAGCCTTGTCCTGTCTGGGTTTTCTGCGTTTTGTATTATCTCTGGTTATCGGTAAATCCGGGTCATTATTGGTTGTTTGTTACCGGATTGTTACCGCGTTGTTACCAAAAAACGAGTGCAATATACTCTGTCAGGGACTTTTCAGTTTTGAAACTTACCGAACTTTCTTGGGTCTAACAGAACTCTAAGAGGATGTGCTACGTTATACTTCGAATCTTTACCGATGAAAGTAGAAGCAAGTCCTCCGCTCCATATTTGTCCTACAACTCCAAGTGTCTTTATAGAAATGACAGCATCCCCGAATTTTCGAATAACTTTACCATAAGTCATATAACCCGAAGTATATTCTAGGAAATAACCATTCTTTTGGGCAAAACGTATTGTACGAGTTAGTTTTCTTTGGAAAGTAATCGGTGAATTTAAAGTTCCTATATGAATTTCAATTGTTTTGTCAAGTCTTAAATAACCAAGAACCTCCTCTTTTTTCCCCACCCTTCGCACCCACCATACTGCTCTAAATAAATATGCTACATCTAACATAAAAATAATAATAAGGGGGGTGTGTAATAGCGGGACAAATCCAAACAATATAGCAATAAGACCTGAGAATAGAACGTTAGTAACGATACTTAGTCCAATAGCATCAAAAGATCTTCCAAAAATCCGAATGACAATGAATTTTAGTAATTGTATCATGTTCTCACCTGTAAATTGTAATAATACTCCATTTTGGTACACCTATAATTAAAAAAACCAAAAGGGTGTCCTTATGGTTTTATAATCAATTTAAATTTGACATGAAGGAACATAACCAATTCCATTAAATTCAAACGTTTGTATTGGGCATGATGCGGTTAATCGATGACCAACAAAAAATGCAACACTTAACGGTGTATTTAAATACAAATGAATTTCATTGATCCCTTCACTTTTCAGTTGCTCAATCTCATTTTTAACCGAGATCGCGAAAGAAAGAGCCTGCTTATTGTCTCTCACACTGTCGCGTCCCGGTCCGGTTGCCGGCAGTAAATTAATTATCTTTTTAAATTTCGAATGCGTGGACACTAAATGCTGTTCCACTTCGCTATAAATATCTTTCGTTACACTAAGGATTAATACAGCTCGCCTACTTTCCGACGAGTTGCCAGGCGTATAAATCGGTCTTATAGTATAACTTGGATCTTCTTTATCCCCAGACCAGATTTGCCCATAATGCTCTACTTCCAATTTTACCCCCTTAGTAAAAGACAATTGGGAACCAAAAAGCAGAGCGCCGGTAAGGCACAATTTTGCATATACACGTACTATCCCGCCCTGTTTTGCCCACTTCTCGGACCACTCTTTTGATACAAAATTAATCTGTGGCAGAATTTCATTCGACCAAATATCTTGACTCGGCAAGATGCGCGAAGAAGCAGAAATTTGAAAATGCTTTGTCCAATCTAACGGATAGTGGGGCTCTTCTTTAAAACCTTGCTTGTCCCACCCATAAACATGGACTATCATTGGCGTAGATATTATTTGGGTTGTGAAAGTATCCAAAACAAATTTTTTAATATGCGTGTATTCGGTACTGAATTGGTCAATTTTGCAAATATCTTTATGTCCTGTATCAGATGCTATTACTTCCGCACCCACATGAAAGGGCGAAGCTGATTTCTTAGATACAACCCAGTCGCGCGCTCCATACAAAGCAAGCTGCGAAATTGTACACCGCATTGCATCCGGCAAATTTTCTTGTCCGCCACGGAAAACATATTTGACCCAGTTCTCTCTTAGCTCCTGAAGCAGAGGATTATTTGCAATCAAACTGTTAACTTGCTTATGATACGGTACGAACCAAGAAGCGAAATTTGCTTTAGAAGATCCTTCAAAAGGGACTGCCATATAGATAATACCTTTTACTTGTTTCACTGCTGTAGTATTGAACTGCTCAAACTGGTCAATTAAATATTGTTGAACAACCAAACCGCCCATACTATGCGCAATAAAAATAATATCTTTGCCGGTAAGATGAGCTTTGATTTCGGAATGTAAAATCTTACTTACTTCTCTAAAATCATAATTAACGACAAGATTGCTGGGATACCCAAAGCTGTACACATCAATGGCATTCAGTTTTTCATCCAGCGCCAATAGCTCCGGTAACGTTTTAGACTTCTTGCTTTGTCTCCAAGTGCCGTCAGGATCCCCGTGTAGCCCATGAACAAAAATCATTGCATGTTTTCTTTGTCTATCCATCTTAGAAATAAGCGCCGCTTTTTTGACCCCCATTTTTTCACCCTTCTTTAAACTGCGGGGTCGGCTTAAGCTGCAACACCACATTTTTTATAATTTCAAACGTTAACCTTGAATCCGGAAATGCGGAAAATACCGCTTGCGGGATTATGCGGGTGATAAGGTCGGAATACGTAAATCCGTAGCTTCTGCCTTCAATCTCCCCGGATAATTCGGCTAATTCCATATACTGCTCGGGTCTCAAGTTGAGCTCTGCAAAATGTTTTTGGAATACATGCAAGCGCTGCTCTAAATTGGGGCGCGTGAATGTGTGAATGACAGCAGCGCGGCGTTTAATTGCCGGATCAATTGCTTGAGAGCGGTTGGTGCAAAACACTACCAATATCGGATATGAAGCGTCCCGTACATGGTCGATTCCCTGAATAAGAGCGTTGACTCCTGCTCTATCTTCATGGTGCATCTGCGATTCCTCACGAGATTGCGCAAGAGAGTCAGCTTCATCTAAAAGCAAAATAACTGGCGCTTTTGAACTATCTGAGATAGCTCTAGCATCCTGGAATGCTTTGGTTATTAGTTTACTCATCTCGCCTACAACGCCGTTACCTCTGCTTTTCATGCTCATTCGAGCAAGTGTCACTTTTTTATTTATAGCATCGGCAATCGAGGCACCGAACGTTTCAGCAAATTCAGTTTTTCCGGTGCCTACGTCTCCTTCAAAGATCATAAACGGATATCGGTCCCGAAAAGCACGAAGCGCAGAAAGCTCGACTCCATGGTGCTGCTTGCTCCACTTTTGCAGAAGCTCAGGAGCAAGCAAAACAGCCGCTTCCTTTTGCACTTGTTTTTTTAGCGCATCCAAACCTACTAGCCGTTCAAATCGTTCTTGGTACTGCTTATTTGGAAAGGTAACAACTTCTTCAAAACTTGTAGTGGTGATATCAACTAGCACAGGTTTGTCCCTCGTTTTCTTTTCAGTATTTTTAATCTGAATGATTAATTGCGCCTTCGATTCTCCCATCGCCATAAATTGACGCAAGAATTTATGGACATAGACTTTCGATGATTCCGAGATCGCGAAGCCGATGTGTTCTTCCATTATTGATATGGATCGGGCGAAGATATCTCCGCCCAGTTGTTCCGCTTGCGTCATAATCGCATCAAGATCACATTCGACCTCACCACAATGCCTTTGACGGTCATCTACTAATTTTATCCGCATAAGATCACTCCAGAATTGAACGCTGCACGCCAAGGGAACCGCTAGAGTATTGCTTGTCCATTTTTTCAATAAGACCAGCAGCATAATTTGTCTTAGCGGAAGGACCCCATTGTAGTTTAAGCGAATCATAAAACTCCTGTTTTTGTTCTGTCGTTAACGAGTACCATTTCGATGTTCCTTCGACCTGAACATAGGTACTTGCCCCTTCGAGGTTTCCACGAATCCTTCCGGTGTTCTGATCGTTGGTAATCGAGCCGTCCGTGCTAATAACATATTTAATTTCGTAGAAGCATTCATTATTGCGGTAGAATTGTACCTTAATGGCGCTACCATATCCTTGATAAATCCACTGGTAAAAGTCATATTTCCAACCTTCAAGCCGATCTTTGGTAAAAACATTCGGGTTTAATGTTAATACGTAATCGAGATCGGCTATTATTTTATCGTTTACTGCGCGGACGTTTGCATAAGTGACGGTTTGCGTATCGGTACGAGTAAAGGAATAACTCATGAAAATGCCTCCTCTCTAAAACGAAAATGACGTGCCGAAAATTTGTTTTAAACTGCTGATGGCAACACCTTTGGTTGACGCTTGTTCGGCATGTGTCAAGTAACCAAGCGCATCATCTGCCTCGTCAACTATTCGCATACGCTTCTCATCATCAAGGCTCTGCCCGACGTTGTTTTCAGGATTTACGGGGTCAAAGATATTCGCGCCGGTGGAAGACAACGTAACTTTTGATTTTTTGTAGTTATCCTCAAAGATGATGTTGCTCTTTAGCTCGGTTTTAATAATGTACCGAAAAAATTGTTTTAACGCCGGTACAATTTCGTCAGCAATTCCTTCAGTATCAGCAATATGCGCCCAAATCAGTTCGATTAAAAACGACTTGAACTTAAAGTCACGCTGATCCCGCCACCACTTCGTTATGCGAACCATCTGGGCAAAGTTAGTGTTCGCACTTTTGCGTTTCCGAATAAATTCCAAGTGCAACGGAATAGAAGTTAGCACTCGCTCACCGGTATCTCTTGTAATTAAATATCCACGATCGTCTGCCTCACCGTTTGGAATCACAGGAACCACATCAACATCCAATCCACTTCCTTTGAAGGAAACCTTAACACAGTGGTGACCGATGGTGAATTGCTCGGGCTTCATGTTATGCTTGGTGTAAATTTCGACCAACGCTTGGCGAACATACTCCAGGATATTACTTTCGTCGTTCTCATCGACAGCCTCTGGCTTAACATATACGGCTACATCCATGTCATTAAGAGTTTTTAGAGCTGTACCTTTCCTAACCGACCCAGAATGTAGCATTTTAACTAATCCGTACTCTGGATTATCTTTAATATAATCCGCCAACTTATCGCGGAGACGATTCACCTGCTCGCGATATTCATCAACCTTTTCCTTTTTAACGTTAATGTGACTCTCAGCGAATGTTTTTAGATCCGTATTGGTAAAAAGCATATAAGTTCATCCTTCTTTCGAAAGTTTTTTGTAAAGACAGAAGGATTTTAGGTATTATTGTCGTACATATAATAACAATCAGAGTTATACATATGTATTGGCTTGGTGCCACCCAAGCTTATACCTTCTGTCTTTTTACTTCAGTTCTATTCAGTTATCAAAGAACATGAAAAACAAGCTAAGGTGTGCCACCACTTTAGCTTGTTTTTCATTTTTCTTTAGTAACACCTTTAAAAGGCGCTTTACTGCTGGTTTTCATGTTAATGAATTGTCCCGTTGTTCGGTCTCTTTCACCCCAGTGACCGCTATGAGTTTGGACTTGACTTCGACCTTTAACTGCTCCGATGCGATAGCCTTGATTACTATTTTTAGCCATATGGATTTCCTCCTTCCAAATTGGATATTACTAGAATATATCCCAATTGGGGGATTGTCAATATGTGCGTAATTTATTAAAAAATATTCGAAATGTTTACTTGGCAATACAAAATGACAAAAAACTTTATTTTCAAAGACCGGTGAAGTATTATAAAAATAAGGCAGAAACAAGAGGTGAATTTATGTTGAATGTAGAAGATATTCTATATGCAATAATCGGACAGAGAATACGTATAAATCGTGAAAGGTTTAATATGACACAAGAAGAGATGGGGGAGAAGGTTGGACTAACGAGATCCTCTATTGCAAATATTGAATTGGGAAGGCAAAAGATTCAGTTAGATACACTTTACCTAGTAGCACTGGCACTAAAACTTGAAGTATACGAGTTACTGCCTTCAGTTATTGAATTAGAAAATGGCGAAAATGACAATATTCAATTTCTATTGGAACAAGATAAATTTACAGAGGAACAACTTTCTTGGATTTCAGATGTTATCAAGAAGGGAATAAAAAATGAGGGAGAAAAATGAACCGTTCTAAGTGGGCTGAAAAAAAGGCATATCAATTGATCGAAAAACTAGAGATTGATGATTTTCCTATCAATGTAGAAGGTATTTCAGAAAGATTAAATATAACCGTAATACAACAACCTTTTGAAAACAACGCTATTTCTGGTCTTTTATATAGAGATGGACATAATGTCGTAATCGGTGTAAACTCTTCTCACCCACCTACTAGAAAGCGATTTACAATCGCTCATGAAATTGGTCATTATATTATGCATGAAGGTAACAAGCTGCATGTCGACAATGATGTGAATTTTAGAGTTAATTTTCGACTAACAAATAACGAAAGTAGTCATGATATTCAAGAAATCGAAGCTAATGCATTTGCAGCTGCTTTACTTATGCCCGAAGACTTGATAAAAAAAGCTATAACTGAACTAGAATGTATAGTAGATTTATCATCAGATTACGATGATCATATTGAACAACTTGCGAGTCTTTTTGAAGTGAGTAAACAAGCTTTATTAATTAGGTTGGGTAAGTTAGGATTAGTGAATTGAAAGAACATTTTGAACCATGTTTTTTCAATTAAAAATGTGCCGCTGTTTTTACAGAGGCACATTTTTTTCGCTGTATTGCAAACCGTGCATATTAAACCGCCGATTGTTAATGAAATATCTTTTAGTTTTACTCCCCAGAACAACGACTTATTGATTAAGCTCAGAATAGTCAGCTCGGTAGTAAACTTTATAATCCGTGGCTTTAAACCCATATGCTTTCAACATTTTCAGCAATAAATTACGAATACCATTTCCGCTCATATTCGTTTCTAAATATAGATTTTCTTTTAACAGCCTCGGTTTTCTCATTCCATTTGGATTTGAAGATATATATTTGCTCTTCTTACCATTCATTTGTGGATTATGCTCGAACTGTCTGAATTTATCGTTGTCCATTTGGACTAGTATTTCACTAGTTTCCAGAAGAACATCGATCCATGTCTTCACTAATATTTTTTCATTATTTATAAACTTGAATGAATCAGGGCGTATATGTGTAAAGTTTTCATAGAGCGTGTGTTCAACATTATTATCTACAGTGTAAGCTGCGTAATCTGGGATCGCCTTTTTCTCTTCTTCTTCATTAAGCTCACTAACATCAACTTCATACATTTCACCCTCATCGAGAGTCAACATAGATATAAGTTCTTCAAGTCTATTCTCATATGAATGTATGGACACAGCAATAGACTCGTATTCTCTTCGGGTTGTGAAATCTCTCCGTCGGAAGGCATCGCTCATTTTTTGATCAATAGCATTCATTGTATCGCTAATGGTTTCTTTAAGCAGTTCTAAGCTTTCCGATATTTCGATGGACTGCTTTGGGAAATCCTTTTTTATTAGCTGAATAATTTGCTCAAGCTCCATAGTTATCACTCCTATACAAGTACCAGCCTTTCAGTTCAAGCCCATCATGATATTACATCTGATATAATCGAACGCACTACTACCATCCATTATATCTCATATTTAACCTTGCCATCAGCAGCTATTTGATAATTACTTCTGTCAGGTTGTGTGCTGTACAGATTGTACTTCATCTGCAATTCCGCTTGCTTAATGACCAATTCTGTGGCATCTGGAATTTCATCCGGCGGGTATTTGTAGCGTTTCAACAACCGTTTGATGAGGGAGCGCATATTGGCTCTGGCATCATTTCGCTTGTACCAGTCCGGTGTTCGATTCTCTGTTATGAGCCTTATAAGCTCCTTCGCCATCTCGCGAAGTACATCCGATTGATAATGCGCCTTCACCAGTTCAGGCTTGGCGAGCGCATCATAGAAGGCTTGCTCTTCAGGCGATAACTGCATATCGATGCCTTCATTGATCGCAGATTCGATCTCCTTAGCAATATCAATCATTTGAGTAATCAGCACTTCAATGTCTTCCGCTTGATTGTATCTTTCCACGATGTTCTTCAACTTCTCCGAGAAAAAGCCGGACCGCACGATGTTAGTCTGTTCAAACCATTTGATTTTGTCATCAATGAGCTTCTTTAGTATAGCTGCGGCGACATTTTTACGCTTCATTGCCATGATTTTTTGAAGGTTCTCAACGGATAGCAGGCTTTTTTCCTTCTTGGCGGATATGGTTACAACCTCATCACCGTCTTTGATGATGGCTTGTTCGATCATAGCCATAATTTTCTTTTTGAATTCCTCAACATTCGGCATTCCGTCGCGTTCTACTTTGACAATAAACGATTTAACGGCAATAAAGAAGCTGACCTGGACTCGAACAGGAAAATCTAAAGCAGTTGCACAAATGTTATAAGCGTTTTGCAGCCTTGCCACATGCTTCAGAAACGTTTCCTTGGCGCGTTCCTTTAATACATGCTCTACGCCGTCTTGAATGAGTTCGAAACGTTCTTTCGGGGTCGCTTTCATGTATAGGCTAAAATCGAAGCCATGGAACATTCCTTCCAGAATCTCCACTTCCGTCATGAGGATTTCTTTGGCTTTTTCGATTTCTGGGATGCTGTTACGGTCGCGGCTGGTGTAGGTGTTGAGTGCTTCCTTTAGGTACTTGCTTAACCCGATATAATCAACAATAAGTCCGGCTTGTTTGTTCTTATACACACGATTGACCCGAGCAATGGCTTGCATCAGGTTGTGTTCCTTCATGATTTTATCGATGTACATTGTATCCATGCAAGGAACATCGAAACCAGTCAGCCACATATCGACAACTATTGCAATTTTGAAGTCGCTGTTCTCATCTTTGAATTGATTGGCGAGCGCTTGACGATGTTTCTTGTTACCGACAATATCCCGCATCTCTTGGTCGTCTTTATTGCTATCGGTCATGACCAATCCGATTTTTGGTGCCAGCTCTGGAGCTTTCTCTTTGATGAGCTGATACATACGGTAAGCAATTTTTCGGGAGTAAGCCACAATCATAGCTTTGCCCTTGAGCATATTTTTACGGATTTCGTAGTGGGAGAGAATATCATCAACCACCAGGTTAAGCCGGTCTTCATCCCCAATGACGGCTTCCATCGTGACGAGATCCTTTTTCAGCTTCTCGATTTTCTCAGGTGTTAGACCTTGAGATTCAATCTTTGCTACTTCCGCGTCAATCTGGTCCAAGATGCTTTCATCAAGATGGACTTTCGCAAGCCGGTTCTCGTAGTGCAAATCAACGGTTGCTCCGTCCAGCTTGGCTTGTGTCATATCGTATACGTCAATTAGCTCTCCAAATACGCCTATGGTCGATTTATCATTCGAGTCAATAGGAGTACCAGTAAAACCAATGAAAGTTGCATTGGGAAGGGCATCTCGTAAGTATTTCGCATATCCGTATACAAGCTCGGCTTCGAGCGTTTTTTTGTCAATCTTAATATCCGGGTCGATGCCGTACTGGGAACGGTGCGCTTCGTCTGCGATTACTATGATGTCATGGCGATTAGAGAGTAGACCGGTTTCCTCCGTAAACTTTTGGATGGTCGTAAAGAAGATACCGCCAACAGAGCGGTTTTCGAGAAGGTCAACCAAGTCCTGCCGTGACTCAGCGCGAACTGGAGCTTGCCGCAGAAAATCCGCCGCGCTGCTGAATGTGCCATGAATTTGTTCATCGAGGTCATTGCGATCCGTAACCACTACAATCGTAGGATTGTTTAGGTGATGAATGAGTCCGGCAGAGAGGAATACCATTGAAAATGATTTCCCCGAGCCTTGCGTATGCCAAACCACACCGCCGCGTTTGTCGCCATCTATTGCTCGAACCACACTGTCAATGGCTTTGTTCATTCCGAAATATTGGTGATACCCGGCGATAATTTTTGCCTTACCACCAGCAAAGAATGTAAAGTTTTCAACGATGTCCAGCAATCGTTCTTTATGCAACATGCCTTTAAGCAGCGTATTGATTTGAGCAATATGCGGCTCATCGACGATCGGTGAGTTTCGGTCCACTTGTTTCCATTGCATATAACGGTCGTAATCAGCGGTAATGGAACCGAAACGAGCATTGATACCATCGCTGATGATGCTAAAGGCATTATAATGAAACAAGGGCTTGATGATGTCCTGGTATGTTTTAATCTGAAGATATCCATCGTGAATGGTCGCATCTTCCCGAACTGCTGATTTCAATTCGATGACTACGAGCGGCAGACCGTTAACAAAGACGACAACATCTGGACGCTTCTCTGCTTTGTGAATCACGGTAAATTGATTGATCGCCTTAAATGTGTTGTTGTTAGGATTTTCAAAATCAATGACTTTTACGATACGGGAAGGAACATCCTCTCCGTAAACTTCGATACTAACGCCTTCGATCAGGTATTTCTGAAATTGTTGGTTAGCGCCGACCAGACTCGCATCGTCAATATATGTTAGCTTGCGAAGCGCAGCTTCGATAACCTCTTCCGGTAAGGAGGGGTTCAACGAGTAAAGCGCATCACGCAAATCAGTTTCAAGCACGACAGAATGATAGTCACGCTCGAAGTCGTAGCCGTTTAGTGTAGAGTAGCCAAGCTCATCCTCTAACAGTTCAAGAACGACCGATTCAAGGCTATCTTCGGTAAACATGGGATCACCGCCAATCTATAGTTCAATTTCGGATACGTCGATTTCTCCGGACATGAGTTTGGGGAGCAGTGTGTCTCGTAATATGGATAATACCTTCACTTCTTCACCGTTTCTCTTCATACGCTGTAGAAATCTATCAGTTATTTTTCCAAATTGTTCAAGGACAAAGCTTGGGGGTAATGGCATTAATAAAAATTCAAAACATGATTCAGGTACCCTTTGTCGCCCTGATGATCCAGACATATTTCTTATTGCATGGTTACGAAAATCCTCGGATCTGGCTAAAAAATATGCAAATCCAAGAGCATGTTCATTTTTGCTTCTCAGCACGATAAATTCTGTTGAACCCCAACCTACTTCAGCAGCATTAAGAAAATCAACAATAATTGTTTTTCCATTCTCCAAACAAGGTGTTATTCGTGCCAGCAAAACATCGCCATTAATAAACTTGCTTCCAGATGTAAATTCTCTTTCAATCCAGTCGGTTGCTCTCGCTGAGAATGCGGGAAGGTTTTTCATTTCCAGATATATAGCTTTTGTTCCTTTTTTCAAAGATCTTTTGGGATTGATGTCTAGCACATCGGTTACTTTTCCAAATCTCCATCCCTTTGGTATCTCTTTCCCAAGTTCCTCGCACCATTCCATCTCGCCACCGCTGGACTTGTAAGGGTCACCATTGTCATTCGGGAACTCAAAATCAACGAACCATTGCTTGAATATCGCTTGAGCCATTTGCTCAAGGACTTTGTTCATGCGGTTGTTGAGTTCGATTTTGTCATCGAGAATAGAAAGAATATGATTTATTAAATCGATTTCCTTAACATTATTTGGGGCATAAATTGGTAATTTTCTTAGTGCTCCGAGTGCTAAATATGGTTGTGAGGTTCCACTCCTTAGAGAAGCTAAAGTATTTTTCCCCTCAGGTGAGTTCAAATAATAGTAAATCCACTTAGCCTTGGCTTCAGTGCCTGCTTTTAAAATTCCTACATTTTTTACTGCATAATTAATAATTGGGTTTCTTTCAATGTAACAAAATCCGCAGTATTCGCCTATCATACTTATTAAGACATCCCACTGATCAACTTTACTTCGCTGGTTAATTTTATTGAAATCTTCCTCACTAATAAGATAAGCATTGTCGAAATCAATATTCCGACCCTTAATATGTTTGGAAGTTATCAAGTATTTTCCAAACTCTTTTCTTTTGGGACTATCATGTGTTCCATCTGTAACTTCAATACAGAATTCTTGGGCATCCACATAATTTCTACTATTAAAACTCATAACCAATAGCCCCCAGACTCTTCTTGATCTTCTCATCCAACAGAGAAGATTCCGACATTAAATCTGCAAGCTCGGAAACAAGCTTCTCCATTTTTTCCTCGAACGGCTCATCATCTGTAATTTCTTTAACACCAACATACCGACCTGGAGTCAGCACGTTATCATGCTTCTGAATGTCCTCAAGTGAAGCAGACTTACAGAATCCCACTTCATCCTGATAGCCGTCATTGTTCAGCCACTTGTGGTACGTATCGGATATCGCTTTAATGTCATCTTCATTCAATTCACGTAGTTTCCGACTGATCATCGTTCCTTTATCTCGTGCATCGATAAATAGCACTTCGCCTTTGCGCTTCTTGCCGCGACGAAGGAACCATAAGCATACCGGTATTCCGGTCGTGAAGAAGAGCTTATCCGGCAGCGCAACGATACAATCAACCAAATCTTCTTCAATGAACTTCGCTCGGATATTGCCTTCACCGGAAGTTTGAGACGACAAAGAACCGTTTGCCAATACAATACCGGCAACACCTTTGGATGGTTTCAGCTTCGTCAGCATGTGAGAAAGCCATGCATAGTTGGCGTTACCTTTCGCCGGAATGCCCCACTTCCAACGTGAATCGTTCAAAAGGCTATCTTGTCCCCAATCGCTGATATTGAACGGGGGATTAGCCAGAATATAATCAAACTTCTCATCCTTAAATTGATCGTCATGGAAAGTATCCGCGTGAATCTTCCCGAGATTCGCTTCGATTCCGCGAATGGCAAGGTTCATCGTCGCAAGTCTGCGAGTCTCGGCATTTAGTTCTTGACCATAGATGGAAAGCTTGTAGGCATTGCCGCCATGCGCTTGAACGAACCTCTGCGCCTGAACGAACATACCGCCTGAACCACAGCAGGGGTCATAAATGGTGCCTTCGAATGGTTCAATCATTTCAACCAGTAATTTTACAACGCTGCTTGGGGTATAAAATTCACCGCCGCCTTGTCCAAGCATGAAGGCGAATTTACCAAGGAAATACTCATAAACGCGACCGAGTGCGTCTTCTTCAATTAGCAAAGTATCTGCATTTTCAAACACCATCACGACTTCGCCAACTCTGCGCTGGTCAACATCAGCACCGGAATAAATCTTCGGAAGGACACCGGCAAGCTTCTTATTTTCCTTCTCAATGGCGATAAAGGCTTCATCAATGACTTGTCCGATATTCGGCTTCGTTGCATTATCTATGATATGCTTCCAGCGAGCTTTTTCCGGTACATAAAATACATTGAAACGTTCGTATTCATCGCGATCATCTTCAAAACCGTCACCTTCTGCCACAAGCTCGTTGTAGCGTTGATCGAACCGGTCAGAGATGTATTTAAGAAAAATGATGCCGAGTACGACATCTTTGTATTTGGAAGAGGCGATACTGCCCCTGAGTTTATCAGCGGCTGCCCATAATTTATCTTCTAAGCTTGTAACAAGATTTTCTTTTGCCATTTCGTTTAAATCCTCCAATGATGGTTTGTCTTTAATTATAACTTATATTATTGACGATAAGTTGTCAGGAAACGGATGTTCCGGTAGTAATTAAATGCTACGATAAATCCGACACGATCATTACTATTTCGACTATCTGTTTCCAACTTCCTGCTTACATAGGAAAAAAGCCCCGCATCAATCGAAGCGGAGCAGAGGAGCATAAAATCAATCTTGTACAATCATTTTCCTCTAACGAAAAAATAATTAGCGCTTAAGCAATGACTGGACGGTAGTAATGAAAGAGTTATTATGAATACCGAAATCCGCCTTATTTAGAAGGAGTTGAGACCCATCTTGAAAGGTCACTTCCAACTGTACATCTTTAAACCTACTAAATGCCGTTACTTCGCCATGAGATATTGTCATCATTTTAATATTTTTTTGCGCAATATCACTAATTTTCCTAACAGTAAATTGAACATCCGGATTCTCATTAAAAAAATTAATTGTCCCATTTACAATGAATGATTGGTTATGGGCGAGAAATGCTATTGGTTTATTATGATCACGTTCTGATTTCAAAAATACGGTTTCTTCGCCATCCGGGATCGTCACTTCAAGTAATGATTGAAGTTGTCTTCCACATTCAAACCGTTCTAACCAATCAATAAAATCACTGTAAGAGTCCATATGAAGTTCTCCTTAATGCGTCTATATTTTCAAGGCAGTTAGAATATGGTTCTTCCAAATCGTACGCACGATTGTCTCTGGTGTTGTCGATTCATCGCGGTCATAGAAATTCATTGTCATCCTAAGAGATAGGGTATCATTTTTAACTTCGCTATAAATCATTTCATTCATTGAATTATCATTAAAGGAATGTACTCCATAATGGAAATTTATTGATTGAGATGAATGGGTAAACCCACCGACCCACATTTTAAGCCCTGTTTTCAGTTGTCCATCTACGTAAAATTTAAACATGCATTTTTGGCTACTATCCTCATCAAGGGTAAACTTGAAATTTGGATTTACGGACTGAACGTGCTCAAACAATTGGATAAAGAGCTCTTTCATCTCTTTATAACTTCGTTTAAGGTGTTCTTCTTTATCGAGATCCGTGAATTTTTTTAGAATTGGCATTTGAATATCTTCAAACAAAGATTTTACTGACTTAGTTGGTACTGCTGGTGTAATCACTGCTGAATCAAATTGTGGTATTTCCCCTAAAGGCGCTTTTTGATAAGGACTAGCTCGGTAAATCCGGCGTATCAACTCCTGTAGCTTGTTTTCAAATTGATCCTCATTGGAAAAGTCAATCGCATAATAGTCCTGCATATGGAAAGGAAATACTGCTTCGTAATTCCCTGAATGTCGCATTATTAAAATAATTTTATCTTTATTTCTACGAAGCGTTGGTAGCAGTAACTCCGATTCAAAACCAACTCCACCAGTAAATGCATCTGCTTTATTAGCGTAATTTTCTGTGAGGACAACAACTACATAATCATAATCACGCATTGCCTCGATCATCATTTGGTTTAAATTAACTGTCTTTTCGTACAGTACAAACTTGTCAATTTGTGCATCGATTCCACCGTCAGCACGTAACCGATTGGCGAGATCAACGACCCATTGTTCATGCTGCGGGTTATCCCAACTATAGCTAAAAAAAGCTGTTATTCGCTCTTTCATATGAACCCCTTCTTTCGGGTAATAAGATTGTATAGGCTATTGCAAATAAAGCCTGCAAGGAAACATGCGTTCCTATTCTTAATTATATGGATCATTACTTCTTGGGTCAATTATCCACTCGATTAACCGCATCCAATTCCCTTCCTGTATAATAAAAAAGCCCCGCATCGGCAGGGCAAATGGACGTTATAAGAGGCTAATCGTCAAGTGAATAAATTTTGATGTGTTTTAGAGTGGGGAGAATTCCAAGATTAATCACCTGTTGTATTCGCCACTCAATTATTTCCCTCTTATTCATCGGGATAGTAGTTTCAGTTGTAATGTCAACAGTATCTCCTACCAAAGCGATAGCGAATCTTCCATCATAACCGGAACGAATCGCTGCATCAATCGTCTGGACTGTTAAGCAAAAGCCTTCAGCATCTCTTTCTGTTTCGAAAGCAATTACATCGCTGAAGTTTTGAGAATGATCATCTGGACTAAATCCCAATACTCTCACCGTATTAAATTCTTGTGTATATGAAATTGAAAACATAAGAAGATTTCCCCCCCCAATATGACCTATTATTTGTTACTCGGTTGTTGTTAGCTTAAATTCAATACGTGGTACTCCATCAGCTGGATGATCCGGAATAATACAATTAACATACTTATCCAATCTCTCTGACTTGATCAAATCAAATACCTTTCTCATTGCAATCGGGCAATGATGCTTTGTTTCCCCTTTTTGGATGTACAGATTTAATTTATGTCTCGGACCGCTTATCTTCTCGTAATCCGTATAGGAAAAGGAAAGGGGGGGATGAGGATATTTATCCTGAATTTCGAAAGTACTGCGCATTAAAAACATAAAAAGGGCTCCAAATCTTTGGTAGAATGGTGTTTGTCCAGGACAACATCACCCAAAGAGAGGAGCACCTTTTAGGTGAAGTCTACCACAC
>NZ_QJVJ01000026.1 GCF_003217775.1 Paenibacillus flagellatus
GGGAGTTATCCCCATGTGGATATTGGTTTCAAAATTTCGCTGGTCCCACTCCCACTTATTCACAGTTGTTGATCCGCTCCTGGATGATCGCCACCGCATTCTTATGCGCTTTCGAAATTCAGGATAAAGTTTCGTTCATGTTCATCGTTAACATAGAACATTTTAATTCCTCCATATCGTCTTAGTTTTATTACCTAACCTGCTAGAAGTTAGGGAGCACTCTAAACGTTTCAAAACGAGTAGAGCTTGTACCGCTGTGAAACAGCGGACAATTGAAGCGGTTTTGCATATGATATCTGGGAACGGAGACTTGTCAACAAGATTTCCGTTCCCAATATGGAACATTTATTATGAAGCCTCATTGCCTTCGAACCAGTTAAGAAAAACCTTCTTACTGATACGAATACTTCTTCCAATTTTGACACTACGAAATTCTCCAGCTTTGATTAGCTCGTACGCTTGCACTCTCCCGATATCTAGAAAATGCTGAATATCCTCAGCCCTCATTACCTCGGGTAGCTCGTCAGGATTCATGTATTTTTTGCTTTTTCTTGCCATAATGTATTTTCCTCCACTTGAATTAAATGTTTAAAATAACCGCTACTTGTTCTGCCATATCTTTTATGAATGGCTCTGGCGAACCATCCTCTCGTGACCAATAATGATGCTTTAGACAATCTTCTTTTGAAAAAATCACTGGAACGATGTCATTACCGTCCCTGTAAATAACGATCTCGTTTCGTGACGGATCATTCTCTAATGTAGGCTCAATGATGTGGCAAGTATTCTTTTTACCGTCTTGATAGGTTTCTATAATGCGCTCTGCAATGACTTTAGGGAATGTATTCATGGATATTACCTCCGATATTTTATATAGCGATTAACTGTCCGACCCTAGCGCCTTCACCAAAAATAACGACCGCGCTTGGAAAGGGAGCAGCGTTCTTTGCAATACCAAATTTCAACCGCCCTTTCACGAACCTTACTTCACCTTTCATGCAGTATTGGTGCCAGTATTTCGTGTCAGGTCTTACTGGAAGCAAGCAGACTACGGTCGCACCTTTTAATGAGGTTTCATAAGCCTTCTTGATCCATTTTTCAATGTGCCTTCCGTAAGGAGGGTTACACCAGATCCTGCGTCCATCTTTTGCCCAGTCTTGTTTAAGCCCATCAACCACTGGGCTGTAAAAACGAGTACACTTTGCATTCTCAGGTAGAGCACATACATCAAGCTCAAAATTAAATTCCGCGTCCAATCGATTAAAGAAGTCCTGCGGAGTTGCCCACAAATCAGTTTTTGATGAAAATAGTGCTGGATTAATACTCATGGTTTATCTATCTCCCGATTTTTTATATTTTCGGGTCTGTTTTCAGTGCTGTTAATCCAGCATGTAAAGCCATCCGGCTGAATGAGCATAAAAAAACAGACCTGTAGTGTTCCGGGGAACATACGAAAGGTCTGTCATGAGCTTATTAACGAATAGCGAAGAGAATAGAGGTATGGCTGTGGGAACGCAGAATACGCCCGCTATTATGGATATCTCTTACATAGCTATTCGATTACGTGTTAGATTCTCATGATCACTGAACACGGCAGTCGCGTCAGTTGACGATTTCGTTGTCCTAAACGGAACAACTAACAGGTCTGATGAAGCCTCTTTTCGTTATAGGATCACAGCGCGGAGCATGTGTCATAGTTGGTATTGTATTTCTTACATGGAAATAGTAGCAAATTCGGGAGTTCGAATTCAAGGGGGTTGGGATTGAATTTGAAGTTATTTTTTACCCCTTCATTTCCATAGACTCATCCAACCCAAAAAAAGTTACGCATCCTCGACAAAATTTTTTGCGCACCTAAATCGGTCGATTATGGAACTCTCTGCGTTGAAATCTGAATCCTGGATTTTCAAGCGGATTACAGTTCCTTTTCCCGGCAATAAAAACAACGCCCCTCGAAAAATAAATGAAGGATTTTTGCTCCCGACGCTCAACTCCATAAACAGGAGGTGAGAAAAAATATGAGCAGAACACTCGGATATGCTCGAACGTCAAAACGTAGTCAAGATTGGTCGCTTCAGATTGACGCATTGATAAAAGCTGGAGTTGAGGAGCGCGATATATTTAAGGAAAAGATAACCGGTAGCAGAAAGGATCGTCCCGAACTAGATAAACTCCTTACTTATGCTCATCCAGGTGACACTATTGTAATATGGAAACTTGACCGAATCGGCAGAAGTATGCGGCACTTAATGGAGTTATCTGATTACTTCAGGGAGAACAACATTAACTTCGTTTCGCTGAAAGAGAACATCGATACTTCAACCGCAACCGGCAAGCTTATGTTTACCATTATGGCTGCATTAGCTGAATTCGAACGCGAGATGATCATTGAACGCACATATGCTGGTCTTGAAGCCGCGAGAGCTCGCGGCAGAGTCGGAGGCAGGAAGCCAAAGGATACAGAATCGATAGAGCTTGCACTGAAGTTGTATCATAGCAAGGAATATCCGATTCATGTTATTACGAAAATGACCGGAGTGAGTAAGACAACGATTTACCGATATTTGAACCGGGGGGATGATAAAGTATAATTAAATGATCTACTATAACATTTCGACGAAGGGGACTAGAATGAATATACATTTAATAGAGCGGCAAATCAGAGAATCTGTAAGTGTCAACCATCATATGGTCGCACTAGCAAAATCGTATCTTACTAACATTCAATCTGAAAACATTAATACAAGCGATGCATTCGAACATTTTATCAAACTCCATGGCTGTTCGAAGCCTAATACTGTAGTAATTCATGAGAGCGTTGAAATTGACAACCAAATTCAACAGGTCTCAAAGTATCTTTCTTTTGGAGTAGCATTTTGTGAAGCTGTTCATTCGTTAGTATGTAGTTCAATTTTTATACCATTAGGCAGTCAACAGTTTTCAATTCCAAATAGTGTACAATGGACAACGGTGGTCCCTGGCTCTGGAGGACAATCTTCTGGATGGAGATTCGAATTCGTTACCATACCTACGCCACTTTATCTAATGAAGCCATTCTCTAAGAGAACTCAGTCAACAAATCAAACGTTCTTTGAACCTGACATATACACACATGAATTGGGAGTAGGCAATGCTCACCCTGATGTTATCCAAGCCTTAAAAGATGGATTAGCATGTTTTAGGAATGATTTATTCCATCCTGCTATTACAATGTTAGGAAAGGCAGTAGAAGGTGCTTGGATTGAGCTTGGCATTTCATTAACACACTACGTAAAGCCACAAAAAGCTGATTGGGAAGCGTTTATTGACAAATTAAAAGGGATGGATAGTTTTGTTTGGAAGGTAAATGAGACAGTAAAGCTTTACGATAGACAAGATTGGTTTAAACATTTAAAAATAGATTCTGGAATTGACTTGAATACTATACGTGAAATTCAAAATTGGACTGATATCATAAGGGATTCAAGAAATGCTATTCATTTTGGAGCACAACCTGCGACTCCAAATACATATGAGAAAGCTTCAATTATGTTTATAGCCGCAGTAAAAAATTTAAGATCGTTGTATAAACTCAAAGAAAGCGCTGATAGATTATCCGTCTGAGTAAATATTGTTCACTTTAACAACCGTCTTTTTATGGACAAAATAATACATTGGAATGCACATGTATTCCTTGATACCATTGGCTTTCGAGCAATTTTATATGAAGAAAGATAAAGTCCAGTATATAAAATACACTATAGGACTTTATCTTTTTCCGTATCGGAAGCTTGTAATGTGCGATGACTAAAGGTTTTACGGCATCTTACACCAGCAAGTTTTGTCCATTTTAGTTTATTACTCTTCCACTTTCGGAATGACGATTCGCTTTCCCTTTCTATACTGGAAGCCATACTGCTCCGCAAGCGCTTTTGATTGTATGACTTCTTTCCACTGATTACGTTCAAGAATCTCGTTCCATACAATGTCAAGTACAATCTGGATATGGCTTTTATTTACTCTAATTCGACCTGTTCCAGCAGAAATTCTCAAGCCTTTAATACTCATAGCTGAATCTTTACTTGTAAAGCCGGATTCGGTCATTTCTGCTTGTAATTTTTGTTCGAGTTCAACTTCAACCTTCGAGAAGTAGGCTGGCAATTTGCGATCATCTGGAAAGGCTTTATCTGCAAGCTCTTTGCCCAGCAAGACCTCAAGATGAGATTTGTGCATGTTTTTATAAACCTTAATGCCTGAATCATCAAGTAATTGGGCTATACGATTTGCCTCCGACAGCACATCATAATAGCATGGACGAATATAAAAGCTTATTGTTTTGTAGTGCTTTTTGCCGTGCTCGTCCAAGTGTCTTCTTGCATTTTCAATAAGCGTTTTAGGAACCTGATCCTCAGGCACTTTTATTATAAACCCAAATAATCGCAGTAGCACTGTCGATGATTCAATTACGCTTCGGTGATAGATAAGGTTATCTTTTTCATCTGTAAAGTGCAGCCTGGTATCTTCCTGCGAAAGGTAAAAGACCGGATAACTCTTATTGCCCCAAAGAATTGACCAATCCTCTACAATAGGTTGGCTTCCAGCATGTGAATTAAAGAAATCCAGTATTCTTATTCGATGCTTCGGAAGATATTTGCCTAATACGGGATATTTCTCATGAATACTCCCTTTCAGTAGTTCAAAATAAAATTTATGGTTGAGTCCTAACGTATGGTATGAATCGGTTTCTAACGTTGTTGAAGTAACTTTAATTCCACATTTTTCTGCGAGTTGCTTAATCGAATCAATATATGAGCAATCGGGAAACTCATTCAGAAATATGTCGATGATGTCCCGAACACCGCATGCAAAGCAACTGATGATCTTTTCACCAGTTTTTCGCTTGTATAGAATGGCACTTGGATTATGATCTGGTCGATGAAAATAGCAACTATGATGGACTTCATTGGAAAGATCATTATTTGTAAGGAACAGCTGAATGTCTAGCGTTTTTATATATTCTTTGGCTTCCAGCAATGTCATTTCGTTTTTCGGAGGAGACATGTCATTAATACGATCAACAAAATGAAATTGTTTATCAGACGACTGGCTGATCGTTTGCTCATCGTTGGAGTCACGATTTTTCTTATACTGGACCGGTTTTATTGCGTTGTTGTGCCTTTCCATGACGAGCTTGCGAGCCTTATCCAAATTAAGATTGTATTTCTCAATTAGCTCCTGACCGCTTATGTATCGCTTGGACGAGCGTTGGATAAGCTCGACATAATAGGGCTGTTGCTTCATATTGGCAAAGCCAGGTGCTCGCATTGGGCGAGACAGATTGGAAACCTTCACGTCACCGCCAAACCTCTCAGCCAAGGCTAGCTGAATCAATGTAAATTGTTCAATATCACCAGCATTTTTATCGTAGTAAAAATAAACATGCGGACCACCAGCGCTGTTGATAACTTCCTCGTCTTGTAAAAGCTCACGATGATCGCCCCACCATTTTTCTTTTTCAGCTTGAATCGCTTCTGTAGTACGAATTGCTTTTAACCGATAAGAGCTAATCTCACCCTTCATGTTTTTCTGGGTTGTCATTACAACTTCTTTAATTATCGGCAAATGTTCGTAATAAGCCATTTTTTCAGTAACTTGATTGTAATCTGATGTTTGGTATTCTTCAAATATTTTGAAGTCTATTTCGAACCATTGTGCCGTTATTTCATTAATATCGGCATCATGATCGCCACCAAGATTAGGCAGTAGATGAATGGCATATCCGTCAACATAGTTTAGCTTGCTTAGACTGAAGGATTGCTTTTGTTGATTGAAGTCCGAAAAAGCTCTTACATTTCGAATGTCGCCAGTTTCTAGCGCGGAAATGATATCTTTCTTCTTAACGTAAGTAGTATAGGTTGAGAACTTTTTCTTGCCAGATTGATTTTTTGTAAGCGACCTCTGCTTTTCCTGATTTTCCGGGACTAATCGGAGTCGTATTAACGAATCATCACTCTGATATTTATACATATCCTCAATCTTGCTCAATAATTGCTGAGCTCGAAACGCATAATCAAAAAGTTTTTGATTACGCAAGGTGGTTACTTTTTGCTTACACATTATTTTTTGTGGCACGTTATCCCTCCCGTAAAATATCGAAAGGGAAGAAAAAAACAAAGCTGCCGGTATTCCTTGCTCATCTGCAGTTGAATGCTATGAGCCTCTGTTTCTTCGATTTGAAATCCGTCATATGAGACGAATGAACTTATTTTTTTCTATCCCTGTACAGAACGTAAATCTACATATGATTTTATTTATCATGATCGGAGTTCTCATTTTCAAGCAACTTCAACATATATTCCTCCAGCACTTCTTGAATTGATTGACCTCTTTTGGCGCAATACACTTTAAACGCGCGGCGTGTAGCTTCATCCTTGGCATAAAACTTAATTTGTGGTTTCTGTTGTCTCTCAATTAACATAAATTGTATCCCCCTTGTATTTTCGATGGTCATTTCTGACCATCTGACTTATTAATTGAGAATGAAAATGAAAAGTCCTTTTTTAATTTCAAAAAATATTCTCACTCGCCGTGGGGCAGGTGCAGCAACGGTTTGCTGCAAGATTGGATAGTGTCGGTGGAGGGAGTCGTCTGTCAAGGCAGAAGGAGCACCTTGACAACCTTACTGTCCGCTGCTTTCCGTTATTGTTATTAGAGATTTCAGCCGCGCTTGTATGGACAAACCTTATCGTTGCGGCTATGTCCCAACATTTGCGTGAGAAATTGATTTTGCAACCATCGGATTTGTTTAGATGCCAGAATTTCAGGGGTGTACTTCGGAGTTTTGATGCCGCCGCGATTAACGATTGGGTTGAGTTGAGGAGAAATAGAGACAAATTCCATAATGGAATCAATAAGCTGCTGTTTGCTGTATTTTTGCAATCGGCGTAGTTGGTACTCTAGTCCTGCCTTACGAAAATCGTGTGCCGCGCAATATTTTACTTTGCCATAGGCTGCACAGCTTTTTATCAAGCCACGTACTTGTTTCGCAGACATGCGATGCCCCCAGATGTTGGTCTGTTTGTTAGGGAAGTACGGCTCTATCTGCTTTAACTTGTCCAATACAATATCAGGAAAAGGAATCATTCGCGGGCGATTATTTTTGTTCTGGTTCTTCTTGTTTAGATAAATGCATTTCTTCTCGAAATCAATCTGATCAAGTGATATTCGGAGGAGTTCTGAAATACGCGGCGAGCCGCCATAAGTCAGAAGCTCCAGTAAAGCTTGCTCTATATGCTGTAATGCTTACCCGCTTGCTTGATGATAACTTGCGCTTCACGAAGACTATAACCAGTCCCCCCCTCACGCCCTCTGCGGCGTTCAGCTTTTCGAGCGGTCGGAACCATTTCACGATGCTTGCTGTTTACTAGCCCAGCATGAGACTTGATCCCGGCTTTAACAGACGATTCCGCCATTTTTTCGATTGCGCTAACATAAGCGCTTATGGTCTTGGCGGAACAATTCCTTGCTTTCAAATCATTAACGTAAGCCCCAACCATCTTCGGTCGAATGTCCCGCAATGATCTGATGCTATCAAAATTTTCAAAGCAGAACTTTAAAAACGTCCGGCAGCTTTTCTTATATCGCTCGAATGTTACTGATGACCAGATACCATCGACTCCAAGATTGCCGTTGTTGCCTTTCTTTGAATCACGTTTGGTCTGCTTGTTTGCCGCCGAGCGGCTAACCTTTGAGTTTGCGACCATGACCCTATCCAGATCGGCGTGTAAACGAATCAGTTCATGTCGTTGCTTGCTGCTTAAATGGTCAATCCGACGCTGCTTGTCGCTAATCTTTGGTTTACCAGTCTGTTTCCCGCGCTTCTTTTCGCCGCTGAAATACTTACTTTCATATCCCGGTTTATCTGATAATGCACGTTGTAGCTTCTTCAATTCTAAGTCTCTCATTAGTGTCACCCCCGTAGTCAGAGGAATTATAGCATGTCCGAAAGATTTGTGTTAAATTTTGTATATGTGCTATTTTAGGGGGGAGTCGATTGAAAACTGCACTAAGTTTTAGTGGTGGTACCTTTGTCTCTACAAAAGATGAATTAGGCTATGGAGAGGTTTTAGAAGATTTTAAGAATGCAAAAACTATAAGGATTGTCACATTTAATCTATCGAAAGATACAAAAGATGACCAATTATTTGAAAGACTTCAGGCACTAGAGAGCGATGTCGATATACAATTAATAACTAACATCCCTTCTAGATTTGAATGGTACAGTTCTTCAAAAACTGGTGAGTACCTTAAGAAAACTGCTGGCACTAACATTAATGCATACTTAAAGAAATTAAACCCAGATGACTTTAATGCAAATATGATTCCATTCTTTAACTTCAATAATCACGCTAAAATTGTCGGCACAGAAAATATTGTATATATCGGGTCTGCAAATTTCTCAAATGAGAGTAGTAAGAACTACGAAACAGGCATTATCGTAAAAGACAAGGATTTTATTACAAACCTTTACAAGCTGTTTTTTAATGTACTAAAGGACAACTCGATTCCGTATTTTAAGGATGACTATAACCAGTTACGATTGTTCACAATAAGTATTCTTTCCCGGTTAAATAATCACTATGAACGTATAATTGACACATTATTTTTAAGACGAGATGGTGTAGAGTTTTTTATTGGTCAAGAAACAAGATTTACTAAAGACGATCAATGGGAGTTACTTCACGATCTTCATGAATTAAGTGGTATTACTGGACTGATTGATAATATAGAAAATGATGACAATGAGTTAGAAGAAATAATAGAAAAAATATCGGATTTATGCTACAAAATAGATCCCGATAATATTATTGATCTTATCGGCGTAGATAGTACGTTTGATCAGTACGTCTCTTATGACTTTGAAAATACCTACTGGGATTGTTTCGCAGAGTATAATTCATTAGCTACCGAGGATATGTTAGAGCACTATACTGAAATAGCCACAGGAGAAGCTAATGAGATTTTAGAGGATCTCTGTAACGAAGTTGAAAATGACGTATATGCAATTAAGATTTCACTTGAAAGTACGATCGAAATTTTAAAGGAAATTTTACTCTCTCTAAAGGAATTATCACTGCATGTAGTAAATGAAGATATTGATAATACAAGAACATAAGGAACTGTCGTTACTCATATTCCCGACAAATTGATCGTCGACGGTTCCTATGGAAAATCTATACTGACTAGAGTATTCCCCCTCTACATTCCCAAACTCATTTTTGCGCTGGCTTATGCGGCGCAAAATGAGCAGGGAATATAAAGGGGCTTAAAGAATGGCGGCTGTAGTTTCACGACATTCGCCAAAACATAAAAGCAGTGGTTGCAGCCACTGCTTTTATGTTCTTCAATGCCTTTCGCTGTATCCAGCGAACATTTGTACTGATGCACAGATAAAAACCAGAATGCTGCTAAGGCGAACACAGAAATTGAATAATATTCAACTTAGCGCATTAATCGATTCATGCTCATTGATAAAATGAATGTAACCTCTAATGAAGGCATCCCTCAATTCAGAAAACTTAATTGTAGTCGTAAAAAGAACTTTGCAGGGGGGGCTGTTTTTATCGGGCTTTGCCAAAAAACTCTGCATTATAGGGGTTCTTTCTTCTGCTTCCTCATGTATGAATTGTAGATTCCAATAGATGCCCTCATGAGTCACTAGATTTCTTACAGAAACTAGCAAAAGCGAGAATCGTTCCATAGTGATTTTATAATCTAGCGGGATACGTTCCCCTGCAATCATAATTCCATTTCTGATGAGATCCTGATCAGCGGTGGAAACGTACTTTTCGAAAAAATCGATAACCATTTCCTGCTTTTTTAATTGTGAACCGTTCAATCCATAAATTGACTCTATACACGACAGGTAGAAGAATATTGCCAAGTCCCACTTTCCTGGTTTCACAGTCGTCAACTCATCCGCTAAGGTTACTAACCGTTGAACATTATTGATTGTGCGCCTTTGAATATTATCTTTGCTGTGGGCTAAGTTTCTGCAAATAAAATTGTTAAGCTCATCTTCTGAGTCGAAATAATTTCTGAATAACATACTATGCTCGCTAATCAAATTATTCTCGATCTGATTCTGTTCGTCTTCACCTAGCAAATTAAACATAATCGAATCATCCTTTTTTATGTCATTGGTAGGTAAATTATACCGGAAATAAGATTCATATAAAAACGCGACCATTACTGGTCTACGTTTTCATTTTCGTTTGGAACTGGAAGCTTGCGCCGCTGGAACTCTGCTAGTAACAACACAATAAAATCCTCTTCGAGATTCTTCTTTTTTGCACTAATATATACTTCAATTAATGCTCCATCGGTAAGAAGCTTCATAGCCAATTCTCTCCTAATATTGATTAACACGTCGCTAAAGTAGGAGATTGCATCTCCCATATTTACAAACCGTTGCGTGGCAACGATTATCGCGGCGTGGTGACCGAAAGTGTTAAATCAAATTCATCAATAAATACAAGTGGCAACTCCGTTTACAACAGTCCATCCTTGTAACGTTAAATCCCGAGCAATTTTCGTATAGTCGATATAACCTTTTATGGAATCCGGGATGGTTCCATATAAGCCCTCATCAACCAGCTGATAAGCTACATCCTGGGGTCTGTCAAGAATTTTGTGTAAACACTCCTAGAGAAAACCAATGGACAGCCTAAGGCAATTGGGGTCCAATTCGGTCGGGGAAGAAGACCGAGAGCTGCAGCAAGATTTGTCCCCAGTTTTGAACACGGCCGGTCCATTTCCGAGTTGCGTCCATGGTGGCGAGATATAGCATCTTGAGCAAGGATTCATCCGTTGGGAAGATGCTCTTTCCTTTGGTTACCTTGCGGAGCTGGCGGTGGTAGCTCTCAATCATATTGGTCGTGTAGATTAACTTTCGGATCTCAGGAGGGTACTTAAAGAACGTTGCAATCTCGTCCCAGTTCGTGCGCCAGGAACGCACGATGAGCGGGTATTTGGTGCCCCAGGTTTCTTCGAACCGATCAAGCTCAACGAGCGCCATATCCTCCGTTGCAGCCTTGTAGATCGGTTTGAGGTCCGCCGTCACCTTCTTTAGGTCCTTGTATGAAACGTACCTAGTGGAATTGCGGATTTGGTGAATGACGCATTTCTGGATCTCCGTCTTCGGAAAGCACGCCGAAATAGCCTGTGAGAAGCCCGTAAGGTTATCCACGCAGGTAATTAGGATGTCGCCCACGCCTCGGTTCCTGAGATCGTTGAGCACGCTAAGCCAAAATTTCGAGGACTCATTCTCGCCGATCCACATCCCGAGAACGTCCTTGTTTCCGTCGAGATCGATGCCAATGACCATGTAAGCAGCCTTATTCACGATCGCGCCGTCTTGCTTTACTTTGAAGTGGATCGCGTCCATAAAGACAACGGCATACACGCCTTGTAACGGACGATTCTGCCATTCTTTGATCAAGGGAATGAGCTTGTTCGTCACGTTGGAGATCATCGTCGGAGACACTTCAATCCCGTACAGATTGGACAGGTGGTCCTGAATGTCTCGGGTGCTTACACCCTTGGCATACATAGCAATAATCTGATCCTCAATGCCGGTTACGTTCGACTGATGCTTCTTTACGATCATCGGCTCGAACTCACCGTTACGATCCCTTGGAACACGGATCTCTTGCTCTCCGTACTCGCTGGTGATCGTCTTCTTGCTCTTCCCGTTACGGCTGTTGGTTGTCTGCTTGTTCGCCACATCATGCTTCGCATAGCCCAACTCATGATCAAGCTCCGCCTCCAACATCTCTTGCAACGTGTCGGCAAACAGTTCTTTGAGGGCGGACTGAACGTCCGCCATCGTCTTTAGATCGTTGTCTTTGATGAAGGCTTTCACTTGCTCCTTGCTGAACTTGGGGGCCACTGCGCTCATCCTTCCAATCCAACCTTTCCTATAAGTCTAATGGATAGATTGGAGAGTTTACACAGAAAATTTTACAGTCCCACATCCTGCATACTCTCCATATCGTAGTAGCAAGAATACTCACCGCTCCCCAATACTCGCAGCACGTCTTCCAAGCTACTTAAGTTATAAAACAAGCTCTGAATGAGTCTGCTGTCATATGACTTAAGCTGCTGAAGCAGTTCATTGAGTTTATACGGATTGTCAAATTCGTAGATGCTGAAAAATGCCTCATAATCATGGATCGCATACTCATCATCTTCCCCTAGAATTTTTTCGATAAAAGACTCCAAAATCTCCGAATCGGTCGGGAGAGTAATCCAGTCTCCTACCAGTTCTCCATCGTTGTATTTAGCCAAGTTGGAAATGTACACTTTTATCTCCACAATACTCCTCCGATTAAATAATTCCGTTCTCTTTCATGCTGTAGAAGCCGGAATCGCCAATTATGATGTGATCCAACAGGTCTATGCCTAGAATTTCAGCACTTTCTTTCAGCCGCTGAGTGATCTGTATATCTTCGGGCGAACTTTGCGGACAACCAGATGGGTGGTTATGAAAAATCAGTATTGACGCACTGGAACTGAGAATTGCCAGTTTGAAAACTTCACGTGGATGCACCAGGCTTGCATTCAGACTGCCGATGGACACAACGTGGATCGCGTTCACCTTGTTTTTGGTATCGAGCGTAATCAACCCGCAAATTTCCCGGTCTGCGTCCCCGATAAACGATTTCGCCAAGCGCATCGCATCGTTAGGGCTGCGAATCGTCCGCGTTTCGAATGGAAAGCTGGCTTCCTTCACCATCTTCAAGCTCACGACATCCAATCTCTTCATCCGAAGCTTCTTTCCATCTGCTTCCTGTAGCTGCATCTCATGCAACCTCCTATGTGATTTTATTTTCTTCGTTTGGTGGGCTCGAATAAGAATTATTCGAGCGGCACATTATCAGCTACAAAGCCGATAACGCTTGTTTGATTGAAATACGAACAATTTAAGCTAAATAACTGGCACATTATAATTCCAATTTCTAGCCTGTCAAGCAAAAAAATCGATTGACAACTTCCTCAATTGCTCTATAACAGGGCAAAAGGATGGTGAATTAAATGAGTGAATTTATAAAAAAGCTGGCAGAGCGTGTCTGCACGCCGTTGAAAGTAACAGAATATACAATCCCGCGAGAAAAGATGAGAGGGGCAATCATCAATGAAGCGGATATACGTCCCAATTTCGCAAAAGAACTTTTGCAGGAAGGATTCGTTGAATTCCCGGTGTATCGTGATCAAAAAATCGTAGGTCTAGGACGCGGTGGAAAATTCTGCGATTACGATGTGCAAATTTATGGGTTGGGGAATTTGGTGGAGATAACGCAAAGTTACGGCGAACTGGAGTTCAACATGCAAGATCGTCGATATTTAAAGAGAACCGCTCAGCATCAATCACGAGTGTTCCGATTCTATTACGATTACAATGAAAAACGATTTAAGCAGGAGAATAATGAAACTCGATGGGAGCAATTGCTTGAAGAAGCGAATGATCTACTGTTTCATGAGGAAGTGGACAAAGCGCTGTGGGGCTTCATTGATTTTTACGAGGATTATTGGATTGAACATGAGGTATTCAAATTCCAGCGAAAATTGACCCCTATCGTTACTTTGCTGGATTTGAAGGAGTATTGCCATTACCTTTGGTACAAATGCGTGGAAATGAACGATTTCTTCATGATTTTGGGTATCTTTAGAGGAATATCGGAATCGGAGAAGACTGTTCTTGCCGAAAGCGTCAATCGCCTGAAGGAGCAAATCGATGATATGCATATGTATCTAAACGCTCAAGTCTTCATTCATGAGAAAGAGTTGGATGCGATTTATCATGACGATCAGCATGATTACAGGTTACGGAAACTGGAGGACACTATTAAAAGAGTATTCAAACCTGGCTTTTATATTGACCCATTTAAAGAAGAGCTTTACCGGAATGTTGGGCAGTATTATGCATCTATGCTGCCGACCAAGTATTTTTCCAATGCGGAGACAATGAAGGAACTTAAGGAAAGGTTGATTAAGTCCGCCAAGAATTCGTTGGCGATCAAAGGAATTACAAAGGTTAAAACTTTCGTTGATCTCGAATTTACATTTGTAGACCTATAAAGCGTGGCTACCGCGCCAGACGCTCAAAGTTGGGATTCACTTTTCGGTCCAGCTTTGGTCTGATATTAAAATTAACCGCACATCTGCACAATGGGCGGTTTTAATCTTGGGTTTAGTTCAAATAGAATCTGTCAAGTTTTCTGTTTAAACTCTTAAATGGGTCTAGCAACTGTGATACCGTGTTCTTTTTGCTAGATAGCATCCAGGAGCTTTCGGAGGAGGAAATTGCCCTGTTACAGGCTGTGGCAGATAAATTTAAAAAAATAAAAAAATCTTTCTAAGACCCGTAACCTTTTGAGAAGTTGTGCGTTTATTACAATGCA
Organism: Paenibacillus flagellatus; assembly: GCF_003217775.1. Classification (GTDB taxonomy): domain Bacteria; phylum Bacillota; class Bacilli; order Paenibacillales; family NBRC-103111; genus Paenibacillus_AB; species Paenibacillus_AB flagellatus. The sequence continues at coordinate 14,442 of NZ_QJVJ01000026.1, forward strand.
AAACCAAATACGACCAACTTTATAGAACTAATTGCCGCTTTCGCGGCGCACGGTGGCTTCCGATTATGGAGCTGCCGTTTTTATTCCAAGAGTAAATCAACCTAGTACAAATAAAAACAAAGGGTTGGTAAATAAGATGAATGAAGAACGACTCGACAAGCAAACATTTAATGAGGGTCATTGGATGAAGGAGATTCGTTATATGTATCACATCAATGATAACTACTTTGTTCAAGCAGGAAAATTCCGGGATAATGTATGAAGAATTTGACTTTTTAGATGAACCCGAAATTGAACTGGATCTTCTCATTAAAAAATCCATTGCCCATGTATATTGAGAATCAGGCATTTAGGCGTTTAAAAGAATTGATGGCACTTTACAAGGACGAACTGGTTAGATGAAAAAATCATATGAGCAATTATGGGAAGAATTAAATGAATACATCACTGAGATGGAGCAGGACTCGGAAGATGCTATTACTACTGATACAAAACAATCTGAGTACCATGAAGGGCAATTTGAAGCATATGGACACATAACAGCCTATATGAATCGCATGCTTGAAGAACGCGAATGAACTTAACAAAATAGCAGCTTGCCGCTTTCGCGGCGCACGGTGGCTTCCGATCATGGAGCTGCCGTTTTTATTCCAAGGGAAAATCAAAATCGAGCAAGTTGGGAAATCAAAAGAAAATAATAAAATGAAATGGAGATCGATAAACGATGACGAAATGGGTAACTGTAGAAGGATATAAGATTGATTATGGTCGAGTATTTGCGGTGCTTGCGTCACATACAGAAGTTGGAGCATATGTGTTCGTTGCCGAGAACATTGATGAAGAAGAAATCGAATATCAAATTGATCCTAAGACATTTACGATGACAGGTTACAACATGGATACAGATGAAGAACTGGATCTCGATCAAGTCGCAAGTCCTGAATTGCTGGATTTTATCCTCAATCATGAAGCTGTCAAACGGACAGCCAATCCAAAGTGGATCGATGTTGCAGGCTATAGAATAAACGATACTCAGGTTCATTTGTTAACAGTATCGATTAGTGTTTTCTGCGATGATGACGAGGCAGTAGGAAACAGTAGGACTAAAAAGGAATCAAAATCTGTAGATTATGTATTTTACACGTTTGAGAACGGACATGAAATTAAATATATAGTTGATTCGGAGACGTTTGAAGTTACCCGCTGGTTTGAAATTAATGATACAAGCCTGGGGATCGCAAATGAAGAGCTCACGGAATATCTATTGAATCATCCAAATATTAAGGAAGCTTTGGCTGAACTCGACGCTTGAGAATGGATGCACCGTTTTGCCGCCCCACATTTTGCGTGGCTTCATAATACCATTCTATGATTGCAATGTGATATCTAATTGACGAAACGAAATGTATCTACTAAATACAAAAAGGGGCAATTAACATGACTAGAAAAGAATTACGCTTTAAGATTACAACCTTGTTAAAACGTCACGGCTATACTTACGTTGAGAAAGATAAACCTGAATTTCGAAAGCGCATAAGAATGCGGTGGCGATCATCCAGGAGCGGATCAACAACTGTGAATAAGTGGGAGTGGGACCAGCGAAATTTTGAAACCAATATCCACATGGGGATAACTCCCCC
>NZ_QJVJ01000027.1 GCF_003217775.1 Paenibacillus flagellatus
ACCCCTGGTAGACGACCAGGTTGATAGGTTCGGGGTGGAAGCGCCGTAAGGCGTGCAGCTGACGAATACTAATCGGTCGAGGGCTTATCCTCAAACCCCCCACAAAGTGACGTGATGCTTCGCAGCAACACCAACTACTTTGCGGGGGCCCCGGAAGACCCATTCCGGGTAACTCGATCCAGCTTCAAACTCGATTCTTTCGCATCCGGTTTTCAGGGAATAAGCTTTGTTCCTTGTCCTTATGCGGTTGTGGTGGAATTGGCAGACACGCTATCTTGAGGGGGTAGTGGGCTTCGCCCGTGGAGGTTCGAGTCCTCTCAACCGCATCAAGCAACCGCCGGTTATCCGGTCCCCTTATCCTATGCGGTCGTGGCGGAATTGGCAGACGCGCTAGATTCAGGTTCTAGTGATGTAACAGTCGTGGAGGTTCGAGTCCTCTCGACCGCAGTCCTAAACTGGAAAAAGACTTCAGCCCTCGGGTCGGGGTCTTTTTTCGATCCTTAAAGACTTTAGGGTTTTGAAGGCCGATCTGACAAAGGCGCTGCTCGTTTTGAGCCGGATGGTTATAAAACCAATAAAAACCGGATGCGAAATCCTTGCAATCCGTGTGGCCATCGGTTATAATGAAAGTCCTGAAAGTTTCATATCGTATATGCGGACGTGGCTCAGTGGTAGAGCATCGCCTTGCCAAGGCGAGGGTCGCGAGTTCGAATCTCGTCGTCCGCTTAGGCTTTTTTTTTATGCCGGTGTGGCGGAATTGGCAGACGCGCGCGACTCAAAATCGTGAGGGAAACCGTGGGGGTTCGAGTCCCTTCACCGGCAGTTTCGGGACGTAGCTCAGCTTGGTAGAGCACCTGGTTTGGGACCAGGGGGTCGCATGTTCAAATCGTGTCGTCCCGATCTCTTTATAAACGAAGACGATTCCTTTGCGGGTGTAGTTCAATGGTAGAACTCCAGCCTTCCAAGCTGGTAGCGTGGGTTCGATTCCCATCACCCGCTTATCTGAATACATTTTTTGAAAACCGTTGGGGACTGATCTCAACGGTTTTTTGCTTTTTGCAGAAAGGTTAACTTACTCTGAAGACCCTGATGGGAATACAACTGACTTTCCGTCCCCCAAAAGATACCGCTCCAACACGAATACACGCATCGAATGGCTTCGATAAGGAACTCCCCTTATTTTGCTTCTTCTTTGTGACTTATAGTCCGTGGAGGGCCGCGGAAATTCCTCTATATAATAACGGTGATAGGCCGATATCGAAAAAACATACGGAGGTGTTATGTAATTGAAAAAAATAGCATTGCTTCTAGCACTTTCGCTATTCGCTGCCGGCAACTGCGATCGGGCATTCGCGGCTGAACAAGAATCGGCCGGCCGATTGTTTGCCGGGGGCACGACTGCAGCTTCACTGGATTCGAACGGAGAATTGTGGGGCTGGGGATCCAATACCCATCGGATGCTTTGTATAGACGAAGCCATGGGAGAGTTCACCGAATTTGCAAAACCGGTTCGCCTCAACGCTATATCGGAAGTAAGCGACGTTTCGATCGGACAGCATCATACGCTGTTAGTGAAAAAGGACGGATCCGTACACGCTTGCGGCCCCAATATTTCGGGAGCTTTAGGCAACGGCAAGCAAGTGGAGATCCGTCTTAACCATCAAAGTATAAGCAAATCGGACGGTGTTGCTTCCGAAAGTTCGAATAACACCGCATTGGACACGTTCGATTCCTTGCCCGTGCAGGTAGAATCTCTCGAATCCATTCGTGAAGCGGCAGCGGGGGGAGGAATGGGAGACGACCGTTTAATCGCATTCTCGATAGCGGTGTCGGCGGACGGCCAAGTATGGGCATGGGGGGATAATTCGTTCGGCCAGCTCGGAGATGGCACTAACCAAAATCGGTTGCGCCCCGTTCGGCTATCCTCGATTCCAAATGTGAAGAGCGTTGCGGCGGGAAACGCATTTACCGTCGCCTTGAAACGGGATGGCAGCGTATGGGCGTGGGGGAGCAACGAGTTGGGCCAGCTTGGGATTGGCGGCAAAACCAACGTCAATATTCCGGTCCAAGTGGACGGCCTTGATAATGTAAAAGGGATCAGCGCATCCGGATCCTTCGTCGTAGCAACGAAGAACGATGGAACCGTCTGGGTTTGGGGGGCGGTGCCGAGCGACTTTCCTGACGCCGAGTTCGCTGCCAATGCGATCTTGCGCCGTCCTTATCCACTGCCGAATATTACGAATGTGCAACAAGCCGTTGCGGGGGCCGATCATGTGCTGCTCTTGACAACCGACGGAACCGTTTGGTCTTGGGGAAGGAATGATTTTGGGGAATTGGGAACGGGTATCGAGACGAAAAGCGTATCGAAACCGATTCCTGTTCCGGGGTTGTCCAACATCCGGGAGCTTGCAGCAGGTAATTATTTCTCGGCGGCCATGGATCAAAAGGGTCGGATATGGACTTGGGGAAACAACTTCAACGGACAACTGGGACTGGGGAAAGCGAATGTCACTTTGGTTGAAGGGGGCCGACTTCAAGTATTGGAGGATAACAGCAAACATGCCCCTACCGAGATTTCACTGGAGCGCGGGAATGCCCATGAACCGAAGACGATCGTTATAGCGGTGGACAATAAAAAAATAAGTAACGATTTCGAACAACCGGCGCTGATCCGAAATGGCTCGACGCTAGTCCCCATGAGGAAAATTTTTGAGGAGATGGGGGCGAAGGTCGATTGGGATCCGGATTTACAACGAATAACGGCGAAAAAAGGGACCAAGCAGATCGTTCTGACCGTGGGGAACAAGACGGCAACAATAGACGGAGCGGAAGTGAAGTTGGAACAGGAACCGATCATGGAGAACGGTACTACATTAGTCCCGGTCCGATTTATAGGTGAATCGTTGGATGCGAATGTGCATTGGTTCGGAATAGACAACATCCAATACATTTATATTTATAGATCTTTTTAGCCCCGAGTACCCGCAGGAATTGAGCGGAAATCGCCACCAACGGACGTCCGGTTTGTTAGGTCTCATACGGTATGGTATAGTGGGGACTATACATAGTGACGATTGGGATCAAGAAAGAGGTGGCTTGATGGCATCCGATTTTGGAAAGCTGGGCATACGGCCGGAATTGCAAAAGGCGCTTGCGTCTTACGGCGTGAAAGAGCCGACGCCGGTTCAGACACAGGCGATTCCGCTGCTTCTGGCCGGCCGGGACGTGGCGGCACAGGCCCAGACAGGGACGGGGAAGACGCTTGCATTCGTCCTGCCGATTCTCGAAAGGCTGGAGCCGAAGCGCCCGTTCACGCAGGCGTTAATCGTAACGCCGACACGGGAGCTTGCGGTGCAGATCGCAAAAGAGACGGAGCGGCTCGCGGCGGTCATCGACGCCAGCGTGCTGGCGCTGTACGGCGGACAAGACGTGGAGCGGCAAAATCGCAAGCTGGAGCAAGCGCCGGCGGTCGTCGTCGGGACGCCGGGACGGCTGCTCGATCACGTGAAGCGCGAGACGCTGTCGCTGAACGGCGTTCGCATGGTCGTCGTCGACGAGGCGGACGAGATGCTGCGCCGCGGCTTTTTGGAGGAGGTGGAGACGCTGATTGCGCTCACCTCGGAGAAGCGGCAGACGATGCTGTTCTCGGCGACGATGCCGCAGCCGATCCGCGAGCTGGCGGAACGGTACATGCGCAAACCGGAGCAGCTGCGCCTATCCGGCAAGGGCAAGCAGGTAACCGTGGAAGAAATCGAGCAGGCGGTCGTGGAAACGGCGGAAGCGGACAAGACGAAGACGCTGATTCGGCTGCTGGAGCATTACCGCCCGTACTTGGCCATGGTGTTCTGCCATTCCAAAGGCCGAGCGAACGTCCTTAACGAGGCGCTGAAGGAAGCGAATATCGAATCCGACGTGCTGCACGGGGAACTGTCGCAGGCGAAGCGCGAATTCGTGCTGAAACGGTTTCGCGAAGCGAAGCTGCAAGTGCTCGTCGCGACCGACATTGCCGCGCGCGGGCTCGATATCGAGGGCGTCACGCACGTATTCAATTATGACGTGCCGCAGGATGCCGAATGGTACATTCACCGGATCGGCCGGACCGGGCGGGCGGGAGAGAGCGGCGTAGCCATTACGCTCGCTACGGTGCGCGATTCGGCCAGAATTGCGAGGCTGGAGAGCAAGATCGGCTTGAAGCTGCCGAGACGAGACGCCGAAGGCGGCTTGCTGTCCAGCCCCGTAGCGAAAAAAGCGCCGGCAAAGCCTGCCGGCGGCCGCAAGCCCGGCGCTTCCCCCGCAGCCAACGCTCGCAAGCGCGACGCAGGCCGCGATCGGGCGAAGCGTCCTCCGGGCGCCTCCGGCCCCGGCGGCAAAAGCCGCGGCGGCTTCGGCGCCGGGGCGGCCGGCGCTCCTCGGCGTGGGGCGCCGAGAGGCAAGTCGCGGTAAGACGAAAAAGGGACCTTCTTCTCCGAGGGTCCCTTTTCGCGTCCATTTCCGCGTGCTATTGACGGCCGTCAGCCGTCGTTGCGCCGCGTCATTTGCTGCCATACCGAGCCTTCGGCGGCGACGCCGCCTTCGATCCGCTCGATGGCCATCTTCACCTGCATGCGCACCTCGAACTCCGCATCGTCGGCCGCCGCCCGGAGTGCGGGCAGAGCGCTTTCGTCGCCCGTCTCGTACAGAAAACGGGCGGCCCGCCAACGCACCAGCTTGTTCGGATCGCGCAAAGCTTCGGCCATCGGGCCGATCGCCGCCGGATCGCCGATATCGGACAGCGTGTCGCCGGCGGTTCGGCGGACGGAGACGGAATCGTCGCGAAGCGCCCGAAACAAGTACGGCAGCGCCTCCGGCTCTCGGATATCGCCGATGTAGACGGCGGCCAGCCGCCGTATAGAGGCTTGCGCGTCGTCGAGCGCTTTGGCCAGCAGCGGCAGCTTGTCCGGGGCCGGCTTGATTTGCTGCAAGGCCGCGTACCGCACCTTCCAATCCGGATCGTCCAGCCGTCGGGCCACTTCGTCGTCGGACAGCTCTTCTTTCGGGGCGGGCGGTTCAAGCGTGCCGTCCAGTCCGGCCGCTTCGGCGGCTTGTACGAGTCCGGCCAGCCGGGCGTCGTCGTACGAGGCGTCCAGCTCTTGGACGATCAGGTCGGCGATGTCATCCAGCTCGCCGTACCGGACGCCGATTTCCTCCAGCTTGCGCTCCTTGATCAAGTTCGGCGAGGCGCTGCCCGCTTTCATCGCCGCTTGGACGAACCGCTCCGGCATCGCCCGGCGTACTTCCTCCAAGCCGGCACGCACCCGGATTTGCAGCGGAATCGAGCGGAACGTCTGCAGCAGCACTGTTGCCTCTCCGTACGTATCGTAAGAAACCCCGGTCTGCGGTACGCCAGGCTGCCCGTCTTCGTCGGAGCCGAGAATGGCGCGGATCTGGGTCAGTATCGATTGCCAATCGCCTTTCGGCTTGCGGTCCACCGCGAGGAAATCGGCCGTATGGAAGACGGACGATACGCCCGGAATTTCGAGAATGCGCCGGAAAGCAGCGGGCTCCGCGTGCTCGGGCAGCGTAAATGTGCGCTTGACGCCTTTGGGCAGCGTTTCGTCCAAATTGATTTTCATCGTATTGGGGCTGGGTGTCGGTTCGATCGATACGATTCTCATCCGGTAATCCCTCCTTCCTCTCTATTGTGGCACAAATCGAAGCAAGAAAAAACCCCGCCGGGTTGTGGACGGGGCTTCGCATCAATCCAAATTCAGCAGCTGCCGGTTCAAATACCGTTCCAGCGTGTTGCTGATCGCAAATACGGTATGCGCGATATCGACGTTTTCGAACGCGTATTCGCATTCGGTCAAGTAAGACATCGCTTCGTCATAATGGGACATCCGATGGGCGATCAAGGCTTCTCCGTCTCCGCGGGCGCGTTGGCGCCGCTCCGCATTGTCACGGTCGGTATACAGAAAGACGCGAACGACGGCGTCGCCGTATCGTTGCTTCAACAAGCGGGCCCCCTGCGGATTCAGAATAACGTAGACGAATCCGTGCTCCGCCCATAACCGTTCGATATCGGCTTGTTTGATCCCGTACTGATGGTTGTCGATGCTGACGCTTTCAACGAATTCACCGTTCCGTTCGGCAGCGAGAAACGTCTCCTTCTCCACGAAATAATAATCTTGGCCTTCCTGTTCGGCGGGACGCCGTTCGCGCGTCGTGTACGACAGCACCTTCTTCAGCTCCAGCGTCGATCCGGCCATGTCGGCAATCGTCTTGCGTCCCGAGCCGTCCGGCCCGGTAAAGACGAATATGCGGCGTCGGGTAGCGTCTCCTCGCATACAAGCACCTCCTTCAGACAACAATCGTCGGCGCAAGCGCCATGTATCATTGTATTCGGCGGGCGGGAGAAATAGAAGAGCGCTCGCCATAAAGGAAGAGCGCTCCGAGGAGGCTTGCCAAGCTGATCGGCTCAATTGCCGGTCGCGCCGATGGTTGTCGGTTCCTTGACCGTGCGGAGGATGGATACCTCGACGCGGCGGTTTTTGGATCGTCCATCGGCGGTATCGTTCGTATCGATCGGCCGGTATTCGCCGTAACCGATCGCGCGGAACCGGTCCGGTCCGATGCTGCCGTTTTGCAGCAAAATTTTCATGAAGTTGAGAGCGCGCTTGGCGCTCAAGTCCCAGTTCGTTTCGAACTCGGCATTTTTGATCGGAATGTTGTCCGTATACCCGGCCACTTCGATCTGATATTGCGGATACTGGGTCAGCATGTCGCCGATCGTGACAGCCAGCTTCTGCGCGTCCGGCTTGACGGTGGCGCTACCCGAAGCGAACAGGGCGTTGTCCCGGATCGTTATCATCAGCATGTCGTTCGTCAGCTTCGTCTCAAGCTGCGTAGACAAGTTGTTGTCCGCGATATATTGATCGAGCTTCTGCTTAAGCTCCTGCAGCTCGGCCGTTTCCTTCTTGATCTGCTCCTGCTGCTCGGGAGAGCCCTGCAGTTCCTGCTGCTCGCTCTTCGCGTCCTCGTCTTTCTTCTTCGTCTCGCTGGAAGGAGCCGTGACGACCGGGACGACGGTCGACTCCTCGAAGAAGCTGACGCCTCCGCTGAAGGCGGAATTCAAGCTGCGCATAATTTGTTCATACTTTTTCGAATCGACCTGACTCGAGGCGAACAGGATGATGAATAAGGCGAGAAGCAGAGTGAGCAAATCCGCGTAGGGAATGAGCCACGATTCGTCGATGTGCTCGTCATGATGCTGCTTGTGCTTTTTGCTCACGGCCTTCCTCCCCTTTGTCTTCGGCGTAGCGCTCCGACGGAGGCAGGAAGACGGAGAGCTTCTGCTCGATCGCGATTGCGGAAATGCCGGATTGGATGGACAGCAGTCCCTCCACCATCATCATTTTCAATTCCACTTCTTTTTTGGACACTTGCTTCAGCTTGTTCGCGAACGGGTGCCACAAGACGTAGCCGGTAAAAATCCCGAGCAGCGTCGCGACGAATGCGGCGGAAATCAAGTGGCCGAGCGCTTCGACCTGGTTCAGGTTGCTGAGTGCGGCGATCAAGCCGACGACGGCGCCGAGCACCCCGAGCGTCGGAGCGTACGTGCCGGCCTGCGTAAAGATGAGGGCGCCCGAACGGTGCCGCTCCTCCATGGCGGATATTTCTTCCATCAATACGTCATGGATAAATTCCTGATCGTTGCCGTCTATGATCATCCGCATGCCGTTGCGCAAAAACATATCGTCGATTTCCTCGACCTTGCTCTCGAGTGCGAGCAGCCCCTCGCGGCGGGTGATCGTGACCCATTCGATGAACAGCTGAATCAGCTCTTTTTTCGAAACGAGCTTCTGCTGCTTGAACAAAATGCCGAACAGCTTCGGGACTTTCTTCAAATCGGCCAACGGGAAAGCGATGAATACCGCCGCGACCGTCCCGACGATGATGATCATGAAGGCTGCCGGGTTCACCAGAGAGCTGATGTGGGCGCCTTTCAACACCATGCCGACCAACAATGCCACGAAAGCCAAAATAATGCCAATGCCTGTTGATTTCTCCATCCGTTGCACCGCCCTTATGTATTCCATCCTATAGGTTTGGTTGTATAGAACTATAATTCGATTAATAACGACAAATTCCTGCTGACCCCCGCAAAACAAAAAATGACTTCGAAGAAAGAACAAAGAACCCGCACGAAATGTGCGGGGCGAATGACCTTATGCGAAGGAAGAAACGGAAGAACATGCGCGAAAAACGGAAGAGGCTCGGAGTAACGGATTTGCACACTTATTTAGATGAAGAAACTCGTTGGAATCATTTGTAACGGTCGGCCGTCATGGAGTCGTATCGATAATGCCGTGATCGCCGAAATGGTCGCTCACGATTGCGTTGAATTCCGGAACGTACGGCTGAAGCGACCGTCCCCGCCACGCTTCATGGGCGTATCCGCTCATCCGGTTAATAAACTGCTGGTTGGCGGAGACGAATACGTTCGTGATGTCCGGATGGTTTTGCCGGACCCGTTCGGATACGCTTCGGGTCAGCTCGCTGGACAGGTCGTGAGGACTCGGAATCGTATCGAAGCTGTATTTGTCCATGACGACGTGTCCGGGGGGAAGCACGTTCGAGATGTCGGAATGATCGTCCACGCCGGGCGAGGCGATCGTCCGGTCGCTGAACAGGATCGTCCCTTTGCCTTTCATGCCGGTTGCCGTGTTGTCGACGACAAGGGCGACGTAGGCGTTTTTGTCCGTCACGAACACGAACGAGCTGCGGATGCCCTTCAGATCGTCCACCACGTCGGACGTCGCTTGCACGAACTCGAGTCGGTTGTTCGTATGATCGGCCGCTTTCAGCATCGTGTTATAAGTCCGGTAACCGGTTTGCTCCTTCGCTTCCGTGCGGCTTCCGTAATCCGACGGACTGTTTTCGAAGTGCTTCTGATACGAGCAGGCGTTCAAACATGCCGCGACGGCGGCCAGCAGGATGGACGATTTCCATAAAGATCGGCGGCTCATAGGTACCTCCTTCATCGAATGAAGTCCCTTTATATGATCTGCCGCGCGGGTTGAAATATGCATGGCAATTGGCAGCGGAGGACGGTGCAGGCGGCCCGAAAAACGATTTCCTTGCATAAAGGGGCCGTTTAATGGAAATAACCTTTGTATGTCCATTTCGATATTTGCGGAGGGCGTAAAAAAGCCGAAAACCGTTGATTTAGAACAATTTGTGAACTTTCCCACGGCGATTGACAAACGGATTCCGCGAATTTATAGTTAATAAGGTGATTGAGTTTGTTGACAAATTGTGGCCATCCATGATAGCGCTAATAGATTGGTCCCGGAGCGAAGATCGGTCTATTAAACACAGAGAATTGGGGTTGATGAGTGAATGAGACGGTGGCAGTCTGCATGGCGTTTGATCCCGCTATTCGCGGTATTGACGTTCGTGCTTACGGGTTGTGGTTTGGAAAACTTGACGGCTCTGGATCCGAAAGGTCCGGTCGCGGAGAAGCAATTATCGGTCATCTACCTTTCCTTGATCGTGATGATCGGCGTTTTCGCCGTCGTGGCGATCATTTATGTGTATGTGCTCCTGCGCTTCAGAAAGCGTCCAGGACAGACCGGTATTCCGAAGCAAGTGGAAGGTAATCACAAGCTGGAGATTATTTGGACGGTCATCCCGTTCCTTTTGCTCATTGTCATTGCAATTCCGACCGTGAAATATACGTTCGAGCTCGATAAGGACTACTCCAAAGACCCGAACGCCTTGCAGGTAAAAGTAACCGGCCACCAGTTCTGGTGGGAGTTCGAATATATGAATGAGAAGGTAACGACCGCTCAGGACCTGATCATTCCGACCGGACGGACGATCGCTTTCCATCTGGAATCGGCGGACGTCATTCACTCCTTCTGGGTGCCGACGCTCGGCGGCAAGAAGGATACGAACCCCGGCATGACCAATATGCACTATTTGAAGGCGGACAAGGTCGGTACGTATTACGGGAAATGCGCCGAGCTTTGCGGCACGTCGCACGCGCTCATGGATTTCAAAGTGAAGGCCGTTACTCCGGAAGAATTCGATCGCTGGATTACCAGCATGAAAACGCCGACGGCAGCCGCGACTTCCGTTCAGGCCCAAGAAGGCGAGAAAATATTCAAGGACAAATGCTTGGCCTGCCACGCGATCTACAACACGCAATCGAAGCAGGTGGAAGGCGGCAAAGTGGGCCCGAACCTGGTAAACTACGCGGATCGCTCGACCGTTGCCGGAATTTTGTTCAACCGCGAATCGGGTGACTTGAAAAACAACTTGAAAAAATGGCTTGATGACCCGCAAGCCGTGAAACCGGGCAACCTGATGCCGAATCCGAAAAACGTCCCGGGCAGCAAGATGGAAACGAGCCTCGATTTGAACGATCAACAAATCAATGCGCTGGTTGAATATTTGGCCGGTCAAAAGCAGAAGTAATCGCGTATTAGGGAGGGTTACACGTTGGCACATTCACATACGGTCAAAAAGCACAGCGGGCTGATGGATTGGCTTACAACCGTAGACCATAAAAAAATCGGCATTTTGTACCTTCTGGCCGGCGGGTTGTTCTTTTTGTTCGGCGGCCTTGAAGCGATCCTCATCCGCGTGCAGCTGATGAAGCCGATGAACGACGCGGTCGACGCATCGATGTTCAACCAGCTGTTGACGATGCACGGCACGACGATGATATTCCTCGCAGCCATGCCGCTCATATTCGCTTTCATGAATGCGATCGTGCCGCTCCAAATCGGGGCGCGCGACGTCGCGTATCCGTTCGTGAACGCGCTCGGATTTTGGCTGTTCTTCTTCGGCGGCGTGCTGCTTAACTTGAGCTGGTTTTTGGAAGGCGCGCCGGATGCGGGCTGGACGGCTTATACGCCGCTCTCCTCGTCGACGATGTATAGCGGCAAAGGCGTGGACTTCTACGTCCTCGGCTTGCAGATCGCCGGTATCGGGACGTTGATCGGGGGTATCAACTTCCTCGTTACGATCATCAACATGCGTACGCCGGGCATGTCCTTCATGCGGATGCCGCTGTTCACATGGGCTTCATTCATTACGTCCGCGTTGATCTTGTTCGCGTTCCCGGCCATCACGGTCGGTCTCGTCCTGCTTATGTTCGAGCGCATCTTCGAAGCCAACTTCTTCGACGTAAGCGCGGGCGGCAACGTCGTCCTTTGGCAGCATTTGTTTTGGATCTTCGGTCACCCCGAAGTTTACATCTTGATTTTGCCGGCGTTCGGGATTATCTCCGAAGTCGTCAGTACGTTCTCGAATAAACGGTTGTTCGGTTACAGCGCCATGGTGTTCGCGACCGTCATCATCGGCTTCCTCGGCTTCATGGTATGGGTTCACCACATGTTTACGGTCGGTCTGGGACCGGTCGGCAACGCGCTGTTCTCGATCGCGACGATGTTGATCGCGGTACCGACGGGTATTAAAATCTTCAACTGGCTGTTCACCCTGTGGGGCGGTCAAATCCGCTTCACGACGGCAAGCCTGTTCGCGCTCGGCTTTATCCCGACGTTCGTCATGGGCGGTATGACCGGGGTTATGCTCGCATCGCCTCCGGCGGACTTCCAGTTCCATGACAGCTACTTCGTCGTGGCGCACTTCCACTACGTTATCGTAGGCGGTCTCGTCTTCGGGATTTTCTCGGGGCTTCACTACTGGTGGCCGAAAATGTTCGGCAAAGTGCTGAACGAAGGACTCGGCAAGCTGACGTTCTGGTTTTTCTTCATCGGGTTCCACCTGACGTTCTTCGTGCAGCATTTCCTCGGCTTGATGGGGATGCCGCGCCGGGTATATACGTACTTGCCGGGCCAAGAGCTCGATACGTTCAACTTCATCAGCTCGATCGGCGCATTCGGCATGGGGATCGGTACGATTTTGCTTCTCGTCAACATCCTCATTACGTCGATGAAACCGAAAAACGCTCCAGCCGACCCTTGGGACGGCCGTACGCTGGAATGGGCGATCCCGTCTCCGGCGCCGGAGTACAACTTCAAGCAGCTTCCGCTCGTTCGCGGTTTGGATGCCTTGTTCAAAGAGAAGCTGGAAGGCCGCAAAGAAATGACGCCGGCCGAGCCGCTTTCGTCGATTCATATGCCGTCGCCTTCGATTTTGCCGTTCGTCATGTCGGTCGGGCTGTTCATCGCGGGCTTCGGATTCATGTACCATAACTTCCTCGTCGGAGCCGGCGGCATCGTGGTTACGTTGATCTGCATGCTGGTCCGTTCGCTCTATGACGATCACGGCTACCATATCGAAGTCGAAGAACTCCAGGAGAAGGGGGCGAAGGTATGAATCACGTGGAATTGACCGGCCACAACTTGCCCGACGAACCGGAAAAGTCGACGCTGGAAGGCCGCAATAAGATTCTCGGCTTCTGGTTGTTCCTCGGCGGGGAAACGGTTCTCTTCGGCTGCTTGTTCGCGACGTTCATCGGCTTGCGCAACCAGATCGGAGACGGCCCGCCCGCGCACGAGCTGTTCAAGCTCAGCATGGTCGCCATCGCCACGTTCCTGCTTTTGACGAGCAGTATGACGAGCGTACTCGCCATTCAGGCGCTTCATCGCAAAGATGTGGGCAAAATCTATTTGTGGTTCATCGTGACGATTTTGCTCGGCCTCGGCTTCTTGGGTCTCGAGATTTACGAGTTCGTCGAGTACGTGCACGAAGGCCATACGTTTACGACCAGCGCATTCAGTTCGGCCTTCTATACGCTAGTCGGCTTCCACGGCGCGCACGTCGCGTTCGGGCTGCTCTGGATCATCGTGCTGCTGCTGCAGATGGGCAAAAAAGGCTTGACGGTCGTAACGGCTCCGAAGCTGTACGTGTTCGGCTTGTACTGGCACTTTGTCGACGTCGTATGGGTATTCATTTTCACCGTCGTCTACTTGATGGGAAAGGTGGGCTAAACGGATGGCAGCGAATCATCACTCCGCTTCGGAGCATACGAGCAAACGGCCTCACGTTCACGAAGGCCCGAAAAACCATTACCTGTCGTTTTTGCTGTCGATCGTACTGACCGTTCTCGCGTTCGTCGTCGTCTATGCCGAAATCGGCAAAACGTTCACGATCTTGTTCATTTTGCTGCTCGGCATCATTCAAGCGGTATTCCAGCTTGCGTTCTGGATGCATATGAAGGATCGCGGACATACGTACGCCATAACCGGAATCACCTTCGGTTTCATCATCGCGTTGACGGGCGTAGCCGCAGTCGTATATTGGATTTGGTGGTAACATGTCGGGGGGCCTTTTGCGAAGCTGCGAAAAAGCCCCCCTTTTCTTTTAGCAAGCCGGGCTGACCCATACCCGATGGGAGCCGGAATGGAGGTGCAGCATGCTGGGATTGCAATATTTCTCCTTCGCCGATCTGTGGAACCCTTGGCAAATCGTGCTCGTGGCCGCAATCGGAGCGTTGTACTTGATCGCTACGGGTCCGAAACGAACGAGCTGGTTCGCGGACAGCGAGCCGATTACGGCCGGCAAGAAATCGTTGTTTTTGCTCGGCATCGCCATCTATTACTTCGCCCACGGCGGCCCGCTTAATTTGCTCGGCCACTTGATGTTCAGCGCGCATATGACGGCGATGTCGCTCGCCTACTTGATCGCGCCGCCGCTTATGTTGCTCGGCATACCGGGCTGGATGGTGCGGCCCGTCATGGCGGCCAAAGGGATCGGCAAGGTCATCGAATGGTTGACGAAGCCGCTCATTACGGTCGTCTGCTTCAACGTTTTGTTTTCCTTCTATCACTTGCCCGACGTGCACGACTATATTATGACGCACTATACGATCCACTCGATTTTCTTCTTCGTGCTGCTCGTCGCGGCGTTCATGATGTGGTGGCCGATCATCGGTCCCATCAGAGACCATTACAAGCTGAGCGAGCTTATGAAGATGGGCTATATATTCGCCAACGGCGTCCTCATCACGCCGGCTTGCGCGCTGATCATCTTCGCCGATTCGTCCGTATACGCGACCTACAACGATCCGCAAGTTTGGGCGACGGCGATGGGCTACTGCGTACCGGCAGGCTCGGACGTTTTGCTCGAACAGTTCAAGGGGCCTCAGTTTTTTGCGATATTCGACGCGCAGGAAGATCAGCAGCTGGGCGGAGTCGTCATGAAAATTATGCAGGAAATTACGTACGGGGCGGCACTCGCCTATATTTTCTTCAACTGGTACTTTCGGGAAAGAGCGAAAGACGATCTGGAGCCGGATCCGATCGTCTAGTCGAAAGGATGTCGTGAAGCCGTGTCCATACTACTGCCCACATTCAGTACCTCTTTTATCGTCCTGAGCGCCATTATGGTTGCGTTCGGGTGGGCGCAGATCGCCAAGCGGAACATCGAGAAGCACCGCAAGTTCATGATGGCGGCCGCCGTATTCGCCACGTTGTTCTTCATCGTGTACGTGTCCAGAACGGCGCTGCTCGGCAATACCGAGTTCGGCGGTCCGCATGGCGTGAAAGTGTTCTACTTGATCTTCCTTCTGTTCCACATCGTACTGGCGACAGTCGGGGGCATCATGGGACTGATCACGATACGGTGGGGGCTCAAGAACGAGCTCGCGAAGCACCGGAAAATCGGTCCGATTACGTCGATCGTCTGGTTTTGTACGGCGATTACCGGACTCACCGTTTACTTGCTGCTGTATTGGATATATCCGGGCGGGGAAACGAAGCCGCTGCTGGATGCCATTTTCTAATCGGTTTGCCCTTGGATACAGACGAGCCCGTCTTGACGATCTGAACTGCACCCCGTCAAGTAGACAGTACAAATAAGTAAAAGAATTAGACGGCTTTAGTCCTATATTCCTTAGGACTGAGGCCGTTTAATTTTGCCTGTATTCGCTTGTTCGTGTAAAAGTAAAT
>NZ_QJVJ01000028.1 GCF_003217775.1 Paenibacillus flagellatus
GGGAGTTATCCCCATGTGGATATTGGTTTCAAAATTTCGCTGGTCCCACTCCCACTTATTCACAGTTGTTGATCCGCTCCTGGATGATCGCCACCGCATTCTTATGCGCTTTCGAAATTCAGGTTTAATAAATTCCAGCGCTTCCTTCGGGTTTTTCGAATCCTTCATCCCAACCACGCCGGCATAGCCCATCGTCGTTCCCGTACCGGCAGGACCGGCCGGCAGCGGCGCGATATCCCACTCGAAGTCTTTGATCGCCTTCGCTTTGCCCATGTAGCTGAACAATTCTTTCTGCATGGCGATTTTGCCCGTATCGAACGTCGTCTGATCGCCCGGCTTCGGATGCACCTTATCCTTGAAAATCATGCCCGAGAACACATCCAGCGCCTGTTCCCCTTCCTTCGAGTTCAGCGTCAGCTTCGCGCCGTCCTTGCTCAGGAAGTCGGCACCGTATGCGTTAAACACCGATTGCAGCGCATCCGGCCAGTTGCCCCAGCCGTTGCGCACGAAGTTCGTGCCGTAGACGCCCTTGGACGAATCGGTCAGCGCCTTGGCCGCCTTCAGAAACTCGTCGTAGTTCCACTTCCCTTGCTTATACAGCTCTGTCGGCGTAGCGAGGCCCTTCTCCTTGAAGAGCGTCTTGTTGTAATAGATCATCGCCGGCGGGGTAGAGAACGGAATGCCGTAAATGTTGCCGTCCTTGCTCAGCAATTCCAATGTGGACGGGTACACATCGTCGAATTTGAACGCCGCATCCGCTTTCAGAGCGGTCACATCGAGCAGCTGTCCGGCGGTCAGAAATTGCGGGATCATCCGCTCCGCCAGCCACACGACGTCCGGCGCCGTCTTGGAGGCCTGCATGATCGAAAGCTTTTGCTGATAGTCGGCGAACGGGATAATCATGATTTCCACGCTAATATGCGGATTTTTCTCGCGGAACCTGGCGATCATGTCTTCGTACATTTTCTTATGCGTATCGTTGCCCCAGATGGCGAACTTCAGCGCGACATTTTTCGGCGCTTCCGCCGTTGTCGATGCTGCCGGCGCGGCGGGCGACGTTTGCTCCGGGCCGTTGCCGCCGCAAGCGGACAAAACGCCGGCGGCAAGAAGCAGTGTAAGCGGAAGCACAACTCTCTTTTTCACTCTAAAAACCCCTTTGACGGTCAATTTTTTTTTGAAAGCGGATTCGAACAACTCTTGAAGCGTTTTCATGTCTTCATTATAAAAAAACCTGAACATCAGGTAAGTCACCCCATATCCAGAAAAGGTTCGAATTGTATTGATATTTAGCGTACCTGATCTTCACCGGAGCGGTCGCGGTACTCACTCGGCGTAAACCCTGCCGCTTGCTTAAATACCGACATAAAATATTTGCTGTTAGGATATCCGCACAATCTGGAAATATCCTGAATTTTCAGCTGGGTCGTACGAAGCAGCGTCTTTGCCTTGTCCATTCGGCATTGCGTAACGTAGTCGGACAAGTTCTGACCGGTTTCCGTCTTGAACATGGCGGATAAATAACGATGGTTCAAGTGGACCTGATCCGCCAAATATTGCAGCGAAATATCTTGATCGAGCCGCTGGGCGATAATGTCCTTAACCTTGCGGATGATGTGCCGCTCCTCCCCTTCGGACGTCTCCTTGCCGACCACGGTCGTATGGACGCGCTGCTCGCCTTCAGCCGGTCTCGCTATCGCCGGACCCGGCTGCAGACGCTTCTTCAGCTTCTCGATCGTTTGACTCAGCTCGACCCGATCGACCGGCTTCAACAAATAATCGGTCACCTCGTAGCGGATCGCTTCCTACGCATATTCAAAATCGCCGTATCCGCTCACGATGACGACCGGCATGACCGGGAATCGTTCGCGCAGCCTTTTAATCAGCTCGATGCCGTTCATATCCTTCATCCGGATGTCCGTGATCACAACGTCGGCCATTTGCGTCTTCAGCCAGTCCAGCGCCTCGCGGCCATTCGACGCCTCACCGGCAACGCGGCAGCCGCCGATGACCTCCTCCAGCAGCTTGCGGAACCGGGATCGGAGATTGACCTCGTCCTCTACCAGCAAAATCGTGATCATGCTTCGCTCTCCTCCTCGTACAGCAGCGGCAGGCGCAAAATGAACGCCGATCCATTCCGTACGCTTTTATCGATAAACAAACCGCAGCCTTCACCGTAAAGCAGAAACAGCCGCCAATGGACGTTGCGCAGCGCATAGCCTTTCTTCTTCTCCCCGAACCGACGCCGATCCACCTGTTCCCGCGGCGACGTGTAGATATGCTTTTCCACCCGCTCCATCGTTTCCCGGCTCATGCCCGCCCCGTCGTCCTGAACCCGGATCACGAGACGGTCGTCCTCGATCCGGGTCATCAGCCTTACCGTCAATCGCTCCGAGGTCATCGCATGCTCAATGGCGTTTTCGATGAAAGGCTGCAGGATCAGCTTCGGCACCATCAAATAATCGTGCCCCAGCTCGACATCGATTTCTACCTGAAGCTGGTTGCCGAGCCTCGACGCTTGAATTTGCGAGTACGCCTCCACGAATGAGATTTCATCCCGCAGGAACACGAATCTCTCCTTGCGTTCCACCGTATAGCGCAGCAATCTGCCCAAATTTACCGCTATATCCGAGATTTCATCCTGATGCCGATCCATCGCAAGCGAGTTGATGGACTCCAGCGTATTGTAAATAAAATGCGGATTAATTTGGCTTTGCAGCGCGTCGAGTTCGGCATCCCGCTGGCGTATTTTCCCTTCATACACTTCCTTGACGAGCCGGTCGATCTCCGAGACCATAATGTTGAAGCCTTCGGTCAGCTGACCGATTTCATCGGAGGTCGTGACCTTCGCGCGTTCGGCAAAATCTCCCTTCTGCACGCGCTTCATCTTCATCTGCAGGTGCCGGATCGGCCGGACAAGCTTTCCCGAAGCAATCCCCGCAGCGATATAAGCGACCAGAATCGACGCGATCGAAATCCACAGCGTAAACTGCGTTAAGCTGCGCGCTCCCTGCTTGATGTCGGCCCGCTGTATGAGGCCCGTCACCTGGATGCCGGTGTAATCCGACCTTTTCGAGGCGACGATGTAGGACTTGTCCTGTGCCGGACCCGGCGCCGGGCGCGCCGGTGCAGACGTGCCGTTATCGAGCGGGTACAGCAGCCGGTCGTGCCGGTCCGTCAAATACAGCAGGCTGTTCGGACTGGAGCCCGCGAGAATTTTGCCCAATCCGTCCTCCGTCAAATCAACCTTAATGATGCCAAGGTGCCGATTGGTAAACGATTCCCGAATGACCCGCGCAAGGGACACCACTTGTCTTTGCCGATCGAGGTAATAGGTCCCGGGATGCGGAGCCAGCACCACGAGCGCGCCGTCGGTTTCCTCCACCTCCCTCATCCACGCATTCCCTTGCGGTTCCCAGCTCTTGCTGACGCTGTTCTCCAGATTGCTGAACAACGTGCCGTCGTATGCGAAGATGAGTATGCTTTGGATCTCGCTGCGGTCCACCGCCAGGGACGAGATCATGAGGTTCATTTTGGCCAATTGCTCCGAAGATACATAATTGCCCGACGCCGCAGCCGTTTCGTGCGCTTTCATGATGCCGAGCACCGCATTGTCATAATAGGGCGCCATCGTCAGCCTGTCCATGTCCTTGATATACCGCTCCAGATTGATCGTAATCTGGTCGATGATCCGGTTCGTATAGGAGACGGAGTCTTCCTCCACGTTTTTCGTATACTGCCGATAGGTAATGATACCGCTGATCAGGAATGGAACGGTGATGAGCAAACATAACAAAATAATGAATTTGAGTCTTAACGGGAAGAAGGCTCGGTTGAATTTCATAGATGAAAAACCTCGCAGGGCGAAGGGATTGTACTTCGTGCTTGTATCTATATTAGATAGGAGAAAGGGCGGATTGGCAAGAGGGGAAAAAGAAACCCGCCCGCGAAGAGGATCAGGTCTCTGGGAAATGAACGAGGTTGTCGTGCTCGCCTGCTTTCACAGATGCTCGCCGATATGCGCGATTAATACTTTATCCTACTTATCATACACAATAACCTTTTTATTAAGATGATAAAAGGCCACTCTTTCGGAAGCGAATAACCGCTTTCGTCGGAATGGTCTCAAGGATTGATTACTCTCGAAGCCCTTCGAAGAAGCGGGTTCGTCCTTAGTGGTAGCTTTTCATATCAATCGGAGAGTCGTTCTTCGCGCTTTAGCGCTGAAAGATCTTAAACTTGTCCAATGTGGTAAAGAAAGGGCAGACCTAACTGAGTAACCATGTTAAGTCTGCCCTTGATGTTATTGATCTATTGCAGATCCCGAGCTTCCAGCATTCGGAGCAGCATGACGACTGCTTCGGCCCGCGTGGCCGTATCGTTCGGCACGAAGCGGTTGTCGTCGCGGCCGCTGACAATGCCCAGTTTACGGATCGCTTCCACAGCGCCTTTCGCCCATTTCGGAATGTCTTCGTAATCAGCAAAGCTGGTTGCTGCATCTGCGTCAAGAGACACTTTCAGCGCTTTGGCAATCATCGACGCCATCTCCGCGCGGGTGATCTGCGCATCCGGTCGGAAGCTGCCGTCCTCGTACCCGCTGACGATTCCCGCTTGCACAGCGAGAGCAACCGCTCGTTTCGCCCATGCTCCGAACTTGGCCTGATCTGTGAAGTGAAGCGCCGCGCCTGTTCCGCTCAGTTCCAGCGCGCCCGCCAGCATAGCTGTAAATTCGGCGCGGGTAACCGGGTTGTTCGGTTTGAACGTGCCATCCGGATAACCGCCCACGAGCTTCTGCGCCGCAGCTCGAACGATGGATTGCTCGCCCCAATGAGCGGCGATGTCTGTGAACGATGGGTCCGGCTGTTTCGGCGTTTCTTCCTCTATTGTCACGTCTATCGCCAGAACAGCATACTTGGTAAAATGGTCAACCTCCGCTGTGATCCATTCGCCGTCAACCGTGCCACCAACTTCCATCCACGTTTTCTTTTCTTCATCGTAGTAGTAGATGGCGGCTTTCCGATTGTTGCCGACTTTGGTCGGATCGAACTTGATTGATAGCGCGACCGGCTTCTTGAATGTTCCTCTGACGTTTTTCAGGACTTCAAATACTTGGCTCGCAAATGTTTCCTTATTCGCCAATGGGGTACCCTTGCCGAACTGCTTGTCGATCGTGATGCGCAGTTCTTGCTCTGCCGCCCCGACAGGAACGTGAATAACGATTTCGCTGTCCAGACTGACTTCCCCTGAACTTCCGACCGGAATGGTGATGGCGCCATCGAGCGAAGTCACATGGCTTGAGTCTCCATCGCCCCCACCTCCCCCGACATCATTGGAACCTCCATTGCTGCCGGACGCTCTCGGGTTCGCTGTTGCTGCTTCGGAAAAGCCGCTCGTTCCTCCTGTGCCTACCGCTTTCACCGCAAAAGCGTAGCTCGTTCCGTTCGTCAAGCCGGTTACGGTGTACGTCGCCGACGTTACGCTCGCTTGAACAAGAACCCAACCATTTTCATCTGCCGGAGCCGATGTCCCTTCGTATTGGTATATCGTATAGCTGTCCGCACCTGTTACGGCGTCCCAGTTCAAGGTCACCTGTCTGTCTCCCGCGATACTGCTCAAGTTCGCCGGCACTGACGGGGCAGGCGGCAATGCGACGGTTGGCGTTGATACCGTCGCGGCTGAGAAGCCGCTCGTTCCTCCTGCGCCTACCGCATTCACCGCGAACGCGTAGCTCGTTCCGTTCGTCAAGCCGGTTACGGTGTACGTCGCCGACGTTACGCTCGCTTGAACAAGAACCCAACCATTTTCATCTGCCGGAGCCGATGTCCCTTCGTATTGGTATATCGTATAGCTGTCCGCACCTGTTACGGCGTCCCAGTTCAGGGTCACCTGTCTGTCTCCCGCGACACTGCTCAAGTTCGTCGGCACGGACGGGATGGTCATCACTGTAAAGCTGACGGTGAAACTCTTGGACGTGACGCTGCCGCCGGAAACGGTGACCGTCGCCGAATAGCTGCCTGCGGCAAGGCCCGTGTTCGGCACGACCGAGAAGCTGTCGCTGCCGCTGGCTGCGATGCTGCTGATGGACGTCTTCGACAGAGTAAAAGCAATCGCGTCGGTGCCGCTAAGCGCAACCGTCAAGGTGCCTGTCACCCCGGTGCCGGTGTTGCTTACCGTAACGGTATGCGGCGTCTGCGCCGCGTATCCTGCGGTCGAGAAGCCAAAGTTATGGTTGCCCGACTCGCTCAGCCCGATGCCGTAGGTCAGCGGCGCCATCACCTTATAAGTTGCCGTAACGGTTGCGGCACCGGCTGGCATGGTGAACGTAGTCGTGCTGCTGTTGGCATCTGCAAAAGTCCCGCCGTTACCTCCTGTCCACTTATCAAATTCCTTGCCGGACGGTGGCGTGTCAGCCTTGATGGTAACAAGTTGCCCTTCCGTATAACTGCCGCTTCCTGTGCCGTTTTCGACAGTTAGGGTATAGGTTTCGTCCTTGTCAGTCGCCTTTACGGTTAGAGAAAATGATTTGGTGTCTATGGCACCGTTCTTGGCAATCACAGCTGTCAGTACAACAATAGAATCGCCTGAAGTATATTCTGGACGGGTCACGGCTCCATCCGCCGCAATCACATCCGGCTTATCAGAGGTCCAGTTTATAATGGTACCGTGCAATCCTGCCGTGGGGAGTACTATATTGCGGGTAACAGCACTCGAACTATCACCCGCAGTATAGCCGACATCCAAGGCGTTTTTAGCTTCCGTGACAGCTTCGGCATCGGTCAGTTCTAACCGGGTTACCGTAATCGTGTAGGTTTTTGTTGCTCCATTCTGCGCTGTAACTACTACTGTCATGATGTTGTTCGATCCCACATTTAAGTTGATCGGCGTAGAAGCATTTCCAGAAACCACTGGTGCTCCATTCACAGTGATCGAAGCAGTATGATCCGCCACCGTCGGCGTAATATCCAGACTGTCGACTGCGTTCGCTACGCTCGCCGTATACTCGGTTGTACCGGCGGCGAATGCCGGGCTTAGCGTACCGCTGCTGATCGTCAAGCTGCTTAAGTCCGCGTTGCTCGACTGCGCTCGGGTTACCGTGACTTTGTACGTCTTTGTCGCACCGTTCTGCGCTGTAACCTCCACCACAATCTCGTTGTCCCCTACATCCAGACTTACCGACCTGGGACTGCCGCTGGATGCATCAGACGTGTTCACTTTTACCGTCGCTGTAGAATCCGCCACCGTCGGTGTAATATCCAAACTAGTTACCTCGTTCGCCACGCTCGCTGAGTATTCGGTTGTGCCTGAGGCGAATGCCGGGCTTAGCGTACCGCTGCTGATCGTCAGGCTGCTTAAGTCCGCGTTGCTCGACTGCGCTCGGGTTACCGTGACCTTGTACGTCTTTGTCGCACCGTTCTGCGCTGTAACCTCCACCGCAATCTCGTTGTCCCCTACATTCAGACTCACCGTCTTGGCACTGCCGCTGGATGCATCAGCTGTGTTCACTTTTACCGTCGCTGTAGAATCCGCCACCGTCGGCGTAATATCCAGACTGTTTACCTCGTTCGCTACGCTCGCCGTATACTCGGTTGTACCGGCGGCGAATGCCGGGCTTAGCGTACCGCTGCTGATCGTCAAGCCGCTTAAGTCCGCGTTGCTCGACTGCGCTCGGGTTACCGTGACCTTGTACGTCTTTGTCGCACCGTTCTGCGCTGTAACCTCCACCGCAATCTCGTTGTCCCCTACATTCAGACTTACCGACCTGGGACTGCCGCTGGATGCATCAGCCGTGTTCACTTTTACCGTCGCTGTAGAATCCGCCACCGTCGGCGTAATATCCAGACTGTTTACCTCGTTCGCTACGCTCGCTGAGTATTCGGTTGTACCGGCGGCGAATGCCGGGCTTAGCGTACCGCTGCTGATCGTCAAGCCGCTTAAGTCCGCGTTGCTCGACTGCGCTCGGGTTACCGTGACCTTGTACGTCTTTGTCGCACCGTTCTGCGCTGTAACCTCCACCGCAATCTCGTTGTCCCCTACATTCAGACTCACCGTCTTGGCACTGCCGCTGGTTGCATCAGCCGTGTTCACTTTTACCGTCGCTGTAGAATCCGCCACCGTCGGCGTAATATCCAGACTGTTTACCTCGTTCGCTACGCTCGCCGTATACTCGGTTGTACCGGCGGCGAATGCCGGGCTTAGCGTACCGCTGCTGATCGTCAAGCCGCTTAAGTCCGCGTTGCTCGATTGCCGGGTTACCATGACCTTGTACGTCTTTGTCGTACCGTTCTGCGCTGTAATCTCCACCACAATCTCGTTGTCCCCTACATCCAGACTCACCGACTTCGGAATGCCGCTGGCTGCTGACGCTCTATTAACTTTTACCGTCGCTGTACTGTCCGCCACCGTCGGGGTAATATCCAAGCTGTCTACCTCGTTCGCCACACTTGCCGTGTACGCGATTGTACCCGCAGCAAACGCCGGTGACAACGTCCCCTGGCTTATTGTCAAGCTGCTTAAGTCCGCGTTGCTCGACAAGGCCGTAATCGTTACCGTTATGGTGGCCACATTAGAATCGACCGTTCCATCATTCGCCTTAAACGTAAACGTATCGACTCCGGCCGCGCCAGCATTCGGCGTGTAGGTATAATCACCCGTAATCGAGTTGTCGATGGATACAGTTCCTTTGCTTCCCTGGCTGACAAGGCTGTAGGTCAACGGATCTCCGTCGGCATCCGCAGCGCTTAAAGTACCGCTTGCAGGCGTGTTCTCGATAACAGCGAGGGAGGCGTCATTGCTAACAGGCACACTGGTTAGCAGGTTCAACCCGGCCGGGACATTGCTTTGACCATAGTTGTTATATCCCCAGGCGACCACCGTTCCGTCTGATTTTAAGGCCAGACTATGATAGCTGCCTGCAGCTATAGCCACCACGCCGGTTAATCCGGCCGGGACATTGCTTTGGCCATAGCTGTTATATCCCCAGGCCACCACCGTTCCGTCTGATTTTAAGGCCAGACTATGAGAATATCCCGCAGCTATAGCCACCACGCCGGTTAACCCGGACGGGACAACGCTCTGGCCATATAGGTTATCTCCCCAGGCCACCACCGTTCCGTCTGATTTTAAGGCCAGACTATGAAAGTCTCCTGCAGCTATAGCCACCACGCCGGTTAATCCGGAAGGGACATTACTCGGTTCATTAGCTCCCCAGGCCACTACCGTTCCGTCTGATTTTAAGGCCAGACTATGAAAATATCCCGCAGCTATAGCCGCCACACCGGTTAATCCGGACGGGACATTACTCTGACCATAACCATTATGTCCCCAGGCGACCACTGTTTCGTCTGATTTTAAGATCAGACTATGAAGGGTTCCTGCAGCTATAGCCTTCACACCGGTTAATCCGGACGGGACATTACTCTGACCATCACCATTATATCCCCAGGCCGCCACTGTTCCGTCTGATTTTAAGGCTAGATTATGACCGTTTCCTGCAACTACATCCACTGCTCCTGTTAATCCGGACGGAACATTACACTGACCATTACTATTATTTCCCCAAGCCACCACAGATCCGTCAGATTTCAAAGCCACGCTATGGAGGGCTCCTGCAGCTATCTTCCCTCGTGCACTATCAACCGTAAAAGAAGCTGCATGCACGGCAGGCGGTAAACTTGAAAAACACATCATAGCAATTAATAAATAGACTATGATAGGGTAAAAAAATTTTTTTCTGCTTTCCCTCATCTCTGCCCACCTCACCGATGTAATTTTCAACAACTCTCTTCATTGCTTTGTCGGGATCGATGCAAGCAGCAGGAGCCGGTGTCCTTACGCTCCGAGAACGAACCTCGCCCTTATGCAGAAGCACAATCTGTCTTCCTTTCGCTTCAACGCCAGTCTTATCAAGGTGTTCAAGAAGTCTTGCCTTTGCCCCCAAAAAAAACGACAGGGTAGACGTCCGATCATCGCCGTTAAGCTTCCGATGCGGTCGTCTACCCTGTGCCTTCACGCGGAACGAGAACATCATTGCGATACAGCACCTCGTTTCGACGTTACTCCATGATCCGACAACACGGATGATATGCGCTTTCCACAGTACCCCTGCATCTTCACAGATATTATAAAAAGTAGGGCGTTGCAAAAGCGTGACATCATCATGCCTAGGCACTATTCAAACATGGTTACGGAAAATTCCGCCCAGCTATAGCTGGGCAGATAATCGTGGCGATAGCTGTTTACCGCCTGCGGATCTCCATCCATAAAGCGGTAGCAGTCGCAGTCCAATTGCTCAGGGTCAATGGCGAGACGCCCATGCCACCTTCGTAAAATATGCGAAATGCTCTCTTGCTGCAATGATTCCCGCAGGTCTTTTACGATGGTTCTGAAGTAATCACGTTTCGCCGGATTGCCTGCGTCATCCTCCCACAGGAGCGCACAGGCTTCAGCCGTTGTCAGGCTGGCTCCTCTTCGGTCAATCAGGCAAGCAAGCAGTTCCTTGGCCTTGGCGCGCTTGAATTGGAGCGGCTTTCCGTTTACAAAAACCTCAAAGCCGCCAAAAGTCTGTACCCGTACCTTTTTTCGTTTTGTCAGAATAGAATCCTCGTAAATAAAGGTTAACTCCCG
Organism: Paenibacillus flagellatus; assembly: GCF_003217775.1. Classification (GTDB taxonomy): domain Bacteria; phylum Bacillota; class Bacilli; order Paenibacillales; family NBRC-103111; genus Paenibacillus_AB; species Paenibacillus_AB flagellatus. The sequence goes on from NZ_QJVJ01000028.1 coordinate 10,621, forward strand.
CAGAATGTCCTCTTTCAGCACAGGCTTCATCAGATAGCCGGTGGCATGAATACGGAAAGCGTCTACCGCATATTTTGCGAAGCTTGTTACAAAGATGATATGTACATACGGCTGAATATCTTTAAGCTGCTTGGCAAGCGCAAGCCCGCTGGTACTGCCCAGCTCAATGTCCAGAAACGCCGCGTCAAAGCGAACGGATTTCGCTTGCGTCAGCGCCTTGCCCGATGTGGCGAAGGGATAAATGATACAATCCTGCACAGCTTCTTTCAGCGCTTGCTCCAGGTCCCCCAGAGCCAACGGCTCATCGTCAACAAGTAAAAAATTCATTGGATTTACCTTCCTTTGGTATGATAATAATAGCGGTAGTTCCTGTACCCGGAATGCTTTCGATTTGCAAACTTCCTCCGCATAATTCCTCCAGACGTCTGCGCACATTGCGAATACCTACACGGGGTTCGCCTTTCGAGGGTTCAGGCAAGAACGTAAAGCCCACCCCATCGTCGATAATGACAATGCGATAGGCCGTATCGGTTTCCTCGGTGCGGAGAGTTATCGAGCCGCCCTCCTCCCGCCGCATGATACCATGACGCACCGCATTTTCCGCAAGGGGCTGAACGGTCAGCGGCGGGATCGCGAAATTTTTTGCACCTATGTCATAGATCACTCGCAATCGATCCCTAAACCTCTGCCGCTCCAGATTCAGGTAATACTGCACATGAGACAGCTCCTGCGAAAAGGGGATAGGGGCTTTGCTCTCTAATACGTTCATATTGGCGCGCAGGAATAAGGCAAAATCCCCGATTGCCTGCTTGGCTTGCTTCGGGTCAAGGTCGCAAAGCTGCCGGATGGCAGTCAGAGTGTTATAGAGAAAGTGAGGCTGAATCTGACTGATCAGAATGCTAATGCGGGCTTCCACCAATTCTTTTTCCTGCTGCTTTAAGAGCAGCTCCCGTTTCGATTGAATATTGATAAAGATAAGCAGGATGGAGGCTGTGGCCGCCGTTCCCATCAGTGCAATACCGTAGTTCACGATTTGAATCATTTCCCCTATCAGCGGCAAAACCACATAGCTTAACAGAAACAGCATATCTCTAGGACGCAAATAACGTCGGTATCGGAGGATGAGCGTGGTGACAATTCCGTAGATTAAGAAAGGAATGAGCTGGGAGAGCCAGAACCAGTCGCCGCGCTGATAGAGATTGTCTGAGTCGGTGTAAAAAAACATGCCGTTCCACAAGGACAGCACACTGAAAAAAAACTGTGTTGCGGCGAGGGCGCAGGCAGCGTTCCATATGTACCTCCTAATAGTTACCTTGGGTGAAAGGTATGCCATGATGTATCCAATAAAGGTTAGCAGCAACGGTGCGGTACAGGCGAAATTCAGGGCGGTTCCCACTCGCAGGGCAAAGGGATACCACGGTTTCACCAATCCCTCAAAGGCCCAGCTTGCAATATCCCCCAGCAGCATGCCAAGGTCGGAAATACACATCAACATGAAAAAGAGGCCGGACTCTTCGTTCGTTTTGCCATTCGTCCATAGATAGATAATGAGAATCAGGCAAATAAGAGCGCTGTACGAGTCAAGGATAATGTTTACGGTTTGCAGATGATTCATCCCCTTTGTCTTTTCTGTTGTACTCCTGCCACGGCGCTTGTCCTCTGGCTATTTATGAAAATTATGCTTTACATCTCAGAAGAGTACAAGTTTTTATGGTTCAGCAACAATTCGCAGGGGCATCGACAACTCACGACAACATGAAGACATGAATAAATAAGGTCATGCCCACATGTGTCGAATTACGGATCAGCCTGTATTTGGCTCGGAACGGTCTTGGTATTGACGCCGCCGGTTTCATGCCGTTTATTGCTCGTTCATTTCCATCCCCATTGCCCCGCTTGACGAGCAAACGCAAAATACCCATGCCTGAATCAAGCAGGCATGGGTATTTTCGTCCGTTGCGCCTATGGAATAAGCTTCCATCCCGGCATTCAGCTGCCGCCTCGCCCGTTCCAATGTATCCGTCTCATTTCACGAAATTTTCCAGCACAATTTTCCCTATCGTAGCGCCCGACTCGATTTTTTCATGCGCCAACCGCAAATTCGCCGCATGAATCGGCTCCAGGCGTTCGCCTAATGTTGTCTTCACTTTCCCGGCGTCAATCAGATGAGCGAGCTCGTTAAGCAGGTCGTGCTGTTCGATCATGTCATCCGTTCGGAACATGGACCGGGTAAACATTAGCTCCCACGTAATCGTGACGCTTTTCGTCATAAGCGGATCAATGTCAACCGGCTTCTGAACAGGGACGATGATGCATATTTTGCCTTGCGGCGCAATCGCTTCGGCCATGTTTGCCCAATGACCGCCCGTATCGTTAAGACAAAAAATATAATCGACCGCCGCAAAACCGATTTCCTTGAGCTGGGGTGCAAAAGGCTTCCTGTGATTGATCATGTAATCCGCTCCGAGGTTTTTGGCCCACTCGGTCGATTCCGCTCTCGACGATGTCCCGATCACCGTCAATCCGGCGAGCTTGGCCAATTGAACCGCTATGGAGCCTACGCCTCCCGCCGCGCCGATGATCAGAATCGACTTGCCCCGATTCGCTTCCGCACTGTGGCTGACGCCGAGCCTTGCGTGCAGCCCTTCCCATGCGGTCAGCGAGGTCAGCGGCAAAGCCGCGGCTTGGGCGAAGTCCAGACTTCTCGGCTTGCGCCCTACGATTCGCTCGTCAACCAGATGGAATTCGCTGTTGCAGCCCGGACGAGTTAAATCGCCTGCGTAATACACTTCATCCCCCGGTTTAAATAAGGTGCACTCCTCCCCGGTTTGCACGACGATCCCCGCTGCATCCCAGCCGAGAATAGAAGGCGAGTCCTCTCCGTCAGCCTTCCGCGAACGAACCCTCGTATCCGCAGGATTGACGGAGATGGCCTTGACTTCGACCAGGATGTCGCGCCCCGCAGGAACCGGCTTTTCGGTTTCAATATCGACAAGGCAATCCGGATCGGATACCGGGAGATAACGATAGATGGCCACTGCTTTCATCGTTTGACGATTGCTCAAGCTTCCTTCATCCTTTCAAGCTGAAATATCGTACTATTCGAGTATATGGTATATTCTTAATCAGAAGAAGTACGCATATTTTTATGATATAGTATTAAAAATCAAACTATTGGAGGAATCAACGGTTATGGGCGATCGAAGAAATAAATACGGCGCAAATCCGGATATGGCAGGATGTCCGGTAGAAACGACGCTGGATGTCATCGGGGGAAAATGGAAAGGGATTATTCTGTACAATCTTATCGGCGGAACGAAACGGTTTAATGAATTCCGGCGGCTGTACCCGGGAATGACCCAGTTTATGCTTACGCTGCAGTTGCGGGAGCTTGAACGGGACGGCATCATTCATCGGGAAGTATATAAAGAAGTTCCGCCGAAAGTGGAATACTCGCTGACCGATTTCGGCAGAACGTTGGAGCCGCTCATTTTATTCATGAAGGATTGGGGAGAGACTTATAAACTCAAATTAAACGAGCTTAGAGCGCCGCATGAAGAAGACGCCAAGCCCGGCGATCAATAAGCTGACCGCAATTGACGGAAACGCCGGACATTGCCGTTCACTCCCTCTTCATTTTCGCCCGAAGCGTTTGTTCCATTAACAATTTGCAAATATTTGCAAACGTATGTTCTTTGTCTTATAATTGAACCTGAATTTCGAAAGTACTGCGCATTAAAAACATAAAAAGGGCTCCAAATCTTTGGTAGAATGGTGTTTGTCCAGGACAACATCACCCAAAGAGAGGAGCACCTTTTAGGTGAAGTCTACC
>NZ_QJVJ01000029.1 GCF_003217775.1 Paenibacillus flagellatus
GGGGGAGTTATCCCCATGTGGATATTGGTTTCAAAATTTCGCTGGTCCCACTCCCACTTATTCACAGTTGTTGATCCGCTCCTGGATGATCGCCACCGCATTCTTATGCGCTTTCGAAATTCAGGATGAAGTATTATTACGTTATTTAGGCGTATTGGACAAACGATATAAACACGCTGTCAATAATATTAAAAATCCATTCATCTGGCTAAGGGAAGGCGTGCAGTTTTTTGTTCAGTTACCCATTTCGGTTTTATATTGGAGTGGATTGATTAGGTATGCGACATACAACTTCTTGACAAGGAACTTTCTCGTTAAATTGCTTAATCTCTTAATTATAATAATTGGTCTTGTAAGCTCGGTCGTTACAATAGTAACTGGTTATAACCCATTCATGGATATTTTTATAAAATGGTTGAAAGAATAAAAAGAGACCCGACGTCACTTAGATTTACGTCGGGTTTCACTGCTCTTTGAGGTGAACAGTGTGATTGGGTTAAAATTATTTTATCGAAGACTGGCTAATTATTGCAAGTTTTCTTAATGTTATAGTATTGTTCTTCTTTGATTAAGTTTTGATATGTGTTGTCTAAAGTCTATAGTGCTTTGTCCTGTTCTTTTTTCTCGTCGATTTTCCAATGAGGGTCATTTGTAAACCCATTTGCTGTGACATATTCAATGACCTTTTTATATAATTCATACTCGTCGTTATACTGCGATTTGCACGTAGATATTTCCCCGGTTATGCATTTTAGTACATCCAAAAAGGAACGTACATTTTCGTTATCATTCTCATTGAAATATTTCCACGCTTCATATGGCTTGTGTTTACTGCCGCTTGTCTTCTCCAAATATTGCCCTTCAAAATTCGGAACCGAGACAAAGGATTTTATCCTCAAACCGTTTTTAATGCCAGCTTTGCATTCGTCTATTATTGAAGTATTAACTGACCACATTCCATTACGAACATATTGTTCTTTCCGCTTAATATTCGGTGAATCGGAATCATGAATAACATAATAGTTAACTTTGAAGTGATTCAATATTTTACATACCGTTACAATATTGGCTTTTCCAAAACAGTTGATTACATGGAAATCCTCATTTAAGTGAATTGCTCCTTTTTGAACTAAAGCGTTAATAACGGAATGCTCGGTTTCACCTTCGACAAGCAATATGTTACTTGAAAAGAAAAATTCATTAAAATGAGGATTGCAGAAATTTAACATTTTAAGATTTTCTCTATCGTCATCTGAAAACCCAGCACTATCGGTGGAAAACGTTCTTACGGTGTGTTCATTAACGTCCTTTTCTAAGCGAATTATTGTCGTGTGGTCTTTGGTTAAGTTAACGAATGTTGGAGAGTGCGTGCTTGTTATTATTTGCCAGTTATTTTGTTCTGCGATTGTGTACAATGATTCACATGCACTTTTAATTGCACTGGGATGAAGGAAAGCTTCTGGTTCTTCGATTAAGAGAACCTTTGGTGTTCCGACCTCGATGGTCTTCTTTTTATTGATTTGATGTCGGCCAGTATCGGCAAGCATTTTGATAGCAGCCCATAAGAAAGCTCTTTGTAATCCTGTTCCATGGTTAGAGAGTGGTGAATTTTCAGTTTGGTTTCCAACTCTAATGGTTCCACCGCTTGAAATTAACTTTTCAGGTTCAAATTTCCCGGTATTGGGTTCTATACGAATTAAATCGTTATCGGGAAATACTCTTTTTAGTTCGTCTGCCACCAAGTCACATGACTTGTTTATTTCTTCTTCAATTTCCTTATGTACTGTTTCAGCTAGTGTGGAAATCTGCTTTAATAGTCCTTCAATTTTCCCTGAATCTTTTTCAATATTATTTTTAACGGCCTCGGTAAGTATTTCGACAATCTTCGATTGCAGGGTTAAAGGGTCGTCAAGTGGGGATATTTTTATAGGTGTAGGTATTCGGCTTGCAAGTATTGAGTCTATACCTCCCATGCCGCCTTTCTCGAACTGAGCTGTTTCAGGGTTGTACGAATATTTCTCGCCTTTAGCGTCGGGTGTGTGCCATTTATACTGTGCTTTAACACAATCCTTGTACCCAAGTTCATCGTCATTATGAACCCATTTGGAAGCAAATTCGCCATTTACCCCAGAAAAAATCCCAGTAATGATAATCGGATTATCGCTTGACTCCTTATGGAAATCTTTCTTCTGCATAGCGCTGCCTTGCGAGGCAAAAGCTTCATACGCAGATAGTATTGTTGATTTGCCAACATTATTTCGTCCCATGAGTACAACAATATTATCGATTTTAATTCTAACTGGGTTGCTTCCAATTCCTCTGAAGTTTTCAATAACTAGTTCAGCTAATTTCACAAATACACCCCCGTTTTTTAACTTATAACATCAATTCGACATAAAACGAGAGTTTCCTCCAAAAATATCCAACGAATCGTCTGATGGTGCAATATGCATTTAGTGATAAAAAATCAATCCATTTTCTCAAGTGTATAAAAGTCCATTACCCGCCAGACGGTCGAAATACGTCCCACTTCGTCAAAAACGCCAAGACCGCGTAAACCCTTGCCACGCCTGACTTTTCACGACATTCTAGTGTTGTTTCACTAGATGAAACCGGACGCTATAAACGAAATAGAAAAGCCGCCAAAACCGTTTTAGGCTTGGCGACTTTTTGCTTTAGCGCGTATTAACGTGGACTTACTTATCCCCGTCATAGCTTCAACTTGCGTATAAGAATGGCGTTCCAGTAACGACAAGGCATGTTCAATTTGCTTGCGTGTGAACTTCTTAGGACGCCCTTCCCGGAAGTCAGGCGATTGTTTGGCGATTTCCTTACCTTCCTGCGTCCGTTCCACGATAAGGTCGCGTTCAAACTGCGCGAATCCCGACATTATCGTAAATATCAATCGTCCAGTTGGCGTATTCTCAACAAGTCCCATGTTCAATACGTGTACCTTGACGCCCTTCTCAAACAGTTCCTTAATCGTTGACAGCGCGTCGATTGCGGAGCGGGCGAAACGGTCGAGTTTTGTTACGACCAATGTATCGCCTTCCTTCAACGTCGATAGCAACATTTCAAACTCCGGGCGTTCTTTAGTCGTCCCGGTAAACTTTTCGTGGAATATCTTCTCGCAGCCCTCTGCCTTTAACGCTTCAATCTGCGCCGTTAAATCCTGCCCCTTCGTCGATACCCTTGCGTAACCGTATTTCGTTGGTTTATTCATATGTACTCGCCCCTTTACTTTTGAGTATAAGTTATGAATACGCCTTATGCCTTGATTTTATTGGGACGATAAAACGGTGTCAATACTCTAAAGTTATGATTACGTTGAGTGTCCAGCGTCACAATTAACGCTTACTAAACGACATATTGAAGCGGGAACGGCGCCACCACTTCGCCGTTTCTACGCATTGCATAAGGCAACCTCCCGCGGAAAGGCGTCGGCATATTGTCGGCGTCTTTTCGTTTTTGGGTGTCCCCAACTTTGGCGAGCCACTTGACGTTAGACGTAGAGGGGTCTTGTGTCAATTAAACTTACAGCAACCCAACAAACGGCAAGGGGGTACCACCGCCCCCGTACCTCCCTTTTACAGTCGAAATCACCTATACAATGTACGCGCAATCTTTCGTTGAAAGGGTCTCAACAATATAACGCCTTTAATAACGCAGAGGGTGTCGCTATATGGACACCCTTACTTTCCGACAAAGGAATCGAAATAGTCTGGCGAATTATCATACTCTATACAACGACAGAATTTTTCGAAGTTGGATTTCAATGACCGCCAACGCTTGATATACCACGCTTGACGCAATTTGCGCACATTGTTGTGTTACGGTAAGACACCGGAACGACGGGGGAACGCAAACCTTTCGGGCGCAGCTCTCCGGTAAACCTATGTGATGTTTGCCTTTGGGGGTCAATGAGAATGTTGCGTTGTAAAGGAGCTAAGGAATCCTTAGTACCTGCCGTTGCTTCGGTAATGCTTATACAGAAACTTAACGAACGCAATATTGCGTTGGTCTCAACGAGCTTCTATTTTCGTCTATAAGGCGCCTTTCTCTCGCTCCGGCATCTTTACTCTCCCCGAATGTTAAACGCCCAAAATAACCCATTTTTTGAGCGTTATATACGTTTTCCAACGACGGATGTTGCGTAGCAACAAGGGGGATGGCAGGGGGAGCCGGGGCGTTGTTGTAATCGCAAAAGGGGTTGTAATAAACGCATACCCTTGCGTCACAAACGAAGTCATATCAACGACATAATGATACGAACGTTTCCCCTACGTTCCCGGCGTAATCCCCGACGCCTTGCCGACCGACATTACCCCAGCGATATTGTTGCCGCTATCCCCCTGTATTCAGGCGCCTATGGTTTTACCTTGGCGTCTATTTCCCTTTGGTTCAAACGGTCTAGGTTTAACCTAGCTCGTTATGTACTTGGCGGACGACAATATACATCAATTGAACCTCCGTTTATGCTGATTACACATGCGTTTGAAATCGTTTCGCTAGGTACTCATTAAATGAGCATCCTTCTCGTCGTCTTCCAACGGCGTTACCGCATTGACGACGTATAAACGAAGGGGGTATGGATTACATACACCCTTATTCCCATCCAAGCGTTCCAACTCGACGATTTCCTTCGCAAGTGGTTATCGCGCTTGTTTCGAAATTAGCGTTGATTTCCTCTTTTTGACTATGTAAAGCCCTTCGGACAATACCTTGGGTAATTTTCAGCGAAATATGACGTTAGTATTGTCCGTGGCATTTGACACAAAGAAGAACCAAATATAACAAGAACCATTCTTTTATTTTTACTTCGTAAATATAGCGTTGGTAATACCGCCCCTATCGCCTTCGGCGAAGGGTCGGGGCTGCGGCGTCTTCGACGCCTTGCCGCAGTATGTATAACCTTATTCTTCTATGTCGTTGTAAAAATCAACGAAGTAACAATAAGGATTGCCAAGGTTGCGTCGGAGCCGTCAGGCGACGACACGACCCCGTAGCGAAGCGTAGGGGGCGTTATATTCCCCACGTTTTAATAAGCGCTAAAGGGGGCGCCCTATCCCCCTACCGGTCGTTAAATTATACGCAATACATCTTGTATATATATAAGCAATTAACCGGGGGAAATCGCGAAAATCCGCGCCCCGCAAGGGATTCGGCACGCTTTAGTCAACTAAAAACCCTCGCCACAGCGCGGATATACCCTCGTCAGCGCGAGGGTATTGGAATCTGTTGGTAAAGCGATGTTGAACGTCGGAACTTATAATAATTTTTATACGGTACTTGTAAACGTCTCCTTTAGCTTAACTGTATAGGTGACGACGCTAAAACGCCCTTTAATCGGGGCGTTAATCTTTTTTAATCGCAAACACAAAACTTTTTTCAGTAAGGGGGGACACAGAATGGTTGAAGAATACAAAGTCTTCCGGTTCATTCGCCAGTATCGCAAGATAACATTGCATGAAGTCGCGAAAGCCTTGGGAGTTGCTTTCTCAACTGTTTCCATGATTGAACGAGGGATTATGGTTTTAACGAAAGAGAACCGCGCAAAGCTCTTGGGATTTTATGGCATTGACAACGAACGGCTTCAATCCCTTCGCGTCATCGTACACCACATTGAACTTTACTTGAATGGCGAAGGGACAGCGTAAGGGGGCGGTTGGGGTGTCAATAATACGGGGATACAGCGGGCGCCTTATAGACGCTGAAACCGGGGAAATCATCGAAGCCGTTGCGCTTGGGGAAACGCGGGAAATCGTTAATAACGGCAACGAAGACGTTACAGTAATCGTCAATGTAAAACCGAACGAAGTCTTAAAGCCACGCCAAAAGAAGAAACCGCCAGCTAAAGGGGGCGAATCGTTCGTTATGGTCTTTTACGAGCAGCTCAACGCCATAAGGGGCAAGTTGACCGAAGCCGAAAGTGCGTTCCTATTTCATATCCAAGGCTTGATTGATTACGAAGACGGAACCGTAAAGGTCGAGGAAAACGGACGGAGCGTCTTTATGAACTTGAAACGCGCAAGCCAGCTAATGAACTGGGGCGAAACCAAAACGCGGGAAGTCGTTCAGGGTCTTGTCAGGAAGCGCGTTATCGCGTTATTCAAGACCGGGCGCGAAGCTTACATTATCGTTAGTCCTCTCTATTTCTTCCGTGGCTCCATAGCGAAACGAAACGCTGTAATTGAGAAATTCAAGGAACTATTCAATCAGGCCGAGCGCGATGACCGCGCCGCTAACTAAGGGGGTCTTCATTATGGGAATCATTAGCGAATTAAGGCAGAAGGTAAAAAACGTAATGGAACAGTACGTTGAAACTAAGGAACGCTTTAACGATGAAATTGAGAGGATTGAAAATGAAATCACCAAGCATAGCGAAGCAATCAAGGAAGCTCGTAACGTTCTCGAACTAAAGGTTATGGAACTTGAAGATACGACCGAGGAAGAACGACAAATCGAAGAAGATGCGGGTGCTATTAAACGTTTGACCGAGCGCCTGGAACTGGTTAAGCGGGGCAAGCGGCAAGCCTTGGCGTCAATCGTCCCTTCCGTTAAATCGTATCTTCATACTAAACGAGAAGCAGTTAAAGACGAAATCGAAGCGCAAAGAGACGTTATTAACCGTAAGCGGGCGGAATTGTTGAAGGAAATAAAAACCCTTTATGCTATCGACGCAAAGGCTAAAAAGCTATTCGCGGAGCTATATGCTATCGTTGAAGAAAATGGCGAACGAGTTCCTTATGGGAATGGTTCGTTTGTTGAAGGTCGTATTCGAGTTAGTGATGATTGGACGTATTCTGGTAAAGACAGTTTTGCAGCCGAATCGCTTACGGTTCCGTATTGGATGGTACATGACGCGAAAGAGGGAATCATTCCGCAACCACTCCGCAAATATTTTGAATAATCGGGGCGCCCATTGGCGTCCCTTCTTCGTTTAGGGAGGTTCGACAATGGCTTACCAGGACGTTACTGCCGAAATTATTGACAGCATCGAAGGCGACGCCAACGACCAAGTTTTCTTAACAATTCGCGATTTCGTTAAAGTGATGATTGAAGGCGGTCAAGGTCGTCGAAAGCAACGACGGAAACCTACCCAACTGCATCCCAAACGCGTCAAAGCCATAAATGACGCTAACGATTTGCATGCCGTTGAAGACTACGACGCCTTTTATTTTCAATGGGAAGCAAGCAAATATAAACGAGCTGCCGAAGCGTCGAGTTTTGACGACGAGAATGAGGAAGAAAAAAAGCGCAAACAAACGATTTTCACCGCGCTAGACGTTGCCAAAATGAATCCGGTACGAAAATCGTCCAAACGAGAATACTTTGGAGAAAAAATCAAACGAAAGTAAGGGGGCTGGATGATATGGGGAAGTCTCTTGAAGATATTAGGAACGATATTGCTCAACGGGATACAAAAGCCCAGCATATTATCGACCTACTTAAAGCGGGATACGCCAAAACATCTGGTCAGGTCGTAAACGAAGTCGAGGAACGATGGAAAATACAACAAGCAGATATACGCCGACGCATTGACGCAGGGGAACGCGTTTCCGCTACTGAATTACTCATGGATGGTTATTTCAAAGTAGACGAAGCGGGAAAAGCGAAAGAATCAAGGGGGGAATAAACAAATGAAACATATTTTATCCGTCGCTAGTCGTGTTAACGGTTCGGCTAACGTAAAGCTTATCAACCACGTTGAAACGAATAGTGGTTCAAGTGGGATTGACTTCAAAGGCAAAGCCGTCATTTCGAACATTACAGCGGGTGAAACCGTATCGCTCATCGTTGACGGTAGAGAAGTATTGAGCGCAAACACCGACGGTACTTATACGTTCCAATTCCTTACTTCGCCGCGCGGGTTCCAAGAAATGGTCAATATTGACGTTTCGGTTACAAACGAGGGCGTTTGCGACATGGAACTTTCCTTAAACGCTTAACATACAAGGGTGTCGGGGTCTCCCCGGCTCCTTTTTTCGTATTAGGGGGCGGTTGTATGACAGACCAAGAGCGTTGGAGCGAAGTCAACCAGCTTTTAAGTGAAATCAGCGTTGCCCTTTATGGATTCGATATTTACATGGCTATGAATTACGCGGAAAGAACCGCTTTCGCATCGTCAGAGGAAGCAGCTAAAATACGGGCAATCCACCAAGAAAAATGGCGCAGGGAAGCCGCAGTAAGACGGGTAAAAATGACGTCCGAAGAACGTGAACGTCATGACAAGGAAATGCGTTTACTAAACCTTGAACTGGAAAAGGTAAATCGCGAAATCGAAGCGTTTGATAGGCGCTATAAGAACCGGAGCGAACGTGTTCGGGAAAGTAAACACGCATCGTCAAAAGCAACACGTCAGGGGGTGATAAAAGATGAATGAAGATGTGAGAAAGAACGACCAAACAGAAACCGAAGAAATCGACCCTCGCCCATACATGAAGGGTCTTACTGTAACGGAAATCAGGGCGGTCGAGCTGCTTGCGCGAAAATCACCGCAACAGTCTTACCGTGAAATCGCTAATACGCTGGGGATTTCCGAAAGACACCTGCGAAGAATCCGCGACAGGCGACAAGTTGAACTTGCAGTACGGGAACGAGCGCTAGAAATCCAGTCGGAAGATTTACCCGACGTTCTCAGCGCACTTGCGAAGAAGGCCAAGCGCGGCGACCTTAAAGCGATTGAGATGTATCTTGTTATGCAGGGTATCAACGTCAATAAGTCAGAAGTTGTCCAGAAGGTTCACAAAGTTTCCGAACCGCTTGAAAAGCTGTCTGACGCTGAACTTGACGCCGAACTGGAAGCGTTGAAGAAGGAAGTTATGGGCGGCAACGTCGTGAAGTTCCACAATCGCAGAAAGAATGAAAACTAACCCGCCGATGATTGGCGGGTCGTCTTTATTTTTGAGCAAAATAACAAGGCCTTATTACGTGTGGACGAGCTCTCTCGCCAACTCCCTCTTAATAAACCCTATTAAGTAACTTAGTGTATGGAAACCCTTGTTAATCTTGCTTTGTGCTATTTTTAGTCCATGGATTAAGTCTGCTTCAGCGAAGCGCTCTTGCAGTATCATTAAATTTATAATGTTATCGCGTTGTTGCTTTCTGAACCTTAATGTTTCCGATTCTTTAATGTGTATATTACATAATGCTAAATCAATAGCCTCTTTTAAGTGCTTACTTAGTTCCAGCTTTGGAGGAGTACTTATAATCCTAATGCCTGGGGTATCGGGGGATAGTCCTCGAATGTTTCTAATGCTTGTACCGAAGAAGATTACATTTTCAAATGTAGCACCATGAAAAGAAGCCCTTTCAAGCTTTGTATGATAAAAAAGGGTGTCCTTAAATGCCGCACCGTGAAAACGACTTCCAGTTAATTTTGCATGTTTGAACTCACTTCCAACAAACGTAGCTCCATTGAATCCACAATATTTCATGCTCGCTTTGTTAAAGTTAACGAAAGAAAAGTTCGAACGAGTAAATCTGGAATGTATAGAATCGCTTTTATTGAAGTCTTTATATAGAAAATTCCTATCGGTTCTTTCTTCACCTTTATAGCTAAAGAACTTATTTCGGCGAGGTTCTTCAACTTTTTTAGATTGCTTTCGTTTAGTCAATTTCCGTCTCGCCTTATTCATAAATACCCCCTAAACGCAAAAAACAACCGTAGGCGGTTGTTGTGTCCTGTTGCATTTGACCCCGCACAATTGAGAGGCAGTCAAAAAGGCGATAACCTTTACAACAACTAGGCTAAGGAAACCTACTACAGTGGCTATTTCACCAATAGCTGTCACCATAGGAACCACCCCTTTCATGTGCTCCACGACTTTTAGCCCCCAGTCCGTCCGTAGACCGTCCCTTGGTACCCAATCTCTCAACTGGGCGGGGCAGGGCGAGAAAATAGTACCACATATTTCAATTTTAAACAAGATTTTATCATCATTTTAACTCACACGTCCTAAAATTGGCTCAAGATTTCCTGAAGTTTACATCCAGTGATTAGACTATATATAATCTAGTTATGAACTAGAATTGAATGGGGCGACAGTCTTGTTATCAAATATTGAAGTAATGAAGGTTGTTAATGGGTACATTGGCGTAGATGGTGGTTATCTTGTCGGCTTTTCATATAGAAGCCATGAAGAATTTTATCCGATGTACTGTGGTCTTGATATTGACCCAAATCAGTATGAGGGAACCACGCGACAGAAATTTATGAAAATCCTTTCGTCGGTTGACGCTCCAACTCAAGCGAAAATTTTGCGTGGCGTATTAGCGTATTGTCCTGTTGATAACGAGTACCATGCCGAACGGCGCCTGAAGCATAAACCGGAAATCGAAGAAATGATTCGACGCCTTGAAGGCGAATCGTTTCCCGTTGTCGAGAACCCGGAACTAACGATAACGTCTGAGTTCGTTGAAAGGGCGATTGCCGACGCCAAGGCTTTGATTGAAAATACTGGTGCGACTAGCGCGGTCGATAGGGTTCATACGTTGTTTCATGGGTATTTGAAAGAGCTTTGTCGCAAGAATAATATTTCATTTAACGACGATGCCAACGTTACCGCGCTTTTCAGCCTACTTAGGAATAATCACCCGGCATTCCAAAATAGCGGTAGCAATTCGCCGAACGTCGATAGAATGATTCGTTCGCTTGGAGCGATAGTCGATGTCTTTAATCCGATTAGGAACCGGGAAAGTATGTCTCACCCTAACGAGGTTCTGTTGGACGAACCAGAAGCGATTCTATTTATCAATATTGCACGGTCGGTTTTACAGTACATAAACTCGAAAGTAAGATAGGAGAAGATAACATTGACTGTTCGGGAGTTAAAATTAGTTTTCGGGTTCATAATATTCTTTCTATGCTCAATCATAATCGGCCTTATTACATGGAAATTCAAGGATTCGACTGACGTTATAAATCAAATATCATTGGTTTCAAGTATATCATCGATACTCTTAGCGATAATCGCAATAGTTTACGCTTTTTACCAAACATTTTTCTCGTCGAAGCAGACGGAGAACCTGCAGCGAACACTTGAAAACATGAGTGAAAAAGTAATTCAGCTTCAACACGTAAAGGATGACCTTTCGTTTGCTGTAAGGAATTTCGAGGAAATCCAAAGCTATCTACAACAGATTCATGAGACTAACACGAATAATCGAACCGACATTGTGAGTGTTTTGGACTACCTGAAAGGGAAAGACGTACAAATACCGGAAGAAGTCGAGAAGGATATTTTAGACAGTACCGAGGAAATGGCAGCAATATTACCTTGGTTTGGAATGAGGTCTTATGGGATACTAAGTTATTTGAAAAATAATTATCCTGAATTTCGAAAGCGCATAAGAATGCGGTGGCGATCATCCAGGAGCGGATCAACAACTGTGAATAAGTGGGAGTGGGACCAGCGAAATTTTGAAACCAATATCCACATGGGGATAACTCC
>NZ_QJVJ01000003.1 GCF_003217775.1 Paenibacillus flagellatus
GTAGCTACGTACGGTCGGGATAAGCGCTGAAAGCATCTAAGCGTGAAGCCCCCCTCAAGATGAGATTTCCCAATTCGTAAGACCCCTGGTAGACGACCAGGTTGATAGGTTCGGGGTGGAAGCGCCGTAAGGCGTGCAGCTGACGAATACTAATCGGTCGAGGGCTTATCCTCAAACCCCCCACAAAGTGACGTGATGCTTCGCAGCAGCACCGATTACTTTGCGAGGGGGCCCGGAAGACCCATTCCGGGTAACTCGATCCAGCTTCAAACTCAATTCTTTCGCATCCGGTTTTCAGGGCGCAAGAGGACCCCCAAAGTGACGATTAGCTTCGACGTTAATCCGAATACTTTGCGGGGAGCCCCGATTGAGCCTGTATAATGCAATTCGTTTGGTGATGATGGCGGAGGGGATCCACGCGTTCCCATCCCGAACACGACCGTTAAGCCCTCCAGCGCCGATGGTACTTGGACCGCAGGGTCCTGGGAGAGTAGGACGTTGCCAAGCGAAGCGAAGAACCGCAATTTTCATTGCGGTTCTTCGCTGTTTTCGAAAGGAATCGTACGGACAGTGGGGAAGCTAAATCCGTTCAATCACGAAGGCGAAAGAAGAAGCGCACGCCGCCGATCATAACGACGATTTCGAGATTGCACCGCTCGTCGGTCGTTTGGTAAGAAAAAGATGATTTCGGATCAGAAAACATGGAATTATTTCAAAATGAATGAAAGGTATTCGTAATGGAAGTTGTTCCACGCCGTTCAGTGCTCCATTTTTCGGGAAATAGGAAATAAACGAATATCTTTATTCCAAAATGAAAGAAAGTCGTTTATACTACAAATAGAGACATGACGAGAGGGACGATGGGGATGGAGAAGCTCGGAACGCGATGGAGACGGTTATGGCCGATTTTCTGGACGTTTTGTCGCATCGCTCCGATTACGTTCGGCGGCGGTTATGCGATGATACCGGTGCTCGAGCGCGAAGCGGTACAGAAGCGCCGGTGGATCGAGCAGGAAGATATAACGGACGTGCTGGCCGTCTCCCAGACGGTTCCCGGGGCGGTCGCGCTGAATGCCGCATCGTTCGTCGGCTTCCGCGTCGCCGGCGTCGGCGGAGCGATTGCGGCCGTGCTCGGCATGATGCTCCCCACCTTTCTGATTGTCATCGGTTTGGCCGCGTTGCTGCTCGCGTTCCAGGATAACGCGAAAGTGGCGGCCGCGCTTCAAGGGATGAAGCCCGCCGTCATCGCCATGATCGTCTACGCGGGTTACCGCATATCCCGAACGTCGATCACCGACAAACCGACGGCGGCGATCGCCCTCGTCGGCGCGTTCGTCCTGCTGCAGAAGCTCGTATCCCCGATCGCCGTCATCGTGCTTGGCGCGATCGCGGGCGTTCTGATCGGCGGCTGGCGGCACAGGCACGGATACGAGACGAGCCGGCCCCAAACGTATTATACCGACCCCGACTATTTCATCGGAGAAGGAATCTAATGCCGGGAGGCGTTTCGCCATGCTTTGGGAACTGTTCGCCACGTTTTTGATGATCGGTTTCGTCTCGGTGGGCGGCGGTTACTCGATGATACCGGTAATCGAGCATGAGGCGATTTCGCGCGGATGGATGAACGCGGAATCGTTTTCTGATATGATTGCGGTAGCGGGTGCATCGCCGGGCCCGATCGCTACGAATACCGCCATTATGGTCGGTTACGAAGCGGACGGTTGGCTCGGCGCGGCCGTTTCCGCGATCGCCATGACGCTGCCGTCGCTCTTGATCGTTATCGTCGTAGGCTTGCTGTTCGCCAAATTCCATCATCATCCGACGGTGGAATCGGCGTTTTACGGCTTGCGGCCGATCGTGGCGGCTCTCATTTTATACGCGGCTTACCGGATGCTGATGACGGGAGGCGCCGCGTTCGCGTTCGATTGGAAAACGGCTTGCTTCCTCGCCATATTCGCCGGAGCGTTTCTCGCCCTGATGCGCTATCGCGTCCATCCGTTGGCGGTGATTGCGGTTTCCGGTCTGGTGGGTGTCGCGTTGTATGCCTAATTTGGAAGATTGGATCCCGAACCGGAAGGCGAAGCCTATTTTCGCCGAAATCCGGCGCAGGGGCGTCGTATCGAAATTCGACCTGCTTGAAATGAGCGGGCTGACGTCCAGCACGCTGACGCGGATGCTCGAAGAGCTGGCCACGTCGGGCTGGATTGAGGAAAGCGGCTTGGGCGAATCGTCCGGCGGACGAAGACCGCTCTTGTATCGGCTCAAGCACGATCGCGGCTACGTACTCGGGTTGGACGTATCGCGCGCGTCGACCCGGCTCGTCCTGTGCGATCTGCAGCTGGAGAAAATCGATTCCGCGTCGTGGCAAATGACGGAACGGATGACGCCCGATCGGCTGCTGCAAGAGATCGAGGCGGCCGCGAACAAGATGATCGCGAAGCATGGCCTCGATCGGGGACGTCTGCTCGGGATCGGCATCGGAGCCGTCGGACCGGTCGACCGGACGAACGGTACGATGCTGAACCCGCTTTATTTTCCCGCAGAGGGATGGAGTCAAGTGCCGATCGGACCGAAGCTCGAGCGAATGCTGGGCGTTCCCGTTCTGCTTGACAACGGCGCGAATACGGCGCTTCTCGCCGAATATTGGGCCGGCTCTCAGCAATATCGCCACTTGCTCTACGTCCGCGCCGGCGTCGGCCTCCGTTCCGCGATGATGTCGAACGGCCAGCTTGTGTACGGCGCCGTCGATATGGAAGGCTCGGTCGGGCACATGATCATCCAGACCGACGGACCGCCGCACCCGGAACGGCCGCACGTGTTCGGCTGCCTCGAATCGTTCGTTTCGATCCCCGTGCTCGAGAAGCAGGCCGCCGCCAAGCTGAAGCAGGGGAGACGCAGCGTGCTGACCGACTGGGTCGATCGCCCGGACGACGTCGGCTTCCATCATTTGCTCAAGGCGTTGTCGGCCGACGACCGGCTCGTGACCGAGCTGTTTACGCAAGCGGCTACTTATTTCGGCATCGGCCTGTCCAATTTGCTTAATATTTTGCATCCCGAGAAGGTCATTTTGGGCGGCCCGCTCATAACGAGCAACGAGCTGTTTTATCAGATCAGCACGCAGGTCGCTTTGAAAAACACGTTATATTACCCGACGTATCCCGTCACGTTTTCGCGCGGCAAGCTGTCCGACGACGCCCTGGCCGTCGGAGCGGCGGCGATGGTCGTCGACCGGCTGACGTCGTGAAAACGTTTTACGCATGCATTTGTTGTTGCTTGACAAGCCTCTTTTGCAAAAGATAAAATGGGGTTGTACACGCGTTTTCGCCGGATTTCGCCTTTTTTTCCTTTTATGCAGGATTTCGCCGCCGACGATTACGGCGGAAGTCCGCGGAATGCGTGCCGTTTTACCGGGCGATAGCCGGGGTTTTCATGAACTGGAAAGTGAATCGGAATAAAAAACCGAATATCCCAAGCTAACCCCTTGGAGGCTTCAACGAGGAGGTGAACAAGATGGAGCTCTTCATCTGGATCGTGATCGTTCTCGTTGTTGGCGCAATATGCTTTGGGATTGGTTATTTTATCCGCAAGTCCCTCGCCGAGGCGAAAATTTCCAGCGCCGAAGAAGCTGCCCGTCAGCTGATCGAATCGGCCAAGAAAGAGGCCGACGCGCAGAAGAAGGAAGCGGTGCTGGAAGCGAAGGACGAGATTCATAAACTTCGCGCCGAAGCTGAAAAAGACATTCGTGAACGTCGGAATGAAACTCAACGGCAAGAAAGACGATTGTTGCAAAAAGAGGAAACGCTGGATAAAAAATTGGAATCTCTGGAGCGTAAAGAAGAGCAGGTCGCCAACAAAGAGAAACGAATCGAAGAAACGCAAGCCCAGATCGATCAGCTGTACCGCAGTCAAGTCGCCGAGCTGGAGCGGATTTCGGGGCTGACGATGGACGAAGCGAAGCATATCATTCTGTCCTCCGTCGAGCAGGAAGTTCGCCACGAGACGGCGCAAATGATCAAGGACATCGAGAATCAGGCGAAGGAAGAGGCCGAGAAGCGGGCCCGCGAAGTCATTACGCTGGCGATCCAGCGATGCGCAGCGGACCATGTGGCCGAGACGACGGTCTCCGTCGTCGCCCTGCCGAACGAAGAGATGAAAGGCCGCATCATCGGCCGCGAGGGCCGGAACATCCGGGCGCTCGAGACGTTGACCGGCATCGACCTGATCATCGACGATACGCCGGAGGCGGTCATCCTGTCCGGCTTCGATCCGATTCGCCGGGAAATCGCCCGGACATCGCTCGAGAAGCTGGTGGCCGACGGCCGGATCCATCCCGCGCGCATCGAAGAGATGGTCGAGAAGTCGCGCAAGGAAGTCGACGAGCGGATTCGCGAGTACGGCGAGCAGGCGACGTTCGAAACCGGCGTTCACGGATTGCATCCGGACCTGATCAAAATATTGGGCCGGTTGAAGTTCCGGACGAGCTACGGCCAAAACGTGCTCAAGCACTCGATGGAAGTCGCTTACTTGACGGGACTGATGGCCGGCGAGCTCGGAGAGGACGTCACGTTGGCGAAACGTGCCGGACTGCTTCACGATATCGGCAAAGCGCTTGACCACGAAGTCGAGGGCTCCCACGTCGAGATCGGCGTCGAAATCGCCAAGAAGTACAAGGAGCATCCGGTCGTCGTCAACTCGATCGCTTCTCACCACGGCGATTGCGAAGCGACTTCGGTCATCGCCATGCTCGTCGGAGCCGCGGATGCATTGTCCGCCGCAAGGCCGGGCGCGCGTCGCGAAACGCTGGAGACGTACATCAAACGGCTCGAGAAGCTCGAGGAGATTACCGAATCGTTCGAGGGCGTCGAGAAGTCGTACGCCATCCAGGCGGGCCGCGAAGTACGCGTCATGGTGCAGCCGGAGAAAATCGACGATACCGAAGCGTTCCGTTTGGCGCGCGACATTACGAAGAAGATCGAGAGCGAGCTCGACTATCCGGGCCACATCAAAGTGACGGTCATCCGGGAAACCCGCGCAGTCGAGTACGCGAAGTAAAGAAACGAATCATACGATCGAACGATTGCGAGAAGTGGCCTTCTGTCGGCCACTTCTCCTTTCTTTTGCCAACGAGGAGGAGATTTCCATTCGGATTTTGTTTATCGGCGATATCGTCGGAGGCTCCGGCCGTCGCGCGGTCAAGGCGATGCTGCCCGAGCTGAAAAAAAAGTACGACCCCGCCTTCATCGTCGTCAACGGCGAAAATTCGGCCGGCGGACGCGGCATTACGGCGCAGATCGCCAAGGAGCTGTACGAGCAAGGCGTGCACGGCATTACGATGGGCAACCATACGTGGGACAACAAAGACATCTTCAACTTCATCGACGAGGACGACCGGATGGTCCGTCCGGCCAACTACCCGCCGGGTACGCCGGGGAACGGCTACGCCGTGTTGAAAAACCGCGACGGCAAGGAGCTGGTCATCGTCAACGTCATGGGCCGCTCGTTTCTCCCGCCTCTCGACTGTCCGTTTCAGACGATCGATTCGATCCTGGACAAGCTAAAGAAAAAGCATAAGTATGTTTTCGTCGACTTTCACGCCGAGGCGACGTCCGAGAAAATCGCGATGGGCTGGCATTTGGACGGCAAAGTGTCCGCCGTCGTCGGCACGCATACGCATGTGCAGACGCACGATGAACGGGTGCTGCCGCAAGGGACCGCCTACGTCACCGACGTCGGCATGACCGGAGCGAGAGACGGCGTGCTCGGCATGGAGCGCGAGGCGGTGCTGCACAAGTTCCGGACACAGCTGCCCGTCCGATTTACCGCGGACGAAGGGAAGTGGCAGTTCCACGCGGTCGTCGTCGACGTCGACAACGATACGGGGCTCGCGAAGCGGATCGAATTGATCCGGCGATTCGAAACGGAAGCGGTTTTCGAATAGATGGCGTGGAACGGTGCTTGATGGGTCGATAAGCCGATTCCTACTGAAATTGCCAAATTGCGCGAATTGACAGAAACTTTCGAAATATTGTGCGGGGCAGGCCTCCGGGAAGAAGGAATTATTTGCGGCATGCGCGAATAGGGTAGTAGTGGAATTCATCCATCATTCCCGAGGAGGTCTTGCCATGGAAGTATTAAAAGTTTCAGCAAAGTCCAATCCAAACTCCGTAGCTGGTGCATTGGCCGGCGTTTTGCGCGAACGCGGGGCGGCCGAGCTGCAAGCCATTGGCGCAGGTGCACTGAATCAAGCTATCAAAGCAGTAGCGATCGCACGAGGATTCGTAGCACCGAGCGGGGTCGACCTGATCTGCATTCCGGCGTTTACGGACATCGTCATCGACGGTGAAGATCGTACGGCCATCAAGCTGATCGTGGAACCTCGGTAAGGAACGGTTGATTTCCATGACTTTACCACCCGGATGAAAGCTCCCCGCAAGGAGCTTTTTTTGCTGGATTGAACGAATAGAACGAATGAAGGAGAAAATCGGAAGGGAGCGGATCCCATGACCATTATCGATGCGCATTGCGACGTGCTCGGCAAGCTGCTGCTCGAGCCGACGCTCGACTTTGCCGGGAACGACCCGTCGCTCGACGTGACGATGCCAAAGCTTCGGCAGGCGGGCGTCCTGATGCAGCTGTTCGCCATCTGGATACCGGAGCGGGTGGACGAGCCGGGGTTCAAGCACGTGCTGCATTCGGCCGAGCTGTTCCGGGACAAGGTCGTCGGACAGGCCGGAATGGCGCTTGTGCGGACGTCGGAAGATTTGACCCGAGCGGCCGCCGGCGGAACGCCGGGCGCGATGCTGACGATGGAAGGCGCGGACGCGCTCGCCGGCAGCATGGAGCGGCTGCGCGCCGCCTACGACCTCGGCGTGCGCTGCCTGGGGCTGACATGGAACTACGCGAATTGGGCCGCGGACGGCGTGCTGGAGCCGCGTAACGGGGCGTTGACGTTGAAAGGGCGCCGGCTAGTTGCCGAATGCAATGCGATGGGCATCATAATCGATGTATCGCACCTGGCCGAGCGCGGCTTCTGGGAAGTGGCGGAACGGAGCGAGCGGCCGTTCGTCGCGTCGCATTCGAACGTGCTGGAGCTGTGCGGCCATCCGCGCAATTTGAATCGGGAGCAGATTCGCTGCATTGCGAGCCGCGGCGGCGTCATCGGAATCAACTTTTTTCCGCCGTTTTTGAGGACGGACGGACCGGCCGCGATCGACGACGTCGTCCGACATATCGAAACCGCTCTTGAATGGGGCGGAGACCGGGCTGTCGGACTCGGCTCCGATTTCGACGGCATCGGCTCGAAGGTGGAAGGGCTCGAAGACCCTACCGGCTACGAAAAACTGGCGGAAGCGCTCGCGAAACGGTTGACGGACGAGCAGACCGAGCGCGTCCTGTACCGGAACTGGTATGAATTTTTTGTGTCGGAGCTGCCGAAAACAGAATGCAACTGAAATAATCAATCTATTTTGGAGATTGATTTCGATCTAAAAAAGCTATGTTTAATTTCTCGCATTTCGCTTGCTTTTTCCTGTCCAAAGGCATAAAATCTTAACGGATGATAAGGAATTGTTAACGGTTTAGCGCTTACAAAATAACCGGGAAACGCGGAATATACGTTCCGAAAATCGTCTCCAGGTACACAGTTCAAAGGAGTGGACGTTGTGATCGAGCAATTGTCGTGGAAAGTCGGGGGGCAGCAAGGGGAAGGCGTCGAAAGTACGGACCGCATTTTCTCCACCGCCTTGAATCGTCTTGGCTACTATCTGTACGGGTATAGACATTTCTCTTCCCGGATTAAGGGAGGACACACGAACAACAAGATCCGGATCAGCACGAAGCCGATGCGGGCGATTTCCGACGACCTGGACATTTTGGTCGCCTTCGACCAAGAGACGATCGACTTGAACGCGCATGAGCTTCGCAAAGGCGGCGTCGTCGTCGCGGACGCGAAATTCAATCCGGTACTGCCTGAAGGAATCGACGCACGACTGTTCCCGGTGCCGATTACGGCTATCGCCGAAGAGCTGGGAACGGCGCTGTTTAAAAATATGGCGGCTTCCGGCGCTTCGTGGGCGCTGCTCGGCTTGCCGCTCGAAGTGTTCAACAAAGCCGTAGAAGAAGAGTTCGGCCGCAAAGGTCCGGCCGTCGTCGAGAAAAACCTCGAAGCGGTCAAGCGTGCCGCCGACTTCGTCATCGAGCTCGCCGGCGGGCCGCTGGAAGATTTCAAGCTGGCCGAAGCGGACGGCAAGCAAAAGCTGTTCATCATCGGGAACGACGCCATCGGTCTCGGCGCAATCGCGGCGGGATGCCGCTTCATGCCCGCGTATCCGATCACGCCGGCTTCCGAGATTATGGAATATTTGATCAAGCGTCTGCCGAAATTCGGCGGAACCGTTATCCAAACCGAGGACGAAATCGCGGCCGTCACGATGGCCATCGGCGCCAACTACGGCGGCGTACGCGCTTTGACCGCATCCGCGGGTCCCGGCTTATCGCTCATGATGGAAGCGATCGGCCTCGCCGGCATGACCGAAACGCCGGTCGTCATCGTCGACACCCAGCGCGGCGGACCGAGCACCGGTCTTCCGACGAAGCAGGAGCAATCCGACTTGAACGCGCTCGTCTACGGCACGCACGGCGAGATTCCGAAAATCGTCATCGCGCCGAGCACCGTGGAAGAATGCTTCTACGACACGATCGAAGCGTTCAACCTGGCCGAGAAATTCCAATGCCCGGTTATCATCATGACCGACCTGCAGCTGTCGCTCGGGAAGCAGTCGTCCGAGCTGCTCGATTACAATAAAATCGTCATCGACCGCGGCAACCTTGTCACCGATGTGCCGGCGCTCGAGGACGGCAAGCTGTTCAAGCGTTACGAGTTTACGGAAAACGGCATTTCCCCGCGCGTACTGCCGGGCGAAAAGGGCGGCCTGCACCACGTGACCGGCGTCGAGCACGACGAGACGGGACGTCCGTCGGAAAGCCCGATCAACCGTCAAAAAATGATGGATAAGCGTCTGTCCAAGCTGAAAAACTTGAAGCTGGCCAACGCGATCGTCGCCGACGCGCCGCACGACAACGCCGATCTGCTCATCATCGGCATGGGCTCGACCGGAGGCACGATCGACGAGGCGAGAGCGCGTCTGGAGAAAGACGGCATCACGTCGAACCATGCGACCGTCCGCCTGATCCATCCGTTCCCGGCCGAAGAAGTGGCCGCGCAAATCGCGAAGGCGAAAAAAGTCGTCGTCGTCGAGAACAACGCCACCGGACAATTGGCAGACCAAATCAAGCTTCACGTCGGACACGACAAAATCGTCAGCATGCTGAAATACGACGGAACTCCGTTCTTGCCTTCTGAAATTCATAACTACTGCAAGGGGCTGAAATAAGATGGCGACATTAAAAGATTTCAGAAACAACGTAAAACCGAACTGGTGCCCGGGCTGCGGCGACTTCGCCGTACAAGCCGCCATCCAGCGCGCGGCCGCCAACGTCGGGTTGGAGCCTGAAAACTTGGCTGTCGTATCCGGTATCGGCTGCTCCGGACGTATTTCGGGTTACATTAACTGCTACGGCTTCCACGGCATTCACGGCCGTTCGCTGCCGATCGCGCAAGGGCTGAAAATGGCCAACCGCGAGCTGACGGTCATCGCCTCCGGCGGCGACGGTGACGGCTTCGCCATCGGTCTCGGCCATACGGTTCACGCGATTCGCCGCAACATCGACATGAGCTACATCGTCATGGACAACCAAATTTACGGGCTGACGAAAGGGCAAAACTCCCCGCGCAGCGCGAAAGGGTTCGTCAATGCGAAGTATACGCCGCAAGGCTCCATCGAGTCCGAGCTCGCTCCGCTCGAAATGGCTTTGGCCGCCGGCGCCACGTTCGTCGCGCAGTCGTTCTCGAGCAACCTGAAGCAGCTGACGACGGTGATCGAGGAAGGCATGAAGCATAAAGGGTTTTCGTTCATCAACATCTTCAGCCCGTGCGTCACGTTCAACAAGTTCAACACGTACGAGTGGTTTAAGGAAAACATCGTCGACCTCGACGAAATTCCGGACTATAACCCGAACGACCGGGTGATGGCGATGACGAAGATCATGGAAACGAACGGCATGCTCACCGGTATCATTTACCAGAACAAAGAAAAGCAAAGCTACGAAGAGATGGTTCCGGGCTTCAAGCCGGAGGCGCTCGCGAAGCAAAACATGAAAATTACCGAAGCCGAATTCGAAAAGCTCGTTGCCGAATTCAAATAATAGTTCGATGCGAAAGACATGTGATGCGACTCACATGTCTTTCGTCATATCCGTGGTAAACTTATAGACGAGGCCATACATACCGATACTAAGCACCAGATCGACTTGATGCGGTTGATAAGGAAGGAGACAGCACGATGAATGCGAAAATCGTTCCGGTCGGCGTGTCCGCACGCCATATTCATTTGACGAGAGAACATATCGACATTTTGTTCGGGGTGGGGTACGAGCTGAAGCCGTTAAAGCCGCTATCGCAGCCGGGGCAGTTCGCGGCCGAAGAGACGGTGGCGATCGTCGGCCCGAAGGGAAGATTCGATAAAGTGCGCATCCTCGGTCCGGCGCGGCGAGCGTCGCAAATCGAAATATCGCGCACGGACGCGTTCCAGCTCGGCGTCGATGCGCCGGTGCGGGAATCGGGCAACATCGAGGGTACGCCCGGGATGACGGTGATCGGACCGGCGGGGGAAGTCGCCTTGGAACGGGGCGTCATCGTCGCCGCCCGCCACATTCACTTTCAGACGAAGGAGGCGGCCGCCTGGGGCATCGCGGACAAGCAGCTATTGAAGGTACGGGTCCACGGCGAGCGGCCGCTCGTATTCGAGGACGTCATCGCGCGCGTCTCGGACGATTTCGCCTTGGACCTGCATATCGATACGGACGAAGCGAACGCGGCGGGTGTCGCGACCGGCGGCCGCGCGGAAATCGTGGACGCGTAAGGGGGGCGCGGCGTGCGGATCCCTTTTCTCGGTACGGAATGGGGATTCTGGCTCCGTGCCGATTTTTTTTGTCAGAAGGGGCGGATCGATGGTATAATTGAATAATGACTGAATGCAGGGAGGAAGTGACGAATTGAACAAGGATTCGACGATTTCGGGCACGAAGCAAGCGAAGTCCGATAAGGACTATTCGATATATTTCCAACCGCCTTCGTTGAAAGAGGCGAAGAAGCGGGGCAAGGAAGACGTCCAGGTCCGGTACGAATCGGCCATTCCGGACGACATGAAGACGATCGGCAAAGGACGGAAGTATTTGATCCGCACGTTCGGCTGCCAGATGAACGAGCACGACACCGAAGTGATGATGGGGATGCTCGAGGAGATGGGGTACGAGCCGACGGAGGACAAGCTGGAAGCCGACGTCATCCTGCTCAATACGTGCGCCATCCGGGAAAACGCCGAAGATAAAGTGTTCGGCGAGCTGGGTCACCTGAAATCGCTGAAGCAGGAGAAGCCTTCGCTCCTTCTCGGCGTCTGCGGCTGCATGTCGCAGGAGGAGTCGGTCGTCAATCGGATCATGCAGAAGCATGCCTTCGTCGATATCATCTTCGGCACGCACAACATCCATCGGCTGCCGGTATTGATCAAGGAAGCGTACTACGGCAAAGAGATGGTCGTCGAGGTGTGGTCCAAGGAAGGCGACATCATCGAGAATTTGCCGAAGAAGCGCGAAGGGATGAAGGCTTGGGTCAACATCATGTACGGGTGCGACAAGTTTTGCACGTACTGTATCGTCCCGTATACGCGAGGCAAGGAGCGGAGCCGCCGTCCGCAGGACGTGTTGGCCGAAATTCGCGATTTGGCGCGCAAAGGGTTCAAGGAAATTACGCTTCTCGGCCAAAACGTCAACGCCTACGGCAAAGATTTCGACGATATCGACTATTCGTTCGCGGACTTGATGGACGACGTCCGCAAAATCGACGTGCCTCGCATCCGATTCACGACGTCGCATCCGCGCGATTTCGACGACCATCTGATCGAGGTGCTGGCGAAGCGGGGCAATCTCGTGGAGCATATCCATCTGCCTGTCCAGTCCGGCAGCACCGAGGTGCTGAAGCGGATGAGCCGCAAATATTCGCGCGAGCTGTACCTCGAGTTGGTCGGCAAAATCAAGCGGGCCATTCCGGACGTCATGCTGACGACGGATATTATCGTCGGCTTCCCGGGCGAGACGGACGAGCAGTTTGAGGAGACCATGTCGCTCGTACGCGAAGTGCGGTACGATTCCGCCTTTACGTTCATTTACTCGCCGCGCGACGGCACGCCGGCCGCCGACATGGAGGATAACGTGCCCGAGCAGGTGAAGAAGGAGCGTCTGACCCGACTGAACGAGCTGCTGAACCAGATCAGCCGGGAGAAAAACGAGCAGCTGCGCGGCCAGACGGTCGAAGTGCTCGTCGAAGGCGAAAGCAAAACGAACCCGGACGTGCTGTCCGGCCGGACGCGCACGAACAAGCTCGTTCATTTCCGCGGACCGAAGGAGCTGGCCGGACGTTTCGTTCACGTGACGATTACCGAGCCTCAGACGTGGGTACTGAAGGGCGAGCTGGTGGCGGAGGACGCGGCGCGCGTCGTGTAAGGCAAAACCACATACAAAGCGATGAAGAGGGTAGGGGTGAGCGGAGATGGCAGCAGGACAAGGGGCGCACGCCCACGATCACGACCATGGACACGGTCACGGTCACACATGCGACATTCACGACAATATGGAGCGGTATACCGCTACCGAATTGATCGTACGCGAAGATATTATGGAGAAGGCGAAGGAGTTGGCCGGACTCCTCTCGACGTCGGACGAAGTCCGTTTTTACCGGCAGGC
Organism: Paenibacillus flagellatus; assembly: GCF_003217775.1. GTDB lineage: Bacteria > Bacillota > Bacilli > Paenibacillales > NBRC-103111 > Paenibacillus_AB > Paenibacillus_AB flagellatus. The sequence continues at coordinate 12,859 of NZ_QJVJ01000003.1, forward strand.
GGAGAAGCAGGTGCAGGGCAACGCGGAGATTCAAGAGCTGATCAAGCTGATCAAGAAACGGCAAAAGGAAGCCGTCGCGTTCGAGACGTTCCAGAACCGGAAAATGGTCGACAAAATCAACGGCGAAATCGAAGAGCTGCAGGACAAGCTGGACGCATATCCGATCGTCTCCCAGTTCAAGCAGGCGCAGGAGGATATCAACTACTTGCTCCAGCTCGTCGTAGGAGTCATTCGCGATACCGTTTCGGAAAAAATTCAGGTGGAAGAAGGAACGGCCGACGTTTCCACGGGCAATTGCAGCGAATGAACGAAACGGCGGCGCCGTATTCGGAGAAAGGAGGTACGATGCTTCGCGACGGCATTCGGTCGCGGGGCGTCGGCCTTTTTTATTTCAACGGTCGGACGAGAGAGGTTGGAAAAGCCCGTGCACCTGACCGCATAATCATGGATCTAAAAGAATGGGAGGCGTTTCGAACGTGATTCGGGTATTATTCGTATGTTTGGGCAACATTTGCCGCTCGCCGATGGCGGAGGCGGTGTTTCGCCACAAGGTGAAGGAGGCGGGGCTGGACGGCCGGATCCGCGTCGATTCCGCCGGTACGGGCGATTGGCACGTCGGACGCCCGCCGCACGAAGGAACGCGTCGGCTGCTCGACCGCAAACGCATCGATTGGCAAGGCATGACGGCGCGACAAGTGACGAAGGATGATTTGGCCGAGTTCGACTATATCGTCGCGATGGACGGCAGCAACTTGTCCAACTTGCGCGAGATGGCGGCGGAACGGGGGGACGGGTCGGAAGCGAAGCTGTACCGGCTGCTCGATTTCGTCCCCGAGAAGAAGCTCAACGACGTACCGGATCCCTATTATACGGGCAATTTCGAGGAAGTGTACGACCTGGTCGACGCCGGCTGCGGCGCCCTGCTGGACAAAATCCGCCGCGAATCGCTCGAGCGAGGCTGATCGACATCGAGGAGAAACGGACGAAAGCTCCGACGCGGGCCGGAGCTTTCTCGGTCAGATCAGGAACATGGCGACGATCGTCGTCACGACGAGGCCGATGATGACCGGCTTCAAGTTGCGCCGGGCAAGCTCGAACGGGTCGACGCCGCATATAGCGGCCGCCGGGATAAGCGCCCACGGCACGAGCGTCCCGCCGCCGACCCAGATGCCGGCGATTTGTCCGAGCGCCGTCAACGTGGCGATGCCGGAGCCGATCGCCGCGGCGAACAGGTGGGCGATGGAGCCGGCGAGCGATATGCCGGAGAAGCCGGAGCCGTCGAGTCCGGTTATCGCGCCGACCGTCGTCAGGGTCACGGCGCTAACGCCGGTATTGATCGGCACGGACTGCGCGAGGGCGAGGCCGAGGTCGTTGACGATGCCGTGCGATCCTTCGGGCAGCACCTTCCCGAAAATATCGACGAAGGCGGCGTCGCCCAAGTAAAAGAAGGCGGCGATCGGGATGACCGGTCCGAACACTTTGAAGCCGAACAAAAATCCTTCGATCAAGTACGACGTCGTGCGCTCGAGACCGTCTTTGCGGTGCGATACGAGCGACAGGACGAGCATGATGAGCAGCGCGGTTCCGCCGATGAGCGCGGTCGCATCGCCGCCCTGCAAGTTCAGACGGAACATGGCGACGATGTCGAGGGCGAACAGGAGCGGAATGGCGATCGCCGCGATTCGCCGCACCGTCATCGGAAGCGGATTCGCGGGCGGGAACGATGCGGCGCCCGCGACCGAATCGGCCGCCGTAGGCGCGGCTCGGCCGGTCGCCATCGTGAGCCGGCCCGCTTTCATGTCGCGCCGCATGTACCAGTAGGCGACGACGGTCGTCACGGCGCCCATGACGAGCACGAGCGGGACGCTGGCGCCGATAACGTCGGATACCGGAATGCCCGCCGCGTCGGCGGTCAGCTTCGGCGCTCCTTGAATGACGAAGTCGCTCGACAGCGCGATGCCGTGTCCGAACAGGTTCATCGAGACCGCGACCCCGAGAGCGGGCAATCCGGCGCGGATCGCCACGGGGAGCAGCACCGCGCCCACGAGCGCGACGGCGGGGGACGGCCAAAAAAACCACGAGATGACCATCATGACGATCCCGATGACCCAATAGGCGAGCGCCGGAGAACGAATGAGCCGGGCTACCGGGGAAATCATCAATTCGTTGATGCCGGTACGGATCATAATTTTGCTGAGCGCGACGATGAGCGAGATGACGAGGATCGTTCCGATCAATTCCTTGATGGCATAAATGAAACTGGCGAACAGGCCGCCGACCGAGTGGCTGACCGATTCGGTCGCCAGCAAGCCGAGCGCCGTTATGCCGACGACGCAGACGGCGGTCGTATCGCGGCGCATCACCATGAAGCCGATGATGAGCACGACGAACGCCAAATAAACCCAATGCAGCGAAACGAGCGAGACGTCCATGCGCGGAACACCTCCATAAAAGGGGTTACAAGCTACGTATTTCAGTGTATGCGGGGCGGCGTCATGTGTGTTTGCGGAGAATGTCCGGCGAACAGTGGGGAGATGGTCTCGCCTAACGGAGCATCGAAGGGGCGGTTCGGCCGGGTTGGGCGCGTCCGTTCACGATATGACGGAAGTCGTTCGGCGCGCCGGAAAGGTCCCTATCGACCGGAACGTATGGTATAATGGATGGACATCGTCGGCACGCATGCGAATGCGCGTTCGTCAATCGGACCGAAGGAGGAGGAAGGCGATTGAATCCGATTCCCGACCATCTCGACTACGGCCTCTCCGTCCTGTTCGTCGGCTTCAACCCGAGCGTGCGGTCCGGCGAGACGGGACATCATTACGCGAATCCGAACAACCGGTTTTGGACCATTCTGCACGAAGCCGGACTGACTCCGCGCAAATATAAGCCGGAGGAAGACGGCGAGCTGCTCCGTCTCGGCTACGGCTTCACGAATATCGTCGACCGTCCGACGAAGACGGCGGCCGAAATTACGAAGGACGAATACAAAGCCGGCCGTCTGCGGCTGATCGACAAGATCGCGACGTACCGGCCGAAGGTCGCCTGTTTCGTCGGCAAAGGCGTCTACGAGCAGTACAGCGGACGGAAGGACGTCGACTGGGGCGAGCAGCCGGAACCGGTCGTACCGGGCGTCGTCGAATTCGTCGCGCCGTCGTCCAGCGGCCTCGTCCGCATGAGAACCGGCGAAATCGTCGATATTTTCAAACGGTTGAAGCGGTATACGGAGCAAGACGGGAGGGGAAGGGAATGATCGTCGGAGTCGTATCCGATACGCATATGCCGGCACGTGCCCGCAAGCTGCCGTCCGCCCTCGTCGAAGGGCTGAAGGGAGCGGATCTCATCCTGCACGCGGGCGATTGGGTGTCGTCCGACGTCTGCGAGGAGCTGGCGCAGCTCGCGCCGATCGAGGGCGTGTACGGCAACGGCGACGGCGGGGACATCGTGAGTCGGTTCGGCGCTCGAAAAACGCTCGATCTCGACGGTGTCCGGGTCGGACTCGTGCACGGCCATGAAGGCCCGGGTCGCACGACGCCGGAGCGGGCGCTGTTCGCCTTCCGCGAGGAGCTGCCGCCCGACGTGATCGTTTTCGGCCACTCGCACGTTCCGCTGCTTGAGCAGGTCGGGGGCACGACGCTGTTCAACCCGGGCTCGCCCACGGACAAGAGGCGGCAGCCGCTCTATTCGTACGGTATTCTCACGATTCGGGGCGGGACGTTTACGGCCGAGCATCGTTTTTTTGCCGATCGCGACTAAAGCGAATTCCGCTGGCGGAAGGAGAAGAAGCAAGCATGCCTATGCAAATCCGACATTATTCGAAGCCGAGTCCGCAAAAAAGCGAAGGGGAAGACGCGCTGGCGCTTAACCCGCACCGCGGCTTCTACGGCGTCATGGACGGCGTGACTCCGATCGCCGACTATCGGGACGCGAACGGCCATAACGGCGCCTATTTGGCTTCGAATATCTTGAAAGCGTACTTGGAACGACCGGACGGCTCCGGAAGCTTGCTCGAGGAGGTGCGGGCGGCCAATCGGGCTTTGCGGGAGGCGATGGTCGATGCGGGGATCGATTTGTCGCGGAAGCACGAGCTGTGGGCGTCATGTCTTGCGGTCGCGCACGTGACGGAGGAAGGCGTTCGCTTCGCCCAAACCGGCGATTGCATGATCGTGGCGAAGTTCGCCGACGGGAGCGTGCGCGTTTTGACCGAAAACCGGGTGAACGGCGTCAGCGCCAGGGCGAAGGCGAAGCGCGCGGCCGACCGTGAACGAGGGCTGCCCGTCGAGGACGAGAGCCATTACGAGGAGCTGTACAACGTGCTCGCGTACAATCGGTCCGTCATGGCGAACACGCCGGAAGGCTACGGCGTCGCGAACGGCACGGAGGAGGCGGCCGAGCATATCCGCGCCGGCTTCGTCCAGGCGTCGGAGCAGCCGACCGATCTGCTGCTCGTTTCGGACGGGATGTTCCATCCCGGCGTTCCGCTCGAGACGACGTTGGAACAAATCGTGCAGGAAGGCTTCGAAACGTATGTGGAGCGGGTGGAAGCGGCCGAACGGGAGCGGGGGATGCGACCGGACGACCGATCCGCCGTTCTGCTGCAATGGCGCTAGCCGACGAACCCGGCCACACATCGGCAATCGCGCATCTCGCGCATCTCGCGCGTCGGCAACGCCATTCGCATACGAACACGGCAGAGGAGGGCATCGACGTGAATCCCGATTTCATCAAACTGAAGCCGCTGGAAGGCGAATTGAAGCTGTCGCATAAAAAGCCGCATTTCGGCATTACCGTCTCGACGAAGGAAGTCGTGCTGCATAAGCCGCATGTGAACTACTACTTGAATTTGGAAGATATCGTCAGCATTACGCCGTTCGAGACGAAGCCGTCCCCGCAAGTCCGGCTCGTCAGCAGGCAGACCGCCAGCCACGAGGTCGTCCAAGCGGGGGACGGGACGCCGCATTACAACGTATTCGTGAAAAAAGCGACGCTCCATAACCGGAGCGGACTGTTCTCGCTCGGCGCGATGCGCTTCGTCATCCCGATCCATCACGAGCTGATGAACATGATCGGACTGCTCGGCCGATGGGACGTGGCGCTTGACATGTAGGCCGCGTCAGTCGGCGTCCAGCTCCAGCACGCGCCGCCAAATCGCCGGGTCGACGGGGATGCCTTCGCGCAAGTTGCGCTCGCGGATGCGAACCGTTCCTTCCCCCGGGTACCGCGGTTGGCCGCCATGCTCGTCCGGCGCCGCGGCGTGCAGATCGTCGATCATCGCGTTCACCTTGTCGCGCAGCGCCTCTTGATCGGGAAGACGGGCCGCGTCGATGGCGATGAACACCTGCGACAAATCGCGTTCGACGCCGAGACGCCCCATATCCATCGCGGCGTTGCCGCCGGACAGCATCGTGACGATGAGATCGAGCGCGAACGACAAGCCGGAGCCTTTCCAGAAGCCGATCGGCATCGCCCGTCTCGTCTCGAGTATGGCCGCCGCGTCGCGCGTCGGATTGCCGTCGCGGTCGAAGCCGCCGTCCACGGTGAGCGGCTCGCCGCTTTGCGCGTGGATGCCCATTTTCCCGTACGAGAATTGGGACATGGCGACATCGAGCACGATCGGACCTTCCGGCCGCGGGACGGCGAACACGATCGGGTTGTTGCCGAGCTTGTTCTCCATGGAGCCCCACGGCGGCATGTTCGGAATCGTATTCGTCCAGCATAGGCCGATGCAGCCCTGCTCGGCGGCTTGCCAGCCATAGCTGCCCGCGCGCATCCAATGGTTCGTGTTGCGGATGGCGACGCAGCCTACGCCGTGCAGCTTGGCCAGCTCGATCGCGCGCCCCATCGAGAAGTGGGCATTCAAGTTGCCCGGGCCGGAACGGCCGTCCCATCGCTCCAGCACGCCCAGCCGTTCCAGCGCTACCGGCTCCGCCGCGGCTTGGACGTACCCTTTGCGAATATACTCGATAAAGAGAGGAAACCGGTTCAGGCCGTGGGAATAGACGCCGTCCCGGCTCGCTTCCGCGAACAGCCGGGCGCACAGCTCCGCCCGATCCGGCGTAAAGCCGTTCCGCATCAGCACGGACCGGAACCGGCCGGCCATTTCTTCGTACATCACTCGCACCATGCTCAACTCCTTTGGGTATTCGTCGCGACGATCACGCGAAAAATAAAGGTGCCGCTATCGACCAGTATAGCAAAACGGCGGCGCCGCGTCTGCGGATCGAGTCATTTTGAAAGGAAAGGAAAGGGATTCGGATGAGCCCGATGAAACAAGTGGCGGTTGTGACCGGCGCCGGCAGCGGGATCGGCAAAGCGGTATCGGCGGATTTCGCGGCACGAGGTTACGGCGTCGTCGTAGCCGAGCTGGACGCGGAAGCGGGCGAGCGGCAGGCGGCCGCCATCCGGGAAGCCGGCGGCTCGGCGATTTTCGTGCGGACGGACGTCCGCCGCGAGCCGGACGTCGTCCGGCTGATGGAGGCGGCCGTCGAAGCGTACGGCACGATCGACGTGCTGATCAACAACGCCGGCGTCTCGCGCTGGAAGCCGGTTTACGAGCTGACGGCGGACGAGTGGGACGACGTGCTGGGCACGAATTTGCGCGGCTCGTTCCTATGCGCACGAGAGGCGGCGAAGGTGATGCGGCGCGGCGGCGGAGGGGCGATCATCCAAATCGCCTCCACGCGGGCGATGATGTCCGAGCCGCATTCGGAGGCGTACGCCGCGTCCAAGGGCGGGATCGTCGCGCTGACGCACGCGCTTGCCGTCTCGCTCGGACCGGACGGGATCCGGGTCAACTGCATCAGTCCGGGCTGGATCGAGACGGGCGACTACGAGGCGCTTCGCGACGTCGATCACCGCCAACACCCGGCGGGACGCGTCGGCACGCCGGAGGACGTCGTACGGGCGTGCCGATATTTCGCCGATCCCGGCAACGATTTCGTGACCGGCACGAATTTGGCGATCGACGGCGGCATGACCCGGAAAATGATATACGAGCCGTGAAGGGAGAGCGATAGTTGATGAGCGACCGCGCGCAGCACCAGCCGAACGGAGCCGACGGGGCGGCCGGTTCGGGCGAACCGGAAGTGACGGCCGATACGAAGTACGTGGAGCTGTTCATGATCCGCCCGCATTTCCGCGATATTCCGCAGCCGGCTTGGCCCGACGGGTACGCGATCCGGCGTTTTCGGGCGGGCGACGAGCGCCATTGGGCGCGAATCGAGCAGGCGGCCGGCGAATTCAAGACGACGGACGACGCGCTGCGGAGGTTCCGGGACGAGTTCGGCCCCCACGTCGCCGAGATGGAGCGGCGCTGCCTGTTCGTCGTCGATCGGGACGGCGTGCCGGTCGGTACGACGACCGCATGGTACGGCCAATGGGACGGGGCGACGGCCGGCCGCATTCATTGGGTGGCCGTCGTGCCGGACCATCAAGGCCGGAAGCTGGCGAAGCCGCTGCTGGCGCAGGCGCTTCGGACGCTGGCCGAGGAAGGCCACGACCGGGCGTACTTGACGACGCAGACGACGAGCTGGAAGGCGGTCGGCCTGTATTTGAACTACGGCTTCGAGCCGGCGGTTCGCAAACCCGCCTGCGCCGAAGGTTGGGCGCTTGCCGGGAAAGCGCTGAACCGGACCATTCCGCTCGAGTAGACGAACCGACTAACGGATAACGGGGTGTAACATGAGAAGCAGATGGTTCGTCATGACCAGCATCGTGCTGGCCGTCTTGATTTCTTCGATCGATTCTACGATTACGAATACGACGGTGCCGCACATCGTCAAAGAGTTGGGCGGCTTCGAGCTGTACGCCTGGAGCTTCGTCGCCTACATGATTACGTCCACCGTGCTGACGCCGATCGCCGGACGGCTGTCCGACATGTACGGGCGAAAAAAAGTTTTCGCCGCCGGCATGATCGTGTTCCTGATCGGCTCGCTGCTGTGCGGCAGCGCGAACACGATGATTCAGCTCGTTCTGTTCCGCGCCGTCCAAGGCATCGGGGCGGGAATCATGAATCCGTTTCCGTCCATTATCGCGGGCGACTTGTTCCCGGTGGAGAAGCGGGGAACGGTGCAGGCGCTGTTCTCGGGCATGTGGGGCATATCCGCGGTGCTCGCGCCCCTGCTCGGCGCGGTGTTCGTCGAGTTCGCGAGCTGGCGCTGGATTTTTTACGTCAACGTCCCGGTCTGCATCGCGGCGATTCTATTGCTGATCCCGTACAAGGAAACGTATGTGCCGAAGCGAGCCTCCGTCGATGTGGCGGGAGCGGTGCTGTTCACCGCGTCGATCAGCCTGCTGCTGCTGCTCACCGTCGTGGACAAAGGCGTCGTCGTCTACGCCTTGGCCGGCGTGGCGCTGCTTGCGGCTTTCATCGCATACGAGCGAAAGCACCGTTCTCCGCTCATCCCGCTCGGCTTGTTCCGCAAACGGAATGTGACGTGGATGATCGCCAACACGTTTATCGCGTGCGCTTCGCTGTTCGGCACGTCCAGCTACATCCCGCTGTTCATGCAGGAGGTTCGCGGACACGAGCTGTTCGTGAGCGGGCTGCCGCTGCTCGGACAGGCGATCGGGTGGATGTTCGTCTCGGTGCCGGCCGGCAAATGGGTCGTCAAGTACGGCTATCGCAGACTGCTCGTCATCGGCAACGCGCTGCTGATCGGCTGCGGCGTCATGGCCGTCCTGCTGAACGCGGGAAGCGGGTTTGTCTACGTGTTCACGCTGATGTTCGTCCAAGGATTGGCCTACGGCCTCATCTTCACGGTGACGACGATCGGCGCGCAAGAGCTGGTCGGCCAGCATCAGCGGGGAATCTCCACGTCGATGCAGTTTTTCGCCCGCAACATCGGAACGGCGGTAGGGACGACGATCATGGGCGCTTACTTGACGCGTGCGCCGGATACGATGACCGGCATGCATCATTTGCTGCTGTACGGCTTCTGGACGTCGCTCGCCGCATTCGCCGCCGGCTTGTTCATCCAAACCGCCCGCGCGGCGCAAACGGAAGAACGGCCGGCTTGATCGCGAAAGGCCGCGGTACAAATCGGATAGCGGGAAATTAGGAAGGAGGGGACGATCGGATGAACGACCGGTTGGGCGGGAAACGAAGAAGGCTTCCGTTTGTCCTATCGGCGCTGGCGGCAATCGCCCTCACGGCGACAGCCTGTGCGCAAGTCATCGTCGATTGGGTCGACTTCGTCCGGTTGGACGGACGAACGTACGAAGCGCAGTGGGAGGCGGTCGTCGCCGATCCGTCCCGCATCGGCCAGGAGGTCGGCAGCGTCAAGCACATGCTGAACGGGAACGTCAAGCGGGCGAATTACAAGTCGAAGGACGGAGACGCCGCTTACTTGGATAAAGGGACGAAGCTGCTGTCGCTGACCGGGGTCGATGCCGAGGCGGCGGTCGTCGTCGCGGACGGCCGTTATCCGAACGGGTACAAAGTGTACGCGAACCGCGACGACGCCGGGATGCTCGAGCGGATACGGGCCGAGCCCGAGCCCGGAAAGACGGCGAAGGTCGATTGGATCCGCGAGGAAGGAACGTCCGTCGAGCCGTATCGGACGGTCGAGGGCGACGAGGCCGGGACGCTCGTCCGGCTGCTGGTTAGCCCCGCCGCCGAGCCCGAGCAGCGCGGCATCGGCTCCGGCGCCCAAGCCAGCTATTACTCCGCGGTCGTCTACACCGACTCGCCGTTCGCCGTCCGCATCCGAATCCGGTGTGAAACGGCGGGCTGCTACCGGCAGGACGACCGGTCCGGCAAGCTGCCGGACGAGGTGCGGGCTTTTCTCGAGCCGAGATGAACGCCCGCACCGCACTTGCTTGTTTTCATCAACGGTTCTTCAATATCGATTGCGACGCCGCCCATTCCAGCAGCCGGTCGACCGGCCCCCTGCCGCCCGTCACGGCATACCAGCCTCCCCCGATCTGAGCTATCATGCTCCGTTCGGGGTTTTTGCGTTGAACCGGCACGTACAGGACGAATTCGTTATCCCCGTACCGCGCATACACGTGATCGCCGATCGATTTTGCGTCGCCGTCCGTCAGCTTGCCGGAGACGGCCAGCGTCGGCAGCACGTCGTCCATGAGCCGCTGAATGGCGGCTCGTCCGTCCGGCGTCCATTCGGCGATCGCGCGGTTCGATTGGAAGTCCGGCGTCCGGCCGACCATGCCGGCAACGATGCCGGAAGCCTCCGCTTTTTCGGCAGGATCGAGCGTCTCCGTCCGAACACCGCGATCGTCGTCGCCGCAGCCGGCGGTTATCGGCAGGAGCAGCAGGAAGCACAATAGAACCAGAATCGGATTTCGCATCGACATCATCCTTTCGTCGGCTGGTCTGCAAGCCGTTTCGATCATGCAGACGGCCGGAAGGTGCGGATTGTTGCACCCGCCACGCAAAAGTACAAAAACGGCGAACGATAATCCAACACGAAGTGCAAAAAAAGCGGGCGATCGGATAAAGCTTTTCCGCTCGCTTCCGGCTACGATAACGGTATCTTCCACGAGTCGCTTCGTTCTTGCCGCCGCTCGCAAGATCACCCAGAACGCACCCCGCCGTTTCGCTCATTCTCCTCGGAAGCTTCTTTCACCGACGTACCGTCCGGCAGCCCGAAAAATGTAACCGCTTTATCCGTCCGCACCGACGTTTCCGCTCGCGATCGATCCGGCATTTCCGTCCGCACGAGGCCCGCATCCCGGTATGACGGCTTACTTCAGCCTTCATATAATTTGAGGTCGAATGGAGGAACGAGGATGAACGAAACGAACGAACCGGCGTCCGCCGCCATCGGAGGCGCCACCCCAGCTTTGCAAACCCAAACGAAAGGAGGGACGATGACGAATGAGACGGCGCAAGACGCCGGACAAGCCGCCGTGCGAGCGCCGGGCCGCCGCAAGCTGCTGCGTACGATCGGGATGGCCGGGGCGGCCGCCTTCGCCGGCAGCCTGCTCGGTCCGGGGGCGATGCGTACCGCCTATGCGGCGGGAGCCTATACGCTGACGACGATCGCCGCGCTGCGCGCGACGTCGGCCGCGCCGGATCCGGCGAATGTGTATTACGTGACGGACAAAGGACAAGAGGGCCATTTCTATTACGATCCGGCCGATACGACGTCCGCAGACAATACCGGCACCGTGCTGGCCGCCGCGGCGGGCTATCGGTTCAAGCGGATCGTCGAGTCCGAGACGTACAGCGTGAGATGGTTCGGGGCGAAAGGGAACGGGACGAACGACGACACGCAGCCGATTCGGGACGCCATTGCGGCCGTTTCCGCCGCGGGCGGAGGGACCGTCTTTTTTCCGCAAGGGACGTATATCGTGGCGCCGTCCGGCTCGACCCGCATCGATTTGAAAAGCTTCGTTCATTTGAACGGCGTCGGAGCGAAATCGGTCATCAAGGTGAAAAACAATCCGGGCGATTACGCCGCGATATTCGGCGCGCCTTCGTCGGTGCTGACGGAGCATGTGCGGATCAGCAACTTGAAATTCGACCAAAACCCGGCGAACAATACGACGTGCAATCTCGATACGACGCGGACGGATGCGAACTGGTATCAGTTCTGCATCATGCTGTACAACTACGATCATATCACGATCGACAATTGCATCTTCGATCCGGTTTGCGGCGTAAACGCCATTACGCTCAACAACGTCGCCTGTCGCAACGCGACGATCCACAATTGCTACTTTCATTTCGTCCGGGGCACCGGCACGCCGAACTACGACAATACGTCCGTTTATTTGAACGGCCGCAACCACACGGTGTCGCATTGCCGCTTCTACACCGAGATCGGGACCAAGGCGCTCGGCGCGATCGAGACGCATACGGGACAGAGCGTCATCGCGAACAACGTCTCGGAAAATTATTGCACCGGCATCAACTTGCAGGCGAGCGCGGACAGCGACCCGCACTGCGACATGACGATAACGGGCAATACGTTTTCGAACGCGAACCAGGGCATTCAGCTTTGGCCGCTCGGCGCGCATCCGATCAAAAACGTGACGATCGTCGGCAATACGATCAGCCTCGACAATCCGGGCCACAACCGGCAGACGACGGCGGGCATTACGAGCGCGGGCGCTTCGACCGATATCGGCGCCTTCGAAAACATCAACATTACCGGCAATACGATATTGTTCAAGGAGGAGCTGACGCAGCGGACGAGCACGTTTTACGAGGGGTTCGCCTACGGGATCGGGATCGCGAAAAATACGACGATCCGCGACGTGACGATCGCCAACAACGTAATCAAGTACGCGCCGTGCATCGGCATCCAGCTCGGCACGCCCGACCCGACCGCGACGAGCTGCATCGTCGAAAACGCGGCGATCACCGGCAACGTCATCGTCAATTCGGGCTGCTACCCGGCGCTGAACGAAACGGTGCGGGCCGGCATTATCCTGCGCAAGACGGTGCGCAACGCGAAGGTGTCCGGCAACTGCATCATCGACACGTACGACCCGTGCCGCTCCGTCTTCTCGATCCGGCTGAACGCCGGCGAAGGGACGTTTACGAACGTCGAGGTCGGCGGCAACTTCGTCCAGACGAAGCAGGGCGGACTGTACCTCGACCTCGCGTCGACGGTCGCGAATGCGGATGCCGCCAATCCGGTCAAGCTGTCGGCGGCCAATCCGCCGAACGCCGGCTCGTACACGGCGGGAGACGTCATCCTGACGAACGCCGCCGCCGCAACCGACGGCCAGACACCGGTCGGGTACAAATGCACGGCCAGCGGCACGTTCGGATCGATCACGGGCGTAACGGCGACCGGGACGAGCGGCACGTTCAAAATCGTCGTCGCCGGATCGGCGGCCGAGCTGGCCAAGCTGAAGGTCGGCCAATGGATCAGCATCGCGACGACGTCGGGAGCGGTCTCGAGGCAAATCGTCCGCATCGGCGGGACGGACGTCCGGCTGCACGCCTCGCTTCCGGCCGCCGTCTCCGGAGGGGCGGTCACGTTCACCGCTCCGGTGCTGAAGCCGTTCGGGGCGATCGGCGCAAACGCGGCGATCCCGAACGTGGCGGTCGCCAGCTTCGCCGCCGTAGAGGCGGAGCTGAACAAGCTGAAGCAGGCGATGCGCAGCTACGGCATCATCGCGCCGTGAACGAAGGCGGGGCTCCGAGCGGAGCCTCGCTTGTTTTTTTGCCTCGGCGGGAGACAGTTCAAGTGCAAAAAAAATGAACGAATGTCCAACCCGAAGTGCAAAAAGAACGCAAAATCCTCCAAAGCCTTCCCTTTTGTTCCACGTTATGATTACGGTAACAGCGCCGATGAAAACGGTTACGAAGCTTCGGCAAGCAGGCGCGGGCGGAAAGGGGACTGAAGCCGGATTGCGACGGGAACGGCCGCAGAGGCGCGTTCCAAACCAAACAGTCGGGAGGGATGAATATGAACGGAAAGGAACAGGAACACCGGACGGCGCCGATGGGGGAACGGGAACAAACGGAGATGACGGAATCAACGGAATCAACGGAATCGGGCGCAGCCTCGAACGGAGGCGACGATGCGGATGCGGTCCCAGCGGCGGAGACGGCCGAATCGGAGCAGCTCGCGGATCGGGCGAACCGGCCGGGCGACAAGACGATCAGCCGGAGAAAGCTGCTCGTCTCGATGGGGATGGCCGGCGCGGCGGCGATCGCATTCGGCACGATGCTGAACGCGAACGGCGGCGAGGGCGGGACCGTGCAGGAGGCCGTGTACGGGAAGAAAAAGCCGAAGCCGGGCGAGCCGCTCGATTTGACGGGAACCGGCTGCGTCGTACGCGCCACGATCGCGGAGCTGCGGGCGATGACCGCGCCGGATCCGGCCTTGGCGTATCTCGTAACCGACCCGGGGCAGGAAGGCCATTTCATCGTCGATCCGGAAGATACGACGTCCTCCGACAATACGGGTACGGTACTGGTCGCCGCATCCGGCGCCCGGCTCAAGCGTCTGCTTGAAGCGCCGTTCATGAATGTGAAATGGTTCGGGGCGAAAGGCGACGATACGACCGTCGATATGACCGCCATTCAGCTTGCGATCAACGCGGCGTCCGCCATGGGCGGAGGAACGGTGTTCGTCCCGAAAGGGACATATATCGTCGCTCCTTCGGGAAGCACGAGGATCCTCTTGCGCGACAACGTCCATGTGCTCGGCGAAGGGACAGGCTCGGTCATCAAAGTGAAGGACAACGCCGGCGATTACGGGATGATCTTCGGAGCCGCTTCATCGGCAACTCCGCTTCGGAACGTCCGCATCTCCAACCTGCGCGTCGACCAAAATCCGCAAAACAACTTGTCGTGCAACATCAACTTGTCCCGAACCGATTCGTATTACTGGCAATTCGTCATCGCCCTGTACAATTACGACCATATCGTCGTCGACAACGTGACGTTCGACCCGACCTGCGGCGTCAATACGATCACGATGAACAACGAATCGGCCCAAAACGCGACGATTACGAACTGCCGATTCAACTTCGTCAAGGCGAACGGCGACCCGGAATACGACAATTCCGCGATCTATCTCAACGGTCGCAATCATACGGTGTCCAACTGCCTGTTCTACGCGGCGCCGGGTCAAAAGGCGCGCGGAGCGATCGAGACGCACGGCGGACAGAGCGTCGTGACGAACAACGTGAGCGACGGCTACTATACCGGCGTCAACATCCAAGCGAACAGCAAGGACATCCACGGAGACATTACGGTCAATTCGAATACGTTCAGCAACGCGAACCAGGGCATCCAGCTTTGGCCGTATAAGCACTATGCGCTGCGCAACGTGACGGTCAGCGGCAACACGATTCATTTGGCCAATACGGTCCATCAGCGCTATACGACGACCGGCATTTCGAGCGCGGGCGGGACGACGGAAACCGGGGCGTTCGAAAACATTACGATTACCGGTAACACGATTACGTTCCAGGAGGAGCCGGCGTACCGTTCATCGATGAACGAAGCCGCGTACGGCATCGGGCTCGTCAAAGACATCGACATGACGAACGTGCTGATCGCCGGCAATCTCATCAAGAACGCGCCGGTTTCGGGCATCCGGCTCGGCAGCAACAGCAAAGTCGGCACGATCCGGAACGTGCAGATTACGGGCAACGTCGTCGTCAACGCCGGTTATTATCCGGCGCCGTCGGAGCTGTACCGGGCGGCCATCGTGCTTCGCTCGACGGTGAACGGCGCGAACGTGTCCGGCAACTTCATCTCGGATACGTTCGATCAGGCGAAGGGGCTGTTCTCGATCCGGGTCAACGACTTCGACGGCACGTTCACGAACGTCTCCGTTACGAACAACTTGATCGCGTCGAAGCAAGGGGGCTTATGGTTCAGCATCAGCCCGTCGGTGACGACGGACGCGCCGCTCGTGAAGACGGCGACGGCGTACCCGCCCGCTTCCGGGACGTTCAACCAAGGCGAAATCGTCATGATCGCGGGACCTTCGGTCGCTCCGGGCCAGACGCCCGCCGGTTACAAAGTGACGGCGACGGGCACCGCCGGGACTCTCTCCGGCGTGACGGGGACCGGAACGATCGGGACGCCGACGATAACGGTCAACGACTCGTCCCCGCTCAAGCCGGAGCAATGGATCCGCATCGCGGCCGGCAACCAGCTAAGGCGCATCGTGCGCATTTCCGGCAATCAGGTGCGGTTGAACGCCAACTTGACGACGGACGTTCCGACGCCGAGCGCGATTTCGTTCCAGGCGCCGACGTTCGAGCCGTTCGGCGCGATCGGCAGACTGCCCGGCATCGCCGACACGAACGGCGCGACGGTCGCGCAGCTGGAAGCGGAAATGAACCAGGTCAAGCAGGCGCTGCGGCAGTACGGCATTCTCCATACGTAAACGGCGAGGAGGGACGAACATGAACAAGATGCACGAACAAGGGACAAGTAGGACCGAGGGCGGTTCCGGCGGCGCCCGAGACGCCTCCGGGCGGCCGGAGGATCGGTTGATCAGCCGGAGGAAGCTGCTCGCTTCGATGGGAGCGGCCGGCGCGACGGCCGTCGTATTCGGCTCGATCCTGAACGCGAATGGCGGAGACGGAGGGCCGTCGGTATCGGAATCGGTGTACGGCTTGGGCGGGGCGAAAACGAAGCCGAAAGATTTGGTCGATCTCGGCTTCGTCGTCTCCTCGACGATCGCGGAGCTTCGGGCGATGACGGACCCGAACCCCGAGTACGTTTATCTCTTAACCGATCCGGGACAAGAAGGGCATTTCGTTTTCGATGCGGCGGACACGGCTTCGGCGGACAATACCGGGACGGTGCTCGTATCCGTATCCGGCGCCCGGTTTAAGCGACTTCTCGAGTCGCCCTATATGAACGTGAAATGGTTCGGGGCGAAGGGCGACGGCGTCACAGACGACATGGCCGCCATCCAGAGCACGATCAATGCAACGTTCGCACGCGGAGGGGGAACGGTGTTTCTTCCCAAGGGGACGTACCTCGTATCGCCGTCGGGCAGCACGAGAATCGTCCTGCGCGACAACGTCGACCTGCTCGGGGAAGGGACGGCGACGGTTGTCAAGGTGAAGGACGACGCCGGCGACTACGGCATGGTGTTCGGCGCCGCCACGTCGGCCGTGCCGCTCAAAAACGTCCGCATCTCGAACCTGCGCGTCGATCAAAACCCGCAAAACAATACGACGTGCAACATCAACTCGTCCCGCACCGACTCGTACTACTGGCAATTCGTCATCGGGCTCTACAACTACGAAAACATCGTCGTCGACAACGTCACGTTCGATCCGACGTGCGGCATCAACACGATCACGCTGAACAAAATAACGGCGAAAAACGCCGTCATTACGAACTGCCGGTTCAACTTCGTCATGGCGAAGGGCGACGGCACCTACGACAACTCGGCCATTTACTTGAACGGGCGAAGCCATACCGTATCGAACTGTCTGTTCTACGCCGCCCCGGGCCAAAAAGCGCGAGGGGCGATCGAAACGCACGGCGGCACGAGCGTCATTTCGAACAACATCAGCGACGGTTATTATACGGGCATCAACCTGCAGTCCAGCGAGGCGAGCGGCGAGCATAGCGACATGACGGTCACGAACAATACGATCAGCAACGCGAACCAAGGGATTCAGTTCGGCCCGCGGTTTCAGCACGGCATTAAAAACGTCGTCATCGCGAACAACACGATCCATCTGATCAATACGGTCCACCAGCGCTCGCTGACGACCGGCATCTCGACGGCGGGCAGCTCGGTCGACAAAGGCCCTTACGAGAACATTACGATTACCGGCAATACGATCGTGTTCGAGGAGGAATTCGTCCGCCGATCCACGCTGAACGAAGCCGCATACGGCATTTCGCTGTACAAGGACAGTGACTACACGAACGTGCTGATCGCGAACAACGTCATCAAGAACGCTCCCGTGACGGGCATCCGGGTCGGCAGCAGCAACAAGGTCGGCGTCTCGACCAATATCAAAATCACCGGCAACATGATCGTCAACGCCGGCCATTACCCGGCTTCGTCCGAGCTGTACCGGGCCGCGATATTGCTTCGCTCGACGGTAAAGGGGGCGGACGTCTCCGGCAACTTCATTACGGACACGTACGATCAGGCGAAGGGGCTGTTCTCGATCCGGGTCAACGACTTCGACGGCACGTTTACGAACGTGTCCGTGACGAACAATTTGATCCAGTCGAAGCAGGGCGGCCTGTGGCTCAGCATCAGCCCGTCGGTCGCGACGGACGCCCCGTCCGTGAAGACCTCCGCGTCGTTCCCGCCCGCCTCCGGCACGTTCCAACAGGGCGAAATCGTCCTCGTGACGGGGACGGCCGTTACGCCGGGCCAGACGCCAGCCGGCTACAAGGTGACGGCGACCGGCACGGCCGGAACGCTCGCCGGCGTGACGGCGTCCGGTACGACCGGCACACCGTACTTGACGGTAAGCGACGCGTCGCAGCTGAAGCCGGAGCAGTGGATCCGCATCTCCGCGGGCAACCAGCTGCGACGGATCGTGCGCGTCTCGGGCAGCGAAGTGCGGCTGAACGCCAACTTGACGGCCGACGTCCCGCCTTCGAGCGCGATCGCGTTCGCGGCGCCGCAATTCGAGCCGTTCGGGCCGGTCGGCAAGCTGGCGGGCATCGCCGACACGACCGGTTCGACGCTGGCGCAGCTCGAAACGGAGGTGAATTTGCTCAAGCAGGCGATGCGGCAGTACGGCATGTTGTCTTGAATGTCCAAACGGGGGTTGCACGAACATCCATCATCCGAAAAAAAGGAGCATGAAACGAACATGATCAACTGGAAGCGCGTTAAACGGTCGACGATCGGGCTTGTGCCCGTCCTGGCTCTCTCTCTCGCCTTGTCGGGGTGCGGAGGAAGCGGAGAAGCGGGCGAAACGCCGCCCGCCGGCACCGGCGAAAAGACGCAGGAGACGAAGCCGAAAGCGGAAGATCCGGCGTCGGTCAAAGGCGAGGTCGTCTGGCAATACCCGAACACGACTTGGCCCGAGCCCGAAATCAAAAACATGATCGCCGATTTCAACAAAACGTACCCGAACGTGACCGTCAAGCCGGTGCTCGGACCGCTCGAGCCGATGATCGCGGCGGGCAACCCGCCGAATGTGGCGACGAACAACCGGCTCGAGGCGAACTGGATCATGGACGGGATGTTCGAAGAGCTGACGCCGTATATCAAGCGCGATCCGGACTACAAGCCGGAGACGCTGTTCCACCAGGTGCTGTACGAAATTCCGCAGTTCGAGAAAGGCCAGTACGGCATCCCGATGTATTCGAACCCGACCTACGCGCTCGTCGTCAACAACAAGATCATGAACCAGTACGGGGAAAAGTCGATTCCGAACTTGCAGGGGCTGAAAGATACCGACGAATTTTACAAAAAGTTTTGGATCATGAAGAACGGCGAATACGAGATGACCGGCGAAAATCCGCTGTTCTACTACGGCAATTTGTCGGGCCTGTTCTTCGTCTCGTATTTGAACGGCGCCGACCCGTCCACGTTCTGGAATCCGGAAACGAAGAAAGTCAACTTCAACGATCCGAAAATCGTCGACGCGCTCGATTGGCTGGCCAAATTCAATCTCGATACGATCAACCAGCCGGCTTACACGAAGCTGAAAGGCCAGCTGCCGAAAAACACGCATCCGTTCCTCGCCGAGAAACAGGCGATGATGATCATCACCTCGAACAACCTGAAAGATTTCCGCAAGGCGAAGCCGGACCTCGATCTGACCGTCCTGCCCGCCCCGCAGGCGAGCTTGTGGAACGGCGGCTCCAACCTGGCGATCGTGAAGGCCGGCAAAGACAAAGACGCGGCCTGGGCGTTCATCAAGTGGATGACGTCGACCGAGCAAGGCTCGGAGTCGCTCTATACGCGTCTCGGCCTGCTGTCGCCGATGAAGTCGAGCAAATATCTCGAGGAAAAAGCGAAAACGGACGCCGACCTGAAAGTGTTTCTCGACATCAACGGAAAAGCGAAAAAATGGATCCCGCAATTCCCGGTCGCATACGACACCGAATACAAGAAGCTGTTCCCGGATTTCCTCGCGGGCAAAGTGACGGCGAAGGAAATGATGGACCACGTCAACAAGGAAGTGCAGAAGCGGATCGACGAGTTTTACGCGAGCAAGAAAAAATAACGGGCGAGAGGCAAACGGTTCCGCGCGGTCGGAACCGTTTGTTCTCCGTTTTTCGACGCGAGCGGAGTGCAAAAAAAGCGGAATATTGTACAAACGCGGATGCAAAAAGTGCGGATAATCGGCTAAATCTTTTGTCCCGGCCCCCATGTATCATAACGGTAAGAAGGGGAATGTAAACGTTATCACTCGTAAGTCGAAGGAGGCATTCGGATGAAGAACGCCGACGAGGATTGGAACACGATCGACCCGGATCGCGTTGCGGAACAAAAAATAAGCCGGCGCAAGCTGCTCGCATCGATCGGTGCCGCGGGTGCCGCGGCGGTCGCTTACGGCGCGACGCTCGGACTTGCGCAGGCCGAGCCCGGAGGAGGCGTAACCGATTCGGTTTACGGAGCGGCCGCCGACAAGGACAAGGACAAGCCGAAGCCGCCGAAGCCCGACAAGCATAAAGGGGCGCTCGTGAAGACGACGATCGCCGCGTTGAGGGCGGAGACGGAGCCCGACGCCGACGCGCTGTATTACGTAACCGACCCGGGGCAGGAAGGGCATTTTTATTTCGACCCCGCCGATTCGGCGTCGGCCGACGATACCGGGTTCACGCTCGTCTCCGCGGGAGGCGCGCGGTTCAAACGCATCGTCGGAAGCGAAAGGTACAGCGTGACATGGTTCGGGGCGAAGGGCGACGGCGCGACCGACGACATGGACGTCATCCGGGCGGCCATCCTCGCCGTGTTCAACCGGGGCGGGGGCACGCTCTATTTTCCGCCGGGCACCTACATCGTCTCGCCGTCGCTGCAAAAACGGCACATCCCGCTCAAGAGCAATGTCCATCTGCTCGGCGACGGACCGAGCTCGGTCATCAAGGTGAAGGACGACGCGGGCGACTACTGGACGATATTCGGCGATTTCCAGGAATGGCCGCTCGTCCGCAACGTGACGATCCGCGGCCTGAAGTTCGACCAAAATCCGCAAAACAACACGTCGTGCTACATCGATCTGAACCGGACCGATACGTACTACTGGGCGCAATTTTGCATCAGCCTGTTCAATTACGACAATGTCGCCGTAGAGGATTGCGTATTCGATCCGGCCTGCGGCATGAATACGGTCATCATGAACAATCCGAATTCGAAAAACGCCCGCGTCGCCAGCTGTTCGTTCCGTTTCGTCGCCGCCCGGGGTGCGAAAGGATACGACAACTCGGCCGTCTACCTGAACGGGCGAAATCATACGGTGACGAACTGCCGGTTTTACGCGGCGCCGGATCAGACCGCCTTCGGCGCGATCGAAACGCATACGGGCCAAAGCGTGGTGTCGGGCAACGTATCGGACGGCTACATCACCGGGGTCCACATCCAGGCGAGCGAGACGAGCGCCGAGCATGCCGACATCACGGTCGCGAACAATACGTTCTCGAACGCGGCGCACGCGATCCAGCTGTGGACGTACAAGGAGCATTCGATCAAAAACGTGACGATAACGGGCAATACGATCAGCATCGCCAACGCCGACAAAAAGCGGACGATGATGGTCGGCATCGGCGCTTATCCGGGGTTTTTGCCGCCGACGTATACGGGCACGTTCGAGAACGTGACGATTACGGGCAACACGATCCAATTCCAGGAGGAGTTCGTACGGCGCGACCTGCTGGAAGGGTTTTGCTACGGCATCGGCTTCGTCCGCGAGACGGACGTCCGCAACGTCGTGATCGCCAACAATATCATCAAAAACGCTCCCGTACCGGCGATCCATATCGGCAATACGAAAAAGGTCGGCACGATGGCCCACTTGCACATCACCGACAACGTCATCGTCAACGCCGCGCACTACCCGTTTGCGAACGAAGCGTACAAGGCGGCGATTTTGCTCCGCTCCAACGTCGTCGGAGCGCGCATCGCCGGCAACATGATCGTCGATACGTACGATACGGCGCGCGGCTTGTACTCGATCCGGCTTAACGCGGCGGACGGCACGTTCCGGGACGTGACGGTGACCGGCAACCATATTTCGTCGAAGCAGGGCGGCTTATGGCTCGATCTGAACGCCGCCGTCAAGACGGACGTCGCCGAGGCGCGCTTGACCTTTACCGACAAAGCGCTGGAAGACCCGCTGCTGGAGGCGGGAACGACGGTCCAGGCGGGGACGATCGTGCTCGTCGCCAAGCCCGGTGCGGACGCGAGCCCGTCCCCGGTCGGCTACAAGGTGCAGACCGGGGGGACGTTCGGTACGCTGAGCGGCGTGACGGCGACGGGCCGGCGCGCGGCGTACGCGGTAACCGTCAACGACGCGTCGGCGCTCAAGGTCGGCCAATGGATTACGCTGCAGGCCGGCGCCCAGACGCGCCGCATCGTCCGGATCGCGGGCAACGAGCTGCGGGTGAACGCGCCGCTGTCGGAAGACGTAACCGTCCCGACGCCGGTGGCGTATGCGCCTCCGACGTATCGGCCGTTCGGCTGGGCGGGGAGGCTGCCGGCGATGCCGGACACGAGCGGCTCGACCGTGGAGCAGCTGGAAAGCGAGCTGAACCGGCTGAAGCAGGCGCTGCGCAATATCGGCATGATGGCGTAACGAAAAGGAGCGGGAACGACATGGCAGGAGTATCGCTGCGGCATTTGCATAAAAGCTACGGCAAAAACGGGCCGCTCGTCGTCAAGGACGTCAACCTGGACATCGAGGACGGCGAATTCATGGTGTTCGTCGGTCCGTCCGGCTGCGGCAAATCGACGACGCTGCGCATGGTGGCGGGGCTCGAGCGGGTGAGTCAAGGCGAAATCTACATCGGCGACGAGCTCGTCAACAACGTGCCGCCGAAAAAACGCGACATCGCGATGGTGTTCCAAAACTACGCGCTTTACCCGAACATGAGCGTGTTCGAAAATATGGCGTTCGGCCTTCGGCTGCGCAAGACGGAGAAGCATCTGATCGATACGTCGGTGAAGCAAAACGCCCGGACGCTCGAGATCGAGCATCTGCTCGAGCGGAAGCCGCGCCAGCTGTCGGGGGGCCAGCGGCAGCGCGTCGCGCTCGGCCGGGCGATCGTCCGCCACCCGAAAGTGTTTCTCATGGACGAGCCGTTGTCCAACTTGGACGCCCGGCTGCGCGTGCAGATGCGCACCGAAATCGTCGAGCTGCACCGGCGGCTCGAGACGACGATGATCTACGTCACGCACGACCAGACGGAAGCGATGACGATGGGCACCCGCATCTGCATCATGAAGGACGGGGTCATCCAGCAGGTAGGCGCGCCGGAAGACGTCTACATGAGGCCGGCCAACATGTTCGTGGCCAACTTCATCGGGTCGCCGCCGATCAACTTCATCGAAGGCCGGCTGCTGCCGGGGAAGGACGGTGGGCTCGTCTTCGATACCGCTCGCTTCCGGCTGCCGATCTCGCCGGAGAAGAGCAAGACGCTGCTGGCGCAAGGCTACCTCGAGAAGACGGTCGTCCTCGGCATTCGCGCCGAGTACGTGCACCGGGAGGAAGACGTCCCCGGACTCGCGCCGCCGACCGACGCGCCGATTCGCGGCGACGTTCACTTCAGCGAGCTCGTCGGCGCGGACCGGTTCATCCACGTCAAGGTAGGGGACGACAAGCTCGTCATGCGGGCGGCCGCGTACGACCGGATGCCGGACGGGACGAAGGTGACGCTGGCGCTCAATCCGAAGTTCATGCTCTTTTTCAATCGCGATACGCAGCAGGTGATCGCATAAACCGTCAAAGGTGGAGAGGATTTCCGATGGGAACGAATACTGCAGCCGTTACGAAACTGGCGCTGGCCGTCTTGCTGCTGCTGGCGCCGGCCGCCGCCCCGTTCGCGAACGGGACCGCACGCGGCGAAGAGCGAGGGCGGCTCGCGCTGCCGGCCGTCGAGAAGCTGGCCGGGACGTATGCGTCGCTCTATTCGCAAACGCTTCTTGCGTGGACGGAGCAGGGATGGAAGCCGGCGTCCGCCGATGCGGGACGGCTTGCGGGAGGGCGGTACAAGAACGCGTCCGCGAACGTATTCGTCCGGTCCGACGCCCTGCAGGGGAAGCCGGGCGCCGCCCAACTGAAGCAGCCGAAGGATTGGATCGAATATGAATTCGACGTGCCGCAGGACGGCTTGTACGAAATCGAGCTGACCGCGCTGCCGACCGAAGGCTCGTTCAGCCCCGTTCAAATCGGGGTGAAAATCGACGGCGACTACCCGTTCTTCGAAGCGAAAAACATCCAGCTGCCGCGCAAATGGCAGGATTCGGCGTATCCGCCGGCCGTCAACGAGCATGGCGACCAAATTCGCCCGTCGCAGCGGGAAATCGCCGAATGGAGCGTGGCGACGCTGACGGATGCGAAACATTCGAATCCGGACCCGCTCCGCTGGAAGCTGTCCAAGGGCAAGCATACGATTCGTCTCGAATCGGTCATGGAGCCGTTTGCTTTGGCGGAAATCGCCGTCAAGGCGCCCCGTCCGGCTCCTTCGTACGATGAGGTCGCCGCCGGCTGGAAGTCGCTGCCGAACGGCGCCGAGCCCGGCTGGACGACCGTCGTCGAGGCGGAGAACATGAGCGCGAAATCGGATCCGTCCGTGCAGGTGCAGGCGAGCAACGACAATCTCGCCGCGCCGGAGTCGAACGGCAAGCAAATCTACAATACGATGGGCGGCTTCCGGTGGAGCCGGGGCGGCCAATCGGCGGAATGGACGTTCGACGTGCCGAACGACGGATTTTACTATATCCATTTCAAATATTTGCAAAACTTCACGAAAGACGTCATCAGCTTCCGGGAAATTCGTCTCGACGGCGAAGTGCCGTTCCGCGAGCTGCAATCGTACCCGTTCCCGTATTCGCGGAAATGGAGCGTCGAGCCGCTGAAGGACGGGGACGGCAAGCCGTTCGCCTTGTATTTGAAAAAAGGGACGCACCGGCTCGGACTGACGGCCGATCCGTCTCCGACGACGCCGGTGCGCGAGTCGCTGCAGTCGATCGTCGACGGCTACCAGGACATCAACCGTCAGGTCGCCATGGTGACCGGCGTCAAAAACCGCAGCATGGTCGACCAAAACCGCGATTGGAACTTGACGGAGACGATGCCGGGCGCAGCCGGCCAGCTGAACGGACTGGCCGACCGGCTGCAGGGGCAGGTCGACAAGCTGCAGGCGCTGTACGGCAATTCGCTCCAGGGCGCGGAAGGACTGCGCTCGGTCATTTACGACCTGCGATCCATGGCGGCGGAGCCGGATTTGCTGTCGAAGCGGCCGCCCGAGCTGCATGCGCAAAACATCGAGAAAATGACGATGTTCATCGACAGTCTCGGCAGGCAGCCGCTCACGCTCGACCGGATTTACGTCTCCGCATCGCCGGAACGCCCGGCCTCGCCTCCGGGGACGATGGCCGTCGTCGCCGACATGATCGGCAACTTCTTCCGTACGTTTTCGCCGAATTATCATTACTACGGGCGGCGCGATCCGGACGGAATCGACGTCTGGGTGAACCGGGGACGCGATTACGTCGCTCTCATGCAGCAGCTGGCGGACGAATCGTTCACGGCGAAGACGGGCGTGAAGGTGAACGTCAACCTGATGCCGAACCCGGGCCAGCTCATCTTGAGCAATTCCGCCGGACGGGAGCCCGACTTGGCGCTCGGCATCGCCGAAGGAACGCCGGTCGACTTCGCGATGCGCAACTCGCTCGTCAAGCTGAGCGGCTTCCCGGACTATGCGGACGTCGCGAAGCGGTTCCAGCCCGGGACGCTCATCCCGTTCACCTACGACGGGGACGTCTACGCCTTGCCGGAGACGGTGGCGCTCAGCGTGCTCTTTTACCGGACCGACATCTTGCAAAGCATCGGCCTGAAGCCGCCCGATACGTGGGACGACTTGTACAAGATGCTGCCGACGCTGCAGCAGAAAGGGTACGAGTTTTATTTCTCCAAGCTGAATTACGGTCCGATCTTCATGCAGAACGGCGCGTCGTTCTACACGGAGGACGGTTTGCAATCCGGCTTGAACTCGCGGGAGGCGTTCAACGCGTTCAAGCAGTGGACGGAGCTGTTCACCGTCTACGGCTTCCCGACGGAAGTGCCGAGCTTCTACATGCACTTCCGCAGCGGCGACATGCCGATCGGCATCGCCGACTACAACGCCTACATGCAGCTGCTCGTGGCGGCGCCGGAGCTGGCCGGCTCCTGGGAAATTTCGCCGATTCCGGGCATGCGGCAAAAGGACGGCACCGTTGCCCGATGGTCCGGCGGCAACTTGACGTCGGGGATGATCTTCCGCTCGTCCGAGCGGCAGGACGACGCGTGGGCGTTTTTGAAATGGTGGACGTCGTCCGAGACGCAAGCCCGGTTCGGCACCGAGATCGAGCTGCTGAACGGCGTCGAATTCCGCTGGAACACGGCGAACGTCGAAGCGTTCCGCAAGCTGCCGTGGCCGGAGAAGGACGGCAAGGCGATATTGGATCAATGGAAATGGTACAAAGAAATGCCGAATGTGCCGGGCGGCTACTTCACGCCGAGGGAGCTGTCGTTCGCCTGGACCCGGACGGTGCTGCAAAACCAAAATTACCGGGAAATGCTCGAGAAGGCGGTGTTCCAAATCGACAGCGAGCTGAAACGCAAGCAGCGGGAATTCGGCTTCGTCGACGAGAACGGCGTCACCGTGCGGAAGCTGCGCGTGCCCGACTTGAAGCGGCCGTGGGAAGGGGAGGATGACCGATGACGAACCCGACGACCCGGACCGGAGCGGCGGCCGCGGCTCCGTCCGGCCGCACGGCGAGACGCGGAAGGACGGCCGCACCGCTGTCGGTGCGGATACGGGCGGCTGCCGCCGACATGAAGAAGACGTGGGTGTCGTACTTGTTCGTGTCGCCTTTCTTCCTGCTGTTCCTGCTGTTCATCGCGCTGCCTACGGCCGCGGCGATTATGCTGTCGTTCACGAGCTTCAACGCGATCGAGCCGCCGACGTTTATCGGCCTGCTCAACTATCAAGCGCTGTTCACCCAGGATCTCGTCTTTTGGCAGTACGCGCTGCCGAACACGTTCCTGTTCGCGGTCGTCGTCGGACCGATCGGCTACGTGCTGTCGTTCGCGCTCGCCTGGCTGATCGCCCAGCTGCCGCATCGGATCCGGGGGGTATACACGCTCGCCATGTACGCGCCGTCGATGACGGCCGGCATCGCGATGTCGGTCGTCTGGCTGATCGTGTTCAGCGGCGACCGGCTCGGCTACTTGAACAACTTCCTGCTCAACATCGGCTATATCAACGAGCCGAAGCTGTGGACGACGTCCCCGCAGTACATCATGAAAATCATGATCGTCGTCTCGCTGTGGGCGAGTATGGGAGTCGGCTTCCTCGCGATGCTGGCCGGCATCCAGAACGTCGACCGGCAGCTGTACGAGGCGGGGCGCATCGACGGCATCCGCACGCGGCTGCAGGAGATCTGGTACATCACGATCCCGGCGATGAAGCCGCAGATGCTGTTCGGCGCCGTCATGGCCGTCGTCGGCACGCTGAAGGCGGGAGCGATCAGCGTCGAGCTGACCGGCTCCAATCCGTCGCCGAACTATGCGGGGCACCTGATGATCAACCATATCGACGACTTCGGCTTCATCCGGTTCGAGATGGGGTACGCGTCGGCCGTATCGGTCGTCCTGCTCGTCATCATTTACTTGTCCAGCAAGCTGTGCTGGAAGCTGTTCGGCTCGAAGGGGGAATGACGCGATGGCGATCCGAATGTTTCGAAGACGAAGACGGCTGAACCGGATCACGCCGTTTCAGTGGGTGCTGACGGCGATGCTGACGCTGCTGGCGGCGTTCATGCTGCTGCCGATGGTGTACTTGTTCAGCCATGCGCTGAAGCCGTACCACGAGCTGTTCCTGTACCCGCCGACGTTTTTGGCGCGCCAGCCGACGCTCGACAACTTCTACGACCTGCTCGTCGTGACGAAGACGGCGGTCGTGCCGGTCAGCCGGTACTTGTTCAACGGCGTCATCGTCGCGTTCGCCACGATCGCGCTCGGCACGCTCATCAGCGCCTTGTGCGCGTACGCGCTGTCCAAGCACGAATTCCGCGGGAAGAAATGGATGTTCTCCGTCATCATCGTCTCGCTCATGTTCGCGCCGGAGACGGTGCAAATTCCGCGGTATTTCGTCATCAGCAAGCTGGGCATCATCAACACGTATTGGGCGCACATATTGCCCGTCATCGCGCTGCCGGTCATCGTGTTCCTGTTCAAGCAGTTCATCGACCTGCTGCCGGACGAATTGCTCGAGGCGGCGCGAATGGAAGGCGCGAACGAGTTCACCGTGTTCGCCCGCATCATCGTGCCGCTGTGCATGCCGGCCGTGGCGACGGCGTCCATCCTGATCTTCCAGTCGACGTGGGGCAACCTGGAGACGTCGACGCTGTACATCGAGGACGAGACGATGAAGACGCTGCCGTTCTACGTCAGCTCGCTGACGAGCGGGCTCGCGAACAACGTGGCGCGCCAAGGGGTGGCGGCCGCGGCCGGCCTGCTTATGTTCGTGCCGAGCTTCGTTCTGTTCCTCGTCCTTCAGCGGAAAGTCATTTCGACGATGGCGCATTCGGGGTTGAAATGACCGACGCGAATCATCCACCACGGAAAGGAGAGGAACGGGGAACGATGAAACGGTTCGCGCTACGCGCCCTGCTCGCGCTGCTGGCATTCGCGGCGGCCGGCCTGACGGGAAGTCCGGCCGCGCACGCCGGCGTGCCGTACGGCACGTTCATCTACGATTTGAGCGGCAAGGAAATTCCGGTCCAGCCGGCATACGTGCCGGTATCGTTCATCCACGGCGGCTTGAAAAACCCGGAGGACCTGTTCGTCGACGCGAACGACCGGCTGTACGTCGCCGATACGGGGAACAACCGGATCGTCCAGCTCGACGCGAACGGAAATACGGTACGCGTCATCCAGCCCGACGGGGAAGGGAAGCTGAACGAGCCGAACGGCGTGTTCGTTCGGCCCGACGGGACGATCTACGTCGCCGATACGAAAAACGAGCGAATTGCCGTCTTCGACGCCGAGGGCCGGTTTCGAAAGGCGATCCGGCGTCCGCAGTCGCCGATCATCCCGCCCAATTTCGTCTACCAGCCGACGAAGCTCGCCGTAGACGAGCGGGGCTACCTGTACGTGGCGACGCGCAACGGCTACCAAGGGCTGCTGCTGCTTGACCCGGACGGCGCGTTCGAAGGCTTTTTCGGGGCGAACAAAGTCGATTTCAGCGTGACGGACGCGCTGAAGCGGGTGTTTTATACGAAGGAGCAAATGCAGAAGGAGCTGCTTAAGCTGCCGGGCACCGTATCGAACGTGACGATCGGTCCGAACGGGCTATTGTACACGACCTCGATGCAGGTGACGAAAGGCCAAATCAAGAAGCTGAACTTCGACGGCAAAGATTTGCTCGGCGAAAAAAATTACGGCGTGACGAAGCTGCTCGCCGGACAGCAAAAGCAGTTCACCGACATCGCGGTCGATGCGCTCGGCAATATGACCGCCGTCGACGCGCAGTTCGGCATGTTGTTCCAATACAGCGCGATCGGCGACTTGATGTTCGCGTTCGGGTTCAAGGACGAAGGGTACCAGAAGCTCGGTCTGTTCAAATATCCGTCGGCGCTCGCCGTCGATTCGGCCGGAAGCCTGTACGTGCTCGACCGGACGTCGAACCTGATCCAGACGTTCAAGCGGACCGAGTTCGGCACGCTCGTCCAGCAGGCGACCGATCTCCATTTGCAGGGCCATTACGACGAAAGTGCGGGGCCGTGGCGCGAAGTGCTGCACCGCAACAGCAAATATTTCCGTGCGCATCTCGGGCTTGCGAAGGCGTACTACAAGGAAGGCGATTACGGCTCCGCCATGAGGGAATTCCGCGAAGCGGGGGATACGAAAGGGTATTCCGACGCGTTTTGGCAGGTGCGCCTCATTTGGATGCAGAAGCATTTCACTCGGTTGGCGCTGGCCGGAGCCGCCGCTCTGCTCGTGCTCGCGGCCGCATGGAAATGGAAGAACAAGATTGCCGGGAGGAAGGACGATGAAAGCATTGAACCTGCAGCCTGATCCGCAACAACCGGAGTCCCGCTCGGACCGTTCTTCCCATCGTCCGGCGGGCGGCATTCCCGGCTCCGGCATCGCCTCGTCGTTTCGGACGATGCCGTTCTGGGCGCAGCTCGGGAAGGACGTCCGGTTTCAGCTGGCCCAATCGTTCCGCGTGCTGAAGCATCCGTTCGAAGTGTTCTGGGAAATCCGCTACCGGCCGGAAGGCTCCATGATCGCCGCTTTTCTGCTGCTGATGGCGGCTTACGCGGTGCTGCTGCTGTCGAAGCTGGTCACTTCTTACTTGTTCAACCCGTCCGGCGTGGAGGGCGTGAGCCCGCTGACGCTGCTCGGACAGTACGGGCTGCCGTGGCTGACTTGGGTATTCGCCAATTATTTGATCGGCTCGATCATGAAAGGCCAAGGCCGCTGGACCGAAGTGTTCGTCGGCAGCGCCTACGCGCTCATGCCGTTCATCCTGATCACGCTTCCGCTCTCCGTCCTGTCCAACGCGCTGACGCTGAACGAGAAGGTCGTGTACGACTTTTTCAATTGGGTGACAGTCGGGTGGACGCTGATCCTGTTCTTCGTGATGGCGAAAGAAATTCACAACTACGACATCGGGGAAGCGGCGACCAACGTCGTCTTGTCGGTCCTGTTCATGTTCGCCGTCTGGATTTTGCTGTTCATCGTCGCGGGCTTGACGTTCCAGCTGTACGACTTCGTCCTGCAAATCGCGAGGGAGGTGTCGTATCGTGGTTAGACGCATTTGGGCCGGACTGCTCGCGATCGCCGCCATCGCCGGCGTCGTCTACGTCGTCGGCTTCGGCGGATCGTTCGGCGGCAAGACGGCCACCCGGTCGGCGGATCCGGCGGCCGCGACGATCCAACCGGGCTCGATCGCCCGAATCGACTACAATCCGGACAGCTACCGGACGTTCGCCGACGACGGAAAGCTGGAGCTGCTCGTGAACGACGCCGGCCATATCCGGGTGCGCGACAAGCAAGGCGGCGGCTTCGTCTGGCAGAGCGATCCGGATACGTCGCTCGAGCCGGATTTGAAGGGGCTGTGGAAAAGCAACGCCGACTCCCCGTTCATGCTCGACTACGTGGACGCTTCCAAGCAAAGCACGGGCGTCCTGATCGCGACGGCGAACTTGTCCGACGCGAAGACGAAGACGACGGTTCGCCCGGCGGACGGCGGGGCGGCGATCGCCTACGACCTGCAGACGCTCGGCATCCGGTTCGAGACGGTCGTCCGTCTGCGCGCCGGTTATGTCGAAGTGTCCGTGCCGGCCGGATCGATCGTGGAGAGCGCGGGCAAGCAGGTCGTCTCGATCTGGCCGTTCCCGTTTTTCGGAGCGGTCCAGAAGCAGGCGGTGAAGGAGGAGGGCTACATGCTCGTGCCGCTGCAAGGCGGCGCGGTCGTGCCGATGAAGGAGGAGCACCAGCTGCTTTCGCGCGTGTCGGCGAAGCTGTACGGCGGCGACCGGGCCATTCCCGGCCAGCCGGGCACGTTTTCGATTTTCCCGGCTTTCGGCATGAAGCGCGACGCGCATTCGTTCCTCGCCGTCATCGAGGAGGGCGAATATACCGCTACGGTGCACGCGACGCCGGCGGGCTTGTACACGTCGTACCACTGGATCGCGCCGCAATTCGTCTATCGGAACGAATATTTCCGCCAGACGAGCAAGCTGGGGGCCGGCTACAAGACGGTCGAGAAGGCGCGCTCCGACGAGGACCGGCGCCTCCGATACTACTTTCAATCCGGCGACAAGGCCGATTATGCGGGGATGGCCGCCGATTACCGCGGCTACTTGACGGAGACGCAGGGCATGGCCAAGCTGCGCAGCGCGTCGGCGGCCGAGCCGCTTCCGCTGTACTTGACGCTGTACGGCGGCGCCCAGGAAAAAGGGCTGTTCTCGCCGAGCTTCGTCCCGGCGACGACGTTCGAGCAGGGCGCGGCGATCTTGCAAGGACTGCACGATGCCGGCGTCGGGCCGATCCGCGTTCTGTACAACGGCTGGGCGAAAGGGGGCGACCGCAACGTGATGCCCGACGTGCCGCCGGCGGAGAAGGAGCTCGGCGGCGACAAAGGACTGTCCGCGTTCGTCGACGCGGCGCAGGCGCAGGGCGACCGCGTCTACTTGCAGGCCGATTACACCCGGTCGCGGCTGAACGCCCGGTTCGTCCCGTCGCGCGACGCGTTGAAGGATATCAACAACAAGGCGCAGTTCGGCAAGACGATGGGCGAGAACGAATACGTCAATCCCGCCTCGGTCGCGCTGCGGCTGTTCGAGGAGAACGTCGGCAAGTACGAATCGCTCGGCGTCGACGGCCTCTACTTCGAAGGGTTCGGCAGCGTTTATTCCGATTACCGGGCGGAGCACCCGGCTTCGCGCGCCGAGGCGGCGGCCGACTACCGCAAGCTGCTGAAGCTCGCCAAAGAGCGGCTCGGCTCGGCCGGTGCAGCGGAAGGAAACGGCTACATCGTCGGCAGCCTCGATTTCGTCCAGCGAATGCCGATCGGCGACAGCTACGACCTCGTCGCGACCAAGGCGGTGCCGTTTCTGCCGATCGCCCTTCACGGGCTGATCGATTATTCGGGAGAGTGGGGCAACCTGCGCGAAGCCGGGACGATCGAGTTTCTTCGCTCGATCGAGGTCGGCGCCGTTCCGCAATATTTGCTCACGTACGACGATCCGGCGAACCTTCGCCATACGGCGGGCAGCTTTATATACAGCAGCCGGTACGAGGAATGGAAGGAAACCGTCGCCTCCGAGTACAAACGGTGGAACGAAGCGCTCGGCCCGCTGCGGAGCGCGTTCATTGCCGATCATCGGGAGCTGGCGCCCGGCGTAGCCGAAACCCGCTACGAGAACGGCGTCGCGATCGTCGTCAATTACAACGACACGGCTTACGCCTACGGGGGCCGTACGGTCAAGCCGCTCGATTTTGCCGTATTCGGAGGTGGGGGATAAGATGAAGCCGACAATCGGATGGCGCAAAAGGCGTTCCCGCCTTTCGATCGAAGCGCAGCAGGCGATATCCGGATACGTGTTCCTCGTGCCTTGGCTCGTCGGGCTCGGCTTGTTCGTCCTGTTCCCGCTCGGCTTCTCCCTGTATATGAGCTTCCAGAAAGTCCGGTTTACGGGCGAAGGGATGAAGTTCGAGTTCAAAGGGTGGGAAAATTACTCGTACGCGTTTTTGTCCGACAATACGTTCGTCGCCGCGCTGATCAACATTTTGAAAAATACGCTGCTCGTCATTCCGATCATCGTCCTGTTCTCGCTGTTCGTGGCCATTCTGCTCAACATGAAGTTCCGCGGGCGGATGGGGTTCCGCGCCGTCTTCTTCCTTCCGGTCATCTTCAGCACGGGGCAGGTGCTGTCGGAAATTTTCAACCAGAAGGCGGGCAGCCTCGACATGCTGAACAAGTACGACATCGCCGGCTTCGTCTCGGCGAACGTGCCGACGTTTTGGGCGGAGCCGATATTGACCGTGCTCAACCTGTTCGTCGTCATCCTCTGGTACTCCGGGGTGCAAATTTTGATCTACTTGGCCGGCTTGCAGACGATCGGCACGAGCGTGTACGAAGCTTCGCTCATCGACGGGGCGACGCCGTGGGAAATGTTTTGGAAAATTACGCTGCCCGCGCTGACGCCGTTCATCCTGCTGAACGTCGTGTACACGATCGTCGACATGTTTACCGTGCCGCTGCTCAACCCGGTGCTGAACATGATCGTCTCCAACATGACCGTCGCCAATCTCGGTTACGGCTATGCGAGCGCCCAAGGGTGGATCTACTTCTCGGTCGTTTTCGTCCTGATCTTGATCGTGCTCGGCCTGTCGCGCAAATTCGTCCACTACGCGGGGGAAAGGTAGGAAATCGACATGGTGTGGAGATTATGGCTCGAACGGACGCGCACGCTGCTGTTCGGCGACCGCGAGCGGAAAGGGATCGTCGTGCTGGCGCTGTTGTACCTCGTGCTGGCCGACATCGCGCTCATGTATTTGACGCCGTTTCTGTATATGCTGTCGACGATGTTCAAGACGACGGCCGACCTGCTCGATCCGACCGTGAAATGGGTGCCGACGTCGTTCGAGTGGGCGAACCTGAAGCTGGCGTGGCAAGGGCTGAAATTTCCGGAGGCGCTGCGAAATTCGCTTCTCTTGTCCGTCAGCGCGGCGGTGGCGCAGGTCGTCTTCTGCTCGATCGCCGGCTACGCCTTCGCCCGGCTGAAGTTTCCGGGGAAAAACGTGCTGTTCGCGCTGCTCATCTTCAGCTTCCTGATCCCGCCGCAGACGCTCATCATCCCGCTGTACGTGCTGTTCAAGCATTTGGGGCTGCTCGGCACCCATTGGGGGATCCTATTGCCGGCAATGCTCGGCCATGGCGTCCGGGGCGCGCTGTTCGTCATCATTTTCCGGCAATTTTTCATGACGCTGCCGAAGGAGCTCGAGGACGCGGCGCTCATCGACGGAGCCGGTCCGTTCCGCGTCTACTGGCGCGTCATGATCCCGCTCGCGAAGCCGGCGATTCTCGTCGTGTTCCTGTTCTCGTTCGTCTGGCATTGGAACGAGACGTTCGTGACCGGACTCATGCTCGGAGGCAAAGATTTGCCGCTGTCGCTCAGCCTGTTCAACTTGAACAAGGTGCTGTCCGGGCTGTACCCCGACGCGGAGGCCGGCTTCGATCTGAACGAAACGATCCGCATGGCGGCCAGCTTCCTTATCATCATGCCGCCGCTTCTCGTCTACATGATCGCCCAACGGTGGTTCGTGGAAGGCGTGGAGCGAACGGGGCTGGTCGAATAGAAGAAAGGAAAGGTGTTCCCCTATGTCCATCCGATTCGGCATTTACGGCTGCCAGCACGGCCATATCGCCACATTCGTCACCGAAATGATCGAGGCGGGCGCGACGTGCGCCGGCATCTACGACCCGGAGCGCAACGCGCTCGCGGAGCGCCTCGCCTCCCAGCACGGCATCCCGCTGCTGGACGGCGTCGAGCCGCTCCGGGACGAAACGGTGACGATCATCGGCTCGTCGGCGGTCAACAGCGACAAGCTTGACGTCATCGAATGGTGCGAGC
The DNA here is from genome assembly GCF_003217775.1 of Paenibacillus flagellatus. Classification (GTDB taxonomy): domain Bacteria; phylum Bacillota; class Bacilli; order Paenibacillales; family NBRC-103111; genus Paenibacillus_AB; species Paenibacillus_AB flagellatus. The sequence goes on from NZ_QJVJ01000003.1 coordinate 47,589, forward strand.
GGCACGGCAAGCACGTCATGCTCGACAAGCCGATTGCGACCGGCCGCGACGGGCTCGCCCGGCTCGAGGAGGTCGTCGCGCGCGGGCGCATCTCGATCGGCATGCTGCTGACGGAGCGGTTTCGTCCGTCGGTGGCGGCGCTCAAGCGCGCGATCGAAGACGGCAAGCTCGGGCGGATCGCCGCCATTTCGATGCGCAAGCCGCATCGGCTGTCGCCCGCGTCCCGCCACGACTGGCATTTCTCGAAGGAGCGGAACGGGGGGATCGTCATCGACTTGTTCGTGCACGACTTCGATTTGCTCCGGTGGCTGACGGGCCAGGAAATCGGCTACGTGCAGACGTTGATGGCGAAGCACATCCTGCCCGAGCATCCGACGTTCTACGATACGGCGTGCGCCCAGGTGCTGCTCGAAGGAGGGACGATGGCGCAGCTGTATGCGGACTGGCATACGCCCGACAAAAGCTGGACGTGGGGCGACTGCCGCATCTTCGTCACCGGCACGGAAGGCTGCGCGGAGCTGAGGCTTAGCGGCGACCCGTCCTGCGACAAGAACGGGGAGCTGTATTTCCAAGTGACGAACGGCGAGCCGTTCGTCCGGGTTGAGCCGGAGCCGTTGTCCGCTACGATCACGCGCGACTTTCTCGATCGGATCGAAGGGAAGCCGTGCATTCTTACGCATCGGGATATCGTCGAGACGAGCCGGGCGGCCGTGCTTGCGGACGAACACGCGAGAGTTATTAACACTACAAAATATTAATGATATTAACAAAGGAGCAGAGAACCCCCAATGAGCCATCCCCAACGCAAGGTGCGTTTTGCCGTCGTCGGCTGCGGCGGCATCTCGTTCAGCCACTTTATCGGCATCGAGCGGGCGCCGGAAGCCGAGCTCGTCGCGGTCTGCGACGCGAACGCGAAACGAGCGGAGGAATACGGAACGAAATACGGCGTCAAAACGTACACGGATTACGACGAATTGCTCGCCGACCCGGACGTCGAGGTCGTCTGCCTGTGCACGCCGAGCGGCATGCATGCGGAACAGACGATTCGCGCTGCGGAGGCGGGCAAGCATATCGTCTGCGAGAAGCCGATGGCGATTCAGCTGTCGGACGCGGAGCGGATGGTCGAGGCGTGCGAGGAAATCGGCGTCAAGCTGGCGGCGATATTCCCCCGGCGCATGTCGCCATCTTCGCAATTCGTGAAGAAGCTGGTCGACGACGGCAAGCTCGGAAAGCTGAGCCTATGCTCGGGCTACGTCAAGTTTTACCGCGACCAGGCGTATTACGACAGCGCCGGCTGGCGGGGCACGTGGGCGATGGACGGCGGCGGGGCGATGATGAACCAGGGCATTCATACGATCGACCTGCTGCAATGGCTGGCCGGGCCGGTCGCTTCGCTGCACGGCTATGCGCGCAACGTGCTGCGAACCATCGAGGTGGAGGATACCGCCGTCGTCTCGATGCAGTTCAAGAACGGCGCACTCGGCTCGATCGAAGCGACGACGACGGCGTACAAGCAGCCGGACCATCGCATCGTGCTGCACGGTGACAAAGGGACGATCGTCCTTACCGGAGACGAAATCACGACGCTCGACCTGATCGGCGAGCAGCCGGACATTCCGGCGTTCCCGCCGTTCCAGGTCGTACCGGACGGTCACGCCGTCCAAATCCGCGACATGGCGCTCGCGGTGCTCGAGGACCGGCAGCCGATCGTCACCGGCCGCGACGGCAAGCACTCGCTCGAAATTATACTCGGGACGTACGAATCGCACCGCAGCCATCGCGAAATTTTGTTCGGATGACGCTTCGATCGATCCGATAAGCGGAAACACTCCTCATTGCGCAACACGGCGCGATGAGGAGTGTTTCTTTTCGTTTTTTTTTGTGCAAACGTCGGCGACCGCTCGAACGTTATTTCATAATCCGCGTGTAGCCGCCGGACAGCGTCTTCGCATACTCCGACGGCGTCATGCCCGTCGATTTTTTGAAGTGGCGGGAGAAGTAGTGGACGCTGCTGTAGCCGAGCAGCTCGGATATTTCGGTCAAATTGTAGACGTCTTCGCGAATATGCGTTTTGGCGCGGTCGATTTTCAGCTGGTTCATATATTCCATGACGCCGCAGCCGACCCGCTTCTTGAACATGATGCTGATCTGGGTGCGCCCGATGGCGAAATGGTCGCACAGCTGGTCGAGCGTCAAATTGTCGCCGAGATGGTCGCTCATGTACGAGATGATTTTGTCGGTCATGCCCGATTCCGGCTTCTCGCGGGGGACCGGCGTCGCCTCGACGTCCGAATTGCCGTGGCCGGCCCGGATCAAGTATATGAGCAGCGTCTCCAGATGCACCTTGAACAGCTGCTCGCTGCCGAACGGGGCGCCCTCCCGCGGGTACAGGATGCGGCCGCTTCCTTTCGGACTCGGGCCGAACGAGTTCCAGCCTTCCTCCATAAGATGGGCGAGCACGGTGCGCTCCTTGCCGTTCAGGTGGAACAGCTTGTTCCGCAAAAAGTACGACATCGGCTCGGACTCGCATTCGAACGTGACGACGAAGACGTTCGGAGATACTTTTCCGTTGCTTTTCGGGCTATGAAATTCGTCCGGCTCGTGAAAGAGCAGGTCGCCCTGCTTCAGGCAAAAGTGGCCGGAATCCGTATCGATCTCGATTTCGCCCTTGTCCACGTAATAAATTTCCCAGAAGTCGTGCTTCTCGCCGGCATACTTGTAGTTTTTGGACAGCTCGAAATAATAGCACGAGATCAGCTTGCGAATGTGAATGTCTTCGCGAATTTCGTAACGTGGGAACCGCATCGTCGAGTATCGCCCCTTTTCGTTGAAAACGTTCTCTTTCGTCTAACATTCCACATGAAATCAGAAAATCCTGTCTTTGTCGGAAAATGGATCGTCCGGCGCGAAAGAAAATGCAAATATTTCGGAAGATTGTACAACCGGATGTGCAAAAAAGCCGTTTCATCGTCTAAAGATCGGGTTCCCGCTTCACGTTATGATTACGTTGAATCCAAGTCAGAAACGGAGGGCGCTAGCGATGGAAATCGGCGTCGTCAACATTTTGAAAAACGGCGGCAACTGCTTCGAGCATGTGAGCCAATTCGGCTTGAACGTCTGCCAGCTGATCGGCTGGAATCCGGAGCTGTGCACGACGGAAATCGCCGACACCGTCATCCGCGAATCCCGCGACCATAACGTGCGCATATGCGCCATGTGGGGATGGGTGGCCGGTCCCGGCCAATGGAACTTCACGGAAGGGCCCGTTACGCTCGGTCTCGTGCCGGAAGCGTACCGCAAGGAGCGCGTCGCCACGTTGAAGCGGTGGGCCGACTTCGCCGAGCGGATCGGCGCGCCCGCGCTCGTCACGCATTGCGGCTTCATCCCGGAAAACATGACGGACCCGAACTACGAAGGCGTCGTCGAAGCGATCCGCGAGGTGGCCGCCTATTGCGAAGGAAAAGGGCTCGGCTTCTGGTTCGAGACCGGCCAGGAGACGCCGGTCGTGCTGCTGCGCACGATCGAGCGGGTCGGCACGTCCAATCTCGGCATCAACCTCGATCCGGCGAACTTGATCCTGTACGGCAAGGGCAACCCGATCGACGCGCTCGACGTCGTCGGCTCGTACGTGCGCTGCGTGCACGTGAAGGACGGGCTTTATCCGACGAACGGAGACTTGCTCGGCAAAGAGGTGCTCGTCGGCACCGGCAAGGTGAACTTCCCCGCGTTTCTTGCCAAGCTTCGTTCGATCGGCTACGACGGCGATCTGATCATCGAACGGGAAATTTCCGGCGAGGAGCAGGCGAGAGATATCCGCGAGACGATCGACAATTTGACGACTTGGCTGGCTTGAACGGGCCGGCCGGAAGGAGGAATGGGAATGAACTTGTTCACGACGATCCGAGGCTCGATGATGGAGTCGTTTTTCCCGTCGGGCTGGGACTTGGAGAAGATCGACCGGTGTGCGGGCACGCCCCCTGCCGAAGCGCTGAAGCCGGAGCCGCATTGGCATCCGGGCTTCCGCCCGGTCCCGTGCGCGAGCCTGGAGCAGTTCGACGCGTACATGGGTCACGAAATCGCGATGCTGATCCGCGAAACGCGGGATCGGGGGGAGAAGCTCGCGATCATTTTGCCGGTCGGGCCGATGGGGATGTACAAGTGGACCGTCTACTTCCTGCAGGCGTGGAACGTGAGCGCTTCCCACGTATACGGCTTCAACATGGACGAATGGAGCGACGCCGAAGGCAACACGCTGCCGCCGTCCAACCCCGGCGCGTTCCAATACGCCATGGAGAACAGCTTCTACGCGCCGCTCGGCGAATTGACCGTTCCGGCCGCGCAGCGTCATTTCGCGACGAAGGAAAACTTGCCGGCTTACGCGGACAAAATCGCCAAGCTGCGCGGCGAAGGGGCGAAGCTGGCCGTCGTGTACGGCATCGGACGCGTGTTCCATATCGCGTTCTGGGAGCCGCATTTCGCCGGAGAATACGCTTCGGAAGCCGAGTGGAGGGCGGATACGCACCGGATCGCCGCCAAGCTGCACCCGCTTACGATCGAGCAGAACGCGATCACGAGCTTCAAAAGCCGGACGACGCTCGTGCCGTGCTACGCCAACACGATCGGGCCGGGACTGTTCCTGCAGGCGGACTACGCGATCGGCGGCGCCGACGGGGCGCTCGGTCGAGGCATGATGTGGCAGGGCATGTCGCTGCTTACGACGTTGAAGTACGGTCCGGACCCATGGGTGCCGTCCAGCTATATGCCGACGATTCCCGGGAAGCTGTTTTTCCTGCGGGAGCTGGCCGGCCCGCTCGAGCCCGAATTGAACTGACGACGCGAAGAAAGGGGCGGTACAAGTGAATATTTTGGCCGTCGGGGCGCACCCGGACGACATCGAAATATCGTGCGCCGGAACGCTGTCCAAGCTGAAGCAGGCCGGCCATCATATCGTGCTTTGCCACGCGTGCAAAGGCGATAAAGGCCACTATACGATTCCGCCGGAGGAGCTGACCGAGATTCGCCGCAAGGAGGCTCAGGAAGCCGGGGCGGTTATCGGCAGCGAGGTCATTTCGCTCGGCTTCGGCGACGGGGAGATTATCGCCGAAAACCAGGAGAACCGGATGACGTTCATCGACCTCGTCCGGTACGCCCGGCCCGATATCGTCATCACCCATGCGCCGAACGATTATATGCCGGACCATATCGCGGTCAGCCAGCTCGTCTTCCATGCGACGTTTTTCGCTACGCTGCCGTGGTTCAAGACGAACCATCCGGCGGCCGACAAGGTGCCGGGGCTGTATTATATGGACAATTTGTCCTGCCTCGGCTTCGAGCCGACGTTCTACGTCGACGTGACCGATCATCTGGAGACGAAGCTCGACATGCTGCGCAAGCATCAGAGCCAGCTCGCCTGGCTGAAGGAGCACGACAACGTCGACATCGTCGATTTCGTCACGACGCTCGGCAAGACGCGGGGCATTCAAGCCGGCTGCGCCGTAGCCGAAGGGTTCGTCCAGCACCTCGTCTGGACGCGGCCGAACGCCGTCCGGTTTCCGGTGTAAACCGGCGGCTCGCGCGTCATCGGTCGCCGCATCATATCGAAGGAGAGAACGCATATGTTGAAAGTGGGCTTGGTCGGCCTCGGCTTCATGGGGCGGATGCATTTGAGAAACTACGAGCGGCTGGAGCGCGAAGGCTACCCGATCCAAGTGACGGCGATTTGCGACTTGGACGAGAAAAAGTTTCAAGGCATATTCGTCGAAGGCAATCTGCAGTCGGGCGGCGACGAATTCGACTTGTCCCGTTATCGCGCTTACCATGACTTCGACCGGATGCTGGCGGAGGAGGAGTTCGACATCGTCGACATCGCCATGCCGAGCTACCTCCACGAGGAAATGACGGTCAAGGCGCTCGGCCGCGGGCTGCACGTCCTATGCGAGAAGCCGATGGCGCTCAGCACGGCTGCGGGCCGGCGGATGCTGGAGGCGGCGGAGAAGAGCGGCAGGAAACTGATGATCGCCCAAGTGCTGCGGTTTTGGCCGGAGTACGAATATTTGAAGGAAACGGTGGAGAGCGGGCGGTACGGCCGCGTGCTGTCGGCGCATTTTTTCCGCGGCGGCAATCCGCCGAAATGGACGTACAACGATTGGATGGTACGCGGAGAGACGAGCGGAGGAGGGCTATACGACCTGCACATCCACGACATCGACATGGTCAACTGGCTGTTCGGCACGCCGCAGTCGGTATCGACGCAAGCGCTCGACGTCCTGCCCGGCAGCACGTTCGACATCATCTCGACCCATTACGCGTATCCGGACCGGAAAGTGGTCAGCACGCAGTGCGACCGGACGCTTCAGGGCGAGTTCGGCTTCGAAATGTCGTTCCGTGTCAATTTCGAAGGCGGCAATCTCGTCTTCGAGAAACGGACGCTGCGCGATAACCCGAAGGACGGCAAAGGGTTCGTCCCCGAGCTGTCGAAGGATACCGGCTATTATCGGGAAATCCGCTATTTCGCCGACGCGGTGCTGCACGACCTTCCGATCGAACGTTCGACGCCGGCCGATTCGCTCATGGCGCTCGCCATCGCCGAGGCGGAAGCCCGTTCGGCGGTGGCCGGAGGCGAAGCCGTCGACATCGCGTAATTGTAAAATTTCAATAATTTGCGCATTTGGCCCGCCCGGGGGATTGCCCCGGGCCGGGCTGTCTGTTATCGTGGAAGTATAGGCTTCCCGGGAAGCGGCCGGATCCCGATGGAGGGGCGGCGGCCGATTCGGAGGTCAAGCATAGGGAGGGAATTGATATGCCGTTCAATATCGGGTGGACCGGTCTTATTCTGATCGTCCTGATCGGCTTGCTTCTGTTCGGGCCGTCCAAGCTTCCCCAGCTCGGGCGCGCGATCGGGGACACGATGCGGGAGTTCCGCAAAGGAAGCCGGCAAATGATCCAGGAAGCCGAGGCGGAGAACGTCGTCGACGTCAAGCCGCAAGCGGAGCGCAAGTCCGTCAATTAAGAGGATGCGGGACGATGGCCCCGTATACGAGAAGAACCGAACGTTCCGGCTCAGCGGGACGATCGGTTCTTTTTTGTCGTGTTCGCGTTGGATCGGCTTTTGCGCCGTTTCGGCCGTCGGCCGCCGCGAGCGCGCATAGCGGAGCGGCCGTTCGTTTTCGGCCTGCCGCCGGCACCGGAACGGCTGCGGCGGAAGCCGCTCGCAAACGCGGACGGACCGATCGCGACCATGTCGACGACGTCGTTGTCGCGAAAGTACGTCCGGTTGCGGACAGCGTCGCCGTCCGCCTGAACGCCGGTTTGCTGCTTGCCGAACGATCCCCAGAGCGAGGCGTCGTTGTTGCCGACGAATACGCCGCTGTTGCCGCTCATTTGCTGCACGCTAATTTGTTTGAACACGATCGTGGAATACGTCACGGCGTCGTTCGCTCCTTCCCGGGTGACGGCGACCGCCTTCCCGTTCTCTGCTACAGCTTACGCGAAGACGGCGGCTCGCGGTTGGGCGCGGCCGGGCGGTCGGCGTGCGCGTACGGCGTCGTGTCGACCGAAAACCCCGACGGCGTCCGGCGAAAAGCGGCTTCGGGAGTCGCCCCGTCCCGCCGCTTTTCCGGCTTTTTCGGCGAAGCGGCGTCCGGACCGGCGCCGGCATCGCCGGGAGGCCGTTTCGCCGACTCCTTTTTGCGTCCGAAAAGAGCGTCGGGATCGAGCTGGACGTCGAAGTTGTTGCCCAGGTTGAGCGAGCCGCTCAATTCGTCGATATCGAGCGAGTCGAGCCGGAACGTAACGTTTTCCACGACGGGCCGATGAATATGCAATTGCCGTACGACGACGCTCTGCTTGCGGGTTTCGTTCGCGAGCGCCTGCAGCGTCCGTTCGAGCCGTTCGATATGCTGCTCCAGCCGGCGCAACTCGTCCCCCGCCGGACGGGGTTCGTCCCGCTTGCCTCGTCCCGCAAACCAATTGAGCATGGGTTTCGTTCCTCGTTCGTCCGAATTAGACACTCGTCTCTTACAGTATATGGGCGCCGCCCGCCAGACATGCTTCCCGAAAGGCGGGAAACGAATAGGACAGCGGTACGGCGGCATATAGTTCGAATAAGGAGCGGATTGGAGGAACTTTCATGCCGGGCACGATTATTTTTAACGGAATATACGTGAACGCCCAAGCGACGAACGCGGCCGTCTTTATCGGTGAAGCGGCGGCGCCGGGTTGGGACTCGCACAACAAGAACCAAATGTCGATCGGGACGATCTTCAACGCGTTCGGCGGCGGCGGCCCCATTGCGGGCAATTTGAACCTGCTGTCGGATAACGATTTTTTGGATACGCTCATTTTGGACGGCTTCGAGAGGGATGGCGGTCCGAGCATCCAATCGTAAGGAGGACGCCGACAACCGATGTCCGATACGAAGCTTCTGGTCCAATTCGACCGCATCGTCGTCAACTCGATCGGCACGAACGCCGGCATTTTCGTCGGCACGAACCTGCAGTACGGCTGGAGCTCGCACAGCAAGACGAACGCCAGCATTACGGATGTTACGGGCGACGGCAACGAGGTGAGAGGGAACGTCAACGTCATCTACGACAACGACCTGATCGATACGCCGATCGACGACCGCGACGTTATCCTGAGCGCGCAGCGGGCGGCGAAGGCGTGTTGATCGCACGATTCGGATAAGGGGAGGCGGGGCGGATGAGCCGGACGAACGACGGGGAGCCGGCGGGAGCGGCGTTCCCGTTCGATTGGGACGATTTTCAAACCCGGTTTTTCGGCGACGGGGGATGGAAGGAGGCGTGGAACGGAGGCGCCGGCACGATCCCGTGGGTGGATCAGTACGTGCGGCAGGTGCTCGCCAAAGCGGTTCCGGACGTCAACGTCAATCAGGCGCGGCCGATGCCTCCGGACAACAAATCGACGTCGCCTGCAGTCGCCTGCAGCGTGTTCGAGACGCATCGGGCGATTATCGCCCGGATCCGGCTTTCGCCCGACGTCGACCCCCGGGCCGTCCGGCTGTTTGCGTATTCGCACGAGCTGAAGGTGACCGGTCTCCCCGGAGAGCGGGAGAAGACGATCAAGCTGCCGGTTCCGGTCCGCGTCGACGGGACGAAGGCGGTGTGCAGGCAGCGAGTCGTGGAGGTGACGATGCCGAAGGAGGAAGCGTCGCCGGTCAAAGAAATTCCGATCCGGCACGGGGACTGAAGCGGGAGCGGCGCTAGCCGGAGCGGGCGAGCGCGAAACGAATCGCGAACGAATGGAGGGCTGCCCGAATGGCGGGCGGCCCTTTCGTCGTCTCGATCGTCCGAGTCCCGGCGCGAGGCGGCTTGGTGCCGGCGGCACGGTCAATTCCCCGGCTTCCCGCATACGATATCGGAACAGGTCGTGCGCATGCGGGAGGGATCGATATGGCGGAGGAAGAGAAAGATCCGTGCATCCGGTGCGGGCACCAGCCGGACAAGACGGACCAGTATTGCGTCCGGTGCGGCGCTCCGCTCGTCAACAAATGCACGAAAAAAAAGAGCCCTTTGCACAAGGGCTGCTCGAAAGTGAACCGGTCCGACGCGGCGTTCTGCGCGTCGTGCGGGTCGCCGACCGTCTTTCGGCAAGCGGGCCTGCTGTAGGCGGCTAGCTGCCGATGTCCGGCTGCGGCTTCGCCGAATCGCGCACGAGCTCGGCGAACCACCGCCGGACGGGCTCGGGAACGTCCGACGCCGCTTCGCCCGACATCCATTCCACGAAGTCCGCGTCGTCGAGCGCCGCTCTCGTGCCGGACAGCCGATTGTTGTCGCCGCTTACTTCGCCGAAGCCTTGATTGTGCTTCTTATGGCTTTGAAATTGCGAAGGAAAGTTGTTGCCCATATTGACGCAGGACGCGCCTTCCACGCTGCCGATCCGGATATGGCCAATGACGAAATTGGGGGAGAAGAGCGACGCCGCCATCAGTCCGCACCTTGCGTACGTGGTGCCGGCCGGCCCGTCCGGACGGCGTGTCGACCGCCCTCCGCCCGGTTGCCGCAGCCGCCGATCGAGCCGAACCCTTCGTTCGTTTCGTCGCGGCTCGTACGTCCGACGATGACGTTCACGCCCGACTGGATGGACGAGCTGTCGGACAGCTTTTCGACTTCGATCGATTCGAAACGGATACGTACCATGAGCCGCCTCCTTATTCGGAATAGAAGCCCGCCGGATCGGACGGTTCCGAACGGACCGGCTCGGCGTCCCGGGCCTCCGCCGCCGGCTCCTCGGACTCGATCGCGATGTCGACGGCGTTATCGGGCTCGGTTCGGCGGACGAACTCGACCGTCAGCAGCCCGTCGCGGTATCGGGCTTTCATCCCTTCCGCCGAAATGCCGGAAGGCAGGTCGATGACGCGGTGAAACTGCCCGAAAAACCGTTCGGCCACGATCCGGTCGTCCTCCTCGATCGGATATCGGCACGGGATGTCGCCCCTGACGTGCAGCGCGTTTTTGTGCACGGACAGCTTGACCGATTCCTCCGGCCTGCAGCCCGGAAGCTCGATGACGACGTACAGCCGGTCCGCGGTGGCGTATACGTCCGTTCGCGGCTGCTGGGTCGGCAGCAAGCCGGACATATCTTGCCAAAATTGCTCCCCCAACGTCCGGTCGGCCTGGGAGCGGAGCTTCTTCCAAAACGTCCGGTCGCGAAAATCGTTCACGGAAGCCTCCTTCCGGCGCTTCGGCCGATGATGGCGATAATGGTGCTTCTACCTTACCATCGTATGAGCATGCCGGTTCGTCCCATTCGCGCCCTCTTGCAAGCGGGGTTATCGGGCGGTCGATATTATCGGGAAGAAGCTTGTTCCGGTACGCTAACGAACCGTTCCATGCGCGCAAGCGCTTCGGCAAGCTGCGGTGCGGAAACCGCATACGAACATCGGATATGGCCTTCTCCTCCCGTTCCGAACACATGACCCGGAACGACCGCTACTCCCGCTTCCTCCAGCAGCAGCCGGGCGAATCGTTCGGAGGTTAGCCCCGTGTGCGCGATGGAAGGGAACGCATAGAAGGCGCCTTGCGGCTCGTGACACGGCAGTCCGATTGCTCTCAAACCGCCGACGAACGTCCGCCTGCGCTCGTCGAACGCCGCTTTCATCGCTTCCTTCGCGGCCTGTCCGTTGCGCAGCGATTCCATGGCGGCGATTTGTCCGAGAACCGGTGCGCACATCGCCGTGTATTGATGGATTTTGAGCATGCCGCCGATCAGCTCCCGGCCGCCGCACGCATAGCCGATCCGCCATCCCGTCATCGCGAACGCTTTGGAGAAGCCGTTAATGACGATCGTCCGCTCCTTCATGCCCGGAAGCGAAGCGATGCTGACATGCCGCGTTCCGTAAGCGAGCTCGGCGTACACTTCATCCGAGATGACGATCAGGTCGTTTCGCACGGCCAACTCGGCAACCGGCCGCCAATCGTCCTCCGTCATCACCGCGCCCGTCGGGTTGTTCGGGAAATTGACGACGAGCACCTTCGATCGGGGCGTCAACGACTCGGCCAGCGCCCTAGCCGTCAGCTTGAATCGCTCCTCCGCGGTCGTTTGCACTTCCACGACTCGAGCGCCATGAAGATGGGCGAGAGGGGAGTAGGCGATATAACAGGGAGTATGAATCAGCACTTCGTCGCCCGGCTCCACCAGTACCCGAAGCGCCAAATCGACCGCTTCGCTCGTGCCGACCGTGACCAGCATCTCGTTCGCGGGTTCATAGTGCAGACCGAAACCGTCATGCAAATACGAAGCGATTTCCTCCCGCAGCTCGTACAGACCGGCATTCGGGGTGTACTTCGTTTTTCCTTCATGCAGGGCGCGAATGCAGGCCGCCCGGACATGCTCCGGCGTAACGAAATCCGGTTCTCCGATCCCGAGCGAAATCGTATCCGGATTCTCCCCCGACCGTTCGAAAAAGGCGCGAATGCCGGAAGGCGGAATGTCCCGGACGCGCCGCGTCATATAGTTCTGGCTCACAACAAGTCACCATCCGTTCCGAGTTTCGTTATTCCAACATCCGTCTGGCCGTTCGGCCGATGATGGCAAGCCCTCTCGCGATATGCTCATCGCTCACTCTCGAAAATCCGAGCCGCATCGTATGCCGGCCCCCGCCGTCGGTGTAGAACATATCCCCCGGCGTAAAGATGACGCCTTGGTCCGCGCAGGCGCGAAGCAGCGCCGTCGTATCGAAATGCGCCTCGAATTCGACAAACAGATGCAAGCCTCCGTCCCCCGATAGTCGTTTGTAAGGGAGATGCGTTTCGCAGCAAAGCTTCGTCCACTCGTATTTTCGTTTATATTCGGAGCGGGCCTTTTTCAAATATTTCTCGAAATTGCCGTTTTGCAAATATTGATAAAGCAGCGACTGATCCAGCGTCGAGGTGTGGATGCTGCGGGAGCGTTTGATGCTTTCCAGGCTGTCGACGAGCCGGCGGTCCGCCAGCACCCAGCCTACCCGGAGGCCGGGGAAGAGCACTTTGGAGAAGCTGCCGAGATAAATGACGCCGTTGCCTCGCCCCGCCGTTGCGATTAAAGGAGAAACGTGCGAGCCCGAATATCGCAGCTCTTCGTTAAACCCGTCTTCGATGACCGGAACGCCGTGGCGGGCCATCAGCTGCATGACCGCCATTCGTTTGGCGGGGGACGTTACGATTCCGGTAGGATTGTGATAGGACGGGATCAAATAGGCGCAATCGTACGTCCGTTCCGATAAGGCGCGTTCCAGCGCGCTCAGATGAATGCCGTCTTGCTCCATCGGAATGCCGGTAATGTCGTAGCCGTTCAGCTTGAAGTTTTTGATCGCGGTGTAGTGGGTCGGGTTTTCGCATAGGACCGACCCGCCTTCTTTTCGGCGCAGGGCGGACAGGACGATGTCGAACGCTTCCGTGAAGCCGCTCGTAATCAGCATATCTTTCCCGCTCAGATCGACGCCCTTGCGCTCCATGTAGGTCAACAAATAATCGATAAGCGGCTTATAGCCTTTCGCGTAGCCGTAATTGAGCAGAACGTTCCCTTCGATCGCCATGCGGTCAAGAAAAGCGCGCTTGACTTGCTCCAAATCGAACAACTTCTCGTCGGGCGCAATGCTGGTGAACGATATCACGTTTTTGTCCGCGCGAATGCCGTTTTTCATTCGGTCCAGCTCCACGGCTTGCCGGGCGTATCCGTTAATGCGGGAAAGCCAGTCGATTTCGAAGGGCGGAGCGGCTGCTTCCGGGGGTGCGGAAACGGCCGCGACATAGCTGCCTTTTCCCCGTACGGCATAGACGAACCCGTCGCTCTCCAGCTCGGCGTAGGCGGCGATCACGGTGTTGCGGCTGACGGAGAGCAGCAAGCCGAGCTCGCGCGTGGAGGGCAGCTTCTGTCCGGGTCGCAGGGAGCCCTTACCAATCAGACGTTTCAAGTAATCTTTCACCTGGATATAGACCGGCCGGTCGTCCGTGAGCTCGAAGTCGTTAAACATAAGCATCCCCCCGCCTTCATCATGACACAGACCGGGGAGGGAAAGAAAGAACCACGCTCCGGCGTTTTTCGTCGGGAGGTGGTTCCGACATCGGTTCCGGAACATCCTGGAGGAGGGACCGACGCGTTCGTCACGGCTCATCCGGCTCGAACGAAGCGAAGGTGACTTTGGTCACCGCGTCCCGCTGACTTGCTTCACCTTCCCGCGGCTGCCGTTTCGATTATAATGGGAATAAATCGACAATAGGCAGGGAGGAACTCATATGAAATGGCTGCTGCTTCTTCATGTGCTTGGGGCGGTGATGTTCATCGGGAACGTAGTGACGGCCGCGTTTTGGAAAATACGGGCCGAACGGAGCGGAGAGCTGTCCCATATTCACCGGACGGCGAAAAACGTCATGATCGCGGACTACGCGTTCACGCTGCCGGGAATCGTGCTCCTGATCGGTACGGGAGAAATGATGGCGGGCCAGCTCGGCTATTCCCACGCCGACTGGAACTGGATGACCGTGTCGCTCGCCCTGTTCGTCTTGACCGGGCTGCTGTGGGCGGCGGTGCTCATCCCGAATCAGCGGATCATGATTCGGGAGAGCGAGCGGTCGCTCCGCGAAGGAAAGCTGACGCCGCGATACCGGAAAGCGTCCCGGACGTGGGACAACGTCGGGCTGCTTGCATCGCTGATGCCGCTGGCCGTACTCGTCCTGATGGTCGTGAAGCCGTTCTGAGGACCACGGCGGACGCGGTTGCATGCGGAGAAAGGCAAGGCGTCGTCCGCCTTGCCTTTTCGCTCGTTTCGGGGAGCGGCGTGACGTTGACACATTCGAAATGTAATGATACCGTAGTAAACAAACTCCTATGTTAACGTTTACAACCGGACGAGGGCTCCTTGCCGACAAGCGCTTCGGCCGGCTCGCGGTCCCGATCGATCGGGGTTGCGGCCGCTCGCCGCGCCGACGGACCGGGGGCCGGAAAGCCGTATTCGCCGGCCGCGTATTCGTCTTCATCCGGCGCCGTGCTTCGCTTCCTTTTTCGCCATCTACTCTTTGTTGGAAAAGAAAGTAGGGATCGATTCGAATGAAGAAGCCGTCGTTTTTCAGCGAATTTTTGGCCAATGCGGGGCAAGTGGGCAGCATCGTGCCGAGCTCGGTTTTTTTGACCCGCACCATGCTCCCGGCAACGCTGCCGTGGGACAAGATGCTCCGGATCGCGGAGCTGGGACCGGGGACAGGCGTCTTTACGCGCCATCTTCAGCTTCATCGCAGCCCCGACAGCCGGCTTTACCTGTTCGAGCAAAACGAATCGTTCCGCGAAAGCTTGCGCCACCGCTATCCCGGCCTTCCCGTGCTGGACGATGCGCTCCGGTTGGACGAGGTCGTGCGGGAGGAAGGCCTCCCCTTCGATTTGATCGTATCCGGCCTTCCGTTCGCCAACTTCTCCGACGACCTGCAAAGTCGGCTGCTCCAAGCGATTCACGATGCGCTGGCGCCGGACGGATCGTTCGTCGCCTTCCAATACACGCCGCTGCTCAAAAAGAAATTCAAGACGTACTTCCCGTCGATGGAGACGGATTATACGTGGATGAACGTGCCGCCGGCCTGGGTGTTCCGCTGCAAAAAAACGGACGACGCCCGTCAGCCGGTGCCCCATCGTTCGTCTCGTCCGTTCGGCCCGTTCGGGAGCCGGCCGGAGTCGGAATGAAGGCCGGCTTCCGGTACATATCGCCCGTCGACGCTATTGGCGCACCGCCACCGATTGGATTCGGCAGGGGCGCTTTTATTGTGCAATAAATTATTGGGGCCGAGTCTGCGGCAGCCGGACGACGAACGTCGTCCCGCGATCCGGGACGCTTTCCGCCTCGATCGTACCGCCGTGCAGCTGCACGAGCTCCTTGGCGATGGCGAGTCCGAGTCCCGTGCCGCCGCTGTTGCGGGCGCGGGCTTCGTCGGTCCGGTAAAACCGGTCGAACAGGAGGGGGAGATGCTCGGGCGCGATGCCGATGCCGGTATCGATCACCCGGATTTCCAGAAAGCCGCCGCCTTCATTCGGCAGCCGTTCGATCGCGATGCGGATGGAGCCGCCAGACGGGGTGTATCTCACGGCATTCATGAGCAAATTGAGAAACACTTGCATGATCCGGTTCGGATCGACCCATATCGGCTCGCCCTCGTCCGTACCGGAAAGGGTGACGTCGATCCGCTTGCTTTCCGCCTCCGGAGCGATTCGGTCGACGACGCGCCGGAGCAAAGCCGGCATTGAGGTCGGCTTCCGTTCGAACGGAAGCTTCCCGGCCTCGGCCAGCGACAGCTGATGCAGATCGTCCACGAGCCGCGTCAGGCGGATCAGCTCGTCCTGCAGCGGAAGCAGGTTCTCCGGCTCGACCGGTCGGCCGCTTTGCTGGACGAGCTCGAGCTTGCCGCGCAATATCGTGATCGGCGTCCGCAGCTCGTGAGCGACGTCCGCGACGAGATGGCGCCGCGCCTTCTCGGTCCGCTCCAGCTGCCGCGACATCAGGTTGAACGCGGCGGCGACTTTTCCGTACTCGTCGCCGCTCCGGACCGGTGCCTGCACGCCGAATTCCCCTTTGCCGAGCCGTTCGATGGCAGGCAAAAGCCGGCGGAGCGGAGCCGTCAACGTTCTGGACAGCGCGTAGGCGACGATCAGGGAGACGAGGACGAACGCGATGCCGCCCGCTGCGAGCAGAAACGTCATCGAATCCCGGACCCCGGTTCGCAGTTTGGACAAGTAGGCGACGTCCGGATCGTAGTAATAAAGCAGGCCGATCGACCGATCCTCCAGGCTCAAAATCGTTCTGCCGCCCCATCGTTTGACGATCGCCGCGCTTTCGCCGCCACCCGCGTACAGCACTTCTTGACCCGTGGAAAGGAGAAGGAAGGAGGCGTTTCCTTCGGCGTTCCACGATTCGTCGGCCGGCCGGAATTGCTCGACGCCTGTCCAGGAACGGCCGTTATGCTCGTAATAGTCGATGAGCGAATCGGCCAACGCTTCGGCTTTTTTCCATCCGACGGCGCCGACCATGACGTCGAGCACGTCTTTTTGGACGACTTGCGTCACGAAAGCGAACAGCAGCGTCATGGCGGCGATGAACGAGGCCATGGCGACGAACAGCTTGCGGCTGACGCTCATCGGCGGTCACCGAACCGGTAGCCGAACCCGTACACGGTTTGGATATAAGCGGGATTCGAGGGATCGTCGTCGATTTTTTTGCGAATCCGGCTAACGTGGGCGTCCACCGTTCGTTCGTCGTTCCACAGGTCGTCCTCCAGTGCGGCCTGCAGCAGCTGCAGCCGGCTGTAGACGATGCCCGGCTTGGCCGCCAGCGTCAGCAGCAGCTTGAATTCCGTCGGCGTGAGCGACAGCTCCCGGCCGCCTTTCCAGACGCGGCACTCCGATTCCGAGATCGTCAGCTCGCCGCGCCGGATGTGCCGCTCCGGCTCGTCCCGGCCTTCGAGCCGGCGAAGCACCGATCGGATGCGGGCCGACAGCTCCCGGAGCGAGAACGGCTTCGTCATGTAGTCGTCGGCGCCGACCTCGAGTCCGACGATTTTGTCCGTCTCCTCCGCCCGCGCCGTCACCATGATAATGCCGACGCGGCTTGTCGCGCGAAGCTCCCGGCACACCTCGATACCGCTCGTCTCCGGCAGCATCCAGTCGAGCACGACGAGATCCGGCTTTTTGTCTTTCGCCAGCCGGAGAGCCTCCTTGCCCGTCGTGGCCGTATGAATCGCGAACCCTTCCTGGCGCAAAAACGACTGCATCACCTCGAGCACTTGCTCCTCGTCGTCGACCAGCAATAACGTTTGCGGCATGCCGCCCATCCTTTCCGTTTGCGAATCGTAATGCCTTATTTCCCACATTATACACGGCTTAGGGCGGGAGATGAAAAAAGTCGTCAAAGTCGCAGCGAATCGCAACAAGTTCACAACAACTAGCGGCAGGCGGCAGGGGGAACGGTCCGACCGTCCCGGCCGTAGCAACTTCAAAAAAAGGGAGCCCCGGCATCGCGCCTTCAGGCTCCCTTTCGCTTCGGTAAGGCCGTTCTTTCGTCAAATCAGCTTGACCAGATGAACGATCTGCGACTCCGTCCACACTTTGATAATATGGTTGGACGGATCGTACTGCACCTTGCCCTCGCCGACCTCGATGGAAGGCTCGGTGCCGAGTCCATAGAAGATGTCGTCGGCCAGCGTGCGCATGAACTCGATCTGCTCCTCGCGGTCCAAGGCGTCCCAATCCGCGCGCTCCATCTCGAACGCTTCGTAGCAATTGTCGATTTGTCCGATCGCATGCCCGAGATCGCGGACGATATCCCGGTATTCGCGGTTGTACTTGACTCCCATCGGTTTTCACGACCTTTATCAGCAATGTATTCCCATCTTACCAAAAGTTCGGTGCCGGGCGCCACCCGCGATTCGCCTTGTTCCAGTCCGAATTCGCGTCCGGACAGTGGCAAAACGAACCAAATGCGGCTATGATGGGGATAATGCATAGGAGATCCGTCCGCCTCCTGTGAACAATACCGCCATGCCGGCGGCTGCGCCGGCGTCGGGCGGGAGGACGATGAATTCGGGCAGAGGAAAGGAAGTATATACGCGATGAACGAACAAGCGAAACAATTTTTGCTCGACTTGCTGGCGACGCCTTCGCCGTCGGGGCAGGAATGGGGCGTGCAGCGGAAATGGATCGAATACGTGAAGCCGTTCGCCCACGAAGTGCGCACCGATTTGGCCGGGAACGCGATCGGCGTGCTGAACCCGGATGCGCCGTTCAAAGTGCTGCTCGCCGGCCATTGCGACGAGATCGGTCTTATCGTCAGCCGCATCGACGACAAAGGATTCGTCTACGTCGACGCGCTGGGCGGCATCAGCCAAAAGCTGGCGGTCGGCATGAAGGTGGACATTCTCGGAACCGGGGGCCGGATCGTCGGCGTCATCGGCGCGAACGCCCAGCATCACGGCGGGTTGAAGGACGATTTCGAATTCGGCGATCTGTGCATCGACTGCGGCGCGAAAAGCAAGGAAGACTTGGCGGGCATCGTGCAGGTGGGCGATTTGGCGGTATACAAGCGGGAACCGGAGCTGCTCCTGCACGACCGGGTCAGCGGCCGCGGCCTCGACAACCGGACCGGAGCATTCATCGTGGCGGAGACGCTGCGGCGGGTGCGCGAGCGCGGCGCCCAGGTCGGCGTCTACGCGGCGAGCACGGTCAACGAGGAGACGAACATGGGCGGCGCCTACTTCGCGGCCGCGGGCTTGAACCCGACGATGGCGATCGCGACGGACGTCACGTTCGCGACCGATTATCCGGGGTCGACGTCCAAGCACGAGACGATCGAGCTGGACGGCGGGCCGGTGCTCGCCAAGGGGGCGCCGATCAACCGGAAAATCAACCGTCTGCTCGAACGGAGCGCGGCTCGGCTCGGCATCCCGCTGCAATACGAGCTGACGCCGCGCAAAACCGGTACGGACGCGGACATGATCCGCACGACCGGCCGCGGCGTGCCGATCGCGCTCGTCTCGCTCCCGCTGCGTTATATGCACGCGCCGGTGGAAACGGCGAGCTTGCGCGACATCGAGCAGGAGATCGAGCTGCTGGCCGATACGATCGCGCATTTGACCGGACGCGAAAACTTGAACCCGATCGACGACGAGCTGTGATCGAATCGGTCGGACGATCGCCCCGGAGGAACGGAAGATGAACAGACGCACCTTTCTAAGACGAATGCTGGCCGGGTTCGTCGTCGCGGCCGCGGCCGCCGGCGGATGGTGGAAGTTCGGCGGCAAGCGGCCCGAGCCGGACGAAACGGCGTCTTCCTTGCCGGGAGGCGGGGAAGACGGACAGACGCCTTCGAAGCAGCCGGTCGTGCTGGGCAACAAGGACGACGCCTCGGGCGCGCTGCTGTCGTTCATGATTTTGAGCGACCTGCATATCAGCGGCGGCGTATCGTACCCGAGCGAGCATTTGCGCCAAGCGTTCGACGACATGCTCGCGTTCGAATCGAAGATCGAGTCGATCGTCATTACGGGAGACATTACCGAGGCGGCCACGGACAGCGATTATAAGGAATTCCGCAACGTGCTGAAGGGATACAAGCTTCCGCCGATCTACGCGAACATGGGCAACCACGATTACTACAACATATGGATCAGCCCGGATAAAGGGTGGAGCAAGGAGACGATGCCGAACAGCAAGACGGACGCCGGCTCGCGCGAAACGTTCATGAAGCAGTTCAACCTCGAGAAGCCGTATTCCGAGGCGACGCTGAACGGATATACCGTCCTGCTGCTGTCCCAGGAGGCGTATGTGCAGGAGAAGCCGGAGGTGGGCGAAGGCGCGTGGTATTCGGACGAGCAGCTGGCGTGGCTGAAGGAGCGGCTTGCGGCGCGCAAGGACGACAAGCCGGTGTTCGTCATGATCCATCAGCCGCTGCCGCCGGCGGGTCAGAACGGCGGGAACCATACGTTGATCCGGGCGAAGGAGTTCCGCTCCATCTTGAAGCCGCATGCGAACGTATTCGTCTTTTCCGGCCACAACCATCAAGATTTTCAGAACGGCCGGGCGCATTACTTCAAGGAGACGTTTCACTGGTTTCATAATTCCTCGGTCGGCCGGGTGCTCAATACGAAGTACGAGCACGTCCGTCAGGACGCGGCGCAAGGACTCTATGTCCAGGTGTTCGCCGACAAAGTGGAGCTTCGCGGGCGCGAGTTCAGCAACCGGACGTGGATCCGGGAAGCGAACTGGACCGTGCCGCTGCAGCGCAAGCAGACGGCCGACTCCGCGCGGAGCTGAACCGGCGTAAGCCGGCTCGCCTCGTCGAGCGTGAGCGGAATCGGAGCTTGTCGCAACGTGGATGCGTTCCGGATTTTCGACGCGGCGTTGAACGTTTTCCCGGTTGGCCTTTGGCCGGCCGGTTTTTTTTGCATGGAGCGGGTAGGAGCGGTTGGGATTATATGGTATGGTATCGTAGAATGGATCGGAAGAGGCGGCGGATCGAACGCGGCTCGGGGAAGACTCGTTAAGCGAGTCAATGCGATGCGACAATACGTGAAGGTTTTCGGCGTCCTTACGGCGATTGCGATCGTTTCGCTAGCCGTAGTCGGACTCGTCCACAAGATGACGACGGCAAAGGCGGGGGATAACGCCGCTCCGCGGTACGACACGATCCTCGTCCAATTCGACCGATTCGACTTTGAGCGGATGAACGGTTTCATGAAGCGGTTCGCGGACGGGAGGGACGGTTATCTGATGCTGATTCCGCCGATCGTCGACGGCGGCTATTCGATTCATGACGTTCGTTCCGACGGTGGAACGATCGATTGGACGATAGACCGTTCGCGGGACGACGGCATGCGCGGCGGCGATCCGGACAGCAAGCAAACGCTGCGCTGCAGATCGCTCGAGAGGACGGAGGACGCCGAACGGTATTGGTTCGTCTTGAGCAAGTGCGACGGTTATGAGGAGCATGCGGAATTGCCGATCGTGTCGTTCGAGAAGGAGCGCGTGCGGAAGCGAATCAAGGAAGGCGGGGGACGGGAATGACGTTTATCGGCTTTATTTTGGCGGTCGTATTGTCTTTTTTGCTCAGTTGGCTGGCGGGAGAGTTCGGGCTGTTGCTAATGGGTGCGCTGCTGTTCGGCATGATATTCAGCATGTTGATGAAGCTGAACCAATTGACGGCGGACATTCGTCAGATCAAGCGCCGGCTCGGTTTGGAGCCGGACGTCAGCCGCGATTACGAGCTGTCCGACGCGGAGATTGAAGAAGAGCTGGAGCGGGAAGGCGGCTCGCACGACGAGGTGTCCGACGAAGATATCGAGCGGGAGCTCGATCTGCTGCTGGAACGGGAAGAGGAACGAAATGAGGAACGGGAGAAGGGGCGGCGTCTGCCGAAGGACGGGAACCAACCGGACTCCGATCCGTAAAGGAGCGAGCTATGAATAAATGGTCGATCGCAACCCTAGCGATACTGGCAGGCGTTAAGGCTTTTTCCCTGGGCTGGAATCCATTCGCCGCCGCGTCCGCCGACAAGCGATTGGAAGAAAAGTTGGCCGCCCTCTACGAAAAGAATGATATGTCGGTCAGCTCCAACCCGTACGACGCCACAAAGAACAACCCGGATTTCGAGAGCATCGTCGGTTTGGGAATCGATGCGCTTCCCGGCCTGCACGACAAGCTGGCCGTCAGCCCGGACAACGGCTTGCATGCCTATATGCTGGCCATCGCCATCGAGACGATCGCGAAAGTGAACCTGAAGCGGGCGGAAGCCACCCGCTGGGCCACGGCAAAGGAGTTCGAAGCCGTTTGGACCGAGCATCTCCGATCCGTCCCCGCCTCGGTGGAGGCGATTGCCTCCGACCTTGCGCTCGAGCCGGAGCAACGAAGGAGCAAGCTGGTCGATTTGGGCATTCCGGCATTGCCGTTCCTTATGGACCACGTGGAATCGGGGGAAGAACCGTTCTTTTCGGCAGTCGTCGAACTGACGAAGCATACGGCTTTCGAAGCGTCCCCGGAAACGGATCCGAAGGAATGGGCCGCTCGTCACAAAGCCCGGCTTTCCGATCTGAAGCAGTATGTGTTAAGCCGGTAATCATTCGTCATCCCTAGCCATCCGTGCGGAACGGATGGCTTTTTTCTTTAGGTCGATCGGTCCGCACGCGAAACCTAGTCGAAAAGAAGCGTAACGTGTCGCGAAATCCGAAACCGTATCGACTTTTGCGCTTGCCCGGGAAATGGGAAAAGGGCGATCGGGCGAATATCCGTTAAAAATTTCGGACATTTTTAATATTGAATCGGATGGTATCGCTTTCATGTAAGCGTTTATAATGGGAGCAACACGGCAAACCCTGCAGGCAAGCGTGGAACCGGAACGACTACGGAATATCGAGAGAAGAGGGGATTCGATTGGCAAAACGGTGGCTCAAAACGACTCTCATAGCAAGCGTCGCGTCCGTGCTGGCGCTGACGGCGGCCGGCTGCGGCTCGTCCGGCACGACGGACAAAGGCGCGACCGGATCGACTTCGGGCACGACCGCTCCGGCGAACAACGCGAAGAAGGAACCGGTTACGCTGTCCATCATGTACAACTGGTCGAGCCCGAACGTGGATAACGGCATTTATAAAGACCGCATCAAAAAGTTTATGGCGGACAACCCGGATATCAAAATCGAAGAGGAAAGCGTGCCGTCCGAGCAGTACCGGACGAAGCTGCGTACGCTCGCGGCCGGCAAGAAGCTGCCCGACATGTTCATCCTGTTCCCGGGCGTCGATATGGATCCGCTCGTATCGGGCGGCGTGCTCATGCCGATCGACGACATCATGGATACGTGGAAAGGAATGCTGCCGGAGGACGCGATCGCGGGCTTCAAGGTGAACGGCAAACAATACGCGATTCCGACGAAGCAAACGTTCGTCGACATCGTGTACTACAATAAAGAGCTGCTGGCGAAGGTCGGCTACACCGAGTTTCCGAAGACGTATGCAGACCTGCTCGAGCTGATCAAAAAGCTGAAGGCCGCAGGCATTACGCCGCTCGCGCTCGGCAACAAGGACCGGTGGCCGCTGCAATCGTCGTGGATGTCGGCGATCGCGGACCGGTTCACGGGCAGCGACTTCCTGTACAAAGTGAACAAGGGCGAAGCGAAATATACCGATCCGGAATTCGTCAAAGCGCTCGGCGTCATCGAAGAATTCGCCAAGCTGGACGCGTTCAACCCGGACATGAACACGATGGACGTCGTTCAAGTGCAGGATTACTTCATGCAGGGGAAAGCGGCCATCCACATTACGAGCTCGACCATCGACGCCAAGTTCCGTCACGAGAATCCGAAGGGCGACAACATCGGCATCGCGCTGTTCCCGGCGGTCGAAGGCGGCAAGGGCGATCCGAAGAAGAGCGCCAGCGCGGTTCAGTACGGCATCGGCTTGAACAGCCAGCTGGAAGGCGCGAAGAAGGAAGCGGCGCAAAAGTTTCTGAAATACTTTTACAGCAAAGAGCTGTACCAGACGCTTCTGTCGAAAGGCATCGTCGTTCCGGCTCGCGTCGAGATGCCGGCGGACGCGAACAAATACTTACGCGAAATGATCGAGCTGACGAACAAAGGGACGTCCCCTGTATTCGACGCGGTCGCGCTCATTCCGGTCAAGGACGTCATCGAGAACGGCCTGCAGGCGATTACGACAAAGCAGAAGACGGCCGAGCAGGTCGCCAAAGAAATGCAGGCCGCGCAGGAGAAAGCGAAGTAAGGCGAAGCCGGGTTATCGACTCGCCCGTACGCCAATCAATCAGGCGCCGGTTCCGCCGGCCGAATCCGATCACCGCGCGCCGCGCCCGATTCCGGGACGGCGCGCGGGCACGACGGGAGGAAACGAACGATGAACGTGTCGCTTGGCGGCTTTTCGTTTTACGGCTTGTTGATCGACGGAACGATGGATGTATTCGGCTACCTCGAAACGGCCAAATACCGGTACGGGCTCGATACGGTCGACTTGTGGAACGGCTTTTACGAGGACCGGGCCGAATTCGTATGGAAGCCGGCGGACGAACCGCTCGTACGCAAAATCAAACATGCGCTGGACGAGCGGAAGCTCTCGGTCGCGAACGTGGCGGTCGACCGTGCCCATATCTGGGACCCGGACCCCGAGATGCGCGCCGCGCTGCGCCGAAACGCGCTGGCGCAGCTGAACGCGGCTGCCCGGCTCGGGGCCCGTACCGTGCGGATCGACGCCTGTTATCGCGGTACGGACGACATGTCGGAGGAAGCGTTCGCCTATACGGTCGAAACGTACCGCGAATATGCCGCCATCGCCGACGCGATGGGGATGAAGGTCGGCCCGGAAAACCATATGGGCGTCTCGCTCGACGCCGCATGGATGAAGAAGCTGGCCGATGCGGTCGGCCATCCGGCGTACGGGATCTTGCTCCATGCCGGACGGTGGAAGGAAGGAACCGGCGGCGACGCGGACGCCGTTCCATATGCGTACCATGTCCATGCCGATGCGAAGCTGCTCGGGGCGCCCGATGCGGCGGAGCGAATACGGGCCATTGTGGACGCCGGATACGCGGGCGATTGGGCGGTCGAATACAATCCGCCGTCCCGTCCGTATTCGGAAATCGGCTGGGCGCTCGCATCGCTGCGGCGGCTGGTGGAAGCGGCAGCGGAGCCGACGTCAATGAATTAACTATATTAAATATTAATGAGATGAAGTAGTAGAACCGTTCGATCGGAGGGAGAGAATCGGGATGGAGCGAATTCGGGTAGGCATCATCGGTGCGGGCATTATCGGCAAAACCCATATGGACAACTACGCGGCGATTCCGGCCGCCGACATCGTCGCCGTCTGCGACATCGACGAAGCGGCCGCGCGCCGGTCGGCGGAGCAGTACGGCATCCCGCACGTCTATACGGACATCCGCCGCATGCTCGAGCGGGACGATCTGGACGCGGTGGACGTCTGCTTGCACAACAACTTTCATGCGCCCGTCACGATCGAGGCGCTTCGGGCGGGCAAGCACGTCTACTGCGAGAAGCCGATCGCGGGCTCGTACGCCGACGGGAAGGCGATGCTCGACGCCGCCGCGGAGACGGGCAGGAAGCTTCATATTCAACTGAACACGCTATACAAAAAAGAGACGAAGGCGGCGAAAGCGCTGATCGACGACGGCGCGCTCGGCAAGCTGTATCATGCCCGCTCGAACGGCTTCCGGCGCCGGGGACGGCCGTACGTCGACGGCTTCGGAGCCGCTCCGTTCACGCGCAAGGCGACCGCCGGGGGCGGCGCGCTGCTCGATATGGGCGTCTACCATATCGCCCAGCTTCTGTATTTGCTCGGCTGTCCCGAAGTCACCCGCGTCACCGGCAAGCTGTATCAGGAGATGGACATGGACGCGGCGCGCCGGCAGGCTAGCGGCTTCGACGTCGAGGAGCTGGCGCTCGGCTTCGTCACGTTTGCGAACGGCGTGACGATGGACATCCAGGAGGCTTGGTCGATCCAACTCGGCGGCATGGAAGGAAGCAGCATCGTCGGCTCCAGGGGCGGCATCCGGCTGCCGGCCTACGATTCCGCCAAGCCGACGGCGCCGTTCAGCTTCCATACCACGGTCGCCGATCTCGATCTCGACAGCACGCTCGATCTGGACCGGATGGACGTCCGCCGCCACCGGATGAACCCCGACGAGGACGCCTACGATTCGTCGCAGCAGCATTGGATCGCCGCGCTTCAGGGTCGTGTAGAGTTGCTGCCGACGGCGGACATCGCCCTGCTGACGATGCTGATCAGCGAAGGGGTTTACGTCGCGGACGCGCTGAGCGGCGAAGTGACGGCCGACGACATTCGCGCACGCTCGGTCTCGACGGCGGTACCGCTCGGATGAACGTCCTGAGAGGATTTACGTTCGCCGTTTACGGGGCGATGGCGGTGCTGTTCACGTTTTTGCCGCTGCACTTCAAGGAAATCGGGCTGTCGAAAATCGAGATCGGGCTCGTCATGGCGGGAGGACCGCTCATTTCCGTCATCGGCAACCCGTTCTGGGGGTATTGGAGCGATCGGCTCCAGCATATCCGGCTCGTCCTGCTGCTGATGCTCGCCGGCAATTTCGCGGCGGCGCTGCTCGTCTTTCGGGCGGACGGGATGCTCGGCGTCGCCTTCGCGATGCTGCTCTTTTTCTTCTTCCAAAGCTCGCTGTTCTCGCAAAGCAACAGCCTCATTCTCAATGCGATCGAAGGGACGGCGCACCGGTTCGGCTCGTTCCGCTCCTGGGGGTCGCTCGGCTGGGCCGTCATGGCGGCGGCCGCCGGCCCCGTGCTCGCCTCGCTTGGCATCGGCAAGCTCGGCATCGTATACGGCGTCATGCTGCTTGCGGCGATCGCCGTCGCGTTATGGCTGCCGCGAGGCGGCGCGAAAGGGGCGAAGGGCGGTTTCTCGTTCCGCGATTACGGACGGCTTTTCGGCGACCGGACGCTGCTCGCCTTTCTCGGCCTCGGCGTCCTCATCTCCGTGCCGAACTCGGTCAATTCGACGTTCGTCTCGCTGTACATGGCGGAGCTCGGCGGATCGGAGACGTTGATCGGCTGGTCGGTGTTTCTGTCCACCGCGTTGGAGGTTCCCGCCTTTTTGTTGTACGACAAATGGTTCGGGCGGAAAACGTCCGCGCTCGTCGGCACGCTGTCCGTCGTCAGCGTCCTGTTCGCCGTCCGATGGCTGTTGATGGCGACGGCCGGCGGGGCGGCGACGGTCATTTGGATCCAGATGACCCATTGCCTGACGTTCGGCGCCTACTATTACATCGGTACGCAGCTGACGGCCAGACTCGTGCCCCCGCAATACCGGGCGTCCGGCCAGGCGGCATACGCCTTGACGTGGAACGGGCTGTCGGGCATCGTCGCCGGACTGATCGGCGGCTGGATGTTCCAGTCGCTCGGACCGGGAACGGCTTATACGGTAGGAGCGGCCGTATCCGCCGCCGGGGCGGTCGGGTTTTGGCTGCTGTGGAGAACGATGAAGCGGGCCGAATCGCCGTCTCGGGACGGATCGATGGCGGCCAATCCGTAATAACAGGGGGAGACGGTCATGCATACGTTGAAACGCACGTCCTGGGCGATCGCCGTCGGCTTGCTGCCGGCGCTCGTCATCTACATCGGCATCGCCGTCGTCCCGATAGCGATGTCGGTTTACTACTCGCTCGTCGATTGGGACGGATTGTCCGACGTCCGTTACGTCGGGCTGGACAATTTCAAGGAGATTTTGACGGACCCGGTCTTTTGGAACGCGGTCAAAAACAACGTGATCATGATGGCGACCGGCTTGGCCGGCCAGCTGCCGCTCGGTCTGCTGCTCGCCTTGGCGCTTAACCGCACGATGCGGGGCATCCCGTTTTTCCGGACGGTCGGGTTTTTGCCCGTCGTCATCTCCGCGGTTATCGTCTCGCTCATTTGGAGCAAAATGTACGGCGTCGAAGCGGGCTTGATCAACCAGTTTCTCGGCCTGATCGGCCTGGACGCCTGGAAGCAGAACTGGCTCGGCAGCGCGGCGTGGGCGATGCTGTCGCTCGGCGTCACGTATATTTGGCAAAACTGCGGGCTGTATATGGTCATTTACTTGGCGGCACTGCAGAACATCCCTTCCGAAATCAACGAAGCGGCCGTCATGGACGGCGCCACCGGCTGGAAGCGGGTATTGTTCGTGACGATCCCGATGATCCGGCCGACGATTTGGGTGACCGTCGTGTTCGCGATCAGCAACAGCTTCCGCGTATTCGACCTCATCTACGTCATGACGGCCGGCGGCCCGGCCCACAATACGGAAGTGATGACGATCTACATGTACATCAACACGTTTACGAACATCCGATTCGGCTACGGCAGCGCCGCCTCCGTCTTGATCCTGCTGTTCAGCCTGATCGTCATCTACGCGGCCAACAAGCTGACGGGGAAGGAGGGGAAGACGGCATGACCAGTAAACGACTGAAGACGTTCGCGATCGTCCTGTTTCTTGCGGCAGGAAGCGCCGTCAACCTCGTCCCGCTGCTCTGGATGGCGATCAACTCGTTCAAGTCCGAGCAGGAGTATGCGACGCACCCGGTCGGCCTTCCGCGCGTCTGGACATGGAGCAACTTTTCCAAGGCGTGGGAGATCGCCCACCTCGGCACGTATTTCTGGAACAGCGTATTCGTGACGCTGGCTTCGGTTGTGTTGACGGTATTTTTGGGAGCGCTCGCGTCGTACTTCCTGTCCCGCTTCGAGTTCCGCGCCCGCAAATGGGTATACGGCTCGTTCATGCTCGGCATGGTCATTCCGATTCACGCGACGCTCATTCCGATCTTCCTGCTCATGCAAAAAATCGGCCTGCTCGACACGCGGCTGTCGCTCATATTGCCGTACACGGCGTTTCATCTGTCGATCACGATTTTCATCCTCGTCGGCTTCATGAGCACGTTTCCGAAAGATATCGAGGAGTCGGCGGTCATGGACGGCAGCGGAGTGTTCCGCATCTTCTGGTCGATCATTCTGCCGATGACCCGGCCCGCGCTCGCCACCGTCGTCATCTTGAATTTCATCTACAACTGGAACGAGTTTTTGTTCGCGCTCGTGCTCATCAACGATTCGGCGCTGAAGACGCTGCCGCTCGGACTGGCGAACTTCGCCGGCCGGGAGACGACGAACCAGACGCTGCAAATGGCGGCGCTGACGATGGCGCTCGTCCCGATTATCGTCTTCTATCTCGCGCTGCAAAAGCAGCTCGTGCAGGGGATGACGGCGGGAGCGGTCAAAGGCTGACGCGCTTGCCGGCTGTTGGCGGCAGTTTCCAGCCCGGCCCGCCCCCGGTTTAGGCGACAGCGGAGGACGATCTGTATTATAATCGACTTGAAAGCGCTTGCCGGAGGGGCGGTCCACGATGCGGTTTTTCAGCCTGAAATGGAAATCGACGGCCATCTTCATTTTGCTCGTCACGTTGCCGACGCTCATGGTCGGCAACTTCGTGCTTTCCGAGTACGATCGCATATTGCGGCGCCAATTCGCCGATTCGATGGACAAAAACTTGAACACGGTCGAGATGAACTTGTCCGAAAAAATCAAAACGGTCGAAGATATTTCGGATTACATGATCTACAAGGACATCTTCCGCGAATTCATGACGACGCCGCAATCGCCCGAGACGCTGAAACGGATCGGGGACATCAAGAAAGAAATCGAAGGGTTCGTCACGTTTCAGCTGATGTCCAAAAAGGATATCAAGTCGATTTCGATCCGCGGCTTCGGCGGCAACGTCTACGACTTGGGCGAGCCGGTCGCGGGCGAGGAAGGCCGATGGACGAACGAAGCGAACGGGCGCAAGGGCGCTCCCGTATGGAGCGACGCTTACCCGATCCATAGCGGCTGGTCGGGCGACAAGCGGGTGCTGTCGATGTTCCGCGTCATCAATTCGTACGACGACGGCTATACGCCGCTCGGCATGGTGACGATCCGTCTCGACGAGGCGGATATCGCCCATCTGCTGGAGGTGGCGGTGCCTCCGGAGCTCGGCACGGCGTTTTTGCTGCGAAAGGACGGGCGGGTGCTGCTCGACCGCGACGCCGCCAACGTCGGCCGGCCTTACCCGGATGCGGGCTTGACGGAGCGTCTCGGGTCGGCTGCGAATGCGCCGTTTCGGTACGAAAGCGGCGGCGAATCGTATCTCGTCTTCGCGAGAAGCATGAAAGCGACCGGCTGGAGCGTCGTGGCGATGATCCCGGAAGGCAGCATCGTCGGCCAGACGCAGCACGTCAAGTCGACGCTGCGCACGCTGCTGATCGTCATGCTTCTGCTCGGCCTGATCGCGCTCGTCGGGTTCGAGTTCGCCATCATCCGTCCGATACTCGAGCTGCGCAAAGAGACGCACCGGCTGAAAAAGGGCGATTTCACCGCCAGGGTCGAAGTGCGCTCCCGCGACGAGATCGGCGAGCTCGGCCGCCAGTTCAACCATATGGTGCAGACGATCAAGGAGCTCATCGACAACAAGTACAAGCTGGAAATTCGCCAGCGCGAATCCGAGCTGAAAATGCTGCAGCAGCAAATGGCCCCGCATTTCCTGTACAATACGCTCGACATGATCCGCTGGACGGCCCGGCTCGAGAAAGCGATGGAGACGAGCCGGATGATCGAGCTGCTGTCGCGGTTTTTCCGCACCGGGCTCGATCGCGCCTCGACGTGGACGTCGCTCGAGCACGAGCTCGAGTTCGTCCGGTCGTACTTGGATTTGCAGCAAAAGCGGCTCGGCGACAAGCTGACGTACACGATTTATATGGAGGCGTCGCTAGAGGCGGCCGTCGTGCTGAAAAAAATCGTCCAGCCGCTCGTCGAGAACAGCGTCAAGCACGGCTTCACGCCCCGTCGGGGCGGCAGCGTCAACGTGCGCTGCTTCCGCGAAGGCAACGACTTGCGGATCGAGGTGTACGATTCCGGCTCCGGCTTCGCGCCGGAGACGGTCGACCGTTTGCGCCATATGTTCGCGACGGGCAAAGCGGCGGACGATCTGCTCGGACACGCGCTGTGCAACATTCACGAGCGCCTCTCGATCGTATACGGGCAAGGCTACGGCGTCACCTTGATCGAAAACCGCGGCGCCGGTGCCGGCGTACGGCTGACGATGCCGCTGACGTTCCCGCTTCCGTCCGGCGGGACGCCGGAGGAGGAGCGCGTCTCTTGAGCGTGAACACGAAAACGATGACTTCGACCGGAGGGGGCATGAGGATGAACGTCAAGGTGCTGATCGTCGACGACGAACCGATCATATGCCGCGGGCTACGGGAAACGGTCCCATGGGACGAAGCCGGCGTGACGGTCGTCGGGGAAGCGTACGACGGCGAGGAGGCGCTTCGCCTCGTCGCCGAGCTGGACGTCGATCTCGTGCTGACCGACATCTGTATGCCGGAGATGGACGGCTTGCGGCTCGCGGAAACGTTGAAGGAAACGATGCCGGACGTCCGGATCGCCATTTTGAGCGGATACGGGGAGTTCGAATATGCGCGGCAGGCGGTACGGCTCGGCATCGAAGATTTTTTGCTGAAGCCGGCGGACATCCCGGAGCTGCTCGCCATGGTGTCGCGCATGGCCGAGGATATCCGGCGGGAGAGACGGCAGGCGGCCGATCGGTGCCGGGAGAAGCGGCTCGCCTGGCTGCACGAGCTGCTGCTCGGCTGCACGGACGCGTCCTTGCCCGAGCCGGCCGGGTTCGGCGAAGGGCGGACGCGCGGCTGCCGCTTCGTCGCCAGCGCGATGGCGCACGGCGCAGACTTCGTGGAGCGTGCCGAAGAGGTGCCCGACGCCGAATCGATGGAACGGTGGAGACGGCGCGTCGACGAGTCGCTCGGCGGAGTGCCGGGCGTCGAGCCGCTGTCGGTTTACGTTCATACGAATGTGCTCGTCACGTTTTGCCGCGAGACGGAGCCTACGCCGGACGACCGGTACGAAGCGGCGCTGGCCGCGGCGGCCGATGCCGGTTCTCCGGGGGAGCCGCTCGTTTTCACCGTATCCGATCGTTTCGTCGACTTGAAGGAAGCGCGTCGTCACGGCATCTCGGCGATGCGGTCGCTCCCGTTCTGCGCGAACGATCCGGGGCGACGGGTGTGGTTTCGGGCGGATGTCGCATCCGTGAGCGATCGAGCGGGCATGAGGGAGCTGTCCGCAGAAACGGAGAAGAAGGTGCTTCAGTCGTTCGGCCAAAACGATAAAGCACGGCTTTCCGCCGACATCCGCGATTGGGTCGCCGGGCTGCGTCGGGACGGCTGTACGCTGATGGAGCTGTTTCGCCTGTACGAGGAGCTTCGTCTGCTCGTCCTGCGCCGCATCCGCGGCGGATGCGCGAAAGGGGCGGAGCCGTCGGACATTCCGCACGTAAAGTCGTTCGATCTCCATCTGTACAATACGTTCGAGGCGGCCGAAGCGGTCATCGCGGGCGAACTTGTCGCCCTGATGGGCGCCGGACAGCCTGGAGGAGCGGGCAAAAACCGGTGGCTCGTCGAACGCGCAAAGGCGTATATCGCCGAACGGTACGCAGCCGATCTGAAAGCGTCGGAGGTGGCCGCTTGGCTGAAAATTACGCCGAGCTACTTCAGCCTGCTGTTCAAGCAGCACGAAGGACGCGGGTTCACCGATTATTTGAACGAGCTGCGCATCGAGCGGGCGAAAACGTATTTGAGCGAGACGCACGACCGCGTCTTCGAAATCGCCGACAAGGTCGGGTACAAAGATTACAAATATTTCGTCGCGGTATTCAAATCGGTAACCGGCGTTACGCCGACCGACTATCGGAACCGCGAACAAAACGGAAGGGCGGGCTAGTCCCGCCCGAACAAGCGAAAAAAGCGCATCGAAGGCCGGACTAGCGTTCCGGCGGTTCGATGCGCTTTCGTCAATTGCCGGTCCTGCCGGCGGCCGGAGACTTCCCGTCACCGTTTCCCGTCGGCTTCGCGCAAATCGCGCAGCAGCTGGACCATGTCGTCGGGCATCGGCGCCTTCGCTTCCATCCGCTCGCCGGTCCACGGATGGCGCCATACGAGCTTCTCGCCGTGCAGCGCCTGCCGGTGGATGTACCGCCGCGTGCCGCCGTACATGCCGTCCCCGGCCAAAGGGTGGTTGATGTGGGACAGGTGCACCCGAATTTGGTGCGTCCGTCCGGTCTCCAGCCGAAGCCGCACGAGGGTATGGTCGGCGAACGTCTCGACAACCTCGAAGCGGGTGACCGCCCGCTCGCCGGTTTCGCTGACGCGGCGTCGCGTCGAATGGTGGCGGTCCTGGCCGATCGGCGCCTCGATCGTGCCTTTGCGTTCCTCGAACGCGCCTTCGGCGACGGCGATATAGATGCGTTCGATTTGCTTCTCGCGCATCGCCTTGTCGAACTCGTAATGGGCGAGCTCGTTTTTGGCGTAAAGAACCGGGCCGGTCGTTTCCTTGTCGAGCCGGTGAATGTGCCGCACCCGGCAGTTTTGGCCGGTCGCTTCGTAGTAGGCGGCCACCGCATGCGCGAGCGTGCCGCGCTGCCCTTGGGCGCTCGGATGCACCTCGACGCCGGCCGGCTTGTTGACGACGAGCGTGAAATCGTCCTCGTACAGCACGTTCAGATCGACCCAATCCGGCGGAAACTCCGGCTTCTCGTTCGGAAACAGCTTCAGCCGGATGGAGCCGCCCTGCTTGACCGCGCCGCCGACGGAGTATAGCTTGCCGGACAGCTTGGCCGGAATCGGGATGTGCTTCAAGATGACGTTGACCGGCGCGCCGGCCAGAAAGTCCGGCAGCTTCAGCTCCATCCATTCTCCTTTGCGCCGACCCGATTTCAAGCTGACGGCCGGCGCCGCGCCCGGTCCCGTTTGTCCTCTCGGGGCGGAGGCTTGGGGCTTGCCCGGTTGGCGTCCCGGGGCCGATTGTCGGAAGCCGCCCGACTTGCCGGGCTTGTCCGGCTTGCCGGCGGCTCGGGCCGGCTTGGCGGAGGCGTCCCGCCGTTTGGAACTGCGCCGATCCGATGGGTCCGAACGGCCGTTTCGATTCGACCTTCCCGCGTTTTTCACTCGATTCATCACCGCGTTTCTCGTTTTTTCCAATACCGCTTATTGTACGACAAAACCGGCGCAAATAAAAATGAACGTTGCGCCGTGTCCGTTTTGTTACGTTTTGGTCCCTATTGTTACATATTAATTATTGACTAACGTCGAAGGCGTATTTACAATAAAGGAAAACATGGAAAACGATGGGTGGTGGGTGCGACCTTGTACACGGTCGATCAAATCGCGGAAACGCTCGATATGCACCCGAGAACGATACGCCGGTATATCCGCGAAGGCAAGCTGAAAGCATCCAAGGTCGGAGGCGAATGGAGAATTCGGGAGGAGGACGCGGCGATGTTTACGGGTGGCGCGGTACGCAAGCTGCATGAAGGGACGAAACGGGAGATCGGCCGTTTTTTGGACGGTCGTCCCGACGAGGCGGAGGACGGGTTTCCGGTATGCGCGGTATTCGATTGCCGGGTCGCCGCGGAAGAAGCGGCGCGGATCTCGCAGCGGCTCGTCGCCTTCATGAACGAGGACGATCCGGAGCGGGGCAAGGCGAAGTTTCAATACTTGTATGTCGAAGAGGAGAAAAAAAGCCGGTTCGTCCTATGGGGCAGCCCGTCGTTCGTCGGCAAGCTGCTGGGCGCGATCGGGGACATGACCGCACGGAAAGGATGAACGGCATGGCGGAATCGGGGCGATGGCGTGAGCTATAAGCTGCTTGCGCTCGATATCGACGGCACGTTGTTGAACGAACGCGGAGAGCTGTCCGACAAGACGGTCGATAGCGTGAGGGCGGCCTGCGAATCGGGGGTGACGGTCGTCCTCTGCACCGGCCGCAGCTTCGGTCCATGCGTTCCGATCTTGAACCGTCTGGGGCTGTCGGCGCCCATCGTCACCGTCAACGGAGCGGCTACGATCGATCCGGCGCACGGGACGGTCATTCACGAGCATTCGTTCGCCATCGGCGAAGCGGCGCCGCTCATCCGGCATTGCCGGGCGCACCGCATCCCCTTCCACGTCTGCACGGCACTCGGCTTGTACGTGGAAAAGACGAACGAAGAGCGGATCGACGAGCTTCGCCGCCAAGGGCTGATCTTTACGATCGTCGACGACGTTCTGGCGCATCCGCTGAACGTCGTCCGAGTATCGATCGACGACCGGCGGCGCGTCGGCGGCTGGCACCGCATCGACGTCCCTCCGAGAACGATCGTCCGGGGCTGTGCCGTCGACGTCGTGCATCCGAGCGCCGGCAAAGCCGAGGCGATCGCCCGAATCGCCCGCTCGATGGGCATCGGCCGGGAGGAGGTGGCCGCCATCGGCAACCATTACAACGATCTCGGCCTGATCGAGTACGCCGGACTCGGCATCGCGATGGGGAACGCGCCGTGGCCGATCAAGCAGCGTGCCGACGCCGTCACCGGCACGAACCGCGACGATGGCGTCCATCGGGCGATCGTCGACATGATAAGGAAGGGGCGTCGTCCGACATGAAACGTAAATTCGCCGACCGGCCGTTCTGGCCCCGTATCGAGAGCAGGCGTTATGCGCAAAAGCGGGTAGACGACGAAAGCTTTCGGGGGTATACGTCGCTGCTGGCGTTGGATCGGGTAAGGGAGCCGCTCGTGGTCGAGGCGGGAGGCCGGCCGCTGCGCGTGGCGGATGACGGCTACGTCTGGCTGCAGCTGTTCCCGGACGGCGGCAAGCATACGCTGACGGCGATGTTCGACGACCGCCGCACGGTCCGGCAGTGGTACTTCGATATCGTCAAGCGCGTCGGCGTCTCGGCGGAAGGAATCCCGTACTGGGACGATCTGTACTTGGACGTCGTCGCCGCGAACGAGCGGGAGCCTTATTTGATCGACGCGGACGAGCTGGACGACGCGTTGGCGCGGGGGCTCGTAACCGGGGCGGATTACCGGGCCGCGCATATGGAAGCGGAGCGCGTCATGAGCGACCTTGCCGCGGGCGTGCAGCCGTTGCCGGCGCTATGTCGCCGCGAGCTGGGCGATATGCTGGCCCGTTTGCCGGAGAAGGGAAATTGATCTAGCCGTGGTAACGGGAAGGCCGGAGGGTCGAACGTGCGGATCCATCTCGTTCGGCCGGAAACGGACGGACGATTTTTCCAACGGCATCAAACGTGGTATCATGATAAGGATGACCGTCGCGAAGCCCGAGGGCGAAGAGACGGTTGCGACGATCCGAACCGGGGAGTGTAGACGCGACCATGATTACCCGTATCGTTACGCCGTCCGAAAGCGGCAAGCGGCTTCACCGATATGTGCGGAATTTGATGCCCAATTATCCGCTGGGACAAATTTATAAAATGATCGAGCAGGGCAAAGTGAAAGTGAACGGCAAGCGGAAAAAAGATACATACGAGCTGGCCGCCGGCGACGAGCTGACGATACATATGGAGGACGAGGCGTATAAGGAAGCGAGCATCGGCGCGGCCGACAAAAAGGTCAAATACGCGGGCGTCAAGACGGACATCGACGTCGTCTACGAGGATGCGGAGCTGCTCGTCGTCAACAAGCCCGCCGGTCTCCTGACGCATCCCGACCAGACCGAGCAGAAAGATACGATGATTACTCGCGTTCACGCCTATTTGCACCGCAAAGGCGAGCTCGACAGCCGGATGTTTTTGCCGGCGACGGCGAACCGGCTCGACCGCAATACGAGCGGGCTCGTGCTCGTCGGCAAGACGGCGGGGATGCTGCACCGGCTCAATCAAGCGATCCAGAAACGGGAGCTGGACAAGTATTACGTCACGGTCGTGGAAGGAAGATTGGCCGCCGGCGGAACCGTCACGGCGAAGCTCGTCCGCGACGAAAGCGGCAACCGGACCCGCGTCGTGAAGGAGCCGGACGCCGCTCCCGGGAGCGAAGAACGAAGCGACGCCCCGGTCGAGAAGGACGCGACGACGCACTATCGGCCGCTCCAAGCCGGAAGAGGCTATACGCTCGTCGAGATCGAGCTGATCAGCGGGCGGACGCACCAGATCCGCACGCATATGCAAAGCATCGGCCATCCGCTGCTCGGCGACATCAAGTATGGAGGGAAGCCGTTCGGCGACGTCCGTCATCAGCTGCTGCACGCTTGGAAAATCGCGCTGGACGACGGCCGGACGTTCACCGCGCCGCTGCCGCCGCTGTTCCGGTCCGTCCTTCGCAGGACGGGAATCGACTTCAGTCTGCCGACATAACGGCGGCGGCTCGACGGACGGTGCCCGCATCCCGAAACGAAACCGCAAACGCGCTTCCCGCTTGGGAAAGCGCGTTTTTTGTTAATTAAT
Organism: Paenibacillus flagellatus; assembly: GCF_003217775.1. Lineage (GTDB taxonomy): Bacteria > Bacillota > Bacilli > Paenibacillales > NBRC-103111 > Paenibacillus_AB > Paenibacillus_AB flagellatus. The sequence continues at coordinate 84,392 of NZ_QJVJ01000003.1, forward strand.
TCACATACTGTTTTCCGTCAAAGTCTGGTAAACTGGGGGAGCCGAAATAAACGCACCTAGACGGCCGATGGAGATGAGAGACATGAACATGCGGGCGTTACGGTTCCTGATCGTCCTGGCGTTCGGCCTGTTCGCGGCGTTGCCCGCGGAGGCGCAGCCGAACGGGGACATGACCCTTGCCGACAGCCGGATCGCTTACGATGCGAGCCGATACATAGAACTGCTCGAAGACCGAGACGGAAGCTTGACGATCGATCGAATGGCCGACCCGGACGTGGCGACTCGTTTCGTACGCAACGACGGCCGGGTTCCTTCTTACGGGTATTCGAATAGCGTGTACTGGGTACGGCTTTCGCTGCGCAACGAATCCGAGCAGCGGGAATGGCTGCTGAACGTCCATCAGCCGCCGATGGACAAGATCGACCTGTATGTCGCCAGGGAAGGCGGAGGCTGGACGCACAAGCGAAGCGGTGACGCTTATCCGTTCGCCGAGCGGGAGGTGCGCGATTCCGATTACTCGTTTTACCTCGATCTCGCACAAGAGGAGCGGAAGACGGTTTACCTCCGTTTCGAAACCGAGGGCGCGATGATTTTGCCGATCACGATCGAGACGCCGGTCGTTCATGCGGAGAGCGGCAGGACGACGGATCTGCTGATGGGCGGGTTTTTCGGCATTATGGCGGTCATGATCGTATACAATACGATACTGGCCTTCTCGCTCCGCTCGCGCGCCTATTTCGCCTACGTGTTCATCAACGTGACGGCGGCGCTGCTCTATTCGTCGCTGAACGGAATCGCGTATCAATATTTATGGCCGGAATCGGTTTGGTGGAACAACCGGTCGATCGTCTTTTTCATGTGTCTGGCCCATATTGCGGCGTTGTTCTTCACGCGTCAGTTTTTGAAGCTGAACCGGCAATTTCCGACCATCGACCGTCTGTTCCAGGCCTTCATCCTGGTCGAGCTGATCAACATGGCGGTGCTGTTCGCCAGCTACAATGCCGGATTGCGCATGGCGGCCTGTACGCTCGTCGTCATCGATTTGACGATCGTCCTCGTCGGGGTGGCCAGCTGGCACCGCGGCTATTTGCCGGCACGGTTTTTCTTGACGGGCTGGGGCGTATTCATGATCGGCACCGTTCTGACGCTGCTCGCCGACGCCGGGATCATCCCGCAATGGGGCCATGTCCGATACGCGTCCCAAATCGGTTCGCTGTTCGAGGCGGTCGTCCTGTCGCTCGGCCTTGCCTCCCGGATCCAATCGATGCGGATCGAAAAGGAACGGGCCGAGGCGCTCATGAAGGAAACGAAACGACAAGCCGAATCCGATTACTTGACCGGGCTGTACTCGCGGCGGTATATCGTCGGCACGTTCGAATCGCTGCAGAAGCGACCGGAAAACGTGCCGATGTCGATGTTGCTGCTGGACGTCGACCATTTCAAGCGGATCAACGACACGTACGGCCACGATACCGGCGATACGGTGCTCCGGGACATCGCCAATCTGCTGCGGAGCGAGCTTCGTTCGATCGGGATCGTCGGCCGGTTCGGCGGGGAGGAGTTCGTCGCGCTGCTTCCGGGACAAGGGCTCGCGGAAGCCGAGCGTACGGCGGAGCGTCTGCTCGAGACGGTGCGGAATTATCCGTTCCGGATTCGGGACGCCCGTTATCCGTGCACGGCGAGCGCGGGCGTCGCGGAATGGCGGCAGCGCGAGCGGGAATCGTTCGAGAGCTGCATGCGCCGGGCCGACGGCGCCTTGTACGAGGCGAAGCGAGCGGGGCGGGACCGGGTGAGGATCGCGCGGGACGCCCTGGATGAAGCGATGGGATGACGAGCCGGCGACCGGCGAAGACGAAAGACGAGACGGGAGCGATCGGCTCCCGTTTTTTTTGCAACATGACGATGTTCGCAAGCCCATATATCGTTGAAATCCCGGGAGGACGCCGATATAATGAACGTGTACTGGTAATCGATTACTATCGACGATCGCGCAATAAGGGAAAAACCGAAGCGGCCGGGGCCGGGAATAGGACGTGGGAGCGATGAGCAACGACGAAACGAAGTATGTGTACCGTTGCGGGTACGAGGCGGGACCCGATATCCGCTGGGACGAAGTCGAGCCGGTCGGGCTGTCCGATACGGCGACGGGAGAAGCGCCGCGATTGAGCACGATCGTCCGGATGCGCCGGTCGGAAGCGTATGTGCACGTCCGGTTCGAATGCGAGGACGACCATGTGGTGGCGACATACGAAAATCGCGACGATCCGATTTACGAGGAGGACGTGGTCGAAATTTTCATCGATACGGCCGGCGAAGGGACGTCGTACAGGGAGTACGAGTTCAGTCCGCGCGGCGTTATTTTCGATGCGTTAATCGCGAAGGCGCCCGGCCAAGGGCCGAAGGTCGACACGTCGTGGGACGATGAAGGACTGCTTCTGCGCATCGAACGGCCGAACGAGCGGTTGACCGTCTACGATATCGCGCTGCCGATCGCGTCGATGGAGCGTCCTCCCGAGCCGGGGACGACCTGGAGAATGAATGTGTACCGGATCGACGACGACAAGGACGGACGACGCCATTTCTGGGCTTGGTCGCCGACGGGGGCCGTCAATTTCCACGTGCCCGAGAAGTTCGGGACGGTCGTATTCGTCTGAGAGACGGAGGGAAACAATGCGGATCGAGCAGCTGGAGCGGTTCGAGCTGGGGTTGTACGACTTGAAGGATCAATTCAAGCGTTGGGTGTACGACCGGTCGAAAGCCGCCTTCGACGCGGGCGACCGGGCTAGAGACGAAATCCGCACGGTCGGGGAGATGGACGCGAGGCGAAAACGGATGCGCGACAAGCTGATCGAGTCGGTCGGCGGGCTGCCGTCGTCCGATCACCCGCTTCGTCCGGTCGTGACCGGGACGACCCGCTTCGACGGGTTCCGGGTCGAAAACGTCGTATTCGAATCGAGGCCGTCCACCTATGTCACGGCGAACCTGTACGTGCCGGACGGCTTGAACGGCCCGACGGCGGCCGTCCTATTTTTGTGCGGCCATGCGGACGAAGCGAAGGCGTATCCGAGATATCAGTCGGTATGCCGCCGGCTCACCGCCGAAGGGCTCGTCGTGCTGGCCGTCGATCCGATCGGACAAGGGGAGCGCCTCAGCTACTACGACCGCGGAGGAGGGGAGCCGGACGTCGGCTGCGGCACGAAAGAGCACGACCACGCGGGCAGCCAATGCTTGCCGCTCGGCGACGGGATCGCCCGCTATTTCATTCACGATGCGATGCGGGCGATCGACTATTTGGCGTCGCGGCCCGAGGTCGATCCCGCCCGTATCGGCGTCACCGGCAACTCCGGCGGGGGGCTGCAGACGACGCTTGTCATGGTGTGCGACCCGCGGGTCGCGGCCGCGGCTCCCGGCACGTTCGTCATGAACCGGGAGTCGTACCTGTACGCCGGACAAGCGCAGGACGCGGAGCAAATATGGCGCGGCATGACGAAGCTCGGCTTCGACCACGAAGATTTGGTTATGGCGATGGCGCCGCGCCCCGTGATCGTGCTTGCGGCGACGTCCGATTTTTTTCCGATCGAGGGAACGCGTCGGACGGTCGCCCGGACAAGGCGGTTTTGGGACATGTACGGCGTGCCGAATATGCCGGCGTTGGCGGAGGACCGGTCGGTTCACCAATATTCGCCGCCGCTGGCGGATGCGGCGGCCGCCTTTTTCGCCGAGCATTTGCTCGGACGCAAGGACCAAGGGCGACCGCGGGTTTTCCCCGAGCCGTCGCCGGAAGATGCGGCGCGGTTAAGCTGTACGGCTTCGGGACAAGTGAGGGGCGATTATTCGGACGCCCGCGCCGTCTACGAGGAAAACGTCGACCGGTTGTCGGAACTGGAGCGGGGCCGCGATTCGTTGCCGGAGGGCGAAAGGAAGCGGCGAGCGCTGGAATGGTTGAACGAGGCGGTGCGCGGGTCGCGCGAGACGACGGAGTTAAATCCGCGACATTTGCCCCTGGCCCCGATCGAAGGTCTGGCTGTCGAAAGCAACGTCTGGTGGAGCCAGCGGGGCATATTCAACCACGGCTTCGCTTTCCGCGACGAGAAGCGGGCGGGCGAGGAGCTGCCCGTATCGATCGGGCTGTGGGAAGGCGGGACTAGGAGGCTGAGGGAGCGGTTCGACTGGATCCGCGCGACGTGCGCGCAAGGGCGCATCGCATTCGTATTGGACTTGACGGCCGATGGCGTCTGTGCGCCGCATCCGGTCAATTCCCACCCGCTTCACAATCGGTTTGGGACGATTCATAAACTGACGACGGATCTGTTCTGGCTGGACGACAGCTTGGCCGCCGTGCGCGCGTTCGATCTTCTCCGGGCGGTCGACATGGCGCGGATGCTGCCGGAATCATGCGCGGACCGCGTCAATTTGTATGCGCACGGACGATTCGGGTTCTACGCGGAGCTCGCCGCCGCGTTGGACGCCCGGATCGGCGCGCTGCACGTCGAAGACGGACCGGAGAGCGTCGCCGGCTGGGTTCGCTCCAGACTGTACGATCCGCGCGATTCGCTCGGCGTCGTCCTTCCGGGAATGCTGCGGTATTTCGATTTGCCCGATTTGCGCCGGTGGCGCGCCGAATAGCGAATGCGGCGCCCACCGTGCTTCCGGTGCCTCGTCCGATGCGACGAGGCATTTTTTGCCTGGAAATGGATTACGATAAGAGAAGATGGGGAAGGAGTTCGGCTTCCGAGGGCGAATAGGTCATGCAGGGCAGGTGAATGGCGGGAAGATGGAAACGATGTTGATCGGAAGCGTTCTCTCCGCGCTATCGACCGGATTCGGCGCGCTGCCGATCCTGATTTTCAAGCGGGTGAGCCACCGGTGGCGCGATTGGCTGATCGCGTTCACGGCGGGCGTCATGGTGTCGGCCTCGATGTTCGGCCTCATTCCGCAAGCGCTCGACGTATCGGACACGATCGTCGTATCGCTCGGCGTTCTGCTCGGCGTCGTCGTGCTGAGCTTGCTGGAGACGTACATCCCCCATATCGATTTGGAAAGCCGGCCGGGCGGCGCGACGTCCGACAAAGCGTTTTTGATCGTCGCGGCGCTGTTCCTCCATAACATTCCGGAAGGACTGTCCGTCGGCGTCAGCTTCGCAAGCGTCGATCAGGAGCTCGGAGCGGTCGTCGCCATCGGCATCGGGCTGCAAAATATGCCCGAAGGCTTGCTCGTGGCGCTGTTCCTCGCCAATCAATCGATCGGGCGGATGAAAGCGTTCTGGATCGCCACGCTGACGGGTTCGGTTGAAATCGTGGTGGCGATCGTCGGCTACGGCTTGACCAATTACGTGTCCGGACTCGTGCCGTACGGCTTGTCGTTCGCAGCCGGCGCGATGATGTTCATCGTGTACAAGGAGTTGATTCCGGAAAGCCACGGCGACGGGAACGCGCGCACGGCGACGTTCTCGTTCATTTTCGGCTTGCTGTCGATGATCGTGCTGATGGACTTGTTCGGATAAATAGCCGTAGCGACTGCAGCGAGCCCCGATCGATTGGCGATCGGGGCCGTTTGCCGTGGTTCGCATAGGCCGAAGCTCCTTTGTTCCGTTAGGCGAGCTTGTACGATATAATGGGTGGAAGCAAAGGAGTGCTGGGATTGAAACGTATCGAATTAAGCGTACTGGATCTCGTCCCGTCCTGGGAAGGAGCGGATCCGGGCACCGCGGTCGGGCATGCGGTGACGCTTGCGCGGACGGCCGAGAAGCTCGGGTTCGTCCGGTATTGGGTGGCGGAGCATCACGACATGCCCGGCATCGTCTCGTCGTGCCCGGAGGTGCTGCTCGCGCATATCGGCGCGAGGACGGAGCGGATCCGCATCGGCTCGGGCGCGGTGCTGCTTCCTTACTACAAGCCGTATAAAGTGGCGGAGGCGTTCCACATGCTCGCCACGCTGTATCCGGGCCGGATCGATCTCGGCATCGGCCGGGCGCCGGGCGGGTCCGCCCACGTCTCGATGGCGCTCGCGGACAACTATTTGGAGCAGGTGCGCCGGCTCCCGGAATCGGTCGAGGCGTTGGCGGCGCTGCTCGCCGACGCCTATCGCGTCGACGGTCAGCCGGTGACGGCGCGACCGCTGCCGGACGTCCCGCCCGAGCTGTGGCTGCTCGGCACCGGGGACAAAAGCGCGAAGCTGGCATCGCGCACCGGCGCGGGGTTCGCGTTCGGCTATTACATGAGCGAGCGCGACGGTGCGGACATCTTGAATGCGTACCGGAACGAATATGCGCCGTCCCGATTGGCCCCGCGGCCGAAGACGATCGTCGCCGTCGGCGTCGTATGCGCGGAGACGGAAGCGGAGGCGAGGCGCTTGGCGGCGGCGGGGCTGCGGTCGATTCCCGGCGCGGACGCCGCTGCGGCCGATGGTGCGGAACGGCCCGCACACGCCGGTCGGGCCGTCGTCGGAACGCCGGAACAGGTGCGCGCGCAGCTGCTCGACATCGCCGGCCGGCTCGGGGCGGACGAGATCATGGCCGTCACCGCGGTGGCGGACTACGCCGCGCGGCTGCGGTCGTACGAGCTGCTGGCCGAGGCCGTGCAAGGCCCAACATGAAACCCGGATGGAGGAGTGCCGACATGGATTTCGATACGCTTAGGCGGATCATCGGGGACAGCCCGAATATCGTTTTTTTCGGAGGGGCGGGGACGTCGACGGAGAGCGGGATACCGGACTTTCGGTCGAACGCGGGACTGTTCCGGACGATGGCCGGCAGCGAGCACCCGCCGGAGGAGATGCTGAGCCGGACGTTTTTCGACAACCATCCGGCCGAGTTTTACCGGTTTTACAAAACGCATATGCTGCATCCCGGCGCCAAGCCGAACGCGGGCCATCTGGCGTTGGCCGAGCTGGAGGCGCAGGGGCGGCTCAAGGCGCTCGTGACGCAAAATATCGACGGCCTTCATCAAGCGGCGGGAAGCCGCAACGTGCTGGAGCTGCACGGTTCCGTCCACCGGAACGGCTGCATGGCGTGCGGCGCCTTTTATACGCTGGACGAGCTGCTCGCGCTGGAAGGGCCGGTGCCGCGCTGCGTCCGCTGCCAAGGGATCGTCAAGCCCGACGTCGTCCTGTACGAGGAGCCGCTCGACGACGACGTCTTCGCGAAGGCGGCGCAAGCGATCGCGGAAGCGGACGTCCTCATCGTGGCGGGGACGTCGCTCAGCGTCTATCCCGCGGCGGGACTGCTCCGGCATTACGGCGGCGATCGACTGCTGCTTATCAACAAGTCGCCTACGAAATACGACGGCTACGCGAGATACATCATCCCCGATTCGTTCGCGCTCGTCATGGACAGGCTCGTCCGATAACCGGACGAATGTGACGATTTTCGGTCAATTGGCGATCGCCGCATCGATTTTAAGATTGGTTTAAGGAGAAGGTGATACAATGGGCGAAGCTTGCCGTCCATTCTCCGCGGCGGCTGGAACGGACGCGAGCGGACGTTTCTCATCCCCAATCGAAAGGACATGCGGAACGTTATGAGCAAAATTTTGATCGTCGACGACGATTTGGCCATCCGGAAGCTGGTCAAGGCGTTTCTGCAGCAGGAAGGATTCGCGACCTTCGAGGCGGCCAACGGCGAGGAAGCGATGGACGTGCTCGCGAACGTGAAGATCGACCTCGTCGTGCTGGATATTATGATGCCGGTCATGGACGGCTGGGATTTTTGCCGGGATTTGAAAAAAACGATGGACATTCCGGTCATCATCGTATCAGCCAAAGGCGAAGTCGCCGAACGGCTGAAAGGGTTTCAGCTCGGCACCGACGACTACATGGTAAAGCCGTTCGATCCGATGGAGCTGGTCATGCGGGTGAAGGCGCTGCTCAAGCGATACCGGATCGAGCATTCGGAGACGGTGCAGGTCGGCGACTTGACGATCGACCGGAAGACGTTCGAGATGACCGTGGGCGGGCAAAGCGCGATGATTCCGCCGAAGGAGTTCGAGCTGCTGTTCAAGTTCGCGAGCAACCCGGGCCACATTTTTACGAGGGCGCAGCTGATCGAGCAAATATGGGGCGTCGACTACGAAGGCGACGCCCGCACGGTCGACGTCCACGTGAAACGGCTGAGGGAGCGTCTCGAGCAGCAGCGGTCGGACAAAGTGTCGATCGTGACGATTCGGAATTTGGGCTACCGGCTTGAGGTACAGCCGTGATCCGGACGCTGTACATGCGCATCGCCATCGTCATCTTCTTCGTCGTCTGGTGCAGTCTGGCGCTGTCCAGCTTCACGTTCTCCCATTATTTCCGCAGCCAGCTGAACGGACGGGTCGAGGAGCTGCTCCAAAATGCGGCCAAGCTGGTCGTACGGCTCATTCAGGAAACGGAGCCGCAGCAGCTCGGGCAGACGGTCACGATCGCCGCCCGGCTGAACCGGGGGCAGGAGCTGCAGCTGTTCGCGGAGGGAGGGGAGCGATTCAGCTCCGGCCCGGGGCAGAAGACGATGTGCGTCATACCCGACGATACGGTTCGAGACGTGCTCGAGGGCTCGTCGTACAGCAGCTTCCAAAGCGGAGAGAGCGAGCAATGTCCGCAAGGGAGCGTCGGGACGCCGTTCGAATACGGCGGGAAACGGTATGCGCTGTTCGTGTCCCCGATCGGTCCGCGGCCGGTCGGCCGGTTCGACTTTATCGATTTCCGCAACTTGCTGACGATCTTCTTGATCAGCACGTTTCTGATCGCGCTGGCGGCCGTTTATTTGGTCCGCCCGCTCAAGCAAATTACCGAAGCGACGCGCAAAATCGCCGGCGGCGACTTCAACGTGAAGCTGCGCATCCGGCAAAGGGACGAGCTCGGGTCGCTGGCGTCGAGCATTACGCATATGGCGGAAGAGCTGAACAAGATGGAGAAGATGCGGCAGGAGTTCGTCTCGAACGTCTCGCACGACATCCAGACGCCGCTGACGTCGATCCGCGGCTTTTCCAAGCTGCTGCAGCGCGATACGCTCGCCCCCGACGAACGGCTCGGCTACTTGCGGCTGATCGAGAGCGAGTCGGAGCGGCTGTCCCGGCTCAGCGAAAATTTGCTCAAGCTCGCTTCGCTCGACTCCGAGCACCATCCCCATCATCCGAAAAGCATTCAGCTTGACGAGCAGCTGCGGCGATCGGTCGTCGCGTGCGAGCCGCTCTGGTCGGCCAAGCGGCTCGACATCGAGCTGGAGCTGCCGCCGGTGCGCATCGTCGCCGACGAAGATTCGCTCAACCAAGTGTGGACGAATTTGCTGCACAACGCGATCAAATTCACGCCGCCGGAAGGCCGTATCGTCGTCTCGCTGTCGGAGGACGAGCGGCGGGCGACGGTAACGGTGTCCGATACCGGCATCGGCATCGCGTACGACGACCAGCCCCATTTGTTCCGGCGGTTTTACAAGGCGGACGCCTCGCGGCAAAGCTCGGACATGAGCGGCAGCGGACTCGGTCTCGCGATCGTGAAGAAAATCGTCGATCTGCACGAAGGCGCGATCGAGCTGACGAGCGAGCCCGGCGCCGGGACGACGATCCGCGTTTCTTTGCCGAAAGCGGGGGCGTAGAACGTCGGTCGGACGACCGGGCGATTTCCTTCAAACCAGGTACAAATGTGCAAGCATGCGCCGGAAAAGGTTCGACCGGCGACGAGCGGCGCGCGTTTGTGCCTTTTTTTGCGTCCAATCGGGGGAGTCCCGCCGCCGCACTTCCGGATCGATTCGTCTTTTCAGCTATTTTTTAGGTTCATTTCAGCTTGCTTTAAGGCTCCGTTCATCGACAGGACACATTGGCGATCTATACTCCGTCTTGTAGCAACCCATTAGACAAAGAGACGGAAGGATGGAGAGAAACATGCAATTGAACCAATCCGGAACGAGCAAGAACACGATGAAAAAAAAGCTGGTCGTCCTGATGAGCGCCGCGGCCGTATTCGCCGCGACGGGAGCCGCGCTGCCGGCCCGCCCGGCATTCGCGGAAACGGTCCCGGCGGCCGCATCGCCGGTCGCGGCGGAGAAGCCGGCGGCACCGCGAGTCGACTACATCGCGCTGTCGGTCCACCAAAAGCTGTCGTCGATCGCCTCGGACGCGGCGACGGTCGCCGATAAGGCGTATGACGAGCTGATGGACGCGGTCCGATCGGGCCAATCGCTTGCCGCCGCGTCCGGACTCGGCTCCGCGGAGCTGGCGGACAAGCTGGGAGCCCTTTACGCCCAATCGTTCGACGGCGAGGTTGCGGCTGGTTACATGACCCGGGAAGAAGCGGACGAAGCGAACCGACTCGCCGCCGCCGCCGTTCGCGAAACGATCGATACGTCGGGTGCGGCCGTCGGGCCGCTTGTCCGCACGGTAGGTCGGGATATCGTCGACAAGGCAACGGCGGACGTCGTTCAGAACGTCGCCTTCTTGTCCGACAAAAGCTCGATCGAGCTTCGAGCGGCGCTGCGCCAAGGGCAAAGCTTGACCGAGGCATCCGGCCTCGATGCGGCGACGCTGTCGGCCTCGCTGCTCGAATCGGTCGCCTTCGAGCTGGATCGGGCGGTCCGATACGGCCAGCTGGCTGCACAGGAGGCGGCGGACTTGAAGGCGGAGGCGGCCCGGTCGATCGACGAAGCGTTGGCGACGAAAGGGTACGATCCGGAAACGAACGAATGGATGGCACGGTACGGCGACGCGATCATCGACAAACGGCTGTCGAACTTGACGGGGATCGCCGCGGCGCTCGCGGATAAAAGCTACGCGGATGTGGAGGATGCGCTAGCGCAAGGCGGGACGCTGCTGTCGGCGACGGGACTTTCCGAAGCCGAATTGCTTGACCGGCTCGCCGCTTCCGTCGACGTTTCGATCGAGCAGGCCTGGCAGAGCGGCACCTTGTCGGCCCGAGCGGCGGACGCGCTGAAGGCGGAGGCGGCCGACCGGCTGAAGGAGGCGATCGCGACGGCCGGCTACGGTACCCGCGCGCAAAGCGGAGCGAAGAGCGACAGCGCCATCGCGAAGGAGAGCGTCGATCAGCTCGTGCGGCAGGCGGCCTCGTACGCGGGCAAGACGGCGGCGGAAGTCCGGGAGGCGCTAGGAGCCGGACAAACGCTTGTGCAGGCGACCGGCATCGATCAGGCGGAGCTGTATGGCGTGCTGCAAGGAAACGCCGGCGCCTATATCGAGAAAGCCGTAGCAAGCGGGCGGCTCGCCGCGGTGGATGCGGATGCGACGAAGCAAGAGGCGAGCGAACGGATCGGCTCGGCGATCGCGAAGCCGGGGTATGTCGGCGAAGCGGATGCGGACGCCTACTTGAACCGGCTTCGCGGCACGCTCGTCGATCAGGTCGCCGATTGGGCCGGGACGACGCGAGAGGAGCTGCTCGAGAAGCTGGCGGGCGGACAGTCGCTCGCCCAGGCGGCCGGCACGGACGCGGACACGCTGCTCCACGCGCTGCTTCGCGGCGTCAACCGGGATTGGAACGAATACGCGGCGGAAGGCCGGTTGACCGCGCAAGAAAGCGCGCCGATCAAGGCGAACATGGCGGCGGAGCTTCTGGCGCTCGTCACGAACGGATAATCGATGCGACGGGACTGCTCCCCGAACGGAGCGGTCCTATTTTTACCTCGTTTTAAGGTTTTGTTCATAAATGGTTCATATTCTCCGCCTATAATCGCCTCAGGCAAATTGCGATGAAAGCGCATCCTCATGCGGTCGCTTTCGTCATCGGGAGCCCGATCGGCCCACGGTACCGGCAGTTGTACATAAAATGAGGCAAGAGAAGCGTAGACGGGGAAGGAAGATGGTTATGGCATGGAAGCGCGGAGCGAAATGGGCGATCGCCGCGGCGGTTGTCGTCGTATGCGGGGGAGCGGGAACGTATTGGTTCGTCGCCAAGCCGGACCGCCCGAAGGCGGCGGCGGAAAATCAAGTTTCCACGGTCAAGGTGCAGCGAGGGAACATTCGGCTTTCCGTATCGGGCACGTCCCAGTTCCAGACGCAAAATTTGCAAAACATTACGGCGCCGGCGGACGGAACGGTCAAGACGCTGAACTTGACCCGGAGCCAGCCGGTCAAGAAGGACGATATTTTGCTGCAAATTTCGAACCCGAACCTCGAGGCGAACTTGAAGGACGGGCTGACGAATTTGGAAAATTTGCAGAAGGAATTGGACGATCTGATCAAGCAGCAGCAAAACTTGCGGATCGTGTCGCCGATCGACGGGAAGCTGACGCTGGGCGCCAACCTCGACGTCGGGTCGTCGGTCAACAAGTCGGCGAAGGTCGGCACCGTTTCGGCGGTTTCGACCCTCATCGTGAAGCTGCCGTTTCCGCTGGAGGAGGCGGTCCAATTCAAGGCCGGCGATCCGGTCGATCTGTCGATCGCCGGCTACGCGCTGACGAAAACCGGCACGGTCCAATCGGTCGGCAAGGAGCCGAAAGCGGACGCCGCCGGCAACCGGCTCGTCGACGTGGAAGTCGCCGTGGAGAACGACGGCACGATCGACGCGGGCATGGAAACGGAAGGCTCCGTCGTCCTGAACGGGCGGGAAATTAAAGCCAAGGGGGCGGCGAAGGTCGAAGCGCTGAAAACCGTCGCATTTTTGTCCGAATCGGCGGGGACGATTTCCGAGCTCCAGAAGAAGACCGGGGATACGGTTAAGGCGGGCGAGGTCATCGCGATTCTCGTTAACGATACGCTGAAGGATTCGATCGCATCGAAGCGGGCGGCCATCGAACGGCAAACCGTCACCGTCCAGGAGGCGCAGAAGCGGGTGGACGATTTGACGGTGAAGGCGCCGTTCGACGGCGTCTTCTCCACCGACTTCGCCAACCAGCGGACGAACGTGCTCGCCCGCTTCCCGGTCGGCGCCGCGGTCAAGTCCGGCGACCTGTTCGGCGGCGTCGCGAGCCTCGACGTCATGACGCTGCCGATCCAGGTGGACGAGCTTGACTTGACCAGCATCAAGCCGGGTCTGAAGGTCGAGGTGAGCGTCGACGCCATCTCCGGCCGCAGGTTCCAAGGGGAAGTGCTGCAAGTGTCCACGGTCGGGACGACGACGAACGGCGTGACGTATTACGACGCGATCGTAGGCGTGGAGAACAAGGACCAGCAGCTGAAGTACGGCATGACCGGCACCGCCGAAATTTTGATCCAGGACAAGAAAGACGTGCTGACGCTGCCGATCGAGGCGCTCCGCCTGCAGCGCGGCAATGCGACCGTATCGGTCAAAAAGCCGGACGGCACGGTCGAGGAGAACGTGCCGATCAAGATCGGCATCCGCAGCAAAACGAACGTGGAAGTCGTCGAAGGGCTGAAGGAGGGCGACGAGGTCGTCGTGCCGACCCGCCAGCGGACACAGAACGGCACGCAGCAGCAGATCGACGCGCTGCGCCAGCAGTTCCAGCAAGGCGGCTTCCCCGGCGGCGGAGCGGGTGGCGGCGGAGGCGGAGGCTTCCAGATCCCGCAAGGCGGCTTTCCGGCCGGCGGCGGTGGTGGCGGAGGCGGAGGAGGCAGGTAAGCATGAACATCATCGAACTGACCGATATATGCAAATCGTACGGTCGCGGCGCCGAGGAAGTGCAAATATTGAAAAACGTTTCGCTTACCGTGGAGACCGGCGACTTCGTCGCGATCGTCGGACCGAGCGGCTCGGGCAAGTCGACGCTCATGAATACGATCGGCCTGCTCGATACGCCGACCTCCGGCACGTATAGGCTGGACGGCACCGCTACCGAGAAGCTGAACGACAGCCAGATGGCGGTCGTCCGGAACAAGAAGATCGGCTTCATCTTCCAGCAGTTCAACCTGCTCCCGCGCCTGTCGGCGCTTGAAAACGTCGAGCTGCCGCTTATCTATGCGGGGGTCGGCAAGAGCGAACGGCGCGAACGGGCGAAGCGGATGCTCGAATCGCTCGGCATGGGCGCCCGCATCGACCATCGACCGAGCCAGCTGTCCGGCGGCCAGCAGCAGCGGGTGGCGATCGCGCGGGCGCTGGCCGGCTCGCCGTCGCTGCTGCTTGCGGACGAACCGACCGGCGCGCTCGATTCGAAGACGGGCACGGAGGTGCTGGAGCTGATGATCGAGCTGAACGAGCAGGGCAATACGATCGTGCTCATCACGCACGATTCGCACATCGCCGATCACGCCAAGCGGGTCGTGTCGATCCGGGACGGCGAAATCGTCGACGACAGACGCAACGTCGTCGCGCCGAGAGAGGCGGTGCGCGTATGAGCTTGCTGGAACTCGTCGTCATGGCGATGCGGACGATTATGGGCAAGCCGATGCGGACGCTCCTCACGATGCTCGGCGTGATCATCGGCGTCGGGTCGGTCGTGACGCTCGTCTCGATCGGCCAAGGGACGACGGCGCAAATCGAGAAGCAGTACGAGAGCTTGGGCACCAACCTGCTCGTCGTCAACCTGCTCGGCAACGGGCGGGCGACCCAGCTCGATTACGATCAGCTGATGGAGCTGGAAATATTGCCGGAAATCGAGTCGATCGCGCCGACCGTCACGAAGAACGGCTCGAACGTCAAATTCGAGCGCACCTCGGAAACGTTCAACGTCATCGGTACGAACGACCGGTACTTTTCGCTCATGAAGGTGGATGTGGAGAAAGGCGGACGGGCGCTCGTCCCGGCGGACAACGAATTCCGCAACCAGGTGGCGGTCATCGGCAGCGAAGCGGCCAAGACGCTGTTCGGCAGCGCGAACCCGGTCGGCCAGGACGTCAATATCGACGGGATCGTCTTCACGATCGTCGGCAAGCTGAAGCCGAAAGGGTCGAACATCGGCGGGACGTCGCCGGACAGCTCGGTCATCGTGCCGCTCGAGGCGGCGCGCAGGTCGTTCCGGCTCGGCCAAATCCGGACGACGTACCTGGAGGCGCCGAACGTCGACCAGCTGTCGCGCGCGCAGGCGACGATCACCCAATTTTTGGCGAGCAAGTTCAAAAGCTCGAACGGCTTCCGCATCCAGAACCAAGACGAGCTGCTGAACGCGAGTAAGGAGGCGTCGAGCTCGCTGACGAACCAGCTGATCAGCGTCGCCTTGATCTCGCTGCTCGTCGGCGGCATCGGCATTATGAACATCATGCTCGTCACCGTCAGCGAGCGGACGCGGGAAATCGGCATCCGCAAGTCGATCGGCGCCCAGCGCCGGCACATCCTGATGCAATTTTTGATGGAGGCTGCGGTCATCAGCGGACTCGGCGGCTTGCTCGGGCTTCTGCTCGGCGTCGCGGCATCGCTCAGCTGGCCGCTGTTCAACCCGAAGCAGCCGACGCAGCTGTCGATCGAAATCGGCTTGTACGCTTTTCTCTTCTCCGTGCTCGTCGGCATCGTATTCGGGCTGTATCCGGCCAACAAAGCATCGCGCCTGAAGCCGATCGACGCGCTGCGATTCGACTAAACGACCAATGGGAGGTACTTCTTATGATTCGAAACCGGCGCGGCGGCCTGCCCCGAACAGCGCGCAAGCTGCTGCCTGCGATCGTAGCCGCTTGTCTCGCGCTGGCGCCCTGCTCGGCGCTAGCGGGCAAGGAGGGCGTCTACGTCAGCGACAGCGTCTATTTCACATTGGATAAGGTGCGGTTTTCCGCCGCTTCCGACGATTCGATCCTCCGTTTCACCGTCAATTTGCATAACGGCGGCAGCGGATTCGTCGACTACAACGGGTACGGCGTGCGGGTGACCGATTCGTCCGGGTACAGCTATTCCGCTCAGTTGACCGGGAAGCAAAGCGCCCGGGTGCAGGCCGGCAAGGAGCAGCCGTTCGCTTACGAGGCGCGTGTCGCCAAAGGTCTCGACCCGAAGGATTTGCGCGTGACGCTGTTCCGGTGGAACTACGGCGGCGGCGTCTCGATGTCCGACATCGGCTCGCTGTCGGTCGCGTCCGCCATGGAGGAGAGCGCCGCCGCGGAGCCGGAGGCGGTCGTTCCGTTGGCGCAGGTCGATTCGGCGCTGTCCGCGGATGCGAAAGTCTCGTTCCGGCTCGGCGGCACCTATACCGTATACCAAAACGACGAATGGAACGTATACGCCGACTTGATCGCCGTCAATTCCGGCGACACCGGGCTCGTCCTGCCCTCGGGGCTCAAGATGAGGCTGGAAAATGCGGACGGCGAGACGGTCGCCGTCACGGCGCTCGACGGCGCCGACAAATCGCTGCTTCCCGGGAAAGCGCAGCGCATTACGGTTCACGCGGCCGTTCCCGATTCGGACGCCGCCGGAAGCTGGTCGCTGCAGTTTTATACGGCGAACGGAACGAACGTTTCGATTTGGGACAGCTTGGAGCTTGGCGGCCGGACGAAGCTCGCGGCGATCGGCGAAGCGCGGCCGATTACGGACGCGCAAGGCCAAGAAGTGGCGGCCGTCCAAGTGACGTCCGCCGTCGTTTCCCAATCCGACGACGGGCAGTCGGTCCGGATGGACGTGCAGGTCGCCAATAACGGCAGCCGCGTCGTCGCCGTACCGAGCTTGTCGGCCGTGTTCCAGTCGGGCAAAGGAGGCATAGCCGTGCAAGGGACGGACGCCGAAACGCACGCCGCCTATTTGTCGCAGGGCGAGACGGAGACGTTCTCCTTCACCGCGCTGCTGCCGAAAGGACTGCCGCTGGACGAGCTGCAGGCCGCGCTGTTCGAGAAGCGGGGCGGTTCGACAAGCGCCGGTGCTTCCACCGCCGGCGCAAGCGGCAGCGGCAATGCGAACGCAAACGCCAACGCCAACGCGGGATCGAACGGCGCTTCCGGAACGAACGGCACGGCCGCCGCATCCGGCAAATCGGTTCCCGTCCTGATCGCCGACCTGAAGCGGGCGGACGCCTACGCGCTGGGCGACGGCGAAATCTATACGATCGGCCAGCCGATCCGGCTCGCCTTGGAGAAAAATACCGAGGTGTCGGTCGCGGAGCTGAAAACGTACGACAACGAAAATTACGGCTTCAAAACAGTCGTCGCGAAGCTGCGGATCGCGAACTACGACAAATCCGCGCTGGCGCTGCCGGAGCTGAATCTGGATCTGCGGGACGAAAGCGGACGCGTCTACACCGGCACCCGCCAGACGAACGTCATCGCCCAGCTCGCTTCGAACAGCAGCTACATGGTGACGTATTCGTTCGCCATGTCCGACGCCGATCTGGATAAGCCGTTCACGCTCCGGGTGTACAAAGGAAAAGAAACGATCCCGCTGGGCGCGGTGAAAGTCGGCGTCGAGCAGGAAAACGACCGCGACGACGTATGGGACGTCTATCCGTACAAAATCAGAGTGAAGGAGTCGGATCTGCTGAACGGCGTTCTCAACACGACGTTCTCGTATACGATGACGCTCAACGTCGACCTGCAGCGGAAGGCGCTGATCATCTCCGACTCGAGCGTGTCGAAGCTGCAGTTCGATATCGTCGATCCGCTCGGGCTCGTGCTGTCGAGTCAGACACTGCCGTTCCTGGGTGCGACGCGGCTTTTGAACGGGGAAAACTTCCTGACGTTCGGCAACTTGAAGGTCAATCAATTCAGCACCCATAACTACGCGGTCGTCTACGAGGTCGTCGATACGCCGAACGGCGTCGTGAAGCGCAAACTCGGCGAAATCCGGTAACGGCGGGCATAGCAAGGCAAGCTTCCGCGGGATGGTCCATGCGACCATCCCGCTTTGACGTTGCCCGAAGCGGACAAGTGGAATACAATGGAAGGCAGGGAGAGGAGCGATGAATGCGATGAAGAAACGAACGACGGCGCTGCTGACCGCCGTCCTGCTGACGGGGGCGTCCGGCGCGGCGATTGCGGCCGGTACGGACGAGCAATACAAAGGGTTTCCGATCGTCAACGTGGTCGTGAACGGGAAGACGGTGCAGGGCGAGGCGCCCGGCATCAATCTCGACGGGACGACGCTCGTGCCGTTCCGGGCGATCGGCGAGGCGCTGAAGGCGGATATCCGATGGGACCCGGCCACGTCGACGGCGTCGTTGACACTGGCCGCTAACACGGGTACGGGGTCGGCGTCGCCGGAGAAGCCGCAGCCCCAAAAGGATGAGCGCCGGGCGAAAATGGAGGAAGAAGTGCGCGCGCTGTACGACATGACGGAAGCGTATTTCGAGCAGCTCGAAGTGGTGCGCGAGCGCATCCGCATCGCCAAAGACTTTTATGAGGTCAAGAAGAACGATTATTACTTTCAGCAAATGGCGGACCAGTTTTGGCGCAAGTTCGAGGAGCAGTTTGCGGCGATTTTGACGAAAAGCAGCGGCGACCTGATGAACGAGGCGAAGCGAACGGATTTGCCCGCGGCCGCGATCGTGCAAACGGCGGAGAAGGCTCATGCCGCCATGGCTTCGTACAAGCTTTCGTGGACGCAGCTGCAAATGCACTATACGTCGTCCAAGCCGGAGTTTCTCGAATATTATATTATGAACTACAGCAACGCGTTTGAGGACGAGCTGAAGGCGAAAGACATGCTGAAGGCCGCGGCCAAGGAGCTGGAAAAGGCCGTTCGCTAAAGAATGCACGCGATTTACGACATTAAATATTATCGATATTAAGTAATGGATAGAAAGCGCCGTCGCCGACGAAAATGCAAACCGTTCGCCGGAAATGCCAAAGACAAGCCGTTCCCGGATCGGGTATACGGACGAAAACCTTTTAGACGGGAGGGAACGGGATGGAATGGATTTGGACGTTTTTGATCGTCGTCATGTCCGCCGCCGTGCAGACCGGCACCGGGTTCGGCTTCGCCATTATGGCGATCCCGCTTCTGCTGCTCGTCAATCCGGACCATTCGGCCGTCTCGACGGCGCTTGCGCTTTCGCTTCTATCGTCGTTGTCGACGCTGCCCAAGGTCGTGCGGGACGCCGACAGGCGGATGCTCGGCCGGCTGCTGACCGGCAGCGCGTTCGGCCTGCCGCTCGGCGGACTCGTCTTTTTCCTGCTCGACGTGGAAGGGCTGAAGGCGGCGGCCGGCGTCGCGATTCTGGCGTTCGCCGTTCCGCTTCTGATCCGGATGCGTCTGCCGCTCGGAGGCGGAAGGGGAGCCGGGCTATTGTCGGGCTTTCTCGGCGCCAGCGTCGGAATGCCCGGTCCGCCGGTCGTTCTGTACATGCTGTCGGCCGATGTCGGGAAGAACGTCTTCCGCGGTACGTCGATCGCCTACTATAGCGCGGTCAACGCCGTCAGCTTGACGATCCAATTGTCGAGCGGCCGGGTCGTCCCGGCCGAGCTTGTTCAAGCGGCGTTTCTCGTGCCGGCCATCTTCGCCGGCCAATACATCGGAGCCGCGGCGGCCCGACGGCTTAGCCCGGTCTGGTTTCGAAGAGCGACGATGCTGCTGCTCGTCGCATCCGGCGTGCAGGCGCTTCTTACGGGACTGTAAGTATTTCATGACGAACGATCCCCTCCGCGGAACGAAAGAAGGAGAGAGCTCACCCTGGACATGAAGAAGCGATTGTTCGGCCGGGCGTTCGTCGCCGCCGTCTTGTGCGCCGCCGGCTTCGGCTTTATGGCGTTCGCCGTGGGCGGTCCCCATATGGCGAATATCGACCGGGTCGTCACGGCGTATATACGGGGAATGCAGAGCGACTCGTTGACGACGTTCATGAAAGCCGTCACTTGGGTCGGCTCCGGACAAGCGGCCGGCGTTATCACGATTGTCGCGATGGCCTTTCTGTACAAGAGACTCGGGTTTCGCACCGAGCTCGTCTTGCTGGCGGCGGTCGGCCTCGGCTCGTGGCTGCTGAACGTGTCGCTCAAGGCGATTTTCCGGCGGACGAGGCCCGAAGAGGCGGAATGGCTCGTGGACGTATACGGATATAGCTTCCCGAGCGGGCATTCGATGGGCGCGCTCGCCTTGTACGGCATCCTCGCCTACTTGCTGTGGAAGCGTATGCCGGGAAGAGCGTGGCGCGGCGCGCTGCTCCTTCTTGGCGCGTCGATCATTGCCGCGATCGGCGTCAGCCGGATTTATTTGGGCGTCCATTACCCGAGCGACGTCGTCGGAGGCTATTTGGCCAGCGCCTGCTGGGCCTCGGCCTTCATCATGGGGTACGAAGCGTATAGACGGCGGCGCGAGCGACGGTAACGTTTCTCGCGTCCCCTTTCGTCGAAGCGTGCCGCCGGCCGGAAGGCCGGCTTTTTGGCGTACCCGGCTGCATTTCCCGGGCAACCGCGCCGGTCGATCCGATTCGCCATCGGTTTCGACACGGCGGCCGCTCCCCCCTTTAATCGGACTCCCCGCTCGAATACGTATCTGTACGACGGATACGAATGGACCGGGGGAGAGAGATCATGAAGGGTCATGTACGCAAATGGGCGCAAGCCGCCGGACGATATCGGCGTTGGATCGCGATCGGGATCGCAGCGATGTTCCTTCTGGCGATCGCGGGAGTCGGATTATGGGTCCGGTCGCTCGATATAGGCAAGCTGGCGGACCCGCTTCTCGCTCCGACGCAGCTGATGGACCGGAACGGGGAGCCGGTGTCGGAGCTGTCGTCGTCGAAAATCGATCCCGTGCCGCTCGACCGGATTCCGGTTGCGCTTCGGCAGGCGATCGTCGCGGTCGAAGACAAGCGGTTTTACGATCATGCCGGCGTGGACGGTTTCGGCATCGTCCGCGCCTTGTTCCGCAATGCGAAGGAGGGCGGCGTCTCGGAGGGCGGCAGCACGATTACGCAGCAGCTCGCCAAAAACCTGTTTTTGTCGCAGGAAAGGACGCTGTCCCGCAAGCTGAAGGAAGCGGCTTATGCGCTCAAAATCGAATGGACGTACGACAAGGACCGCATTCTCGAGACGTACTTGAACCAGATCTATTTCGGCGAAGGACAGTGGGGCGTCCAGCAGGCGGCGCTGACGTATTTCGGCAAAGACGTCGACAAGCTCTCGCTGGCGGAGTGCGCGATGCTGGCCGCCCTGCCGAAGGCGCCGACCCACTATTCCCCTTTCCGGGATAAAGAGAAGGCGCTCGAGCGGCGCAACCTCGTGCTCGATCTGATGGCCGGGGAAGGCTACATCGGCGAGCAGGAGCGCGCCGAGGCGAAAGCTTCGCCGATCGTCGTGACGCAACGGCGCGACGACGGTCTTCGCGGACGATACGGCTCGTACGTCGACCAGGCGATCGAGGAGGCGATCCGTCAGTACGGTTTTACGGAACGGCAGCTGCTGGCCGGAGGCTTGCGCATCTACACCGAGCTCGACCCGAAGGTGCAGGACGCAGTGGAGACGACGTATAAGAACGACAAGCTGTTCCCCGCGAGCGCCCAGGACCGGATCGTCCAAAGCGGCGCCGTCATCGTCGACCCGTATACGGGCGGGGTGCGCGGCATCGTCGGCGGAAGGGGCGAACGCGTGTTCCGCGGCTTCAACCGGGCGACGCAGCTGAAGCGGCAGCCCGGCTCGACGTTCAAGCCGCTCATGGTATATGCGCCCGCACTCGAGAAAGGGTACCGGCCCGATTCGAAGCTGTACGACGGCCCGCTCGACATTAACGGCTACCGGCCGACCGACTGGGACCGACGCTATCGGGGCGAGGTGACGATGAGGGAAGCGGTCATCCGTTCGTGGAACGTCCCCGCCGTCTGGCTGTTGAACGAAATCGGCCTCGGAACGGGCAAAGCGTTCGTCGCCAAGCTCGGCATCCCGCTCGCCGCGGGAGACGACAACCTCGGTTTGGCGCTCGGCGGCATGCAGGAAGGCGTATCGCCGCTGCAAATGGCGCAGGCGTACGGCGCCTTCCCGAATCTCGGCGTCATGATGCCGGCGCATACGATCGTGAAGGTGACGACGGCGGACGGCCGGGTGCTCGCCGAGCATCGGGCGGCTCCCGTGCAGGCGATGGAGCCGTCGGCCGCCTTCGCGATGACCGGCTTGCTCCTGGACGCCGTCCGTGAAGGCACCGCGTCGAACGGCGCGCTCGATCGTCCGACCGCCGGCAAGACCGGTACGACGGAGCTGCCGGAAACGGCGGAATTCGCGGGCGTCCCGGACGGCGCCAAGGACGCGTGGTTCGTCGGTTATACGCCGGAGCTCGTCGGCGCGGTCTGGATCGGCTACGATCAGACCGACCGGGGCCATTATTTGTCCACCTCGGGCGGATATAACCCGGCGCTCGTGTTTCGCGAGATGATGAGCCTGGCGTTGAAGGACGTTCCCGTCTCGGCGTTCAAGCAGCCAACCGACGCCGGCAAATCCGTCCCGGGGAAAGCGAAGGACGACGATCGCCGGAAGACGCCGCCGGGTCAAGCGAAGAAGAAGGAGGAGGACGACAAGGGCAAACAGGACGAGAAAGAGGAGAAGAAGGGGAAAGGCAAGGAGAAAGGGCGAAACGAAGGGAAGGAAGACGAAGGCGACGATTGAGGGAGGGCCGGATGGCGAAAATGAAAATACGGTCCGGCAACCTAAAGGCGGCCGGCCGGAACGCGGGAGTGCGTTTCGGCCGGCCGTTCGGCTTGCCGCGGTCGCTGAGCTCGTCAAGGATTGGAGCCCTTGCTGACGTAAAACGTCACCCGGCTGCCTTTCGCCACTTTCCCGTCCGGGGCCGGGTCTTGCTTGAATACGGTACCCGCCGCCGCTTGGGCGTTCGCTTCGAGAAAGTACGAGTACCGGAGTCCGGCGGCCAAAGCTTGCTTCTCCGCATCGGCCTTCGACAGCCCGACGAGCGAGGGGACCGTGACGGTATCGCCTTCGGTGGCGGCGACGGTGCCGCCGTTCCCGTTTCCATTCGAACTGCCTTCGCCGCCGGCCGCCGGAGGTTTGGCGGCATCCGCAGGCTTTTCGGAAGCGTTGGACGGACCGGGCTTTGCCGGCTGCTCCGGCTTCTGCGCGCCGCCGGTCTGCGGCTTCTCCTCGACGGCCGCTCCTGCCGGTACCGCCGCTTCCTTATCGCCGCGGGACATCGTCTCGACGAGCAGCACGAACGCGACGGCGAACACGGTCAAGCCGATGACGGCGAACGCCAAGCCCTGCCAAATCCGCTTGCCGACGCGAAGCAGCGGAGAGCGCCGCTTCGCCGGCTCGGACTGGTCCGTTACGCCGTCCTCGGCCGGCTCCGGACGAACTCGCTCCGACGTCCCGGCGTCTTCCGCCGGTTCGTCGTCGATGCGCCGGACGAACGCCCGAGCCGTCTCCGCCGATTCCGCCTTCCGCGGCGCATTCGCCGGCCTTACGTCCTCGATCGCCGGCCGCGCCGCCGTCGTCTCGCGGCCGCGGACCGTCGAGGCTTCGGACAATCGGCCCAGATGCTGGAGAAGCGACGAGAGCGACAGCTGCTCCCGCCAAGCGTTCACGACGGCGGATACCGCCATACTTTTCAGTGCCGGCGAAGCGTCGCGCATCGACTGACGGAGCGCATGCGCGATCCGCTCGCTGTCGGCCGGAACGCGCTCGTCCCCGGTGACGAGCAGGAACAGCAGGCCGGCGACGCTTTTGGACAGCCGCTCGCCCCGTTCGCTCCGGCTCCAGCCGTCGATCAGGTGGAGCTTGCGATCGTCGGTCACCCAGACGTTGTCCGGGTCGAGCGAGACGTCGAGCGCACGGTCTTCCGCCGCATCCAGCAGCGCTTCCCCGAATTCGGCGACGATGGCGGCCGCTTCCTGCACCGGCAGCGGCTGCATCCGGACGAACTGCCGGAAAGGCTGCCCTTTCTTGAAATCGATCGCGACACGGATCGAATCCGCGCCGACCTCCACGTCAAGCAGATGGAGAAACGGCGGCTTGCCCGAGCTGGGCGACGCGTGGCCGATCGCCCGGACCGTTTCGTCGGTCGAGCCGGTTCCCCGGATCGGAATTTCGTATACGAGAACGGGCCGACGCAGCGCCAAGTCTTGACCGGCGTACAGTCGGCCTCCGTTCAGAGGAGACAATAAGGCGTCCAGCGCATAGCGGTCTTGTTCCTTGTTCATTCGAATCACCCCGTTTTCTTCTCTATTCCATAACGTTCGAAAAGATGACTCGTTTTAGGCGCATACGTTCGCGATACGGGTTGAAAAGGGGGACGGTTTCGATCATGATAGGAAGAGCCTGGACCTGACCAAACGAGTAGGAGCGTGATTGCAAGCGATGATCATGAACGAGAAAATAAAAGCGTCCGAAGTGACGCTGACCGGCTTGGACGGCGAACCGCTGGGCGTCGTGCCGACAGCCGAAGCGCTGGCGATGGCGAAAAAGCTCAAGGTGGACCTCGTCTGCACGTCGCTGGCGATCAGCCCGCCGCCGTGCAGGCTGATCGCCGCCTCGGACGCGAAGCGGGAAGCGCAGCAGGCGCGCAAGAGCGAACGGCCCGCCAAGGTGAAGGAGATCCGGCTGACGCCCCATATCGAGGAGCACGATCTCGACACGAAGCGGCGGCAGGCGGAGACGATGCTCAAAGCCGGAGACGCGGCGTTGTTCGTCGTCCGCATCCAAGGCAAAGAAGCCGCCAAGGCGAAGGAGCTGCTTGACGGCTTGATTCGGGAATTGAAGTCGGTCGGGAAACCGAAGACGGGTGTACAGACGAGCGGGAAGCAGGTCCAAGTGCAGCTTGATCCGCTGTAACGGCTGATGGTTTCCATAATATATATTATGTAACGATGAACACTACGAGTCCCGCTCGCGGCGGTCGATCGCTTCGGCCATCGTTTTGTCGGTCAAGTGCGCATAAATTTGCGTCGTTTCCGGCGAAGCGTGGCCGAGCTGCTCCTGTGTCTTGTAGATGTCGTTGCTGAGATAATAATCGGTCGCGAACGAATGCCGCAGCTTATGGACGGACAAGTACGGCTTCCCGAAATGTTTGGCGTATTTCACGACCATTTCCTGAATGGCGCGCTTCGTCATCCGTTTGCCTTCCTTTTGGCCGTTGGCTACGGCCAGGAAGAGCGCCTTTTCCCTTTTGTCGGGATTGTACCGCGCCTGCCGGATTTCCATATACCGGTTCAGCTTGTCGACCGCCTCTTGGCGAAAGTAGACGGGCGTTTTGAACGTTTCGTCGTTTTTGCCCTTGCGGTAGACGTAGACGAGCTTTTTCTTCAAATCCAGATCGTCCACGTTCAAATTGACGACTTCCGACACCCGCAGCCCGGAATTCAAAATGAGGCTGACGATGCAGACGTCGCGGATTTTGTTCAGCTCGTGCGCGTACAGCGCCTGCTTGTTGCGCGAGACGTCCTGGGGATAGCCCGTGGCGACGTAATCGATGAACTCCTCGATTTCCGCCTCCTGCAGCAGCTTGCCTTCCAGCTTCGCGGCCGTATCTTTCGGCTTGTGGGTCCGCTTGATTTCGACCTTCGCCATCACGTTCCGCTTCAGGAGCGGGTAGAAGTCGTCGTCCTCCGCGATTTGGCTCAAGTAATGGAACAGCGAGCGGAGGGAGGAGAGCTTGCGGGAAATCGTCGTTTTCGTATTCGACTGCTCTTTTTTCGTGGACAAAAACATTTTGAAATGATCGATGTTGTCCATGCGCAGCTTCTCCAGCGTTTCCAGCGGAATGTCCCGGATCGCCGTCGCGTCGCTGAGCCCTTCGGCCAGCAGCCAGGAAAAAAACGTCTCGTAATCGCGCACATATTCGAGCAGCGAGGACGGGGACAAGTCCGGCAGCTTGTAGTTGATGAATTTTTCGACGTACCAGGGCATGGAGGGCACTTTTTTATCGAGCTCGATCCGGTCTTTCTGTTTGATTACGTTCATCGGGCAACCCTCGCTTTCCGTCTTGTCACAAATAGAAAGTTTACATAAGAAATATTACGTAACGTTTGGTGGCCGGACGATTTCGAACCGTTCTCCTCTTACCACTATACAAAAGCCGAAACGGGGAGGCAAACGGAAAACCGTTTCGGCGGCCCGTCCGTTTCCTCCTTTGCAAGCCTTTTCAATCATACGAGGAAACGGGAGGGAATGGACGAATGCGTGTACGAAGCAAACTGGCGGCCATCGCGATGGCCGGGACGATGATGCTGTCGTCCGTGCAAATGGCGCTGGCCGCGAACGAACCTGCGGCCGCCAACGTGAAGACGGACTCGCAGCTGGTGACGGAGCTCGGCGTGCTGCAGGGGGACGGGAACGGCGTAACGCCCGCCTACCTGGCGAAGACGACGACTCGCATCCAGGCGGCGATCTTGTTTTTGCGGCTGAAGGGGTTGGAGCAGGAGGCGCTCGCCTTCAAGGGCGCCGACAATTTCTCCGATGCGGATCTGGTCGGGGACGCCAATAAAGCGATTATGGCGTACCTGAAAGCGAATCCGGGCTTGGGCTGGACCGGCACGGGGGACGGCCGGTTCGATCCGCTGTCGGGCGTGACGGCGCAGCAGTATTACAAGGTGCTGCTGGATGCGCTCGGCTACAAGCAGGATGCCGATTTCGCTTACGCCGACACGATCGGCTTCGCGGCAACACGCGGATTGTCCCAAATCGCCGATGCCGGCGCATTGCGTAACGGCCATATCGCGGCCGCTACCGCTGAAGCGTTAAAGCTTCGCGTGAAGGGCGGAGACCGCTCGCTCGCGGAGGTGCTGGCCGAACAGAAGGCGATCGACGCCGGCCAGGCGTCGCAGGCGCAGGCGGCCCGCATCGAGGTCGTAACCGACGATAAGCTCGGATCGCATTTGGTCGACGAGAACGGCAAGACGCTGTACACGTTCGCGAAGGACGGCGACAACGCGAGCGCCTGCAAAGACCAATGCGCGGTCAATTGGCCGATCTACTATGCCGAGAACATCCTGGTGCCCGATTGGCTGAACGCCGCCGACTTCAAGACGATCGTGCGCGAAGACGGCGGCAAGCAGACGACGTATAAGGGGAAGCCGCTCTATTATTTCGCCAAGGACGTAAAAGCGGGCGACGCGAACGGGCAAGGCGTCAACGATGTCTGGTTCGTCGTCCGGTTCTCCTCCGCAACGGTCGCGAAAAAGGAAGGATTGGGCTCGTACTTGACCGATTCGAACGGGAGGACGCTGTACTTGTTTACGAAGGACGGTCAAGGCAAGAGCGTATGCTCCGGCACGTGCGAAGCGAACTGGCCGATCTTTTATTCCCCCTATCCGTCTGCGGCTGACGGACTGAAAGCCGAAGACTTCGGTACGATCGTCCGCGACGACGGCACGAAGCAGACGACGTACAAAGGCAGTCCGCTCTACTATTTCGCCAAGGACGAGCGGGCCGGGGATACGAAGGGACAAGGCGTCAACAACGTCTGGTACGTCATCCAGCCCGCCGGTGCCGCCGAAGAGGAGAAGCCGGGCGCGCCGGCCGGGACCGTGCACGAAACGGACATCGCAAACTTCGCTTTCGTCCCGGAAATGACGATCAAAGCCGGCGACAGCATCAAGTTCACGAACCGCGACCCGGCCGAGCACAACGTCGTATCCGATGCGACCGTCGACGGGAAGCCGCTGTTCGAGACGCCACTGTTCGGCATGAACGAGTCGTACACGCTGACGTTCGACAAGCCGGGCGAGTATACGTACTACTGCGAGCCGCACAAATCGTTCATGAAGGGAAAAATTATCGTTCAACAATAGAAAGCGCCTCGTTGGCTGTACCCAAGCTCTTGCATCGGAGGATGCCGAGAGCTTGGGTGCTTTTTCGATTGAATAAGTAGACATAATAAATGTTATGTCTTCTACAAGCGATGGGACGATCGTTGTGCTACAATGGACGAACGTCGGAACGCGGTCGGCTCATGATCGTGTCCGCAGGACGAGTGCACGGTGAGAGGAGACGCGCCATGATTTATATCGCGCTGCTGCGCGGCGTGAACGTCGGCGGCAAACATAAAGTCAACATGGCCGAATTAAGGTCGATGCTGGAGCGGATGGGCTTCCGGCGGGTGCAGACGTATATCCAGAGCGGCAACGTGCTGTTCGAATCGGACGAGGATGCGGACAAGCTGCGTTCTCGTATCGAGGAAGGCATCCGGGAGACGTTCGGCGTCCCGGCCGCCGTCGTCCTGCGAACGGCCGACGAATTCGACCGGATCGTTGCGGGCTGTCCGTACGCGCCGGACACCTTGCCGGAAGGGGCCAGCCTCCACGTGTCGCTGCTCGTCGAGCCGATTTCGCAGGACGACCTCGATTCGTTGACGAACGCCGCTGTCGGAGGAGACGAGTTTCGTCTCGACGGCTTCACCGTTTACTTGCTGTTCCGGCAAAGCGTGCTGGACTCGAAGCTGGCCGCCCGGCTGCAAAAGCTCGGCACCCTTTCGACGTCGCGCAACTGGAACACGATCGTCAAGCTGAAGTCGATGGCCGACGCCATGGGTCGCGAAGCGACCGGATAAAATTTCCTCGGGCGCGACATGCTAATCGGTAGACGGCCGCCGATCAGACGGCCGCACGATTAGCGATGGAGGGATCCGCGTGCAATTTCAAGACAATCCGGTTCAATCGATGAACGGCACCTCGCAAGGCTTGACCTACGAGCAATTCGTGCAGCAGAAAGCGAATCGCGAGATGATGCAGGCGAGACAAGCCCAACAAGCGTTGTCCGCGACGGGACTGACGAATTCGGCTCAGCAAATGGTTCAAGTGCAGCAGCAGCTTTCGCAAATCTCCCGCGAGGTGCAGCAGGCGCAAAATCAAGTGCAAATGCAGGCCGACGCGCAAATTCGCCAGCTGCAGCAGCTGAATCAGCAAATCCAGTCGGCGATTCAGCTCGTGCAGCAGACGCAGCAAGGACGTCCGGCCGGCATGCAGGGGCAGCCCGGCATGCTGTCGTAATAGCGACAAAGTAAATACGGCAACGAACAACCCGCGAGCGGCGCTTGCGGGCTTTTTGCCGTTGCAGGCCGGTCTCCTCCGCGTGGGTCATGCCGCCTCCGCAAGCGGGCTTAGAAAAAGTTAGTACTTCCTCCTCGCGCGTTTTCCATTACAATACAAGTAACCGACATCTTGGGGCTTGACGCCGGAAAGCGGAGGTGCAATGTGCAACATCGCCAAGTACGAATCGTCGGAACCGGCAAATATGTGCCGAAGCGACGCGTTTCCGATACGGAGATGGATAGGGCGCTCGGCGTTCCGGAAGGGTGGAGCCGGCAAAAAACGAACGTGATCGAACGTTATTTCATAGAAGACGAAACCGCCTCGCAGATGGGGGCGAAGGCGGCCTATGCGGCACTGGAGTCGGCGGGCTTGACGTTTGCGGACATCGATTGCCTCGTCTGCACGAGCGGCACGATGGAGCAGCCGATTCCCTGCACGGCCGCCCTGATCCAGGAGGCGATGGGGCAGCCGCATGCCGGCGTCCCCGCCTTCGACATCAATACGACCTGTCTCAGCTTCGTCGCCGGTTTGGACGTCATGTCCTATATGGTCGCCGCCGGACGGTACCGGTACGTGCTGCTGGTATCGACCGAGGTGGCGTCCAAGGGGCTGAACTGGCGGCATAAGGAGAGCGCCGCGCTGTTCGGCGACGGGGCGGCGGCGGCGGTGATCGGACCGGCCGGAGCGGAGGAGCCGTCGAAGCTATTGTACGCCCGCATGGAGACGTACAGTGCGGGCGCCCGCTACTCGGAAATACGCGGCGGCGGCAGCGCCTTGCACGCCTCGGCTTATTCGGCGGATACCGCCGACCGTTTTTTGTTCGACATGCAGGGCGACGCGCTGTTCCGGATGGCGTCGCAGAAGCTGCCGGCCTTTCTGGACAAATTGCTGGCCGGAGCCGGCTGCGGGCTGGACAGCGTCAAGCTCGTCGTCCCGCATCAAGGAAGCGCCATGGCGATGCGGCTGCTCGCCCGCAAGCTGGGCATCGCCGACGATCGGCTGATGAGCATTACGCCGGACCACGGCAATACGATCGCGGCGTCGATCCCGATGGGCTTGCACGAAGCGATCCGGCAACGCCGAATCGAGCGCGGGGACCGGGTGCTGCTGATCGGCACGTCCGCCGGCCTCTCGTTGGGGGGCGTCGTCCTTGACTACTAAGCCGTCCGGGGGACGACGAGAGGGGCCTAGCCTTTCTCGGTCCCGGCCGAAGGTGCTGTTGACGGGCGGCCGGGCACCCGTCGCCCTGGAGATGGCCCGCCTGCTCGCGGCGGCCGGGTGCGAGGTGCACGTCGCGGAAAGCTTGCGGTACTATCTGTGCCGCGTCTCGAACGCCGTGGCGAGCCGCACCGCAGTGCCGGCTCCGGCGATCGACCCGGAAGGGTTTTTGGCCGGACTCGAGCAGGTCGTCCGGCGGGAAGCGATCGACTGGATCGTTCCGACGTGCGAGGAGCTCTTCTACGTATCCGCCGGTAAGGAACGGCTCGAGCGGCTATGCCGCGTATTCGCGGCGCCGATCGGCCAGCTGCGCCGGCTGCACAGCAAATGGTCGTTCATCCGGCGGACAGAGGAGCTCGGTTTTGCCGTGCCGGCGACGCGTTTGCTCGCCGATCCGTCGGAGTGGCGCGACATGATGGAGCTTTCCGTCGACGCTCCGCCGGCGGACAAGCGGGAGCGGGAATGGCCGGACGGCTGCGTCCTGAAGCCGGCGTTTTCCCGCTCCGGCACTCACGTGCGCTTCGTAAAGCCGAGGACGGACGGGGACGCCGGCCGACCGGCCGAGCGCGCTCGGTGCGGGTCGAGGCTCCCTGCGGAGAGCGGCTATCCGTGGGTCGCGCAGCAGTATATCCGCGGACGCGGCTTGTGTACGTACAGCATCGTGCACGAAGGCAGGCTGACGGCTCATGCCGCCTATGCCGTCACGTATGCGGTCCCGGGCGGGGCGTGCTACTATTTCGAGCCGCTGCGGCATCCGGCGCTGATGGAATGGGTGAGCGCGTTCGCCCGGCTGGAGCGCTTCACCGGGCAGCTGGCCTTCGATTTTATCGAGACGGACGACGGCCGGCTGTATCCGATCGAATGCAATCCCCGCGCCACGAGCGGCCTTCATTTGTTCGGCAACGGCGAGCGGATCGCCGACGCGCTGTTCGATCCCGATTCGCTCGGCGGCACGATCGTCGAGCCGCAGCCGTCGGCGAGCACGATGCTCGCCCTGCCGATGCTCGCTCTCGGCTGGAGGAGCGGAACCGCCGCAGGCGGCTGGCGGACGTGGCTCGGGAAGCTCGCTTCGGCGCGCGACGCCGTATACCGCCGGGACGACCCGCGGCCTTTCTTCGAGCAGCCGCTGATGCTGAACGAGCTTCGCCGGATCGCCCGTGCGCGGGGACGGTCGATAATGGAGGCCATGACCGCCGATATCGAATGGAACGGGGAAGGGGAGTGGCCATGAAGGCGCTCGTGACCGGCGGGACCGGTTTTTTGGGCAAACGGCTTGCGTCGGCGCTGCGGGACAACGGGTGGGACGTCGCCGTACTCGCTCGGCAGACGGCCGAGCGCGAGGAGCTGCGTCGGCAAGACATCCGTTTCGTTCAGGGGGACATCCGCGATGCGGAAGGCGTCGAGGCCGCCTGCGCCGGACAAGACGCCGTCTTTCATTGCGCCGCTTTGTCCGCGTCTTGGGGCCCGTATTCCGCATTCTACGACGCCAACGTCCGGGGGACGGAGCATGTCGTGGCGGGCTGCCGGAAGCACGGGGTGTCGCGGCTTATCCACGTTTCGACGCCGAGCGTCTACTTCGGAAGCTCGCACAGGGTGAACGTGCGCGAATCGGACCCGCTTCCCGCCCGGCAGGCGAGTCCGTATGCGGCCACGAAGCGGCTGGCCGAGCTGCGGGTGCTGGACGCGTGCGCGCTAGGCTTGCCGGCGGTCATCATTCGCCCGCGGGCGCTGTTCGGCCCCGGGGACCGGTCGATCTTGCCCCGGCTGCTCGAAGCGAACGCGACGCGCGGCATTCCGCTGATCGACGGCGGCAAGGCGCTCATCGACTTGACCTTCGTCGACAACGCGGTCGACGCGATGCTGCTCGGTCAAGCCGCTCCGGCGTCGGCGGTCGGCGGCATATACAACATTTCGAACGGCGAGCCGATGCCGTTCGCATCGGCGGTCGACAGGCTGTTCGCCCTGCTGCGGCAGCCGGTCCGGTACAAGCCGATGCCGTTCGCGGCGGCTTATGCGGCGGCCGCGCTTATGGAGCTGGCCGCGCGGGCGCTGCCGGGCAAGCGGGAGCCGTTGTTGACCCGGGCAATGGCGGGCATGATCGGCCGCAGCCAGACGCTGGATATCGGAGCGGCTCGCCGCGATCTCGGTTATGCGCCGACCGTAAGCGTGGAAGCGGGCATGTCGGCTTACGCCGAATGGCTCGACAGCCGCGGCGGCGAGCCGAGCTGATCCGCAAGCCCGATAGCCTCCGTCCCACCATACATAAGGCATCGCAGCGAAGGAGTGGCTAATCAACCTATGATGCAGGAACATGACGACGATCGTCGCGACGATACGGGAGATCGGCCATTGCGCTCCATGCCGAAAGTCCGGCTGCGGCTGTTCGCGACCGGCTACTGCACGCATCCCGAATGGGTGACGATACGGGGAGGAGCGCTGCGCGCCTGCCGGATTCCGGCGCTATTCGCGTGCATCGAGCACCCTTCATTCGGTACGGTGCTGGTCGATACCGGCTATGCGGACCGGTTTATGAAGGTGACGGACCGTCTGCCGGCCCGGCTGTATCGCGCCGTAACGCCGGTTACGTTTCGCGGGGAGGATAGCGCCTGGCTTCAACTCGAAGCTTGCGGCATCGATGCGGAAAGGGTGAGCGCGATCGTCGTAACGCATTTCCATGCCGATCATATCGCCGGCTTGCGCGATTTCCCGAACGCACGGTTCATTTATTTGCCTGAGGCGTACGAGGCGGTGAAACGGCTGCGCGGCTTGTCCGCACTGCGCAGGGCGTTTCTGCCGGGGCTGCTG
This sequence comes from Paenibacillus flagellatus, assembly GCF_003217775.1. GTDB lineage: Bacteria > Bacillota > Bacilli > Paenibacillales > NBRC-103111 > Paenibacillus_AB > Paenibacillus_AB flagellatus. Next base: position 117,096 of record NZ_QJVJ01000003.1, read on the forward strand.
CCGGAGCGGTTCGAGGAGCGGTCTGCGCCGATCGGGCCCGAGCGGCGCTTGGCGGCGCCTCCCGGCTTTCCGTTTCCGCACGCATGGGACGTGCTGGGGGACGGCAGCGTGCTGGCGGTCGAGCTTCCGGGACACGCCGACGGACAGATCGGGCTGCTGCTCGCGACCGATCGTCACGATTACTTGCTGTGCGCCGATGCGGCGTGGTCGGGCAAGGCGGTCCGCGACAACCGCCCGCCTCATCCGATCGCGGGCTTCCTGATGCCCGATCGCCGCGCCTACGCGGACAGCTTCGGGAAGCTGGTCGGGCTGCGGCGCCGTTTTCCGCACTTGCGCATCGTCGCTTCGCATTGCCCGGACGTGTGGCAAGACTGGGTACAGGGCGGTGAACCGTTATGATCGGGAAACGGCTCGATCGGTTGTTCGTCCTGTATCGGTATTGGCTGACGAGACGGCGGATGAGCGGCTGGACCGACCGTGCGTCGCTCGAGCGGTGGCAGGAAAAGCGGGTGACGGCGCATTTGGCGCGCGTCAGGCGCGAATCGCCCTACTTCCGGGAGCTTTGGGCGAATCGGGACTTGTCGCAGTGGCGGGAGTTCCCCATCATCGACAAAACCGCGATGATGAACCATTTCGACCGGTTGAATACGGCCGGCATCCGCAAGGAAGAGGCGTTCGCGCTCGCGCTGCGGGCGGAACGAACGCGCGACTTTACGCCGATGATCGGCGGGGTGACGATCGGCCTATCCTCCGGAACGTCGGGCAACCGAGGGCTGTTTGTGGTCAGCAAGGAGGAGCGCCTCGCATGGGCGGGGACGATGCTGGCGAAAGTGCTGCCCGGCTCCGTCCGGGACGAACATCGCATCGCGTTTTTTTTGCGGGCGGACAGCAATTTGTACGGAACGGTGAAAGGCGGGAGGCTGCAATTCGCCTTTTACGATTTGCTCGACCCGCTCTCGTCGCACTTGGCCCGGCTCGGGGAGCAGAAGCCGACGCTGCTCGTCGCGCCGCCGTCGATGCTGCGGCTGCTGGCCGACAAGCGAAGAGACGGAGCGCTATCGATTCGGCCCGCACGGATCGTCTCGATCGCCGAAGCGCTCGATCCGCTCGATCGTATCCGCATCGAGGAGTCGTTCGGTCAAACCGTACACCAGGTGTACCAATGCACCGAAGGCTGCCTCGGGTCGACCTGCGCTTACGGGACGGTCCACATCCATGAAGATCTGGTCGTCATCCAAAAAGAATACGTCGACCGCAAGCTGCGGAAGTTCGTCCCGATCGTCACCGATTTCTCCAGACGGACCCAGCCGATCGTCCGGTACAGGCTGAACGATCTGTTGACGGGACGCGAGGAGCCTTGTCCGTGCGGTTCGCCGTTCCTGGCGATCGAGTCGATCGAAGGGCGTTGCGACGACCTGTTTTATTTCCCGGCGTCGGACGGGACCGGTTGGGTTCGCGTCTTTCCCGATTTTATCGCGAGAGCCGTCCTCTCCGCTTCCGAGCGAATCGAAGCGTATCGCGTCGTACTCCATGCGCCGGACCGGATGACCGTCCAATTGGGCGTGGATCCGGCCTATCGGGCCGAAACGCGCGGGCTCGTCGCGCAGTCGTTCGCCGCCTTGTGCGCGAGGCTGGGCTGTCGGATGCCGGCCATCGAATTCGACGACTACGACTTCGTCCCGGGAAGCGTGAAGCTGCGGCGGGTGGAAAGGAGATTCGAGCATGTGCCCGAGCCCGATCTTGTTCGATAGCCACTCGTTCGAGCGGATCGACTGGCCCCGGACGCCGGACGGAGACTACGCCAAACGGTTCCTGCTCCCGTTAAGCCGGAGGCCGATCGACGCGTTCGTCCCGAACATTAAGGCGGACCTGTACGCGCTGCGGCTGAACGATACCGTCCTGCCGGTTACGGTCAACGACACTGAATACGATAACTCCTACGTTTGCTCGCCGTACACCCATTATGCGAGCTATGCCCGTCAGGAGCTGTACCTGCTGCGCTCCGGGGCGGCCCGATTTTGGCTCCGCGGGGCGACTCACGCCCTCGCTCTGCTCTTGAAGGCGAGCCGCTTCAACCGTGCGGTTCACGTCAACAATTGGCTGCTGTCGACGAATCTGTACCCGGAGCTGGGCGCCGACGAGACCGAGGAAGCATTTCGGCTGCTGCTCGCCCGGTTCCCGCAGCATACGATCGTGTTTCGCTCGTTGTGCCGGACGATCAACGGCGATTTGATGGACCGGCTGCAGCGGAGAGGCTTCCGGCTCGTGCCGAGCCGGCAAGTTTACTTATGGCGCGGCTCCGGGCCCCTGGCGCCCAATGCAAAAGCCCGATGGCTGCTGAAGCGGGATTATGCGCTGCTCGACAAGCACGGCTACGAGCCGGTCGGTCCGGAATCGCTTAAGCCCGAGGATATGCCCCGGCTAGCCGAGCTGTACCGGGCGTTATATTTGGACAAATATTCGTATTACAATCCGCAATTCGGCGACGCCTTCTTCGAGCTCGTCCGCAGCGGCAAGCTGCTGGAGCTTCACGCGCTCCGCCACAAGGAAAGCGGACGGCTCGACGCCGTGCTCGGCTGCTATGACCGCGGCGGCGTGATGACGACGCCCGTATTCGGGTACGATACGTCGCTTCCGCAGCAAACCGGCTTGTACCGCATGCTGTCCGCCGTCCTGCTCGACATCGCCGCGGCTAAAGGCCTTCTGCTGCATGAAAGCTCGGGCGCGGCGCAATTCAAACGGAACCGGGGAGCCGTCGCGGAAATCGAATACAGCGCCGTGTACGATCGGCATTTGCCCGTCGACCGACGGATGGGCTGGTTCGTGCTGGAACGGTTGTTGAACGGCGTCGGAGTCCCGCTCATGGAGAAATACAAGCTGTAGGAGCCGCGGCGGTCAGCGAAACCGGAAAAGACCGAGCAAAAGTACGAAAAACGGCGTTTTTTTGCGAGCGGGGTGGCGGACGGAACGCGGAATGAGTATCGGCTGAGGGGCGTCCGAAACGGTGTCGTTCGAGTCGTTATGGATGGAGTTTCGGCTGCCGCTTTCCGATTCCGGATGAATGCCGAGAGCCCCGTTCGAACCCGGCGGCGATTCCACGGCTGCCGCCGCTTCGCTTTTGGCCAGCTGCTCCTCGACGATCCGGCTTTCCAGCAAAAGCAAGCGTTGGGCGAGCGCACGGTTTTCTTCCTGCAGATCGCGAATATGCTGCTGCAGCACTTTCATCGACAGCTTCGGCTTTCGCGCCGCTTCCTGCGCCATGTCGGCACGATCGGGGTGATGCGGCGGCAACGTTTCCGACAAGACGGCGGCTTCCGGGTGAATCATCGTTCGGCCTCCTTCGTTTTAAGAGATTGCTAGTTTCCCTCATTGTAAGCCACGCCGTCCGAGGATGCTGTCGAAGACCGCTGTCAAAAAGCGGCTTCCTTACTCGAACCATCCCTTCCGGCGGAACCAGACGAACATGCCGGCGCCGATGCCGAGCATGACGCCGAGCACCGCAAAATATCCCCATTGCCAACGAAGCTCGGGCATAAAATCGAAATTCATCCCGTAGATTCCCGCGATGAACGTCAGCGGCATGAAGACGGTCGTAATGACGGTCAACCGCTTCATGATCGCGTTCATCCGGTTCGAGCTGAGCGACAAATAATTGTCCCGCATATCCGCCGTCATTTCGCGGTTCGCCTCGATCATTTCCGACAGCTTGAGCAGATGGTCGTAGATGTCGGTGAAATAAACGTGCTGCTCCTTCAGCCCCGCAACCCGCTCCGAGTTGACGATCCGGTACAGCAAGTCCCGCATCGGCATGACGGTCTTCCGAAGCTTCAACAGCTTCGAGCGAATGTCGAACACGTCGTTCATGAGCGTCCGGCTGGCGCTCGGCCCGCCTGTCGTTTCGATTTCGAGCAGTTGGTCCTCGATCAAGTAGACGGCCGGGAAATATTGATCGACCAGCTTGTCGACGACCGTATACATCGCGTACAGATGCCCCCTGGTCCATAACGAGCGATCGCTCGTGATCCGTTCCCACGCATCATCCAATTCCATGAGCTCCTGATGGTGGAACGTGACGAGGAAGCCCGGTCCGACGAACGCGTCGACTTCGCGGGCGGACAACGATTTTTGATCGAGCGCATGCAGGACGAAGAAGTGAACGTCGCCGTAATGATCGAGCTTCGGCCGCTGGAGCAGATGGTAGCAGTCTTCTATGGCAAGCGGATGAAAGCGGAAGTGAAGCTCCAGCGCGCGGGCTTCCTCCTCGGTCGGCGCGTTGAAATCGACCCAGTACCAGCCGATGTCCGGTCCGTTCAATTGTTCCAAGGGCAAATCGGCCATCCGGTTTCCGTCCCGTGTTACGGCAAACGTACGAAGCAAGCGCGATCCTCTCCAATTCGGATATTTTTACCATTATACCGCGCGTCCGGCATTTTGCCCAACGCCCTTTCCTTGAATCGGCCACCGGACTCGTCTCGTCGGATATTTAACGGGAGTTAAAGGGGCGAGCGGTCTCGTCAAACGATTTATGGCATGTAATATTAATGAGATTAACGAATAGTGGAGTTTATGGAGATTGTTGACCGATAACGGCCGTTTTGCGAAATCGAAAGAACAGTCCCGGGAGCGCGAACTCCCGGGACTGTTCTTTGGACTTATTGGGCTGCGAATGATGCCCTAATTCGTCTTGGAAATCAGAAACGGTATGACGGTTCTTTGGGTTGCCGTCGGATTGTGGAGAATCAAAACCCAGTTCGTCGTGCTGCTCGGGAAGCTATCCGTCGCATACGCCTCATTCAAGCCGCTGATCGTCCAGCCCGCATTGACGACGACTCTTCCCGGCGCCGGCGTCAAATTGATCGTCAGAAATTCGCCGGGTTCGATCGTCCGGGACGGAAAAACGGAGCGAAGAAAACCGTTTCCGAGGTCTTGCTGGATGCGCGCTCTGCTCAACCGGATCGTTCTCGTCTTTCTCATGACTTTCGCTTTTGCTTTTTTCATAGGATCACCATCCTTCGTGGATTTGCTAATAGTAAATGCTAGAGGCCGCACCCTTGACTGGATGGATCGTCTCGTTGATTCAACTATTTTCAAAGAATTCGAGATGATAGTTTACGTAACATTTGTTATGTATACTAAATTCGACGCTGTTTTCATGTTCGTTCTAAAGCGGTATAATGGACAAGACGACTGAATCGAGAACAAACAAGAAAGCGGGAAGAGAATGGGACGCAAGTGGAACAATATCAAAGAGAAGAAAGCTTCCAGGGATGCGAACACGAGTCGGATTTATGCGAAATTCGGAGTCGAGATTTACGTTGCCGCCAAGAAGGGCGAGCCGGATCCGGAAGCGAACCGAGCGCTGAAGGTCGTGCTGGAACGGGCGAAGACGTACAACGTGCCGAAATCGATCATCGACCGGGCGCTCGACAAGGCGAAAGGAAGCGGGGAAGAGAGCTACGAAGAGCTTCGTTACGAAGGCTTCGGTCCGAACGGATCGATGATCATCGTCGATGCGCTGACCAACAACGTGAACCGGGCGGTGTCGACCGTACGCTCCGCGTTTACGAAAAACGGCGGAAGCTTGGGCGTTAGCGGCTCGGTCGCCTATATGTTCGACGAGACCGCCGTTATCGGCTTGGAGGGCAAAACGAGCGAGGAAGTGCTGGACATATTGGTGGAAGCCGGAGTGGACGTACGCGATTTGGTCGACGAGGACGACTCCGTCATCGTCTACGCCGACCCCGACCAGTTCCATGCGGTTCAGGAAGCGCTCAAGCGAGCCGGCGTAACGGACTTTACCGTTGCGGAGCTGACGATGCTAGCGCAAAATTACGTGACGCTGCCGGAGGATGCGCAGGCGCAATTCGAAAAGCTGATCGACGCGCTGGAGGATTTGGAGGACGTTCAGCAAGTGTATCATAATGTGGAATTCGGGGAGTGATGCGGGCCACCCGCCGCCCCTTCCTAAGAAGCCCGATCCGGACAAGCCGGAGTCGGGCTTCTTTTCCGTGCATCGTCCTGCCCGTTTTTTTTCGGGAAGAAGCTTGCCTTTGACGTTACGTCACAGGTTATGATGAATACGCGGAATTCAAATGAAGGGGGCGGATGGAATCGTGCGGGAAGACGAGACGTTGTACCGAACCGGAGCGTTCGCGGAGCTGGCGGGCGTAACGACGCGTACGCTGCGATACTACGAGCGCATCGGTTTGATGAAGCCCGGACGCCGGTCCGAGTCGGGGCAGCGGCTTTACGCGAAAGAAGATTTGATCCGGCTGCAGCACATTACGACGTTGAAGTTCGTCGGATTTTCGTTGAAGGAAATTCGTCGAATCGTCGATAGCAAGGATATCCGACTGCCGTCGCTGCTCTCGATGCAGCGGGAGTGGATCGAGCGCAGCATTTGGAAGCTGCAGCTGGCCCTTCAAGCGATCCGCGAGGCCGAGCGGGCACTGGAGGAGGACGCGGGCAAAGACATGAACGTGCTTCCGCTTCAATCTTATATAAGGGTGATGGACGTGCAGCGAAATCGGAACTGGTCGGACGAATTTTTGCAGGCGGTTACGGAAGGGAATGAAGCGTTCGCCAGGGCGATACTGGTCGCTCATCCGGAATTGCCTCGATCGAGCATCTACACGGCCGCGGCGACGGGGGATGCGGATGCCGTTGCCGCCATACTGGCGCGGGACCCTGCATCAGCAACGAAGCCGGGAGGACCGTTGCACGCGGAGCCGATCCTGTATCTATGCTTCTCCCGGATGCTGAAAGATGCCGAGAAGAGCGTTAGCTTTGCGCAAGCCGCCCGCATGCTTCTCGCCGGCGGGGCGAATCCGAACGCTTCTTTCACGGATCCGGACGATCCGGATGAGCGAAAGCTGCCTGTCCTATACGGAGCTTTGGGGATAGCCGGGCATATGGAGGTTGGCCGGGCGCTGCTCGAGGCCGGAGCGAATCCGAATGACGGAGAGACGCTCTATCATGCGGCCGAACTCTCCCGAATCGACTGCCTGGACCTGCTTCATGCCTACGGCGTCGACGTCAATGCGACTCCCGCCTTGTTTCGGAAGCTCGATTATGAAGACGAAATCGGCGTCCGTTGGTTTCTGGAGAATGGGGTCGACCCGAACCTTACGCTGGGCGAGCAGCGTCATACCCCGCTGCATTGGGCCGTTTACCGGGGGAGATCTCTTCCGATCGTCGAACTGCTGCTGAAGCATGGAGCCGAATGCGATGCCCGGAGGACGGACGGCAAAACCGCATACGTTCTCGCGGTTCGGTTCGGAGAGTCCGACGTCGCGGAGCTGCTGCTTCGTCACGGCGCCATGCGGGAAGAGGGGAAAGTCGACCGATTCCTCGGTGCCTGCGCTGCTTGCGACGAACATCGCGTGCGCCGTATGCTTGAGAAGGATCCGGATTTGCTCTCGATCTTAACGGCGGACGATCGCGAAATGCTGCTGGAGTTTGCCGAACGGGGAAGGGCGGACGTCGTACGGCTTATGCTTGAGGTCGGCTTCGACGTAGCCGTAAGTCGAGAGACGGGAACGGCGCTGCATATCGCGGCTTGGTTCGGTCATCTCGACACGGTTCGGGTGCTGCTGTCTTATGGTGCTTCGGTCTCGGCGCAGAACGGATACGGCGGAACGCCGTTGGACAGCGCCATCCACGGTTCGTTGCACGGCAACGGTTCGCACGAGAAGCGTCACGCCGCCGTGGTCGAAGCGCTGATTCGAGCGGGAGCGGTCGTACCGGACAAAGCGGCGGGGAGTCGGGACGTATTCGAACTGCTGCTGAAGCACGGTGCGTCCTTGTAAGCTGCAAGCGCGTTTGTGCCAGCCGTGTCCGTGTTAGTCCGTGTGCAGATTCGGTCGAACGGCAAGCCGGGAGTACCACATGTTTGCCCGCCATTCGAAAACGGGATCAACTGGTTGTCGCATATCGGCAACGATGCCTGATCCCGTCTTTTGCACCCGATGTCTGGAATTCGAAGATTACTCTTTCCTGCGTACCCCCTCCACTTTCGAAGAAGGCAGAAGGCCCGCCTTGCTAACCCCTGTCAATCTATCTCCCTGAACGGTGAGGACAAATTTCAAGTGTAGACGCATCGGTTTCCTGACGGTTTGCGACCACGTCATCCGATCGTCTTGTATGCGAGGATCGATCAGGGCGGCTACTTCATCCCCTTGTTGCATGGTGCCCTGAACAATGCCGTCGGTTGTATGGATCGTCAAGACGGACGTTAGCTTGCCGACCGGCGTGAAGAGAGTGAGATCCCACGTTCCGTCGAAGCGAGCGGAGGAGTCGTGCTCAGCCATAGGAGGGACCAGGGTATCGTCGGGCGCTTCCTCGAGATCGTTCCGTGCTTGCCGCGATGCAAGCGGCGGGATCCCAGTCGCGTGCCAAACGGTGCCTCTTCGCTCGTATTCAAACAGTTTCTCGACGGCGTGAGCGATTTGCGGCCCCAGCTCTCGTTCGATCAAATACAAGGCGACGTCGAGCCCCGAAGTGACGCCGCCTCCGGTCACCAGATTGCCGTCCGTGACGACTCTTGCAGGGACGGGCTTGGCTCCGGTCGCTCCTAGCACCTCCATTCCCAAGTGATGGGTGACGGCATAACGATTTTCAAGCAAGCCGTCCATAGCGAGCAGCAGCGCGCCGCCGCAAACCGTCGCGACCGTCAGTTGTTCCCGTTCCATGGCTTGCCTCAGAGCGGCCTTCAGCTCGGTCTCCGTCGCTTGCTTCAGTCTGGTCGTGACGGCATCCGGATCGGAGTCGTCGAGGTCCACGGTGCCCATAGCACCGGGAACGATCAAAATGCCTCCGCGAGCGGGATCGATTTTGCCGACAGCCGCAAGACCGGGACCGTTCATCCCGCTTTGCACCGTCCTCGCGCCTTCGGCGCTTACCAAGCTCACGTCGATTTCGGCGCCGCTCAGCATCTTGGCGGCGACAAATACTTCATATGGACCGATGACGTCCATCAAATCAAAGCCGTCGAATAACACGATTTGGACGTGAAGCATCGTTCACATCTCCTTTGCATGGTCGAGTATTAGGCCCCCGATTGTCCCGATGGCCCCAAAATCACGCGAGGCTCGACTCCAACCGGATAGATGAAAGCTAGGCCAACCATTTTTTGCGGATGAAGACTTCGGCCAATCCGAGATTGAGCAGCATGCTTCCCCATACGGCGATCGCATACGAGGTCGCGTATGTAAAGCCGAATGCGTGTTGACTGATCGGCAGCAAAATATGAATGACCAGGTTGGCATAGGTTAGAAAAAAGCTCCGAGTTATCCAACGCGTATGCTTCTCGATATTTTTGCGGCGAATATTCGAATATCCGAACCATGTCGTCGCGAGCCAGAGCAAATTTAGAATAAGGAACCCGACTACGGTCATTCCGCCCGGCGCGAAAAACGAAACATATAGCCCAGGAATGAAATTGAGCGCGATGGATACGACATATATCCGCCCATTCCAACGATGCAAGGCGATCGATTTCGTCCGTACGTTTCGCAGTGAGCCGATCGGGCCGGTTACAAGCGAGACGACGGCAAGCGCAATGTGCGCCCGCAGCATAAACGTCCATAACCAACGGTCGGCGGTGAAGGAATCTTTGGCTTCGATTAGCTTGACGAATCCGGGATCCGACACGAAGTTTTTGGTCAACGTGTGCATGATCCACATTAAAGCGACGACCGACAACAAAATGGCGGCTACTTTCGTTTCTTTTCGATTTTTCACATCGATGTACCATCCTTTTTGAATTGATGTATAATAGAAAATAACGGACCGGACCGTCCGGTCCGACTTCTTCATTATAGAATGACTGCCGCCAATTTCAAATAGACAACTTTGAGCGATTCGTGACAAAATGAAGGAAAAGCGGAAGACGAGCATCACGAGGGAGTGGAAGCGGTTGAAAAAGTCGGACGAGATCAGAGAAAGCATCGTAAATCACGCTATGCTTTTGTTTAATACCAGAGGGATCGCGCAAACGTCCATTCAGGAGATCATGCAGGCGACCGGTCTTCCGAAGGGGGCCATCTACCGCCGATTCGAAACGAAAGAATCGATCGTGCAGGCCGCCTTTGAAAGGGCGGGGCACATTCTTCAGGACTGCTTTATTCGAGCGGAGCGGGAAGGGACGAGCGCGTTCGATAAGCTCATGAACATCTCGGCCGTATATCAAGACGCCGTCGATAATCCGCCGATTCCCGGCGGTTGTCCGTTACTGAATACGGCGGTGGAGAGCGACGGGACGTTCCCCGAGCTGCGGCAGAAGGCGGCGAATGCTTACAACGGCATGGCCCGCTTCGTCCAATCGATCATCGAACAGGGAGTTCGGAACAACGAATTCCGTCCGGACATCGACGCTGCTGCCATGGCGTCGTTTTTGATCGATTCGATGGAGGGAGCCATCATGGCGAGCAGACTGACAGGCAGTAACGATCCGATCGAACGGAACATGAAGTATACGGCCGTTTTGCTTAGGAGCTACATGACCGCTTAATCGCCTATACGAAGCCGCATTTCCAAGCCGGGTGGTTAGGGATTAGGGACGTTCATGGATCGACACCTTTTTTGAAGTTTGCCGGGATTTTTAGCAGGAAATTGTGTCCAACCGGAGAATGAAAGGGAGTGGGAGCATCATAATCGATTAGTGGGGAGATGAAGAACATCCGAAAATCTCGTTTTGGAAGCTGGTCCAAATGGCTCATTCTAGCTCTGTTTGTTATTGCGGTCGGCTGTCAATCGCTTGGCGGACTGGATTTGAACCGAGCGTTGGTTGCCGGGATGGATACGAACTCGATGCAGCAAAGCGTCACGGTCTCGCTGCATATGAAGGCGGACCCGTTTAAATTGTCCGAAGAAGCGAAGGCGATGATCGAGCTGTGGAACGACGCCAAGCTCGACATTCGCAGCATGAAGATGGAGAGCTGGGACCGGATGTCGCTGCAAGGCCAACTGACTTTGGCCAAGGGCGTTATTCCGTTCCAGGCGTATATGAGCGGCGAGGAGCGGCTCGTGTTGAAGGTGGAGGGGCTTTCCAGGGCAATCGTCATTCCGCTCACGGAGCCGGACGGTTCGACAACCGCATTCACGGCGTTAACCGATAAGCTGCAAAAGGAGTATCAGGCGAAAGGGATCGACAAATCGATGGCGTCGCTGATCGTATCGAATTTGCCGAACCCGAAAACGATTAAGGTGACGTCGGGATCGGAAACGATACATAACGAAAACGTCAACGTCTATAAGCTGGAGACGAGCTTGGACGGAACCGAGCTGGTTCCGCTGGCCAAGACGTTTATTCGCAACTTGACGAAGGATGACGACAACTTCAAACGGTTTATCGGCGAATTGTACGACGTATTGTGGCCGGTGCTGAAGCCGTATTTGGAGAAAGACGCGATGCCTTCAGCCATGCTGCCGGAGTCGCCGCTCGGAGCATCGTTGGGCGATAAGCTCGGCGGCTTGAAGGAAAGCTTGATGGAGGCGGCGTCCGACAAAGAGCTCGCGGTCGACATCATTCATAATACAGCCAAGCAGATTCTGTATTTCGCCTTGATCGGCATCGACAGCGCAAGCAGGTCGGAGGAGCCGGCCATTCAAACGATGCTCAGCAAACAGACGCAGGTTAAAGCGCGGCTCGCTTTCGATCAAAGCTTGAATCTTCGCAAGTCGGACTTGGAGCTGACGATTCCGGCGCCGGATGGGGGGAAGGAAGGGATAACGGCCATTCAGTTTAACGTTCAATCGGAAACTTGGGATAGGAACAAGCCGGTAAAAGCGGATGTTCTGGATGCCGGCCAAACGCCGTTCGTCATGGGGCAGGGCCGTTCTCCGTTTGAGCTGCTGGAAGAAGTCGATCCGGAGTCGCTGCTCGGTCAGTTGATCGCCTTCGAGAAGAAGCAAAACGAGCCGAAAGTCGTCAACATTCCGTTACACTCGTTGGAACAGTACGCTCCAGACGGCGCCTATATGCGCGATGGCGTTTCTTATATTCCGTTGGACGAATTAGCTTCTTACTTGGACGCGGATGTCGTCTACAAGGACGATTCGATTACGATAACCGGTATTTGGGATACGATAATCGAGCTTGCTTCCGGCAGCTCCGAAGCGATCGTAGACGGCGAAGCGTACGAGATGGACGGCGTCGTAATCAAGCAAGGCGAGCGGTATGATGTGCCGCTGCGATTTGTTGCCGAGCAGTTGTACTGCGAGGTCTTTTATGACGCCGACCAAGAAATGATCGAGCTCGTACTGCCGGAAGATTGATTTACTGAAAACAAAATTAAAAGCGCCCTAGAGTTGGGCGCTTTTAATTTTGTTGGAAGCCTGATTTTGATTTGCGGAAACACCGAACACTTACCCGGGGCCAATACTTCTAAAACTTTTTCACAAAACCCGTATTTTGTACATATGTATGTAAAACGACTTAGTCCGTAGGAGCAGCTGTCGCTGCGGCAAACTGCTCCAGGATCGCAGGATCGCAAGTTCACCCCCTTGCGCGGACGAACCCCTGACCCTCACCGCTGCCAGCGATGCATTCGGACAAGTTTGTCTATTTCATTCCCTCAAAGATAATAGATTTAAGAGATACCCAAATTTATAAAAAGTCCTGCATTCTCCTTAACCCACTCTGCGAAAGTATACGGCTTGTGTCCTGTTACTTCCTCAACTGTCGGCAAAACCGTATAAGCAGATTTAGGCGGATTAAGGTGCCAACTAATCACGTAATCAATTACATCCTCCTGAACACCCATTCTTCTCATCTGTTCACGTTCTTCTTCTTCAGAGCTCTCAATAAATTGAATTTCACGTCCGATAACCTCACTAATTATCCGGACTTTATCTTGAACCGACAAACTCTCAGGACCCGTTAGTGTATATATTTTACCTGCATGACCTTCCTCAGTTAGTGCAACCGCTGCGACCCGTCCAATATCCGCTTCATGAACAGAAGTAATTCGTGATCCTCCAAACAGATCTCGAACAACCCCCTCAGAGCGTATTGAGTTTGCCCATTTTCGTGCATTTGCCATAAATTCAAAGGCTTGAAGTTGAGTCCACTCCAGACCACTTGCCTCAACTGCCATCTCAAAAGGGCCTTTCTCACCATTCCATAAAATGGTAACCCTGCGCACCCCAGCCTTCTCAGCAAGTTCAACGATTTCTGGACCCGTTTGTAACGGGGTATATTCAGCGCCTGTTGTAATTAAATGCATCCCGCTTATGCCAATCAACGCAGAAATTAGCGTACTTGGATCACTTAAATCTCCCGCGACAACCTCTACATCATTAGGAAGATTGGCTTGCAGCGGATTACGTGTCAATGCACGTACCTTTTGCCCCTTTTGAATAAGTTGGCCCACGACGTGTCGCCCTACGGTTCCCGTTGCCCCTGTAACTAATATAGTCACTCGTTTTCCTCCTCCCGTTTTTGTACCATCTGATTGATTTTTTCGGCCAAATTGAACTTCGCTTCGGTTAATGCAGCTATTTGTTGGTTGATCTCATGCATTTTCGACTGATACATAAGCAGTAATTCCTCACAATAGACGTCCTTATCTTTATGCTCCTGATGCTCAGGATATTTGCAGAAGATGATGTCTCGAATTTGTTCCGTTGTCAGCCCTAAACCTAGATAAAGTTGAATTGCGTTTATGGAATCGATCACCTTTTCGTCATATTCCCTGTAATTATTTTCTTGACGAGATGCTTTGATCAATCCTTTCTCCTCATAATAGCGAATCGACCGGGCGCTAACGCCGGTTATTTTTCTTACCTTTCCTATCTTCAAAACGATCACCTCACAGATTTGGAGCACTAAATTTATTATAAAGTTTCACATTAGTGTAAAGGTCAAGAAAGAAGGTTAAATAAAAAACAGCCACCTCAGGGGCCTTAGTCTAGACATAACAGACTGGATGGTGTTCCGCACGAAATATTTGCTGCGTTAAACTGCCCGTTAACGCAACAAAGCTGCCGTTCAGCGTGGCAGCTTTTTCATGGTGTAAACGATTGCGCTATCGTATCCGTTAGCGTTATGGCGCGATGAGGTAAAGTGCTGCAGGGATGTCTGCCTGACTCCTCTTCCGCTAGACTGATCATAACAATCGCGGCACGTTAACGCAATTTTAGAACATATTTCATGGCTTCGATATATTCTTTTTGCGCAGCACGCTTGGACATCTCTTCGCAATCAATTTCTTCCAGCCGTTGATGTATCCACCATATATTACCGAGAGGGTCACGTACACGCCCAACTCGTTCGCCGAAGGCAAGTTTCGTCATTGGAGTGACCGCAGTCGCCCCCGCCTGTAAAGCTTGCTTGAATACAGCATCGCCATCTTCCATGTAAAGTCGAAGGAAGCTCGGTGTATCCGGCCACTTTTCTGTCGCATCAAACATCATAACGACGGCATTGCCGATCCGGATCTCCGCATGTCCAACAGAACCGTCTCCGTTATATATCCGAGCGATTTATCTTGTCATTCAATTTTGACAAGAGTTATATCCCATAATGCAAAAAGCCGCGATTTACACGGCCTTTAATGAGATAATGTTCTTGTCATCCGACAATCAGTGACACAAACATCACGGCGTACCGCGTCACTGATGTTGTGAATCCGGATGATAATCAGAAACTTGTTTAACTTGCTAAAAACACTTTTGGCGGTGTCGAAAGTCATCTTATTGAACGCTGGACTCATGCCTCCCACCGACCGAACCACATATTTCTCCAGCTGGCGGTGGCCCCGGCGTCGTCTTCTGGTGTCCACAAGCCGCGTCAGGAGGCGGCCAAGCGCCTCTGTACATTCCCGGGTGACGGTGGCGATGCTGGACAAGCGCTGCATCAAATTGAGGGCGAGTCTCTCTCCAAGCAAAATGCTGCGGGTAGAGCCTACTATTTCGGCTACCACCGTACCCTTCCGGACAACCGCTCCTTCTTGAACGAGGGCCTGATAATGCAAAGCGGGATCTACGACGCCGAACACGAGCTCGGCTGCCGGGAAGCCAGCTACCAGCCCGTCTTCTTTGACGGATGGTCCACCGGAATGATCGTCATGGTCGTAATATCGCCGTTTCCGTTGTCTTCCTCCAGCCATTCCGCAATGCTGCGTTACAAGCGTTCGCGGTTAATCTCAAGCATCTTGAATGCACTCCTCCAAATGGCCTTCCTCTAGCCGGTAGACGATATGCTTCACCCAGGCATCGCTTCGCTGCGGATAATCCTCGCGGAAATGGCCGCCGCGGCTTTCCCGGCGCAGCAGCGCCGCTTTCGTAGTTAGCATTGCACAGATGAGCAAATTGGCAAATTCATACTCCTCGCGCTTCATCAAAGCATATTCGAAGTAGGCCGACTGCCGCTTGAGCTCATCCAGCCCTCTTTGCAGCCCGGCGGCGTCGCGCTTCATTCCCGCTTGGCGAAGCATGACTTTCTGCAGCTTGAGCTTTTTCTCGACGACCGCTTGCTGCGGCTGCTCTTTCCGGTGAACCGCAACCTGCAGTTCACTCGGTGTACGGTTCAGCGGCGGCAGCTCGGCGATCCGTTCGATGATGCGGCGGCCGAAGACGATCGCTTCCGACAGCGAGTTGCTCGCCAGCCGATTGGCGCCATGAACGCCTGTCGAGGATACTTCACCACAAGCAAACAGCCGCTTGACGGCTGTTTCCCCGTGCAGGTCCGTTTTCACGCCGCCCATCATATAATGTGCCGCAGGAGCGACCGGAATCCAGTCCGTCGTCAAGTCGAGCCCATACCGCAGGCAAAATTCGTAGATTGTAGGAAACCGGTGCTTGATCAGTTCTTCGGTTTCATGCGTAATATCGATGTAAACGAACGAGACCTTTGTCTCTTCCATCTCGGTTAGAACCGCGCGGGCGACGACATCGCGGGGGGCCAACTCCAGCTGCGGATGATATTTACCCATAAATCGCTCGCCTTTGATGTTCCGCAGAATCGCTCCTTCCCCACGGACAGCCTCGGAAATGAGAAAGCGCGGTGCGCCAGGGTAACACAATGCCGTCGGATGGAACTGAATGAACTCGACGTCCCGGATTTCCGCACCAGCGCGAAGCGCGATGGCGATGCCGTCCCCTGTGGCGATGTCGGGATTCGTCGTATACCGGTACAGTTGGCCTGCGCCTCCGGAGCATAGAATCGTCGCATCCGCTTCCACGAACACGCGCTGCCCGTCCGGCTTCTGTACGAGCGCCCCGCGGCACTCCCCGTCCTGAGTAATCAAGTCGATAACATAATGGTCGTCCCACAGCTCGATGTTCGGATCCTGTTTCGTCCGTTCCGACAGCGAACGCACAATCTCCGCACCCGTCGCATCCCCGTGTGCATGCAAAATGCGGCGATGGCTGTGAGCGCCTTCTTTGGTCAGCGCCAGCTCGCCATTCTCGATGTCGAACTGCGTCCCCATCCGAATCAGGTCCTTGACGCCGTCGGGGCCCTCATGCACGAGCACATTGACCGCTTGTTCGTCGCAAAGTCCCGCACCCGCTACCAAGGTGTCCTGCATATGATACTCCGGCGAATCTTCGTCGGAGATGACCGCCGCGATGCCTCCCTGCGAATAACGGGTATTGCTGTCGAGCAGCGACTTCTTCGTAATCATGATTACTTTCTTCGTTTCGCTAGCCTTGATCGCGGTGAACAGCCCCGCGATCCCGGCTCCGATGACGATGACATCCGTCCGGACGCGGGGAAGCCGCTGCAAATCGAAATCGACCAAATACCGAGGAAACATCGCAACCACACCTTTTAGTTCAATTGGGCATTACATATTCTAAGGCTCCAAAAAACCCTTCTCAACTGCATCATTAACATTATTTTCAATCAGGATGGTAGAACCGTTCTCAATTTTTCTACTTGGGCAAATCTTGCTTCAGGAGTTTCTGCTTCTTCATATTCATTCCAGATATCCATTAACTGATTAGCTTGGTCATTTGGTACTATTCCAAATAATCTTTCTGCGGCATTTTAGCTGTTTCCTGCCACTGCCAGTCCGTTCCTGTATTATCCCGTTGAGAGGCAAGTGCCAAACGCGCTATCGTATAAAAAAATCGGCCCGATTCATAAATATTCCTTCAATCTTCTCAATTATGGGCCCGCTTTCCTCGGATGTGCGTTTCACCTCGATCCATTCCGGGTCTTGTAGAAACGCACCCCACAGCCGTTGCCGTTCCTCCATATCCTTATATTCCATCACGTAATATAACTTCGGAAGCCCCGTCTGATCGATCCAGAAATCGTACACCTTCATTTCCAACCGCTCGAAAATACTAAGTGTATGCTGGCGGAAACGTTGCAGAATCGCTTCCATTCTCCCCTCATGCATAGTATAAATGCGCAACTCGTAAAGCATACCCATTCCCTCTCTTTCGGTAAATCGTAGAGTTTTTTCGTTGATCGTTGCCTACTCTCAGTACTATTTTACCATTATATGCGCTTTAAAATCGTCGGCCATCTTGGTGTTGGCCGGCACATTTTCAATGCTATCATTAACTTTAACTCAACATAAGTGTGATATAACATTATGAATTATTCTTAATCTTACGGGGTATTCCTTGTACAACTCATGGAGCGTATTGTCCTCTCTTGGATCGCCTTCATCTTGCCGGGATGAATATGATAGATTCGCAGTTCGTATAACATTGTTCTCACCTCCTCGTGCGGATTCACTACTATAGATGTCTTCAGATGTCCAGCCGATCATCGCTTATTCAAACATTTCGTTTACCTTCTTGTATTGCCGTCACGATAGGCCGAATCCGGTCCATCTGTTCCTCCTAATCGCCGATCTGGCGGTCCAAAATCTCGATCCGTTGAAGCAGCGTCTGCGATACGTAGCCCGAGCGAGGTTGCGATCATGAGGCCGCCGATCAAGGCCCCGCAAGCGTTGCTGAAGTTAAAGGCGCTGATGTTCAGAATCGAGGCTAGATTCGGGGCCTTCTCCCCTGTCCGCAAGATGTTCATCAGGAACGTGGAGATAATGCCCATGGTCGCGATTCCGAGGAAAAAATCACGCTTATCCGGCATGTTCGGTATGATTGAATCCTAGCACGATAACGCTTATGCTAAGAATGCAGGCGAGTTCGTACGAAGCGTTCGTGTAAGTTCGTGTTATCGGGAGGAGAATAAATGGCGGGTAATCCAACGGAACGGGTATGGCCGGAAGAGATAATTCGCAAACTGCGGCAGAGACCGGGCCCGGCCGGAAAGGCGAAGCTGCGGCAGATTGATTTGGCCAAGCGGATCGGGGTGGAGACCAGGACGATTCAGCAGTGGGAGAATGGTGAACGGCTGCCCAGTGCTCATAATCTGCAATTGCTGATTCAACTCTTTGTCGTTGAACAAAAGTTTCTTCGCGGTTCCGAGCGCGCGGAGGCTCAGTTACTGTGGGAGACAGTCCGTCGATTCCATGACGACAGGTCAGGAAATAATCGGATGTATCCCCTCTTTGACGAACAATGGTTCGAGGCGATTCTCGCGGATGCTTCTGCAGGTAGCGATTCTAGCGTTCTCTCCGGATTCCGACCGGAAGGTTCGCCGGTTCACAGGACCGATGAATCGCCGCGAAATGCAACCGCGCCATACGGGACAACGAATCTACCAAGCAGAATGTCCTCGTTTATCGGCCGCCTCGAACAGATCGGGGAGATTCGGCAATGGCTTGCCGACTCCCCTCTTGTCACGCTTGCGGGTCCCGGGGGAAGCGGCAAGACGCGTCTGGCGTATAAGGTCGCCTCGGATGCCTGTCTTTCTTATCCCGACGGCGTCTGGCTGTTTGAGCTCGCGTCGGCGATGGATACGCTCTCGGCGCTGAGAACCATCACGTCGGTATTGGACGTCAAGGAACAGAAGGAAAGGCCGCTCATCGAGTGCTTGCTCGACCATATCCGGAACAAATGCATGCTTCTCGTATTCGACAACTGCGAGCACTTGATCGCTTTCTGTTCTTCTCTCATCGAGCGATTGTTGTCGGCCTCCCCTAGGGTCGGCATTTTGGCTACCAGCCAGGAGCCTTTGAACATCGGCTTGGAGCGCGTATGGAGGATTCCGCCGCTCACTTTCCCCACGGATAACGAGCTGCGGGATCATATAGGACATGATGCCATTCTTTCCTGCGAGTCCGTTCAGCTGTTTATCGAGCGCGCGACCGCCGTATCTCCCACATTCCGCGTTACGGGAGAGGACGTGAAGATCGTCGGACGGATCTGCAAACGCCTGGAAGGTATCCCGCTGTCCATCGAGCTGGCTGCCGCCCGGACGAACGTGCTTAGCATCGAGCAAATCGACGAACGGCTGTCCGATATGTTCGCCGTCCTTACGGCTGGGAAGAGAACGGCCGCCCCCCGTCATCAATCGCTTCGGGCCACCCTGGAATGGAGCTTCGCCCTGCTTACGGAGCAAGAGCGGCAGCTGCTGCGGAAGCTGAGTGCTTTTACCGGGGGATTTGAGCTAGAAGCGGTCGAACATATATGCACGGATGAAGAATCAAACCCTTCCCTCGGACAGTTCGATCGTCAGGAAACCTTGAACTTGGTTGCTAGCCTATACAATAAATCGTTTCTATCTGTTGATTCGGCAAGCAGCGGACCTAGACGCAGATTTGCGATGATCGAAGCAATTAAACAATTTGGATGCGAACAATGGGAGCGGTACTCCACCGATGAGGAACGCGAACGGATGATCCGTCGCTTCGTCGAGCACTACTGTCGGTTCGTAGAGAGAGCGGAACGGGGATTTCGCAGTCGAGACCGGGATGCCGCATTCGTTGCGATTCGGCGGGAATACGCCAACATTCGCTCCGCGCTGCGAATAGCCTGCGATCATCCGCGGGAGGCGGGAGCTGCAATACGAATGGCATCCTGCCTCTATTATTACTGGCTGCATGAAGGAACTTTGCAGGAAGGATGCGCGCAGCTTCAAACGGCTCTGTCGAAGCACAGCCAAGCTTCCGTTCAAGAACACGTGGTCAAAGCGAAGCATGGTCTTAGCGTGTTGTTATGGGTCATGGGAGAAGTCGAGAAAGCCGAAGATTTGGCCAGACAAAGCGCGGATGAAGCTCGCAAGCTCGGACATCCGGCGCTCCTGGCATCTCAGCTTCGCATGCTGGCTCAGCTGGCATCGCGTTCGGGCTTGGCAGACGAAGCGATCCGACTAGCGGAAGAGAGCGTGCTTCATGCCAGGGATTCAGGTGACGATTGGAGCCTCGCGTCATCCTTAAGCTGTCTGAGCAACATTCTGGTGGTGCAACAGCTTTGGGAACGGGCTGAGCCCTTGCTGGCCGAAAGTGCCATGCTATTCGAGAAAGTAACAGACGATTTGGAGTTGTCGGGACCTCTGCGGGCACTGGGATATATTGCTTTAAACCGGCGGAAGCCCAAAGAGGCGTTGGCACTCTTTAAGAGAAGCATCGCCATCTGTCAAACGTATCAGGGAACGTGGTTCCTCGATCGAGGAGTCGAGGGACTAGTAAGCTCGTTGTGCGGGCTGGAAGAATACCAGGCGGCCGCTACGCTTATCGGAGTCTCTGAGAAATTACGAGCGAAGCTTGGCTCCGCAGCTCAGCCCAAGTTTCAATTGATTTACGAACAGGCGAAACGAACCTGCAGACTAGAATGCGGCGATGAGCCGTTTAACGAGGCCATTGCGATTGGAAGAGGAATGACGAGAGAGCAGGCCGTTTCTTATGCGTTAGAGGTATAGGGGGCTCTCTCGCTTGGCTTCTCCATCGTATCCCTCCCCGCATGTTCTTCCTGTTCCGGTTCCAAAACGTTAGCCCCATTATAACATCGCGGGCCGATCTAAAGAATGGGAGTAACGAAAAACCGCCCGCTGTCGGGAGGTTCCCGTAAATGCCCCGAGCACATGTTTGTGTCATTAGACTATTTATATAACGTGTCAAAACACCTCATACGTTCTCCACTTCGATCAAAAAATATTAAGTGGATGTACGATTGCAGACAGACAGATAGAGCAGCTGCCGTACCTACAAACTGCTATTGGATCGTTGAACTAAAGGTGTTTCCCGATAGTGGAATAACACTCTGTAGCAAATTTCATGGCGGCGATGCTATCGGAACACGCCAAAGCCACGAGGCGCCTTTGCGGCTTTCTTAAGAGCGATTTCAACGTATTGCAAAATAAGGTCAGCTATCTTCGTCAACCACTCTCTCATGTAGAACAAGAAGCAAGATCTCTGGCGATCTTGCTCCTTGTTTGTTGAGTTTGGTGTTTTGGAACGTGTCTCGGGATTTGTGTCATTCAACTTTATCCTGGCTGATTGCATGTCGGCTGCCGCGGTGTACATTCAACTGATGTTGTCGATTCGAAGTCCATGTGACGAGGATGGCGGGCCATTCGGCCCGCTTTTTCCA
The DNA here is from genome assembly GCF_003217775.1 of Paenibacillus flagellatus. Classification (GTDB taxonomy): domain Bacteria; phylum Bacillota; class Bacilli; order Paenibacillales; family NBRC-103111; genus Paenibacillus_AB; species Paenibacillus_AB flagellatus. The sequence continues at coordinate 138,492 of NZ_QJVJ01000003.1, forward strand.
TTCTTTGGAGGGGGGGGGCCCTCTCCTCCACCGAACGTCCACGCTCCTAGCTTCCTTACGAATCAAGAGCGATGTAGATGCCGTCGACATCCGGCGGGTCGGTATGGCTTCCCCCCGCCTGGAGATGATAACCGAACAAAAGGAAGAGCGCCACAATTGCGCCACTGACGGCGAGTACCTTTACTTTCATGCTTCGAACGCCTCCTGCTTAACGGTAAGGGGCAGTTTACTTAAACCATGAACCACAAAGGTCGAAAGCGGCTCCATCGTCCTTCCCTCTGTGATATGGAAGTGTGGCATACGCTCGCTTAACTCCTCAAACACGATACGTGCCTCCATACGGGCGAGCGGCATCCCCATACAATGATGAATCCCGTGACCAAATGCCATTTGACCCGTAGTTTGTCGGGTAATATCAAACCGATCGGCATGCTCGAACTTGCTCTCATCCCGATTGGCGGAACCCAGAATGACCGACACGAATTGACCTGCCTTCAGGCTTTGTCCCCTAAACTCCGTGTCCCTTTTGACAATTCGGTTCATCATTTGCACGGGCGAACGGAAACGAAGCACCTCTTCGATGGCTTGTGTGGACCTCTGTCAATATAGTAGACACAAATTTTAACGATTTACCGTATTAACGTAGTATTGCCGTTCAAAATCAGTTGGCGTGCAATAACCAATCGTCGAGTGAATACGCTCATTGTTGTAAAAAACTTCAATGTACTCAAAGATGCTTTTTTCGGCTTCTGTACGGGTCTCATATATGTTCAAGTAGATGAGTTCCTTTTTAATGATGCTATGAAAAGATTCAATGCAAGCGTTATCGTAGCAGTTCCCTTTTCGACTCATGCTTCCGATCATGGAATAGACCTGAAGCTGCTTCTGGTAGTCCTGGGAGGCGTACTGGCTGCCGCGGTCGGAATGATGCAACACTTCTCCATCGGGCTGCTGACGGCCATAGGCTTGCTTGAGTGCCTGCAGCACCAGATCTTTTGTCATACGATCACTCATATGCCATCCGACGATCTTGCGGGAGTATAGGTCCATTACGCTTGCCAGATACAGCCAGCCTTCCCCGGTCGCGACATACGTAATGTCCGTCACCCATTTTTCATTCGGCTTACTTGCCGTAAAGTCTTGGTTCAACACATTATCTTGTACCGGCATGCTATGCTTGGAGTTCGTTGTGGCTTTATATTTCTTGACGGTTCTAGACCGCCACTGTTGCCTCCTCATGATCCTTGTCACGGTCCGTTCCGATACGCTGACTCCTTGCTGATGCAGCTTCTGTGTGACCTTTGGACTCCCATAAAGCTGACGGGAATCGTCGAACACTTCCTTGACCAGCTCTGTCCATTCTTTGTGCCGGCGCTCTCGCTCACTTTCGGGGCGATCACGCCATTTGTAATATCCGCTGCGAGATACGTTCATTACTTTGCACAACTTCTCCAGCCGGTACTCGGAGCGGTATTCGTAGATGAAAGTATATTTTACCGACGGTCTTTCGCGAAGAAGTGCATGGCCTTTTTTAAGATTTCGTTTTCCTCTTGCAGTTCTCGTATCTGTTTTTGCATTTCCCGCAATTGGTGATCTTCCGACTTGAACGCTTGATGCTGAGCGATTTCCGGCTCTTCGCCGAACTTCTTCATCCAGCCATACAACGTGTTGTCCTTGATCTTCAGTTCGCGGGCGACTTCCGCCACCGCCTTACCGCTCTCTTTCACATACTGTACGGTCTTCTTTTTGTAGGTCTCATCGTAGAGAGGTTTTTTCATCTTTGACACAGTCCTCCGATATCAGTCGTTTCATCAGTGTAATCTGTGTCTACTATTTAGTCTAGCATCAGTGGAATAAGCTCTTTCTTTTCGCACAACAACCGCCACTGATCGGGAAACTCCAGAAACGTGCGGACCGCGTTTCCGAGAAGGTTCGTCGTGGTCTCGTTGCCGGCAACCATAAGCAAGACGCAAAACTCGACAATCTCCAGGTCGGAAAGCCGGTTCCCCTCTATTTCCGCGATCGCAAGCCGCGAAATGAGATCCTCCTTTGGATTTTGTTTACGTTCCATGCTTCGCTCCAGGAAATACTGCTTCATCTCTCGAATGGCGGCGATATGTTCGGGCAATTCTTCCGGATTCCCGTGCAGGAGCCGTAACGAAGCGGCAACGATAGTATTCGACCAGTGCTTGAACCTCAAACGGTCGACCTCGGAAACGCCCAGCATCTCGGCAATAACGTTTACTGGAAGAGGTATAGCGATATCATCGACAAAATCGAAGGATCCTTTGCGTATGGCTTCATCGACTAAATCGCGGGCCATCGTTCGGATGCGGGGCTCGAGAGCGGCGACCGCCTTCGGGGTAAACGCATGCTGCGCGAGCGACCGAAGCTGGGTATGTCTTGGGGGATCCATGCTGCTGAGCTGATTGTTCAAGCCCAATTCGGATGAGAAGCCTTCAAAGATTGCCGACGAAAACGTATTGTGGTCGGCCATGACTTGGCGCACATCGTCATACTTCGCAATGAGCCAGCCCAACTGTTCATGCCGGCTAATTCCTTCCTTGCTTCGCAATTCCGCATACCACGGATAAGGATCCACTCGTAAATCTACCGTCATAATAACCTCCAACTATCTTCAAATTGATGTTAACAGACTTTCCAATGAGCATTATACGCTTACACCTATTCCCATCGATAGGGAATGTTGTCACGAAGACACGGGAAGTGATTCCCGATATCGGAGGGAATGTCTTAGACTAAGCGGATGTTGGGTTACGGCGTCCGTACAGCCCGTTGTGGCCGTAAGTGAACCGTTGGACCTGGCCTCGTGGCTTCGTTTTTATGCTGCAGAGCAGCAATAAAAAGGGCATGTTGGAGTGATGTCCAAGCATGCCCTTTAAGCTATCCCCTATTTGGCGCGACGAAAATCTCCCTCGCCGTTCGTCACGGTTCAACCGTCCTTACCCAAACCCGAAGCGGTCCGATTGATGTCCAACCCGCACTCAACGCGGCCTTCAGATCCCCGCCGCGTTCATATCCAACGATCGGAAGCCCCGGAAACTCCATCGAAGCCAGAGCCGTAATCTCCTCCCATAGGCTTTCGTCGGGCGGATCGGCCGAAAACACGTTGGAAACCCCGACCGCACCGCCGCCCAAACTTGCGATGAACCCCGACAGCCCGCCGTCGTTCTCGCGTATGAATATTTTCAAATCGTCGCGTCCAAGCAGCTCCGGCCGGATGATCGTTTCCGTACCATTGGCCGCGTTCCACCGCAATAGACCATCCGCCGCCACAACCCGATGCCATGAGGCTAAGAGGGGTTGTTTAGCGAAAGAAACGGGATCGTGGCGAATCCATTCCGCTTCGAAAAGGACGCGATACCCGGAGGATTCCAAGTCGAGACGGTTCTTCCTTCGACTAACCGATGGATGACATTGGCGGATGCTTCCCTGCTTAACGTAACGACATCCGGGTAATAGAGGGGCGCTTGCTTCCTTGTTCCCCATGCATCCCTCGTCGACACATGGGGGATGCCGTGCGTATCGCATACGAGTCCACACCAAACGGCATTATTTTGCGCGGCCCGATCGACAGGTGATGTCTCTCCCATTTCGCTTCACTCCATTTAACCGTTAATTCCGCTACATAGCCTGATTACGGTGGGCTATCCGTCAACCCGTTCAATAGGAATGCGAACAATGGTCTTCCATTTTTCAACCGGATTCCAGCTCGGTGGATTCATGTAGATTTCGCGAGTCTTCCCCCGACTCCAGCGGCTCGTTTCTCTTTGATGGGTTCCCGGTAGCCTTTCAGGCAAGCTACTTTTTCAACGTAAAATGATGAATGATTTTTTGAATCGCATAAATCGAAAGCGTGTAAGTTTGTGCAAGTTCTTCAACCGACATGCCGGATGTATAAGATTGGATAATTTCGCTGTTTCGCCTATCGATTTCTGCCCGTTTGCCGGATCTTGCTTCTCTGCTCCGACAGTCCTTGCGTGCTGGGATGAAGAGATATTCGCCTTGCACAAACTGCTGCACCTTTTCAACCAGTTCTTTTGGGAGAATAACGGTAGCGTCGGTATATTCCATGTGGATTCACCCCTTGAAAAAAAGCATGATTTGGCGACGGCCGCAGTCCATGCAAGAACCAAAAAAACGGCCTATGCATGGACCGGAACGTCAAACGCGTATTCACCTTCGTATTCTCATTGGTTTCGACCGTACAGTTGACCGCAAGCCGCATGAATGTCCGTCCCGAATTGGGTTCGCACCGTGACGTTGATTCCTTTTGCCTTCAAAATACGAACAAACATGGCAACCTGGTCCCGGTCCGATTGCCGGTAGCCTTCGGGCGTAACATCGGTCGAATTGTAGGGGATCAAATTCACGTGGTAGAGATGGTCTCCGGGTCCCCTTCCCCTCAGCAATCCGGCGACCGCCTCCGCATGCTCGATCGAGTCGTTTACCCCTCGAAGAAGAATATAGGCGATATAGACCTTTCTCCCCGTATGCCGGATATGGTGATCCAACGCATTCAACACGTCACGGACCGGGAACCGGTCGTTGATCGGCATCAGCTCGCTTCGCTGATCGTCGAAAGGCGAGTGCAGCGAATAGGTGAGATTAACCTGCGGAAACTCCCGAGTCATCCTCTCGATCCCCGGTAACAGACCGATGGTGGAAATCGTAATTCGTCGATGTCCGAAACCAAAGAGAATCGGGTCGGTCAAGATCGTCAGCGCATCGAACATGTAAGGATTGGCCAGCGCCTCCCCCATACCCATAAAAGCAACGCTGTCCAAAGCATGGCCGTTGAAGTGAAAGTGCAGCAGCTGGTCGGTAATTTCGTCGGCGGTCAAATTGCGCTTCAGGCCGATGGTGCCGGTAGCGCAAAATGTGCATCCGAACCCGCAGCCGCACTGGGTGGAAATACAATACGATTTCCATCCGCGTTCGTAAGAAAGTCTTACCGCCTCTACCCGTTCGTCGCCCGCAATGGCAAACAGCACTTTACTGACCTGTCTGGACTGGAGCTCCTTGACCGGAACGATGCTGCAGACGTTCGGACCGAGTGTCCGGATATACGCGTCGCGCAAAAAGGCGGGCAGCATGGTCATCCGCTCGAATTCGCGAATGTTTTGCTTGAATATCGCATCCATCGTTTGCTTATACCGATACGCAGGCTGATTGAAGTCGGATACGATTCGCCGAATCGTTTCATATTTGGATGTCGGTTTCATGTCTTCTCCTTACTGCCGGAGAAAACGTAAGAAGCAACCGCTAGCCGGCGCCCTTATACGTCATGAGCCACCTACGCATAAGCACGTTGCGCCGCAGACGGATCGCTACGTGCATTTGTCGATAGAAAGGTACCCCTCCGGCAACCGATTCTTTGTGTGGTAAACCTCTTTTCTTGGCAGGAACCGGTTGCCCCGATCATCTACGACCTCAATCAACATTACATTCATCCTCCCGGAATGGATGGTTTCGCTTCCCGTAACGACAAAAAAGAGCTGCAAGAAAGTTACCTTTCCTGCAGCTCAAAAAATACGGCAAATTCAACCCCTTGCGGAGTATGAAAAGGTTATATTTTTGAGTGAAAAGAATAAGGTAACGTTCCTGCCTATTCCGAATAAAACAATATGCGCTTTATTCTTGTATTCGAAGGCAAGACTTATTACATTATCCTTTTCATCTCCGATCGTGACGTGTTAACGGAATTTTAGCATAATCGCCTCGGCAAGTCCAGAATTTCCAAGCGGCTTTATCGGCACGATATATGCGTCTCTTGCTTAATATACGCCGATTTCCGCCAGCTGCATCCGGTATTCGCCTCCGAACGATCGTAAAGACGTCGCTTCCACTTTCACGTAGCGGATGTCGGTCTGTGCGGGAAACGAAAAGCTCTGCGCTTGGTTTCCGGGTTTGGCGTATCCGGTCTTCGTCACGACCGTCGTCCAGTTCGTATTGTCGCGGGAAACTTTAATGGTGAAATCGACCGGAAAATATTCACCGACCGAGCCCGCATCATTTCTCGGGAACAGATCGACTCGGCTAACCGTGCTTGCCGCGCCGAGATCGACCTGCACCCATTCCGTGTGATTGACGGACGTGCTGCCGCTGCTGGACCAGCCGAGGGAAGAAACGTACGTTTCCGAAGATCGGACTCCGTCCACGACTCCGTTCACGCCCCATCCGGTATATCCGTTTTCGTAGGAACTGGATGCGGCGGCCGACTTATGTGCTGCGAGATTGCCCCCGAGCACTTCAATTTCGGCAAATTGCATCCGGTATTCCCCGGCATCCGGTCTTAATGCGGTTCCTTCAATTTTAACGTATCTTGCGGGAACGGTCGTAAACCCGTAGCCCTGCGCACTGCCGTCCGGCTTCGCCTGCGAGGTTTTGGCAACAACGGTTGTCCAGTTCACAAGATCCGTCGATACTTGGATCGTAAAGTCGATCGGGAAAAACTTGCCCACATTTCCCGCATCGTTCCGGGCGTACAGGTCGACTCGGCTGATATCCCTTATAACGCCAAGATCAACGGTCACCCATTCCGTATGATTGGACGTCGGCGAATTGCTGCTGCTCCACCCCATCGAAGAGGAGGTGGAGGCTCTGTTGTTGTCCGCCGCTCCCTGGAGAGACCATCCCCAATTGTCCACCGAGCTGGAGGCCGTTACACTTTTCCATTTCGCGAGGTTGATTCCGGAATAGTCCGTATTCGCGGCGGGGATCGGGACCGTCATGCCGTCAACAATCGCTCCGCTTCTGTTCAGCGTGCTTATTTTTATCTCGCTTGCATTGACGTGAACCTTGTTAACTTCGTTTTGTCCCAGAATCACGAGATTGTAATCGACACTTTGATCGGGCGGATAGATGCTTCGGAGATGAGTGTGTCCGGCCAATGCCAGTTGAACGCCCGCATCGCTCATGACGGTTTTGTACTGGTTTCTTACGTAATAATCAAAATTGGGCTGATGCATCAAGCTGATTTTAACGGGCGATCTTTGGAAGTCGGCGGAGTTCACGTAATGCTGCACCCACGGAAACTCGGTATTTTGATAAGACTGGCAGGCGTTGAGTCCCGAATATTCGGGATGCTCATCCGCTTTGTCCTCGCAGCCGTCGGTCACGATGAAGCTGGCCGGGCCATGCTTGAAGCCGTAATACCATTCCCCCGTCTCCGTCGGTACGTAATCGAACAAGTACCGGCTGTAGCTTCCCCGCAGCTCATGGTTTCCGCGCACGAATACGATGGGTACCGTTTTTGCAAAATGGTTGACAACCGGGTCGATAAACGTGCTGAAAACTTGACTTTCGCTTGAAACGTCGCCCAGGATGTCGCCGGTAAAAGCGACAAAGTCGGCTTGGGATAAATTTACCCGGCTGAGCAGCTCGTTCATGCGCGCGGCATCCGTATGGGTATCCGTAATTTGATAAAACGTGATCTCCGGTTTGCTCGTATCGAATGTTGTAAAGGTGTAGCCGGGGCTGGTTACGGTTTCTCCGATTACAGGGTTGTTCGGCAGCAAATTTTCCACTTCGGTGGAAACGACGCGATAATTGTAAGTGGTACCGGGAGTAAGCCCCGTGAGCCGGACGCTATGACGCTTGCTTACCGTTTTCAGCCCTTTCTCCTCTTCGTACTTGGAGTTTGCGTAGCTGCCCCCCGTTCCATATTCCACCTTCGACGTGCTGGCCAGGTCGGTAAACCACATGATGGTGACGGCTGTCTCCGTCATATTGATCAGATAAGGACCGTGATTGATGACGGGCGCCGGCGCTGTTGCATAAGCCGGTGTGGATGCGGTTAGGGGAAGCGACAACCCCCATACAACCAACAGCAGCATGCTCAACCATCTTTTTTTCATCAACATACCTCCTTGGATCTGCCGTCTCTCGGAAGAGAGAGGCGTTATTTGATTGCGCTTTCACTATACGGCAGCACGGTTCCCTCGAACTATAGTAATCTTTCGAGATTCCTTGTATTTTTTGCACTATTTTGACTTCATTCTCCATTCCTTTAGCGGTCGCCGGGCTGTCCATTGTACTGTTTTCATAAAAAAAATCCGCGATTTACGCGGACTCGTGCGGATATAGATGGCTTTCCTTCGCTCAAGAACCTCGAAATCCCGAGACTGATGGAGCTAGCCGTCGATTTTATTGTAGATAAGCGCCTTTTTCTTCGACCGCCCGAATATAATGCCCATCCGGATCAAAAAAGGTGAAATACCCGAAATCATTAGTAAATTCGGGTTCTTTATCGACGTGGACTCCCGCTTGTTTCATTCGTTCATGCAAAGCAAGCAAATCATTCGTCAATAGCTCAACCATCGTCACGTGCCCCGAGCCGTTTGTAATAAAGAAAGAACGAGGAAAGGCAAACTTCAATGGCGTGACCTCTTCCGGCCTGGTTTCCATCAAGAAAATACCCGGACCGTTTCCGCTTTTCAATCCAACATGTGCCTCTCCAAACGAATAATCGGCTGAAATCAAGGCGAAGCCCAATACGTCGCAATAAAAATCCACCGATTTTTTCAAATTGGCGACTGGAAATCTCAAGCTGCAGTAACCGATCACATCCGCACCGTTCGTCTTTTTGTTCGACATGCGCTACATGCCCCCTTCTTCAATAGACTTGCCTAGCATGCATGTATTCGCCAAAAAATCCCACAAACCTGCCAGTCCCTACAAATTAATAAGAGGAACCGCCCTGAAGCAGCTCCTCCCCGCTCGCCATTCCCCTGTTCCACATGTTTCCCACCATGGATGCCTTACAAAATCTCGATGTACCCTTCCGTTCCATTCACGCGAATGCGCTGCCCGTCTTTGATCCGTTTGACGGCATTTTCGACTCCGACAACCGCCGGCAAACCATACTCGCGGGCGATGACGGCTCCGTGGGTCATCAGTCCGCCGACTTCGGTGACGAGTCCTTTGATGGATACGAACAAGGGTGTCCAGCTTGGGTCGGTAAACGTGGTGACCAATATATCCCCCTCTTCCAAATCGGCAGCTTCCATGTCCAAGATGACACGTGCCCGCCCCTCCACAACTCCGGCGGAAACAGGCAGACCTACAAGTGCCCCGTCCGGCAAGTTTTCCCTCTTGTACCGGCCTGCGACGATTTCGCCATCAGACGTCATCACGCGCGGCGGAGTTAGTTTTTCATATAGTTTGTACTCGTCTTTTCGCTTGCCGATGATCCGGTAGTCCAAGTTCTTTGATCGTACGACTTCATGAAGCTCTTCGAAGGTGAGGTAATAAATATCTTCTTTTTCCTGGATAACGCCCGCTTGTACGAGTTGTTCGGCTTCCTTCAGCAAAGCCTGCTTGTAGATGAAGTAGCGATTCACCATCCCGTATTTGGGATATTCCCGGTAACCGATGAAATTCCGGATCAGGTCGATCATTCGTTTCGTTTCTTTCGCTTTCCGTTCGCCGTCCGGCAATGTCTTTAAGCGCTCCAGCAGCTCTTGTTCTTTGTTCGAAGCTTCCTGTCGCCCTTGCTCCAATTTCCGCTTGCTTGCATGGGGCTCAAAGTTCTTGATATTGCCCAGAATGACGGGGACAAGCGTAATTGGTTTTTCGCTCCAACGGGTTCTCGTAATATCGATTTCTCCGGCACAGCGCATTCCGTACTTGCGGAGAAAATCTTGGATCGCGTTTTGAGCTTCCTTTCCGCCGTCGAACTTACCCAGTACGTCCAAGAACTGATCGTCCGCTGCATGCTGCAAATATTCCACGATGTCCGGGTAAGGACGAATCGCATCCGCGACGTCCAGGAGAGCGAGACCCATCTCCGAAGTAATATTGTTGGGGACGGATTGGCAAAGGGTGTCGGCTGCGTTTTTTTCGCCCAGCCACTCGTTCATTTTTTCATTGATCCAAGCCGAAGCATTCATGGCGGTCATAATCACAGCAGTGCTTTGCGGGTCAAATAAAAGTTTCTTTAGCTGCTGCTGGATATCTTCCAGAATAAAATCAAATAAATCCGATCCCGATTTCGTTTGGATGTTTTGCTTTAACTCGTCTATCGATGTTTGACTGCGTTGAATCAAGTCGGAAACGATGGCCGGGTCGTTTTCGATATGGGCTTGAGCATTCGGGAGCGGCATATCTTTACCGCTTTTGCGCGGGCTTTGTTCGTTTATATCGCTTGGTAACGATTTAATAAAGTCTCCTCGTTCGATTATGGTCAGGAATGCGTCTTTAATGAGCGGATCGTATTGTCCCCAATTACGGATGAAAGCTTCTCTGCTGACAGGAGAGGCCAGTATTGGTGTAACATCGACAAACAATCTTCCTCCAGCTTTACGCATGGGCGCGGGCGTCGTTAACAGGTAAAAGGACAATCCTAGCGGTTTGATGGGATCGGTCATCATTTGTTGGTGGCCGACCGATACGTAGACGCGATTTTCTTGATCATCGGCTTCAGGGATCGGAAATAAAGTCGTGATGGGCCGGCTTTGGACAATATAAAAGGAATCGTCGACCAAACACCATTCGATGTCTTGCGGTTGGCCGGAATAAGCTTCGATCTGTCTTCCGATGTGTGCCAGTTGCAAAATTTGCGGGTCGGTAAGAGTTTGAGCCTTTTGCAGATCGGAATGAAGCTGCTTCGTCTCGGTTCCTCCTTCTTTTCGTCCATAAATAGCCAACGTTTTGGTCGCTATTCGTTTACCGACGATTCGTTCTTCCCGAACTTGATAATTATCGGCAGACACCAAGCCGGAAACCAGCGCTTCTCCTAGTCCAAAGCTGGCATCGATCGACAGCAGCTTCCGGTTGCCTGTAATGGGATCGGCTGTAAATAAAATGCCCGAAGCCTGCGGGAAAACCATCCTTTGCACGATAACGGACAAATAAACTTGGCTGTGGTCGAAGCCGTTTTGCATACGGTAAATGATCGCGCGATCCGTAAAGAGGGAAGCCCAACATTTGCCGATATGCTCCAAGATCGCTTCCATGCCGATGATATTTAAATAGGTGTCCTGTTGACCGGCAAAAGAAGCATGCGGCAAATCTTCGGCGGTCGCGCTGGAGCGCACGGCATAAGCATGCTCCTCGCCAAGCCGGGAGAGATAGTGAGCGACGGCTTTCACAACATCGGATGGAATTTCGACTTCCATTAAGATTTGACGAATCTTTCCGCCGATATCACCGATTTGATCTCGATCTTCCGCCTTTAGCTTGGTCAGTTGATCCAGTAACGCCCGAAACGTTTCGTTATGTTCGACGGCTTTCCGAAATCCCGCGGTTGTGATACAAAAACCTTCCGGTACTCGTACGCCTTCAACTTTTAATAATTGTCCTAAATGCAATCCTTTCCCGCCGACGAGCGAAAGCTGCGATTGCTCCAATTCCTCAAACCCGAGAACCAGTGAACTCATTCCACATCTCCCCTAACCAATAAATTGAGAAAAACATTTGACAAGAGTTTTTCGGCGTGGTACACTAAAGATGTAAGATGAGGTAACTTTGCGCTTATCATCGGATAAAGTCGCAGACCCATTGTATCACTATGTCTGTTTATATGCAATAGAAATAAAGAACCTGGTAAAGCTGCCAGGTTCTTTTTCGACGTTAAACAAAAAACGTCCCTCATTCATTTGAATGAAACGGACGTATTCGTTAGCGGAAGCCGCTACAGAAGCAAGTTTCCGTCATTTGGGCTTTGAATGTTTCTCCTCGCGATGATCACCCCATAGCGGGCCGATGTATTGTTCCAATATTCGTACGACGTCCTCTCTACGGCTCTCCTCGACATTTGCGGTGTCGTTTGAAATCTCGTTTCTGAGTCGTATGAGCACAAATAAAGGAGGCAATTCGGCCTCGCGGAGCGCTTGAATCATCATTTCTTCTTGCGGCGTGACGTCCATGACGCGGCTCCTTCCTTTCTGCTTGGGATCGTCCCATTATAAACCCTGACATTGGTGTTAGGGTCAAGGGGAATAAATGATTCAACGATCGGAGGACATCAGAAGCTCCAGTTCTTTTTTTGTTTCAGGATGCACGATAATTTTATCGGTTAGATTAAGAGTGGATTTTTTTACTTGTCTTCCCCACCTCCTGGAGAAGGAACGCCAGTCGCATACCATCTCGACCACATATTTCTTTGGCATGGGCAATGCCTCTTTTGCATGGGGGTTAATTACCCAATATTCCCAATGGTGCTTATTTTTATGCTGGTGACGCAGCCATGCGTATTTCCATTTCAATTCCTCTTCCGGAGTTAACGGTTTTCCCGAGTAAAATTTTTTGGCGTAGGGAAAGAACTCGGTCGGCGAAAACTTCGAGCAATCATGAATAATCCCTTGTATGTACAAGCCTTCCTTCCAGCATTCGACCATAACGTTAAGCTTGTGATTCAAAATGTATAAGAAATAGTTCCAACATGCTCGGACCATCGGTTTTATCTCTCCTCTCCGGTTTTTTTGAGAAACAAAAAGAATCCCGCCTCCAAGAACGAGTCTTGGGGACGAGATTCGTCGAGGTAACAGGAGCTCCTGTCGCACCACGCCCCGAAGGTCAGGTCCGATCCGATGCTCGGAGACTCGGTTCGGTAAGGGTTCTCTTCTCGCCATAGCAGTTGATTCATTTTACCAACTTTTCAAAAGGAGCGGTCCCATTTCTTTCAGCGTCGTACGTCCCCATTGCTCAATGAGCCTGCAGTAGCTTTCCGCGTCATGCATCTGCTCGGCCACGTCGACAATCGTCATGGTCCAATCCACTTTGGGGAGAGGCGGCGCATCCGCCTGCCTGCGAATCCCTTTGCTGCTTCCCGGTCCTTGGGAGGCATCCTGGCGAATCATTTCCGTAGTGTAGCCTTCTTCCAAATAGTTCCGCAGCGCGGATTGCATCCAGACATACATTTCGTCGCTGTAGCCCTCATGTTGAACCATGTAGCAGGCGACAGTAAGAAAGTGAACCTTTCCGTAGCCGGGATCCGTGAATTCGAGTGCCATTAATTCGCCGAAAATCGATTCGCACGTTTTCTCCTCGGGAAGATCGGCACCGCATTTAGCGCAAGTATCCGACACGACATACCCTCCTAATCCAAACAAACGTAAACTTCCATAGTATGGTCTCATACCTCATTATCGGGCATCATCTTAATCACTATAAACGATAACTTTACGTAAAAGTCAATATCCCGGGCGAGGAAAGAGGCAAAAGGAGGTCTGCCATTACCGGCGGTGACCTCCTTTTTGGGCAGCTCGTACACTGCTTCAAATGTCAACCGACACGTACGCGTCCAGCGCTTCCGCAAAGTCGGAGCCGAAGCGCCGCAGCGAACCGATCGAATACGGGACGGGAACGCCAAAGTACGGAACTTCGAACGAAAAACAGAGAAACGCCCCCGCCCGTTCGTGCATGGACGCGCAGTCCGCCGTAATGTTCACGTTCCAGTCGGAGCCGTGTTCGAGATCGTTCGACCGGAAATAACGGATGGCATCGCTTTCGGCTCTGCGGCCCGTCGTTTCCTCCAGCCTCGCGGAGAACGTCTCCATGCGCGACTTGAGCGGCTCCCTCCGCTTCACGACAAACGGAATATCGTTCAAGCCGCCCCACTTGAACGGGCAATGTAAGTCGATCCCGATGTAATTCGCCGGCAGCTGACGCACGTATCGTTCCAGCGCCTCGGTCGTGCGGTACCGATAGCGCCCCGTTCCCGCATAATCGCGATTGTGGTCGTGAGGCAGACGATGTTTCCCTTGATCGCCGTTTTCCACGCCGTCGATATCGATGAACGGAACGACATGAAAGCGGCAATTCCGGCTCAAGCCGCTGTCCGGATGGGCGAATACCCAATTGAGGATGCCTTCCGCGACATAGTTCGCCGTCGATTCGCAGGCGTGATGCCGGCAGGTCAGCACGACGTGCCATGCGGCTTTCTCGCCGCCGATTTGCAGCAAGGGAACGGCTCGCAGCTGCTCGCTCAGACAGAGCACTTGACGACTCACCCCGGGCCGGCCCGCCAGCCGGGCGTAGAACGATTCGAAATCGTGAACCTGGTAAGGGATGGAGAAGCCGAAGTGAACCGACTCCCCTTCCTTGAACGTGTATTGAAACGATTGCGGCGAGAGCCGGCCGGCGGCAAGCCAGGTCCAATTCATTCCGTCGGAGCTGACGGCCGGTCCGTACGGACCGACCACCTCGCCGTTGTCGAACGTGAAGACGACCGTCTGGGCAACCGCGGAACGAGCGGCGAACCGCCAGTAAAACCACCAATCTCCCGAGTCCCGTATTTCTTGCTCCAGCCGGACGAGTCCGTCCGCTTGCGAGACGACCCGAATGTTCGCGCCCGCAAATCGATGTTTGATGGCGATCGTTTCCATTTCGCCCCCCACCTTCCCCGTCTTATGGAATGACTTTGTATTCCTTGGCCGCAGCGTTGGCCGCCTCGATCATCATGCGGAATTGGAACGTCCCTTCCAACGTTTTGAGGAAGCTGTCGTACTCCGCAAGCGGCCTCGTTCCATAAAGAAATTTGGCGAGCTCTTCGTCGATATAACGTTTGGCGTCGGCAGGGTTATACCCGTTCGGAATCGTAATAAACGAGTTGATCGCCTCGACTCTCGGCGTCTTCGCCGCCAACTCCACGTCCTGCGCCGGGTAGCCGGGCTTCAAATAGTCGAGCTCGTTGCGGCCGAGCAGCTGATACGCCCAAAAGTGCTCCTTGACCCTCGCTTCGAGGCGGACAACCTGGCCGTTTTCCAGCTTCCAATGACGGTTCTCCACGCCGTTGGCGACAAGCTGCGCTCCTTCGGACGAAGCGATATAGTTCAGCAGGTCGATGATCGCCTGCAGCTTCTCGGGCTGCTTCTCCAGCGATTTCGGTACCGCGTGAAGCCCGGGGGTGGATCCGATGTCCCATGTGCCGGAAAACGATCCCTTGGGCCCTTTGGGCGGCGCGACCTGCACCCACTCCGCATTCGGATTGATCTCTTTGTACTCGCGCACATATTGTACCGAAGTCATGTTCGGAAAGCCGACGTACAACATTCCGACTTTCCCCTGAAAGCCTTTCTTCGCCGCATTCACTTCCGTATTCGTTACGAGCAGGTCGGGATCCGCGTAGCCGGTTTTGATAAACTTCGCGACAAAGTCGATCGCCGCTTTCATATCGGGATCGTACAGCGTGTTGATGAGCTTGCCGTCCTTCACATAAAAATTGCTGACGGCCCCGCCGACCCCGACGCCATAGGCTCCGAAAATCGGCGCAAGCGCGGAAATCCCGACCCCGCCGTAGCCATACGTATCCTTCTTGCCGTTCCCGTCGGGATCTTGCTCCGTGAACGCCTTCGCGACCTGGACCAGCTCGTCCAAAGTCGTCGGAACCTGCAGGTTCAGCTTGGCTAGCCAGTCTTTCCGGATCCACAAATTTTGATACGGAATTTGCGGCTTTTTCGGGAGGGCGTATATTTTTCCGTTGACCGTACCTTTTTTCAGCTCGTTTTCGCCCAAATAATCTTTCACCGGCTTCATCTTGCCGTTTAAGTACGGGGTCAAATCCAGCAGAAGCCCTTGATCGGAATATTGCTTCAATTGATCTTTATCCAGCATGAACAAATCCGGGAAATCGGAGCCGGCCATTCGCGCGTTAAGCAAGTTTTTGTATTCGTTGTCCGGCGGATTGGTCATGTCGACGATTACGCCCGTCTTCTCTTTCAAAACCTTTTTCACCCAATTGTCCTCTTCCGCCGGCATCTTGGATCCGAACGACTGGGTAAGCACTTGAATGGTGACCGGCTTCCTCTCTTTCGGATCGGTGCTTCCTGCGGCGGGAGAAGACGGGCCCGGCTCATTCCCTCCTTCCTTGCCGCATGCGGCCAACATCGAACCGAGCAGCGCCAATGCCGTGCACGAACCGACGAGCGATCTTCTGTTCATCTAACGTCCCCTCCGTATATGGTTCTATTGAGAACTCGCCTGGCGAGTATTCAACCTTTGATGGACCCGAGCATCATGCCTTGCGTAAAATAACGCTGAATGAACGGATAGACGACAACGACGGGCAGCGTGGCGATGATGACGGATGCCATCCGGATCGCTTCCGACGGCAGGGCGCCGTCCACGTTCTCTACCGGGGCCAACGCTTGCATCAAAATTTGCCTGACGATGACTTGCAGAGGATACAGCTTGGAATCGGTTATATAAAGAATGGCCGCAAAAAACTGATTCCAGTTGCCTACCAGGTAAAAGAGGCCGACCGTCAGCAACACCGGGACCGAGAGCGGAACGACGATGGAACGAAGCAGGCGGAGCTCCTTGGCCCCGTCCATTCGGGCCGACTCGAACAGCTCCTCCGGCAATTGTTCAAAGAAGCTTTTCATGATCAGCATATTGAACGCCGAGAGAAGGCCCGGGACGATCAGCGCCCAAATCGAGTTCAGCAGCCCCGTCGCTTTCACGACGAGATAAGTCGGGATGATCCCCCCGCCGAACAGCATCGTAAAGACGATCAGCAGCAGAAGCCCCTCCCGGCCGACCAGCTGTTTACGGCTCAGCGGATACGCCATCAGCGTCGTAACGCCCAGGTTCAACGCCGTCCCCGCTACGGTTACGAAAAGAGTGACGCCAAACGCCCTGCGGATGCTTTCGTCCAGCAGCAGCTCCCGATACGCTTCGAACGTGATCCGTTTCGGAACTAGGATGAACCCGCCGTTTTTCATGACCTCGGAAATCGGCGTGATGGACACCGTCGCCACATACATCAGGGGGAGAACGGCGGATAACCCGATCAAGACCAGAATGGCGGCGATCAGCACGTCTCCGGCTTTCTCCCATCCGCTCTTTACCATATTTGTCCCCCCCATCGTTTGGCCAAGCGGTTGGATCCCAAAACCAGGAGCAAGCCGATCGCCGACTTGAACAACCCGACGGCGGCGGCCAAGCTGAAATTCATCTGCTCGAGGCCGGTACGAAATACCCAGGTATCGATAATGTCGGCGACGGGATAAACGTGTATGTTATACATGATGTAGATTTGCTCGAAGCCTGCGTCCAGGAAGCGCCCCAGGCGCAAAATCAGAAGAAGGAACACGACGTTCCGGATTCCGGGCAAGGTGACGCTCCACATCGTCCGCAACCGCCCCGCTCCGTCCACTCTCGCCGCCTCGTACAAGGACGGGTCGATTCCGGCGATCGCAGCCAAGTAAATGACCGCCCCCCAGCCGAGGTCCTGCCAAATTTCGGAGCCGACCAGAATCGTGCGAAACCAATCGGGGGACTGCAGAAACGGGATGGCGGCGTGCCCGGATCCGGTCAGCCATCGATTGACCAAGCCGGTCGTCTGCGAGAGTAAGGCGATCAGAATCCCGTAGACGATCACCCAGGACAAAAAGTGCGGCATGTAGCTTAACGTCTGAACGAATCTCCGGATCGGGACGAATCGGCATTCGTGAAGCAGCAGCGCCATCGCGATCGGCGGTACGATTCCGAATACCAGCTTGTAGAAGCTGATGATCAGCGTGTTGCCGAGCAGCTGGGTGAAATACGGGGAATGAAAAAAGAACAGAAAGTGTTTGTTCCACGGCTGCGCCCACGGACTTCCCAGGATCCCTTCCGACACGCGAAAATCTTTAAAAGCGATGACGGCGCCGTACATGGGGACGTATTTGTAGACGATCAGCCATAGAAGACCGGGAAGCAGCATGGCGTACCAGACGCGCTGGCTCCATATCAACGATATCCATCTCGTTCGTTTCACGACCGTTTCCCCCCGCCGGCTAGCGTATTCCTTTTATGTCCCCATCATAGCATCGCCCGGAGGCTGTACCTATGCACGGCGTCGTGAAGTTCGATTGCACGATTTTGGGCTTTTTTCGCTTTCGGTACGAAAATGCCCGGACCTTCGCGAGGACCGGGCCGGATCAGGCCGGTTCCCTTTATCCGCGATTTCGTTTTCTGAACTCGCCGGGCGACAGGCCGACCAGCTTCTTGAACAGCCGGTTGAAATAATGCTCGCTCGCGAAGCCTACCGATTGTCCGATCGTCTGGACCGAAAGCCCGGTTTCTTTCAGAAGCTGCATCGATCGGTGGATGCGGTACCGGTTGACGTACCCGACTACGTTCATTCCCGTCTTCTTCTTAAACAGGGCGCTAATGTAGCTCTCCTCCATCGACACATGCCTGGACAGCGCATGCAGCGTAATCGTCTCTTTGAAATGCATGTCGATATAGTCCAACATCGCATTGACCTCCGCATGATCGGTAATCGGCCGGACGAACGGAAACGAAACGGGAAGATGCTCGACGAAGCAGGCCATCACCCCTTCCCATAAACGCTCGTGATGGATCGCACGCGATGCGTTCGTCCGCTTCTTGCTCCCGTCAAGTCCCCGAACTCGGCTCACGATCTGTTCCACCCGCTCGGCAACGTCTCGATCCGTCAAGAAGGAAACCTTCATTCGTTCCATCGTTTTCCCCGTCTTCAGGATCAGCTCCTCGCATGCGTCCCACCGCCCTTCCTCGAGAGCATGGATCAGCTCCGCTTCCTGCTTCCAGCTCCAGACTGCCGCCTCCGCGTCGGACAAGCTCTTGGAACGACCGGCCGAACCGGCGCGAATGGGCACCCATCCCGTTCGGGCTTCGTACCAACCGCTCGTCAACGTATCGATTGCTTGGCGCCAAAGCATGCCCCAATCGACTGTCCGTGCCGTCCCGTATACGGCCAAATACGAATCGTTCTCTCCGGCTTCCGCGGGAGGGACGAGCGGCTCGGGAGCCTTGGACCAGATAAACGAAGTCGTTACGCCCGATGCTCTAAAAGCGTGCGTCAGCACGGAGCTGCGGAGTGCGAAAAGGCCGGCCGTGTCAAGCCGAGGCTCGTCCACTTCCTCTTCGCGGACATCGATGAACGAGACGATGCCGACATGGGCGTACCCCTCCTCCGCTGCCTGCTGCGCCAGCTTGCCGACCGCGCAATCGTCCGGGTTCGGTCTCCGGATATCGTCCCACGCCTGCTTGTACGCCGGCAGCCAATTCAAGTACAGTCGCTCCGACTCCGCCTTTTTCCTTTTGGCCAGCTCCTTGCCTACCGCGATCAGTTCGTCCTGCATCTCCTCGACACCCATCGACAGCTTTAACATATAGTTGAACGCTCCGAGCTTCAACGCCTGCTGCGCGTAAGCGAACTCGTTCGCGCATGTCAGCATGACGAACAGCGCCGGAGAGCCCGACTCCCTGCATCGCTCCAGCAGCTGAAGTCCGTCCATGATCGGCATGAAAATATCGCACAGCACCGCATCCGGCCGGTGCTTGCGGATAAGCTCCCAAGCTGCCCTTCCGTTACCCGCTTCCCCGATAACCCGAAATCCGCAGCGCTCCCAATCGACATGCTTTCGCAAAAAGCTGCGCACCTCTTCCTCATCTTCCACGATGAGCAGGCTCCACATCAGCGCTCGCCTCCTTTGTCGTATGGCTCCGATAGCAATAACGGCATGGACATTCGGAAGCGGCTGCCTCTCGGCTCGACCGGGAACGCTTCCAGGCGGCCGTTCTCCTTGAACAGCAATTCCAGCCGGCTTCGAATGTTGGTCAACCCGATGCCGGTTCCTCTCGATTTGCCTCTGCCGGGGGCCGGGCCCGTGACGGACCCGCCTTGCCCGTTGTCCTCCACGTCCACGATCAGCATGTTCCGCTCGGTCCTTACCCGAACCAGTATGATCCCTCCGGTCTCCAGCTCGGAGAAGCCGTGCAGAATCGCATTTTCGATCAGAGGCTGAATGCAGAACTTGGGAACCAATGCGTAGTCGAGCCGCTCCCCGATATCGTAGCGGATGACGAACAGATCCTTGTAGCGCTTCCTTTGGATTTGTTCATACGCCCGAACGAGCCCCAGCTCGTCCTTCAAATAAATCATTTCGATTTCCGAGGAAAGCGACATTTCGAGTATTTTGCCGAGCGCCAAGGACGTTTCGTAAATGGACGTATTGCCTTGATCCAGCGCCATCCACTTGATCGAATTCAACGTGTTCAGCAAAAAATGAGGATTGAGCTGATGCATGAGCATGCGGAAGCGGGCCGCTTCCTTTTGCCTTTCTTCTTGACGCCATTTCTGGATCAGCTCCGCGATTTCGGAGGTCATTTGATTGAACGCTTTATGCAAGTCGTAAATTTCCCCGCGGACGCCCTCCTCCGGAAGCTTGATTCTCATGTTGTGCCGGACCATCGCGTTCATTTTTTTGCGCAGTACGCGCAGCGGTCTCGAGACGGATGCCGCGATAAAGAAAGTGAAGACGATGAAAGCGAGCGTCGCCGAGTAGAACACGATATCGATGCTTTGCCGGATCGTTTTCAAGCCGCCGATAAAGACGTTGAGCGGGTAGAGGCTGACTACATAGCAGTCAAGAGCGACGATATAACGGGCTTGAACGAGCTGAAGCAGCCGGTCGTCGATGTGATGGTAATCCGAGGGGGACGCGAGAATGGCGTTCCGGGACGTGTCCGTCAGCGTCGCTCCGCTCGTCCTGGACTCCGCAATCGTTGCTCCCGATCGATCCACGATCAAATATTGTTGGCCGGACGCATGTTGGCCGTACAGCCAGTCCTGCAGATCGACGGTGACGAGTACGGCGGCGTAAGAGGCTCCGCCCTCGTCGATAAAGTGAGCGTAATTGCCCAATACGGGATAGTCGTTGCCTTGGCCGCTCCCGCCCTGCGGCTCCAAAAACCAGCGACTGGCCGGACTATGCTCGTCTCGGGACAAGCGGGGGTCGCTGCGTATTCGATCGTACGGTTGGGCGGGCGAAAAGGAGTGCGTGCCGTACAAATTGCCGAACCGATCGATGACCGCAATTCGGGTACGTTCCCCAAGCAGAAGATGATTTCTTAATTGGTGCAGACGATCCTCCATGAAGACGGAGCGATCGGTCATCGTTGCACCGTCCTGCTGCTTGAGAATG
Source organism: Paenibacillus flagellatus (assembly GCF_003217775.1). Taxonomy (GTDB): domain Bacteria; phylum Bacillota; class Bacilli; order Paenibacillales; family NBRC-103111; genus Paenibacillus_AB; species Paenibacillus_AB flagellatus. The sequence goes on from NZ_QJVJ01000003.1 coordinate 159,413, forward strand.
TCCTGCACTCTTTTGTCGTTTTGAAGCGTAAGAATCAACAGGGTGATGTTGGTCTCCAAGTTTTGGAACGAGTCCGCCACTTGCAGAAGCTGGTTGGAGTAGAAAGCTTTCGCGTTGCCTTCGAGGAACGATTCGAGCTTGTCGAACGCATAGCTTTGGAGAGCGGTGTAAGGCAGCAGAATGAAGCAAAGAATGGCGATAAACAGGCGGGCGCCCAAACTTCCCGGGTAAAGCCGCTTGAACGTGGCGGCCAGTCTCACCTTCCCGCCCCCCTTTCCGATTTTCTAAGAATATCATCCTACAAATCCGGAAACTATGCACGATTTTGTGTTCAAGCCTTGCACATTTTTGGAATCGGGCGAAACACTTCGCTTTCAACGAAGTGGAACATAAAAAAACGCGAATCCGATAAAGTCGATTCGCGTTACGGTGTCTAGCTTTGCGTCAGCCTATTTTTGCCGAAGCTCCTTCGATAATGTGGTTTTCTCGGGTCAGCTTGGCACCAAATATTTTCCCGTGATCGACTGCTCCGCATGGATGATCTGCGCCGGTGTCCCCTCGAACACGACCTGGCCGCCCCTGCTTCCTCCGTCCGGCCCCATATCGATGATCCAATCCGCTTGACTGATCACTTCGAGGTTATGCTCGATAACGATCACCGTATTGCCGGCATCCACGAGGCGGTTCATAATCCCCAGCAGGTGACCGATATCCGACATATGCAGGCCGGTCGTCGGCTCGTCCATCACGTAGATGCTGCCTTTCTTATGCAGCTCGCTCGCCAGCTTGATGCGCTGGCATTCCCCACCCGAGAGCGTGCTGAGCGGCTGGCCGAGCGTGATATAGTTCAGCCCCACATCGCACATCGCCTGAAGCTTGCGCCCAACCTCCTTCAGCTGAAAGAAGTCCAACGCCTGTTCCACCGTCATCTCGAGCACTTCCGCGATGGACTTGCCGTTCAGCTTGTACGCGAGCACTTCCTCCTTGAACCGTTTGCCTCCGCATACTTCGCACGGAAGCTTGACGCTGTCGAGATAGGCAAGGTCCGTATACACGACGCCCAGCCCTTGGCAGTTCTCGCAAGCCCCCTTGGAGTTGAAGCTGAACAAGCCTTGGTTGACTTTGTTTGCGGAAGCGAACGCCTTGCGCACCTCATCCATGATGCCCGTGTAAGTCGCGGGATTCGACCTCGTCGACACGCCTACCGCCGATTGGTCGATGACGATCGCATCCGGATGCTGGCCGAGGAACACATCGTTAATGAGCGTGCTCTTGCCCGAGCCGGCGACGCCGGTAACGACGGTCAGCACGCCGGTTGGAATATCGACGCTCACGTTCCGCAGGTTGTGCATTGTTGCATCTTTAATGGACAGCTTGCCGGACGGCTGCCTGCAATCGTGCTTCAGCTGGAGCGGGCGTTTCATATGGGTGCCTGTCAGCGTATCCGACTCCAGCAGCCCCTGGAAGCTTCCTTCGTATACGATCGTGCCGCCGCGGCTGCCGGCATGAGGCCCGACATCGACAATGTGGTCCGCCACCTTGATTACATCGGGATCGTGCTCGACGACAATGACGGTATTGCCCTTGTCGCGCAGCTTCTGAAGCAGCTCATTCAGCCGATGGACGTCGCGGGGGTGCAAGCCGACGCTCGGCTCGTCGAAAATGTACGTGACATCCACCAAGCTTCCGCTCAGGTGCTTCACCATCTTGACGCGCTGCGACTCGCCGCCGGACAACGTATCCGTCTCGCGGTCCAGCGTCAAGTAGTCGAGACCGATGTCCACCAGATGCTGCAATCTCTCCGTCAGCGACTTGACGAGCGGCACGGCGACAGGATCGTTGATTTCCCGGATGACGCGGATGAGCTGTCCGACCTCCATGGCGGACATTTCCGCGATGTTGAGTCCGTTGATTTTGCAGCTTAATGCGGCCCGATTGAGCCTCGTGCCGCGGCAGCTGGAGCACGGTCCCTCGGAAATGTACGGCGCGACCGCTTTTTGGGTACGCTCGGACTTTGTCTTTACATCCTGCTTGATGTATTTGTTGGTAAATTTCTCGATGACGCCTTCCACGGTAATATTCATGGCCTTGCCGGCAAAATCCATCTGAACTTTTCTCGCCTTGCCGTACAGCAGCTGCTCCAGATCCTCATCCGAGTAGTCGCTCAGCTTCTTATCGGGATCGAACGGTCCCGACTGTACGATCATGTTCCATTCCCAGCCCCCCACCGAATAGTCCGGCAGCATGAGGGCCCCTTCATTCAACGACTTGGACATGTCCACCGCCTTGCTCATGTCGACGCCCAGCTTGCGGCCGATCCCGTTGCATTCGGGACACATCCCTTTCGGATCGTTAAACGAGAACATGAACGGTTGTCCAACGTAAGGCTGACCCACTCGGGAGAAAAGAAGACGAAGAACGGGAGAAATGTCCGTAATGGTGCCCATCGTGGAATGGGAGCCGCCGCCCAGCCGCTTCTGATCCACGACGACGGCCATGCTCAGGTTCTCGATCGCGTCTGCGTCCGGCTGCGGAAAACGCGGCAAAAAGTTGCGGACGAACGTGCTGAAGTTTTCGTTCAGCAGCCGCTGGGATTCGGTGGCGATCGTATCGAAGACGATCGACGATTTGCCGGAGCCGGATACCCCGGTAAATATTGAAATTTTTCGTTTCGGAATGCGTAAGGATACGTTTTTGAGATTGTTTTCCCGTGCTCCCGAGATGACGATATATTCCTGATTCGATTCGCTCATGCTTACCGCCCTTCCGATCGGTTTTCGACCCATATCCACATTGTACCATATCTCGCAAGCTTAGAAAGGCGAGTGTCCGAAATAGCTCCCGGCAATGGCCGCCGACGTTGGAGCCGGGCCTATCATAACTCGACAAAATGGTCCGAACGAACGCAAACCGGCTGCTACCTGCACGCAGCCGGTTTATGTTCGTTCGAATCAAGCGCGAATGCGATTATGGTTCCAATACCTTTTCAAGCTCGCCGCACCATTTGCTCCAGCCGTACTTGGCGCCTTCGAGTCCTTGAACGTTCGCGAATCCGGTTTGATCGAGATGAAGGTTAACTTTACCTTCTCCCAGCTCCTGCAGCGTCCAGGTGACGGTGTGCTTCTCCCCTCCGCTGGCCCACGTATAGGACAAACGGTTCGGCGCTTCCACGACGAGCACTTCGCCTTCGATAATGCCGTCCCACCATTCGGACGGCTGCGTGCGGAACTGAAACCGATGTCCCACGACCGGCTTGAAATCGTTCTCCATCGCCTGGCCGTTATGAATATTGACTACCCATTTGGCGAGCTTGTTCGAATCCGTTATGGCGGACCAAAGCTTCTCGATCGATGTCGCGTACTGAAAATCCAAGGACAACGCTAAGCTCATTCTTCTTCCTCCTCCAAAAATTGGTTCAAGCGCATCAGATTCACGCTCCAAAACTTGCTGTAAAAAGCGACCCAATCTTGAATTTCTCGGAGCGGAGCGGCGTTTAGCCTGAATCTCGTCTCCCTGCCGACTTTCCGGTCAAGGACCAGTCCGGCTTCTTTTAGAATGGTCAAATGTTTGGATACCGCCGTACGGCCCATCGGAAACTGTACCGTTAATTCATGAAGCGGTATCTCGTCTTTCTCCGCCAATAGTCGAATGAGGCGACGCCTGGTCGGATCCGCAATCGCGTCAAACACGTCCCGCAATTGGTTGTTTTCGCTCACAACACCCTCTCCTAAGGAAATGGTTGGCTCCTCGATTGGACACCATTTGGTGACTATTTAATAATAAGACACCATTCAGTGTCATGTCAACAGCATTTTCAACGGTCTGACGGCAAAGCCATCCACAATCGGTAGGATGCCCATCGGCTCCAAACCGTTAGGATTCCGTTCCCGCTTTTAAAGCTTCGCTCATGGAAACGGCGTTGACCTTTCGCTTGCAAAGCAGCTTCGACAGCTCATAGGAAAGCATGACCGCTGCGAACCCGACGCCGATGTAAAGCGGATCGATTTTTACGGGCATGGCGAAAGGAGCGCTGTTTTCGAGCGTTTGCATCAATCCCCCCATCGCCGCAAAGCTGATCGGTATTCCAACGATGTACCCGATCGCGACGACAAACGTCGAGCTGTTGAGAATCAAGGAATTGATCTCACGCTTTCGGTAACCGAATATTTTTAACAGGGAAATCGTACTCTTATTTTCTTCAATCATCATGGAGGTGACGACATAAATGATCATGACCGCGATCATAAACGCAACGGCCGATACGAAAACGACCATCGACGTCAAAGGCGCCATCGACTCCCGAACCGCGTCGATCTTGTCGTCCAGAGACAGCGCGCTGATCAGCTCGTCGTCCGGGAGATCCAGCCGAGCTTTGCTGAAGAGCGCCGAGTAGCTTCCTTTCGGCATTCCGAACGTCTCGTTATACTCCTCAAGCGGCATCAGGATGGACTTGTTGTACGAATCCGCGATGCCCCCTACCCGGAGCGAAAACGGCCGATAGTCCGCTTTCCGAATGACCGTGATCGTATCCCCCGGCTTGACCTTCAGCCGCTCGGCGATCGGCTTCGTGATCAGGACCCGATCGATCCAGAGTTTGGCGCCGGTTGCGTCCTCGACGTTCAGCATGGCGGAGTCCGGCAAGACGCCGATGACGTTGAAAGCCCGGCTGTCGTCGCCTTTGGCCGTAAAGCTCGATACCGCATATGGCTCGGAGCCTGCCGGCGTCGGCCCGGTGCGCAAGCTTTTGAACAAATACTCGTACTTGAAGTTGGATGCGTTCTTCAGCTCGGCCGTAAGAAAATAATCCATGCCGCTCTTCAGGAAGAAGCCGAAGAGCAGCAGCAAGGTCGCCGCGGCGACGCCGGCCAGCAGCAGAGTTAACCGGGACAGGCTGCGAAGCTGTTCCCTGATTTGGAATTTGGCGGCGAACTTGAGGCTGTCGAGCTTGAACATCCGCTCCAGACCATGGACCTTGCTCTTGTCCCGATCGCCCTTCATCAGCTCGACGGGCGGACGCTCGAGCTGCTTCCGGATCACGAACCAGCCGCTCGATCCGAGCAATGCGACGGGCAGAAGCAGGCTTAGGATGATGACGAGCGGGTTGTAATCGATTCCGGTCAGCGGGATGTCGAAGGAATCGAGCATGACCAGCAGCCCGGGACGTACGGTCAAGAGACCGAGCGCCGTTCCGAGGATCCCCCCCATTGCGGCGATCGCAAACGGGAATCGCAGATAGTGGCGGTAAATTTCCTTTTTTGTGTAACCTAACGCGTACAAGGCGCCTGCGATCGCGGATTCGCGCTTGATCATCCGTCCCAGAATGTTGCCGATCAATATGGAGGCCAACAGCAAAATCGCGGTCGGTACGACCCGGCCCATCGAATCGATGGAAGCGAGCTTGTTCGTCACGGCTCGGACCCTGTTGTTGCCGTCGATATCCGTCCATTGCACGACCTCGATGCCGCGGCTCCTCAACAGCTCGATGAATGCCGCAGACCGGGCGCGGGGGTTAATTTCGGAAGGATTGAATTTGATCGAGTAGAAACGGTTTCCTTCCCACAGCGAAGCGAAATCCTCCTTGCCGATGACGGCTATGCCGAATCCCAGCTGCGGCAGGATATCCGTTTCCGATCGCAGCGGATAAATGTAGTTGGGCAGCGCCATCAGACCGGCAACCGTAAACGATCGATCCGCGATCTTCAGCACATCGCCGATCTTCACTTCATGAGCGGCGGCAAAGGCCGGGTTGAGCAAAATGTCGCCCTTGCCGCCGAGCGGCTTCCCCTCGAGGACGGCAGGAAGATTGATGCGGTCGTTCTTGCTGAAAAGGCGCAGCGTGATCCCTTCCGACAGCGTGTAGTCGAACATTCGCCCTTCTTCGATCCTTGCGTCAGCCGCCGCCTCCAGCTCCTCCAGCCGGCCGATGCTCCGGACCGTTGTAAAGGAGGCGTCTTCCTGGGCGTATTTCGTTTCGAATTGGTACGTCAGCCGACTCAAGTTGCCGCCCATCGCCACCAAGCATGTAAACAGAAAGCAGCTGAGAGCGATCAGCAGCATGGAGCCGATGTAAGGGGCTTTGTTCTCCAGGAATACCCTCTTGATTCGTTTGTCGATCACCATTACCATTCAATCCTTTCCGCCGGTACGGGGTTCGGATTCACCGATTGGTCCGCGATTTCCCCGCTGCGCACCTTGAATACCCGGTTCGCCATGGCGGCTATGGCGGCATTGTGGGTGATCATCAAGATCGTCGTGCCGTATGTCCGGTTCACCCGCTGCAGCAGCTGCAGGATGCTGCGCGACGTATGGAAGTCGAGCGCGCCGGTCGGCTCGTCGCACAACAGCAGCTTCGGATTTTTGACGATTGCTCGCGCTATGGAAACTCTCTGCTGCTCGCCGCCGGAGAGCTCCCTCGGGAAGCGGTGCTTTTTGTCCTTCATGCCTACGGCTGCCAACACTTCGTCCGTATCCAGAGGCGACTTGCCGATGTTGGATACCACCTCTACGTTTTCCACGGCGGTCAGATTGGGAACCAGGTTGTAGAACTGGAAGACGAACCCGATATCGTGGCGTCGGTACTCGGTCAGCTGGTCGTCGTTCAGACGGCCGAGCTCGATCCCGTCGACGAAAACCCGCCCGCTGTCGGCGCGGTCGATGCCCCCCAGAATGTTCATCAGCGTGGACTTGCCGGAACCGGACGGACCGAGGATGACGCCGATTTCGCCCTTGTCGAGCTTCATCCCGATCCCTTTCAAAACCTCGGTTATGACCGTGCCCGTCGCATAGCTCTTTTTTACGTTGGCCATATCGATCAACATCTTCATTCCTCCCGGTTAGCGGTACAAAATTTGGCGAAGCATTTGCAGGTACGCCTCCAGCTCGTTAGCCCGATCGTCGTATTGAGCCCGGAATTCCTCGAGATCGTCGCCATGCCGGAACAGGCTGTCGATGAACCCGTTGATCGTCCACATGATGATGTTCAAAGCTTTTTCCCGTTCAATCCCTTCCTTGAACAACGCCTTGTCATTATTGGATTTTCGACAAACCTGCTCGATCCCTATAAGCGGGGAACTCGGCACATCGTCCGGCGGCCCCCCCGGAAACACTTCCTTCATGGCGAACTGCGCCTTCACCAGAAACCCGAACAGAAGCGGGGAGCGAACGGACAGATCCGCCTTTTGTTTGGATACGATTCGGATATTGTCCAGGAAGTCGCGGCTTTCCGAAATGTATGTCTCATATTCGGTCATGATCAAGTCCGAGGCATACTTGACGAGGAACAGGAACAGTCCTCTCTTGGAACCGAAGTAATGAAAGATCAGTCCTTTGGAAATGCCGGATTCTTTTACGATGACATCCGTATTCGCCGCCGCATACCCTTTGGCAAACTCCTTCAGCGCCGACTCGATCACACGCTCGCGCTTCTCCTCTTCCATCGTCATAAACTTGTGTTCCTTGACGTCGTAGGGTTGGATATATTCGGAATCGTCAATCTTTCTGGGCACATGCATCACCTCGTTCGGACATTGACGTTGACTTCAAGTCAACGGTTACACTCATTATATCACTCGTTGACTTGAAGTCAACGGTCGAAATGGATACAAGCAAGGAATGAACCGGAGCGATCGCGGGGAACTCTATTCCTTACGTATGCCATTTCAAGGAAAGGACCGGGACGCCATGCATCATCTCTTTACGCATAACGATCTGGACGGCGTCGGCTGCGGGATCGTGGCGCGCTGCGCGTTCGGGGAGCAGATCGAGGTTCGTTACCATTCCGTGCAAAGTCTGAATCCGCAGGTGGAGCGATATGTGGAGGCGATCCGCGACAAACCGAAAAAAGACGAGCTGCTGTTCGTTACGGACTTGTCCGTTTCCGAGGAGAACGCCCAAAGACTCGATCGGCATGTGCTCGAAGGGGGCAAGGTGCGGCTGCTCGATCACCATAAGACGTCGCTCCATTTGAACCGCCATCCTTGGGCGACGGTACAGGTCGACTACGACGACGGCAGCTTGGCGTCCGCCACCTCGCTCTTTTACGAATATTTGGTGCAGCACCGGATGTTGAAGCCGACCCCGGCGCTCGCCGAATTCGTGGAGCTGGTTCGGCTGTACGACACTTGGGAATGGGAAAAGCACGATAACGTGCAGGCCAAACGTCTGAACGATTTGTTTTTTTTGATGTCGCTCGACGACTTCGAGGAGCGGATGGTCGAACGGCTGCGGCAGCAACCGTCGTTTGCGTTTACCGATTTCGAGGAAAAGCTGCTCGAGGTGGAGGAAAGCAAGATCGAGCGTTACGTCCGCCGGAAAAAGAGAGAGCTCGTGCAGACGTTTGTAGACGAGCATTGCGTCGGCATCGTTTATGCGGAGTCGTACCATTCGGAGCTGTCGCATGAGCTCGGAAGAAGCTATCCGCATCTCGACTACATCGCGATCTTGAACGTAGGCGGGAAAAAGCTCAGCTTGCGAACGATTCACGACCATGTGGACGTGTCGGACATCGCGGCGACGTTCGGCGGCGGCGGCCATGCGAAAGCGGCGGGCTGCCCGATGACCGAGAAGGCGTTCCGGCTATATGCAACCGAGCCGTTCTTCATCGAGCCGCTGCGTCCCGATGCTGTCCGCAACGAGTACAACGCCAAAGGCTCGAAGTTCGGCGTGTTGTATGAGAATCGTCGCGGAGACGACCTGTTTCTGTTCCCGGTGGACAACCGGTGGCATATCGATGCGAACGGGGAAACGCTGGAGCAGTCGTTCGAATCGTTCGAGGATGCCGAGCGGCATATGAAACGGCACTACGCCGCATGGCTCGCGCGCGACGACGCGTTCGTGCGCTATTTGATGCGTCATGCGACCAAACGGTAGTCGGGCCGCTTGATGAAAATAAAGAGGCAGCAAGCCCGCCGCATTCGCGGGCTTGCTGCCTTGGCTTGTTGGGAAAGTCCCAAAAGCTTTATGAGAGACGGCCGGCTTTCTCAACATCCGGTTTACGGTCGAGCCCAGCTGCCGTCCGGCGTACGGGCGAGCGTCCATTCGGGAAGACGGTTGACGCAAGGAAATCGGGCGGCGAGCGATTCGTCCACATCGATGCCCAAGCCGGGGCTATCGTTCGGATACGCGTATCCGTCTCTCAGCTCCGGGCAGCCGGGAAACACCTCCCGGATCGTATCGGAGAAGCCGTACCACTCCTGAATGCCGAAGTTCGGCGTACAGAGATCCAAATGCAGATTCGCGGCATGCCCGACCGGCGACACGTCGCCGGGGCCGTGCCATGCCGTCCGCACCCCGAACGATTCGCAGAACGCCGCCAGCTTCCGGGCGGGGGTCAGCCCGCCGATGGCGCTCAGATGGACGCGAATGTAATCGATGAGCGATCCGGCGATCAGCGGCGTCCATTCCCGCGGATGCGTGAACAGCTCCCCGATCGCGAGCGGAGTGGCGCTTTGCCGGCGGATCATGCCGAACCAGTCGAGCTGCTCCGGAGGCAGCGGGTCTTCGAGGAAAAACAGCCGGCAAGGCTCGAGCCGCTTGGCCAGCCGGACCGCTTCGATCGGCTGCACCCGCTCGTGGATATCGTGCAGCAGCTCGACCTCGTCCCCGATCGCACGGCGGATATGCTCGAACATCCGGGGGACGCTTCGGGCGTAGGCGTCGGGGTCGTAATAGGCGCCGGGTAGCGCGTTGTCGGGGGAACGGACGGTATGCCCGCGGCCGCCGTACCCTCCCATCTGGCATCGGATATAGCGGACGCCTTCCTCCATCCATTTTCTGACGTTTTCCTCCACTTCCCGCTCGTCTTTGCCGTCGGCGTGCCGGTAAACGGCGGCCGCTTCACGGCATTTTCCGCCGAGCAGCTCATACAGCGGCATGCCGGCCATCTTCCCCTTGATGTCCCAAAGCGCCATATCGACGCCCGACAAGGCGTTGTTCAGCACGGGACCGTTGCGCCAATACGAGCTCACCATCGCCGTTTGCCAAATGTCTTCGATGCGGCGGGGGTCCTTCCCGATCAGAAACGGCTTCAAATAATGCTCGACCGCGTTCGCCACCGTCAAATATCGCTGCGTAAACGTTGCGCAGCCAATTCCGTACAGGCCCGGCTCCGACGTCTCGACCTTCACCACGACCAAATTGATGCCTTCGGGCGCCGTAAGAATCGTCCTCACATCGCGTATCGTTATCGACTTCATGGATGCTTCCCCTTCCGATCAAGTTCCGCGGGAGGCTTCCCCCAGCCGTATCCCGCTTCCGGGCTGACGTCTTCGGGCATGCCGGGAAGGATTAACCCCCCGTCCACTTTCAAAGTCGTCCCCGTCACATAGGACGCCTGCTCGGAGACCAGCCAGGCGACGGCCTCGCCGATATCCGCGGTCGTGCCCGTTCGGCTCAGCGGGATTTTCCGGCCCAACGCTTCGTAATGCTTCTCGGCACCCGCCCCTTCTCTCGAAGCGATGGCGCCCGGCGCAACGCAATTGACGCGGATCCCGTATGGAGCCAAATCGAGGGCGGCCGACTGGGAAGCCCGGGTCAAAGCCGCTTTGGTGGCGCCGTAAAGCGAATCGCCGGGATAGGCCCGTTCGGCCCGCGTCGACGTGATGTTGACGATGCTTCCGCGAATGCGGCGGTCGATCATATGATTGGCCGCGGCCCGTATGGCCAGAAGCGGCGCCCGGAAATTCAGATGGACAAGATGATCGAGCTCGGCGGCGTCCAACTCCGTCACGCTTCCGATTGCCGTCAAACCGGCGTTGTTGACCAGGACGTCCAGCCTTCCCATCTCCCGTATGGCGCGCTCCACAAGCAGAGCCGGCGCCTCCGCGTCCGTCAAATCGCTCTGGTACACCCGGCAGCGCCGGCCGAAACGGCTTGCAACCGTATCGGCCAATACCCGGGATTGCGCGTCCTCGGCGAAATGGCTGATCGCCAAATCGTAGCCGCGCGATGCCAGCGCGAGCGCAATCCCTTTGCCTATTCCGACGGCGCCTCCCGTTACAAGCGCCGTTCTGCCCGAACCCGATTCGCTCATCGTCGGAGCTCCCTTCGCCGCATTATGTCAAGGCTGCGGGAGGAGTCGAATCGGCTTGAACAAGCCGTTATCCTTGCTGCCGCCGATGCCGGCCCCCCATTCGATCCATCCCTTGCGTCCCTGTCCGTCGTTGTCGTTGACGAGAATCGAGAACGCGAGCATGCCGTCGTTCATATGCGCCGGCTTCAGTTCGGTCCACGGAAGCGCAAGCTCGTAAACCGTTTCCTTCGCGGCCTCGTCGCGAACGATGCGGAGATGCGCATTCGCGACCGGCCCCGTCGGCAGCCCTTGCGCGGCAATCCACCGGTACAGCTGCGGCCCGCTGCCGGTCAACGCGATCCCGTACTCGTACCAGTCCCTGCTCTCGCCCGGCGTGCCCGGCGAAACGGCGAACTGGATGCTGTCGCCCTGCCAAATCCCGTCGCCGGCATCGTTCTGCGAGAAGACGTCGTCGCGGATACGGGCGGACAAATACAAGTGCTGTTCATCCGAAGTGCCCCATATTTCACCGCTCAAATCGGCCTCGCCGGCATATTCTTTGATCTTCACCGTGCCTTCGCCGGTCAAGGAGACAGACGGAACGCCCGACAAATCGTCGAGACCGCCGTCCACTACGATCGATTTCCGAGCGAACGGCTTCATGTCGGAAAGGCCGATCAACCGGAGCTTCCCGCTATATGCGACCGGATTCGCATCGGGGGAATGAAGCGTCAACGATAGCGGATACGCTTGGTTCGCCGGCAAGGCCGGGACGGGCACATCCACGCCGACTCCCGAGCCGGCGGGAACGACTTGGTCGGCATCGAGCACGCCCGACGCGCTTCCGATTTTCCAATCGATGCGGTCCAGTCGGAACGGGACGTTCAAATCGTTGTATACGCTGACGGTTACCGTATCGACGCCGTTTTTCAGCACATGCTTGACTTGCAGCCTGACGGGGTCGACGATTCGGATTTCCGTTTGCAGCATGCCGACTTTTTTTCCTTTCGAGACGATATAACCGGTGGCTGTTTTCGATTGAGGGGCGCCGACGGCGGGCAGCGAGACGGATAAGGTTTCCGTCTTGCCGGGCATGACGTCCAAGGGGTACGAACGTCCTTCCATGTCCAGCGCCGCCTGGATCCGTCCGCGAGGCGGCTCCGTATTGTCCGCGGTCAAGCCGATCGACAGCGGCATGCCGGCCGGCGTCGGGCTGCTCGTAAGGGAGAATTTGCTCCCCTCCTCGATGCTCGTGACGGAACCGCGCAAGTATATCGGCGATTCGGTCAAGGTCAAATAGACGTAGCCGTGCAGCGGATGGAACGTATCCGCGACGCCGACCAGGTCCGTTACCGTAATCGGATCGTCCGTCTTCACCCGCACTTGCTTCGGCTCCGTCGACCAAAGAACGCGGGTATGGCCGTTTGCGCCGCCGAACAAGTAGCTGCGGATCGTCTCGCCGATTTGTTCCTTGTGCACGAAGGAAGAACCGGTAAGCTGTCGGGTCATCGTCGCATAAGCGACATAAGCCGGCTTGGGCGCGTATTTGCCTTTGGCGTCCCCCGGATTGCGCACGATGCCGAAGTTATGCTCGTTGTGCGTATCCGTTAAGCCGTCATTCATGAAATCGTACCAGAACAGCTTCTCCACGCCTTCCGACAAGGCGATGACGTGGCTTCTTACCGTATAGCGGGCTTGCGTGCTTTCGGTGACGCCTCTGGCGTCGAGCTGGGTCGGCCAACCGATCTCCGAAATCCAGATCGGCTTCGGCTGCCCGTTATTATACCGTTTGATCAGCTCCTGCAGGTTGACCAGATCGCCGGCCAAGCTTTCCGGCGCTCCGGGGTACCGGTACGGATGGATCGAAACGGCATCCATGTATGGCAGGCCGCCCAACCGGAACACTTCCTCCAGCCAACTCCAAGGAATGCCCGCCGTAGCCGCTCCGACGACCGTCACGTTCGGGTCGTGGGCTTTGATCGTCTGATACGTTTCTTTCAACAGCTTGAAGTAGTATTCGGGCTTCGAATCGGCCGGGCCGTCGCCACGGTCGCCGAACGCGATATTGAATTCGTTGTACACCTCGACCCAATCGAGAGAGCTCCCGTAATGCTGGACGACGGCTCTGCCGTAGCGGGCGAAGCCTTGCCGCCCTTCATCCGTATAGGGGGTGCTGTTCTGATCGTAGTGCGGGTTGGTGTAGCTGAATATTAGAAACGGCTTGATCCGGTGCGATTGCAGCTCGTTCATGTATCGCTCGAGTTTGTCCGGGAACGTGTACACCCCTTTTTGCGGCTCTACGGTCCCCCAATACATCTCGTCGCGTATCGATTTGACCCCGGCCTTCTGAAGAAGCGGAATGAGCTCCGGACTCCAAGCTTGACCGAAATGCGTCGCCATGCCGAACGGGGAATCGGGCGCTTGGCTCCAATCGTAGGGCGGCAATACGGCTAGCGTCGTTTCCGCTTGCTTGATCGGGCTTCCGGCTCGGGAAGCGTTCATGCTCACCGTGTAGTATCCGGGCTTCAGCGCCGGAAGCAGGACGGTTCGAGACCCTCCTTCCACCGGATCCGTACGCTCCGCCACCCGGTTGCCCCAATAATCGTAGACGCTCGATGTGACCGAATCGCCCGAGGTCAATACCCGGAACGAAACCGGCTCGTTTTCTTCGAACACGTTCCCCAGCTTCACCTGCTCGATTTCCAGCGCCGGCATCGGGACGGTCAGTTCGACGTCGTCAAACTGCACCGAGCCGGCCAGCTTGCCGCCGGTCAACGAGGAACGGTCGAGCAGGAACGAGATTTGCCCGGCGGGACCGTGCCAGACGCCGTCGTTCGCTCCGCCCCAATGGCTGTATTGCGTGCCGCCGTTGAACTTGGAAATCGTGATGCGCTGCCAATCGGAGGTCGGCTGCAAGGCGACACGCTGCTGGTGCGTCTGCCCGGTCGAATCGATAAGCCGAAGCCCGAGTCTGCCGACGTCCGACGTTTTGACCCAAAACGAAAGCGATTGCGCGTCATGGGAGGCGATCGATCGGCTTGCGGATACGTAATTGCCCCCTCCTTGAAAATCTCCGCTCAGCTTTCCGGAATATGCTCCGGAGTGAGGCGCGGCCGAATCCCGGACAAGCTCGCCTTTCGCCCCCGGGAACTCCGCGCCGAGCGACAGCTTCCAGCCTTCGGCGTCGGATTCGAAGCCGCCTATGGCGATCGTCCTCGTCGGCGTATCGGCATAAGCCCGGTTTGGCGGCGCTACGATCAAGCTGGCGGAAGCGAACATAACGGCGAAGACGAGCAGCAGCGACGCCCATTTCGATGTGCGGCCCATAATCGTTCATTCCCCTTTCCGAATTGGAAATATCGTCCTGTCGGTCAACCTCGGATGCCGCTGAACGTGAACCCTTGCATGATGTATCGTTGAAAAAAGAGGAACAAAAGCGCGGGCGGGATAATGGCAAACGTCAGCGCGATGAACTGCATGTCGAGCGGAACGGCGGTTTTCAAATTGAAAATGGCCACGATAACGGTCCACATGTTTTTGTCCTTCAGCACCATATACGGCCAGAAGAAATCGGCCCACGCCGCATTGACCGTGAATATGGTGACGGCCATAATGACCGGCTTGCTGAGCGGCACGACGATGCGGAAAAAAATCGAGAGCCTCGTCCCGCCGTCCATCTTGGCCGCGTCGATGAGCGCCTGCGGAATGCCTTCGAAAAATCCTTTGAAAATGATGACATAAAACGCGTTCGCCCCGGCCATCATCCACATCGGCCAAAACGTATTGGTCAGATTGACCCCGAATACCGGGAAATCGATAATGTTTTTGAAGATCGGCACCATCCCGAGCGTATTGGGCAGCAGCATCGTCCATAGGACGAGCACGAACACCAGCTTGCTGCCCGCCGGCTTTAGCACGGCCAAGAAGTAGCCCAGGATGCCGTTGAACAGAAGGGAAAACAGCACTTTCCCGATCGTCAGCATAAACGTATTGACGTACAGCCGGGTGAAGTCCAGCTCCCGCCAAGTGTCCCACAGCTTCCCCCATTCGAACGTGCGCGGGAACAGCGTGGGCGGAATCGCGAAAAACTCCTTGATGTCCTTCACGCTGGACGACAAGATCCAGAGCGGAGGAAGCAGGCAGACGAGCGATATGCCGATGAGGACCGCGAACAAGCACCAATAAAGCAGCTTGATACCGGGGTTTTTATAATCGAGCTTGCCGATAATGCCCGCCGTTTCTTTTGCACGCATGTTCGTCACCTTCTAATCCGTGTTCGACTTTTTGTTGATCCGGAAATAAATCGCCGTCATGACCGCCAGGATGATGAACGTAATGACGCCGACGGCCAGCGATCTTCCGGCCTCGAAGTAGCGGAACGCGTAATGATAGCTCGTCAGCATAAGCGACATCGAAGCGTTGTTCGGACCGCCCTCCGTCATCGTCAGCGGCTCGTAAAGCACTTGAAAGACGCCGATCATCTGCAAGATGAGCAGAATGCCGATAATGTGCGAAATTTGCGGAATCGTAATATGCCGGATCCGCTTCCAAATGCCGGCCCCGTCGAGGGCGGCCGCTTCGTACAGCTCGTTGTTCACACCCTGCAGACTGGCCAAATACAGAATGACCGTTCCGCCGAACGATCTCCACGTCATCGTCAAAATGATGAGCGGGATCGTCAAGTCGGAATTTTGCAGCCATTGCGACATCGGAAGCCCGAGCTTGCCCAGCATCATGTTGAGCAGCCCGCCCGGCCCGGGATCGAACATGAACATCCACAGCAGAGCGCCGGCCACCCCCGGTACCATGCCGGGAAAGTAAACGGCAAATTTGAAAAACGATTGCCCGTGCATCATTTCGTTGATCATGACCGCGACGACGATCGGGACGAGAAATCCGATCGCAAGCGACCAGATGACGTAGAGGAACGTGTTCACGAGCGTCTGTTGAAAGACGGAGTTGCTCATCACATCGATATAGTTTTGCAAGCCGTTGAAGCGGACGGCATTGTACCCTTTCGTTTCAAAGAACGACAGTAGAAAGCCGGTAACGAGTGGCTGCCAATGAAACACGATGAAAAACAGCAGGCTGGGCACGATCAGCAGCCAGGACGGGACGTCCTGAAGCAGGCGCCTTTTCCGGCTCGCGACCGCGGTCGTTCCCGTACCCGCACCGGATACTTTCGTTGCCGACGTCGACATGGTCATTCAGCCCTTCGTGTGGAATGGGGAGATGGCGGCGGTTCGCCGCCATCCGCGCGGTCGGTCCGGTTGCGCAAGACGGACGTGGGCGATTACTTCGCTTTGTCCAAATAGTCCCGTTGGAAATCGGCGACCGCCTTGTCGAGCAGCGCTTTCGGATCGGCATTTTTGTCGGTCAACACCGCCTGTACGACCGCATCGAGCGTTTTGTACAGCTCCTGCGCGTTGACCGGCTCCTCCGGCCGAATCGTTACTCCCTCGTTTTTCATATAGTCGTCCCACAGCTCGAGATTGACCGTTTTATACTTTTGCCGGATCGCGTTTTCCGCATCGACGCGTTCCTTGTTGATCCAAGCCAGCATCCCGTGCGGTCCGACGACCCGATTCAGCTTCTGGTCGGCGGCCAGCGTTTCTTCCAGCCCCTTCAGGGCGTCCGCATTTACCTCCGGAGAGAAGCCTTTGATCTTCAGCCATTTGAAGCCGGCTTCGATTTGTTCCGGCGTGCTGTTGTTCGAGAACATGTAGAGCGATCCGCCGGTCAAAGCGATTCTACCCTTCGGTCCGGCCGGTACGGCCGACATCGCCAGGTTGTCTTTGCTCATCTTGTAATCGTTCGTCGGCGTGTTCATCCAGTCCGTCGAACCGAACGCCATCGCCACTTGATCGGTTCCGAACAATCGGAACATATCGTTGACCTCGACCAGGATGTTATCGGGGAGCACGTTGTATTTCCATTTCAAATCTTTGATGTACTGCAGCGCCTGCACCGCTTCCGGACTGTTGAACACGGCCTTCCATTTGCCGTCGACCTGCTTCTCGAATTCGGCGCCGTACGACCAGGCGATCGTCATGAATTGCCAGCCGCCCTGATTGTTTTTCGTCGGGAAGAAAAAGCCCGCTTTTCCCGTCTTGTCTTTGATCGTTTTGGCCGTTTGCGCCAATTCCTCGTAAGTCCGCGGATATTTCGGAATCCCCTTCTCGTCCAGCAGGCCGGCTTGCTTGAACAAGTTGACGTTGTACCACATGCCCATGTAATAGCCGCTCGTGGGGATGCCGTAAAATTTCCCGTCTTTCTTCACCAGCTCCAGCATCGCCGGATTGAGCGCTTTGTCGTATCCGTAGTTTTTCATTTGCGCGGTAATGTCCGCGGCGTATCCGGCGTTGATGATTTTTTTCGGCTCCGTGAACCAAGTGCCGAACAAATTCGGCAGCTGCCCGCTTTCCGCTTTCGGCAAAAACGTGTTCGTGTCGTACGTGTAATTTTCCGCTTTCATCTTGACGCCCGGATTTTCCGATTCGAATTTCTTCTGCCATTCCTCGAACTGCGGCAGTTTTTTATCTTGCGGCTTGGGCCAGTCGCCGTTGTTGAACACGACTTCCTTTACTTCCTTCTTCCCTGCGGCTCCGCCGTCCGTCGATCCGGCGCCGCCCCCGTTCGCCGGGTCGGTACCGCCTCCGCCCGAGCATGCGGTAACGGCGAGCGTCACGGCCGCGCTTGCGGCAAGCGCTTTCCATGTCTTCGTCACATCTTCGGCCTCCCTTTTTGAAATCGGATTTCGCAACGTTGCTAGTTATGATGATATCGCTTACACCCGCCTTGATAAAATGCGGTAATCCTGCAAAAATGTTCAATAAACTGTTATAATGATGGCGAACATGCAACCGATTTCAAAGAAAGGCGGGAAAACGGATGTTCAAGCGGTTGTCCCGTAGAATCGTGCTCATCACCTTGCTAAGCGTCTCGGCGTTCACGGTCGCGATCGGCTTCTTCTCCTACTATTGGGCGAAGCGGACGGTGCTTTCGGAATTTATCGCCGTGTCGACGAACTATTTTCAAAGCTCGAACGATTTGCTGGCGCAGTATTTGAATTACACCGGCGAAACGGCGAAAATGATCGCCAACAATCCGAACGTCGCCGGGGCGGTCGAAAAGCCGCATGTGTCGTCGGAGGTATCTCCGCTGCTGGACAGTCTCGCTTACGGCATGAACACGGATATTCGGGGCATTTCGCTGTACAAGACGGACGGGACGATTTATTCGCTGAGCGGGATGTCGAATTTGCCTTCGCTCGAACAGCTGCGGCAGGAGGAGCCGATCCGGAGATTTATCGAGTCTGCCGAACCGAAGTCGATGTGGATCTCGAGGTACAAGCATTTGTCGTCCTACTATAATTACCGGTATGGCGCGAACGGAACGTTCAGTTATTTGCTGAAATGGACGGACGATCGGGGCGCCGTGTCGGGCATCATGGTGATCGATCTGGACGCGAACCGCCTGTTCGGCTTTTTCCAAACCGACAATTCGATCTTCGTTCAGAACCGGCTGTACATGCTCCGGGACGGCGACAACCTGATTCGTTCCTCCCCCGGCGACCAAGCGGAAAGCCTCGACCCGGACGACCTCGGCCAATTGACCGGCAGCGAAGGGAAGTTCGTTTCCGCTGACGGCGGCCGGCTGATTTTGTACAACACGATTATGGACTCCAATACGAAAATCGTCGCGTCCATTCCGCTGAAGCAGTCCATTTCCCATTTATCGGCCATGAAAGGGGCGGTCGTGCTGCTTGCGCTGTTTTCCTGCATCGGCGCCGCACTGCTCGCCGCGATGCTCCGAACGAGCATCGTCCGCCCGTTGAGCCAGCTATACGTCAAAATGAAAGCGATCAAATGAAGCGCAGACGCTCGGGAATCGGGATCAGGAGCGAACTTCCGTTTTGACCGTGACGCGTGAAGTCGTGCCGATCCCGATCTCGCTGCGGATGTCGACGCCGTAGCCGTCGCCGTACTCCAGCCGGATCCGTTCGTTCACGTTGCGGATGCCGTATCCGCCCCCTTTGTACGATTGCGGCTTGTCCTTGTTGTCCAGCTCGCCGACATCGAAGCCGGCCCCGTCGTCCGTCACTTCGAAATGGAGCTTATCGCCTTGGCGGTACCCTTTCACGGTTATCCTTCCCTTCCCCCGCTTCTGGCTAATGCCGTGCTTGATCGCGTTTTCGATCAACGGCTGGATCACGATTTTCAGCAGCTTGAAAGGCAAAATGTCCGGGGCGATGTCGTATTCCACCTCGAATTTTTGCGGGAACCGCATCGCCTCGATCGCCACGTAGCTTTGCACGATTCCGATCTCTTCCTCCACCGATATATATTTGTCCCCTTTATGCAGACTGAGCCGGTAAAAGTGGGCAAGAGCGATCACCATCTTCTCGATCTCGTTCTGGTTGTGGATTTTCGCGAGCCATCCGATCGCATCGAGCGTATTGTACAAAAAATGCGGGTTGATTTGCGCCTGCAGGGCGATTAGCTCCATTTCGCGCTGACGGTCTTTCTCCTCGTTGTTGCGCTCGATCAATTCGCCGATCCGGACGACCATGTCGTTGAAGCTGTTTTCCAGCACCCACAGCTCGTCTTTCCGGTTCCGGTACGGAACGATGAAGTCGGCCGAGCCGGCAAACTGGTTGATCCGGCGGTTCAGCCTTTTGATCGGGCGGATGATCCCTTTGGAGGCGTACAGCGAAATGAGAATCGTCAAGCCCAATGCGGCGATTTGCAGCACGATCGAATATTGTTTGATTTTGTTGACGTTTTCCAGCAGCTTCTCGTCGGATACAACGCTGACGACGTTCCAATCCATGCCCAAGCTGCGAATTCCGCCTCCCAGCGGGTAGCTCGCGATAATCGACGGTCGTCCGTCGAACTCGGCCTTTTTGAAAGTGGCGCCCGGCTCCATCGTCAACGCCTGCTTGTCGAACAGCGTCGTCCCGATTTTGGCCGCATCCGGGTAGGACAAAATGTAGGAATCGCCGGTTATCAGGAAGGAGAAGCCGCGATCCTGCACGATCATGTTTTTCAACACGTCCTGGATCGCTCTTTCCCGGATGTAAATGACCAAATACCCCAAGTCTTGACCGGTGAAAAAGTTTTGGTACTTTCTTCCGAGCAAAATATAGGCGTTTCCGTCGATGTCTTTTTTCGTGATTCCCCAGACGGGCGTTTTGGACAGCTCGATTTCGCGGAGATACGAGCGGTCGGGCAGATCGACGACGGTGCCCTGGTCGTAATTGTACGGCGTCCCGTCCTTGGTCAGGACGACGACATCGCCGACGATGTTGTCGTCGATCATCATGTCGTCCAAGACGGTGCGCAGCGCCCAAGCCTTCCCGTCCTCCGTCATGCCGGGGTCTCCCAGCACATTGTAGACGTCGTTCTCGGTCAGCAGGCGGACGGACAGCATATGAACCCGGTTGATCAAAAAATCGAGGCTCGATTCGATATTTTCCTGGTTCAATTTCACGTAGTTGTACATGAAATCTTCCACGATTCGCTGCACGGCGATTCGTGACGTTTGGAAGATCGACGTCGAGGATATGAGGAAGCAGACGAGCAGCAGCCAGAAGATGCGGCCGCGTATGTTCATTTTGTCCAACGTAATCAAGGCGCCGTTCCCCCATTCAATCGTACATGCAGCTCTTGACGTACTCCCGCGGGGTCATGTTCGTGTACCGTTTGAACAGCTGGCTGAAATAACGCGGATCGCCGATGCCGACCCGTTCGCACACTTCATACGTTTTGTAATTCCCCGTTCTCAGCAGCTCTTTCGCCTTCTCGATCCGGCATTCCGTAATGTAATCGTTTACGGTGCGGGACGTATTTTCTTTGAAGATGTGCATCAAATAGGACGGGCTGATGAACAGATGGTCGGCGATGCGCTTGACCGATAAATCGCTGTCGTAATTCATTTCGATATAACGGCTGGCCGCCTCGACCACCTTGACCGTACCGGCCGTTTTTCGATTGCGCAGCTTTTTCAGCAGCGCGACGAGATCCCCGATCAGCTTTTGCTTGCCGATCTGCTCCGACAGCCTTTCCTTGCGGATCGTATCGGCAATTTTGGTGACGGCGGCGATAAATTTGTCATTCTCGATCGGCTTCACGATATATTCGGAGGCTCCGAACGTGATGGCCCCCTTCGCGTATTGGAAATCGTCGTATCCGCTCAACACGACGATTTTCGCGCCGATGCCGTTCAAGCGAAGCCGCTCCATGAAGCCGAGCCCGTCCAGAAACGGCATGCTCATGTCGGTAATGATGATGTCGGGGTTCAGCTTGACGGCCATCTCCAACCCCGTCTCGCCGTCCTCCGCCTCCCCGACCAGCTCGAAGCCGTACCGGGGCCAGTCGATCGTCGTTCGAAGCCCGTATCGGACCAAATATTCGTCGTCCACGATCAAAATTTTCAATTTGCCCATGGGCGCCCTCCTCCTCTCCGAAGCGAAACCGGCATACGTCCATTTGCACCCCATAACATTTTTTTCCTATTCAGACATTACGACGGGATTCGCGAAAGTCCTGCTTCGGCTGCCTTCGGCGTTAGCGCCATGCAACAAAAGCCAGCCTGCGGCGAAAATGGCTTTTCGCCCGCAGACTGGCTTTCGGATCGGCCCTTTGACCGGAGGCGATGCCGTAAGCGTTAGTCCGCTACGTCTCGCCGCGTGAACATGAGCCAGGATATCAGATTGAACAGGAGGAAATAAACGGCGAGCATCCCGATGGAGAACGGCAGCGTCATTCCTTCTTGGTAAGGCTGCCCGGTTAAGTAGGGGGTGAGGTCGGTGTTGGCGAACAACAGAAATTTGCTCCAATCGAACCTCTGCAGCGCCTCCATCAGAATATGGCCCGCGAACAGGGTGCCGATGGAAAATGCGATGGCCATGCTGCTGCTGCGGAAAGCGGACGAGATCATAAAAGCCAAGGTGACATACATGACGGTGGAAATCCCGTTCAGCATATAGGTTTTCCATAGATGGAGGACCATATTTTGCTCGACGATCAGCCCCTCCGGACTCACTCCGATTAAAGGCAGCCCCAAGTGTCCAAAGCCGTATAAGATTCCGTTCGCCGCGACCGATACGACGAACAGGACGAGCAGCAGCAGCAAGCCGAACAACAGCACGGACAAAAATTTGGATACGAGAATCTTGACCCGGCTGGCCGGCCGGATGAGCAGCAGCTTGATCGTGCCGGACGAAAATTCCCCCGCCAGACTGTCCCCCGCGATGATGATGGTGAAGACGGTGATCAGCGGAACGAGATTGGCCGAACCGTTTATGCCATCCCACAGCGTGCCTTCCGTCGTGCGAATATCGCGCTCCAAATGATAGTCGATGAGAGCGGTCCGCTGCAGGTTGTACGTCCGTTCCTCCGCTTGCAGCTCGGGCTTCTTCAGCAATTCGTTCCGGTGCTCCTTCTCCTTTAGCAGCTCGGCCCGCCACCCTTCGCCCTGCGCCTTTTTCCCGTCGGTTTGCCATACCATGACGTTGATGAAAAGGACGATGGCGGACATGAGTCCGATCAGAATCCACGTTCGCACGCGCCGGTAAATCTTCATGTTTTCATTGAGCACCAGATTAACCAATTTGTCCGCCCTCCGTTATTTCCAAAAATCGATCCTCCAGAGAGGGACGAACCGGCTTCACGCCATAAATGCGAACCTCGTTCCGCATCAGCCCTGCCAACAGGTCGGGGACGCCCTCCCGCTCGGTCGTAACCTCGACGATTCCTTCCCGGACGAGCCTGACCTCCTCGACCCCTTCCGTCCGCCTCAAAAATTCCAGCGCTTGTTCCGACGGCTGCGCTTCGATCTGATACGTGGGAGTCCGGTCGGTCGACTGGGTAAAATGCTGAATCGGCTTCACATCGATGAGCTTCCCCCGCTGGAGGATGGCGACCCGATCGCACATAAGCTCCATCTCCGACAACAGATGGCTGGAGACGACAACCGTAATGTTCTCCGTACGGGTCAAATGCCGCAAATGATCGCGAAGCTCGCGGATCCCCGCCGGGTCCAAGCCGTTTGTCGGTTCATCCAGTATGAGCAGCGACGGCCGGTGCAGCAGCGCTTGGGCGACGCCCAGACGCTGGCGCATGCCGAGCGAGTAGGTTTTCACCTTGTCGTGAATGCGGTTTTCCAGCTTGACCCGCGATACCACTTCGCCGATCCGTTCCTTGGTTACTCCCGGTACCATGCGGGCGTAATGAACGAGGTTGCGGTACCCGCTCAAATAGTTGTACATTTCCGGATTTTCCACGATGGCGCCGACGTGCCGGATCGCCTGCTCGAATTCGGTCTTGATATCGTTTCCCTTGATCAAAATTTGTCCCTTGGTAATCGACATCAGTCCGACGATCATGCGGATCGTGGTTGTTTTGCCGGCCCCGTTCGGGCCGAGGAACCCGAAAATTTCGCCTTGCGGCACGTCAAACGTAAGATCGTCGATGATGGTCCTCCGGCCGACCCGTTTGGTCACATGACGCAGGCTGACGATAGGCTCGCTGCTCATCGAGGGCCCTCCTTTACGAATGAATACGGGTCGTTAGCCCGGAGTGTCTTGGTCCTCTTTGTATTCCAAAAGATCTCCGGGCTGGCAGTCCAACGCTTTACAAATCGCCTCCAAAGTCGATATTCGAATCGCCTTCGCCTTTCCGTTCTTCAATATGGACAGATTGGCCATCGTAATGCCGACTCTCTCCGAAAGCTCGGTAACGCTCATTTTCCTTTTCGCCAGCATCACGTCAATATGAATGATGATCGCCATGTGATTCACCTCAGATCGTCAAATCGTTTTCCGATTTTATGTCGATGGCATGCTTCAACAGCTTTTGAAGAACGGCGGCGAAGACGGCGATGACCGTCGAAGCGAAAATCACGACCAGTCCGATCGCGAACAGCCCCGGGGCGTCGTCTTCATCCGCGATGAGAAATAAAAACGGTGCGGCCGCCGCATATAAGAGGCCGATGGCGATTGCGCAGTATTTGATATGTTTCAATGCTTTGACCGACAATTCGGAGAAGGCGACGTTCTTGTCGATATAGGTTAAGAGCCTGAATGCTTGATACAATGCAAAGAAAAACGGTACCGCCGACATATACATCGCGATTAAAACGGGATACAGCCAATAGGCCGGATAATGCTCGGCCGCCTCCTTGGCAATCGAAGGAAGCCCGAATAGACATGCGGCCACAACCGGAATGCCGATGAGAAAAACGGTCAGCTTTAAAAACAAAGTGGTTCCTCGTTCCATAACCTACACCTCGCGTCGTTATTTTCATATTGAATGTAGCATATTATTTATCGATTTACAATAAATTTTGATTGTTATACAATGAATGACGAACAACGTGCCCATAAGCGTGAAGAAAAGCAAATCGTCGCCGCTAATGGTCCAGATCGCCATTACTCGCTTGGAAAGGATGAAGAGCTTATGCAAAGACGTTTAGGGCAAGCCCTTCGGCAGCTCGTACGCTTCGGCTGGCAGCAGGCGTTGTCCTGCGTATTTCCCGCGGTCATCTTCGTCTCTCTGGCACTGACCCAACAGCTCCCGCTGCCGTGGCTGCCCCGCTACGATTGGCTGCTGCTCATTTGCCTGGCCATGCAGGTATGGATGCTGCGTTCCGGGCTTGAAACGCGCGACGAGCTGAAAGTGATTACCGTCTTCCACTTGATCGGCTTGGCTCTGGAGCTGTTCAAGGTGCGCATGGGGTCCTGGTCGTACCCGGAGGACGGCTGGACGAAAGTGGGCGGCGTCCCTCTCTACAGCGGATTTATGTATGCCAGCGTGGCCAGCTACCTGTGCCAGGCTTGGCGGCGCATGAAGGTCGATCTTGTTCGCTGGCCTTCGTTCTGGCTCGTCACTCCGCTTGCGGCGTCCATCTACTTGAATTTTTTCACCCACCATTACTGGATCGACGTTCGCTGGTGGCTATCGGCTTTGGTGCTCCTCGTATTTTGGCGTACCTGGGTTACCTTCGAGGTCGGCCGCGCCCGGTACCGGATGCCGCTTGCCCTTTCCTTCGTGCTGATCGGCTTCTTTATTTGGATCGCGGAAAATATCGCCACCTTCTTCAGCGCATGGGAGTACCCGAATCAATCCGACACCTGGCGTCTTGTCCATGTCAGCAAGGTCAGCTCCTGGCTGCTGCTCGTCATCGTCAGTTTTTTGATCGTGGCCGCGTTGAAACAAGTCAAAGAACGGCGGCCTGCGGCCGAAAAGGGTAGCCCGCAAATCCCTGTTCCGACGGAACGGCGCCCGTCCGACCGTGTAAGTCCGTAAGCGGAATGGGAAAAGGCGATCGTTCTCCCTCGATGTACCGGGAGTCGATCGCCTCATACTCGGCTGAACTAAAGTGGTGGTCCTAATCGCGAACGTGCTCAAAATCAATGAACGGCGCGGCCTCTCCGGCTGCATAAGACGACGGCGATTCCGATCCAAACAACAGCGCCCATAAGGAACGGCAAAAGTCTAAAGTGATAATTGAGCACATCATCCGAGCCAATCAGCATTTTGAAGAGGAATTGCAGGTTCGAAACGAAATTCGCAACGATTTGGTAGCTTCCTTCCGTTATTCCTTTTTTCCAGCCCAAGTCGTCTATGAACCAAGCGAGAACGGTTAATATCGAGTAACAGCTGACAGAAATAAGGCTCCACTTCAAATATCGCATCCCGATCTCCTTCCGTGCGTTAGGACTCTTGTCTTCATGCCGAATCAACGTTTATTTTATGACTTTTACCAGCTCGCCGACACATTGCTCGATACTTTTGTCGGAGCAATCCAAGACGAAATCGCCATATTTCGTATAAAGCGGAACCCGTTCCTCGTAAACCTCCCGAAGACTGCTTCCTTGTTTCATGACGATGCCTCTGGTCGCGATTTGGGTCAGTCTTCGTTGAATTTCTTCATAAGGGACGTGCAAGTAAATTACTCGCCCTCCCCGCTTTAGGGCGTTCATCGCTTTTTCCGAATAGACGACGCTGCCGCCTGTCGATACGACACAATGGTTCAGCTGCAAGTCGGACACCGTTGTTTCTTCGATTTCCAAAAATCGTTCGATACCGTCGTTATCGATGATTGCTTGCAGCAGCCGTCCTTCCTGCCGTTGAATGACGATATCGGTGTCCACGAAATCCATTCCCAGCGCTTTTGCCAGCAACGCGCCCAACGTGCTTTTACCGGCTCCGGACATGCCGATCAGAACGATATTCATCTTGTTTCCCGCTTTTTAATGATATTAATATTTTACTATCTTAATGGAAGTATAGTCGTTGTTCGTCTAACTTTGTTCGGATGTATTCAGCAATCAAAATTCAACATAAAAAGGATGGAGTTCTTCCTTTAAGCAATACTCGATTCTCTGCCTGAAATTTCTCCAGGTCACCATCTCCAGCGCGGTTTCGATGGGGAAAAATCCTACTTCCAACGACTCGGGGGTCGTCGTTAACCGTCCCCCGACTGGTCGGGCCAAAAACATCGTGTTGCAAATACATTCGCTTACATTTTGAAAAATACCGCAGAACTTCGTCACTTCGATATCGATGCCGCTCTCTTCCTTCGTTTCCCGGATTGCCGCCTCTTTCAACGATTCGCCTTCTTCGACTTGTCCCCCCGGCATTTCCCAGCCTCGATCGGGCCCTTTTATTAATAATATTTCGCTGCGCTCGTTCAATACGATGGTTGCCGCAGAGACAAAATGTTTTGGAGCCATCTCATCGTCTCCTCATTCATTCCATGGATAAACCCATGTTACCATTTTTTTCTGGACGATGATATCATTTATCGATCCTCAAATCGAAAATCGTGTTCCGCTTGCCGTTAAGGCGACAGGCGCAAACTCGTGAGTAATGACAAAAAAGCCGCGAATATGCGGCTTTGGATAAGATTCCGCTCTCCTTCATCAGCTTGACGAAGGATCGGGCTTTTTGCGCCTTACGCTGTAGTACCGCATCCCTCGCGGTATGCCCCGGATTTCCAATGCTCCGTTGTAAATGAGCTCCCTCAGCCGGTATTCGAAAAAGCTGTCGCCGACGTATTGATTGCAGTAGCCGATCGCTTCCCCGATCACCCGGGCCGCTTTGATAAAATCGCGATTCGACCTGTAGGCATGCAGCTTCTCAACGGTTTCCAACAGATAGGCGTCGAAATGGCGTTCATCGACGTTTACGATCCGCTCTCCGTCCCATATTCGTAGAGCCTCATGGCGTTCGGCAAGCGACAGCCATTCTTGCTCCAGCTTCCGTCTCGTTTCGCCGGTTAGAGGCCGGTTATGCTCGGTTTCCCCCAAGACGGTCTGAAGCTTGTCCGTCGGGACTTCACCCGCGTGCAAATAATCGATGCGACGATCCGCCCGGTTGAACCTTTTCTCGCAAACGTCCGCAGCATCGAAAACGAATACGTCGTTCCGTCTATCCCGGAGCAAATAAGCCGCATACCGCAGCCCGACCTGCTCGTGAGCGTTTTTCCCGCTCCATATTACGACGGAAGCGCCGGCCGGAATGTTGGCGATTTGCCCGGTCAGCTTTCGGTAGTCGGAATCGTCCTCTGCAACGTCGTCCGGATCGCCGCCGTCGTTCATGCGGTCTCTGAACCATTCGGCTCTTTGTGCGCGTCCGGCCTTTTCGTGAAGCTGCCAGAGAGGACCGATGGCAAAGGAGTCGCGAACGACGATCACCTTGTTCGTCTCCGCATCCCCCTGACGCCTTATGCATAGCTTCAAGCTTCCGGCAATCGAATCGCCGAAAACGAGATGAACCTTTGCGGTGTCGGCATTCGGTTCCCATTGCGATTTGCCGTTGCGGGACACTAAAAGCTCCTCATACAGCTCCTTCGCGCTCCGGTACCATTTCGATTCGGCTTCCTCGTTCGATTCGTCCGTTTTCAACGGAAGCAGCATGCGGACAAGAATCAGCTTCGCTTCTTGCGAGGAAAGCTCTTCGATCGCTTTTCGTACTTCCGCCCATTTGTCCAACACATTCCCTCCAATCCCATGCTTTCCTTCCGTAAACGAAATCGGAAACGATTGGTTACAGGTTGTGGTCTTCGATTAGCATGCTTACGATCAGCGGGCAACCGTTTTGAAATAGCGGTAGATGCGGTCCAGCTTCGCCGCATGCTTGCCTTTCTCCGGGCTCTCCATGTAGCCGAATTCGAAAAATTTGACGTTCGTCATCCCCACGTACCGAAACAAAGCTCTCTTCATTAACACCCTGTGCGCGTTATTCAACCAGAACAGCGGATACAGCGTCGGTCCCATCATCGTCGAAAGGCAGACGACCGACTTCCCCTTTAAGAGTCCTTCCGGAAACAGGCCGCCCTTGTCTCGGTAGGCGAATCCGGAGGCGAACATTTGGTCGATATACCCCAATAGCATGGCTGGAGGCCGTCCCCACCAGATCGGATAGATGAAAACGATCTTCTCCGCCCATAGCAGCTGCTCGCGATACTTGGCCAGACGCGGGTCGGCGTGCATATCTCTTCTGCGCTTGTGCTCGTTGAATACGAGCACCGGGTCGAACCCCTCTTCATACAAATCCAACACCTGAATCTCCGCGATATGTCGGTTTTCGCTCGCCCCTTCCACCACCTTTTGCAAAAAAGCGTAATTCAAGCTTTGATGATTCGGATGCGTATAAATGACCAGTACGTTCATGCTGCCGCCCCTTTACTTATCATTTGATAAGCGAATCGTAGCATGCCTTTATTTGGTTGTCAAATGATAATTGTATTAAGATAATGAATTTGCTATCGTGTCCTTAGAGGTGATTGGTATGGAGCGAAGAGACTTATTCCAAAAATTCGTGGCGTTCACAACCGCCGTTCATCAAACGACGCATGAGATGACGAAAGACGTCAAGTCCGGCAGCATCACTCCGATGCAGTACAGCATTCTTGAATATATAGCGGTCAGTCAGCCCGTAACGCTCAGCCAAATCAGCGATTGTCAGCACATGTCCATGCCGAACGCGAGTCGGGAGCTGAAGAAGCTGAGCGAGAAACGATTGTGCGAAAAGGTGGCCGTCGCCGAAGACCGGCGAAAGCAGTACATTCGCCTTACCGAGGCGGG
Source organism: Paenibacillus flagellatus (assembly GCF_003217775.1). Lineage (GTDB taxonomy): Bacteria > Bacillota > Bacilli > Paenibacillales > NBRC-103111 > Paenibacillus_AB > Paenibacillus_AB flagellatus. Next base: position 188,515 of record NZ_QJVJ01000003.1, read on the forward strand.
CGAAGCGATGATGAGCGAAGCGTTCGCCCGAATCGAAGCCCGTTTCCGGCAGCGGATAAGTCACTTGTCCGAAGAAGAGCTGGTGCGGATCGATCAGGCGATCGACGTGCTGATGTCGAAGGTGTTCGATTCCAACCGATAAACCAAAAAAATCCCGCCCCCCGGACTCGGATTTCGTCTTGGAGGTGGGATTTGTACGTTTATCGTCCGACGTGTTGGACAAATTCCATGACCGTACCGTCCGGCTGCCGTACGATCAACTCGTTCTGCAGCGGTCGGACAAGGGCTTCGCTCACGATCGCAATCCGCTACGTTACCGTGCCGATTGAGCCGTTTCGGTTCCGAGTTAGTCGCTCCCCATCGCTGCGCGCCACGGCGGACTGGCGCAGCACAAGCCGCGTCGGCACGAGAATCCGTCTCCGTTCCTGCGAAGGGTTGTCGATGATGGACAGCAGCAGCTTCGCCGCTTCCGCTCCGATCGTCCGTTCGTCCTGCACGACGCAGCTCGGCGGGATGCGCGACAGCTCCGCGTATTCGTAATCGTCGAAGAATAAGACCGAAAGCTCCCCGGGTACTTGTATGCCCAAATCTTCCGCGGCCGCTACGAGCGCAAGGCCGCTTGACACCGTAGCCGCAAACACCGCCGTCAGCTCGGGATTGCGGGACAAATACGATCGCAGCAAAACGCGCGGATCGGTATCCTCCCCCTCCTCGCGCCGAGCTTCGCCCGTCTCGAACAAGCAGCGTCGATAATCGACGGGGATCCCGTGGTGCGCCAGCGCCCGCTCGTACCCCGTCAGACGATCCTCCAGGCTCGTTACCCGTTTGTTCAAGACGGAGACGAAGCCGATATTCGTATGCCCCAGCTCGACCAATTTGGTCACGGCGTCGTATGCGCCTCCGACATGGTCCGAACAGACGCAATTCGTCTCCACGCCGCGCAAGTAGCGGTCGATGACGACGACGGGAAATCGGTTGAAAGACAGACGCAGCAGCTCTTCGTTGTACGTTTCTCCGTCTGCCGGGAAAATGAGAATTCCTTTGACGCCGAGTCGTAGACAATCCCGCAAAATGTCCCGTTCCCGCTCCGCATCGTTCAACGTAGAGCGATACAGCACGTGGTAGCCGCGCTCGGAAAGGACATCCTCCGCTCCGGCCAAAATGCGGGAGGCGAGCGGGCTTTGAATCGACGGCACGATAAAGGCTACGGGACGAAATACGGTCGGGACGCCCGGTGGCTCCTCGACGTGCGGAAGATCGGATGGAGCCGCCGCCGGTGCAATAAACGTCCCTTTCCCCTGCACGCGATAGACGAGCCCTTCTTCCACCAAGGCGGACAGCGCCTTCTTGATCGTAAATCGGCTCACATCGAACTGCTCCGCAAGCGCGGCCTCCGTCGGCAATTGGTCATCCGCACTCCACTCGTTCAAACGAATCCGTTCTACGATGTACGCTCGAATTTGCGAATAGAGTGGGACACGTTTCGTCTCCTGTTTGTCCACGTCCTGCTCCCCCGTTCCTGCACTTCCTCACCTATTTGGAGTGTAGCATGAATAAATACGAATATACAAAAATAGATGGAATGGTTTCCATTTCGGGATTTACAAAAGGAAGTTATTTCAAGTACACTCAAATTACCAGAAAGGTATTTATATATATACGTATCCAAATTGATATGGAGGTATGTCCATGGCTTCGATCGATTCCCGATTAAGGCTTTTGCTGGGGAACATTCCGGACAGCTATTGGGACGAGAAAATCCAATCCTCGCCCGGATACTGGGGCGAGCGCATTTTGTCCCAGTTGGTGTTCGCGCAAGAGATGTCCAAAGTTCGAAATCGTATGTTCGAAGACACGATCTCCTCCGCTCTCTCTTACGTGGAGCGACAAATTGCCGACGAAGGCGTCGTTACGAAAGCGACGGCGCTGCAAGCGGAGCGCCTGATGGCCCCTCTCGCGTCCGCGGCGAAAGCCTACGACATTCTGTGCGTCGCCCACGCCCATATCGATATGAACTGGATGTGGCCGTGGGACGAGACGGTTGCCGTCACGATCGATACGATGCGAACGATGCTGCAGCTGATGGAGGAATATCCGTTCTTCCACTTCTCCCAATCGCAAGCGGCGATTTACCGTATCGTCGAGCAGTATGCACCCGCCATGCTGGAGCAGATCCGAGCGCGCGTCCATGAAGGACGATGGGAGGTGACCGCATCGCACTGGGTGGAAGCGGACAAAAACATGCCGAACGGCGAGAGCCTGTCCCGTCACCTGCTGTACACGAAACGGTATTTGTCCCGATTGCTCGGCATCGATCCCGCTACGCTCAGCCTGGATTTCGAGCCGGATACGTTCGGACACAGCATTCAAGTCCCGGAAATATTGCTCGATGGCGGAGTGCGGCATTATTATCATTGCCGGGGCAGCGACGGACCGGTCGCCTACACGTGGCGGTCGCCGTCCGGCCGCTCCCTATTGTGTTACCGCGAGCCGACCTGGTACAACGATTTCGTCCAACCGATACTCGGCTCGTACGTGCCGCCGTTGTGCGAGCAAACCGGCTTGACCACTCACCTGTACGTTTACGGCGTCGGCGACCACGGCGGCGGTCCGACGCGGCGCGATCTCGAACGGCTCGCCGGGATGAACGATTGGCCGATCTATCCGCGAATCCGGTTCGGCACGTTCGCCGAATTTTACGCCCGGTTGGAGACGGTACGCGAGCGGCTGCCGGTCGTGACCGGCGAGCAAAATAGCGTATTCACCGGCTGTTACACGTCGCAAACGCGGATCAAGACGGCGAACCGGATCGGCGAAGCGACGCTGCAGGAAGCCGAGCTGTTCAGCGCAGCGGCAAGCGTCGTCGCGGATGCGGCTTATCCGGCCGCCGCTTATGAAGACGCTTGGCGGAACGTGCTGTTCAACCAATTTCACGACATACTCCCCGGCTCCGGCGTCATCGAGACGCGCGAGCATGCGCTCGGCTTGTTCCAGCAGACGATGGCGGCGGCCAATACGAACCGCAAGCTCGCTTTGGAAGCGATCGCCGCCACGATCGATACGGCCGGGCTCGCCGGCCGGGCGGATCAGTCGAGTACGGCCGAGGGAGCGGGCGCAGGTTACGGCGCCCGTTCCTTCCGCATTACGCAAGTGGAGCGCGGCGGCGGAGACCCCCGCATCGTGCACGTGTTCAACCCGTCTCCCTACGAACGGGAAGAAGTCGTCGAATGGACGCTGTGGGATTGGAAAAGTCCGATCCGAACGCTGGTCGTCCGAGACGGCGACGGTCGGGAAGTGCCTTATCAATGGATCGACAAAGGGTTTCATACGTATTGGAGCCACCATTACTTGCGCTTGCTCGTTCTCGCTCGGGTTCCGGCGTGCGGCTACCAAACGTACACCGTTTCCGTCGGGGATGAGCCGCATGCGCCGTTTTTGCCGACCGATCCGCGCGTCGACCGCGAGCGGCCCGTCGTCTTGGAAAACGAGCGTCTGCGCGTATCGTTTCATCCGATCGATGCGACCGTCCGATCGATGGTCGACAAGCGTACCGGTACCGAGCTGATCGATCCGGCCCGTCCGGCGGGACTGTTCCGTCTCATCCAGGAAGATCCGGGCCAAGGCATGTCCGCGTGGTGGGTCGGGCGGTATATGGACGTCGCCAGCGTTCACCGTCATGTGAAAATCGAGATGCAGGCGCAAGGAGCGCTGCGCCAATCGCTGTCGTACCGGATGACGTTCGGCCGCTCTTCGCTTCAAGTGACCGTCTCGCTCGACCGCAGCAGTCCGGCGCTGCGCTTCGACACGACCTGCGACTGGCAGGAGATCGGCTCGCAAGCGACGTCGATTCCGCAGTTGAATTTCCATTGGCCGCTTGCTTATGCATGCGATGCCTACCGATACGATGTGCCGTACGGTACGCTCGAGCGCCGGCCGGCCGATATGGACGTGCCCGCCAACAGCTGGGCGTTGGGCGTGCGCCGCGACGGAGGCGGACCGGCGATCATGATGACGACGAACAACAAGTACGGCTACCGCGGCACGGACCGGTCGCTGTCCGTCACGCTGATCCGCAGCTCGTTCGACCCCGATCCGTATCCGGAGCTCGGCAACCACCACAAGACGAGCATTGCGGTTTGCGTCGTGGATGCCGCCGCGTCCAACCGGGAGCTGGCGGAAACGGCCTATCGGGCCAACCGTCCGTTCACCGTTTTATCCGGCAAGGCGCATCCGGGCACGAACGGCCGCTCCGGCAGCTTTTTGCGGATCGAAGACGGAGCGGTTGTGCTGTCCGCGGTCAAAATGCCGGAGGACGATCCGTGCGGACGTTGGATCGTTCGGGTGTACGAGACGGAAGGCCGGCGGAGCGGCGTGAAGCTGCATCTGCCGCAGCGAGTGTCGGACGCCTATCTCGTGGACGCCAACGAACGGCGGATCGACGATGCGGACGCTCCCGTCATCGAAGGACGGCGGGTTTCGTTCGAAGTGCCGGCTTACTCGGTCGTCTCGATCGGTCTCGTCTTCGCCTCGTCGAACGCCTAAAGACGGAAGCAGCGAAAAAGCCGCGGACGATCCGCGGCTTTTTCGATTACGCGACTTATTGCCCCCGAGATTGCAGCATGTACCGGGCATCCCTCAGCAGCACCAGGGCGGCCGGTGCCGCGATATGCTTGCCGTTCTGCGCCTCCACTTCATGGATAAAAGCTTGCCAATTTCCTTTCTCCGCTTTCCGGCGCAAACTGTTCGCGATGCCCGCATTTTCGATCCACGACATGGCCGCAAACCGGTCGATCAGAGCGCCGACCGAAGCCGCATCGGCATACGTGTGGAACGTTACCGTCAGGCTCCCGACGTTCCCGGCCGTGTCGGTCACGGATGCGGCGAGCGTATGCGCGCCGAGCGGCAGCGTGTACAGCGGGATCGCTTCCTCTCCGTTCACCGCTTGGCCGTCCAAAAGCATCCTCAGCTGAGACCGATCGACTCCGGATAATCCGTCCGTCAACGCCAGCCGTGGAACGAGCTCTCCGCTGTCCGGATACGACCGACCCGGAACGGGCTCCTCGGCCGTCACAACCGGAGGCGTCGTATCCAGCCGAACGCCGATCGTAGGAGCGGCTTCTTCGTTCCCCGCCCTATCGGTCGAGCGGTAGGCGATGGAATAACCGCCGTCCTGCGACAACCGGATCGGCGACGTATACCGCTGCCAACTCGCACCGCCGTCCAAGCTGTAAACCGTATCCGTGACGCCGGACGTCGCATCGGACGCCGTCAGCGTCAGCGTAACCGGCGTGACGTACCACCCGTCCGGACCGTCCGGCTGTGCCGGAGACAAGACGGCCGTCGTCGCCGGCGGCGTCCGGTCCAGACGGAGCGTAAGCCGTTTCGGCGCCTCGACTTGGCCCGACAAGTCGGTCGACCGGTACAGGATGCCGATCGCGCCGCCGTCCTGCCCGAACGTAAGCGGCGTCGTGTAACGGCTCCAGCTCGCGCCGTCGTCCACGCTGTACACCGTTTCGGTCACGGTGGACGAGCGATCGCCCGGACGGAGCCGCACCGCGACCGGCTGCACGTACCAGCCGTTCGCCCCGTCCGGCTGCGGCGGGGTTACCGCCGCCTCCGTCACCGGCTGGCGAAGCTGCGTCACTTCGATGTCGTCGAACGTCAAGCTGTCGAAGCCTCCCGCGTAAAAGCCGATCGTGCCGGTGGCATTGTGCGCCGGATCGGAGGCTCTCAGCTTCAGCTTGCCGTCGACGTACAGGCCGATGTCGGCGCCGTTCACGATCAATTCGACGGCGTACTCCGTGTTCGGCGCCAAGTCTTCGTAAGGCAAATCGGCTTTCTTCACCGTCGCCCATGCCCCGTTGTACAAAATCCATTGCGAAGCGCCGTCCGCCGTCTTGCGATAGCCGATTCGGTCGCCGCTGCCGGAAACCAGACGATCGAATATATAAAATGTCGCTGCGCTCGGGATTGTCGCCGGCGTCCTCAGCTTGAACGTCAGCCGGTAGTTCGCGAACGAACGCGGCGAAGTGGCGGACGCCCCCTTGAGCAGCCGATACTTGCGGTTGCCGTCCACGTTCACGATGCTCCGGTTCGGATCGACCGGCCAGCCGCCGCCCCCGGATTCGAAGTCCGTCCGGAGCAGGACGTCCGATACGACGATGCGGGCCGACGCCGAAGCTTCCGGATTGTCCGCCGAGGTGACTGTCACGATCGTTTCCCCCGACCCGACGGCCGTCACCAAGCCGTTCGCGTCGACGACGGCCGCGTTCGGATTGCTCGACGTCCACGTGACGGAGCGGTTGGCGGCATCGGACGGATCGAAGCTGACTTGCAGCTGCAGCCGTTCGTCCGCGCCCAGATTCGCTTCGGTTCGGTCCAGCAGGAGCCCGGCAATCCGGGTGCTCGGCACCGACAGCTTGATCTCGTCGAACAGCAGGTAATCGAAGCCGCCCGCATAGAAGCCGACCGTGCCGGAAGGGTTATGCGACGGATCGGTCGTCTTCAGCTTGAGCTTGCCGTCGACGTACAGGCTGATGTCGGCCCCTTTTACGAGCAGCTTGACGCGATACTCCGTATTCGGCGCCAAATCCTCGTACGGCAGCGGGACTTCCTTGACGGTCGCCCAAGCCGGGTTGTATACGATCCATTTCGACGTGCCGTCCTCGAATTTGCGGTACCCGATCCGGTCGCCTCCGTTCGGGCCGAGCCGGTCGAAGATGTAAAACGTGCCCAGCCCCGGCATGGTCGGCGGCGTCTTCAGCTTGAACGTCAGCTCGTAATTCGCGTATTCGTTCGACGAAACGGCGGTTGCGCCTTTCAGCACTTTGTACATATGGTTGCCTTCCACGTCGACGATGGACCGGTTCGGATCGACCGGCCAGCTGTTGCGCCCCGTCTCGAAATCGGTATATTCGTAGACGCCGTCTCCTACTTCTACGTCAATCGTCACCTCGTCCCGGAGAAGCGGATTTTCGGCCGACGCGATCGTCACGACCGCCTGACCGACTTCCACGCCTTTGATCGTTCCTTTGCCGTCCACCTTGACTACGCCCGGATTGCTCGATGCGAACTGCAGCTTGGAATTGGACGCGTTCCAGGGCAGCACGGCCGAATGCAGGTCGTACGATTTGCCGATGCCGATCGTCACGTGCGAATCGTAAGCCCGGACTCCCTGCACCGGAATCGTTTCCGGCGCGAGATACGGCCCGGCTTTGCCTATAATCCCGATGTCGCCGAACGGAATCGGCTGGAACCCCGGGATGCGCTGGAATACTTCCGCATCGCTCTTCAGCCGGAGGTCGCCGGCCGCCAAATCGACGAACCCGGGATCGCGGTCCGTCACCCAGTTGTTTCCGTATTGCAGCAAGTTGAATTTGTCGTACGCCCCTTGCGCGTTCGTGATCGTGCTTCGCGGCTTCGTGGGGTTATAGATGACGTTGTTTTGGTACACGTTCGTTCTCGGATAGTAGCGGTCCTCCGTGAAGAAGTCGGCCAGCTCCGGATATTTCGCCAAGTACGGCGTGCCCACGAAGTTGTTGTACCGTTCGAACAGCGCCTGCCATTTCGGCATGTAGTTTTTGGCGATTTGCCCGTCCGGTTTGTCGCCCAGGTACAGGTCCGCGTAATCGTAAGGCACCTTGCTGTCGATGAATAGATTGTTGCGGGCTTTAATATGCGCGCCGCCGTTGTTTTTGATGGCGGAGTTGCCCATGTTGTGGAAAATGTTTTCGTCGATCGTCAGCCCCATCGTGAAGTTGTCGGGGTATACTCCTTCCACGCCGGCCTTGGATTCCCCGATATGGTGGAAGTAATTGCGCTTGATGACCGTTCCCCGCTGCTGCGGTGTTTCTCCAGCGTTCATATAAATGGCGCCGAGATCGGAGAACAGCTTGCACACGTCGTAAATGTCGTTGTATTCGACGAGCTGATCGTTGCCGAAGATGAGAATGCCGGGATGCGGCGCATCGTGAATTTCGTTGTGGGAGACGCGGTTGCCGACGCCGGTCAGAATGACGGCCGGATTGTAAGCTTTATGGTAGTAGGCGAAATCGTGCAGATGGGAGTTTTCCACGTAGTTGTTGCCGGGCTCGAGCGTATCGCGGCTGCCTCCGTTCAGGATGACCGCCGTTCCGCCGATATGGTGGATGTGGCTGTTCACGACCCCGTGATGAACACCTGTAGCCGTGGCGAAATCGTTGTACAGCCACCGGCTTTGCGTGTTGATCTGCACGCCGCCGTTCGTAAAGTTGCGGATTTCGCAATGCTTGATCAGCACGCGTTCGCCGCCCATGACGACGACCGCGGAATCGCGTCCGTTCTCGAGTGTCAAATCCTCGAACGTGACGTGCGAGACGCCGACCGCATTGATCATGGGCGTCTTCAGCATCGTTACGGTAATTTCCGGATTGTCGGCCTCGAAAGCCGCCGTCGGCAGGAAATACAAAATGCCTTGGGCGCGGTCGATGTAATATTCGCCCGGCATGTCGATTTCCTCCAGCAAATTTTGCGCGAAATGGAAATCCGGGTACCAGTTTTTGAACAAGCCGCTCATTTCCCCGTAGCGAAGCGTAATCCGCTTGTTGGCCGTGTCGATCGCGGCGACCTTGTTGTACGACCATTCCCAGCTGTAGCCGAAAATGCCGTCCAGCCAAATATCGTCCGCCTGCGTCCAATACTGCGGCCGGTCGTACGTGTAGCCGAACGTGCCGCCCCGATCCTGGAGATCGGCGTCCTTGCGGGTCGGCCCCGGATCGATAATGTCGCCCATCTGGACCGTGCCTTTGTTGGGCCAACGCGCCAGCGTCATCCCTTCGCCTTCGACGTACAGCTCCATCGGAGGAACTTGGCTTACGTCGTTCGCCTTGTAATAGCCGTGGCGGCTCATGACGCCGTAATCGGTAATGCCGCGGCCGCGCAAATCGACCTGCAGCACCTTGGTCCTTGCGTCGGTACTGACGATACGCTGCAAAACCGCGGGGTCCGCGACCGGCACGAACCAGCTTTTCTCGAGATGCCGGCCGCCGGACAGCCGGACGCTTTCGCCCGGGTACGCCTTATACGTAATTGGGCTTTCGGCGGTGCCGGAATCTTGCTGCTCCAATACGAAGCTTGCGGTTCTATCATAGGTTCCGCCGCGCAAATAGACGGTTATGCCGCCCGCCGGCAAGCCGGAGCCGCTCTTCCATTGACGCACCGCGTCCCGGGCCTTCTCCAGCGTCCGGAACGGCGCGCCGATCGTGCCCGGATTGGAATCGCTTCCATCCGGTGCCACGTAGAAGGCCGTTTCCGGTAACCCGGACTCGGCCTGCATGACAGGCATGGCATAAACTTGGATCAGCATCGCCGCGATGATGAGAAGGATGACTTTTTTTCCGAACATACTCCTCCACCCTTTCATAAGGAAACTCGTTGCCTGATTTCCCTGCGAGCCGGATCGTGAAGCGTTATCCTTTCACCGAGCCGATCATCGTCCCCTTCTCGAAATAACGGAGCAGGAACGGGTAGACGACCAGCACCGGAAACACGGATACGATGACCGCCGCCATCTTCAAGCTTTCCGGCGCGGGCGGCACTTCGTTCACCGCCGTCGTAAACGGATCGAGCCGGTTCTCGATCAGGATTTGGCGCACGATCTGCTGCAGGATGAATTTCGTTTGATCCGTCACGTAGAGCAAGTTGTCCATAAACGCATTGATATGAAACACGAGCGACCAAAGTCCGATCGTCACGAGGGCGGGCATCGACAGCGGGAGCAGGATCCGCGTCAGGATGCGCACGTCGCGCGCTCCGTCGATCCGCGCCGCTTCCACGAGCGCATCCGGAATCGAACGGAAGAACGAAATCATGACCAATACCTGGAACGCATTCGCCGCATGCGGAAGCACGTATACCCACCGCGTATTGAGCAGATGCAGCTCTTTCATGAGCAAATAATTCGGGACGATGCCGCCGTCGAATATCATGGTGAACAGCAGCAGCATCACCAGCACCCGTTTCCACGGAAATTCTTTGCGCGATAACGGGTAGGCGGCGCATACGGTGACGATCAGCGTCAGCAGCGTTCCGACCGCCATCCGGAACAGCGTGTTCCCGTACCCCGTCCAGATGAACGGATACGTCATGATTTCCCGATACGATACGACGGTAGGGTCTCTCGGAATCCAATGGAATCCGCTGCGCAGCGCTTCTCCCCGGCCGCTGAACGATACCGACAGCACGTGAAGGAACGGGTAGACGACGACGACGGCGAGAAGGCCGAGTACGATATAAATCAAGACGGTGGCCAGCTTATCCGGCCAGTTTGCGTATTTCATGCTGCGCCTCCTTCTACCATAAGCCGTTCTCCCCGCGGCTCAGCCTGCGTACCAGCACGTTCGCTCCGAGGATCAGCAGCAAGCCTACCAACGACTTGAACAAGCCGATCGCCGCGGTATAGCTGTATTGGAATTGCTGCAGACCGACGCGGTATACGTAAGTGTCGATGACGTCCCCGGTTTCGTAAGTGACGGGGTTGATCAGGTTGATGATCTGCTCGAAGTTGGCGCTCAAGAAACCGCCGAGGGTCAGGATGAACATGATCGCCACGGTCGGCATGATCGACGGAATGTTGATATGGATCATGCGCTGCCACCGGTTCGCTCCGTCGATGGTCGCCGATTCGTGCAGCTCCGGATGGATGCCCGCCAGTGCGGCGAAATATATGATCGATCCCCACCCGATATCTTTCAAAATCGCCGATATGACGACGATCGAACGGAAGTATTCCTTCTGCCCCATATAGAAAACCGGCTTCCCGCCGAACAGTCGGACGATTTCGGCTACGACGCCCGTCGTCGGCGACAGGAAGTAGATGACGAGTCCCGCCATGACGACCCAAGACACGAAATGCGGCAAATACATCGTGACTTGGATGAACCGTTGAAAATAACGGGAGCGGATCTCGTTCAGCAGCAGCGCCAAAGCGATCGGGGCCGGAAAGGCGAACAGCAGCAAATACAAATTGAGCAGCAGCGTATTTTGCAGCAGCCGGTAAAAGTCGTCCGTTCGAAACAGCGTTTCGAAATGCTTGAACCCGACCCACGGACTGTTCCAGATGCCGTCGACGACGCGAAACTCTTTGAAGGCGATCATCACCCCGTAGAGCGGGCCGTACTTGAATACGAGGAAAAAAGCGAAAGCGAACAAGTAGAGCGCAAACAGCTCCCGATGCTTCATGATGGTTTTCATGGCATGTGCACGTCCTCAAGCCGAATTCGATCCGTCCTCGGGGCGAAGCTCGCCGCCTCGCCGCCGGGGACGCGTAATCGCTTACCCTGCCGTTATTTTTTGAACTGCTTCTGGTACATGTCGTTCGCTTCCTTCGTCAGCTCGTCTCCGCCTTTCGCCTTCCACTCCGCCACATACTTATCGAAGTCGCTGAGGGGCAGTTCCCCGCTGATGAATTGGGCGAAATATTTTTGCGTCAGCGCGGTCAAATCTTTCTTATACTTGCCGTCCGACGGCAAAGCCGCGAACAGCAGCGCGTCGGTCCAGCTCGGCGCGGACGAATACGTGCGAACGGCTTCGTTCAGCTTCGCGTTCGAATATTTGTCGCGATAGCTGCGCGTCGTAATATTGCCCAGCGAGAACAGCCGGGCGCCGATCGCATCGCGCTGCTCCTGCTTCTCGAAGCCGGACAGAAACTTGGTCGCGCCCGAGGTCGCTCCGCTTTCGGCGAAGTCCCAGTGCGTCCCTTTCACGCCCATGCTCGTCATATTGATCGTCTCTTCGTCGCTGCTCTCCGCCCGCAAAATTTCGAAAATTTTGCTCAGCTTCGCCGGATCGTCCTTCACCTTGTTGCCGATGACGACGAAGTTGCTCTTGATCCCCCAGTCCCAGCTGCCGCTGCCGCCGGGGCCCTTCGGGTTTTTGCCGAGTGCCAGCTTGGCGTTCGGATTGACGTCCTTCATGGCGACGACGGTCGCACCGTCGGTCAGCGCCGCCTTCCCGATCTGCTCCTCGATGACGCCGATCCGGCTGTTGTACAGCTTCTTGCGGTACGTATCCTGCGTGTCGGTGATGAACTCCGGGTCGATGACGCCGTCGGCGAACCATTGGCGCAGCTTCGCCAGAGCGTCCTTCGCTTCGGGCATGACGGACCCGTTGACGACTTGGCCGTTCTTCTCCTGCCACATGGTCGGTTCCACGCCGAAGGCGCCGAAGATCGAGTAAAATCCGGTCGACCAGGTGGACGTCGCCGTACCGGTCAAGCCGTACGTGTCGTGCTTGCCGTTGCCGTCCGGGTCCTGCTTGGCGAACGCGTAAGCCGCTTTCTCGAATTCGTCGAGCGTTTCCGGCAGCTTCGCGATGCCGACCTTGTCGAGCCAGTCTTTGCGCCACAGCATCGTCAGATCGTAAGGCTTCAAATCGATAAACATCGGAATCGCCCACAGCTTGTCGTTGAACGTGACCGTCTGGAAGAGCGCCTTCGACTGCTCGACGTCCTTGTAATATTCCGGCATCTTCTCTTTCACCATGTTCGGATCGATGCTCATGAGCACGCCCTGCGCCTGGTAGGCGGACACGTTGGCGGGATCGCCCAGCATGAACAGGTCCGGCACGTCGCCGGAAGCGATGCTCGCGTCCGTAACTTTGACCGGTTTGATTTTGACGTTGAACTTTTGCTCCAGCCATTTTTGCACTTGCGTATCGGCGACGACCGCCGACGCTTGGAAATGGATCCCCCACTTGATTTCGATCGGTTTTGCCGCGCCGCCCGGTTCGTTCGGCTCGGAGCCGTTTGACTGCGTTCCGGTGCATCCGCCGAGAAGGCCGGCCGCCATACTGACGGCCACGACGGCAAGTGCGACAGGCTTCATCGTATTGCCCACCACAATCTCTCCCTGCTTGTTAGGTTTGAACGGCGCTCCCTTGCAGCGTTTCCCGGCCGGGGATTGGGAACGGTTACATCTTTTACGATATCCGGCCTCGCGGAACCGCACAACCGTTTCATTCGCTTTCCGTTATGTTTTTCCTTTCCGGGACAAAGTTTCGGCCATTATGTTATTCGGGATTTCGTATGTTTTTCGCGTCTCGCCTTCCCGTCTTTTCGATCTGTGCTATAATGTGGCATGGTGTCCTCACCGATTCGGCTTTGCTGTTGAAAACGCTGACATCGACAAAGGAGGGGTCAAGATGTCCGGTCGTCTTGTGATTCGCAACCGGTCGTTATTCGTCAAGCTGCTGCTGTCCATGACGGCGATCGTCATCGTGACCGTCATCCTCATTTCTTCGATCACGTATACGATTTCCGCGGATACGAGCATACAGAACTCGATCGAATACAATCAGTCGGTTTTGGAGCAGCAGCGGGAGCTCGTGCATAAAGAGCTGCTGGCCGTCAAAAATATCGCCTCGAGCATGCTGATGACGCAGTCGTATTTGTACCACACCGTCAACGACAAGCTGAGCGTCGGCTCGGTCATCGACTTGTCCCGTTATTTGGAGGAGCAGCAGAAGCTCAGTCCGTACATCGATTCGATCTATCTCGTCTACGGCAAGCTGGATCTGGTGCTCACCTCCCGTTCCGACATCAAAATGTCGCCGTTGTCCTCGTTCTCCGACCGTTCCTGGCTGCCCGCGATGAACGAGCCGTCCGGCAGCCGGACGGTGTGGCTTACCGGGCGACCGAACGGTTTTGCCGCCGGTAAGACGGCCACGAGCCTGATGCAGAAAATGCCGCTCATCGGCCCGGTCGACGGCGCCATCCTCATCAATGTGAAGCTCGATTTGCTCTTGAACGACTTTCTCAGCCATTACCACAACAAAAAAGGAACGGCGCTCGTCCTCGGTCCGAACGGCGAGCCGCTTTACGCCGAGACGGATCGGGCGGCGGAGCTGCTGGCCCAGCTTGATGCGAAAGCGCTGTCGTCGGCCGGGAGCGGGTCGTACGTCGACGATCGCCACTGGATCGTGACGTATACGACCTCCGAGCTGACCGGCTGGAAGTTCGTCAACTTGACGAAGCAATCCGCGCTTCTTCAAGGGCTGAGCCGCATCAAAATGATTGTGGTCGCCGTAGCCGTTCTCTACGCCTCTGCCGCCGTCGCCCTGTCGGTTTATATTTCGCGCAGGCTGTACCGTCCGCTCAAAAGCGTCGTCGCTTACATTAGCGGCTCCAATGCGGAGGTCGGCCCCTCCCCCTCCGGCGGGGCGAGTCCGGAATCCGTTCCGCCGGCGGCCGATGAGGCAAGCTTCATTCGGCAGTCGTTCGAGCGGCTTACCCATAGCCGGGAGGCGATTTTGAGCGAGAAGAAACGGGTGGAAACGCTGCTTGGGGCGAAGCGCCCGGTGATCAAGGAAAAATATTTGTGCGATTTGATCAAAGGGGTAGCGGTTTCCTTGCATGACGGCGGGCCGGATGCGGATGCGGCGGAGCTATTGGAGCTGAAGCTGGATTTCTCGCGGTTTGCGATCCTGACGCTCGAATGGGAGGAGCCGGCGCTCTTGAACGATACGACCGCGAAGCTTCATGTTCATCTGTTTCAATACGGGTTGATCGAAGAGCTCGGTCCCGAGATCGACGGCGAAATATTCGCCAGAGACGACGAGCGAACCGTCATCATCCATAACGTGCCGGAAGGACGGGACGACCTCCCGCTCGAGACGGCCCGGAGCATGCAGCGGCATTTGGAGGGCCGTTACGGCATAACGGCGACGATCGGGATCAGCCGCATCCGCACGGGAGTCCAGGAGGTCCAGTCGGCCTATGAGGAGTCGGTCGAAGCGCTCAGCCTGAAAATGTACGTGGGCAGCGGCGAAATCGTGCCCTATTCGATCGTCAGCAGCTGGAAGCAGGACGAGACGACCTACTATTACCCGTACGAGCTGGAAGCGAAGCTGCTGCAGGCGCTGCTGCAGCTGGACGAGGAGGAATGCGCGGCGAACGTCGGCCGGATTACGCAGGAAGTGACCGCGCGCAGGCTCGGGAAAGCCAACGTGCAGCAGCTGTTTTTCCAGTTAAGCGGCGAAATCGTGAAAACGCTGGTTCAGACCGGGGGCGACATGTCCGTCGTATTCGGCGATCGGCCGTTCGGGCTGTCTGGCATCCACACCCTTCGCGATATGGAGGCGCGTCTGCTGGAGATGTGCGCCCGGATCATCGCCCATAACCGGGAGAAGCGGCTGAAGCTGAACGACATGACGCTGCAGCTGGCCACCGAATTCATGGAGAAAAATTACAACAACAATATTACGATCGAGACGGTCGCGCAGCACGTACAGCGCAGCACCTCCTTTTTAAGCCGCATTTTCAAGGAGGCGACGGGGACGACGATCAACGATCACTTGATCCACCTGCGGATTCGGCGAGCCTGCGAGCTGCTGCGGGAGCCGAAGTATACGCTGGAGGACATTTGCCGGGAAATCGGTTACTCCAACGTCAGCTATTTCAACAAGCTGTTCAAATCGCGCACGGGACATACGCCGGGACAATACCGGCTGCTGCAAGCGGCGGAGCAGCTCCCCGGGGAGAGCCGGACGTAGGCCGTCATCGACGCGGCGCGAGGAACGCCAACAAACCGGCCCCCTTCTTCGTAAGAGAGGGGGCCGGTTTGTTTATTCGAAGCTTAGCAGCGTATTCAGGCGTTCCCACAGGAGGGGCCCCCGCTCTCCGTCCGACCACGGGATAAAATGCGGGCGCATGACGCCGTGCCAGTCGTCCGGCACGACGGGGGCCGGCCACGTTCTTCGCGTCCCTCCCATGCCGCGTGCCGGCGCCGGCTTTTCCTCGTAGGAGAAAAGAACCTCCTCATGGGCGCCGATGATATAGGTGGGATTGAAGCTGTTCGGCGTCTCTTCCTGCTTCGCGTAATGGTAAAAGACGTAGCTGGCGTACATCTCCGGCTTCAGACGCGCCACCGAGCCGATCCGCTCCCGAATGGAGCGCCCGTCGCGGCCGCCGGGCTTCCGGCGAAGCCGCTTCCCCGTCATGGTAAATATCGAGCATGGGGACGGCCAGGCGGGCCCCGCCTCCCCCTCCCGGCCACGTCTCCAGCATCGGCCGGCAGCTATCGGGCCATTGCCAATCGAAGCTTTCGCCCGCCGTTTCGAAATAAAGAAACAAGCTGTCCCCTTTCTCGAACAGGCAGCCGATCAACGCCCCTTGCCTCCGAAGCTCTTGCTGCCAGCTCATGCGCGCCTCCTCCAAGGCCGAGACGAACAGTCCCTTGGTCCGCTCTTTCAGCTGCGCCCGGTACATCCGACGCTTCATGGCTCGATCCGGTACCACCGCCGGGCGTTGCCCGCGCGAATGCTCCCTTTCTCCTCTCGGGTAAGTCCGGCCGGGAGCAGCGACTCGAACAAGCCGACCACGTCCCCGTAGCCGCCCGCCTGCAGGGCGACGGGCCAGTCGCTGCCGAACAGAAGCCGGTCGGGCCCGAACGCGTGAAGCAGCCGGTCGACATACGGCCGCAGCGGCGCCGGATCGGGGCCGCCGGCCATCGTGATCATGCCGGACAGCTTGACCGCGACGCCGGGCAGCCGGGACAGACGTTCCATGCCGGCGCTCCAGGGCTCCATTCGACGCTCCCGTACGGCGGGGCTTCCCAAATGGTTGACGACCGCCTTCAGCATCGGCATCCCCTCCAAGTACGACGCGACGCCGTCAAGGTCGTCCGGCCGAACGAGCAAGTCCAGCGTCAGTCCGGTCTGCGCCATCCGTTCGAGAGCCGCTTGCAGCTTGATCCGCTCGTCCGCCGGCCGGTCGAGGCGAAACGCGCCGCCGTTAATCCGGACACCGGCGAATCGGGCGTGCGCCCGCAGCGTCTCGAGCTCCGCATCGAAGCGTTCCGCGAACGGATCGAGCCCGCCGCTTACGGCGGCGGCGACCGTGCCGTCCTGCGTCAGCTCGAGCAGAAACGACGCCTCGGCCGCCGTCGGGGCGGCTTGGACGACGACGAGCCCCTCGACGCCGTGCGTTCGAAGAGCCGGGAGCAGCTGCCCCGGCAAATAATCCCGGTACAATACGGCGTTGTCCGGCTTCAGCCAGCCGTAATCGCCGCGCGCCGGCATCCAGAAATGGACGTGGCTGTCTATGTACAAGACGCTTCGCCTCCTTGTCCGCTCCGGCCGTTCAGCAGCGGGTCGTCGGCATATTCGTTACGCCAAGGCATATCGTAGCTTGGCGCGTTCACGTACCGCTCCATCCCGAGCTTCAGACGGATGCCCGCACCGGGCTTCAACCGAACCGCCAGCCATTTGCCTTGGATGTGGACGGACGGTCCTTCCGCCCGATGATCCGATCCGATCCGCTGCGCCGCGGTGAACCGATGCTCGCCGAACGTCCCCGCCTGAATGACGGTTTCCCGTTCGTCGAACAGGCTCGTATTGTACAGCTGAAGCGTGACGCTGTCCGCGGCCAGCGCTTCCACAAGCGCGGATACGCCCGGGGGAAGGCCCGGCCGCCGCTCCTGCGCGTCGAAATAACGCACCCGCGCATGCTGCAGGCCGCCGTGCGAGATGTGCATCGGACCGCCCAGCGTCAGCTGCACGAGCGACTCGAAGTAGAGCGGGCACATCTCCTGCCATATATGGATGCTGGAGAAGTCCCCGTCGTGGAAGCCGCTCTTCCACTTGCGCGGATCGCCTTGTTCCGAGCGCATCCGTTCCAGCTGGCGGCCGACGAGCTCCATGTTGGCGGCTAAGACGGTTTCCGGATAGCCGGGATTGCGTCCGCGAATGTACTGGTACCAAGGCTCCGTATTGCCGATATAATGTTTCGTCTCCCGCCCGGTTCGGCCGTCTCTCCCCGATACGACGGGCACGATGACCTCGTTCCAGTCGTGGTCCTTCGGAATGCGCTCGATCCGCTCCAAATCTTCGTCCGCCATCGACATCGTCCACAAGTAGATCGGGTACTTCGGCAGCGGCTTTCGCCAATCGGCCCAGCCGTTATCTTCATGCTTGTTCGGCACGAGCGTGCGTCCGTTCTCCTCCCGGCGCAGCGCCCAATTCGCGTCGAGCTGGGAACGGGCGAGCGCGAGCCGGCTCCTATCGCCCGTCAGCAGAACGGCGTTCATGCAGGCGTTCGTCAGCGGCTCGATGATCGTCATGAAGCCGTGCGGCCATCTCCAGCCGTAATACCCGCCCCACCATTTGCCGTCGTTGTACTCGCCGATTTCGCCGGACAAGCCGATATTGTCCGGGATAATCCCGCCGTTGCGGCGCGTCCGCTCCTCCCAGGCGGCGAGATAATCGGCCACCCAGTCGCGGAACGACTCGTCGCCCGTAAGCATATAGGCGTGGGCCAGCAAGCCGCTGGCGTTTAAATTCAACGGGACGTCCCCGCGGTTCATCCGTTCGTTCATGACGGCGATCAGCCGACGGTACACGTCGTCGTCCGACCACGGGCATTTGCCGCTGGCGTAATCGACGCCGGGGATGTCCTCGTAGGGCGCCGGATAATGATCGAGGATGCCGCGATGCGTGCTCCAATCCTCCTCCGATACTTGAAAGCGAGGTCCCCTGCTCCCGTTCAGAGGAGAACGGATCAGCCTCAGCGTCTTGTCGTAGTTCGGCGCGTCCGGATCGTCTCCCGTATACATGCGGGCGAAACGGACCGCACGCTGCCGGTCCTTCAAGGTGGTCGGACCGGCAAGGCCGAGGAAGTAGAAGTACAAATACCCTTCGCCGTGATGCATCCAATCGTAGTACGCGTCGAATTCCCGATCGATTTGCCCGTACTCCGTCCATTGCCACGTGATCGCGTCCCATATCCGGCGCGATGCGTCGTGCAGCTCCCGGCTGCCGCCGAGCACATAGAGCAGCGCCAAGTTCATGAAGCCTTCGTACGGGTCGTCCGACCCGTCCATTCCCGGCCATTCCTTTTGCCAGATCAAGGTCCCGTCCGGATGCGTGTAGCGTTCCACGAATTCCGCCGCGGCCCGATTCAGCGTCGCGAACAGCCATTGCTCCCGCAGCGCCCAATCCGGCGGGACCATCCGTTCCGTCGCTTCGATACGCGGTATCCCGCTTTCCTGTTCCGTCACGATGCGTCCCTCCCTCCTATTCTTGGAACAGCTTCTTGCCTTGGAACAGGGCGTACACCCGTTCCAGCTCCTCGGGCTTCAGCCCTTTCCCGTCGCAGAACGCCATGTTCGTACGGAGTACGTCGCGCGTCGCCGCTCCGGTCAGCGTGACGTGAATGGCCGGCTGCGACAGGCTGAAGCGCATCGCCGGCTCGACGAGACCGTGCGGCTCCCGCTTGCGCAGAAACCGAAGCTGCTCGATACGATGAGCCGCTTCCTCCACGATCGCCCGCTCCAGAAACGGCGCCGGCGTGTCGGCGAGCAGTCCGAGTCCGAGCACGCTGCCGTTGATGACGCCGATTCCCG
Organism: Paenibacillus flagellatus; assembly: GCF_003217775.1. GTDB lineage: Bacteria > Bacillota > Bacilli > Paenibacillales > NBRC-103111 > Paenibacillus_AB > Paenibacillus_AB flagellatus. Next base: position 207,888 of record NZ_QJVJ01000003.1, read on the forward strand.
ACTCGGTTGCGAGCGGCAGCAGCTCGTCCTTCGCCGTATGGTCGATCAGCATGTACCGCGCATAAAACTGGATGCTGTCGAAGCGGTTCAGCTTAATGAAGCGCATCAGCAGCGGGAGGACGCGGCTGGACACGCCGATAAACCGGATTTTCCCGTCCTCGCGCAGCTTCTCGAGCGCCGGAAGCGTCTCGCCCACGATCGTCTCGAACGGCGCTTGCTCGGCGTCGTGTATTTGCAGCAGATCGATCACGTCGGTTTCCAGCAGACGGAGACTTCGCTCGACGGAGCGAATGGTGTCCGCATACCCGAACGTGTCTCCGGGGCCAGTCGCCTTCGAGGTCAGCACGATTCCGTTGCGCTTTCCGCCGCGTAAAGCCCGGCCGATTCGCCGTTCCGATTCGCCGCCGCCGTACCGGGGAGCCGTGTCGATGAAATTGATGCCGCCGTCGATGGCTTCATGGATCATCTTCTCGACCTCGCGTTCATCGGTCGGGCCGAACACGCCGGCCAGCGGCGCGCCGCCAAGCCCTAGCTTCGATACGCGAAGCCCCGTTCGGCCGAATGTCGTATACTCCATATCGCAATCCCTCCTACTGTTGATTGTAAAGAGGATCCCTTATAATGAAATAGCCATAGTTCCACAACTTATGGCATATGTTCTCTACCTGACGAAAGGGCGGTGTGAGCCGGGTGGAATTTATTTATACGAATCCGACCGGATTGACCGATCTCGAGGTTCTCGAGGTCGGCACGCAAGCGTGCACCCCGGCCATGAAGTTCGGCCCGGGCGTACGCGATATGTACATCCTTCATTACGTCCACGACGGTTACGGTACGTATGCGGCCGATGGCCGGGCCGAGCCGATCGGCCCGGGCGGGCTGTTTCTGGTCGTGCCGAATACGGTCCATTCGTATTGGCCCGATCCGGACAAGCCTTGGCACTATTCGTGGTTCGGCTTCGTCGGCACGATGGCGGCCCGTCTCGCCAAGCAGGCCGGCTTCGTCGAGCCGGCTCCCGTCCGGACACCCGAGCCGGACGTCGCCCTCGAGCCGCTCTTCCGTCATTTGATGGCATACCGGGAGGAGCCGGCCAAGGAGCTGCTGCTCACCGGGCTGCTGTACCGGATTTTCGGCACGCTGGCCGTCCCCGACGATACGCCCCCGCTGCGCCCCGACGTCGGCCTGCACGTGCGGAAAGCCGTCTCCTTCATGAACGCGCGTTACGCCGATCCGATCGGGCTTGCGGATATTGCGGCCCATGTCGGGCTTGACGCCAAGTATGTGTGCCGGCTGTTCCGGCAGCGCTTGTCCATGTCCCCTTACCGGTACTTGACCGACGTGAGGATGAGGAAGGCGTGCCGCCTGCTCCGCAGCCATTTGCTCGGAATCGCCGAGATCGCCCGTTCCGTCGGGTACGCGGATCCGCTGCTGTTTTCCCGGATGTTCAAACGGACGATCGGCGTCTCGCCATCCGCCTATCGGGAAATGGCCAGACGGGAAAACGGCACGGATAGCGGGTAAGCGCGCGCCATCGAGACATGAAGCAAGCAATGACTGATCGGCCGAAAAGAAAAGGGACAACCCGATGTTGTCCCTCCGGATCGCCGAGAATGACTCGGCCGTCTTCGATCCATGTAATTAATACCCGTACCCGTAGCCCGGATAGTACGGATAAGGATACGGGTATGGATAGGGGTACGGGTAGTAGTAGTACGGATACGGTCTGAAAAACGGGAAAGCGAACGTGAAAAACGGAAATCTGCGCCGATGATACCGTCGGTATCGCCCTCCTCCGCCAGGGAAATATTGTCTTCCTTCGAACTCGTTGTCACGGTGGGTTTCCGCGTCGAACTCCTCCGCAACCAGCATCGTAACGCCATCGTCGTCCATCGATTCGATGATGCCGTCGAATTGCGCGCCGTCTCTCGTATGCGCGATGACATGGAAGTTCATGTACCTTCTGCAGTGCGATGCCGCGTCGCCGCCTGCGTGATGTGCCTCTTGAACAGGGTAAACCGGATTCATTACCCTCATCCCTCCTTTACAACGACAAGATATTCGCCTATGCTCGGCTGTGTTAACGCCCATGGAGCAAAAAAAACGAAAACGCGAAAAAAGCCAACCGGCTGCCGCATGATTGGCAATCGGTTGACCGGTTTCGCACATTCCTGCTTTTCTCCTATGAAATACCCTCGCTTTCCGGTTGGCTTTCGGCATCGAAGCGGATGCTTCGACGCCATGTCGTTACGGGTGCGGCGCCGGGGACTCCTCCTTCGCCAATTGATGTCGGAACAGCTCGACGATCCGGAGCGGAAGCCGGCATTTCAGGGCGAGCTCGATGCTAGTCATACTCGGGTTCTCCTTCAGCTCGCTGCGGATCATTTCGCGGATATCGTTTTTGTTCATCACTTGCCTCCTTTCGTCGATCGTGCGGATCGTTGCGGTCATATCGTGATCGGCGCGATGCCGACGCCCGAATAGCCCGTATTGGTTAGAGGCAAGGTCGTCACCGTGTTCGAGGAAGTATTGATGATCGAATAATTGGGGCTCTGCGAATTCGTAACGTACGCCCGCGTACCGTCCGGCGTAATGGCGATCGCGCTCGGGCCGTCCCCTACCGGAATCGTGGGCGCGATGATTTCATTCGTGCCAAGATGAATGATGACGACGTTATCGGTGCCTCCGAGGGTGACGTAGGCGCGCGAGCCGTCGGGCATGATGGCGATTCCGGAAGGGTTGCTTGGAAGAACGATTGTGGTCACGACCGAATCGGTGAGCGTCGAGATCACCGAAACGGAAGGAGCCGACGTGTTGACGACGTAAGCTCGCGTACCGTCCGGCGTAATCGCGATATCGTCTGGGTTCGGTCCAACCATGATCGGCGATCCGATCACGGAATTGGACGTCGTGTCGATAACAGAGACGTTTCCGCCGGCCGAATTGGCGACATAAGCTTTTAGACCGTCGGGCGTAATCGCGATCCCCTCGGGACTCGCCCCGACCGAGATCGGAAGACCGATCGTCGTATTCGTAGCCGTATCGATGACCGAAACGGTGCCTGCGATAAAATTGGTAACGTACAAACGGGTTCCGTCGGGCGTGATCGCAATCCGGTTCGCACCGTCCCCGACCGGAATCGGCGGTCCGACTACCGTATTCGTCGCAGTATCGATCATGATGACGTTATCGTCGCTGAAGTTGGGGACATAGGCTCGCGTACCGTCGGGCGTGAAAACGATGCCATTCGGACTATCTCCGGTCGGAATGAAGCCCATGATCGTATTCGAGGCCGTATTGACCACGGTAATGACGTCGTTTAACGGGAACAACAAGTAAGCGAACGGGCCATGATCGACGGACTCGATGGCGCAGACGGGAATGATCCGCGTTCCGGACGCACCGGCAACGATAACGGTTCCTTCCCCGGTACGCAGTATGCGGCCCTCGATACTGTCAGCGAATCCGGAAGTGGATACCGACACGTATTGGCCGCCCAGCCGCTGAAGCGTTGCCCGCATTTCCTCGAAGCAGGGCGCTTCCCGATCCACGCCCGGAACGCCTTGCGGTCCTGGGGGGCCTTGTGCGCCTTGCGGTCCCGGATCACCCGGTGCTCCAGGCAGACCGGGCACTCCTTGCGGGCCCGGTATTCCTTGCGGTCCTTGGGGGCCTTGCGGTCCTTGGGGAACGACCGTACCGCTTGCGATCGCTTGTGCCAAGCTTTCCGCTTTTCTAGCTCTTTTTGTTTTTAAGGTGCCGGCCTTTCGCTTACGACGCTTCTTGAGCCTGCAAACCGCAATGGCTTTTCGCTTTCGGCGGCACTTGGATCTCCTTTTCCTGTTTCTGTTCCTTTTCGGACATCCCATCGGTTAACACCTCCCCTGAAACTGGTACATCATACGTAGTCTGTGCATCCGTTGAATGCACTTGTACCTAAGGGGAGGTTAGACGAACGCACATTTTGTTCGGTTCCCTTCTTATCCTTTCAACGACCCTATCATTACGCCTTTTACAAAGTATTTTTGGATGAACGGGTATACGCATAAAATCGGCGTCGTGGCGACCATGATGGTGGCCGCCCGAATAATGTCCGGCGTCACCAGATTTTGCGGCTTGGCCGGGTCGTAGTTGTCGTACTCCTGAAATTGCGGGGAGCCTTCAATAATAATTTTACGCAAAACGTTGCCGAGCACCGCTTTATCGGGCGACTGGATAAAGAGCAGCGAGTCGAACCACGCGTTCCAATGGGAAACGGCATACCAGAGCGATATCGTCGCGATGATCGGCATCGAGACGGGAAGCACGATGAAGAACAGGATGCGGATGTCGTGGGCTCCGTCGATTTTGGCGGACTCTTCGATCTCCTCGGGCAGCGACATGAAAAAGTTGCGGACGACGATCATCGTGAACGCCGCGATCAGCCCGGGCAGGATGAGCGACAGCCGGTTGTCGAGCAAGCCGAGCTCTTTGATCAGCAAGTAGTTCGGAATCAACCCGCCGCTGAAAAACATTGTGAACACGATAAACGTCGTATACCCGCTGCGGTGAGGCAAATAACGCTTGGCCAGCGGGTACGCGCACAGTACCGTGAACAGCACGTTCATGGCCGTCCCCAGCACGGCGCGAAAGATCGTATTGGCGTAGCCGGTCCAAATCATCTTGTTGGAAAAGACGATCTTGTACGCCTCCAACGTCGTCTCTTGCGGCCACAGCTTCAAGCCGTATTGATTGGCGGCGGCCGGCGTGCTGAACGAAACGACGATGACGTTGATGAATGGATAAACGGCCGTAAAAGCGAACAAGGATAAAAAGACGACATTCAACAGGTCGAACGCCCGTTCTCCGGTCGATTTTTTGCCGATGGTCATGGACATGTCGCGGTCGCCCCCTTTACCAGATTCCGTACTCGCTGAACCGTTTGACGACAACGTTGGCGATCAGGATCAGCGCGAACGCAATGACGGTAATGAACAAGCCGGACGCGGTCGCCAAGCCGTATTCCATCTCCTTGATCCCGAGCCGATACGTATACGTGCTGAGCACGTCGCCCACTTCGTAGACGGATTCGTTGTAGAAATTGAAGATCTGATCGAAATCGTCCGAAATAATGCCGCCGACGGCGAAAATGAACATGATCGATATGACCGGGACGAGCGAAGGCAGCGTAATGTGCAGCGTCTGCTTCCACCGGCTCGCTCCGTCGACGACGGCGGCCTCGTACAGCGACGGATCCACGTTGGAAAGCGCCGCCAAGTATATGATCGATCCCCAGCCTACGCCCTTCCACACCTCGGTGCCGACGAGCAGCGTACGAAACCAAGCCTGATCGCCGAAGAAAAAAATCGGCTCCAGGCCGATCGATGAGATCAAGTAGTTGACGACGCCGCGGGTAGGCGAAAAAATCTCCATAAACACGCCGGCAAGCACGACCCAAGATAGGAAATGCGGCAAATAGCTGAGCGTCTGGACGATCTTCTTGAACAAAATCGCGCGAAGCTCGTTCAACAGGAGGGCGAGCAAAATCGGAGCCGGAAAACCGAATGCGAGCTTGTAGACGCTCAGCACGATCGTGTTGCGGAAAGCCCGCGGAAAATCCCGTCCCGAGAACAGCTCGCGGAAGTTGTCCAGCCCGTTCCACGGACTGCCGAATATCCCGTCCACGATTCGATACTCTTTGAACGCGAGAATGATGCCGTACATCGGCACATACTTGAAAATGAAAAAAAAGATCAGACACGGGTACAGCATGTAGAACAAGTAACGATTTTTCCAATACGACTTCAGCCAACCGGACGTTTCGCCCGGTCCGCCCGCCGTCTCCCGCATGGCGGTACTCATGGCGCTCCCCCTCCCGGGTGCATGGATAGCGTCCGACGACGTCCGTCGGCCGCTATCCCCTCCCCTTGTTCGCTTACTTCAAAGACTGGTACCAATCGTTCGCTTCTTTGGTCAATTGGTCGCCTCCGTCTCGCTTCCATTGCTCGACGAATTTGTCGAATTCGTCCAACGGCTTGTCTCCGTTGATGATGGCCGCGAACGTTTCCCGCTGAAGCTTCTCCACCACCTGTTTATAAAATTTCGATTCGGACGGAAGCGGGGCTTTGAGCGCATTGGCGATCGATCCCCCTTCGTACTTGAACAGCTTGGCGGTCGCCTCGCGGTCTTCCGGCTTCGACCATTTCTCGGCGAATTCCGGCTGGGCGAACGGGGTGAACGTAATGTGCAGGCCGAGCTTGGCCTGAGCGTCGTTTTTGGCGTATTCGTCCTTCATTTTCGGCTGCGGGCCGTTCATGACGTACGTTTGGTCGAGAACACCGAATTTGGCTTTCATGAACAAGTCGTAATCGCTGTACAGCGCGTCCCATATTTGCATGATCCGGTGCTTGACTTCGGGATCTTTCGCATCTTTGCCGAACGCCATGTAGACGGAGCCCGTCATCCCCGGGGCCGGCACTCCCGATTTCCCGTCCGCACCTTTGACCGGTTTGCCGTAGGCGATGCGCGCCTTAGGGTTCGTTTCGGCCAGCAGCTTCACGTTGTCCCCGCCCGGAAAGCTCTTCTCGGGGATCGCCGGCGCCCAATGGTAGTACGCGCCGTGGGAGGACAGCCCGATCTTGCCGTTGACGAAATCGTTCGATACCGCCCAGTACCCGCCCGTATTCTCGCCGTTCGGCAGCACCCATTCGGGGCTGATCAGATCGTCCTTTTTCATTTGGCGGAGTACCTCGAGCGCCTTCTTCGCCTCTTGCGTAATGCCGCTCCATACGAGCTTGCCTTCGCGTTCGGTCCAAAATTCCGGATAAATGCCGAAGGCGCCGTACACTTGCTGCATCCCGGTTTTGGACATGCCGTACGTATCTTTTTTTCCGTTGCCGTCCGGGTCGTTGTTGCGGAATCGGACCATCGCTTCCTTCAGCTCGTCGAGCGTTTCCGGCACTTTCGCCAGGCCGACTTGATCGAGCCAATCTTTTCTCCAGGCGACCGCCCAACCGTATACGCCGTCGGTGTTCAAGCTCGGGATGCCCATATATTCGCCTTTGCGCTTAACGTATTTCCACGCTTGCGGGTCGTACTTGTCGACCAGCTTTTTGTAATTCGGCATGTACTTGCCCAGCTCTTCCTCGGTGAACGTCACGGCGACGCCCTGATCGATGAATTTGGCCAAATCGGCTCCGTTGTACACGGTCATGAAATCCGGGAATTCGCCTGCGGCCATCTTCGCGCCGAGCAGCTCTTCCCGCTTCGTCACATCCAAGTACCAGATGTTGAACTTGACGTTGAACTTCTCCTCCAGCAGCTTTTTGCTGGCCGCGTTTTCGTCGACTTGACCGTATTGATACGTCAGCCAGTCCAACGTAAGCGTTTTCTTTTCGTTGCCGCTCTCACCCTTCTGCATGCCCGTAGACGTATCGCCCTCCTCGTTGTTGCCGCATCCCGCCAAGGCGGCGACAGCGATCAGCGCCAACGCCCCGGCCGTCAGTTTAACCCCATGTTTACGGATCATAAGGACCCTCCCCGATAAGTTTGGTGCGAAACAGCAGCTCCGCCAAACTGGCTGCCGCCGCACCGTTCCCCCAATCGAAAATCGTGAACTCGCCGACGATATCGTCGCCGTCCGCCCCGTGATGGGCGTTTTCCATCTCGAAGCCGAAGTCCCGTTCGCCGAAGAAAGGGTGCTTCCGTTCGTATAGCTGCCGCATGAGCGGGTTTTCCGGGCAATACATCATGTAGAACGACGCCTTCATCGCCCCTAGTCCGCGTTCGGCGTATTCCCGTTTGCCCGTCGCGCCGTAGTAGCCGATATACGTTAGTGCAAATAAGCTCTGCCTGGCGTCGTTCCACTCGTCGTCCGAGTTCATGACGCCGAATCCGCCGAGTACGGGAATGCCCATGTAGGCGGGGTTCCAAACCGCCTGGTACAAAGACAGCTCCGCAAGCGCCTTCTCCCCGGCAGCCAAATGGCTCGCAAGTCCCGTCGCCTCGTACAGCTCCTTAAACGCCTCCGCCGTCCAGTACATGGACAGCGTGGACTGGTTGTACAAGCCGCTGCGGCTGTCCTTGACGCCGTGCCGCTTGCCTTCCCATTCGGCCGCGCAGGACCAGTACGTCTCGAAATCTTCCCAGCGGCCTTCCGGCATGACGTCGCGGAGGACGAACGCCATCGCTCTCTCTGCCGCGGACAAGTAGGCGGCATTGCCCGTCATCGCGAACAGCCGGGCGAGCAGAAGCGCATGCACCGACGTCCCCACGCCGTGCCGCAGGAAGGGGGAAGCGTACCCGAGAACCGGATGAATCCAAGCCGGGAAGCTTCCCGACACGTCCTGCACCGTGAGCAGTCGTTCGGCATAAGACTGCGCATACTGCAGCAGCCGCTCGTCCGCTTCGAGGTCCCGGTACCATTTCAGCATCCAATAGCAGGTCCACGACATATCCGGCAAGTGCGCGTATTCGTCGTGTCCCGGAGGCCGGCGGTCCGAGAAGCCCCATCGCCCGTTGTCCCACCGACCTTGGTCGTCGGCCCGGAATACCGACGGAAACCAACCGTTGATTCGGGGCGCCGATAGGGCGAGCTCCTTCGCCAAGTTCGCGCGGCGAACCAGGTCGGCGTCGCCGCGAATTCCCCCCCAAAGCCTGTAGCCATACGCGCTTCGCAAGCTGCAAAACCAAGCCTGGTTCCAGATGCTTTTTCGTTCCCGCCAACGGTCTTCCATCCCGACACCCGGCGCCTGACTTGCCCGGACGATGAAAACGCAGCCCCCTACCGCCGCGCCGTCCATATCGAATTCGTGCCATACCAAATCTCCCCATCGGCGAAACGCCCAGTCGTACGCGTGCATCGCATAGGGCTCCAACTCCCTCAAAGCGGCGACCATCGCCCGGGCGAGATCGTCCGATTGCGCGGGCAGGGCGGCGGCCGGGCGAGCGAACGTTTCCCACAGCCAACGGCTGACCGGGATCAGATTCCGGCCGCCGCCGGATTTCTCCCACCGTACGACATGGAAGCGGAACAGCTCGCGGCCGGGATATACGGGAAAACGGCGATGCGACAGCCGATGATACACGTGGCCGTACTTTTCGTAGTGGGCCAGTCCGTAGAACAGCTCGCGGTCCTGCCGCACGTAATCCATCACGTGCGGCACCGGCCGGCACTCGCCGAGGTGGCGCAGGTCGGGAATGAGCGCGAACGTATCCATCCCCCGTTCAAAGACGATGGCGGGCGAACGGAAAACGCTGTCGCCGACGACCATTCCTTCCTCCGGACACAAATGCGGCTTCCAGATGAGCTCGGCTTCCGGCGCGACCTTCATGCGCAGCAGCACCCGTTCGGACTCCTGAGGGGGACCGATCCAGCGGACCGATGCGGTCGCCCACTGCCCTAGGCCGTGATCGGAAACGGCCGGCGCCGTCCAAGTGACGGACAACTCGTTCTGCTTTTCCGTCTTCAGCAAGCCGGAGGCCCAATCGGGCATCTGACCCTTCATCGGCACCCTCCTTTCGATTTCGATGCGATTCCGACAAAAAGCAATCGGCGTTACTCCTATGCTAATCGAAACGGCCGTCGTTAGGATTTAGCCCAAATTAGCAAGATGTTAACCGAAATTGCGAAAGGGCCGGAACGGCGGTTGACCGGTATTGCGATAGCCGAGGCAAGTCAATATAATGAGAGCAACTTCGTACAAGGTGGGTGATCGGCGTTGGATCCGAACGGCTTGTCTCCCTACATCCGGGTTGCGTTGGATAACGAACTGATTCCCGGCTGGCTGATCAAAGAGAGAGTCCTGTTCGATTACGAGCTTTTGTACATCAAAGAGGGCGCAGCCCGCATCACGGTTATGGACGAGGTCTACCATGGCAAACCGGGAGACATATTCCTGTTCAAGCCGAAGCAGCGACATTCGATTCTGAATCGGGGGGCGGTCCCGGTGCGTCAGCCGCACATTCATTTCGACCTGTATTACCAGCCCGACAGTCCGGACGTGAAAGTTTCCTTCAAGCCGCTCAATGAAATCGCTCCCCACGAGATGTCCTGGTTTCGGGAAGACCTGTGCTCGGCTCCTCCCTTCGAGCTGCCGACGTATATTCGCCTGCACAACCCGCTCGCGTTCGAAAAGATGCTGCTCGATCTTATCCATGACTACAATCTCGGTTTACCTTACGGCCAGCTGTATGCGAAGGGCGCCTTCATCCGGCTGTGGACCCATTTGCTGCGGGAGCATCAGTGGAACCAGAACAGCCATCTGCACTCCCACTGGCTGCAGCTGACCAAGGTGAAGCATTATTTGAACCACCGTCTCGATGCGGATCTATCGGTCGAGCAATTGGCGGAAATGGCCAACCTCAGCAGCTACTACTTCATTCATTTGTTCAAGCAAGCGTTCGGCGTCTCCCCGATCCGGTACCACTTAATGGCGAGAATCGAAAAAGCCAAGGAATGGATCCAATTCACCGATATTCCTTTAACCGAAATTGGGGAGCGTGTCGGGTTCGGCAGTATCCATGCGTTCAGCCGCGCGTTCAAAAAAATAGAAGGGGTTCCCCCTTCGTTCTACCGAAGCAAAAAGAAATGACGCTTCCGCTAAGCGGAACGCGCCATCTTCGTGAATCGCCGCAGCCGTCCCGTCCGTTCGGCCGCTTTAAGGTGCTTCCATCGCGGCGGCCAATGCCGACAATGTGTCTGCTGCATCAACGGATATATGTTTGCCGCGCTGGGCCGATACTTCATGAGCGAAAGCTTTTATGTTGCCCTGATTCAGTTTGACGGACAGGCTGTTCGCGATTCCGTTGTGATCGATCTGACCGCGTTCGGCGAATTGAGGGATCAACGCCTTCAAAACGTCCATCGTCGCCTTTTGCAGCCTATTGACGAAAGAGGACTTCAGCGGGCTGCCGGGCAGCGGGGAGACGGCTTGACGGGCCGTCAGGATGTCGGCCGGCTGTCGGTCGGCTTCGGCTTTTCTCACCGCTTCGTCAGCCTTCACCACGACGTCTTCGGGAGAACCCGGAACAATGTCGGTTGCGCTCCAATTTCGGTACAGGCGGCCGTCCTTATCGGTCATGTGCCCCTCTTTCCCTACCGCGAACAGTCTTCCGCTAATGTCCGAATCGGGGACGTCCGGTTTTTTGGAGAACACGAGCTTGACCGTATCGATCGCGCTGCCGACCGGATCCTGTTTCTTGGCCAGGTCGCCGAACAAGGCGTCTTCCGCGCTCTCGATCCGGTATCGGATGCGCAGCACGCCGCTCGCTGTTTCGTCCACGGCGACGCTAGCTTTTCCTGCGAGGCGATCGGCGACCGTCCACGACCGGTAAACGGTTTTGGACGGATCGTAATGAACGGTAAACTCTCCGCTTACGTAGCCGTTGGCTAGCGTAATGCCCGGAACGACGACGATATGGGCTTTGTCCGCTACGTCCGTGTTCAGTCTCATCGTATATCGCGGCTCGTAACGATCTTTCACAAACTCGTACAGGCGGTCGTACACGGAACGCCGGATCATCGACATGCCGTCCGTACGTTTGGCCGGATCGAGCGGGACGAACGCGTGGGCCCCGTCCACGATCGGCGTCGTCGCCAAGTAATACGTGTTGAACGCTTGTTCCATATACCCGGACGTCACACCGAAGTTCATATATTGCGCCAGCGTATGGTAGTCGTTGTATTCGATCTCGACGCCGGCGCCGACTTTTTTCGCAAACTTGGCGGTTTCGGGCAGCACGCCTTTTTTGTAGTAATTGAACGCGTAGTTAGGCTGGATCGAAGCGGACGTAAATCCGAGCTCCTTCCAAATATAAGGCGACAAGGAAGACAAGTACGGGATCCACGTGAAGACGTACGATTTGCTATTCGCATGCGCCGCCGTTCTCCGGATCAATTCGATGTCTCCCCCGCCGAATACGCGCTCCGGGTTCCAATAAAAACCGGTCAGCTCCAAATGGTCGTAGCCCGCCTCCCGGAACCGCCTCTCCACTTCATCCACATACCATCGTAGAGCCGTCTTCTGATTCTCCAAAGCGAGACGCGTCATTTCCATCCGTCCCGCTTCGCTGTCGGGATCGGCCACCTTGTCGCGGAAATCGTCGGGTAGCAGGCCGAACCGGCTGCCGTCGCCGCGAACGTCGCCGAAATCGGAGCTCGGCGTCAGCTTCGGAATCGCCATCGTGACGCGGACTTTGCGGTTCGTGCCGAGCAGCGCGTTCAGTTCCTCCGCGGCCTCGTTCATCGCCCCGAGCTGCGTCGTTGGCCGGAACGCGAAGTCGAGGTACGAGCGGTAGTCGGCCATGTTCGCGAATACGCCCATGCCGTTGCCGTCGAAGCCGGAAGGCGTTATGATGGCCGATACCGTCGCGAACAAAATGTCGTCGAACAGCCAATCGGTGTAGTTCCCGTACATATCCCGGTAACCGAGCACGGACAGCAGCTTTTCCTTGGTCCAGTTCGTCACCTCGGGAACTTTGTAGGCCCCCGTCGGCAGCAGAAACTGATCGCGTATGCCGGAAGCGGCATCCGAGCCCGGAGCCGGGTACGCCTGAACGATCGGGTTGTCCGGGTCGGGCTGGGAGACGGGCGGCTCCGCTCCGTTTCTAATGCCCGGTACGCCCATAATTTGGATCTCGTCGGCCCAGCAATTGAATTCGACGACGAACGTCATTTTGATGAAACGCGCCTGGATGTTCATCGGCTTGCCCGACACGCGGTCGAGCTTGTACGTCTTCTTATGCACGTCCTTATTCCCCGCTCCCGGCTTCACGTTCTCGAAATATAGCGGAACGCTCGGCTCGGCTTTCCCCAGAAACGCATAATCGACCCCGTCATTGGACGCATAATACCGAACATGAAACGGAGGACTGATGCCGACGTCGCTTCGCTGGGCGAACGTCATGGACAAGCTGTCGACCGTATGGACGTTCTTCAGATCCACCACGACTTCGCGCATCGAGTCGCGATACAATTTGAACCAGGTCGGATCGCTCCAATCGTTCCCGTTCGCTTCGACGCCGTCCGTCATTTTATAGGCGTCCGCCGCGGGCGAGCCGGTATCGGGGATGTTCAGTTGGGCTTGAACGTCGGCATCCGGCTTCTGAATGGCGGGAACATGTCCAATGGCGAGGTTTGCCCGCTGCACGTCCTGCTCCGCCCATGCCGCTGAAGAAGGCGACATCAGGCAGCCGCTTGCCACTCCGAATGCGATCCATAATAACGATGCTTTCCGTAATCGAATCGTCTTCACGCTCCTTACGAATGCGGATTGAATAGTAAACGCTTACATTTCATTTCAATCGCGACCGAAACGTTCACCCCCGTCCCTCACAATATTGCGGTACTAGCATGTTCGTTCCGCTTGGCGCTTCCTCCATGCAACAGCCGCGCTGCTTCTATCTTAACCCGATCCAGCTCTATTGGATTTAGCCAAACTTAGCAAGATGTTAACCGATATTGCAAACTTGCGTTTACGCTGCGCATCCGGTCGAACCGGTTGAAAGCGAAAAAAGGGCCCGCCCTTCTACGGCAGGCCGTCCCCTGACTATTTAAGGCGCTGTAAGGGTGGATCGTATCGCGATCGATCATTCGTACTTGGCCATCAGCTCCGCGAACAGCCGTTTCATCGAGTCGATCAGCTCCGGGGGCTCTTTGACGGTCGCCTCGTTGCCCAAGCCGACGAAAAATCGGGCGTAAAACGCGAGGTCGCTCCCGGGAACCGGGCCCTCCAGCCAGCCGCTGCCGTCCTCCCGGATATGCAGATGCGAGCCGAGCCATAACGCGGCCTCGCACATTTGGACGCCCTGCCGGCTTAATTCCGCGTAAAGCCGGATCGACGGCCCCTCCTCGGTCCGGAAACACGACTCCTTGTTGCCCAGATGGACGTGCCGCAAATCTAGCGGAGCCGTGCCGCCTTCGTCATACGCCGCCGAATGAATGCGATCGCAGCGGAAGACGCGAAACTGGCGGCGCAGGAAGCAATAAGCCGGGCAAAACCACAAGCCGTTGTTGGCGTATATCCCGATCGGCTGAATGTGCCGGCACGCCCCTTCTCCCTTCGACTCGTATTCGATGAGCAGCACCTTTTGCCGGACGGCCGCCTCCAGCAGAATCGGCAAGTGGGGCGATTCCCGCTGCCTCGTCGGCGTCACGAAATCGACCCGGTTTTTCATCTGATCGATCCGGTCCCGCACGTCGCCGGACATGTGCAAATAAAACTTTTCCAGTGCGGATACCGATTCCGATTCGAAGGGCAGCGACGAATAATGACGAAGCGCATGGACCGCGAAAAACATCGCGACCGCCTCTTCTTCGGTGAACGCGATCGGCGGCAAGATGCGCTCCTTCAGCACCTGATAGCCGCCGTGGGGACCGACCTCGGAATAGAGCGGCACCCCCAGCTCGCTCAACTCCTGCAAATCCCTCAGCATCGTCCGCGTCGATACGCCGAACTCTTGGGCAAGCTCCTTTACCGTAAACTTCCGTTTTCGGTTGACCGTCATCATCAGCTCCAGCAGCCGTTTCGATTTGGACATCGCGATCCACCTATCCTTTTCACGTTCATGACAAAGATTGTCACTATTATCCTCTATAATGGGCTCAAGATCAAATCATACAACAGCGAGAAGGAGCTGCGATACGATGCAATATTTATTTTTTTCGATCATGTTTGCCATCGGAACGGACACGTTCCTGATCTCTCCGCTCCTCCCGACACTGCAAAGCTTGTTCGACGTCCCGACCGGGTCGGCGGGTTGGATGATGGGCGCCTATACGTTGGGCTCGGCGACGTTCGCGCTGATCGCGGGTCCTCTATCCGACGGGTGGGATCGCAAAAAGGTGCTGCTGTGCGGCCTGATCGGCTTCGCCGTCTCCACGATCCTGTGCGGCTTTGCCGTCGATTTCTGGACGATGTGCCTGTTCCGGTTCATGGCCGGGGTGAGCGCGGCGTTTACGGCGCCGCAAGTGTGGGCTTCCATTCCGGCCTTGTTCCCGCCGGCCCGGATCGGCAAAGCGCTTGGCATCGCCTATGCGGGGCTTGCCGTCTCCCAGGCGTTCGGCGTGCCGATCGGCAGCCTGCTGGCGGCGGGACACTGGTCGTATCCGTTCTGGGCGATCGGTCTCGGCTCGCTGCTGCTGGCGGCGGCGGTCGCAGTCGCCGTACCGGCCATGAAGCCGCCTCTGCGGCCCGGAGCGAAGCCGTCCGTCTTGTCGCGGTACGTTGCGCTGCTGGGAAGCGGCCGGGCGCGAGGCACGTTTCTCGCCTACTTTTTCGTCCACTTGGGAGCCGGCGCCGCTTTCGCTTTTCTGGGCAAATGGTTGACGGACCGCTTCTCCCTTTCGATCGACGAGACGGGCTACGCGATCCTGTTTCTGGGGCTCGGCAATTTGCTCGGCAGCCTGTGCAGCTCTTACGCGGTCAAAGCGCTCGGTCCGCACCGGGCGATGGCGACGGGGATGCTGTTCGCGATCGCGGCTTATGTCGCGGTGCCTTACATGCCGTCCGTATCGCTCGTCACCGTCGTCTACTTCTTCCTCTTCGCCGTATTGGGCGTTTTGTTCCCGCTTATGGTGGGATTGCTGAACGGGTTGAACCCGACCGTCCGCGGCACGATATCCAGCCTGGCCACCTCCACGATGAACGCGGCGACGACGGTCGGCGCCTGGACGTCCGGCATGCTTTATGCGGCGTTTGCCGGGTACTCCGCCGTCGGCCTGTTTACGGGGATCTGCTTGGCATGCTCGCTGCTCGTCTTCGTCTCGAGCGGCGTGTTGACGAGCGCGGAGGAGCAAGCCGAGCCGAAAGCCGGCTAACCGGAAGCGCGCGGCTCTCTCTTGGCGCAAACGCAGAGGAGCCTACCTCGCAAGCGGTTTAACCGCTCGGCGGGATAGGCTCCTTATCGCCTTCACCTCGTCGTGACGAAGAAAACGACGGCTATTACGGCCAAGATGCCGGTGACGACATAAAACAGCGTAAGCCGGGTCATGTTCCCCTTCGTTCGGGACTCGTAGCCGGGATTCCCCTCTTTGTTCTCCTTCGACACTCCCACCGCGACGGTCGCTCCGATGGCGGCGAGCAGCAAGACGAGTATGGACACTACGGAAATGGTCGGCATGGGTGCATCCTCCTCTCTCGATCGGTCCGTCATGTCGGTACTTTCATCATAGAGCGGGAAGGCCGGAATGAAACCAGCCAATTGGACGGGAATTATCCCATCCACTTGTCAAACATTTGCAACAAGTCCGTCACGGAGCCGCCAAAAACATCCCTCCCTTGCTCCACCCGTTCTTGATACACTAATACGGAAACGAAATGCGGAAAGGGATGTCGGACATGTGGAAGCCGGATCGCGAAGCGGATAAACCGATTTACCGGCAAATCGTCGAACAGATCGAGCGGCGCATCGCGCTCGGCGAACTGCCTCCGGGAAGCGCCCTTCCGTCCGAACGGAAGCTGGCCGAGCAGCTGGGCGTCAACCGGAGTACGATCGTGCAAGCTTACGAGGAGCTACGGGCTTCGGGTCTGATCGAGAGCAGGACCGGGAGCGGCACTCGCGTCTGCCGGAATAAATGGGGGCTTGTTCCGAGATCGGCGCCGAACTGGAACGCCTACGTCGAGGGCGGCACGTTTCTGCCCAACCTGCCGTTCCTGCGAAGAATACGCGACAGCATCCGGAGCGGGGAGCCGTTCGTCAATTTCGCGAGCGGCGAGCTCGCCGCGGACTTGTCCCCGAACGACGTCATCCGGCGATTGATGGCGGAGCAGCCGTTCCAAGAGCCCCTCGGGTATGGCGATCCCGCCGGTTATGCGCCGCTCCGGGCCGCTATCGCTTCGTTTTTGCAGGAGCGGCGCGGCATGGTTGCGACCGACGAATCGATTCTTGTCACGTCGGGGTCCCAGCAGTCGCTGTATTTGATCGCGCAATGCCTGCTCAGCCCGGGGGACGCGATCGCCGTCGAAAATCCATCCTACGGCTATTCGCTGCCGATGTTTCAATCCGCCGGGCTCCGCCTGTTCGGGCTGCCGCAGGACGAGCGCGGCGTGAAGCCCGACGACATCGAAGCGCTGTACCGGCGTCACCGGATCCGGATGGTGTTTTTGAACCCGAATTACCAAAACCCGACGGGTATCGTGCTGGATCCCTCCCGGAGGCTCGAGCTTTTGGCGTGCTGCGAGCGGCTCGGCATCCCGATCGTCGAAGACGACCCGTTCGGCTTGACTTCGATCGACGGGTATCCGCCGCCGCCGCTCAAGGCGCTGGACCGCAACGGAACCGTGCTGTACGTCGGCTCGCTGTCGAAAATCGCCGCCTCCGGCTTTCGCATCGGTTGGATGGTGGCCCCCCACTCCGTCGTTCGGCGATTGGCGGACGCCCGCCAACAGATGGACTTCGGCCTGAGCGTTTTTCCGCAGTGGATCGCGGCTCACTTCTTGAACTCGCGCGAGCTGGAGTATCATCTGGCCCGGCTGCGCGACTCGCTGCGCCTTCGCCGAAACTTGCTCGCGGAAGCGCTGCGCGACGAATTGGCCGACGAAATCGGCTTCGATCTGCCCGCGGGCGGTCTGAACCTGTGGTGCTCCGTCAACGAACCGGTCCACGACTACGCGCTGCTCGAGAACGGGATCAAGAACGGCGTCCTGTTCGTCCCGGGAAGCGTATACGGCTCCGATTCCGGGTTCGTCCGGTTTACGTACGCGAAGCCGGCCGTCGAAGAGATCGGGCCCGGCGTACGGAAATTCGCCGCGGCGCTGCGGCAGACGCGCGCCGGCCGGTAACGGCGAAAGGCCGCCCCTCGGGACGGCCGGCCTTTCGTCTTATTGGGACATTCGCTGCGTCCGGAACTCCTGCGGCGTCGAGCCGTTCCGCTTCTTGAAGAAGCGGATGAACGCCAGCCCGGAATTGTAGCCGAGCGCCGCGGCGATTTCGTTCACCTTCATGCCGCTGCCGAGCAGCAGCTCCTTCGCCTTCAAATTGCGGTAGTCGTTAATGTAGTCGGACAAGCCGATACCCGTCATCTGCTTGTACAGTCTGGAGAAGTAGGACGGATTCAGGCCGACGTGATCGGCGATCGCATTCAAGGAAATGTCGGTGGAGACGTGGGCTTCGATATAGCGATGCGCCTTCTGCACGACCTCGTCCGGCTGCCTCGCCCCTTTGGCCGCCTGCCAATCGAACAGCAAATCCGCCGTCTGCAGGAAATATTGCCTCAGCGACGGCCACGAATACGCCTCTCCCGGCTGCATCAACGGCGCCAAGTCGTGAACGGCGTTCACATGCGCGCGCAGCTCCTTGCTCTTGTTGATCGGTGCGAGGAATACGGAAGCGAGCGAATGGAACAGCTCCTTTTTCCGCTCGTACGGGCAGTCTTCGTCGGTCCACAGCTCGGTCATATCGAGATACAGCTCGTAAAACGGCTCGCGGTGGTTTTCCTCCAGACACTTCGCCAGCAGCAGGACGCGGGCATGATGGAACTGGTCGTGCCGCCGCCCGCCGCCCCCTTCCTCTTCCGCATGCCGGATGTCCGAATCGCTCAGGATGACCTCGGTCGACAAGCCGATTTTGGAGACAAACCCGTATTTCAGCCTGTGAAAACGGTCCGACACCTCGCTCCACGCCACCCGCTCGCTGCCGAGGATGAACGAAACCGGCAGCTTCAGCAGCTTTTTGCACGTATGCTGGATCGTCTCCAGCATTCCGCTCGCATAGGTGGCCGTTTTCGTCCAGCTCGCGAGGATCGCCCCCGCCTCCGCTTCGGGATCGCACAATGGCTGAATGAACCAGACAATCTTCGACTGGTCGTACACGTACGAATAGGTGCGCAAGTACGACGACCAATATTCTTCGGCGATGTTCTGGACGGCATACAGCAGCAGCGCCTTATCCGGGGCGGTCATGAACTCCTTCCACCCGTCGACCCGGCCGAGCAGCAGCATGACCGGCATGTCCGCCCTAAGCGGCATGTCGATGTCTTGGAAATGCTGCGCCAGCTGGCCGTCCGTCACCTGCTTCCCCTGCAGCAGCCCGGCCATATAGTCCCTTTGCAGCGTCGGCACCGCGAGCCGCATCCGGTCGTGCGCCCGCTCGACCATCCGCCGCTGATCGTATTCCTCCTCGAAGCGGGCGATCGCCCGTTCGACGGACTCGATAATTTTCCGGTCGCTCTCGATCTTCAAAATGTATTCGAAGCTGCCGTACTTTACGGCGCTCTGCACGTAATGAAAATCGTTATAGCCGGTCAAAAAGATGACCTTGCACGCCGGCCATTGCGCCTTGATTTCCCGCAGCAGCTCGATCCCTTCCAGTCCGGGCATTTTGATGTCGGAGATGACGATATCGATCCGGTTGCCCTGCATGAGCTCCAACGCCTCTTCGCCGGAATACGCCTTCAGGATGTCGAGCTCCAGATGGTCGGCCTGCTCGAACAGCTCGATCAAGCCGTCCGCGATGATCGGCAAGTCGTCGACGATCAGCAGTCGGTACATGACGGTTTCCCCCTTCAGCTTAACCCGATGAAAATTTTCACCCGCATGCCGCCCAGCTCCGAGCGCGCGATCGACACGCCGTAGCCGGGGCCGTAGCGCAGCTGGATGCGACGGTGCACGTTGACGAGGCCGGTCGTCTCCTCGAACCGGTTTTCGGAATGGCGCAGTCTCGCGTTCAACCGGTCGATGTCCGCCTCGGTGACGGCGTTCCCGTTATCCTCCACGTAAAAGGCGAAGCCGTCCGCCTCGCGTTCGCCGCGCACCCACAGCTCGCCTTCGGCGCGCATATTGCCGAGCGCATGCTTGTACGCGTTCTCGATGACGGGCTGAAGGACGAGACGCGGTACGGTAAGAGCGAGCCCCTGCTCCTCGCAATCGAATTCGACGTGAATGCGCTCCCCGTAGCATACCGACTGCATATCGACATAGGTGCGGGAATGCTTCACCTCGAGCTCGAGCGGGATGTCGTCCTCGTCGTTGCGAGTAATGAAGTGAAAATATTCGCCGATGTACAGGCAAAACTGGTACGCCTTCTCCTTTTGCCGGTCGGACTTGATCAGCCGGCACAGGACGAAAAAGCAGTTGTACAAAAAATGGGGATTGATTTGCGCCTGCAGCCGCTTCAGCTCGGACCGCTGGTTGCGGATTTGCTGCTCGTAATTGTCCTCGATCAGCGTGCGCAGCGAATGGATCGTATCGTTGAACGCCTGGTACAAATACCCGAATTCGTCGCGTCCGCGGTCGATCGCGATCGGCTCCAGCCGGTTTTGCTGCACGCGCCGGAACGAATGGACGAGCCGCATGAGCGGTCGGTAAATGAGCCGGAACAGCGAATACGAGAAGAACAGGACGACGAGCGCGGCCAGTGCGCACGCCCACCAAAACCAAACCCGGTATTTCCGGATCGGACCGAGAACGTTCGCTTCGGGGATCAGGCTGACCGAATATGAGTTCCACAGCGGGGAAAACTTGTATACCGCCAAATAGGTCTCTCCTTCGTACCGGACCGTCTCATACCCCTCCGTCTTCCCTTCCGCCCGAACGCTGCGGACGAAAGCTTCGGCCGTCGCGACGAGCGCCGGATCGCTGCCGCTCTGGATATGCCAGCCGCGATCGACGTTGACGAGCACGCTCTTGCCGCCAAGCGTGCTGCCGATTTGCGCGAGCGACTGCCGGATCCGCTGCGAGGACAGCTCGACGCCGACGACGAACAGCGGCTCGCGCTGCGTCACCGCGGGAACCTGCATCGAGATGAACAGCCGGTCGTCCCAGAACAGAAGCGGCTCCTCGTACGTCCGGTTTTTCGTCTGCATCGCCTCGTACTCCGACCGGTCGATCGACGTTTCGTAATCGGCGCTGAGCAGCGTTCGTCCGATCGAGGGCACGTACGCGCGCGCCTCCTCGATGAAAGGGCTCGACTCCTTCATCAGCTGGAGCCGCTGCTGAATATCCCATATCGTTTGCGTCCGCTCGTAGACGGATAGCTCGTTGCCGGCCGCGGCGATCTCCATCAGATCGTCGTCCGTGACGTATTTCGGCAAATACCGGACGATCCGGTCCGCCTCCTTGTCGAGCGATTCCAGGTAATACCGGGTTGTATTCAAGGTCGAGAGCGATATTTCCCGCCGGATGCTCTCCGAGCCTTTCTCGTTGATCAGCCAAGTGACGGCCATGAGCGGGAAAAGGACGGCCAGAAACGCGGCCAGCATTTTATGAAAAATCGAAAAGTCCCTCAATCGGAGCAACCGCTTCATCGTCCGTCCACCGCCATGCTGTTGATCGAAATGCGTTCTCTTATTCTTTGACGCTCCCCATCACAATTCCTTTAATGAAAAACCGCTGCAGGAACGGATACACGATCAGGATCGGGAACGCCGCCACGAAAATTTGCGCCGCCTTGCTCGTCCGGTCGGACAGCTTGATCATCAGCTCCGCGTTTTCCGTCTTCAGGAAGCGGAAATCGAGGTTGATGATGATCGTCTGCAAAAACGTTTGCAGCGGATAGTTGTCGGGCTCGTTCATGAGCAGCATGCCGTCGAGCCAGCTGTTCCAATGGCCGACCATCGTGAACAGACCGGTCGTCGCGAGCGCGGGCATGGACAGCGGCACGTAGATTGTCCACAGCGTGACGAAATGACCGGCGCCGTCGATCCGCGACGATTCCTCCAGCTCCTTCGGCAAGCCGCGATAAAAGTTCAGCAGCAAAATGACGTTGAACACGGCCAGCGCCCCCGGGAGGACGAGCGCCCAAATCGTATTGATCAAGCCGAGCGCCTTGATCGTCATGTACCAAGGAATGAGGCCGCCGCTGAACAGGATCGTGAAGACGAACACCCAGACGTACAACGTGCGCAGCCGAAACTGCCCCGTCTCCTTCGACAGCGGGTACGCCGTCATGATCGTCAAAAACATGCTGATCGCCGTGCCGAGCACGACGCGTTGGATCGTGACCCAAAAGGCGCGCAAATATTCCGGCTTGCCGAAGACGTTGTCGTAAGCGGCGGTCGTGAAATCGACGGGCCAAAGGACGACCTTGCCGGCCGAAGCCGCGGCTCCGGAGCTGAACGAGACGGCCAATATATGGATGAGAGGCATCAGGCAGATGAACGAAGTCGCCGCCAGGAAGATCAGGTTGGCGCCCAGGAACAGCCGCCGGCCGAGCGATAGTTTGTAAGGCATACGGACACCTCGTTGTCATGACATTCTAGAAAATGCGGTAATTCGCGAATCGGTAGGCAAGCACGTACGAAACCGAGATGAACAAAAACGAGACGACCGACTTCAGCAGCCCGACCGCCGTCGCGAACCCGTATTGGGATTGCTGTACGCCCATCCGGTAGACGAACGTATCGATGATGTCGGCGCTTTCGTACACTTGCGGGCTGTACAGGTTGAAAATTTGGTCGAAGCCGGCGTTGAGGACGTTGCCGATGTTCAGCGTGAGCATCAGCACGATAATCGGCATCATGCCCGGTATCGTAATGTGCAGCGTCTGCTTCCACCGCCCCGCTCCGTCCATCTCCGCCGCTTCGTACAGCGACGGATTGATGCCGGTCAAGGCGGCCAAGTAGACGATCGTGCCGAAGCCGAATTCTTTCCAGACGTCCGATACGACCATAACGTACGGAAACCAGCGGTTGTCGCCGAGGAAGAAGATCGGCTCGAACCCGAGCGAGACGATCACTTGGTTCACCAGCCCGGTCGACGGCGAAAGCACGTCGATCAAGATGCCGCTGAGCAGAACCCACGACAGGAAATGCGGCAAGTAGACGAGCGTCTGGAACGCCCGCTTGATCCATTGCCGGGTCAGCTCGTTCAGCAATATCGCGATCGCGATCGGCACGAACAGCCCCGCCGCGATTTTCATGACGGCGATATAGATCGTGTTGAAGAATATCCGCCCGATATCGGGATAGTCGAACAAAAACCGGAAGTTTTTCCATCCGACGAACGGAGAGCCGAACAGCCCTTTGGTCGGAATATATTTCTGAAACGCCATCAGGATGCCCGCCATCGGGATATAGCTGAATACGATGACGAAGACGAGTCCCGGAACGAGCATCGCATGGAGCGGCCATTCCCGCTTCCAGATGCGCAAGATCGAATGCATCGTGCACCACCGCCTTTTGAGCCGTAAAAGAAGAGGGATCGTCCGAGATCGATCCCTCCCTCATGCCCAGATCTATTTGTTCTTCGCGTACCAGTCGTTCACTTCTTTGGTCATTTGATCGCCGCCCAGCTTCTTCCAATCGGCGACGAACTTGTCGAACTCGTCGACCGGCACCTGGTTCATGATGATTTTGAAAAACACCTCGTCCCGCTTCTTCTCGAGAATCGCGTTCTTCTCCACCATCGTCGGCGTCGGCGCCCCGAAAAATTTCGTTTGCTGGAACTGGTTGTTTTTCTTCATGTCGGGATAGTGCGACACCGCTCCCTTCGGACCGGAAATCAAATATTCCCACCACATGCCGGTGTCGCCGTTTACGTATTTCATCGCCCGGGCATACCGGGTTTTCTGATCCTTCGTTTTCGGCAGGCTGTCGTCCTTGTTCGCGATCGCCTTCGGAAGCACTTCGCCGTTCGTGCTCGTCTGGTTGTACACCGTCAGCGGGTTGAGCAGCCAGTAGTTGTTCCCTTTCTCCACGCGGTCCTTGCCGAATTCGTACACCTTGTTTTCTTCCGTCTGGTTGTTGTCGACGACGATCCAATGATTGAGCAGACGGATGACCGCTTCCGGATGCTTGGCTTTCTTGGACACGACGTAATATTGGTCCGCGCCCAGGCCGATTTGCATCTTCGCCGGCTTGTCGTCGATCGAGAGAATCGGGAAGACGCCCCATTCCTGCACGACCTTGCCGTCCTTCACCGCGCCTTTCGCCAGATGGGCCGGCGCCCACTCGGCTCCGTAGACGATGCCGATGCTGTCGTTATACAGCAGCTCCGACGCCTTTTGCGTATCTTTGACGCCGAATTCCGGGTCGATCAGCCCTTTTTTGAACATGTCCTGCAGCGCTCTCAGCGCGTTTTTCATCTCCGGCTGCACGTAGCCGAGGACGAGCTTGCCGGTGCCGTCGTCGATCCACGTATCCGTATAGGCGTGGAAGCCGTTGAAGAAGCCGATCAATCCGGTAACGCCGTCCTTGAAATCTTTGTTCAGCGCGATGCCGTACGGCTTGCCGGTGCCGCCGGGGTCGTTTTTCTTGAACGCCTCCGCGATCGCGATCAAATCCTGCATCGACTTCGGCTCGGCCAAGTTCAGCTTTTTGAGCCAATCGGTGCGCACGTAGACGAATTGCGCGTTGAACGGATTCGACGTCCGCGGAATGCCCATCAGCTTGCCGTCGATCGTCGCGGACTTCATCTGGAGGCCGCCGTCCATCTTCATGAACTTCTTCGTCTCTTCGGTCGCGAACTTGTTGTACACATCCGTCAAATCCATGATCATGTCCGCTTCGATCAGCTGCTGGAGCTGGGTCGCGTCGACCGGGAAAAAGTCGGGAATGTCGTTCGAGGCGATGGCCATCTTCAGCTTTTCCTTGAATTGGGCCGAATCGGCAGCCACCCACTTGTTCGTAATTTTGACGCCGGCGTCTTTCTCGTAAGCGTCGTACACCGCGTTTTTGTCGAAGCTTTCGCCCGGATCGAACTTCAAGTACGGATCGCTTTCCCGTACGGTCGACACCTCGAGAACGGCTTTCGAATCGGACGTCGTCGCGCCTGCGGACGGTGTCGTCGTAGACGTCTGCGGATTCGGCTCCGTTTTGCTGCACGCCGCGACGGCGACACTCGCGATCAGCGCGGCGGCGATGACGCCGTGCCGCTTCCATATCTTTTTCATAGGACCCCTCCCAAATGCTCTGGATGTTCATCGGAATACCGCGCGCGTTTCAGCTTCCTTTGATAATTCTAGTATAAAAACCGGATCGCCCGTCAGCCATATACTAGTCTTTACATGGATATACACCTATTGAGGCGAGCCGGCCGACCCGATGAACTAAACAATAGCCGAGCTCTATCAAGGAGACAAGCCATTTAGTCGAAATCGATTGATCAAGCGGCGCTGACGCCCGCCAAAACCAAGTCGGGTCGTGTATAAAATGCTGTTGACATGACACCGAATGGTGTCCTATAATCAATTAGACACCAAATGGTGTCCGAATGACGAGTTTCGTTTGAAACCCGATGAGGAGGAAATTGAGGATGATAATTGGTACGGAAACAAAGGTGAAAGCGGGAACCCAACCCCGCGGAAAGACGATCGCTTATTGGACGGTCACATTATTGCTCGCGGCGGCCATAACGTTAAGCGGTATCGGGCAATTGATGCAGCTTGGGGGAAACGTCGAGTTGGTGGCGAATCTCGGTTATCCCTTGTACGTCATGACCATTCTCGGGGTGTGGAAAGTGCTAGGGGCCGTAGCTCTCGTCGTGCCGCGTTTTCCCCGGCTTAAAGAATGGACTCACGCCGGTATCTTCTTTTTGATGACAGGTGCGGCTTTCTCTCATGCGTTTGCCGGCGATGATGGCGATTACGGGTTTTCCGTTATTTTACCGCTTGGGTATGCCGCACTGAATATCGCCTCGTGGGCGCTGCGTCCGAGCAGCCGCACACTTTAAGGAGGAGAATCGTTCAATCGCCGCCGCTTGCGGAATATACTGGATGCGGAAGGAAATACTGAAGGTCACGGGGGGATTCCAATGGAACAAGCCAAACCGACGATCAAAATTAACGACAACGGCTCGATCCGGGTTACCGGGGACGTCGAGCTTGTCGACGGCGAGGGCAACAAGTTCGAGACGGGCGCCTCCTTCTCGCTCTGCCGTTGCGGCGCGTCGGAGAAAAAACCGTTTTGCGACGGAACGCACAAAAAAATCGGCTTCCAGAGCGCGCCGCGCGCCCAGCAGCCTTGACGGACCAAAGCGGCGAATCGGGCCGAACGCGCAAAGCGCCACTTTTCGAAGAGTGGCGCTTTGCGCGTTTTTTGGGATCGGACGAAACTGCACTTCCCCGATACGTCGAGCGGCATGCCGGTGCCGAAGTCGAACCGGTGCGAATGCCAAGGCGTTTTTCCAGACGGAGCCGCACCGGCAGATGAACCATCGCGGCTTGGTCGCCTCGTTCTACGAGCGGCTGCTCGACAGCGGGCTGCATCGGGATTTGCTGCCGGAAGGAGCCGCTTTGGACGGATACAAGCTGCTGTTCACCCCTTTCGTCCCTTATGTAGATGCGGGCTTCCTCGAAAGGGCGCTGCGATTTGTCGGCGACGGAGGCGTCTGGGTCGTCGGTCCTCTCACCGGCGGACGTACGGAAGAGCACACCGTCCCGACGGACGCCGCGCTCGGCGAGCTGGAGCGGTACGCCGGCGTGGAGACGCTGTACACGTACCCGATGGCAGGAACCGGCACGATCGGCCGCGCGTTCGGCGTCGAAGCCCCGCTGTCGCTCTGGAGCGCCGTCTTCGAGCCGAAAGAGGCTGCGGCGATCGGCACGCTGTTGAACGGCATTACCCCGGGGGCCGCCATTGTCACGGAAAACCGCTGCGGCCGCGACAAAATCGTCATGCTCGGATCGTTGCCAGACGGCGCCGAAGGGGAACGGCCTGCTCGACCGGCTGATCGATCATTACGCCGGAGAAGCGGACGTCCGGCTGCGCACCGACGCGACGAAAGGAACGATCGTCGCCCCGAGGCGCGGCGACGGCGGCGACGTCTGGGTCGTCGTCAACATGGACGGAGCCGGCGGCAGCGTCACGGTCCCGCGGGACGGGTACGACGCGCTGACGAACGTGCGCATCCCCGCCGGCCGGCTCGACGTCGGACGCTACGAGTACCGGATCGTCCGGTTCTACGGGTAAGAAAAAGCGTCTCGCGATTTGCGAGACGCCTTTTTCTTCGTATTGCCGATTCCGGCCCGCATTCAGCAGCCGTTGCCGAACGGATTGTTCCGCGATCGCAGCACCTGAGCCAGAAACGCGAGCGCCAGCCCCTGTCCCCACCCTTGAATGCGCTTGTCGGGCACGCTCTTGTAGCCCGCCGCGTCGTTCATGACCGCTGTTCCGGCGGAGACGCCGGTGACGGTGCCGTCCGCGGCGATGCGCGCCAGAATGCCGTCGATCGATCGCTGCGCGTACTTGTTGTACAGCCTCCCTCTCGACAGGAGCGCCGCGGCGATGCCGGCCGAGCCGGACGTTTCGAGCGGCGACGAAGGGTCGTCCACGATCGTATGCCACAGGCCGGACTCGTGCTGCAGACGGACGAGCGCGCTCAGCTGATCGCGGAGCGACCCGTCGATCAGCATGAAGGACGGATGCGTCACCGGCACGAGCTCGAGCGCCCGCGCCATCGTCAGCGCCGCCCAGCTGTTGCCGCGCGCCCAATGAATGGCCGACATATGGTTGCGGGCGATGTTGTCCCAGCCGTGGTAATACAAATTCGTCACCGGGTCCTGCAGCAGGTTTTCGTGACCGTGGTACTGCCTCAAGCCGTCCTCGAAGTAATCGTCCCTCTCCAGCAGCTTGCCGATTCGCAGCAAGTAGTAGCCGGCCATGAACATCGTGTCGACCCACGCCTGCTCCGGAAAGCTGTAGCTCTCCGAGTTGACCGTATGCTGGAAGATGCCGTCCCCGAACCGTTCCGCCTCGTGCTTCAAGTAGTCGGCCATCTCCCGGGCCGTCGCGATGTACTTCTCGTCCTTCGTCGCCTCGTACAGCGTCAAGAGCGAGTGGCCGATCGATACGGCGTTCACGGACAGCTTCGGCAGCCCGTCCTCCATATTCTCGTCGACCCACGCCCGAACGCCGGTCAAGTACGCTTCATTGCCGGTAGCGGCGTACGCTTCGCATACGCCGTAAAAGGCGACGCCTCCCGGCCAATCCCAAGCGAAATCCATCCGGAACGTCCGGTTTACGACCCGTTCGATGGCGTCGCGGATTACGGTATCGTCGAATTGCAGCATCGGCATCGATGTTCGTTCCCCTTCCCGTCCCTATTATCCTTTCAATCCGCTCGTGCTGATCCCTTCCACGATATACCGTTGGAAGAACAGGAACACGACGACGATCGGCACGAGCGACAGCGTCGCCATCGCGAACATGCCGCCCCAGTTGTTCAGCGACTCGCCGTCCAAAAACAGCTTGAGCGCAAGCGACACCGGGTACAGCTCCGGCTTGTTCAAGTAGAGCAGCGGGTTGATGAAATCGTCCCATCTCCAGTAAAAGGAGAAGATCGTCGCCGTAATGAGAGCCGGCGTAATGAGCGGGACGATGATGCGGAAGAAGATGCCGTATTTGCTGCAGCCGTCGATTTTCGCCGCCTCATCCAGCTCGCCCGGTATCGTCCGGATAAACTGCATGATCAGGAAGACGAAAAACGGAACCGCGAAAAACTGCGGAACGATGACCGGCTTGAACGACGACAGCCATCCGAGCTTGGCGAACATGACGTATTGCGGGATGATCGTCACGTCGTGCGGCAGCATCATCGTCATCATGAGGCAGCCGAACCAGAGGCTCTTCCCCCAGAACGGAATGCGGGCGAACGCATACGCGACGAGCGCCGAGCTCGCGACCGCCCCGATCGTCGACACCGTGACGATGAACAGCGAGTTGCGGAAAAACGTCGCGAACGTGTTGCCGGCGAAGCCCGCCCAGCCGGTCGCATAGTTCTCCCAGGCGATCCGGCTCGGCAGCAGGCTGTAAGCGCTCGCGAAAATTTCCCCGTTCGGCTTCAGCGAGCTGGAGACGAGCCACAAGATCGGATACAGCATGACGAGAGCCAGTCCTCCGACAAGCAGATGGTAAGCGATCGTCTTCCAGCGGCTGCCTCCGGAACGGATGCGCTCCGTCTTTTCGGCGTGTCCGGCTGCGGCCGGGCCCGTTGCGATTTTGCTGACGGCCATGGCGTCATTCCCCTTTCGCTTCGTAATGAACCCAATATTTGGACGTCTGGAACAGGACCAGCGCGATCAGTCCGACCAGCAGCAGCATGACCCACGCCATCGCCGACGCATAGCCCATTTCGTAAAACTGGAACGCCCGCCGGTACAAGTAAAGCGAGTACAGCAGCGTATTGTCGAGCGGCCCTCCCTCGCCCCGCGAAATGATGTAGGCCGGCGTGAACGTCATGAACGCCGAAATCGTCTGCATGATCAGGTTGAACAGGATGATCGGGCTGAGCAGCGGCAGCGTGATGCGGAAAAACCGGCGAACGGCGCCGGCGCCGTCCACGTTGGCCGCCTCGTAATACGAGACCGGTATGTTTTTCAGCCCGGCGAGGAAAATAAGCATCGACGAGCCGAACTGCCAGACGGAGAGCGCGATCAGCGTCCAGAGCGCGGTGGAAGGATTGCCGATCCACGACGTGTCGCTATGGATGCCGGCCAGGCCGAGCGCCGAATTGAGCAGCCCCTTGTCGCCGAACACTTGCGTCCACATGATGGCGACCGCGACGCTGCCGCCGATGAGCGAAGGCAAGTAATAGGCCGACCGGTACAGCCCGATGCCCGCGATCGCCTTGTTGAGCAGCAGGGCGACGGCCAGCGCGAAGGCGAGCCGGAACGGGACGCTGGCGCATACGTACGTCAGCGTCACCTGGACCGACTTCCAATACTTGTCGTCGGCGAGAAACATTTTCTCGAAATTGTCGAGACCGATCCACCGCGGCGCTTCGAACAAATTGTAGTCGGTGAACGAGTAGTAAAACGATGACAAGATCGGGTACAGCGTGAAAATAAGAAACCCGAGCACGAACGGCGAAGCGAACGCGTACCCGACCAGATGGTTGTTGTCCAACAGCTTAAGCTTCATCATCGATCATCCCCTGTGTTTGGATGTCTTTATTATAAGAAACGAGGCGAGGCGGCCTGAAGGCAAAAAACCGTCCTTTTTGTTTAATTAGCCGACGTTCCGTTCAACCTGCTACGCCGGCCGGAACGTTTCCCCAGCCTCTTCCCATCCGCAAAAAAACAGGCCCGCCGATGGCGGGCCCGGAATGCGTATGGATATGGCGAAGGATCGGGAAAACGCTTGCGCAAAGAGCCGGTCGCACGGTCCCGAACGTTTCCCGGAACGCTACTTTTTGTTTTTCGCCAAAATCGCGTTCGCCTCTTTGCGGAACTTGGCCGCGCCTTCCTGAACGGTCAGCTTTTTGTACAAAATTTGCTCGACCGTATCTTTGAGCAGCTTGTCGACCTCGACGGCGCCCACCGGATTCGGCGGATCCATCTGGCTGCTGTTCTGCTCGGCCCAGGAGACGTAATCGAACACCTTGGCCTGCTCCGGCGTCAATTCCGGCTTCAGCGCCTCCTTCACCTTCGAGGAGACCGGCACGCCGCGCTCGCCTTTGATGATTTTGTTCGCTTCGATGTCGTTGATGAAGAAGTCGATGAACTTGGCCGCCTCCTCCTTCACCTTCGACGACTTGGCGATCGAGAAGTACATGCTCGGCTTCAAGAACAGCGCCTTGTTCTGGCTCCAGTTCGGGTACGGATGAATGTCGAGCGGACGTTTCGCCGCGTTCGCCATCAAAATGTATTGGTTCGACCAGCCGTTCGACGAGGCGGCGTTGCCCAGCACCATTTCGTCGTCCTCCGGCGTCCCTTTCTTCTGCGCCAGCTTGTCGAGCGGCAGCAGGTAGCCGGCGTCGTACCATTTCTGGTACATCGTGTAGTAGTCGATGAACGGCTTGTCGTCGGCGTACCCGAGCGAGGCGCCGTCGGCGGCGTACATGTGCAGCCCTTGACCGCGCAGGTAGAACGGGAAGACGACGTCGTGACGCAGGTCGGCCGCGATCATTTTGCCTTTCGCCTTCAGCTTGGCGGCGATTTCCTCGAAATCGGCGAACGTCCAATCTTGCTTGAGCGTCACGCCGGCGTCCTTCAGCATTTGCGGATCGATCGTCGAGCCGAGCACGTTCGAGCCGAGGTTCATCGCGACGAGCTTGCCGTCCACCTTGCCGCCGGACAAGCTGTTTTCGCTCACGTCCTTCACGTTGATCGTTCCGTTTTTCGTGTACGGCTCCAAATCCTCCAGCTGACCTCTGCCGCCGTATTGCGTCAAGTAGGAGATGTCCATCTGGAACACGTCGGGCAGTCCGTTCGCCGCCGCCTGCGGAGCGAGCTTCTTCCAGTAATCGTCGAACGAGGCGTACTCGGTTTCGATTTTGACGTGCGGGTTTTTCTTCGTGTACAGCTCGATCACCTTCAACGTATAGTCGTGGCGGGATTGGCCTCCCCACCAAGCGACGCGAAGCGTGACCGGATCTTTCTTCGCGTCCGCCGCAGGCGTCGTGCCCGTCCCGGTCGAGCTTGTTCCGGAACCGGTAGACGCGTTGTTCGACGCCCCTCCGCCGCCGCAGGCGGTCAGCAGCAGGGCCGTTGCCAAAAACGAGGTAACCGCTTTTCTCATCCCGTAGTCCTCCCCCATCGTTTGCATCATCGCGTTTGATAGTGCTTACATTCCCTATTATCCGGCTTGAGGGGGGAAACGTTAATCCAAAAACCCGATCTGTTTGTTCAAAAAGCAGAGTTGTCGAAAGACTTCATATATTCCGACGGCGTGCAGCCGGCGACCTTCTTGAACACTTGGCTGAAATATTGCGGGTTGTCGCCGAAGCCGAGCCGTTCGGCCAGCTCGAATATTTTCAGGTCGCCGCCGGCGATCAGCTCCATCGCCTTCCGGATCCGCGCTTTCATGACGTAATTGGAAAATTTCTCGCCCGTTTCCTTCTTGAACAATTTGCCCAAATAATCGGCGTTCATGTAGAGCATGTCGTGGGCCACCCAGTTGAGCGACAGCTCCGGATTGCCGAGCTGCTCCTCGATGACGGCGATCGCCTTGCGCACGATAGCGCCGTGCTTGACCGTGTTTTGCCGATAATGCCGCTCGGTCATTTCGTCGACGACGCTTTCGAGAAACGACTGGATCGATTGCAGCGTCGTCATTTCGACGATCAGCGGTATTTTTTTGTAATAGTCCTCCATCGTTCCGGGCTCGCAAAGCCGGATCAGCGACACGAACTGCTGGATGACGTACGACTTCGTCACGTCGATATCGAGCTGCGCCTCTTTCAGCCCGGCGATGAATTCGGCCAGCGCCGCCGACGCTTCCTCGCGATGTCCGGACCGGACCGGCATGTTCAGCCGTTCCTCGTCGAAGGCGAAGTCGGTGATGCGCCCCGGCTGCCCGGCGGCCGTGTCCTTGCGCGTAATCAGGCTGCCCTCGCCCAGATAGAACCGGTAATTCAAGCATTGCAGCGTTTCCCGGTAAAGGCTTCGCGCGTTCACGATATGGTCGGGCTCGCTCAGCGCGATCGTCGCGTCTTTTTTGTAATAATGCTGGAACGTGTCGCGAATCCGGTATATCCGTTCGAACAGGTTTTCCGGCCCGTCTCCCGGATCCTCCATGACGATCAGGACGTGATCGCCGATCGTCGTGCTGAGAAGCGGCTTGTCCAAGAGCTCCTCGGCGATGTTTTTGACGGCGAACAAATGCTCGAACTCGAACTCCCCTTCGAGCTGAAACAAGAGCAGCCGCACCCGGTAGTCGGCGTCGAGCCGGAACAAGCTTCGGTAATAGTTCCAATCGCGGCTGCCGTATGTCTTGTTCGTGACGAACTCCTTCAGAAACTGCTCCTTCACGTGCGGCATGACGCGGTCCAGCTCCTGCTTCACCGTCCGGACGAACGTGTCCCGGCTTTCCTCCCGCCGCAGCTCCGCGACGACTTTTCGCAGCGCGTCGCCGATCTTGTCTTCGTTCGTCGGCTTCAGCAAGTAGTGCTGGACGCCGTACTGCATCGCCCGGGCGGCGTAATCGAAATCGCCGAAGCCGGACAGCAGCACGAAGCGGATGCGCGAATCGTAGACGCGCGCGGCCTCGACCAGCTCGAGACCGTCCATCCCGGGCATCCGGATGTCGCTGATGACGATGTCGGGCTTCGTCTCCCGGATCCGTTCGAACGCCTCGACGCCGTTGCGCGCCGTGCCGACCAGCTCCGTCTCGAGCGACGTCCAGTCGACCATCCGGGAAATGCCGTCCAATATTATACGCTCGTCATCCACGAGCAGCACCTTGTACATATGTTATCCCCCCGTTTCGCGCGGAAGCGCGATCGTGATGCGGGTCCCTCGACCCGGTCCGCCGCCGATCCGGATGCCGTATTCGTCGCCGAATGCGATCTTGATCCGCTCGTCGATATTGAGCAGGCCGATTCCTTTGCCCTTCGTCCGCAATTCGCCGCTGCGCAGCCGCTCCAGCGTATCCGGCGGCATCCCCGGACCGTCGTCCTCGACCGTCAGGAAGAAGCCGTCTCCCTCCTCGAATCCCCGGACCGCAATCCGGCAAGGCTCGATCGTCGGCTCCAGCGCGTAATGTATCGCGTTTTCGAGCAGCGGCTGCAGCGTCAGCTTCGGAAGCGGCCGATCGAGCAGCGGGGCGGGCACGTCCAATTCGAACCGGAGCCGCTCCTCGAACCGGTACTGCTGAATCGTCACGTAGCTGCGGACGATGTCGAGCTCTTCGCCGACGGTGATCATCGGCTTTTTCATGTCGACGGAATTGCGGAGCAGGTAGCCGAGCGCCTCCGTCATCTCGGATATTTCGGGCTGCCGGTTGATTTTGGCCATCCAGTTGATCGATTCGAGCGTATTGTACAAAAAATGCGGATTGATCTGCGCCTGCAGCGCCTTGAATTCCGTCTCCTTGATCAGCAGCCGGTTCGCATAATTTTCTTTGATGAGCAGATTGATCCGCTCGATCATGAAACGGAACGTCCGGTGCAGCAGCCCGATCTCGTCCATGCCGAGCCGCACGTCCGACGGAGCGAGCACGTTCGCTTCCTCGAAGTTGCCTTTTTGCGCCAGCTTCATCCGGACGATCAAATCGTCGATCGGTCGGGTGATGCTTCGCGAGAAGCGAATGCCGAGCACGATGACGAGTGCGAAAATGCCGACGAAGACGATGACGACGAGCCGCTTGATGAACAGAATCGATTCGAATATTCGGTCGAACGGCGTAACGCTCCAGTACGTCCACCCGGTGTCGCGAGAGCGGATATGCGAGACGAAATACGGCTCCCCGCCGATGTCGCGGATCGAATATCCTTTGTCCGGCCCGACCGAACTGGTCAAGCTCGCCGCATCGACCGCCGGACGCTGCGGAAAGATGACGTCCTCGCCGGACGTAAGCACGATATCGCCTTCCTCCGAGGCAAGGTCTTTGACGATGCGGTCGATGTTGATGCGAACGACGAGTGTACCGAGGTGGGCCAAGTCGAAGTTCGTATTCGAATACGAGCGGATTTCCCGAACGGCGATCATCGCGGAATCGTCCGCATCCGGATATATCCACCGGTTGTCGCCCATCGCGGACGCTGCGGTGTCGAGGATGCGGCGCATTTTGCCGGGATCGATCCGGACGATGTTCCCGCCGTCATGCTCGGTCCCTCTCGCATCGATCAGCTGGATCGAGTGCAAATAAGGCTCCGAGCCCGAATAGCTGAACAGCCGGTCGACCAGATGCTGGCGCACGATCAGCCGATCGTAATCGGAAGCGCTTTCTTTAAGCGACGTCAGCCACCCTTGGATCGTGACGTCGGTAGCGATGCTGTATGACAGCTGCTCCAGCCGGTCGAGCTCCTTTTCGATGGCGGCGGACGACATGTTGAGCGCGCGGGCCGATTTGTCGTAAATTTGCCCGTCGTAGATCGAGAACGCATACTGCTGCACGATAATCGTAAACGCCATCGAGAGCGCGATAATGAACGCGATCAGCAGCGACAGCTTGTTGCGGATCCGCATATGCCGATACGCGTCGAGAACGGAACGCCAACGCATCGATTCCCGTCACCCCCCTGTCTGGTCTTCCGGCGTTAGCGGTCGGCGGAAGTCTCCCTGCTAGTGTACCATACGCCCGACGGGAATTCGATTGGATCGTCCGAGCCGTCTTTTCCCAACGTTTCGATTCAACGAAAAAAAGACCTCCGCCCTAACCGGCAGAAGCCTTCGGTCGACCGTTCCCCGCCGACGTTCAATCTTCGCTTTTCCGCAGCGGAAAAAGGCTGCGTACGCGCTCGTCCCTCAGCCACAGGCCGCCCCAGGCCAAGACGGCCAGGTAGACCGGAAAAAGCGTGTGCGTGAACAGCGGTGCGTCCATTCGTACGTGCGTGGCCACGACGCCTCCGAAAAACCCGGTCATCAGCACGACGCCCAGAAGCGACGTGCGGGGAATCGCGTACAGAATCGTGGACAGCAGCCCCAGCACGCCGATCAATACGATATGGTGCTCGGCATAGCCGAGCGAAACCGTCCCTTCGACGACGACGTCGGGCTTCATGAACTTGCCGACGCTGTCGAACAGCATGAACAGGATGGTCAAGCCGCTCATGATCCACGCCGTCCACAGCCGGCCTCTCGAATACGTTCTGCGCATCGAATCACCTTTCTTTCGTATCGTTAATTCGATTGTAGCACGAAAGAGCGGCCGATATTTCTTATGGATTGCTCGATTCGCGCTCCTCCGTTCGTTGAGGCGTCCCGTTTGCAGCAGTTTGAGTAGACATAATAATTATTATGTTAATTTTTTTGCTTCGATGACTTGCCCGCGCCAATCAAGCGCCTTACGAACGATCGAATACCGAGCGGTAAAGGAACATCCCGAACCAAAGCAAAACGGCGATCCAAACGAAAATAATGAGGCTTCCGGCAATCCAATTTTTCGGTTTGCCCGGTTGTAACCGTTCCTCCGCTTTTCTCGTGCAATCCCGGATCACGGCTTCGGGCAGCATGTTCAGCGCAAGCGCAACGCCAAGCGGAATCAGGATCACGTCATCCAAATAGCCCAATACGGGGATGAAATCCGGAATCAAATCGATCGGGCTGAACGCGTAAGCGACGACGCACACGGCGACCGCTTTCGCATACCAAGGCGTTCGATCGTCTTTGTAGGCAAAGTACAGGACGAACACTTGCCGCTTCAGCTTGTTAGCCCATTTCCTTATGCTTTCAATCAGGGCCGGCTCCCCCCTACTTACCGATTATCGTATCGCGATCCTTCCATATCGGGAACGATTGTCTCTCTTGACCGCTCCACTTTTACTATAAAGGATCTGCGACCGTTTGTAACGATCGCGGCTCAAATCGCGGGCCCCACGCCTCACTCGGCCTCTTTAGCCGTCGGCCGGCTCCCGGCAGCTTCGGTCGAAATTCGTCCATCAACGCCTTCTATCGCGTCCATAACAATCCTTTATCGAACTTGCCGGCCGCCAGATGGTATCATGGAGGTAACTATCCGACGATCGGGGACATGCTAACATGGCGTCATTTTCTTGGAAACGCAATTTGGTCGTATTGTGGATCGGCACGTTTTTGGTCAGCATGGCGTACTCGGTCTCCATCCCGTTCATGTCGATCTTTTTGGAAACCGACATCGGGATCAAAAGCCATCTGGAGGCTTGGACGGGCGTCGTATTCGCCGTTACGTTTTTGTCCGGGGCGCTGATCGCGCCGTTCTGGGGCTCGCTGGCCGACAAATACGGGCGCAAGCCGATGATGCTGCGGGCCGGCATTTGTTTGGCGTTTTGCTATTTTCTTTATTTCATCGTCGACAGCCCGTACGAGCTGATCGGCGCCCGCATACTGGAAGGGCTGCTGGCCGGCTACATCCCGTCCGCCGTCGCCTTGGTCGCCACGAACACCCCGGAGAAGCATATGGGGTACGCGCTGGGCGTCATCTCGACGTCGAGTGCGGCCGCATCGATCATCGGTCCGCTGGTGGGCGGCGTCGTCAGCCATATGATCGGGCCGCGGGACACCTTCGCGCTGGCGAGCGGCATGGTGTTCGTCGCCTTCCTCATTTGTTTGTTCTGGGTCAAGGAGCCGTCGTTCAACCGGTCGACGGCGAAACGATCGTCCATCTCGCAAGATTTGAAGGTCGCCGCCTCCAACCGCAGCTTGATGATCGCCTTCGCGGTCGTCTTCGTCGTGACGACGTCCGTCATGGTGCTGGAGCCGCTTCTTACGATTTACGTGCAAAAGCTGGGTTCGGACCCGTCGTCCGCATCGCTGTACGCCGGCATCATTTTCTCGTCGGTCGGCGTGGCGACGCTGATCGCCGCTCCTTGGTGGGGCAAGCACGGCACGAGGATCGGCTATGAGAAGGTGCTGTTCATCGGCCTGTTGGGCGGAGGAATCGGAAATGTGCTGCAGGTGTTCTTCCACAGCTTGGTCGGCTTCGGGGCGCTGCGCTTCGGCTACGGGCTGTTCTTCGCCGCGGTGTATCCGGCGCTCAACGCCTTTATCGCGGAACGGACCGACCCGGCTTTCCGCAGCCGCGCGTTCAGCTTGAATCAGTCGTCCAACCAAATGGGGCTCCTGTTCGGCCCTCTGATCGGCGGCTTCGCCGCGACACAAATCCCGATCCCGATCGTATTCGCGCTGACGGGCTTCGTGCTGCTGCTCGTCGCCCTTCTGCTTAAAGTCCCGAAATTTTCGATCTCCCGCGACACTGCCTCCGAGAAGCAGGCCGCGGGGTAATCGGCTTTACAGCATCTTGCGCAGGCTGATCGAATTCGGATACGTGAACTCGAAGCCGTACGTTTTGTACATCTCGATGGACGGAACGTCCGCCATCAAGATCGCCTCGGACCCTTTCGGCGCGCTGCCGGTCAAGTAATCCGCCAGCTCGGCCATCATCTTTCGTTCGAGCCCCGTGTCCCGGTATTCGGGGGCGACCGTCAAATCGACGATTTGAAAATAATAAGCGCCGTCTCCGATCACCCGGGCCATTCCGATCAGCTTCGAGCCGTCGTCTCTTACGGTAAGCGAAGCGATCGAGCGGCCCAAGGCGCGTTCGGCCCTCGCTTCGTCCTTCGAATCGTGACCGGCCGCTTGGCGCAATTCGATGTATTCCTTCGGGCTCGGCCTTTCGAAATGAATGTTCATGCTCCCCAGCTCCTTTTCTTTGATTTCCACCTACATCCTTCACTATACAACATGAATGCAAGTGATAAGGTCGAGGTCCTCCTGTGCGAATATTAGGGCGCAAGAATAGAAAAAGCTTAAAAAGCAGCTTGAAAGTTTTTTTGCAAAGTCGAAAGGGGCGAAGCCGAAGCTTCGCCCCTTTTCGCTACGCCGATCCGGGCCTGTTCTCCCGGTGAAGGCGCTTTTCGTTAAACCAAAGTTAAACTGGACCTCCTCGCACGGCGAACTATAATAGGAACCGACAGTCCAACCGCCAAGGAGGAAACGCTCATGTCCAATCAAGCCATTCGTACGATTACCGTCCCGTCTCAGCAGCTTCCGGTCCGCCATACGCCCGGCGTCGTCGTCGTCGGGGGCGGCGCCTCCGGCGTCGCGGCCGCGATCGCCGCCGCCCGCAACGGAGCCGAAACGCTCCTGATCGAACAGCGAGGCTACCTCGGGGGCATGGGAACGGCGGCGCTCGTCCCCGCCTTTTGCCCGTATACGGACGGCGAGAAGCCGGTCATCCGCGGCATCGGGCTCGAGCTGCTGGAGAAGATGAAGCTGGCCGCCGGCGACCGCTTTCTGAACCGGTACAAAGACCGGCTCGACTGGGTACCGATCGACGTCGAGACGCTGAAGCGCGTCTACGACGAAGCCGTCCTGGACAGCGGAGCGAAGCTGCTGTTCCATACCGTCGCGGATCAAGTGCTGCTCGACGGCGACCGCATCGACGGACTCGTCATCAGCAACAAATCCGGCCGTTCCGTCGTGCAAGCGAAGCTGTATATCGATGCGACGGGAGATGCGGACTTGGCCGCTCTCGCCGGCGTCCCTTTCCAGCTCGGCGGCGAGCAAGGAGAGCTACAGCCCGGAACGATGTGCTTCGTCGTCACGGGGGCCGACAAGGACCGCTTCGACCGGTTTATCCGGGAAACCGGCCAGCACCCGCAGCTGGAGGAGCTGGTTACCGCCGCCCAGCGGGACGGCGAGCTGCCCGAGGGGAGGAAGCGCATTTCCGGTATCGCGTGGATTACCGATTCCGTCGCGGGCTTCAACTTCGGCCATATTTTCGACATCGACGGGACGAAGGCCGAGGATTTGACTCGCGCCGCGGTCGAAGGCCGCAGGCTGATCGACACGCAAATCCGGTTTTTGCGGCGTCGCGTGCCGGGCTTCGAAAACATTCATCTCGTCCATTCCGGCGACCAGATCGGCATCCGCGAGACGCGCCGCATTCAGGGCGATTATACGCTTGTCGTCGAAGATTTTTTGTCGATGCGCACGTTCGAGGACGATATCGCGCGGAACTCGTACTTCATCGACATCCATTTGGCCAATGCGGGCAGCACGATGACGATCAAGCATTTGCCGAAGGGCCAGTCCCACGGCGTCCCTTACCGCTGCATGCTGCCGAAAGGCAAATCGAACCTGATCGTAGCCGGGCGTTCGGTCTCCTCCGACCGGCCGGTTCAAGGATCGCTGCGGGTGATGCCGAACTGCTTCGCCATGGGCCAAGCGGCCGGGGTGGCCGCTTCGATGGCCGGGGCCGCCGGCGTCGGCTTCCGCGAAGTGCCGGTGCGGGAGCTGCAGCGCAAGCTGATCGAGCAAGGGGCGTGGCTGGGTGAGCGGCCGGGGCAGGCCGGTATCGTCAGGCCCGTAGCGGCGGGAGCGGTGGCGTACGAAGAGGAGGCATGATCGCCGATGCGGCGGACGACCGCTTAAAGCGGTGCCGTTCCCGACAGCGCGGATTCCGCAATGATCGCGGCGAATGACAGCGTCAACGCGTACAAGGAAAAACGGAACGTGCCTTTCGCCCATCGGGCTTCGTCCTTCGCGGTTAAGCCTCGCACGCACATCACGAACCAGACGAGGAGAAGACCGGTGGCGAAAGCCGTAAAGAACGGTCCCCCGTAACCGAAACGATACAGGAGGCCGGGAATCGGCAGCAGTGCCGCGGCATACGGCAGCATTTGGAGCTTCGTGCGGCGAACGCCCTTCACGACGGGAAGCAGCGGATAGCCGGCCGCCCGGTACTCCTCCCGCTTCAAAATGCCGAGCGCCCAAAAATGCGGCGGCTGCCAAGCGAACATCAACAAGAACAGCAGCCAAGCGCCGGCGTCCAATTCGCCCGATACGCTGCAATAGCCGATCATCGGAGGCATCGCCCCGGCGACGCCTCCGACCGACGTGCTCCACGTCGATCTCGGCTTCAGCCAAAGCGTATAGACGACATCGTAGACGAACAGACCGACGATGCCGAGCAGCATGCACAGCGGATTGACGAGGACGTACAGCAGAAGGAGGCCGCTTCCGGCCGCCGCCGCCGCGGCGCCTGCAACGATTCGGGGCGATAGCCGCCCGGACGGCAGCGCGCGGCTGCGGGTTCGGGCCATGCGCGTATCCCGGTGCCGGTCGAGCACGTTGTTCGTCATCGACGCGGCCGCGACGATCAGCGCCGTCCCGACGAGCATATAGACGAAAGCGGGAAATCCGAACGGTCGGCCGGTCGCGAGAAAGCCGCCCGCGACGGCGGCGAACAGGTTGGACATCAGAATGCCCGGCTTGACGACGGTTTTCCAATCGCTCCATCTCGAAGGGACGGAGGCCGACCGGGAAGCCGTGTTTTCGTCATCGTTCGCGGATTCGTACTTGTTCACGTTCTTATTCGCGTTCTTGTTCACGTTCCATGCATTCTTCTCGTTCCGCACGCGCGTTCGCCCCCTCCTCCTGCCGAGTTACCCGGAATCGTTCCCTTTCCGGGCCAGCAGCGTCATTTGCTCTTCGATGATCCGCAGCAAAAATTCGCAATCTTCGATTTCCGTCCGGTTATGGTCCTTTTTGTGCCAGTTCAAGCAAAACCGGACATGCTCCCTCCACTGCTCCAGCTCGTCGTACGTGCAGGCCCGTACCCGTTCATGTTCATGCTCGCGATGCATGTGGATTACCTCCCCGCCCAGATCGACCCGAGCCGAAGCCAGGTGGCGCCTTCTTCGACGGCGACCTCGAAGTCGCCCGACATGCCCATGGACAAATGCTCGACCGGATACGGAAACGGATTTTGCGCGTTCAATCGGTCTCTAAGCTTCCTCAACCCTTCGAAAACCGGTCTGGCCGCTTCGGGGCGGTCCGCGAGCGGGGCCATCGTCATCAAACCGACGACCCGGATATGGGGCAGACGGGCGACTTGATCGGCGAAATCGAACAGCTCCTCGGGCTTCAACCCGTATTTGCTTGTCTCTCCTGAGACGTTAACCTGGACAAAGCATCGCACGGCTCGGTCCAAGACAGCCGCCCGCCTTTCGATTTCGTGCGCGAGCGGCAGCCGGTCGAGCGAATGAACGTAGTCGAAGCGCGAAATGACGTCTTTGACTTTGTTCGTCTGCAGATGACCGATATAGTGCCACGTTCCCCGCGAATGAAGCGCCTCCCACTTGTCCCGGGCGTCCGGCCAACGGCTTTCGCCGATATGGGAAGCGCCGCCGAGCTCCATCAGCCGTTCGGCTTCATGCAGCGTAAGGTGTTTGGTGACGGCGACGACGCTCACTTCATCCCGGCTGCGGCCGCTGCGCCGGCACGCCTCCCGGATTCGCCGTTCGACGGCTTCCATCCGCTCCTTCGCCTCCATCGTATCCGCCTCCTTCCGACCGGCTGTTACCAGCCGCGGTCCTGCATCCGTTCCGCCGCCTGCAGCCGGGATATTTCGATTCCTTTCATCGGCGCGCCCAAGTTTTTGGACACGTTCGCGATCAGCTCGTAGTCCGTAAAGTGCGTCGCCGCCTGCACGATGGCGCGGGCGAATTTCTCCGGCTGGTCCGATTTGAATATGCCCGAACCGACGAACACGCCGTCGGCGCCGAGCGTCATCATCAGCGCCGCATCGGCGGGAGTGGCGACGCCGCCCGCGGCGAAATTGACGACGGGCAGCTTCCCGGTCTCGTGGACGTGAAGCAGCAGCTCGTAAGGGGCGCCGAGCTGTTTCGCTTCCGCCATCAGCTCGTCCTTGCTCATCGCCTGCACCTTGCGGATTTGCCCCGTCATCATGCGCATATGCCGCACCGCTTCCACGATGTTGCCCGTCCCCGGCTCTCCCTTCGTGCGGATCATGGACGCTCCTTCGCCGATCCGGCGAAGCGCCTCGCCCAAATCGCGCGCTCCGCAGACGAACGGCACCGTAAAATCGCGCTTGTCGATATGATAGCATTCGTCGGCCGGCGTGAGCACTTCGCTTTCGTCGATATAGTCCGCGCCGAGCGCCTCCAGCACTTTCGCTTCGACGAAATGCCCGATGCGCGCCTTCGCCATGACCGGGATCGAGACGGCCTGCATCACCTGTTCGACGACGACCGGGTCGGCCATCCGGGCGACGCCGCCCGCCGCGCGGATGTCCGCCGGCACCCGCTCCAGCGCCATAACCGCGGACGCTCCGGCCGCCTCGGCGATTTTCGCCTGCTCGGCGTTCATAACGTCCATGATGACGCCGCCTTTTTGCATGTCGGCCATGCCTCGTTTCACTCGAATCGTTCCTGTTTCCATGATCGATCGTCCTCCCATTCGCTATCGATGTAAGATGAACCCGGCGATTCAGTCGCCGACCACCCGGTACGGCTCGCCGCCTGCCCGGTCGCGGTTGGCGCGTTCGGACTCGCGCGTTCGCATTCGGGATCGGCAGCCCGCTTCCCAACCGTCCAGCAGCTTCCATAGGACGGCTTTCGACGCGGACAGCCATTCGGACCGGTCCGTCATATCCTCGGCGCGTTGCACGAATTCCCCGCCACCCAGCTCGAAGCGGCCGTGCTCGATCATGCGGCGGATGCCGGATTCGCTGCATTCCAGGTGAAACTGCAAGCCGATCGCGCCGTCCCCGTATTCGAACGCCTGATTCGCGCACCCCAAGCTGAACGCGATTCGTGTAGCGCCGTCCGGCAAAGAAAACGTATCGCCGTGCCAATGGAACGGCAGAAATTGCTCCGGAAGCTGGCCGAACGTCTCGGACCGCTTCGCCTCCTCGGTCAGCCGGACCGGGAACCAGCCGATCTCCTTGACCGGATTGCGCGTCACGCTCCCGCCGGCCGCTTCGGCCAAAAGCTGGGCGCCCAAGCAAATGCCGAGCACCGGCTTGCCCAGCTGAACCGTTTCCCGGATCAGCCGCTTTTCCGGGACGAGCCACGGATAGTCGGCTTCGTCGTGTACCCCCATCGGGCCGCCCAGCACGACCAGCATGTCGAACGCCGAAGGGTCCGGCAGCCGGGACGATTCATACAGCGCCGTCCCCGACAGCCGGTGTCCTTTTTCCTTCGCCCATACCGCGATAAGGTCGGGGGCTTCGAACGGGACGTGCTGCAAGTAGTGAATACGCATGAAGTTCGCCTCCCCGGTACGAAATGGCAAGCACCTTGAGTATAAAATCGACCGAACGATATAACAATCCAATTCTTTTACTCCATACGATAGTCTATACCTATCGTTCTCCGGCCCCACTCACCACTCGCTTACCCGTACCTTTGCAGAAAACTCCGCATAAACGCCGTCAGCGCGAGGCAATCTTCCAACCCGACCGCGTTGTAGATCGAAGCGCGCAAATGACCCGCGTCCCGGTGTCCTTTCAGCCCGACGAAGCCGTGCCGTTCCGATTCCTTCACGAAAAGCTCGTCCCGTTCCGCGTCCGGCGTCCGAAACGTCACGTTCATCATCGACCGGCTGTCCCGGCCGGCCAACCCTTCGTAGAAGCCGCCGCTCTCGTCGACGGTGCGGTAGAGCAGCTCCGCCTTCCTCCTATTGTTTCGCTCGATGCCGACGACACCGCCGTTGCGGCGAATCCATTTCAGCACAAGGTTGACGATGTAGATAGAAAACACCGGCGGCGTATGGAACAGCGAGCCGTGCTCGGCGTGAACCCGATAATTCAAAATGTCGGGGACGGTTCTCGGGATGCCGCGAAGCAAGTCGTTGCGTACGATCACGATCGTAACGCCGGAAGGCCCCGCGTTTTTTTGCGCTCCGGCGTACACGAGATCGAAGCGGGACATGTCGACCGTCCGCGACAGCAGGTCGCTGGACATGTCGGCTACGAGCGGAACGCCGCCCGGATCGGGAAACTCGCGAAACTGGGTGCCCGCGATCGTCTCGTTGGTCGTCATATGCACGTAAGCCGCATCCGGGCGGACGGACAGCCCGCGCACGTCCGGAACGTTCCTGAACTTGTCCGCTTCCGAGCTTGCGGCGACGACGACGTCGCCCACCTTGTCCGCTTCCATCCGGGCTTTGACCGACCATGTGCCGCTGAGCACGTACGCGGCCGTCCGCCCTTCGACGAGCAAATTCAACGGGACCATGGCGAATTGCGTGCTCGCCCCTCCTTGCAGGAACAACACCTCGCAATCGGAGGGGATGTCGAGCAGCTCCCGCAGCAATTGCCGGGTTTCGCCGTGGATCGTTTCGTACACCTTGCTTCTGTGAGAAATTTCAAGGACGGACAGGCCGGTGCCGTTCAGATCGAGAAGCTCCTCCCGCACCTGCTCCAGCACTTCGGCCGGAAGCCGGGCCGGCCCCGCGTTGAAATTGTAGGACTGCGCCATCCGGATTCCCCCTTTTCTTTTGATACATTTTCCGTTATGATAATCCAAATATCATTGTTACTACCTATCGTTCTGCATCGAATTGGAGGCATCCCCATGGAACTGAAACAGCTGGAATATTTTATGGCCGTCTGCCGGGAGCTTCACTTCACCCGCGCCGCCGAGAAGCTCGGCATCGCCCAGCCGTCGCTCAGCCAGCAAATCCGTCTGCTCGAGCACGAAATCGGCACGCCGCTGTTCGACCGCGTCGGCAAAAAAACGATCATGACCGAAGCGGGCCGGACGCTGCTGCACCACAGCTACAACGTGTTTCACGAGCTGTCCCAGGCGCGGGCCGCCATCAGCGAGCTGCAAGGCTTGAAGCGC
The DNA here is from genome assembly GCF_003217775.1 of Paenibacillus flagellatus. Lineage (GTDB taxonomy): Bacteria > Bacillota > Bacilli > Paenibacillales > NBRC-103111 > Paenibacillus_AB > Paenibacillus_AB flagellatus. Next base: position 252,743 of record NZ_QJVJ01000003.1, read on the forward strand.
GGGACGCTCAAGATCGGCGCGCTGCTGACGGTCGTCAACTACTTGCTGCCGCCGACCGTCATCGGGTTCCATCGCAGCTACCCGAACGTCGAGCTGTCCGTTCTCGGCCTGCGCACCGGGGATATATACGACGGGCTGCTGCAAAACGAGCTCGATCTCGGCATCGCGCTTCTGCCGATGGAGCACGACGACTTGGAATCGATTCCGCTGTACAAAGAAAATCTCGCTCTCGCCGCCCCCGCCGATCATCCGGTCGCCGAGCTGCCGTTCGTCTCGCTCGACGTCCTGAAGGAGACGCCGTCCGTCCTGCTGCCCGGCACGTATTCGATGCGCCGGCTGATCGACGAGCATTGCCGCGCGTTCGATTTCGCGCCGCGACCGGTCATGGAGATGACGACGATGGAGTCGATCGTCAACATGGTCGTCAAGGGCGTCGGCGTCACCGTCCTGCCGAAGGCGTATCTCGATTACATCGCCAATCCGAATATCCGCACCGTTCCGATTCAAAACCCGACGATCACGACGCAGATCGGGCTCGTGTACCGCAAAAACAAATATTTGTGTGCGGCGAGCCGGGTTTTCATGGAACAGCTGATCGCGACGATCAAATCGGGCAGCTACAAATAGAACCGGCCGTGCGCGTCCCGAGCCGCCGCGCCGCATGTCCGGCGGCGACCGCCGTCATCCGTCCGAGAGCGCCCCGGCGACAAGGCCGACCGCCCGGTCGATCTCCTCCTCGGTCACGTACAGGCTCGGCATAAAGCGGATGACGTCCTGGCCGGCCGGTACGACGAGCAGCCCGCGATCGTGCAGCTTCCCGATGACGGGGGCCGCCGGACCGGCGCATTCGATGCCGATCAGCAGCCCCAATCCGCGCACGTCGCGTACGGCGGGGCAAGCCGCCAGCCGTTTCCTCAGCTCGCGCAGCGCATACGCCCCCATCCGCTCCGCCCGCTCGGGCAGCCGTTCCCCGAGCAGCGTCTCCACGGTCGCCAGTCCGGCGGCCGCGGCCAGCGGAGCACCGCCGAACGTCGAAGCGTGACTGCCCGCGGAGAACGCGTCGCGAAGCTTGCTCTTCCCCATCATGGCGCCGATCGGGAAGCCGCCGGCCAATCCTTTGGCCAGCGTGACGATATCCGGCTCGATGCCGTAATGCTCGTAGGCGAACAGCTTGCCCGTCCGTCCCATCCCCGTCTGCACCTCGTCGACGATGAGCAGTACGCCCCGACGCTCGCACAGCTCCGCCAGACGGACCGCGAACTCGCGATCCGCAGGGCGTACGCCGCTCTCTCCCTGCACCAGCTCCAGCATGACGGCCGCCGTGCGATCGGTCATTTTCTCCTCCACATCGTCCAAATCGTTGTACTTCGCATACGCGAACCCTTCCGGCAGCGGGTAAAAGCCGTCCTTCACCTTGTCCTGCCCCGTCGCGGTCAACGTCGCGATCGTCCGGCCGTGGAACGACTTCTCGAACGTCACGATCTCGAACCTGCCGTTGCCGAGCACCCGCTGATGGTACCGGCGGGCGCACTTGATCGCCGCCTCGTTCGCCTCCGCCCCGCTGTTGCAAAAGAACACGAGATCCGTGCAGCTGTGGTCGGTCAATAGCTTGGCCAGCTTCTCCTGATCCGGTATCCGAAACAAATTCGAGACGTGCCACAGCCGCCCGAGCTGCTCGGCGACACGCGCCGCCACGTTTCCGGGCGCATGGCCGAGATTGCATACCGCGAGACCCGACATGAAGTCGAGATACTCCTTGCCGTCCTCGTCCCATAACCGGCTCCCTTCGCCCCGCACCAGCGCGATCGGATATTTCGCGTAGGTCGGGAACAGCGAAGAGCCGTATTCCTCCTCAAGCTTCATCGTCGTCACTCCCCGAATACTCGTTTGGTATGAAGAAGCGCCTCGACCAATCGGTCGACGTCTTCCTCCGTGTTGTACAGGCCGAAGCTGGCGCGGGCCGTGGCGCTCGTGCCGAAATGGTCCATGAGCGGGCTGCAGCAATGATGGCCGGCCCGGATCGCCACGCCGTATACGTCCAGCACGGACGAAACGTCGTGCGGATGGATTCGCGCCAAATTGAACGTCACGAGCCCCCACCGGTCTACCTCCGGACCGTATATCGTCAGCCCATCGATCTCTTTCAATCGCTCCGTCGCGTAACGGGTCAGCTTCCGATCGTGCTCGGCGACGGCGTCCCGTCCGATCCGCTCGAGAAAATCGATCGCCGCCCCGAGTCCGACCGCTCCCGCCACGTTTGGCGTTCCGGCCTCGAACGTCCACGGCGCCTCCCGCCACGTCGAGTCGCGCAGGCCGACCCGGTCGATCATTTGTCCGCCGTATTCGACGGGCTCGATCCGCTCGAGCTGCTCCCGCCTTCCGTACAGCACGCCGATTCCGGTCGGCCCGTACATTTTGTGACCCGAAAACGCGTAAAAATCGCAATCCAGCTCCCGGACGTCGACCGGCATATGAGATACGGCCTGCGCGCCGTCGACGAATACGACCGCGCCGACCCTCCGGGCGATCGCCGCAAGCTCCCTTACCGGGTTGGCGACGCCGAGCACGTTCGAGACGTGGGATACCGCGACCAGCTTCGTCCGGCTCGTAATCGTCTCCTCCGCGTCCTCGAGCGTAAACGTTCCGTCCGGCTGCAGCGGAATGTACGACAGCGTCGCGCCGGTCGCCTTCGCGGCCTGCTGCCACGGCAGCAAATTGCCGTGGTGCTCCATCGCCGAGACGACGATGTCGTCCCCGGCACCGAGCTTCGCCCGCGCGTAGCCGGTCGCGACGAGATTGATCGCCGACGTCACGCCGCGGGTGAAGACGATGTCGCGCTCCGAGCCGGCGCCGACGAACCGGGCGACTTGGGCTCTGACGGTTTCGTACGCGTCCGTCGCCCGTTGGCCGAGCGTATGTCCCGAGCGGTGGACGTTCGCGTTATCCCATTCGTAATACCGTCTGACCGCCTCGACGACCGGCGTCGGCTTCTGGGCCGTCGCGGCGTGGTCCAAATAGACGAGCGGACGGCCGTTCACCCGCTGGTCGAGAATCGGAAACAAACGGCGTATGTCGGAAATCCGGTCGCTCATCCCCGTGTCCCCCCTTGGATCGTCTGCAAAGCGTCCGCCTGCGCCCGAATCGTCGCCTCGATCTCGTCTTCGGCATGGGCGGCGGAGACGAACATCGCCTCGAACGGCGTCGGCGGCGTCAAAACGCCGAGCTCCAGCAGCTTCGCATAATACGGCCGGAACGCCTGCATATCGGACGATTGAACCGTTTCGAAATCGACGACCTCGCGTTCCGTGAAATACGCGCACAGCATCGAGCCTACGCGGTTTACCCGCAGCGGGACGCCCGCTCTCTCCGCGTTGCGCGCAAACCCTTCCTCGAGCCGGGCCGCCCGGCGCTCCAGCATGTCGTACACGCCGGGCTCCGCCAGCAGCTGCAGCGTCATGAAGCCGGCCGCCATGGCAAGCGGGTTGCCGGACAGCGTTCCGGCCTGATAGATCGGGCCGGACGGGGCGACCAGCTCCATGATGTCGCGCCTGCCGCCGTAAGCGCCGACCGGCAGACCGCCGCCGATGATTTTGCCGAAGCAGGTCAAGTCCGGCGTTACTCCGTACAAGCCTTGAGCGCCGCGGAAGCCGACCCGGAAGCCGGTCATCACCTCGTCGAAGACGAGTAGGCTGCCGTACCGGCTCGTCAAGCTTCTGAGCCCTTCGAGAAAGCCCGGCTGCGGCGGGACGACGCCCATATTGCCGGCGACCGGCTCGACAATGACGGCGGCGATCCTCTCGCCGAACCGCTCGAACGCGTGACGCGCCTCGTCCAGCCGGTTGTACGGTACCGTCACGGTTTGGGCCGCCACGCTCTCCGGCACGCCGATACTGTCCGGCAAGCCCAAGGTGGCGATGCCGGAGCCGGAACGGCTGAGCAAATCGTCGGCGTGACCGTGGTAGCCGCCTTCGAACTTGAGGACGAGAGGCCGGCCCGTATACCCTCTCGCGAGACGGAGGGCGCTCATGACCGCCTCGGTGCCGGAGTTGACCATCCGCACCATCTCGACGGACGGCACCCTTTCGCAGATGAGGCGGGCCAGCCCGGTCTCCGTCAGCGTCGTCAAGCCGAAGCTCGTGCCCGTGCCCGCCGCCTTTCGCACCGCTTCGACGACCGAGGGGTGGGCGTGTCCCAAGATGAGCGGCCCCCACGAGCCGATGTAGTCGATGTACTCGTTGCCGTCGATGTCCCACAGCCGCGCTCCTTTCGCGCATGCGGCCATAACCGGCGTCAATCCGACGGAGCCGAACGCGCGGACCGGGCTGTTGACGCCGCCGGGAATGAACCGCTTCGCTTCGTCGAACGCCATTCGCGTAACCTTTTCTCTTCTGCCCGCGTTCCTGATCATGGCCGTCTCCTCCTTCGCTTGTTCGATCCTTCATGAGATGGCTTTCGCTTCGACGACGACTTTGACGTGGCGCAGCGACAAATCCTCGGGCCCCTTCACGGGAAGACCGACCGCCAGATGATCGAGAATATACCGGATATGCTGCGGCCCGATCACTTCCCCGGGAAGCAGAACCGGGATGCCCGGCGGGTACACGTAGACGGATTCCGCCATGATGCGTCCGGCGGACCGGTCGAACGGGACGAGCTCGGTGTCGCTGTAAAAGGCGTCCCGGGGCGACAGCGTCAGCTGCGGAATGTCCGGCAGCGCCGCCTCCGTCGGTTCGGCGGCCCCTTGTCCGCGATGCGCTTCCGCAAGTTCCGCCAGCGCCTCCAGCAGGCAATCCACCGTTTCTTGCGAGTCGCCGGGCGTGACAAGGCACAAAATGTTGTACAAGTCGCTCAGCTCCACCTCGATATTGCGCCGGATTCTCAGCCATACCTCCGCGTCGTAGCCGGTAATGCCGAGTCCGCGCACGTGCACCGTCACCTTCGTCGGGTCGAAATCGTAGGCGGCCTCGGTCCACAGCAGCTCCCGGCCGAACGAGGAAAGACCCGGCAGCTCGTTGATGCGCCGCCTGGCGTATTCGGCGAGCCGGATCGCCTTTTCCGCCATCTCGCTCCCTCGGAGCGCCAGCTGCTTGCGGGCCGTGTCCAAGGACGCGAGCAAAATGTAGGAGGTCGACGTCGTCGTCAGCATGCTGAACATCGTCTGCACCGCTTTCGGCTCGACGAGGCCTTTCCGGACAAGAAGAATCGAGCTTTGCGTCAATGAGCCGCCGAGCTTGTGCATGCTTGTCGCCGCCATATCCGCCCCCGCCTGCATCGACGACATCGGCAGCTTGTCGTGGAAGTGAAGCAGCGCCCCGTGGGCTTCGTCGACGAGGACGGGGATGCCGTAGCCGTGCGCCAAATCGACGATCGCCTTCAAATTCGTGCAGACGCCGAAATACGTCGGGTTGATGACCAGCACCGCTTTCGCGTCCGGATGACGCTCGAGCGCCTTCTTCACGGCCCGTACGGATACCCCGTGATCGATGCCGAGCGTCCGGTCTCGCTCCGGCGTAACGAAGACGGGCTTCGCGCCGGAAAAAATAAGCGCCGACAATATCGATTTATGCAAATTGCGCGGCACGACGATCTTGTCCCCGGGCCGGCAGACGGACATGATCATCGTCATGATCGCCCCGCTCGTCCCCTGTACCGAGAATACGGCGCCGTCCGCGCCGAAGGCGTGCGCCGCCAGACGCTGGGCTTCCCCGATGACGCCGGTAGGCTGGTGCAAGTCGTCGAGCGGCGCGATGTTGATCAGATCGATGGACAAGGCGTTGCCGCCGAGGAACGATTTGAACGTTTCCTCCATCCCTTCCCCTTTTTTGTGGCCGGGGATATGGAACGGAATCGGACTTTTGTCCGCATGCTCGAGCAATGCCGAGAACAATGGCGTACGATGATGATCCATAGAGGTCGGTCCATTCCCTTCGAACGAAGTTTCCGTATTCCGGTTCAGTATAGAACGGGACCGACGATCGTTCAATACGATTGTTTGACTCGTTTCGATAGGAACAACCTATTGATACTGGAGAGAAAAAGCGCAGGGATGGAAGCCGCCTGCGAACCCGTCGACGCCGCCATGGCGCCCGGCTATCGCTCAAGCTTGCTTGGAGGGGGTATGGTCGGGGCATTCTTTCAAGGAAGCTTCATGGGTCAAATACGTATGGACGAGCTCGCAGTAATGGGGAGCGGCCGCGTCCCCGGCGTTCGGACGGAAATGGACGCAGCCGTAGCAGGGCTCCGCCGCGAACAGGTAGCCGCTTCGCTGCAAGGCGGCGACGATGGCGCCAAGCCCCAGCTCGAAATGCGCCAGCGCGTCGTCCGAGATCGGCCGCAGCGCGTCCTCCAGCGCACGCCCCCACCGTTCGACATTCGAAGCCGTCCGTCGGCCCTCCTCGGTCAAGCCGAGCAGCGTGACCCGGCGGTCGTCCGCCTTGGGCGTTTTGACGATGAGCCCCTTCCGGACGAGCCCGTTCGCCGTTTTTACGGCGGTGACGTGCGTCGTTCCGAGCGCGTGGGCCAAGTTGCCCACCGTCGCCGCATCCCCGCGCGTATGGAAGGCGAACAGAAGCGTCTGAATTTGGACGGGAGACAAGCCGAGCGCGTCGCTTTCCGCTTGCGTCATTTTTTTGATTGCTTGCGAAAGCCGGAACAGCGACATGCCGACACGGGCGGATCGATCGTCCTTCCGCGACCGGGCATCGAATATCATGCGGGACCGCACCTTCCATTCGTTTTTTTCCCATTGTACATGGAAACCGGGACGGAAAAAAGCGAACGACGCGGCCTACGCCAAAAAAGCTCCCGAAGGAGCTTGACCGGCGGCGATAGCGCCCGCGTCCGAGGAGGGAGCCGATCGGAAGCGACTCCCTCGCGCGAATCCGCTTCGATTATCCGTTCTTGACGTCATCCAGGCTCGCGCCGAAGTTGATATGGTAGACGCTTCCGTTGATTACGAGAGCGGGAACCGACTTGACGCCGGCTTTCTCGGCTTCCTCGATCCGGTTGCGGGCGGTGCCGAGATGGACGACCTCGGTTTGGACTTTGGAAGCGTCCAAGTAGGACAGCACCGTTTGTTCGGCGTCGACGCATACGGGGCATCCCGCGTGATAAAATACCGCTTTAGACATGAGAACCAGCTCCTTCGACTATTTATGTAGCATTGCTACAATTCGAGTATAGCCGCTGATTCCTTATCCGATCAATTGCGAATCCGTTATCGTAACGATAGGCGAAACCGATCGTTTCGCGTCGCGGATCGATCGCGAGACGGCTCCTGTACGTCTCGCGTCCTCGTCTGCGCCCCGCGCATTCCCTACCGTCACCCGCAAGCCCACGTGCCGCCTCGCCTCGGGTCCGCCGCGCCGCTTACTTTTCCCGTCTCGTACGACAGCGAAAGCCCGTGCACCCCGCCGTAAAACATCGGGTCCGGATTGTGCTCCACCCGGTAGCCCAGACGGACCAGCTCCTCCTCCGTTCGCTCGGGCAGCGGATGCTCGGCCGTGACGACTCCTTCGTCGATGAAAAAGCGCGAATTCGCCACGGCCTCCTCGATTCCGTAGTCCCGCTGCGTCATGTTGGACAAAATGGTCGCCAGCGTCAGCGGAATCCGCTTGCCTCCGGCGGAGCCGATGACGATCGCCCGCCCGGCGTTCCGCAAAATCGTCGGACAGACGTAGCTTTGCGGCCGTTTGCCCGGCTGCGGGCGGTTCGGCGATTGCGGGTCGGAGGTGAAGTTGCGCAGCTGGTTGTTCAGGAAAAAACCGCCCGCCGCGAGTCCCGGCCCGAAAAAGCCGCCGATCGTATTCGTCGCCGAGACGAGGTTGCCTTCCCCGTCGACGACGGCGAAATGGGTCGTGTTGGCCACGTCCGCCGGAGCGGCCTCGCCGGTAATCCGCGCATCCGGCCGGATCCGCTCCGCCAGCCGGTCCGCCAGCTCCCGGCTGACGAGAGCATCCGCGGACGGGGCGCCGAACGCGGGATCGCCCATCGTCGTCTTGCGCATCGAATAGCAAAAGCCGATCGCTTCTCCCCACAGATGGAGATACGCCGACGATCGTTCCGGGTACCGGCTCAAGCCGAGCGCCTCGCTCAGCCGGAGCGCTTGGAGCAGCGTCGCGCCGCCGAACGGGGGCGGCGAGGTGAGGACGTCGTAGCCGCCGAACTCGCTATGAATCGGCTCCCTCCATTTCACCTCGTAGCTCCGGAAATCGTCCGCGTCCATGCCTTCGATCATGCCGGCTATCGCCGACGCGAGCTCGCCTTCGTACAGCCAGGCGGAGCCACGGTCCTGCAAGGCGCGAAGCGTGGCGGCCAGCTCGGGCTGGACGAGAACGTCGCCGACGCGAAGCGCCTCACCGTCGCGATAAAAATTAGGAAACCGGTCGCGCTCCAGGTGCCGGGCTTGCATCAGCTGCCGGTGCAGCGCTTCGCCGACCTTGATTCCGGCTTCGGCCGCTTCCGCGGCCGGCTCGATCAACCGCCGCAGCTCCCGCGTGCCGAACGCCGCATGCAGCTTCTCCATCCCTTTCACGAAGCCGGGCACGCCCGTTTCGTGCGCCGAAACGACGCCGGAGCGCGGCGCAACCTCGCGGTAATCGACGACGACGGGGGCGCGGCCGTCCGCCGGCGCGACCAGCATGACGCCTCCCCCGCCGATCCCCGATGCGTACGGCTCCGCGACGCCCAGCATGTAGGAGACGGCGATCGCCGCGTCGACCGCGCTGCCGCCCGTCTCGAGCACGTCCATGCCGGCTCGCACCGCCAGCGGATGCGCCGCGCTTACGCCGTAGCCGATCCGTTTAGCCAATCGTCGCCACCCCTTTCGACGCTTCTTCCAGCGGATAATGGCAGGCGACCTGCCGGTCGGGCCCTCCCGCGACGGTCTTCAAAACCGGCGTCTCGCTCCGGCACCGATGCTGCGCATACGGACAGCGCGTATGGAACGGGCAGCCGGCGGGCGGGTCGAGCGGGTTCGGCGTCTCGCCGGTCAGCGCGTTGCGGCCTTCCCCTCTCCGTTCCGGGCTCGACACCGGAATCGAAGCGATCAGCCCTTCCGTGTACGGATGCAGCGGATGCCGCAGCAGCCGCTCCTTGTCCGCGATTTCGACGACCCGGCCCATGTACATGACGGCGATCCGGTCGCTCATATACGCGACGGCCGGCAAGCCGTGCGCGATGAAGACGTACGTCAGCCCGTACCGCTTTTGCAGGACGGACAGCAAATTCAAGATTTGCGCTTGAATGGAGACGTCGAGCGCCGACACCGGCTCGTCGCAGACGATGAGCTTCGGCTTCACCGCCAGCGCCCGCCCGATCCCGATCCGCTGCCGTTGGCCGCCGCTGAATTGGTGCGGGTACCGGTCCGCATACTCCGGCGGCAAGCCGACCGCTTCCAATATCGCGTGCACCTGATCGGCCAAGCTTTTGCCGTTTTCGTCCGGATGCGTTCGCAGCGGCTCGGCGATCAGATCGAATACTTTCATGCGGGGATTGAGCGACGAGAACGGGTCCTGAAAAATCATTTGGATATGTTTGCGCTTGCGGCGCAGCTGTTCCTTCGACAGCGTGCTGAGATCGACGCCGTCGAATTCGATCCGGCCTTCCGTCGGCTCCGTCAAATGCATGATCATATGGCCGAGCGTCGACTTCCCGCAGCCGGATTCGCCGACGATGCCGAGCGTCTCTCCCTCGTAGACGGTCAAATCGACCCCGTCCACGGCGCGGAGCACCTTCCTCCGGCTTTTCCGCCAGCCTCCGCCGATTGCGTAATGCTTGCTCAGCCGCTCGATTTTCAACATGACGTTTCGATTGTCGTACGATTGCAATTCGTCGCACCCTCCCCTCTCTACGAACCGGCCGCCGCGGCTTCCCGTTCGGCCAGCAGGCATCGGGCCAAATGACCGGGACCGATCTCATTCAATTCCGGCCGCTTCGTCCGGCAGTCGTCGGTCGCATAAGCGCAGCGCGGATGGAACCGGCATCCCGGCGGCAGGAAGAGCGGATTCGGCACCGAGCCATCGATCGATTCCAGAGTGTCCGGCTGGCCGAACAATTGCGGGGTGCTTTTGAGCAGCCCCTGCGTGTACGGATGCTTCGGGGAGCGGAACAGCGTGAAGACGTCGCATTGCTCGACGATTTGACCGGCGTACATGACGGCGACCCGGTCGGCGAGCTCCGCGACGACGCCGAGATCGTGGGTGATGAGCAGAATCGAGCCTCCCTCGGAGCGGATCAAGTCCTTCATCAGCCGGATGACCTGGGCTTGAATCGAGACGTCCAGCGCGGTCGTAGGCTCGTCCGCGATCAGTACGCTCGGCTTGCAGGCGATCGCCATCGCGATCATCGCCCGCTGCCGCATCCCGCCGCTGAGCTCGTGCGGATACGCCTCGTAGACGCTCTCCGGACGCGGAATCATCACCTTTTTCAGCAAGGACAGCGTCTCCCGCTTCGCCTCCTCCTTGCTCATCGCGGTATGCGTCAGCAGCATTTCTTCAATTTGGCGGCCGATGCGAAAGACCGGATTCAACGCGGTCAGCGGCTCCTGGAAAATCATCGCGATATCGCGGCCCCGGATTCGGCGCATCCGCTCGGCGTCAAGCTGCAGCAAGTTTTCGCCCCGAAACCGGATCTCCCCCTGCACGATGCGGCCCGGAGGCTCGATCAAGCCCATGATCGACAGCGTCGTGACGCTTTTCCCCGAACCGGACTCGCCGACGATGCCGAGCGTCTCCCCCTCCCGCAAGTCGAACGATACGCCGTCCACGGAAGGAACGACGCCGTTATCGGTAAAAAAACTCGTGCTCAGCCCGCTCACTTCCAACACCGGTCGTGCCATACAACGTCACCTCCAGCAGCATCTCTACAACTCTTTCGTGCGCGGATCGAGCAGATCCCGCAGCCAGTCCCCGACGAAGATGACGCCGAGCGTCGTTATCGTGATCGCCAAGCCGGGGAACGTCGCCATCCACCAGCTGTCGGACAAATATTCCCGGCCGGCGCTCAGCATTCCGCCCCAGGAAACGGTCGGCGGCTGAATGCCCAAGCCGAGAAAGCTTAACGAGCTTTCCGCGATGATCGTGGTCGCCATGCTGAGCGTGGAGACGACGATGAACGAGGACGTCACGTTCGGCAGCAAATGCCGCACCATGATCGTCGCGTCCCGGACGCCGATCGATTTCGCCGCCCGGACGAACTCGCGCTCTTTCAGGCTGAGCACCTCGGCCCGGATAATCCGGGCGTATACGACCCAGTTCGTGACGCCGAGTACGACGATCAGCGTCGTCATGCCCGGTCCGGTCACTTTCAAAATGACAAGCGTGAACAAAATGTTCGGAATGGCGAGAAACGAATCGACCAGCCGCATGAAGGCGTTGTCGATCCATCCCCCGTAAAAGCTGGAGACGAGTCCGATCGCAAGTCCGATCGTTCCCGCCAGTACGACCGACAGCAGTCCGACCACGAGCGATACTTGCGACCCGTATAGGATGCGGCTCAGCATATCCCGCCCCAAATTGTCCGTACCGAGCAGGTACTTCGATGTTCCTCCCTCGGCCCAGGCGGGCGGAACGAGCATATCCGCCACGTTTTGCTGCACCGGATCGTGCGGGGCGAGCAGCGGCGCGAAAATCGCCGTAACGGATACGACGAGCAAAATGACGACGCCGGTCGTCCCGGTTTTGCTTTTCAGGAGCAGCCGCAGCCATTTGGGCAGCTTTCCCGCTCCGCCGCTTCCGGCGCGGTCCAGCACGCGGCCGTTCATCGCTGTAGATGGCGTGTTCGATGTCATGCGCCCGCCTCCTTATTTGTATTTGATGCGCGGGTCGAGCAGGCCGCTCAACAAATCCGCGAGCAAATTCATCAGGATGACCATGATCGCGATGACGAAGATCGCCGCCTGGACGACCGCCATGTCCCGGGCGTTGATCGACTGGACGAGCAGCTGGCCGAGTCCCGGCCACGCGAAAATCATTTCCGTGACGAGCGCCCCGCCCACGACCGAGCCGGTCTGGATCATGACGATCGTGACGACCGGGATCATCGCGTTGCGGAGGGCGTGCTTGTAGACGACGATCCGCCGCTTCAGCCCTTTGCTCTTCGCGGTTCGGATATAGTCCTGATTCAGCGCCTCGAGCAGGCTCGATCGGGTCAGCCGCGCGATGTAGGCGGCGATCGACGTGCCGAGCGTAATGGCCGGCAGCACGAGATGGGCGAGCGTGCCGCTGCCGGATACCGGAAACCAGAGCAGATGGACGCTGAAGACGAGGCTCAGCATGATGCCGATCCAGAAGTTCGGCATCGCCTTGCCGAGCACCGTGCCGGTCGTCACGAACAGCTCCAGTGCGGAGTTTTTGCGGGTCGCGGACACAATCCCGAGCGGCACCGCGACGACGATCGCCACCAGCATCGAGGCGGCCGCGAGCGTCAGCGTCGCCGGAAGCCTCTCCAGCACGAGCGGCAGCGCCTGCTCCTTGTACCGGAACGATTCGCCGAAATCGCCCTGCAGCACGTTCAGCAGAAATGTGCCGAACTGGACGTAGAACGGCTTATCGAGCCGGAGCGCCTCGCGCAGCGCGTTCACCTCCTCCTCCGTCGCATCCTCGGGAAGCATGAGGAACACCGGATCCCCGGACACGTACAGCAGGACGAAGACGATGGAAATAATGAGGAACAGAACCGGAATCATTTGCAGCAGCCGCCGGACGGCATATTGTCTCAACCGCTCTCACCCCCGTTGGTCGAAGGAGGGGCCGAAGCCCCCGTCGTTATTTCTTCGTTATCTCATACGCCTTGATCAGTTCGTCCAGTCTCGGTGAAAACTGGACGCTTTTGCTGACGCCGTACGTGTTTTTCTCCAAGTAAACATAAATTTGCATAAATTCCTGCGCGATGATCTCCTGCGCCCGCTCGTGCTGCTTCTTCCGCTCTTCCTCGTTCATATTGACCGAAGCTTTCTTGAGCAACTCCTCCAGCTCGGCGTTGGGCAGCCCGACCGCGCTCATCGACCTGCTGGACGTCAGCATCTCGCTGACGAGAATATGCGCGTCGTAGAACGAGTTGGCGAGCCATACCATGTGCAGGTCGCCGACCTTTTTGGCGTTGCGCAGCTCCAGGTAGCTGTTCCACTCCATCAGCTCCAGCTTCACCTTGATGCCGACGTTCGCGAGCATTCCCACGATCATCTCCGCCACTTCTTTATCCTTCGCGTAGCGGCCGTTCGACGACTGCATCGTCAGCTCCAGCCCGTTCTCGTACCCGGCCTCCTTCAGCAGCTGCTTCGCGCGTTCCGCGTCGTACAGGCTCGTACGGAACAGCTTGGCGTTCGAGCCGAAGTTGCCCTCGGTCACCCGCGTGCGCGTCTCGGTCGCTTCGCCGCCAAGCAGCTTCTCGATGATCAGCTTCTTGTCGATCGCCAGCTCGATCGCTTCGCGCACCCGTTTGTCCTTCGTCGGCCGGTTGCCGCTCGCATTCGGCACGAGAATGGCGACGCGCTGCGAGTTCGAGGAGACGATCGTCGTCTTGTCGTTGTTTTTCACCCGGTTCCACTCGTTGCTCGTCACGTTCGGGATGAGATCGACGCCGCCGGTCAGCAGCTCTCCCGTACGGGTCGAGCTTTCCGGTATGATCCGGTAGGTGACCTTGCTCCAGTCCTTCGCCGGCCCTTCGAAATAGCCGTCGAACGGCTCGAAGGCGATATGGCTTCCTTTTTTCCATTCAAGAAACCGATAAGGCCCCGTACCGGCCGGATGCTCAAGAAAATACGGCATTCCTTTATCCGCGATATATTTACTCGGGTAGATACCGGCTCCGGTTCGGGCCAAAATGCTGAGCAGGAGCGGGTCCGGCGCATTCGTCACGATTTGCAGCGAATGGGGCGACAACACCTTCACTTCTTTGATCGTCTTGAAGGTCGCGTTCTCGGTCAACGATTTGTCCTTGGCCGCGCGCTCCAGCGTGAACTTGACGTCCTCCGCCGTCAGCTCGTCGCCGGTATGAAACTTGACGCCCTTCTTCAGGACGAATTCCCACGTCGTATCGTCGACCTTCTTGTAGGACTCCGCCAAATCGGGAACGATCTCGCCTTTGGCGTTGCGCTTGAACAGCCCGTTGAACATGTTGTTCACCGCGAACAGCGTCACATGGTCCCCGTGTCCGTAAATGTCCATCGAATTGATCTCGGTCGGCAAAGCGACCGTAAGCGGCCGTTTCCCGTCTCCGTTCGTGCTCCCCTTCGAATCCGGGCCGCATCCCGCCGTGAAGACGGCCAATGCCGTTACGAGCACCCCTGCGATCCGCCTAAAACGCATGTACCGGACCCCTCCTTTTTCCCGCATGTTTTACGTGACGCAAGCTTGAACGAACGCCTCGAACAATTGCCGCGACGGCCGGTCGCCCGCACCGGTCATATTCTCGGGATGCCATTGGACGCCGAGGGCGAACCGGTGCCGTCCGCTCTCGATCGCCTCCGCGATGCCGTCGCCGGATGCGGCCGTAATGACGAACCCGTCCCCCGGCTTGCGCACCGCTTGATGATGGAAGCTGTTCACCTTCAGCCGTCGCTCCCCGACGATGCGGTAAAGCAGCGACCGCTCCTCGATGTCGACGAAATGGGTCGCATGCCCGCGAGGCGACTTCTGGTAATGCTGCAGCAGCGTCCGGCCGGCTTGGGCGTGTATGTCCTGGAACATGTCGCCGTTCGCCGCCACGTTCAACAGTTGGCAGCCCCGGCATATGCCGAATATCGGCTTGTCGAGCGCCAGGAAGCGGCGGACGATCGCCAGCTCGAACCGGTCGCGCTCCGGGCATACTTCCCCGAGAGCCGGATGCGGCTCCTCGCCGTACAGTGTCGGGTCGACATCCCCGCCGCCGGTGACGAGCAATCCGTCGAGCGTCGCGGCCAGCCGTTCGAGAGCGCTTTCATCGGTGACGCTGGGCAAGACGACCGGAACGCCGCCCGCTTGAATGACGGAACGGGCGTTGTCCATGCCTGTCGTGACCGTTTTGCCTTCCTTGATCGATGAGGTGACGCCGATGATCGGTTTCAATTTTCCATTCCCCTTTTCCGTGACGTTTCCGCCCGCATTCGCGCCTCGCCGCCGTCCGGACTGACGGGCGGCGGCAAGATGCCGCGCGCGTCTTCAGCTTACGTTTCGCGTCAAGCAGATGTCCGCCATCGTCAGCAGTCCGCTGCCGCCGAACGTATAGAGCGTCTTCGCGGTGTTCACGACCACGTTGACCGTAGCCGTATCCCCGAAAATGCCGCTCGGGATGACGAATTCCACGTCGCCGAGATCTTTCGTCTCGAGCACGATGCGGTCCTCCTGCTTGACGCCGACCGACATTACGAGATCGAGCTCGATCGGGATCGCCTCCCGCGTCGTCCCTCTCGCCACCTGATGCAGACCGCTGACCTCGTCCTTTTTCAGCAACCCGACGGCCAGCTCCGCTTCCTCGCGTGCGATGATCGGCTCGATGCTGTTCTGCACGTCCGTCAGCGACAGGTTGAGACCGTACGCGATGAGCCGCAAGGACTCCTCCAGCCCGACATGTCCGATCCGGTCGTTACTCGCCAGCTCGCGGAACGTCTCGGGCGTCATGCCGATGCCGACCTTCTTCTGCAGCGGGACCCGCCGCTTCGAAACGTCCACCTTGCGGGAGACGCGGATGCCGGTAATGTTCTGCGTGACGGACGTGGCGAACAGCGTTAGCGCGTCCATGACGAAGCCCGGATTGACCCCCGTCCCGATGACGAACTGCTGCTTCTCCCGGGCGTATTGATCGATTTGCTTCGATAGCTCCGGGTACCGGTCCCAGGGATAAGACAGCTGCTCGCAGGTGGAGATGACCGAATAGCCGTGATCAAGCAGCCGGCGAATTTGCGGCCATACGCTTTCCAGGTTCGACCCCGTCGCGTGAAGCGCCAGCTTCCGGCCCGTCCAGGCCGCGTCCCGCACGTCGTCGAGGCTGCCGGATACGGCGACCCCGATCGGACCCGTACCGGCGAGCTCCCCCGCATCCTTGCCGATTTTGTCCGGATCGATGTCCACCGCGCCGATGAGCCGGAAGCTCGGGCTTTGCATGCAGCTCTGCATGATTTTGACGCCGATGGGTCCGAGCCCGTACGACAAAACGTTGATTCTCCCTGCTACCATATTCGAGTTCCCCTCTCTGTTCCGATTCCTCCTCACTGTACCATCGTTGATTTTTTAATAGAAATAGGTAGTTTTTATAAATTTATAATCAGAGGTTATAGATTCGCTCGTCTGTAAGCGGATTCAATTGCACGTACTGCTTGAACTCCTCCAGCACCCGCAGCGCGTCGTCGGCGATCAGCGGCACGTGCATCGCGTTCCATACGACGGATATCGAGCTGTACAGCGACATGTTCTTGATGCTCACGCCCTTCACCTTGTAGGTCCCCAGCAGCTGAAGCATGTCCTGCGGCATGAGCGTAATGCCGATATCGCTCGCGATCAGGTTGGCCATCGTCAAAATTTCCGGTCCCGCGCCGATCGTCTTCGGGATGAAGCCGGCCGTCAGACAGGCGTGCTCGAGCAAATAATAGAGCGACGGGGAATGCTTCGGGTCGTAGTGCAGGTAGGTCTCGTGCTTCATGTCCTGAAGCTCGACATAGGGCTGTCCGGCCGCCGGATGGTCGGCGGACAGCGCGACCTGCAGCGGATACCGGTAAAACTCCATCCACTGGAGCGGCTTCTGGATCGATTGCTTGATGTCGATCGGGGTGCGCACGAAGGCGAGATGGTATTCGCTTTTCTCCACGAGCTCGATGCCGTTCGCGGACGTCGTCTCTTTGATGTAAAACTCGATGTTCGAATGCTTCTCCCTCAGCTTCTTGATCAAATACGGAACCATGTTGCTGGCGGCGGAAGGGACGGTCGCGATCCGGATAATCGACTGCGGGACGGCTCCCTTCGCTTTCAGCTCGCCGATCGTGCCCTCGATGTTCTCGAAGGACGGGAGCAGGTGCCTGTACAAATATTCCCCTTCTTCCGTCAGCGTCACGTTGCGGGTGGACCGGTACACGAGCTGGATGCCGAGCTCTCGTTCCAGCGCGCTGATTTGCTGGCTCAGACCGGGCTGCGAGATGTGCAGCTTTTGGGCCGCCTGACTGAAGTTCAAACAATGGGCCAATTCCAGAAAATAACGCAAGGACAAATAGTTCGTGATCATGCATGCATCTCCCATACCGGTCGGCTATTCCGAAATTATACCATTACATCGAAAGAGAGAGAACCCATCATTTGGAGCCGATTCGGAGAAAAACGCCGGCAAAAGCGAAGAAGTCCGCCAGCGCAACTGGCGGACTCCCCGCGAAACTCCGGATCCAACGAGCCGTTTACGGAACGTACTCGCTGTCCACCATGGCGCTTCCTCCGCCCCGTCGCACCTGCTCGGAGACGGCGCGCACTTGGCCGTTCGGCAAAAACTCGATCGCGTTGACCGCGCCGATGCCGTAGCTCAAGCCGGTCACGTCGAAGCGCTGCCCTCTTGCCCGCAGCTGGTCATATTCCGGCGTCGTCAAAAACTCGGGCTCGATCAGCGTATGGCCGACCGCGCTCGAATTGCCCTGCGACAGCCTCGGCGCCGTGACGGCTTGCGGCAGCGTCATGCCGAAGTCCAAGTAATTGACGAGCGTCTGCAGCACGGTCGTGATGATCGTGCTTCCTCCCGGCGAGCCGAGCGCCAAAACCGGCTCCCCGTCCTTCATGACGATCGTCGGCGACATGCTGCTGAGCGGCCGCATGCCGGGACGCGGCCCGTCCGGGTGGCCGGGCGGGTTGCTCGAAGGCACGCGCGGCGCCAATTCGTCGTTGAGCAGGATGCCGTACCCGGGCACGACCATGCCGTTGCCGCCGATCGAATTGAGCGTGTGCGTGTACGCGACGATGTTCCCGTCCTCGTCGGCGACCGTCAAATGAATGGTCGATTGGCGCGTCTTCAGCACGTCCAAATCGTACACCTGCATGTCGTCCACGTCGAACGTACCGCCCGTTCCGGTCGGGCTTCCCGTCGATTCGACGGCGACCAGCTTGAACGTGCCGGGTGCGGTCACGTCCGCATTCGACCGTTCGTGCAGCCAATCGATCGGCTCCGGCGTCCCGTCCTCCCAGACGCGTACCTTGATCCCTTCCCCTTCGACGCGGAAGCGGAGCCACTGCCAGTTCGTCGTGCGGGGATGGTCGATTTCCGCGAGCGCGAACGCCCCGTTGCTGTTGCGCGTTCTTAAAATGCGCAGCTTGTCGGAGCCCGACTTGACCTCGAGCCCGTACCCGTTGTGAGGCGCGGCGAGCGAGTTCCAGCCGTCGGAGCGGAGCCAGAACCGCAAGTTGCGGTCGCCGCCGAGCTCGTTGATCCGGAACTTCACCAGAAGCTCGCTGTCGTAAAGCGAAGGCATGTTCGCTTGGGCGCGCGCGTAGGAGAACTGGTTGCGTTCCAGGGCGATATGGCCGCTCTCGTCGTTCACCGCGATGCTGGAGCCGACGCCCGGGTTGCTCGCACCGCGGCCGAATTGGGTCGTGAAGCCGCCCGTCGAATCCCAGCTGGCGCCGTCGGCGACACCCGTGAAGTCGGCCCGGAACGCGGCGGGATTCAGCTCGGCGACGACGATATCGTCGACTTGGAAGCTGCCGCCTGTTCCGGCGGAGCCGGTCAGCTCGATTCCGGCGAGCATCAGCTTGCCTTTGCCGACGACCGAATCGTCTTCGATTTCAAAGCTCCAGTCCTGTCTCGGCTCATGCTCGCCGTCCTTCCATAGCCGCACCTTCAGTTGATCTCCCTCGACACGGAACCGGAGCCACTGCCAGTCGGTCGTTCGCGCATGGTTAAACGTCCCGAGGCCGAATACGCCGTTGCTCTGCCGCGTACGGATGAACCGGACCGTATCGTCGGCCGTATTCAGCTCGAAGCCGTAGCCGTTGTGCGGCGACGTCGAGCCGTTCCAGCCGTCGGCCCGAAGCCAGAACCGCAAGTTGCGGTCGCCGGTCAGCGCATCCATCTTGAACCGGACGAGCAGCTCGCTGTCGCTCACGGGCGCCATGGTCGACTCGGCGCGCGCGTACGCGTTCAGCCCCGAATCGATATGCAGCTTCCCGGCTTCGTTCTGTACTTGAATCGTGCTCGAGGCGTTGCGCGTCTGCGTCGCGAACTTCGCCGGATCCCATCCGGAGCCGTTGGCGCCGCCCGCGAAATCGTAAGCAAGCGCGACTTTGCCGGCCGCGTGAAGCGGCTTGGCCTTGAGGCTCGGATTCGCGTCGTACGGCCACGGATCGCCGGCCGGCACGACGCCTTCCGAGGCGCGGTCGTCGATATATTGCCGGATATGCTCCGCGTACTCTTCGTTCAACAAGCCGGCGACGGGCATCGCGCCCGAATACGTCGACGGGTCGCCCAAATAGGTGCGGTCCGCAAAGGCGCGCCGGGAAGCTTCCAAGTAATAGTGCAGCGCCTCTTCGCGGGGCAGGTTCGCCATATCGTAGCCTTCCAAAATGTTCAGCGCCTCGCCGACCGTCGTGCCGCCCGACGACGACGGAGCGGGTCCGTAAATGTCGTATCCTCTGTATTGAACCTTCACCGGATCCGTCGTTCGCACCGTGTAATTTTGCAAGTCGGCGAGACTCATGCTGCCCGGCAGGACGAGATTCGGCGGGTTCGCCACCGTCGGAGGGCTGTAGACCGCATCGACGATCGCCTGGCCGATCGGTCCGTTGTAGAACGCGCTGCTGCCCTGCTGCGCGATGAGCCGGTACGTGTCGGCCAAATCTTCGTTTTTCATCAGCGTCCCCGCGGGAGGAACGCTGCCGTCCGGGTTCAGGAACAGATCGATCGTGCTCTGGTAGTTGCGAAAGCGCGGGGCGTTCTCGGTCAATTCGCGGATGAAGTTATGATCGGCATAAAAACCGTTTTCGGCCGCATCGATGGCCGGCTGGAGAATGGTGGCGAGCGATAGTCCCGTACCGTACTGCTGTAGCGCCGTCTCCCAAGCTTTCACGACGCCCGGCACCCCTACCGAGATCCCGCTGATTTCGCGGATGTCGTCGTCATATTCCTTCCCGTTCGCGTCCAGAAACGAATGGGGACCGAACGTTCCGGCCGCGGCGCTGCGGTGGTCGAGCACGACGAACCGGTTCTGGTCCTTCAAGTAAATGTGCATGTACCCGCCCCCGCCGATGCCGCCGGAGAACGGGCGGACCACCCCTTGCACGGCCGACGCCGCGATTGCCGCTTCGACGGCGTTGCCGCCGGCCCGCATGATGTCCATCGCCGCTTTCGTCGCAAGCGGATGCTCGGTCGCCGCGGCGCCCCCCGTGCCGGTTACGTTCCACTCCTGCTCATACCAGGGCAGACGGTCCGCTTGGACCGCGACCGGCGCCTGGACGAGCAGCGCCGCCGCCAGCAGCGCGCCGGCCGCCGCGCGCGCCTTCCTCTTCTTCAACATCAACAACCTCCTCCTCTCGAATAGGTGTTCCTGCTGAACTAGACTCGTGATCGTACGTTCATTATAGCTTCTTCCAGAAAATCCGATAAATAGATGCTAGTTATCTCTTCATAACGAGGACTTATAGATGGAGCCGCCGGCAAACTCTTATAATCGCCGCTAATAAACGTATAACATATTCGTATTTTCCCGATCGGCCGCGTGAATGGTACAGTCTTCGTATCTCACGAAGGAGGAAGGTGCCGCAGTTGATCGACTTGAAACGGGAATCGCTCGAATTGCACAAGAGGCATAGAGGGAAGCTGGAGGTCGTTCCGAAAGTTCCGCTCGGCAACAGTCAAGATTTGAGTCTCGCTTACTCGCCGGGGGTCGCGGTGCCTTGTCTGCATATCGCCGACGACGGAACGAAAGCGTACGACTACACGGTGAAAGGCAACCTCGTCGCCATCGCGACCAACGGCACCGCCGTGCTCGGCCTGGGCGACATCGGGCCGCTCGCTTCGTTGCCCGTCATGGAAGGGAAAGCGGCGCTGTTCAAGTCGTTCGGCGGCGTCGACGCCGTGCCGATCTGCCTCGATTCGAAAAGCACGGACGACATCGTCTTTGCGCTGACGCTGCTCTCCCCCACGTTCGGCGGCATCAACCTCGAAGACATCGCCGCCCCCCAATGCTTCGAAATCGAGGAACGGCTGAAGCGGTCGTGCGACATTCCCGTCTTCCACGACGACCAGCACGGGACGGCGATCGTGACGGCGGCGGGATTGATCAACGCGCTGCGTATCGTCGGCAAAACGCTGGACCGGGTACGGATCGTCGTGAACGGAGCGGGAGCGGCCGGAATCGCCACGGTCGACTTGCTCCACGCGATGGGGGCGGCCGACATCGTCCTGTGCGACACGAACGGGATCGTCTACGAAGGCCGGCCGAACGGGATGAATCCGGTCAAAGCGAGAGTCGCGACGATCACGAACCCGCGCGGCCTGCGCGGGGCGCTGCGGGACGCCGTCCGGGAGGCGGACGTCTTCATCGGGGTATCGGCGGCGGGTGCGCTGCATCCGGACATGCTTCGTTCCATGGCTCCCGGCGCGATCGTCTTCGCCTTGGCCAACCCCGACCCGGAAATTATGCCGGAGGAGGCGAAGCGAGCCGGTGCGGTCGTCGTCGCGACCGGGCGGTCCGACTATCCGAACCAGATCAACAACGTGCTCGCCTTCCCGGGCGTTTTTCGCGGAGCGTTGGACGTTCGCGCCGCCGAGATCAACGAAGCGATGAAAATGGCGGCCGTCTATGCGATCGCCGGCTTGATCGCCGAGCCGGAGCTGCGCGCGGACTACGTCGTCCCGGCGCCGTTCGACCCCCGGGTGGCGGAGAGCGTCGCCGTCGCCGTCGCATCCGCCGCGCTGGAAACGGGCTGCGCGAGAGCCGCGCTGCCGGAGGAGGAAATCGTGCGGCGCATCCGGCGCTGAACGAAATCGAAACAAGCTCTTGACCGTCCGCCTTTCGGCGAGCGTCAAGAGCTTGTTCGGTTTCGCGATTCAAACGGTTATGGAACGGTGTTATCGTATTCGGAGGGTGACCGTTCGGACTAAACGTTTCGTTAGGCGGTCGAAGAATTTGAAACGGGCTATCGAACGAGGAGCGGCTTCACGTCATCGATTACTTTCTCCAGCTGTTTCGAGCAGCGGGCGTACATGCTTTTCGCTTCCCGTTCGTTGGTCGAGAGGCCGAACATTTCGAGATCCGCCTCGCATTTTTTCAAAGTCGCGAGCAGCGCCGCTTTCGTTTGCGGCTGCGGCACCTTCAATTGGTCGTCGTACAGGTCGACGAACAGCTGTCCGGCGCTGTCGACTTGACCGAGGAAGACGTTTTCGACGGCGACGCCCGTCTTTTCCAGCTCGGTTTGCAGCCAGTCCCGGTTCAGGCCGAGCGTGGCCAGCGGCTCGTCCATGATTTCCCCGTCCATAATGACCGCCTGCGGCTCCTGCTCGGGCGCGACGCGGATGCCGAGATGCTTCGGCGTCAGCGGCTGGTTTTCCTTCGTCAGCAGCACATTGACGTCGCCGCTCGGCTCCATGATGGCGAATTCCACGTCGGCCGTCCGGAACACGTTTTTGCGGCGCAGCTGCTGCAGCAGCTCGTCCGTCGTGAGACGTTCCTTTTTCAGATTGTCCTCCAAAATTTTGCCGTCCTTGATCAGCACGGTCGCCCTGCTGTCGATAATGTCCCGCGCCCGCTTGCTTTTGATTTGCAGCCATTCGATCCCGAGAGAGACGCCGACCCATACCGCTATGGCCACGAGCCCCAAGTACCACGTCGACTCCAAATCCAGCGAGACGTAAGCGGCCAAACTCCCGATCGTAATCCCGGTGATATACTCGAACAGCGACAGCTGGGACACTTGCCTTTTCCCCAGCAGCTTCGTCATGACGAACAGCACCGCCACGGCCAGCAGCGTTCGCAGCGCAATTTCCGCCCAATCCGGCATTTTGCGTAATCCCCCCTCCGTTCCGCTACGGGAACGGCATTTTCGATAGTGAATTCGACATTGATTATCCCCCATAAAATGATCCGATATCCATATATTTGTAAATAAATCGCAGTGCGGATTTGCATAACGAAAAGGCGAAGCCTGCATGAATGCGGGCTTCGCCTGGAAGGCTGGCGACCGTGTGACGGTTGGCCGTCAAGAATGACGGGGCGTGTCGTCGCTTTCGCGCGGATTGTTTTGCGCCGGCTGCACTTCGTGGTTGTTAACGACTTGATCCGCGTAATTGGGATTCGTGTTGTACTTGTTTCCTTCGTTGTCCTTCATCCCTTTGGGCATCCGTCTCACCTCCGTCCGTCTCGTCTCGGCCGGTTGGTTCGTCCGGGATCGCGCGCGATTTCCACGGACTTCCACCCCAACCTCTCCCATAGGATGCGACCGGATTCGACGAAACATGCACGGATCGGGGAGACGTCTGCGGGACGCGCTCAAAAGCAAGTGAACGAATCGATCTGTCTCAGGTCGATGCCGAAGTACATCCAGAAAAATCCGTTCCAGCGGAAGCCCGAGACGGAGCGCTGCCCCACGAAGATCGGGAAAAACCAAAACTGCTGCCCGTTATGCAGCCAAACGTACGTGTTGCGGTACAAGCATCCGGAAATCGCCCCGGGATCGACCGCATACACCGAGGCGGCCGGCTTATGCGGCGTGTACGCGGGCGGCGGCGACGTCGGCTGGCCCTGTTGGCCCTGCTGCCCCGGAGGTCCGAACGGCGGCTGTTGGCCGAACGGTCCTTGAGGACCGAACGGCCCCTGCTGGCCGAACGGCGCTTGGGGGCCGAACGGTCCTTGCGTTCCTTGCTGGCCGAACGGCCCTTGAGGACCGAACCAGCCCCCTTGCGATCCCGACGGACCATAGTATCCTTGCTGTCCCGCTTGCGACCCTCCTTGTTGGCCGAACGGCGGCATAAACGGCGTTAACATGCTCACTTTCCTTCACTCCTTCTGGTTCGCTTGCCGTATCCTATGCGAATGCCCACAAGGAGGATTGGGCATAAGCCCGTTTGCCGCGACTTTCGCCTGGGGGATTTATCCGCGCGCCGCCTCCGTCTCTTCGTCGTCCGGCTCGACGTGCTCGACCAACCGGTCGAGCCGGGCCGTCTGGCAGCCGTAATCGTACATCGCCGCCGCGACGATCAAAAGACGTTGCGACCCGTCCCGCCCTTCGCCGTAAAAATCCGTCGCCCGTTTCATGAACAGATCGTTCGCCTCCTCGGCCGGCGTCGAATCCCAGCTTCCGGGCTTCAGCTTGTCGTCGTATTTCAACAGCACGTGCTCGTGGAACTTGATCAGCTTCTCCAAATGGCGGTCGTAGCTTTTGTTCATCTCCGGCGTCCGTTCCGCCTGGAAAAAATGCTCGTGCACCGCCTCGAGCGCTTCGAACCCTTTTTGCAGCGCGTACAGCATTTGCTTGTCCACGACGAGCCGCCGCGATTGCCGGAATTTGGCGCGCTTCAGCTTTTTCTGCTCTTCTTCGAGCAGCTTGTATTTCGCCGCAAGCGATGCCAAGCCGTCCTGCAGCTCCTGCTTCCGTTCACGGAACACCTTCTCCTTCATTTCGTCGGAAATGGCCGTGCGGAGCAGCAAGGACAGCTGCGCGAACACCGCGCGCACCTGCTCGTGAAATTGCTCCTTCGGCTTCGGGGGAAGAAAGGCGACGTTGATGACGAATGCCGATACGATGCCGATCAAGCTGAGCAGAAACCGGTTCAAGGCGAATTCCCACTGTCCGGACGCTTCCATGACGGCTACGACGGTGACGAGCGTCAGTCCGACCGTCTCCTCCATGCCGAATTTGATGCACAGCATGATGACGACGACGCAGACGACTCCGATGGCGATCGGCTCGTTGGACAAAAACGTGCCGGCCAGCATCGCGATCGCCGCGCCGACCGTGTTCGTCTGCACCTGCTCGAGAAAGTAGCGCCACGAGCGGTAAATCGAAGGCTGCATGGCGAATATCGCCGCGACGGCGGCGATGACGGGAGGAGTGAAGTGGAGCCATACGCTTGCGTACAAAGCCAGCGTGACGGCGATCCCCGTCTTGAGCATGCGGGCGCCGAAAGTCATCGCGTTCACTCCTTCTTCGGTCGTGTCGGTTAACTAGCTGAATTATACATGGCGGGCCGCCGTCTCGACAAGGCGACCGCCGGCAGCCCTCGGGTCGGCCCTTTCATCCCGCCTCCGCCTCCGTCGACTCCGGCGGCCGAGGCCGGAACCGGAGCCCCGCGAGGACGAACAGCGCGTATACGCCGCCGAGCGCCACGAACAGGCTGGACAGCGAAACGTGCTGCAGCAGCCATCCCCCGGCGTTCGGCCCGATCAGACTGGCGATCGAGAAATGAATCGACGCGAGGACGTTGGCGGTCGGCAATATCGCCTTCGGCAGCAGATCGGCCGCATAGGCGAGTCCGAGCGAATAGAACGAGCCGATCGCGCCTCCCGCGACGACGAACAGCGCTCCGACGATCCAGACGTTCGCTCCCGCGAACGGGACGGCGAGGAAGGCGCATGCGCCGATCAGTCCGCAGCCCAGCAGCACCGGCTTCCGGCCGATCCGGTCGCTCCATATGCCGAGCGGCAGCTGCAGGATGAGGCTGCCCGCTCCGATCATCGGCAGCAGGACGGCGATATCGCCGGAGGTCAAGCCCGTACGCAGACCGTAAACGGGAAAGTTCCCGTTCATGGACGCTTCCATATATCCGTACAAAAACGACGGCAGCAGCGGAAACCAAACGAGCCGGTAGACGCGGACGAACCGGTTCGACCCGCCGCGCTCCGTTGGCCGCTCTTCCGCCCCGGCCGGCTTTTCGTTCCGCAATCGCAGGGCGAGCAGCAGGACGGTGACGAACAGCACGTTGACGACGGCGATCGGCGCCGCCTCCCCGAACCGGAGCAGCCCGATCGCGAGCGGGCCGAGCGCGAACCCGACGCCGTACGCCATACCGTATAGTGAAATGTTGCGGCCGCGCCGTTCCGCCGGCGACATCGACACGATCCACAGCTGGCTTGCATAATGGAGCGCGCTGTCGCCGATGCCGACCAGCAGCCGCAGCACGAACCAGACGATCATGCTGTCCGTGAGCGAGAACAGCATCGTCGCCCCCGTCACGAGCGAGATTCCCGCCACAATGACGGGCTTGAAGCCGTATTTTCGAACCGGACGCTCGACGACGAACATCGTCCCGAAGACGCCGATATAGAGGGCGGCGGCGTTGAGCGCGTTCAGCTCCGCCGGCACGCCCCGCTGTTCGAGCCAGATCGTGAGCAAGGGCAGCAGCAAGCCTTGGCTCGAGCCGGCCACCACGACGACGAGAATGAGCGTGACGAACGACGCGTTTCCAAACGTTGTTGCGGGCTTCATGTCGGTCTTCCTTTCCGGTAAGCTCCGTTCCCCGGGCAGCCCGATTATTGTAGCAGACGACCGCCTCGCCTGTAAACGGCGATCGACGGCGCCGTCGGACGACGTACCCGGACAGCACAAAAACGCCTTGCAGCCTCTCTGCAAGGTTCGGTTATACCTTCAAGCCGCCTGGGCGGTCCATAGGGACGTCGGGCTCACGACGTCGCAGTCCGGTCGGAGCGGTCGCTCACCAACGGGAATGCGATCGTAAACGTCGTCCCTTTCCATTTTTCGCTTTGGATGTCGATCGTTCCCTGCATTTTGCGGATAATGCCGAACGAGACCATCGTGCCGAGCCCGGTCCCTTTATCCTTCGTCGAATAATACGGCGTACCGAGCCGGTTCAGCTGATCGGCGCTCATGCCGATGCCGTTGTCCTTGATGACGAGCAGGACGAAGCCGTCCTGCTTGCTTAGCTCGATTTCCAGGACGCCGTTTTCCGTCATCGCCTCGATGGCGTTTTTGCCGATATTGATGATCGCCTGCCTCAGCTTGAACTTGTCCCCGCTGATGAGGATCGGCTGATCCGGCGTCGTGCGGCGGATTTCGATGTTCAAATAGTTCGCGTACGAGCTCAGGATGCCGCAGACGTATGCGACTTCCCGCTCCATGTCGATCGTCTCGATATGCTCCGGATCGGGCTTCGCGAGCGACAAGTAGTCCGATATGATTTTTTGCGCGCGGTCGAGTTCTTCCAGACAAATTTGACGGTAAAACGACTTCCGCTCCGGGGTCAGGTCGTTCGCACCCAACAGCTGGATGAATCCTCGTACCGAAGTTAACGGATTGCGGATTTCATGCGCGACCGAGGCGGCGATATCGCTGACGATTTTCATCTTCTCGCTTTTGATCACTTCCTGCTGGATGTAGAAGTTCGTCCGAAAATATTCCATGAAATAGACGTACAGCCCGCAAAACAGGCTTTGGACGACGATCAGCGGCATCGCCGAAATGAAACCGCTGCCAACAAGGTCGGTCAGTTGATTCGTCAGCGCGTAAAAACCAACGAGGATAAGCAATCGTACGACGAAGCTGAGTACCGCCGCGGCGGCGACTTTCCGGTAAAGCGCAAACGGGTTGCAATTCCTCGCGAAGTAGATGACAACGATGGCGGCGGGAAGAACGGACAGCGCGTACAGCAACGGGTGCGCCGTTCCGAGCGCGATCCGGTAGGCGACCAAGACGATGAACAGAAGCGCCGATACGACCGGACCGCCGATCAAAGAGCCGACGACGAGCGGCACGATCCGGAAATCGAACGCCATGCCGTTGACGACGACCGGGAACGACATCGTGCAGACCAAGGCGACGGAAAACAAGACGAACAGGACGGCGCGAAACGGCACCCTCTTGCTTTCCAGCTTCAATACGTGAGGATAAAATACGATCGGGAGGAAAATGAAGAAAAGGTTCAGCAAAAAATCTTTGACATAAGCGAGCAACGGTTCTCCCCCTAGAGAGCGTCATCGAGCTCATTATAACAAGATTCCCCATCCGCGAGTAGCGCCCGTCCCCCCTTCGCGAAACATTTTTTCACCCGATGCCAGCGGATGATCAAACACCATCAAATGTTGTGGTCGTCGTGAACTTTGGCCGGCGCGAATCTTATATCCGGAAGAGCCTGCAAGCCGTCTATTCGCGAATGACGCGCACAGCAAGAAGGGACCGTCCTACCGGACAGCCCCTTTCCGTTTAGAGGGAACGCATTTGTAGGCTCCCTACCCGTTCAAGCTCGCTTCCACCCGCACGACGGACAGCGGCGGTACGATCAGGCAATCGCGCTCCGGAGCAGTCGGCTCCGCCTTCCACCGTTTCCCGCGTTCGGCGCAGTGTTTGGCAAGCCGGACGTTCTACGGCGTTACCTTCAACGCATCGAAGGAGACGTAGTAGTTGGTCGAAGCGGCGTTCTTCGTCCAGTCCGCCTCGATTCGCAGCGTATGGGGCCCTCGCGTCAGCGTGCCCGTCGTATACATCTGCTGCTGGTAGATGGCGACGGGGTTGTAATAATCGACCGTCGTCTTGTAAACCCCGTCCACGTAAATGCGCGCTTTGCCGTAGACGAGGTTCTTCGCCGCGATCACCTTGGCCTCCGTTCCGTAGAACGGCATATCTACGTAGGCGCCCTGCGTCATACCGAGACGCTGAGAGCCTCCGATATGCTGCGAATTGGCGTACAGCGTCCAGGTGCCGGAATACTGGACGGCCGGATTGCCGCTGTCGATCGTTCCGGCCTCCGCTTGGTACGCCCGCACTTGGTCGACGTACACCGTTTCGCCGTCGCCCAGCTTATCCACGTATACTTTCAAAATGACCTTGGCGACAGTCTTGGCGCCCCACTTGGCGGGAATATCCCAGATCGTATCGTACGGCACCCAGGTCCCCGCGGAGGGAGGCACATCGACGACGGCGGAATCTCTGGCCATCAGCGTCGTCCCGTTCGCATCGAGCAGCGTCAGGTTCATGCGGATCCGGGCATCCGACGTCGAGGGGAACCCCGCAGGCGCGTAGTAGTAAACGCGCGATGCCAGCACGCCCGGTTTGACCAGGAACGATTGCGATACGGGCCCTCCCTGATCCGCACCGGTCACGGCCACGCTGACGCTCCCGTCCTTGGCCGTCGCGGAGCCTGCAACGAATTGTACCGTTCCTCGCGTGCCCTTGCGCTCCAACGTCCAGCCGGCGCCGTTGTTGTCTTCGAACGACGGATTCGCCGTCAGATTGGATACGTCGTCGTTCAGCGCACTCAGCATGACCCTCGCCCAATCGCGAATCGGTGTCCGCACGGGCGCCGTCGCATAGCTGTTCAGTTGCGTATGAACCGGCCCGGTCGCCGCCTCGGCGCGCAAGAAATCCATCAGCTCCCAGTATTCGGCGAAATGCCAGTACGGCCAGTACAGATTGAAGCTTTGCGGCGTCAGACTCTGATTCAAAATCGCCTTGTTCAGCTTGAACTCCTCGATCAGCGAGAAACGCTTCTCGTAGTACGTTCCCGCTTGTGCGATCCGATTGAGCATCTGCAGCGCCTGCGTCGCGGTCGTAACCTGCGACGGCCAAGTCGGGGTGTAGCTGAGCGCCGACGCTTCGTAATAATCGAACGTGCGCAGCAAGAGCTCGGCGCGCGTAATCTGCGCAGGCGTCTGCGCGTCGTCCACGACGTTCTCCAGCAGCTGCCTCATGCTCGCGATCTCGGCCGCGCTGACGAGCGACAAGTAGCCGGGGCTCGGGAACCAGAAATACGTCTTGTTCTTGTACGGCTGGAACCAGCCGGTCGGCGGCACCTCCGTCGTCCACAAAGTCTCCCAGAAGTCGTAATACGCTTTAAGGTCCGCCGCGGCGACGGGACCGACCGCTCGCTCGTACCATTCTTCGAGCAAATCGTCGACGTCCAGACTCGGATTCCACATCAGCTTGGCGTACACCCAATTCTTCGGGCCTTCGCCCCAATTCGGGAAGGACTCCGCAATCAGCCCGACCACGCTGTTCTGACTGGCGAACTGCATGTAGTCCGACATGACGTGCGGATAGACGCGGGGCAGTGTGTACGGCGAGCCGTAGATGTAATCGTACCAGCCCAGACTCGACGCCTTGGTCGCCCACTCCTGGGTCCGGTCCATATCCGCGGTCTTGACGTCCGCCGCCGCCCAGCCGTACCGGTCCTTCGTCAAGTACGGGATGACGTGGCTGTTCAAGGCGAACGACGGCGGATCCATCACTTCCCGGTAGGCGAGCACGCCGAAATATTTGTCCGGATGCACCTGCAGCACGCCGGCGACCACCTGGTTGACCCATCCGTAGTACAGATCCGAGAAGTCGAAGTAGTCTCCCGAATTTTTCGCAGTCGTCGTCTCGCAGAAGCCGCCCTCGTCGTTGACGCCGAGCGAGTACGACGTCGCATCGGGATGGGCGTTGAAATACTGCACGATCCGGGTGATCGCCGCCGTCACGGTATTCGGATTGGAGAAGCAGGGCTGCCACTTGGTTGTAGTGGTCGGCAACGTATTGTTGGGATAATACTCGGGATGCGATGCAAACACGGCAGGGTCGAACAGCTCGTATAGGTTATGGCCGAATTCGATCCGCCGGTGCATCCGGTTGTCGCGGGCCCACTGGATGTTCTCCGGTCCGATCGAGTGGCCCGGCGTGCCCATCGGGGCCAGCTTCCGCGAGACGAAGGCCGGCTCCTCGCGGAGCAGGACGCCCGTCGGAACCGGAACATTCGTCGCCTGCGGCACGTCCTCGCCGTCCGGGCCCGGCATCAGCCAGCGCACCCCGACGTACCGCTCGAGAAACTCGTCGACGCCGAACTCGGTTCCCCAGGGCGTTGGACCGACGATCGTGATCGTGTCGCCTGCCGAATGGATGACGAAGCCGTCTTCGTCCAGACCGGCAAGCGCGGTCGTTACCGCCGAAGGAAGCCCGGTTGTCGGGCCGACCCGAATTTTCACATACCCGCTCGGCGCGCTGCTTGCGCTTTGCACGACTTGCAGCGTAACGCCGGCGGACTTATACACGTAATCGACCAGCTTGTCGGCCGCGTCGATCGTCTGGCTGTTGGCGGTCGACTCGACGACCACGACGGCATGCGCTTGGCCGTTCTGCACGACCAGCAAGTCCGTCGGGTCGGCCGAGGCGGCCCCGGCGTTCCATCCGAGCAGCACGGCGCATAATAACAACAGCATGCCCCCAGTTCGTACTCCGATCGTTCGCATTCGCCGTTCACCCTTTCAATCGGATTGTCGTCGACGACAACCCGATTATAGCTCGTTTCCGTGGAGAACTTCGCTCAGGATGTTGACGAATGTTTCACTTTTTTGCCGATAGCCGAAAAAATGTTTGCGCCTACATCTCCATATTACCGGGCGAACAGCGGTGCGCCTTCGCTCTCTCCCAGTAATCGTCGAGCAGCTCCAGCCCGAATTCCCGGATGACGTCCTGAACGTTGAATTCGTCCGTCTCGCTCGAGATCAGCACGGAGCCGAGCAGGCCGGGATCGTGAATGCGCACCTTCGGTCCGTACTTGTTCTTGATGCTCCGGAAGTGCTCCTCGTTGTAATCGATATGGATGACCTCGCAGTCGAGGTTGATCGTCCGGGTTACGTAATGATAATAGTTCGTGCTCTGGGCGATAATCTCCCCCACCGGCGAAATAATCGCGCTCGGCGCGTGCGTGTTGATCGCCCCGGCGAAATGCGCGCGGCAGCTGTACGCCCAATATTGCTGCATCAGGCCGCCGTGGTACGCCGACGAGAACAGGATGAGATCCGGCTTCTGGCGGGCGTACCGCTCCCTCAGCCCGTCGAAGTTCAGGTCGAAGCAGATGGCGCAGGCGACCCGGCCGAAATCGGTCTCGAACACGGGCGCGTCCTTGCCGTACAGCATGCCGCCTTGCGTGCACTCCCCCTCGACCAGGTGGTTTTTGTTGTACACGCCCGCGACGTTGCCGCTGCGGTCGAGCAGCTGCGTGGAGTTGCGGAACGTTCCGTCCGGCAAGGCGCGAATCGCCGCATAAGCGATATAGCAGCGATGGTCCCGGGCGACCCCGGCGAAGAAATCGCGAATCCGGTCGCCGCGATACCGATAATATTCTTTCAACCGTTCGTACGTATAGCCGGCTCGCTCGGGACGGTCGCAGCATTCCGGCAGCACGATGAGATCCGGCCGATCGGGGAGCACCTGCTCCAGCCGATGCTCCCAATGCCCGATCATGCGGGTAACGACTTCCTCCAGGTCGGTCTCCGGACCCGCTCTCAGGAACGGCGCCGACAAGCAGCTTATTTTGACATAACGAGCCATCTTGTATTCCTCCTGTTGGTTGAAGCTTTCGTCTATCGATTCCGACATCAACGGAAACCGCCGGATCGGCAGCGGCGATCCGGCAGTTCCAGGTCGTACACCTGCCCGTTAGGGCGTTACCCGCAGCGCATCGAACGAGACGAAATAGTTCGTGGATGCGCCGTTCTTGGTCCAAGCGGCTTCGATACGAAGCACATGGGGGCCGGGCGTCAGCGGACCGGTGGCATAAATTTCCTTCTGGTATTGGACGGTGGGGTTGTAGTAATCGACCGTAGCTTTGTACACCCCGTCCACATAAATCTTTGCCTTTCCATATACGTTGTTGCGGGGAGCGAAAAGCGTGGCTTCCGTCCCGTTGAACGGGATGTCCGCGTAGGCACCCTGCGTCATGCCCAGTCGCTGCGAGCCGCCGATGTGCAGCGTATTCACATATTTCGTCCAGGTTCCGGAATAGTGTACGGTCGGGTCGGTATCGTCGACGACCGTCGGATCGCCTCCGCCCACGACCGGCGCTTCCGGTTGGTACGCCCGAACTTGGTCGAAGTAGACCGTTTCGCCGTCGCCCAGCTTATCGACGTATACTTTCAATATGGCTTTGTCGACGAACGCGGCACCCCATTTGGTCGAGATATCCCAGATCGTATCGTAAGGCACCCACGTACCGGCGGCGGAAGACGCATCGACCACGGCGGAATCTCTGGATACGAGCGTTGCGCCGTTCGCGTCGAGCAGCGTCAGGTTCATGCGGATCCGGGCCTCGGACGTCGAGGGGAAGCCGGCCGGAGTATGGAAATAAACGCGGGTGGCCAGCAGCCCCGGCTTGACGGCGAACGGCTGCGATACCGCTCCGCCCTGGTCCGCCCCGTATACCGACACGCTGACGCTGCCGTCCTTGGCTGTAGAGGGATTGGTTGCGAACTGCACCGTTCCTCTCGTGCCTTTGCGCTCCAGCGTCCAGCCGACGACCGAACCGCCGACATTCGCTTCAAAGGAAGGATTTGCCGTTTGGTTGGACGCGTCGTCGTTCAGCGCCTTCAGCATCACTTTGGCCCAATCGCGCAGCGTCGTACGTGCGGGCGCCGTCGCATAGCTGTTCAGCTGCGTGTGCACCGGACCGTTCGGCGCCTCGCTGCGCAAGTAGTCCATCAGCTCCCAATATTCGGCGAAGTGCCAGTACGGCCAGTACAAATTGAAGCTTTGCGGCGTCAGACTTTGATTCAGGATCGCCTTGCTCAGCTTGAACTCCTCGATCAGTTGGAACCGCTTCTCGTAGTACGTTCCCGCTTGGGCGATCCGATCGAGCATCTGCAGCGCTTGCGTCGCGTTCATGACCGGCGACGGCCAGGACGAAGGCGTGTAGCTGAGCGCGGACGCTTCGTAATACTCGAACGTGCGCAGCAGCAGCTCGGCGCGCTTGATCTGCGCGGGCGTCTGCGCCTTGTCCACGACGCTCTCGAGCAGCTCGCGCATGTCCGCAATCTCGGCGGTACCGATCAGCGTCAAATAGGCGGCGCTCGGGAACCAGAAATACGAGGTGTTCTTGTACGTCTGGAACCAGCTCGTCGGCGGCACTTCCGTCGTCCAGAACTGCTCCCAGAAGTCGTAATACGCTTTCAAGTCGGGTGCGGCCGCGGGTCCCACCGCACGCTCGTACCATTCGTCAAGCAGAAGGTCGACGTCCTGATTCGGATTCCACATCAGCTTGGCGTATACCCAGTTTTTCGGTCCTTCGCCCCAGTTCGGATACGACTCCGATACAAGGCCGATTACGCTGTTCTGGCTGGCGAACTGCATATAGTCCGACATGACGTGCGAGTAGACGCGAGGCAGCGTGTAGGGCGAGCCGTAACTGTAATCGTACCAGCCCAGGTTCGCCGCCTTGGACGCCCACACCTGGGTCCTCTGCATGTCCGCGCTCTTGACGTCCGCCGCCGCCCAGCCGTAGCGGTCCTTCGTCATATACGGAATGACGCGGTCGTTCAGCGAGAACGACGGCGGGTCCATCACTTCCCGGTAGGCGAGCAGGCCGAAATATTTGTCCGGGTGCACTTGGAGCACGCCGGCGACCACCTGATTGACCCAGGCGTAATAAATGTCCGACATGTCGTCGTAGCCGCCCGAATTTTTGCGGTGCGGATTGGCCGGATGATCGGGCGCCTGCTCGCAGAAGCCGCCCTCGTCGTTGACGCCGAGCGAGTAGTACGTTTCCCCGGGATGCTCGTTGAAGTACTTCACGATATTGTAGATCGCTTCCGTCACGGTATCCGGATTTGAAAAGCACGGCTGCCATTTGGATGCCTTGGCGCTCTCGCTCGGGATATACGGGACGCCGTTTCGGATCGGGAAAAACTCGGGATGCGTCGTTCCGTACACGGACGGCGGGAACAGGTTGTACAGGTTATGGCCGTAATCGATTCGATCGCGAATCCGGTTGTCGCCGGCCCACCGGATGTTCTCCGGCCCGATCGAGTGGCCCGGATTGCTCATCGGGGACAGCTTCCGGGAGACGAACGCCGGCTCCTCCCGAATCAACACGTTCTGCAGCACGGACAGATTCGCCGTCTGCGGCACGTCCTCCCCGTCGGGGCCCGGCATCAGCCAGCGGACGCCGACGTAGCGCTCAAGGAATTCGTCCACGCCGAACTCCGTTCCCCAGGAGGTCGGGCCGACGATCGTAAGGCACCGCCCGTGCGACTGGATGACGAAGCCGTCTTCGTCCAGATCGACAAGCGCTCCGGCCGCTTCCGGATGGAGTCCCGTCGTCGGGCCGACGTAAATCTTGACATGTCCGTCCGGCGCCCCGCCCTGATCGTTCAGCTGCTCCTCCGTGAGGATCGGCAGGACGGCGCCCGTAGCCTTATATACGTAATCGACCAATTTGTCGGCCGCGGCAACCGTCCGGTCGTCCGCCGTCTCTTCGACAAGCACGACCGCATGCGTTTCGCCGTTCTGCACGATCGGCAAATCCGACGGGTCGGTGGACGCGGTTCCGACGTTCCACCCGCATAAGGCCGCACACAGCAGCAAGAACGCACCCGCGCTTCGTATTCCGATCTTTGGCATGTTCTCGTCTCCCTTCTTGCCGGATCATTTCCCGGCAAGCGATTGTATGCCCTTGTTCGTAAGCTCGTTCGCCTCGCGCAAAGCGGTATTCAGATCTTTCTCGCCCGCTACGACGCTCGTGAACGCGTTCTGTAGCGGAGTGACGGCCTGGTTGACATAAGGATCCACCACCAACGCTTCCGCATAGCTGGACGGGACGAGCGCCTTCGTGTTCTTGCCCGCCATATCCGTCGACGCCGTCCCGTAGGCGTCCCGGATCGCCTTCGACTTCAACGGCGACGGTGCTCCTTGCTTCGATTTCTCCAACTGCACCTCGTCGGACAGGATGACGGATATCGCCTTGAACGCTTCGTCCTTGTGCTTGCTGTTCGCCGAGATGAGGAAGTAGACCGGCTCGGGCTGCGGGTTAACCCCCGGAAGATCTTTGTAAGTCGGATAGGTGACCACGTCCCAGTTCAATCCTTGCGCGTCTTTAAGCGACAAGTAATCGGAGTTTTGCTGCGACAAGATCGCCACCCGCTTCTCCTTCGTGAACAGATCGAACGCCTTCACCGTCGTGGTCAGCTCCTTGTCGTAGCCGGGGAGCTGATAGAAGCGAAGGAAATTGTTGAAGATCGACTTCCACCGGTCGTTGTCGAGCGCAGCTTGGTGCGTTTTCGGATCGACCATCGCCTGGGAATACGGGTTGAGCTTGAACAGGTTGGCGACAGGCCGGGCTGCGAAGCCGTAATATTGGACGCCGCCATCCTGCCGGGTCAGCTGTCCGGCCGCCTCGTATACCTCATCCCAAGTCATGCCGTCACGCAAGTAAGGCACGCCGAACTTGTCGAACAAGTCTTTGTTGTAGTACAAGCCGAGTGTATTGACCCGAAACGGCAGCCCTAACAGCTTGCCGTTGCTCGCCTTGCGGAGCAGATCGAGCGGAGTCGACTCGAAACGGTTCAGATCGTAGCCGTACTTGTCGACCAGCTCGGTGATGTCGTAATCCAGCTTCTTATCGACGACCGACGTGAGCGTGCTCGTCGTGGAGATGAAGATATCGATATCCGTATTCGACGTCACCATGTCCTCCAGCGTCGAGCCCTTTCCCGTGCTGATGAACTTGAACGTATAATTCGGGTACTTCTGCTTGATGAAATTGCCGTAGCCTTGCATGAACGCATCGTAGCTCGATCCCGCGAACATGTAGTACACCGTCAGCTCCACGGGATCGTTCGCATTGTCCGTCAACGACGCCTTGGCCGCTTTGTCGCCGGCCGGAGGCGCATCGGCGCCCGGCTTCGGTCCGCCTCCGCATGCGGCGGCAATCGCAGTCAGCGCGAGCAGGACGACGAGCGTCCTGAAGCTTTTTCCCCATTTCGAAACCATAGTTCGACCCCCTGTCGTTGATGTCAAAGTCGTTCTTCCCCCGTCGTCCCGGCTCGTTCGTATCGAAGCCGGACGACGGACAGCGGCGGCAGTAAAGTTTCCGTTCCGGCTGAACCGACCGATGACGACGCCGTCGCCGCGTCTTCCTCCCGAAACGGCGAGGCCGCGTCCGCCGCCAGCATCAGCGCCGCCGAACCGGGCCTCCCTTCCATCCCTGCCAGCTCGACAGCGACCGACTCGCGAACGGAACGGTTCGCGATGAAGACGAAGTCGGCTTCGTCCGTCCGAACCGCCAAGACGTCAAGCTGCAACGATCCGTCGTCCAGCTGAGGCGAGTCGACCGCAATCGGCAGCACCTGCCCGGGGAAGGCCGGGCGATACAGCTCATAGAGCCCGGACACTCCGGTGGGTGAGACGTGTCCTCCGTCATTGCGAAGCATGCCCATCACGTTGATCAAATTGTAATAATGGGCCAGCTCGAGGTCCGGCGCCAATCCGGCGAAGACATGGACCATCGCGGAGAAGAACAAGCCGTGCGCCGCGTCGTCCGGCTCGAAAAAACCGAGCCCGTCCCAATGCGTCGCCTGCGTCCAGAAGTTCCATTCCGTCATGGCAACCTTGACGTCGGAGCCCGCGTCGCGGCAGTCGGCGATCAGCTGCACCAGCTTGCTTCTAGCCGATGCGGCGCCGGCCGCCGCCCGGGCGATCTGCCGCTCCGGTTCATCGAACCCGCTTCCCGGATACGTATGAATCGTCAGCACGTCGAACAAGCCGGCCCCATCCTCCAACAGCTTGTGCCGAAGCGGTGTAGCGGGACGCCCGTCCATGCCCTCACATTCGATCGCTCCCATCGCCACAATCCGCGCGCGCGGATAGTTGGACCGAACGAGAGGCACGTATTCGCGAAGCGCCTCCACATACATGTCGGCCTCCATATGAGAAGGCTCCCAGGCGCCGTACTGCTCGTTGCCCATCATGAAGTAAACTTCGGGCGGCTCCACGCCTTGCATCCGGTGCCAATCGGCGCAATAAGCCGCCAGTTCGCCGGCTTCCGCCGGTGTGCCGCTGCCGATATTGACGCTGACGAACGGCCGGATGTCCTGCTCCAGGCACATTTGCAAATAGTCCTCGATCCCGAAGTCGTAGTCGATCCGCCACTTGAAGCACGGGTCGGGCAGCGAAGGCCTCAAGTGGACCGGCCCCGTCCCGTGGCGCCAACGGTAGCAGCTCGAGATGCTGCCGCCGGGAAACCGCACGGTCGGCAGCCGCAGCGCCCGCATCGTCTCGAGCATCGGCTCGGACACATGCCCTTCGCCGGCCGGCCGTAGATGCACCTGGTCGAACAGCACTTGGCCGTTCGTGACGAACGTGATGAAAAATCTCGCCTCGCGGTCGTCCCGCGGAGCGTTCAGACGAGCCGTATAGCGCTTCCAGTAAGCCGCGTCGATCGTGATATCGGCTGCGTCGTACAAGGCATTCGACCGGGCGGGCGTTAGGGAAACTCGCACCGTTACCGGATGATGGCGAACCTTCGCCCACAGCTCCACCTCGAGTATCTCTCCGGCCCGCACGTACCGC
This sequence comes from Paenibacillus flagellatus, assembly GCF_003217775.1. Lineage (GTDB taxonomy): Bacteria > Bacillota > Bacilli > Paenibacillales > NBRC-103111 > Paenibacillus_AB > Paenibacillus_AB flagellatus. The sequence continues at coordinate 290,947 of NZ_QJVJ01000003.1, forward strand.
CCTTTCTGCACGATTCCCCGGCCCGAGACGCCGCCGTACACGTGCACCATCTGCGACTCGGTTCCGGACAGGCTCATGCCCGGCACGAGCTTGGCATGCATGCCGCCCATATTGTGGATGATCGGGTGCCAGCCCGGAGCGATTCCGGTCAGCGCGTCGGCCGGTCCGCAAAATTTCGGATTGTTCAGCCGGTCCGAGACAAGTCCGGCATGCGTGCCTTTCACCATTTCCAAGTTGACGCCCAATATCGTGGCCGGGGCGACCGGGCCTTCTTTCCCGAGAATGGCGACCCGGGCCGTCTTCGTTTTCGTACGGATTCCTCCCTTGCTCGTTACTCGTGATCGAAATTCAGAATCATCAAGTACTCGCCTCGCGCGTCTTCCCCGATCGTTACGAAGCCGAATCGGCCGTACAACGACTGGGCTCTGACGTTCGTCTTGGCGGTCGTGAGCAGAATGCCGCCCTTGCCCGCCGCGCGCGCCTCGTCCACGGCAAACGCCAGCATCGCCTTGCCCAGCCCCCGGTTCTGGTAGTCGTCGGCGATCATGATGCCGAGCCACGGTACCCGTTTGCTCCAGCCCCAGAACCAAACCATTCCGATCATCGCCCCTTCCGGGGCATATTCACCGTCAACCGCCACATACCTTCGTTTGTCCGGATCGGTCGCGCTCTCCTTGGCCGCCTGTTCGGCATGCTCCCGGGTGAACGGATAATTCGGGAAGATGTCCCGCGATTCGCCGGACATGCTCTCGTAAAACCGCCGCATCCGCTCCGCGTCCGCCGGATTCATCGGACGAATCCGCGCATTGTGCGGCTTCAACAAAATTTCTTCATGCATGTGCGCTCTTCTCCAATTTTGGGGTAAGCCGGTTCTCGACGGCCATTCGGTTTTGAAATCGAGCCGCGCAAATTTCCGGTGCATCCCTCGCTTTTCTTATGATAGAATGTAAACAATTTAAGTTCATCGCCGACGATAGTTCCGATTATACTGTCTTTCGGAGGAAGCATAGCTCACGATGTTGCGAAATGTTTCACTTTTTTGTGGAGGATGATCAAAATGACACGGTTCCCCATGACGCGCAATTTGTATTCGACCGAATCGTGCTTCAACATCTCCCCGTACTTCCCGTTTCACATCGTCGTCGCAGCTTTGACGCAGAAGTTCCCGGTGCACCGGCACGATTTTCTGGAGCTTTCCCTCGTCATCGAAGGGGAAGGCCGGCAAGTCATCAACGGTGTGACCTATCCGATGGCTCCGGGAACGTGTACGTTTCTTCTGCCGTTCCAGGTGCACGAGATCGTGCCCGGGCCGTCGAAGCCGCTCCGGCTGTACAACTGCATGTTCGATTCGGATTTTCTGTTCCAATCGTCCGGAGCCGGATTGGGCTTGAAAGATTTGCTGTTTCCACAGGAGAAATGGGTGCCGTCGGTGCGTTTCACGGCGGAGCTTTACGAGTTCGTCAAAAGCTTGATGCACGGCATGCTGACGGAATTCGTCGGAGGGGAATTATGGAGGGACGAGCTGCTGCGGATCAAGCTGTCGGAGGTCCTCATCCGCTTCGATCGGCAACGCAGGAGCGAATCCACCGCCGATCCCGCCAAGACGGGAGGCTCCGCGCATGCCGATTCGATCTGGTCGGTCATCCACTACATGCAGACTCATTACCAGGAACCGATCACCTTGTCGGGACTCGCCGACGTGTTCGAGCTGAACAGCTCGTGCCTGAGCGCCGATCTCAAACGGCATACCGGCCTCAATTTCGTCCGGCTTCTGCACGAGTTTCGCGTTCGCCATGCATGCAGCCTGCTCGCCTGTACGGACATGAACGTGTTCGACATCGCCTTCGAAGTCGGCTTCGGCTCCTATCCTTCGTTCCTGCGCATTTTCCGCGAGTTGAAGGGTGTTGCTCCGGGCGAATATCGTAAGCGCTTCCAAACGAACACCAACACGATCGCCACATAGAGTTTTGCGTTGAACGCGGGAAAGGCCGGGTCGGGCTTAACCGGGGGCCCGATATGGCGTTCCCCCGTCCAGTAATCGATCCACTCGCCTTCATTCAAATGCACCTCGTCCGTGAAGTCCGCCGATTCGCCGAATATGTGCGCGTGAAACGGCATTTCCCCGCGCATCGCGACCAGCAAATTCAAACGGCATACCAGCCTCATCTTCGTCCAGTTTCTGCACGAGGTCCGCATCCGCCATGCTTGCAGTCTGCTCGTCTGCACGGACATGAGCGTATTCGATATCGCCATCGAGGTCGGCTTCGGCTCCTATCCGTCGTTTCTGCGTATTTTCCTCGAGCTGAATGGGGTTGCTCCCGGCGAATACCGAAAGCACTACCATCCGCAGGAAGGGACGATTGCCACTTGACGACGATTTTTTTCATATGCGGCCCGATTTACGCAACCCTGAAAATGAACAAAGCCTCCGAACCGCCTCTTAATCGAGGGCCGGAGGCTTTCTTTTCGCTGCCGGAAGCGCGGTTTCAATCGATTCGGGCGAGGCCGCAATTAAGCCGTCCCGTCCTTCTCCCACAACGAGCCGATCTCCGCAAGCGTGTGCTCCACCAGCAGCTTGCCGCCTTCGGCCCCCACCGCGCCGGAGAAAAAGTGCGTGCTGTACCCGCCGGCCGCAATCGCCTCCGCGGTCGGCAAGTAGCCGCCATGGCCGCAGGCTAGCTGTGCCACGAACGTTTGCCTGGCGGCGCTTCTGCCCTTGATCGCAATACCGTATCCGGCGTACAGCTCGAACGGATTCGTCACGATCGCCGCTTCGCCGATTCGGAGCGCATGCAGCTCGACCTCGAAGAACGGGTTGATGCTCATCCGCTCGTACCGGTTCGCGATCGCCCACCGCTCGTACGCTTCCGTCTGGCCGGCCATTCCGAGCGACCGGAAGTAGCCGACCGGATCGGCCTCCCGCTCCATCCGCTCGCGGAACACTTTCCACTCGGCGGCGGCCCGCGCACCGTCAGCGGGACTGACGGCGCGCAGCGGCAGCTCGATCCGCTTCACGCGATGGCGGAGCGCCGGAGCCGGCTCGCGGCTTGCGGCCGCTTCCTCCAACGCTTCCTCGATCGCGGCCGCAAGCCGACGGGCGGCCGTACGAAGCGCCGCTTCGGCATCCGCCGCGGGCCGCCGCTTCATGCGGATCAAGTCCCGCGGAGCCAAGTCCCCGGACGCGCCGACCATCCCCAGCACATGAACGCCGCTGCCGAGACGGTTTCGGACGAGCCGCCTCACCTCGCCGTATAAATCGGCGGATACGTACCGACCGTGCTCCAGAAACTGCGCGGTGCAAGCCGCATTCACGACGATGCCGGTCAGCTCGCCGGCTTCGTCCCACGTAAAGAGCAATTCGACCCGGTCGTCCTCGGGACCGATGAATCCGACGAAATCCGGCGTATCGACCGGGCCGTACATCCGGGCTGTTCCGTTCGCGTAGAGAGCCATCCGGTTATGGCCGAGCGAAGCGTTGCTTTCCCCGAAGCCGATCGAGCCGGCCTTGCGGGAGTTCCAGCTGTCCGTCACGGCTTGAGCGATGCGGGCGACGGCGAACCGGCAGTAGTCGGCGTAGCCCATCACGTTCGGCCGGTCGATCCGGTAGGCGAAATGCGGCTTGATCGCGAATTCGCCCACGAACGGACCGGTATGCGTATGGGTCGCGCTGAGAACGATGTGCTCCGGCGCGAGCTCCGGAACGGCGACGCGAACGAGCGCACGGACTCCCTCCAGCAAGTGCGGCGCCGTATGCAGCAAGTCGCAGCCGACCCATACCGCTCGCCCGCTTCCGTCCGCAGACTCCAGGGCGAGCGCGGTCGCCGCGATCGGATCCCGAACCCGCTCCGATACCCGCTCGTAAAATTGTCCGGCCAGCAGCACCGGCTCGTCCGGCGTGATGGACACCGTGCTCCATCCGATTCGTACCGATTCCATTCGTTCCTCTCCTCCTGATCTGCCGGGAAACATGCAAAGCCGGCCGGTCAATGCATCGCCCAGCCGCCGTCCACGTTGATCGTCTGGCCGGTCATGAAGTCGCTGTCCGGCGAAGCCAGGAAGACGAATACGCCGACCATGTCGCGGGGCAGCTGTCGTCTTGGGATCGCCTGCTCTTCGGCAAGGTAGGCGCGAAGCTTCTCCCGTTCGTCCGGATCGGGCATATCGAGCAGCTCCTGATCGGTCATGACCGCGCCCGGCGAGACGGCATTGACCGTGATGCCGTCCGCCCCGACCTCCCGGCTCAGCGCCCGGGTAAACCCGATCACCCCCCCTTTGGAGGCGACGTAGTGGACGAATCCCTTTTGTCCGCGCCAGAACGTAACCGACGACACGTTGATGATTTTGCCGTACTGCCGCTTACGCATGGAAGGGAAGACGGCCTTGCTCGTCAGGAAGCACGCTTTCAGATTGACCGCCAGCACGCGGTCCCATTCCTCGCCCGTTATTTCATGCCACGCCTTTCGCGGATATATGCCCGCGTTGTTCACCAAAATGTCCACGCCGCCCCAGACGGACTCGATATCCTTGATGATGTCGCCGACCTGCCGTTCGTCGCTGACGTCGGCGTGGACCGCCATCGCTTCGCCTCCGGCGGAGCGGATCGTCTCGACAAGCTCGGACGCCCGTTCTCCGCCTCCGATATAGTTGACTGCCACCCGGGCGCCTTCCGCCGCGTAAGCCAGACACACTTCCCGTCCGATTCCGGTGGAGCCTCCGGTGACGAGCGCCGTTTTGCCGCGTAATCGCATCGTCTCGTTCATCCTCTCGCATTCGCCGTAACCGGCGCATGATTGTGCCGTTCGTCGGCTCGATCAATGGGGGACGGCAATCGAACCGTCGCCGGGCGCGAAATCGTCGTCGAACGGATACATCGGCCTCGGGATGCGCCGGAACGGCAAGGCGGTCAGCTTCGCCGTGCTCGCGCCGGGCGTATCGAGAATGTAGATCCGGTCGGTCAGCTTCTCGTACTCGGCCCGGAATTGGTTGGCCGACTTGACCAGCACGAGATCGGCTTCCGCAGGCTCCAGTCCGACGCAGCGGTACATGGCCGGATCGCCGGTAAACGTCGCATTTTCCATCAGCAGCAGCGACAGCCGTCCGATGGCGACGACGGCGCACGTTCCCATGTCCGCCTCGAGGCCGGATACGGTACCGCCTCCGAACCGGAACGTTCCGCGCCCGGCATATAGTACGGTTCCTTCGATCTCGACAGGGGAACCGACACTGGCGCTGATCGTGTGACCGACAAGCAGCTTGACCGCGCTGCCGACTCCGGCTTCTGAAGCCGCCCGGGCCGCCGGGCCGTCCACTATGGACAGCAGACAGCGGAAGCGCCGCTCCGCCCCGAGCTTCAGCAGCTCGCGGAGCACGAAGCTGCTGTCGCCCGGCGAACCGGCGCCCGGACTGTCCGCGGAGTCGGACACGACGACGACTTCGCCGCCCCCTTTCTCCGTCAACAAGTCCACGATTTGCGATACCGTGTACAAGGCTACGTCGAACTGCCTGCGCTTCGTCCACATCAGGGAGGCGAGCCGCCCGACCTCGGCCTCGGCCTCCGCCTCGTCGGTGCCGACCGCCACGACGGAGCAGCCCATCTCCTCGACGTCGAGCCAAGGCTGCACCGCGAACAGCGAGGTCGCGATCGAGCGCCCCCGCGCTTCCCCTTCCCGGGCTTGCTCCCATAATTCGGCCATCGGGCCGCGGTACGTCTGCTGGTTTTCCGCCGGCACGATCATCGGCAGCTTTTTCCACCGGATGCACGGACGGATCTCGCCTCTCGCGATCGAGAACAGCAGCTTGGCCGCCCGGTAACCGGTTTCCGCGAAATCCGTATGTGGGAACGTCCGATAGCCGACCAATGCGTCGACGTGGCCGACCATCCGTCGGGTCACATTGGCATGAGAGTCGAGCGTGATGACGATCGGCACGTCCCGACCGACCCGCTGCCGAATGGCGGCGACGATCTCTCCGTCCGCATCGTCGTCGTCTTCGGCCGCCCAGGCGCCGTGCAGCGCGAACAGCACGCCGTCGACCGGCGGAAGGCGAGCCATCTGCGCGAACAGCTCCCCTTTCAGCTCCTCCAGCGTACGACGCCCGATTCGGCCGGACGACACCGCATGCGCGAACAGCGTCGGGAGCAGGTTCACGCCTTGTTCCCGCCCCGCCCGGTAGAAGCCGGCCAGCTCGTTCTCCGCTTGAAGCGGCAGCGCCATCCGGTCGCCCGCTCGGTAGAAATACCGCTTGAAATCGTCCAGCGTGCTGACCGCCTCGCTGAACGTGTTGCTCTCCTGAATCAATCCGCCGATCGCGATGTTCATCGCTTGACTCGACCTCCCCGGCCCGCGAGGGCAACGTCGCATTTCTTCCCATCACCAGTATAAATCGGCTTGTATGATTGTCAACAATATTTCTTTACTTTTCCCGTTCCATCCCTTACGATAAGTCCGTAACCGTCGCGACCGGCGGAGCATTCATACCCGTATAGGCGAAAGGAGCGCTTTCATGACGAGTCCGTTAAGCGACCTGTACCGGCTTCGCACCGGGATCCGCACGAAACGCATATCCTCCTACAACCGAGAAGGCAGCAACCACGACTACGTTTCGGTGCAGGCCGGAGAAACGATCGATATCGCGGTCATCCCCGGACCCGGCATCATCAAGCATATGTGGTTCACGTTCAACGCCGAGGATCCGAACTTCCGCCGAAACGCCGTACTGCGCATGTATTGGGACGGCGAGACCCATCCGAGCGTCGAAGCGCCGGTCGGCGATTTTTTCGGACAAGGCTGGGCGGAATCGTACAATTTCGTCTCCCTGCCTTTGGCCGCGGCGCCGGCGGGCGGCCGGGGGCTGAACTGCTACTTCCCGATGCCGTTCGGCGAAGGCGCGCGCATTACGCTGGAGAACGACTCGGACAAGCCGATCAAGGCGGTCTATTATTATGTCGACTACGAGGAACACGACTCGATGCCCGCCTCGGCCGGGCGATTCCACGCTTGGTGGAACCGGGAGCTGACCGAGAGCTACCCCGAGGAAGGCGAGACGGAATGGAGCATCGTTAGTCCCCAGACGAACCATCCGTCGACCGATCACAATTACGTGATCGCCGATTTGGTCGGTCACGGGCATTTCGTCGGCATCAATTACTACGTCGACAGCCCCGGGCCGATGTGGTACGGCGAAGGCGACGACATGTGGCTGATCGACGGCGAACCGTGGCCGGGCTCGATGCACGGGACGGGCACCGAGGATTTCTTCAACGCCTCGTGGTGCCCGAACGAGCTTTACGCCCATCCGTATTTCGGCTACGCCCGCATCCCGCAGAAGCTCGGCTTCATGGGCCGGACGCACTGCTACCGGTTTTTCCTCGAGGATCCGGTCCACTTCTCGCGTTCGCTCCACGCGAGCATCGAGCACGGTCATAACAACAATTTGACGCTGGATCTATCCACGGTCGCCTACTGGTACCAGTCCGAGCCGCACAAGCGTTTCCCGGCTCTCCCGTCCCGCGAAGGCCGGCGCAACATGCCGGAGATCGGCATGAGGGACGTGCACGTCTGGAGACACGAATACCGCAAGGCGATGGGCGGCGGCAGGCACATATGGGGCCACGAATGGAGGCGGACGTAACCCGCGAATTGTCGACATTACGACTGACTACTGTTTACTTTCGGTCCGAAATCCCTTACTATTTGGAATGGACGATTTCGCACTGACAAGGGATGGGTACCGAACATGACCGAATTTCGATTCGACGAGCAAAAAATGACGTCGCTGCGGCACCGGATTACGGACGAAATCCGCAAAGCGATTTTTACGGGAAGGCTGAAGCCGGGCGACCGGCTCCGCGAAGTGGAAATGTCCCGGCAAATGGGCGTCAGCCGCGGGCCGATCCGCGAGGCGATGCGCATGCTGGAGCAGGAAGGCCTCCTCTTCTCGCAGCCATACAAGGAGACGATGGTCGCGGAAGTAACCGGCGAGGAAGTGCAGGAGGTGCTTATTCCGATCCGGCTGACGCTGGAAACATTCGCGCTTAAAAAAGCGCTGCCGTTCATCGGCGATCCCGAATTCGAGCGTTTGTCTTCGTTCGTGGCCAGGATGAAGGAAGCGGCTCAGGTGAACCAACTGCACCAAATCGTGGAATTGGATATCATGTTTCACGAATATTTGCTCAGCCTGGCCGACATGCCGGGTCTGCTCAACACGTGGACGTCGATCTGCAACCGGATTCGTCTATACTTTATCCAGCAAGGCCAAACATACGGCAATCTGGACTTGCTGTGGAAAGAACACGAGGCGCTTCTGGCGGTCATTCGCAAAGGCGATTTCGACGCGATCGCGGAAGAGCTTGCCACCCACATATACCGGCTTCACAACGAAGAAGAGTGAGAATGCGCACGCATTCCCGCTCTTCTTCTTTTCTTTCCTCGCTCGCGCTAATAGGTGCCGTCGAGCACCGCACCCTGTTCTTTCAGCCGGGCGCGCAGCAAGTTCGTATCGAGCCGGCGCATATCGTCGACGCCGGCCGCCCCGTACATCGCCGCGGCCGTACCGGCCGCCTGCCCCATGGCGAGGCAGCTGCCCATGACGCGCGCCGTTCCTTGGGCCGGGCGATCGGCGGACAAGCAGCGTCCCGCGACGAGCACGTTTTTCAACGTCAGCGGGATGAGCGAACGGAACGGGATGTCGTACGAACCGCCGTTCGCGATCGGGATGCGGACCTGCTTGGTCCCGTCCTGATGAATGTCGATATGGTGGCAGCCTTTCGCCACGCCGTCCGCAAACTTCCTCGCGCTGCCCACGTCGTCGCCGGTCAGCACATAGTCGCCTACGATGCGACGGGTTTCCCGGATGCCGATGCGCGGCGCGATCGCCGACAAGTGCGCCTGCCCAAAACCCGGCACATGGTTTCGCAGGAAGCGGACGCACGTGTCGATCTGATCGAACAGCTCTCCCATCGTGCCGCTCAACGCTTCCGTATTCATCGCGTCGATTCGGGCGACGCGCGTGCTGTTCACGCACACTTCCTTTCGCGGGGTCGAAGTCGGCTGGATCATGATCAGCGCGGTCGGATACATCTCTCCGCTTTCGATCGCGCGGGCGAGCAGCGGACCGTTCCCTTTGAAGAAGACGGTCGGCTGTCCTTGCTTATACAGCTCCTCGACGATCTCCTCGTCCGTGCGGCCGCCCCGGATCACTTCGCTTTCGCCGATCGCCACATTATCGGGGTGCTCCCGCACGAATGCGAGCAGAGGCCTCGTCTCGACGCCGCTCATGCGGAAGATGAGCGATACCGGCTGCAGCTCCCCTTCCGGCGAGCCGAGCTCGAACGGCGAACCGGCCATCGCGCACAAGTCGCCGTCGCCGGAGCAGTCGACGAACGCTGCGGCCTCCACGACGGTACGTCCCCTTTTGTTGCGGAGGACGACCCCCGTCGCCCGACCGCCGCCGTCCAGGACGACGTTCTCCATCGCCGTATGGAGCAGCACGTCGACGCCGTATCGGCGAAGCACGTTCATGACCGCGATCTGCATGACAACCGGATCGAAGCAGATGTAGCGGATCAGCCTCCAGTCATTGAAGGCGCCGACGTAGCCGTTCATCTTTTCGAGCTCCGCGATGAGGTCGTTCAGGACGCCGCCGACAATCCATTCGCCTCGAGCATTGATCGCGCCGTCAATCGTCATGCCGCTCAGAAGCTCGCCGCCGACCGACGGGCCGGCTTCGACGAGCAGCGTGCGCGCGCCGTTTCGCGCCGCGCCTGCGGCCGCCGCGATACCGGCGCACCCTCCGCCGATCACGACGACGTCGTATTGACGATGATGCAGAGCTGCTTCCATTTGTCTCACCTTCCTCTTCGGATTCACATCGGTTTACGCCCGCTTCGCCTCCGCCGTCGCGGCCGGACGCGGCGTGCTGCAGGAGCCGCCTTCCAACGCTTGGGCCGCACGGGACGTATATTGCCGGAGTACGCCGACGTGGCCGAAGTCGGGCGCCTCCCACAGCTTCAACCGCTCCTCGATCGCCTTGGCGATGACTGCCGGCTCCGCGGCCGCGCCTTCGATCCGGACGATGTCGATCGAACGGTTCGGAATGTCGATGCGGACGACGTCGCCGGTTCTCACCGCCGCGATCGGTCCGCCGTCCATCGCCTCCGGCGCCAAATAGCCGACGCACGGTCCGCGGGTCGCTCCCGAGAACCGGCCGTCCGTTACGAGCGACGTCGTGCGGGACAAGACCGGGTCCGAGGCGATCAGCTCGGAGATGAAAAACATTTCCGGCATGCCGACCGCCTTCGGCCCTTGATAACGGATGACGACGACGTCGCCGGGCTCGATCGACTTGGCGAGCAGCGCGTCCACCGCTTCGCGCTCGCTGTCGAACACTTTGGCCGGCCCTTCGTGCACCTGCATTTCGTCGGCGACCGCGAACTTTTTGATCGTGGCGCCCGCCGGCGCCAAGTTGCCGCGCAGGAGCGCAAGCGCGCCTTCCGGCTTCAGCGGCTTCGACAAGGGGTAGATGACGTCGCGCCGGTTCAGCTTGTAATTCGCCAGAAACATTTCCGCAAAATTTCGCATCTCGTCCTTCTCGAAAGCGGCCAAATTATCGCGAAGCGTGCCCCCCGTCACCGTCAGGACGTCCAGATGCAAACAGTCGCGGATATCCAGCATGAGCTGCGGCAACCCGCCGGCATACCAGAACAGCTCCGTCGGGTATTTCCCCGCCGTCTTCGTATCGACGAGCACCGGCACGCGGCGGTGAATGTCGTCGAACGCGGCCGCGTCGAGCCGGATTCCCGCTTCCCGCGCGATCGCGATCAGATGCATGACCGCGTTCAACGAGCCGCCGATGGCCGAGTGTACCGCGATCGCGTTCTCGAACGCTTCCCTCGTCAATATGCGCGACGGGCGAATGTCCGCTTCGGCAAGATTCATGACCTGGCGTCCGGCCGTTCTGGCGGCGCGGCGAATTTCGGCATTCGTCGCCGGGATGAGCGCCGACCAAGGCAGCGCCAGTCCGAGCGCCTCGGCCATCACCTGCATCGTCGCAGCCGTCCCCATATATTGGCAGGCGCCGCACGTCGGGCAGCAAGCCCGCTGGAACGCGAGAAATTCGTCTTTGCTCATGGCGTTCTCGGCCACCTCGACGCTCATATGCCACAATTCTTCGTTGGACCTCATGCACGGTCCCGCACCCATCGCTCCTCCGGGCACGTGGATCGCGGGAATGTCCAGACGCGCGATCGCCATCAGATGGGCCGGCACCGCCTTGTCTCCGGCGGACGACAGCACCATCGCGTCGAAAGGCGTCGCCGCAGCGTGAATTTCCACCATATTGGCGATCATGTCCCGGGAGGGCAGCGAGTAATGCATGCCGCGATGCGCTTGGGCGATGCCGTCGCAAATGTCGGTCGTCGTATAGACGGCCGGCTTCCCTCCCGCTTGGAATACCCCTTTTTCGATTTCCCCGACCAGCTCCGCCAAATGATACGAGCTCGGATGGCTGTCGCCGTGCACGCTTTCTACCAATACTTGCACCCGATCCAGATCGTCCACCGTCCAATCCATGGACATGCGGAGCGCGTCGCCCTCGAAGCTGATTTGCCGTACCTTTTGACTGTTCCGGTTCATCGTCTTCTCCTCCCATCTCTATTCCTCATCGGCTCTCCTTCCGCCCCATCATATCATATTGTATTATTGTCGACAATATAGAACACGAAAGAAAGGCCGTTCCATTGGTGAACGGCATTCCCTCTTTGTTGCCTAGCGGCATGCTGTATTCGGTTGTGGTATAGCGGCTCCGTTTCCCGAGCCGTCTCGGTCCGTTACCGCCGCTTCCGCAAAATCCCCCGCTCCAGCATCGACTCGGCGAGCAGCACCGCGCCTTTGCCGGCGCCCATCTTCGTATTGTGCGACACCAGCACATACTTCACCCCGCCCAGCACCGGCTCGGCCTCCAATCGTCCCATGCCGGTCGTCATCCCGCCTCCGAGCTCGCGGTCCAGCCGGGGCTGCGGACGATACGGATCGTCGAACAGCTGAATGATCCGCTCGGGCGCCGAGTGCAGCGATCTTCTTTCATACGGGCGATAGGCGTCGATCGCGTCCCGAACGTCGTCCAGCCCGGCCTGCCGCTTCAGCCCGACGAATACGGATTCCGTGTGGCCGTCCAGCACGTTCGCTCTCGTACAAATGCAATTGACGCCGATCTCCGCCGGCACGATGCCTCCGCCGTCGTAGCGGCCGAGAATTTTCAGCAGCTCCCTCCGCACCTTCCCTTCCTCGTTCGGAATGTAGGGAATGATGTTATCCAAAATATCCAGCGTGCGGATTCCGGGGCTTCTGCCGGCACCGCTGACCGACTGCATGGAAACCATCAGCACGTTGCGAACGCCGAATTGCTCGGCAAGCGGCTTCAGCGTGATCGCCAAACCGGTCACCGTACAGTTCGGCACCGGCAGGACGAACCCGTCCCACCCCCGCTCTTGCTGCTGCTTCCGGATCAAATCCGCATGATCGTCGTTGACGCCGGTAATGAGCAGCGGCGTATCGTCGAAGTAGCGGAACGCCGACGCGGTCGAAAACGTCGGCGTCGTCTTGGCGAACCAGGGCTCCAGCCGGTTGGCCAGATCGGACTCGATCGCGGTGAAAATGACGTCGACGCATTCCGGACGGAATTCGTCCGACGAGACGACCGGCACGTCTCTCATATCGGCGGGAACCGGCTCGCTCTGCGTCCATCTCGACGAGCCGTCGGCCTCCCGCAGCGCTTCCTCGTACCGGTTCGCCGATCTGGAGGTCACCATCGTGACGACTTCGAAATGCGGATGTCCGCTCAACGCCAGTACGAATTGCTGTCCGGCCATTCCCGTCGCCCCGACGACGGCTGCTTGCAATCTGGACATACTTCTTCACTCTCCCCTGCAACAGGTTTGTTTTTTCGATGCGGCTGTTTCGTTAATGAATGTTATGCAAGAAATCGAAACAAAAAAAAATCTCACCCCCAAGACTATACAGTCTTAGGGACGAGATTCGATCGCTCGCGGTACCACCCCAGATTCGCGACGATGTCGCCATCGCCGCCTCTTCGAGTACGGCGTCCCGCTGACAAGACGCGATACTCTAGCTCTGTAACAGGAGCTCCTGTCGCACCATCCCCTTCAAGGTTCCGATACGCGGCTCGGAGGCTTTCTTCCAATGCGGACCCGTTCGCTCCTTCTCAGCGGCCGGAGCTCTCTGTGCAACGATTCCGCCTGTACTTTTCTCGTCATCGCCTTTGAAATATTGGAACTAGATTACCAAAAAGGCGAAGCCGAGTAAAGCGATTTTTGAAACGGCCCGTCCGGCCGGTCTTAACCTCCGCAGCACTTCTTGTACTTTTTGCCGCTTCCGCAAGGACACGGATCGTTGCGTCCGACTTTCCGCTTCGCGGCGATATCGGTCAGTTGTCCGTTTCCTGCCGCCCCCGCCGCTTCCTTCCTCGATCGGGACAGCTCGTTCGGCGAATGGCCTTTCAGCACCCATTGTCTCGTCGAATTGTGAAGGATCGCCAAATGATCGGTTATTCCTTGGAGCAGCCGGATTTCATTGACCTCGAGCTGCTCTTGCAGAGCTTCCAACGATTCGCCCAAGTGGCAGCCGGACTGGATGTTCAGCACGCACTCCTCGACGATCTCGTCCGCTTCCGCCCGGGACATGCGGTAATTGGCTTTGAGGAAGTCGACGAACGCCGAATATTCGGGCCCTCGCTCAACGAAATTCGGGTCGGCGGCGGCGAGCGCCTGTTCCTTCGTGAACGGGCGGAACGCCAGCCCCGGTCTGTCCCGATGCCCCCGTCTGACCTCCTCCGGATCCGGAACCCAGCTCGCCGACAAGCCGTATACGTCGGCGACCATATCGGGATCGGACCGTGCGGCATCCAACAAAACGTTCAACAGGTCCACGGATTCGGCTTTCGGCCCGCAAAGAGGCAGGACGATCCGATCCAGATCGTTGAAATCGAGCGTGCCGTAATAATGGAGCAATCCTTTCGTCACTTGGATCCATTCCGTATTGCGCCGAACCGTTTCGCGCAGCGACGCGGTGTCCGCCCGCCTGAAGCTTTCGAGCACCGGCTCGGGCATGACGACGAGCTTTTTCCGGTTGGACGAGCCCGTGAAGACGATGCCCGTCGAATGCCAGTACGTCCAGTCTTGCGCGTCTCTCGGAAACGAAAGCGCCGCTTGCCCGCCGCCGTCCGCCGCCTTTTTCAACAATCGGTACTTCGTTTCGTCCATCGTCGAAAGCGCACCGGCCAGCTTCTCGGGAATACGCTCCTCCAGCAGGGCGATCAGCTGCGCCTTGTTCAGCGAGCTCGCCCCCCTAATGTCCCAAAACTGTCGAATGTCCGCCAGCTCGCTCTTCGTCAGCCGGCCCAAATGCCCGGCGAAAGCGGCGCTCGGGTCGATCTCCGCCCAGCGCTTCGCGTTCTCCTTATCGAAACGGCTCTTCGCCGCTTCCATCGCTTCTTGGTCATATTCCTGTATATTCATAGCTGTCACATCCGTTCTAAGCATCTTCTTCGATCGAAAGACAATCCAACGCCCGCTTCGCGCGTTCGCGCGCCGCTTCGACCGTGTCGGCCGTCGAGAGCGCCACCGCCATGCGGCGTCCGGCCTTCGTCACCGGCTTGCCGAATACGCGAAGCTGCGTATTCGGTACGGACAGCGCTTCTTCCGCCCCCTGAATCCGGTAGTCGTCGAGCTCGCGGTCCGCTTTCAACGGCCGGCTGGCGCCGGGCGCGACCTGCACGATTTCCGGAATCGGATAGCCGAGAATGGCGCGGACATGGATGGCGAATTCCGACAAATTTTGCGTCACGAGCGTCACGAGCCCCGTATCGTGCGGCCGCGGCGACACCTCGCTGAAGTAAACCTTGTCTTCCGCCAGGAACAGCTCGACGCCGAACAGGCCGTAGCCCCCCAGCTCGTCCGTAATCGTCTTCGCGATGCGCTTCGCTTCCTCCAGCTGTTCGTCCGACATCGCGTGAGGCTGCCACGACTCGATATAGTCTCCGCTTTCCTGAACGTGACCGATCGGGGCGCAGAAGCTCGTCCCGCTGACGGAACGGACGGTCAGCAGCGTAATTTCCGATTGGAACCGGATGAACTCCTCGATGATGACCCGCCCGTTCCGGACGCGTCCGCCTTCCATCGCCGCGTTCCAGCACCGCTCGATGTCGGCTTCTTCGCGGCAGACGCTTTGACCTTTGCCCGACGAGCTCATCAGCGGCTTGACGACGCAAGGAAACCCGGTTTCCCGCACGGCCTGGACGAACTCGTCGTACGTATCGGCGAACCGGTAGCCGGCGGTCGGCAGCCCGAGCTTCTCCGACGCCAGCCGGCGGATGCCCTCCCGGTCCATCGTCAGCTTCGCCGCGCGGGCCGTCGGAATGACGCGGTATCCTTCCTCCTCCAGCTTCACGAGCTCGGACGTCGCGAGCGCCTCGATTTCCGGTACGATCAGATCCGGCTTTTCCCGCTCGATCACTTCTCTCAGCTTTCCGGCGTCCAGCATATCGATCACGTAGCTGCGGCGGGCGACATGCATGGCGGGCGCATCGGCGTACCGGTCGACCGCGACGGTGTCCACGCCGAGCCGCTGCGCTTCGATGACGACTTCCTTGCCCAATTCGCCGGAGCCGAGCAGCATCATTTTTTTCGTACGGTACATCGTTCGTCCCCCTCGTTTCCTTGTCATGGAGTCGGCCTGTTGCAGCGAACACGGAAAAAAGAGGCAGGAGAACCGGTCTCCTTGCCTCTCGCCCAGGCTTGCGGCCGTTACCGTCCGTGCGATTCCTCGCGGCCGTTACGCTCCGCGGGCTGCACATCGACGTCCCCGTTTGTCCTCTTGATCATACTGAAAGACGCGAATCATTGCAATACCGCTCCGTTCGGCTTCGCAATCGGAGCCATTCCGTCTACAGATTGGCCAAATGCTCGCCGAGCCGTTCCATCGTCGATTTGGCGCCTTCGACGGCACCGTATTCCTTGACGACGTATTGGAGCGCCTCTACCGACTTGAACTGCGACGTCATCGTCAGCTCGGTGCCGCCGTCCCGCTCGGCGAACGTCACCGTTACCCGAAATTGCTCCGGATCCGCAGCGTCGCCGTGCGAATAGACGATCCGATCCGGTTCGTCGATTTCGACGTACGTAATGAGGTTGTCGTAATCGGTGCCGTCCGGCCCGTGCATGACGTACCGCCAGACGCCGCCCGGCCGGACGTCGATTTCCTGCACCGTAATCGCAAATCCTTTCGGCCCCCACCATTTCGGCAAATGGTCCGGATCCGTCCACGTCCGGTAGACGAGATCGCGCGGCGCCCGGAACAGGCGCGTGACGACGATTTCGCGGCCTTGTACGGACGCGATCGTTTCGCTTGTGCTCATCGAGGAATTCCCTCCGTATATTCCGAAAACGCGCTCGGTTTGTCATCTTTAACTATAACGGACATGCCCATTCCCGTAAAGTCGAAGATCCGTCCGTCCGCTAGGCGGCATCGGCCGCGAGAAAGCCGCCGGGGCCGAAGCGCCGGCGGCTCGTTTCCCGTCCGTCAACCGTTACTTCGGCTTGCCGCCCGTGTCGCGAACGGAAAAGCTTACGCTTTTTCTCGCGTAGGGCATGTCGTACCCCCACCGATCGACCGCCGTAACCGTCAGCTCGTAAGCCGAACCGCGGTTCAAGCCGTGGAGCTGAACGTGCCATTTCCCGTTCGGCCCGACGTTAACCGTTTCCGCGCCCATTGTGCGCCCGAACCGCTCCCGCCATTCGACGCGGACGCGTTCGGCGCCGGCGGCGGTTCCTTTGGCCGCCAGACTGCGTCCCGCCGGTTCGGCTCCGTCTCCGGGGCTGTCCACGGCAACCGTCACCGCAGAAGGCGCCTGCCGGACGAGCTCCGCCGCAAGCATCGCGTACCCGGCGTCTTCCACCGTCCATGACATCGGCAGCGCCCCGCCCTTCGCGGCGTCCAGCAGCAGCGCCAGCCATGACGACGCCCGTGCCGTATCGCCCGTCAATGCGGCGGCGTATGCGACGGCCGCGTCCCCCGGCTCGACGGCGGAGCCGGACGCCCAATCCGGGAAGCTCCGGTTGAAGGCCGCATACAGGCGAGCCGCGATGTCGCCCGTCGCCGGGACGATACCCGCATAGATCGGCGCCAGCTGCTCGGCGGCCGACCGTTTGTCCGTCCAATCCGGCGCGGACTTCTCCTCCCGATCGTTTATTGCGGCATAGTACCATCCCGCCCCTTCGTTCCACAGCTTCGACTGCATCCCGGCGCGAAGCGACTCCCGGAAGCTGTCAAAGTAACCGGCCGGACCTTCGGCCTGGAACCGGTTCCGGAACAGCCAGACGCTGTCCGTCATGCCCCGGAGCGCCAGCGCATTGTCGCGAAGCCGCTTCGTCTTCTCGTCCGGCAGCTTCCACATCAGACCGTCCGCGTCCTGCGACCGCATCATGCCGACCCCGCCCGTCATCAAATCGAGGTTCGACTGCGGCAGCTTGAATTGTCCGGTCTTCTCGAAGCTCGCCCTCAGCAACGTGATGAACGAGGCGAGATTGACGCTCGCGCTGTCGTAGCCGCCGGTCGACGTCCACCGGCCGGATGCCGGATCGAATCGCGATTCGTACATCGTGCCGTAAAGGCCGTACCGGTCCCCCCAGTTCCATCGGGACGTATACCAGTCGATATAGCGGACGGCGTTCGGCACCGTCTCGTGGCGAAGCAGCAGCCCGCGTGCGCCGACGTTCGAGACGGAAGGCACGATGGCCGTTCCGCCGGCGTCCGTCGCGATCGCTCCGTCGTCCAGCTGCCGGGCGGAGATCCACGCCGACATCCGATCCAGCACGTCGTCGGCCATCGAGACCGGCTCGCGCGATACGTTCACGACGGCCGGCTCCGCCATCGTCACGTCATGGCCGAGCGTGACGAACGCGTCGACGGACAACCGGTCCGCGCCTTCCGCGAGGCCGAGCAGCGTCAGCTTCCCGTCCGCGTCGACCGTCGCCAAATCCGGCCGGTCGATCCGGTACGCGATGTCCGCCCCGGACAAATCGATCGGCGTCCTCCCGTCCGTACCGTACGCGGTGACCCTCAGCGTCGTCGATTCGCCGCGCCGCAGCACGTCGCGGTCGGACGCGACGACCGCTTTGCCGATGACCGGTCCTCCGCCGACGCGAACGTCGACGGCCGCGCTTGCCGACGCCACGACGTTGGCGAACCGGTCTTTCGCCGTCATCTGGACCGCGTATCGGCCGTTGGTCAGCCCCTCGACCGCAATGCGCCATACGCCACCGCCGTCGGGCTGACCGGCGAACGTCCGGCTTTGTCCCGTCTGCCCGTTCGTCCACTTCAGCTCGACCCGGTCGACGCCTTGAGACGTCCCTTCCACCGTATAAGGCATCGCGCCGAGCGAGTCGCCGTCCTTCAGATTGGCGACCGTCCACGAGCGCGGTTCCGGCGAAGCCGACTTCATCTTCGCCGCCGCGAGCATCGTGACGCCGCTCTCCATGACGTACCACGGCCACGGGTGATCGCGGTCGACGTACGTCGCCTTGACGGACTGCAGGAAGGCGTCGACCCGCGTCCGGTCTCCCATGATCGCCGCCGTGTAGGCGAGCAGCGCCCATGGGAACGCGTCGCCCTTGTCGAGCAGCGGCCAGCCCGGATGATGCTCGTTGAACGTACGGTACAGCTGCATCGCCCGCTCGCTGTCCGGCGCGATCAGTCCGGTCCAGATCGGGAACAGCTGCGCGGTCGCATCGGCATAAAAGCTGTTCCAGTCCGGGTACAGCAGCGACCCGTCCTCCATTTTCGCATAGGCGTAAGCTTGCCGGTCGGCGGACCATAACCCGTTTTCGATCCCCGCCTTTACCTCCTCGGCTTTCCGGCGGTACTCCGCCGCGGCCGTCGCGTCGCCGAACACGGAGGAGGCGATCCATTCGGCGTCGACAAGCCCTTTGTACACTTCCGTATTGTCCATCAAATATTTGACCCGGTAAGCCGGCTTCGCCCACGTCAGGCCGTCCGCCTGCTGCGTCGACAGCATCGCCTGCGCGATCAGCCGGATATCCGCCTCGTGCGCCCGCAAATACGCCGTATCGCCCGTCACGGCCGCATATTTGCGCAGCACGTTCAGAAACGTCGAGGCGTACGAATCGGTCGAGTCGAAGTCGCCGGTCGCCGTCTCCGTCGTTCGATCCGTTTCGACGATATAGTCGAAGACCGAGCCGGCGGGCACGTCGGCCGAGGCGGTCCGGTTCAGTCGGGAGAAATACCAGTCCGCATACCGGCGCACCGTCTGCGCATGCTCCGGCCGTTCCAGCAAGCCGAGCAGCGCCATGTTCGTAAAGTACGGAACGACCCTGTACTTGCCGCCGTAATTCGAGATCGGTGCACCGTAGGTCGGAATGGCACCGCTTTCAAAAGCGAGTCCGGCGATCCACTGCGCTTCTTTTTGCAAAATCTCGTCATACGGGGCGGACTCCGCCGCAACCGCGGACGTCGAACCGACACCCGCCGTTTCTCCGTACGCGTAACCTCCGCCGCCGGCGAGCGACGTCCCGAGCAGGGCTGCGGCGGCGACGCCGATCAGCCCCTTTTTCCATTTCGCTTTCGATTTCATGACGCATCCTCCCATTATCCTTTAATGGCACCGGATGTAATCCCTTGGATGAATTGCTTTTGCATGGCGATATAGACGAGAATGACCGGCAGCACCATGATGGACGTCGCCGCCATCAGCAGCTCGTATTGGGTCGTATACTGGCCGACGAAGACGGACAGCCCCATCTGGATCGGCATCAGCTTCGTCTCCGAGAACAGCACGAGCGCCAGCATGAATTCGTTCCAGACGCCGAGCGTGTTCAGGATGACGATCGTGGCGATCGCCGGACGGGCGATCGGCAGCATCAGGCTCGCATAGATGCGGAAGCTGGACGCGCCGTCCACGATGGCCGCCTCCTCGATTTCCCGCGACATGTCGTCGAAAAACGATTTCAGAATAAAAATCGATACCGGGAGCGCCGTCGCGATCATCGGCAGCATGTACCCGATCCGCGTATTGGCGAGTCCGAGCTGGCTGACGACGATATAGATCGAGATGAACGCGCCCGGAATCGGGATCATGAGCGTCCCCATCATGCCGAGGTAGATCGCCTTTTTGCCGACCATGTCGAGCCGCGACAGCCCGTAGGCGGCCAGCGTGGAGACGAGCACGACGCCAAGGACGACGACGACGCTGTACAGGACACTGTTCCACGTATACCGGCTGAAGCCTCCGGTCGTCCACGCTTCGACGTAGTTGCCGAAGTGAAGCGCGTTGCGCGGGAGCAAGCTTTTGTTCGTAAAAATTTCGTTTTTTTGCTTGAGCGATGTCGACAGCATCCACGCCAGCGGAAAAATCGACACGACGGCCCAAGCGAGCAGCAGCAGCTGCACGGACAGCTTCATCAGCCTCTCGCCCGATTTGCTCATATCCGTTCCTCCTCTCTCCCGCGCATCATGGCTTTCGTTCGGACAGCTTCAGCTGGATCAGCGACAGCAGGAACAGCATGACGCCGAACACGATGGAGAACGCGCTGGACATGCCGAAATCGGAATTCGTGAACGCCTCGCGGTAAATGCGGAGCGCGGGCACTTCGGTCGTATAGCCCGGGCCGCCCATCGTCATCGCGTACACTTGGTTGAAAATGCCGAGCGCGCCCAATATCGTCAAAATGTTCACCATCGTGTATACCCGCCTGAGCGACGGCACGGTAATATGGAGCAGCTTGTGCCGGCGGTTCGCGCCGTCGATCTCGGCCGCCTCGTACAGCTCCTTCGGAATGCCCTGCAATCCGGCGAGGAACAGGATGAACGAACCGCCTACCCCTTGCCACATCGAGCTGACGGCGACGGCAACGAGCGCCGTGTCGGTCGACCCGATCCAGGCGTGCGTATAGTCGCCCAAGCCGATTTCTTGCAGAACCGAATTCAATATCCCTTTCGGGTCGTATATCCATTTCCACACGTAGCCGACGACGATGCCGGACAAGATCGGAGGAATGTAGAAGACGACCCGATACAGCTTGCCGCCGCGCACGTTGCCGTTCACCGCGACGGCGAGCAGCAGCGCGATCGAGTTCATGAAGACGAGCGACAGCAGGGCGAATACGCCTCCGTTGCCGACGGCATGCCACCACTCGGAATCGGTCAGCGCGCTGCGGTAGTTGGCCCAACCGACATAGTCGAAGTTCGGATTGATGCCGTTGGCGTCGGTAAAGCTGTACTGCACGGTTTTGACGATCGGGTATAAGGAGAATACGCCGAACAGCGCCAAAGCCGGCAGCACGTACAGCAGGTTGACGGTTCGGCGGAACGCCGCCTTCCGGTTGTTCCGCCGAGCAACCGGCGCGGGTTGCAAGCTCGTCGGCATCGTCAAGGCTCCCTTCGCTTTCGTCGATTATTTCTTTTCCTTCAACGCTTTTTGCAGCGCCTCGTCCATCTGCTTCAACACTTTGTCCGGCGTCGACTGGCCGATGACGATCAGCTGCACGCCCTTCTGCATCGCCGTATCCACGTTCGGGCTCGGGTACATGCCGTTCGTGTCGTATACGTGCTGCATGCCGAGCGAGAAGCTGCGCAGCGCCGGCGACATGTCGCTTTCCGACTTCGCCGCGTCCATGTTCGCCGGCAAATTGAAGCTTTTGGCCGCATATTGCTGCTGCTGCTCCTTCGCGACCAGGTAGTCGACGAATTTCAGCACGGCGTCGGCATGCTTCGTCTGTTGGCTGACGACGAGCGGGACGCCGATGCCTCCCGTAATTTTGACGTCGTTCGCGGCTCCGGCCGGCTTGGGCGGCAGGAATGCGTCGTAGTTTTTGAAGCTCGGGTTCATCTGGTTGAGCACGCCGATCGCCCACGAGCCGTCGAAAATCATCGCCACTTCGCCGTTCGCGAACATTTGCTCCGCCTTCGGCAGGTCCATCGTCGAGATGCCGTCCGCGAACGCTTTATGCTTATACAAATCTTCGAATATTTTCAGTACGTTCTCGTAGCCGGAGCCGATCAGCGGCTGCTTGCCGGCTTTCACGTCCAACAGCTTCTCTTTGCCGATATAAGCGAATTCGTACGGCGCCGCCATCGGGCCGATGACCCACGAGCCGATACCGGTCGCGAACGGCGTTATGCCGGCCGCCCGCAGCTTGTCGACCGTCTCCAGCAGCTGCTCCCACGTCTTCGGCGGCTCCGCTACGCCCGCCTTCGCGAACAAATCTTTGTTGTACATGAATTGCATGTTGTTCGTATCCATCGGTACCGCGTACGTGCCGTACTCTTTCACGTTGAACGGATTGCCTTCCGCATAGGCGTACGCTTTCGCGACCGACTCGGGAAACTTCTTGAACGTTTCCGCCATTTTGCCGCCGAGCTCCATGACGCTTTTCGTCTCGATCAGCTTGGCGAGGTCGCCCGCGCCGCCGGAGTACGTCATCAGATCGGGCAGCGAATTCGTTTGGGCGGAGGCGATAATTTTTTGCTTGAAGCCGTCTCCGCCGAACAGCTGGACGTCTACCTCGATGCCGGTTTTGCCGGTAAAATCTTTGGCCATGCCGACGAGCAGCTCGTGGCGGTCGTTCAAATAATGCCAAAACGTTATTTTTTCGGCCGCTTTCTTCTGCCCTTCCGGCTGCCCGGCGCTTCCCGTCGCTCCTCCGTTCGGGGATGCGCTTTCATTCGGGCCCGACGAGCAGCCGGCTCCGGCCAGCATGACCGCCAGCGACAGCAGCAGCAGCGGCCGTCTCCTTCTCTTGGATCCTTCTATCATTGAAAGGTCCTCCTTCACCGTGATAGACTGGGGTCAGTACGTGATCCGGCGATGCGCGTACTGTTCCGTTATTTTTTTGTTGTGCTCGTCGCCTCCGTCGACGTTGGCGCTGACATACACCGGCGGGGTGCGACCCGACTCGGTGAAGCGCTCGATGATGTCCGCCGTAAGCGCTTGCGCGATCAGCGCTCCGACGACGCTGGAGGCCGAGCCCGTCTTCACGTCAAGCCCCGGTACGTCCAGAAGGACGTCCCCGTACGGACACCCGTTGTCGATGACGACGTCGGCGATTTCGAACAGCCTTTTCCCGCTCGGATGACGGCTGTCCGTCTGCCCCGAATGATCGAGCGACGTGACGGCGACGACCGGTATGCCGCGTCTTGCGCATTCGAGCGCCAGCTCCACCGGTGCTCCGTTGCGCCCCGAATTCGAGACGACGACGAACGCGTCCTCCGGACGGACGTCGTGGAGCTCGAGCAGCCGATGCGCCGTATCGGGATCGCGCTCGAGCTCCACGAGGTTGATTGCCCCCGATCGGTCCAGCGCGGCGATATCTTCAAGACCGACCAGCTTCATCGGCGCAAGTCCGCCCGCCCGGCCGCACATTTCCATGCCGAACGCCCGGGAATGACCGGCGCCGAATACGTGGATCACTCCTCCTTGCAGCAGCCGTTCCGCCAATCGGCCGCCCGCCTCGCGGATCGCTTCCATTTGACCGACGCGCACCCGCTCCGCGATTTCCAGGATGGAGGCGAAGACCGCTTCCGCTCCGAACTTCATGCCCGCATCTCTCCTTCCGCTAAAGTCCGGTCGATGACCGGCAAATGAACGCTCCGTCCCAACGATTCCGCCGCCAGCAGGATCGCGCCGACGATCGGCGGATACGACGGATCGCGGACGTCGACGCCGGGATCGTAGGCGCGCAGCGTCTGCTCCAAGCTGCGGCGAACCCATCGCGCCGATTGGAACACGCCTCCCGTCGGATAGACGGTCCGGACCGCATCCATGCCGGCGATGCCCGACGCCCGCATCTGCGTCAGCACGGATACCGCCAGCTCTCCCAGCTCCGTGCCCGCCTGCAGCAGCACCGATTGGGCGACCGCATCGCCTTCGTTGGCCGCTTTTTCGACGAGCGTCGCCAAATCGGCGATGTCGCCGCGGCCGATTTTGTCGGCATGAACCTGCTTCTTGACGCCCCAATAAGACGTTTCCCCGAATCGGTCCAAAATCCGGTCGTGCAAAACGGTTTGCGGTCCCAAACCGTTGTCGTACCGGATGCCGGCCTTGATCGCCTGCAGGCCGATCCAATACGCGCTGCCTTCGTCTCCGAGTATGTGCCCGTAGCCTCCCGCGACGAACTCGTGCGGCCCGTCGCAGTAATAGCCGATGCTACCACCTCCCCCAATAAGAAGCACCCCGTCGTTGCGGCCCGCCGAGGCGCCCGCCAAATTCGCCTTGACGTCGCCCTCGATGACGAACCGGTCGACGCGGAGACATTCCGCGATCCAGCCTTTGATCATGTCCTCATGCTCTTTATGGACGCCGCTGATGCTGACGAACGCCGCATCGACCGTCTTCATCAACGTCGTCCGGGCGAGCAGCGTTTGCAGCGACTGCTGAATCCCTTGCTTCGATTTCGTCTGCCCGTTAAGCGTCAGCATGTGGTCGATCGGCGGGCCGCTCGCCAATAGGCATGTGCCGTTATCATGGTCGTACAGGCACGATTTCGTCGACGTTTGTCCGCCGTCAATTCCAAGCAAGTACATCGTTTCGGTTCTCCCTCCGATCCGGTTCGCAACAGCCGACCGGTCATATCGCGCGGACGAAGCGGGCGGCGATTTCCCACGGCGCCGTAATCGACGTCCCCACGACGACGCTGTGGGCCCCCCGGTTCCGGATCGCCTCCTGCACTTCCTCCGGCTTCGAAAATCGTCCCTCGCCGACGATCGGAATATGGACCGTCCGGACGAGCGTCTCGATCAGATCGAGATCGGGCCCATCCGTCTTGACCGTATAGGACGTATACCCGGCCATCGTCGTCGCCGCCAGATCCGCTCCGCACCGTTCGGCGCGCACCGCCTCCTCCGCATTCGAAATATCGGCCATCACCGCCAGCTTCAGCTCGGACCGGATACGTCCGACGAGTTCGCGCAGCTCCTCCTCATCCGGCCTCGCTTCGGCGGTCGCGTCTATGGCGATGATGTCCGCTCCGGCGTCGGCCAGCTTTTCGGCGCTTTCGAAATCCGGGGTAATGATGCGGACGCCGCGCTTGTCGGGCGCCTTCCATATGCCGATCATCGGCAGCGGCACCGTCTTCTTGATTTCCCGGATGTCGTCCGGTCCGTTCGCCCGGATGCCTCCGGCACCGGCCATGAGCGCGCATTCCGCCATCGCCCGCATCATGCGCGGGTCGCCGTAGAACGGCGTCCCCGGCCACGACTGGCACGAGACGATCAGCTTGTGCTTCAGGTTGTCCACCATCGTCGGGTTCCTCCTTGTAAGCGGTTGCCGATTGCGGCAACCGGAATCAGTACAGCTTGTCGAGTATCGACGCAGTCGTTTTCCACAGCTTGCCTTCCGCCATGGCGTTATCCTCCGACAATTGCAGCGTCAGGCTGACCGCGATCAGCTCGATGACGAACAAGATCGACGTCTTGCTCTTGAAGCTGTCGACGATGTTCGCGATTCCCCGCTGCGAGCAGACGAGCCGGATGTCCGACGCTTCCGTGATCGGCGACTTGCTCTGCCCCGTAATGCAGATCGTCTTCGCTCCGGCCGAACGGGCCGAACGCAAGGCGGCGACGACGTCCTTCGTGCTCCCTTGCTGGGAGATGGCGACGGCCGCATCCCGTTCGTCCAGATGCGCCGCGGATATCGACTGCATATGAATGTCCGAATGGGCGTCCGCCATCAAGCCGAGGCCGGTCAGCTTCATCTTGAGCAGCTGCGCCATCGGCCCCGATTCGCCCAGGCCGTAGATCATGATCCGTCGGGCGGCGGCCAGCGTATCGATCGTTTCCTTCAACGCTTCGCGGTCGATATAAGACGCCACGTCCAAAACGCTGTTCGCCGCGGTTTGGGCCATCTTCATCGGCAGACTGTCGTCCTCCTCGGCGTCGGCGTTCGATGTCGACCGTTCCGTCGCTTGGGCGAGCCGGATTTTCAATTCCTGGAAGCCGTGCAGCCCGATCGTTTTCGTAAACCGCGTGACGGTCGATTGGGCGACCTGCAGCTCGTCGGCCACCTGCGTGACGGAGCTGTACATGATTTTCTCGGGGGAATTCAGCACGAAGTCGGCGATCCGTTTCTCGGTGACGCTCAGCGTCCCGTACAAGCTTTGAATTTTGGCGAAAATCGTGGCTCCGTTGGTTACCGGCTCCGCGACCTTTTGCGTCTGATCCGACATATGGATATTCCCTTCTTCGATTCGACTGGATTTACACCCAGTATAGGGGCGTGCGGCCGTTTTTGCAAGGATATTTTTTCGACGTAATTGTTGTGATAAATATTTTATCGACGACGATTCTCTTCGATTTCTTCACCAAACCGTTTGCTTGAGCGCCAGCCGGGCCCGTACGAATAATCCCCCGCCTCCGGTATCCGGAAACGGGGGATTCGAGCTTTACCCTTTCAGCGATAACAGCCACTCTTCATAGCAATCGCCGCATAGCACCTCGAACCGTTCATCGGCTTCTTCTTGGCCGTAAACGGTAATACTGTGCGCCTGCTCGGATTCTTTTTCGCAATAGTAGCAGCTATAGGTCATCGTCTTGTCCTCTTCCTCGCAACCTGACTTACTCTACTTCGATCTTCGAATTATCCAGCTTGTGGTTCTGTTTCGCCTGTACGGGCCCTTCGGTTTCGATGTTCTCCGGGTTGCCCAGCTGTTCGGCCCGGACCGTTTGCTCGAGCTGCTCGGCCCCGGTTTCGGTTTTCCGCTCGTTCACGAAATCGTTCCTCCTTCGGTTCGTTTAAGTCCCTTCCCGATCTTGCTTTTCGATATGCCCTTTTATGGCGGCCATGGCGTCTTCTTCCGCGCTTTGAATCGGATCGGAGCCGTCCTCCACGATACGACGGTTATCGTATTGTTCGTTTTTCATGTTCACGGGCGCGAAGACGTCTTCGGTGGAATTCGTATCCGTCATGACGGTTCTCCCTTCGACTTGTAATGGGCCGTACCGGCTTAGTATTCGTCGCGCCTCTCCCGTTATTCCGAAATCGCTTACCCATCGCTTGACGGACCGCAAGCATAAGCGGCTCGGGGGTCGGGCATACTCCTAACAAAATACGGCCACACAAGGAGAACGGCAATGAAAATAACCCACGAAGTCGGGCTTTCGTCGACCGAAATAGCGGGCTTATGGTCCACTTATATCAACGAATGCATGTCCGTTTGCATCACGAAGCATTTCCAGCAAATGGACAACAGCGATGACATCGCAACGCTGATCGACCGGACGCTGCGGATGTCGCTCGACCATCTGTCTTTCATCCGGGGCGTGTTCGAGGCGGAACAATTTCCGATCCCGAAAGGGTTTTCGGACGAGGATCTCCATCTTTCCGCTCCTCCGCTGTTTTTCGACCTGTTTCCGGTCAGCTATATTTACGGGATGAGCCGGATGGCGCTGCTGAATTACAGTATTTTGACCTCCAACGTCGCCCGCAAAGACATCCGGACGTTTTTTTCGAATTGCTTGAAATCGACGCTGGACTTGTACAACTTGTCGGTCAACTTGATGCTGGCCAAAGGCATCTACGACCGGCCTCCGATGATCCCTTACCCCGAGCGGATCGAATTCATCCACAAAAAAGAAACGTTTTTGTCCAAATGGCTGGAGAAGCAGCGTCCGCTCAACGTTCTCGAGCTGTCCGAAATGTTTTTCAACATCGAGCGAAACTACTTCGGGCTCATTTTGCTTACGGGCTTTATCCAAGTCGTCAACGACGACGAGATCAAGCAGTTTCTCATTCGCGGCAAGGAACTGACCATGAAGCAAATTCATTATTTGAACGATACGTTGGTCAAGGACGATTTGTCGGGCTCGATCATGGTCAATTCCGAAGTGTCGACGTCCACCATATCGCCGTTTTCGAACCGGTTGATCATGACGCTCGTCACGATGCTGAACACGCAAGGCATGACGTATATCGGACATGCGCTCGGTACGGCCAGCCGGGTCGACTTGGTCGCCCAATATTCGAAGCTGATCCCGGAAATATTGGACTACGGCAAGGAAGGCATGGATATCATGATCGCACGGAAATGGCTGGAGGAGCCGCCTCACGCTCCCGATCGCGAAAAGCTGGCTCACGTATGAACAAAGAAACAGCCGCTCTTCGGAACGGCTGCTTCTTTCGTTTCGGTTCGGGTTAAGACTCGAGGGCGTCCTCGGTTTCCGAATCTTGCTCCCGGCTTGCCGCGATCACTTCGCGGTCCGCCTCGCTTCCGCCCTGGATCGCCTCGGCGGCTTGGGCCTGCTGTTCGAGCTGCTGCTCGATTTGGCCGATCCCGTGCGCTTCCTGATGCTGTCTGCTCGTTGTCATCGACTGTCTCTCCTCCTCTCGATTAGGAAATTCATTCCTTACTATGCGCATCGGAGGTCCGAACTATGCCGGAGCCGGCGAACGCAAAAAAACCGCCGATCACTCGGCGGCTCTTCCCGTCTGATTAGGCTTCAATCGTCGTGCCGGTCGTAAACGTAACCGGGTACATCGGCCGGTCCGTTTGCCGGTCGGCGCTTTTCAAAGCTTCGAGCTGCGCGGAGCCGAATCCGAGCTCTTGCCCGACCCGTTCCGGCTGCTTCGCCAGCATCTCCAGCAGTTCCGGGCGCGCCACCGCCTCGCTGATCAATTTCTCCACCGCGATCGCCGTCATGTTCTCACCTCCTTTCGATAGGCGAGCTCATTACCGGTATTCGGCACGGCTTCTTCTCCCGTCCCAACGAATGTCCGGAAGAAGCGCCTCCCGCTTCCGGCGAATCCGGTCCGCATGGGGCAACAGCGCCGCGATCATCGAGCGCAGCACCGGGTCGATGTCGCGCGTCGGCTCGTAGCCGAGCCGGAACAAGGCGTCGTGTTCGGGCCGGTAATGGTGATCCTCCATTTCCATTCGCGGATTGTCCACATGCCGGATGTCCGGCTTCAAGCCGAATTCGTCCGCGACCGAGGCGACTTTGTGCGCCCAGTCGGCTAGCCGGTACACATTCTGAAACTGGTTCAGCACGCGATATTGTCCCGGTTCCGGCGGATTCTCGACCGCAAGCGTCAAGCATTGCATCGAATCGGGCAGCGGAATGAAGCCCCGCTGCTGGCGGCCGCTGCCGTACAGCGTGAGCGGATGGCCGGCCACTGCCTGACAGCAGAACCGGTTGACGATCGTGCCGAACGCTTGATCGAAATCGAGCCGCGTCGAAAGCCGCCCGTCTTCGTTCAACGCGTCGGGATAGGCGCCGAACACGATGCCCTGCATGATGTCCGTGGCGGCGAGTCCCCACAGCTTGCAGGCGAACATGACGTTGTTCGAGCCGTGCACCTTGCTCCAGTGGTACCACGATCCCGCTTGGCGGGGAAACGGAAGCCGGTCCTTGCGGCCGCGGAACTCCACTTCGAAAAACCCTTCCGGAATGTCCAGGTTCGGCGTGCCGTATTCGCCCATCGTCCCCAGCTTGATCAAATGGGCGTCGGGCGCGTGTGCCTTCATCGCGAACAACAGATGGAACGTCGTCGTCAAATTGTTCGTCTGGACGAAGACGGCATGATCCACATCGATCGCCGAATAGGGCGCCGAAGGACATTCGGCCAAATGAACGATCGCTTCCGGCCGGAACTCGCGGACGATCCGTTCGACGAAGCCGTAATCGCGCAGGTCGCCTTCCCAGAACGGCATGCTTTTGCCGAAGCGTTCGCGGAACGCTTCAAGCCGCTCGCTCATCGGGGCAACCGGAATGGCGCTCCACGCCCCCATCTCCTCCACCCACGCCCGCCGGAAGTAATTGTCCGCCCCGGCTACCTCATGTCCCCGGGAGGCAAGACGTTGGGCCAGCGCCCATCCCAAATAGCCGTCGACGCCGGCGATCCAAACTCTCATTCGAACCTTCCTTCCCCGACCGGCTCCGGCGGCTCCAAGCCAAGCAGATCCGCCCCGGTTTGATCCTTGATGCCGAATTTCCGCACGAGCCAAGCGAAATCGTAGCGCAGCGTCGCCGCCAATTCGGACCGGCGCTCGCGGTAATCGCCCGCTCCCACTTCCTGAAGCGCTTGGTGGATGAATTCGGGATACAGCTTGGCGAAATAGCGGATCATCTGCAGGCTTCCGAGCTCGCCCAAGTAAAGCAAGCCGAACCGCAGGCTGTTGTGAAGCATGTAGGGTTTCAGGTCGGCGATGAACCGGTGAACTTCCGGCTTCGTCTTGAACCGGTGCCAGACGCGCAGCTCCGGAACCGAGACGATTTCCGCCCCGCTCAGCCAGGCGCGCACGCCGAATTCGGGCTCCGCTCCGCCGTACACCTTCATCCCGGAGTCGTAGCCCCCGATCCGGTCGAACAGCGATCGGGCCAGCACGGTTCCGGCCGACGACGCGATCTGCACGAACGGGGGATCCGCCTCGATCGGCGAACGGTTCCAAGTCGTCCCCATGAACGGCACGAGCAGGCTGCAGCCGTACCCCCGAAACGTCGAGACGGTATCGCACACCGTCGCCGCCAAGACGCGGCAGTCGTCGACAAGACGCAGGACCACCTCGTCCCAGCCCGGCTCGAAGCGTACGTGGGCGTCCGTAATAAAGACGATTTCCGCCCCGGCCGCCCGGACCCCGGCATTTCGCGCCCGGGCTACGCCTGCCCGCTCCGGCATGCGGAGAACGCGAACGGCAGCCCGGGACAGGCTCGCGTCCGGCAAACCGGTGCAGCCGTCGTCGTCGGACGCATCGTCGACGACGACGAATTCCAATTCGCATTTCGTTACCCGCGTATCCGAAATGCAGCGAATCGTGTCCGCGATACGTCCGGCTTCGTTTCTCGCCGGGATGACGATGCTGATCGTCGGTCGAACGGTCACAAGCGGCAACTCCTTCCTTCGCGTACGGGGGTTCCTTCTTGACATTCCAGATGGTACCACAGCCCGAAAACGGGAGTCATGAGGTTCGTTACCCAAATCCAAAAACCGTCTGCCGTGGGCAGACGGTAACAAGTTCGATGACAGCGTCACGCATGGAGCGAATAACGATGTCGGCCGTTTCCATGCGACGCTGCGGATCGATTCGGGGGCGGCGCGATGACCGGGTCACGCTGCGTGCAAGCCGATCCTTCCGGCCGGGGCCGAAGTTCGGCCGCTCCGCTTGTCGAATCGCCTCTACCGGTACGACGCGATGCCGGCCTCGAACGCCTTTTCGTCGCCATGCACGATGCCGTGAAGCGCTTCCTGCAGGGCGAACGTGCTTTGGTAAAACGTGACGCGCTCCAGCAGTTCCGCGCCGTTCGGGTACAAGCCCGCGACCAAACCGTAAAACGGCTCCCCGTAGCTGGCGCGAAGTCCGGCCAAATCGTAGGCCGGGTCTCCCGGGCCGGAGCCGCCGAAGTCGATCACTCCCGTGATGCGGCGTTCCCCCGCATCCCATAACAGATTCGACGACCCGAAATCGCCGTGAATGATCGTGTGCGCGGCGGCCGGCAGCCGGGTGCCGCGCACATACGTTTCGAACGCGCGCGAAACGTTCTCCCTGGCGTCGGGCCGCATATGCGGGAAAAGCTTGTCCCGGATATCGGCGTACAACGCCTCCATTTCTTCGTGCGGCGTTTTGGCTTCGTTGCGGCGAGCGTACGGGATGCTGTCCGCGGGAATCGCGTGCAGCCCGGCGAGAAATTCGGCAAGCTGAGACGCCAAGCCGAGCAAGGCGTCCCGATCCCGAATCCGGCTCAGCTCGTCTTTCCATAACGGAGTCCCGGGAAGGAGCGCGTATCCCATAAACGATTGTCCGGCCGATTCGGCGAACGAATAGTACGCCGGCTCGGGAACGGGCAGCGATACGCGATCCCGGATCGTTTGCAGCAGGACGACCTCGTCCCGAAGCACCGCCGCTCCCGACGCATACTTCGGAAACCGGAACACCCACTTCCGATCGACGACCCAGACGTCGTTGTTTTGACCGGTCTCGATTCGCACCGCCTCGCCGAACGTAAAGTCGGGGTACGTAAGCCGAATCCGCTCCATCTGTTCTTTCACGCCACACGCCTCCTTCGCTATAGAATCCAAATCGTACTAAAAGCGTTCCCGTCCCCGCCGCCAACGAAAAGAGCCGCACCGGGCGGCTCCATTCGTTCGCGAGCATGGGATCAATACAGGCGCCCGGCCGATTTCGGAAGCGCCCGGACATGCTTCAGATAGGCCGTTACCCTATTGTCGTCGTCAAAAGGGTACTCGAAGCCGAGCCGGTTCGCCACTCCGATCGCCGTGTCGCGGAACAAGTCGCCCATTTCGAACAACGCGTCCCACATTCGGTTTACGTCCGCATCCGCATACGTGCGAACGTACGACTCCCATTTCGCCGGCTCCAGGCAGCTTTTGAAATATTTGCCGCACTTCCCCGGATCGGCCGTAAAGCCGGAGCGAATACCGATATGCCAGGTCAGCATGAGCGCAACCATATCTCTCACCGGGCGGTCGACCATGAATTTCGCGTACGGCAGCTCGTCGCGCCACAATCCTTTGGCCACGTACGTGCTGACCCACCAAAATTCGTTGCAGCAGTCGGCAAACTGCTTCGCCGACGGAGGTGCGGGCAAATAATCGTGGTTGCTCGGCGGCGGCAGATCGCCGGCAATCCCGTCCTTGTCCAGCAGCATCAAGCTGAGACTGTCGTCGCGGCAGCGGGAAATGCGTTCGACGGGGCAATACGTAAGATCGATCCGGTTCCCGTCCGTGAACAGCATCAAGAACGCGAACGAGTCGCTCCGGTCGTTCGGCGGGACGACGTTGTCGTCCGGCGTTTGCATGATCAGAATGTCGCCGAAGCGCCGAATCCAGCTTCGGTCGGCGACGAAATCGTCGACCGACGTCACGAAGTAAACGATATCGTAATCCTGAAACAAATCCCGGGGCGCGTCGGGATTGACGCGGGAGCCGTTCATCATGACGGCGCGAATGCGCTCGTCCCCGGCTGCGAACCCGAGTATCGTATCCATCATTTCTTTGTCGCTTCGCCTGTTCATGGTCCCAACCTCCGAATTGGAATGTTAACTCGCTGCTTGCGAATGACCGAAGGCGGGCCGCGAATGCGAACGGATCGAACGCCGGATCGGCCGGCACGTTACAGCTTGTTCAGCCTTTTCTTCATCGTAGACAGGCTCCTTTCGTCCCGGCGTATTTTTCCATATCATACCACGCCGGCTTCCGGAGAACCAGCGTCCCAAGCGGCGGATTCGCGGTTACGTCACGGTCTTATCCTGGAACGCGGCCGCCTCCCCGGACTTGGCATACGCCTGCAAAATCGAGTCGAGCAGTCCGGGGAACCGGTATTCCAAATCGTCCGTGCGAATGGACAAAAATCGCTGCGTCCCCTGCACGCGGACACGGACGACGCCCGCTTCCCGCAGCGTGCGGGAATGATGGGACAGCGTCGACCGGACGACCGGTACGTCCATGCCGCCGCAAGTCCGTTCCCCGGCCTTCCGCAGCTCCGCGACAAGATGCAGACGGACGGGATCGCTCAGGGCGTATAGAACGGAAGAGAGCTGGATGTCGTCCCGATCGGGATGGTATAGCGGCTTCATGGCGGCGACCTCCTAAATGGGATGAAAACCAATGATTGCATTTTACCATAGCCCGTGATATATTTCTATTGTTCGATTATAATCGAAATATCAAAACTCGGAAAGAGGGATACCGATGTCGAAGCCGCTTGCAGCAACGCAACGATTGCCCAAGCAAACCGCCATGCGGGAAGGATTGGTAACCTCCATGCTCGGGGTGGCCATCGTCCTGGTCATTATGAATACGATGATGTTCAATTTGGCGCTGCCCTCCGTATCCCGCGATTTCGCCATGTCGCCGTCCGCCGTGTCGTGGATCGTGACTGGATACTCCATCGTATTCGCCATCTCGTCGATTACGTACAGCCGGCTGTCCGACTTCGTCCCGATTCGGCGCCTGTTCGTCGCAGGACTGTTGTCGCTCAGCGTCGCGGCCGTCGCCGGCCTGTTCAGCGACAGCTTCGTGCTGATCCTGATCGTGCGCATTTTGCAGGCTACGGGGGCGGGCTCGATCCCGGCGCTGTCGCTCGTGCTGGTCAGCCGCTACATCCCCCTCGAACGCCGCGGCAAGGCGATGGCCACGATCATGTCCGCCGCTTCGCTCGGCCTTGGGCTCGGCCCGGTCGTCGGCGGCGCGATCGTCCAATATTGGGGCTGGCATTTCCTGTTCGTCGTCACGGCGCTCACGCTGCTGCTCGTTCCGTTGTTTATGGCGCAAATCCCGAAGGAAACGCCGGGCAAAGGCTCCTTCGACGGTTGGGGGGCGCTGTTCGTCGGGGCGGGCACGACGGGCATTCTTCTCTTTTTGACGACGCAAGCGTGGCTTGCGGCGGTCGTCGGCATCGTCGCGCTCGTCCTGTTCGCGGTACGCATCCGCCAAGCCGCCGATCCGTTCGTGCAGCCGGCGTTATTCCGCAACCGGTCCTATCTGCTGCTCGGCGCGGTCGGCATCGTCGCCTACATGTGCAGCTTCGCCACGCTTTTTCTGATGCCGCAAATTTTGGTCAACTTGTTCGGGTTGAGCGCGATCGAAGCGGGACTGGTCATTTTCCCCGGCTCGCTGCTCGCCATGCTCCTCTCCCGCCGGGTTGGCGCGATCATCGACCGGCACGGCAACGGCAGCATTCTCAAATTCGTCCCGCTGCTCGTCTTGGCGGCGGCCGTCCTATTCGCCCTGTTCGCGGGTACGGCTTATGTCGCGATCATGCTGATCTATATGCTGATGAGCGTCGCCTTCACGTTTTTGTCGAGCAGCATTTCGAACGAAATGTCGCGGATTTTGCAGCCGTCGCAGCTCGGCTCGGGACTCGGCCTGTTCCAGCTGCTGCAATTTTTCAGCGGCGCGTTCGGCGTCGCGGCGACGGCAAGCGCGCTCGTCTGGCAGCGCAGCCTTCCTCTTCCGGCCGCGTACGGCAACATTTATTGGGGTATGGCGGTGATCGCGGCGGCGGCGATCGGCTGCGCGTACGGATACCGCCGCTTCGCCTCGCGGCAGGCCGCCCGGACGTGAGGAACCGGCGTAAACGGCGTCTGAAGCGGACATACGCAAAACGAAACGGAGACAAACCCCGCGGGTGCGTCTCCGTTTCGCTTGTTCCGGAACCGTGCTGTCGACGATTCGCCTACGTATCCATCCAAATCGCCAGCAGCGCCTTCGTTTTCTCCTCCAGCGTGCGCTTTGCCGGGGCGGACGCATGACGCTCCATCGCCGGATTGTTCAGATGCTTCAAGAAATCGTGCAGCGCCTTGGCCGCCTGCTTGCGCTCGCCGAACATTTCGGCCTTCTCCAGCGCGTTCTCCAATTGCACGGCGAGCGGCCCCCGAACGTCGCCCGATTCGATATAGCGGCCGAGCCGCTCGCGGATCGACGCCAAGCTGACGAGCGTCGTCACCTCGATAGGAGCGCTCGGCTCGGATTCGACCCCGAGCGCATCCCGGGCGACGACGCGGAACGTATAAGTCGTATCCGCAGCCAAGCCGGTCGCTTCAAAAACCGTACCGGTTACGGTGGCGATCCGGTTCGCGTCCCGGTAAACGTCGTACGTCACGGTGCTCCCCTCCGTTCCGGCGACCGGCTTCCAGGCCAGCGCGACGGTCGTGTCCGTAATCGACACGGCTCGCAGTTCGGCGGGCGGTTCGATCGTTTCGACCGTACGGAACGACCAAATGTCCGATACCGCGCGGCCGCCGAAAGCGTCCTCGGCTGCGGCATACCACGAATAACCGCGGCCGCCCGCCAATCCCGTCCAGACGACCTCCGCCACTTGTCCGCTTGCGACGTCCGCGACGGCTCCGATGCTGCGGTCCGTATACAGACGGGCCTGCACGTAATCCGTCGCCACCCGCTTCGGCGTCGGCGTCAAGTTCATGACGAGCTCATGCTCGTCCTGCGCCTGATCGTAATAGTTATAATCGTCTTTGTAAGGAGAATACGTGTTGACGTAGATCGAGCCGCTCTCCGCATCGAAGTGGAGCAGCTTCATGTAGCCCATGCCGCCTTCCTCGTGCCCTTGGTAATCGTTCAGCATCTGATACACCTTCCGATCCGGCGCTCCGTCGCCGTCATCGTCCAGCTCGTCGGTCAGCAGGGCGCTGCCCGTGTAATGGCCGCTGAATACGGCCCTTACGTTCGGATTCGGCCGCACGACCTTGTCGTAAATCACGTTGCCGGTCGCCGATCGCGTGCCGGCCGGCTGCAAATAATCGTGCAGACACACGATCGCGATCCGGTCGGGATGCTCGGCCAGCACCCGGTTCATCCAGGCGATCTCCGCCTCGCCGATGCTCCAGCCCATGTACAGGAACAAGAAGTCGTTGCCGTTCGCCGACACGAGGTCGTAATGGCCGCGGTTGTTTTCGTACGATTCCGCATAATAAGGCTTGCCTTCGAATCGGTCCGCTCCGAAATAACGGGAGTACGTCGCATAATCGCTGTTCGTCGTCCCGACGTCGTGGTTGCCGGCCAGCACGCCGTAGGGGATGCCGGCCGCGTCGAGCACGTTCATATACCGGTCGGCCCGCTCCCACTGGTAGTCGGCCGTCGGCTCGTTCACGAGATCGCCCGTATGGACGACGTAACGAATATTCATGTCGTCCGCCCTTTCCTTGATCCAGTTCACCTGCGTCTCGTAAATGTGCGGATACAGCTCCGAGTAAAACTGGGTGTCGGACATCCAGACGAACGTATAGTCGTATTCGCCGCGCGACGGAATCCGATCCTGCACCAGGACGTTCACGACGCGATCCCGGACGTAGTCACCCCCGTTCACCGTCCCTCTCAGCGTAAAATCGTCCCCGGACCCGGGAACGTACGAATCGACGGCGTCCCACCGGCTCGTCCGGTTATTCCACGCGTACATCGTCACTTTGCGTCCGGGCAGCGAATGGCCTTCCCAGACGACCTCGACCTGCGAGCCCGCGGCGACGTCTTCATCCAGCTCGACCTGCATGCGCAAATACGGAAATCGGTCCGTCGAATCCGTCGCCATATACCGATCGTCCGATGCGCTTAGCGAGGCGCGTTCTTCGGCCGTAAGCGGCCGTTCCCCCGCCGGCGCTCCGCTCGAAGGCGGCTCCCATTCCGTCGCATGGGCGAACAGGGAGACCCGCTCCGCGTCATTCGCCCCATAAGCATATCCCACCCGGAAGTCCACCTTCATCGGGTCGCCCGTCGGATCGGCCGCACGAACCTGCAGCGTCGGCGAAAGCGCAACCCGCTTTTCCCCGTCGGACGGGGCGATCAACGCCGGTCGTTCGGGATGCTCCTCCGGCGTCGAGAACGGGACCGCTACCTCCCGGACGTTGCCCGCGTTATCTTCGGCCCTCACGCTCAGCGTATGGTCGCCTGGCATTAAGACGGTGGACGACGCCGGGTACGGGGTCGCGATCGGCTTCCCGTCCAAGGCGGTTTCGATCCGCTTCAGCCCGGAAACCGCGTCCTCGGCGAACGCTTCGATGGAAAACGCGCCCTTGTACCGGCGGCCGGCCTCGATCGAGGTCCGGACAAGCGGAGCCGTATTGTCCACCTGCACATCGATCTCCGCCTGCCGGCCGTCCGGCGAAGCGGCCCGGATTCGGTGGAGGCCGTCGGCCGCCGCCGTCGTATCCCATCGATACGCCAGCGAAGCCAGCTTCTCTCTCGGCAGCTCGAACGTAAAGTAGGCGACGGGGAAAAACCGTCCGTTGTCGCCCAAATCGAGCAGCGCCGCCGGATCCGGATACTCGGCGGAACGGATGACCGTGCCGTCGGACAAGACGAGACGCACGTTCCGCACGTCGAAATCGTCGAGATTCGTCTCGGGGTCGTCTTCGAAGTAAGGCCGGACGTTCGAGCCCGCCCGCAGCGCGATCCGGTTCGCCCCCTCCTTCAGCTTGGCCGGCTCGATCGGTGCCGCCACGGTGCCGAAAAGGTTCACGGCGGCGTCCGCCATATAGACGACGTCGCGGCCGATCGTGACCGCATTTTTGCCGTTCATCCCGTTCGCTTCGAACAGGAGGTATGCCCGTTTCTCCAGCTCGCGGTATGCGCCGCCGGTCTCCGCTCCGTCGATCGAGAGCTTCAACGTCTCCGGGTCGACTCCGTTCGCCGTCGCTTTGACGACGGCTTCCCCCTTCGCGAACGAACCGGCCTTCCAGTCGATTCTCGGGCTCGGGGGGTTCGCTCCCAAATCGATGCGGAACGTTTCGCTTGTCGCGACCTGCGTCCCGTCGGACGCCGTAAAGTAATAATCGAGGAAAGGATGGCCCAGCAGCCGCCAAAAATCGATAGCAGCGCGATACAAGCCGTCCGTCCGGCCCGCCGTCAGATTGACCGTCGTATAGGCGTCGTTCAAGCCCGGCTTGTAATGAAGCTCGAGCGTCTTGACGCCCGTTTCGTCCCGCGCCTCCGCGACGAGCTCCAGCGGCTCCTCGGGGTCCGCTTCCGTTTTGCCGGTTCGGTCGGCGATTTGCGGAGGCGTCTCGTCCGTCCCGACATGATCGCGTTCGCCGGGCACTTGGCCGGGCTCGACGCGCCCCGGCGTTGCCGGATCGGTGCCCCCGCCGATCAGCGCCATTTTGCGGCCGCCGTCCGAAGGATACCGATAAAAGATGCCTTTGTCCGGCGCCGTTATTTCCGAGCCTTCGTTGTAAAAGGCGGACACGATCTCGTGCCCCGTATTCGTCGCGACGACCAGCTCCCGCATCCGCGTATTGGCCATGCCTCCCGAATAAATGCGCACGATATCGACGTTCTCGGTCAAGGACGTGCCGAAATGGGCGTTAAAGTCGGCGACCGTCAGACTCGTGTTGTACGCGTTGATGATCCACAGCACCAACGTGCGCCCGGATTCGAGGACGACGTCGTCGGGAACGAGCTCCCAGACGGTCTCGCTTTCCAAGTAACGGTACAGCATACGGTAATCGTTCATGCGGATCGGTCCATCGGTCTGGTTGAACAGCTCGATGAATTCGTAGCCGTCCGCTCCG
Organism: Paenibacillus flagellatus; assembly: GCF_003217775.1. Taxonomy (GTDB): domain Bacteria; phylum Bacillota; class Bacilli; order Paenibacillales; family NBRC-103111; genus Paenibacillus_AB; species Paenibacillus_AB flagellatus. The sequence continues at coordinate 330,000 of NZ_QJVJ01000003.1, forward strand.
TTCACGTTGGCCGTATCCGGCACAAGCTCGGTAATGAGAATCGGCGGTACGTTCCCCGCCGCATCCGCCGCCCGAGCCGGAACCGCTCCGGCCGGCAGCGCCGCCGCGACCGCCATGGCCAGGACGAGCCATACGATCCAACCGTTTCGAATGCGCTTGTTCCTTATCATACTTGCCTCCCGCCTCCATGACATGATTTCGGAATGCCGTCCGATGCGGCTTGTCCCGCTTTCGCGCTTTGGGATCACCCCGTTTCCGACTGGATTCGAATGGGCTTACGGCGACTATGATAGCGGATGCAGGGCGCAAACGGTATTTACCATTTTTTCGTTTCTTTGCGTCTTTTTCGTTGGGAGCCGCGGCATTTCGTAACCAAACGAAAAAAAGCCCGTTTTAACGGGCTTCAGGCAATCGCCTGGAATACGCTTCCTATTCGGTTCGCCGTCACGGCCGGTCTTTCTTGGCTTCGACCGTGCCGAACCGTTTCGCCGAGCGGATGCGCGCGCGCTCGATTTCGATTTCGCGGTTGCGAGGCCCGGCGTTCGTGATGAGGGAGTCCAGCAGCTTGCGGGCTGATTCGGCCACTTCCCCGACCGCGCGGCGGAACGCCTCCTCGTTCGCCTTCGACGGCGTGTTGAAGCCCGACAGCTTTCTTACGAATTGAAGCGCGGCGGCCTCGATTTCGTCTTCGGTCGCAGGCGGGTCGAAATTGAATAACGTTTTGATATTGCGGCACATGGCGCTCTCCTTCTTCTTCGTTCATGGGTTCCTCTTCTTACTTTCGCCCAAAGCGGGCCGAAAAGTCAACCGCGGGGACGGAAGACGGCGCCCCAACCGGCAAAAAAAACATCGCACCGAAATGCGATGTTTTCGAACCGTGCCGGACTTATTGCGGCTGAACCGCGCTTGGATCCATATACATATATTCCCACATATGGCCGTCGAGATCTTGGAAGCTCCACGAGTACATGAACCCGTGGTCGACCGGATCGTTATACGGCTTCGCGCCGGCTTCCAACGCCCGCTTCACGATTTCGTCCACCTGCTCCCGGCTTTCGGCCGCCAAGGCGATAATCGATTCCGCGCTTTTCGCCGTGTCGGCGATTTCTTTCTTGGTGAACGATTGGAAGAACGGCTCGACCAGCAGCATGACGTAAATGCTGTCGCTGATCACCATGCATGTCGCGTTTTCATCCGTAAATTGAGCATTGAATTCGTACCCGACCTTCTTGAAAAACTCGACCGACTTGTTCAAATCTTTTACCGGCAAATTGACGAAAATTTTATCCGACGTAAGCGCCATGTGAATTCACCTCATAAGTTTTTTGGATTTGGTGATTAACCGTGATTTCTCTTGCCTGTGCAAATCGATTATCGCTTTCGACGTCCCCCTCTCGCTCGGGTATGTTGCAATCGGACCGATTTCACGCTTTTAATATACCCCATAGGGAATATTCCTGTCAATGCATATTCAAAAAAAAGTTTGCCGCTCCCTTCGATTCGATCGTCCGTCCGAAAAATCGGCTTCTTACTCGCTTCCTCTGCCGGAAAACGAACAACCGCCCTCGAAAGGGCGGTTGTTATGCCGTGCCGATTCAATTTCCGGGCGATCCTACGATTTCCGGACCGTCGGCCATGATCGATTCCGCGAAGGCGCGCAGCTCGATCGCCTTGCCTCCGTTCAGCCTCGACTCCTCGGCGGCGAACGCCATCAGATGGCTGCGGACGGAAGCCGACGCCGACGTCAAGCTCTCTTGCCCGGTGTAGCGGCGCACTTCGTCCAGGAAGCTTTTCACGATGCCCGAATCGCCGCCGCCATGGCCGCTCGATTGCGCCGGAATCGTGATTTCCGTCTTCTGGTGCGTCAAGAAATCGAAGACGGTAATTTTGCCTTCCTCGCCGCGCAGCTCCCCGCGCGTCCCCATCACTTGAATGCGCCGCTCCTGCTCGAACGTGAAGCCGCACATGCTGAACATCGCGGTGGCGCCGTTTGCGAACTCCATATTGACGACCTGATGGTCGACGACGTTGTTGTCGCTCCGGTATACGCAGCGGCCGTAATTCGTCTCGCGCAGCCCCTGCACGATTTTGTCGTGCGACAAATCCGGCGTGAAGTGCCGCGCCCATCCTTTGAATGCGTCGCTCAAATAAAAGCGGGGCGCCGAGTACGGGCACGTCGTCTGCACCGGGCAATCAAGGCAGCGTTCCGTCGAGCCTTCCGGCGCGTTGCCTTCGTGAAAGTGCATGAGCGAGCCGAACGAGCTGACGCGCTCGCAAGGAGTATCCATGAGCCACGACAGGACGTCCATATCGTGACAAGATTTCGCGAGAATCATCGGGCTGGACGTATCCGAGTTGTTCCAGTTGCCGCGGACGAAGCTGTGCGCGATGTGCCAATAGCCGACATTCTCGTTCAATTGGATCGAGACGACTTCGCCGATCGCGCCGTCCCGGATCTGCTTCTTGATCGCGTTCCAAAACGGCGTATACCTCATCACGTGGCAAATCGTCAGCAGCCGGTCGTTCGCCTTGGCCGCCCGTTCCATCTCGAGACATTCTCTCGGCTCCGGCGACATCGGCTTCTCGAGCAGGACGTGGTACTTCTTGTTCAACGCCTCGATCGTCGGACGGTAGTGCATCCGGTCTTGGGTGCATATAAGCGCGATGTCGGCCAGCTTCGGCTCGGCGAGCAACTGCTCCCACGATTCGTAGCGCGCGCCCTCCGGAATGCCGTGCTCTTGGGCGAACGTCTCGCGCCGCTTGGGGTCGGCTTCAGCCACGGCTACGAACTTCAGCTCATACGGATGGTGGAGCGCATAAGGCGCGTAGGCTCCGGCTCCTCTCGCCCCCGCCCCGATCAAAACGGCTGTCAGTTGATTCATCGTCGATCATGCTCCTTCGCACGAAGTAGTCGGCGCCGGCCAAGGCTTGTTCGCCCCTCGCCTACCGGTCGGGCGCCGCTTGATCCATTTTTTTCGTACCGGCCGGGTCCCGTCATGTCGAGTGACGACACGCCCTCGACCCCATTGTCGAACGATGCGTCGCCGGTGCCCGGCCTTACGGGATACGGCCCGTCATTCCAAACGGAGGATATCCAAACTAATCCAAATCGAAAGGAGAAATTGCGCCAAATCGATCTTTTTTTCATCATAATACCGCTTTCAAATCGTGTCAATCGTGTATTTAGGCATTTTTGGATCCAAATTTCTCACGATCCTATCCACGGCATAAGAAACGGCCTCCCATCCGGGAGGCCGAGCTTATCGAACGGATTCAATGCGGTGTAGAGGGCATGATCGTCACGCCTGCCGGCTAGGGTCCGGGCTTCGTTCGAACGCGGACGATTCCCGCTGGACGACTTCGAACGGAAGCCATATTTTCGGGGGAAGCGGGTATTGGCCTTCCAGACAATCGATCAGCGTCTTCGCCGCCACTTCGCCGATTTCCTGCTTCGGCACGTGGACGGACGTAAGCGGAGGCGACGTGTACTGCGCGATCTCGATGTTGTCCATCCCGACGAACGCCATATCCTCGGGAATGCGAAGCTTCTTCTCCGCCGCGGCGCGAAGCGCCGGTATCGCCATCATGTCGCTGGCGCAAAACATGGCGGTCGGACGCTCCTCCTCCGGAAGCCGGTTCAGCAGATCGATCATGCCGCCGTAGCTCAAGTCCACCCTCCAATAAGCGTTCACGACCCATTCGGGATTCGGCGCAATCCCGGCTTCGAGCATGGCGAATTTGTAGCCGAGAAACCGTTCGTCGCTTTCCAGGTCCGCAAGCCCCGGCCCCCCGATGTAGCCGATCCGGGTATGGCCCCGCGCGAGCAGATGGCGGACGGCCGCGCGCGAAGCCGCCAAGCGGTCGCAGTCGACGATCGGAATGCTCACCGTCTCGTCGTGCATGCTGACGCCCAGCACGGTTATGCCTTCTTCGCGCATCAGCGCGAACAGCTCCGCGTCGTGCCAGGCGATGGCCAGGACGCCTTTCACGCCCGTCTCCCGCACAAACGCGCGCATCGTCTCCGGGCGATCCGTCTCCTCGCTGGGGCGGACGATCGCCGGCGCGCGTCCGAGCTCCTGCAGCTTTTTGCGGAAGCCGGACAGGACGGCCGAAAAGTACGGATGATTTTCCTGCACCGATTGCGGCAAAAGGATGCCGATCGTTTGGATCGATTTGGCGCGATTCGCGGGGGCGCGCTCCGGCTCCGCGTCGAGCTCGTAGCCGAGAGCGATCGCCGCCTCGCGTATTTTGCGCTTCGTCTCTTTGTTGACGGGCCTCGCCGTATCGTTGCTGATCGCCCGCGAAACGGTGGAAATCGAGACGCCGACGCGCTCCGCGATATCTTTTAATCGGGTCAACGGGTCTTCCTCCAATCGGTTCGTAGAACCGGACAACGTCGATTCGTTGCCTTTATCATACGCTTTGGAGGAATTTGGCGTCAATTGTCGTTTTCATGCCGTGCCGGCGAAACCGGTCCGTCCCTTTATATCGGACGAACGGCCCGCGGCATCTATTCCGCAAATCCGTCCTTCAGCTCGTCTTCCGGATCCCAGACGGACCAAGCGCCTTCGAGCAAATTGCCCTCGTTGTCGCGGAAATAAAAGAATCTCGCTTTCCCCTCGCCAAGCGAGGATAGCTCGCGGACGATCTCGACTCCGCGCCGCTTCAACGTCTCGTACGTATGCTCGATATCCGGACAATTCATCGCCATGACCGGGAACGGCGTTCCGTTGCGGTCGATTTCGAGCGGCCGGCGTTCGGACGTTTCAACGAGCAGCAGCGCGATCGCGTTTTTATGCGGATAATGTAGAACGGCTATCGCCGAGCCGCGGTCCTCGAACTTGTCGATCAGCCGCAGCTCCAAATTGCCCGTATACCATCGAATCGACGCCTCGATATCGGTCGTCGGGATATACGCGTACCCGACTCGAGTCAGCAGCAATCGTGTGTTCATAAGCTATCGTTCTCCCCATCCGAGTCATCGCCGCTTCTGTTAAAGCAGCCGGATCAACTCCGCGTACGCCTTCATGGCGTCCGCCTCCGCCTGCTTGGCGCGACGCAGCAGCTCCGCCCCCGCGTACCGGCGCTCCGTGTCCGGAATCGGGCCGAACGGCTGCATCCACGGGAACATGTCGTACAGCTTTGCGAACAGGACGCGAAGCCGCTCCGCCTCGCGAGCGGCCGCCTCCAGCGCCCCCGCAAGCCCGGGGCCGTCCAGTCGGCGCTTCGCTTCGTTCAAAAAACGCGAAGCATGCTGCCGGCATTCCTGCCAGCCGTTGGCGTACAGACCGAGATACCAGCCGTCCATCGTTCCTCGTTCGAGCGATCGGATGAGCAGGTCGTACGCCTCGCTCCCCGTACGCATGCCCGGCTTGCTCCACTTGCCGTCAGGCTTTCCGAATTCGACCGCGAAGGCGAGCGCCTCCCGGACGATCGTCCGGTCGTCGGCGGGTGCCGCGGGCTTGGCCCAATACAGCCGCACGTCGCCTTCCTGCTGCGGCTCCAGAGCGGGACCGGTGAGGAGGGTTCGCTGGCACGCGTCGCACCGGCAAACCGATTTGACCGGCCCTTCGGTCCTCCAATCGAGCCGCCGCGCCGTGCATTGGAGACATTGGCATTGGCCGAGCCCGTACATGTTCCACGGGATCGCCCGGCGGGATCGTCCGTGCCAGCCGTGCGAATAGTACCCGTCCCGGTCATAGCCGACGATGAGCGAATATTCGCCGCGATCGAAATCGACCGACCGGCCGAAGCAGGCGTATCCGGCGTCGATCGCCGCGCGTGCGGCGTCCCACGCTCGCTCCAGCAGCCGACGATACGCTTCCCCTCGGGCGTATCCTTCCACGCCTTCGATCTCCAGCCCGACGTTCGCGAACAGCCGGACGAACTCCGCTTCCGGGAGCGGCAGGCAAATGTCGTGCACGTTCACCTTCTCGTGAACCGCGAAAGCGAACGGACGGCCGCTCGCACCGGCTATCCATTCGTCCGGAGCCGATATGCCCGCATATTTCGCCACGCCGTGTAACGTAATATGTTGCGAGATGCAGCTGAATTGGTTGTAGCGCAATCCGTCCAACAGCTTCACCCCGGCCAGCGCTTCCGCAATCCGTCCGAGCACGGCCGCGCCTCCGCGCTCCGCCTCGAAAGCGGCCCGGATACGGACCTCCGCCTCGGCTGCGCTTTCCGCCATCCGCTCTGCGGCGCCGCCCCAATGCCCCGCTGCGGCTTCGCAAAACGTCATCGCCTCTTCCAGCAGCGAGCCGGTCGACTCGCCGACCCGATCGGCGGCGTCCCGCAAATACCGGACGGCATTTACCCGTTTCCGGGCGATGGCGGCGGCTTGCTCCCGCAGAGCGGCCGGGTCGGCCGATTCGCGCATCGCGGACAGCCATTCGGCGGCGGCGGCATCGCCCCCCTGAGCCGCCTGTGACGCGCGGCGGAACGCCGCCGTCATTTTGCCGCGGGACGTTTCCTCCGGACCCGGACGTACGCTGTACAGTGCGGACAGCCGTTCGATCGGCACGGCTTCCGCGCCGCCTTCCGGACCGGCCAGCTTCAGCATCGTCCCGTCAACCGCCGTCACGGCACGGCAGTCTTCGTCCGCGCCGCCGGCTTTTGCGAAAATCGGGACCTGCTCCTTGAGCGCGTCGCGTACGAAGACGGCGGATTCGTCCGTGCCGGCCGAGCGCACGTCCAGCCGCCGAACGACCAGCCCGTACGCCCGCAGCAGCTCGGCGAGCCCGGCTCCGGCTTCCTCGGCGGCGTCCGGATCGAAGCGTCCGGCCGGACCGAGCGGCTGAAACCAGTAGCCGATGCCGCCCAGCAGCTCGGTTTCGTCCGCGTACCGGTTGCACGCGCGCATCGCGCCGAGCAGACAGCCGACGAAGGACGATTCGTGCGGAGCCGGCCGGAACGCCGCGCCGCCTTCTCCCGCCTGGCGATGCTCCTCGATGTGCAGCGAGCCGACGGACAAATTGGCGCGCCAGCCCGTGCGCAGCCCGACTTTGCCTTCCAATCCGCGGTAGTTGCCCGGGAGGACGAACCGCTCCTCGCCGTCGACCAGCACGCGCATGACGTCTTCCGCCACGATCCATTCCACGTGGTGCCATCGGCCCGGCGGCACGGCGCCTTTACCCGGCGCATCGAACGATTGTCCGGTCGCCGGATGGCGGACGTGCAGCATATCTTCCCGGCGGTCCCAGTTCAAGATGACCTCGCCCTGTGCATAAAGCAGCACGATATTTGTGCTGTCCGTCATGACCGTCGCCTCGATCGAGAGCGGCGCCCGGTACTGCCGTTCCGTCAGCGCGCGGTTGCCGCCGAACGAATCGGTAAATTGCATGCCTTCCGGAATGCGCACCGGATTGCTCCCCGGCGCCGCGACAAGCCGATCGACCGGCTTCGCCCGGCCGTATACCGGTATCCATATTTCTTGTAGCTCCCGTTTCGACAAATCCCCGACACTCATTCGTTATCTCCCCTTCTTCAGAACTGGCGGGCCAGCTTTTCCAGCGCTTCGACGCCCGCCTCTTCGCAATCTCGAATCGTCTCCAGCAATCGTACGGCTTCCGCCGCCGTCTCGCGATCGGGGGAGCGGCCTTCCGGGAACGGAAACAGCCCGGCCAGCCGCGCCCAGCATCCGGCCGACTCGTAGTACCGGCCTTCCGCCTCGAACGTACGGCGCGCCCGCTCTCCTTCCCAGCCAGACGTCAGCCCGCGCAAAAAACGGACCGCATGCTCCCTCGCATCCGCCGCGACCCGAATACAGTACGCGCTGCCGAGCGGGTCCGCCTCGCCGCCGCGCATCGCCTCGATCCATGCGTCGATCGCGCCGAGCCCGGCCGCATACCCGACGAACGTCCGCTCGCCGTACGCGTGTCCGAGCAGATCGGCGACAAGCCGCGGCGTCTCCCGGTCGGGATCGGGTCGCACGGCGCGACTGCGGCGTACGGCGGCCAGAACGAACAGACCGTCATCCGCGCCGCGTCCCAGCCGATCGTACGGCACGTGCCGCAAGCCGCTTCGTCCGGTCGAGACGAACGATTGCCGCTCGTCGTCGTAGCCGTGTAGGAGGGCGAATTCCGGGCCGAATATCCCCCACGCCATGACCGGCATGCCGCTCGCGATCGACCTTCTGGCGAGCGCCGCCGCTTCGCCGACCATATAGGCCGTCGGCGGGATGCCGCCGTCGCCGACGTGCCGCATCCCGAATCCGAGCCGGTCGAGTCCCCGTTCGAACACCGGTTCCCAATAATACATCGACGGTCCCGATACGTCGATGCGCCGTCTTTCGACCGAAAGACGGAACGCATGTCCCGACCAGCCCATCGTCTCCGACAGGCCGATTCCGGCTTGTCCCGCCGCTTGCATCATCAGCCGGAAGCAGACGGCGGCCGAGTCCGCGCCGGACGACCAGTCCTTCGGATCGGGGCGAATCGGCAGCGCGACGCGGGCATGCCGGACGTCGTCGTCGTCCATCCGTTCGCGGACGTAATGGCGGATGCGTTCTTCCTTCACTTTCGCCTTCGATCGGGATAGCGTCTTGTACACGTTCGCTTCCGTCATCCCGGACAGCGCGGCGATTTCCGACGGCGTCAGCTGGCTGAAGAAATGCGCCTCGAACAGCTCCCTCTCCCGCGAGGACAAGCTGTGCAGCATGCCGTGCACCGCCGTATAAAATTCGCGGCGAATCAGCTCGCGCTCCGGATCGGCCGTCCCTTCCCGCCCTTGCGAGCGTGTCAGCCGGTACAGCATGCCGTCCAAATCGCCCCGCTCTCCGCTGGCATCCGGCTCGTCGCCGGGCGGACGGCCGCCCGCATCCGCCAGGAAGCGAATGCGTCCGGCGCGCTGCTCGCTTCGTCTCGCCATCAGCGCCTGATTGCGGACGATCCGGCTCAGCCACGGCACGAAACGATCGACGTCCGCCAACCGGTCGATGTGCAGAAACGCCCGGCAAAGCGCATCCTGTACGACGTCCTCGGCCGCGTACGGATCGTGCACGATTTTTCGGGCGATGCGAAACGCCCGCTGCCGATGCAGGCCGACGAGCTCGCCGAACGCTTCGGCGTCCCCGGCCCGCGCCCGCTCCGTCAACCCGACTTGCCGTCGCCGCTCTTCCTCGGTCGGCCCCAGCTCCCGCTCCATCTCCGTTTCCTCCTTTCCTTCCGTTTTGATGCTCGAAGCCGCCCGAATTGGACACGATTCGCGAATTTTTTTCCAAAAAAGAATTCGGCGCAAACGCAGCCGTCTCCTTTGTGGCGACGGCGGAATATCGGCTTCCCCGTAAACGGCAAACAAAAAAAGCCCCCGCAGGAGCTTGTTTTGTTTGCCGTTTATTGGAGATGTAGCTCGATGACCGTATCCTTCTCGTCCGGCAGCCGGGCGCCGGCCAACGTGATGAACGCGCCGTTCTCGATGTCCGAATACTCTTCGGCCATCCACGGCGTCTCCACCTTCAGCTCGGTTCCGTCGCGGAGAAGTCTCGCCTTCTTGATTTTGCCCTTCAACCCTTCGAAGTAAATCGGGCCGATGCCCCGGTCGTAGACGTGGGCGTACAGCTTGTCGCCGTTTTGCGTGTACCGGCCCCATTCCGGCTTAGGCAAGGCGGACGCGCCGCAGCCGTAGATGCTGTCACCGTTCAGCCGCAGCCATTCGCCGACCTCGTGCAGCACGTCCAGCGTCTGCCGGTTGATTTCGCCCTTCGCGTCGGGTGCGACGTTCAGAAGCAAGTTGCCGTTTTTGCTGACGCATTCGACGAGCGTGCGGACGACCTGCTGCGCCGATTTGTAATTGTTGTCGGTCGAGTGATAGCCCCAATGGTCGTTCAACGTAATGCACGCTTCCCACGGAACGGGCTTGCCGTTCACGTCGACGATGCCGCCGGGCGGGATGATCTGCTCCGGCGAGAAGAAGTCGCCGGCGTATTCGACGGGCTCGGCCGCCCGGATGTTGCCGCCGAGCCGGTTGTCGATAATGATGTCCGGCTGGATCGACCGGATCATGCGGACGAGCTCGGTCGCTTTCCATTTCTCGCCGGTCATGTCGTCGTACGAGAAGTCGAACCACATGATGTCGATTTTGCCGTAGTTCGTCAGCAGCTCCTTCACTTGCCCGTGCATGTAGGTCAAATACCGGTCGAAATCGATCGGCTTGTTTTTGGCCGCTTCGTTGTCCCGGTCGGGATGCGCCTTGTCCCCGTAACCCGGATAGTCGTCATGATGCCAATCGATGATCGAATAATACAGCCCGACCGCGATGCCTTCCTCGCGGAACGCCTCGACGTATTCGCGCACCAGATCGCGCCCGGCCGGCGTGTTCGTCGCCTTGAAATCGGTCAGCTTGCTGTCGAACAGGCAAAAGCCGTCATGATGCTTCGTCGTCAGCACGGCGTATTTTTGCCCCGCCGCCTTGGCCGCTTTCGCCCACTCCCTCGGGTTGTAGCGGGACGCGTCGAATTCGTCGAAATACGTTTTGTACTGCTCCCAGCTCATCCGTTCGTTGCCCCGAATCCATTCCCCTCTCGCGGGAATCGAATACAGGCCCCAATGAATGAACATGCCGAACCGGTCCCGCCTAAACCAGCGGGTCCGCTCCTCTCTCGTGCTCATGCGGACACCCTCCGTCTCCATGTACGATATTCGTTCCGTTGCTCCAGCTTACGTCAAGACGCGTGGAACAATGCGGCCGCGCCGATCAAGCCGACATCGTCCTGCAGCCCGGCGGCTACGAGCTCGTAAGTGCCCCGATAAGGCTTCATGACCATTTGCTCCGTCCGGTCGCGCAGCGCCGGGAAAAGCTGATCGCCGGCTTTGCTCACGCCGCCGCCGATGACGATCCGGTCGGGATTGAACGTATGGACCGCATTCGCCAGCCCGAGCGCCATATACGAAACCGCCCGGTCGACCACCTGAACGGCGACTCCGTCGCCTTGCCGGTACGCCTCGAACACGTGCTTGGCCGACATCGCTTCGCCTTGCGCCGCCGCCAAATCCGCGATCGCGGAAGAACGGCTGCGCATCAGCTCCGCGGCGGAATCCCGAATAGCCGTGCCGGAAGCGAACATTTCCCAGCAGCCGTTGTTGCCGCAGCTGCAAGCCGGTCCGCCCGGCTCGACGATCGTGTGTCCGAGCTCGCCGGCGAACGACGTGGCGCCGAGCAGCAGCTTGCCGTCCAGTACGATGCCGGCCCCGATGCCCGTGCTGAACGTCACGTACACCATCGTCTCGGCGCCCTTGCCCGCGCCCCGCACATATTCGCCCCATGCGGCCGCGTTGGCGTCGTTGACGACCTGCACCTCGACGTCGAGCGCGTCCCCCATCCATCTCTTCAATGGAACGTTCGTCCATTCCGGCAAGTTCGTGCCGTGAAGCACGATGCCGTCCTTGCTGTTCACCGCGCCCGGGGAAGCAAGCCCGACACCGGACAGCGGAAGCCCGCCGGCCACCGACCGGGTCATATCGACGAGCCGTTGGACAACCTCCTCCGCCGTTTTTGCGTTGGCCGTTTCCATTCGCTCGCGGTTTCGGATGTTTCCTTGCGAATCGAACAGGGCGGCCGCGATTTTCGTACCGCCCAGATCGATTCCGACTACATATCGTTCTGTCTTCTCCAAGATGATTCACCTTTTTTCCAATCTAGGATTTGCCGTATCGATGCAGGCAGTCGGATAACGCCCGAAGCCGTTCGGGATCGATCGGCGCCAGTCCGGATCGTCCGAGGCGAACGGCCGAGCCGAAATGCACCTCGGTCACGCCCGTTCGTTCGATGAACGATTCGATGCCTTCCGGCTTCAAGCCGTTGCCGGCCAAAATGCGCAGCGAGGAGCTCTTCGACGCCTCGACCAAGCCGCGGATCGCCGGTATCGCCTCCGGGGCCGGATTCATGCCGCCGGAGGTCAGGATGCGGGTCACCCCCGGGTATCCGAGCAGCGTCCGCAGTCCGGCCGGCAGATCGTCCAGCTCGTCGAACGCCCGGTGAAACGTCACCTGCATCCCCGCCGCCAGCGGCAGCACCGCTTCCAACGCCCGTTCGTCGATCCGGCCGTCGGCCGTAATCGCGCCGAAGACGATGCCGGCCGCCCCCGCATCGGCGATGGCGCGAATTTCCTCCGTCACCGTCTCCAGGTCGCGCCCGTCATAGACGAACGAACGGCTGTGCGGCCGTACCATGACGTGCACCGGAATGCGCACCGAGCGAACGACTTGACGCACGAGGCCGATGCCCGGCGTCAGCCCGCCTTCCGTCACGGCCGTAATGAGCTCGAGCCGGTCCGCGCCGTTTTCCTCGGCCTGCCGCGCGTCGTCGATGCACGTGGCGATCACTTCCAACAAAATCATCGTCGCAACCTCCCGCTATTCGTTCGTTACCGCCGCTTGGCGTACCGAATCGCGTAATCCGCAAGCAGTCTCGCTCCGTACCCCGTCGCTCCCGCCTCCGCGTAGCCGACGTCCTGCTTGTACTGCACCGTTCCGGCCATATCGATATGAACCCAGCCCATCGATTCCGCGACGAAGCGGCGAATGAACAGCGCCGCCACGATCGCGCCGGCGAGCGTGGACGTGCCGACGTTGCGCAGGTCGGCGTAATGGCTTTTCAGCTCCGATTCGTATTCGTCCATAAGCGGCATCGGCCACAGCCGTTCCCCGTTGCGCTCGCCGATATCGACCAGCTCGCGGGTCATCTCCGCATCGCCCCATATACCCGCGATGCCGAGTCCGAGCGCGTCCCCGACGTTGCCGGTGAGCGTGGCGATGTCGATCGCTTGCGCAGCGCCGAGCCGGGCGGCGTGGATCAGGGCGTCCGCCAGGACGAGCCGCCCTTCGCCGTCCGTATTCGCCACTTGGACGGTGAGCCCGTTCGGGTACCGGATGACGGAGGAAGGCAGCGTCGCGCGGGCGTCGGGTACATTGTCCGCGACGGCGATCAGCGCCGTGACGCGTACGTCGGCGCCGAGCCGGACGAGAATGTCCATCGCGCCGACGACCGCCGCCGCTCCGCCCATATCCATTCGGGCGTCGCTAATATCCCGGCCCGTCTTCGCGTTCATGCCGCCCATATCGAACGTAATCGCTTTGCCTACCAAGGCGAGCAGCGGCAGCTCGGAGCCGGACCGGCCCTCGTACCGCAGCTCGATCAGCGCCGGCTCGTGCACGCTGCCGGCGCCGACGGTGAGCAGTCCGTTCATGCCTCGGTCGGCCAGCTCCTGTCCGCGATAGACGCGGACGTCGACCGGCCGGTCCTTGAACAGCTCCTTCGTCCATTGCACGAACGTATCGGGATTCAGCGCGTCCGGCGTCTCGTTCACCCAGTCCCTCGCCACGTTGGTGCCTTCCGCCCGATGCTGCGCCTCGCCGACGATCTTCGCCATTTCGTCCGGCCCCCATTCGGGCCAATCGTCCGAATGAAGGTCGAGAACGGGGGCGCCGACCGTCTTCGTCGCGCCTCGGTACTTGTCGAACCGATACGCGCCGAGCTGCCACCCCTCGGTCCACGCCTGCAGCCATTCCGCCGCCGCTTCCTTGCCCGCGTCGTCCGGCTCCTCCGCCGGCCGCCGGCCGCTTCTCGCGAGCGTTCCGCCGCTTCTGCCTTCCAGCCACAAGGCGCGGGCGGCCGTGCCGCCGGCGCGTCGGACGCGCTCGGGCGTCTCGCTCCGGCGCTCTCCCATCCCGATGCAAACCGCATCCGCCTCGCTTTCCGAACGGCCGTACATCCAGGTGACCGTGCCGGGACGCTTTTTTTCCTCGCGAATCGGATAGCGGCACGGTTCGCCGGCATAAACCGGTATGACGAGAACGTCCGCCCGATCGGCTTTATCGATTGTAATCGGCATCGTTATCCCTTCTTCGTCGCTATACTTTTATTTCATGATCGTTTCGTCGTATAAATGACAAGCCACTTGATGGCCCGGCTCCGCTTCCTTGAACACGGGCTCTTTCGTTTTGCAAATGTCCATGCAGGACGGACAGCGGGTATGGAACCGGCAGCCCGTCGGCGGATCGACCGGGCTCGGCAAGTCGCCCTTCAGAATGATCCGCTCCTTTTTCCGGCTCGGGTCGGGTACCGGCACGGACGACAGCAGCGCCTGCGTATACGGATGAAGCGGGCGATCGTAAAGCGTATCCTTGTCGGCCGTCTCCACCAAATTGCCCAAATACATGACGCCGATCCGGTCGCTGATATGCTCGACGACGCTCAAGTCGTGCGAAATGAACAAATAGGTGAGGCCGTACTCCTCCTGCAAATCCTGCAGCAGGTTCAGCACCTGGGACTGGATGGACACGTCGAGCGCCGACACCGGCTCATCCGCCACGATCAGGCTCGGCCGAACGGAAAGCGCCCGCGCGATGCCGATCCGCTGCCGCTGGCCGCCGCTGAACTCGTGGGCGAACCGCTCGGCATGAATGCTGTTCAAGCCTACCGTTTCCAGCAGCTCGTGCGCGAGCTTGTCCCTCTCCTTCGGGCTCAGCTTCGTATGGATCAGCAGCGGCTCGGCGACGAGATCCTTCACCTTCATCCGGGGATTGAGCGAAGCGTACGGGTCCTGGAACACCATCTGCATATGCTTGCGGATCGGACGCATCTGGTTGTCGTTCAGCTCGCTGATGTTTTGTCCGTTAAACCATACTTCCCCGCCGTTCGGCTTGAGCAGCCGGGTGACGAGCCGGCCCGTCGTCGATTTGCCGCAGCCGCTTTCGCCGACGAGGCTGAACGTTTCCCCTTTGCGGATGGCGAAGCTGATGCCGTCTACCGCGCGCAGCTGCTTGACCGTGCCGAACCAACCTTTTTTCAAGGTAAACGATTTCCGCAATCCTTTCACTTCGACCAACGGTGTTTCGTTCACGAGCGTTCCCCTCCTTCCGGGTTACCCGGTTCCGTTAACCAACAGCGGCTTTTCCGGTCCTCCGCTCCTTCGACGGGCAGCAGCTCCGGCTCTTCGGCGAGACAGCGTTCCATCGCGTGCGGACAGCGCGGAGCGAATTTGCAGCCTTTCGGCATCGCGCTCAAATCCGGGACGTTGCCCGGGATGGACGCCAGCCGGCGCACGTTCTGGCGCAGCTTCGGTACGGAATGAATCAAGCCTTTCGTATACGGATGCTGCGGATTTTCGAACAAATCCTGCACGTTCGCCTCTTCCACGACCCGGCCCGCATACATGACGACGACCCGGTCGCACATTTCCGCCACGACGCCGAGATCGTGCGTAATGAGCAGCATGCCCATGTCCTGCTCTTCCTTCAGCCGCTTCATCAAGTCGAGAATTTGCGCCTGAATCGTCACGTCGAGCGCGGTCGTCGGCTCATCGGCGATGAGCAGCTTCGGGCCGCACGCCATCGCCATCGCGATCATGACCCGCTGCCGCATCCCGCCGGACAGCTGGTGCGGGTAATCGTTCACCACGTCCTCGGCACGGGGAATGCCGACCAGCTTCAGCATATGGATCGCATGCTCCCGCGCGCGCTTCCGGCCGTAGCCGAGGTGCAGCATGATCGGCTCCTCGAGCTGTCGGCCGATGCGCAGCACCGGGTTCAGCGACGTCATCGGCTCTTGGAATATCATCGCGAGCTCGTTCCCGCGGTACCGCCGCATTTCGTTCTCCGACAGCCGGGTCAGGTCGGTCCCCTCGAAGCGGACGGCGCCTCCGGCGATCCGCCCCGGCGTATCCTTGAGCAGCCGCATGATCGACAGGGAGGTTACGCTTTTGCCGCAGCCGGATTCGCCGACAAGGCCGAGCACTTCGCCTTTATTTATATGAAAGTCGACGCCGGACACGGCCGTTACGCTTCCCCCGTCGCGTCGGAACTCCGTTTTCAATCCTTGCACTTCCAGCAATTTAGGCGTCACGGTCTGGCTCCCCCTTAATTTTTCGTCTTGGGATCGAGAGCATCGCGGAGTCCGTCCCCTACCAGGTTAAACGCAAGCACGGTTAAAAAGATCGCAATTCCGGGAATATATACGATATGCGGAGCGATGCTCAAATAATCCCGGCCCATGCTGAGCATGGCGCCCCAATCCGGCTCGGTCGGCTTCGCGCCCATCCCGAGAAAGCTGAGCGAAGATGCGGCCAATATCGCGCCGCCGATTTTCATCGTGACGTTGACGATGACGCTGGGTACCGTCTCCGGAAAAATATGTTTCCAGATGATGCGTCCGTTTTTGGCGCCCATCGATCGGGCCGCTTCAACGAATAGCGTTTCTTTCGCAGACAGCGTCACGCTCCGGATAATCCGGGCGAACGACGGCGTGCCGAATACGGCGACCGCGATGACCACATTGGACAAGCCCGGTCCGAGAATGGCGACGATGCCGATCGCGAGCAGCAAGTCGGGAAACGAGAACAGCACGTCGCTGCTCCGCATGATGAGCCGGTCCCACCAGCCGCCGTAATAGCCGCTCAAAAGTCCGAGAATCGTCCCGAAAATCGCCGCGATCAAAACGGCGCTCAAGCTGACCGCAAGCGTCAGCTGCGTTCCGTCGATCAGACGGCTCAATATATCCCGGCCGTATTCGTCCGTGCCGGCCCAGTGAGCGGCCGAAGGAGGCGCCATGAGCGCGTCGTAGTCCGGCTCGTTCGGGTCGAACGGCGCAAGGTACGGGCCGAATAAGGCGACGATCGCCAGCAATACGATGAAGATGCCTGCCGCGAGCGACAGCCTCTGCTTGCAAAACTTGCGGAAAAATTCCGCCGCGCGGCCCTTGGCCGGCTTAGCCTGTTGCACGTCTCCGGGCCCGGAGGAACCGGCCCCCGCAATCGTCGAATTGTCGTTCATCGCTATCTCCTCCTAGCTCGACGCATACCGGATTTTCGGATTCAGTACACCGTACAGCAGATCGACGATCAGATTGATCAAAATAAATTGAGTGGCGAACAGCAGCAGCAGCGCTTGAATAACCGTATAATCCCGGAACGCGATCGAATCGACCAGCAATCTCCCGAGACCCGGAATGCTGAATACGGTTTCCACCATAACCGAGCCGCCCAGCAGGAAGCCGAATTGAAGTCCGGCGACGGTGACGACTTGAATCAGCGAGTTGCGCAGCGCATGGCGGCCGACGACGACGAATTCCCGCAGCCCTTTCGCCCGTCCCGTCCGAATGTAGTCCTCTCTCATCGTCTCCAGCATCGACGAGCGGGAAAACCGAGCCAGCATCGACATAATGCCAGCGCCTAGCGTCAGCGACGGAAGAATGTACGATTTCCAGGAATCGATGCCGCCGGTCGGAAACCAGCCGAGCTCGACCGAGAAAATTTGAATGAGCACGAGTCCGAGCCAGAAGCCGGGAACGGAAATGCCGGAAATGGCCGTCAGCATGCCGACGTAATCCGGCCACCGGTTCCGGTTCACCGCCGAGATCGTGCCGATGAGCAGCCCGATGACGAGCGCCCAGCCGAGACTCATGAACGTCAGGATGAGAGTCGGCATCAGCCGGCTGTGCAGCATGTCGGATACCGGCAAGCCGGAACGCAGCGAGCTGCCCAAATCGCCGTGCAGCAGGCGGCCCATATAATCGAGATATTGCTGCCAAAGCGGCAAGTTCAGTCCGAGCTGCTCGCGAATGCCGTTAATTTCTTCCAGCGTGGCGTCCTTGCCCGCCACAAGACGCGCCGGATCGCCGGGGATCAAGTGAATGAACATGAACACCAGAACCGATACGACAAACAGAAGCGGAATGACGCCAAGAAGTCGTTGCAACGCGTATCTGCCCAACGCGTGAGCCTCCCTTCGTGTCCATAAAAAACAAGGGCCGTTCCGCAGCAACTTTCCGAAACGGCCCCGTTATCATACGACGATTATTGCTTCACTTCGGCATCGCGAACGCTGATCGAGCCGTCCGGGAATACCTTCACGCCGTTCAAGTAGGCGCGTTTGCCCGAGATGACTTGGTCGACTCCCATGAACGCCCACGGCGCGTCTTCCCAAATTTGCTTCTGGATGTCCGCGTAGATCGAGCCGGCTTGCTTCGGATCGACCGCCTTGTTGGCGTCGGCGATCCATTTGTCGACGTTCGCGTTTTTGTAGTAAGCCGTGTTCGCTCCGGCCGGAGGGAACATCTCGCTGCTGAACAGGCCGCGCGTCGCGCCGTCCGCGTCGCCGGACGACGGGGACCAGCTGACGTACCACATTTGGATTTTCGCCTCTTGCGGCGTCTTGGCCGAGTTGATTTGCTGCGACAGCGTGCCGCCTTCCATCGACTTCACTTCCAGCTTGATGCCGACGAGCGCGAGCTGCTGCTGGATGAACTGCATGCCTTTCATCGTTTCGGAGTCGTTCTCGCCCCAAATTTCCGCGCTGAAGCCGTCCGGGTAGCCCGCTTCGGCAAGCAGCTTTTTCGCTTTGGCCACATCGTAATCGTAGCCGGCTTGCTTGGAGTAGTATTGCGTTTTGGACGACATCGTCGAGTCCAGCTTCGCGCCGAGCCCGGATTTGACGACTTTAATGTAAGCGTCCTTGTTGATGGCGTAGTTGATCGCTTGGCGAACCTTCACGTCGTCGAACGGCTTCTTCATCGTGTTCAGCGTTACGTAGCGCACGATCGTCGAATCGATCTTGTCGACGACGATGTCCTTCTGTCCTTCCACCTCGGATACTTGCTCGGTCGGCATCGGATAGATGAAGTCCGCTTCGCCCGTCTTCAGCATCGCGATCCGCGAGCCGTTTTCCGGTACCGGCTTGAACGTAATGCTGTCGACCTTCGGCAGCTCTTTTTGGCGGTAGTCGGCGTTTTTCACGACGACGAGACGGTCGCCCTGTACCCATTCCTTGAATTTGAACGGACCGGTTCCTACCGGGTTTTTGCCGATGTTGTCGCCTTGCTCCTTCAGCGCCTTCGGGCTGACCATGAGCGCCATCGCCATTTTGTTCAGGAACGCGTTGTACGGCTCGCTGAGCGTGATGACGACCGTTTTGGCGTCGGAAGCCGCCACGTTGGTCACTTTCGCGAAGCTTTTGCGCAGCTTCAGGTTGTTTTTCTCGTCGCGAATCCGGTCCAGGTTCACTTTGACCGCTTCGGCGTTGAAATCGGTGCCGTCGTGGAACTTGACGTTATCCTTCAGCGTGAACGTGTAGGTCAAGCCGTCGTCGCTGATTTTGTACGAATCGGCCAGCACCGGCACGACATTCATATTTTCATCGAAGCCCATCAAGCCTTCGTACATCGTTCTGGCCCCGGTAATCGAATGCGTGTCGCTCGTGTTGTGGGGGTCCAGCGTAATAAAGTTGGCGTTGATGGCGATGACGATATCTTTATTGTTTTTCGATACCGTCTTCGTATTCTCGCTCTTGCCGGCGTCGGCCGCATTGTCTTGGCCGCCTTTGCCGCCGCAGCCTGCCGCGACCAGCGCGATGGCCAGCATCATCAGCAGGATCGACCCCAATCTTCCTTTGCCTTTCATTCGGTTCACTCCCCTAAGATGTTGTTATTTAGAATGCCCCTTGTCCCGGATTCGCTTGCCAATCGGGATGCCGGAGGTTATTCTCGTTGTTCAGGCGTTCCATTCGAATACCGCTCGGCGATGACCGACTTCCGTCCCGCCGTCGTTGACGATCGTATTCGGTACGAGCTCGTACAGCCGGTCGATCGTCTCCCGGTTGCCGTATTGGAGCCGTTCCAATATGGAAGCGATGATGCACGGCCATACTTGCTCGGAGCCGTCGGACACTTTCAGGGAAATGCCGATCCGTTCCTTGCGCAGGCCGATGCCATAGACGCCCTTCGCCCCGCCCTTGGCGGACAAGTTCGGATCCTTGAGCAAGGCCGAGCAGACGAACCGCGTATCGGCGATCATATCCGGGTGCTCGTTCATGAGCTTGGCCATTCGGGCCGCCGCCTCCCGCGTAGCCGCATCTTCGATGAGGTCGGGACAGGCGAGCTTCAGGAACGAGTAGCCGATTTTATGAAGAGGGAGCGCGAAGATCGGCAGTCCGCAGCCGTCGACGCCTTGCGGAATCGACGATTCGGGCACTTCGGCGATGTAGGCGAGCGCCTGCA
Source organism: Paenibacillus flagellatus (assembly GCF_003217775.1). Classification (GTDB taxonomy): domain Bacteria; phylum Bacillota; class Bacilli; order Paenibacillales; family NBRC-103111; genus Paenibacillus_AB; species Paenibacillus_AB flagellatus. The sequence goes on from NZ_QJVJ01000003.1 coordinate 349,986, forward strand.
CGATCTCCTTCTGCACCGGATGCTCCGGATCGTAGTACGAGCTCTCGTCCCAGCCCATATGCTTGCAGAGCGCCAGCAGGCCGGTATGCTTGCCCGAGCAGTTGTGGAATATTTTGCGCTTCGCTTCATGCGCCCGATGCCGCTCCGCCTTGGCGTCTTCGTTAAGCGGGTACGTCGCGCAGCAGTGAAGCTGGCGCTCGTCGATGCCGATTTTGCGCATCATCGATTCCAGCGCATCGATGTGGAACGCTTCTCCCCGGTGCGACGCGGCGAACAGCGCGGCTTCATGGCCGGCCAGCCCGTACGCCTCGTCGATGCGACGCTTCATGACCGGAATCGCCTGGAACGGCTTGGCGGCCGACCGCAAAAAAGTGAGGTGCTCGGGATCGCCCGCCGAGTACAGCAGCCCGCCGTTCTCGTCGACGACGGCGATCGCTCCGTAATGCACGTTCTCCAGCACGCCGCCCCGATATTCTTCAACCAATGGTGTAAAACGCATCTTGTACCCTCCTCGTTATCGATGAGCCTTGCCCGTCGACCCTTCTACTCCAGCGCGAAAAAGCAATTTTGCGACATCAGCCCGGAGCCGATGACGACGCCTTGTCCGCTCAGCTCGGACGGGCGAATCGCAAACGTCCCCCGCAGCGGCTCCCAGACGAACCGCTTGATGCAAAGCTCGGCTACTTCCTCGTAGATCTCGGGAAATTTGTCCGTCAGCTCGCCGCTCATTATAACGGTGTCCGGATTGTGCATGCATACGACGTTATTGATCGTGATGGCCATGTACATGAGCGCTCGGTCGACCAAGTAAACCGCCCATCGTTCTCCCGCGCGTCTCGCCTCGAACAGCTCCTCGATGGTGCGGACCGGGCGTATTTTATTCGCTTCCGACAGCAGCGAGTGGATATTAATGTACGTTTGCAGGCAGCCCGCCTTCCCGCAGTCGCACATCATGCCGTTCGGGTCGATCGTCGTATGGCCGATTTCGCCGGCGCTGTTCGTCTTCCCTCGATCGATTTCTCCGTCGACGATCAGGGCGGAGCCGACGCCGTTGCCGAAGCCGAGCATCGCGGTCCGGCTCGAGCCGATGGCGGCGCCCTTCAAATGCTCCGCAAGCGCTTTCACCTTGAGCTCGTTGTCGATGGCCACCTCGTAGCCGGTTATCGCCTTCAACTTTTCGGCGAGAGCGACGTTTTTCCAGCCGAGCTGGACGGAAAAGACGACAACCCCCTTCTCGTTGTCCACGATGCCGGGAAGTCCGACGCCGATGCCGATCAATCGGCCGCAGTCGATTTCGTTCGACTTCGTCAGCCGGTCGATCTCGGCGCCGATCCTCTCGAGCGTCGCGTTGACGCTTTCATCCGTCGCCCGGGCGTAGTCGGTTTTCGCGACGACGTTCCCTTGAATATCCACGATGCCGATATGGATCCGATGCCGGTCCAGCTCGACGCCCACGGAGAGAACGGCCGCGTCGACCATCGCCAGCAGCGTCGACTTGCGTCCCAAACCGGCGGACACCTGCTCGGTTTCGAGCAGGTACCCCTCCTCGGTCAGCTCGGCGACGATCCGGCTTACCGTCGTGGGGCTCATTCCGGTTTGCTTGGCGATGGCTGCACGAGATATCGGCTGCTGGCTTTTGATGATTTCAAAAACCGTGAGGCGGTTTTGCCGCTTCATAAAGTCTTGATCGTGCTTTTTCATCAGAATCGCTCCATTATTTTCACCAATGAATTAAATAATTCATTTTTGAAGTGGATTATCGTGGAAATTCACCCTAATGTTAAGAATTTGTTTTGTTTTCGCATTTATATTCTCCAGTGATATTAATAATAGGGGATGCGGCGAGAGGATGTCAACACCAAATGAAAGCGATTTAGATTGGGAATTGCTTCCGGCAGGTCGACGATGGAAAGGAATGGAGCCGTTTGGGCCGTCAAAATAAAAGAAGGCTTCCGCTATAAAACGGAAGCCCTCTTGAACCGTACCCGCAGGTCACGCCGGCTTGTGCGCCGGCTGCGGCGCTTTTTTGCCGAACGATGCGAAATAGAGCAGCGCGCTCGCTGCAACGACGAAGCTTAACAACAAAATCAAATTACCGTATAAGTACGCGTTGGCGTTCGCCAGCAGCGGATGAAGCGGAAACGCGAACACCTCCCGCTCCATCGCCTTCGCGACAAGCGCCGTCACGACTGCTCCGGAAATCGTCGACGTCATGTTGAACAGCCCCATGCCGACGCCGATCTGGGGACCGGGCAATATTTGCGTGACACTCTCCGTCAACGCCGTCTGTACGAAGGAAAAACCGATATACATCAGGATAAGCGCGACGCCGATGTACCATACCCATAGCCCGATCGCGGACGATTGAAGCAGCAAGCTCGTCGCGACCAAGGCGAGCCCCACGTACACGACGAAATGGCTCCCCCGCTTCACCGTCAAATTGCCGGCGACCCGTCCGAAGACGACGGCGCTGATCGCGCCCGGGAACATGACGAGACCGATGCTTTCCGTGTCGAGTCCGTATAGGTTGCTGAGCATGAGCGGGATGACGAACATGACCGACATGACGGTGCCGAAGATGAGAAAGCCGATGAACAGCGCGTTCCGGTAGCGCGCATTCGCGAACAGGGACGGCTCGACGAACGGTTCCTTCGCCCGGCGAATATGGACGATAAAGACGATTAGCGCGAGAAGTGCGGCGAGCAAATAGAGCAAGTTCGTCTCCGTCGTGAACAAAATGACCATCGAGACGACGACGCCGAGCAGCACCGCGCCGATGACGTCCAGCTTGCCGGATCCGCGGTCCTCCGCCGGCAAAAGCTTCCGGAAAAACGGAACGGCTACGATGACGGGCAGCGGGACGAGAAACAGAAACGACCAGTGGAACGAGCCCGCGACGTATCCGCCCAGCACCGGACCGATCCCGACCGCGAACGATACCGTCGACGTAATGACGCCGAACAGCCTCCCCCGCTCTTCCGCCGTGAAGAAGCGGGCTACCATGACGAAGACGAGCGCCGGGATGGCGGAGCCGCCGGCCCCTTGAATCGCCCTCGACAAAATAACGGCGGGATACCACGCTTGCAGGACGAACCCGAGCAGCGACCCCGCGCTGTACAGGACGATGCCGATCGTGATCAGCTTCTTGACGCTGAACATGTCGGACAGCTTGCCGAAGATGACCATCCCCATGCCGAACGCGATGAAAAAAATCGTCACCACCCAGCTGACGCCGGAGGCATCCAGCCCGAACTGCTCGGCGATGTTCGGCGTCGAGACGTTGAATACCGATTCGTTCAAAACGGCGAAAAAAATGACGTAGTAATCCACAGCACGCTCTTCTTCACGCCGGGATCGGTTGCCGCGGGTGCGGAGCGGCTTTCCGCAACATTCATGATTATGCTTCCTTTCCGATTGGGTTAGGTTCTTTAAACCTTTCCCATTGTAGCACCCGTTGCGGAACCGGGTTTCTTATCGATTGCTATTGTGCTGGCCGATCCGGCTCACCCGATTGATGAAGTTGTTCATCAACAGCGGCAGCGAGATCAGAATCGGCGGATCGTCCTGCCGGGGCGGGTGCAGCGTGACAATCTGATAAGGGACGGGCGCTCGGGCTCCGACGACGATCGGCTCCCTCGAACGAGTGCGCAGCGTAGCGTGCGGGAGCAAAAAATCGAGCGCCTTCATCCCCCAGGCAACGGACGTCGCCATCAAATAATAAACGCCCGGCTTGACGTTCGTAAATCGAAACTCCCCCAACGACGACAGCAGCGTTCCGTATAAGGGAAGCCCTTCCGGGATCGGCTTCGGAAACAAGCCGATCAGCACGACGCCGTCGAACGGCACTTCGGCCCGCACGGTTCCTTCGACCGTTCCGTGCTGGGGCACGTTCGGGCGCATATCCGACCAATCGTCCAACGACTGCAGCGCGCGAAACAGATTGTCCGCCTTCTTCGCCGAGTTGCGAAAGTCGGAGGGCGTGACGCCGACCCGTTCGGTAAACCGGGTCGTGAACGTGCCCAGGCTTTGCTGGCCGATCTCGAGTCCGATGTCCCGGATGCTCAGGTTCGTGCGCAGCAGCAAATCCTTCGCCTTTTGCAGCCGGAGCGACGATACGTAATATTGAGGGGACAAGCCGATTTTCTCCTTGAAAATGCGGGCGAAATGGTACTGGCTGTAAGCGACGTGGCTCGCCAGCTTGGAAAGCGTGATCGGCTCGTGAATATTTTGATGGATGAAAGCGATGGCCTCGTCGATCTCCGAATAACGGTCCGTAATGATCACTCTTGCACCTTCCTAACCATCCGAATCGATCTGAGAACAATTGTTCGCATCCATCATATCACATGTTCAGCCGGATTAGAATGCATCATACAACTATTTCCAACGCCCGCCGCCCCTCCGGATGAACGCGGAAAGCCCGTTCGCCGAGGCGGGACGGGCTTTCGCGGTTCGCGGGAGATTCAGTCCCGCTTGGTGAAAATTTGGAAGACGACGCCGAACTTGTCCGTCACGACGCCGAAGCCGGGGCTGAAATACGTCGGTTGCAGCGGCATATCGACACGACCGCCCCGGCTCAACGATTCGAACAGCCGTTGCGAACGGGCGACGTCGGCCGTCGAAATACAGACGCACACCAGGCTTCCCGGCCGCTCGGACGATTCCGTTTCCGAATCGGCCACGAACAGCTCCGCGTCGCCGACTTTCAGCACGGAGTGAGCTACCCGGCCTTTAAGGGAGTCCGGCATCGGACGTTCCGGGTCGGCCGGCGCGTCTCCGAACGTCTGCTTGAACACGACTTCGGCTTCGAGCGCCTGCTCATAGAAGCGGATCGCTTCCTCGGCCTTTCCGTCCAACTGGATAAATGGGGTCAATGTCAACGTCATGACGAATCCTCTCCTTTTTTTCATACCTTTTTCGGTTACAGGTTCAGTGTAGCCGATGATAGTGACAAGGCCTGTCATGGATTATGAAATAAATCGTTAAGATTCGGGACAACGGTTTATAACAGCACCCCACCATTTTCTTCCTCGTACCCAAATGGATTTTATCCAATGACGAACCTTCTTCGGCGGGCAAGACCGGGATTGGATTCATCCGGTAGAGTTGTCCCCAAAAGGCGAAATGGAGCCGGTTGGCCGCCATTCTGCCGGTCATGTTCCAATGGCCCCCTCGTTCAGCTTCCCTTCGAGTTCATTTTTTGGATGGATTTCGGTCGGATGCACACGATGCGATGATACGCGAAAACGTGCGAAGGACCCGCTCCGCTTTCGCGAAAGCGAGTCCTTCGCCTCGTCACTTCAACCCCAGCGGGGTCGGCAAGCCGTCGATGCTCGACGCGTTTTTTTGTTCGCGGTACCGGACTAGCCCTTCCTCCCCTTTTTGAATCGCCCAACGGGTCAACGTATCCCGCTCGCCGCCGTACTCCATGAACGGCACGGCGTATCCGCATGACGTCTGCACTTTATGAACGTCGACAGAGACGATTTGTCTCGCTCCCGGCAGGGGCGGGAATAGCGGGAAAAGCGACTCCCATTCGGGGGAATCGGGCAGGTGGACCGAACCGGTTCCATACAGTCTCATAATGTTCGGCGGTCCTTCGAACGCGCAAAACATGATCGTGATTCTTCCGTTCTCGAGCAGATGCGCGCTCGTCTCGCTGCCGCTACCGGTCAAGTCCAAATAAGCGACCCGGTTGGCGGACAATATGCGCAGCGAATCGTAGCCTTTCGGCGACAAATTGACGTGCCCTTCCGCGGAAAGCGGCGCCGTCGCCACGAAAAACAGATGCTGCCTGCGGATGAACGCCTCGTGCTCGGGCAGCAGGGCGGCGAATTGTTTCCCCATACTCCGTCTCTCCTTTTGCGACTCCGATTGGTGATGCGCATGCGGACGATCCGATACCATTATAATACAATTCGGCCGGATCGTGGACGGAATCGCGTACGGAGAGCCGCCTTTTCCGTTACGGGGAAGGAATGGCCAGCGCCGTTTTCGCGTTTTGAAGGTCGAGCCGGATTTGTTCCGGTACGTCGCGTGGGATATAGAACCGCTTCCTAACCACATAGTCGGTCAGCTGTCCGTACAGCTCGATCGCCTCCTCGAGCTGCCGGGCCAGCACCTCCCGGATGTCGGGCGAAGCCGTCTCGGTCAAGGCGACGGCGTAATTGTGGACTCCCGATTTGGCCGCGATCAGCATGTCCATCGCGATGACCTGGTCGGTCAGCGTATCGACGCCCATCAGCCGTTCGATTATCGTATTCATATACCGATCCTCCTATTGGACCGTCTTCGCGAGCAATCCGGTCAGCTCCTGCAGCTGTCTCGTCGACACGTCGACGTCCTGCTCCATGATCGCCTTGAGCTCGGGGTCCGACACCAGCATGTGCATCGTTTTCGACTTCGTCATGCAAATCGTCTTGAACGCAACGATCTCGTGCAAATCCAACGTTTCGTGCAAGGCGTAATGATCGGTCATCGTCGAATCGCCTCCTTTTCCTTCGTACCGCACGACGGGAGCTACGGCTTGAGCACCACTTTGATGCAGCCGTCCAGCTTGCCGTCGAACAGCTCGTACCCTTTCTTCGCTTCGGACAGCGGGAGTACGTGGGTGATGACGTCGCCGACGTCGACCTTGCCTCCCGAGATCAATTCGTACAGATAAGGCATGTAATGGATGACCGGCGCCTGCCCCGTCCGAATATTGACGTTGCGCTGGAAAATGTCGCCGAACGGAAACCCGTTGTACCGCATCCCGTATACGCCCGTCACTTGAATCATGCCGCCTTTGCGGACGGCTTGCGACGCCGTGACGAGCGCGCCCATGGCGCCGCCGTGCAGCTTCAGACCCGACGCCAAAAATTCGAGCGGCGTCATTTTGCCGTCCATGCCGACGCAGTCGATGACGACGTCCGCCCCGCCCTTCGTCATTTCTTTCAGATGATTGCCGATGTTTTCCTCCGACTCGAAATTGACGATTTCGACGTTGTTCGTCCGTTTGGCGTGGTCCAGCCGATATTGGACGTAATCGACGGCGATCACCCGCTTGGCTCCTTTCAGCCACGCGAATTTCTGCGCGAGCAAACCGACGGGACCGCAGCCGAGCACGATGACCGTGTCGCCGTTCTTTACGCCCGCATTGTCGACGCTCCAGTAAGCGGTGGACGCCGCATCGGAGATCAGGCACAGCTTTTCGTCCTCGACCTCGCAATTTTCCGGCAATTTGAACGGAGTAAAGTTGGCGTACGGCACCCGCAAATATTCGGCTTGCCCTCCCGCATAGCCGCCGGCCGTCTCGGAATAGCCGAAATAAGCACCGATCTCGCCGTGCGGATTCGAGTTGTCGCATTGGCTTTCAAGCTGGTGCGTGCAATAGTAGCAATGTCCGCAGCTGATCGTAAACGGTACGATGACCCGGTCGCCCTTCTTCAAATTCGCGACTTCCGGTCCCACCTCCTCGACGACGCCCATCGGCTCGTGCCCGATAATGTAATCGGTCGGGAAGTTCGGGATCATGCCGTGAATGAGATGGAGATCGGAGCCGCAAATCGCCGTCGTCGTCAGCTTGACGATGATGTCGTCCGGTTTTTCGATTGTCGGGTCCTGAACTTCTTTGACTTGCACGTTTTTGATGCCTTGGTACGTTACGGCTTTCATCGGTCGGGCTCCTCCGTCGTCATTTGTTGGGCGTCGCGAACGTGCCGAGTCTGGACGTATCGTCGGGGAACAGCTTCATCTCGGCGATTTTGAGCGTGGTGTCGGCCGCGTTCAGGTCCAGCTCCAGCTGCTCTCCCACGTCATAAGCGCGGAGCCATCCTCTTTCCGTCATGAGCCGGCTGATGTCCTCGTGAAGCCGAAGCGCCTCGCGAAGCTGCCGGCGCACGACCTCCCGGGCTTCGGGACTGACCGTCTCCGTCAAGGCGAACGCACAGTTGCGGACCCCGCTCTTGGCCGCCAGCAAAAATTCCATGGCGAACGTCGCGTCCGCTCGGTGCGGCATCCCTTCGGCGTTGATCGGGTCCAAATAATCGTTGTTCATGGTCGGAACGTGCACCTCCGTTTATTGGATGGGCGCTTTCGGATACAACTGCTGCAGCTCCCGAATCGCTTGCATCGACTGCTCGACGTCTTTTTGCATGAGTGCTTTTAAATCTTTGTCGAAAACGATTCCTTGCATGAGCTTCGATTTGGCCAAGCAAATCGTCTTGAAGTTCATCAGCTCGTGAATTTCCATCGTTTCGTGCGGAGCCAAAGCGGGCTGATTCATACGGTCACCTCCGTTTGATCGACATCGGTATTTTCACCTAAACGTGGGGCGTTATACCGCAACATCACCCGGAAAAAGAGAAAAGACCTTATGCCGTTTCCGAACGACAATAAGGTCTGAAGTTGAAAAACGTTCCGGGTCAGCCGAGCCGATCGCGGAACCCCGTTCGCCATGTGGCTGCCTCGGGTACCCAACCGTATCGCCGCGCCTTCGCATTGGAGGCTCCGCGCTCGCCCCGGTTGGCTCCGCCTCGCGCGTCGGGGAAAGGCGCCCCCACCGCCTCGGCGAAAACCGGCAGCCAGTCGGTACCGGGGGCCGGCTCGTCGTCGACGACGTTCACCGCCCCGGACGGCCAATCGAGCGCAAGGCGGGCGGCGCGGGCCGCGTCCGCCACGTGCACGAACGAGCTGACGCCGTCCGTCGCGGCCAGCTCGCCGCGCCGTGCTTGTTCGGCGAACAAGCCGTCCTTCGCATACCACGTCCCCTCCCCATAGAAGAGACCGTAACGGAGAATGACATGCTCCGGCATCTCCGCCGTTTGACGCTCCAGCGCATATACCCCTTCGACCGTCGCTCGGCGCGGAGGCGGAGCGTCCAGATCGAGCGGCTCCTCTTCCGTCGCCGGCCCTTCGCCCGGCGCATACGCCCATGAGATGCTTTGCGCGATCATTTTGCGTACGCCCGCGGCAAGCGCCGCATCGACCAGGTTTCGCGTGCCGACGGTGCGGATGTTCGCATTCGCCGCGAAATCGCGGTCGCCCAGTGCGGTCAGCTGATGAACGACCGCCTCCGGCTTCGCCTGCCGGATCGCCTCGAACAAGGCGTCCCGATCGTATACGTCGACCTGTACGGGGCGCGCCCCCATTTTCTCGAGTACCGGCGCCAAGGCCGGGTTGCGGATCAAGCCGACGACCTCGTGCCCCGCTTCAACCAGCATCGGCACGAGCGCCCTTCCGATGACGCCGCTTGCGCCTGCCACAACAATGTTCATCCCGTTTTTCCCCTTTCCATAATCGTTTCTTCCGCCCTGCTTCGCGTCCGAACGCGGATGCCCAGTACGCCTCCGATAATAAGCGCGGCGCCGACGATATGATAATAGGCCAACCGCTCGTCCAGAAACACGATGCCCGCCGCGATCGATACGAAATTGCCCAGGTTGACGAACAAGCTCATGGCGGTCGCCTCCAGCTTGGACAAGACGTAATTGGACAGCAGCGAGGAGACGAGCGACGACAGCAGCCCGATATACAGTATCGACACGACGAAGCCGGGCTCGGCCAACGGCCCGAACAGCTCCCGCATCGTCCCGGACGCCGCGTGCTTGGCGACCGCCAGCGCGTCGAAGCAGATGCAGCCGATGAGCATCATCATGAAGCTCATCTCGACGGCGGAGTAGCCGTTCCGCATGAAACGCGCCATTACGTTGTACGACGACAGCAGGACGGCCGACAGCAGCATCATGACGATGCCCGCCAAGCTCGTGCCGTGCAAGGACGCACCTCCCATGACAAGAATATAGACGACGCCTCCGACCGAGCACAGCACGGACAGCTTTTGGACCCACGACGTTTTTTCGTTCAGTGCGATCGAGGCGAGGACGAGCGTGAATATCGGCACGGAAGCTTGAAAGATGCCTCCTTCGGACGAAGCCATCCGTTCGAGCCCGAACGCCTGAAAGCCGAAAAAGGCGGTCGGGTATACGAGGCCGATCGGTACAAGCCGCAGCCATCGGCGCCATTGCCATTGGAGCCGGACCCGGCCGATCAGGACGGGAATGCCGATTGCGGCGAACGACACGGTGAACCGGTACGCCAGCGTGTCGATCGGATCGGCGTATTGCAGCGCCACTTTCGTAAACAAAAAGGAAAAACCGATGATAAGCGAGTATAATAGAGCCAAACCGTATATGGCGCGTTGTCCGCCCATGCGATGTCCGCCTTTCGTATTCACGGGGTTGTCAAGCCGGCCGGCTTATGGATTCAAGCATAAGGGTGGCGGAGTCGCCGTTCAATTGAAAAATAGCGAAACTGTACCGGTACAGTTCGTCGATGGGAGTGAAACGAATGAACAAATATGCCGAACTGATGAACGAAATCGAGCGGCGGATCGAGGACGGATCGATTCGCGGCGGGCAGAAGCTTCCGTCGATCCGCGATCTGTCGGACCGATACGGCTGCAGCAAAAGCACGGTCGTCCGCGCTTATGCGGAGCTGGAGAAACGCCATGTCGTCTATTCCGTTCCGCAAAGCGGATATTATGCCGTCTTGAAACGGGTCGAGGCGGACCGCCGTACGGAGACGCCGGTTCTCGACTTCTCTTCGCCCGCGCCCGACCCCGAGCTGTTTCCTTACCTGGATTTTCAGCATTGCCTCAATAAGGCGATCGATACGTACCGACATCATCTGTTTACGTACGGCACCTCCCAGGGTCTTCCGTCGCTGCTCGCCGTGCTGGTCAAACATTTGGCGGACTATCAGGTATTCGCCCGTCCCGGCCAAATCGCGATCAGCTCGGGCGTCCAGCAGGCGCTGTCGATATTGTCGACGATGCCGTTCCCGGGCGGCCGAAGGACCGTTTTGCTGGAGCAGCCGAGCTACCGGATTTTGATCGAGCTGCTCGGGCTGCACGGCATCCCGGCCCAAGGCATCGTCCGCACCGAAAACGGCATCGATCTCGACGAGCTGGAGCGACTGTTCCGCACGGGCGACATCAAGATGTTTTATACGATTCCGCGCTTCCACAACCCGCTCGGCACGTCGTATGCGGAGAAGACGAAAAAGGCGATCGCCGAGCTCGCCGAACGCTACGGCGTCTATATCGTCGAAGACGATTATTTGGCCGACCTGGAAACCGATTCGAAATCCGATCCGATTCACGCGTACGCGCCGTCCCGCGTCGTTTATTTGAAAAGCTACTCCAAAATGCTGTTCCCCGGGCTTCGGGTCGGCGTCGTCGTCCTTCCTCCGGAGCTGCAGGAGACGTTCGCCTTGTACAAGCGGCTGTCCGACATCGACAGCTCGATGCTCTCGCAGGCGGCTCTCGAAATTTATATTCGAAGCGGCATGTTCGAGCGGCGCAAGCAAGCGATCCTCGCGTCCTACCGGGAACGCCTCGCGCGGCTGAACGAAGCGCTGGACGCCTGCAACGATACGAAGGACGTCCGCCACGCGCGGGTACGCGCCGGCGTCCATACGCACATCGAGCTTCCGGGGAGGGTCCATCTCCCTACGCTGTTCGACCGGCTGTACCGGCAAAAGCGGATCGTGCTGAAAGGGATCGACGCCGGCTATTTGGCCTCGTTCGAGAAACGCCCGATCGTGAAGCTGAGCATTACGCAGGTGGCGGAGGACCGGATCGCGGACGGCGTCGCCGCGATATTCGACGAGATCCGCAAGTTTAAGAGCCGGTAACCCGACGTTTCGATCCGTCATCGGAAAACAAAAAAAGCATGGAACGAAACGTCGTTCGTCCCATGCTTTCGCCGCTTCCGGCTTACTGCGCCGCACCTACGGGCTTCGCTTCGAGCGCTTCCTTCGGCACCGCGATTTCCTTGATATTGTTGTAGCCGGTATACGTGCCGTCGATTTGCTGCACGAGCTTCACCGTTTGGCCTTGCACGTCCATATCGAGGTCCATGCTGACGTTCATCGTTTTCGGATAAAACGTCTTTTTATCGATGCCGAACGCGTATTCGACCTTCTTGATCTTCATCGCGTCCGCGCTCTGCTTCAGCATCTCCCCGAGCTCGGGATCGCTGCCCATATTGGCGGCGATCTCGTTGCGGATGAATTCGTTGAACTTGTCGCCGCTGGCCGACAGCTTGACGACGTATTGGTCTCCGCTTTCGTCCATCGTGAAATCGTTCGCGAACGGCTTCATCTTCTCCAATTGCTTCGTCGGATCCATCTGGTTGCCGGACATGGCGCTCATGATCTGGTTCATCTGCTCGGCCGGCAGCTTCATCCATTGACCGGTAGTCGGCTCTTTCATGAAAAACCCGTCCTTCGTCAAGTACATCTCCATCTTGACGTCCTGGCCGGCCATGTTCATCGAGATCGCCTGCTTGAACGACATCGTCGGCTTCATGACGACGTCCATGTCGATTTTCGACTGAATATCCATTTTATCGGCGCCTTGCTCGATCGTCTGCTTCATATTCATGTTAACCGTGACGCTTTCCAGCTTCGCGCTTTCTTCGACCGTCTTCGCGTACACGTCGGCGGCCGTTTTCAAGGCCGGCGTTTGCGGCGCTTTCGACTGGTCGCCCGATTTGGCCGACGTCTCCGCATTGGGCGCGGATGCGACCGGTTTCGTCTCGCCCGGATCCGCGGGCTTCTGGCCGCATGCCGAGACGACGGCGATGCAGACCGCGCACAGGACGGTTCCCGCCGTTTTTTTCCATGCTTTTGTTTTCGTTGTCATCTGTAGTTTCTCTCCTCTCTCTATCCGAAGATGAAGTTTACCATAGGTTGGAAATGGGGCGCATGGGGCTTTTGCCCCAAAAAAAAGGGAGGCCCCGGCCGGAGCCTCTCCGTTTCCGGGGCTGCAAGACCCGGCTTGAGCCGTTACGTCTCCTTCTTTCGACCGACGAGCAGCAGTGCGCCGAGCACCAAAATCGCCACCGCGGCGAGCGGCTGGCCCGCTAGCCGACCGAGCACCGCTCCGGCCGAAAACACGACGAAAAACAAGACGGACAGCACGACTAAGATGTTGATCGGAATCAACAGCCATTTGTTTCGGCCGCCGAACCAATAAAACTCGAACAGCCCGACCGCGACGGCCATAATGAACCCAGGCCACATCGTTCCCCAGCTGTCGAAAATCATCGATATTTGACATACGATTCCTGACGTAAACAGAATGCCGCCCGGGATAAGAAGCCCGATTCCTTTACGCCCGACCATGGAGAAGTACATCCAGTGAAAAAACAACCCGAGCGGGATGACGAACAAGCTTGGCCAAAAATAAGCGAATATCGTGCCCGGCCCGTATGTATCCCCACGATTCAAAAACAAGTAGGCGCCCAGCAGCATGAGCACCGCCCCCGCAATCGCCCTGAACTTCATGTTCCCACTCCTCCTTTCTCCGATTTGAATGAACCACGTGTGGATTGTATCATATCCCGGTGCAATCGGTCCTCCTTCTCGAGGGGATGCCGGCACTGGACCAAAGTCCAGTATCGCGGGCTGGGGTCCGGCGAGCGAGACGGCCGGCATTCGCCAAGGAAAAAAGACCGCGGACATGCGGTCTTCATTAAGCGGCGCCATCGTGTTCGAGGATCGGATTCGTTTCGATTAATGCCATTAAACATTCATCGCATTAACCTTCGGCTTGGACGCCTTCCGCCTTCGCCGCGCGGTTTCCCCGCAGGAAGAACAGCGCGATCAGCGCGAACGACAGCACCCCGTAACCGATCACCATCCGCTTCAAACCGATCGTATCGAGCAAAAGCCCGGTGCCGAGCAGGACGACCTGGAACATGACGCGATCGAGCATCCCGCGGAACGAGAAAAAGCGGCCGTGAAACGGTTTCGGGATATGTCGCTGAAACATCGTCGAGGCAACGGGAAAAAAACAGCCCGCCGCCAACCCGAACAGTCCGAACGATACCATCGACCATAGGCGCGAGTCGGCAAACGCCAGCAGGCACAGGGCGGCCGCCACGAGTGCCGCGAACGCAAACAAACGGGTTAAAGGGTTGCCTCCGTCGCCGAGCTTTTTCACCAAAAAACCGGCCGCGATAAAGCTGATTCCTTCCACGGCGTACAGCAGACCTTTGATTTGGGAGTCGTGCTGCAGCTCGCTTATATTAATGATCATCAGATTAAAAGCGCCTATGAACAGCGTCGGCACGAGCGAAAGCCATAGCACGGCGACGACGATCGGCTGCGCGCGAAGCACCGGCAGCAGCGCCTTGAAGCCGCCGCCGCTTCGGGCCGCGGCATCGGCATCGGACGAGTCTCCCGCCTCGCCAACTGAAGCCTCCTCTTCTTTCCCCAAACTCTCCGTCGCTTCCTTCCGGTTTACGGCGGCCGCTGCTGATATTTGCGGCTTGGCCATTCGTTCGGACCCGCTCGTTCCCGCTTCTTTCCCGGCTTCCGGCACGTTCAGGAACCAAGTGGCCGCCAGCAGCGCGATATAAGCGATGAAGGAGCCGATATACAATCCTTTCAAGCTCATGACTGCCAGCATCAGCCCTGCCAGCGTCGTACCGAGTATTCGCGCCAGCGTGCCGGCGTTCATATGGACGCCGTTCAGCGCCAGCAGCTCGCTTTCCTTGACGACGAGCGGTATGACCGACTGCAGCGCGGGAAAATAAAAGGCGGCGGCCATCTGCAGCGTCACCGCGAACAGCACCATCCACCAAACCGAATCGAAATAAAGCGCCGCGAACATGAAGCAAACGCTGACGATCCGTCCGGCGCCGGACAGCATCAGCACCTTCTTTTTCGATGTCGAGTCGATGACGCGTCCGGCCCATGGCGCGATCAATACCCCGGCGAGCAAGCCGGTAAACAAAATCAGCGACTTCACAAAGTCGGATGGGATTTTTTGCTGCATAAACTCCAAATTGGCGATGATCGACATCCACAGCCCGAGCCCCGCCACGAACTCGCCGGACAAGACGATCCAAACGTTCCGGTTTCTCCACATGCGGTCCTTTTCTCCTTCTCTTGCGGCCTGCGCCTCTCGCTCCCGGCATCGTCCTTCCCGCTCCTCGGGGGGAAGCGCGCCTCAATCCGGCTCGAAATCCGGCTCTCCCCGTTCCGGCGGCGGTTCGTCGTACCGGTCCGCTTCTTCATCCGCGATGGCTTGCACGTCCTCCGACACGATGCCGATGATGCGGTACCCGTCGCGGGCTTGTTTTTTCAACGCTCTTTCCTTGTAAAACCGCGGACTTCCTTCCCCCGCGTCCTCGTCATAAAACAAAATGATGCCTTCGGTTTTGCGGAACAGCAATTCGTCCCGCGCCTGCAGCTGCCACGCCCCGGCATACGGCTGCTTGCTGACGGCGCCGTAATAGTCGACACGCTTCAAAATATCCCGATAGTACGTTTGCCTTTCTTCCTTCCACTTCTCTTCCGGGTTCGCGTAAGCCGTCAAAATCGACAGCTTCAGCTGCGGAAACCGCTTTTTCAGCTCGATGACGACCTCGCACGCCCATAAGTCGACGCCGTACTGGCCCGGCGTAACGACCCATTCCAGCCCTTCCTCGGCAAGCGGAACCAGCTTGCGGGCGATCGCCTTTTTAATGTAGACGATCCCTTTATGCTTTTCGTCGAAAATTTGCAGCTCGTGGGCGCGATAGCCCGTGACGAGTACGTTTTTCATCATTCGAATCCCCTTGCGGCGGCAAACTGAAGACAGCCCGACCGTTATCAGTATGACTATACCGGACGCCGCCTCCCGTGACAACACCCAAAAAACGCGACCGCGGCGAGAGCGGACGATCACGGGTGAGCCGATGCGATCGGGGAAATACCGGCGCCGATTCGAAGGTACGCCGTTTTAGGCGAACAAAAAAACGCCCGGATCTATTCCGGGCGCCTCGCGCCGATTAATCGGCCGTCAAATCGATGCCGTAGTCTTTGGCGAACACCATATGCGTCTCGACGTCCACGTCCGGGCCGGCCATGCGCAGGTTGAAGACGCGCGCGCCCCTCAGCCGGTTTTTGTCCGCCCCGGGCAGTCCGTACGTGCCGAAGCCGACGCTGCCCGCATACCCGAGCAGGATGCCGAAATAGTTGCCCGCATACGTATTGACGTGATCGTGGCCGCAAAACACGCCCTTCACGTCGCCGCGCTCGAGCATCGCCGCGAACATGCCGCTATTGAACGGCCCCGGGCATTCGTCCTCGTTCCGCTCGCCCGTAATCGCATGCTTCGCCGCCGCCGCGGCGTGATGCGCATCCGTCCGACCGTCCACGCTGCCGTACCACATATGGCGGAATTCCCACAGCGGGATATGGATGAACAGCAGCGACGGTATTTTGCGGCCGTACTGCCGCTCGAGCTTCTTCGACGTTTCGCAATACCAGCCGACCTGGTCGTAGCGAAGCCAATCCCACGTCGGATATCCATCGAAGCCTTGCCCGGCGATCGACTCGGGCGCATACCGGCCGCTGTCCATCAGCCAGACGTTGAACGCCGGCTCGCCTCCGCGAGGTCCGCCGATCAGCACGTTCATGTTGCCGGTTCCGGTCACGCCGCCGGCGCCGGGCTCGTTCAAATTGTACTTGTACGCCATGTAAAGACGCAGCATCGCTTCCTCGTTCAGCCCGCTGTTCGGCGTCGAATCCTCGTCATGGTTGCCGAACGTAATCGCCCACGGAATGCCTCGCTCCTCCATCGGCCGGGCGATATGCCCGATCGCCCGCTCCACCTCGGACGGCGTGTCGGTGCCGCCCGTAATGTTGTCCCCGTTCAGCACGACGAAGCCGGGCTTCTCCGCGTCCAGCACCTTCTCCATCAGCTCCACCGTGCGCGGGTCGATGTCCTCGTCGTCCTGTGAATCGTTAAACTGGACGATCTTGAACGTTCCGTCATCCGCGAAGCGGAGCTTGATGTTGCCGTGCGGCTTGTCGCGGTCCGGCTTCCGCCCGCCTTCCGCTTCTTCGTCCGGCTTCGCCGCGGCCTGCCCGGGAAACAGCCCCGAGGTCAGCCCGGCGGCGCCCGCCGTCAGCGCGATCGCGCTCATCCCGCCCATTTTCAAAAAGCGGCGCCTGCCCACCTTCTTCAAGTCGTCTCCGTGCATCATCCCGATTCCTCCCGCTCGTTCGTTTATCGATGTCTGTACGCCGCTGTCCGACCTAATGCCAGCATAGCCGACGACATTCACGATGCTGTTAACGGGAAGTGAAAGGTTCGTAAAGACGGAGAAATGAATCGGACGTCCCGGTTCCGGGGAACCAAGCCGCCCGACCGAAATCGGCGCATTAGGTCCGCCCCGCCGCATGAGCGGCCGAACCGGCGCTCTTCGCCCGATTGACCCAATAAATGCCGACGCAGATAAGCGCTCCGCCCGCGCCTACGTACCAGTCCACCTTCTCGCCGAGCAGCAGCCAGCTGAAAAAAACGCCGAACAGCGGCACCAGGAACAAGTAAGCGCTCGTCTTCGCCGGATCGCCGTTCCTCAGCAAATAGTACCACAGCGAAAATTGGACGACGGAGCACATGACGGCGAGCCAAAGCACGACCGCCACCGATGCAGGGGTGAAAATAAAAACCGGGTGCTCCGCCGCCGCGCTCAGGACGAGCAGTGCGATTCCGCCGGCCAGCATCTGATAGGCGGCGAGCACGTTCATGTCGAAGGCGGGCCCCCACCGTTTGACGAGCAGCGTGGCGGCCGCGAAACACGCCGCACCCGCGAAGGCGATCCACGTCCCCGGCTGGATGCTGCCGACGCGGAAGCCGAACGTGACGGCGACGCCGGCGATGCCGGCCGCTACTCCGAGCCATTGCCGGCCGGTGTAAGACGCCTTCGCGAACAGCGTGCCGAACACGATGACGAGCAGCGGATTCGTACACGTGATAATGGCGGATTCGCCGGACGAAATCCACCTCATGCTGTAATAGCAGCAGCCCATGACGCCGGCGGACTGAATCAAGCCGATCGCGGCCGCCTGCAGCCACTGTTTCCCGCCTCGCGGACGCGGCTTGTTCGCGACGAGTGCGGCGAGCAGACCGCCCGCCACGACGAAGCGGATGCCCGTCATCAGAAACGGCGGCGCATAAGCAAGGCCGATTTTGCCGACCGGAAAGGCAACGCCCATCAGAAGCGTCGTAAAGACGACAAGTGTGAAGTAACGGATCGGGTTCATCGGAACGACCTCCTACGCTTGAGATGCTCTTTATTGTAAGGGAGGTCCGGTTTTATGTATAATGATTGTTAGAGATTACGGCAATCAGTTTGAGTGATAGCAAAGACAGGGAGGCTCATTTATGGAAAGCGCGGATTTGCGCGTCTTCCGGGCGGTAGCCCGCGAAGGCTCGATTACGAAAGCCGCCTTGCGGCTCGGCTACGTCCAGTCCAACGTAACCGCACGCATCCGTCAGCTCGAAGCCGAGCTCGATACGGAGCTGTTCGTCCGGCATAACCGCGGCGTGACGCTGTCCGCCAGCGGCCGGACGCTGCTCGCCTACGCCGACAAAATCGTCGGTCTGCTCGACGAGGCGACCCAGGCGCTCACCTCCTCCGACGAGCCGGCCGGCCCGCTCGCCATCGGATCGACGCAGACGGCTGCCGCGGTCCGGCTGCCGAAGCTGCTCGCCTCCTATTACGAATCGTATCCGAACGTCCGCTTGTCGCTGTCGACCGGACACACCCAGACTTTGCTGGAACAGGTGCTTCATTACGAGTTGGACGGCTCCTTCATCGGCTGCGAGTGCGATCATCCGGAGCTCCGGGCCATCCCCGCCTTCGAGGAAGAGCTTGCCATCGTATCGGCGGCATCGGTCGCCGATTGGGCGGAAGCCGTGACGAAGCCGATTCTCGTATTCGCCAAAGGCTGCTCGTACCGGGACGTCCTCGATCGATGGCTGTCGGTCAACGGGCTGACCCAGTCGGTGATGATGGAGTTCGGTATGCTGGAAGCGATCGTGGGCGGCGTGACGGCCGGGCTCGGCATTTCGATGCTGCCGAAATCGGTCGTCCGGAAGCAGGTGGCGGAAGGACTCGTCCGCATCCATGACGTTCCGGAGCCGTTTCGGTACATGAAGACCGAGTTCGTCATGCGCAAAGATTCGTTCGTCAGCAGCGCCCTGCAGGCGTTCATCGCGATGCTGCCCGGCGGCGGCGTGCAGCCGGAATCCCGATTAAGCGATGTCGAGAAAGGAACGGGAACATGAGCTTCCGATTGACACCGCGGCTGATCAAATTGTTGTACAGCCCGGTTTCTTACGCGAATGGAGATCACCTTTACCGCAACGGGCGAGTCGACATCGAGCGCTTCGATCCCGAGGCTCCGTCGTGCCGAGGTACGGTTGACGGATATAAGGCGCAAGTACGGTTCGATCGGAACGGTGACCTGTACGCGGCATGCGATTGCCCGGCTTACGACGCGTCCGCCAGCCGGTGCGGGCATACGGCCGCGCTTCTCCTGTACATGCTCGACGAGACGAACGGCTCGGGGCACGGTACCCCCTCCCGAGCCCGCTCGTTCGTATCGATGCTGCAGACGGAAAGCGGCCCTACGGAAGAGCAAGCCCGGCTGCCGCCGCGGTTCGACGGCTCCAGGACGAAGCCGGACTCGGAGCGTGCGGCCGACGACCGGCTTGCGGGGGAGCTGCTCGGCCTGTTCGCGAACGGCGCGGCGCGTCCGGGCGGCCATCGGCGTCATTTCGAGACGAGAACGCCGCTTGCCGTCGAGTTCCTATGCAAAGTGATCCCTTACGGCTATCGGAACGACATGTTCGGCGTCGAAATGAAAATCGGCCCCCAGCGGCTCTATATCGTGCCAAACATCCGCCACTTTCTCGATGCCGTCGACCGGGGCGGGAGCTTCGCGTTCTCCAAACATTTCGTCTATGATCCGTCGCTCCATTATTTGACGCCGGACCACGAAGCGGTCGTCCGCGAGCTGATCCGCATCTACCGCAACGAACGCATGTACCGGCACACATGGAGCTTGCACGTCCATTCCGAC
Organism: Paenibacillus flagellatus; assembly: GCF_003217775.1. GTDB lineage: Bacteria > Bacillota > Bacilli > Paenibacillales > NBRC-103111 > Paenibacillus_AB > Paenibacillus_AB flagellatus. Next base: position 369,897 of record NZ_QJVJ01000003.1, read on the forward strand.
AAGCTGGCCGGCGATCGGACGCTTCCGGTTCCTCCCGCCGGCTGGGAGGCGCTGCTTGAAACGCTTGTCTCGACCGAGGCGGCGCATCTGGAGCACGGCGGTCGTACGTACGACGCGATCCGTCTGGCGGACGGACCGCTTCCGATCCGGTTCGAATTCGATCGGGACGGCGACGACGCCTACCGGTTCGCGGCCGACGGGCTGGACGACATGACCGTCATGGATGCGTACGGGATCGCGATCGCCGAAGGGGTGCTGCACAAGCTGACGGACGACGCGTGCTCGCGGCTCCGGGAGATGCAACGTTTGCTGAATGCGCCGGACGGTCGGCCAATCCGGCTGACGCCGAGCCAGATGGAGCTGTTAATGGAAAAGGCCGTGCCGGGGCTCTCGAAGCTGGGCGGCGTGCGGATCGCCCAAGCCGTCTCCGACCGGATCGTACAGACGCCGCTCAAGGCGAAGCTGTTTTTGGACCGCGTGAAGGACCGGCTGCTGGCGGGACTCGAATTCCATTACGGAGGCACCGTCGTCAATCCGCTGGAGGAACGGCCGAACCGCGACGGCGGGGATCGCATCCTGATGCGCGACGGCGAGCGCGAGCGGACGATCTTGGAGCTGATCGAGCAAAGCGCCTTCGTTCGGACGGAGGGCGGCTATTTCCTCGACGGCGAGGAAGCCGAGTACGAATTTTTGTACCGCGTCCTGCCGCAGCTGGAGAAGCTCGTTACCGTATACGCGTCGTCCGCCGTCAAAATCAGGCTTCACGCCTGGAACGCGGCGCCGAAAGTGCGGGTCGACGTGGATGAGCGCACCGATTGGCTGGAGGTCCGGTTCGACCTCGATGCGATCCCCGTGTCGGAATTACGCGGAGTTTTGCAAGCGCTGGAGGAAAAACGAAGGTATTACCGGCTGCCGAACGGTTCGCTGATGCCGCTGGAAAGCGAGGAATTCCAAGACATTTGCCGGTTTGCCGGCGGATCGGACTTTCTCCGCAGAGGCCATTGGGCCGGGTCGACGTTTCGTCTCCCGTTCGCGGACGGCATCGTCCGGCTGATGGACGCCGACGGCGCCGGAACGTCCGTTAAGCTGAGCAAATCGCTGCGCTCGCTGCTCGACAACGTCCGGAATCCGGACAGCCTCGACTTTCCCGTGCCCGATTCGCTCGCGCCCGTCCTCCGCGACTACCAGAAGTACGGGTACCAATGGATGAAGACGCTCGCCCATTACCGGTTCGGCGGCATTTTGGCGGACGACATGGGACTCGGCAAAACGGTGCAAAGCATCGCCTTTCTCGTATCCGCGCTGCCGGACATTCGCGGCGCCGGACAGCCGGCGCTCATCGTCTGCCCCGCCTCGCTCGTGTACAATTGGCGCAACGAGCTGAACCGGTTCGCGCCGGAACTCCGCGCCGTCATCGCCGACGGCGGCAAGGCGTTGCGCGGCCGGACGCTCGCGGATGTCTCGCGAGCCGACGTCGTCATTACGTCGTATCCGCTGCTGCGCCGGGATATCGAGTCGTACGCCGGCTTGTCGTTTCATACGCTTATTCTGGACGAAGCGCAAATGTTCAAAAATTACGCCACCCAAACGGCGCAGGCGGTCAAGTCGCTTCGGGCGCGGCACCGGTTCGCCCTGACCGGCACGCCGGTGGAAAATACGCTCGAGGAGCTGTGGTCGATATTCGAGGCGGTGTTCCCCGAGCTGTTCCCGGGGCGCAGAGCGTTCAACGACATGCCCCGCGAGGCGGTGGCGAAGCGGGCCCGTCCGTTCCTGCTCCGCCGGCTGAAAACCGACGTGCTGAAGGAGCTTCCGGAGAAGATCGAGTCGCTGCAGGCGTCCGAGCTGCTGCCGGAGCAGAAGAAGCTGTACGCCGCTTATTTGGTCAAGCTGCGCAAAGAGACGTTGAAGCATTTGAACGAGGAGAGCTTTCACAAAAACCGGATCAAAATATTGGCCGGCTTGACACGGCTTCGTCAGCTGTGCTGCCACCCCTCCCTGTTCGTCGAAGGCTACGCCGGAAGCTCGGCCAAGTTCGAGCTGCTGATGGAAATCGTCGAGGAAGGCCGGATCGCGGGGAGACGCATGCTCGTGTTTTCGCAGTTTACCGAAATGCTCGGACTGATCGGGCGCGAACTGGGGGTGCGGAACGTGCCGTATTTTTATTTGGACGGCGCCACGCCGTCCGCCGAGCGGGTCGAGCTGGCCGCCCGGTTCAACGAAGGCGAACGGGACGTCTTTCTCGTCTCGCTGAAAGCCGGCGGCACCGGATTGAACTTGGCCGGAGCGGATACCGTCATCCTGTACGACCTGTGGTGGAACCCCGCCGTCGAGCAGCAAGCCGCCGACCGCGCCCATCGGATCGGGCAAAAAAACGTCGTGCAGGTCATCCGTCTCGTCGCCCAAGGAACGGTCGAAGAAAAGATGGTCGAGCTTCAGCAAAAGAAAAAAAACTTGATCGACGAAGTCGTCAAGCCGGGCGAGGAAGCTTTGTTCTCCCTTACCGCGGAGGACGTCCGGGAGCTGTTGTCGATTCGTTGACGCATGGCGCCAAATAAGCCCGCCGGGAACAAATCCCGGCGGGCTTTAAGACGTCCGGCGCGACGGACGAAGAGCAGGCGGTCGCGCTCAAGATCGCCCCCTCCTCCTTATGCGTTTTTTGTCGTCGCGATCCGTTCTGCCGAAAATAACGTAGTAAAGCATCGCCATAAACGCCAACAGCAGCGCGAGAACGATATACAAATTGCTGTAAACGTAAGCTTCCGGCCGCGAAATCGCCGGATTGAGGCGAAAACCGGCGCCATCGTCGACGATTTTGCCATAGACGGCTGCCGCCACCGCGCCGGCGATGAAGTTGAGCATCGAGAGCAGTCCCATGCCGACCCCGCTATGCTCTTTCGGCAGCGTCCGGGAAATCGCATTGGAGAGCGCGATGTACAGAAACGATTGGCCCACATTGCCGAATAGCAAAAATAAAGCGATGAACGCCGGCGGCGCGCCGGTGAAGGACGTCATCAAGGCGAAGCAGACGACGAGCATGGCCGTCGCGGCGTAAAACAGCACCGAATTGCCTTTCGCGTCCGCGAGCTTCCCGCCCGTTCGTCCGAGCAGCGCCGTCGCGACCGCCGCCGGGAACATCACGAAGCCGACGAGCCCCGGCTCGAGTCGATGGACGCCGGCAAGCAGCTGCGGGGTCAAAAAGACGAGCGAATAGCCGATTGCCGTCGCGACGAAAGCGATGGCGAGCCCGAGCGCATACGCTTTGCTGCTGAACAGCGCGGGCCGAATGAACGGCTCCTTCGCGGCGCGAATTCGGCTTACGAACAAGACGAATGCCGCTATGGCGCCGACGGCCGGAAGCCACTTCCCATACGTGACGGCGAGCAGAAGCAGCGAGACCGTCCCGGCCAACAGCGCCCCGCCGAGCCAGTCGATCGCGCCCGCCTTACGCTCCTCCTCGCGCAAATAGCGGCGGTAATACGGGAGCGCAAGCAGCGTGAACAGCGGCATGGCGAACAGCCATCGCCAATGCGCGACGCCGACGACGAGCGCGGCGACGACCGGTCCGAGCGCGCTGCCGATGGCGAGCCCGGTCATCGCGATGCCGAGGGCGCGTCCCCGCTTTTCCGGCGGGAAGTAGCGAACCGGGATGATCGCGGCCGTCGCCGGAATGACCGCCGCTCCGACCGCCTGCAGCACCCGGCCGATCAGCACCGTTCCGTAATTGGGTGCCGCCAGCCCGACCAACGATCCGGCGGCGAAGAAGACGAGTCCGAACGTGATCAGGTTTTTCAGCTTGTACGTATCCGCCAGCTTGCCGTAGGTGACGGTTCCGATCGCGTAGACGAGCAGAAACGCCGAAGAAACCCAGCTCACCTGAGAGAGCGTCAGCTCGAATTGTTTGCCGATTTCGGGCAGTACGATATTGAACATCGTCGCGCTCATGACGGAGATGACGAGCGTGAACGCCAAAACGCGTATCAGCTTCTCTCCTTCGCGAACCCGCGCTTCGGATTCCATGTGCGATCCCTCCTTTGTCCGATTCGATTCTATTCGATTTGATTCGAATCGACCTTAGGGTTCATTGTAATTGCGATCGCACATAAACAAAAATATATATTTCGCCATACTCCATATATACTCAAGTATATGAATGAAACAACGAACGTCCCGGCCGCACGGGCACGCCGTACGGACGGGACGCGATTTGCGTCAAGGCTGCAGCAAATACCGGATGTCGCGAAGAAGAACGTCGACCGCTGCGGCCGAGATGTGCTTGCCCCGTTGGGCCTCGGCATGATGCAGCATCGCCTGCAGCTCCCCGTTCCCGAGCTGCTCGAGCAGACTGGCGGCGATTCCCGCGTTATCGATCGAGCCGTCCGAGGCGAATTGCCCGATCAGCGCCTTCAGCGATTCGGCGCTCGCTTCCGTGCGGAACGCGAACTCGACGGCGCTCGCGTTGCCCGCCCGATCGACGGCCGTTACCGCAATCGTATGCGGGCCGAGCGGCAAATCGAGCAGGCGGATTTCCGCATCGCCCGCGATCGGCCGACCGTCCAGCGTCACCGACGTCCGCGCCGGATCGGCGCCCGATCCGGCATCCGTCACGGCGATACGCAGACGGATCGTTTCCGAATCCGGGTACGCCGCCCCGGGGACGACGTTCGATTCGACCGACGGAGGCGCGGCATCGACCCGGAACGCGACGTCCCGCGGCTGCTCTTCATTGCCCGCCCGGTCGACGGAACGGTACGAGACGGCGTAATCGCCTTCCCGTGCGAACGTCAACGGGCTGTCGTAACGGTTCCATACGGTCCCTCCGTCGAGGCTGTACACCGATTCGGCTGCGCCGGACGAATCGTCGGTCGCCTCAAGACGCAGCGTGACGGGAGATACGTGCCAGCCGTCCCGCCCGTCCGGCGTATCCGGCGACAGCTGCGCCGACGTCACCGGAGGAGCCGAATCGTTCGAGGACGGTACGTATTTCCACAAGTCGGAGCTGTTGTCGGAGAAGTACAAATTGCCGAACCGGTCGCGGTTCAAATAATTGCCGTAAGTTCCGTTGAGCACGACAAATTCCATCGTATCGGGCTTCACCGTCCAAAACTGCCCCCGCGACGTTCCGTAAACGTTGCCGTCCGCGCCCGTCTGCATGAACGCGTACGTCCACGTCATGCCGTCCGTTTTGTACCGTCTCAGCTTCGCCGCCTTGTATGTGAACTGCCGGGTTGTCGGATCGAATTTGAAAATCGTGTCTTCCGCCACGCCCCAGATCATGCCGTCCGGACCGGCGTGGAGGCCCGTCACGCCCTTCCTTCCGGTAACGGGGACCGTTTCGAACAATTTCGTCTTCGTCGCCGGGTCGAAGACGATCAGCTTGGCGTTCGTCTCCGTCGGTCCGCTCGTGCCGAGACCGCCGTAGACCGTCGTTCCCGCATACAGAAGGCCGTCCTTGTAAATCATCGAGACGATGCTCTGGTTCGGCACGATATTGCGGAACACGTCGAGCCGCCCCGACGCGAAGTCGTACATCGCGATCGCGCCCTGCAGCGAGGTCGAGTTCGGCACCGTGCCGACGAACAGCGCATCCCGGTCCGCGGCGTACGCCATCGCGAACGGCCGGTCCTGCTCGTAGGCGCGAAGATCGAACAGCTGCCGCGGATTCGAGGCCGACCAAGGCGCGTTCGGGTCGTATTCGAGGACCCGCGCTCCCGCGTAGGCGCCGATGAGCATCTTGCCGTTGCGCACGGCCGACGATTCCACCTGCCCGAGCGTCGAGGTGTCGGATATCGCCCCGGTCACCGGGTTATAGGACGTGAAGCCCGACATGTAGCCGGCTGCGTAGATGTCGTCGCCCGGTCCTTGGTGAATGCTTTGGATGAGGGTTGGCGCTCCCCCGTAGTTCGCCGGCTTCACTTCGGCGCGGTCGGTCGAGGGGTTGTAATACACGATATTGCCGTATTTTCCGCTCGCGACAAAGGTCAAGCCCGGCCATTCCGGCGTACCGAGATCGACGAATTTTCCTTCGTGGAAATTGACTCCGTCCTGCACTTGCTTGACGAGTGTAGCGGTGCGGGTTTGCCCGTCATAGACGTACAAATTGCCGGAATAGCTGTACAGGACGCGGCCCGGCTGCCCGGGTACGGCGGTTACGCGCTCCGAATGGATGTCGAGCCCGGCCGGATCGTAATATTCGACCGAATCGTCCTGCGCGCGGACGACGAGCAAATCGCCGTTGGAAAATTTGACGAACAGCCGGTCTTCCGCAAACTCGAGCCCGTACGGCCACGCGTACGTATCTCCTCCGCCGGGTACGAGCGTCGAGAGCAGCTCCTTGCGGCTGCCGTCCGGACCCACTTTGAAAACGCGGCTTTTTGTGCCGCCGACGCCGACGTACAGCACGTCGCGGCTCGAATCGTAGGCGAGCGACCGCACGTACTTTTGCTCCGGATCGAACGCTCCGAGATCGCGGATCGTTCCGTCCGCGGGGTCGTACACGTACAGCTTGCCGCTCGGATACGTCCCCGCGTACATTTTGCCGTTCGGCCCCGCGACTAAGGAGAATACGTGCGTCTCGCCGCCGAAGCGGCCGATGTAGTCGAACGTTTTGCCGTTCGGCGCGTACCGGTACAGCCCGCCGTCGTAATGCGTGCCGACATAGACGCTGCCGTCGGACGCCACCTTGACGCCCCATGCCGCTTCGACGCCCGGCATCGAGAACGTGCGCAGCACGTCGCGGGTCGCCGCGTCGATGACGGCGAAGGCGGTCGGCACCTCGCCTCTGCCCTTGAAGACGGTATACAGCACCGGCTTGCCGTCCTCGATCCCGATCGCCCCGTCTTCATTGATCATCCCTTTCACGATGCCGCCGATATTTTGAAACGTGCCGATCTTGTTCGTTTCGATCCGGACGGCGTCCGCGTAGCCGCGCGTAATGCCGGCTGCGGACGAATAGAGCAGCACCGAGGCGGTCGACGCTGTTGCGGGGACGACGGTGGACGTTGCGTTTTTCGTCCATTGGCCGTTCGTCGGGGCGATGAAGTTGCTGGACTCGCCCACTTTGACCCCCGCCGCGTCCCAAAAACGGATGTAGATCGCCATGGAACCGTTTACAACTTTCATCATCGAAGAGACCGAATAGCTCTCGCCGGGAACGACGGAAAATCGGTCGCTCTCGAGCCCCAGCGCGCGAGAACCGTTCGCGTCATCCAAGTACAAGCTTTTCGCCCCTTCGTACGATTCCGCGGAAGCGACTTCGAACCGCATGCCGCTCTCTCCGGCTCCGAACGTTTGCGTCCATCCCGGAATCGCCGTTCCGGCGGAAGGCTCCTCGAACCCCGCATTATAGACGACGGGCGGCGGAGGCGACACGGCATCCGCAGCGGCGGAAGAGACCGGACACGCTGCGGCGGCCGCACATACGGCGGCTAGCCCGCCCAGCAGCAGGCGGAATCGGTTCGTTGACATGAAAGCATCATCTCCTTCGAATTGTTATGACTCACATCTGACTCACTTCTCATCATAAAAACAAAAACGACTCCGTGTCAATACGCAAATCCGCCATGACGGATCGCGACCGGCACGAAGCTTGCCCGTCTTGCTTCGCGCGGACAAGTTCGCTATGCTTGGGGGTGGAAAGTACGAGTTCGTTCAATCGCGCCGCCGCGGTCGCGAAGGAGGTTCGCATGTCCGACCAACCCAGCCGCAAAACGTTTCGCGCCAGACTTGACCATATGACCGCCACGCTTCGCGGGGATATCGTGACGGGGAAGCTGCGCCCGGGCGACTTTTTGCCGTCCGAGCGGGATATGACCAAGCAGTTTCGGCTGAGCAACAAGCTCGTGCGGGCCGCACTCGAACGTCTCGTCGAGGAAGGGCTGATCGAGAAAATTCCGCGCGTCGGCAATCGCATCGCCGATCGGCTCCCGGACCTTGCCGTCACCCTCAAGTTCGGCTACCACGCTTCGCTCGCCCGCGACGCGGAGCTTGCCCGTCTGCTGGACGACTTTCACCTGGCGCATCCGTCGATCCGCGTCCAGCCGATCCCGATCGCATTCGACCATTACGCCGAGACGGTCGACTCCTATATCGAAAACGGGCTGCTCGACGTCGTCTCGATGAATTACAACAACTTCTACGAGTTTCGCGCCCGCGGAAGGCTGGACCTGCTTCAGCCGCTCGCGGCGGACGAAGGCGCTTATCCGTTTCTGAACGACGCTTTCACCTTCGAGGGCAAGCAGTACGTTCGTCCGTTCGTCTTCTCGCCGCTCGTGCTCTGCTACAATATCGACCATCTCGAGGAAGCGGGATTGCCCGTCCCTTACCGGCCGGACGGCTGGCGGACGCTGCTCGGCGACGCCTCCCGGCTGACGGTGGAGAACGAACGGTTCGGCTTTTATTTTTTCCTCCATTCCAAGAACCGCTGGCCCGTCTTCGTCCTGCAGAGCGGCTTGGGCGAAGACGCCGCGGCTTCGGCGTCGGACGATCCGGAACGCTTCGCCGCGCGGATTACCGAAGGTCTCAACCTGTGCCGTGAAATCATTTACGCGCCGAACGCGTTTCCAACGTTTTTGTCGGGCAGCGACGCCGATGCGGAGGAGCTGTTCGCGCAGCGCAAAGTGTCGATCATCATGACCTCGTACTTGTCGCTCAACGCGCTCCGCGAATCCGACATCCGGTACGACGTCGTCCCTCTGCCGGTATGGCGCGAGGACGCCACCATCCTGATGGCGATCGGCTTGGCCGTCGGCGCCCGGTCGGAGGCGAAAGCCGCCGCGACCGCGTTCGTCGAATTCATGACGTCGGAACGGGCGCAGCAAGCGCTTCGCTCGCATACGCTGAGCATTCCCGCCCACGCGCGGGCGGCCGAGCGGGAAGGAGCGGAAACGATGTACCGTCCGCCCGGCTACCGACGGTTTAAGGAGATGATTCCGTCGATGCGGCTGTTTACCGATATGAACGTATCCCCGGACAAGATGAACGCGATCATGAACGAAGCGAAGCTGTACTGGGCCAAGCTGCAGAGCGAGACGGGCATGCGGCGGAAAATCGCCGACTTGTTGCGGGGCGGCTGAACAAAAAAAATCCCCCTTTCGGGGGATCGCGGATTCAAGCGGGGGGTGCGGCGGTCGGTCAATCCGAAACGACGAAGAAGTTTTTGCCGTGCAGTTTCACTTCCTCGCTTTCGATCGGCTCTCCGCTGCGGCGCGCCAATGATTGTATGAATTCGAACGCTCTCTTCTTATCGGTTTCGTTTAGTTTGTCGAACAGGCAAACGAGCTTTTCTTTATTGGCCATCGGTAAATCCTCCTCTCGAAATATCAAACCGTAATTCGGGGAGTTTACGTAGCGAAAAAAACGCAAAAAACACAAGGCTAGACCTTGTGTTCATACTCAATCTATCCTCCCCACATTCGCCTACGAGGTTAGCTGACGGATTCGGACGGTGAGAAATCGCCCTACGACGCATCGGACCGACGCATCGATTCACCCCACAAAATTTGGTTCCCCCGCTTTTCTAAAAAAGAAAACTCAGCGATTGAAACGAATATTCGTTTGTATAAACTATTGTATGCCGGGGAACGGCTATTTGTAAAGCCCCATTTTTTCACATCGGCAAGCGGTAACGGCCCGCGGAACGCGGATATGGCAAAAAAGCCGCGGCGTCCGCGGCTTGTTCGGCGTCTTCGGCGGAGCTTTCCGCCGAAACGCCTTTATTGGATCAGCTTGAAATCGCCGATGAACGGCAGCGGCTTCTTCTGCCCCGACGCCGCCCGCACCATGCCGAGCACGACGAACGCCACGATGACCAGGTTGACGACCGGCAACAGCAGCCATCCGATAATCGGGATGATCCCGAGTACGACGTTGGCTACAAGCGCGACCAGGAACAGCAAAAAGCCCTGATTCGCATGGTACCTGGCGTACGGCGATTCTTTGGCCGCCAGCAAGGGGACGAAAAATAACAGGTAAGCCAAAATGGCCATCCCTTTGTTTTGTTCGATATCCGACGACTCCGACGCCGGTCCGGTTGGTTGATGCTGCATGACTACACCTCGTTTTCGATATGAAGCGAACGATTGCGCGCTGTATTCCATTATGGATCGTCAGGGAGCTGCGCGAAAGGGACGGCCTTCCTATATTCGGCATGACCCGGTCATCGGAATTGTCATATTTTGCGATTATGCGACAAAAGCCCCGGACATTCGATGCCGGGGCTTCGGATTTTCAGTGGACATCGTCCGCCGCACCGCCCGCGCGTCATCGAGCGCCTGCGGCGATCAGCAAGCCCGCGATGGTATCGTACCCGCGCTTCTGCGCATGCTGCAGCGGCGTGACGCCGTCCTTGTCCGCCAAGTTGACGTCGGCCCCGTGCTCGATAAGCAGCCGGACGATTGCCTGATGACGCGGACCTCCGTCGCTTAAGACGATCGCCTCCAGCAGCCCCGTCCAGCCCAGGTGGTTCACATGGTTCACGTCGATGCCGGAACGCTCGAGCAGCTCCTTCACGACTTCGACGTGACCGCGTTCGCAAGCGGGGATCAGCGCCGTCCCCCCGTACCGGTTCGTCAGCTTCGTATCCGCCTTCGCCTCGATCGCCAGCTTCAAAATATCCAGCAGCCCTTCGGCTCCCGCATACAGCAGCGGATTGTCCGAACGGTCGTCGCGGATGTTGATGTCCGCTCCGGCTTCGACCAGCGCCCGGAACGTATCCGGCTTGTTGCCGTGCGTCGCCGCCATCGCCGCCGTCCGGCCCCGGCCGTCGCGCGCGTCGATTGACGCACCCGCCTTTAGCAGTCGGGTCACCTCCCCGGTGTCGCCGCGCTCGGCCGCCTCGATCAATTTCGCATTCAAGCCGCTCTCCTCCTTCCTTACTTCGGTTCCGCAGCCGGCCGTCAACAAGGCGACCGTCGCCGCGGCGATCATCACCCATACGCTCCATCGTCGTTTCATCCGGTTTCCCGCCTCCCGCTCGAACGTTTCACGGCTTGCCGTCTCGTACGTCCAGTTTACCGCATCACCATTAAGCGGGAAGAAACCGGAGATTAACGATTTCTTAACCGTTCCCGTCCGCTTCCGACAGACGGTCCCGGCAAAAAGCGTCGATCGCCTCGACTTCGTCGTCCTCCAAGTCGAACGGCAAATACGTTTCGGTCGTCCGCTCGAAGAGCTCGTACTTCACGATGCCCGTCCGTTCGGGCTCTACGGCGTATATGACCCGGACGAACAAGCCGTTCTCCGAATGGATTTCGTCTTCCTCATCCACTTCGATATCCAATACGAATTCGTACCGCTGCCCGGGCAGAATGCCGAACGGGTCTCGAACTCGCTCCACGCTGTAAGCGGTAATGTCGATCATGGCCACGTCCTTTCCACGGCGTGGGGGACGAGCAGCCGTACTTGCTCCCTCACGTTCCGTTCCCGCAATTCCTTGCCGATTACGGAGACGGTTCCCCGATCGTCGCGGGTGCGGATCAACCGTCCGATTCCTTGCTTCAGCCTGAGCAGCATGTACGGCATATCAACCTGCTCGAACGGGCGCTCCGCATCGTTCCGTTTGGCCGCGAACACCGGGTCGTCCGGGGGAAACGGCAGCGACCAGACGATCACGTGGGATAACGAAGGCCCGGGAATATCTAGCCCTTCCCATAGCGTCGCCGCGCATAGAACGCTCGGTTCGTCGCGTTGGAACTCGGAGACGAGGTGGCTGATTTCCGCCGTTCCCTCGAAAAGCAGCCGGTACTCGCCCGCCTCCGGGATTGCCGCCGAATGCTTCCGGAATTCGGCAAGCTCCTCTTTCGTCGGGAACAAGACGAGCGCCCTGCCTTCCGACTGCCGGATCAGGCTCAGCACCGCTTTCGTTTTCTCGGCGGCGGAGACGTCCGCCTCCGGGTACAGTTCGGCCTTCATCTGCCGTTCGTAATCGTACGGCGACGGCACCGAGAACGATAAAAAGTCGTCGAGGCCGAGCCCGCGCGCCATGTAATCGAACGAGCCGTCGACCGAGAGCGTCGCGGACGAGAAGACGATCGGCATTTTTTTCGCAAACACCCGTTCCTTCAACACGTCCCGGACGTTTCGCGGCATAATGACGAGGGCGAGCCCGTCCGGTCGATACTCGCCCCAGACGACGGGACGTTCCGTCTGCCGAAGCAGCCCCAGCGCATGCTGGATCATGTCCAAATGCTCCTCGACGATTTTCAGCCCGTATTCGTTCAACGAGTACAGCCCGCTTTCGTAGACAAGCTCTTCGTCGATGACGGCCAAGCGCTCCCGAAGAAGCTCGGTCTCCCGCAGCAGATCCCCTTCCGTATCGATTTCCCTCCGGTCCGAGCCGGGAACCGGCCGGCTGCTCCGCTCGAGCAGCGCGAACAGCGATTCGCTCTGCGCGATGGACGCCTCGATCGCGACGGCGAGCGATTCGCGGATTTCCCCCTCGAGCAGCCGGGTCACGATCGCCTCGAACAGCGCATGGTTCCACCGGTACGTCAAGGCGCTCTGGGCGGCCGTCTCGAGCAAATGCCCCTCGTCGAAGACGACGGAGCTGTGCTCGGGAAGCAGCGGCAGCTGGCCTTCCCGCTTCCTCGATTCGTACGTCCATACGTGCTCCATATAAAAATCGTGGGAGCAGACGATCAAATCGGCGGACTTCCGGTAGTAATCCCGGGACAGCGTCTGTCCGCACCGGTGCCGGTTGTCGCAGACGAGGCAGTCCTGGAACACGTCCCAGCCGATTTTGCTCCACGCCTCGTCCGTCAAGTCCGGGTAATGCTTCCGGTCTCCGTAAGGGTGGAACGTCTGCAGCGTGTCGGGCTTGCGGACGAACTCCGGGAGGCTGCGGTACACGTCGCGAAACCGGTCCGCGTCGTCGTCGAACGCGGTCTGCGCCTCATCCAATTTGTTCAGGCAAATATACTGATCCCGGGACTTGCCCAGCCGGGCGTCGACGGTCAAGTTCAAATGCCGGGACAGCTTCGCGATATCGCCCTCCGGCTTCACGAGCTGCTCGATCAACGACTCGTCCGCGCATGCGATGACCGCCGGCTTCCGGACGTACCGGGCGTAAGCGATCGCGTAAAGCAAATAGACGAGCGTTTTGCCGGTGCCGACGCCGGCTTCGGCGAATATCGGCATCTTCTCGGCGTAAGCGCGCTCCAGCTGAAACGCCATAAAAATTTGCTCGTCCCTCACCTCGAAGCCGGCCTCCGGCAGCACGTCGTAGAAGACGTCGGCGATCCAGTCGCCGGCTTGCCGGACGAACGGCTTGGCGGGGTCGAACGGAAACGGATAAGTCGCAGTCAATCGGGCATGCCTCCAATGGTTCATTCGGATAGTTTGGATTCCATCCGTCCATTATACCGCAAACGGGGGCATAAAATCCTGTTCTTGCCGATTTATTCCGCGAACAGCCGCTCCGGCAGCTTCGATTCCCACGATTCGGGCGGCTCGATGCCGAGCGCGCGGACGACGACCGCCGCCGTGTCGACGATCGACATCGTGCCCGGAATCGCCGCTCCGCGCGGAATACCCGGCCCGACACAGCCCCAATAGATCGTCTTGTCCATCGGATGATCGCTGCCGTGGCCGCGCGGATTGGCGCCGCCGCCGCCATGATCGGACACGAAGACGAGCAGGCTGTCGTCGAGAAGCCCCGTTTCTTCGATCGCCTCGAGGATATGGCCCGTCAAGCCGTCGGTTTCCTCGATCGCTTGCAGCTGCCCGGGCGTATTGTACCCGTACTGGTGACCGGCCGCATCCGGCAAGTCGAACTGAACGAACAGCAGCTTCACCTCGGGATGCTCGCGGATGTAAGCGGCTGCGGCGAGCGACAGATCCCGGTCCTTCATCGACACTTTATGCACCCCGATCGACGGCTCGATGATGCCGTGATTGATCGGGTACCATGCGCTGAATGAGGCCATTGCGGCATCCGGGTACGCTTCGCGCACGACCCGGAATATCGAAGGATACGGCGAGCCGTCCGGATACGGCGTATGGCTGACGATTTCGTTCGTCAAGCCGTGCTTGTCCGGCGACACGCCATGCAGCAGCGTTCCCCAGCATTGCGCGCTGATCGTCGGCGTCGCCGCTTGCGCCTGAAAGTCGAACGTCCCGTTACGGACGCACCGGTCCAAGTTCGGCGTGTTCGCGGACGCGACAAAGCTGCCCGCCCCGTCCCAGCCGATAATAAAGACGCGGGAAATCGGTTTCATAAGAAAGCACTCCCCTTCAATTCGATACGTCCATCATAAGGGCAGCCTCCCACGAAGGTCAACAATTATTCAATCAAACACAATTAAACACACATTCCGGAGAACGAAAAACGGCCGCCGTCCGGAATTTAGAGCGTTCCGTCCGAGCGACCGTTCCATTTCCCCGCTTCTCGTTCGTGCGGTCGAACGTCATTCCGCCGTTCGCCGCAACCCCGTCCCGACCTTCCCGATCCGGGCGGTCATTCGACGACGATCCGCCACTCTCCTTCGAGCTCCGGCGCTTTCACGTCGAGTGCGATACGGTATACCGCCTCCCCCCAAGTCCGCTTCAGCTTCTCGTCGCCGATCGCGATCCGTTCGACCGTGCAGCCCATACGCTCGCCGTCGAATGACAAACGTCTCCGTTCGTTTCCGCTCCCGAGCAGCAGTACGCCGTTCGTCTCGAGCTGCGGCGCATCCGCCGCCATCAGATGCAGCGCGATACGTCCGTTCGCATGCCTCAGCTTGTACCGATCGGCGATCTCGACACGGGACCGATCGCCGCGCTGCAGCGTGCAGGAACGAATCCAGCTGACGATGCCCGCCTCCTCCGGATACGCGCCGGCCAGCTCCATCTCCAGCTCGGAGCGGCCGTCGCCGGTCCGGTACGCGACGCGGCCCGCCGCAAAGCCGCCGCCCGCGGATTGCCCGTATCCATTCACGACGGGAACGTTGTGATACTCCGAACGCATCGTCCATATGTCGTACCTGCTGGCGCTGAACGTCTTCGCCGTATACGTCTCCACGCCGACGTCGATCAGCAGCGGCTTTCCGTCGGCGTATACGATAAAGTGGCCGATATCGTTGTGGTTATGGCTCTCGTCGTTGTGCCCGCCCTTGGCCGCCAAAAACAGGCCGCGTTCCGATCCTTCTGTTTCCCTGGCGGCCATGACCTGCAAGCCGTTCGTCCAGACGTCCCGGAGGAGAGGCGGCTTCGCCCGCGCCTCGCTTACTTCCCGGTACCGAAGCACGGTCTGGGCGTACCGGAACAACGTCACGATGTACCGGGGCCGCAAGCTGTCCGGCGAGATTGCCGCCGCTCCAAGCGCCGACAGCTGCGGATCGCCGATTCGCCTTCCGAACCGCTCCGCCAGCTCGGCGTCGATCTCGACGTTCGCGTCTCCGTCCGCGAAGTTGATGTACGACTTGCCGGCGACATGCACGCGGTATATATATCGGCCGATTTCCCGGATCAACGGCTCGCCGTACACGTCGATCTCGCCGTTCGTCGCGCCGTACAGCTGCTCCAGCGCATCGAAGAGCGATCCGCCGGCGCGGCTCCAATAGCTCGGCCCTTCGTCGCAGCCGCCGTCTTCCGGGTAGACGGCGAGAAACGCGTCCAAGCTGCGCATCGCCTTGGAGACGCCGCGGACGCGCCGGTCGTGGTCGTCCTCCAGCAGCAGGAAGGACGACAGACAGCTGGCGTTCACCCACGGGTTCCAGTTGTTGACTTTGCGGCCGGGTTTAAGACCCATCCACCAAAAGTCGTCGCGCTCGAGATACGGGGTATGGATGCGTCTTCCGACTTCCAGCTTGACTCTATCGCGGACGACGCCGCTGCAGCCGTCGAGCCGCGTGCCGAGCAGGTAGACGGTCCATGCAAGCAGGCTGGCCGTTTCGGCCGCGAACAGGTCGATGACCGGATCGGTTATATCGGGCAGTCCGTCGCCGAAGCCTTTCCGAGACAGCGACATGTGCGCGGGAACGACCCAGCTCGATTCTTCGCAAATCGCCCATATTCCGTTGACGATTTGTTCGGAGAACCGGCCTTCGTATTCCGCGCATTCGGCCATAACGAGCTGCAGCAGCGCCCGGCGCCGTTCGAAGTAAGCATTCTCGTAAACGCTCCGGTTTCCGTTCCGCACATAATCCATATATCGTGCGGCCGGCAAGGCGGGCCATGCGAACGGCAGCCGTTCTTCGCCTCCGCGCACCAGCTCGCGCTTCGCCTCGAGGGGAAGCGCCTCCCACGCCTCGCGTTCGTCCCCCCGCGCGAACGGCCGATATTCCCCGGCCGGTACGAGCCGTTTCCGCAATTGCTCGATCGTTCCCCGTTCAGCCAGCATCGTGCCTCTCCTCCTGCTTCGTATGTTAAAATTAGGTTCGATTGTACCATGCCGCCGCGCTGCGCCGCTTCACCCACATTGTCGAAATGCGTCGGCCATTTGACGCTTATTGGCCCAAGTTCGGATAAACGGTCGCACCCCTCCGGATCGGCGGACGTGAAAAAGCCCCGTTATCGGGGCATTTTCCGATGCCGGGGCTTCTGTAGGACGAATCCGGATTCAACCGGTACCCGTTCGGTTCCCCGTCAAATCTCGATGTCGACGACGATGCTGTCAAGCCGGCCGACCTCGCGAATGAAGGCGGCGACCTCTTGATGACGCGGGTTCGGTCCGTACGCCTCCAAGGCGGCGCGGTCCTCGAAGCGGACCGACAGGACGACCTGGTACCCTTGGTTTTTGCCGGAAAAATCGATGCCGGCTTGCAGGTCGACGACGCCGGTCAGATGGGGGCGCAGCGCCTTGAACCGCGAGACGACCTCGGCCAGCTGCTCCTGCGTGGTGGTGTCGGCGAATTTGACGAGCACGATATGATCGATCATGCGATAAATCCTCTTTTCTATTAGGGAGTCACATCCTACTATACCATCGTCCGGGGACGTTATCCAACCGCCGACGCATCGCCTTCACCTTTCGCGGGCAAGCCCGCGGAAACGTTACAGCTTCACCCGCAGCTCCTCGACGGAGACGCGACGCCCGCCCTTCGGCCGGACGGGCGCCGGCACGATCGTCGGCTCCGCTTCCCCCGCCTCGCGCATTTTGCGCACGAGCCGTTTCCGCAAGTCGGCGACGACCGGCTCGTACGACTCGATGCCGATCAAGTTGACCAATTCGTACGGATCGGCGTGCAAATCGTACAAAAACTCCTCCGTATACGAGTCGGAGCTCGCATGCTCGTAGCCGCGCTTGTCGGGAGCGGACACGCTGTACTTCCACCGGTCGGTCCGGATCGACCGCCCCACCTGCGATTCGCTGATCTGGACGAACACTTCCTCCGGCCACTCTTCCTTCTCTCCGCGCAGCAGCGGCAAGATGGAGCGCCCCGGCAGCGAGGCCGGCACCGGGATGCCCGCGGCGTCGAGCAGCGTCGGCGGCAGGTCGACGAGCGAGACGAGCTGCCGCACTTGTCCGCCCCCGGCAAAGCAGCCGCCGGCGAACGCCGTCGGGACGCGAATCGAGCTGTCGTGGCACGAACGCTTGTATTCGCCGTTGCGCGTCTTGAAATGGCAGCCGTGATCGGACGTGAACATCACGATCGTATTCTCCTCGAGACCGAGGCTGCGCAGCGCGTCGAACAGCCGGCCGAGCGCTTCGTCAAGCCGCTTCACCATGCCGTAATACCCGCCCAGATGGGCGTGGGCGGTTCCGCCGAGCGCGGCCAGATCGGGCGGAACGTAACGCCCGGCGTACTTCTGCTCGTAGCCGATCGGCGCGGGGTAGTTGTCCGTATGGTTTTGGTGATGCGGCTCGATGTACGACAGGAACAGGAAAAACGGATGGTTTTTCTCCCGGTCGATATACCGGATCGCCGCGTCGGTCATCGCGTCGACCCGATAGCCCGGCAGCTTCACCGGCTTGTTGTCGTTGTCGTACATGACCGTATCGTAAGCGTCGGACGAAAATTCGAGCACGTCGGAGGCGAGCCAATAGTCGTAGCCGCCGCGCTTCTCCTCGGGCACGGGCTCCTCATGCGCCAGGTGCCATTTGCCGATATAGCCGGTCCGATACCCGGCGTCGCGGAAATAATGGGCCAACGTCTTCGACGCCGGCGAAAGCGGAATGCCGTTGACGTAGCAGCCCGTTTGCGTGGCGTACAGTCCGGTTTGCAGGCTTGACCGGGCCGGGCCGCATACGGGCTGGCACGTGAACGAGTTGTATACGTGCGCCCCTTCCCGTGCCATCCGATCGAAGTTGGGCGTCAAGTCGAGCGGGTTGCCGTGCGCCCCCGTCGTGTCCCAGCGCTGCTGGTCGGTAAAGAAGACGATTACGTTCGGTTGCTTGTTCGCGTTCAACGAATGTCATCCTCCTTGCCGCGCCTGCGGCAAAAAAGGAAAAGAGACGCGATAATCGGCCTCTTTCCTTCCTGCGGCGCGGACTGCTTATTTTCTCTTCTTCCACTCCTCGTTCGCTTGCTTCTCGATCGTCTGGCCGCCCTGCTGGTAATACTTTTGCACGAACTCGTCGAATTTGTCCACCGGCCACGTGCCGGTTACGATTTTGACGAAATATTCGAGCCACAGCTTCTTCTCGAGATCGGGATAGTCGAGCTCGGCCGGAACCGTCTTCCAGAGCGCGTTTTTGATCAAGTTTTTCGATGCGGTGTCGAGCGCCGCGCGCACGACCTCTTCCGTCCAGCGGCGGTCCGTCACCTGCACGAAACGGATCGGATTCGAGTATCCCTTTTTGTACAGCTCGGTGTACGTCGATTTCATCGCGATGAAGTTTTTCGCCTTATCGTACGTGTAGTCGACGTTCTCTTCGCCGTAAGTAACCAAATTGATGCCGCCTTCCTCGCTGACCGACCAGTCGAGCACCCGGATGAGCTTCTCCGGATCTTTCGCCTTGGCGCTGATCGCGCGAAGACCGCCTCCCGCGTACGGATTCACTTCCGGGTAACCGAGCTTGCCGTTCGGACCCTTCGGCGGAGCCGCGAGCACGAGCTTGGCCGTCGGGGTCGCCTTGAGCAGCGCTTCGGGCACCCCGCTTCCTTTCGGATTGACGTTGAAGCCGTCGCCTTCGAAAATGCCGATCTTGGAATTGATCTGCTTCGATTCGTGCTGCTTCAGCTCCATGACCGGGAACTCGGGATCGATCAGCCCTTCCTTGTACCATTGCGCGAGTACGGCAAGCGCCTGCTTCGCCTCCGGCGTCGTGAACCCTTTGACGATTTTGCCTTCCTTTTCGACCCAATACGTCGGTGAAATGCCGAACGCGCCGAACACGACGTTGAACTTCGAATCTTTGTAGCCGCCGAGGCCGTACGTGTCCTTCTGGCCGTTCTTGTCCGGATCGTTGTTCGTGAACGCCTTCAGCGTCGCATGCAGCTCGTCCAGCGTCGTCGGCATCTTCAACCCGAGATTGTCGAGCCAATCTTGCCGGACGAGCAGCCCTCCCGTATTCGGGGAATTGAGCGAGCCTTCCATGACGCCGTACGGAATCGCGTACTTCTTCCCGTCGAACGTGACGCCTTCCCACCGTTCCTTCGGAATCATCTTCATCAGGTTGGGCGCTTTTGCAAGCAAATCGTCGACGGGCTTGACCAAGCCTTGGCTGACGAATTGGGCGAGCGTCGTCGAATCGACGCTGAAGTAATCCGGCAGCTCGCCGGAGGAGGCGAGCAGGTTCAGCTTCGTCGTATATTCGGTTCCCGCGAGCAGTGACACCTTGTAGTCGACTCCCTTGATGCCCGCTTTCTCCAACGCCCCCTGCACCTTCGCTTTCGCCTCCCCGCCGTTTTCCGGATATTCCGGAATGCCAAGGTTGAAAAGCATGTTGTACGTCACCGGTTTTTCCGCCGGCTGCACGTTGTTCGATCCGGACGCGCCGTCGCCTTCCTTCGCGTCTCCGCATCCGGTTAAGGCGGCGAGGCTGACGACGGTGACGACGGGCAATACGTTTATCCATTTTTTCATACGAGGACCCCCTACGACCTATTCGTCCTGAGCTTGCTTTACGATTTGACGGAACCGAGCATGGTTCCTTTCATGAAATATTTTTGCAGGAACGGGTACACGCACATGACCGGGATGATCGAGACGACGATCGTGGCGGCGATGACCGATTCGGTGGACGACTCGGTCGTCTGTCCCGATTCCGCGACGAGCTGCTGTCCCGCGATAATTTGCTTCAGCAGCAAAGGAAGCGTGTACAGCGATTTGTCGTTCAAATAAATAAGAGCCTGCATGAAGTTGTTCCATAGTCCGACGCACTCCCAAAGCGCGATCGTCGCGAGCACCGGCTTGCAAAGCGGCAAGACGATCGTAAAGAAAATACGCAGCGGATTGGCGCCGTCGATCGTGGCCGACTCCTCGATTTCGTCCGGAATCGTCCTCATGAAGCTTTGCATGACGATGACGTTGAACGCCGAAATCATGCCCGGTATAATAAGCGCCCACAACGAATTGATCAACCCCAAGCTTTTGACGAGCAGGTAGGTCGGAATCAGGCCGCCGCCGAACAGCATCGTGAACAGGACGAGAAACGTGATGACCTTTACGCCCGGCAAGCTGCTCCGGTTCAGCGGATATGCCGTCATCGCCGTGAGCAGAACGTGCAGCAACGTGCCGCAGACGGCTACGATAATGCTATTGCGGTACGCCAGCCAGATGAAGCTCGATTCGAACACGCTTTCATAGGCGGCCACCGTAAACTCCCTCGGCCCGAGAAACAAGCCGCCCCTGAGCGCTCCCGCCGTCGAGCTGAACGACATCGAGATCTCGTGCCAGAGCGGGTAAAACGTAACGGCGCAAAAAACGGTCAAAAACAGCGTATTGCCCCAGTCGAACAGTCGACTTCCCGTACTTTTCCTTATCATTGTGCTCATCCTCACCAAAGTCCGCGTTCGCCCATCCGTCTGACGAGCCAGTTCGTAAACAGCAGAAGCGTCAATCCGACGACCGATTGGAACAGCCCTGCGGCGGCCGCGAACGAATACCGGCCCATCGTCAAGCCGACACGGTACACGTACGTATCCAGCACGTCGGATACCTCGTAGACGAGCGGATTGTACAGCATGTAAATTTGATCGAAGCCGACGTTCAAAATGTGGCCGGTCCGCAAAATAAGCAGGACGACGATCGTCGAAGCGATACACGGCAGCGTAATGTGCCGCACGAGCTGGAACCGGTTGGCGCCGTCGATGCGGGCCGCCTCGTACAACTCCGGGTTGACGCCGGCGATCGCCGCCAAATAAATGACCGTACCCCAGCCGACCTCCTTCCACATCTCCGATCCGACCAGAAAGCCGCGGAACGTATCCGGGTTCATCATCGGCGACGTCGTCATCCCGAGAAGGCCGAGCAATCCCGTATCGGTCGAAAAAACGGAAAACAAAATGCCGCTCAGCACGACCCACGAGACGAAGTGCGGAAAATAAAGGATCGTTTGTACGACCCGTTTGAACGTGCTGTGGAACACTTCGTTCAGCAGCAGCGCCAGGACGATCGGGGCCGGAAAGTTGAAGACGAGCTTGTAAAAGCTGATGATGATCGTGTTACGGAGCGCGACCCAAAAGTCGGGTGCGTCGAACAGGATGCGAAACCACTTCAACCCCGCCCACGGGCTCGAGAACACGCCGCCGGCGATTTTGAAATCTTGGAACGCGATGACGATTCCCGCCATCGGGACGTACCGGAAGATGACGAAATAAACGACGCCGGGCAGCAGCAGCAAATAATAATATCGATGCTTGCGAAACGCTTTCATGAACTTCGACCGGCCGCCCGGCGCTCCGGCTGCGAGCGGGCCGGGCGCTTCGATCCGATTAAGCAATGGGTTTCCTCCTTCCTTGAAAACGTTACACCGCTTTCCTGTGTACGCTTTCATCGTAATAGAGAGAGGAGGCGAAAAAAAATCCTCAGTTTGCGACAAACATGAGGAATAACGGATAACGGCGCGTCCGATGTTATGAATTTCGTACGAATATCACGTTTTTACGATGCTTTTGCGGTATTCGCCGGGCGTCACGCCCTCGTATTTTTTGAAAAAACGGATGAAGCTTTGCACGTCGTTATAGCCGAGCGCTTGGCTGATCTCGTGCAGCGAGTCGTTCCGGCGCGCAAGCAGCTCCTTGCTTTTCGTCATCCGGAATTCGGTCAAATATTCGAGCATCGACTTCCCCGTCTCCGCCTTGAACGTGCGGCTCAAATGACCGCCGCTGACGCCGACGTGCTCGGCGATGTCGGAAATCGACATATTGGTCGAGAAATGCGTTTCCATATATGCGATCGCTTTGGACACGTACCAGTTCGTGTTTTTCCGATCCTGCCACGCCTCGAGAAACGTAATGACCCGGTCGATGTGCGCGCTCAAAAATTGGCGCAGCTCGTCGTTGTTGCGGCAGCGGTCCAGCTTGAATATGCCGACCTCTTCGTTCAAGCTCCAGACGTCGTAGCCTTCCTTCAACAGCTCGTTCACGATGCTGCCCATCAGGACGACGATCATCCCCTGCAGCTTCTCGTGCGAATATTTCGAGTCGTAAATGTACTGCTCGAACAGCTCCCCGATGCAGGCTTCCGCCCTTTCCCGATCCAGCGAAACGATCCGTTGAATGAGCTGCTTTTGCATCGACAGCGGATAGACGAATTTCGATTCGTTCTGCTGCTCCTGTACGAAAATGACTTCGCTGCTGGCCATGACCGCCTTGTAATTCAATTCTCTGCGCAGATGCTCGTAGGAAGTATGGATCTGCCCGACGGGACATACTTCGCCGACGAACAGCTGCAGCGAAGCGTTCAGCTGCTCCCGGGCCATCGCGCTCATATCGGCATAACAGGCGTTGATGCGGTCCTTGAGCTCGTCATCGAGACGCGACGCGTTCAAGTTGACGATAAAACCGAGCTTGTTGCCGTCCAAAATCGTCCCTTCGCACGAAAACCGCTTCTGGAGCGACTCGGAAACCAAACTGAACATGACAAGCTTCCGCTGCGGATCGTCGGCATGCTCGGGCACGGCGAAGTCGAAGACGGAGACGATGACGAGGTATCCGGGCTCCGCGAACGATAGGCCGAGCTGCTCCAGCCGAATCGGAATCGACTCCTTGTCCAGCAAATTGTTTTGCAAAATGTCCGAAATGAGATGGTCTTTCACGACGGGCTCGTTTCGCTTGATCGTCTCGATCATGCTGTCGATCGCGCCGCTTACGATCGAAATTTCGTCGGAGCCCGCTCTTGCCGGCGGCATGAGCCGCTTCCCGGCCGTCCCGGTCAGCGCCTCGACGATTTTTTTCCACGGGTTGTACATTTTGACGGCATACCCGTACGAGACGGCTAGCCCGATCAGCGATACGAGCACGACGATGAGCGCCGAATCGGTCAGCTTCCCGAACAGCCGGTCCTGATACAGCCGATACGGCGTCAGGCTGACGACCTTCCACCCGTTGTAAGCGACGGAGTACGAACGGGCGAAGTACGTCGTCCCGTCGATCCGGACTTTGCCCATGTGCGCCAAGCCGGAGCCGGCCGCCCTCTCGGCCAGCGCGTTCAGCTCCGCGTCCGGCGCCGGCCCGAACCGCGAAATCGGGAAGCCGTCGCCGTCCAAAATCACCGTCCGGCTATCCGCCCCGTTGCTCATGCTGGACAAGGTGCTCAGGAAGACGTCCTTCGGGATGTTGATGACGAGCGTCCCGAGCGGCTTGACGGCCGTAACCGGTATCGATTTGTAAAACGTCACGAACTCCCCGCCGTTGTCCGAAGCGGCAGGGGTGCGGAACGCTTCCGCGGGCGGCTTCCGCACCTGGTACCACCAGGTCGAGCTGCCGCTTTTCTCGTGAATTTGTTCGACGACGTAATGGTCGTAAAAGGAGGAAGCGTCGAACAACCCTTCGTTCGTCGTAATGACTTTGTCTCTCGCCGAGGCGAAAATATAGACGGAATGGAACAAATTGTTCGGTACGATCTGATTGCGGACTTGTTCTTTTAATTGGTAATAGTCGAACATGGAAAATTCGCCGGCATTTTGCAGCCACGTGTTCACGGACGGGATGAACGACAGCTGCAAAGAAAACGAGTTGATTTGGTCGATCACGGTTTCGATATTTTTGGACACGCGCTGCGTGCCCGCTTCGGACGACTGTTCGATTTGCGCGAGCAGATCTTCCTTCATCGTATAGGCGTATACGGAGATGATCAGCAGCGTCGGAATGAGGATCGTTACGAAATAGGAAAGCAGCAGTTTCCGGAACAACGATCGGTTGAAGTATACTTTGGTTGCAAGCCCTTTCATAATGCGGCACTCCCTATCGACTTACTGGTTCATGCATCGGTGAAACCAGTGTACACCATATCGTGCGAACTTTGAAGCGTTCGCCGAAATCGGCCGGAATGACGTCGGCTTCGTTACGGTCGGCCGCTTCCCCCCCTCACGCACGAAAGGCCGCCCCTCGACGGAGGCGGCCTTCCTACCTACTTCTTCTTGAACTTCGTGTCGTACGCCTGCTGGTAAATGTCCAAATACCGCTTCAGGTTCATGTTGTCGAGATTTTTCACGTACGAATCCCACGTTTTGTCGATATCGGCGTCGCCCGTCACGAAGCGGGCCATCATTTCTTTGACGTGATCGAGAATCGTTTTCTCCAAATCGGCAAGCTCCGCCGCTTGGTCGGCCGTGAAAAAGACCGGCGGCATTACGTTGTCCATCGGCATTTGGTACGGCTCCATCTTCTGCTTCGTCTCGTTGTACAAAATGACCTCGAGCGGCTGGTCCGGGTTTTGCACTTCGCCGAGCCGGAAGTCGTTCGACCGGTAGCCGGGGCCGGTCTGGCTCCAGTTCACGTTCTGCACCCCGCCCCACGGCGTAAGCTGCTTCCAGATCGCCGGCTTGCCGTTGATGCCGATTTCCGACTTGTCGGCATATTTCCATTCGACGCCTTCGCGGCCGGCGTACCAGCGCAGCGTCGTTTCCGGCGAGTTGAACAGGAAGTCGGCCAGCCGGAACGCCACCTCCGGGTTTTTCGCCTTGTTCGTGATGATGTATTGGCCGTTGCCGACCACGTACGGGTGATACGCCGCGTTTTGAAAGCCGTTCGGACCTTTCAGCGGCGGGACGGCGACATACGTGAGCCAGCGGCCGCTCTTGCCTCCCAGCGTCGCGACCGACCCCATATTGTGGCCGGAGGAGGCGCCGAGAATGACCGTGTCCGGGTTTTCGCCCAGCTTCTTCAGCTGGTCGTTGTCCTGCGTCAGCGCCTGCGGGTCGATCAGCCCTTCGGCGTAAAGCTTTCGCAAATATTTGAGCCCTTCCTTCCATTCGGGCTTATTGTAGGGCACCGTCACTTTTCCGTTCTCGAGGTACAGCTTCTTGTCGCCGTGATCGTAGACGAATGCGTTCATCAGGAACGAGTCGATCATCGAGGGCGAGAACAGATGGCTGCTCGACGCCTGCACCGAGCCCGACAGCGCGATTTCGTCCGGCTTGCCGTTGCCGTTCGGATCCCGCGTCTTAAACGCTTTCAACACCTCGTAAAACTCGTCGGTCGTCGTCGGCATCCGGAGCCCGAGCTTGTCGAGCCACGGCTTGTGAATCCACATCCGCTGGTGGTACATGCAGTGATAGCATTCGTTGACCTGCGGCAGCGCGTAAATGTTCCCGTCCGGCGCGGTAATCAAATCTTTGTAGAACGGGCTCGCGTCGAACATTTTTTTCATCTCCACGCCGTACTTGTCGATCATGTCGTTCAGCTTGAGGAAGACGCCTTGCGTACCGTAAATCATCATCTGGGTCGGTGAGACGCCGAAACCCATTATGACGTCGGGGTAATCGCCGCTCGACAGGACGAGATTCAGCTTCTCCGTCGCCGACTTCTCGGGCGCGACCTCCCAATCGATATGGACGTTCGTCTTCTGCTCCAGCCATTTCGTAAACTCGTTCGTGGCGAAATCTTCGACCGTCGAATTGCCTCTTACCAATATTTTCACCGTCGTTTTCTCGTTCGTAATCGGGAGCTGACCGGGCGGATTCGTGACGACCCCGGTGCCGCCCTCTCCCTCCTGCGTCGCCGCCTCTTCTTTCCCCGAGCAGCCGCTTAACGCCAGCATCGTGCCCAGCGCCAGCGACAGTACGATTGCCGCAGCTTTGTTCAAGCGCTTTCCCTCCCGGAATGGATTCCGCGTTTCCGGCCCGCTCATCCTTTTAACGAGCCGATCATGATTCCTTTCACGAAATACTTCTGCACGAACGGATAGACGATCAACAGCGGTACGGTCGCTACGACGATGAGCGAATATTTGAGCAGCTCCCTTAGCCCTTCCCGCTTCGCCTGCTCGGCCACGTCGGTCAGCATCGTCAGATCGACCTCGTTTTGCACGAGAATGTCCCGCAGGACGAGCTGGAGCGGATACAAGCTTTGGTTTTTCAAGTAAATGAGCGCGCTGAAGTACGAGTTCCAATGACCGACCGCATAAAACAGCGTAATGACGGCGATGATCGGGCCCGAAAGCGGCAGCACGACTGACCAAACGAATCGAAAATCGTTGCAGCCGTCCAGCTGCGACGCCTCCAGCAGCTCGTCGGGGATCGTCGTTTGGAAGTACGTCCGCGTAATGATCATGTTCCATACCCCGAGGGCGCCGGGCAGCAGCATCGACCATGCCGTATTCAGCATCCCCAGCTCCTTGACAAGCAAGTACGTTGGAATGAGCCCGCCGGAAAACATCATCGTGAAGACGAACAAAAACATGAACGCGTTTTTGCCGTAAAAGTCTTTGCGCGACAACGGATACGCCGCGAGAATCGTCATCGCCACATTAATCAGCGTTCCCGCCGCCGTATAGAAGACCGAGTTCGCAAAGCCGCTCCAAATGAGCTTGTGCTTGAAAACGGCGGCGTACCCGTCGAGCGTCGGGTCGACCGGCCACAGCCACACTTCGCCGGAAATGACCGCATCCGCGTCGCTGATCGAGGCGCTCGCGACGTAGACGAGCGGATATAGAATCGTTATCGCGAACAACGACAAGACCCCGTAATTGACGGCCGTAAACAGCCGATCGCTTCTCGTTTCCCGAATGGCCGAACGTTTCACGGCTCCCTCCTTTCCCGTCCCCCCCTACCATAAGCTCGCCTGCTTCGTCTTTTGGGCGATCTTGTTGACGGCGACGAGAAGGACGAGGTTGACGACGGACTTGAACAGACCGATGGCGGACGAATACGAATAGTTCATCGCCTGCGACGCCAGCCCGACCTTGTACACGTACGTGTCGATCACTTCCGAGGTCCGGATGTTGAGCGGGTTTTGCATGAGCAGCACCTTCTCGAAGCCGACGTCGAGCATATGCCCCGTATTCATGATGAGCATGATGATCGCGATCGGCATAATGCCCGGCAGATCGATATGCCACATCCGTCTCAGCTTCGTCGCCCCGTCGACGACGGCCGCTTCGTGCAGCGACGGGTCGATGGAGGCCAACGCGGCCAAATAAATGATGCAGCCGAAGCCGACGTTTTGCCAAATGCCCGACCAGACGTAGATCGACTTGAAATAGCCGGGTACCCCCATGAAGTTGATCGTTTCGAAGCCGAGCGCCCGCAGCACCGTGTTGACGATGCCGTTGCGAGGGTCGAGCAGCTCGAAGATGATGCCGACCATGACGACGACGGAAATGAAGTAGGGCGCGTACGTAATCATCTGCACCGATTTTTTGAACATCCGGCTTCCGACGTAATTCAAGCCGAGCGCCAGTATAATCGGGAACGGGAAGCTCGCCGCCAAGCTGTACACGCTCAGCACGATCGTATTGCGCATAAGCCGCCAAAAATCGTAGGAATGGAAAAACCTCGCGAAATGTTTGAACCCGACCCATTCGCTTTCCCATATGCCTTTCGTGACCGAATAGTTTTTGAAAGCGATCTGGGCGCCGTACATCGGCGCGTACTTGAACAGGACGATGTACAGGACGGGCAGTGCGATAAGCGCGTACAGGCGCCACGACTTCCTCATGTTCCGCCATGGCGTGGCGGCCCCGGTTTTCCAAACGCCTCGCACGGCGTTGTCCGCTGCTCGTCTGGACGTCTCCAAACGTTCACCTCCCTCCGATTCCACGATAAATCGGCCGGGCGGGCCCGTATAGTGGAAACGTTTCGACTCGATGTGCACCGCTTCATATCGGCGATGTGCAATCGTCCGCGGCATGTGCACCGCTCAAGAATGCGCTTTCAAGAGGGCGGCTGCGGCTGTCGGAATACCGATGCGCTTACCCCGTTGATCCGCTTGAACGCCCGGCAAAACGTATTGGACGAGCTGTAGCCGACCCGCTGCGCGATTTCGTAGACGGGCAAGTCCGTCTTCGCCAGAAGCGCCTTCGCTTCGTTCATCCGCAGCTGCTCCAGGTAGTCGGAGAAGTTGACCCCGGTCTGCTCCTTGAAAAATTGCGACAAGTACCCCTTCGATATGTTCATCCGGTCCGCCACCGAGTCGAGGCACAAATCGGCTTGCGCGAACCGTTCGTGCACGTACGAGACGATATCCTCCAGCAGCTGCACGTTTTGGCTTTTTTTGTGCTCGCCCACGAAGTCGCAAATGCGCCGGTACGTCGTCTCGATCATCCGGTATTGGCGCTCCAAGCTTCCGTACGAGGCGTTCTCGGAGGAAAACGTCTGAACCTGCTCCGCGACGGCCCCGTCGTCCATCGCCAGCTGCGGCAGCAGCTTGACGACCGTCCCCCACATCTCGCTCACGAACAGCCGCAGCATCGGCACCGACAGCCGCCGGTCCTCGAAATTGATTTGATGCAGCTCGCCAAGCAGCGTCTCCACCGCATCCTTCTCCCCCGCCCTGGCCAAATGGCCGAGCCGCATCTCCAGGTCGGCCGGATAGTAATAGCCGCCGTTCTCGACGGGCAGCTCGTCGAAGCGCATCGTGCCGTTGCGGTTGCGCCACGTCAAATATTCGATCACCCGCTTCGCTTCCTCGTACGACCGGGAGACGCCCATCAAGCCGGCGTACGTTCCTCCGATCGCGAACCGCGTCGCGACGTTCAGCTTGGAGCGGATAAGCTCGCTTGCGTCCGGGACGACGTCCGCGATCGGATCGGCTCCCTCCGCCGGACCGTCAGCGTCGAAGGCGAGCAGCAGCGCAATCTGGTCCTCCGCCGTATCGTGCCAATACGCCTGTCCCGGCATCCGCTGGCGCAGCAGCTCCTTCACCATAACGCGCTTGACGTCCAGCTCCTCGAGCGTATCGGCGTCCAAGCCGCCGTCGTAGCCCCGCAATTGAACGATCGAGGCGACGAAGCGGCGCCCTTGCGTATCGATGCCCACGTGGCGCAGAAGCGCGTCCGTATCCGGCGAGGGGACGTACTCCCCTTTCAGCAGCCGCTCGAACAGCGCGGCCTGCAGAAGCGGCGCCTGCTCCTTCAGCTTCTTTTCCAAATCGCGGTTGCTGTCGATCAGGCGCGACACGTTGTCGCGCACGAACCGATACGCGTCCGAGCCGAAATAGCCGTCCCCGTCCGTCCGCTCGACGATCGTGTCGAGGATGCTTTTCCACGGCCGGCTGTTCCGGTAGGCGATCAAGTAAGCGGCGATCAACCCTAGCGCCAAAAAGACGAACGCCATCGTCCACGTCGTCCTCTTGATGTACAGCAGCTTCTCCAGGACGACGGTCGCGGGCTGGGCGACCAAATAAATCCATCCGTTGTACGCGGACGTCGTATACGTGATCATCATGTCGCGCTCGCCGAGCTTCATCATGACCGTGCCCTGCTTGCCGGTCAGCCGGCCGCGGTCGATCCGGTAGGACGTTCCGTCGGGAGAGACGGAGCTGACGATGCTGCCCTCTTCGTCGATAATGTGCGCCCACCCGCCGCCGGATAAATCGAGACTGCCGAGCAGCTTTTCGATTTCCCGGTTGTCCACGGTGACGACGACCGCTCCTTGCGGGTAGCGCGGGTACCCGAGCGATTGGATGTACGTGACGAGCGACCTGCGGGTGCCGTCGACCTCGACGTCTCGGGCGGGCAGCACCTTGCGCTGATGGTACGTCCCGATGACGAGCCGCTTCCAGCTTTCGACGTCGAAGCCTTCGTACCGGAACTTTTCGTAAAATTCGGCGATTCCGTACGTCGAGCTGTCCTTGAAGACGAGCCCGCTGTTTTTGTAGACGACGAACGTGTTGAAGATGAAGTTGTTCGTCAAGTTGAAGTTATAGATGCTTTTGCGCGTTTCCAGCACGCGGTACGTATTCGCCCCGACGAACGGCTCGGTGACGGGCTGGAACTGGATGATTCGGGTGTCCCCCGTCAGCTGAAGCGCGATCGACGCCACCTCGGCGAACCGGCGGTCGAGCACGTCCTTGTTTTGCCTAAGCAAATTCATGTTGCTCGCCGTCAGCTCTTTTTCCATCTCCCGCACCGTTTTCCCGTAAAGGACCCAGCCGACCAGAAGCGGAAGCAGCAAGAACAGCATGTTGGGCGCCAATAGGCGCACAAACACGCGATGGCCGCCCGCCAGGCCACGTTTCGGTTTCCGCATCGTGCATCCCCTCCGTCCGATAGGACCGCTCCGTCGGATCCGCGCTTGCTTCCGTCTGTTCCTATGCCTATTGTGCGGAATGCCGACGCGATAAAACGGTTCTCTTCCCAGCATAGCAAGTTACGGAACGTGCGCCATGCGGCGGGAGATTCGTTTTGTCCGACAAAAAAAGCCGGCCTCTTCGTCAAGAAGATTGGCTGGCTTTATCGGCTTCCGCTTGGCGTCCGCCCCATTTGAGCACCCATTTCTCCATTTCCTTCAGCGCCGTCTGGAAATCGCTGCCCTTCTCGGTCAACGAATACTCCACGGTAACCGGTACGGTCGGAAACACTTCCCGGCGAACGAGCCCGCTCTGCTCCAGGTGGCGCAGCGTATCGGTGAGCGACTGGGTTTTGATGACCGCCACGTTGCGCTGCAGCTGCTTGAACCGCTGCGGCCCTTTTTTCAGCAGCTCGTCGAGGACGAGAAACGCCCACTTGGCGCCGAGAATTTGCAGCACCTCGCAAATGCTGGAGCCCGTATTTTCGCTCATCGCGTCACTTCCTCCCGTTTCAAAATGGGAATCGTCCGGGCGGTCGGCCGACGTTCGACGACAGTCCCTTCCCCCCATACTATGACGTCCGACATTTCGTGTCAATCGGGGAGGCTTGCCGTTCCGTCTTCTTTGACATCGGTTGCGCGTCTTGCTTTAATGGAAATGAACAAAAAGCCGAGGTGGTTCCATGCAAGTACGGCCGATCGACGTCGCCCGAAAACTGAACGTCAGCACGAGCGCGCTCCGGCATTACGAAGAATGGGGCATCGTCCCGCCGATCGAGCGCGCGCCGAACGGATACCGGGTATACACCGAGGAGCATATCGCATATTTCGAATGCATCCGGGCGATGAATACGGGCTACGGCATGACGCTGACGAAGGAAGTGATGCGTCTGCTGCAGCGCAAGGAAGCGGATGCCGCCCTGTGGAAAGTGAACGAGGCGCAAGCCGCTCTCCATCGGGACAAGACGATCGCCGAGAAGACGATCGAAGTGCTGGAGACGAAGCAGCTGGAGGAATTGGACGCCCGAGGCAGACAAAAGTGGATGACGATCGGCGAAGTTTCCGAAGAGACGAACATTCCGGCGTCGGCGATCCGGCATTGGGAGAAGATGGGGCTGCTTACGCTCCCCCGGGACCCGGAGAACGGCTACCGGCGGTTCAACCGGTCGCAGGTCAGGCAAATTTTGATCATCCGCACGCTTCGTTCCGCCGTCTACTCGCTGGACATCATCAAGCGGGTGATCAAGGAGCTGGATCATAACAACGTCGAGCAGGCGAGGAAAATCGCCCGGGATTCGCTCGAATTTTTGAACCGGCTCAACCGGAACCAGCTTCGCGGCGCTCACTACTTGTACCGGCTGTGCCGGCTGCTCCATTTGGTCGACGATCACTGGGAGTTTTACGCATGAAGGGGTGGGCGATCGTCCTCGTATACGCCGCGGCGATAGCCGTCTGCCTGTTCTATCGGACGGAGCTGTCCGACTGGATGCGGCAGTCCCCTTCGATCGTCGTCAGCTTCGCCATTGCGCTGGCGCTTCTGTTGTTCCCCGTGCTGCCCTTCAAAATCGTGATCGGCACGCTCGGTTATATGTACGGGCCGCTGCTCGGCGCCTTCATCAGCTGGACGGCCGCTTCGGTCGCTTCCGTCATCGTCTTCGTCGTCGTCCGCGCGACGCTTCGGGAGCGGGCCGCCGCCTACTTGTCGAAGTTCGGGCAAGCCGAGAGGCTGCGGGTGCTGATGGAGCGCCGTCCGTTCGCGACGATTCTCGCGGCGCGTCTCGTTCCGGTGTTCCCGCAGACGCTCGTCAATATATACCCGGCTTTCCTGTCGATCCGGCTGTCCACCTATGCGGTGGCGTCATCGTTAGGCAAAATCCCCGCCATGCTCGTCTTCGCCTATCTGGGAGACCGGCTGTTCGCCGATCTCCGCAGCGCGATCGCCGTCCTGGCCGTATACGGCGCTTTCCTGGCCGCGACGTACGTCGGCTATCGGCTTTGGGCACGCCGGCATACGCCCGAATGAGCGGCTATTCGAGCACCGAGCCGCCCAATACGAAACGCCATTGCAGATGATTGCCGAACACGTCGTCGATCCGCACCCCGCCCGTCCGTACGGAGGCGGTATGGATCATCTTGCCGTTGCCCAAATAAATGCCGGTATGGCTGATGCGGTCGATCGTTTTCTCCGCTTCGGGATACGATTCCGGATTCGAGCCCCGGTACCCGACGAAAAACAGCAAATCGCCTCGCCGCGCCTGCCCGATGTCCCGGTACGACCGGCCGGAGAACGCTTCGACGTACCTCGCCTGGCTGCGCGAGTCTTTCGGCAGGTCCATGCCGAGTGCGGACAAGAACGCCCAGCGGGTAAAATCCGAGCAATCGAACGTGGACGGATCCGCCCGGTCCGAGCCGTATTCGTACGGCGTGCCGAAATACATCGCGGCCGCCGACACGACGTTTTCCGCATATCCTCCCTGATACGGGGCGATGGCGGGATTCGGGTATGCTTTCACCGGCTCCCCGAGCGCCCTCACTCCGCCCGTCCCGTTCGCCGCCGCGTTCGACGAAGCGAACTCGAGACCCGCGTCGCCTTGGCGCAGCAGCAAATCACCGTTCGTCACCCGCGTATCGACGAGCCGTCTATCGATGCCGTTACCCGCCTGCTGCGCTTCGGATGTCGGCTCCTGTCCGGCGTTTTGCCCGGCGCAGCCGACCAAGGCGAACAATAGGCCGATCGCCGCCGATTTCCTAATGAACCGTCTTCCCAATATAGTCCCCCCTTGGCATGGATGGCGTACGCTACTACTGTTGCCGATCGACGACCGGTCCATTCGGAGAGCGATAAAATAAAATGCGATCGAGCCGGTGACGGGATGACGCAAACACCGCGGGTTCGATCCGTCAATCGATAATGCCGCTTCCACGGAGGGCGACCTTGGCGTTCACGTCGAATTGGACGTCCGGGTAAAGGCTTTGCCACCGGAGCCATTCCTTGCGGTCGGTCCGGTGCATCGCTCGGAAGCGAAGCCCGAAGCCGATCGGGTCGACGTGCGCCTTTTGAAGCGTCGACAGCAGCGAGCGGATGCGGACGGATATTTCCTTCGCGGCCAACGCTTCGAACTTGTCCAAGTCGGTCACTTTCTCCGACGACTGCGTCTCCTCGATCGATCCTTTGACCGTCATGGTTACCGTGACGCGCGGCTTCTCGCTCCGGATGTCCCTCAGCTTGTAATTGACCTTGACCTGGTCGGCCGACAGGAGGACGTATACCCCCTTCTCCTTCACCTTGATATCGACCTTGCCTATATTGTTATAGAAAGCGTTGAATATTTTCGTCTGCTGCGGGTCGAGCTCGAGAACCCAGTTTTTTTTATTGAACACGGCGGTTCGGTTAATCGTCAGCTGATCGCCGCTCCGCTTCTCGATAATGGGCAAAATCGGATCCAGCCCTCTCTCCGTCAGCCGGCGGCGGAAGTCGAACAAATATTCCGACACGACGTAGGCCGTCTCCGTGCCGCTTTGCCCGAAAAACATGAACAGCAGGTTGGACGGCAGCCGCTCCGAAGGAGGTCCCGCCTCCAAAATCGTCATGGCGTCGGGACGGCCGATGCCGACCCACGCAATCATCTGGATATCGCGGCGGCGGATGAACCAATCGAGCAGCGGGCCGGGATCATTCATCTCCCGCATGAGCTTCTCTCCGAGCACGATCGCTTTCGCCTGTCCGAAATCCAGCTCTTTGTCGATTTTCGACTTGATGATCCGCACCGCCTCGGTAATCGAATCCGCTTCCTCGGTGACAATGATGAACTTGTTCGATCCGAACCGCTCCTGGGGCGTCGGAATCGCCAGCTTCAGCTCCACCTTGTACGTTTTGCCGTTCTGCCCTTTGTCCACGCCGATCGTAAAGACGAAAAAGCGTTTGTCGATATCTTTGAACCCGCAGCCCGACGCCGTCGTCACCATCGTTAGCAGCGATGCGGCGAGCAGCAGAACTTTAAGTCGGTTGCGCGGCATGCTTCTTCCTCCTTGCGGCGTAGGCTACGACGAAAACGAGAACGAATTCGGTGAACATGCGGACGACCAGCCAGATCTCCCCGATGTCGAAAAATTGCCGGTAGTCGAGCAGCGAGCCGGCCATGATACCCGCGCTGAAGACGGTCAAGACGACGATGCGCAGCACCCGGTCGGCGGTCTTGCTTTCATTTCGTTCCGACCGAAACACGGCCTTCAGCAAATCGAGGGCGACGTGCCAATGCACGATTACGCTGACGAAGGCCACTTGGCCGTAAAAATAAATGAAAATAAACATGACCCGCTCGACGAAGCCGAGCTCGATTCGCATCGAATCGGACGTGCTCACCCATGCGTAATGGAAATCGCCGACCCCGTCCGCCCCCTGGAACCCGACCGGAACGAACAGCGTCGTAATCGACGTGATCAAGCCGATGATGCAGATCGTCCATAACCATTTCGGCTTGAAGCCGGTAATCGCCTTGTTCAAAACGACGAGCGCGGCGTAGCCGCTGTATATGTAGGTGGCCGCAGCCAAGCTCCCGAGCTTGGGCGGCTCTCCGTAAAACATCGACACGGCCAGCACGGAGTTCCAGTCCATTTGCCGGTTGAAAAACGCCTTGAACAAAATAAACAGCGTAAGCGGCAGCGCCAGCAGAAGAACGATTTCGAGCACGCGCAAAATTTGCGTCGATTTCAGCCCGACGACGAATACCGCGACCCCCAGGTACAGCATGATGACCGTCATGTTCGTGATGTCCGGGTTCAAAAACTTGCGCGTGAAATCGCCGAAGGCGAGCAGCGTCAACCCCCCCGCGGCATATCCGTTCAAGCTGAAAAAAAGAAGCAGCGCCTTGTTGAACGCGCGCGGGAAGCAGCCCTCCATCACATCGGCCAGATCCTGCTTCGGGAAGCGGGCGATCGACTTGACGAACACGGTCAACAGCGTCATGCCGATGGCGAACGCGACGGGCAGCGCCATGACCGAGCCGTCGTACCGGTCGCGGATCAGCAGCCGGGGCACGAACACCAAAACGTTGACAAGCATATTGGTAATGACGAGATAGTAAAAATAACGCACCCCTCCGCCTCCTTCGCTTACCGTTTCGCCCTGCTTCGGGAAGCGGCAGGGGATTCCATGAACAACTTTAAGTACGGCTGGCCGAAGCTTTCCAGACTGGCCAAATGGGAGACGAGCCCGACGAAGCCGACCATGAGGCCCATGATGCCGAACATCGTCGTGACGAGAAGCAGCACGTACTTGGTCAGCCTCATGCCGAACGTCATCGCGGTGATCGGGATGACGAAGTTCGAGATGGCGACGGCCGACACGATGATGATCATGATGTTGCTGATCAGACCGGCTTGCGTAGCCGCCTGTCCCAATATGAGACCGCCGACCGTCGTCGCCGTCGAGCCGATCGACTTCGGCAGCCGGATGCTCGCCTCGGTCAGCATTTCCATCATGAGCAGCATGAACGTGACCTCGAAAAAAGACGGGTACGGCACGGGAGCGCGGCTGCCGGCGATCGACAGCGCAAGCTGGATCCGGAGTATTTCCGGATTGTACGACGTCAAGGCGACGTACAGCGAGGCGAGCGTCAAGCTGAGAATCAATCCGACGTACCGGATCGTGACGATAAACTTGCTTACCCAATACGTCTGGTAGATGTCGTCCATCGCGGACATGAAATCGTAAAAGACCGAAGGGAGCACCAAAACGAACGAGGTGCCGTGCAGCAAAAAGACGATCTTGCCTTGCGACAAGTTGAACACGGTCCGGTCCGGCCTCTCCGTCACGACCATCGTCGGAAACAGCGACCGCTTCCGCTTCGTCAAAAACCGGTGAAGCTGCCCCGCCGCTTGGACGACGTCGGCATCGATTTCGGACAACGCCCGGCGTACGTTTTCCAGCACATGCGGGTCGACGTAGGCCTCGTCGTACACCATCGCAATCGGCGTTTTGGAAAGGTTGCCCACGACGTGCCGTTCGACCGTCAACGTTTCTTGCGGATACCGGTTGCGGATCAAATTGAGATTGACGCCGATATCTTCGGAGAACGCTTTGGTCGGCCCCATCACCGTCGATTCGAAGGTGGAGTCCGGTATACTTTTGTTATCGTTTTTGGGGAAGCCGATCAAATACAGCGTTCCGTCGAGCAGAACGGCCGCGGAGCCGCAGAGCAGCAGCTCGAGCGACTTATCGTCGCTCTCGTAGGCCCGGCAGCCGTTCAGCGCGTTCAAAAAGTTGCCGAACGGTTCCGTCCGGGGCCAATCGTAAAACGGCCGGATCAATTGCGACTGGATCGCTTGCTCGTCGCAAACGCTGCTGATGTACAGAAGCCGAACCGTCTCCCCCGCAAAGGCGAACGACCGGCTCTCGATGTCGTCCGATTCGGGAAGACGGCCGCGCAGCCGTTCGAACGCCCTCGCGGCTTCCGTGTTGTTGTCGGTATTCATGCGTCTCACCTGCGGCACGATGAAAATAGAGGAAGCACGGCTTAGTCTTTCCTCCGCAGGGGGAATTATGCCCGCAAGAATCGTACGTTGGCGCGGAACACAGCCGCCGCATACAAACGCAAAAAGGCCGCACGATCGGCGGCCTTCCTTTGCCGGCACTCGAGAGCGCCCGGGTATTACGAATGCGTCAAATGCTGAAGCGTCTGTACGAAAATTTGCTCGATATGGCTGTCGTCCAACGAATAGTAGACGGTTTTCCCCGCCTTCCGCCGCTTCACGATGCGCATATTGCGCAAATAACGGAGCTGGTGGGAGATGGCGGACTGTCCCATCTCCAGCAGCTCGGACAAATCGTGCACGCACAGCTCCTTGTCGAGCAGCGCGTAAATCAGCCTCACCCGGGTCGGATCGCCGAGCGCCTTGAACACGTCGGCCATGCCGGCGGCGACCGGTTCGGATACCATGTTCCGCTTCAAACTGAGCAGATCGGAATCCGACCCCGTGCAGCTGTCGTCGCAAGTATCTTGGATCAATTTTTCCATGTGATGGCCACCCCCCGGTTTGAACGTAATAACGCTCTACGGATCCATTATACCAAATCGGGGAGGGAATGACGCCGCCGTTTTTGCAGTCGACCGGAGGCGCGCAGGACGGCCGGAAGCCGGTCCCCTACCGCACTGCACTCGCCTGCCCCAATCGGAACGGGCGTGAACGCGAAAAGCCCGGTTTCCCGGGCTTTCCGCTTCCATTCGCGATCGCTGCGCCGGCCGTTCCGGCTTCAGGCGTAGCCGGTCGCCGCGTTCAGCTCGTCCAGCCGCGCTTTCAGCCGGACGATTTCCTCCTGCGGCAAATCGAGCTGCGGCGCCCGCATCCGGCCGGCATCCACGCCTCTCAGCTTGAGCGCTTCCTTGAAATAAGACATGTTGCTGCCGCTTTTCAACGTTTCGCAGTACTTAACGGCGATTTGCTGCAGCCGTCTCGCTTCGTCCAAGTCCTTCGCCCTATAAGCGTCGTACACCGCGACGAACGGCTCGGGGTAGACGCACGAGACGCCGGAGATGACGCCGTCGCAGCCCATCGCGAGCGCGGCCAGGAACAGCCGGTCCGAGCCTTGCATAACCGAGAAGTCGCCGCCCTTGATGTTCAAATATTCGTTCGTCCGCAAAAAATCGGGGAAGCTGTACTTGATGCCGACGACGTTGCGGCAGCGCTCGGCGACCCGCTCCGCCACGTCGGTTTTCAAGTCGTTGGCCGCGCATTGCGGAATGTTGTACAGATAGACGGGGAACTGCTCGGATACGCTGTTCGCCACCGTGACGAAGTAATGCTCCAGCTCCCGGTCGTTCGCGCCGAAAAAGACCGGCGTCACGACGCCGATGCCGTCCGCGCCGATCGACTCGGCGTGCTTCGCCAGCTCGATCGTCTCGTCCTGCGTAACCGCGCCGACGTGAATGAAAACGGTCACCCGACCGGCCGCCTGGCGGACGACCGTCTCCGCGACCTTCTTGCGCTCCGCGACGGACAGCCGGAGCATCTCGCCGGTCGTGCCGAGCGGGTACAGGCAATGGACGCCTTTGGAAATGAGAAACTCCGTCAGCTTCTCCACTTTGCCGTAATTTACGCTGCCGTCCTCGTCGAACGGGGTGACCATCGCGGTCGTAACGCCGTACAATTGTTTCATGACAAGTCCTCTTTTCGAATGGATTGTGTATGCGGAATCGGAATGCACGATCAGGACGAAGCGGCGAAGGCGGCGACTTCCACCATCGTCGGCAGCGAGCTTTGCGCGCCCGCTCTCGTCACGGTGACGGCCGCCGTCCGCTGCGCCAGCCGGATCGCCTCGCCCGCGTCCCCCGACGCGATATAGCCGGCGACGAAGCCGCCGATGAAGCTGTCGCCGGCGGCGGTCGTGTCAACCGCCCGCACCCGGTGGGCCGGGTACGTCCGGCTGCCGTTGCGGTCGGCGTAGTAGCAGCCGTTCTCGCCCAACGTCACGATAACGGCTCCCGCTCCTTTGCCGAGCAGCTCCTTCGTCGTTTCGGACAGCGAAGCTTCGTCGATCCGTTCGACGCCAGCCATCGTCTGAAGCTCGTGCTCGTTCGGAATAAGGAAGTCGACGTAGCGGAGCGTATCGTCGCTTAAAGGCGCGACCGGAGCCGGATTCAGCACCGTCGTCTTGCCGAGGCGCTTGGCGAGCCGAAGCGCGTACTCCACCGTGGCGATCGGCACTTCGAGCTGAAGCACGACCACGTCGCACTGCTCGATGACGTCGAGCCGGCGATCGATATCGTCCGGCGTCAGCTCGGCGTTCGCGCCCGGTACGACGACGATATGATTGCGCCCCGCCGCGTCGACGGTAATGACCGCGATCCCCGTCGGCCGCGTACCGGTGTCGACCGGGCCGGCGTCGACGCCCGCCTGCCGCAGCGAATCGCCAAGGGCCGCGCCGAACGCGTCCGGCCCGACTTTGCCGATCATGGCGACGGGCGTTCCCAGCTTGGCGACGGCCACCGCCTGATTGGCCCCTTTGCCGCCCGGTATTTCCGACATGCCGCTGCCGAGCAGCGTTTCGCCCTCCCCGGGAAGCTTATTCACCTTGACGACGATGTCCATGTTCAAACTTCCTATGACCGCAACTTTCGGTTTCATCGGCGACTGCCACCTTCCTCTGCAAACTTCGAGCCTCGCTTACCGGTCGGCGTGACCGCCGCGCTTTACAGCAAGTTGTCCGGTTGTTTCCCGGCGAACGCGTCGAGCAGCGCTTGCGCCGTAACCAGGCCGACGCGCCGGTACGTTTCGGCCGTTTCCGCCGCCGTATGCGGCGTCGTAATGAGATTGTCGAGACGGAACAGCGGATTGTCCGCCGACACCGGCTCCTGCTCGTACACGTCGATCGCGGCACCCGCGATCGTCCCGGATTCGAGAGCGCGATACAGCGCCTCCTCGTCCACGAGAGCTCCCCGCGCCGTGTTGACGAAATGGGCGGTCGGCTTCATCGCCGCGAACTGCGCGTCGCTCATCATGCGGCGCGTCTCCTTCAAGCTCGGCAAGTGCATGCTGACGACGTCGCCGCGCTTCAGCACGTCGTCGCATTCGACCAGCTCGACGCCGAGCTCCTCCGCTTTCGCGGGATTCGGATATTTATCGTACGCGATCAGCTTCACGTCGAAGCCTTGCAGCTTCTTCGCGACCATCTGGGCGATGTTGCCGAAGCCGAGCAGGCCGACCGTCTTCCCCGCAAGCTCCTCGCCGACGCGGCGGTCCCAATAACCCCGTCTCGCCGACTGATGCAGGGCGGGAATGCTGCGGATGGACGACAGGATGAGACCGACCGTCAATTCCGCGACGGCGTTGGCGTTGCCTCCCGGCACGTTGGTTACCTTGATCCCGTATTCGCGCGCCTTCGGCAAATCGATGTTGTCGACGCCTACGCCGAACCGGGCGATCGCCTTCAGCTTCGGGGCGAGCTTGAACACCGCCTCGTCCCACGTGTCGACGCCGGCTACGACGCCGTCGATGTCGCCCACGAGCGGGACGAGCTCCTCGAACGTATGCGGACGCCCGACCCGGTTTTCGATAATTTCGCAGCCATTCTCCTCCAGCAGCCGTTTCGCTTCCGCGCACAGCAGCGAATAGTTCGTCGCCGTGACGAGCACTTTTCTCGTTGCGCCCATTATTTGACTCCTCCTACGGTCATGCCGCTGACCATATATTTCGAAGTGAACAGATACATGATGACGACCGGTATGGACGCGAGGATCGAGCCGCCCATGAGCGGTCCCCAGGCGAAGACGTCGCCCACGATCATGTCCGACAGGCCGAGCGTCAACGTCTTGTCCGTTCCTTTCGTGACGATGACGAGCGCGTACAAATATTCGCTCCAGCACAGAGTGAAGGCGAAGATGAACGTCGCCGCCACGCCAGGCGCCGCCAGCGGGAATATGATGTTCAGCATCGTCCGCGCGCGGCTGCAGCCGTCGATCATCGCCGCCTCCTCGATTTCGACCGGAATCGATTTGAAATACGAGATGAGCATCCAGGTCGCGTACGGAATCGTAATCGTCGGATAGACGAGCATAAGGCCGTATACCGAGTTGCCGACGCCCAGCGCGGTGACGAGCATGTACAGCGGGATGAACAGTACGGCGCGGGGCATCAGATACGCATACAAAATGCCGCGCGAGATGACGCTTCTGCCGCGAAACTTCAGCTTCGCGATCGCATACGCCGCCAGCATGCTGACCGCGATCGACACGAGCGACACGAGCAGCGAGACGAGCAGGCTGTTCTTGATATTGACGAGGAAATGTTTCTCCGTAATCAGCTTCTCGTAAGCGGACCACGTGAAGTGCTTCGGCCAAAACGACGGCGTCATGTTATAAATTTCGCCCTGCGACTTGAACGACGTATTGAACATCCAATACAAGGGGAACAAGGCGAATATAAGCAGGATGACCAGAGTGGCGTAGACGACGATCCGATTGGCGATCGATTTATGCTCCATGCGTCATTTCCACCCCTTTACTCGTTCGACGAAAGCGAACGCTTCGTGACGAAGTTGATCAGCATGATCAACGGAGGCATCGTCAAAATCGCGATGGCGATCGCTTTCCCGAGACTCATATTCAAAAACCCGATCGTATAGCTGAGCGTGGACAGCACCTGCGTGCCGTTCGACGGCCCGCCTCGCGTCAACAGCCAAATGATCTCGAAATCGTTCAACGTCCAAATCGTCGTCATGACGGCGGCGAGAACGGTCACTTCCTTGACCGAAGGCAGCGTCATGTATAGAAACCGTTTGACCGGACCGGCGCCGTCCAGCATCGCCGCTTCGTACATCTCTTTGGACAGCGTCTGCAAGCCCGCGAGAATGGCGATGCCCATGAACGGAATACCGCGCCAAACATTGACGAGAATGACCGAGAACATCGCGAGCTCGGGCGTCGCCAGCCAGCCTACGGGCTGGGACACCAGTCCGGCTTTGAGCAGCAGGAAGTTCAGCACGCCGCCTACATCGGAGTATATCCATTGCCAGGTGAAGACGGAGACGATCGTCGGAATCGTCCACGGCAGGAACAGCAGGACGCGAAACAGGTTGCGGCATACGATTTTCTCGTTCAGGACGAGCGCCATGACCATGCCGAACACCGTCTTGCCGATCACCGCTACGAGCGTAAAGACGAGCGTATTCCACGCCGCCTTCCAGAACAGCGAATCTTTCATCAGCTCGATATAGTTGCC
This sequence comes from Paenibacillus flagellatus, assembly GCF_003217775.1. Taxonomy (GTDB): domain Bacteria; phylum Bacillota; class Bacilli; order Paenibacillales; family NBRC-103111; genus Paenibacillus_AB; species Paenibacillus_AB flagellatus. Next base: position 412,144 of record NZ_QJVJ01000003.1, read on the forward strand.
GAGCCCGATAAATTTGGCGGGCACGCCCACCACCTTGTTCGTGAAGCTCAAGTAAATGGCCCATCCGAAAGGCAATACCATAACCGCAAGCAAGTAAATCAGTACGGGACTCATCAGCGCGTAGGCCAGTCTGTTGTCCGTATTCGTTCTCAAGATTATCCCGCCTAACTGTAAGGCTGCGGGGCGACGGCGCGAACGTCGTCATCCCGCAGCCGAGATTGGATTATTGCTTTTTGTACACTTCTTCGATTTTCGTCTGCAAATCTTTGATCGCCGCTTCCGGCGTATAATTCGTCTCGAGCAGAAGCTTTTGGAACGTGTCGTTGACGATGCGGAGGTTGAACACTTCGCCAGCCTTCGGGTTATATTCGCCCGGATAGCCGAGGAAGTAGAACCCTTTGACCGAGTCGACGAACGCTTTGTTCTTCTCGTCCTGCCATACCGGCTCGCTCGCCAGCTTCCCGTATACCGGTCCGGTAAGCGGAGCGCCCTTCTCGATCCACGTCTTGTACCAATCGGTCGTCAGCATGTATTCGACGAACTTTTTGGCCAGCTCTTTGTTTTTCGAATCTTTGAAAATGCCGAGATTGTTGCTGATGCCCGGAATGAACGTTCCTTTCGGTCCGGCCGGATAAGGCGCGATGCCCGTCTTCTCGTACAGGTCCGGGTTATCCTTCTTGATCGTGCTGAGCGTGCTGCCGACATTGAAAATCATCGCCGCCTGGCCGCTCAAATACGCCTTGTTGTTGCCGCTGTCGTCCCAGCCGAGCGCGCTTGGCGGCGTGCTCTTGTCGGTGAGGAAGATGTCGCGGATGAACTTCGTCGCTTCGACCGTTTCCGGCGAGTTGGCGATGACCGTCTTGCCGTCCTTCGTGTCGACCGAACCGCCGTACGACCAGATGATGCCGCGGGTCAAAAACTCGGCGTCGGAGTTGCCTTTGCCGTAGCCCAAGCCCGCGCCGTATACGCCTTTGCTCGGATCGGTGAGCGCCTTCGCCATTTTGCGGAACTCGTCCCACGTTTTCGGCGGAGCGTCGAAGCCCGCGTTTTTCAGCAAATCCTTGCGGTAGTACAGCACCTGCGATTCGGTCCAGAACGGAATGGCGTACTGCTTGCCTTGGAACGTGATCGCCTTCTTCATGCTGTCCTGCATGTCGCCGTTCGTACCCTCGATCTTCTTGACGACGTCGCTGACGTCCTCGAGCACGTCTTTGGCGTAAAACTGTCCGACTTCCTGGTACCCGAAGAACGAAACGTCCGGGACGTTTTTCGAGACGATCGCGGCGGACCATTTCGGATAAAAGTCTTCATAGGCGATCAATTCGACGTTCACGTTTACGTTGTTATCGACGCCGAACTGCTTGGCCCGGTCTTGAATGAGCTTGTTCTGATCTTCGAACAGCTGCTTCTTCATCCAGAACGTCAAGGTCGGCTTCTCGCCGGAGGCGGTTCCCCCGGTATTGCCGGATGTGGCGTCCGTGCCCGAGGATGCGCTGCCGCATCCCGCGACGAGCGCGGTCAACAGCGTGGCGGCGACGGTTTGTTTGATCCAAGGTTTCATGCGGATTGACCTCCCGTTTTCTCGTTTTGTTTCTGACGTAAATTGTCGAATATTATTCCTTCGGTGACGCTCTTCCCGGGAAGGTGTTGGCCTTCTGTCCTTATAGTAAAGCGATTTCCCGTCCGTGAAAATGACAACAATTTAACCTCGATGATACATTATTAGCATGTTGCTTTGGACCCATGTCGGGCAGCCGTCCAAGCCCAAAACCCCCATCGCGGATCGAAGGGGGTTTCGCGTTATCTGAACATGGCGAGCGGAGCATCGGCCAAGGAGACGCAACGGATCAGCTTCCGCTTTCGAGCTTCAGCCGATACTCCTGCGGGGTGACCGAATAATACTTTTTGAACACCTTGATGAAATAGTTCGGATTTTGATAGCCGAGCTTGAGCGACACCTCGTAGTTTTTGAGCGACGGATCGGCGAGCAGCGACGCGGCCAGCTCCATCTTCAGCCGGAGCACGTAATCGCTGATGTTCTCGCCCGTCTCCAGCTTGTAGATGCGCGAGACGTGAACCGGGTGCATGTACATGTGGTCGGCGATCGCCTGCAGCGACACGTCCTCGACCAAATGCTGCTGCACGAACGATTGAATGCGCCGGACGGCGCTTTCGCGGTCGTTTCTCGTCTCGTTCTCCATGCATTGCTGGAGCAGCGCGAACGATTGGAACATCCATTGCCGGAGAGATGCGGCGGACCGGCACGGCGTCAGCCCGGTGACGTCGGCCAGCAGCGGACCGATCATGTCGGCGAGCTGGCGTCCGTTTTTATGCGCGAACGAGCTGTACGAGGCGTACACGGAGAAAAACAGCTCCATGACGTGCTCCTGCGATTCCGCCCATTTCTCGTTCAGCTCGTCCCAAATTCCTTCCAGCTTGTCCTGCGTCCGTTCCCAATCGCCCGATTCCAGCAAATGGACGAGCAGCGGCGGCTCGTACAGACGCTGCAGCGAATGGACGGGCATTCGTTCGGTTTCCTCGGAAACGTAGACGAGCAGTCCGCTTTGGTTGCCGATACTGCGGCGAAGCGACAGCAGGCAGTCCTCGTACAGCGGCTTCACGTCTTGCGGAAACGTTCCCCACCGGCCGATCAGAACCGACACGCTTCCCTTCAAATACCGGTTTACGTTCAATTGCAGCTGGGAAGCGAGAAACCGAATCCGGCTTTCGGTCGATTCCCCGCCGCGGTCCGTCTCCGCGCCCCCGTCGTCGTCCGATCGCCCGTCGGCCGCCGTCACGAGAAACGCCAAATAGCCGTGAATGTCTTTGCACGACCATAGCCGAAATTCGTCCTCGAACAGCTCCTCGGCCATGTTCGCGACCGCGTATTCCATGAGCGACAGGCTGTAAAAATCGAGCTCGGCGAAACGCTCCTCCAGCCGGACGAGCATGAGCGCGAACCGCTCTCCTTCTTTTATTTCGACTTTGAGCGACTCCAGCTTTTGCGCCAGACGTTGGGGAGAGACGACCGTTCCTTGGAGCAAATCGCCGAGCAGCTCGCCTCTCAGCTTCGGCAAATGCTCCTGAAACGCCTTCACGACGCGCTGGTACGTCATGCGCTCGTCCGTTTCGCGGCGCAGGGCGTCGACGAGGCCGGCGACCTTGGCCAGAACGTCCTCGTCGCTGATCGGCTTGAGCAAATATTCGTGCGCTTCGTGGCGGATCGCTTGCTGGGCGTAGGCGAACTCCGCGTGCCCCGACAGCAGGATGCACTTCATCCGCTTCCAGTCCCGGCGCACGTGCGCGAGCAGCTCCAGCCCGTTCATGCCCGGCATCCGGATGTCGGTCATGAGAATATCGATCGAGTTCATCCGCATGATGTCAAGCGCTTCCGGCGCCGAATAGGCTTTGAATACGGCGGTTATGCCGATGTCGGCCCACGGCAGCGTGTCGGCCAAGCTGTCGACGACGCCCGCTTCGTCATCCACGATAAGCAATTGAAACATGGGCCTTCCCTCCTCCTAACCGGACTTCGATTCCCATACGAGCTCTACCCGTAAGCCGTTCAGCGGCGACGGGGAAAAGACGAGACCCGACCTGCCTCCGAACAGGTGCTGCAGCCGCTGGTGCGTGTTCCACAGCCCGAAGGAATTTCCTTCGAGCGGCATCGCTACTTTGCGCTGCAAGGCGGCGATCCGCTCCGGATCGAGCCCGGGACCGTTGTCGTCGACGATGATGCGGTTCAGTCCGTCCGACTGCTCGCCGTGTATCCGGATGATTCCGAAATGCGTGCTGTTCTCCACGCCGTGCAGGACGGCGTTTTCGACGAGCGGTTGAATGAGCAGCCGCGGAATGTCCAGCCCCATCATCGCCTCGGGAATCTCGATTTCGTAATGAAAGCGCTGAATGCGCAACGACTGGATCGTCAAGTAGTTTTCGATCAGGCGGATTTCCTCCGCCACCGAGGCCATCGTCTGCTCCAGCCGCGTCGAATACCGGTAATATTCGCCCAAATTGAGCGCCATCGCGACAACCGCCTCCTTGTCGCCCAAATTCGCCATGCTCTTGATATAGAACAGGCAATTGTACAAGAAGTGCGGATTGATTTGGGATTGCAGCTGCTTCAAGGTCGCTTCCTTGGAACGGAGCGTCTCCTCGTACACCTGCTCGATCAGCTCCTGGATTTGCGCCGACATTTCGTTGAAGCTTTCGAACAAATAATCGAACTCGTTGTTCGATTGGCGCTTCAGCCTCGACGAATATTGGCCGTCCTTGATTCGTTGGACGCCGCGGATCAGCTGCTGGATCGGGCGCTGCACATTCCGGTACAGAAGCAGCGTGACGAGGACGCTGAGCGCCATGAGCAGGCAGATCGACGCGTAAAACCAGTTGCGGCTCGTCACGATCGGCGCGAATACGCTTTCCACCGGTACGGCGTCGATCAAATACCAGCCCAAGCTTTCCGAGCGGATATAGTTGACGATATACGCCTCCGAATCCAGCGACACGGTCACGCTGCCGCTGTGAGCCAGCTTCGTGCCGTTCAGCCGCTCGGCGACCCGGCCGACCAGCGTCTGGTCCGCCGTATAATTCACGATCGGCTCGGTTCCGGCTTGATACAGGAACGGCTCGTGCCGCCCGCCCTGTTTCAGCAGGTTGAGCATATTCCGGATGTTGTCGTCGGTAAACCGCACCTCGACGAGCAGATCGGGCCGGTCGCCCTCCTTGATCCGCGAGAAAAACGTCTGGCTGATGCCGTACGTGATCGCACTCCGATGCATCCACTTCCGCATCTCGGGATCGCGAATGTAGCTTTCGTCGTATTGGACGGAATAGTCCGTCGACAATATTTCTTTGGAATCGAGCAAATATAAAATGATTTGGTTGTTCCAAGGGCTCGTGGCGATTTGCATATTGAGCATTTCGACGATTCGCTGGCGCCGCTGAAGCTGGACGAGCGGCTTGTCCGTATGGCGGCCCTCCAAATATTCCTTGATGCTGTAATCCCGGCTGGCCGTCACCGAATATTTCGTCAGCTGATCGATCATGATTTCCATCTGGCTCATGAAGAAGGAAAGCCGGTTCCGGTTCCCCTCCTCCAGCGTATCGCGGACGACGTTGACGCTCGTCTGATTGGAATACCCGTACAGCAGGATGATCGGCACGAGCAACGACACGACGAGCAAAATCACTTTCCCGAACGTGTTCATCGGCTTTTCTCCCGGTCGAGCAGCGCTTGGAATTCTTGGTTCGCCTTGTCCGCCGCTTCGCCGACATCTTCGTCGAGCAGCCCGCGGACGACGACTTCGCCTACGATGTCCCGGGCTTCGCCGACATTGATCAGCTGCGGCCGGTCATGCCCGACGCCGACTCTCATCGATTCCGTCACGGCGTCGATGTAATCCTGCGGGAAGCCCGATACGCCCTGCGGGTCGTCCCAGACCGACCGGCGCGCGCCGGGGTTGCCGAGCATCTGCGAACGCATGACGACGTCCTTGCTCGTAGCCCACCGGATAAACGTCCATGCGTCGTCCTTGTTCGTCGATCCCGCGTTCATCGCCAGCGCCCAGGCGGTGATGTTGTACGGCTTGGCGCCGGCCGATCCCGCAGGGAACATCGCCAGACCGACGCGGTCGGCAATCGACGAGCGGTCCGAGCCGATCGCGATCGTATAAATGGCGCTGGCATCCGTATACAGCGCCGCTTTTCCTTGGGCGAACAAGCCCGCGGCTTGCTGCCACCCCATATTGAAAACGCCCGGTGGACCGTATTGCTTCAGCAGCGACACGTAGCGCTTCATCCCCCGAACCGATTCCGGCGTGTTGATCGTCGCCCTGCCCCCTTGCTGGAAGCCGCCTCCTTCCGAATAGAGGAAGGACGAGAGCTGCGTAACCAAGGCGTTCCGCTGCCCGCGGGCCACGTAGCCGTATACGCCGCCGCCGGGATCGTGAAGCGCCCGGGCCGCCGTCTCCAGCTCGTCCAGCGTCCGGGGGACGGACAGACCTGCTTTTGCCAGCAAGTCTTTGCGGTAGTACAAAATTTGCTGCTCGGTCGAAAGCGGTATCGCGGACAGCGTGCCTTCCGCCTTCACCGTTTCGACGGCCGATTCCGAAAAATCGGCGAAATCGTAGTCCGCATCGCTAGCGACCCGATCGTCCAACGGCTGCAGCCAGCCGCTTCGATGAAACCGGTTCAGCTCTTCGAGCGGACGGATCATGAAGACGTCCGGGCTTTTGCTCCCCGCCGCAAGCGTAACCGACAGCTTTTGGCTGAGCTGTTCGTTCGTGAAGCTCGTCAAGTCCACCTTCAAGCCGGTCGACGCTTCGAATTCCGGCAGCAGCGATCGGATCGCGTTCGCCGCCGGGCTGTTCCCCATATATACGGTAAGGCTGGGCCGCACGAACGTTTCTCCGTCCTTGCCGACGTTCGGGTCGGTGTCGCTTCGTCCGTTCGTGCCGCAGCCGGTTAGAGCGGCGGCCAAAAGTATCGCGCCGACAGACCGCGCTGCCGATCGGAATCGTCTCGTCATCATCGTTGTACTCCTCGCTGAATGCCTTACCTTCTCATTATTATTTCTATTTCCCGCTTTGGGTATAGCAATGTTTTAACGTCATGGTACGATCTTAACGCGGCGACGCCGAATAACCCGCCACATGGAGGGCGGGTGCGGCGTGGACCTGCCGATCCGGACCGGCCGGTGCCGTTCGTCAGCCGTTCTCCATCGCCCGTCCGAGGGCGACGAGCTTGGTCATCGTTTGCCAATTGCGGTTCGTCGCCGCAACGCCGAGCTTCCGTTCGAGAAAGCTGTTCGAAAATTTCGATTGGCCGAATCCTTTCCTGCACAAAATGTACACGTCCCGCCCGGCGATCCGGTATTCGTCGATGTCGTCCGAATAGCCCGGCAGCTTGTCGATCGCTTGCGGCGAAGGCGTATCGGCAAGCAGGGAGACGTACAGGGACTCTCCTTCCTTCAGTGCATCGGCCGGGAACGGGCAGGAGCGGACGACGCGTTCCATATCGGCCGTCGTTCTCAGAACGACCGTCACCTCGAATCCGAACGATTCCTCGATTCCGCGTTCGATCTCGCGGCGGATCGTCTCCGCCTCCCCCTCGGCCTCGAACAGGACGTTGCCGCTCTGAATGTACGTTTGCACCCGCGCGAATCCCATTTCTTCGAACATCCGTTTCAGATCCGCCATTTTGATCGGCTTTTGACCGCTTACGTTAATTCCGCGCAGAAGCGCGACGTATCGATTCACTCCGCACCTCTCCTTCTTTTCCGGCGATCGTTCCCGTTCGCCTACGCTTCGTTCCAACCTTAGATTCTCCGGCAAACGGGCGGATTCCTCCCCGTCATCCACCCACTCGGTCCGAGCCGTATGCACATAAGGTGTACCGTGGGAGTCGACTATCCGCGAAGAGGGTGCTGCAAACGATGGCAAAGCGAAAAGGCGGGAACCGGAAGCGGACGTCCCGGGCCGTTCCGATCGGTACGGAACACGGTTCTTCCGGACCGTATCTGAATCAGCAAAACGTGCCAGGGCTGTTCGGCGGCCCGTCCCCCCAACCGGTCGAAGGTCAGCAATCGGGGCTGCAAGGCTTCGCTTCGTTTCTCGATCGGATGGGCGGGATCGACGGCATCATGTCCACGATGGGAAAAATTCAAAGAATGGTGCAAATGGCCCGGCAATTCGGGCCGATGCTGAAGCTGCTCGGTTCGTTCGGCAACTTCGGCTCGTTGTTCGGCGGGCCGCAGGCGGCGACGAAAAGCTTGCCGCCTGGCCGCCAAGCGTCAGGCCGGGCGAAGCGCGGCCTTCATGCACCGAAGCGGCCGCAGCCCAGCGCGGACCGCTCCGCCAAGCGCCGTAACGGCCGGGAACGTTAATCCCGGCCGTTTGTCGTCGTCCGGCGACTGTTTATCGTACATATTTCCCCCTCTCCAATCGTTCCTCCATTTGGTATGATCGAGGTATTCCATGAGGAAGGGGTCGGATGCGGATGAGCATACGTTCGGATTTCCGGTCGTTTTTCGCGATCGAAGGAGCGGGTCCGCTTATCGCGGGCATGTTCCTGTACGGCATCGGCACGGGTATTCTCGCTCCGATGAACGCCGTCTATATGCGGGACGGAATCGGCTTGAGCAAAGGGGAGATCGCCTCCATCTTCTCGATCGCGCTTCTGCTCAACATGGCGACGACGATCGCGGTCGGGACGATCAGCGACCGGATCCGGCGGAAGAAGGCGCTGCCGATCGCCGCCAGCGCGCTTTGCATGTGCGGCTTGTCCGTCTATATGCTCGCGGACGGCTACGGCTTGACGCTTGCCGGGATGATTCTCGCCGTCGCGCCGTCCGGGCTGATTATGGGCCAATTGTTCGCGATGGCGCGCAATCATTTTTTGCGCAAAGCGCACAGCTTCTACGAAATGGCGCAAATCTGGCTGCGGGCGACGCTCAGCGTCGGTTTTTTCACGGGGCTGCTCATCGGGGCCAACGTTTATTTGATTGCCGGATTTCGGGGCATTCTATGGGGAAATTGGCTCGGCTACGCCTCGCTTTTCGCGCTGCTGCTCGTCTACCGGGAGCACGAGACGAAGGCGGACTCGCCGGCGAGCCGGAGCGAGCCGTTCTCCGTCTTGATGCTGCTGGCGCTTCTTTTGCTCAGCTGCGGAGACGCCCTGCGCGGGCTGTACCTCCCGCTCGTCGTCGTCCAGCTGTTCGGCAAGCCGCAGACGATGTCGTACTTGTGGAGCGTACAAGCCGTCTTCGAGCTGCTGTTCATGACGCTGGCCGGCTATTGGGCCGCCCGGTACGGCAGCCGGCGCGTCATCGCCGTCGCGAGCGGTTTCGCCCTCGCCGTCTACATCGCGTATTCGTTCAGCCCGCCGCTGGCGGTGTTTTTCGCTGTGCAGCCGCTTTACTCGTTTTACGTGTCGGTGCTGTACGGCGTCGCGATGGGATACGTGCAGCGGATGTTCCATTCGCGAATCGGCTTCGGCTCCAGCCTGTATGTCGCCTTGTCGCAAACCGCCTCGCTCGTCGGCTACTTGCTGCCGTTCCTCGTGACCGGCTATTCGCCCGCCATCTTCGTCATCCCGGCCGCACTCGTCGCATCCGCTCTGGCGCTTATGGGGATCGCGACGGCGGCCGACCGGAGACGGTCCCGCAACAGCGCGACGGCGGTCTGACGCATCCGTTTCCGACAGATGAAAGCAGACCGTTTCATGCGCGAAACCCAATCGTAGTGCGGGATGCAGGCTGTCAAGCGAAAACTGCGTTCCTTTTCTAATGAAATTCTCATGAAAGCGGTGTAACCCGCGCCGGTCAACGATTCGCGCCCCCTCTTCCAATTATTCGGCGATTCGACTTGTGTTAGGCTGGATACAGGTCGACAGCACGACCCGACAATATTCGGAGGAGGTCGTTATGAATATGACGAAGAAAAAATGGGCGAAATCGTTGGTCGTCGTGAGCATGAGCCTTTCGATGATGTTTTCCGGGAGCCTGATGCTGACTCCGCAATCGGCGCACGCCGCCACCGTAACGGCATCCAAATCGGCAAGCTCCATTATCGCCACAGGCAAAAAATATTTGGGCGTTCGCTATCAGTTCGGGGCGAAGACGGGCCATACGTCCTCGTTCGACTGCTCTTCGTTTACGCAGTACATTTTCCGCCAACACGGCGTCTCGATTCCGCGTTCGTCCGCGCAGCAATCGAAGGCGGGCAAATACGTTCCCCGCAGTCAGCTGAAGCCGGGCGATCTCGTCTTCTTCTATTCGCCGATCCATCACGTCGCGGTATATATCGGGAACGGCAAAATCATGCATACGTACGGCAAGCCCGGGGTCACGATCAGCAACCTCAATTCCGGCTGGTGGAACTCTCATTACACGACGGCACGCCGCGTCCTGTAACGACGTCTTCTTCAAGCTTTATACGCGGTACGGCTTAGGCGCTTCGTGACGGGTGCAAATGGGCACGCCGTCCGATCCGCCGAACACGCATGAATCCGGGGGCGCGCTCATATAGTGGGTAAAGACTTTAATGCGAAGGAGGCCCTCGCATGCCATCCATCATATTGGCGCCGATCAAAATAACCGGGGCCGAAGGGGCGGTCACGTTCGGGGACGTGCTGCAAATCGCCCCGAACAGCACGACCAAAAGCTACTCGGGCGCCGGCGGCGGCAACACGGGGGATTTTTTGCAGACGATCTCGCTTCTAAGCTACACGATTACGTACGACCCCGATGTCGCGGATTCGATGACGGCATTGAACAACCCCTGAAAAAGATGACTAAAAAAAGCGATTGGCGCCGGTTTACGGGTTCCGTACGGATGCGCCGAATCGCTTTTTTTCGTGCCGCGGGCCGATCCTCGCCTAATCGGGAAAGCGGACGTTCACCTCGCGCATTTGCTCGTTCATTCTTACTTTGCGCATATGGAGCTGCAGCACGCCGTTTTTGTATACCGCCTTGGCGCTCTCCGGCACGACGTACGAGCTCAGCTTGATCGTTTGCGACTTCCGGTCGGGCAGTCCTTCCAGCTTCACCTGACTGACGCCGATATACGTGCGCAAGTCCCGGGCGACCGATTTGTCGGGGATATTGATGCGGACGACGACGTTGTTGTGCGTCTCGAACACCTCCGCCCGAAACGGCTTGTTGAACAAGTCCGCCGATTGCGGAAACACCTGTTTCATGACGTCCTGCACGTACCCTTCGATCCAAGCCGTATCGTTCTTCCGGTCGTGCGGAATCAAGGGAAGACGGCCACCGAAAAACTGTTCGAAGCTTTTCCAGTCGAAGTTGGCGAAAAAGTCTTTTTTCGGATCGTCCACTCGCTTCCCCTCCTTCTCTACATGCAGTATATGAGGCACCTCGCTCCCGCATGATCGATCGATGTATCATACCCGCCCGGACGTCCACATACAATGGGAACAACGACATACTCGACAAGGGTGTTCCGCATGCCAGCCATTGTGGGAAGCATCAAAATATTGAGCGTCGGTCCGAGCTCCATCGTCCATATCGGCGATTCGCTCCAGCTGGCGCCGCAGAGCACATCCAAAACGTTCGCCGGCGCCGGCTCGTTCAATACGGGCGACGGCGTGCGCACCTACAATGCCGTAAATTTAACGAATACGTACGACGGCGATATCGCCGATTCGAATGCGTTATCCATCGACAAGGCGGGTGTTCCGTTGCCATGAACTTGATCGTCCACCAGAGCATCGTCATTCATCAATTGCGGGTCGATTCGGTTTCCAACTCGTCCGTCCTGCAAATCGGCAGCGCCGGCGTCATCAAAGGGCTGTCGAATTTGTACAACACCGGCGGCTTTACCGGGCCGGCTCCCGCCGCCGTCGCCGGCGAGGCGAGTACGGCGGCGTCACTCGTGCCGCTGACCTCCGCCTCGCCGCGCGTCGGATAGAAGACCCGATCCTTTCAGGAAGGAGCAAACCCATGAACACGCTGCCTCCGGCCTCTTACTTTCAACAACTGAACGCGTACTTGAAGTGGCAATCGCGTCAAATGCAAGAGCTGGAATCGAAGATCGGGCAGCTCCAAAAGGAAATCGAAACGCTCAAGCAGCAGCGGACGATGACGGTCGAAAAAATCGAGTACAAGTTCGACCAATTGAAAATCGAGAAGCTGGACGGGACGCTCCATATCGGCGTGTCTCCGGACGTCGGCAAGACGATCGAGGACTTCTCCGTCGACGGAGCCGACGTAACGGACGATGCCGGACAGCAGGAAGCCCGCGACCGCATTCGCGCCCGGCTGGACGATTATTTGAGCGGTGAAGGCGACGGTCTGATTCGCGGGCTGGAGCGGCAATACGGTGTCGACCTCGGAGACGACTATCGAGGCTTCATCGTGCAGGACATCCGGACGCAGCTCGACCGGCGCATCGAGCATTATTGGAATGCCGTCCAGGAGCCCGTCGGATCGGAACGGCCGGGCGACAAGGAGGACACGATCGTCGACAAGCTGTTGACCGACATCCGGACGGCGATCGAGCGCCATATTCGGCAAAAATCGGATAAAGGAGGCTGAACGCCGATGAATTTTAACGTGGAGAACAAACAGCTGTCCGTCGGCTCGATCCGGGTCGTCGGCGTAGCCAGCTCGTCGGTGCTGCTGATCGGCGATACGCAGGTCGTCTGTCTCTCGTCGATTTTCGATACGCCGCCCGAATCGCTCATTATCGGTCCGCTCGTGCCGCTGGCTTCCGGGCGTTAAAGGAGGCTGGCCGCTATGCCCCGACTTTCGGTCGTAGACGACATTTCGGTCAACGAAGTGACCTTTTCCTCGACGCTTCTGGTCGGCGACATCGAAGACGTCAAGCCGCGAACGATGGCGCTCGCCGTCCAGCGGGAAGTCCCGACGTTCCGCGGCGACGAAGGGTCGTTCGAGTCGTTCCCCATCTTCAAGCGGCCGATCCCTCGGCCCGTTCCGGACGAACCGGTCGCCATGACGATCAACAACGCAAGGTCGCTGATCCGGGTCGGGTGGGTCGACGTTCTCTCCGTCTCCACCTCGTCGCTGCTGCAGGTCGGCTCCAGCCGATCGATCGACGCCGAGACGCGGACGAAGCATATTCGTCAGCTGCGCAGCCGCTCGGCCCCGGCGTCCCCATGAACGCGAAACGGACACCCGCTACCGTACGGGTGTCCGTTCGTCTTCGGCGCGATGGACCGCGATGCCGAACCATGGTACACTATTGTCCATCATCGGGAAGCTCCGAGGAAGAAGAAAGGATGGTTGCGGTGAGTCGCAGCGTTGTCGGCGTCGTTAGCCGCCTATACCGGTATCCGGTCAAATCGTTCGCGGGCGAAAGCCCGAACCGCGTGCGCATCGAGCGGTACGGCCTGTACGGCGACCGCAGCCATGCGTTCGTCGACGGGACCAAGCAAGGCTGGGAACGGTATGTCACCGCCCGGCAGCTTCCGCACATGCTCGCATGGAAGGCGGAATTCGTGTTCGGACCGGAACCCCCGGCGGACGAATTTCCGCCGCTGCGCATTACGTCCCCGCAAGGTGAAACGTTCGGCTGGGACGAGCGGCTGCTTCAAACCGTGCAGCGCGGCGCGAAGCCGGTCCTCTCGCTGGAGCGCCATCGCCCCGATAGCGCCGACCTGTTGGCCGTCGACGCCGAGAGCGTGCTCATCGTGACCGATCGCTCGCTGGCGCAGCTCGAGCGGAGCTGGGGCAAATCTCTCGACCCGCGCCGGTTCCGGCCGAACCTGATCGTGAAGACGGACGAGCGCCTCTCGCTCGAGGACGGCGATTGGATCGGCAGGACGGCGTCGATCGGCGAGGCGGAGCTGCTCGTGAGAGGACCGTGCGAGCGGTGTACGATGATCACGATCGACCCCGATACGCTCGAACGATCTCCGGCGCTGCTGAAAACGGTGAACGCGGCATACGGCCTTTGCTTCGGCCTCTACGCCACCGTAGTGAAGCCGGGCGACGTCAAGCTCGGCGACGCGGTCGCGTTCGTCGGATGAGATCATGGCGCAAGCCCGCGAGTTATCGCGGGCTTGTCGGGCGTTATTTCGTCGCTCGGGTCAATCGTTTTCATCGCAAACGTCAATGTATCATTGACGATCGCCGCCGGTTCGGGTATGATGACGGTAATCAATCGGTCTTCTAGGGTTCCGCGATCGCGAGCGATCGGCCAGGTCCGAGAGAAGACGCGCAAGGCGCAGTCTTGCGGACACGGAGGGACAAAAGCCCGGGAGGATATCATGCGGATGATATCTTTCCCGGGCTTTTTTTCGTGTCGAAATCAGATACAAGAGGTGACGTCATGAATCGGCATTGGATTACGGTATGGATCGCGGGATGCTTCGAAATCGCGTGGGTTATCGGATTGAAGCATGCCTACGATGCGACGACCTGGCTGCTCACGCTGGCCGCGATTGCGGTCAGCATGGCGCTGCTCATCCGGGCGTCGGGGAAGCTGCCGGTCGGTACGACGTACGCCGTCTTCACCGGCATCGGCACGGCCGGTACGGTTTTGATGGAAACGATCGTCTTCGGCGAACCGTTGCGCGTCGTCAAGCTGCTCCTCATCCTGCTGCTCGTATGCGGCGTCGCCGGCCTCAAGCTGGTGACGGTCGAGACCAAAACGAAGGAGGCTTCCTGACATGGATTGGCTCGCTCTCGTACTCGCCGGTTTGTGCGAAGTGGCCGGCGTGTCCGGCATCAACCAATGGAATCGCAACCGTTCGATCGGTTCCTACGCGATTATGATCGGCGGGTTCGGCCTCAGCTTCGTTCTGCTGTCCTATGCGATGTCGACGCTGTCGATGGGAACCGCCTATGCGGTATGGACCGGTATCGGCACCGTCGGCGGCGCGCTGCTCGGCATGCTCGTCTACGACGAGTCGAAGGATTGGCGGCGCATGGTGTTCATATCGATGGTCATCGTCGCGGCCGTCGGGCTGAAGCTGCTCGCATGAGCGGTCCATTCGCCCGGGAGGTGCCGCTCGAATCATGGAAGCGATGCACCCGCCATACAGCGGCTGGTTCCGATACCGGCCGCTCCTCCCCCTTCGGCTATCCGTTTTCGCGGCCCGATTCCAGCAGCCGTTTCACAAGCTTTTTCGGCGCCGTTCGCAAATACGCTTCCTTCAATAGATCGGCGAGCGCGTCCCAATCCGGGGGCATCTCCGCCGATACCCAGCCGTGCTGGCCGACGTAAGGCGTCCGGTAGTACCCGCCCTGTTGGATCAGGAGATGCTGCGTCTCCAAGTCCGACTTGAACGAGAGGCCGACATGCCCGTTGTGTTCGCCGAGCCGTACGAACGTTTTGCCCCCGACCTGGAAGACGACGTGGCCGAAGCCGTCGACGTTTTCCGCCACTTCGGGCAGCGGCATGCATATTCGCCGGGTTCGCTTCAGTACGTCGATCCCCCGCTCCGATTTCAGCTGCGAGTCATTGCTCATTCCGATCGCTCCCTTCGACTAAAGACGAGGCCGCCTCCCGCTTCGTCTTGAACCAGATCCAGCCTTCCTTTCGTAAACGATCCGCATCCGCGGTGTCCGGCACGACGCAGTCGCCGTTCCAAAAATCGATCCCGTTCATCGCGCACAAAACCGCGTCCAGCATATGATCCGACCGGATGACCCGCTCGGCTTCCGCGTGTCCGATCCGGACGCCCCGCTCCCGCAGCTCGCACACGATCCGCTCCCGCACGGCGGCAAGCTTCTTGTAGTCCGCATGATCCACCCGCTCGGCGATAAGCCAAGCGGCGGGGTACACCTCGATCATGCCGATCCGCTCGAGCCCGTCCGCGCTCCACAGCAGCTCGAGACCGCCGAATCGGCTCCGCAGCCGGTCGGCCAGCGCCAACGCCCGGAAGGCGGTTCGGGCGATATAATTCGCCGTCACCTCGAGCGGCCGTTTGCCGAGCTCGTCCGAGACGCGCCGGTCCGTCGCCCGCTTGAAGAACGAATCGGGATCGGATGCAATGGCGCCGCCCGCGGCATGGCCGGCCAACTGCTCGGCGAAGGCGGCCGGCCAGCCGAGAGGCGAATCGAAGCATAAGAGCAGACGGCACCCCTCGCTCAAGCTCTCCCCGATCCAATCCGTCAATACGGACTCCGCGGGGAGGGATTGCGAGCCGGTCGACACCCGTTCGAGCCGATAGCCTTCCGCATCCGGCGCGAGCATCGCCAGCCCCGTCTTCTCCTCGCTCGCCGCGCAATCGATGCCGATCAGCCGGATGCGCTCGTTCCGGCAGGCCATCGTCCTCCCTCCCTTCCTCGTTTCGTCGTCCGCCAGACATCGCTCCGTCAATCGAGGACGATGCCGAAATGCGTACGCAGCGCCTCGCGGAATTGTTCGTCCGTCTGCGGCACAAACGTTTGGACGCCGTCGGACTTGAACAAGCGGAATTCGTTGCCCGCTATCGTGTTGCGCCCTTCCTTCGTGCGGATCGCCGCCATCGGGTTCGCGACGAAGATCGATTCCGGAGCGTTCTCGCACCAGTACGTCGCCATCAGGTAGTCACGCGGCAGCTGCGGCTCTTCGGTGAACGAATAAATCCGGCTCCATTCGCCGTGCTTGAATTCGCACAGCACCCAGCCGAAAAACGGATCGCGCTCGAGCCGGTACCGCTCGTCGCCCTGCTGCTGCTCCTGCAGCTCGACCATCGCGACGGGGCGGCGCGGCACGATGCCCCCCACGCCTACGTCGACCAAGTAGACGTCGTCGCCGACGGCGACGCGCAGCACCTGATGCCGGCGCTTCGGAGGCGGATTCGGCTCGTCGCGCCAAAAGCGGGCCATCAAGTCGGTGACGTCGTAACCGAGCCCGCGCAAAAGCCATCCGAACAAGGCGTTCAGCTCGAAGCAATACCCGCCGCGGCGCCGGCGGACGATTTTGTCGTGCAGGTTCGGGATTTCGAGCGACAGCGGGATGCGCTTCAAGATGTCGAAGTTTTCGTAAGGTACCGTATGGAGGTGGCATTCCTGGAGGCGGGCCAACGTTTCCGCGCTGCCGTCGAGCGGTCCGTCGTAGCCGATGCGGTCGAGGTAAGCCCGCACGTCCGGGTGCGGGGATTGGCGATTGTCGGTCATGGGACGACTCCTTTGCGATAAGGTCATTCCGATTATAGCACACGAACAAACCGCCCGGAACGCGACGTTCCGGGCGGCTATCGTCCATGCCGGACGAGACTCAAAAATAAAAGAAATAGACGACGACGGCCAGCGCGATTCGATAGAATGCGAACGGCGCCAGCTTGATCCGTCCGATCAGCTTCAGGAAAAAGCGGATCGACACGAGCGCGAACACGAACGCGCTGACGAAGCCGACGACGAAAAACGGCAGCGTCTCGACGGTAAAATATTCCCATTTCTTGAGCAGGGACAAGAAGCTTGCGCCGAGCATGATCGGAACGGCCATAATGAACGTGAAGTCGGCCGCCGCGCGATGGCTCATCCCGAGCAGGACGCCGCCGGAAATCGTCGAGCCGGACCGGGAAAAGCCCGGCCACAGCGAGAAGCACTGGACAAGCCCGACGAGAAACGCCTGCTTGTGCGTCATTTGGTCGACCGTCTCCGTCCTTGGCCGCTTCGGGGCGAACCGGTCGGCCGCCAGCATGAGAAGCGCCCCGACGACCAAGCCGATCAGCACGGTGGACGTCGAGAACAGATGCTCGTCGATGGCGTCCTCGAACAGCAGCCCCAGCACGCCGGCCGGCAGCAAGCCGACGATGACTTGCGACAGCTTCAGCCGTCCCGTCCTTCCCCCCCGCCCGGACCGAACGGCGCCTTCTCCCTCACCGTCCCGGCGTCTCAAGCCAAGCAGCTCGATAAACCGGTCCTTGAAGACGATCAGGACGGCGAGAATCGAGCCGAGTTGGATGACGACCTTGAACGTGTTCGCCACGTATTCCGTCAAAAACGTCTTCGACTGCAGCCACATATCGTCGACGATGATCATGTGTCCGGTAGACGAGACGGGAGCGAACTCGGTCAAGCCTTCCACGATTCCGAGCACGACCGCTTTCCACAGCGTCGTCCAATCCATCGCCGTCACACCTTCTTCCTTCTAAGCCGACGCGTCCAGGCGAACAACACCGCAAGCAGGCCGAGGCCGATGATGGCGTAAGCGATATTGGAATAAACGTCCATGAAGCCGACGATGTCTTCCCACGACTGTCCGACGGCGGCGCCGACCATGACGAGGACGACGTTCCAGATCAGCGTGCCGAGCGTCGTGAACAGCAGAAACAGCGAAAACCTCATGTTGGACATGCCGGCCGGGATCGAGATCAAGCTTCGGATCAGCGGAACCATCCGGCAAAAAAACACGGTCCAATAGCCGTACTTGTCGAACCAGGCGTCCGCCTTGCGAATGTCGTCCCGCTTCACCCGAAGCAAGCGTCCCCACCGGTCGACGATTTTTTCCAGCCGGCTTACGTCGAGCAGACGGCCGATCCCGTACAGGATGACGGCTCCGACGACGGATCCCGCCGTGGCGGCCGCTATGACTCCAGGGACGGTCATGCCCGAGTACGTCGTCATGAACCCGCCGAACGTCAGAATCACTTCCGACGGAATCGGCGGAAACAAATTTTCCAGCGCGATCATCAAAAAAATGCCGATATACCCGTACTGCTCCATAAAATCGGTAATCCAGTTTTGCATGAAAGCCTCCCTACAAGTTAAGTTGAGTGCAAATAGCGGTTCAAATTGCGGATGTACCGGTGGCGGATGACGGCAAAATAGGCCGTCTGCGCCGCGACGAAGCCGAGCAGAACCCCGCCGGTCTCCGCGGCGATCGAAAGCGGAAAGAACGATTGCAGCGCCGCGAAGGCGAACGCGCTGTGCACGATCGCGAACGCGATCGGCGCGAAAAACAGCGTCGCCAGCTGAACCGTTACGCTGCGGTTCAACTCCTTTTCCGTCAAGCCGAGCTTCGAAACGGCGGCGTATTGGCGGCCGTCGTCATCGAGGTCGGCGTACAAGCGGAAGTAAAGCATACTGCCGGCCGCGATGAAAAATACGGTGCCGACGAGCAGCGCGGCGAACAGCATCGTGCCGTACAAGCTTCGCTGAACGGCGGCCAGCGTGCAGCTTACCGTCATCGCATACGGTTGATCCGAATCGTAGCGGACGACGCCGTCCGGGGCGAGCCCGGCGGCCAGGCCGAACGTTCGCTCGTAATCGGAAACGTAATAGCCCGTGAACCGGTCCGTCTTCTCCGCCGCGATCCGCCCGAACAGCTCGTCGGCGACGACGACGCCTCCGAAGCCGCCTGCCGCTTCGCCGGCCAAATCGTCGGACAAGTAGTCCGGGATCGGCACGTGCTTCGTGTGACCGATTTCCCGGACGGACAGCCCGTTCGCCCGAAGCGTGTACGATGCCGGCGTCCGCACGTCCGCGGCTCGCCTGTCCCGCTGAGCGCCGAGCATGACGAGCGCCTCGTCGCCGGTAAGCGGCGGCTCGCCGAAGGCGAAGCCGGCTTGCTCGACCGTCTTCCGGTAGTCCGAGAACGATACGATCGGCATCAGCCGCGGCGGCGATGGCGCGGTCGACGCTTCGACCGCCGCATACTTGATCGGCATCCGGACGACGCCGTACGCCAGTCCTTTGGCCGCCAGCTCCGCCTCGATGTCCGCCAAGTGGCTTCGATCGACGCCGCTGCCATCTTTGGCGATGTAGACGACCGCCGCGAGGTAATCTTCGCGAAACTGCTTGGACAACGATTGGATCGAAGCGAATACGCCGACCGAGCAAAACGATACCGCCGATACGATCGTCACCGCGAACAGCATGCGCGCGTTGTCCTTCAACCGGAACGCCATATGGGAAATCGTCCAAAGCCGGGTTCCCCGCCAGACGGTCCGGCGTCTTCGTCTCATTAGACGAACGAAGGCGACGCCGAGTTGCGTATACGCCAAGTACGTGCCGACGATCGTCATCCCGACGACCGGGACGATGCGGACATAGACCGTGGCGATCGTCGACGTCGCGGCAAGCGCGTATCCGACCGTCAGGAGCAAGGCGCCCAGAACGGCGAGCATCGGCGAAGCGAACGGCTCCGGCTCCGGCTTCCGCCCGGACAGAAACAGCTCGTTCAGCCGTTTGCCGCGGACAAGCCCGGTCGTACAAACGGAGATGACGCCGAACAGGACGAGAAAAGCGCCGACCGTCAAGACGGGCACCCGCCAAGAGAGGTGAAACGGAAGCTCGGCAACGCCCAGAATACCCGATCCGATCAGGAGAAACAGCTTGCCCGTCAACGTCCCGACGGCGAGACCGGCGGCGATCGCACCGCAGCCGATGATCATGTTCTCGACCGCGACCATGGCCGCGAGCTGTCCCGGCGTCATGCCGTGCAGCAGCAATATGCCGAATTCGCGTTTCCGCGTTCGAAGAAACGAGCCGACCGAATACAGCACGAAGCCGAAGCAGAACGCGAACAGGATGCATTCGGCCGCGATCATCATTTGCAGGGCGACGTCGTAGACGATTCCTTCGCGAAGGCCCGGATTGAACGCGATGAGCGCACAGACGAAAAAGATCGTCACCGAAAACGCGCTGCTGCCGAAGTAGGCCGCGTACAGCCTCTTGTTGCGGACGACGTTGTTAAAGGCGAGCCGGCGTAACGTCACGCGAGTCTCCTCCCAACAGCGACAGCATATCGAGAATGCGCTGAAAAAACGTTTGGCGGCTGTCCCCTCTGTACATGTCGTTGACGAGCTTCCCGTCCTTGATGAAAACGACCCGATCGCAATAGCTGGCCGCCGACGCGTCGTGCGTCGCCATTAGGATCGTCGCGCCGTCCCGCCCGCCGAGGGCGGACAGCGTCGTCATGACGTCGTTCGACGCTCTGGAGTCGAGATTGCCGGTCGGCTCGTCGGCGAGCACTAGCGCCGGTCGATGAATGATCGCCCGCGCGATGGCGGTCCGCTGCATTTGCCCGCCGGACAGCTCGTACGTGCGCTTCGCCCGCAGATGGCCGATGCCGAGCGTGCGCATCGTCTCCTCCAGCCTCGTCTCGATCTCGTGCACCGGTACGCGGTCGAGAACGAGCGGCAGCGCGACGTTCTCCTCGACGGTCAGCTTTTCGAGCAAGTTGTAATGCTGGAAGACGAAGCCGAGCCGCCGTCGGCGGAACAGCGCCTTCTCCCGCTTGTCGAGCGCGAACGGACTGCGGCCGTCCAGGACGATCTCGCCCGCCGTCGGCTCGTCGATCGTCGCGATCACGTTCAACAGCGTCGTCTTGCCGCTGCCCGAAGGTCCCATGATGCCGACGAATTCGCCCTCTCCGATCGTCAGGCTGACGTTGTCCAGCGCGGTGCAGCTCACCGTACCTTCGTATATTTTCGTCAAAGCGTTCGTTTCCAGAACCGGCACGCGACTCGCTCCTTCCTTGGATCGTTACGTTCTCATTATAGGCCGCCTTCGTCGCGCCAGCCATCGCGCCAGCTTACATTACCTTACGCGATTGTAAGGTTTGGAAGACGATCCGGACCGTCGTCCCGGCTCCGGGCTCCGACTCGATTTCGAGCCGATGGCCGAGCTTCCGGCATATTTGATTCGCCAAGTACAGCCCCATCCCGGTCGACTCGGGGAACGTCCGCCCGTTTTCCCCCGTAAAATAAGGCTCGAATACGCGAGGCAAATCGCTGCTCGGAATGCCGACCCCTTCATCCCGCACGTCCAGTACGGTCCCGTCCTCGCGGGCATAAGCGTTCAGATGGATGTGCCGGTTCGGCTCGGCCGAATAACGGATCGCGTTCGTCAAAAGCTGCGTCAGCACGAAATGGAGCCATTTGTCGTCCGAGACGACCGCCGGCCGCCCTTCGATCCGGACGACGGGGAACAGCCGGCTGCGAATAAACAACCGTTTCTGGGCGGACACGGCCGTCCGCACGACGGTTTCCAGATCGAGCGTCTCGGCATGGAAATCCCGCTCGAACGTATCGAGCCGAGCCGTAACCAGCACCGTTTCCAGCCCTTTCTTCATCCGGTCGAGCTCGTCGCCGATCGCCGCGAACCGTTCGTCGTCTTCGTCCTGCACGATCAGGTGGATGACCGACAACGGAATTTTCATCTGGTGCACCCATTGGTTGATGAACTGGATATGGTCGTCGATTTTCCGTTTATATTGGTGCAGCTCGGCCCGGTAAAGCCGGTATTGCTCCCGCAGGAGACGCCGCAAGCCGGCGGCGAGCGGAGAAGATTCGGCGTCGCCGCCGTCGGACGCCCAATCGCCGATCGATTCGGGCTTTTTTTCCAGCCGGGCGTAAAACGTTCGGCAGGACCAGTAACGCCAGGCGAGGTAGCCGGCAAGCATGCAGCCGCTGAGCAGCGCCGCATACCAGACGATCGGCGTATGGCGGTAGCCGTCCAGCCGATACACGAGCGTGACGACGAACAGCTGGGCGGCATAGACGACGACGAGAGGAATATGGTCGCGGATAAACAGCTTCATCGCGTCTCCTCCCAGCTCGGGACGAGCCGATACCCTTGCCCCCGAATCGTCTGGAGCGCGTCGTGAACGCCGAGCGATTGCAGCTTTTTGCGGACGCGGGCGATATAGACGTTCAGCGTGTTGTCGTCCACGAACGTCTGATCGTCCCATATTTTTTCGAGCAGCCGGTCCCGGCTGACGATTCGCTCCGGCTTCTCCAGCAGCTCCTCCACGATTTTCGTTTCGGTATGGCTGAGCTCGATTTTGCGCTCGCCGAGCGAGAGCATGAGCCGTTCCGGATCGAGCGTCAAGCCGGCGAACGAGCGCGTCCGCTCGCGGTGCCCGGCGTACGGTCCGTACGCCCGTCGCAGCTGGCTGTTGATTTTCGCGACGACGATCTCGTAATCGAACGGCTTCGTGATGTAATCGTCGGCGCCGTTCTCGAGCGCCATGACCTGATCCATTTTCCCTTCGCGCGCCGATACGAACACGATCGGGCACGTGGAGACGGTGCGGATTTGCCGGCACCAATAATAGCCGTCGTATTTCGGCAAATTGACGTCGAGCAGAACGAGATGCGGGGCGTACGCTTCGAATTCCGCCTTGACGCGGTCGAAGTCGGCGACGGACCTCGTATCGTAGCCGAACTTGCGTAGGTGGCGCTCGAGCAAGCCGGCGAGCGATTTGTCGTCCTCGACCAGCATTAATTTGAACATCGTCGTTATTCTCCTTTTGGCGCGTATCCAAATAAAAGAAAGACCGGGTTGTCCTGAGTCGTCCCGATCTCTATTATAACGGTTCCTCCGGCGCTTGCGTTACGTCCGGCTCGGCATCGTCGACGCTTCGTATTCGCCCGTTAACCCGGCACGCCGTTCAGCAGCTTCTCGAGCAGCTCGTCGGCGGCCAGCGGCTGCTCGCCCGTCACCGCGACGCCGGCGGAGGCCAGGTAGGCCGTCGTCGCCGCCGCATCCCTCGTCACGAGCTGCGGATACGGGGCGTCGTCATACTCGACGGCTCCGGGAATGTCGGATACGGCTGGAATGGAATCGCCGGACAGCCATAGACGCTTCCACGACCGGAACAGCTCGTCCTTCTCGTACGGACCTTCCAGCCGGCCGTCCTTCAACAGCAGGATGCAATCCGCGAATTGACGTATATCCTCGACGGAATGGGTCGTCATCAGGACGGTACGCTCGATCGTTTCGGCTTCGGCGGCGAGCATTTGCTTCAGCCGGTTCCGGCTCGTGATATCGAGCCCGTTCGTCGGCTCGTCGAGCAGCAGGAGCGGCGCACGGGTGCCGAGGGCGAGCGTCAGCGCCGCCTTTTTCCGGTCCCCCTGCGACAGCTTCCCGTACTTCTTGTTCGTCGCGACGCGAAAGGCGCCGGCTCGGCCGAGGAAATCCCGCCGGTCCCATCCGTCGTACCATCCGCCGATCAGCTCGCCCATCTCCTCCAGCGTGAACGACTCGCATCCTTCCAGAGGCTCCGGCACGTAAGCCGCCTGCCGCTTGACGGGCGATTCCCCTTCGTCGTAAGACAGGCCGAACAGCCGCACGCTTCCCGAGGTCGGCTTCATCAAGTTCATCACGCATTTCAGCAGCGTCGATTTGCCCGATCCGTTCGCCCCGACCAACACATACACGAGCCCCGGCTCCAATGCCAAATCGATCGGGCCAAGCGTGAAGTCCCCGGTTCGCTTCACGAACCGTTCCAGCCGGAGCGGCGCCTTCGATGTCATTCGGTATCGCCCCTTTCCTTGAGCACGTCGGCCATTACGTTTTCGAACGTCCGTCGCGTCCGCTCCGGATCGAGCTGCAGCCGGAAGCTCATCTCCACCGCGCTGCGAAACGCCTGGTAGAGCGTCGCATCCGCGACCTGCTTCCTCTCCTCCGGCTCCACGTCCGCCACGAACGTGCCTTTCCCCTGCACCGTTCGAATATATTTGCGATGCTCCAAATTTTGATAGGCGCGGCTTACCGTAATGACGCTGCACGCCAAGTCGCCGGCGAGAGCCCGAATCGAAGGAAGCGGCGTGCCGCGCTTCAACTGCCCGCTCACGATGAGCGAGACGAGCTGCTGCTCGATCTGGTGGTAAATCGGTTCCCGGCTTTGATCGTTAAGGTGAATCGGCAGCCGAATCGCGTCCGCCTCCTTTCGTCGTTACGGTTATTCGTTGCGGGCCAGCCTGCGGCCGAGCGCAAGGCGGAACAGAAGCAGGCCCGCGATCCCCGCCGCGACCGCCAGCGCCGCAGGGACGAAGGCGTCCGCCCGTACCGCACGCAGCAGCCAGACGAACAGCGGCTCGCCCAGCAGCAGGCGAAAAGCGGCCGCAGCCCCCGCCGACAGCACGAGGATGCCGAACGTGCCGGCGAGTACGATTTTGGCGTTCGTTCCGGACTCCAAATACGGGTTAATGCCGCACAAAGCGGCCGAATAGCCAAACCAGACGAGCGCGTACGAGACGAGCGTCCAAACGTTCCCATATTCGGTCATCGCCGACCAGCCGGACACGGCCAGCGCGGCGACGAAGCCGAGCTGGGAGGCGGCGAGGCAGACGAGAGCGTAAACAATCCGGCTCCAAGCGACGACCCCGAGCGGAATCGCCCACATCCGGTAAAACCGCAGCCGTTTCAGAAACGGCTCGTCCATGAACGAGCTCCACGACAAATATTCCTTCGTGAACGGAATCGTGCCGAGCAGAGGCAGTACGGCGACGAGCATCCAGTCCATCGCGTAAAAGGACGAGAAAAAGATCGGCTTGGTGCCGGCTCCCGATAAATAGGCCGTAATCTCGCTTCCAAGCATATAGCCGTTGACGGCCGCCATGAGCGACGTCAAGACAAGCGGGACGAGCCGGCCCTTCAACTCGAACCAGGCGATTCGGCAAGCGCTGCGCATGGCGGTCACGCTCCCGGGAACACGTCGGTGCGGATCAAGCCGAACGTGCCCAAGCCGTAATGGGCCGCGACGGCGAACAGGACGGTCCAGAACGCGAGCGCCCCCGTCATCCAAGCCAGCACAAGCTTGCGCGGCGCCTTGAAGCCCATGGCGAAGGCGGCGGCAATTTCCGTGCCGATGAACAACGGCCCGAGAATCGCCAAGCCGGGCAGCCCGTACTTGATCCAGATCCGGTAAGCGCGCTTGCCCTTCTTGCTCTCCTCCTTCGCACGATAATCCGGGCCGCGGCGTTTGTCAAGCGAGCGGTGCCACCGGTCGAACAGGAATACGACGAGCAGGACGGTCAGCCAATTGCCCGCGAAGGCGAGCACGCCCGACCAAAACGGATTCAGGCCGAACGCGACGGCCAGCGCAACGATGGCCGCGGACTCGAGCCACGGCAGCGCGGATAGGACGAATACCGCCAAGTAACCGAATTCGCGCAAATAGTCCGAAATCATGATCGATTCCACTCCCCAACTGTATAAGTGTTTATGTCTTTATATACAGTAAAACAGGAATCAGCCGTTGTCAATCGCTTCACATGCGTTCTTTCGCTCACGAAATCAAAAATAGTTGAAGCGCGCCGCACGGGTCGCTCGTCTATAGAGGTGTGAACGGAGGTGCTCGATATGAAATCGAACGACGATCGCGACGGCGGCGGGAACGCTGCCGAAGCCGGCGCCGCCGGCCCTTTCGGGCTGGACGGACCGGACGATCTGGCGCGGCTGATGGACGAATTCGGAGACCGGGTCATGCGGATCGCGTTCCTTTATTTGAAAGACGTTCAAAAAGCCGAGGACGCGTTCCAGGAAGTGTTTCTCCGCGTATACCGGAGCCGGGACCGCTACCGCGGGGTTCGCAGCGTGGCGACCTGGATCGCCGCCATTACGGTCAACGTCTGCAAAGATATGCGCAAGAGCGCCTGGTGGAGGCGGATGCTGCTCACGCCGTTCGACTGGACGAAGCCCGGCGCGACCGCGGC
Organism: Paenibacillus flagellatus; assembly: GCF_003217775.1. Lineage (GTDB taxonomy): Bacteria > Bacillota > Bacilli > Paenibacillales > NBRC-103111 > Paenibacillus_AB > Paenibacillus_AB flagellatus. The sequence goes on from NZ_QJVJ01000003.1 coordinate 438,004, forward strand.
GGAATCGGTCGTCGACCGGATCGTCGCGGAGGAGACGAGCCGCGAGCTGCTGCATCACGTCATGAAGCTGCGCGACCCGTATAAGGACGTCGTCCTGCTGTATTACTACGAGGATTTGTCCACCGCCGAAATCGGCGACATCCTGAACGTCCCGGAAGGAACGGTGCGCAACCGGCTCCACCGGGCGAGAGCGCTGCTCAAACCGAAACTGCGCGATTGGAGGGAATTCCATGGACCCGCTCGATAAGCTCCGCCACGCGATCGACGACGGACTGCGCCCGGTCCGGGCGGACCGCGCCGCGAAGGAAGCGGTGCTCCGGCGTGCCCGCGAAGAGGCGGCCGGACGGAAGACTCGGCGAGCCGGACGGCTCGCGGTCCGATACGGCCTCGGCGCGGCATTCGCCGTTGCGGCGATCGTCGTCACGGCCGCATTGGCGACGGACGGCTTGTCCGGCCTCGCCGATCGGCTCCGCCCCCCTTCCGCGGCACTCCCCCCTTCCCCGACCGACCGGGACGGGACGGGGCCGCAGCCGTCAACGGGGGGCGCCCGCACCGCCGTCTTAACCCCCGGCTACGTCCCGGACCGCTTCACGTTGCAAAAGGTCGTCTCGTCCGCCGGCGAGTCCGATCCGTCGCCGACGATTACGGTCCGTTACGCTTCCGGCGACGGCTACTTCGACTTGTCGCAAAGCCGGGTGGAGCTGCCGGTGTCGAACGTGCCGGCGAGCCGGATCGATATCGTCGGGAAGCCCGCCGAGCTGCGCATCAAAAAATCCGGCGAATTCGAAATGACTTGGCGGGACGGCCCGTACCGGTTCAAGCTGACCGGCAACATTCCGCAGGACGAGGCGATGAAGATCGCCGGATCGATCGAAATCGAAAAGATGGGAGACGACGCCTCATGAAACGAATCGCCGCCCTGTTCACGCTGCTCGCCCTCGCCGTCGCGGCGGTATTCGGCTGCGACTCGTCCGCGGTTCCGTCCGCCGGCGGGTCGGGCGGACGGCCGGCCGCCGACGGAAATCGCGACGGCGCTTCCCGGGACGCCGACTGGAAGCCGTACGACGAATCCGGCCCGGCCGAGCTGTCCGTCCTGTACGTGAACGAAAAAGCGTTTTACAACGATTACGGCAACTTGTTCCTGACCCGATTTCCGGACGTGACGTTCCGCGTCATCCCGCTGTCGGAAACGCGCGGCGAAGGCGATACGATCCAAGATTACGTCCGGGCGGTCGAGAAGCTGAAGCCGGATATCGTCGTCATGAACGAATCCCAGTACGAAGCGATGGCCCGGAACGGCGGGCTGTACGACCTGGACGTCCCGGTTCGCCGGTCCGGCTTCGATCTCGATGGCTTCGTTCCGGGATTGATCGAACGGCTTACCGCCAAAGGCGGCGGACGGCTGTACGGGCTCGCCAATACGTTCGACGCGAAAGTGCTGTACTACAACAAAACGTTGTTCGACGCCTACCGGATTCCTTACCCGGAGGACGGCATGAGCTGGACCGATCTGCTTCGTCTCGCCGAGCGGTTTCCCGCCGCCGACGCGGACGGCCGAACGCTTTACGGCTTGTTCCAGCCGACCTTTACGAGCGATCCGTTCGAGCTCGTCTACCGGATCGGGCTCGCCGAAGGGCTGGCGTTGTTCGGTCCGGAGTCGGCGTCGTTCACGCTCGATTCGACGGCCTGGCGGGACGTCTTCGTCCGGGTCGCCCGCGCTTACGCATCCGGCAAGCTCTATTATCCCGAAGACCCGATCAAGCGCCATGCGGACGGCACGTCCACGATCAGCCTCGGCAAAAACAACGTCTTCCTCGACGGCCGGGCGGCGATGGCGATCGACAATTTGCTGACGATGCAAATGCACGATCTTATGGAAAGGATGAAAACGAACGGCCCCGGCCCGATCCAATGGGACACCGTCACGCTGCCGGTCGACCCGTCGCGGCCGCAGACGACGACCGACTTTGCGACGGACGCCATATTCGGCATCCATGCGCGGTCGGCGAACGCCCCGCTGGCTTGGGAGCTGATCCGTTACATTCACAGCGACGAATATATGAAGCTCATCTCGCGATCGACGACGAAGCTTCTCGCCCGAACCGGGTACGCCGCCGATTACAAAGGACGGGACTTGTCCGACTTTTACGCCTTGAAGCCGGACGCCTCCTACGCGGTGCCGCTCGTGCCCAAAGGGTTTACGAAATCGTTCCGGGAGCTGGCGAAGTCGGAGCTGGCTGCCGTCGCAAACGGCTCGCGTTCCGCCGAGGAATCGTTCGCAACACTCGTCCGGCTCGGAACGGAATCGTTCGAACGATCGATGCGGGAGAGCGGCGGCGTCAAGGAGGAGTTCGGGGCGGAAGAGCTTGCCGCCGCACCGTAGCCGTCGGGTCGCCGCCCCCGGTCGGCGGGCTCGGTCGAAGCCGCGCGTCCGAGCGGCGCTGCCATCCCCGCGCGTCCGATGACGCGGCGGGGCTTTTTTTCTCACAACCGGCGCTTGGAGGCTTGCAACGGGGAAAGGAGTGAATTATAATCAATATATGAATAAATGCTCATACGTTGGATGGAGGATTCCGGATGGGACACGACAAAGACGAATCGAAAACGAAACGGCAAGGACACGATCACGCGCATGGCCGCTACTGCGATCATGGACACGATCACGGGCATGAACACGACGAAGGGCACGGTCACGCGCACGGGCATAACCATCACGGACACAGCCACGGCCACGGCCATCACCATGGACACGGCCATCATCACCATGGCCCGAACAACAAGAAGGGGCTGACGATCGCTCTTCTGATTACGGCAGGCATCATGATTCTCGAATTTTTCGGCGGGCTGATCACGAACAGTCTCGCGCTGCTGTCCGATTCGGGCCACATGCTCAACGACGCCGCGTCGCTCGCCTTGAGCCTCGTCGCGATGTACTTCGCCGCCCGTCCCGCCGCGCCGAACAAGACGTACGGGTTTTACCGGTTCGAAATATTGGCCGCGCTCTTCAACGGGGCGACGCTGTTCGTCATCGCCGGCTTTATCGTGTGGGAGGCGTCGCAGCGGCTGTTCGATCCGCCCGAGGTGGCGAGCGGCTCGATGATGGTCGTCGCGTGCATCGGTTTGTTGGCCAATCTCGCCAGCGCCTGGACGCTGATGCGCAAGAGCGACGTCAAAGACAATATCAACGTGCGAAGCGCCTATCTTCACGTCCTCGGCGACGCGCTCGGCTCCGTAGGCGCGATCGCCGCCGGCGCGCTTATGCTTCTGTTCGGCTGGTATTGGGCCGATCCCGTCATCAGCGTCGTCGTCGCCCTGCTCATTTTGAAAGGCGCCTGGGGCGTTGTCAATCACGCCGTACACATCTTGATGGAAGGCACGCCGGTCACGATCGACTGCGAGGACGTAAAGCGGTCGCTGCTCGAAATCGACGGCGTTCGCAACGTGCACGACCTGCACGTCTGGACGATCACGTCCGGCCTCGATTCGCTCAGCTGCCACCTGCTCGTGGACGACGACGCGGACAGCCAAAACGTCCTGCAGCAGGCGGTCCATCTGATCGAGCGAAAATATAATATCATGCATACGACCATCCAAGTGGAAACGTCACAGCTGCAGCACGGCGACATGAAGGTGTAGCCCGATCCGTATATGCCCGGACGATTCGCCGGGGAACGAAAAAAGCCGCGTCCATGCGCGGCTTTTTCGTTTCCGGGAATCGGCTTTTTGCGCTGCGAGCCTTACAGCAGCGACTCTACGCCGTCGATGAAAATTTCCGTACCGGAAATATGCTCCGATTCCTTGGAGGCGAGAAACAGGACGAGGTCGGCCACTTGCTCGGGCTTCCCCGCCCGATGCTCGAGCGGCTGGCTTCCTTCCGGATATTGGACCGGAATCGTTATTTTTTCAAGCTCCTTCGTCTTATGAGTGTTCTCGCCGATGTTCGTCTCGATCGCGCCCGGACAAATGACGTTGACGCGAATTTTGTACCGCGCCAGCTCCAGCGCCGCCATCTTCGCGAAGGCGACCTGCCCCGCCTTCGACGTGCTGTACGCGGAGAAGCCGAAATTGGAAAAGACCCGGCTCCCGTTGATCGAGCTCGTGACGATGATGCTCCCCCCGTGCAGCTTCATATGGGGAATCGCGTACTTGACGGCCAGAAACGTCCCCTTCAAATTCGTCGTCAGCGTATGATCCCAATCTTCGATCGTCATATCCTCGATCGGCGCCAACGTTCCGTTAATGCCGGCGTTGGCGAAAACGACGTCGAGCCGTCCGAACGCCTCCACCATTTGGCGTATCCCTTCCTCGACCCGCTTCGGGTCCGATACGTCGATGTCCGTGATGATCGCTTGGCCGCCGGCCTGCTCGATCGTCCGTTTCACGTCCTCCGAGCGGCTTTCCTTCAGATCGGCCAAGCACACTTTCGCGCCCTCCGCGGCGAGACGTATGGCCGTCGCCCGGCCGATCCCGGAGCTCGCACCCGTGACGAACGCGACTTGATCTTGAAGCCGCCGCGTTCCCGTCTGCGGCTTCGCTTCCGTTTGCAGCATGAATGATCGCTCCTCCCGTTCCCGCTTGTACCGCGGGTCGTTCCCGCATAGGATGCCCCATCCCGCTGGGAAACCATTCCTCGGACGGGAAAATGTCGCGTCACCTCAAGCCGATGTCGTGAAACCGGTTGCCGATCGTCTCGCGCAGCAGCGACCGGATTTCCCGGACCGCCGACGCCTCGATCCCGCGGACCTCCTCCGCCATCGAGGCCAGGCGGGCGGCTTCGCCGCTTCCGGCCGGCAAACGGGCGGCGAGACCGTTCATCTCCTCGAGCACGTCCGCCGCTTCGGCGTAACGTGTCGCGATCGCGCCGCAAGCGGGCCATCGCCTGTGCAGCTCCGCGGTATAATCGGCGATATCGCGTCTGGCCGCCGCAAGCCGGCCGACGATCTGCCGGGCGCCGTCCCGGTCGAAGTCGCCGCTCTCGAACGCGCGGGCCATCGCCTCGTAGGCCGCCTCGCCGCACGCGTAATCGCGCTCCGGGAGCAGGGGGTCGTGCCACTCCCATTTCGCGGCCGCTTGAATGAGCGATTCCTTGTATATCGTCCATTCGTCCGCGTCCATCCGATCGTCGAACGTCTGAACGTACCAGTACGGACTATCGTTGATCCCGAACGCCTCATAGGGCAGCTCGAGCGGCTCGTCCTCCGTCCCGTCCGAATAGAGCAGCGCCCCGATATCGTCCCGGTAGCCGACCGCGACGACGAAGTCGTCTTTCCAGAAAATCGCACCCGTCCCGCGGTCGATCGAAGCTCGGATCGACTCGATCGATTGCCGGGCGTAGAGCGGAAACGTCGGCGCGAACGAGAACCCCGCTTGCTGCGAAGACGCGACGCCGATAAAGTCTCCGGCCAAAAAATGCTCGGCCATCCAGTTGTACGCCGTCGGTGATTCGGCGGTCAGACGGCGGTTGACGGACAGGCGAAAGGCGGCAGCGGTCATCCCCGCCAGCATCGGCTTCGACCGGTCCGTCCAGCCTTTATGCGTCAAGACGGCGTGCATCGCATCGACGTATGATTTCGACTGGATCGTCATGCGCAACCCGTCCAAATAAACGCGTCCCATTGTTGTCGCCCTCGCTTCATCTTGGTATATGGGCCCCCCATCTCGGGACGACGGATCGTCTCGGATCGGGGTATTCGGCGGAAATCTCCCGGAACCTCCTCATCGCCCGCTCCTCCAGCGCCAGCGCGGCGTCCAGCAGCCGAATCAGCTCCCCGATCCGGGACCGGTCGACCCGGCGGACGCCGTCCCGCTGCGCGAAGCAGCTCCCGAAATCGGCGGCCACGTCCGCGAGCTCGCCGTACAGCTCGGCGGCCGAGGCCAGCACGGGCAGCGTCCACGCGAGATCGCGCAAACCGTCCCGAATTTCCGTCCGGCTCGCTCGAAAAGCATCCACAATGGAGACGGCGCCCTTTTCGTCAAAATCGTCCCTGGCCAGCCCTTGCATCAAATAGGTGTAGGCGAGCCTGCCCGAAGCGATATCCGTCTGGGGCGGCGTCTTGTAAGGCGTCTCCCAATCGTCCAGCGCCAAGCGCAGCGATTCGAGCGTCATCTCGCGCTCGTCGATCTCCACTTTGCCGCCGAACCATTGAACGTACCAAAACGGGGTCGCGTTCAGCCCGAAATTGTCGTACAGCAATACCCCGCTTTCCTCCGTCCACCCGTTGTTCACATAAAACACCCGGTCGCCGTCGTCGTAGCCGTGAATGACGCCGAATTCCGGAATCCAATACACGGCGCCGACGCCGCGGTCCAAGCTTGCTTTCGTCGACCGCACCGCGTCCTGCTGATAATAACGGAACGTCGGATGCCGGGTGCGCCCTCCGTCCCAAACCGTATAGACGCCCAAATTGTCGACGGCCGGACCGTGCTCGACTCCCCATTGACCGTAAGCGGTTACGGACAACGGCAGCAGTCGTTCATGCACCGTAAACTTGTAGGCCATCCCGCTCAAGACGGACAGCCGGTACTTCGGCCCGTCGAACCGTCCTGCGGCCGTCAGGACGGCGTGCAGGCTGTCCGTGAACGATTTGGACTCGCGCTTCATCTTGATATCCAATACAACCGAACCCATCGCTTCCGCTCCTCTCACCGATCGTCCGTCCCCAGCCGGTCCATGGCGCGGAGACAGCGGCTCCGCAGCTTGTCGATCAGCTACTTCGGCGACAGCAGCTTTTCCCACTCGGCGACGAGCAAATGCTGCACGAACGAATCGATATCGTAAAATTGCACCTCGTAAACGGACGCCCCCTCCAATCGGATCGGGTAGCCGCTCCACGACCGGCCGGTCGGGGGCCGCGCCAGCTCGACGCGGGCCGTAAACGGCTTGCGGACGGGTGGTCTTCCCGGCTCCTCGCCGCTATGCCCCGCCTCCCCGTCCACCGGCTCGAATCGGCGATCCGTCATGGCCACGCGGCCGACCGCATCCAGTCTGAGCGTCATTCGTTCGCCCGATCGCTCGTCGAGGGCGGTCAGGAAATCGGCTTCGTACCGGGATTCGAGCTGCAGCGGCCGCAGGTCGAGCCGGGATTCCCGCTCCCCTTCGCGATAGTGGACGTGTACGACCCGGTGCTCCCGGATCGCGCCGGAGAGCAGCTGAATCGCTTCGACGGTACGCGGCTCCGCTCCGAATACGGGCAGACGCACGGAGGCTCCGTCGTTTCCGCTCCCCTCGTCGGTAAATTTCTCGAGCAGATGGGCGATCCGGTTGACGGATGCGGCGTTGTCGTAGCTGTATTGCTTGTAGCGAACCGCGAGATATTTCAATATTTTTTTCTCCTCGTCGGTCATGTATAGAAGAGGCAGCACGTAAGCTTTATCCTCGTACGCATATCCGCGCTTGCGGGGAACGTACGCGAGCGGGGCGCGCAGCGACGATTCCATGTATTCGATGTCGCGCTGCGCCTGCCGTTTCGAGATTTCGAACCGTTCCGCGAGCCGGGAGCTGTTCGGATAGCGGCCTTCCCGCACTTGCTGGTCGAACCATTGAATCCGGTGCATATTGCTCATGCGGCATCGTCAGCTCCTTTCGACGGGACCTCTGGCCCTTATCCTCCTATTACAACATCGGACCGCCCGGCATGCAAACAGCCCGCGACGAATCGCGGGCCTTCGTACCGGCGGCAGGCGGAGCCGACCGCTCATCCGTTGGCGGCGTCCACCCGAGGCTGCGGCGCAGCGGCGCACCGCTTGCACACCTTGACCGCCGTGCCGTCGGTTTTCGTGCGCGGATACAGCAGCTTGATTCGCGTGGCGGCGCACACCGGACATGTGCCGCGCCCGCGCGAAGGCAAATTCCAGAGGACGCGGCCACGTTTCGTTTTCGGCATATGCTTGGTCCCCCCTTTCGTTTTCCATTGTAAAGGGGGAGGTGCGACATAAAATGTCGTACCGGCATATCGACGCAAAAAAAGACGGCCGCACTCGGGTACGGACCGCCTAATCGCTTTACGCGTTTTTCGCCGCCGTCGGCTTCGCCGAAAGCTCCCGCCATTCGACGACGAATTCGCTATCGAACTGCTTTCCTTCGAACCGGCTCCATTCCTCGAGCGCGTTGCCGCATTCGCAAGAAATGTGGTCGGCCCCGTAATTGTCGGTTCCGAACACGATCCGTTCGTTCCGGTACGGCCGGCGGCCGGGGACGATACGCTGCTCCTCGCCGCAGTCCAGGCAGCGAATTACAAATCCGGGCATCTTCGTTTTCCCTCCGATCGTCTCGTTATTCCAAAAAATCTTTCAGCCGCTTGCTGCGGCTCGGGTGTCTCAGCTTGCGAAGCGCCTTCGCCTCGATCTGGCGGATGCGCTCCCGCGTAACCCCGAACTCGCGGCCTACTTCCTCGAGCGTTCTCGAACGCCCGTCGTCGAGCCCGAAGCGGAGTCGAAGCACGCTCTCCTCCCGCTCCGTCAGCGTGTCGAGCACGTCTTCGAGCTGCTCCTTGAGCATCTCGTAGGCGGCCGCGTCCGCCGGCGCCAGCGCGTCGGGATCCTCGATGAAGTCGCCCAGGTTCGAGTCGTTTTCTTCGCCGATCGGCGTTTCGAGCGAAACCGGCTCCTGCGCGATTTTCATAATTTCCAGCACCTTGTCCGTGCTGAGCTCCATCGCCTTCGCGATTTCCTCGGGCGTCGGCTCTCGGCCAAGCTCCAGCACGAGCTGTCGCGTCACGCGCATCAGCTTGTTGATCGTCTCGACCATATGGACCGGAATCCGGATCGTCCGGGCTTGGTCGGCGATGGCGCGCGTGATCGCCTGGCGGATCCACCACGTCGCGTACGTGCTGAATTTGAAGCCTTTCCGGTAATCGAACTTCTCGACCGCCTTCATCAAGCCCATGTTGCCTTCCTGAATCAAATCGAGGAACAGCATGCCGCGGCCGACATACCGTCTCGCGATACTGACGACGAGGCGCAAGTTCGCTTCGGCCAGCCTTCGCTTGGCGAACTCGTCGCCCTCCTCGATCCGCTTCGCCAGCTCGATCTCGTGATCCGCCGACAGCAGCTGGACGCGGCCGATTTCTTTCAAATAAAGACGCACCGGATCGTTCATCGTAATGCCGGGCGGCAGCGACAAATCGTCGTCGGCGCGAAACGGTTCGTCGTTCGGGTCGGTGCCGGTGCGTGTCTGCTCTTCGTACGACATGTTCTCTTGCCGGTGCGCGCCTTCGGCGTTTACTCCCGGACGCTGCTCGTTCGTCATAGTCCAGCTTCCTCCCCCTGTAGCTTCGAATCGGATTGAAGGTTGACAAAAAGTTGTTGATGTGATATTATAAGTTTGGTACATTGCAAATAATAACTGATACTTTAACTATTATGATATATTAACATAGGTTTTTTTCGAATGCAAGAGCTTCGCCCATTTTTTTTCGACCGTACAAGCCGTCCGATCCGGACGGCTTTTTTGCGTCCCCGGCTTCCGTTCCGAAACCGTCGTTTCGGTATGACGACGTCACGAATGCGGCATGACCGGTCATCGGGAAACGCGTCACAAAAGCGGGCCGAAAGCTGCATGCTCCGTCCCTTTCTTTCCATTACAATGGGGGCGTACGGAGGGGAATCGGCGATGAGCGCGAAGCTGGGCAAAGACAGCGTCCTCGTCCTGCACGAGCTGGCGATGCGGGCGGAGAGCGAAGAGGAATACGTCGTCGGACGAACCGACGTCGGGGTGTTCGTCGCGATCCCGCGGGTCGGCTGGGAAGCGCTCGAGCTGATCCGCGCCGGGCATACGATCCGCTCGGCGGAGTCGCTGTTGGCCGAACGATACGGGGAGCCGGTCGACGTCCAATCGTTCGTGGAGGAGCTGACGGACGAGTACCCGTTCGTCTACCGCATCGACGGGCGGATCGTGCACGACCGCGCTTCCGGGCGGGAGCCGTTCGCGAGGCTCCCCGGCCGTTGCGGCCGCCTGCTGTTCCATACCCCCGCCGCGTTCGCGGTCTATGCGATAGCCGCGGCATTCGTGCCGGCGGCGTATGTGTGGCGTCCCTCCCTTCTTCCGCGGACGGACGATTTCTTCGCGACGTCGTCTCCGGCATGGAACGTGCTGGCGGCGATCGCGCTTTGCTGGCTGCTGCTGGCCCTGCACGAAACCGCCCACCTGCTCGCGGCGCGCTCGCTCGGCGTCCGCTGCCGATTCGGCGTCGGCCACCGGCTGCTGTTTCCGGTCGCATTGACCGATATGTCGGGCATTGTGCTTGTCCCGCATCGGCTGCGTTATGCCGCTTACTTGGCGGGCATGTTCACGGACGTGGCGCTGCTGGCGGCGGGAACGGCCTTGCTGGTCCTGCACGACGCCGGAGCGCTTCCACTGGGCGAGACGGGAAACCGGATCGTTCGTATGGCCGCCTTTCATTTGCTCCAGCTGCTGCTGTTTCAATTTCTCTTTTTCATGAAAACCGATCTGTATTACGTGTTCACCACGTTTTGTCGCTGCGACCGGCTGCTCGAGCATACGCGGCTACGAATCGCCGTCTTGTTCCGCCGCCGGGACGATCGTCTTCGGGAGTCGTGGGCGAACGTCCCCGCCCGCGAAAAGACGATCATTGCCGGATACGTCTGGTTTTATGTCATCGGCGTCGCCGCAGCGCTGGCTTGGGTCGGGCTCGTCCAGCTTCCGATCGCGCTCCGGTTCATCCTTGACACGGCTCGGTCGCTGGAAGGCTTTCCGCTTCTCTCCGCGCACGCCGCGGTTCGCGTGATGCTGCTGGCCGCCTGCCTGCTCCCGTTCAGCGTGCTGATCGGCTCGTGGTGCCGATCGATCGTACGCCGGAAAGGAGGTGATGCGACATGAAGAAAATTAAGGTCAAGCCGGTTCCTTCCGTCAAAACGACGGGTCTCGCTTTCAACTGACGCCGATTCCGCTGCCGAAGAAGGAGGTGACGGCCGTGAAAATCGTCATCAAAAAAATCGAGTCAGTCGTCCTGACGGGCCGCAACTTGAACTGAACGCCGATCGAATCGGGATAGCGACGTTTACGTTTATCCCGACTGAGGGTGTTCCAAAGCGTACTTTTGGGACACCCTCTTCGACTTTGTGGCGGCACACAAGCTCTCCAAGGAGGTCACGCTCATGACATTCGCCGTACAACCGCTATTCAAGCCGCTGTTTACGATCCGGAGGACAGCCGATGGGGCGCTGCGGATCGGGGAAACGTTTCCGGGACGGGCTGTCGAAATCGACGACGCGGACGGCGCCGTCTACGCCCTCCTTCGTCGGATGGACGGCACGCGAACAATGGACGAGCTCTACGCGGCGACGGCGGCCGATGACCCGGATACGACCCGGGAGGCGTTCGACGAATGCGTCCGCGCGCTGGATGAGGCCGGCTTGCTCGACGATGCGGCGGCGGCGAAGCGTACCTCCCTGTCGCCGCCCGAGCTCGACCGGTTCCGGGCGAACGCGGGCTTTTTCTCGTACCGATCGAGCTTGACGCGAAGCGGCTGGGAGATGCAGGAAAAGTTGAAGACGGCGCGCGTAACGGTCATCGGAGCGGGCTCCCTCGGCTCCGGCGTGCTGTTCCAGCTGGCCGGCTGCGGACTTTCCGCCGTACGCGTCGTCGACTTCGACGTCGTCGAACGCAGCAACCTGAACCGGCAACTGCTGTACGGGGAACGCGACATCGGTCGCCCCAAGCTCGAGGCGGCAGCCGACTTTATGTCCCGGTTTCGCCCCGATCTGCGGTTCGAGGGCGTTGCCCGCAAAATCGGCTCGGCGGAGGACGCGCTAGAGGCGGTACGGGGAAGCGAGCTGGTCGTGCTGGCGGCCGACGAGCCCTACTTTCTTTTGGAACGGTGGGTGAACGAGGCTTGCGTCCGGCTCGGCATTCCTTTTATCGGAGGAGGAATGAATGTCGCCGAAGGTCATTGCTACACCGTCGTTCCCGGCGAGACGGGCTGCATCGACTGCAACCACCTGCTCCAAAGCCGGGCGAACGAGCTCTATGCAGCGACGATCGAAAGCTGTCTCGCTTCCGGCTTCCGCATGCCGAGCGCGGCGATCCCGTCCGTCTACATGATGCTGGCGGGAATGGTCGGCACCGAAATCGTCCGCCGTCTGACCCGATACGAACCGCCGCAAACCGAAGGCAAAGTCGTAAGCCTCAACTTCGATACGTATACGTCGTCGGTCGTCATGGCCTTTCCGGCTCCCGTGGCGGAATGCCCGACCTGCGGCGGCGGCGGCGGCGAGGAGCCGGTCTTCCGCCTGTTCGGAAGCGAACCGGCGGCGCGGCACCCATAAAGAAAGGCGCGAGGACGATCGTCCCCGCGCCTTTCGCCGTAAGATGCCGGATCAATGGCTCATCATCATGCCGACTTCCGTCTTCTCCGCCTCGCCTTCCGGCTTCCGTCTCGGACGGCGCAGCAGGAACGCGATAATCGTTCCGCCGATGGCGATTGCACGCCTTTCGCCGTAAGATGCCGGATCAATGGCTCATCATCATGCCGACTTCCGTCTTCTCCGCCTCGCCTTCCGGCTTCCGTCTCGGACGGCGCAGCAGGAACGCGATAATCGTTCCGCCGATGGCGATTCAGGACAGGATCAAGTACGTATCGCCGTAAGACGACGACATCGCGTCCAGCGGGTTTGCCGCCGTCGGCCCGTAATGCTTCATCCGGCTCGTCAAAATCGTCGACAAGCCCGCGATGGCGAACGACGACATCACTTGCTGGGCGGCGCCGGTCAGCGACGTCACCCGGCCGACCAAATGGGCCGGAGCCGACTGAATAATGTGCGTGTTGAGCGGCATCATCGACAAGCCCATGCCGGCGCCCAGCATCGCGAGCGGAATCATCAAGCCGAAGACGGTCGTGTCGGCCGAAACGCGCGACAGAAGAAACGCGGCTCCGGTGACGATCGCAAGTCCCGTCATGACGACCGGACGCGCGCCGATCTTGTCGAACAGCCGGCCGCCGATCGGCATGAAGATGGCGGCGCTCAGCGCTTGCGGGAGCAGGATGAGACCCGTCTCCAGCGCGTCGTACCCTTTCGCCTGCTGCAGGAACAGCGGCACGAGGAACAGCGTCCCGAACAGCGCGATTTGGGAAACCCACTGCACGACGATGCCCCGCGTGAAGTTGACGGAGGCGAATACGCGCAGCTCGAGCAGCGGCTGCGAGCGCCGAAGCTCGACGATGACGAAGGCGATCAACGCGACCCCGCCGAGGATCAGGCCGCCGATCGTTTTGGCCGACGTCCAGTCCGTCCCTCCTTCGCTGACGCCGTAAGCGAGTGCGGCGAAGGCGATCGGTCCGAACAAGATGCCGAGAAGGTCGAGCGACGGCACCGCCTGCCGCGCGATGTTCGGCAGCGTGCGGACGGCGATGATGACGCCGAGGATGCCGATCGGAATGTTGATCAGGAATATCCAATGCCAGGTCGCGTTCTCGACGAGCCAGCCGGAGATGACCGGTCCGAGCGCGGGCGCAAGCAGCATCGGGATGCCGATCATCCCCATAACGGCGCCGACTTTTCCCGGCGGACTGAGCCGGTATGTAAAAGCCATCGCGATCGGAGCGACCATCCCGCCTCCGAGTCCTTGCAAAATCCGGTACACGATCAGCTGTTCGACGTTGACCGCCAATGCGCAAAGCGCCGAACCGATCGTGAACAGAATGACGGACAAAATGAAAATGCGCTTCGCCCCGAACCGGTCGGACAGCCAGCCCGCGAGCGGGATGACGGCCGATTGGGCTAGCGCGTAGCCGGTTACGGTCCATTGGACCAGCGTGATGGAGCTTTGAAAATCGTCCATCAATTTCGGCATGGCGACGTTCATGGCGGTCCCGTCCAAAATGACCATGAACATGCCCACGATAATGGCGATGAGCGGGGCGACGATTTCTTTCATCGTCATCGGCTTGCCTCGATCTTGCGATGGTGCGGACATAATGATTTCTCTCCTCCTACGGTTCGTACGCCCGGTCCCCTTGGGGCGGAAATTGACCTGTGCGGCGGGCCGCGATACAATAAAGGTGATTTCCTTATCGCCCGAGCGGCGTCCCTTTTTTGCGGACAATTGTCCGCTTCTGTTTCTATTTCTGAATATTAGCGGACAATTGTCCGGTTGTCAACGACGAATACGTACGGCCCGTCCGATGGAAAGGAACGGAGTGAGAACCCATGTCGATGAATCCGAAACGAAAAGACGCCCGACACGTCAGCGACGTCATCCTGAAGACGGCCCGCGAGCTGTTCGCCGAGCACGGCGTCGATGCCGTCAGCATGCACCAAATCGCCAAAACGGCCGGCATCGGCCAAGCGACGCTGTATCGCCGTTTCGCACAAAAAGGCGAGCTGTGCATGGAGCTGCTGCAAGAGCATTTCGATCGTCTGACCGTCGAAATCCGCGACATTCTTCAGCGCGATGCCGACAAAAGCGCCAAAACGCGATTGGAGGCCGTCCTGCGCATGCTGATCCGCTTCGTCAACGAGGAGTCGACTTGGCTCAGGGCGATTCAAGCCGATCTGCTAAGCCGGACGTGCGCGGAGGAGCGCGAGCATTTTTTCCAATCGACGCCGTATCGGTTTATGCACGACCTGCTCTGCGGGCTGCTGAAGGAGGCGCAGGAGCGCGGCGAAACCGGTCCGACCGACGCCGTCTTCGTCGCCCATGTGCTGATTTCGTCCCTCGCGCCCCCCGTCAACCTGCATTTGCGTCAGACGTACGGCTATACGGCCGAGCGGATCGCCGATACGTTCATCGCCTCGTTCGTCGAGCCGTTGTTCAAGACATAAGCGGCAGTCGCCGTAATCCCGGAACTCCCGTTCCGTATAAGCGCTTACCCGACCCATTCCCGAAAAGCCGCTGCCTCCGCAAGCGGCTTGTTTGTCGTTCGGCTCATGTTTTCCCGTCCGCTGGAAATAATGGTGACGTACGATATTCGCCAACCGGAGGAAAACGCCATGGACTTGAAAGAACGGATATGGACGGTGCTGGAAGACGTTCTCGATCCCGAAGTGCATGTCAATATCGTCGACATGGGACTTGTCTACGAGGTGAACGTCGATGCGGACAACCGCGTCTCCATCGAAATGACGCTGACCGTCCCGGAATGTCCGATGAAGGACGAAATCGTGGAGGACATTACGGAGAAAATCGGGGCGATCCCCGGGGTACGCGGCGTCGACGTGAAGTTCGTATGGGAGCCGAAATGGACTCCCGCCCGAATGAACGACGCGGCGATCGAGGAGTTCAAGCGTCAGCGCTCGCCCGTCTGACGCGGAATAGCCCGGACGCCGATTGGCTTCCGGGCATTTTCCCGCACGGCCCGATACCGCCGTATCCGCCGCACCCGAATGAAATTTTCCGTCAATCCCGAAACAACGTGCGAAAGTACGCTTCCCTGTCGTTCAGAAAATGCTTGGTCAGCCGATAATGCTCGGTATCCTCGTATTCGATTTCGCGCACGGATGCGTCGTCGAACAGAAACAGCCTCGCGCCGGGGTACGCCATCAAGATCGGCGAATGCGTCGCGATGACGAATTGCGAGCCGCTTCGCTCGACCGCTTCCCACACGATGCGGAGCAAGGCGAGCTGATTTTGCGGCGACAGCGCCGACTCCGGCTCGTCCAGCAAATAAAGGCCTCTCCGTCCCATCCGGTTCGTGAAAAACGTTAAAAACGACTGGCCGTGCGACCGTTCGTTCAACGATACACCGCCGTACGGCGCATAAGCGGAAGAACCGATCGTCGGCTCCTTGGCCAGCTCGTCGATATAGCCCGCAAACGTATCGAACGTCTCCGCCCGGAAGTAAAGACCGTTGTTCACCTTCGGCAGCCACGACAGCTTCAGGATGGAGGCCAGCTTCGCGTCGTCCTTTTCTTTGCCGATGACGAGGTCTTTGCCACCGACGATGCTGAAGCCGCACGCAGCGCCGATCGCCTCGAGCAGCGTCGACTTGCCGGAGCCGTTGTCCCCGGTAAAAAACGTAACGTCCGCGTCGAACGACAGCTCCGTCAAGCTCCGAATCGCCGGCAGTGCAAACGGATAGCGCTCCCGCTCGGCATCGTCGAGATTGGACCGGTCCAGCGTTACTTTTTTCAAAAAGGGCAACCGGTTCGCCTCCCTCCGGGCTTACAAGATTTTTTTGAACAAACTATTGCGCATACCGGCATGTCCGTGTTATGATACGACTTGTGTTTCGGAAATAAGTTTCGCGGAGCTGTGGTGTAGAGGCCTAACATGCCTGCCTGTCACGCAGGAGACCGCGGGTTCGAATCCCGTCAGCTCCGCCATTTATCTTCCATTTTCGTCGCTTGCCCTCGGGTTCGACGAACCGACCTTCATAGTGAAAACCCGGACAGGTGCGCAAGCATCTTCTTTTTTTATGTCCGCAAACGTTTCGACAGGAAAGGCGTGGTGTACGATGAGACGAGGCCGATTCGCTCCCACCCCGTCCGGCCGGCTGCATATCGGCAACGCCCGCACCGCCCTGCTCGCCTGGCTGCAGATGCGCGCCGCGGGCGGGGAATTCGTGCTGCGCCTGGAAGATATCGACAAGCCCCGCTGCCGGCCGGCCTTCGCCGAGCTGATGATCCGCGATTTGCGCTGGCTCGGTCTCGATTGGGACGAAGGCCCGGATATCGGCGGCCCGTACGCCCCGTACGTGCAGAGCGAACGCGAAGAGGAATACGACCGGCTGTTCGGCCGTCTGGAGCGCGACGGCCTGCTGTACGCTTGCACGTGCAGCCGGGCCGAGCTGGCGGCGATCGCTAGCGCCCCCCACGGGCTCGCTTCCGAAGGCCCGGCCTATCCGGGCACGTGCCGGCATCGGACGCCGGAGGAGCAAGCCGCCCGCGCCGCGGTCAAGACGCCATCGTATCGGTTCGCGCTGCCGGACCGCCCGGTCTTCTTCCGCGATGCGGTCGCGGGCGAACAGCATTTCCCGGCCGGCTCGGGAGGCGACTTCGTCGTGAAGCGCGCCGACGGCGTGTACGCGTATCAGCTGGCGGTCGTCGCCGACGATGCGGCGATGCGCATCACCGACGTGCTTCGCGGGTCCGACCTGCTCGATTCGACGCCGCGCCAGCTGCTGCTGTACGAGGCGCTCGGCCTGGCCGCTCCCGCCTTCGCCCACATTCCGCTGCTGTACGGCCCGGACGGACGGCGCCTCGCGAAGCGCGACGACGCCGTCATGCTCGTCTCGCTCCGCGAAAACGGCGTTCCGCCCGAGCGGGTCGTCGGCTGGCTCGCCTACTGGAGCGGCCTGATCGAGCGGCCCGAGCCGGTCCGGCCGGCCGAGCTCGTAGCCGGCTTCTCGCCGGATCGCATCCCGAAGGAGCCGATCGTCGTCTCGGAGGAAGCGCTTCGGCACCTGACTTCCCGTTAAACCCATACGCCGCACAGGCCAACCGTCGAACGGACGGTTGGCCTTTTTCGTATCCCGGCCGGATCCGCTGCCGAACGAACCGAAACGCCCACGCCCGCATACGCTGAACCATATGTAGCCAGTTACAGCATTGGAAGGGAGTGACAATCATGAAACGAACGTCGATCACCGTCTACCGGGATGCCCGATACGGCTTTACGCTCCGGTTCCCGCTTTGGTGGAAGCGGTACGTCGCGGTCGACAAATCCGTTTTCGACCCGTCGGCGGAATACGAGGTGCACTTCGTGTTCAAGTACCGGGGCCGCCGATACGGCGACGTCCTGACGCTGTACGCGTTCCGGATGACCCGCGAGCAATGGGAGAAGGAAGGATACGACGATTCTCCCCTCATCCTGCTGGCCGAAAGGAACGGAACGATATTCGCCTATTCGACGCCGGAGGAGCTGCCCGGCGAGTTTATCGATCCCGATACGGGCGACTTCGATTACGCGAAATACGGCCGCCCCATCCGCCTTATGAAGCGGATGGTCAACACCGACGTGCCGCGCATCGTCCGGACGTTCCGCTTGCCGGATAACCGCCCGAACGCGAGAACGGTCCCGTATTTGTCGGACGCGGTCAAAGGACAGCAATGCGGCCGCAAACGTCGCGTCACGCGGAGACGGGGATAGCGTCCCGCGTGGCGTCCGACCGTACCGTTACGTCGCCGGCCCGGCCGCCGGCTCGGGCACGTATTCGTCCGCCAGCATGGACAGCACCGCGAGCGACACGTACCGTCCGTCCGCGTAATCGGCGTCGCGAAGCACGCCTTCGATTTGAAAGCCTTCCGATCGGTACAGCCGTTCCGCACGCGTATTGCCGGCCCGGACGTCCAGCCACAGACGCCGCGCCCTCCATTCGGCGAACGCGAGCCG
The DNA here is from genome assembly GCF_003217775.1 of Paenibacillus flagellatus. GTDB lineage: Bacteria > Bacillota > Bacilli > Paenibacillales > NBRC-103111 > Paenibacillus_AB > Paenibacillus_AB flagellatus. The sequence goes on from NZ_QJVJ01000003.1 coordinate 456,293, forward strand.
TTTCACCAACCGGACCGTCTCGCGGCCGTAGCCGTTGCCGGGCTCGGTAACGACGAGCCGCTTCAGCTCGATCGAACGTCCTTCCCGCAGCCCCTGCGCGATGACATACCCGATCCGCTGCCCGTCGCCGAGACGGACGATCACGGCATGCATCGCGTCGGGGTCGTCGATCGCTTCCGCATGCCGTTCGCGCGTCCATTGGCCGACATACGGACGGCTGCCTTCGGCGGTTTCGGCATCCACGACGAAATCGAGGTCGCCGGCGCCGGTCGGCCGAAGCCGAATCCGGTCCGTAGCGGCGCCGCTTCGTCCAAACGACGACTTTCGGCTAAACTCGTCGAGCGGGCTCGGGGCCGCGGCATTCGGCTTCGGGTCCTCGATCGCCCACCAGCGGTTGCCGAACGGATCGTCGATCCGCATATCCCGTCCGCCTCCTCCTCCCCGCAGGATCGGGCCGAGACGCGCGCCGCTGCCGGTCAGCCTCTCGGTCAGCTTCTCGAGGTCGCCGACGACGAGCTGCACGGAGTAGTGCGGATGCGCTTCGTAATCCCCCGCGTACCAAATGCTATCCGGGTCGTCGTCGGGATCGAACACGAGCAGCTTTTGCCCGTTCGGCATCCGAAGCTGGGCGACGCCCTTTTTCCAGACGAGCTCGAAGCCCAACGCGCCGACATACCAGTCGATCGCGCGATCGTAGTCGCTTTTCGCTACCGGGATGCCAAGCACCAGCGATTGGATCGGACCGCTCCTCATTCGAATACGACCTCCTCCGCATCGTCCGGCCTTCTGATCAAGACCGGAACTTCCCCCTTCGACTCCAGCAGCCGAACGATCCGTTCCGCCGCCCGTTCCGGGGTCGTCAGCCGCCCCTCCTCGAACGCTTCGCGAAACCGTCCCGCCCCCGGCAGCTCGTCGCTTCGGCTCGTCCGGGCCAGCCGCTGCATGTCGGTCTCGACCATGCCCGGGTAGACGGCGAATACGCGTACGGGAATTATCGACGTCCTGCTGCTCGAGCGCGACGCATTGCGTAAACGCGTTCAGTCCGGCTTTCGAGCTGCAGTACGGCGCCATCCCCGCCATCGGCCATTCGGCCGAGCCGGACGACACGTTGACGACCGATTTGACGGCGTTCCAGCCCGCCGTCCGGCCGACGAAATGCTTCGTCAGCAAAACGGGCGCGAGCAAGTTGACGGCGTAATGCCCGGCGATTTCCCGATCGGTACAAGCATGGATCGGCCGAAGCGGGCTAAGCGACGCGGCGTTGTTGACGAGGGCGACCGAACGGGCCCGTCCGCGGTCGATCGACCGGAACAGCTCGTCCATCAGCCCGTCGATGCCCGTCGTATCGGCCAAATCGAACGGAACGAACCGGTAGCCGCAGCCTTTCGCTTCGGCCGTCGCCCGAACCGCTTCATTGTCGTTTCTCGCGATCCCGATGACGAGCCGGTCCGGTCCGAGCAGCCGCTCGGCCAGCGCGGCACCGATTCCTCTGGATACGCCGGTCACGATCCGGTAATGCACGATCACGAAAGCCCCTCCCCGCCGAGCGCGACCCGGACGACCTCCATCGGTCGGACCAGCTGCGGGTAACCGAAGTCGCGCTCCCGCATAGCCTGGGGCAAATACCAGACGGCCCGGCGAGCGGTCATGCCGGCTCGCGCCGCTCCGTTCAGCTCGTCGGAGCCTCCGTCGCCGACGAACAGGCAATCGCCGGGGCGCACCTCCAGCCGTTCGCAGGCAAGCCCGTAAATGGCCGGATCCGGCTTGGCGCAGCCGACCCGGTACGAGAACACGACGTCGTCGAACCATTCGGCAAGCTCGCTGTTCTCCCAAGCACGCACTTCTTCCTCCGTGCAGTTGCTGACGAGACCGAGACGCAAGCCCGCCCGCTTCAGCTCGCGCAGCATATCGACCACTTCGGGATCGTTGCCGCGAAAGGCGGCCGCTTTTTCGCGAAGCCGTTCCTCGTACATCGCCTGAAGCACCGTTTCGTCCGGCGCCGCATTCTGCGAGTGCAAAATGTCGCGCATAACGGCGAAATAGTCGGGAAACGCTCCCGTCATCCTCCCCTCCCGACGCGCTCCCCATTCGCGCCGGTACGCGTCGTGCTCGAGCCCGAGCCGTGCCGCGTCGCTGCGGTTCGCCCGGTCGACCTTGCGTACGCCGTCGGCGTACTCGCTGATTAACGTTTCGAACAAATCGAACAATACCGCCTTCGTTCCGGCCATAGCGGCTCCCCTCCCGTCTGCGCATCGCCAAATCCGGGCGATGCGCTTCACCCGTATCATAACCGAGCGTTCGCCAAAAAAGAAGACGGAAATGACGCGAACCGCCTATTCGCCTAAACGGAGCCGTTTGTTTGGCCGTCCAACAAGCTGCAAAAAAACGCATGACCGCCCCCGGCGGCCATGCGTCTTTTCGCTACCTTACGATTTCGGGTCGTTCTCGTCTTCGAACGTTTGCCGAAGCCGGTCCATCCCTTCCTCGACCGCTTCGGCAAGCAGGTCGGTCGGGGAGACGTCCTGCTGGTTCGCGGGCGTCGTAATGCCGCCGGCGGTGTTCGTCGTTTCGTTGTATACGTCCGGTTGTCCGTCGTTGCCGTTCATGCCGTTCAATCCTTTCGAGATGGAATCGGCAATAGCGTACGCATTCGCAAGCCGCTTTATCCCCCGGACGACCCGCGCTTGTACACGATGCGGCCTTCGATCATCGTCCATTCGACCTCGAATCGGTCGTCCAGCAGGGCGACGTCGGCGTCGGCTCCCGGAGCGATCCGCCCCTTGCGCGGCAAGCCGAGCAAATCCGCCGGCGTCCGGCTCGCCATCGTCACCGCGTCATGGAGCGGAATGCCGGCCTCGACCGTATATTTTAACGCCTGGTTCATCGTTACCGTGCTCGAGGCAAGCGTCCCGTCCTTCAACGTCGCGACGCCCCCCGATACGGTGACGTCGTGGCCGCCGAACCGGTACGTGCCGTCGCCGAGTCCCATCGCTTGGAGCGCGTCGGTGATCAGCACGACGCCTTCCGGTCCCTTCACCCGGTGCATCAGGCGCACGATCGCGGGATGGAGGTGAACGTTGTCGACGATCGCCTGCAGACTGACGTGCGGCTGCTCGAACGCGGCGGCGACGAGACCGGGGTCGCGATGGTGGATCGGCCGCATGCCGTTAAAGCAGTGCGTCACGTGGCTCGCGCCGAGACGGAACGCTTCGGTCGCCTGATCGTAATCGGCGTCGGAATGCGCCAGCGCCACGACGATGCCCTGTTCGTGCAAGAAGGCGACCATGTCCATGCCGCCCGGAAGCTCCGGCGCGACGGTGACCATTTTCAGCCGCCCGCCCGCCTGCTCGATAACCCGCTTCATTTCGTCCAAATCCGGGTGACGAAGATAAGCCTCGTTCTGCATGCCTTTCCGCTTGACGTTCAAGTAGGGGCCTTCCGCGTGAATGCCCGCGATGCGGGCGCCGGGTTCGCGGCCCGTCACGTTCGCGACCGCGCCGATCATGGCCAGCAAATCGTCCAAGGTCGAGCTGACCGAGGTGGCAAGAAACGACGTGCAGCCCGCCGAAGCGCAAGCCTCGGACACCGCCTCGACGCTCCGCTCGGTCCCGTCCATCATGTCGTACCCGTTCGCTCCGTGGATATGGACGTCGATCATGCCCGGGATGAGCAGCCGGCCGCCTCCGTCGATCAGATCGTCCGCCGGATCGATGTCCGGCATGCGCTCGTCGCCGCCGCGATGCTCCACGACCCGCGCAATGCGACCGTGCTCGATTTTGACGGCTCCCCGTTCGATCATTCCGTTGTCCGCCGCGATGCGGACGTTCGAGATCCATATGGCTCCCATCCTGTTCTCCCCTTCGTGTGACGTTATTCTATTCAGTATACCAGAAACGAACGCCGACCGGCGCCGGTGCCATCAATTGCTTGTCCTTCGCGATCAAGGGATGCATATTTTCCTCGCGACTCAAGCAAGCTAGCAGTGAAAGCGCACTCCGACACTACTTAGACAAGGTGGGACGTCCCATGGGAAAATTTCTCGTCAAACTGTTCGTGAACGGCGCGATCGCCGTTTCGCTTCTTTATTGGTTCACCGAAGCGAGCCTGTTAAGCTGCATTACCGCTTCCGTCGTCTTTACGCTGATCGCTTACGCCATAGGCGACCAATTCATTTTGCGCACGGCGGGCAACGGCGTCGCCACGACGGCCGACGCGGTCATGGCGTTCGTTTATTTTTGGGCGGTGGCGTATATCATGGATTGGTCGCTTTCCTGGACCGAGCTGCTGACGCTGACGCTGCTGCTCGGAATCGCCGAATTCATGATCCATCGGTTGATGCGGATGGACAGCTTCCGGCAGTTTAGCAAATAATCGCCGAAAAGCCTTGCGGGCTCGTGTCGCAAGGCTTTTTTTCATCATGCCGGATGGAGCGGGCGGCCCGCTTTACGAATCGACCTGGGACGCCACGACGATCTCGACGCCGGCCGGGTCGGCGGCTTGCACGAACGGCTCGGGCGGCCAGCGGTCCGTCACGATGCGGTCGACGTCGGCGTATCCGGCGAACGAATGCAAAAACGTTTCTCCGAACTTGCTCGCATCGGCAAGAACGTTCACCTGCCCCGACCGCCTCATCGCCTCCCGCTTCAGCTCCGCTTCCAGCGAATTGGAATTGCTGAAGCCGTGCTCGAGCGTAATGCCCGTCGTCCCGAGAAACGACTGGTCGAATGCCATCGTGCCGAGCGTCGACATCGCGATCGGCCCGACCATCGAGCCGGTTTTCTCGAGCAGCATGCCGCCGGCGACGATCGTGTGAAAGCCTTTGTCCAGCAGGATCGCGGCGACGTTCAGCGCATTCGTCACGACCGTTACGGACGCATCCGGCTTCATCTGCTTCGCGAGCTGCAACGTCGTCGTCCCGCCGTCGATGAAAATCGCCTGGTTCGGCCGGACGAGGGCGGCGGCCGCGATGCCGATCGCCGCCTTCTCCTCGGGACTGACCGTGTGTCGCTCCTGGAGCGACACGTCCGGAGTAACCGGTATCGCCCCGCCGAACGTTCGCCGGACGAGCCCGAGCTGCTCGAGCTTCTCCAGATCGCGGCGAATCGTCATCTCGGTTACCGCGTATTTCGCTCTCAGCTCGCTCAGCTTCACTTCGCCTTCGCGCTGAATCATATTCCATATGTCGGTTTGTCTATCGTTCATCGTAGGGCGCATCGTCTGCCTATTCACTCCGTCGACCGGTCCCGGAGGACCGTTGATGCATGGAACCATCTCATTATAGCGAAAAGAATGCGGCCCTGTCATGCGGGCCGATCCGCAAGCCGTCCGCGCCGCCGGTTCGCCAGCCGGGAAGCGGCATCGACGTCGGGCGGCGGGCCCAGCCGGCCGCGATGCGGCGCTGGACGTCCGCCCACGGCACGATGCCGCTCGTCGCGTCGACCGCCTCCACGTTGCACGCGCCGACCGCCACGGCGCCCGTCATCGCCCCTTCGAGCGGCAATCCGTGCAGAAGTGCCGCCAAAAATCCGGCGATCGTGCAATCGCCGGCTCCGGTCGTACCGGCCGCCTCCACCTCGAAGCACGGTGCCAGCAGCTCGCGGGACGTCCAGCTTGCGGGATCGGACGGGCGGCAGCGTCCGAAACGCTCCAATCGCTCGGCATCCCCCGTCGTGCGGACGTACAGCCCTTCCTCGCCCAGCTTGATGCCGACGACGGCCGGCCCCATCGCCAGCAGCCGGCCGGACAGCTCCGCCAGCTTGTCTCCGGACATGGCCGAGGCCGAATGCCCCGCACCGGGGCCGTCCAGCATGAACAGCGTTTCCTCCCAGCTCGGCATGTAGACGTCGACGTACGGCAGCACCCGGGCGAGCAGCGACGTCCAGTCGACCTTTCCCGCCGGCGAGCCCGGGTCCGGGCGCGACATGTCGAGCGAGACGGTCAATCCTTTCGCCTTCGCCCGGGCCAGCAGCTTCTCGAGCTCGCGCCCGCCATCCGCGTACATCGCCTTCATGAGCGGCGGGTAGCCGAAATGAAACAGCCGCGCTCCGTCCAGCTCGACGTCCGTCACGTCGTCCGACGCGAACGTATCGTTCGCCCCCGGGGCATGCAGGAACATCCGATCGGAGCCTCGCGGACTGATGACGATGCTGTACGAGCTTTGCTCGCCGGTCCCGACGATCAAGCTTTCCGCCAGCGTCTCGCCTTCGCGGCGAAGCGTATCCGCGATGAGCGTCCCGAACGGGTCGTCGCCGATTTTGCCCATCAGCTTGACTTGGATGCCCAGCCGGTGCAGCGCCACGCCGCAATTCGCCACCGTGCCGCCGGTCGTCACAACCGCGCCGCCGACGTTGATCAGCGCTCCCGGCACGGCAATCGTCTCGAGCCCCGCATCCCCCAAATCCGGAATGATATCGAGACAAATATGCCCGGCGACGATCGCCTCCGCCGGCTGCGCGCGCCCGGCGGGGAGCGCTTCAGACCGATGCCGGGGCAGCCGATTCCGCTTCATGCCGATCCCTCCCGCCGATTCGAACCGTTTGCCCCGTCCGCCCGGATTCCAGCGCGGCCGTGAACACCTCGTGACTCGCCGCGGCCTCGTCCGGGGTCGCGCAGTACAGCGGCTGCGACATCGCCTCGCGGTTGACGAGCTCGTCGCAAAACGCCGTCCACATTTGCAGAATCGAGTCGGAGAAGCCGAATTCGAATATTCCGCCCGTCAACGTCGGGTACGCCGATTGATGCGGAACGTCGATCGTGTGCCATGCTTGCTCCCCGCCGGGACGATACGGGAGATAGGCGAGCCGCTTCGGGTTTTTCGTCGAAAACTCGGCGGATAGCTCCGTGCCCGCGATCCGGATAAACCACGTATTGGCGTGTCCGGGCGCGATCCGCTTCATCGAAAGCACCATCGGAAACCGTTGGTCGGCCGTGTCGACATCGCAGGCCAATATCGCGTTGTCCCACGTCTCGCAAGGCGCGATGCCGCCTTTGCCGTCCGGCCGCTCTTCGACCACCTTCTGAAGCAGCGCCCGGACGGACCGGGGCTTCCAGCCGAACCGGAGCGGCAGGTGGAGAACATGCATGCCCAAATCGCCCATACAGCCGTACTCCCCGTTCGTCGCCTCGCGCCGCTTCCAATTGACCGGCTTGTTCGGGTCGAGGTCGCTGCTGTGCCAGAAGCCGGCTTCCGCTTCGATGATGCGGCCGAACCGCCCCTCCCGCACCCATTGGGCGATCCGGTAGGCGCCGGGGAAAAACGGAAATTCCGACGAGCAGCGCACGAGCACGTCCGGACGTTCCGCGATGGCGGTCATGATCCGTTCGTTCGCTTCGCGGTCGATGCCGAACGGCTTCTCGCCGAGCAGATGCTTGCCCGCGCGGACGATATCGGCATAAAGGTCGGCGTGCAGATGATGAGGAACGGCGCAATAAACGGCGTCGATGTCCGGATCGGCCAATAGCGTCCGGTAATCGTCCGTGACGGTCGCGACGCCGGGAATCCGCTCGCGGAACCATTCCGCCGCCTGCAGGTTCGCGTCGCATACCGCCGTAATGCAGGGCTCGAAATCGACGTTCGCCACATGCAGCCATCTCGCCGCCGCGCTCGCGAACTCTTTGCCCATGAGGCCGCAGCCGATAACGCCGAAGCGGATAATCCGTTTCGCCATTCGCCGTCACGCTCCTTTCAGCATGCCGAGCGCCTGTTCCGCGGTCGCCCCTTCATGGACGATCGCCATGAACGCTCTCGTCATCCGATCCGGGTAAGCGTGCTGGATGACGTTCCGCCCGTAGACGATGCCGGAAGCGCCTTGCCGCATCAGCTCGTACGTGCGGGCGAGAATCGTCTCGTCCGGCGCGCGGCCGCCGCCACGAGGCAGAACCGGCTTGCCCGAAGCCGCCTCGACGACTTTGTGGTAGTCCGCGATGTCGTCGCACGGGTCCGCCTTGATGATGTCCGCCCCGAGCTCGACGGCTTGGCGAACGAGCGGCACGATTTTATCCAAATCGCCGTCGACCATATAGCCGCCGTGCGTCTCGTTCGGCTGCATGACGAGCGGCTCCACCATAAGCGGCATGCCGTATTTCTCGCAGTCGGGCTTCAGCCTGCATACGTTTTCGACGCATTGATGGTACAGCTCGGGCCGGCCCGGCAGCAGCAGCAGGTTGACGACGACGCAGGCGGCGTCAAGCGCGACCGCCTGCTCGACCGGACGCTGGATCAGCTGGCTGAACAAGTGCGACGGCAGCGACTTGCCGTATACGTTCGCGATGTCGGTGCGGAGCACGAGCGACGGCTTCCGCTTGCCCGGAATCGATTGAAGCAGGCCGGCCTGGCCCGGGCTGAGCTGGATCGCGTCGGGACCGGCGGCGACGATCGTTTCGATCGCTTTCTTCATATTCTCGATGCCGGACAAAAACGAAGCCTCGTTGAAAAAGCCGTGGTCGATCGCTACGTCGAAGCATTTGCCGTCCTCTCCGAACAGACGGTTCATTCTTGGGACGATGGACATAAGAGAGCCTCCCGATCTTCTATGTTCTTCCGCATACTTTCGTGCTGTACGGAATGTTCGTTTATAACATTTTTAATGTTACAATCAAACAATCGATTTGTCCAGACGAAAATGAAGGAGCTCGCCATCGTCCTTCCGGCAGCGGCCGGAAAGTAAAAAAACCTTGCCGGGAACGTGTCACGTCCCCGGAAGGTTTCGTCTGATTGTTACGGTTGTCGCAGCGAGGGCCGGTCCCGACTGCTCTTCTAAATGGCGAAGCCGTTTGGAACGCCTCGTCACAGCCTCCCGAAGCACATTTCCAGCCTTCGCCTGTCCTCCTCGGTTCCTTTTGACGACATGAACGCGATATCCGGCACGAGACGGCCTCCCTCCAAGGGACGCGCCTCCAATCCGAGCAGCCGCCGCATCTGGTTCACGGTCCCTTCGTTGCCGTCCATCAACCGGACGTGCGCCGGAAGCTCCGCCCGGATTGCATCGCGGAAAAAAACGAAATGAGTGCACCCGAGCACGATCGCCCCGTACCGTTCGAGCTCGAACGCCGCAAGCTGCTCGCGCAAGTAGCGGCGCACGTCCGGTCCGTCGAACACGCCTTCCTCGGCGAATTGGACGAGACCGGGCAGTCCGAGCGTGTCGACCGCATCGGGCGCCTCGAGACTCCGCACGAGCCGCTGAAATTTGTCTTCCTTGAGCGTCAGCGGCGTCGCCGTTACGAGCACGCGTCTTCCCGACTCGCGGACGGCTTGCAGCGCGGGCTTGACCGCGGGCTCCATGCCGATGATCGGGAACCGGTACCGCCTTCTCAGCTCGTCGACGGCGACGCTCGTCGCCGTATTGCAGGCGATGACGATCGCCCGCACGTCATAGCTTCGCATCATGTCGTCGACGCAGCCGGCGACGAAGCCGAGCACTTCCTCCTTCGTATGCACGCCGTAAGGCACGTTGAGCGTATCCGCGTAATACAAGTAGCTTTCCGACGGGTGGATGCGGCACGCTTCGCGCAGCACCGTCAGCCCTCCCACGCCGGAATCGAAAAATACGATTCGCATTCCTTCTCCTCGCTTCGCATGTTGCCGACGGGACGCTACCGATCGCCGCGTCCGTCCCCGTTTTTCCAGCCGCCGTCCGGCATCAGGCCGTCACCGAGCGTCGTATCGTACAGGTTGGCCGAGCGCCACTGCTTGCGCACGATCCGTTTCGGGCGTTCGTAGCGGACGTTGACCGTTTGGCCGTAAGCCAAGCTTTCCAGCATCGACCGGCCGGTCGCGCCTCCCGCATGCCGGCCGTCGCTCGCCTCGGGCCGGTCGGCTTCCGCCGACGGCGCCTCCCCGGCAAGCCGCGATACCCGGCGCAGCTCGCGAATGCGCGCCTGCAGCAGCTCGATGTCGTCCGTCCAATCGGCCGCCGCACCGTTCCTGTCCCGGGTCGCCGACGGTCCGGCGCCGACAGGCGGTATTCGGTCGTTCATCGGATCACCGCCATCTCGTCGTTGGGATTGGGCGTTCTCGTGTGGAAACGATCTTCGGTGTCATCCGTTCGCCTCGATTTCATCATAGCACGAATTTCCTTTTGGCGTCTCCCGTTTCTCCGGAAGCCCGTCCGGTTCCCCGGGTCGGGCATCGTTTCCCCGACCTAAGTCCAGAACCGATTCCGACAGTGGTCCGTTTTGGATCGCGGGCGCCTCCTTTACAATGAAGTCAACAAAGTCGTAAGAGGTGCGATAAACGATGCAGGACAAGAAGAAATTGTACATTCTTCTGACCGATACGGGAACGCTATTGACGAGAACGATCAAGGCGTATACGAAAGAGCCCTACAACCACGCGTCCATCGCGTTTGATGCCGAGCTCCGTGACGTATACAGCTTCGGACGCAAGTGCGAAAGCAATCCGTTTCGCGGAGGCTTCGTGAAGGAAACGATCCGCGGACCGTTGTTTTTGAACGAAGACCATGACACGACGTGCGCTCTCTATGTATGCGAGGTCGGCAAAGCCGCCTACGACCGCATTCGCCGTACCGTCCGCGAGATGCAAAAGCGGGAGGACGACTATAAATACAACTTGCTCGGCTTATTCGGCGTCATGCTCAACGTCAGGCTGAAGCGCAAAAACGCCTACTTCTGCTCCCAGTTCGTTTCGGAAGTGGCGCTCACCGGCGGTGTCTCGCTCGTCGACAAATGCCCGGAGCTGACGACTCCCGGCGATTTGGGCCGTTCCGCCCTTCTCCGTCCCGTTTACTCGGGCAGCCTGAAGGAGTACCCGCCCTTGCGCCGCTGGCTGGACGGCGAATGCGCCGCCGCCGCCCTCCCGGAGCGAATCCCGGGTTGACCGGGATCGAGCGGAGATGCCGGTAAACGGATCGAACGGCTCCCGGCCGACGCCGGCGAGCCGTATTCCGCATGGATACCGTCTTTCTGAGAAAAGCGAGGACACGCGGCCGCACTTATGGCTTCGGCTTGACCCGGTTCGTCGGCACCGCCGACATCGGGTCGTCGGGCCAGTAATGCTTCGGGTAACGGCCCTTCAAATCTTTTTTCACCTCGAAATAGGTTTCCCGCCAAAAGTTCGCCAAATCCCGCGTCACCTGAACCGGCCGCTGCGCCGGCGAAAGCAGGCGGATCGTCACCGGCACTCTCCCCCCTCCGATGCGCGGCGTCTCCGTCCAGCCGAACAGCTCCTGCAGCCGGGCGGACAAGGACGGCGCCTCCGGGTCCGCATAATCGACCGGTAACCGCGAGCCGCTCGGCACGGTCAAGTGCGTCGGCGCCCATTCGTCCAGCCTTCTGCGCTTCTCCCAAGGAAGCGCCGCCTCGAGAACCGAGACGAGGTTCAAGCTTTGCAGCTCGGCGCGGCTGCGTATGCCGGCGACATGCGGCGCGAGCCATTCTTCCGCCGTCCGTTCCAGCGCCTCGTCCGACCAGTCCGGCCAATCCGCGTCGTGCCTCCGCAAAAACAGGACGCGCTGCTGCAGCCGGCGCGCCGCTCCCGTCCACGGCAGCATGCCGATCCCTTCGACCGCCAACCCGTCGAGCAGCGCTCGAATCGTCTCCTCGCCGCCAGGCTTGGAGAGCGGCACGTCGGTTACCGCAATCGCGCCGAGCCGCTTCCGGCGGCGGGCCCGAACCGACTGCGTCGACCGGTCCCACTCGACGATCGACTCCTCCGCAAACCGTTCGGGAAACGTCCGCTCCAGCTCGCGCACATCGACCGGCGCCGCCAGCGCGATCCGGCTTTCCGCCCCATGATCGTCGAGCTCGGCGGCGACGATGTACGGCGCGGACGAAAGCGTCTGCGTCTCGGCGAAGGCGGCGCCCCGACCGCTGCTGAGCAAAAACCGGCCGCCTCCGCGGTTTTGTCCGATCCGGTCGGGATACGCGAGCGCCAGCAGCAGCCCGCACGCATCGACATCCGGCTCGCGGCCTCCTTCTCCGGACAGGCCGAGCGCCCGCCTCCAATCCGCGGCCGCGGCCGCGGCTCTTCGCAGCGCGGAGGCGTCCGCCGTCATGCCGGAGTAGGCCGGAGCGGCCTCGCCGGTCGCGCCGGAGCGGCCGTGCCGCAGCAGCGCCTCGAGCCGCAGCCGCAGGTCGGCGGCGACCGGCGACGGCGCGGACGAGACGCGGCGGAACGCGTCGCGCTCGCTCAGCAGCGCGGCCAGGGCGCACGCGGCCGGGCCGAGCCCGAGCGGCACGGCGCGAAGCGCCATATGCGCGAGGCGCGGGTGCATGCCCAGCTCCGCCATCCGGCGGCCGTGCGGGGTGATGGCGCCGCTCGGCGCAAGCGCGCCGAATTGCGTCAGCAGCTCGCGCGCTTGCCGGTAGGCCGCGGCCGGCGGCTCGTCGAGCCAGCGCAGCTCGCCCGGATCGGCCGCTCCCCAAGCGGCCAGCTCCAGCGCGAGAGGCGCCAAATCGGCCTCGGCGATTTCGGGCGTGCCGTGCGGCGCGAACGTACGCTCCTCCGTTTCCGTCCACAGCCGATAGCATACGCCGGGACCGAGCCGTCCGGCCCGGCCTCTCCGCTGGTCCGCCGAGGCGAGCGAGACGCGCACCGTCTCGAGACGGGTCATGCCCGTCTGCGGCGAAAATTTCGGCACGCGCATCCAGCCGCTGTCGACGACGATGCGCGTCCCTTCGATCGTCAAGCTCGTCTCGGCGATCGATGTGGACAACACGATTTTGCGCACGCCCGGCTCGGACGGAGCGATCGCCCGGTCCTGCGCGTCCTGCGGCAAATTGCCGTGCAGCGGCAAAATCCGGATTCGCCCCCGATCGGTCTGGAGCCGATCGGCCAGCAGCGCCTCGACTCGGCGAATTTCGCCGGTTCCCGGCAAAAAGACGAGCAGGTCGCCTTCGGCCTCCTCCGCCAAGGCGCGCCGGATGGCCCGAGCGACCGTCTCTTCCAGTCTCCCTTCCGGCTTGTCCGGCAAATAGCGGGTTTCGACGGGAAAGACCCGCCCGCCGCTCTCGATGACCGGCGCACCGCCGAGCAGCTCCGCGACCGGAGCGGCGTCGAGCGTCGCCGACATGACGAGAAGTCGCAGGTCGTCGCGGAACAGCGCCCGACATTGGAGGCATAACGCCAGGCCGAGATCGGCGTGCAGGCTTCGCTCGTGGAATTCGTCGAACAGGACGGCGCCGACGCCGTCCAGGCCGGGATCCGCCTGCAGCAGCCGCGTCAGGACGCCCTCGGTGACGACCTCGATCCGCGTCTTCGGACCGACCCGCGTATCCATCCGGACGCGGTAGCCGACCGTCTGGCCGACCTCCTCCCCGAACAGGGACGCCATAAAGCGGGCGGCCGAGCGAGCGGCGAGCCTTCTTGGCTCGAGCATCAGGATGCGCCGGCCGGCCAGCCACGGCGCGTCGAGCAGCGCGAGCGGCACCCGCGTCGTTTTGCCCGCCCCCGGCTGGGCGACCAGCACCGCGCTGCCGCGTTCGTTCAGTTGTCGCCGCAGCTCGGGAAGCGCGGATTCGATCGGTAAAGCCGTCATGCCAGTTCCCCCATCGGTCGAAGGCGGCTTAACGTTAGCCGCCGTTCGAAATATATACCAGTATACCTAAGACCTCCCCCAAAAGTGAAGCTGGCCTTCGTTGCGTATTCCGATTACTTTCGGGGGAGCCCCCTCTTATTCCCCCAAAAGTGAAGTTAGCCTTTGTCGCGTAGTCCGATTACTTTTGGGGAGCCCCCCTCTTATCCCCCCCCCCAAGAGTGAAGCTGGCCTTCGTCGCGTAATTAAAAGACGGCCAAAAAGCCCTCCCGCATCTAGCGAGAGGACTTCGTTCATTCGACTCCATGCCAAAAACCCGCAATACCGATTGAGGCGCGTTATTTGCGTTGGAATTTCAATAATAAGAGCATGCCCGTTAACACGATAACGACTCCCGATCCCAGAAACCACGACTGAACCCCGTACTTGTCGACGATCGGTCCCGCCGTCGCGAGTCCGATCGGGGACGAAAGCAGCGTAAAGCTCGTGACGAGCGAAATGACGCGACCCAGCTTTTCCGGCTCGAACGACTTCTGGATCATGGCCATAAAAGGTCCGTTGTACAAAGGCGCGGCCGCACCCATTACAAACGACAGGACGACGAACCCGGCAAAGACGCTTCCGGGAATGATGCCGCTCAAAACGCAGGTCATCCCGATAACCGTCAAACTTACGCTCATAAAGGCCGTATCCTTCCATTTCGTTGCGAGGACCGAGAGCATGGCACCGCCGAGGATCATGCCGATTCCGAAGGCGGCTTCCACCAGACTTGCGCTATAACCGCCTCGGCCGAAATGGGACAGCGTCATCAAAGGAAACAAAGTGGCGAGCGGCATAAACGCGATGCCGAAAATCGCCGTAGCGATCGTGACCGTGACGATCGGTTTTACGGCAAAGAACTCCTCCCAGCCTTGTCTGAATTCCGCGGCGAACGACGGCGCTTGGACAACCTGCGGCTTCGGCTGACGAATTTTGACGAACACCAGCATTAGATTGGCGATCAGTGCACCGGCCACATCCAGCAGCAATACCGTTCCGAGGGAGGAAGCCGAGTAAGCCGCGATGCCAATCGCCGGACCGATTACGCTAGAAAAGGAAAGGATCGTTTGGTGCCAGCCCGCCACGCGCGTCAATTGGTTTTCGGGCGCTATGAGCGGAATAGCCGCTTGAAAGGCGGGAGCGTGAAACGAAGAAGCGGCGGAGCGAATCGCCAGGATCGCATATATGATTCCCAAGCCCGGTTCGCCAAGCAAGTAGCAAGCGCCCAAAATCAAGCTGAACAGTGCAATGGTGCTGTCCGCTACGATCATCGTCATTTTGCGGTTCCAGCGGTCAAGCCATACGCCGCTGAAGGGGCCGAGCAGCGCTTGAGGCAAAAAGCCGCAAAGCCCGGCGATCATCAGTACCGCGGCCGAGCCCGTTGTAACCGTCAAATGCCATACGATCGAAAATTGAACCATAAACGACGTTAATATCGAAAAAACTTGCCCGCCGAAAAAGATCGCAAACGTTTTTTTCCATGAGAGGTGCATCGTGGATTATCTCCTTTTGATCAAGCGTCGCCGACGCTTGTTTATTCGCGCGTTAGTTAATGAACAGCGCAAAAAAACCTCATGCCTTCGTCCGGGTAACATGAAAAAGCACAAACTGAATAAGCCCATACCACTCTGACAAAAAATGGTTGAGCGATTCGTCCTGTACCTCCAATTACCTCAAACGGATGGAATGGGTCAAAAGGAACACCTCCGACTAAAGTAAGTCCATCTTATCAGGAATCCGCCGCGGAGAGCAACATCTAAGCCGTTCTCGCCTCCACGAAACAAAAAATCCCGGCACATCCGGCGTGCACGGGACAAGTCCGATATTGTATAATAACCGTATCAGAAAGAAGGTGCGCAGATGTCATCGGATAATAAACGATCTTACTTCCGCTTGATGCTGCCGGTCCCGCTGTCCGGCACCTTGAAGATCATCGGGCTGAACAACAAGAAAATCGACTCCAAGCTCGCCGTCGTCCTGATTCACGACCTCGGAGCGGGCGGCATGCGCATACATGCGAAGCATAACTTCCCGATCCATCCCGACCTGCTGCTCGAATTCCGGTTCCGCTTGTTCCATACCGAGCATAAACATTTGGGCACGATCGTCCGCAAGTCGTCCCATACCGATACGATATACGAATACGGCATCGTGTTTTCCCACGACGAGAACGAGCGCCAGTCGCTCCTGCACCATCTCAACATGCTGGACTTGAAGCTGCGTTCCGCAAACCGGCTGTCCAGCTGCAGCTTTTGCACCGACGAGGAGCTGGAATCGTTTTACTCCCCTTCCTCGCCTACCGCATCGTCCGGCAACGCCAGCGCATAAAGGCGACGCTTCGGCTACGCGCCGGAACCGATCCCGGCGGCAGCCGCACGCACGACGCCGGCCAGCCGGCGAATGCCTTCGCGGATGCGCGGTTCGTCCATCGTGGAGAAGTTGAGACGCATCGCATTTTCCCGGCCGCCGTTCGGATAGAACGCCCCGCCCGGCACAAAGGCGACGTTCTCCTCCAAGCTTCGGACGAGCAGCTTGCGCGCGTCCATCCCTTCGGGAAGCTCGACCCATGCGAACAACCCTCCTGACGGCTTTTCGTACGAAACCCCCTCCGGCATATGCTCCGCCAGCGACTCGAACATGACGTCCCGCTGCCTCCGATAAACGTCCGTAATGGCCGCGATATCGTTCTCCAAATCGTTCTCCTCCAAATACGAATCGATCACCCGCTGTCCGACGTTCGACGTATGAAGGTCCGTCGCCTGCTTCAGCAGCACGTACTTGTTCAGCACCTCGGGAGAGGCGGCCGTCCACCCGATCCGGTAACCCGGACAAAACGTTTTCGAGAACGTACCGAGATGGACGACCCGCCCCTCGCGATCGAACGACAGCACGGACGGCTGCGGCTCTCCTTCGAAGCGCAGATCCCCGTAAGGATGGTCCTCCACGACAATGACGTTGAATTCGTCCGCCAGCCGGACGAGCCGCTCCCTCCGCTCGCGAGACCAGCATCGGCCCGTCGGATTTTGAAAATCCGGCACGACGTAGATGAGCTTGACGTTCCGAACCGTTTGCAGCAGCTGCCGCAAATGATCCGGATTCATGCCGTCCGAGTCGGTGTCGACCTCGATGAAGGTCGGCCGGTACGGCGTAAACGCCTGGATCGCCCCCAAATACGAAGGGCTTTCGCACAGCACGACGTCGCCTTCGTCGAGAAACGCTTTCCCCGTCAAATCGAGCCCTTGCTGCGACCCGCTCGTGATCAAAAGGTTCGCGGCCGTCACGTTTACGTCCAGCTTGCGGTTCATCCGTCGGGCGATTTTGTCGCGCAGCGGGCCGTACCCTTCGGTGGCGGCATACTGAAGCGCCTGTCTCCCGCAATCCCGGATGACGCGCGCCGACAAGCTTTCCAGCGCCTGCACCGGGAACAGTTTCGGGTTTGGCAAGCCGCCCGCGAACGATATCATGTCGGGCCGCTCCGTCAGCTTGAGCAGCTCGCGTATTTCCGACGCCTTGATCGATTCCATCCTTGCCGCGAAGCGCAATGAATCCGTCATCTTCCATCACTCCTTCTCGTTTATACGATCGGTATCGTTCCCGGCTCGCCGGGCAGGTCGTCGGGACGTTCCTCGCCCAGGACGTCTTGAACCGCCGCGCAAAGCCGGCGCACGCCTTCGCGGATGCGCCCCATGTCGACGCAGGCGAAGTTGAGCCGAATATAATCCGCGTGCGGAGGGTCCGCGAAGAAGGGCGTCCCCGGAATGTAGTCGACGCCCCGATCGGAGGCGCGCACCGCCAGGCCGGAGCCGTTCACGCCGTCCGGCAGACGGACCCAGACGAACAGGCCGCCCTTCGGCGTTTCCCAGCTCATGCCCGGAACCGCGTACTGCTTCAGTGCGGAGACGATTTCGTCCCGCTTCTCCCGATAGGCGACCCGTATTTTGTCCGTTTGCCGGTCGACGACTCCTTCCCGGAGTGCCGACTCGGCCAGCTTTTGGGCGATGGAGCCGGTATGCAGATCGGCGATTTGCTTCATCGCCGCAAGCGGCTTCGCCAGCTGCCTCGGCGCGGCGATCCAACCGACGCGAAAGCCCGGGCCGATCAGCTTGGAGAACGTGCCCACGTAGACGACATGGTCGTACAAGTCCATCGCCTTGATCGGAGGGAGAGGAGCTCCCTCGTAGCCGAGAGCGCTGTACGGGTCCTCCTCCACGATCGGCGTCCGGTGGCGGTAGGCGAGATGGAGAAGCGCCTCCCGCGTGGAGGCGTCCATGAGCCGCCCCGACGGGTTTTGGTACGACGGGATGACGTACACGAACTTCGGGCGGTAGCGCAGCATCGCCTCCAGCGCATCGAGCCTCAGACGGCCGTCCGCATCGGCCGGAATGCCGATGACGTCGGCGCCCGCCGCACGGAACGTTTCCAGCGCGCTGAAGTACGTCGGCTCCTCCACCAGCACGCAATCGCCGCGGGAAAGCAGCGTCCGGGCGATCAGGTCGAGTCCTTGCTGCGCCCCGGACACGACGAGCACCTCCTCCTTCGTCGTTCGGATGCCGGATCGGCTCATCCGTTCGCATAACGTCTGTCGTAGCGAAGCAAACCCTTCGACGGGACTGTGGAGCAGCGTCGATTCGTCTCCGCCTTCGCGGAACAGCTTGCCCGCGATGTCCGCAAGCTCGGCCTTCAGCTCCTCGTCCGGGGCGGGCACGCCTACGCCGAACGAGACGGCGTCCGGACGCTTCGGCAGCGCAAGCAGGTCGCGGATGAGCGACGAGCCGCCTCCTCCTGCCCCGGGCGCCAGCAGCGGCTTCCAATAGAGCGGAGCCGGGGCGGACGGGCGCTCCGCCTCATGCGGCCGCTCCCCGTTGTCCCTTCGTTCGGAGCTTCGAACGATCGTGCCGCGTCCGACGTACGATTCGACCGCACCTTCCGCCTTCAGCTCGTCGTAGGCGCTCAGCACCGTGCTCCGGTTGACCGCGAGCAGCTCCGCCAGCTTGCGCTCGGGGGGAAGCCGGAATCCCGGAGCGAGCAAGCCCGCGTCGATTTTGTCGCGGATTTGCCGTTTGATTTGCCTATAAATCGGAACCGGGCTGTCCCGATCGATCGAGATGTTCATCCGCCTCGCTCCCTTCCGCTTCGCCGTAGCATTGGTTCACTCCAATTCAGTGTAACACTGCCAATCCGTTTGAAAAGATCCAATTGGAACGCGCCAATAACCATCCAATCGAGAATCAAAACGAGAAACAAAAAAGGCCGCGAAAAGATCGCGACCGTCTGGATTCCCGTATGAAGCGGTCATTGCCGCCCTTCAACTTCAAGCTCCTTCCAGCGCTCGCTGTCGCAGACGACGCCCAGTTGATCGAGATACGGCTTCAACACATCCGTATAAACGGCGTAATTCTCGCTCCCTGCATTCGCAATGAGAAGCGGCTGCGCCCGCAGCCCGGTTTGTCCGTCGTTCACGCTGCAACGTCTCCCGTCTTTGGAAAGTCGTTCATACGTCACCTTCTGCGATACAAGCAAAACGAAAGGCGGAACAGGCCGCCCATTCATGTCATTAATCATTAATCATTAATGATATTAATAAAATTCAGACCAGTACCTTCATGAACCGATCCGTCGTCGTTCCCGGCTCCATCGCGAACGAAACGTGCACCGACCGGCCGTCGGGATGCTCGAAATATTGGCCGTCCAACCGAAACCCCCGCTGCTGGGCGATCCGATACAGCTTCGGAAACGTCTGCGCCGCGGCGATCGCTTCCTCCTTCGCCGAATACGCATGCAGGACGACGGGCTCCCGTTCCGCATAAACGTTCAAAACGACGTGGTACCGTCCTCCCGTATGCTCTTCCACGTACAGCTCGTACTCGTGGTCGAAAGCGTGGTACACATTGCCCATCGTTCATCCCTCCTCTCTATCCTTCCTTGATTCGACAAGAAGGTCGGGTTGTCCTTCTCCGCGTTCGTTCCCGTTCAGTCCGAAAAGCGGTGCTTCAAGTAGAATAAAATGCCCGCCCGATCCACATCGGAAAATTGCAGCGGATTTTCGGCCATCCGCCGGCGCACGTCTTCGACCGACTCCCAATGGACGTTTGTCGTATCGTCTCCGCTCCCGGACAGCTCCCCCGTTGCCGTACAAAGAAAATACATCCCGACGGAGTCGACGGGACCGCTGATCGTCTGGTACGCGCAAAACGGCCGCATGCACTCCACCTCGAAAGCGGGGTTCATCCCTTTCGTATCGACTCTCGTTTCTTGCCCCCGGATGCGATCGACCGTCAATCCGGTTTCTTCGTACACTTCCCGGCGCAAACCGTCCAAAATCGGCTCGAACGGCTCCAGCCGCCCGCCCGGCAGCTCCAGTCTTTCCGGCTCGCCTGGCTTGGAGCGCGTCTGGACGACGATTTCTACCGCTCCGTTCGTTTCGCGCTCGATGAACGCCCTAGCGTTGACGTAAAACATATCGGAATCACCGTCCTCTTGAATGCGTCAGTCCACCAAATCATTAACCTTTATTGTATCACACGCAGTATCGCCGAGACGCTCGGCCGAAAAAAATAACGCCGACAAAAGTCGATCGACCTTTGTCGGCGTTTCGATCACGCTAAACGTTCGTCCGCTTACGCAAACGTCGCTTCGTCGCCGGGCTCGACGTCCGCGATGTCGAATGGCTCGCTCGTCCGGAACGGCCGGATCGTCTCGACCGCGAGCGTCTTCATCGCCGGAACGCCGCGAATGACGGCCAGCCCGCCGTACCGGCCCAGCACCGTCTTGCCTTCGAACGGCGACGGCGCTCCGGGAAACGCCGGATCCGCACCGAGCGGCAGCGGGTACCGGCTTTCGAGCACGGCGTCCGCGGCATCGGCGACGATGCCCTTCGACAGGACGACCGACTCGCCGAGAACGATCGTGCGACCGGCCGCCGAGCGTACCGGGTACGTCGACGTGCGGCCCGTTCGGGACGAGCGGATCGTAATCGCGGACGCGACGCCGCGCCACCGCTCCGGAACGTTTTCCGCCACCGTAATCGTATCGCCTTCGATATCGACACCGGTAACGCGCAGCCGCACCGGGGCGTTGCGTACGTCTAGCACAGCTCCGGCCAACCGCATCGACACGCCGCATATCGTCTCGCCGGCGATCGGCCGTCCGTCGCGCCCGACCCGGAGCCAGCCGCACCGGCCTTCGACGAGCCATTCCCCGAACTCCGTCTTCACCCGGATTTCGCCTTCTTCGGCCGCGTACGCCCAATAGTCCGTCTCCCCCGTCGACAGCCGAACGGCAAGCGCGGACGCCTTCCTCCCGCTCGCCTCGACGGCGGCGACGCTCTCGACGGCACGACCGCCGCTTCCCGGCGCGTACGGCTGCAGGACGGCGGCGAACCGTTTGCGCGGCTCGCGGCTTCGCCAGACGAGGAACGGATGACGCACGTCTCCGTCCAGGCTCGGACCGAGCCCGCTGTACAGACGGTCGGACGGATCGCCGACACCGAACAGCCGCAGGCCGTGTCCGCCTTTCTCGGTCCACACCGCTTCGAACGCTCCGCTCGCCCCCGGCCGGTAAGCGCGAACGTCGAACACATACCCGTAGCCGTTGTTCGGCTCCGACGTCCAGCCGAGCGGACGCTCGTCTCCCGCAAACTCGGTGAACGTCTCTCCGGTGGACAGCCGCTCGCCGAAGCTTTTCCCCGGCTCGTCGAAGTAAAGCTTCGGCGAGCCCCTCTCCGCGGCATCCGCCCCGGACAAGGTCCATGCGTCTTCGTCCGCCGCCGCTACTACGCCCGCCAGCCTTAGCTCGCTCTTCTTGTGAAACGCGTGAAACGCATAGTCGGCCGTCTCGGCCCCTTCCACCTCGAACCAATCGACGACATAGGAAGTCGCCGCGTCAATCGGGACGAGGCCGACCATCCGCTGGTACGCTTCGATGCCGTACAGCCCCGGCGCCTTCGCCTCCGCAGCCGTAACCCGTTCCGACTCGAAAACGAACCCGAGCTCGCCTCCCGCAAACGGCTTATACAATTGGCCGGCTTTCATCCCTTCATCGCGGTTCACGACAACCGTATGATGCGCGATCGACTTGCTCGCCCAGCCGAAGTGCGCGTTCGTGCCGTATATGCCGTAGCCGATATCCGCCGACAGCTCCCGGCCGTACGCATAAAGCTGGATCGCCAATACGTCGTCGTGCGAATGCGTGTTGCTCGGCCCGTATCGAAGCAAGGCGGTCGTCTCGTTGCGGTCGCGGAGTACGACGATGCCGGCCTGCCCCTTCGATGTAAGACCTTTGGGAAGCTCGAACGGTTTCCCGTTCCCCGCCTCCGAATGCGCCTCCTCCTCCGCCGCATGCCCGAAAAACAAATCGAATCCTTTGCCGCCCAACCGGTCCCGTACGGACGGATACAGCTTGCGCATCGTCGATTCGGCCGCTTCCCGGATTCCCGCATCCGGCGAAAATTGCCGGAACTGCTGGGCGGCCCGATACGTCTCCAACAGCAGTCGGGCGTCCGGCTCCCGGCTCTCCGCACGGTCCCTCCCCCAGTCTCCGTAGCTCGGAAGATGTCCCTGGACCATCATGTCGAGCGGATTGACGACGGCGAACCGGAAAAAGCGATCGCAGCCGAACGGATGAAACTCCGCCAAACGTTCCGGCGTCGATGCTCGCGCGGCCAGCAGTCCGACATCCAACAAGACGGATGCCGTAAACAGGCTGTAGCCGTAGGAGCCTTCGTAGTACATGCCGTCCCGGCCGATCGCGTTGTAATAGTAAGCCTCCACCGCGCGGACGCCCCAATCGCGGTACTCTTCGTTGTCCAGCACGAGGCCGACCGCGAGCATCGCGCGAACGCCGTCGGATTCGTGGTTTTGCAGGTTGGACAAGTTGCCGCCGCGCAAATCGTAAACCGGTCCGCCCGGCTCCGACAGCATGTACTCGTTCAGCATCGCCTCGATATTGTTGCGGACGGTGCCACTCTTCCCGATCTTCGCGAGAGCGGGCGACGGCTCGTCCAGCTCCGGCCGGCGGTACAGCCAGTCGTAGTCGTGGGCGAGGAACACCTTCACCCGGTGGACGATGCTCGTCAGCAGATGCAGCCGGCCGATCTCGAAATCGCTGCCGAACGGCGTAAAGTCCCGCGGCCCGATCGTACCCGGCATAATCGCGGCAAAGGCGTCGAGCAGCACGATCGCCTTCCTCGCATACGCCTCGTCGCCCGTCAGCATATACAGATAGGTCAGCTTCGTCACCGCGCCTTCATGATCGCGCACGCCTCCGAGCAGTTCCCCGCCGTAGTGGAAGTTCCACATGCCGACGGGGTAATAGCCTTTTTCCCCGATCTTGAACCCTTGCCCGTCGTCCGGATAACGCTCGTTCGGAAATCGCGTTTCGCAGTTCGGGCACGCGACCCGCTTCAGCGGCCACAACGCCAAATCGGACACCAGCTCGCGCGGGTCGTCCGTCGCGGTCTTGAACGGCTTGCCGCAATGCGGGCAGCCGGCGACGCCGTAGGCGAACGTTTCGTGCCGCATGCCGAGGACGACGCCGTACAGATGGTCGTCCGACAGCTCGAGCAGCGCGTCGCAGCCGCGCTTCATCCGTTCGTACGCCGCCTTCGCCCACGGCAGCCGGCCGACGTTGTCCCGAGCCCGCCGCACGTCGTCCTCCGTGAAATAGAAGCCGAGCTTCGGCTTCGGCATCTTGTTCACCGCTCCGATCATCCTTTCAGCGACCCGACGAGGACGCCTTTGACGAAATATTTTTGAATAAACGGATAGACGAGCAAAATCGGCGTCGTCGCGACCATAATCGTCGCCGACTTGATAATGTCCGGCGTGACGCTTTCCGTCTTCGCGGGATCGTACGTGTCGAAGCTTTGGAATTGCGACGAGCCTTCGATGACGATTTTGCGCAGCACCGTGTTCAGCACCGTTTTATCCGGATCGGAGATGTACAGCAGCGCATCGAACCAGGCGTTCCAATGCGCGACGGCGTACCAAAGCGCGATCGTGGCGATGATCGGCATCGAGACGGGCAGCACGATCGAGAACAGGATGCGGAAATCGTTGGCGCCGTCCATCTTCGCCGATTCCTCGATCTCCTCCGGCAGCGACATGAAGTAGTTGCGCACGATGACCATCGTGTAGGCGTTGATCAAGCCGGGCAAGATGAGCACCCACCGGCTGTCGAGCAGCCCCATTCCTTTGATCAGCAAGTAGGTCGGGATGAGCCCTCCGCTGAAAAACATCGTGAACACGAACAGAAACGTGAAAAAGTTCCGGTTCGGCAAATACCGCTTCGCGAGCGGATACGCGCACATGACCGTGAAGACGACGTTCAGAAACGTTCCCGCCACGGTCCGGACGATCGTGTTCGCATAGCCGATCCAAATGTATTTGTTCTCGAACACCGCTTTATAGGCGCCGAGCGTGAAATCTTTCGGAATAAGCTTCAATCCGTACGCGTTGGCGGCCGAAGGCGTACTGAACGAGATCGACAGCACGTTGATAAACGGGTAAATGCACGTTATCGCGAACAGCGACAGCACGGCGACATTGAAGGCGTCGAACAGCTTCTCTCCGGTCGTTTTTTTGCCTATCGTCATGGACATGATTTCCGTCTCCTTACCATAACCCGTATTTGCTGAACCGCTTGACGATCATGTTCGTGACGATGATAAGCGTCAGCGCGATGACGTTGATGAACAGCCCCGACGCGGTCGCGAGCCCGTACTGCATGTCGGCGATGCCGATCCGGTACGTGTATGTGCTGAGCACGTCGCCGACCTCGTAGACGGCTTGGTTATAGAAGTTGAACACTTGGTCGAAATCGTCGTTGATGACGCCGCCGACCGCGAAAATGAACATGATCGTGATGACCGGATAAAGCGAAGGCAGCGTAATGTGGATCATCTGCTTCCAGCGGCCCGCCCCGTCCACGATCGCCGCTTCGTACAGCGACGTGTCGACGCTGGCGAGCGCCGCCAAATAAATGACCGAACCCCAGCCGACCTGCTTCCACACCTCGGTGCTGACGAGCAGCGTCCGGAACCATTCCTTGTCGCCGAAAAAGTAGATCGCTTCCCCGCCGAACGACGTAATGATGTAGTTGACGACGCCGCGCGACGGCGAGAAAATTTCCAGGAAAACGCCGGCCAGCACGACCCAGGACAAGAAATACGGCAAGTAGCTGAGCGTCTGCACGACTTTTTTGAACACGAGCACCCGCAGCTCGTTCAGCAGCAGCGCAAGAATGATCGGGGCCGGGAAGCCGAAGATCAGCTTGTACGTGCTCAAAATGATCGTATTGCGAAACGCCCGGGTAAAGCCGCGGCCTGTGAACAGGTCCCGGAAGTTTTGCAGCCCGTTCCAATCGCTGCCGAATATGCCGTCGAGCAGCCGGTAATCCTTGAATGCGATAATGACGCCGTACATCGGCAAATATTTGAACACGATAAAATAGAGCAAGCAAGGCAGCAGCATCAGCATCAAATATTTATTCTTCCAATACGAGCGGAGCCACAGCCTGAAGCGGCCCGGCTCCGCTGCCGCTCCGGGGGTTTTCGTCGTTTCCGTAACGGTGCTCATCGTACCCTCCCCTTCGTCTTCGCGCAGAATGCAAGGGCGGTCAATCCGCGTTGTCCGCTCGACCGACCGCCCTATGGATGAACCGTTGTATTACGATCGCGTACCGGCGCGAGGCGTTATTTCACGCTCGTGTACCATTCGTTCGCTTCTTTCGTCAGCTGGTCGCCGCCTTCTTTTTTCCACGTCTCGACGAACTTGTCGAATTCGGTAATCGGCTTTTCCCCGTTGATGATGGCGGTGTACGTCTCCTGCTGCAGCTTGACGAGGTTTTTGTAATATTTCGGCTCCGACGGCAGTGCCGACTTGACCGCGTTCTCGTAGCCGGCCTTCTCGAATTTGAACAGCTTCTGGGCCGTTTCGAGCGCTTTCGGCGACTGGATTTTTTGCCCGAATTCCGGCTGCGGCAGCGGCGTGAACGTGATGCCTCCGCCGAACTTCGCCTGCTCCTCGTTTTTCTTGTAACCGTCTTTCCAGACGATCGTTTTGCCGTCCGGTCCGTTTTCCCACATCGTGCCTTTATCGCCGTATTTCACTTTGATGAACAGATCGAAGTCGCTGTACAGGGCGTCGAAAATTTGCAGAATGCGCGCCTTCTTCTCCGGATCGTTCGCGTTTTTGCCGAGTGCGAGCGATGTCGTGCCGATCATGCCCGGCGTAATGTTGCCGAACTTGCCGTCCGGTCCGACCGGCGGCTTGCCGAACGCGATTTCGCCCTTGCCCTGCGTCGCTTCCTTGAACAGCTTGTAGTTGTCGCCGCCGGGGGAGCCCGTCTCCGCGATCGCCGGCATCCAATGGTAGTACGAGCCGTGCGTCGATACGCCGATTTTGCCGTTGACGAACGCGTTCGATACGGCCCAGTAGCCGCCCGTGTTTTCGCCGAACTGACCCTGCGTCCATTCCGGATCGATGACATCGTCCTTCTTCCATTGGGCGAGCGTCTCGAGCGCCTTTCTCGCTTCCGGCAAAACGCCGCTCCAGACGATTTTGCCGTCGCGGATCGTCCAAAATTCGTTATAGATGCCGTAGGCGCCGAATACGTCGGTCATCGCCGACTTGGACATGCCGTACGTATCCTTCTTGCCGTTTCCGTCCGGATCGTTGTTGCGGAACTTGTACACCGCGTCCTTGAACTCGTCCAGCGTTTCCGGCACTTTCGTAATGCCGACCTTGTCGAGCCACGTTTTGTTCCAGGCGGTGGCGAGGCTGTATTGGCCGTCGATGTTCACGTACGGGATGCCGTAATATTTGTCCTTGATTTTGAAATATTTCCACATTTCCGGCGTGTACTTGTCGACGAGCTTTTTGTAGTTCGGCATATACTTGTTCAATTCTTCGTCCGTATATCCCGTAATGATGCCTTGGTCGGCGAATTTCTTCAAATCCGCGAGCGAATAGACGGTCATCAGGTCGGGAATTTCGCCGCCGGCGATTTTGGCCCCGAGCAGCTCCTCGCGCTTGTTGACGTCCATGTACCAGATGTTGAATTTGACGTTGAACTTGTCCTCGAGCAGCTTTTTGCTGGGGGCGTTATCGTCAACCGGACCGTACTGGTAGGTGAGCCAGTTTAATGTAACCGTTTTCTTTTGTGCTCCGGCATCCCCCTGCTGGCCGTTCGGCTGGGACGCTCCCGGCTCTTCCTTTTTCCCGCTGCTGCATGCGGCCATGCTCGCGGCGACGAGCAGTGCCAACGTTCCCGTCGAGACGGTTTTCCAACGTTTTTTCAATGCAGAACCCTCCTCTTTCTTTTCCGTTTGTTTCGTTACGGGTCTGAGCGTCTCGGCTCACGACCATAATAACACCCGTTATTTTTAGTGTCAACGACATTATAACGTACGTTAGTTGTCTTTAAAATGTCCTAATTTGGTAAAGTAAGCGTTTGCCGAAAACGCGTTCAAATGGAAATTTGATCGAATCCAACCGTTCGGATGGCTCGCATGCTTCGAATATAACGGAAAAAATGGATACTTTCAGAGCCTGATAACGCACAAAAAAAGCGCCGGCCCCGTTAGCCGCGCTCTTTTGCTTCTTCCGTGGTCCGACGATCCGATTACTGGGAATTGCGGCAAAACGCCACGGTCCCGCCCTCGAACAGCTTTACGTCGGTCAAGTAGACCCGCTTGCGCTCCTCGTCCTTGCCGTCGATGACGTCGAGCAGCCGGAAAATGACCGACTCCTTCTCCGCCGGGTCGATATGAAAGGCCGTCAGGGGCGGCATGCTCATCCGCACGAGGTCGGTCATTCCCCAGCCGATCAAGCTTTTTTCCGACGGCACGTGCACCCCGCTGTCCTTCAGACGCTGAAGCGCGCCGAATTGGATGAGCGTGTTGACGCAGAACGCCGCCGTGTACGGGATGTCCAGAGCGTCCATCCGGCCGCACAGCTCGTACCCGTCCTCCTCCTTGCTCACCTGAACGAGCGAGACGTCGTACGGAATGCCGGCGTCGAGCAGCGCTTTGCGGTACCCTTCCAACGATTTCCGATGGACGGGCGTATCGATTTTCCCGCTGAATAGGGCGATTCTCCGGTGCCCGTGCGCGATGAGATGGTTCGTGCACTCATAAGCGATTTTGACGACGTCGGGCTCGACGATATTGACGTTATCGTGCTCCAGGCTGCTGAAGACGACATAAGGGACGCCGGACCGCTCCATAATGTCGAGCATCCGCTCGTCGATGTCGCCCGACAGGACGACGCCGGATATTTCTTTGTTGCCCAAACATTTTTCGAGTCTCGTATAGTCTTTGTGCGTCGAACCGATATTCATGAACAGGAGACGGTAATCGTGACGGCTCGCCACGCGTTCGATCAGCTTCAGGTCGGTGACGTACAGCGGATCCTCCGAGCTGCGGTTGCACAGGATGTAGCAAAGCTTGGGCGACACTTCCGCGTCGCGGTAGCCGAGCTCCTTGGCCGCACGCAAAATGTTCGCACGCGTCTCTTCGGATATGGTGCTGTTCGGGGTATTGTTCAGCACGAGCGAAACGGCGGTTCGGGAAATGCCGAGATAATCGGCTATATCTTTTTTCGTGACAGGCATGTGGCCCTTCCCTTCTTGGCTCGAAATATAACGTACGTTATGGCCGTTACCGGTTACGCCACCCATTATACAACATAATTCGACCGAAAAAAAGGCATCTCCGCACGAAACCTATGCAAAACCGGGCATTTCTCCCGCGTACATCAAATAACGAACGTTACTGTCATGGTTCGACATGCGAAAAGCGCACTTGATCGCCCCCTCTTCCGCGTTAAAGCGATTCGCCGCCACCCGGTGCGCCGGCAAGACGCATGAACGACGCCAAGGCGGACGGCAATGGACCGTCCGCCTCCGCGCTCGCTCCTACGGAGACATCGTCGATCTTCGATCGAAACGAATGCGTCAGAGCCCGGAATCGATAATATGGCTCGCATGAACCATGGAAGATTCCACGTACGGCTCGCTCGTCGGAACGAACGTCACCGATACGAATCGGTCGACGGGATCGACCCGCCATAACGTCCATCCGGCGCCGCCGTGCGAGAACGCCTCCGGGGAGGAGAGCGATCTGCCGTAACCGGGCAAAAACAGACCCAGGCCGAAAGGAATCCGCTTCGATCCGTCCCCCGGCAGCTTGACGCCGGCCCCGGTCAAATGGTCCCGCGTCATCAGTTCGATCGTCCTTTTGCCGAACAGTCGATTCCCGCCATACGTCCCTCCGTCGAGCATCATTTGTCCGAGCTTCTGCAAATCGGCTAACGTCGAAAAGAGGCCTCCGTACGATCTCGGCGCTCCGCCGGACGGTTCGGCCGATCGCTTCGGCAGTCGCTCTTTGCCGGGGATGAGGAATACGCGGCCTTGCTTCGATTGCGGCACGTCGAACGACGTATCGACCATCCCGAGCGGCTCGAATATTTCACGAAGGACGAACCTATGAAACGGCTCGCCGGAAGCACGGGCGACGATTTCGCCGAGCACGGCGTACCCGACGTTGCAATACTCCCACGCCTCCCCCGGGGGAGCGGCAGGCGGAGCCTCCGTCAAAGCGTGAAGCCAATCCGGATCGTCCGTCCGCTGCAAAAACGACGAGTCGACGCGCAGTCCCGACGTATGCGTCAGCAGATGGAACAGCCGGATGTCTTTCAGTTCCGGCTTGCCGAGCTCGGAAATCCAGGCGGACGCGGGCTCGTCCACGGTCAACGTGCCTGACTCCATCAGCCGCATGACCGCAAGCGCCGTTACGACCTTCATGACGGACGCTACGTTGCGGATCGAATCGGGAGCGAGCACCCCCTCGCCGGACAAAGCTCGATGGGCGAATATGGCTCCGTCTCTGGACAACATGTAGCTGGCGCCGAGCAGCCGCCCTTCCCCGATCAGTCTCGCGAAATGGTCGTCGAGCCGGCGCAGCGCTTCCGGACGGTATCCCGCCTCTTCCGGCGAGCAATCGACCGCTCCGTCCAATACGTTCATTCCCATCGTATCCCTCCTGTTCTGCCCTTCCACTGCAATTAACGGTAGCGTCCGCCAAAACCGAACGGCGCCCCTTCCGGGACGCCGTCTCGCTGCCGCTTATTTATACCGATTGATAAATTCAACCGCCTTGCGGATGTCGACTTCCGGCTGGTCGCCGACTTCGCGCTCGATCGTCAAATAGCCCGTATAGCCGATATCGACGAGCGCTTGGAAATACGCGTCGAAGTCGACCTTCCCTTCGCCGAGCGGCACTTCCTTGAAAATTTCGCCGGAAGCGACCATTTGCGCGATTTTGCCGTGATCCATCGGCTCGTAGCCGATCGAGCCGTAAATTTCCCGCGGGTCCACTTCCTTGTATCGAATGCCGTCCTTCACGTGCGTATGGACGATATAGTCTTTCAGCGTGTGGACGCCGACGACCGGATCGTCGCCCGTTACCATGACCATGTTGGCCGGGTCGAAGTTGACGGATACGCCTTTGCTGGACAGCGTGTCGAGAAACCGCTTCAAGTTCGCGGACGTCTCCGGACCGGTTTCGATCGCGAAGTAACCGCCCATCGAGCTGGCGTATTGGCTCAATTCCTCGCATGCTTTTTGCATCGTATCGAAAATTTCGCCGTTCGCATCGTGCGGAACGACGCCGATATGAGTCGTCACGATATTCGTGCCGAGATCTTTCGCCAGATCGAGAATGCGCTTCGATTTCTCGATTTTCGCCGGATTCGCCTCTTTATCCTGGAAGCCGTGGCCGCCCAAGTCGCCGCACAGCGCGGAAATTTCCAGTCCGAGCGATTCAATGTAATCTTTCAGCTCGCGGCGCGCCGCCGGAGACAGGTTGTCCGGATCCATCTCGCCTTTAACCGCATAAATTTGGACGCCCTGCGCGCCGACTTCCTTCGCCTTCTTCAAGCCTTCGCGAACGCCGATGCCGAAGCTGTCGACGATGACGCCGATTTTGTTCGTCAATTTCAACCGGAATCTCTCCTTCACCCATGATCATCTGAAAGCGTCCCGCCGGTCACCCGGAAAAGGAGCTTTTTTTCATTGTACTAGATTTCGCATGAAAAAAACCAGCCCCAACTCGCGAGGCCGGTTCGTTCCCGAACGTACAACCGGTTCGCCGGTCAAAACGACCGGACGACTTTGTCCAGCGCTTCGGCGACGTCGCGAATCGCCCGCTCGTCGGAAAGCAGCACGTTTTGCGTTAGCCATACCGCTTCCTTCGCGCACATCCGCTCGCATACCGGACAATCGTAAACACGTTCTTCACCGGTCCACATCTTCGTCGTCTCCAGCACCGACACGTTTTTGTTAAGCGGGATGTAGCCGGCCGCAAGCGGAATGCCTTCGGCGTTCACCCGCTTGACGAATTCGGCCTTGTCGGCCCGTTCGGCGAAAGCCGGATCGAGCTTGAACATATACAAATGATAGGCGTGCCTCGTGATTCTCGGGTCCTGCCGCAGCAGCCGGATGCCGTCGATACCGGCCAACAAGCCGTCAAGCAGCTTGGCGTTCCGCTCGCGCCTGCGCATTTGCTCCTCGAGACGAGTCATTTGCGCCAGCACGATCGCCGCCTGAAACTCCGTCATCCGGTAATTTTGCCCGAACCGGTCGTGCTGATACCAGCCTCCGTTCGGAACGCGTCCGACGTTGCAGATCGACCAGGCGTTCTCCCAATACTCGGCGCTGTTCGTCGTAATGACGCCGCCTTCGCCCGCGTTCAAGTTTTTGCTCGACTGCAGGCTGAACGTGCCGAGATCGCCGATCGAGCCGACTCCCTGCCCTTCCCACGATGCGCCGACGGCTTGAGCGGCGTCTTCGATCAGGACGAGATCGTGCTTGGCGGCGATTTCCCGCAGCCTCGTCATGTTCGCCGGAGCGCCTGCGATATGGACGGCGACGATCGCCCGCGTCTTCGCGGTTAGGAGCGGCTCGATCTTCTCCGGATCGATCAACAGCGTCTCCTCTTCGATATCGGCGAATACGGGAATCATGCCGCAGGCGAGCGCGGCGGAGGCGGTCGCGATAAACGTATAGGGCGGCACGATCACTTCGTCGCCCGGCTTCAAGCCCGCCGCCTGCAGCGCGACCGAGATCGCGACGGTGCCGTTGACGACGCTTACCGCGTGGCGGGCGCCGTGCAGCTCGGCGAACTTTCGCTCCATCAGCGGCAGCTTCGCTTCATAATTCGGAACGGCCGAACTGCCGGAGCCTCCCCATTTGCCCGATTCGAGCACTTCCTTCAACAGCCGCAGCTCCGTATCGTCGTAGATCGGCCACGACGCGAACGGCTCGGTCCGGACCGGCGTTCCTCCGTTGATTGCCAATTGTCCCATGCGCTCATCCCTTCTTTCGGACCGGCTTCGTCCTCGGTCGCCTGCCGGTCGATTTACACCCCAAGTGTAAAGGAATTCGGGGAACGCCGTATGTCATATTTTATTGCCCGCAGGACATTTTTTTCCTCGAAAACGCCCATGGCAAGAAAGAACCCGCCGAGGGGGTACTGACATGAAGTGAAGGCGCAGGGCCAAAACTCAAGAACAAGAGCAGGCTATCGATAAGATAACCTGCTCGATGCAAAGAGGCGAGAGCCCAACATCCAAGAGATTTGCGCAAAAATAATCATGGGGATAGGCGGTACCATTACCAGCGAGCGTCGCCGATCTGCCCGACCACCGCGATATGGTGAGCGACCGGCTGCAGCGGAAATTCCTAATTTGTTGTTTGCAGTTCCAGGGTCAGGAGCTGGTTGGGCACGTTAGGTACACTAGGAATAATTATTTTGTGATACCAATTCAATGACACAACGGAGTCCGCTTGGACACCGCCGACGCCTTCAAAGACAAGGCCGGGCGGTGTACTCATAACCTTGTATTTCCCACTCGGATTCCTTAATTCTCCCCAAGCCGCAATCCCGCCTTCTCCGTCGTGATAGGTGGAAAGCGGTCTATCCGGCGACATGGACTTGCCGTTAATGATCACCTTCAGATTTGCCGAAAGATTCGCAGATCCTGGCGCCGGGACGTTGCTCGGGTTGCTCAGCTTAAGGTGATGCTGACCCGGTTCGACCGTTACGGATAACGTATTGCCGGATGAGACCCAATGCACGCCTCGGGCGTTAACAGCTGCCTCGACGTTGGTGCCGCCCGATGGAATCGAGCGGTAGGCTTCGTCGCGAACCGTCGTTACTCCTCCGGATTTGTATAGCGTAACTTGTGCTTCCTGCGTTCCGGTTATGGACAGCTCATCGCCCGATAGAGCAATGGTCGCCGGCTGCGTACTGCTGATAAGGGGCGTGCCGTTTTTGATCAGCTGGGTACCGCCGACCAAGAGGACTGAATCACCCTTGATTACTGCGGCAATGCCATCGAATGTTATGTTGTCGTTGTTGTCGGTGAGCGTGACGGATCCGCTCTGCGCCGTGCGGATATAAACATTTGTTCCATTGTTGAACGCAAGTTTACGGTAGGTCGTATAGTCCGTGCTGACGATGTTCTCCGGTGTGGAATCGGGCTCGTTTTTATAAGGCACATAGGTGGAAACGATCGTCGCTTCATTCGTCACGGGAGTCTTAAATCCGCCATGCTTCCGCAATCGCCCGGCAAAATCCCCGCCCGGAGTTCGTGAAACCCCGTCGCTATCAAGGGTATCGGTTGTCACCTCCAACTTTGTCAATGGAGACGGATAGTAAAGGTTAACCTCTAGCTTCGCACTGTTCTGAGTAATCGTTGCGCTGCTGTTCGAGTCCAGCGTCAAATCCGTATCGGCATGCAGCCAGTACTCGAATGCGGAGCCGCCGGGCTTCCGCGCCTTCAGATTATCGACGACGACGAATGCGCCGGGCTTCACATAGATGACGCTGCGCTGCGCCAGATCCAAGCCGTCTTTGGTTGGATCGGTGTTGTAGGCGGTTGTGGCGTCTCCGACAGCCGCATCAAAATCCTTGTTCGTCGCGAATCCCGTAATTTTACCGGTTGCTTTCAAATCTAAGCTTTTCTGACCTTTTTTACCGTCATACGTAATGGCGTTTTTCGCAAAGGTTTGAGTGGTATACTTCTGAAAGTAATCGCTGTCATACGCATCGTAAAACCCGCCGTCGACGGTGAGCTCCTCGCCGAACGCATGGATGATCAAGGCGTTCTGATCCGCATGATTATGGCTATAACTGCCATAAGGACTGGATCGGAAAAAAGCCGATATCCGCTTGGGATCGTACAAACTGGAGTGCATCGCGACGAGCCCGATATAATCGAAATATTTGGCCGTCGGCATCTCCACGGGCGGGCGCGCCTGCGCGGCCAGGCTGGTGCCCGCCGAGTATAGGTACGAATGCACGTCGCTTACAGCGTATTGAGGAGATCTCGCATACCACTGCATCACTGGATTATTAAACATTTGCGCATTGCGTGTAATACTTGTATTCACTACATCTCTCGACATTTTATTAATATCGTTGCCGAATACACCGTTGGTCTGACCGACAGGGTAAATGTAAAGCGGGAACCAAGATTCATGGCGGGCAAATGCTTTCTGATACATATTGAAGCCCGTCGAAGTGTAGATGATATCCGCCATCCACTTCGTGTCGATCGCCGACCACTGCCAGTAGCCTATGCCGTTGCCCCAGCCGCCGTCTTCGCCGCCCCAGGGCGGCATCAGATTGATATAAGTCGGAACAACCTTGCTGAACCAATCCCGCGCATCCGCCTTTACGTTCCTTCCGTTTACGTTGATATCGTCATTCAGGAGCGCGGTTGCAATGATGCCTAAATAAGCGTAAACCGTCCATCCATGCGAATCCTTGGGTTTTACATGAATCGGAAGGGTATTGTTGGCGCCGTCAAGCACATGGTCCGCGATCGTCTTCGCTCTTTTATGAATCATCGCCAATACGGTTGCCCTTTCCGTCTCGCTGAGAAGATTGTGGATGTCGTTGTAAATCCAGTCGTAGGTCATGGCGCTTTTCCGCGCGATATCCCGATGAATTTGGTCGTTGCCTCCCGTACTTTTCGAATAGGAGGTTGGTCCGCTGTCGGCGTTCCACGTTGTCAGATTCATCAGTCTCTGTTTCGCATATAAGCCGTATTTCACAAATGCCGAATCATTACGATTCACTAAATAAATAAATGCGGCCCACAGCATCTTATTGGTTTCCTTGACCGTATCGTCGATGTTGGTCGGTTCCGATTGCGGCAAGGGGTCAGTATCCAAATTGATATTATTAAATTTACCGAGAATATACGCATAGGTTCTTTCGCCGTCACCGGCTTTTCTCGCTTGGAAGTGGGCTAAGTCGTGAGGGTCGTTAGGGTTGTCGGGGTCGTTAGGTTTCGTCAAAATACGCGGATGCGAAAGCGGCACTTTACTCATCAAGTCCGAAACCGGAGGCACCACGAACGGAACGGCATCGGGGTCAATGCGGAATTTGCGCGTGTCGCTCCATACGGACCAGCCGGACGCATGATGGAACCTGACTCTCCA
Source organism: Paenibacillus flagellatus (assembly GCF_003217775.1). Lineage (GTDB taxonomy): Bacteria > Bacillota > Bacilli > Paenibacillales > NBRC-103111 > Paenibacillus_AB > Paenibacillus_AB flagellatus. Next base: position 491,329 of record NZ_QJVJ01000003.1, read on the forward strand.
GAAGTAGGATTGACCCGGCGTGAAAGGATCGGGGACGTTATAGTAGTTGATGGCGATATCGTTCTTCTGATACACAATCGTATGGAAGGTGCTGTCCGTGGCTACCTGCAATTCATAGAAATCCGTGCCGGAAACGTTAGGCCAGCCGAAATCGGGCGGGTTCTGGGTTGTGACGAGATGATGCTGCGGTTGAAATGGTCTGATTTGAGCAGGCTCTGGATATACAGGCCATTCATTTGCGGTTGTCAAGGGGACTTGATCCAAGTCCGGAAAGCCTAAGGCTTTTGCGGCCGGGGGGGAATACAGGCTAAGTACCAGATTGAATGCTAACACGAAAACGATGAATACAGACATGCTGCGCTTCCAACAATGATGTTTCAATGAAATCGCCTCCTTATTATTCAGTTTCCGTCTCAACGCGAATAAATGGCCGTCCGCCTCCTTTCAGCCAATCATGAATGACTGCGGGTTCGGATCCCCGAATCCGATCGGGTTCCGATCCCCGAATCCGATCGGATTCGGGGAATGACCCTTCAACTTCAACGAATTCACTATTCGTCTTCTTCGACCAATCGCGCATCCCGCAGTAAATAATCCGCCGCCGCTGCAGAGATGTGTTTCCCGCGCTGCGCTTTCACCTGCTGAATGAACGCTTGTATCTGTCCATGCTCCAGCTTCTTCATCAGGCTGTTGGAAATACCGTGATTGTTGATCGAACCGTCTGCCGTAAATGCCGACACCAGCTCCTTAAGTGTTTCCATATCGGCATAAGTGGTGAAGGTCCATGTAGCTGCTGCAGTATTCCCCGCTTTATCCGCTGCACTCACGTTAAACGTGTGCGCACCCGGCGCCAGCGTATACAAAGGCACCGGCGTGCCCGGCACATAGGCAGCCCCGTCCAGGGTCACCGTCGTCTTGCTGTCATCGACTCCGGACATATTGTCGCTCAGCGCAACCTGTACCGACAACACTTCGGAATTGCCAAGCGTACTCCCGTCCGTAAGACCGGTTACGGCGATCGTCGGCGCAGTGGTATCGACCGACTTGACCAGCCCAACCCAGTCGAGATTGCTGCTCCCGATCACATTCCACATCTTGAGCTGCACGGGTCCCGCCGGCAAATAGGTCGCCGTACGGAACGTCACCGCTCTCCATTCCTCCGGATTGATTCCCCAGGTAGGTGTTCTCGGTGCTTCCGCTGTGAAGAATTCGCTGCCCAGCCGAATCAATCGTTTCACATTGGCATCGGTCAATTCCCAGCCGCCCACATATTTTATCGCGACATCGTAGAATCCGGCTTCCGGGACATTCAGCTGCCATGTGATGGATTGACCCGAGTTAAACCAGCCGTATACTCCCAGACCTCCGGAAAGGAAGGAGCGTGAGCTGTATGGCACAACTCCGCTATCCGCAATGAGAAAACTCTCGGCTTCTGCGAATACATCCAGTCCAGCCTTCACGGCCTCATAATCGGTCTTATAATCGACCGGAATCACCGAACCGTTACCTTTACCACGCAGCTTGAGCGTTCCGGTCGGATTGGGCAAAATCACCTTGGAGTTCGCCCCGAGGAACATCTCAGGCTTCATACCGCCCATACCCTCGACGATCATGCCCGGAGGCGCTTCAAGCACATCATATAGACCGGCCGCGTTCGGTAATGTACCCCAAGCAGCGACTCCGCCGTCTCCATTCCCGTAAGCAGACAAAGTTACCGTCGATGGGGTTCCGTCAATCACAACCGGCAAGGAAACGTCTGCCATTGGTGCCGGCGCCGGAATGCTGCTTAAACGAAGATGATGCTGACCGGATTCGACATTCACAGTTAATGCGTCACCTGATGCCGTCCAATGGACGCCGCGTGCATACACCGCTTCCGTCACATTACCGCCTTGAGGAATCGAACGGTATTGTTCGTCCATAACGGTAGTCACGCCGGACTTACGGAGCTGAACTTGAAGGTCTTGCGTACCGGTGATCGACAGCTCGTCGCCCGAGAGCGCAACGGTCGCCGTCTGCGAGCTGTCGATCAGCGTAACGCCGTCTTTGATCAGCTGCGTGCCGCCGACAAGCAGGATCGAATCACCCTTGACTACGGCCGCAATACCTTCAAACTGAATGCCGTCGGCCTGCACGACTCCGCTTTTTCCCTTGCGGACATAAACAGCCGTCCCATCGGTAAATTGCAGCTTCTGATAGGTACCGTTGTCCTCGCTGACGATATGTTCCGGTGTCGTTCCCACCTCATACGGGACATACGTGGACACGATCGTCGCATACTCGGTCTTAGGAGTCTCAAACATGGCATGTTGCCGAATAAGCCCTCTATATCGGGTAACGTCTCCCTCCGTTCCGGGGGCCCGCTCTATCCCGTTGATGTCAATGGCTTTATCGGTTACCGAAGCCGTCAGACCGGGATAATAGAGCCTTACTTTGAGCGCCGCCTTGTTTTTTTCGATCGTCGCGCCGCTATGATCGGCATCCAGCTTCAAGCTCTTATCGGCATGCAGCCAGTATTCGAATTTCGAGCCGCCAGGCTCCCGGGCGTCCACATTATCGACGACCACGAATGCACCGGGCTTCACATAGATGACGCTTCGTTGAGCCAGATCCAGCCCGATATTATTCGGATCGGTGTTATAAGCTTGGGTGGCATCTCCGACCGTTGCGTCAAAATCTTTCGTTGTCGCGAAACCCGTGATCTTTCCGGAAGCCTTCATATCGAAATTTTTCTGTCCCTTTTTGCCGTCGTACGCTATCGCATTATGGGCGAACGTCTGCCTCGTAAAATCCTGAAAATATTTCGTGCCATAGCCGTCATAAAATCCGCCGTCTACCGTCAGCTCCTCGCCGAACGCATTAATAATAAGCGAATTCTGGTCCGCCATGCTGTGACTCCAGCTGCCGAAGGGGCTGGACCGGAAATAAGCGGAAATCCGCTTCGGATCGTACAGGCTGGAGTGCATCGCCACGAGCCCGATATAATCGAAATATTTGGCCGTCGGCATCTCCACAGGCGGACGTACAGGCAAGCTGTTGTCCACGTACAAATAAGAGTGCACATCCTCCACGGCATACGGTCCCGTCCGTCCATACCATTGCATGACCGGGTTCTGGAACATCTGGGCGTTACGCAATATGCTTGTGTTGATCGTGCCTCTCGACATGTTATTGATGTCGTCGCCGAATACGCCGCTAATTTGACCCACAGGATACACATATAGCGGGAACCACGACTCCTTCCGCAGAAACGCTTTCTGATAAACATTAAAGCCCGTCGCCGTGTAGATGATATCCGCAAACCACTTTGCGTCGACTGCAGACCATTGCCAGTAGCCTATGCCGTTGCCCCAGCCGCCGTCCTCTCCGCCCCACGCCGGCATAATATTGATATACGCCGGCACAACCTGCCGGAACCATTCCTGCGCGTCTGCGGATACGAGCTTGCCGTTAATTTCGATATCATCATGCAAGAGGACGGTCGAGAGAATCGCTAAGTATGCGAAATTTGTCCAGCCGTGCGAATTCAGCGGGTCCTTGGGAATCGCTGACTCGTTAGTTAGCACATGATCCGCGATGATCCTTGTTCTGTCGTAAATCATCGTAACGGCTTTGCGTTTTTCCTCTTCGGAAAGGATCGGATAAATCCAGTCATAGGTCATGGCGCTCTTGCGCGCGATGTCCCGATGCACCTGGTCGTTTGACGTGTAGGTCGTTTGCCCTGTTCGGGTTTTCCAGGTCGCGAGGTTCATCAGCCTTCTTTTAGCGTAATTTCCGTATATTTCCTCACCAGTGATTAAATAAACGAAAGCGGCGTTGATCATTTTACGCGTTTCCGTGACCGTTGCGTTCAAAATTTGATCCGCCGTTCCCCCTGTCGGCTCCGTCGCCATTTTGGTGTCCGACAGATCCACTCTACCGAAAATATAGTCATAGGTCGGCTTCCCCTCGCCGTCTTTCCTGGCACGGAATTCATCCAGGTTCTGGGCGTTCGTCAGAATGCGCGGATGTGAAGTCGGCACCTTGACGATCAGCTCCGAAATCGGGGGAACCGGGAACGGAACGGCATCCGCGTCGATGCGGAATTTGCGGACATCGCTCCAATTCGACCAGCCTTCCGCTTTGTGGAACCTTACCCGCCAGAAATACGACTGGCCGGCTGCGAACGTATGCGGGAAGTTGTACAGGTTCATCGTGATATCGTTCTTCTGGTAGACCACATCGTTGAAGGCGCTGTCATTTGCAACCTGCAATTCGTACTTATCCGCGTTCTTGATGTAAGGCCATCCAAAGTCCGGCGGATTCTGGGTCGTGACGAATTGATCGCCCGGTTCAAAATGCCGGGTGTGGGCCGGATCAAGCCCGGTCGGCCATGCAAGCGATCCCGCGGGCGGCGTTGCGGTTGTCGTTGCCGAAGGCGTAACCGTTGCCTTGGCGGGTGCACTGCCGCTTCCCTGCTCGGCGGCACCGGCGACAGGAACGGAAAACACGTTTAGAACCAAACTCAAGCCCATTACTTGTGCGAGGAATGATGAAGTTCTGCGCTTCCATACACGATTGATCAAGTGAATTCGCCTCCTAATCATTAATGCTTGCTGATAAATCTAGGCTCCCGTTCCACCACCCCCCTTCCGCTCGAGTTTCCGTCGAACCCTCCAAAACGGACCGATCCGGCCTGCATTCCCTTTATCCCTTGACCGAGCCGATCAGAACGCCATTGACGAAGTGTTTCTGGATAAACGGATACACGACGAGTATAGGCAAGGTTGCCACCATAATGAACGCATACTTGAGAGCTTCCAGCATGACCCCCTCTTTGTCGTAGGCGTTATTGGTAAGCGCATCGCCGATCTGCCCGACCACCACGATATTGCGAATGACCAGCTGAAGCGGATACAGGCTCTCCTCGCGCAAATAGAGCAGCGCATGGAAGAAGTTGTTCCAAATCGCAACGGCGTAAAAGAGCCCGATCGTCATGAGCACCGGCTTGGAGAGCGGCAGGATGATGCTCCACAGCAGACGGTAGTCGGAAAGACCGTCCATCTTGCCCGACTCCTCGATTTCCTTCGGGATGCCCTGAAAGAACGTGCGCATCACGATCAGGTTCCAGGTGGAAATAAGCCCGGGCAGCACCATAGCCCAAACCGTATTCATGATTCCGTAGCTGCGAACGACGAGATAGGTCGGAATCATGCCCCCGGAGAAGAGCATGGTGAAGACGATAAGAAGCATGATCGGCTTCCCGAACGTCAGCCCCCTCCTGGACAGCGAGTACGCCCCCATAACCGTAACCGTCAATGACAATGTGGTGCCGAGCAGAACATAAATGATCGTATTCTTGTACCCGACCAATAAACGCTTATCGTGAAGGACCTCCGAATAAACGCTCAACTGAAATCCCTTCGGCCATAGGCCCACTTGATTGCGGACGACGTACTCTGCCGAGCTCAAGGAAACGGCAGCCATATGAAGGAATGGGAAAAGGGCGGCCAGGGCAACGAGCGCCAGCAGCGTGATGTTGACAAGATCAAACAGGCTGAACCGTTTGCTCGTTACCATAGACTGGTTTCCCCCAGTCTGCGGCTGACCTGATTTGCCGAATACACGAACACGAATCCGATCACGCCCATAAACAGGTCGATTGCCGAAGCATAGCTGAAATTGGCCTGCACGATGCCCATCCGATACACGTAGGTAGCCAGAATATCCGAGGTTTCGTACGTCGCCGCATTGGAAAGCAGAAACACCTTCTCGAAGCTGAGCTCCAGGATTTTGCCGATCTGCAGCGTAAACAGAATGACGATCGCCGGCGCGATGCCGGGCAGCGTCACATGCAGCATCTGCTTCCAGCGGCCCGCCCCGTCGATGCGCGACGCTTCATACAATTGCGGATCGATCGACGTCAGCGCGGCCAAATAAATAATCGAGCCCCAGCCGACCTCCTGCCATACATCCGAACTCACATACAGGGTCCGAAACCAGGATGCTTTTTGCAAAAAATTAATCGGTTCGAACCCCATCGATTGAATCACATGATTCACGAAGCCGGTGCTCGGCGACAAAATCATCACCATAAAGCCCGCGACGACGACGGAGGACAGAAAGTGAGGCATATAACTTACCGATTGCACGAAGCGCTTATAGCCCTTCCACCGCAGTTCATTCAGGAGAAGCGCCAGGATAATGGGGGCCGGAAACCCGAAAAGAAGCTTGTACAAGCCCAGCAATACCGTATTTCGCAGGATGGTATAGGCATCCGGATTGTGGAAAAACATCTTGTAATATTTCAGGCCGACCCACTCGCTCTGCCATACGCCCTTAAACAGGTTATAGTCCTTGAAGGACACGATGATCCCGAACATGGGAACATACTTGAACAGCAAATAGTAGAGCAATACCGGGGCCAGCAGCACAAAAAAGGCTTGATCGCGCCTCAGTCTCCGGAGTAATGACACTTTCATGGCTTCATCCCCTATCTCCCGCGGACAGGGGCCTTCGGTCGCTATCCGACGACGGCCCCGTCCTTTATGTTTAGAAATGAACGCTATTACTTCTTCTGCCGGTCAAGCGCTTTTTGGTACGTATCCAGCACCTTTTGCAGTCCGTATTGATTGAGTGTGGATACGAACGAATCCCACTCGGTCATCGGCGTTTCGCCCATAATAAATTTGCTGACGGCTGTCGTGTAATATTTATTAATCTGATCCTGCTGCGTCGAGATGGAATCCGTTTCTTCCTTTGATAGAATCGGCAGGATTTTGGCGGTGGGGTAACGGTATTTCTTCGCCTCGATATACGGCTCCTGCTCGCTCGGCTTCACCATCGACAGCCAAGCCTCGTAGTCGAACCAGCCGTAAGTGCCTGCCGAGCCGATGCCCGCTTCACGGGTAATATCGGCCGCTGTCTTGAAGGTATCGTTGAACTTCTTCTTGCCGTTCACGACCGTGTACGTCTCGCCCTCTTTGCCCCAGCTTTGAATGGTGCGGCCTTTCTCCGAGTAGACGTAATCGAAAAAGCGTAGAACGGCATCCAGATTTTTCGTATTGGACGCGACGGCGAAGCCTCTGTCCTCGTAGCCCGCATTCGGCAAATAGGCTTTGGAGCCGGCGCCGAGCGGCGGCGCCATGAACTTCAGATGACCGCCGTTTTGCAGCTGATTGTTCATAATCTCGATCTGCCCGATAAATTGAACGCTCATGAACGATTTGTTCGTCGTGATGAACTGAGTCCAGCCCTTATAGTCCATCGACAGCCAATCCTTCGGGAACAAGCCTTCCATGTAGAATTTATTAAGGTACTCGACCATTTTCTTAAAGTTCGGATCGGTCGCTCCGTATTTCATCTTGCCGGTCGTCGGATCCTTATAGTATTCCGGATAGATGCCGAACGACGGGCCGAAGGTGATCAGCGTTCCGATGCCGTGGCGGAAGACGAGCGGATAGCTGTCCGGATAAAGCTCCTTCAGCTTCTTCGCCGTCGTGTACATCTCATCCCACGTCTTCGGCGGCTGCAGATTGTGCTTGGCAAAAATATCGTCCCGGTAGAACCAGACCAGCTGGTTGCCTTCTCCCGTGCCGTCGTTGAGGAGGCTTAAGATTTTGCCGTCCGGCTGCGTGATGCGGGCCGTGATATCCGGATGCTCCGCCAGAAATTTCTTCACATTCGGCATCTTGTCCATATGCTTGGACAGATCCAGAAAGGCGCCCTGCGGACCGAATTTTTGCACTTCGGTCGGGTATACGGACATAATGTCCGGCATCTCCCCGGAGGCGACAGACAGCGCAAGCGATTCCGGCGACGTATACGTCTTGTGATCGACGGTGATGTTCGTCTCTTCCTTCACCCATTTCCACACGCCCCAACCCGGCTTGGGCGGCCATCCGGTGGCATATTCCGAAATCAAGCTGATTGTACTCGGAGGCGGGTTCGCCGCTGTTGTCGCGGCCGGAGACGAAGAGCCTGTGGCGCTCCCCGTGCTTGCTGGATCCTTCGAACCGGAGCCGCTGCTGCATGCCGCAAGCAAGGTCGCTGCAGAGGCCAGAACGAGCATTGCATGGGAATACCGTTTTCTCTTGTTCATGTGAAACCCCTTTCGATTCAATGGATAGTTGACTGCTCGATAAGCTTGCTGAATACGATAACGTACTCAGATTGTTCCGCCAATCGATCGTCCTTCACCCTTATGATAGTGAGGGTTCGATCGAACGGTAAATAGCCTGAATCCGTGGCATTTGCTACTTTTCCTAGCTACCTTCAAAAAAGACCAAAATCTCGTTATCTGCATATAAACCGGAAAAAAGCCCCGCCATGCGGAGCTTTCGGTCAGGAGTCGGCGCCTTGCTTTCTGCGAAATTCGCTTGGCGTCAGTCCCATATACTTTTTAAACATGCGATTGAAGGATGTGATGTTCCGATACCCGACGGCCACCGAAACATCATGAATTTTGAGCGTGTTGTCGATGAGCAGGGTCGTCGCTTTCATAATGCGGGTTTCATTGATATAGTCCACGATGTTCATCCCGGTTTTTTCCTTGAAGTAAGAGGACAAATAGCCGCTGCTCAAATTCAGGTGCTCCGCCAAAATGTCCAAATAAATCTCCTCCGACAAATGCTGATTGACGTAGTCGACGACGGCGGACGTGATCGGATCGCGCAGCTGCTTCTTGCTCCGGAACCCCTCCGCCGCTTGGGCGGTCCAATCGAGCAGCAGCTGCTCGAGATCTTCGGCCGTTACGCATTGCTGCATCTTCGTTTCCGCCTCGTGAAACATGTCCTGCAGGCGCCCGGGCGCGATCACGAGAGGAGACGACTCGCTCTTGATCTTGCCGATCACATTCCTGCAGAACTCCAGCCATGCGGCGGCCGTCCGTTCTTTCCCTTGCCTCCTGGCAAACGCCCTTCGAATCAGATTCGTCAGCTGCACATCGTTTCCCTCGCGCAGATTGACCTGAAATTCTCTCCACTGATCGGTATCGAAATCGACCGCAGTCATTTCTTCCGCTCGTTCCGTAATAATTTGCGTCCGATCGATCATGATGCGGTCGCCGACCAGATCCGTCACCTCCTGGTACGCAGCCGCGATCCGATCGGAGTGCTCGAAGACGCTGGATACGGCAATGGTCACGGTACCGAACGCTTTGTCCTGCTCGAATACCTTCTCCAAGCGGTCGAGCTGGCTGATGATGTCGTCTCTTCGATCCGTATAGACGAGGCTGATAATCCGGTTCGTCTCGACCGGGAAAGTCATCGAACCGGGAAATGACTTACCGAGCCGATCCTCCATGCACACCAACATGTAACTGAGCCAGGTCTGGAAGGATCCGCGCTCCACGTCTTCCTCCCGCTTGCTCAAAGCATGGAACAGGACGAGTACGAACGGCTTATCCGCAATCGCTTGGGGACGTATATCGGATTGGCTGCGAATGGCCTTCAGACCATGAAGAATCGCGAGCTGCCTTTCGGTTTTATTCTTGTCCTGAATTTGGCGCCGGATGATGTTGAACTCCCGAATCGACGATCGAAAGCCGGCCGCGTCACTTTCCCCTCGAATCGATCCGATCATCGTCTGAAGGGGGCGGTTGATGCCGGTCGCAAACACCCAGGAGATGATGATCGCTGCAGCAAGCGAAACGGCCGTCGCGCCGATCAACGTTTTGTTCAAGCGGCTTTGCGAAGCGATTCGTTCGACGGGAACGCGCTGCGTATAGGTGAATCCGCTTTCCTTGCCCACCGACTGAAAAAAATACGTCCCCCCCGAAATATACGCGGACCGATCGTCCTTGCGAAGTTGCCCCGGATCGATAGGCGGCTCCCGACTCGCATTCCGGAACAATGCTTGTCCGAGCTCGTCACGGATCATGAAATCGCCGCTGGCCGTCTGGTGGAACGCCTCGTACATTTTGCCCGCGTCCAGAAACACGATCATCAGCAGATCGCTGTTTTCTCTCTTTTTGAACACGACGGGAATCAGGTCCTCATACAGGATTAGCTGCTCCTGAAACATAAGATTGCGGAAATCCGCTGCCGGCAGGACGCGAATATTGTAGTCCTGGTCAAACTGATTGCGCCAGAAATCGAGCCCGTAGGCTTCATTTCCGTAAAATACGTTAAACATCGACTCCGGAGTGGAGCTCGTTCCTTTCTCCAAGACGAAATTGCCTTGCTTCGGGAAGAAGGCGATGTTGTGGATGAACAATGATGCATTCGAAACCCACGAGCCAATCTCCAGTTGAATAGCCGGAAACTCGCGATAATTCGGAGCGGCCCGAAGATTTTGCACTTTTTCGCTGTAAAAGTACATGAGCATCTGTCGTTTGATCAAATCGAAATGCTTCTCGTAGCCGTCCATCGTGTGGTTGAGCATAAGCGTATTGTATTTCACGATCTCGCTGCGGACGTTTTGCTTGGATACGGCAAAGGAGTATAGGGTGAGGGCGCACATGAGCACGATGATGCAGAGAAACCCCGTGAGGAGACGCCAAAACAAGGAGATGGATCGATCTTTGAACGAAAGGATCGGAAGATACATTCGGATAGGGTGCCCCCTTTTTCCTATGATAGTTCCATTTAAACAAGTTGCCCATATTCTGTAAAGACGGTTCAGGAATGGAGAAAAGTCCGTCGTGGTAACGGACTTCATCTGATTTCCCTATTTCGCTAGCCGAATGATGCTACCTTCGCAATAAAAAAGAACCAACCCCCAATGTTGAGGCATTGGTTCTTGTTCCGGTCAGGCTCTAGCCGCCTGATCTTCAAGAGAGAATCGGAACATTTGCTCGAACAGCACGAGGTGACTGTCGAGAATGTCGTCCGGCGTCAATTTCGTCCCCGGTCCGTCTATCCCCATATTGGACTCGAACGTCATGCTCATGCCGCCGCACGCATGATGGATCGCCGATGACAGATTAATCGACTTGTACGGGTAATTTCCTTGATCTACGACGACTTGGTCCACCTCCGTGAACGGCAGCCCGAGCTTGGCGTAGGCTTCCCCGAGACCGCGGTTGAACGCTTGCTGCTTCTGCATGATGAACTTCGGGAGATAGAAGATTTGAACAAAATGAATCGGGGTATCGGCCCCTCCATGCAGATTGACCGAGAAATCGACCGCTTCCCGGTCCGCAAGCTCAAGCAGCGCGCTCGTCTCCCGAGCCATCGGCGCGAAAAAGTTGTCGTGCATGATGTTGACGCCGTCGTCGTTAAAATAAGTCCCGAGAAAATTGGAAGCGTCCTTGATCGGATGCACCGCCTTGCAGTCCGGCCACCTGCACAGCGTGCCGTCCTTCCACGTCCCCTGCATATAGTAGACGAACTTCTCGTAGGGCACGCCGATCAGCGAATCAATCGGCAGCCGCGCCCGTCCGTCCGGATTCATGCACGGAATGAGAAGAAGGCGGAAGCGGCGGGCATTTTCATACAGGTAGTCGTACCGTTTGCCCCGATAATCCGTTCCTGTCTCGAGCACCTTGATCAGATTCGTCATCCCGACGATTCCTTCCAGCTCGCCGCCGTGAATGCCTCCGACAAGGAGCAGAACCGGCTTCGACTCCTTGCTTTTGCGCGCGTAATGCTCCGGATTCCCGGCGCCGCAGGCTGAGCCGTAATTCGCCTTCCGTCCGAAATCCTCTTTATCCCCGTATTCGACGATGGGAATATCTCTTCCGCCCGCCGACTCGGTCAGCAACCGCACCTTTCCCTTGGCGACGCCGGACAGACACTCCTCGATATCCGTCAAGCTGCTTTTCCAAAAATCCATGTACGTTTCCACGTTGACCCTCCTTGTTTACATTACCCTCATCTTATGAGTGCATGGACGAAAAGAAAATATACGATTTTTCGTATTTTGCAGCTTGTTTCCGTTACCTGAAAAAACGCCCAAGTTCTAAAAAATCGCCCAGCCGGGGTTTACGATCGTTGAGGGGAATTGCGAGGCGGGTGGAACGCTCCAACGTTAGTTGAAACCGTGCTCCTTCCGGGAAAATGGAACAAAGCCGAAAAACAGTACCGGCAGCGTGCTCCGGTTCACCGACTCCCGAATACCGCCGCAATGGTTTGCAGTGAATGTAAAAAACATCGCATACCCGGGATGGTACGCGATGTTTTTGCCGTCTTTACGAAATCGCGGCACGCAGCGTCTGCACGCGGCAGTCCCCGCGATCAAGGTCTCGGGTTCGATACCGTAATCGATCCGCCTGCTCCTGTATTCTGGTTGCTATCGGTAAACAAAACAGCAAACGCATTGATCGTAACGGCACCCGATGGGCTATCGAACACATTGGACGAAACGGAGCCGTTGGATGCATCAAGGGCTACGCCGGGTGTGGACCCGACTTTAAACACCTTGTTATTGCGGAACATAAATACGTCCGGTTTCAGACCGCTGCTCGGAGCGCCTGTGGCGAGCTGGCCGGACAACGACATCGTATTGTTTTCCATGACCAGACGCTTAACGTTTCTAGTGCTCGTTGTGAGGAATGCAAGAATACCGCTGTATGTCGTCTGATTCGGAAACCATACGTTGTTGCCCTCGAAGTTAAGGTCGTCGACCAGCGCATCCACAGCGAGCGGCTGACATCCGAACTGTGCCGAATTCCCGTCGTTCTCCTGCATCACGTTATCCGCCACGTCGATTCGAATGAACTTCATCTTCTCCGCCTTCAGCAGCCTTGACCGGTTGGTGTAATTGCCACGGATCATGATGCGTTCCGTCTTATTGTTGACGTTCCCTGTTACGTGGATAAGAGGCTGTCCGAGAACACTGGAATCTTTCGTATAGTCGCTGAACAGCCGGTTGTCGGTCACCAAAATCGTCTTGTTATCCAATTCCCGCAATCCGCCGAGATCCGTTTCCAGCACGACTCGTACACGATCGATTGAATTCCCTGTTATTTCCAGATCCTTCGAACATCCTCGAATTAGATTAAACACATACCCGGTTCCGTCGCTAACAAAAAGATTATTGCGCAATACGATTTGGGACGCATCGGTAACTAAAGGCATAAAACAACCGACCGTTGACATTCGCATGGTGACTTGGTTATTCTCGAATATAATATTTTTGCTGGCAGAGGGAAATGTGGTGCTTCCGTTAACATCTGGACGTTGAACAGAAAACATGCACGCCCAATCATACTTCGAAGTCGCCGGTGTCACAAAGTGGTTATTCGTAATGAGAACCGTATCGTCAATCGTCTGTCTGCGGATGTATGTAAAGATCGCGATTTGATGGGTGAATCCCATCTCGAGGAAGTTACCGCTAACGAGACCATCCCCCGTCATATTGTTGATGACGAATTTACTTTCAAATTGCCAATCCGTTAAGGCAGGAGGCTGCTTGTAGATGTTGTCTCGAATGATGAACTGGTCCGACAAGATTCGGGTGAAATCATTGTTAATATTCCCTTCCACCTTCACCAAGCTGCTGGCGCGCGTCACGTAATTGCCGGTAAATTCGCAACCGATACAACCTCTGGAAAAATCGCAGGCTAACGAGCCGATATTATCGAACGAATTGCGTAGTATTCGGAAGTTTTGGACGTTATTTCCCCCTGAGGGCTGGAACAGAATATCCTCGAACACGCATTCCTCTACCACAATGTCCCTTGACCGAATCGTGGTTTCGGTAGGCGTTTTCGATCCGAACATGAACCCGCAATTATAGTTCCTGACTTTGACCCTCCTTACGGTCATATTTTTATTTTCTTGACTGGTGGAGTTAGCAAAGTGCATAGCATTTTCAATAGCTGAAAGGTATTGACCGTTACGGTAAAAGAAGGATTTGTAATCATTGACGTCCCAATGAAGGGCTTGATCGAAATCCTTATCCTTATATCTGATCTTGCGGTTCCCGGGAGGAAGGATGCTGGCATAATTGTCCATAGTAAAGTTTTCGAATAGTATATCATTGCTTTCTTCCAGATCCCCGTAATTCGTGAACCCTAATCCGATGAGAATGGATTCTCCCATGCTCTCGCCTATGAAGCACAACCCGTTCCTGACATGAATGGTGCTTTTTCCGGCAAACACATAGATCCCCTTCGGAACATATACGTTATAACGAGCCCACACAATCGCTTTCAGCTTGTTAAAATTGGTCGTTTCGCAGCCGTTGTGGCTGACCCAGAAGTTACGGGTCGTTCCGTCCAGCGCCGTGCCCGTGCCCGAATACGTATTCGCTACCTGCTCACCGTCAGCTCGAATACCGATCTGCTTGATGTTGATGGTCTTGTCATGTATAAGAGATACGCACTTCCCGCCAGCGCATGCATACACGAACACATCATCGGCCGTTCCGGTACCTAGTACGTTCCAGTACGCGCCTCCCCCGTCTCCAGCGTCATAAAAGCCCTTTGTGTAAACGATCGTTCCCGGTCGCAAATCGGTTGCCGCCTGCAGCTGCGCCATAGTGTCGTAAGAGGTTACCGTATCCGATACACTTGCATAAGCAGTTCCACCACTGCCTAAACCTGCCGCTAATACAGCTCCAAGTCCCGCTGCCCCCATGGTGGCTACGAATTTTCTTCGACTAACCGATTTCTTCTCAGGCCCATTTTCCATTTTCATTCTCCTTTCGAATTGTAAAAATGTTGGATTTCGGACTTTCAACATGCCGAATGCTGTTACTTCTAGTGTTGGATCGCTGCATCCCCCCCCTTTCAAGACTAGACTCAATGACAGCTCATTTTTCTGCGGCTCCGAATTTATGTTAGCCGCGTGATGCGGCGGCCGTGACTAGACTGTCCGGCGATCCCGCCGGACAGTCCTTTCATGAATCAATTCGCGCGCGTAACCTGAATGCGGATAGGCTGGCTTGTTGTAGCCCCTGCGCCGTTGCTCAGCTCGACAACATATTCATAGGTGCCTGCGGGCTTACCCTGTATGGTCGTTGAGGCGTTCTGAGCTTTTGGTGTGGCAGCCGTCAGCGTCTGTGTGTCCACTAGAACCCCATTCTCGTAAAGCTTATACTGGGTGCCGTTCGTTCCCCACCACATATTCATGGTGATCAGATAGTCCCCATTGCCGTCCCAGTTATCGTTCGAGAGCACCGGTTTTCCCGGATTCGCATCTTTGACGACGACCGTAACGGGATCGCAGGCGGTTGCCCCGCGCGCATTTCTAAGCTCACAGGTGTACACATAGGTACCGTTCGGTTTGCCGGACAAGGTCGACACTGCCGTTTGCGCATTCGGTGTACCGTCCGCGAGACGCTTCGTATCGATCGGCACCCCATTCTCATACAGGGTGTAGCTGGTGCCGTTTTGACCCCACCACAGATTCATGGTGATCGTATAGTTCCCGTCATGCAGGCCATACGCATACCCGCTGTTGCTGGAGAGCGCCGCTTTACCGGGAACCCCCGACGCCAGCGGAACAAGAGCGTCAAGGGCGGCTTGCAAATGGGCCGCTGCCGCGTCTACCTCCTGCCGGGTCACGGCGGGATTATCCCTTGCCGCAATGGCGGCGTTGAGCGCCGTACTTACGGCCGCCCAGGTCGAAGCGGTATACTCCCCGCTCTGCAAGGACTGGGCCGCTTCGATCTTTGCCGATAACACACTCTTATCGACTTTCGATTGGACAAGACCGACCCAGTCGATGTTCGACACCCCGGCGATGTTCCACATCTTAAGTTGAACAGATCCGGCCGGCAAATAGGCTCCGGTGTGGACCGTCACCACTCTCCACTGTTCCTGTGTGTCTCCCCATCTCGGCGTGCTGGGGAATTCTGCCGAGTACACATCGGCACCAATCTGAATCAAGCGCTTCGTATCGGCGCCGTTTAAATTCCAGCCGCTTACGTATTTCATTGCGACATCGTAGTACCCGGCTTGCGGGACATTCAGATTCCAGCTTATCGCCTGCCCGAGATTGTTCCACCCCGTGACGCCGCTCCCGCCTGAAAGAAATTCTTTCGGGTACGGTTTTATCCCCTTATCCGCAGCGCTGAAGCTTTCCGCTTCCGCAAAAACGTCTAGCCCTGCCTTAATGGCATCAACATCCGCTGACTGATCTGACGGAGTAGCCGCACCCGATCCTGCCCTTCGCAGCTTGAGTGTCCCCGTCGCATTAGGCACAATAATTTTGGCATTTTCCCCCAGGAACAGGTACATGGCCTTCTTCACACCGCCGAATCCTTCGAAGACGAGCCCGGGCGGTGCTTCTAACACTTCGTACAAACCGGTTGATATTGGATAATGTTCCCCAGGCGGCTATGCCGCCGCGCCCGTCGCCATAAGTAGACATCGTCACCGTCGAGGACTCGCCGTCAATCTCGACTGGAAAGGTGATATCGTCATGTGGAGCAGGAGCCGGAATGTTGTTTAACAGAAGCTTATGCTGACCCGGCTCAACCGTTATCGTTAATGTGCTGCCAGCCGTATCCCAATGAACGCCGCGCGTATTAACGGCATTCGTAACGCTGCCGCCTTTCGGCAGGCTGCGGTACGATTCATCGAGAACCGTTCCGACGCCGGATTTATCCAAATGGACTTGCACGTCCTGTGTGCTTGTGATCGACAACTCGTCGCCCGAAAGCGCGATCGTGGCCGGTTGCGTACTGCTGATCCGCGTCACACCGTTTATGACCAATTGCTTACCGCCTACCAGAAGAACGGAATCGTTTTTGACAGAAGCCGCGATGCCTTCGAACTGAATGCTTCCGGTATCGACTGCGCCGCTAAGGGCTGTGCGTACATACACGTCCGTTCCATCGGCAAAATGAAGCTTCCGGTACGTTCCGTGATCCTCCTCGGTAATGCTCTGCGGCGTCGTACCTACCTCGTAAGGGACATAGGTGGAAACGATCGTCGCTTGCTCTGTTTTTGCCGTCTGAAATCCGCCATGCAGCCGTTTAAATCCAGTATATCCTCTACCAGGCAAATACTCTTGCTTATCCGCGTTGATAAAGCGGTCGGTTACCGGGATTGCGGTAAGATCCGGATGGTAAAGATTGATTTTCAGCGCAGCCTGATTTTTGATGATCGTCGCGCTGTCATGCTCGTCGTCCAGTGTTAAGCTTTTATCGGCATGGAGCCAGTATTCGAAGCTGGAGCCGCCCGGCTCCCGAGCGTCGAGATTATCGATGACCACAAAGGCGCCCGGTTTCACGTAGATGATGCTGCGCTGAGCCAGATCGAGGCCGATTTTACCCGGATTGGTGTTGTACGCTTGGGTGGCGTCGCCGACCGCCGCGTCGAAATCCTTGGTCGTGGCGAATCCCGTAATTTTCCCGGATGCGCTCATATCTCCGGTTCTGGGCACTTCGTTGGTATTCTGGCCTTTTTTGCCATCGTACGTGATCGCATTATGAGCGAACGTATGCTTGGTATACTTCTGGTAATGATTGGTCGCGTAATCATCATAGAACCCGCCGTCAACCGTCAGATCCTCGCCGAAGGCTTTAATGATCATGTTGTTCTGATCCGCATGACTGTGATTGAGGCTGCCGAATGGACTGGATTTGAAAAATAGCGAAATCCGCTTCGGATCGATCAAGCTGGAGTGCATCGCGACCGTTCCGATTTGCTCGAAATATTTGGCTGACGGCATTTCCACCGGAGGTCGTGCCGGCAGATGCGTATCTTCATACAAATACGTAATCAAGTCGTCATAATTGTAATCCGCCTGCTTCGCGTACCACTGCATCACCTGATTTTGCTGCATTTGAGCATTACGAATAATTGAGGTTGAGACATAATTCGAGTAGATCAGGTCACTCCCATTTCCGAACACCCCGCTTTTATTGCCTGCGGGTATCATATACAGGGGATACCAGGACTCGTTACGGAAATAAGATTTCTTATAGAGATTGAAGCCGGTCGCAGCATAGAGCGAATCCTGAAACTGCTTGCCGTGATTGCTGGAGTATTGCCAGTAACCTTCTCCGTTCCCCCATCCGCCGTCTTCGCCTCCCCATGTCGGCGCCAGGTTAATGTAAGCGGGCACAATTTTGTTAAACCACTCTTGTGCTTTACTGGAAACGACAGTCTCGTTAATCGTAATATCGTCATGCAGCAAAGCAATTGCAACGATGCCCAAATATCCGTAAACCGTCCATTTATGGGAGTTGTAAGGAATTGTCGGAATCGGCTCCGAACCTTCCAGTACGTGCTCTGCAATCGTACTTGCCCGGGACAAAATCATAGCTAAAGCCGACTGCTTTTCCGCTTCGCTCAACTTATCGTGGATCCAATCGTAGGTCATGGCGCTCGTAAACGTAATTTCGCGATGATTCTGATCGTTTGCAGCGTACGAGGTAGGCCCTGTTGTGGAAGCCCAGGTGGAGACGTACAGCAAGCGCTCCTTGGCGAAATCCGCATATTTGTCCTCTCCGGTGATCAAATACAAAAAGGCGGCATTGAGCATCGGAGTGGTTGTCTTTCGAATCTGAGCCAATGCTTCCTGACCCTCATAGACACGGTCGGCAGACGGTTCTTCCGGCAGCTCATGATTGTTCGGATCCACCAATTGTAGAAGCCTATTATACGTTTTCGCCCCGCCGCCGCCTTTCCGATCGCGTAATTCCTGAAGCTTGTCGGGAGACGTCAGAACGCGGGGATGCGCAACCGGAACTTTTTTTATCAGCTCGGCAACGGATGGCACCGGGAAAAGCACGTTATCCGCATCGATCCTAAACTTCCGAACGTCGCTCCAGGCCGACCAACCAATCGGCTTATGGAACCGGACCCGCCAAAAGTAGGATTGCCCGCCCGCAAATGGTTCAGGGAAATTATAGTAGTTGATCGCGATATCGTTCTTCTGATAAAGAATGTTCTGGAAGCCGCTGTCTGCTGCCACCTGCAATTCGTATTTATCGGCCCCCGCAACGAACGGCCACCCAAAGTCCGGGGGATTCTGGGTCGTGACCAAATGGTCGATCGGCGCGAAATGCCGATATTTCGCCGGATCAGGTTCGACCGGCCATTGCAGCGAGCTGTCCGGGTCACTCGCCGTTAACGACACTTGATCGAAATAGACGTCGGCGGTTTGGCTACCCGGCGTCGCCAGCTCGACCTGTACATCGGTCGTACCGACAGGCGGTATGGCCGTAACGGCTAACGCCTCCCAGCTTCCGGTGCCATTCGTCTGTGCTTCCACGGATTGCTGGCCGTAAGAGCCGAAGAAATGCAGATACAAAGTTCCGGCACCCGACAGCGGCCTGGCTTGGACGGTTGCGGTATACGATTTATTCGTCACAACCGACAGCGAATGGCTCTTCAAACTGTAAGCGTATTCAACGGAATGATCGACGATATGCACCGACTTTTTGCCGTGATAGTAGACGGCATTCGTCACCGTCGCGATACTGGATGTCAATCCATGATCGACCGCCGTCCAGCCTGCCGGTCTGCCCGCCGTCTCGGCTTCAAGGCTCGGATTGGGGAGCAGCTCGGTCGTCTTGAGCGATGCGGCATCCACATAAGCGACGCCGCTGGCTACCGAGCTGGGGATGACGATCAGCATCTCCAGATTGACCGTGTCTGCCGGAGGCGTAGCGCTTGCCGTAAGCGTTTGCCAGCCTGGTGCGGCGTTAGTGGTCGCAACCTTTTGCGTAGCTTTGTTGTTGACGTCATAGTACCGGATCAGCATTGTAGCTGCGCCGGACTCCACCTTGACTTTAACGCTTGCGGTGTAGGAGGTCCCCGGGGAATAGGCGATCAGCTGGCTTCGGACCCCTGCCGTCGCCGCCGTATTGTTGTCCGTCAGCTTGACGCTGCGCGTACCTTCCGCTGCCTCATTCGTAACCGATTCAACCGTCAGGTCCGACTTATTCTCAAAGCGTTCCCAGTTTGCCGGCATACTGCCCGATACTTCCTCAAAGCCGGGATTAACGATCAGCTCGGAGCCCATGACCGGATTGCTGATCGCCGCAAAAGCCGATTGAAACGAAAATAAATTCAGAATCAAGCTCATTCCCATTGTGAATACAAGGGTCAACGCCCATGCACGTTGCCTCTTCCAAGATACCAATTCCTTTCGCCTCCTTCATAAGATAACGTCATCCGTTTCTCCGGTATCGGCTACCGTGGCAACATCCCCCCAACGAGCTCGTGTCGAGCTCCAATTTATTCCGGCACACGATCAACCGACCGCATGCCGGCGCTTGTTGCAGAAAGCCTACTTCCATTCCCCTTTAATGCCCGAAGCCTGCAGCAATTTGTTCACGTCGTCGATCACTTCCTTGCCGCCCTTCTTCATATATTCGTCTACCATCTTGCTCCAGCTGGACATCGGCTCCTGGCCGACGATCATCTTCGTCTGCCATTCCTGCACAATTTGATCCAGCTCCGAGCCTTTGGCCATCAGCACCTCGGAGGAGATTCGATTAACGGGATTAATATAAAATTTCGTGTTTTTCAGCAGGTCCACGGTTGCGTTTGCAAAGCTTTTACCAAGCGGATCCGGGACGGCGCTCGCCGGGTCGGTCGCTTCGTCTGTCGGCGCCCAAAAAACGGACCGGTAATATCGGTTCGGCCGGTTGTCCCAGGTCGCCTGCGGTTCCAGGACCGGCAAGCCGTCCACCATCTTGTAGCTGACGTTCACGCCGCCGTACTGCCAGTCGTAGTCCGGATTTTGCGGGTTGCGCTTATCGAACGGAATAAACGCGCGGAAGTAGCTCTCCATCTGAAGGATGCGGTCGACCTTCTCCGGCTCGCTCTTCAGCTTGGCATTCAACATCTTGACCGTATAATAACCGGATCCCGCTACGAAGCCCTGCTGTCCGTCCGATTGCTTGAAAGCGGGAATGGTCGCGAGCTGGCCGTTCGGGAACTGCTCCCGGAACGACTTGAGCAGATTGATGTCCAGACCGGTAGGCTGCTCAAACCAAATTCCGTATTTGCCGGCATAGAAGTCCTTCCGGACATCCGTCGATTTGGAAACCGCCCAGTCCTTGTGCAGCGCCCCTTCTTTGTACAGGTCCGCCAGAAATTGAATTTGCTCCTTGTACCCGTCCGAGATCGTCCCCGGGATCAGCTGGCCTTGCTCGTTCTTGTGGTACCATGCCGAATCCCAAGCTGCTCCCATGGACGCCCCGTAAACAACCTGTTTGGATAGCCCGAAACCGTAGGTGTCGTGCTTGCCGTTCTTGTCCGGATCGTCCTTCGTGAAGGCGATCGCCACTTTCTTCAGCTCCTCGTACGTCGTCGGCATCTTCAGTCCGAGATTATCGAGCCAATCCTTGCGAATGACCGCTTTCTTGCCGTACTTTGCGGGGAAATATTGCGGAATCCCGTAAATCTTCCCGCCCACCGTCACCGCGTCCCATACGCTCTTCGGTACAAGCTTCAGCTCCGGATACTTGTCGATGTAGTCGTTCAACGGGAGGAACGCCCCCTGCTTCGCCCACTTCACGAAGTTGGCGTCGACGGCCTCCATGCCGATGATGTCCGGCAGATCGCCTCCGGCCATGACGACCGGGAGCTTGCTGGCGTACTGGTCGTACGGCACGAATTGAGGCTTGTAGTCCACATTGAATTTTTCGTTGATTTTTTTCAGCCCTTCACCGTTCTCTCCCGGAATCGATGTCCAGGTCCCCTCTATGGACGAGACTGTCCATTTCTTCGCCGCGGTGCCGGTCGGTGCCGCCGATCCCGGCGCTCCTTCCGTCGTTCCCGCCTCCGGCTGCTTGCCGCCCGAAGAGCATGCAGCCGTGCATGCGGCCAACGTCGCGGCAAGTCCTACTGCCAACCATTTTTTCATCGTGTTCGCAAACCTCCCTGAAATCGCGCGATGTGTCTTGCGTCTTCCGTCGTGCAGCTTGTCTCTGCCCGACACGTTATCCCTTGATGGAGCCAAGCATCACCCCTTTCGCAAAATGCCGTTGCAGAAAGGGGTAGACGACGAGAATCGGCAGCGTCGCCAGCAATATGGCGGCCATGCCGACCGTATCGCTCGGGGGCAGCTCGGCGGCTCTGGCCGCATCGCGGCCCGCGGAAGCGAGTGTTTCCTTCGCGTCGTCCAGAATGACGATCTGGCGCAGGACGACTTGTACCGTCCATTTGGCCGGATTGTTCAAGTACAGAATCGCGCTGAAATACGTGTTCCAATGTCCGACGGCGTAAAACAGGCCGAACGCCGCAAAAGCCGGCTTGGACAGCGGCACGATGATGCGCGAGAAGATGTGCAGGTCGTTCGCCCCGTCGATCACGGCCGCTTCCTTCAATTCCTCCGGAATCGACAGGAAAAATTGGCGGATGACGATCAGATTGAACGAGTTGATCGCGCCGGGAACGATAAGCGCCCAATAGCTGTTGAGCAGGCCGGTTTCCTTCACCATCAAATATGTCGGGATCATGCCCGCGTGGAACACGAACGTGAACATGACGAGAACCAGCATCACCTTCTGGCCCCATATATTCCGAGTTATAGCATAGGCCATCGTAGCGGTCAAAAGGATATTGACGATGCTGCCGACGACCGTCACATAGATCGTGACGCCGATGGAGCGGATAAACTCCCGGGAATCGAGAATGTAAGCGTATGCATCGGTCACCCATCGGTGCGGCCACAGGATCAGCTCGCTTGTCGCATATTCCTGATAAGACGTGAAGGAGACGGCGAATATATAGTAAAAAGGGAACAGCATCGCCAGCGAGAGCAAACCGAGCAGGCTTATGTTCAGAACGTCCGCCCAGCCGGCGGTCATCGATTTCGTATGCTTCATCGTCAGAATACTCCTTCGTCTCCGAATCGTTTGGCCAGCCGGTTCGCCGCTAGGATCAGGATGAAGCCGACCACGCTCTTGAACAGACCGACCGCCGTCCCGAAGCTGAAATCCGCCTGTTGAATGCCCTTGAAATACACGTACGTATCGAGCACGTTGCCGATATCCATCGTGAACGGATTGAGCATCAGGAAAACTTGCTCGAAGCCGGAATCCAGCACCGTTCCGAGCCGGAGGATGAACAGGATGACGATCGTGCTGCGCAGGGCCGGCAGCGTAATGTGCCAAATTTGCCGCCAACGGCTCGCTCCGTCCACGACGGCCGCTTCGTATAAGCTCGGGCTGACGCCGGCAAGCGCCGCCAGGAAGATGATCGTCCCCCAGCCGGCCTCCTTCCAGATGACCTCGAGAACGATCAGGGGCATGAACCAGCCCGGCTGCTGCAGGAAGGATATCGGCTCCATGCCGAACATCAGGTCCAACAGGCGATTGACAAGCCCCTCCGTCTTCAGAAAAATCGTGGCGATGCCAATCACGACCACCCACGATAAGAAATGCGGCAAATAGATGATCGATTGCACGACTCGCTTGAACCGCTCGCTTCTCAGTTCGTTCAGCATCACCGCCAGCACGACCGGAACCGGGAACGCAAAGGCGATCTGCAGAAACGATAGCAGCAGCGTGTTGCCGAGCACCCGGATCACCTCCCTGTCGCTGAAGATCGTCCGGAAATGCCGAAATCCGACCCAGTCGCTATGCACAAACCCGCGGAACGGGCTGTAGTCCTGGAAGGCGATAATGTTGCCGAGCATCGGGATGTATCGGTATACGATAAAATAAAGCAGTCCCGGCATGACAAGCAGAAACAAATACCTCTCCCTCCATAGCCGGTCCCCCAGTCTTCGGTTCTTACGCGTCGCACGCGGAATCGCCGTCACGTCAGCTTGCTCCATGTTGTCTCTTTGTCTCCTTTCCCCACCCTGATGTCCTTACCTTACCGGATGTCCGAGGCGGCTGACTATCGTCGCTATTCCATGTGCTGCACGATTTTTACGCCAAGTACAAAAAGGATGAAGGAGTGAAAAATTTGTTGCATCCGATCCGAAATTTCGAGCAAAAAAAGAGCAGATTATCTTTACGATAACCTGCTCTTGTTCTTGATTTTGCCCACGCCTTAACGTATAGACATTGGCCTAGGGATCGGGAAGCTTCGTCGGGAACTTCAATCGGATCCATCGTTTTCGGCGTTTTCGGCTTCTTGCCCTTGTTCCCGACGGCATCGCCCGTCCGTCGTTTGCGGAAATGGTACAATTACGGTTTGTTGCCTCGGTTCGCCAGCTGCTGCTGCGCCATCCGGATCATTTCCCGGACCATGGCGCCGCCGATTTGGCCGCCGATTTTGCCGGCGTCCTCGGTCTTAAGTTGCCCGTTGTTGCCGGGCGACAGCGGGATTCCCAACGATTTGGCGACCTCGAATTTGACATTGTTCGGCTCCGCGGGATTGACCTTGTAGCCTTCCCTCTGCATGACCGACGCCTTGAACTGGTCGAGGCTTCGTCCGGCTTCCGGAACGACTAGCGATCGGCCGCTGCGTCTTCTGGCCATAATGATCACCTCATCCGTTAGGGTGTCCAACCAGTTTCGACCTATTCGGGAACAAAGTAACCTTGGGATTGGGTGCCGCGTCTTATATAATAGAGAGTGGAATGATAAGTGGGGTGAGAAAACGACTATGAATATCGCGTTTTTTTTGGTTCCGAAACACGAGGTCGTCTGCCTGACGGAACAATCGACGCTGCGTCAAGCACTGGAGCGGATGGAATACCACCGGTACACCGCCGTTCCCGTCCTGTCCGAAGAAGGCCGGTATATCGGCACGATTACCGAAGGCGACTTGCTATGGTTTCTGAAAAATACGGAGGGCGTATCGTTCGATAACGCGCACCGGCATCATTTGTCCGCCGTCCCGATGCGGATGCGCAACGATCCCGTCCATATCGACGCCAACATGGAAGACTTGATTACGAAAGCGAAGGCGCAAAACTTCGTTCCGGTCATCGACGACCGCCAGCACTTCATCGGTCTCGTCCGGCGGAGCGACATTATCGAATATTGCGCGAAACAGCTGTTCACCGCGACCGCCGCCGCCGCGGCCAAAGAGTAATGCGGGAGACGGCGAAAAGCTGCCTCGACCTTCCCGGTCGGGCAGCTTTTCTTCGTTCCTTGTTCAGTTCGTGGTAACCGTCACGTTGTCGGCTGTCGCCCAGCCGCCGGCCGGCGCCAGCTTGTACGTCGTCTTCGGCGCCAGCTTCACGCCGTTCGCCAAGTCGAACGTGCCCGTCGCCCCTTTACGGCTCGTGAAGCGATACGTTGCGGTCAACGTCGTGCCGTCGGCGGCCGTCAACGTCACGCTGCGTCCCGCGAACAGCTCGTCCTTCGGATCCTGCGTCAGCGTCACGGCGACGGCCGTTTCCGATGCGGCGGAAGCCGACTGGATCGCGAGCGGCGCGATTTCGCGGGCGGTGAAGCCGTTGTCCCGGATCGTCGACCAATCCGACGTTACCGTATAGGTCACGCCCGGCTTAAGCGATTCGCCCGCCGGCAGACGGAACTTCGGAGCTTGGCGCCCGTCCGTCGCTTGCGTGAACGGGACGTACTTCGCCACGATCGGCTGCCCGCCTTCCGGTGTAATCGTCACCGACTTGTCGCGCATCGAGGACAAAATGTCGTAAGTCGTTCCGCCGACGTCGTAGCCGTCGCCCAGCACGAGCTCCTGGCCGCCGCGCGAGCCGTAGTACGCTTCCACGACGTAGCCGTAGTCCACCGTGCCGTCCGTCCGGAACGATTCGAGCTCGAACGTGTCGTTCGTCACTTGAGCGACGGTCGCCACCTTCAGCTTATAGTCGGATGCTTCGAACGTACCGGCCGTCTTGCCTTTGTACGTCAGCGTGTACGTCGCACCCGGCTTCTGGACCGTAACCGGGACGATGTAGGTCGCCCGCGCGCCCGTTTTCAGCTGCGGCACGTTCAGCAGCGCCATGCCGTTGTCGAACGCGAAATTTTTCTTCGCTTGGTCCAGGCTGACGTCGGCGGCGGTCAGCGGCGCCGAGAACGTCACCTCGAGCGTGATCGCATTGAGCGCCTTCACCCCGGTCACTTCCGCCGAGGGGGAAGGAATATGCGGGAGCGCGTCCGATACCCACCGGGCCGCTTCGGCACGCGTAACCGGCTTGTTGGCATTGTACGATTCCGTCCACAGCTGGACGATCGACGGCTTCTTGTTGATCAGCCGGCCGATATTCGCGACGATCTCTTCCTGCGTAATCGGGGTCGTCGGCTGAAACTTTCCGTTCGCGCCCAACGTCCATCCGCTGTCCAACATCGCCCGGACGTACGGAGCGTACCATTCGTCCGCCGATACGTCGGCGGGAAGCGGCTGTCCGTCCGCCTTCGGCTGCAGTCCGAATGCACTCGTCGCGACTTTGGCGAATTCGGAGCGGGTCATCGGGCGGTTCGGCTTGATCGTGCCGTCCTCATACCCGGCGATGACGCCGGCTTCAATCAGCTTCTCGAGGGCGGGGCGAAGCGCGCCGGCTTCGGCCAATTCGGTTTGCGACACCTGCGAAAGCGATGCCGCGTTCACTTGGGGCACAGCAGGCTGGAGCAGCGAAGCGGTGCCGATGGCGGTGGCGGCGATCAAGGTCAAGAGCGGTTTCTTCATCGTAAATTCCTCCCCGGAATGAGTCGTATAGTAATTCGGTTCTGCTACTCATCATACCGGGTAAATATGAAATCGAAAGAAACCGGATATTAAATCTTTCTTAACCGCTCGTAAAAAACGGCCGGACTAGACGGAAAACCGGTAGCCGGCCCCCCATACCGTCTCGATAAATTGCGGCCGGGACGGGTCGGCCTCGATCTTCTCCCGGATTCGCCGGACATGCACGGTCACCGTCGAATTGTCGCCCCAGCTATCCGGCCCCCAAATGCGCTCGAACAGCTCCTCCTTGCCGAACACCCGGTCCGGATGCTGCGCGAGAAAGGTCAGCAATTCGAATTCCTTCGCCGTCAACGTCACTTCCTCCCCGCTCACGAAAACGCGCCGCGAGCCGGTGTAAATCGTCAAATTCCGAATGCTCAGCTCGTCGCGTTCGGGCGTCTTGCCGAGCAGCCGCTCGTAACGGGCGAGATGCGCCTTGACACGGGCGACGAGCTCGCTCGGGCTGAACGGCTTCGTGATGTAATCGTCCGCCCCCGTTCCGAAGCCGCGAATTTTATCGACCTCCTCCTTTTTGGCGGAGACGATCAGGATCGGCACTTCTTTGACGGCGCGGATTTGCCGGCAGACGTCGAACCCGTCCTTGCCCGGCAGCATCAAGTCGAGCACGATCAGGTCGTAGCTCCCCTTCAGCGCCAGCTCCAATCCTTCCTCCCCGTCATGGCACAGATCGACGCGAAAGCCGTTCAGCTCGAAATAGTCCCGCTGCAGCTCGGCGATGCTCGTCTCGTCTTCGATGATCAATATCCGCTTCATAGGTCCCACCTCACGCTTCGCACGTATTCAGCTTGATCGCTACGCGCGTCCCTTCTCCCGGCGTGCTCGCCAGCGCGATTTCGCCGCCGTGTCCTTCGACGATCTGCTTCGCGATCGCGAGTCCGAGCCCGCTTCCGCCCGTTCTCGCATTGCGGGACGGCTCCGCCCGGTAAAACCGGTCGAATACGGACCGGATCGCCTCCGGGGCGACGCCCGGCCCGTTGTCGGCGATTTCGAGCGTAACCCGATCCGAATCGGCCGCAAGAGCGAACGAAAGCCGCTTCTCCGCCTTGTCCGCGAACTTGACGCTGTTGTCGACGATGTTCGCGATCGCCCGCTTCATCTTGTCGGGATCCAGCCGCACCCAGACGGGCTCGCCTTGTCCGCCGTGCCAGTCGATGCGGAAGCCGTGTCGCTCCAGGTCGAATCGCAGCTCGCCGACGATGTCGTCCACGAACCGCCGTGCATCCAGCTTAACGAGCTCGAACGGCACTTTGTTCAAGTCCAGCTTCGAATACAGGAACAGCTCGTCGATGAGCCGGTCCATCGCCACCGTCTTGGCGTAAATCGTCTCGACATACTTATCCATCTTCTCCGGCGTATTCGGCACGCCGTCGCGAATGCCTTCGACGTAGCCTTTGATCGTCGTGACGGGCGTCTTCAAATCGTGGGATATGTTCGACAGCAGCTCCTTCCGGTTCGCCTCGTACTGCAGCTGCAGCTCCACCGACTGCTGGAGCTTGCGGCGCATATGCTCGAACTGGAGGATGAGCTGGCCGATTTCGTCGCGGGAGCCGGTCGGCTCGATGCGAAAGTCAAGGTCCCCCTCCTCGATTCGCGCGGCGGAAGCCCGCAGCTTGTGGAGTGGGCGGATAACCCGGCGCGTGACGAATAAATAAAGCAGCACGTTCGCTCCCACGAGCATGACGAACAAAATCGACAGGAACAACGGCAGCAGCTTGCCCGTCAGCGCGGCGAACGGGCTGAGCTCGCGGATGACGAACAGGCTTCCCCGGGTTGCGTCGGACAAGGCGAAATCGTATTTGCCGTACGCATAAAACCGGTCGCCGATATTCAGCAAATTGCGGATGCGAATATTGTCCATCTCGTAAGGCGGCAAGCTCTTTTCGAGTCCGGCGTCGGCGATTTGCGGCGACAGGAACGCCACCCGGTCTTCCCGACGGATGAGCAGCGCCGATTTGGCGACGCGCAGCTGGAAATCGTATTCTTTTTGCAGCGCCGGATCGAACAGCTTCTCCGGATCGGTTTTGGCCATATATTTCAAATCGAGGAACAGCGTCTCCTGCTCCGGCGTCAGCGGCTTCAGCGTGAAATGGATCGCGT
This sequence comes from Paenibacillus flagellatus, assembly GCF_003217775.1. Classification (GTDB taxonomy): domain Bacteria; phylum Bacillota; class Bacilli; order Paenibacillales; family NBRC-103111; genus Paenibacillus_AB; species Paenibacillus_AB flagellatus. Next base: position 519,866 of record NZ_QJVJ01000003.1, read on the forward strand.
AAAACTGCTTGACGCTTTTCGCGTCCCCGGTTACGGCGAGCGTAATCAAATAAGCCGTGGCGAAAAAGACGAGAATCGTCACGACGAGCACCGAGCTGTAATAAACAATCATTCTGGAACGGATCGACATGGCGCCCCCCCGCATTCTCATTTGCTCTTACATTAGCACAGGGACGCGAGGAAGTATAGACGATCCCGCCTCCGACTAGGCGGCATAGCCAGGGGGAATGACAAGCCCGAGCACGTCCCGAAAAGCAAAAAATCCGCGACGTTCGCGGATTTTTCGCGGCCGGCACGGGCCGTCCGGTCAAATGACGTAATCGAGCACATACTCGTCTGTCGGGGAGTACGTTCTTGCGCCGGACAACGGCGGGGCGTACACGTGCAGCGAGACGGTGCGTCCTTCCGTCGGATTGCTCATCCGGTGCACCTGTCCCGGCGGGGCGAGCACAAATTGACCGGCACTCAATCGGGTTTCGGCCGCAAAGGCGGCTTCGTTTTCCCCGACGGCCCGGTAAATCGAATTGACGAGCACGCCCTCGACGACTTGGGCGCAGCCGAACGACGCCCCGTGATCGTGAATATACGTTTCGGTATGCCCCGGCAAATGAACGACGATCGCCTCGGCCTCTTCCGTACGGAACAGCACGTTGCGACCGTACGGCAGCCCGTCGGGCTCGGTCACGTACGGAGCGATCGCCTCCGGCGTGCATAGCAGGGCGGACAGCGTCTCGCGCAGCTCGCGCAGCGTCGGCTTATGCAGAGCGGACAGCGCCATCTCGACGCGTTGCAGGAAAGTCATCGGCATCTCTCCCGGATCGCAGGTTTTCCTACCTTCCGTACAGTATATGGAGAAAAGCTTTCCGCGGAAAGTTGTACGGCAAATGCCCTACGACCCGGGCCGTTCCCGTACCGCCGAATCCGTTCAAGACGCCGGATGCTCCGGGAGTGCCAGCTCCGCACCCGTCGCCCGGTTGTAGCTGTACTTCAGCAGCAGCGCCAGCTCGTACCATTGGATTTGCTCGAGGACGGCGACGGTGCTCTCATCCCGCTCGCGAGAAACTTGCCGCTCCACTGCGTCCACGAACCGGTATGCATCCCAAGAGCCGGAGCGAAGCAGCGACTCCAGGTCGGCACGTCCTCGGCCGGCGGGGACGGTGTCCAATCCGTTCGGACTTTCAAGCAGACGTTTCGCCGCTGCGTACAGCTCGCCGAATACCGGATGGCTGCCCGTTCTGGCGAACCAATATTTCGCGTTGCCGTAATCGCCTTCCATCCGGTGCATAATGCCGTGCCAAAAGCTGCCCGTCGCCGTATGGACGTCCTGCGAAACGTCATGCGAAGCGTCCAGGCTGTCGTTCCATAGATAGAGACCGGCCACGACGGCCAATCGGTCGGCCTTCGAGCCTTGCGTCGGCGTTTCCGCCCAAGAAGCCGCTTCGGCGGCGATCGCTTCGTCCAGCGCGGCATCCCATACGTTCCGGGGCGCAAGCGATTGAAGCGGGGATCGACCCGCCAGCCGCATCGCCCATTGCTGCATCGACATCGGTTTTTCCGTCCTCCTTCCGGATAGGTGCCGCCGTCTGTGCGGACTACAACGCCCGCACCATGCCGCCGTCTACGAGCACCGCTTGGCCGGTCACATACGTATTGGCGAACGAGCCGAGGTAAACGACCGTTTTGGCGAACTCCTCCGGCGTACCGTAGCGGCCGAGCGGAATTTGCGCCATAAACTGCTCGCGCACCTGCTCCTCGGTCCATCCTCTCCGATCGGCGGCGAGCCGGTCGAGCTCGACGATCCGGTCCGTTTCGATCCGTCCGGGACCGACCGTATTGACCAGGATGCCGTCTTTGCCGTATTCGGCGGACAAGCTCTTCGTCAGCGCATAGACGCCGGCGCGGAAAACGTTGGACAAGATCAGGTCGGCGATCGGCTGCTTGACCGATACCGACGTCAGGTTGACGATCCGTCCCGCTCCCTGCTTCTTCATATGCGGCAGCGATTCCCGGACGAGCCGGACGACGCTCATCAAATTTTGCCGGAACGCCGCCTCCCACGCGTTGTCGTCGAACTGCTCGAAGCCGCCTCCCGGCGGGCCTCCCGCGTTCGTCACGAGCACGTCGAGCCGGCCCGTCCAATCGACGGCCGCCCGGACCGCCCGCGCTACGTCGTCCGTCTTGTTGACGTCCGCCGCAACGGCGACCGCCTCGCGTCCCGACGCCGCTTCGATTTCCCGCTTCGCCGCCTCCAGATGCTCCACGCTGCGGCTGGCGATGACGACGTTCGCTCCTTCCCGGGCGAATTCGATCGCGCTCGCTTTGCCGAGCCCTTTGCTGCCTGCCGTCACCAGCACCGTTTTGCCGTTCAACTGCATATCCATCCGTCGTTCCCCCTCATTCGCGTACCGCGGTTCGTTACAGCACGAGATCTTTTTCGCGCTGCGTCAGCTTCCGGGCCGGGATGTCCAGCACGAGCTTGCCGCCGGACAATCCCCATATGCGGGAGGCGTTCCGTTCCGCCATCTCCAAATTTTGCATCGCGCATACGACGATCATGTTCTGTTCCGTGCACAAGGCGCGAAGATCCTGCAGCACCTTCGACGCCGATTCGGGATCGAGCCCTTTGGTCGGCTCGTCCGCCAATATCACTTTCGCACCCTGCGCAAGCCCTTTCGCGATCGCGACGCGCTGCTGCTCGCCGCCGCTCAGCTTTTCCGCGGGAAGCATCTTCGCCTTGTCGAGAAGACCGACCCGCTCCAAGTAGTCCATCGCCCGAATATGCTCCTCGGTCGAGACGGTCCCCGTTATTTTGCGCCACCACGGCAGCTGCCAAAACCGTCCGCTGAACACGTTTTTGAGCGCCGTTTTTTTGAGCGCGAGCGCCGGCCGTTCCTCGAGAAACGCCCATTCCTTGCGCAGCTTCAGTCGATCCGCCCATTTCGCGCCGGAAAACTCGGTGCCGTCCACGATCAGCTGCCCTTCGGTCCACTTTTGCCGCAGGGCGAGACAGCCGAGCAGCGTCGACTTGCCGCTGCCGCTCGCCCCGATGACGGCGATGAATTCGCCTTTATCGATTTGGAAGCTGACCTTGGACAAAATCGTCTGGCCGTCGGTCAACACTTTGGACAAATTGCGTACGATGATCATCCGTTATCATGGCTCCTTTGATTCGCGGCGGCTGCCGTTCGTTTGCCGGAAGATGAAGGCATTCGTTGCCATTATACCACAGCCGGACGAGACGACGGAAAACTTTTCCCCCTGCGGGCGCTCCGGATTGGCACATAATTCGGGCCCCGCCTGCCAACGATACGGATGGAGGTGGATCACCCATGACAACGTCCAAGCGCCGGAAAGAAAGCGCATGGAAAAGCCGCAAGCAAAACCAAAAGCCGCACGGTCACGTATCGTCGCTGAAGGAATTGTCCGAGCAGGCCGATCAAGGGTAACGAACGCCAGCCTCTGCAACGAACGAAACCCCCGGCGTCCGAACGTTCCGATTACGGTCCGTCCGGCGCAAGGGGTTTGGTTTGCCATCATCCAATCGATATTAGGGCAAGTTTTTTTCGATATTGTTGACCGAAGCGGTGTACGCCTTCGCCTTGTCGGCTTGAATCGTGCGGACTTCCTCTTTCAGGCGCGACATGTTTTGCTGCTCCTTGTACGCCTTGCGGCGATGATGCGGCATGAGGACACCTCCGTTTTCGTAGAAGTCGGATCAGTTGTCTTTGCTCTTCTGCTTGCCGGGAAGCTTCTGGTCCGGTTTTCCGTTTCCGTGAGTTCTCCGGTTTTTCTCGTCCTTCGCCTGCGTATCGTGCAGCTTGTTCACATACGACCGCGTATCGTCGATCATGGCGTTCCCTCCTTCCTTGCGGAAAGACTTCGCCTATATTGTGTCCAAGCGTTCGCCGCCGTACGACGAAACCGCGCATGACAATTTCAGTCAGCCTACCTTCCGCCTCAACCGATTATTTTTGACGGAAAAAATTCCAGCCGCCGACCGTCTCCGGGTTGCCCGTATCCCCCGGCAGCAGCGCTTCGTATTGGAGAGCCGCCTTGCGGAACGCATCCGCGTACCGGTCGATCTGCTCCGGCCGGTAATGCTTGAACCACGGAATCCAGAACACGCGTTCCGGAATCGCTTCGGACACCGGCAAGCTGCCCTTGGGCTGACGCACATCGCGGGAAGCGTTCGCGATGATCGTCGGCTTGCCGTGGCCGTACACGTCCACCTCGTGCTGGAGCGGATGAAGGTGAAGCGGGATGTTGCAGCCGGCCTGTGTCGGCACGCCTTCGGCGCGCACCGCCTCGCAAAACCGGGTGACGGACAGGCCGCCGAGCTCCTCCGGCACGTAATGGCCGTGCGCCGCGTACCAGCCGCCCATCGTGCTTCCCGACCCTTTCTCCGGCCGATGCGGGCGAATGCCGGGTACGCCTTCGAGCCGGTCCCAAAACCGGTTCATCGCCTTGTCGATTTCGCCGATGCGCTCGTCGTAATATTTCAGCTGGACGCGCCCTACGGCCGAGCTGACTTGGTGCATGCGGAATTTGTACCCGCCGTACGGCAAGCCGATATGCGGCTGCAAATACGGAGTGCGGATGTCCGCGTTGAACCGCTCGTAATGGCCGAGCGCGATCGCCCGCTCGTATATTTCTTCGTCGTTCGTGACGAAAATGCCGCCTTCGCCGATGGCGAACGACTTGCCCGCCATGAGCGACATCGCCCCGACGTCGCCGATCGTGCCGACGCGGCGGCCTTTATAATAGCCGCCCTGGGCGTGGGAGACGTCTTCGATCACTTTCAGGTTGTGCTTTTTCGCAATCGCCATAATCGGATCCATGTCGGCCGGGTGACCGAGATAGTGGACGACGACGATCGCTTTCGTCTTGTCCGTAATGCGGTGCTCGATGTCGTTCGGGTCGAGGCACAGCGTCACCGGATCGATTTCGGCGAAGACGACGGACGCCCCGAGCGAGTAGGCCGGAAGCGCCGAAGCCCAATACGTGACGCTCGGACAAATGATCTCGTCGCCGACGCCGACGCCGCATCCGTAAAAGGCGCCGAGCAGCGCGTTCGTCCCGTTATTGAAGGCGAGCGCGTACGACATGCCGAGCCAGTCCGCGAACTCGCGCTCGAATGCTTTCGTAATATCCGTGCCGGACATCGCGCCGTCCCGCAGCACTTGCACGGCGGCCGCCTCGTCCTCCTCCGTGATGATCGGCCATTTGAACAACGATTCGTCTTGCTCGACGACCGCCTTCGGCCCTCCGAACAGGGCAAGCTGCTCCACTGCGTTCATCGTTACCCACTCCTTGTACGGCTTGGAATAAAATTCGGGGGAAACCCCGGCCGCCGCATGCGGAACCGGTTTTCCTTTTTCGACAGTAACTATATAATAGAGCCAGAAGCGCCGCATGACAGAAGCCGCGCGACTGGATGACAGTTTTTAACGACCGCGCTTTCCTTCGGGAGGGGACGAACGATGACTAAGACGGGATTTCCCGAATACCAGGATCATATCGGCGGGCTGACCCATTCGCCGGACGGCCAGCAGCGTTTTTATATCGATATCGGCACCGTGACGCGCTCGAACCTGCACCATCACGACTATGCCGAGCTGTCCTATTATTTGGAGGGAGAAGGGACGGAAACGATAAACGGCGTCGTTCACGCCGTTCGGCCGGGGACCGCTTCGTTTTTGCTTCCCCATCATATGCACAAGGTGGAGAGCGCTCCCGGCCGCACGATGCGCAAAATCCGCTGCATGTTCGACATGCCGCTCTTGTTCGATTCGCGCGACAGCGGGGAGTTTTCCCGGCTCGTGTACGGGATCGGCACCGTCACTCCTTCGTTCGCCGATTTCGAAGGCCGTGCCGCCGACCGGATGCGAACGACGCTCGAGCAGCTGCTCGAGGAATACGCCGCCGGCGATCGACCCGCGAGGCTGCAAATGCTCCGGCTCAAGCTGAGCGAAGCGCTGCTCCTGTTCGTCCGGACGGGCAGCCGACGCGCCGAAGAGCACGCCAATGCCGGCCGCGATCATGCGGCGGTAAAGCTGTCGCCGCTGCTGCAATACGTCCATCTCCACTACGCGGAGAAGTTGACGCTGGAGCAATTGTCCGAGCAATTCCGGTACAGCGTCCCCTACTTGAGCCGGATTTTCAAGGAGCAGACCGGAAAGCGGTTTCACGAATACGTCCGCGAGCTTCGGATGGAAAGCGCGATTACGATGCTGCTGCATACGAACATGTCCGTCACCGACATCGCGGCGGCGGCCGGTTTCGATTCGTTCCGCACGTTCGCGCGGGCGTTCCGCGACACGAAGGGAGAGACGGCGAGCGAGTTCCGCAGCCGGATGCGGGGTGCGGGCGCGAAGCCGGTGCGGTAAAGGCTGCCGCGATAGGTGCGAACCGCGTGCGGACTAGCGCTGCGGCGCACACCGGCTGGCCGCGTTTTACGCAGCAACGCAAAAAGACGGGCTGCGGCCCGTCTTTTTCGTATGTTCCGTATCAATACAGCTTTCCGAGTACGGCTTTGGCCGTCACCTCGAGCGACTCGTACGTACGCTCCTTCTGGCCGAGCGCAATCGCGGTCGACAACACGTCGAGCGCATGGATTTGCGACAGCTTCGAGGAGAACGAGCCGCCCTGCAGCGGGCTCTCCTTCGATGCGGTCAACAGCACGACGTCGGCGAGATGCGTAATCGGCGAGCGCGCGTGACTCGTCAGGCAGACGATGCGCGCCCCTCTCCGCTTGGCGATTTCGACGGCGTCGACCAAATCCTTCGTGCTGCCGGACGTCGAGATGCCGACGACGACGTCGCCCGGCTTGACGAGCGCCGCGTTCATCGCGATGATGTGCGCGTCGTTCTCGGCGGCGCAGTCGTAGCCGATGCGCATGAACCGGTATTTGGCGTCGAGCGCCGTCAGCCCGGACGAGCCGACGCCGAAAAAGTACAGCTTCCGCGCCTCGCGGATGATCGCGATCGCCGACCGCAGGCTGTCGTCGTCGAGCAGCGTCGTCGTGTTCTCGATGTTTTGCGCGTTCATCGCGCTGATCTTCTTCACGACGACGCTCAAATCGTCCGAATCTTGAATGTCGCCGTGAACGTTCTGGGACGGCGTGGACAAGTTTTGCGCGACCGACAGCTTGAATTCCTGATACCCTTTGAATCCGAGCTTCCGGCAAAACCGGATGACCGACGTTTCCCCTACTCCCGCCTTCTCCGACAAGTCGGTGATCGTGTAGAACACCGCCGCTTCCGGCTCCTGCATGACGACGTCGGCCACCTTTTGCTCCGACTTCGTTAAAGATGTGTAAATGCTCGATATTTTCAGCAGCGTGTTGTTCAAATCGGGAATTCTCGTATGTTTCATGGAAGGTTCACGCGCGGCTTACACTTCGTTCCATATGCGGATCGCGTTGTCCATCGCCGTTTTCGTGCCCCACTTGCACTCCTCGCGGCCTTCGAACTCGATCGACACGTAGCTGTCGTAGCCCGAAGCCTTCACGATGCGGACCACCTCGTACATGTCGATGTCGCCTTGGCCGACGACGGCGCCGCGCAAATAGTTGCCGGCCGTCGACGTGAACCAGCCGTCTCCCGGATTGCGGTACGACGGACGGACGTAGAAGTCCTTGAAATGAACCATGGACGCGTACGGCATGCTTTTCTTGACCGCGGATACCGGATTCTCGTCGACGCAGAGGAAATTGCCGATATCGACCGTATGACGGAAATTCGGACGGTTGACCGCCTCGATGATCCGGTGGACACGCTCGGTCGCCTGCACGAAAAAGCCGTGGTTCTCGATGCTCGTCACGATGCCGTATTGGCTCGCGTAATCGGCGATTTCCGCGCATGCGCGAACGATCGTCGCGAAGTCGGCCTCGAATTGGGCCGTACCCGTCTCCGCGACCGGACGTCCGGCGACGTCGTGACGCATCCGCTTCACGCCGAGCCGGTTCGCGATGTCGACCTGCTTCTTCACGCGCTCGAGCTCGTTCGCGAAATGCGCCTCGTCCCCGTTGACGAAGTTGGCGCCGATCGCGTAGTTCGAAATGTCGATGCCGACTTCGGCCGCCTTGTTCACGATGGCGTCGACGAGCGCCGGGTTGTCGTCCAGCGTATATCCGATCGGTACGATCTCGACGTGCTGTCCGCCGTTGTCGGCGATCCATTGGATCGCGCCGAGGACGTCCATTTCTCCGGCGTTGATCGCCCGTGCCAAGCTATAAGTGCTCACTCCGATTTTCATAGGTAACGTCCCTCCGAAATGGTTTGCTTTTCCTCATTCATTGTAAAGGACGGCTCGCCGTTTGTCTGCCCTTTTTTTAGCCGGCCGCGATCGCGTCGCGAACCGTGCGGACGAGCTCGGCATCGTCGGGCGTCACGCCGCTGCGGAACCGGCCTGCGATCGTCCCGTCCCGGCCGATGACGAACTTCTCGAAGTTCCATTCAACATCGCCGGCGTCCGCCGCCGTCTCGGTCAAGTATCGGTACAGCGGCTCCTTGTCGTCGCCCAGGACGCGGATTTTGCCGAACAGCTCGAACGTAACGTCGTACGTCGTCCGGCAAAACTCGCGGATCTCCTCCATCGTCCCCGGCTCCTGGGCGCCGAAATCGTTGCAAGGAAAAGCGAGAATGCGAAACCCTTCGTCCTTGTGCCGGCGGTACAGCTTCTCCAGCCCTTCGTACTGCGGCGTCAGCCCGCACCTCGACGCGACGTTGACGATGAGCAGCGGCAGCCCTGCATAGTCGGACAACGGCTTGTCCTCGCCGGCGGCCGTCTTGACCGTGAAATCGTAAACCGAACTCATGGAACATCCCTCCATTTTTTAACTCCAGTATACCATTCCCCGACCTTCGAGAAAAAGGTTGCGAAGCGCACCAGCACAAGGAACGCCAGCATGAGCCCCATGCCGGCGGCCATCAGCCAGACGGTCACGCGGACCGGATACGTCTCCATCGTCCAACCGGCCAAGTACGGCAGCAGCGCCCCCCCGAGGCCGTTCACCGCCATGAGCAGGCTCGTCGAACGGTCGGTCTGGCCGGGCATTTGCGTATTGGCGAAAATAAGCGCGATCGCGAACAGGCCCGACATGAACAAGCCGACGAAGAAGGCGAGGACGAAGCCGCCCGCCAGCCCGCCGCCGACAGCGAGCGCCGCAAGCGCGACGGCCGCACCCGCCGACGAGACGAGCAAAAACCGGTAATAGCCGAACCGGTCGGCCAACAGCCCCGTCAGCGCGCGTCCGACGATCATCCCGATCCAATAGTCGCTGACGACGAGCGAGGCGACGGACGTGCCGGCCTCCCGGTCCTCGATAAACACCGAGGGCATGAAATGGATAAACGACGTCTCGCTGCCTCCGTACAGCAAAAAGAACAGCGCGCACAGCGCGAACGCCGTCCCGTTCGACCGGCTCCCTGCCGCGATGCCGCTTCTCCCCTCGCCTTCGCCGCCGGCCGCTTGCGACGGCTGTTCGTCCCGCACCCGGCGCTCCCCGCGGCTTTTGCCGATGAACCGGTCCAGCTCTTCGCCGAACGACATCGGCATCCATACCGCGGCCAGCAGCAAGGCGCTCAGGCCGAGCACCGGAAACGCGGCGATCCACGCGTCCTGCGCGATCAGCCAAGCGACGAGCGTCGGCATCGCCAGCGCCCCGGCCCCGAACGTCACCTCCAGCTTGCTCATCGCCGCCGCGGGCCGGTCTTTCGCCGCATGCAAAATAAGCGAGCCGATGCTCGACTCGACGAGCCCGGCGCCGCAGCCGGCCAGAAAGACGATCGGCATCGTCAGCGCCCAAGGCGGCGAGGCGAGAAACAGCGTTTCGGCCGACATGAAGACGAGTCCGAGCCCGACCGTCCGGCGGCGTCCGGCGATCTTGAGCAGGGCTGGCATGCCGAGCACGCCGACGAGCAGGCCGACGAATTGGACGAACACGAGCAAGCCGCCCGAGCTGTAGCCTTTCCCGTAATGGGCGAGCAGCTCCGGCAGCATCGAGCCGACGATGACGAGCGTGAAGCCGGTCAGGACGTAGCAGAGACACCCCATCCACAGCAGTTTCTTCATTGTAACGCAGCCTCCCCGCCGCGCGCTTCACTTCGATATTCGCGCAACTTCCTACATTATTAGCGGAATCGGGGAATAGTTCAATAGCCGCTGCGTCGCGGAGTCGGAAAAAACGTCTATAACGATTCGCGGATTTTCCTTTTGCTCCGGCTTGTGGTACTATTAGGGTCTGTTTTTTCGGGAATGCCCGAATCCGGATCATTTGGGAGGTAACTGAATTGGAGATTCAAAGTGCCTATCAAGAAGAGTTGGAAAAGCTGGAGAGCACGTCGCGGTGGATCGACGCGAAGCTGGAGTCGCTGCGGGCGATTCCGCGCTATTTCGGCGAAGATTTGACCGAGCAGGTGCTCGATTCGATCCGGGAAAACGCGAGGCGCAGCTTGACGGCGGCCACGGACGAGCCGTATTTCGGCAGGCTCGATTTCCGCGAGGAAGGCGAAGCGGAGGCGCGTCCGCTCTATATCGGCAAGTTCGGCGTCGACAACGACCAGAGCGGCGAACCGCTCGTCATCGATTGGCGCGCTCCGATCGCCAGCCTCTTTTATTCGTTTACGGGCGGAGAAGGTCCCGCCGGCTACGAATCGCCGGACGGCTTGATCGAGGGACTCGTCTACTTGAAGCGCAATCTCGTCATCCGCAAGCAGATCCTGCAAAGGGTCGTCGACACGTATGACCGAAACGGCGACAATCCGGCCGTCACCGACGAGTTTTTGCTGTACCGGCTCGGCGAGAACAAGGACAACAAGCTGCGGGACATCGTCTCGACGATCCAAGCCGAGCAGGATCAAATTATCCGTTCCGCGAAAAATACCGCGCTCGTCATCCAAGGCGTCGCCGGCAGCGGCAAGACGACCGTCGCCCTGCATCGGCTCGCTTATTTGCTGTATCAATACCGGGAACAAATCCGGGCGGAGAAAATGATCATATTCGCGCCGAACCGGATGTTCCTCGACTACATTTCCTCCGTCCTGCCGGAGCTCGGCGTCGGTCATATCCAGCAGACGACGTTCGAGGATTGGGCGCTCGAGACGCTGCCCGACCGGGTCGAGCTCGCCGACGATGCCGAGCGGACGTCCCGCTGGTTCGCCTACGGCGCCGACAAGCCGGTTATCGACGACGATGCTCCGGGACGGTTCAAAGGCTCGATCCGGTTCATGGAGGCGCTGGAGGCGGCCATGGACGCGTACGAGCGCGGGTTCGCCCCGGAGGGCGATTTCGAGCCGTGGCCGGGCGCCAAGCTCGCGTCGGCGCAAATCGGCGAATGGTTCGGCCGCGAGTACCGCCATTACCCCGTCATGAAGCGAAAGGAACGCGTCGAGGCGAGAATCAAGCGCTGGCTCGAGATGCAATTGAACGAGACCCGCGACCCGAACGTCCGCAAAGACCGGAAGAAGAAAGCGTCGCAAAAGCTGAAAGCGTATTGGAAAACGTGGCCGGACGATACGCCGCTTTCGTTTTACCGGTCGCTGTTCGCCGGACCGAACGATGCCGCGGGATCGTTCGGCGGCTTGACCGTCCCGGCCGCGATCGTCGAGCAAACGGTTCGCGCGCTCAAGAAAAACAAGCTGTACCCGGAAGATTTGGCGCCGCTCCTGTTCATTTACGACCGGATGTACGGCATCGAGAATGAGCGGACGTTCGACCACGTCGTCATCGACGAGGCGCAGGACTTCTCCCCGTTCCAGGTCGCCCTGCTCAACCGGCACGTCCGGAACGGCTCTTTTACGATATTGGGCGACTTGTCCCAAGGCATTCATCCGTATAAAGGAATTCGCCGTTGGGACGAGTTTCTCGGCCTGTTCCCCGACGACGCCCGCGGTTATTTCACGATGGAGCGCAGCTACCGGTCGACGATGGAAATTATCCGCTTCGCCAATGTCGTCCTGAGACGCGGCATTCCGGGCGCGATGCAGGCCGTCCCCGTCTTCCGCAGCGGCGAGAAGGTGAAGGTCGTCCGTCACGAGCCGGCCGACCGGATCGGAACGATCGTGCGCGCCGTCCGTAAGCTGTCCGCCGGCCCCGCCTCGACGATCGCCGTCATCGGCCGAACCGAGAAGGAATGCAAGGAGCTGCACGCGCTTCTGCTGCACGAGGACGTCTCGGCGACGCTTATCGATGCGGGCCGCAACAAGTACGAGGGCGGCTTGTCCGTCGTCCCCGTCTACTTGGCCAAAGGGCTCGAGTTCGACGCCGTCGTACTGATCGATGCGGACGCCGAGCGTTACGGCGCCGACGAGCATGACGCCAAGCTGATGTACGTCGGCTGCACGCGGGCGCTGCACGACTTGTGGGTGCTCTATGCGGGCGAGCCGACGCCGCTGATGGAAGGCGCGGACGACGACTTCGCGAAGCGGCTCGACGCCTGACCGGCTAACGGCCGCTCCGCTGCGTCAGCACCGGCGCCGGAGGCGAGACGGCCCCGTCGGTCGGGACGGACCCGCGAAGCAGCGGCACGGTCTCGCCGAGCATCGGCACGACGAGACGCTCCGCGGCCAAACCGGAGGCGCTCCACGCGGCATACAGCCGGTCGAGCGCCTCTTTCGGCGTGTCGTCGGCGAGGCGGAACGCGCCGTAATGCATCGGCACGAACGTCGCCGCACCGACGTCGCGGAACGCCTGCACCGCCTCCTCCGGCGTCACGTGCTGCGGGCTCATGAACCATTCCGGCTCGTATGCGCCGATCGGCATAAGCGCGACGTCGATGCGCGGAAACGTGCCGCCGATCTCCGCGAAGCCGTCGAAATAACCCGAATCGCCGGCGAAATACACGGTCGGCACGTCCGCCGCTTCCTCTTCCCCCTCGACGATCCAGCCGCCCCAGTGCGACCGGTTCATGTCCCACGGCGACCGTCGCGTCCAATGCTGGGCCGGGACGAACGTAAACGTCAGCCCGCTCGTACGTTCGCTCTCCCACCAGGCGAGCTCCCGCACGCGGTTAAACCCTTTGCGCCGGAACAAGCCGGCAAGCCCTTCCGGCACGAGGTGGAGCGGATCGCCCGGCAGACGACGAAGCGTCGGGAAGTCGAGATGGTCGTAATGGCCGTGCGACAGCAGCACGACGTCGATCGGCGGCAATCGGTCGAGCGCGATGCCGGGAGGCGTAAGCCTTTTCTCGAACGCCATCCGGTCCGCCCATACCGGGTCGGTTAAGACGGACAGCCCGCCCAACCGCAGCAAAAACGTCGAATGCCCGATCCAGACGAGCTTCGCGGGCGGCGCCTCGGCCTCCCATGCGGTACGGTCGAATTCCGTCCGTGGAACCCGGAACGACAAATCCTTCGTCTTGCTTCTTCTTTCTTTGCGCCAGCGTCGCAGATCGCCGAATTTCGGCCGGATCGGCGCGCCGTTTTTATTTTCGTACAGCTTCATGGCTTCCTCCCTGGTTCTCCGTTGTTTATTTCGGCTGGCCGATCGGGTACAATGAGACTATTATCGTTCACAGGAACCGATCGAGGTGATTCACGAATGCGATATTCGGTCAAGGAAGAAATCGCCAACGCGATAAGCCACGGCATCGGCGCGCTGCTCAGTGCGGCGGCGCTCGCGCTGCTCGTCGTGTTCGCCTGCCTCCACGGCACGGTGTGGCATATCGTCAGCTTCGCCATCTTCGGCACGACGCTCGTGCTGCTCTACACGTGCTCGACGCTGCTCCACAGCTTCCGCGAGGGCAAAGCGAAGGACGTCTTCGAGTTTCTCGATCATTCGGCCATCTACCTGCTGATCGCCGGGACGTACACCCCGTTTTTGCTCGTCACGCTGCGCGGCCCGCTCGGCTGGACCATATTCGGCATCGTCTGGGGGCTTGCCGTCGCGGGCATCGTATTCAAGGCGTTCTTCGTCAAAAAGTTCATCATGCTCTCGACCTTGTTCTACATCGGCATGGGCTGGCTGATCGTCGTCGCCATCAAGCCTTTGTACGAGCAGCTGCCCTGGAACGGCCTCATGTGGCTCGTAGCCGGAGGATTGCTGTACACGGTCGGCACCGTTTTTTACGTATGGCGCAAAATTCCGTTTCATCACGCCATTTGGCACGTCTTCGTCATCGGAGGAAGCGTCTGCCATTTTGTCGCGATTTTGTTCTACGTGTTGCCGATGCCCGTTGTCCGATGAGTTAACGCAACCAAGACGAGATCAGCCCAATGGCGGCCATGCCGGCCGTCGCGACGAAGACGCCGATGCCGAATCGCCGCACCCAAGCCGGCATGGAGCCCCAGTCGGCTTGTTTCATCGGGCCGGCCCCTTCGATGCGGGCGATTTCCTCCAAATCGGGCGGGACGTACGGCTTCTCCTCCGCTATCGCCCGCTGCGGCTCCGTCTCGTGAATGTGCATCGGCTTCCCTCCTTTTTCTATATGCTCCCATTGTACCCAGAACGAAACAAAAACGGAACCTCGGCGGTTCCGCTTCGTATCGATTGCATACTCGATCCCCTCATGCCTTCATCGGTTATTGCCGTCCGCCTTCTGCGGAAAACTCCATCTGCCCCTTCGTAACCGGGTAACGGTCCCATACGTAGTTCATGTCGTACTCGACCGTATCGGCCTCGATCCACCGGTAGATCACAATCAGGAATACGGCGAAACCCAACAGAAAGCCTATCGTGCAAACGAGAAACATGCCCATGCCGAAGCCGCCTCCTTCCCGGGTACCGTAACGTTCGTACCTTATATATATTCCGGGGAACGAAAAAAAGCACCTTCGATTGAAGGCGCTTTCCCCCTTGATGCAGCCCGTTATCCGGCGGATTACAGCTTCTCCGCGACCATCCGGTTCGTGATGGACCCGAGCTTCTCGATTTCGACCGTGACGACGTCGCCGGGCTGCAAGTACACCCGCTTCTCCTTCGGGTAGCCGAGCACGACGCCTTCCGGCGTCCCCGTCAGGATGACGTCCCCCGGCTCCAGCGTGAAGTGGCGGGAGATGTAGCTGATAATGTGCTTGCAGTCGAAAATCATGTCCGACGTATTGGAGTTTTGCCGTTCTTCCCCGTTGACCGTCGTCCGGATGTTCAGCGCGTTCGGGTCGGAAATTTCGTCGGCGGTGACGAGCACCGGTCCGAGCGGAGTGAAGCCGTCGCACACTTTGCCGAGCATCCATTGGTTCGTGCGCAGCTGCAGGTCGCGGGCGGACAAGTCGTTCGCCGCGCAGTAGCCGAATACGCTGTCGAGCGCCTGCTCGACCCCGACATGCTTCGTGCGGCGGCCGATGACGATGGCGAGCTCGGCTTCGTAGTCGACTTCGTTCGACGCGACGGGCAGCTCGACGTCGTGGCCGTGCCCGGTCAGCGTATTGTTGAATTTGTTGAACAAAATCGGGTACTCCGGAATCGGCGCCTTCGTTTCCTCCGCATGCTTCCGGTAGTTCAGTCCGACGCAAATGATTTTTTGCGGTCGCGTGACGCACGGACCGTATACGGCCGATTCGGCGTCGATCCAAGCCGAGCCGTCGGCCTCCGCATCGCGCACGAGCGCTTCCACGGCCTCGCGTGCGGCGGACCCGCCTTCGATCAGTTCGTGGATCGTCGCGGGCAAGGTGCTCCCTTTGCCGGCGCGTGCCGCGGCCGTCACGTCGAGAATGCCGCGTTCGGTTTTCACGCCGAGGTGCGGTTGTTGGTCGATGAGCAATGTAACGAGTTTCACTGTAGGTGCCTCCCCATACGGTCAGGCCGTCCGCCGGGTCGCCTTGTCAAACCGGCAAGCCGAACAGACGGGCCGCGTTGTTGTATGCAATATCTTCTCTCTGACGTTCGGTCAATTCCGCTTCCTGCAGCTGGGCGTAGTTCGTCAAAAACGAGCAGCCCGGCATGTCCGAGCCGAATACGATCCGTTCGGCGCCGATTTGCCCGACGGCGTAGTCGAGCTCGTCGCGGCCGAACAGCGAGCCGGAGTAATCCGTCCAGACGTTCGGACAGTCGCGGACCGCCTTGATGCCGTGATAGACGTTGCCGCCGAAATGCGCCATGATCAGCTTCGCCTCCGGGTAACGCCGGGCCAGCCTCGCGACATGGACGCCGGTCGTCTCGTCCTGCAGCTGGTTGACCGCTTTATGGAACGCGTGCAGCAAAATCGGAACGCCGTAACCGATACATCGCTCCACGAGCGGATATACGAGCGGATCGTCGCCGTACGTCGCGATCCACAGCTTCAATCCGATCATGCCGTCGTCCTCGATTCCCCGCCTCAGCACATCTTCCGCATCGGCGTTGCGCGGATTGACATAGACGTAGCCTTCGACGAGGTCCGGCCGCTCGCGCTTGAACCGGACGACGTCGGCGTTATGTCCCGCGATTTCCTCCTCGTTCGGGTATTGCCGGGCGATGCCCGATACGATGATTTTCGCGATGCCGTACCGCTCGCAGTTGTCGATCAGCTGCTTCGTGTGCAGGTCGTACCGGCCGCCCCATACGTGCGTATGCATGTCGATGACCATACGCGATCGCCTCCCGCCTTCGTCCGGCCAAAGGACGAATCCGTTATCGTTTCCATCGTAACCGATAACGCGGGAGCGCGTAAACGACGATAATCGGTCCCTATGTCCGAAGGCGGCGGACCGCTAAGGCAAATAGGACATTTTCGTGCTGATTTCTTTGGCGCCTTGGCGAACGGCCTGCACGATCCGCTCCCACGTGCGCTCGTCCCATCTCGCCTCCGGCATCGAGACGCCGAGAGAGGCCGTTATTTGCCCGGGCGCCCCGTAAATCGGCGCGGCGACGCATCGGATGCCGTGAACCGACTCGCCCATGCTGTAGCCGACGCCTTCCTCGCGAATGCGGCGCAATTGCGCCTGCAGCTCGCCGAAATCGGTGATCGTCGTCTCCGTCAGCCGGCCGAGCAGCTTGTCGGGGTACAGCTTGCCGAGCTCGTCCTCGGACAAGCCGCTCAGCATCACTTTGCCCATCGCCGTCGCGTGCAAGGGCAGCTGCATGCCGAGATGGGAGACGAAGCGGACCGGGTGCGTGCTCTGCTTCTCCGCGATATACAGCGCCTTGTCGCCGTTGCGGATCGTCAAAAACACCGACTCGTTCAGCTCGTCGACGAGCTTCTGCGCCGCATACTGGAATTCGCTTGCCAAGTCGGTCCGTTGGGCGTACTTGCTGCCGATTTCGAACAGCTTGTAGCCGAGCCGGAACGTCTTGCCCTGCTTGTCGGTTTCCAAATAGCCGCGGGCGAGCAAGTTTTGCAGCAGCTTGTGCGCGCTGCTCGGGGGCAGGTCAAGCTCGCGGGACAGCTCGGACAAGTTGAGCGGCTCCTGCCGCTCGGCGAACAGCTCGAAAATGTCCAGCACCCGGTCGGCGGATTTGACGGTCGTTGTCGTTTTGTCGGTTTCTTTCATGCGTACCTCTTTCCCCTTTCCGGTGCCAGGCCGTTTCTCGGCGTTCTGCTGGATGTGTCGTTCATTCGTTCGGGCGGCTCAGGACAGCTTGATCAATTGGCCGCCGTCGACGACCATGCTCGTGCCGGTCATGTACGACGATTCGTCGGAGGCGAGGAAGACGGCCGCGGCCGCGATTTCCTCCGGCTGCCCGACGCGCTTCATCGGCACGGTGCGCAAGTAATCGGCGATCGCCGGCGCGTTGTCGATGAGCGGCTTCGTCAGCCGCGTCTCGATGAAGCCCGGGCAGAGCGCATTGACGCGAATGCCGTACGCGGCCAGCTCGAGCGCCATCGACATCGACAAATTGATCATGCCGCCCTTGGTCGTATTGTAATGAACCTGGTCGGCCTCGGCCTGAATGCCGTTGACGCTGGACATTTGGATAATCGAGCCGCCCGTCCCTTGCCGCACCATTTCCCGGGCCGCCTTCTGGCTGACGAGAAACGCGCCCTTCAAATTGATGCTCATGTGCCGGTCCCACTGCTCCTCCGTGATGTCGAGGAACGGAGAAACCTCGCAAATGCCCGCGTTATTGACGACGATATCCAGCCGGCCCCATTGCCCGATCGCCCCGTCGACGAAACGGTCCACCTGCGATTTGTCCGACACGTCGGTTTCGTATGCGAGCGCCTCGCCGCCGGCCGCGCGGATCAGCTCCACCGTCTCGTCCAGCGCGGCTTTGCCGCGGCCGCACAGGGCGACCTTCGCCCCTTCGCGCGCGAACCGGATCGCGACCGCCTGGCCGATGCCGTGCGAGCCTCCGGTGACGAGCGCCACTTTGCCGGAAAGCCTCATCTTACTTCCCCTCCGTCAGCCGGACGAACGTGCGGTCGATCGCCGCCAGCGTCGCCTCGATATGGCTCGGCTCGTGTACGGCCGAAATGTACCAGAGCCCGTTCGGGCGGACAAGCACGCCTTCGTCGAGCATATATTCGGCGAACTTCGCATATTTCGCGGCGTCGCGCTTTTGGAACGTATCGAAATGCGTCACTTCGTCCTCGTCGATGAACATCATATGGAACACCGGGCCGATCTGGTTGACGACGCCGCGGATGCCGCGCTTCGCGAACAGGTCGCGAATGCCGCCGGCCAGCTTGATCGCGTTGTCTTCCATTGTACCATAGACGGCGCCGCCGTTCGCGGTCAGCTCCTCGAGCACGGCAAGTCCCGCCGCCGTGGCGACGCCGTTGCCGTTCAGCGTGCCGAGATGGCTCACCTGCTCCGAATCGATCAGCTCGAAAATGTCGCGGCGGCCGCCGACCGCGCTGAGCGCGATGCCGCCTCCGAGCGCTTTGCCGACCGTCACGAGGTCCGGCGTAATGCCGAAACGGCCGTGAGCGCCGCCCGGACTAAGCCGGAAGCCGGTAATGACTTCGTCGAGAATGAGCACGATGCCGAGCTCCCGGGTCAGCTCCCGCATTTTCTCCAAATAACCCGGCTTCGGCAAAATGCAGCCGGAGTTGCACATGACCGGCTCCGAAATGACCGCGGCGATGTCGCCCGCGTGCTCTCGCAGCGTCGCCTCGAGCGTTTCCGGCTCGTTCCACGGCAGCAGGATGACGTCCTGCAGGCTGAACTCGCTCTGTCCCTTCGTACCGGGAGGAACGCTGCTCTCGCCGGCCGAGGTCGCCTTCTGCATCATGTCCGGGCTCGGGAACGACGTGAAGATCGAGTCCGACCAGCCGTGATAATGGCCGTGGAACCGGACGACCTTCCGCTTGCCCGTATAAGCGCGGGACAGGCGAAGCGCAAGCATGACCGCTTCCGTGCCCGAGCCGCTCAACGCGACTTTGTCGGCGCAAGGCAGCACCTCCGTCAACCGCCTAGCCAGCTCGATTTCGCCGTTATGCTGCAAGCCGTAGGAGATGCCTTTCGCCATCGCGCGTCCGACCTTCTCGTTGAAGCCCGGATGGGCATGGCCCAGAATAAGCGGCCCGTAGGCCAGCAAATAATCGATATATTCGTTGCCGTCCACGTCGCGGACGATGACGCCGGAGGACGACTCGGCGTAAAGCGGCGTCGGCTTCATCGAGCCGCGCAGCGTGCTCGCGACGCCTCCCGCCAGCACCTGCTTCGCCTCCGCCAGCTTGGCGCGGGACTTCTCGTACGTTCTCATATTCGCAGCTCCTCCCCGTTATTCCGTTCGTCATTCAATCGAATCAAGCGGATAAATCGGACGCTTCAGCGCTTCGTACCGGAACCGGCTCAAGTTGCCCGAACAGCAGCCGGGCGTATCGACGTCGATTTCCAGCTTCGAGACGTCGCCGAACGCGGTTTTCCATGCCAGCGCCGACTTCGCGACGATGATATGGAATTGCTCCGGAGACAGTCCGACCGCGCGGACGTGTCCGACGTCCCAGGGCGCAACCCTTTCCGTTGTCAGCACGAGCGTCACGCTGCCGCACTCCACCGCGGCGCTCAAGCCCATTCTCGCATATTGGCCGGTCATGTATGCGCCGATATGCCGGTAATTCCCGTCGGACAGCGTACGGACCCGCCCGACGATCGGAATCGGCTCGCCGTGCAGATCGTCGGTTTTGCCGCCTACCGGACACCGCAGCTCGCCGCCGATGCCGACCTTCGCCGCCAATCGGGCGGCCTCCGGATCGCACAGGACGAGAAGGCTCTTCTTCGGCGACGCCAGCAAATGCGGCAGCAAATGCGTCGAATCCGCCGGTGCGCCGCCGCCGACGTTATCGGCGCTTTCGGTCAAAATGACCGGTCCTTCCGGATGACGGGACGCGAGCGCCACCGCCTCGGCCGGCTCCGTCAGCCGGACGAGAAACCGCTCCCTGCGCTCCCAGGCCGCCGACCGCAGCGTCTCGCCGCACCGGTCCGCGAGCTCGCGGTCGCCGTCGGCCGTCACGACGAACGTCATGCCGGCGTCCGCCACGTCGCTGAACGGGAACCCGCCGGCGACCGAAACGTTCAGGACGCCGGGCTCCTTCTCCAGCTCGAACGCCAGCTCCATCAGCTCCTTCATCGCGCCGGCGTCGGTCAGCATCGCTTGAGGCGCGACCAGCATCCGCGTATGGACGAGCTTCTGAACCGGACGGACGGAGCCGTTCAGCATTCGCTTCAACAGCCCCACGGCTTCGACGGCCCGGTCGTATACGTCGACGTGCGGATACGTATCGTACGCGACGATCAGATCGGTGCGCTCCACCATCGCCGGACTGATGTTCGCATGCAAATCCAGCGTCATCGCAAGTGGAAAATCCGGCCCCACTTTGCCCCGAATGCGCCGCAATATTTCGCCTTCCGCGTCGGGATACGACTCGGCGACCATCGCTCCGTGCAGGATGACGACGAGTCCGTCGAGCCCTTGCTCGATCGAATCGACCATGCCGTTCGCGATGGCGTCGAACGCCTCGTCGGTCACCATGCCGCTCGGCGTCGCCTGCGTATACAGGCCGGGGCGAAGCTCCAGCCCGAGCGACTCGGCCGCGTCGATCGCGCCGCCCATCGACGTTTTCGTTCCCCGGTAACGGCCGACGAACGCCTCCCTTCCCTCGACCCAGTCGCCCCGGAACGCCTCAAGCTCCGTCTTGCCGGGCGCGAACGTGTTCGTTTCATGGACGACGCCGATGACGCCGATCGCATAGGGGCGGTTTCGTTTCGGTTGTTCCATCGTCCGTTCAGTCTCCTTCCGCTCCGCACCAATCCACCGTCAATTCGGCAAACCAGCGGATTAATCGGGAATAGCTGTCCAAATCGAGATATTCGTCGGCCGCATGCGCATTCGCGCCGGAAGGCCCCAGCACGAGCGCCGGCGTCGGGCTGTGCAGGTTGAACATGAAGCCGTCGCAGGCGAACGGCGATCCCCGGTTCGCCTCGGGCTCCCGTCCGAGCGCCGTCGCGCCGGAACGGCGGACGACGGCGAGGAACGATTCCGTCGGTTCGCCGGCCGGCATCTCGCTGCCGGACAA
This sequence comes from Paenibacillus flagellatus, assembly GCF_003217775.1. Classification (GTDB taxonomy): domain Bacteria; phylum Bacillota; class Bacilli; order Paenibacillales; family NBRC-103111; genus Paenibacillus_AB; species Paenibacillus_AB flagellatus. Next base: position 541,242 of record NZ_QJVJ01000003.1, read on the forward strand.
ATACCGGATGAGCGGGGTAACGTGCGGCCGGACTTTGGCCAATATCGGAAAGTTCGGCAGCTCGCTCTCGTAAAATTGCCACAACCAGTCGAGAATTTGCGCATCGGTCATGCCGGGGTAGCCTTCGATCCAGAAGTTCAGCTTGCCGTCGGCGGGCAGCTTCTCCTGCAGCTCCCGATTCGTGTCGCCCGATACGATCGAGAGGACGACGACGTCGATGCCGCGGTCGGTATGGCTCCACATCGGATGCGTCGGCACGAGCTCGTTCAGCCGTTTCTTGAACTTTTGCAGCAGCATGGCGAACGCCACGGTCGCGTCGAGCGCGCTGACCAGCTCTTCGCCGTTGAAGCCGATGCCGCTTTTGCCGGAAAATTCCGCCTTCCAGATGCCCCCGCCCAGATGGGCCGGATACGGCACCAGGTTCGTCGGCTCGGGAATGACCGCCATATCGGGATTGACGCCCATCAAGCGGCCGGCCAGCGTCCCGTTCGCGCCGCCGTGCTCTTCGTCGACGACGCTTTCGATATACACGTCGCCGCGGAGCCGGATGCCGCATTCGCGCAAGCAGCGAATCGCCTCCAGCGCGGCGGCCATGCCGCCTTTCATGTCGTACGAGCCGCGGCCGAACAGCTTGCCGTCGCGGATCGTGCCCGAGAACGGTCCGTCCCGCCAAGGCTCGGTCCCTTCATACACCGTATCGGCATGGCCGGAGAAGACGAGCGAGCGGCCCGCTCCGGCACCGGCGAACAAGCCGTGCACGTTCGGCCTTCCGGCATAGTTGCGCGTCTTCATGAACGCCGGATGGTCGTTCAAGCCCGGTACATCGTCCAGCTCGTAGACGGTGACGTCCGCTCCCAGCGAACGGAGCCGCTCGGCAAAATAAGACTGGTAAGCGGCTTCATTTCCGTTCGGAGGATGGTTGACGCTCGGGATGCGGACGAGCTCGGCGGCCAAGGCGGCCGAAGCTTCCTTGTTCGACTCGACCCATTCCGCGATGATCCGCGTAATCGCGTCCCGCTTCATTCAGCCTTCTCCTCGGCGCGTAGGCGCGTACGCAATGACGTCGATCTCGATCAAGTAGTTGCCGAGCCCGCTCTGAACGGTCGTCCGCGTCGGATACGGCTTGCTGAAGAGCGTCTCGTATACTTTGTTATAGGCCGGGGACATGCTCAGGTCGCTCAAATGGGCGTTCACTTTGATGACATGGTCCAGCGTCAGTCCGGCCGCTTCGAGAATCGCTTCGATATTGCGGACGCTTTGCGTCGTCTGCGCTTCGATCGTGTCGCCCGCGAGCTCGCGCGTTTCCGGATAGACGCCGACTTGACCGGAAACGTAGACGAAGTCTCCCGCACGGAGAGCATGCGAGAACGGCAGCGGGAATTGAGGGGCGTTTGGCGCTTTGATTTCGATGGACATGGGTACAATCGTCCTTTCCGTTTCGGATAATGGGAATCGCAATAATCGCTAAATCGTCCTATTTTCGTTCATTTCGGCCCGTTTACCGCACTTTGCCTCGCGCGTCGACGGTCAGCCATTTCTCGAACCGCCCGTTGCGGACGCCGCACAGCTTGTCGTGAAGATTCGTGACGACGCAGCAATGATTCGGCACGATGCGCACCGTCTCCCCGATCCGGAACGAATCGAGGTCCGGAACCGAGACGATGCCGTGCTCCTCGCTCAGCCGTTCGATGACGGCTCCTTCGTGCCCCAGAACGATGCCGTAGCCGGGATGGTACTTGCTCAAATCGCTGCTCAGCGTCTTCGAGCCGGCGTCGACGATGATCGTCCCCGGACGCGGACGGCCGACGACCGTCGCCGCGATCGTCATGGCGCACTCGTCCTCGCCGATGAGCCCCATCTTCCACTGTCCGCCGTCCCCGAAAACATAAGCGCCCGGACGCATTTCCGTCACGCCCGTACCGGCGACGTCGGCGACGTATTTCGACGTCGGCGTCGATCCTACGCTGATTTCTTCGATCGCGATGCCGTCGTTTTCGAGCAACACTTTCGTCGAAACCAGATCGTCCGCTTCCCGCTTCGCCGCCTCGCGGATCGCCTCCGGCGCGTCGTGGCCGTAGGCGTGGCCGGAATGGGTCATCAATCCGGTTACGCGTATGTAGGGGAGCTCGGCGATCCGCTTCACCAGCTCGGCCGTCTCCTCGCCCGGCTGCCTGCCGCACCGGTTCAAGCCGGTGTTCACGTCGACGTAAAGTCGGACGTCGCGGCCCAAGCTGCGGCCGAGCGACGACCATTGGCGCGCGACCTCGACGTCGTCCGTGCTGAGCGTCACCTTCGCCTTCTCCATTAACCGGCCGAGCCTCTCCAGCTTCGCGGCGCCGATGACCGGGAAGGCGATCAAAATGTCGTCGATGCCGCCTTCGGCCATCGTCTCCGCTTCCCCGAGCTTGGCGACCGTAATGCCGGACGCGCCGTACCGGATTTGCTCCTGCGCGATCCAGACGCTTTTGTGCGTCTTCGTGTGCGGTCTGAGCTTGACGCCTGCTCGCGCCGCCCGATTCGCCGTCTCCCGCAAGTTGCGGTCCAGCACGTCCAGATCGATCAGGACGGCCGGCGTATCCCACTGCTCCATGACGCTCACATCGATCCTCTCCCCGAATGGTTTGCCGTCGTCCGAGCGCCGTTGGCATCCGAATAACGGTTTTTCGCGATCATCGTAACACAGGCCTAATTTCACATCAAGAAAAACTTTTCCCGAATGGGTAAAAAAAGAATCACCTGTCAAACCGTCTGGATTCGCCGCGTTTTCTCCCCAAAACGAAAAAGACCCGGCAACGGATCGAAACGTCCGAAGCGCGGGGTCTTCCCGATCGGCGACATGGAGCCTTGGCCCTTGTCCCGAACGTCTCGGGCTGCGGGCGCGGTTATCCTTTGATGGAACCGAGCAGCATCCCTTTGACGAAATATTTTTGCAGAAACGGATAAATAATTAAGATCGGAATGATCGCGACGACGACGGTCGCCATCTTGATCGTCTCCGGCGGCAGCTGCTGAATGTCGCTCGCGTTAATGTTCAGCTCCGTACTGACGCTAGGCGACACGATCATGTTCCGCAGGACGACCTGGATCGGCATCATGTCCTTGTCGGTCATGTACATGATCCCGCCGAAGTACGCGTTCCAGTGGCCGACTCCGTAGAACAGCCCGAGCGTGGCCAGAATCGGAAGCGACAGCGGAAGCACGATGCGGAACAGCGTCTGCATGTCGCCGCAGCCGTCGACCTTCGCCGCCTCCTCGATTTCGCTCGGCAAATTCTCGAAATACGTCTTCATGATGAGCAGGTTGAAGGACGAGACGAGCCCCGGAATAATGAGCGCCCAGATCGAGTTCAGCAAACCGGTCGAGCGGACGACGATATAGAGCGGGATCAGGCCGCCCGAGAACAGCATCGTGAAGACGATGCCGACGAGGACGACGTTGCGCCCCGGCAAAAACTTTTTCGACAGCGGATAAGCGAGGAACGTCGTCACGAGCAGGTTGCAGAACGTACCGATCACCGTTACCCGCACCGTCACCCACAGCGCCTTCGGAATGCGATCGCTTTCGAAAATGTACTTGTACGCCTCGGTCGTCACTTCGTTCGGCCAAATGACGAACCCGCCGTTGCGAAGCACCTCGGCGATCGGCGTGATCGACATGACGATGACGTAATAGAGCGGAAACAGCGTAGCCAGGCCGAACAGCGTCATGGACAAGTAGATGAAAAAATCGACGACGTAGTCGGATTTCGTCTTTTTGAGTATGAATGACATCGGTTTGACCTCCTACCAGATTCCGGACCCGCCGAGTTTTTTCGCAAGCTTGTTCGCCGAAACGACGAGGATGAAGCCGATGACCGATTTGAAGAAGCCGACCGCCGCCGCGACGCTGAAGTCGAGGCTTTCGATCCCCCGGCGGAACACCCACGTGTCGATAATGTCCCCGACCTCGTAGACCCGCGCGTTGAGGAAGATGTACACCTGCTCGAAGCCGGCGTCGAGAATGTGGCCGATGCGCAAAATGAGCAGCAGGACGAACACTTCGCGAATGCCGGGCAGCGTAATGTGCCAAATTTGTCTCCAGCGGCCCGCTCCGTCGACGACGGCCGCTTCGTACAGCTCGTGGTTGATCGTGGCGAGCGCCGCCAGGTAGATGATCGCCCCGTAGCCGGTGCTTTTCCAGATGTCCGTCAAAATGAGGATCGGCCGGAACCAATCTTTGTCGGTCAGCAGGTTGAGCGTCTCGCCCGTATGATCGCGCCACCATGTGCTGATCAGGCCGGCGTCCGGCGCCAAAAACGAGAAGACGAGACCGTACACGATAATCCATGACAGAAAGTACGGTCCGTACGTCACGGTCTGGATCGCCCGCTTGAACCATTGGACGCGAATTTCGTTCAGAATGAGGGCGAGCAGGACGTCCGGAAGCATATTGAACGCGATCCGGTACACGCTGATGATCAGCGTGTTGCGAATCAGATCCGGAAAGTCCGGCGACGTGAAGACGGTGCGAAAATTGTCGAGCCCCGCCCACTCGCTCCCCCAAATCCCTTTGACCAAGTTGTACTTCTTGAACGCGATCAGCAAGCCGCCCATCGGAATGTAGTGGTAGATGATGTAGTACAAAATTCCCGGTAGCATCATCAAGTAAAACCAACGATAACGGACAAGCGCTTTTCCCAATAGGAGGATTTTTTGCTTGACGGTCGTTTGGTCCGAGGTGCTTGCCAAAGCTTGGTCTGTCTTCACTTTTGCATTCCTCCTGGTTGATTGGCGTATCGCGCCGAAACAATAAAGCGTTTTCACAGCTATCCCATATCAACATCATATTCGTTCATGTTATCGATTACAAGATTTGCATTGACGCGAAATATGTCTTTAAAAGGTCTTTATTATCCGAAACGTTACACATAACGTGTCTTAAATTCGGACAACCGTTCGGCGGCAGCGGATTCCGAACCTTATCTCCGTCCCGGAGCCGGAATCGCCCGCGCCGTCTGAGGAGACGGGTACGTAGACGACGATGTCCCGACCTTCGGAACGCCCGTCGACCACGACGTTGCCTTCGTCGTCGAGGCGGGGAATTAAAGACCGGCGGTATCGCTCCCAATCGTTTACTTTTTTCCCTGTCCAAAAATCGAAGCCGAGCCGGCGCGCTTCGCGGACGAGCAGGCGAATCGAATCGCGCACCGCTTCCCACCGGTCGATATGAATTTGGTGATACAGGAAATGGGCCACTCCCCCCACCCGTTTCACCTGCTCCAAAAACGGCACGATGACCGAATTGTCGGATAGGTTGGACAGTTCCAAATCCTGAGTCAAAAAGCTCATTTCGAGCACGTCGTACATCCGGTTCCCCTCGGTCGACCAAGCGATCGGGAAGTACGGGTGGCACGTGCCGAACAGCATGCCGACGTTGCCCTTCTTGCTCGGGCCTCGCGTCTGGTCGGCGGCGATGCCGTGACGTTCGCACCATTCGAACAGCTCGCCCCAGCCTTCGAAGCGGGTGTAATGGTTTTTGTTCGACGTGACGCCGTCAAGATCCGCCGCGTCTTTCAGCCATTGCAGCTGACGGGCGAACTCTTCCTCCGCCCAGGCGCCGCCCTGCGCCTCCAGGGCGTTGTAGTGGAACGCGAGCTCGTGCCCGGCCGCCTTCACCTCGTCGTACACCGGCTTGCCGTATCCCGGCTCCAGCATGCACCACGTCGTCCGGATGCCGAGCTCGGCCAACAGCGCGAGCGTCGTTCTCGCCTGCTTATCCTGATTATGGTCGCTGTCGTGGGAAATCATGAGCACTTGGGAGACGCCGTCCGGGTAATAGCCGACGAATGGCACCGTCTTGCCCGTTTCGACGACCGTGCCGAGCAGGGCGCCGACGAACGCTTCCCGCCACAGGTCGGCATACGGATATGCGAAATACGGCATGCCGGTCTCGGTCGTTTTCCGGTCCCAGCGCCAATCGACGGCCGCCTGGTCGTCCGCTTTCAGGATGCCGTCGTCGACCGCTCCCGTCCCGTCGGGTGCCGGGGCTCCGTCCTCGAGGACCGGTCCTTTGCCCTGCTGCAGCCGCACGATCGTATCCCATATGTCGACGGACCAGCGGTACAGCCGGCCGCCGCCGACCCGAAACGTTTGCAGAGCCGCTCCGGCCGGCTCCCCGTCGGGACGATCGCGGACGATCCGGCCTTTCTCCTCGCACGTGACGCCGCCTCCGGCCGCTCCGCTTCGCCACGGCAACGCTTCCAAAAAGCGCAGCGGCGTCCGCTCCTCGTTTCCGGCCGGCTCCAGCAGCGCGTAGCCCGGCGCGACGCAAGCCTCCTTCGCGTAGCCCAGCGTGACGCCGAGCTTGTTCAAGTTCGCGCAGCCGATCACGATTCCGCCGCGCTCCATGTACGCCGTTATCGCCGCAACCGTCCGATCGTCCTCCGAGCATACCGCCGCCACGACAACGTCGCAGTCGCAATGCTCCAGCTCCTCCGCATCGTTCAGCGTCGCGAACGGCAGTCCGGCATGGGCGAGCACTTCGCCCGCGTACAGCCCGAACGCGTTCAAGCCGAATCGCTGTCTGAGCAGGACGGCGTTCCGGTCGTACAGCACGGCAATCTTGGCCATTTTCGTCATAACGTCATCTTCCTCTCTCCGATTGGACCGTGCGCATCGCTTTGCGCATCAAGCTTCGTCGCACTTTGTTGTACTGTATAATACCTGTATACGAAAAGAAATCATTCCGATGTTACCATATATGCCGCCATCCGGCAATGCAGAAGTTTTGCCACATGAACCGATTTTGCGAAAAAGCGGCGCGAAAGGCGTTCCGATGCGTTCCGCAGCGGCTCGTGCCCGGCCGGACCGACCGGAAAATACCGGTATCGACGCCACGCGGCTTGTCTTCCCCGCGAGCGCTGGCGTACGATAAGTAGAGCGAATGGCCCGCCTGAACGTCGGGCCGGGCAACGTCGCGGATAAAGGAGAGGAGCGCCGATTGATGAAAACGGTAGCCGTATTTTGCGGGTCGGGAAACGGTTCCGATCCCGTCTATAGGAACGAAGCGCGGGCATTGGGGGAAGCGCTGGCGGCAAACGGATTGGATCTCGTATACGGAGGCGCGACGGTCGGCTGTATGGGAGCCGTCGCCGATGCGGTTCTGGCAGCCGGCGGAAGAGCGATCGGAGTTATCCCGAGAAAGCTCGTTGATGTGGAAATCGCCCACGATCGATTGACGGAGCTTCACGTCGTGGATACGATGCACGAAAGAAAAGCGATGATGGCGGAGCGCGCCGACGGCTTCATTGCATTGCCCGGGGGCACGGGCACGCTGGAAGAATGGTTTGAGGTGTTCACGTGGGCCCAGCTCGGGTATCACCGCAAGCCGTGCGCATTGCTGAACGTCAATCGATACTACGACCCTTTGCTGTCGCTGTTCGACCATATGATCGGACAAGGGTTCATGAAAGAACCGTACAAACGATTGATCGTGACGGACCGCGATCCCGAAGCGCTGATCCGGAAGCTGCAGACGTATGAAGCGGATTATGCGCCCAAATGGGGATGACGCTTCCGCCGATCGATCTTCGGGGCCGGGTCCCGTACCCCGATCCCGAGGCAAGAAAAAGAATCCCTCCATCCGGACGGGATTCTTTTCGCTTCGTACGGCACGGACTCCGGCCGGGTACGTTCATTTCGGGGGGACCGGTACGAGCTTGAAGCCGAACGGATAAACCGTTCCCCCGCTGCATTCGACGCAAACGTGCGTGTAGCACTCGGATTGCTCTTCCATGACTGTTCCGCATTTGGCGCACTGCTTCTGCGGAAGCGTTTCGAAAAATTGATGGGCCGGAGGCAGCATGCGAACCCGTTCACCCCCTCTCGTCGAATTTTGTACTACTACAGTTTATGGTTTGTTTTTTTATTATATAACAATCAACCGATCGTTGACGAGCTGTTTTTTCGTCTTCCCCCGCCTAAAACGCGATCGACCGTCTGCGGGCATGTCCGACACCGGAATCCGCAGCGGATCGACACAAATCCAACCGAGCGGCTCGGCGGCCGATTAGCCTTCCCCCATCTGCGTTGCGAATTCGGCGGACGCGGAGCCGGGTCATTGAAAAAAGGCCGTACCTTGGCGGTACGGCCGACATCGCTGCTTCGCATCAGGACGGCCGGACCGCGGGCGCCTCTCCGCCGACGACCCGGAACGAGGCGCTTCCCCACGAGCCGAGACGCCCTTCCCCGTCCTCGACACGGCCGCGCGCGGTAACGGTTTTGCGCGACTCGTGCACGAGCTCCGCGGTCACCGTAATCGGACCGAGCCCCAGCGGGGTCAAGTAATGAATATTCATATTCGTCGTGACGACGCTGTCGCCGGGTCTCGCGATCATGGCGACGATGCCCATCGCGCTGTCCAGCAGCGAGGCGTGGACGCCCCCGTGCAGCAAGCCGATGCCGTTCAGATGGCGCCGTTCGGCCAGCAGCGAGACGACGACGAGGCCCGGCTCGGCCTTCGCGAGCCTGCATCTCAAATCGTCCCAAAACGTCCCTCGGGCCGCTTCCTCCAGCTTCCTCATCCAGTTTTCCAGGTTGGCGTCCATGCTGTCGACTACCTCCAATGCTCCGTTTCGGACGCGGCTCGCTCGCGGCCCGCGGTTCAGCCGGCGGCGGTCCGGACAATCCGCGTCATCCGACGACGTACCGTTCCGCCGCGATGACCTTCTCCGCGATTTTCCGCTTCAGCCGGATCGCGTCGGGCGGCGTATGCCGCGTCCATTTGCGCAGCACCGACAGCTGCAGCGCGAGCAGATCGCCGGACGCCATCGCCGCGACCGCCTGCTTCGCCGCCCGCTCGACGTCCGCGAACGCTTCGTGGACGTATACCGTCGCCATCGCCGCCGCCAATTCCGCCCGCGCCTCCCCCGACTTCGCGGCGATTTTCTCCGCCCGAACGATCGCGCTCTCCATCGCGTAGATGCGGATCATGACGTCGGCGAGCAGCGCCAGCACCTCCTGCTCCTCCTCGAGCGCGAGCCCGTACGTTTGCACCGCCTGGCCGCCGATCAGCAGAAACAGTTGCTTCGCCGTCGCGAGCAGCCGCTTCTCCTGACCGAACGGCTCATCGGCTTCGTCGCGCCCGGCCGGCTCGAGCATCCGCTCTTGAACGGATTGGGCGTGCTCCATAAGCGGAAGCTCGCCTTTCATCGCTTTTTTCAGCAGCGTGCCGGGAATGAGCAGCCGGTTGATCTCGTTCGTCCCTTCGAAAATCCGGTTGATGCGCGAGTCGCGGTAAATGCGCTCGATTTTGTATTCTTGAATGAAGCCATAGCCGCCGTGAATTTGGACTCCCTCGTCGGCCGCGAAATCGAGCGCCTCCGTGCCGAACACTTTGATGATCGAGCATTCGAGCGCGTACTCGGCGATCCCTTTGGCCGCCTGCATGCCCGCCAGCTCGCCGTCGTGGTCGATGTCCGCGAGCACGGCGTCGATCAGCCCCGCGGTCCGGTACACCATGCTTTCCAGCACGTACGTCGCGATGTTCATGTCCGCGAGCTTTTGGCCGATCAGCGGAAACGACGAAATCGGCTTGCCGAACTGCTCCCGTTCGTTGGCGTACGCCGCGCTCAGCGCGATCGCCTCCTTGGCGCCGCCGATGCAGCCCGCGCCCAGCTTGAACCGGCCGATGTTCAAAATGTTGAACGCGATCAGATGCCCTTTGCCGGGCTCGCCGAGCAAATGGCCGACCGGCACGCGGACGTTCTCGAGAATGAGCGGGCACGTGGAGGAGCCCTTGATGCCCATCTTCTTCTCTTCCGGCCCGATGCTGACCCCTTCCATCGTCCGCTCGACGATAAAAGCCGAAAATCGGCTGCCGTCGATTTTCGCGTAGACGACGAATACGTCCGCGAAGCCGGCGTTCGTAATGAACTGCTTCGTGCCGTTCAGCACGTAGTGCGAGCCGTCCTCGGACAGCTTCGCGGTCGTCTTCGCGCCGAGCGCGTCCGAGCCGGACGACGGCTCGGTCAAGCAGTATGCGGCGATTTTCGTCCCGTTCGCCAAATCGGGCAAAAACGTCCGCTTCTGCTCCGGCGTGCCGAAAAACACGATCGGCAGCGTGCCGATGCCGACGTGGGCGCCGACCGACAGCGCGAACGAAGAGCCTTTCGCCAGCTTCTCGCTGACGATCGTCGAGCTGACCTTGTCGAGTCCGAGTCCGCCGTACGCCTCGGGCACGTCGATGCCGAGCAGGCCGAGCTCGCCCGCCTTGCGGAGCAGCTCGACGGTCAGCCCGTAGTCGAGCTTCTCCAGCTTCTCGTCGTGCGGCGTCACCTCGCCTTCGATGAACTGCTCCGTCGTCTCGGCGATCATCGCCTGCTCCTCGGTCCAATCTTCCGGCGTCGTCACCCGGTCCCACGTGATCGAATCGATGACGAAGCTTCCGCCTTTTACGATGCGCGCCATGCCGCGCCCCTCCTTTCGTCCTGCCGATCCGACGGCCGTCATGGCGCGAACGCCTCGAACACGCCGGCCGCCCCCATTCCGCCGCCGATGCACATCGAGACGACGCCGTATCCGCCGCCTCGCCGCCCCAGCTCCCGGATGAGCGTCGTCGCGAGCTTCGCGCCCGTGCAGCCGAGCGGGTGGCCGAGCGCGATCGCGCCGCCGTTCGGGTTCACCGCCGCATCGTCCAGCTCCAGCTGCCGGATCACCTGGATGCATTGCGAGGCGAACGCTTCGTTGATTTCATACAGCGAGACGTCGCCCTTGCCGATGCCCGCCTGCCGCAGTGCCTTCGGAATCGCCTCGACCGGGCCGATCCCCATCACCTCGGGCGGAACGCCCGCCACAGCGAACGAGCGGTACGCGGCGAGCGGCTTCAGCCCGAGCGACTCCGCTTTGCGCCGGCTCATGACGACGAGCGCGGCCGCCCCGTCGCTGACGGGAGACGCGTTGCCGGCCGTCACCGTACCGTTCGCCGAGAACGCGGGCTTGAGCTTCGCGAGCGCCTCCGGCGTCGTGTCGGGGCGGACGCATTCGTCGACGTCGAAGACGAGCTCCTTCGTCCACGCGCCGCGGTCCGCATCGAAGCCGGAGACGGTCGTCCGCACCGGCGCGATCTCGTCCGCGAACTTGCCCGCCGCTTGCGCCGCCGCCGCCTTCTTATGGCTCGCATACGCGAACGCATCCTGCTCCTCGCGCGTAATGCCGTATCGCTGCGCCACCCGCTCGGCCGTATGCCCCATCCCCATGTACGCCTCCGGCATCCGCTCGAGCAAGTCCGGGTGCGGCGACAGCTTGAACCCCGTCATCGGGACGTGGCTCATGCTCTCGACGCCGCCCGCGATGACGGTATCCGCCCGCCCGAGCATGATCCGCTCGGCGGCGTACGCGATCGCCTGCAAGCCGGACGAGCAGAATCGGTTGACCGTGATCGCCGGCACGGACACCGGAAAGCCGGCGTACAGCGCCATCGTCCGGGCGAAATTGAGCCCCTGCTCTCCTTCCGGCATCGCGCAGCCGATGACGATGTCCTCGACGTCCTCCTTGCGCAAGCCGGGCGTCCGGTCGACGGCCGCCTCGAGCGCCGTCCGTCCCAAATCCTCGGCGCGCGTCTGCGCGAGCGACCCTTTCCGCCCCCGGCCGACGGCCGTGCGGACGGCCGTTACGATGACCGCCTCTTCCATGTCCGTCCACCTCCCGTCAATTTCGCAGCGGCTTGCCGGTCGCGAGCATATGCTGCATCCTCGCCTGCGTTTTCGGCTCGCCGCACAGGCTCAAAAACGCTTCGCGCTCCAAATCGAGCAGGTGCCGTTCGGACACGGACGTCCCGCCCGGCACGTCGCCGCCGGACAGGACGCGCGCCAGCTTGCGCGCGATCGTATAGTCGTGGTCCGAAATGTACCCGCCTTCCTTCAGCGTGTAGGCGCCCAGCTCGAGCACCGCCCTTCCGTTCCGTCCGACGACCCGGATCGTTCCGTCGCCGCCGGGAGGCGCGTAGCCGTCGCGATCCAGCTCGAGAACCGTCCGTCTCGCCTCGAACAGCTGCCGGTCCCGGTTCATGACGTGCCGGTCCACGGCCCGCATCAGCCCGAGTCGGACGGCGTCGGGGGCGCTGCCGGACACTTTGGCCATGCCGATGGTCTCGAACGCCCGATTGATAGCCGCCTGCAGCGATTCCTCGTCGTCCCCGGCCGATTCCGCCGCCCTCAGCGCCATCTCCTTCGTGCCGCCGCCCGCCGGAATGAGGCCGACGCCCGCTTCGACGAGCCCGTAGTACGTCTCCGCATGGGCGCGAACACGGTCGGCCGCCATGCACACCTCCACCCCGCCGCCGAGCGTCATCCGGTGCGGCGCCGCCACGACCGGCTTGCCGAGCCGCTTCAGCTCGAGCATCGCCTGCTGGAACAGCCGGATGATGCGGTCGACTTCGTCCCATTCCTCCTCCTGCGCTTCCATGAGCAGCAGCATCAAATTCGCGCCGACGCAAAAGTTGCGCCCTTCGTTCGCGACGACGAGACCGCGGTAGTTGCGCTCGACCTCCTCCGCGCTTTTGCGGATCATCGTCAAGATGTCGGCCCCGATCGCGTTGTTCGGCGAATGGAACTCGAGGCAGGCGACGTCCTCCCCGATGTCGATCAGACTCGCCCCGCCGTTCGACAGCACCGTCTTGCCCCACACCTTCAGCGCCTTGAGCGAGATCGTCTCCGGGCGCTCCTCCGCTTCCGCATACGCCCCGTTGCGGACGTACGCCGTCCGGCCTTCCTTCCTCGCATAGAACGACTCGTTCCCCGCGTCGATCCAAGCCCGCACCCAGCCGGGGACGGCCATCCCGTCGGCTTCCATTCTCGCCGCCGTCTCCCGAAGCCCGAGCGCGTCCCACAGCTCGAACGGGCCGAGCTCCCAATGGAAGCCGAGCTTCATCGCGGCGTCCACGTCGGCGATCGAGCCGGCGATTTCGTCCGCCTTGTCGGCGGCGTAGACGAGCACGTGCTTGACGACGCCCCAGGCGAGCCTGGCGAGACGGTCGGTGCCGCCCACGATCGCCCGGCATTTGGCCGCCGCGCCTTTGGCCGATTTGGCCGCCTCCAGCGACGGCGAACGGACGGGGACGGAGGCCGCGTACTCCATCGTGGCGAGATCGAGCGACAAGATGCGGCTTCCCTGCCCGGTTTTCACTTTTTTGTAAAACCCTTCGCCCGTCTTCTCGCCGAGCCGGCCGCGGCTTACCAAGTCCGCGAGCACGTCCGGGACGGCGAACGCCTCCTTCTCCGCCGGGTCGTCCGTCCGTTCGTACACGTTGTTCGCGACATGGACGAACGTATCGAGACCGACGAGATCGAGCGTCCGGAACGTCGCGCTTTTCGGCCGCCCGAGGGCGGGACCGGTTACCGCGTCGACTTCGTCCACCGTATAGCCGCCTTCCGCCATCAGCTTTAGCGTCGCGAGCAAGCCGTACGTTCCGATCCGGTTGGCGATGAAATTCGGGGTGTCTTTGGCGACGACGACGCCTTTGCCGAGTCGCCGCTCCAGCACGTCCCGCATCGCTGTAACGACTTCCGCATCCGTGTCCGGACCCGGAATGATTTCCACGAGCGGCATATGGCGTGGCGGGTTGAAAAAATGCGTGCCGAGAAAAAACGCCCGCATCGGACCCGCGATCGCTTCCGCCATCGCCGCGATCGAGATGCCAGACGTGTTCGAGCTGACGAACGTCCCCGGCGTCCATACCCGTTCGATGCGGGCGAGCAGCTCCTTTTTCCAATCCAGCCGTTCCGTTATCGCTTCGATAATCCAATCGGCGTCCCGCAGCGATTCGAAGTCGTCCTCCACGTTGCCCGGCGTCACGAGCCGCGAGCCGCGCTCCTCATAGAACGGCGCCGGGTTCGTCTTCAATAGCCGGGCCAGCGCGTCCGTCGCCAGCCGGTTGCGGACGGCCGGAGACGCCGTCGTCGCTCCGGAGGCCTCCTCCTGCGGCGTAAGCCGATCGGGCACCCGGTCGAGCAGCCGGACGCGAATGCCGGCGTTGGCCAAATGCGCGGCGATGCCCGCCCCCATCACGCCGGAGCCGATGACGGCCGCCGTACGGATCGTTTTCATCGCACCGTTCCCTCCTTACTTGAAGCTTCGCGCCCCGACGGTCCGAATACCGCCGCCGCGAGCAGCTCCGCCACGTCTTTCGCGGCGACCGTCTCCTCCGCCTCGAGCAGCTTCGAGCCGTCCTCCATCATCGTCAGGCAGTACGGGCAGGCGCTGGCGATCACCGTCGGCGATACGGCGAGCGCCTGCTCGACGCGGGCGACGTTGATCCGTTTGCCCGCCGACTCCTCCATCCACATGAGACCGCCGCCGGCTCCGCAGCACATCGCGTTGGCGCCGGAGCGCTCCATCTCCGCCAGCTCGAGCCCCGGAATGGCCCGCAGGATGTCGCGGGGCGCCTCATACCGCCCGTTGTAGCGTCCCAAATAGCACGAGTCGTGATAAGTCGCCCTTTCCCGGACCGGGTGCGCCGGGACGAGCCTGCCTTCCTTCACCAGCCCGGCGAGCAGCTCGGTATGATGGACGACTTCCGCTTCCAAGCCGAACTCAGGGTACTCGTGCTTGAACGTGTTGTACGTATGCGGGCAAGCCGTCACGATGCGGCGCACGCCGTAACGGCGGAACGTCTCGATATTGTCCTCCGCGCATTGGCGGAACAGCAGCTCGTTGCCCATCCGGCGCGGCGTATCGCCCGAATTGCGCTCCTCGTTGCCGAGTATCGCGAAGCGGACCCCGGCATGCGCCATCAGCTTGACGAGAGAAGCCGTCACTTTGCGCGTCCGGTTGTCGTACGAGCCCATCGAGCCGACGAACAGCAGCACGTCGAAATCCGGCAGCTCGCGAACCGTCGGCACGCGCACGCCGTCCAGCTCCTCCGTCCATTTCGCGCGGTCGCTCCGGCTGATGCCCCACGGGTTCCCCTGCCGCTCGATTTGCTGCATCGCCCGCTGTCCGTCGGACGGCACGCTGCCCTCGGTCAGCACCAGGTAGCGGCGCATGTCGACGATTTTGTCCACGTGAGCGTTGCCTACCGGGCACTGGTCCTCGCAGTTGCGGCACGTCGTGCACGCCCACAGCTCCTCGGCGGTCATGACGTCGCCGATCAGGCTCGCTTCCTCGGGCCGCGGCGGCGGCTCGCCCCCGTCACTCGCATCCGGCTTCCGCCAGGCATCCTTCTGCATCCGCATCGTCGGCCGGATGTCCGTGACGCCCTCCCCCGTCCATTCTCCGCGGCCTTCGCGCGACGGCGTTCCGGCCGGACGGAAAACGGTTGCCCTATCGTCAGACGGGAAGGCGAATTCCGGCACCCATGCCGATTTGCTCGTGATCGCGGCCCCTTTCTCGGTCAAATGATCGCGAAGCTTGACGATCAGATGCATCGGGGAAAGCGCTTTGCCGGTGCCGGCCGCCGGGCAAACGTCGGTGCACCGTCCGCATTCGACGCAGGCGTACAGGTCGAGCAGCTGCTTTCGCGTAAACGTCTCGACCGCCCCGACGCCGAACGATTCCGCATTCTCGTCCTCCAGGTCGAGCGAGCGCAGCTTGCCGGGCGGGTCCGATCCCGCAAGAGCCAGGTTGACCGGCGCCGTCAGCAGATGAAAATGCTTCGATTGCGGCACGTACACGAGAAAGCCTAGCAAAATAAGCAGATGCGCCCACCAGAACGCGTAATACAGCACGTCGGCCGCCCATGTGCCGGCGATGCCGCTCATCGCGCCGGCCAGCGCGGAGGCGATCGGCGCGAGCGCGGATGCCGGCGCTTCCTCGCGCAGCCGGTCGAAGGCGGACACGAACAGCACCGACAGCATGAGCCCGGCGATAAACAGAAGGACGACGCTCGGCTTCCAGCCGCGCTTCAGCCGGCGCAGCTTCTCGCCGTACCGGCGGTACCCCGCGTAGCCGATCGCGACGAGCACCGCCGCGGCGGCGATTTCCTGCGACAGCACGAACCAGTCGTAGGCCGGCAAGGGGAGCCGGACGTCGAACAATCCTTTCCATACGATGTCGACGGCTCCGAACTGCAGGACGATAAAGCCGTAAAACACGATCAGATGCATAAGTCCGCTCCGGCGGTCCTTCAGCAGCTTCTTGTGCCCGAACAGCTGCGCCGCCCATTCCCGGAGCCGCCTCCGGTCGAAGCGGAACGGCTCGCCCTCCCGCCGACCGAGCATGACGTACGCGTACCGGCGGCTGACCGCCTTCCCGAACAGCAGCGCGCCGCAGCCGACGGCGCCGAGACATAAAACGAAGTTCGCGATTTTCCAAATCATGGCCAGCCCGCTCCTTTCGCTTGCCGTCCGTCTCCGCCGGATTAATCCGGGGCTGTGCGGCATATACATGAAAACGGCCGGGATCGACGCGGAACGCTCCTTCGCGTTACTTGCATTGTATTACCGGCAAAGCTGGTCCCATGACAACTTCGCTCGTAACCGGAAGGACGAACGCCCCGCGGGCGGCCGCGTCCGCCCGCGAGGATCGGAAAGGAGCCGACGGATGGAACTGATCGTCTTGATGAAGCAAACGTTCGATACGGAGGAAAAAATCGTCGTCCGGGACGGAGCCGTCCAAGACGACGGCGCCAAGCTCATCATCAACCCGTACGACGAATATGCGGTGGAGGAGGCGATTCGGCTGAGAGACCTGCACGGCGGCCAAGTGACCGTCGTCACGGTCGGGACCGACCGTAGCGCTGAGGCGCTGCGGACCGCGCTCGCGATGGGCGCCGACGAGGCGGTGCTGATCGAGGAGCCGGCCGGCGGTACGGACGAGGCCGGCGTCGCCAAGCTGCTGGCGGCGTACGCGCGAAGCCGGCCGTTCGACGCCGTGCTCGGCGGCCACTTCTCCGTCGACCGCGGCTCCGGCCAAGTGGCGCTGCGCGTCGCCCAGCTGCTCGGCATCCCGCACGCCGGCGCGGTCACGAAGCTGGACGCCGATCCGGCCGCCGGACGGGCGGTCGCGACGCGGGACGCGGAGGGCGACGACGAGACGGTCGAGCTGCCGCTGCCGGCGCTGTTCACCGCCCAGCAAGGACTGAACGAGCCGCGCTATCCGACGCTGCCGGGCATCATGAAAGCGAAAAAAAAGCCGTTCGCCCGCTTGACTGCGGACGATCTCGGCTTATCCGGCGAAGAGACGGCGCCTCTCACGAGCGCGGTCGAGCTGTTCCCCCCGCCGGCCCGGCAAGCGGGCGTCCGGCTTGCGGGCGACGCCGCCGATCAAGCGCGGGAACTGGTCCGCACGCTGCGCGAGGACGCGAAAGCGCTGTAAACGAAACCGGTCGTCGACCGTAACCAAGGAGGGAACCGATACACATGAGCCGGGATATTCTCGTTATCGCCGAGCGGCGCGACGGTTCGCTGCGTCAAGTGTCGCTGGAAGCGATCGCGGCGGCGCGGACGATGGCGGGCGAAGACGGCGTCGTCCACGCGTTCGTCGCGGGCGACGCGCTCGAGCCGCACGTCCGCCGGCTGCTCGCCGCCGGAGCGGATCGCGTCCATACCGCGGCCCGTCCCGCGGGCGAGCCCTACACCGCGGAGAAGGCGTTCCGCGACGCGTCCGGCGTCGCCGCCCGCATCCGCCCCGCCGCGATCGTGCTCGGGCATACCGCGATCGGCCGCGAAGTCGCTCCGCGGCTCGCCGCCGCTCTCGACGCCGGTCAGCTGTCCGACGTCATCGCCATCGAGCGCGAGCCGGACGGAGACGGCTTGCGCTTTACCCGCCCGATCTATGCGGGCAAAGCGTTCGAAAAGCGCGTCTTCCGCCGGGAGCCGTGGGTCGTCACGATCCGGCCGAACAACTTTCCGGCGCCGGCCGCAACCGCCTCCGATGCGGCCGATTCGCCGGCCGTCGATTCCGCGGTCGTGCCGTTCGAGCCGGACGACGTCGACCTGCGCACCGTCGTTCGCGGCGTCGTCCGGCGGACGGCGGGCCAAACCGACCTGGCCGAGGCGAAAATCGTCGTCTCCGGCGGCCGCGGCGTCAAGAGCGCCGACGGGTTCAAGCCGCTGGAGGAGCTGGCGGCGGCGCTCGGCGGAGCCGTCGGCGCGTCCCGCGGCGCGTGCGACGCCGGCTATTGCGACTACGCGCTGCAAATCGGCCAGACCGGCAAGGTGGTGACGCCGGAGCTGTACATCGCCTGCGGCATCAGCGGCGCGATCCAGCACTTGGCCGGCATGAGCCAGTCGCGCGTCATCGTCGCGATCAACAAAGACCCGGAAGCGCCCATCTTCAAAATCGCCGACTACGGCATCGTCGGCGACTTGTTCGAGGTCGTGCCGCTGCTGTCCGAGGAGGTCAGGCGCCTGGCTCCTCCGCGATAGGTCCGTAGCCCGCGACGGAGGCGACCCGCTCGGCGATGATCCGGTACCCTTCGCCGTTCGGATGAAACCGGTCGTCGGACAAATAGTCGTCCTCCCGGCCCAAAAAATCGTCGTACACGTCCACGACGCGTACGGAGCCGGAATTGAACGAGCGCAGATGCTCGTTGAACTTGCCGACCCAGAACGCGGCCTCCTCGAATTCCGGAAGCGGATTGTACAGCCCGAGCGCCACGACGGCGTAAGGTCCGCTTCCGGCCTTCACGGCGTGAATCGTCTCCAAAATGTGCGCGACATTGCGTTGATACTGCTTCAAGGCGGTCATCAGATGGCGCGGATCGCTGTCGAAGTAAAACCGCTTCGCCGCCTGGATCAAATCGTTGCCGCCGGCGGTCAGCGTAATGACCGCCGACCGTTCCGCCGCGGCCTTGATGGCCGGGTCGGTGCGGACGAGCTGCAAAATGTCGCCCGACGTCGCCCCGCTCCGTCCCGCATTTTCCGCCAAAATCGTCCGTCCGAGGCTCGTTTCGGCAAGCCGGATGTATTGCTGCACGAAGCTTTGCTCCGGCGGCGCGCCGACGCCCGCAGTCAAAGAATCGCCTATCGCCAAAACAACCCATTCCCGCTCCATAAAACCAGCCTCCATTCGTCTTCTTTCCTACAGCATATTCACGTCCCCGCCCATTGGGCCCACCCCGCTCGAACTTTCCCGGTCATCCGCCCATTCGCATTCCTTTGCGCGATTCGTTACAATATCGATAGACTACCTTTATCGAACGGAGAGGAATCCGATGAAAACGGATATTTATCATGCGATTGACGATCAAACGGATAGGCTGAAAAAGCTCGCGCGATGGATCGGCGAGCATCCCGAGTTGGGTCATGAGGAAGTGATGGCGAGCGGCATGCTGTCCGACGAGCTCGAGCGGCAAGGCTTTCGGGTCGACCGGGGCGTGCTCGGTTTGCCGACCGCCTTCATCGCCGAATACGCGGCGGCCAAGTCCGGCCCGACGATCGCTTTTCTGTGCGAGTACGACGCGCTTCCCGGCCTGGGACACGCCTGCGGGCATCATCTGATCTGCACGATGGGCTTGGGAGCGGCGATCGGCTTGAAGGCGGCGATCGATCGGGTCGGCGGCACGATCCGCGTATACGGTACCCCGGCGGAGGAGACGACGGGCGCCAAAGTGCCGATGGCGGAAGCCGGCTTGTTCGACGATGTCGATGCGGCGCTTATGGCGCACCCGTTTCACCGGTACGAACGTTCCGGGACGTCGCTCGCCATGGATGCGATCCAGTTCGAATTTTTCGGCAAATCGGCGCACGCCGCGGCCAATCCGCAGGACGGCGTCAACGCGCTCGATGCAGTCCTGCTTACGTTCAACGCGCTGAACGCGCTTCGCCAGCAGCTTGAAAGCCATGTCCGCATTCATGGCGTCATTACCGAGGGCGGCAAGGCGGCGAACATCATTCCCGACTATGCCGTCGCCCGCTTCTACGTCCGGTCGGCCAATCGTCCGTATACGGACGAAACGGTCCGCAAGGCGATCCGCTGCGCGGAAGGGGCGGCGCTTCAAACCGGCTGCACGCTGAAGGTGAGCAACTACGAATATTCGTACGACGAGCTGCGGACGAACGAGCCGCTGTCCGACGCGTTTACGCGCAACTTGAACGAGCTCGGCGTTCCGCTAGACGCGATTCAAGACGGTCAGGATCACGGCTCGCTCGATTTGGGCAACGTCTCCCGACGCTGCCCGGCCATTCATCCGTTCGTACAGGTGATCGACGAGTCGTTCTCGCTGCACACGCCGGAGTTTCGCGACCTTGCCATGACGGAACGGGCCTTGGACGGCATGATCGTCGGAGCCAAGGCGCTGGCCGCCACCGCTTACGACGTCCTTGCGCAGCCCGGGCTCCTCGCGCGCGTCCGAGAATCGTTCGAGGCGGGCGTCAACGCGTAATCCGCGCGGCGGAGCCGCCGGCGGGCCGCTCCGCTTCCAGCGCGCGGGCGACTTCCTCCGCGGCCCGCTCCCCGGATTGCAGCGCGCCTTCCATATACATGCGCCAGACGGTCGCCGTCTCGGCGCCCGCCCAATGAATCGGGCCGACCGGCTCGAGCAGGCTCGGTCCGAATTCGCTCAACACGCCGGGCGCGAACCGGCCGCCGTATCCGCCCCGAATCCAGGGATCGGCGGACCAATCCTTTTCGTAAACCGCAACCGGTTCGAGCGCCTTCTCCCCGACGAAGCGGGCCAGGCTCCGCAGCACTTCCGTCTTCCGCTCCTCTTTGCCGAGGCGGCCCAGACGGCGGGCATGGCCTCCGTTCGCCATCGCCGCCAAAACGCCAAGCCGCTGTCCCGGCTCCGTGCCGTCCAGTACCGTCTGGATCGGCCCCGTCTCGCCGTATGCGGACCCGCTCCATCCCCGCTCCCGCCAAAACGGCGTATCGTACACGAGCACGAATTTGATGACCGCCCCCTGGCCGATCCGCTGGCACAATTGATCCCGATCGGGGGGCAGCGGCGGCTCGTACGCGATCCGGTTCGTAAACGTCGGCGGGATCGCCACGATCGCCCGTCTTCCCGTCCACGCTTCCCGGTCCGTATAGGCCGTCACTTGTCCGCCGCCCCACCTAATCGTTCGTACGGCGTTGTCCGGCCGGACCGCGTCGCCCAACCGTTCCGCCATTTTCGCCGGCAGTTGCTGGGTGCCGCCCGCAATCCACTCGTCCTCGGCCGTCATCAGCTTGTCCACCCCGCCGGCCGACACGTAATCCCACAACACGTCGAGCATGGACACTTCGCTTAGCCGGGCGCACAGTCCTTCCTCCGCCACGGCCCGGCAAAACGATTTGGCCGCCGTCGAGAACGCCGCCTTCTCCAGCCACGTCTCCATCGTTAGAGCGTCCAATTCCGGGGCGGCGGCGGATTTCCACGGAGCGCCGGGGTCGATCGTTCCGGCCAGCTTGTCCAGCTTGCGGCGAATCCGGAACAGATCGAGCTTCCCCGTCCAACCGAGCGGAGGCCGATCCCCGTTCCCCCTCATCCTGTCGCCCCTCAGCACGTACAGCGCATCTCCTTTGGCGAAGGTCGGTACGGTCGTCAAGCCGAACCGCGCGAGCAGCGCCTTCATTCTCGGCTGATGCGGCGATATCCACTGCGCCCCGTAATCGACGGTCACGCCGTCCTCGACGACGGAAAGGACTTTGCCCCCCACCCGGCTTTGAGCCTCCAGCACGATAACGTCGATTCCGCGATCGTACAGCGCCAAGGCGGCCGACAAGCCGGCTAGTCCGGCGCCGACGACGATCACTTCCGTTCGCCTTGCCTCTCTCACGTTTTCCCCTCCCCGATGGCGGTCCGTTTCGTAGTTACAAATTTTCCCCAAAGCGCAAAAAAACATCCGCGAACCGTTCGCGGACGTCGAATCGCCCTTCGTCGGCGCTTGCCCTCCTTCCCGCCCCTAGGGGGAGAGGACGGCCTTTTCAAGCGGCAGAGAGCAAGAACGAAAAAAAGAACCGCTTCACACGGCTCTTTTTCTCGTATTCCGCCGGGCGCGCTCCGGGCGGACTTATTCGCACATCGCGTAAGCGGCGAGCAGCGCCGCCGTATTTGCGATCGCCTGCTCGTGCGTCCGCTCCATGCCGTGCGACGCGTGTACGCCCGGCCCGATCAAGGCGGCCCGGATGTTGCTGCCGCCCCGGAGAGCGGCCGACGCGTCGGAGCCGTACTTCGGATAAATGTCGATCGCGAACGGAATGCCGTTCGCTTTCGCCAGCTCGATCAGCTTCGACGTCATGCCGTAATCGTACGGGCCCGTCGAATCTTTGGCGCAAATCGACACGTCCGTCTCCCGGCAGCTCAAGTCGTCGCCAATCGCGCCCATGTCGACGGCGATCAGCTCGACGATGTCGGGCGGCACGTACGAGGCGCCGTGACCGACCTCCTCGTAGACGGATACGACGATTTTGAGCGTCCGCTCCGGAACGGTGGCCGTGGAGCTCAACGCCTGCAGCAGCGCGAACACCGCCGCAACGCCCGCCTTGTCGTCCAGATGGCGCGATTTGATATACCCGTTCGGCAAACGGCGCGTCCGCGGGTCCCACGATACGAAATCGCCGACCTGAATGCCGAGCGCCTTCACGTCGCCGGCGGACGCGACCGGCTCGTCGAGCCGGATTTCCATGTTCCCCTCGTCCCGCTTCATCTCCCGCGCGTCCTCGTAGACGTGCACCGAAGGCTTGACCGGCAGAACGGTTCCATCATACTCCCGGCCGTCTCTCGTATGAACGAGACAGTATTCGTTTTCGACCGAGCTCATCATATAGCCGCCGACGGGCGAGAAGCGCAGCGTTCCCCCCGGCTTGATCGACCGAACCATCGCGCCCAGCGTATCGACGTGCGCGGATATGCCGAGCGTTTCATCCCGTTTGCCCGGTACGGTGACGACGACGCAGCCTTTCGGCGTTCGTTCGGACGCGTACCCGAGCCGGGACGCCTCCTCCTCGACCAATGCGGCGATACGGCCGCAGTAGCCCGACGGGCTGGGCGTCGCCAGCAGACGGAGCAGCAGGTCGATCATATAGTCGCGGTTTATCGCAATCATCGCATTCCCTGCCTTTCGTTTGGATCGTTCTTGCGCAAGTCGTCCGCATGTTCCCGCCGAACGTTGGCATGCTAAATACGGGAGGTGAAGTCGAATGGCAGGACGCAACAATCGCCCGAAAAAGAACGGCCCTGCGGGTCACCCGTCGCAGCTCGACCAGTACCGCGAGGAGTTTTCCGTCGATCTGACCGAGGAAAAGGAACACAATCGGAAAGATAAAACTCGGTACACGATGTAACGTTGGCCCATGAGAACGATCCCCCGAATCAGCAACGAAAAAGAGCGCGGCTTGCCTTGGCGAGCGGCGCTCTTTTCGCGTCCGGCGTCCGATCAAGACGAGCGGATCGGCAGCCAGTCCAGCACGCGGCGGAT
Source organism: Paenibacillus flagellatus (assembly GCF_003217775.1). Lineage (GTDB taxonomy): Bacteria > Bacillota > Bacilli > Paenibacillales > NBRC-103111 > Paenibacillus_AB > Paenibacillus_AB flagellatus. Next base: position 564,556 of record NZ_QJVJ01000003.1, read on the forward strand.
GTATGCGTCCCAATACGCCCAATCGTGCCCGCCGGGCCCTTCCTCGTATTCCAGCTCGAGCCCGAGCGATTGGGCATGCCCGAGAAACGCGCGGTTCGCCTCGTATAAAAAGTCTTCCGTCCCGCACGCCTGATACAGCTTCGGCTTCGGCCCGCCCGATGCGGCGACCTTCTCGGCCAGCCGGAACAAATCGTCGTCGGCCGGCACCGGCGCGCCCTGGCCGAATATGTAGCCGTAATCCCGGGGCCAGCGCTCGTGTCCGTTCCGCAGGTCGAGCGCGCCGGACAAGCTCGCCGCGGCCGCGAACAGATCCGGCCGCCGCAGCGCCAGCTTGAACGCGCCGTAGCCGCCCATCGACAGTCCGGCGGCGAACGTGTCTTCCCTCTTGTCGGACAGCGGGAAATAGGCTCTCGCCTTCGCCGGCAGCTCCTCGCTGACGAACGTCCAATACGGGTAACCGCCGACCATGTCGGTATAGAAGCTCCGGTTGACGGCCGGCATGACGATCGCGATTTCCTTCGTCCGCGCATACCGCTCGATCGACGTCCAGCGCATCCATGCCGTGTGGTCGTCGGACAAGCCGTGCAGCAGGTACAATGTCGGGTATTTGCGGTCCGCCGGCTGGCCCGGCTTCGGATCGGGCAGCAGGACGTTCATCGTCGCCCCGATCGCAAGCGTATCGGAAGTGAAATTGCATTGGATGAATGCCATAAACGTACGACCAACCTTTCGAATAGCGTTTCGTTGCCTATCGGTTCGCTCGGCGCCTTTTCAGGCGACCGCTATCATTATACTTCGGATTTCCGGACGTTTCCATCGTTTTCGCTTCGTGTCTTTATATGGGGACATATATCGTTTTTCGTTGCCGCACCTGTATTCTACTTGTTACAATATGGAGGAAGATTATCCCGACGAAACGAGGGTCTCGTTCATGATTATCGATTGCCATAACCATCCCGATTGGTACGGCTACAACGTCGACCGCTTCCTGGACAACATGAAGCAATATTCGATCGACCGGACATGGCTGCTCAGCTGGGAATGCCCCGACGACGAATACAATCCGACGTACAAGAAAAGCATCCCCGACGCCGGCTTGCCGGACGGGCCGATATCGTTCCGTCGATGCGTCGATTACGCGTTGAAGCATCCGGACAAGTTCGTGCTCGGCTACGCGCCCGATCCGCGGCGGCCTGACGCGATCGACAAGCTCGACCACGCGATCAAGCTGTACGGCGTTCGCGTTTACGGCGAAATCAAGCTGCGCATGATGTACGACAACCCGGACGCGATCCGGCTGTTCCGCTTTTGCGGGGAAAAAGGGCTTCCCGTCACCGTCCATATCGACTACGAGTTCGATACCGGTTCCGCCTATCCGCGTCCGAACTGGTGGTACGGCGGCGGCATCGATGCGTTCGAGCGCGCGGTGAAAGCTTGCCCGGAGACGATCTTCCTCGGGCATGCCCCGGGCTTTTGGGCGCATATATCGGGAGACGACCAATACGACAAAGCGGCGTATCCGACCGGCAAAGTCGTACCGGGCGGCAAAGTCGTCGACATGCTGCGGCGTTATCCGAACTTGTATTGCGACATATCCGCCGGCTCCGGCGCCAACGCGTTCAAGCGCGACCCCGAGTTCGCGAAGCAGTTTCTGCTCGAATTCCAGGACCGCATCCTGTACGGCCGCGACTATTTCGACAACGTCCATCAAGAGGTGCTGAACAGTCTCGGGCTGCCGGAGGACGTGCTGGCGAAAATTTACGCCGGCAACGCCTTGAAGCTCGTTCCGCTCGACTGATACAATCAAGGTAACATCCGATCTCGAACGCCGGTCGTTTGCGCTTTCAACGCCGGCGTTTCGCTGTCTTCGTCGGAAAGGAGCGTTTTTTCGGCCATGCCCAACATTTGGACCCACTTTTTGTTCGGCCGCGAATTGGCGGACCGGGTCGGCTGGAGCGGACCTTCGACGTCTTCGGCGGTAGAGCGCGCCTATCATTTCGGCTGCCAGGGGCCGGACTTTTTGTTTTACCACCGCTTTCTCCCGTGGCAAAAAAGCGCCGGCATGCCCGAGCTCGGCGGAGCGATGCACTCCCGGCGATGCGGGCCGTTTTTGCTCGACCTGCTCGATGCGGTCAAAGACCGGCCGCTCGACTCCCCCGACGCGGCATTCGCGCTCGGCTTTTTGACGCACCATATTTTGGACCGGAACGCGCACCCCTACGTGTTTTACCGGTCCGGGTTCAAGAAATGGGACCACCAGCGGTTCGAGATCATGATCGACACCTTGATCGTCCGAAGCAGGCTCGGCCTCGAGACGTGGAGGACGCCGGTCTGGAAGCGGATCGATGCCGGACCCGCGCTCCCCGGCGAAATGGCGGACGTCCTCGCCGCGCTCGCCCGTTCGCATTACCCGGAACTGGCCGGACATTTGGGGCCGGACGATTGGAACGAGGCGTACCGCGACATGATCCGCGCCCAAAAGCTGTTTCACGACCCTTCCGGCGCGAAGCGCCTGCTGACGTTCGGCCGGATCGAGGCGCTCGTCTACAAGCGGACCGTTCCGCCCGTCGACGTCTTGAACGAAGCGAGGCGGGAATGGCGGCATCCGTCGATCGAGGACGAGACGCATACGGAGAGCTTCATGGACCTTTGGGAGATGGCGATGGAGGACGGCGTCCCGCTTCTGCGGTCCGCGCTGGATTACGTTGCCGGAAACGGCTCCCGATCGCGGCTGGAAGCGCGGCTCGGCGACGTGTCGTACGAGACGGGCAAGCCGTGCGCCGACGGGCATACGATTTTGTACGCGGATCCGATCATTTGACGTGCCGCCGGACGTACCGGGAGCTTCTCCCCCGCGTACGTTTTTTTGTCGTTCGCGACTTTGCGGGAATGGCAAGCTCCATTTTGACCAAACTATGTAAATCGGCCCGATCGCCGACACCCTCTTCGCCAAAGGAGCGCAATTCTTGTATGAGCGGATCAAACGACTTCGTCCGATCGGAAGGCTGGACCGGCGCCGGCATCCCGTTCGCCCGCAATTTCCCGCTGCACGCCATGATCGTCGCTTTCCTCCTCTACTGGATTTATACGGCCATTCATCCGACCGACCGGATCCAGTGGGCGATGGAAAGCCTGCTGCCGGTCGGCACGCTGGTCGCGCTCGGTATGACGTACCGGAAGTTCCGGTTTTCGAACCGGTCGTATTTCTGGATGTTCGTCTTTCTATGCGTCCATACGTTCGCCGCCCACTATACGTACCAAGGCACTCCGGTCGACGCTTGGCTGAAGGCCGCTTATCATACGAAGCGCAGCTATTTCGACCGGGTCGTTCATCTGCTGTTCGGTTTGATCTGGACGTATCCATGCCGAGAGCTGCTCGTCCGGACGTCCTCCTTGCGCGGATTTTGGTCGTACGCCTTGCCCGCGGCCGTCGTCTTCGGCATGAGCTCGCTGTTCGAAATCGTGGAGATGGTTGCGGCGCTCGTCGCCAAGCAGAGCGGGGAACAGTACGTCGGCCTGCAGGGAGACGTCTTCGATTCTCAAAAAGATATGTCGCTCGGACTCGCGGGTGCCGTCGTCTCGATGGGAGCGCTCGCCTGGCTCCGCAACCGGGCCGGGCGGGAGGAACGCGCCGGCTGGAACGGGACGAATGCGCGGGCCGAACGGTTCGTCGGAAAAAGAAAAGCCCGCTAATACGGCAAAAGCCGGAGCGTACCGATCGCTCGGCAAACTCCGGCCTTCCGTCATGAACGATGTTATCGGTGCGTGCTCGTGCCGGATTCGATTCCGACGAGACACGTTACGCTTTTGCGGCGGCCGCCTCCGCCTCTCCCTTGGTCAGATCGACTTTGGCCAGCAGCACGATGCCGATCGCGAAAAAAACGACGAGCGCGAGAATGCCGAGCCGGCTCGTGCCGGTCAGCATACCGACGACGGAGAAGACGAACGGACCGACGATGGCGGAAAATTTGCTCGATACGCTCAGGAAGCCGAAAAACTCGGCAGGGCGGTCGGCCGGGACGAGCCGGCTGTAAATCGACCGGGCGATCGATTGGCTGCCCCCCTGTACCATGCCGACGACAACCGCCAGCGCGTAAAACTGCCACGTCTCGGTCATGAAATAACCGAAAACGACGATCAGCACGTACACGCCGAGCGAGATGTACAGCGACTTTTTCGAGCCGAGCTTCTCCGCGATGCGGCCGAACAGCAGCGTGAACGGAATGCCGACGAATTGCGTAATGACGAGCGCCCCGATCAACGCTTCCGTGCCGAGACCGATTTCGGTGCCGTAAATCGTCGCCATCGTGATGATCGTGCTGATGCCGTCATTGAAAAACCAAAACGCGATCAAATATTTCAGCAGCTCGGGATACCGCTTGATTCGCTTGAACGTATTCCAGATGCGCGAGAAGCCGATGGACGCGTACTGTCCGAACGTGTGACGGCCGCCCGTCTTCTTGTCCTTCATCCGGCGGAACAGCGGAATCGAGAATACGTACCACCATACCGCAACCGAAGCGAAGGACAGGTACGTGCCGGCCAAGCTGTCGGGCAGTCCGAACCACGACCATTTCATGATCCATAGCAGGTTGACGATCAGCAGCACCCCGCCGCCGATATAGCCGAACGCGTACCCTTTGGACGATATGTAGTCCCGTTTCCCCGGCTCCGCGACGTCGTTCAGCAGCGCGTCGTAAAACGCGTTGCCGCCGGAAAATCCGATCGTGCCGAGAATGAACAGGAAGGACGCGAGCAAGTAGTCGCCGTTCCCGACGAAGACGAAGCAAAGCGATGCGAGAATGCCCAAATACGAAAACAGGCGCAAAAACCGCACCCTATAGCCCGAATAGTCCGCAATCGCCCCGAGAATCGGCGTCATGACGGCAACGAGCAGCATCGCGATCGACTGCGTCATCCCCCAATACGAGGTGGCCGTCTGGCCCGGCAGCGTGGAAGCCGCCACCGTGCTGTAAAAGATCGGCAGCACCGCGGCCATCATCGTCGTGGCGAACGCGGAGTTGGCCCAGTCGTACATGATCCATGCCCGCACCGTTTGTCGATCCATGGAAGTCCCCCTTTTCGTATGGCAACGTTCGTTCGCGCGTTGCCGGCATCCACTCCCCATTGTATCACCGCCTTGCTTGCCCGCCTACGATTATTTTGCAAACGCTATCCCTCCTGCTGCGGACAACGAACGAAAAACCGCGGCCGTTGCCGCGGTTTTGGACATTGTAAAGTTTTCATGAGCGAAGCGCACCATCGGCCGCTACACCCGGCGCCGATTCAAATGGACGAACGTGACGGCGAGCGCCAGCACGAGCACGACCCCTTTGATGATGTCGAACGCATAGTAAGGCAAATTGAGCATCGTCAAGCCGTTTAGCAGGACGCCGATCAGCACCGCGCCGAGAAACGTGCCGATGACGTTCGGCTTGCCGGCGCCGAGCACGGAGAAGCCGACGAATACGGCCGCGACCGACTCCATGAGCAGCGGGGCTCCGGCGTCGATTTGCCCCGAGCCGACGCGGGCGGCGAACAGAATGCCGCCGATCGCGGCGAAGCAGCCCGACAAGACGTAGGCGGCCAAGCGGACGCGGTTGATCCGGATGCCGGACAGCCGGGCCGCCTCGCGGTTGCCGCCGGTGATGTACATTTGCCGGCCCCACCGGGTATATTTCAGGAACAGATGGACGAGAACGACGGCGAGCAGCATAAGCAGAACCGGAACCGGTATGCCGAGCAGCTCGCCCTGGCCGATCCATTTGAACGACTCCGAAAATTTGCCGGGAGCCTTCGTGCCGTCGGTCATCTGCATGTTGTTGTAGATCGCATACCCTTTCGTATACGTCTTTTGCACGCCGCCGATGATGTACATGACCGCCAGCGTCGCCAGCAGGTCCGGGATGCGGAACCGGATGATGAGCAGCGAGTTCAGCAAGCCGATCAGCGCCCCGATCGCGATCGGTACGACCAGCACGACGATAAGCGGCTGCTCGAACCAGACCATGAGCGTCGCCGCCGCCACGGTGGACAGCGAGACGGTGGAGCCGACCGACAAGTCGAAGCCGTCCACGATTTGCGACAGCGTCACCCCGATCGCGATGAAGGTGACGATCGAGATGGATCGCAGGATGTCCGCGATATTGTCATACGTCAAAAAGTTTTCGTTCGCGATCGAGAAAAAAACGAACACGCCGGCGATGACGACGAGCGCACCGTACCGGAACGACCAATCCAACAGTTTACCTTTCATCCCCCTGCTCCTTTCCCGCGCTGGCGAACAGCAAAATTTGCTCTTCCGTCGCCTCGCCGCGGCCGAACGACTTCACGATCCGGCCGTCGCACAGAACGAGAATCCGGTCCGATATGCCGATAATCTCGTTGATTTCCGACGACGCGTACAGCACCGCTTTGCCTTCCTGCGCCAGCCGGCCGATCAGCCGGAATATGTCGCTTTTCGCGCCGATATCGATTCCTTTCGTCGGCTCGTCGAACATATACAGCTTGGCGTCGGTCGGCAGCCATTTGCCGATCGCCACCTTTTGCTGATTGCCGCCGCTCAAGTAGCCGACCGCCTGATCGACATGCGGCGTTTTGACGCCGAGCCGCTCGACCGTCTCCTCCGCATGCCTCGTCTCGGCACGTCCGCGGATCCAGCCGGACGGTGCGAGCCGTTTCAGGATCGGGACGGTCAAATTCACCTTGACCGATTCGCCGACGAGCACGCCCTGCGTTCGCCGCTCCTCCGGCACGAGCACGATGCCGGCGTCGATCGCGTCGGACGGGCCGCTCAGCCTGAGCGGCTTCCCGTCCAGCCGCAGCTCGCCCTTCTCGAGCGGCTCGGCCGCGAACAGGAGCCGGGTCAGCTCGGTTTTGCCGGCGCCGACAAGCCCGACGATGCCGACGATTTCGCCGCGCCGGATCGAGAAATCGACGCCGTGCACTTTCCCCAGCCCGTGTACGCCCGCCGCCTCGAACAGCGTGTCGCCGATTTCCGCCGCAAGCTTCGGAAACTCCTCCTCGAGCGACTTCCCGAGCATCAGTTCGACGACTTTGCCCGGGGTCAGCTCGGCGGCGGGCGCGGTAGCGACCCGCTCCCCGTCGCGCATGACCGTGATCCGGTCGCAAATGTCGAACACTTCCGGCAGCCGGTGCGAGATGAAGATGAGGCCGACGCCTTCCGCCTTCAGCGTCCGCATCGTCCGGAAGAGCCGGTCCGTCTCCTCCAGACTGAGCGGCGCCGTCGGCTCGTCCAGGATGACGTACTTCGCCTGCTGCGCCAACGCCCGCGCGATGAGCACGAGCTGCTTCTGGCTGATCGCGAGCTCGCCGACCTGCTTGTCCGCGGGCAGCCCGGCTACGCCCATCTTGTCGAGTATCGACGACGCCTCGCGCTTGAGCGAGCCCCAGTTGACGACGGCCGACTTCGCCCCGTAGGAGAGCCGGTCGAGCATGACGTTCTCGGCTACGGTCAGACCCGGGACGAGCGCGGTATCGACCTCCTGGTAGACGCATTGGACGCCCGCCCGCTTCGCGTCGATCGGCGAGCGGATCGTCGCCGGGACGCCGTCGATCGTAATCGCGCCTTCGTCGGCCGTATAAGCGCCCGACAATATTTTCATGAGCGTGCTCTTGCCGGCTCCGTTCGCTCCGAGCAGCGCATGAATTTCGCCGGCGCGCACTTCGAAATCGACGTCTTTCAACGCCCGCACGCCGGGAAACGATTTGCTGATTCGATTCAGCTCCAGCTTCGCGCCCACCTGTTACCAGCCCTTTCCTTTTATCGGCCTTTCACATGCGAAATCCCATCGACTATTCGTCGATGGGAACGTTTCGCCGTGCTTATCATTTCTTCGCTTGCTTCTCCAATTCCTTCAGCTTGTCCGACAAACCTTGCTGGCTGCCGCTCCAGCCTTTGACGTATTGGCCGAGCTGGGTCGTCGAAACCGTCTTGTCCGTCGGAAGCTGGTCGCGGGAGACGAATACCGGATCGAGCGCAATGACGTCCGGCGTCGTTTCGCCGAGCAGCTTCTGATACAGGTAACGCGCCTGCACGCGTCCGATATCTTTCGGATCGACGGCGGCCGAAGCGACCCACGGGCTGTTTTTGTCCTGGATCATTTGGAGGTCTTCGTCGCTCAAATCGATGCCGTATACTTTGATCTCCGTACGGCCCGCTTGCTGGATCGCGCGGGAAGCGCCCTTGGCGAATTCGTCCCAGGCGGCCCATACGGCCGTAATGTCGCCCTTGTTCGGATATTTTTTCAAGATCGCTTCCATTTGGGCTTGCGTATCGAGCGCCGTATTGTTCGTCGCGGCGCCGAAAGCGGCGATCTCTTTAATATCCTTGTTTTTGTCCATGAACTCTTTATACGCGAGCTGGCGGCGTTCCATCGGCGCGAAGCCGGCAACCCAAATTTTGACGATGTTGCCTTTGCCGCCGATATCTTTCGCCATTTGCTCCAGCGTGCTTTTCGCCATTTGCTGGTCGCCCTGCTGCAGCACCGGTACGCCCGGCACTTTCAAGTCCGAGTCGAACGCGACGACCGGAATTTTTTTCTCCAGCGCTTTCTTGACGCCCGGCTCCAGCGCTTCCGCCTTGCCATGGTCGATCAGGATGCCGTCGAACTTCTGGTTGACCGCGGAATCGAGATTCGCGATCATTTTGTTCATGTCCGTTTCGGCGCTCAGCACCGTCACCTTGCCGCCGAACTTCTCGACTTGCTCCTTGACGCCTTCGATATATTGCGCCGAGAACGTGCCTTGGTTGAACTCCATGACGAGCGCGATTTTCTTGCCCGCGAGCGAGGCCAAGTCCGTTCCGCCGCCGGCGTTCGTCGTCGATCCGCCCGTCGCGGGCGCGGACGTCGTCGGCTCTTCCTTCTTCGCACCGCACGCCGCCAGGACGACGGCCAAGATGACGGCCATCACGACGGCTATGTACGATCTGCTCCGTGTACGCATTGCTTTCGTTCCCCTCTCTCCCTCTCATTCCTGTCGACCAATCCCTATCGAGTTGATCGGGATTGAAATCCGATAGATAGAATAATAGCACCAACGCGTCCGGGCGTCAATCCTGATTTCGACAATAACCCACCTTTTCCTATTATAATAGTTGGTTTAATAGTGGCGAAGTTGCCGTCATTTTCCGATCCCTTTATACTGGTCGTAACCGCAACCGGAAAGCGAGGCACTCGGGACATGGACTTGTCCGCTCTCACCCCGTACGTTCGCAAGGCGATGGACCATACGGCACCGGCCGGCTGGCACTTGCGAGAGCGGGTGCTGTTCGATTACGAGCTTCTCTACGTCAAGGAAGGCCGCGTGCTCGTCACCGTTCGCGACCGAGCCTACGAAGGCGTCCCCGGCGACTTGTTCCTGTTCAAGCCGCGGGAGCCGCATTCGCTTCGGGTCGGGACGGAGAGCCCGTTCCGCCAGCCGCATATCCATTTCGATCTGTACGAGCGTCCGGACAGTCCGGACGTCAAAATCAGCTTCAAGCCCGAGCACGAAATGACGGCGCAAGAGCACGAATGGTTTCGCGAAGACGTCCTGTCGGCTCCTCCGTTCATGGTGCCGAACCATATCCGCCCCGTCGGCAAGTCCGCCGTCGAAGCGCTCGTCTTCGCCATGATCGACGAATACGAACGCAAGCTTCCCTACTACGAGACGAATTTGAAGGGCTTGTTCGTGCAGCTGTGGACGCTGCTGCTCCGCGAGCTGCACTGGCAGGAACGTCCTCACGTGCTGTCGAACTGGGAGACGCTGCAGGCGGTCAAGCTGCTCATGTCCCGCTCGCTCGACCGCGAGCTGACGGTCGACGAGCTGGCGGCCGCGGCCAACATGAGCAAATATTATTTCATCCGGGCGTTCAAAAGCGCCTTCGGGGCGCCGCCGATCAAATACCATTTGACGATGCGCATCGAGAAGGCCAAAGAGCTGATCCAATTCACGTCGATGCCCGTCACCGAAATCGCGGCCCGTCTCGGCTTTCCGAGCATCCATGCGTTCAGCCGCGCGTTCCGCCATGCGGAGGGCGTCGCGCCGACGTATTACCGGGGCAAGAAAGGCGAATAAGCGGAAGCCGGCCAAGGGGCTCTCGCTTCGCGGCTCGGACGGCTTCCGTCATTCGTCGCGGCGCTCCTCCCTCAGCTCCCGCCGGATTACTTTGCCGATCATCGATTTCGGCAGCGTGTCCCGGAATTCGTACAGCCGGGGCACCTTGTAGGCGGCGAGCTTTTCGCGGCAGAAGGCGTCCAGCTCCGCTTCGGTTACGGAGGAACCGGGCTCGCGCACGACAAACGCTTTCACCGTTTCGCCTCGGTATTCGTCGGGGACGCCGACGACGGCCGCCTCGCGGACGGCGGGATGCTCGAACAGCACCTCCTCGACTTCGCGCGGAAATACGTTGAAGCCGCCGGCGATGATCATATCTTTTTTCCGGTCGACGATATAATAAAAGCCTTCCTCGTCCATATACGCCATGTCGCCCGTCTTCAGCCAGCCGTCGGCCAGCGCCCGCTCCGTCTCCTCCGGCTTGTTCCAGTATCCTTTCATGACTTGAGGGCCTCGGATGAGCAGCTCCCCGATCTCGCCCGGGGAAAGCGCTTGACCGGTATCGGGATCGACGATGCGGCAGTCCGTGTCGGGCCACGGGAGCCCGATGCTGCCGGTTTTGCGCTTCTCCCAGATCGGGTTGGCGTGCGTGACGGGCGAGCATTCCGACAAGCCGTACCCTTCGACGAGCCGTCCGCCCGTCAGCGATTCGAACTTTTGCTGCACGTCCAGCGGCAGCGGCGCGGAACCGCTTATGCAGCAGCGAATCGAGGTCAGCCGGTATTTGACGGCCGCTAAAGGATGATGGTTGATCGCGATATACATCGTCGGCGCGCCGGGGAATATCGTCGGACGATACCGGTGAATGGTGCGCAGCAGCTCGTTGATTTCGAACCGCGGCACGAGCACGAGGTTGGCGCCGAAGGACAGGCCGAAGTTCATGCATACCGTCATTCCGTAAACGTGAAAGAGCGGAACGGCGGTCAGCACGATCTCTTTCCCTTCCTCCGACCGGTACAGCCATGCGGCGCATTGGCGGACGTTCGCCGTCAAGTTCGCGTGCGTCAGCATGACGCCCTTCGGAATGCCGGTCGTGCCGCCCGTATACTGAAGGACGGCGATTTCCTCGGCCGGGTCGAACGAATGCCGCGGAGGGGGCTCCGGACTGGCCGCACGGAGCAGACGATGCATGACGAACAGCTGCTCCTTCTCCGGATCGTAGGCGGGCGGCTGTCCTTTCCGTTTTTGGACGAGCGGGTACAGCCAGCTTTTGACGGCGGGCAGCTCGTCACGGATGCCGGTGACGACGATCCGCTTCAGCCCGGCCTTCTCGCGGATGTTCCTCACTCTCGCGTAGAGCAGATCGAGACAGACGAGCGTATCGGCGCGCGAATCGGTCACATGCCGCAGCAGCTCCCGTTCGACGTGAATCGGGTTCAGCTGCACGACGACGGCGCCCGCGAACAGCGTCCCGTAGTAGGCGACGACGTATTGCGGCACGTTCGGCAGCAGAAGCGCGACCCGGTCTCCCCGGCGGACGCCGAGCCGGATCAAGGCGTTCGCGAACCGGTACGAGTCGAGAAGCAGCTTGCGGTAGGTCGTTTTTTTGCCGAAAAACGTCAGCGCGGTCCGATTCGGAAACTTCTCGGCCGATTCGGTCAAGAGCGAGGTAAGAGGAACGGACGGATAGTCGAGCGCAGGCGGCACTTCTTGCGGATAAACGGCATGCCAAGGTCGCCGGTCCATGCATCATCCACCTTCCTGAGCGCGTCGCTTGCGCGACGCTGCGGTTTCTACATGATATGGGCCGACGCCTGTTCAACATGACCGGAAGTCGATAACGCATATGAACCGACAAATCCCGACTATTTTCGTCGAAAATATATCGAAATAAGTCGAAAAAACGGTAACAATATTGTAACTTTTCGGCTATAATGGAAGTGCGCCGATCTTCGACGCGCACACAACTATTCCCGTTGCACCGGCAACCTGCTAGCTGCGAACGAACCCCGGGGTGATTTGTTGCACCTGAAATCGCGTTTTTTCTATATCGTGATCGTATATGTCATCTTCGTGCTGTGCGTCAACAACGTCATCTTTTACTTTTCGACGAAGCATACCGTCATCGGCAACGTCGAGGAGCAGTCGATGATGGCCGCCCGCAATTTGCGGATCGCCATCGACCGGTACAAGACGAGCGTCAACTACGTCGAGGACTTGGTCGGGCAGCAGCTGCGCACCGTCGCCATCGCGACGAGAGACCGGCTCGCTCCGAATGCGGACCAAGTGACGAACGCCGAGCTGGAACAAATCAGCCGGGAATTGGGCGTTTCGCATATTACGCTGCTGAAGCGTCAGGGCGACGACATCGTAGGGGTCCGTTCGTCCGATCCGAAGGAAATCGGGATGAGCACGAAAAAATGGGGGTATTGGTTCACCGCCTTCAAGCAGCTGCTCGCCGACCGCGAAGTGACGATTCCGCAAGGGCAAAAGCTGCCCAATTATTGGGCCGGGCCGATCGAGCACGCCGACACCGACCCGAACAAAATCGACAAATGGGGATACTTTTACGACGGGACGACGGACTATATCATCAACCCGTACGTGGAGGACATCCAAATCAAGCATTACGATCAATTGGCCGGTCCCGACGTCATTCTGAACGCCATGATTCAGGACAATCCGAGCATTCTCGAAATGACCGGCTTCAACTATAATACGTTCGGCAAGCCGCTGAAAGTGTCCCGGTCGCAAAGCGGCCAACGCTTCGTGTCGCTGTACGACCGTCCCGTCCCGTTCGGCCAATACACGTACGCCGAAGGCGATAGGGACGCGGAAAGCGTCCGTTCGGCGATCGAACGGAACGAGACGATCGCCTACACGACCGTCGTCCAGGGAAGGAAGGTCGTCAAAAGCTTCATTCCCGTTCAGCCGAAATCGAACGATACGACGGCGGATTACCCGTACGTCATCGGCGTCGTCTTCGATTACCACACCATCCGCGAAGTGCTGGACGAACAAATTCATTCGATGATCAACCGGATCGTCGTCATGACCGCGCTGAGCCTCGTCCTGCTGCTGATCGTCTTCCGGATGATCAAGCGGAACAAAGACGAAGCGGTCCGCGTCACGCAAGAGGCGTACATCGACGAAATGAACGACATGTTCACGACGATTCGCGGGCAGCGGCACGACTTCCTGAACCACGTGCAGACGATCCATACGATGCTGCAGCTGAAAAAGTACGACGATCTGAAGGAGTACACGGGCGAGCTGATCGGCGAAATCCGGCAAATCAACGACATTATCCAGATCGGCCACCCGGCGATCGCCGCGATCGTCCAATCGAAGGTCGTCATCGCCATGGATAAAAAAATCGACTTCCGGCACGAGTTTTCCCCGTTCGGCAACTTGACCCTCGGCGTCAAATCGGTCGATATCGTCAAAATTATCGGGAACCTCGTCGACAACGCCTTCGACGAAACGGTCAAGCTGCCCGTCGCCGAACGGTGGGTCGAGCTGAAGGGCTGGTATACCGGGCGCACGCTGTTCATCACGGTGCGCAATCCCGGTCCCGTACTCGACGACGAGGAGAAGCGCAAAATATTCGAGCCCGGCTACAGCACGAAAACGGCCGGCGATCATTCGGGCATCGGCCTCGCCGTCACGAAAGAGCGGGTCGGCTACTACAAAGGAACGATTACGGTGGAAAGCGATGCGGAGCAAGGGACGACGTTCATCGTCAGCATCCCGCTGGAACGGTTCGGCAAGTAAACGAATCCCGCACCGTGGCCGAAAACGAAAGAAACGGACCCGCCTTGGGTCCGTTTCTTTCGTTTCATGGCCTGTTCGCTTCGCCGCTGCGGCGGGCGTCTCGTCAATCGGGTTTCGCGTCCCCGTCCCCTCCCGGTCGCGGCTCGCACCACAAGCCGCCGGGGTCTCCCGTGTCGTCGCCGCAACAGCCGTTCCATTGCCCGCAGTTGAAACATTTCCACTTGGCGAACCACCATTTCATCTCGAAGCCGCATATCGGACACGGCGGAACGACGTTCGCCCTGCGCTCCTCCATCTTTTCCCCTCTTCCCTTCCGAGCTTGATCTAGCCGTCGTCCCGGTTCATCGTCCGGTCGATGCGCTCGAGCAGCTCCTTGACCGAGTCCGGATCGTGCCTTCCCCGTTTTTTCCATTCCCCGAGCAAGCTCGCGATATCCCCGGCCAGCTTCTCGTTTTCCTCCGCCGCCCCTTCGATCGTCTCCGAAGGATCGAACCAGACGTACGTGCCGTCCGGTCCGTTGCGCAAATACGGACGCGTCCAATGATCCGGATACGCGTACGGCTGCTCGCCGAATAAAACCCCGAGCACGTCGTCGCTGCCGAGCGGCAGAAGGTGGTGGAACGATTCCTTCGTCCCGTCCGCCACGTTCAGGTGCAAGTAGGCGTAATGCAAATAATGCTCGCCCGTCGCCGTATCTTTGACGACCTCGTACAGCTCCGTTCCGTCCGCGTCCTCGGACAGCTCTTTCACCGACTGCAGCCGTTCCTGGATCGTATCCTGCGGCACTTGCTTCATCGCCGACCACGATTCGTTCATCGAAAGTTGCCCCCTTATATATCTAGCCGCGCCGGCTTCAGCCGTTCGTCAAATACGATTCGATCCGCGACGTCAACAGACGAATGGCGATTTCGTTTTGCCCGCCTTCCGGCACGATCAGATCGGCGTACCGTTTGGACGGCTCCACGAAGGCGTCGTGCATCGGCTTGACCGTGTTCAAATATTGCTGGAACACCGAGTCGATCGTCCGTCCCCGCTCCTGAATATCCCGCGCGATACGCCTGAGCACGCGGACGTCCGCATCCGTGTCGACGAATACTTTGATATCCAGCTCTTGCCGGATCGCCGGATCGGCGAAGATGAGAATCCCTTCCAAGATGACGACCCGTCTCGGCGTCACCGTCACCGTCCGCTCGACGCGGCTGTGCGTAGAGAAATCGTAAACCGGCACTTCGACGGGATTTCCTTCTCTAAGCCGGCGCAAATGCGTCAGCAGCAGCTCTCCGTCCATCGCGTCCGGATGGTCGTAATTGACGTTTTCCCGTTCCGCCATCGACAAGTGGCGATTGTCCGCATAATACGAATCCTGCGACAGCAGCGCGACCTGCTCTTCGCCGAGCGCCTCCACGAGCTTCTCCGCAACCGTCGTTTTGCCCGAACCGGTTCCGCCTGCGATTCCGATCATTAGCATGAAAGTTCCCCCGATTCGACAAAAATGTACATCACTCGCTTATTGTATCGCACCCCAATAGTCTTTTTCCAGCACGCGCAGCGTTTCGAGCGAGCGGGCGGCCCAACGGGCGGCGTCGCGCCCGCCTCCGGCCTCCCCGCCCTCGGCCAGCTTGCTCATGGAGCGAACCATTTCCTCCCACGCGGCCCGTAGCGACTCCCCGTAGGACGGAACCTCCCCCTCATACGGCTCGACCGATGAGGACGGCACCCACACTTTTTCGCGGTGTGCCGACGCTTTCCGCTCGTGGAACAGAGGGACATCCGCCTCATACGGATGGTGCAGGTCGCCCTGCAGCGGATGGCGGACGACCGCCGCGATTTCGACGAGCGTGCGCGGAGGCGCATGCTCCACCGTTTTCGCGATATATGCTCCGGATTTATATTCGACTTTGACGTACGAGGTCCGCGCGTCATTCATGATCGTTCATCCTTTCCTGGTGATGTTCGTATATCCGTTCAAGAAACGCGTACACGTTGCCGACCGACTCGAACGCGTACAGCTTGCGCTCCACCCTTCCGCCCCGGACATGGAGCAGGCACGGGACGCTCTCCACCCGCCAATGCATCGCCAGCTTCGGCAAAACGTTCACGTTGGCCGATTCGACCGTCCATTCCGGCTTCGCCGCCCGGACGACCTCCAGCATCCGGGCCGCCACTTTACACGTCCCGCACAACGGGGTGTACAAAAAAACGGCGAACGCCTCGCCGGCGTCCGTCCGTTTGATCCATTCCGCTTCCGTCCGATCGGCCATTTCCGCTCATTCCTCCGTGTTGTAAGGTTCCAGCAATCGAAGCGTGCGCACCGTATGTTCGAGCAATTCGGCGATGTCGTCGATCTGGCCCTCGCCGATTTTGCGGTCGAACGCGACGACGATTTCGTTCCGGCAGCATGCCCCGTCCTCGCCGTATCGGTACGACAGCGTCTGGACGATCGAAGGGTTCGCGTCCCACACCTGCCGCATGATGTCGTCGATGTTGCGGCACGCCGCCTCGGGGTTGCGCAGCGTCAACGCGAAGACGATCTCGAGCTTGCAGCCGGGCAGCGCGTTGCGCCATTCCAGCTTCTCGCCGGCCAGATCGACGAGACCGGCGGAGAGACGCACCTCGGCCGTGCACCGGCCGTCCTTCAACCGATACCGCACCGCATACGTTCTCGACATCGTCGCCAGATCGATCAAGTCGGAGCGATGGGTGACGACGATATGCCCGTCCAGATCGAGGTCGTATACCGCCCCTTCGAACACGACTTTCAAATTTTCGTAAATCGTCGGGTCGAACATGCGCTACCTCCCGTTTCCGTAATCCGCATCGATCGGCTGCGGCGCGTCCTCCCCCTGCGTTACGTTGGAAGGCGATTTCGGGTGACGCCCGTTCCGTTTCGGCTTTTCGCGCTCTTCCGTTTCGGCGTCCGGCCCTTCGGCGCGGACGATCTCCATGCCGACGAACAGGTGCCGCAGCCGGAGCAGTTTGACGGCCGCTTCTTCTTTCGTCATC
The DNA here is from genome assembly GCF_003217775.1 of Paenibacillus flagellatus. Lineage (GTDB taxonomy): Bacteria > Bacillota > Bacilli > Paenibacillales > NBRC-103111 > Paenibacillus_AB > Paenibacillus_AB flagellatus. The sequence continues at coordinate 581,392 of NZ_QJVJ01000003.1, forward strand.
GGAGGGCCGTAAGGTTTGCCTTTATAGCTGACATAGTACGTCATGTCGTTCGTCATCCCTTTGTGCGAAAAGTGGTCGAGGCGGAAGGACGAAAAAAGCGGGAGAACCTGAGATGCCGTCCCCCGCTGTCTTCATTAGGCGTATAACGTCTCGCGCAATCGCTTGACGTCTTCGTTCTCCAAATACTCGTCGTACGTCATTTGCCGGTCGATCAGACCGTTCGGCGTAATTTCGATAATCCGGTTGGCGATCGTCTGGATGAACTGCCAGTCGTGCGAGACGAACAGCATCGTGCCGTCGAAATCGATCAGCCCGTTGTTGAGCGCCGTAATCGACTCGAGGTCGAGATGGTTCGTCGGCTCGTCGAGCATGAGCACGTTCGCGCCGCTCAGCATCATCTTGGAAAGCATGCACCGCACCTTCTCGCCGCCGGAGAGGACCGACGCCTTCTTCAGCGACTCCTCGCCCGAGAACAGCATCCGCCCGAGGAAGCCGCGGATGAACGTTTCGTCCGGATCTTTGGAAAACTGCCGCAGCCACTCGACCAGATTGAGATCGACGCCTTCGAAGTACGCCGAGTTGTCTTTCGGGAAATACGCCTGCGTCGTCGTGACACCCCACGTAAACTCGCCGGCATCCGGCTCGAGCTCGCCCGCGAGCACTTGGAACAGCGTCGTCTTGGCGACGCCGTTCGGTCCGACGAGCGCGATTTTGTCGCCTTTGTTGACGACGAAGCTTACGTTGTTCAGCACGGTTTCGCCGTCGACGGATTTGCTGAGCCGGTCTACGGTCAAAATGTTTTTGCCCGCTTCGCGCTCCGGCTTGAAGTTGATGTACGGATATTTCCGGTTCGACGGCTTGATGTCCTCGAGCGTCAGCTTCTCCAGCTGCTTTTTCCTGGACGTCGCCTGCTTCGACTTGGAGGCGTTGGCGCTGAACCGGGCGATGAACGTCTCCAGCTCCTTGCGCTTCTCCTCGACCTTCTTGTTCGATTCCCTCATCAGCTTAAGCGCCAGCTGGCTCGACTCGTACCAGAAATCGTAGTTGCCGACGTACAGCTGGATTTTGCCGAAGTCGATATCGGCGATATGCGTGCACACCTCGTTCAGGAAGTGGCGGTCGTGGGATACGACGATAACGGTGCCTTCGAACCGGCCCAGGAAGTTGACGAGCCAGTTGATCGATTCGATGTCCAAATGGTTCGTGGGCTCGTCGAGCAGCAAGTTTTGCGGATTGCCGAACAGCGCCTGCGCGAGCAGGACGCGCACCTTCTCGTTGCCGCCGAGCTCCTTCATCTGCTTGTCGTGCAGCTCGGTGCCGATGCCGAGGCCGAGCAGCAGCGAAGCCGCGTCGGATTCCGCCTCCCAGCCGTTCAGCTCCTGGAATTCGCCCTCGAGCTCCGCCGCGCGCATGCCGTCCTCTTCGGAAAAGTCCGGCTTCGCGTACAGCGCGTCCTTCTCCTCCATGATCGCATACAGCTCGCGGTGGCCCATTATAACCGTTTTCAAAACCTGGACTTCGTCGAATTCGAAATGGTTTTGCTTCAGCACGGCGATGCGCTCGCCGGGCGTGACGAACACTTCGCCGCTGTTCGGCTCGATTTCGCCTGACAAAATTTTCAAAAACGTCGATTTGCCTGCGCCGTTCGCTCCGATCAACCCGTAGCAGTTGCCGGGCGTAAACTTTATGTTAACGTCTTCGAATAAGGCGCGCTTTCCGTAACGGAGCGTTACGTTACTAGTGCTGATCATGGGACAACCTTCCTTCTCTCTCATTCTGCCGTCAACTTACTACTATAGCATATTTCGCCTTGCGCATCAAAGCCAATCCGGCATTTTGGAATTTGCGGCGATTGTTGTACACTAGGGGGGAACGAGATTGCGCCGTTCAGCACCTTACCGTAGGGGGAACAGAGCCATGACCGATGGGAACAAACAATTGATCACGGGCAAAAGCATCATTTTGCGGCTGGAAATCGATACGAACCGGATCCGGTTCAGCGATATCGTAGCCGCCATAGCCGACGAAGGCGGCGATCTCGTCGCGATCGACGTCATCCAGACGAAGCAGCAAATGTCGATCCGGGACTTGACCGTCAACGTCGCGGACACGCTCCATACGGGCAAAATCGTGGAGAAGATGAAGCAGCTCGAGGGCGTCGTTCTCGTCAACGTTTCGGATCGGACGTTCCTGCTCCATCTGGGCGGCAAAATCGAAACGAAGCTGAAGGTGCCGATCCAAAACCGCGACGATTTGTCCCGCGTCTATACGCCCGACGTAGCGCGCGTCTGCATGGCGATCCACGAGGAGCCGCGCAAGGCGTACACGCTGACGATCAAGCGCAATACGGTCGCCGTCATCTCCGACGGAAGCGCCGTCCTCGGCCTCGGCAACATCGGACCGAACGCCGCCATGCCGGTCATGGAGGGCAAGGCGATGCTGTTCAAGCAGCTGGCCGACGTCGACGCGTTTCCGATTTGTCTCGACACCCAGGATACGGAAGAAATCATACGTACGATCAAGAACATCGCCCCCGCGTTCGGAGGCATTAATCTGGAAGATATTTCGTCGCCGCGCTGCTTCGAAATCGAAGAGCGGCTGAAGCAGGAGCTCGACATCCCCGTCTTCCACGACGATCAGCACGGCACCGCGGTCGTCCTGTACGCCGGCCTGATCAGCGCGCTGAAGCTGGTCGGCAAATCGATCGACTCGGTCAAGGTCGTCGTCTGCGGCATCGGCGCCGCCGGCGTCGCCTGCAGCAAGATTTTGCTTGCCGCCGGCGTCAAGGAGCTGATCGGCGTGGACCGCGTCGGGGCGCTCGTCGCCGGACAAGCCTACGACAATCCGATCTGGTCGTGGTATGCGGAAAACACGAACCCGAATCGGGTGTCGGGCTCGCTTCGCGACGTGCTTGCCGGAGCCGACGTATTCATCGGCTTGTCGCGAGGCGGTCTGCTGAACCGCGACGACGTGAAGAGCATGGCGGCCGACCCGATCGTATTCGCGATGGCGAATCCGACGCCCGAGGTCAATCCGGAAGAAATCGAGGATATCGCCGCCGTCGTCGCGACCGGACGCTCGGACTTCCCGAACCAGATCAACAACGTGCTCTGCTTCCCCGGCATGTTCCGCGGCGCGCTCGACTGCCGGGCGAAAACGATCAACGAAGAGATGAAGCTCGCGGCCGCCGAGGCGATCGCCTCGGTCATTTCCGACGACGAGCGAAACAAGCTGTACATCATTCCGAGCGTGTTCAACCAGGACGTCGCCAAGCTGATCCGCGACAACGTCATCAAGGCGGCGATCCGCACCGGCGTGGCGCGGCGTATTCCTCGCGAATACCGGTAAGGCGCGATCGGGGAAAGGCGGTATGTCGATGACCGAAGCGTTGGATCCGAAAACATGTTCGATCGAGCGGCTCGTCACGGTTCGGGCAGACGTGGACAAAGTCGTCGCCGGCGTCAAGACGGCGGCCCGCCGCAACGGGCGCTACGCCGATCCCGGCGAAGTGATGGAGATGGACGGCCATCGGTTCGTCGTGGAGCGGGTGTACCGGCAATCGCTCGGCGACATGACGGACGAGCATGCCCGGCAGGAAGGCTTCGACACGTTGGAGCGGTACAAGGAATACATCGTGTCGATGCACCGGGGCATGAAATGGCTGCCCCACATGAACGTATGGGTTCACGAGTTCAAGAAGCTGGATGACGCCGACTAACCGGTCGAACGACAAACACCCCCTCTCACGAAGGGGTGTTTGTCGTTTCCGCGCGAAAGACGAGGCGCAAACGGACGATTTGCATCGTATCGCCGTCCTGAAGCGGATACCGTTTGTAGGGCACCATCGGCTCGCCGTTGAGCATCGTACCGTTTTTGGAGCCCAAATCTTTCGCGTAATACCCCGTCATATCGCGGCCGACCTCCGCGTGAAGCTTCGAGACGCCGGCCGAATCGTCCGCGTAGTCGACGGCGCTCCGTTCCCGGCCGACGACGAACCGTTCCTCCTTCAGTCGAAATCGATTCGTCTCCCCGCCCTTCGCGATCTCGAGCTCCGGGAACGCCTCCGACTCCCGCTCCTCCCCGGCCGTCTTGCCTTCGTCCGGTGTCGCCCCGTTCGGACGGAGAAGCACGGTCGCATCCGGCGGCCGAAGCGGCCCCGTCCCTTCATCGGGACGGCCGGCGAATGAAAGCGGCGCGGCCGGAGCCGGGAACGCATAACGGTCCGAAGGCGCCGGAGACGATGATGATGCGGAAAAGGGAGGCGTACTCGTTCGAGGCGGCACGACGGCGAAAGACGCCCGTTCGGCCGTTAGGTCCGGGGCGCGGGACGGCTTTCCGAGCGGATGAACCGTCCCCGCCCTAACGGGCAAACAGCCGGTCAAGCCGGTCATTTCGCGCTCCTCCATCGCCTCGTACGACTTCGCCAGCTTCCCCCACGTCGAATCGGCCTTCATGCCGGGCCGAAGGCGAATCCAGACGTAGACGGCGTCGAGCAGCAGCACGGTCAAGCCGGTCCACACATGGAACGTTCCCTCGGCCGGCGTCGTCGGATAAAAGCTCCACAACAGCAGCAGCAGCGATCCGGCGACTGCGCCGATCAGCAATCGCTGCTTGGCGGGCGGCGCGGCATCGTTCTTCCGCGCGGGAGCATCCGCCCCCTCCCCGTCTCCGCTGTCGTCCCCGTCTTCTTCCTCGCCATCGGCAAACGTCCGGTTCGACAAACGCAAGTCCCGTTCGTTCGCCGCCTTCCAAAGCGCCTCCGGGTCGTCGGCCGGAACCGACCGCCGGTCGTTCGGCGGCTTCGGGCCGGCGCCGATCCATGACGGCAGCGCCTGCTGCGGCCGGCTTCGTTCAACCGTCGGCTCACGGATCGGGAAGCTAAGCCCGGATTCGACGCCCGAAAACGACGCCTCCCCGTCGGGCTGAAGCAGCTCGGCCAGCTTTCGCTTCACATCGCGAAAGTCGAACCGATCCCGGTGCAGCATCGACATCAGCGATGAAAAGCCGCCGCCTTCGATCGTATCGATGCACGCCGATAGCCGAAGCGACAGCTCCTTAAACTGGTCGCGCAGCGCCGGTTTTCCTTCCGTCCGATGCGACGGGACGTACAAGAGCGACAGCTTGTTTCCCGATTCCTCGTCGACGAATACGAAATCTTCGTGAAGCCAATAGCCCTCCTCCCGCAGCATGTACGACCGCCCGCCGTCGATCGTCCCGGCTACCTCCAACAGCATCCGGTAATAATTTCGCAGCGTAAGACGTTCGGTTTTCATCCAGTGGGACAGCATCTTCATCCCGGTCATGTTGTAGCGCAGCCGGACGGTCAAGTCGATTTCCTCGACGTCGAGCGCAAGCAAGCCGGGAATGTCGTTCGCCTCCATCATGCGAAGCTCGATCCGCTCGAGTTCGTCCGCGTGCAGCGGCCGTTCGCCGGATAGGACGAGACTCGTCCCGCGATGGCGGATAAAGTCGCAGCGAAAGCCGTACAACGATTTGTCCATCGAGAGCCTCCTTCATGCGGTCGGCGCGCAATACGCGGCGGTAAACGCGACGGCCGGCGCGACCGCGTACATGAACGGAAAAACGGCGGCCGATTTTTTGTAGCGGACGAGTCCCTTCACGTCGCGCAGCAGCAGCAGGTGGAACAGCAGCGTCCCCGTCATCCGCAGCCTCGGGGCCAGCTCCCCGCGCTTCGCCACGATGATCAGGCCGATCGCGCCCGCAAACAAGATGGAGTTGATCGCCCCGTTAATCGCGAACGGCGCTCCCGCGATCGCCCCGATCGCCCCGAACAGCTTCACGTCGCCCGCTCCGACCGCTCCGACGACGTACACCGCGAGAAGCAGGCCGAAGCCTGCGGCGAATCCGGTCGCCGACGCCGCAAGCCCGTTCCAGCCTCCGCTCCATGCGTGGAAGACGATACCGAAGACGGTTCCGCCCGCCGTATACCGGTTCGGAATTTTGCACCGCTTCACGTCGTGATACAACGAAGCGAGAAGCAGCAAGATAAGCGCTGCGTATGCCATCGCATTCTCCTTTTTTCGGTTTCGTACTCGAGGAAGTCCCGGCCTGGGTCGAATGGCGCGACGTCTTCCATTGCTTGCGCGCGCGTTTTTCTATGCCCCCGTCCATATTCGCTCGTACGCTTTTTTTCGGAGCGTGACCGTTTTGTTCACGAACGGAATCGGGAGCTTGACCGCATATTCGGCCTCGATTCCGACGAACCGGCGTTCCGGGTCGGTGAAGCTCGGGACGGTCGCCTCGACGACGGCAAGACGGTCTTCCTTCAGCACGGAGGAGTCCGAATAATGAACGACCGCCAGCTTGAAAGCGCTCCGTACATAGGGATCGATCCGTTCCTTCACGAACGCGTCGTATTCGTCCCGGCCGAGCTTCTCCGCCTGCTCCCGCTTTTGCCGCTCCCACTCGACCCACTGGACGAGCGCGTCCGGAATGAACGCCTTGTAATCGTCGACCCATTGCTCGCCCTGCACGAGCTTGTCCCGGGCGACGCGAATGTGGCCGAGCCAGCCGTCCACTTGGCCGCCGACCGGACTTTGCTCGTACGCTTTCCTCGCCTCTTCGGCCAACAGCTGCACCGGGTACGCGTTTGCGGCCATTTGCTTGACCGTTTCCGAGACGGCGTGATGAAGCGCCAAGTCCGCCACCGTCAGCCGGATGAGGCAGACGAGCGCCAGCACGAATGCGAGAAAAAACGGCAGCGCAAGCGTCGCCTCCAAGCTGATGCCCCCGCGTTCGTCGGCGGCGAAGCGGCGAACGCGTTCCATGCCGAATTCATCGTTTGGCGTCACTGCCGCCATAGCCGCTCACCTCCTTCCTTCTCAATACGAGAGCGACGCCGTTTTCGAAACGACCGCCTTGCCGTCTTCGATCGGGTAGCCGAATGCGGCCATCGTATAGGGCATGAACCAGAGACGGACCTTCGTTTCCGTTCGCGCTTGGACGTAGACGGCCGTTCCGCGCAAATCGCGACCGGTGTTCAGCTCGATCAAGCTTTGCATCCGGGCCGTCGTCGGCTCCCGCTTCGTATGTAGCAGCAGAAACAGGCGCAAATAATCTTTGTATCCCATCGCGACCGCTTCGGGGGCTTTGGCCGTAACCGGCACTTCTTCCCCGTTCGTCAGCTTCGTCATATCCTCGTAAGCGCGAATCGCCCCTTCCGCGATCGCCCACAGCAGCGTCAGCATCGGAGACCCGACCGCCGTCACCTTCGACTCCGGCGACATGAGCGCTTCCGCGGTCCGGACGGCGAGCCGGATCGCGAACATTTCCGTATACGCGGCCGCCTGGTTGCTTTGGCACGAATTCAGGCCGTACAGCACATATTCCGCTTCCTGATTCGGCAGCTTGTGCGAACCGCGCGCCGACCGCTCGTAGTCCGGCTTCGGCTTTCCGTCGGCCCCCTTCTCCTTGCCGTACGTCCGATAATTGAACTTGGTCAGGGCGAACTCGTTGACGTACAGCTCGTCCCGAAACTGTCCCGCCGCAGCCGTCAAGCCTTCCAACAGCCGATCGATCATGCCTTTCGTCCGGTCGATCGCCTCCTCCGCATCGTCCAGCTCGTCGACGGACGTCCCGTTTTCCGCCTCCGACCGGTTATAATCCGAGTATTGGCGGTACAGCGACGGCTTGCCGGCCGACGGATCCCCGAGCTCGAGCTTCCGGTACGACTCGTCGTCGGCCCCGCCGCATTCGGCCCATATTTTTCGCGCTTGATCCCACAGCTGCGCGAACCGCAGCTTTTCCTCCCGCTTGCGTCTCGTCAGTCGTTCGGCCGCCGCCGCTCGCTTGTCCTCCTCGATCCGCTGCTCGCCCGTAAATTGCGAAGCCTTTTGCCCGTACGCCTCGTTCGACGCGGTCAGCGTCGCCATCCGGGCCGAGTCGAACTTGTTGGCGCCCGTAAACAGCGTCGTCGCGTCCAGCGCCGTCTCGAAGCCGCCGAACAGGGCGCCGATGCCGCCCAGCCCCGTCCGGAACTTGATATAATAAGCGTCCGGCAGCGAAGCTACCTGAAGCGCTTCGGCCGGTATGCCCGAGTCGGCGGGAAGCGAGCCCGTCTCGGCGCGGATTCGTTCGTCAAGCGCCTTAGCCTCGTCAAGCTGCGTAAATACGCGCTGCGTCAACCCCGCGAGGATCGCTTGATCGCGCTTCGCCTCCAGCTTCGTTGCCGGGAGCAGCAGCGTATATTCCGCGATATATTCCAAAATTTTCTCCAGCTCGCCGATTTGCGTCTGAAGCGCGCCGACGCTTTGCTCCAGCTGGCCGATCGATTGCGCGATGGCGGCGATTTGCTGCGGCGCCTGCACGCCGGCGCGCACCAGCTCCGCCAAGCCGGCTTGCCGGTCCGCGATCGTCCGCCGAAGCTCCTCGGCTTGCGAGCGGAGCGATTGAATCGACCTCCGCACCTCCTCGGCGTCCCGCAATCCGATCAGCCGGCAAAGCTCGTCCAGCCGCTCCAGCTTCTTCGCGTAATACCCCCGGTAAATCGACGCCTTCTCCGCCAAATCCCGCGCGTCGGCCCAAGCGTCGTCCAGCCTCGACTCGCGTTCGTCGACGAGACGGCCGATTTGCTTCGCCTTGTCCGCAAACGCCGAGACGCCGGCCAGCATGGCCGTCGCGCCGGAACGGTTTTTCAGCTTATCCGTCACGCTGACGGCAAATTCGACGGGCGCCCTGTACTTCATCTCCTCCAGCACTTGCCGCTCGAAAACGGTACGGTTCGCGAGCGTATAAAGCGGTTGGATCGCGTGCGAGGAAGGGACCGCTTCCGTGAGACGAAAGGCGCCTCCTCCCGTCGCGTTCAAATTGCGCTTCAGCACGTCCGTAAACAGCTTATCGCTTTCCTCGGGCTTAACCCCGAGTCCGAACAAACCGTATGACTGCAGCGCCGGGTCGTAGGCGGACAGGACGGAGCGGAGCGCCGCCTTCGTCGCCGTTTCCGCCTGCCGCTCCGCCATCCGGACCCGGGCCGCGTCGATCAGCGCGGCATGAAACGCGAACAGCGGCGCGATCAGCAGCACGAGCGAGACGGTAACCGTCCCGGCTCTCGATTTCCACATTCGTTTCCCCCCTTCGCCCGTCAGGAATGGATGACGACGATGATGCCGCGTTTCTCAAGCGCCTGCCGCAGCGGCTTGGACGGCCCGATTTTCCCGTCCTTTTCTTTGCGAAAAAAGTGCCAGACGACGCCCTTCACCTCCGTTCCGTTCTGCAGCAGCTCCAAATCTTTGGCGATTTGGGCTTCCACGTCTTTGCTTTTCGCCGTATATCCGAGCTTCACTTCGTGCATCAAGCCGTCGGAATCGAGTGCGTCGAGCATCCGGTCCCGGTTCGACGGAGTCGACACCCGCTTTTTGACGCCGCCCGTGACGCCTCGAATGTAGGTCGCCGCCTCCTCGGCCTTCGCAAACGCGAGCTTCCGAGGCGGCTCGGCGGCAGCGGGAAGCTGCTGCTCCGCCTTCGGCTTGGCGATCAAATCCTTCACCCGTACGACGAACGTCCGGACGAAATCGACGTTGCGGATCAGCTCGACGGGCTCGGTGACGACCGAACGGACTTCCGCTTCCATCCGCGACGACGTCCAACGCTTGGCGAGAAAGGGCAGCAGCCCGTCTTGCCCTAGACGCGCCGTCACCTCCCGGTCGATCAGACCGTGCCGATACGTCAGCTCGCCCTCGAGCGAATCCGGCAGCTCGTGCGCCGCCTTCGCCAGCTTTCCTTCGGGTCCGGCTTCCGTACCGGAGCTCGCTTCGGCATCCGCGATCGGCAGTCCGACCTTGCTCACCCCTCCGGCCGAGCCGAACGAAAACAGGCCGCCGAGCCCGTCGCTTCCGGTACGCCAATACAGGCCGTCGTTGCGGCTCGGCGTCACGTCGCCCGTCACCCAATCTTTGCCGCTGTTGTCCCAGGTGAAGGCGGAACGCTCCGCCACCGTTGCGGCCGTATGGTACAGCCCGGCTCTGCCGTAGACGAACAGGCTCATGAAGACGATCGAGACGATCATGACGGCAATCGTCGGATAGACGAGCGACGACTCGAGCGTGAAGCTTCCGGTGTCGGAGCCGACGAATCGCCGCGAAGCGCCGATAAGCCTTTTCATCCCCGTCAATTCGCCTTACAGGCGTCCGGAGTCGACAAGCAATCTTTCGAGCCCGTACTGCCGAGCTCTTCGTTCGCTTCCCCGAACAGCTTCTTGATGAACGATAAAATCCATTTGCGGAACGCCACCGCCACGATGACGAGCACCGCGACGATGAGCAGCAGCTCGAGCGTGCCGATCCCTTCCTCGTCTTTCCAAAATCCGATCGCGAGCCGTTTCGCCATTCCCATCCCGTTCCCCCCTCTTCCTTTTTCCTCATTCCATAAGCATAACGGCAGGAGCCGCCACGATCGCCATCACCGCAAGCAGGATGAGCAGCATCGGGAAAATAAGCTTCGAGGACGCCTCCTCGCCGAGGATGCGCGTCATCGCTTTGCGTTTCTCCCACATATCGCGGTTGAGCGAACGAAGCGACAGCACGAACGTCTCCCCGCCGCGCCTGTAGTTCATAAGCACCGTCGTCGAAAATACCGCGACCTCCGCGACGCCGCACCGTTTGTTCAGCCGTTCAAGCGCGATCGGAAACGATTCGTTGTTGCGAAGCCGGTTGGCGAGCATGATCAGCTCGTCCGCCAGCGGTCCTCCCGTGCCCGAGGACGCGTAGCCGTCCGCGCAGCGCACGATCGCGCCCTGCACCGTTTCGCCGGCGTTGACGAGCAGCGTCAGCTTGTTGAGCAGCTCGGGCAGCTCCATGACGATCTTCCTGCGCTTCGCGGCGACGCGCCGCTCCAAACGGCTCAGCATCGCGAACGGAACGAGGGACGCGAAAGCCAAGCCCGCTCCGAGCGCTGCCGAATCGCCGCCGCTTGCGGCGCCGAGCGCGACCGAGCCGACGACGCCGAGCATCGTCGCGGACACCAGGTCGGCCGCATACGTTTTCGAATGCCTCATCTCGGGGTCGTCCCCGTGAAGCGCGATCATGCTGCGGTACAAATTCCACCGGCCGGATGACAGCCGTTCCGCCAATCGGGTCCGTTCGGCAATTTGGCCGGACAAAGGCTCCAATACTCTCAACAATCGTTCCATCCCGTCACGCTCCGATGCTCATGATCCGGAGCGCCAGCCATTGACTGAGCCCGAGCAGAACGAGCGAAGCGCTCATGACGAGGCGACCGGCTCCTTCGTACAGCGGCTCCATGTAATCGGGCGAGCCGAAGGCGAGGAAGGCGACGATCGCGAACGGAATCAACCCGAGCGCTTTCGCTTCGAACTTTTTTTGGGCGATCAGCACCGCCAAGTCCTGCTCGATTTCCATTTTCTCGCCGATCAGGTTCGACGTTCTCCGCATCACTTCGACCAAATCGCCTCCCGTCCGCTTGCAGGCGGCGAACGCGTCGGCGAACTGCTTGACGTCCTCGATGCCGCTCCGGCTGCCGAAATCGAGCAGCGAGCGCTCGATCGGCTCGGCGTTCTCCGTCCGCCGGTTGATCCGCTCCAGCTCGCGGATCATGTCGGCCCGCGAGTCGGGATACAGCATGCGCAAATCGGTTGCCGCCTCCCGGAACGCGTTCTCGACCGATTTGCCGGCGGACAGCGCCGACGAGACCGAGTACAGCGCATGCTTGAATTGGCGCCGCAGCTCCTCCTTACGCTTGCGGATCAGCTGTCCGCGCCGGAGACGCGGGACGAAGACGCAAGCCGAGCCCAACAGGACGCACGCCGCGGCGTGCTTGTAAAACAATAAACCGATCGCGGACAGCACGGCTGCGGCGATCGCGCAGGCGGCAGCCGTTTCGCCCGCCGACATCGAATACCGATCGTATTGCCAGACGTCCTCGGCCGACCGCCCCGCCGGCGGAGAGCCGACGGACGTTAGCTTCGCGAGGAACCGCGGCTTCGGGAACGCTCCGGGCCGCTTCCACCGCAGCCATCCCGCATAGGCAAAGTACGCGGCCGCTCCCGACGCGAGAGCGATCCAGACGATCCGCATTTCCGCCACCTCCTTTTTTTCGAATCCGTTCATTCGATGCCCGCCATCTTCAGCTTGTCGTCCCCGATCAGCCGATTCCCCGTCGGGACCAAGCCGCCTATGATCGAGCCGTTCTCGTCTTCCCCGCTCTCGGCGAATACAAACAGCGGGTTCAGACGAAATTCGCCCTGCTCCGTTCCGACCAATTCGGTTATTTCGGTCACCCGCCGGCTTCGGTCGCGGAACCGGGACAAGTGGACCATGACGTCGAGCGCCGCGCCGATCTGCTTCCTTACGACTTCGACCGGAAGGGCGGCGCCGCTCAGCACCATCGTTTCGAGCCGGCTGAGCATATCCGGCACCGAGTTCGCATGGCCGGTCGACAACGAGCCGTCGTGACCCGTGTTCATTGCCTGCAGCATATCAAACGCCTCCGCTCCGCGCACTTCGCCGACGATAATCCGGTTCGGGCGCATGCGGAGCGACGCGCGGATCAAGTCGCGGATCGAGATCGCTCCCTTGCCTTCGGTATTGGCGTTGCGCGTCTCGAGCCGGACCCAGTTCGGCAGCTCGCGAATTTGCAGCTCCGCCGAGTCCTCGATCGTCACGATCCGTTCGTCGGCGGGAACGAAGGCGCACAGCGCGTTCAAAAACGTCGTCTTGCCCGAGCCGGTTCCGCCGCCTATAAACAAGTTGTACTTCGCCCGCACCAGCTTGGCCAAAAAGGCGGCCGCCTCCCCGCTAATCGCGCCTCTCGCGACCAGATGCTCCATCCGAAGCGGATTCGCGGGAAATTTGCGGATCGTGACCGCCGGCCCTTTCAGCGCGATCGGCGGCAGCACGACGTGCACCCTCGAGCCGTCCGGCAGCCGGGCGTCCACGATCGGCGACGATTCGTTGACGACGCGGTTCACTTTGGCGACGATCGACTGGATGACGTCCTCCAGCTTCGACTCCGATTCGAACCGGCCTTCGAAAAGCTCTACCCTCCCTTCCCGTTCGATAAAAATTTCGTCGTACGCGTTGATCATCACCTCCGTTATGGTCGGATCGTCGATGAGCGGCTGGAGCACGTCCAACCCCCGAAAGGAATGAAAAATCGCCTGTACGATCGTCTGCCGCTCCTTGGCGGTCAAATACCGTTCGCCGGCGTACCGGAACACGGTTTCCTCGATCGCTTGGACGAAGCTTTCGTCCGAATGGGAGCCGGACAAATCGATCGTCTCACGAATCCGCTCGCGCAGCTGACGCGCTATCGAATCGGCCGACAACGGCTTCGCCCCCTTTCGGCGGACGAAGCGCGTCCGCCAGACGCGCGACCGACTCCGCGAACAGCGGCTCGGCGACCCGGCCGTCCGATCCGTGCATCCGTTTCCAGCGGGAAACGTACGGGAGCTTGTCCCGGATCGCCAATCCCGACTTCGCGGCGGACGCCTGACCGGCCGGCAATTCACCGGCATGCTTGTTCAAGACGAACCGGATTCGGTCCCGATCCGGTAAAGCGCCCGCCTCGCCCCATTGCCCGAGCTCCTCCAGCAGACGGGCCGATCTCGCCGCAGACTCGTCATCCTCGTTGACGAGCCAGACGATCGCGTCGCTCGATTCGAGCGCGCCTAGCACGCGCTCGTGAGCCGTCGCCTCCAGGTCGAGCACGATCGCGTCGTACCGGTTCAGCGCCCGGATCGCGCCGACAAGACGGCGGGCGTCGTCCCGGCTCATCTCGAGGCTCTCCCGCATATGCCGGAAGCCGGGGAAATAATCGGCGCCGGAAACCGCTTCGCGCCCGATAAGTCCGCGCAGCCTCTCGCCGATCCGCTCCGACCCGGAGCGAAGATCGTACACGAGCCGGGCGGCCAGCTCGGCGTCGGCCTCCTGCGGGAACACGAAGCCCGGTACGAGCTCCATATTCCAGTACAGGCAGAGGCTCCCCCGGGCCGCGAACGCCCTGGCGAGATGGACGGCCACGGTTGTCTTCCCGGTGCCGCCCGCCGCCGAAAAGACCGAGCAGACGGTCGCCTCGGAGCGGTCCGTGCCGCTTGGGCGGACGCCTCCGCCGGCTCCGCTCCGGTACAGCTCGAGCAGACGGCCGAACAGCCGGTGAAGCGGCTGGTACTTATGCACACCCGGAAGCCCCGAGGAATCGTCGGCCGCTTCCCCCGCCGTTTCGCATAACCGTACCCGGCAGCCGCCGGTTAATGCGCGAATGTCGAAGCTCGGATGAACGAGATACAAATGCGCCGCCCGGCTGCCGACGTAGTCGCGCAGCAGCTCTTCCCGCGACAGCTGCTTCAGGATCAGCCTCCGGCCCCATTCGGACTCGCGGACGTACTCCGCCATATGCCCCGTGTAGGTCGTATCGGGGTCCGCCACGACGACCTCGAGCTTATCCGCCATCCGATGACCGCCTCCTTCCGTTCGTCTTCATCCGCTCAACCAGCTCCATATCCCCGCCGCGACAAGCGCGATGCCGGCTACGGCCGCGCCGATCGCCAATCCCGCTTCTTGTCGTCGCGTCATGGCCCACCTCCAGCGGACAGCAAAAAAGCACCGCAAACGACGGTTCGAAACCGTAGCTTGCGGTGCTTCCGCTTGTCCCAATTATTGCATTCGTTCCGATTATATACCATCTTTCTCCATCTTTTCAAGTACGTGCGAAAAAAAGTTTGCCGAACCAGCCTTCCCGCCTCCCTTCCGAGGCGATCCGATGCCGTTCCGTCGTCCGTTCCAGCCAAGCGCCAAGCGATTTTCGAAGCAGAGCAATCGTCTCCGGATCGCGCTGCACGAGCCGTCCTTCCCACGCCGAACTGACGATCGTCTCGTACGGAACGTGCGGAATGACCGCGGCCGGCTTTGCCGGAAACGAAGCCAGCCATTCTTTCGCCCCCGGAAACGGCACCGCCTTGTTCGCGATAAATTCGACGCGCCGGCCGGCGTCCTTGCGCTTCATGAGCGCTTCCGCGGCTTTGCGCGTCGAGGGCGACGCCCATCGCGACGGCTGCGGATCCGCGACGGCGACGACGATGTCCGCCACGTCAACAAGCTCCTCCACATCCTCCACCGGACCCGTGCCCCAATCTCCCGCATCGACGATCGTAACGGCCGCGTCGATGCGGAGCAACCGCTTCGCGAAACCGGCCCGCAAGTCGTCGGCGACCACCCCCGGAATAACGGGGATCCACTCGGCCAGCCCGTCGATCCACCGTAAGGCTTCGCCGGCAGCCGTCCGGCCGCAGCCGTCGGGCGCTCGGCGGTCCCCGTCGAGCAGCCCGAACAGCTCGGGACGGGCTCGCGGATGCTCTGCGACCGCATGAGCGATCCCCGCATCGTCGAGCAAGGCGGCGATCGACAGCGCCGTAAACGTGGCGCCGGCTCCGGCATATAGGCCGCCCACGGCGATTCGCAGCCGTCCCGACGGCACCGGCGGAACCCCGGACCCGGCGCTCGGCCTCGTCCCGCCGCCGGCTCCGCTTCCGGGCCTGCCCGCTTCCAAACAGCGCTCGAGCGCCGTTCGCGCCTCCTCCGCGGAAGCGGGCCTCCGTTCCGGTCGGTCGTCCAGCAGCTTGTCCACGAGCGCGGCCAGCATGCGCTCCGTCAGCCCGCCTCCGAGCTCGAGCGGCTTCCGCTCCGCCTGGTACGATCGTCCCCCGCTCAACACGTAATAAAACGTCGCGCCGAGCGAATACAGATCGGACCGGCTGTCCGACCGCCCCGTCTCGAGCAGTTCCGGAGCGGCGAAGCCGATCGTGCCGAGCGGAACCGTGTCGGACGCGCGGCCCGGCGTCGCCTTTCGTGCGATGCCGAAATCGATCAGCCGGACGTGGTCCCCGGCGTCGATCATGATGTTGGACGGTTTCACGTCGCGGAATATGATCGGCCCGGTTTCGAGACCGTGCAAGTAACGGAGCAGGTCGCACAGCTGGATGCCGTACCGGATCATGGCCGCCGCCTCCAATCGCCGCCCGCTCCGCTCGAACAGTTGCTGCAGCGTAACGCCGTTCACGTATTCCATGACCAAATGGCTGAAGCCATTTTCGTCCGGAGGAAAATAATCGACCACATGCGGCAAATACGGGTGGTCCAGCTTCATGAGCACGGCCGCCTCGTGCTCGGCGGTCATTCCGGACGCGCCGAACGGGCGCGTTCGCTTCACCGCCCATCGTTTGCCCGGCAGCTTCAAATCGTCCGCTAAAAAAACGGTACCCATGCCGCCTTCCCCGATCGCCTTCGCGATCCGGTATCTCCCGCCGACAACGGTGCCGATCGGCCCTCGCGATTGATCGAACTGATTCATCCGTTCCCCCCATTCCCGATCGTTACGCCCATTATAGCGCGATAAGAAACGGCATTTCCACCACCTTTTTCCATTCGCCGCTTCTTCATATCGAAAAAGCTCTCCTCATAAACTGGCAAAGACAGGTTTGCCGAAAGGAGGAAGCCCGATGAAAGTGCTTTTGCGGCCCAACGATTCGTTCTGGTATTACAGTCAGCTGCTCAACGTGCCGCTGCCGCTCGTCGTCGATTCGAACCCGAATTTGGACCCGAACCGCCTCGTTCCCGGAACGGAGGTGAACGTACCCGGCTTCGTTGCGATCGATTATCGGATCCAGCCGGGCGATTCGCTCTGGAAGCTGGCCGGTCAAAGCGGAACCAACGTCGACGCGCTGCTGCTGCTCAACCCGACGGTTCGCCCGGAGCGGCTCGTCGTCGGCCAAGTCGTCCGCCTTCCCCGTCGCGTCACTTGGTTCGTCGTCGATACGAATAAGCCATACGACTATGCCGCCTTGATCGCCGACCTGAACCGGCTGTCGGACGTGTATCCGTTCATGAGGCGCCGGTCGATCGGGCCGTCGGTCATGAACAAGGCCATTCCCGAGCTCCGGATCGGCCGAGGGGCGAAGCGGGTGCACGCCAACGCCTCGTTCCACGCGAACGAATGGATTACGACGCCGGTGCTCGTCCGATTGATGAACGAATATTTGCTCGCCTTGACGAACCGCGGCGCCATTCGAGGTTTGCAAATGGGGCCTTTTTACGATACGGCGACCCTTTCGGTCGTGCCGATGGTCAACCCGGACGGCGTCGATCTCGTCGTACGCGGACTTCCGGCGTCCGAGCCGTACCGCAGCAGCGTCCTGCAAATCAACGGGGGCAGCACCGATTTTTCCGGCTGGAAAGCGAATATTCGCGGCGTCGACTTGAACAACCAGTTCCCCGCGCTGTGGGAGGAAGATACGATCGGCGCGCCGCAGCAGCCGTCTCCGCGCGACTATCATGGAACGACCCCGCTTACCGAGCCGGAATCGATCGCAATGGCGCAGCTGACGAGGGAGAGCGACTTCGACCGCGTGCTCGCCTTTCACACGCAGGGGCAAGTCATTTATTGGGGATTTCAAAACTTGGAACCGCCGGAATCGGAGACGATCGCCAACGAATTCGCCCGCGTCAGCGGCTATACGCCCGAACGTACGATCAACAGCTTTGCCGGGTACAAAGATTGGTTCATCCAGGATTGGCGCCGGCCGGGCTTTACGATCGAGGTCGGCCGCGGGGTCAACCCGCTCCCGCTCTCGCAGTTCCCCGAAATATACGAGCAAAGTCTCGGCATCCTGCTCGCCTCGCTGTATATGTGAGCAGGATGTCGGCAAAAAAAGGAGGCCCGCGGGCCTCCTTTACGACGATTCAGTAGCCCGACGGCGTTGCGTCCGGCCGCAAATAGCGCCTCGCTCCGGCGTATTCCTTCGCATAGTCGGGCGCATCCAGCGAAACGAATTCGATCGACCGCTCCGACTTCGGGGAATGGATCATGCGGCCGCCGCCGGCGTACATCCCGACGTGATGCACCTTGCCTTTGCCGTTGTCGCGCGCGAAGAAAACAAGGTCGCCCGGCTGCAGCGAGCCGCGCTCGACCGCCGTCCCTTCGTTCGCTTGATCCGAAGCGTCGCGCGGGATGTCGATGCCGTGAAAGCCGTACAGCGAATGCGTAAAACCCGAGCAGTCGAAGCCGAAGCCGGACACGCCCGCCCATAAGTACGGCAAGCCGAGAAACTGCTTCGCCGTTTCGACGAGCCGCTCTCCCGTCGGCGGTTCGAGAGGCCGGTCCGGTGCGACGATCGTCGCGTCCGATCGAAGCAAATATTTCTCCTCTCCGCTCGGCGTCGCCACGACGTATGCGCCGTCCGACTCGCGGCGAACCGGGAGCCGAGTGTTGAAGCTCACTTCCAGAAACGGCGCCATCCCGGCCGGATCGTCATACAGGACGGCCGATTTCGTCTTGACGACGGCGACCGGACGAGAGGACGCTTCGATCGCGCAGCCGTCCTGTCGGGGCGCAAGCTGCCGCATCGGCATCCAGCCCGGATAGCCTTCCTTATGGCGCGAAGTCGATTGGCCCGGTACGATCACGTTCGCCCATTCCCCCGACGTCCCCAGCAGCTTCACCCGCTGCCCGTACAACGCCTGCGTCTCCAGCTTGCCGACGAGCCATAGCTTCTCCTGCAGCGTCATGCTTGCCGTCCACCGCTTCATGTCGACGGCCGCCGCCAATGCCGGTTCGTCCTTCAAGCGGTTTCGCCCCGGCTCGCTCCATAGCGTCGCAACCGCCGCTTGGACGACATATTCCCTTTCCAGATCCCCGTCTTCGACCGCCGCCTCGGTTCGTACGCACCCGTCGTACCCGCTCGGCGATTCGCGATCCGTCATCGTCAACGCCCCCCATTCCGATAAAGGCTGCGCCGGCTCCGGCTTCTCCGGCGAGGCCGTCAAGTCCGGGCCGGCGACATCTTCGACCGCAACGGCTTCGTCCGCTCCGTCCCGCACCTGCTCCCACGCCCCGCCGCAGCCGAACAAACCGGCCGCCGCCAGCATGAAAAGCAAGCCGGTCGCGGCGTTTCGCATCCTCATGTCCGAATCCCGCCTCCACCAACCGTTCGTTGCTCATTGTATTCGGCGTCGTCGGAACTATTCCTTCAAGGGATCGCTTAAGCGTGATGGAGCGTCTTCGGCGTCAGCGAGTTCGCCCACCGGACGAGGTCGACGTTGCCGCCGCTCAAGACGAGCGCGACGCGCTTCCCTTCCAGGCCGAGCGAGCGGTTCAGGACGGCGGCCAAGCCGACGGCGCCCGCCCCTTCCGCGAGCACCTTCGCCCGCTCCAGCAGCATGATCATCGCCGCCGCGATTTCTTCCTCCGACACGAGCGCGAAATCGTCGACATAGCGCAGCATCATGCGGAGCGGCAGGTCGCCCGGACGCTTCACGAGCAGGCCGTCGGCGACGGAAACGGGCTTCTCGACGCGGCTGATCGCGCGGTTCCGCCACGAATCGTAGCCGGAGCGCGCCGTTTCCGGCTGCACGCCGATGACGCGGATGTCGGGACGTACCGTCTTCGCGGCGAGCGCGATGCCGGAGAGAAGGCCGCCTCCTCCGACCGGGACAAGAATGGCGTCGACATCGGGCAAATCGTCCACGATTTCGATACCGACCGTTCCTTGTCCCGCGATGACGTGCCGGTCGTCGAACGCGTGCACGAAGGTGGCCCCTTCCGTACGGGCGATCCGGGTCGCATGCTCGTACGCCTCGTCATAGGTGGCGCCGTGCAGCACGACGGTCGAGCCGTACTCCTCCGTCGCCGACACTTTCGCGTCCGGCGCGCCCGTCGGCATGACGACGGTCGAGCGGATGCCCGCCTGTGCGGCGGCGAGCGCCACGCCTTGGGCATGATTGCCCGCCGACGCGGTTACGACACCCGCGGCGCGCTCCTCCGGCGTAAGGCTGGCGATTTTGTTCATCGCCCCTCTCACTTTGAAAGCGCCGGTGCGCTGCATGTTCTCCATCTTCATGTAAAGCTCGCAGCCCGCCATTCGGCTGAACGTTTGCGAATGGACGAGCGGCGTCCGGTGAACGCGGCCGTTCAGCCGGAATTTCGCCTGCACGACGTCCTCGTAGCCGACTAATGCTTGGTAATCCCCATGTAAACCACCTCATCGCTTTGTATTGAAAAACAAAAAAAGCCCTCATCCCTAAGGGACGAGAGCGTTCTCGCGGTACCACCCTAATTCCGTGCGATACGTCGATCCGCTAGCAGGACGACGAAGCAACGGCGCTTCCTATCGGCATACCATCATATGCCGTTCCTGGTAACGGTGGAAATCCGTGTTCCCTACTTGCGTTCGGGTTCCGTCTCCGAGGTGATTTTCGACGCCGTCTGCACATCGGCTCGCACCATACCGCCGACTCTCTGGGAACAGGGGGAAGCGTCTACTCTTCCTCTTCATCGATTTTTGCGAATCTGTTTGACGACTATAGTATCACAACGTTTCAGCGTTTTCAAACTTTTTTTGCAAATAGACGGTCAGCTCGTCACGGTTGTGGAACAGCTGCTTCGCTTTGCGAAGCTCCATCGCGGGCTGCATCGCCCGGACGGAGTCCTTCACCGTCTGGAACGGCTTGCCGTGCATCAGCTTGAGCGTAACGATCGCCGTCCCTCCGGGACGGAGCGCCGCGAGAAGCGGAACGATCAGCTTCACCATTTGCCGCGGACTCCAGCTCATGTCGCAGACGAGCAAGTCGTACGAGTCGGGCTTGAACGCCACGTCGCCCGCGTTGCGCTTCAAATACGTCAAATTCGGATGGCCGAGCAGGTCCGGATGAAGATCGGCCGGGTCGACCGCCGTCACCTCGGACCCGCGCTCGAGCAGCAGCGACGTCCATCCGCCGGGAGCGGCGCCGATGTCGAGCGATCGGGCGAAAGCCGACAAGTCGAGCCCGAAGGCGTACTCGGCTTCCAGCAGCTTGAACTTCGCCCTCGACACTTGCCCTTCTTCCTTGCGGAACCGGATCGCCCCGCCCGCCCAATCGGACAAGTTGTCGGCCGCGGTCGAGACGCCGATATAGGCGGTCTCCGCAGCAAGGAACACGGAAACGATCCAATCGGAGTCCTTTACGACCGTCTCGACGCCGAACGTTTCCCGCAGCGACGATGCGACCGCGTCGCGAAGCTCGGCAGGCGTATAGTCTCCATCGAATGATTCGGCTTTGCGGATTTGTACCGCGACCGTCGATGCCGAAGCCGTTTCCGTTTCGGCTCCGTGAGCCGGGACGACTGCGACTTCTCGGTACGCCGCCTCGACCGCGGCGGCAAGCCGTGCCATATCCTCCGCCGTCCCCGACGTCGGCACGTCCGCATCGACGGGATGCAGATGTCGGACGAATATCGGCTCCTTCGCCGCAACCGCGCGAATCGTCCCGTTCCGGGACTGCGGGCTGCGCATGACGTACACCTCGGCCGGGACGAGCTCGTCGAACTTCGTCCCCGGCAGGAGCGCCCGCAGCTCGTCCTGGGCGTACGCCGAGAAGCCGTGATTGGACGTGACGACAAAACGCGATCCCGCTGCGGAATCGATACGATCGCTCATCGGTACACCTCGCTACGAATCATTTCATGATGCGAATAATAAACGGCATTAAATAACATGAATCCACGGCCGATCGTTGATCCATTGAATGTCGACCGGCACTTGGTAAGCGTCCCGCAGCAGCTGTTCCGTCAGCACTTGCTTTTTCTCGCCCTGCGCGACGATCTTCCCTTGGTCCATCAACGCGATATGCGTGAATACGGGCACGATCTCCTCGATATGGTGCGTGACGTACACCATCAGCAACTCGTCGGATTTCCCGAGCGACTCGATGTCCTGCAGCAGCAGCTCCCGCTCGTACAAGTCGAGCCCCGAGCATGGCTCGTCCAAAATGAGGACGGACGGGTCGGTCATGAGCGCCCGCGCCAGCATCACTTTTTTGCGTTCGCCCTGCGACAGCGTGCCGAGCGGCTGGTCCGCCACATGAGGCAGCCGCACCCGTTCCAGACGGTCGAGCGCCTTCCGCCTCACTTCGTCGGGGATGTCTTGATAAAACCGCAAAAAGCCGTATTCCCCGGTCGCCACCACTTCCCATACCGGGTCGCGCAGCGTCAGCTTCTCCATGAGCGATTGGCTGATATAGCCGATCCGGTTGCGCACCTCGCGCAGGTCGATTTCGCCGTACGGCTGGCCGAGCACGCGAACTTTCCCCGAGCTCGGGAATAGGTAGCCCGTGATGAGCTCGAGCAGCGTCGTTTTCCCCGAGCCGTTTTTGCCGAGCACGACCCAATGCTCGCCCCGCTTCATATGCAAATGAACGTCGTCCAATATCGTCCGTTCGCCGCGAATAAAATAAATATCGTCCAACCGGATCACGATACGTCCCCGCCTTCCCCAAGTTTGCGACTAGGTAAACCTTACCTATTGTAGCGCATCCCCGGTTCCGTTTTCCACCACGAAATTTCCTTCGGCGATCCGCCGCTTCACGTCGTCGGGCATCGGCCCGTTCACGAGACGCGTGCGGGCCGGCTTGTTCGCGTACAGCATCTGAAACATTTGCTGACGACCGGACGGGCTCGACGTATGCAAATAAATGACGGCCGGATAGTTCCCCTCCGTCGCGATGTATCGGGCGACTTCCAAACCCGTCGGCTCATTCCAGCCGAGATCGTAGTCGAGCGACAAGACGCGGACGTCGCACGTCTTCAGCAGCTCGATGCATTCGGCCGCGTCTCTCGCCAGCGTAAACCGCTTCGGGCACGGACGGGCGTCGTCCAAAAACAAATCGATCAACCGCTTCTCCTCCCCCTGATGCAAAAAGCCTCTCCCCGGCCGTCGACAAGACGCGTTTAACCGGCGATCATCCTGGGCGGGACGATGCAAGCTCGTTTAAAAACGCGATCTCCTCCGCATGCGACCGGCCCTCGGCAACCGGCGTCTCCAGCACCCCCGGCAGCGATTGGACGTACCGGGAGGCGAACAGGCGGCGGAACGGCTCGGCACCGATTTCCCCTTTGCCGATATTGGCGTGGCGGTCTTTGTACGATCGGCTCGGATAAACCGAATCGTTCAAGTGGATCGCCTTCAAATGCTCGAAGTAGCCGAGCGAGACGCCCTTCGCCTCCACCTCGTCCCAGTCGTTTCCGCTCCATAAGCCGCTCGCGAACGCATGGCACGTATCGAGGCAGAAGCCGACAAGCTCCGGCTTCGCGCACAGGTTGCGAACCCCGACGAGCTCCTCGAACGTCATTCCCATTCGGGCGTGCTCGCCGGACTGGTTCTCGATAAGCAGCATCGCCGATCCGGACCAGGATCGAAGCACTTCGTTCAGCGTGGCGACGATGTTTTTGTATCCGTCGAGCGGCTCCGCTCCTTTGTAAATGCCGAAATGGACGATGACGCCCACGGAGCCGCAGGCGTCGGCGATTTCCAGGTCGTTCAGCAGCGAGCGGACGACGACGCTGCGGCGTTCCCCGGCGTCCGCCGCCAAATTGGTCGGATACGGCGTATGCGCGATCGATTGCATCCCGTGCTCGCGGCAAAAGGCGGCGCAGCTTTCCGCATCGCGCCGGTCGAACGACTTCAGCGCGAGGCTGCGCGGATTTTTCGGAAAATATTGAAACGACCGGCCGCCGATGCGGCGGGCGAGCTTCGCCGCTTCCGCGTAGCCGTGGCGTATGCTGACATGGGCTCCGAACAGCATCTGGTTCCTCCCGTTACCGTTGGCAATGAACGCAATAAAACACTTTTCGCGAAGCGAGCTCCTCCTGGACGATCGGCCGGCCGCACCGGACGCACGGCTCCCCGCCTCTGTCGTAGACGGCGCAGCGGCTGTCGAAGCCGCCCGTCAGCGCGTCTCCCGGAAAGAGCGGATTTTCCATATACCCGCCGAAGCGGATCGCCGCCCGCAGCACGTCGTTCATCGATCGGTGCAGCGCCGCGAACTCTTCCGGAGCGAGCGTCTCGATTTTGCGCGTCGGCAAAATGCGCGCATCGAAGCATATTTCGTCGGCATAGCAGTTGCCGATGCCGGCGATCGTCTTCTGATCGGTCATCGTCGGCTTGAGCGCGGTCCGCTTGCGCCCGAGCAGCTGCCTCAGTCGTTCCGCCGTAAACGACGGCTCCAGCGGCTCCGGCCCGAGTCCGGCGAGCTTGCGAGCCGCCTCCTGCATCGTCAGGACGTGCAAGTAGCCGAGCCGCAGGCCGATAAAATAAAGGCTGCGCTCGCCGAACGACAGGACGACCTGCGTCGTCCGGTCCGGCTTGTCCCGCTCCGTGCCGTAAAACATCCAGCCCCCGAGCATCAGATGAAGCAGCAGGACGTCCCCGCTGTCCAGCACGAACAGCAAATGCTTCGCCCTTCGCTCGACGACGGTTATCGCGCGGTTTCGGACGCGCCGGACGAACTCGTCCGGCGGCACGTTGATCGACTTCTCCCGCTGAATGTCCACGGCTTCGATCGGCCGGCGGACGACGGTTTGGTTCAGCAGCGTTTTGTACGTTTCCATTTCGGGAAGCTCTGGCATGGCGATTTCCTTCTTTTGGCGTTTTCCGTATCAGCTTACCCTTGTCGGCCCAACTTCAACCTCTCCAGCAGCTCGAGCAGGCTGCCGCAGACGAGGTCGGGCGTCACGCCCGCCGCGGCGATCGCCTCCGCGGCGTTGTCCGGCGTCGCGATGCCGGTCAGCACGAGCGCCGTCCGCAGTCCCGCCGCGACGCCCGCTCCGATATCGGTCGCCGGATTGTCGCCGACGGCCCATACGTCCGCATCGGCCGAGAGCCGCTCCAGCGCGAAGCGCATAATGCGGTCGGACGGCTTGCCGATAACCGTCGGTTCGACCCACAGCGCCTCCCGGATCGAGCCGGAAATGGCGCCGGCGCCCGGAACGAGCTTCCCGTCGGACGGCAGCAGCCGGTCCGGATTCGTCAGCACGTATTCCGCGCCGGCGGCGATGAACCGGACCGCCGCCTCCAGCTTTCGGTACGAAAAGTCGCGGTCGATGCCTTGGACGACGAAGTCCGGCTCGTCCTCGACGAGCTCGAGACCCGCCTCCGCCAATGCGCGCTTCAGTCCGTCCTCCCCGATCGCGTATACCCGCCGGCCGCGTCCCCGTTCGAGGACGTAGCGTGCCGTCGCCTGCGACGAGGTGACGACCTCCCCCGGCTCCGCCGCTATGCCCATTTCCCGCAAATGGGAGGCGACCGCCTCCGGCGTGCGGGACGAATTGTTCGTGACGAACAAAAACGGGAGCGCAAGCTCCCGAAGCCGATCCACAAACGCCGCCGCATGCGGAATCGGCGTGTTCCCCGCATACATCGTGCCGTCCAAATCGATCAAAAAGGCGGTCGTCCGCCCGTTCGCGTTCATCGATTCCGTTCCTCCGCTCTGGTTCGTCCTATCGTTCAATCGCTGTGCGTACGAAGTGCGGCAAGCTTGAACGCCGACCCGCCCTACAGCAGCGTCTCCTGCCAAACGGCCGGCGCCCGTTCCGCCTTCGTGCGTCGGCCGCGACCGTTCGGCGCCGCTTTCGGACGACCGGCCGACCGGCCGACGTCCGTGGACGCCATCGGCGCCGACGCCATCGCGCGCCGTCCGCCGTCCGCGGAATTGCCCGCGGCGTCCCGTTTCGCGCGAAGCCGATCGATCCGTTTGCGGATCGCGTCGAGCTCCGCCGCGGCCCGCTCCTGACGGACGGCCGACAATCGGCCTCGGGCGCGCTCGAGCGCCTGCTCGGCGTATCGCAGCGCTTGGTCGAAATCTTTGAGCTGATGCTCGTAATACATCGCCAGCTCGATATAAGGCTCGACCGGTGCGACGCGGGCGCGGCGCTTCCGCTCGACGAGCCGTTCCCACAGCGCCACGGCCGGACCGTACAGCCCGTTCCGCTTGTAGTAGTCCGCCGCGGGCAGCCAGTAGTCCGCCGACTCGTCCGGCTCCCGTCCGAGCAGCTCGCGGTACGCCTCGTCGGCGAGCTCCGCGCGGCCGAGCTTGTCGAGCCAGAGCGCGTGACGGTATACCTCCTCGGCTTCCATCGCCGCCGAGCCCGAAGGCAGCCCTTCGTCGAGGAGCTTCGAGAAGTGGACGGCCAAGCAGGCGAGCGTCAGCACGTCCTTCTCGTTATGCTCGAAAACGCCGGCGAGAAGCACCGGGTCGCCTTCCGCCAAATATTGAAAATACAAGGCGGGCGCAAGCGAGCCCGGCACGTCGTCGATCCGGGTAAGGCCGAGCCGCTCCCGTTCGACCGAGCTGAGCCGGCACGACGGCAGCGTATTGCGCCATAGACTCCGCGACGGGTACAGAAAGTCGAAATGGACCGGATCGGCGGCTCCTTCCTTTTGCCGGTTGAGCACGTATCGGTTTTTCAATATCGGCCAGTCGAAGCTTTTGCCGTTGTACGAGACGAGCATGTCGCGCTCCGCCAGCCGCTCTCGCAAATGATGCAGCATCGCCGCCTCCTCGGCCGGATTGCGGATGAACAGCTGCTCCACGACAAACGCGTCGGATTCGTAGAAGCCGATGCCGACCATGAACGCGACGTTGCCCGCCCCGATCCCGAGGCCGGTCGTCTCCGTATCGAGAAACAACAGCCGGTCGTGCCGCACGGACGGGATCGTACCGCCGCCGGACCGCGCCGCATCTCCGGCTCGACCCGTACGGCTTCCCCGCTTCCCGCCGGTCGCGGCCAGCGCCTCCAATCGGTGCGCCGTTCCGCACAGCTCGCCGAGCCGGTACGTGCCATGGGCGTAGTCGAGCGCATAGCGCCTCCTTCGGATGACGAACGAGCCCCGATCGTTGTCCTGAGCCGCGGCTCCCAGCCGCTCCCACGCCGGCCCCAACGCCAGCGTCTCGCCGGGCCCCTTCGTATCGGCTTCCGCCTCGCGAGACGTCACGGGCGCGGTGTCCGCCGTTCCCGCAGCGGCTCCGTCCGCCCCGTCCCCGCTTTTTTTCAGCCGGCTCAGCCGTTCCTTGAGCGAGCTCATGCGGAATCGCCCCTTCCTCTCATGGCGGCCAGCAGCCGCACCGCCAACGATTTGCCGGTAAGCCCGACCTCCTCGATCGGCCCGACGCAAGCCGGACAGCCGCTCAGACAGCCGCAACCGGCGATATGCCGCGCCGCCTCCTCGATCAGCTCGTCATGGACGTCGTACAGCCGCTCGCTCAGCCCGACGCCGCCCGGATACCGGTCGTAGAAAAAAATGGTCGGCAGCTTGTCGTGGACGGCGCGCACCTGCGTCACGACGCGGATGTCGAGCGGATCGCACATCAAGTACAGCGGCGCCAAATGGACCATCACGTTGGACAAGCCCAGCAGCGCGTACTGCAAATCGTTCGCGCTGAAGTCCTTCGTCGCCTCTTCCCCGAACGTAATCCAATACGAGCTCGTGTGAAGCTCCTCCTCGGGCAGGTGAATCGGCCCGGAGCCGATATTCTCGTGCGTCCGCAGCCGAATTTTTTTGAAAATCGTCGCCTTCGCGTTCACCGTCACTTCGCCGAAGCGGCGCTCCGCCGGACCGATCGACTGCTCGCGGTGCGTATGGAGCACCTTGAGCTGCACGGCCAAGTTCGCATCGGTGAAATAATCGACGTCGACCTCGCGCACGTACGCTTTCTTCTCCTCGTAATCGAGCTTCTCGACCTGGTATTGGACGCCTTCGTGAATATAGATCGCTTCCTCGTGCACGAGCGTCGGCGCGCTGAACCGGTCGACCTCGCCGATCACCCGGCTTCCGTTCGACATGTCGATGATGATGATGTTCTCCTGGGCCGCCGAGCGAAGCGAAATGTCGTGCGCGGGGAACGACTGCTCCATCCAGTACCAGCGCCCTTTCACCCGGTGCACGATTTTTTGTTCGGCCAAAAAGTCGAGCAGCTCCTCGAGCGGCTCGTCCCCGAACGACTCCCCCTGCTCGAAAGGCAGCTCGTACGCGGCGCATTTCACATGGTCGAGCAAAATGATCAGGTTGTCCGGCTGGATCAATGCGCGCTCCGGCGACCGCTCGAAAAAATATTTCGGATTCTCGATCATGAACTGATCGAGCGGATTGCTGCTCGCGACGAGGAACGTAATCGAGCTCTCCTGCCTCCGCCCCGCCCGTCCGGACTGCTGCCACGTGCTGGCGACCGAGCCGGGATAGCCGTTCATGACGCACGCCTGCAGCTGGCCGATGTCGATGCCGAGCTCGAGCGCGTTCGTGCTGACGACGCCGCGAATGTCGCCGGAACGCAGCCCGCGCTCGATTTCCCGGCGCTGCTTCGGCAAGTAGCCTCCCCGGTAGCCGCGGATCGACTTCGCTCCGAGCTCGTCCCGGACGAGCTCCTGCAAGTAGGTGAGCAGCAGCTCCACGCGCACCCGGCTGCGCGCGAATACGATCGTCTGGATATCGTTGCGGAGCAGGAACGCCGCGATTTTTTGCGATTCGAGCACGCTGCTGCGGCGAATGCCGAGCTGCTTGTTGACGACCGGCGGATTATAGAAAACGAAGTGCTTCTCCCCAGCGGGCGCGCCGTTCTTGTCGACGAGCTCGACCGGAGCCCCGACGAGCCTCTCCGCATGCTCCCGCGGATTGTCGATCGTTGCGGAGGCGCAAATGAATTGCGGGTCCGATCCGTAAAACCGGCAAATGCGCCGCAGCCGGCGGATGACGTTGGCGACGTGGCTGCCGAACACGCCCCGGTAGCTGTGCAGCTCGTCGATGACGATGTACTTGATGTTCTCGAACAGCTTCACCCACTTCGTATGGTGGGGGAGAATAGCCGAGTGCAGCATATCCGGGTTCGTCACGACGACGTGCCCGGCGTTGCGGATCGCCTGCCGGACCGTCGGGGGCGTGTCGCCGTCGTAGGTATGCGTCTTGATGTCCGCGCCGATCCGGTTCACGATCTCGTGCAGCTCGGCGACCTGGTCTTGGGCGAGCGCCTTCGTCGGGAACAAGTAGAGCGCCCTGGAGCTGTCGTCGCGCAAAATCCGGTTGAGCACCGGCAAGTTGTAGCAGAGCGTCTTGCCCGACGCGGTGGGCGTTACGGCGACGACGTGCTTGCCCGCCTCCGCCGCGCGGAACGCCTCCGCCTGATGCGTATAGAGCCGCTCGATCCCTTTGCCGACAAGCGCCTCGCGAAGAGCCGGCTCGATCGTCTCAGGGAAGTCGGCGTACGAGGCCGGACGCGGCGGAATCGTATGCCAGCACGTCACTTGGCTCATCAGCTCCGGCGTATTGCGGATAAGTCCGATCATTTCTTCGATGGAGGATACTTTCCCGGTCAGCTTGTTCATGTTCGCGTTCCCCTCGCCGTCAAAATCCGTTTCGTTACGTCTCATTGTACAGAATATACGTTCGCATGACAACAACGAATCGGATCGACAGAGCGGGTCGCGGCAAGAGAAATCCGAAACCGTCCGCCAGCGGAATTAGCGCGGAAAGCGTAAAAAACCGCCTCGAGGGCGGTTGGATTTTGTCGGTTTCGATAGAATGTTCAGACTATTCCGAAAAGAAAAAACTCGGCTGCTGTCGGTTCCTGCGCTTTCCCGGGAAAAGTTCAAACATCGGAAGCGTCGTCGTAATCGTAGCGAAACCCGTCCCGGTTCAGAAGGGGCGCTTCATCCCGCTCCTTCTCGTCGGCGTAGGCCAGCTTCGCCAGCACTTCGCGGTAGCTGTAGGACGCCTGTTCGTTTCGCTCGTTATCCATGGCCACTTTAAGCGCCTGCTTGATGACCGCAAGGTCCTGGTTTTTCAACTGCATCCCGGCTCCCCCTTCCTCGGATCGATAAGCTTGCGTCCGTTAGTTTGTCCGAAGCGGCCGAAATCATGCTCCTCCGCCGCGAAACGCGCATAGAAGAAGCCTCGATGGACACAACAAGAGGAGGCGCCGGCCGCCGGCCGGCGTACCCATTTTTCGAACGAGCGAGGAGGAGCGCCATGACCCGGGAGCAGCAGCCCGAATATCGCGAGGATTTGGGCCACGAAACGTTTACGAACAACGAGCTTCTCGCCTTGACGGACCACGTCGAAGATCTCGAATCGGTCGCCGCCATGCCGGCAAGCCCGAAAGGACGAGAAGCCGGCGAGGGCTGAGTACGGGCCGCGACGCGCCCCCGGCCGTCTCCGCGTTAGGCGGATCGGCCGCGGAGCGTCCGGCTCCCTTGTTTTCTTCCCGGACGTTTTGGTGTAAAATAAAAGGAATGATCGACCATTCCGATTGTCCGAACGCGAGGTGAAGAAGCATGTTGGAGAACTTGTACAAACAAATCGTCATGGATCATTATAAAAACCCCCGCAACAAAGGAAAGCTCGAAGGGGAAGGCTCGATCCAATTCCCATATAAAAATCCGACCTGCGGCGATGTAATGGTATTGTATATGACGGTGGACGACAATCAAAAAATTAAGGACGTTAAATTCGAAGGCGAAGGCTGCTCGATCAGCATGGCGTCGTGCTCGATGATGACCGATCTCGTCAAAGGCAAAACGTTCGAGGAGGCGCAGCGGCTCATCGGCTTGTTCAACGGCATGATCAAAAACGGCGAGCTGCCCGAAGACGAAGACGAGCTCGGCGACGCGCTCGCGCTGTCCGGCATCCACAAGCTGAGAGCGCGCCACAACTGTTCGCTGCTGGGCTGGAACGGCCTCGAACGCGCGATGAAGCAGCACGCTCACTAATTCTACACGATTCGAAGCTTTTCTGCTTGAAATGTCGATATCCGGCACAACGGAACGTCGTCCGAAAGCGGAAAACGCGACATGCGGCCATCGGCCGTATTCGCGTTTTCCGCTTTTTTTGACCTTGAACGATGCCGCCCCAGCCGACTTCCCGTTCATACGTAAGGCGGATCCCAAGCTTTTTTGCGCCAGCCGACCGATTCGCTGACGACGTTCAGCTGCCGGTCCAGCCGGACGTCGGCGCCGAACGGCATGTTCCGGTCATAGCAAAAGCGGACGTCGCGCCAACGGACCTCGTAGCCGTCCTCGCGCTCGTCGAAGCTGACGTGAACGTGCTTGGCGAATTGGAGAAACGCCCGCACCCCGCCCGTCGCCCTCGTCGCCTCGATGACCGCATGCTCGGCTTCTTTTCCGTATGTCTCGTGAGGACTTACGCGGCCGTACAGCAGCTGCCCGGTGTAATACCGGTCGTCGCTTTCCAGCACGTACTGCCACCGGAACCAGTGGATGCAAGGGAGCAGATGGACGACCCCGCGAACGCGCAGACGGCGCCGGATGCGCGCGGCGGCACGACGCTTTTGATACGCGCGAAGGGCGATATAGAGGAACGTTGCGGCATAAGCGGCCGGGAACAACGACGTCGGCTCAACATCCGTCAGCGCCCAGGCGAGCAGCGCCCCCGCATGCAGGACGGCAAGAAACGGATCGAACAGCGGCAGCACGTCCAGATGCATCCACCGCCGCGAAAACGGCCGGAGGCATTGCACGCCGTACGCATTGAACAAATCGAGCAGCACGTGAAGGCAGACGGCGGCGAACGTCCAGCCGTACAGATGAAGCGCGAACTCGCCGACGCCGAACGCCAGCGCGACGGGCAGCGCGATGACGAGCGGCCAGACGGCCAGCGCCGGCAGCGAATGCGTGACGCCCCGGTGCGCTCGAATATAGGCGGAATAACCGCGAAGCCGGGCCACCGCATCGAAATCCGGGGCATGCGAGCCGATCGTCGTCGCGACGAGGAGCGGCAGCGCCAGCTCCGGACGGGCCGCGACGACCGGATCGACGCAGGCGAGTCCCGCGATCGTGGCGCCGAACAGCAAATGACTTCCCGTATCCATGACCATCCTCTCCTTGTATCCGGCTTATGCTTTATCGGCGTTACGGCCTTAGCGTAGCAAAGCCGGATTAAGGGGGCGTTTTCCGACGGTAAACGTTTTGTTAACTTCTTCGCCCGACGGGCAATGCGGGCCCGGCGGCCCTATTGCAGCAGCCAATATAGCGGCACGGCCAGCACCGACGTGACGATGCCGGCGAGCCCCATCGCCAGCCCGCCCGCGCTGCCCTGCAGCTCCGACTCGCGAATGATGCGCGCCGTGCCGATCCCGTGCGAGCCGGTGCCGATCGCGGCGCCGAGCGCCACGTCGTCGCGCACGCCGACGGCGCGCAAAAACGCCGGGCCGACCATGCTGCCGAGCAGTCCGGTGAGCACCGTCAGCACCGCCCCGAGCTCCGGGATGCCGCCGAGCTGCCGCGCGATCTCGATCGAGATCGGCGAGCTGACCGATTTCGGCAGCGCCGTCAGCCACAGCTCCTTCGAGCCGCCTGCGGCCCAGACGAAGAAGGCGCTGCTCGTCATGCCGCACAGGCTGCCGGCGACGACGCCCGCGACGATGGCGCGCAGCCGCCTTCTCAAGCGGAGCGCATGCTTGTACATCGGCACGCCGAGCGCGACCGTCGCCGGTCCGAGGCAGAAGACGAGCAAGTCCGCGCCTCTGCGGTACGACTCGTACGGGATGCCGCTTGCCATCAGCAGGACGACGAGAGCCGCCGAGCAGACGAACAGCGGATGCAGCCGGCGCCAGCGCGCGTGAAGCTTCAGGGCGGCGACATAGGCGACGACGGTCGCGGTAACGCCGAACAGCGGGTCATTCCACCATGCCGCTCCGTTCATCGCGCTCCTCCTCCTTTCCGTTCGACAGCAGGTCGGTTACTTTACCCGTGACAAGCAGCACAAGCAGCGTCCCGAGCACGAGGCTGAGTCCGATTCCGACCGCCTGGTCGGCGATAACCGGGAAAAACACGATCGTCCCGACGATAAACGGCGCGAAAAACAACATCATATGGCGCAGCAAAAACTGCGCGCTTTCCTCCACCCACTCGAGCTTCACCCAGCCGGCGAACAGCGACGCGACGAACAGCACGAGGCCGAGGACGTTGGCGGGCAGCGGAACATGCAGCAGCTGGCGAACGAGCAATCCGGCGAAATGAAACGAAAGCAAAATGGCCAGCCCGCGCATCGGCGTCCACCTTTCGCGAATATTTTTCTTTTTAAAGTCCACAGAAAAGTATATCATAAGTTGGGAAAGGCATAAGAACCCAATGGAGGGAAATCGACGCATGATCATGACCACGACGCCTTCAATCGAGGGCAAACAAATTTTGGAGTACATATCGGTCGTAACGGGCGAAGCGATTATGGGCGCGAATATCGTCCGCGATCTGTTCGCCTCCATCACGGATATCGTTGGCGGCCGGTCCGGCGCTTACGAAAGCAAGCTGAAGGAAGCGCGGGACATGGCGTTCGAGGAAATGCGCTCTCTGGCGTCCCGCTACGGCGCCAACGCGATCGTGAGCATCGACATCGACTACGAGGTGATCCGCGACGGCATGCTGATGGTAGCCGTTAGCGGCACGGCCGTCCGCGTGCAATAAGCTGCGCACGGACGCTACGCGCGTCCCGGAGAGGCGCCCGCAACGTTTTCGGCTCGTCCCGGAAACGGCGGGCGCCTTCCTTTCGTTCGGGCGCATTAGACGCGCGCCAAATTTCATGACGAACCGGCCGCAACGTGACGTCATATGGAAGGAATTGCTCGACCTTTGTCGAAATATCGTTTTAGGAACGTATACCCAATTATCGGCTGCCGGTTCGAGGTGTTGATTCGTGATGAAAGCTTTGCCCCGCAAAGGGCGGGTCGGCTATATGCCGTTCGTCGTCCTTGTTTTGTTCCATCTTGCCTTCTGGCTCGGTCCTCCCCTCGCGCACGGCGAATCGGGCGCGCATGCGGAAATCGCGCATTGGGAGTTTCGATGGGATACGCGTCCCGACACCGATTCGCCTCCTGCAAATACGGATGCGCTCGGAGCCTGGACGCGCCTCGAGGCGGGGGATCCCTTACCGGACCAGCCGGACGGCGCGGTCGACGCTTGGGTGAAATTCGAGCTTCCCGCAGCCCAGCTGTCCGAGTGGAGACGTCCCGGGCTGTTCGTCGACAAGCTGTACGCCCACCGCGTCGAGCTGTTCGCCGGCGAACGGAAGCTGTTCGAGTCGGACCGCGACTACTCGTACGACGTGTACAAGCTGGCCATTCCGCTGGACCGGAGCGAAACGGATCGGACGTATTACTTGAAAATTTCGTCCAAAAGCGACCGGCTCGGCCTGCATCGGGCGATGGAGGTGGCCGAATACGACGAACGGCTCTCTTCGTTTTACCGCAACGATGCGATCGACATCGTGCTGGGCGGCTCGCTCGCGTTTTTCGCCGCCATCATGCTGGTGTGCTCGATCTTTTTGAGGAAATCCCAGCTTCCGAGATGGATCTCGCTCGCGCTCGTCATCTTGACGACCGGGGTGCTCGTCGCGTCCTACACCCCGCTGCCTTACACCTACTTCGCGCCGTACGGGAAGCTGTTTCTCGTTTCGTTCGACTTATCTTTGTTTTTGTTTCTGCCCATGCTGCTGCTGTTCATCGAGAAGACGCTCGATGCGGGCAGATCGTCGCTGCTCGCCCGGCTCCGTCAATTTCAGGTCGTCTACTCGGCGTTCTGCGTCGCCTTCATGCTGTTCAACGAGCTGACCGATACCCGTTTTATGAGCTGGTACTACTTTTTCACCGTTACCGTTCTCGGCATCGTCATGGTCGTCCAGCTGGCCGTTCTCGTCGGCGTGACCGCCGTTCATGCGTTTCGCGGCCATACGGACGCGATTATTATGTCGGCGGGGTTCGGTTTGTTCGCGGCTACGGGGGCGGGGGAGCTCGTCTGGTTTTACGCGCGATCGCTCAATTACGAGCTGTTCTTGTGGAAGTGGGCCGTCCTCGGCTTCGTCTTGGCGTTCATCGTCGTGCTGGCGCGAAGGTTTGCGAACGATCACGAGCGGGTGCTCCGGCATTCGAAGGAGCTCGAGCTGTACAACAACCGGCTGCAAAGGCACGAGAAGATGGAAATCATCAGCGAGCTGGCCGCATCGGTCGCACACGAGGTGCGCAATCCGCTGCAAGTGACCCGAGGGTTTATCCAGCTGCTCTGCGAAAAGGGGGACGGCAAGGAAAAAGCGTACTTGCAATATGCGCTGGAGGAGCTCGACCGGGCTTCCGGCATCATCACCGACTTCTTGACATTCGCCAAGCCGCAGCTCGACGACGTGACCGTGCTTCGCTTGTCCGACGAATTCGAGCATATCGAAGGCATTCTTGTACCGATGGCCCATCTGCAAGGGGGGGAAATTCGCGTCGACGTCGAGGACGACTTGTATGTCCGAGGCAACTCGTCGAAGCTGAAGCAGGCGTTCGTCAACATTATCAAAAACAGCATCGAGGCGTTGAACGGGGAAGGAAAAATCGAGATTCGCGCCTACCGGGAGCTCGACGATGTCGTCGTCCGCGTCATCGACAACGGTCACGGGATGGACGAAGACGAGCTGTCCCGGCTCGGAGAGCCGTACTTCTCGAGCAAAACGAAAGGCACCGGGCTCGGCCTGATGGTCACGTTCCGCATTATCGAGGTGATGCAGGGCCGACTCGAATTTATTAGCAAAAAAGGCGTCGGGACGGAAGCGATCGTCCGCTTCCCCTACGCCTCCTCCGAATAGCGGCTTACCAAGCCGCGTCCGTGTCCGTCTCCTCCGACCCGTCGCTAAGCGTCTCCGCCGGGTTCGGAGGAATGACGAGCACGTATTGGTCGGGCTTCTCTTCGACCGCCTTCAGTTCGATATGGTCGGGAATGTCGATGCCGAACGCTTCCCGGATCGCCCCTTTCGGATCGTCCAGCAGCTTCTGCTTGAACACCGGATCTCCCCATGCTTTCTCGATAATTTGCTGTTTCAGCTGTTGTTCCGCCGACATGCCGTTCACCCTTTCCAAAGATTGGATAAGCCCATCGACCTAAGTGTAGCATGAACGGCCGACCAAATCTACGAGGAAAAGGCATTTTTCGACAGCCAATAGGAAAATCCTCCCGCCTGGAGCGCTTTCTTCTGGCGCTCGATCGATTCGGCGGCTTCGCGGACGGTTCGCACGATCGATTCGTGGAAGGCGGCGAGCGGCGCGATGCGAAGCTCCGACTCGAGCAGCCGCGCATGGTTCTCCTCCGCGATGGCCGCATACCGGGTCAGACCGCCTTTCGCGTACAGCGTTTGCTTCACGTCTTCCTCGGTTAGCGCGGCGTCGTGCGAAAGGCCTCGCTCCCGGCGAACGAGCGCCAACAGAACGTTGCCGCAGCCTCCTCCTTCCCGGAGGTCTTCGCGCCAATCCGCCCGGTCGTCGGCCATTTGCAGCGTAACGAGCACGCAATCGACGAGCGCCGATACGCCCTCGATCCGATCGCCGCGACCTCCTAACAGAAGCGCCGCCGCGGAGGCGAGCTTGACCGGGCTCGCTTTGTGCGCGATTCGCGCCGGCCGCTCGAAGAAGTCGTCCCGCTTACCTTCGTTCGCTACGGCGTCCGCCCATTCGGTCGCATACGTTTCGTAGCACGACCAGAAAGGCGAAGTCGAGTCGAACATGGCGCGATACCGCCCCTCCGCCTGCAGCCGGAACAATTGGCCGAGCGCCAGCGTCTCCTTCCATCTTCCCGGAACCGTATCCATCAAATCGTCCAACACGAAATAATGCAGCATGACGAACACGTTCGCCAAGGCGATTCGCCGGCATGCCGCTTCGTCGATGCCGGCAGCGTCCTTCAGCCAATACGGCAGCAGGTAGCAGATGTAGTTTTTCGTGCTGCCTTCCCGGAGCGGGTGGAACGACTGCAAATACGCCAGCCCGTCGCCCGCGAGCGGCGATGGAAACGTTCCGATTCGCGCTTCCGCCTCGGCGAACACGATGGCGAGCTCCGTCTCGTAATCGGTAAACCAGTTCATGCCGTCCGCTCCCCCTCTCCTTCTCCCTTTCCCGATTCGTCGCCTTTTCGTCGCGCGAAAACGGCTCCGAACATCGGGATCCGTTGATCGCTCGCCGGGTCGTCCTCCCAGTCGAGCAGCTCGCGCTCCCGCTCGGCCGATATCGGTTCCCCCGTCATATATTCCGTGGCGAGCCGCATGTAATCCCTCAGCAGCCGCTTCGTATCGGGCTTGTCCGCCCGGACCTCGTACCGCTCCACCCGCAGCCGCTCGAAGCCGTACGGCTCGAGCGCCAGCCGGAGTGCGTCCGGCAGCGGCACGAACGATCGCGGCCCCCTCAGCGTCCGGCGCGCCCGCTTGTACAGCGCGGTGAACAACGGCAGCCGATCGTCGCCGCAATACCGGTCGTCGTCGAAATCGATGACGACCAGCTCGGATCGCTCGCGTGTCCGCTCCGCCAACCAGTGCCCCCAATGGTCCCGGTCGGGCAGATGCAGCACGACGAGCCGGGCGAGTATCGTGTCGTACGTTTCATCGCCCGTCAGCACATCGTAGCCGCCATGCAGGAAGCGAGCGGCTTGCGCCAGCGAGGGGGCGTCCTTCGCCTTGCGCAGCAGCCGCTCCTCCGGATCGATCCCGGTCAGCCCGAGTCCCGGATAGGCCGCGGCAAGCCGCCCCAAATACGCGCCGTTGCCGCAGCCGATGTCGAGCAGGCTGTCGCGGCCCCCTTCAAAACGGCGGAAGAACAGCTCCGCTTCTTTGCCGAAAAAAAGCTCGGCCGTCACGTTAAGCATCCGGTCCAGCCGTTCGATTTTCCAGTCCGTATCCATGGTTCGCCCCCTCCCATCGCGTGCCGTCTGTCGACTTTTTCCATTATAGCACGCCCGGCGACAACCAAAATCCCCTTCGTTCGCTCGGAACGAAGGGGATGCTTGCTTCCAAGATGCCGGTTCGCTCGAGGAGGTCCTCCTCAAGCCCGCTCGTACCATGTCTGATACTTCTGGATATCGCCGGCGCCCATGAACAGCAGGACGCAGTCGGAATAGCCGTTCAGCTGGTCGATGCTGTTCTCCGCGATATACCGGGATTCCGGGATTTTCTCGATCAGCCGTTCGATCGTAACGCCGCCCGATTGCTCCCGGGCGGAGCCGAATATGCTGCATAAGTATACTTCATCCGAACCGGACAACGATTCGGCGAACTCGTCGAGGAACGTTTCGAGCCGCGAATACGTATGAGGCTGGAAGACGGAGACGACTTTTTTGCCCGGATATTTGGAACGTACCGCATCCAGCGTCGCCGCAATTTCGGTCGGATGGTGGGCGTAATCGTCGATCAAAATGTTGCCGCGCACGTTTTTCTCCGAAAACCGGCGCTTGACGCCCCCGAACGTGGCAAGCCGCCGTTTCACGTCATCGATATTCAAATCCTCGAGCACGGCCGCTCCGATGACGGCGAGCGCGTTCAGCACGCTATGCCGCCCGTAAGCCGCCACGGTGAAGGCGCCGAGCGGATTGCCGTGCAGATGGACGTCGAACGTCATCCCTTCCGGACCCGACCGGACATGATCGGCGCGCAGCGCATTATGGTCGCCGAAGCCGTAATGGAGCACCGGTACGCCCGGCTTCAGCTTCCGGACTTGCGGATCGTCGCCGCAGGCGATCAGATGCTTGCGGACGCGGTTCGCCATCTCCTGAAACGCCCGGGTGACGTCGTCCAGCCCCGTGAAATAGTCCGGATGGTCGAAATCGATGTTCGTAATGATCGCATAATCCGGCTCGTACGCCAAAAAATGCCGGCGGTATTCGCAGCTTTCGAAGATGAAATATTTGCTGCCCGGCACGCCGGAGCCGGTTCCGTCACCGATCAAATACGAGGTCGGGTGCAGGCCGCTGAACGTATGCGCGAGCATGCCGGTCGTGGACGTTTTGCCGTGCGCGCCGGTTACGGCGAAACTCGTGAAGCGGCGAAGCCAGTCACCGAGAAAATGGTGGTACCGCTCGACCGCGACGCCGCGTTCCGCATACCGGACGATTTCCGGATGGTCGTCCTTGAACGCGTTCGACGCGATGACTCTCGTCCCGTTGGCCGCAACCTCGTCGTCGCCGAACCGGAATAGCGGGATGCCCCGCTGCTCCAACGGCTTTTGCGTAAAAAATTCGGTTTCCACGTCCGATCCTTGAACGGGATGTCCCGTATCATGCAGAACTTGCGCCAAAGCGCTCATCCCGGCACCCTTAATGCCTATGAAGTGAAACTTATCCATAAGGATACCTCCCCGCTTTCGTTATGGAGCCTTACTCGACCTGACGTACTTCCCATTATATGATAGCGAATCCGTTCTGTGCTCCCGCCTATGTACGGGACGGCGGAGAAGCGGTATTATTGTCAGCTTTCCCCATTTCGGCTCGACGTATAGCCCCGGCACCCGTCGGAATTTCGTATAATTCGGACCGGATATTGGAATGTTAGTTTCGTATTGCCGATTTTGGACGAAAGGAGG
Source organism: Paenibacillus flagellatus (assembly GCF_003217775.1). Lineage (GTDB taxonomy): Bacteria > Bacillota > Bacilli > Paenibacillales > NBRC-103111 > Paenibacillus_AB > Paenibacillus_AB flagellatus. Next base: position 620,544 of record NZ_QJVJ01000003.1, read on the forward strand.
GATGATCCGTGGCCAAGCCTGACGACCGTTCCGACAACGTCGAGAAGCTGCAAGAGATGGTGCAGGACACGATCGGCAACCTGGAGGAAGCCGAAAGCTATTTGGACGAGCATGCGGACGAAATTTCCGCAACGGAAAAAAGCGACATCGAAGCGAAAAACGAACGCCGCCGCGAAAGCATCTCCGGTTTCCGTTCGGAAATCCGGGACGAAGCGAACGCCGGCGAGTGACGGTTTCGCCGAGATCGGCCGCCAAGCGGAGCAAAAGCCCTTTTCAGCCGAAGCTGAATCGGGCTTTTCGCCTTGGACGCGTCGATTTTCGGCTACTCCGCAGAGGCGGAAATCGGAAAGCTCGCGTGATCTTTCGCGATCGCCGTGCGCGGAAAATGCTCCTGCGCCTCGAGCAGCAGCTTGGCGGCTTCGTCCTCATGGTATCGCGAGCTGATATGGGTCAGGATAAGACGTTTCGCGCCCGCTTCCTTCGCGGAGAGAGCCGCATCCTTGGCCGTGGAATGATAATAGGCTTCGGCAAGAGACGCGAGCGACGAGTCGAACGTCGCCTCGTGCACGACCGCATCCGCTCCCCGCGACAGCCGGACGGCCGCTTCGCACCGCCGCGTATCGCCGAGTACGGTGACGACTTTGCCCGGAATCGGCTCGCCGATGCACGATCGGCCGTCGACGACCGTGCCGTCCGGCAGCGTCACCGTCTCTCCCCGCTTGATCCGGCCGAACAGCGGCCCCGGCGGGACGCCGAGCGCCTTCAGCTTCGCCGCGTCGAGCTTGCCCGGTTTATCCTTTTCGACGATCCGGTAGCCGAAGCTGTCGATCCGGTGATCCAGCTTGGCGCAGACGACCTCGAACTGATCGTCCTCGAAGACGGTCCCTTCCTTCGTTTCGCGATAGATCAGCTCGTAGGACAGATGCGCCTGACTGTACCGCAGGACGGGCTCGAGCAGCTGCTCGAGCCCGGCTGGTCCGAAGAGCGTCACCGGCGTCGTCCCGCCTTGATTGGACCGGCTCGTCAGCAAGCCGGGCAGCCCGTAAATATGATCGCCGTGCAAATGCGTGATGAACAGAAACTCGAGCCGGCTCGCCTTGAGCGGGGATCGCAGCATTTGGTGCTGCGTCCCTTCGCCGCAGTCGAACAGCCACATCGTGCCGCGTTCGTCGTACAGCGTCAGCGCGATCGACGTCACGTTCCGTTCTTTCGAGGGCATTCCCGCCCCCGTGCCGAGAAAATAAAGCTCCATGCGACTCCTTCCGCCGGATTTACGCTTTGTCTACGTTGAAATAACGCGCCTCCGGATGCGAGAACACCATCGCCGAGACGGACGCCTCCGGCTCCATCATGAATCCTTCCGTCAGTTCCACACCGATGTCTTGCGGCTTCATCAGCCGGAACAACGGCTCTTGGTCTTCCAGGTTCGGGCACGCCGGGTAGCCGAACGACACGCGGATGCCCTGATACCGGGCTCCCCATCGCTGCTGCATCGTCAGCTCCGGCGAATCCGGGAACCCCCACATATCGCGCATCATATGATGCACCCGCTCGGCGAACCCTTCGGCAAGCTCGATCGCGAACGCTTGTAGCGCGTGGGAGCGCAAGTAGTCGCCGTTGTCCTTCATCGCCTCCGCTCTTGCCCGGATCCCCTGTCCGGCCGTCACGACGAGGAAGCCGATATAATCCATCGTTCCGCTCGACACCGATTTGACGAAGTCGGCCAAGCAAAGGAACGGCTCCACATCCTGGCGCGGGAACGAAAACCGGTGCAGAACTTCGGTCGGTTCGTCGGGGTTGTAGATGATAATGTCGTTGCCGTCCGATTGGGCCGGGAAGAAGCGGTACATGCCGTGCGCCTGGATCAGCCCTTCCGCCCTCGCCTCCGCGAACAGGCCGTCGATCGTTTCCTTGAGCTGGACCGCCTTCGGGTCCTTCTCCTCGAGCAGCTTCTCGACTTTGCCGCGCAAGCCGAGATGGTGGCCGAGCAGCGTCTGCATGTTGACGTAAGGGTAAATATGGTCGATCGGATAATCCCTTAGCACATGTCTTTCCATATCCGGCGGGATATATACGGGCGCCTCCTGCGAGACGGACGATTTGGCCGCTCGGGTCAGCTTCACTTCATCCGTCGGCTTGCCGGATTCCATGACGACGGAATCCATGCTTTCGCGCAGCTCCTGGATCAGCTTCTGGCGCTGCTCGGCGTCGCTCAGCTTGTTGGCGATATCGAGGCCGTCCATCGCGTCCTTCGCGTACAGCACCATGCCGTCGTATTCCGGCGCGATCCGCGTTTTCGTAAACTTCCGCGTCAGCGCCGCGCCTCCGACGAGAATCGGCACCTCGATGCCGGCCGCCCGCAAGTCCTGTGCGGTGACGACCATCTGCTGGGCCGACTTGACGAGAAGTCCGGACAGGCCGATCGCGTCCGGCTTTTCTTTGCGGTACGCCTCGATCAGCTGCTCCGGCGGCACTTTAATGCCCAGATTGACGATTTGGTAGCCGTTGTTCGACAAGATGATCTCGACCAAGTTTTTGCCGATGTCGTGCACGTCGCCCTTGACGGTGGCGAGCAAAATTTTGCCCTTCACCGCGCTCTCGGAACGCTCCATGAATTGTTCGAGAAACGCGACCGACGCCTTCATCACCTCGGCGCTTTGCAGCACCTCGGCCACGATCAGCTCGTTGTTGTTGAACAAGCGGCCGACTTCCTCCATCCCTCTCATGAGCGGTCCGTTAATGATTTCGAGCGGCGCATATTTTTGGAGAGCCTGTTCGAGATCGGGGATAAGTCCTTCCTTCGTCCCTTCCACGACGTACGAAGCGAGCCGCTCCTCGAGCGTCAAGTTCGAAGCTTTCTCCTTCTTCTCGACCTTCTTCGTCCGGAAGAAGGCGACGAATTCGGCCAGCGTCTCGTCGCTCGTCTCGTAAATGAGCGCTTCCGCCAGCTTCCGCTCCTGTTCCGGGATGGAGGCGTAGCGCTCCAGCTTCTCCGTATTGACGATGGCGTAATCGAGCCCGGCTTTCGTGCAATGATACAGGAAGACGGCGTTCAGCACCTCGCGCCCCGCTTCGGGCAAGCCGAACGATACGTTGGAGAGGCCGAGAATCGTCTGGCATTCCGGCATCGCCTCCTTGATCAGGCGGATACCCTCGATCGTCTCGGGCGCGGAGCCGATATACTGCTCGTCGCCGGTGCCGACCGGGAAGACGAGCGGGTCGAAGATCAAGTCGCGCGGATCGAGGCCGTACTTGTTCACTAGCAGGTCGTACGACCGCTTCGCCACTTCGAGCTTGTCTTGGCGCGTAATCGCCTGTCCGCGCTCGTCGATCGTGCCGACGACGACGGCCGCGCCGTATTGATGAATGAGCGGGACGACCTTCTCGAACTTCTCCTCGCCGTCCTCCAGGTTGATCGAGTTGATGATCGCTTTGCCCTGCGAATATTTCAGACCGAGCTCGAGCGCCTTCGGATCGGTCGTATCGAGGACGAGCGGCACCTTCACTTTTTTGACGACCTGCTGCAAAAACTGCTCCAGATCGGCCGCCTCGTCGCGATCCGGGTCCTGCAGACAGACGTCGATGACGTGTGCGCCGCCTTTCACTTGCGCGCGGGCGATTTCCGAAGCTTCCTCGAACTTTCCTTCGGCGATCAACCGTTTGAATTTGCGGGAGCCCAGAACATTCGTTCGCTCCCCGACCATATACGGCCGGTTTTCCGGCTCGATGTACACCGTTTCGATGCCGGAAACGGCCGGCGGGTGGTCGCCCTTCATCTCTCTCGGCTTGTACGCCCGCATCGTTTCGGCGATTGCCCGGATATGATCCGGCGTCGTGCCGCAGCAGCCGCCCGCGATGTTGAGCCAGCCTTGCTCGGCGAAGCCGCCCAGCTTTTTCGCAAGCGAAGCCGGGGATTCGTGGTAATGGCCGTTCTCGTCCGGAAGTCCCGCGTTCGGGTAGCAGCTGACCGCCGTTCCGGCGATCGCGGACAGCGAACGGATATGGTCTTTCATGAATTCCGGGCCGGTCGCGCAGTTCAGCCCGATCGATACCGGCTTCAAATGCTCGAGCGAAATGTAGAACGATTCGATGTTTTGCCCCGCAAGCGTCGTGCCCATCGGCTCGATCGTGCCGGATATCATGATCGGCAGCGTAACGCCGGTCGTCTCGAACGCTTTGCGGATGCCGATGCTTCCCGCTTTTACGTTCAGCGTATCTTGCGACGTCTCGAGCAGCAGCGCGTCCACGCCGCCTTCGATCAGGGCGACCGCCTGCTCGTAATAACTATCGATCAGCTCGTCGAACGTCACGCCGCCGGTCACGGACAACGTTTTCGTCGTCGGGCCCATGGCGCCCGCCACATAGCGGGGCCAGTCCGGCGTCGAATATTTGTTCGCCGCCTCCACCGCCAGCCGGGCCGCCGCGAGGTTCAGCTCGCGGGACCGTTCCGGTATATCGTACTCGGCCAGCACGACGCTCGTCGCGCCGAACGTATTCGTTTCCAATAGATCGGCGCCGGCTTCCAAATACGCCTCGTGAATTTTCGAGATAACGTCCGGACGCGTCACCGCCAAAATCTCGTTGCATCCTTCCAGCTCTTCGCCGCCGAAGTCGTCGGCCGTCAAGTTTTCCTGCTGGAGCATCGTGCCCATCGCTCCGTCGAGAATCAATATTTTTTGTCGAAGCCGTTCCGCCAAAGCCGGTTTTTGCATTCGGTCCACCCCTTGTTCGCGTTGCCGTCTTTTCATTTTAAATCATAGTCTACCAGAAACCGCCGGTTTTCGAAAGCGATATAATATCTAGTTTTCTTATCGGAATTCATTATTTTATTTATGCCGATCCATCGACACGGGGTCTTTTTTCGCATATAATACAATTTAACTGGCATTTATCCATATCCGGAAAGAGGGAATAACCGATGGCTGAAATTCGCATCCGCAATACGAACGAACGCATCCAAGGCGAACAAAACGTCAAATCGTTCCTGGAAAAGCAAGAAGTGTTGTACGAGCACTGGGATCCGGCCAAGCTGCCGGCCGAGCTGCAGGAGAAATTCGTCCTGTCCGACGAGGAGAAGCAGCAAATTCTCACGACGTTCGACGCCGAAATCCGCGATCTGGCGGGCCGCCGCGGCTACCGTACGTGGGACATCGTGGCGCTGTCCGACGCGACGCCGAACCTTGAGGAGCTGCTGAAAAAATTCGAACAGGTGCATACCCACACCGAAGACGAAGTCCGCGCCATTACGGCGGGCAAAGGCATATTCATCATCAAGGGCACCGACGACGTCGGCTATTTCGATGTCGAGCTCGAGGCGGGCGACGTCATCTCCGTTCCGGAGAATAAGCCGCACTTCTTCACCTTGATGGAAAACCGGAAAATCGTCGCCGTCCGGCTGTTCATCGAAACCGAGGGCTGGATTGCGCATCCGTACGAAGATCCCGCCTTCCAAAAGGCGTAAGCCGATCATTGTCCGTTCACAAAAAGGAGCCCGGCGCTTTCGCGAGAAAGCATCGGGCTTTTTTGTCGCTCGTTCGATGTACCGACAGCGCTGCTGCCGGCTCTCGGTTCAGTTCAACTCGTCGAGAATGGTGCGGATTTTCCGTAAATGGTCGATTTCATAAGAAGGAATGATATCGTCGGTCCGGCTGACGCCGTGGCGATTGATCCATACCGATGTCATGCCGACCCCGTTCGCCCCGATAATGTCGGTCGTCAGCTTGTCGCCCACCATGATGCCTTCCTCGGGGCGAATGCCGAGCAGCTCCGTCGCGTGCCGGAAAATGGACGCGGCCGGCTTGCCCTCCCCGAACGCTCCCGAAATTACGATATGATCGAAGTAGCCGGACAGTTCGGGCACGCCGGACAGCTTTTCCTTTTGCAGGTCGGGCGAACCGTTCGTCAGCAGCAAAAGCTTGTACGACTCCTTCAGCTCGGTCAGCACCGCGAACGTTTCTTCGTAGACGAGCGGTCTCGCTCTCCGCTCCTTCGGAAACGTCTCGCCGAGCCGGTATCCGAGCTCCGGATCGTCGACGCCTACCGCTAAGAGCCCTTTGGTCCACGATTCGGTCCGGTAACCCGGGGCGAGCCGCTCCAGCTGGCGAAACTCCTGCTGCTCCCCTTCGCTGAACCGGGCCCACAGCCCTTCGAACGGATTGATCCCGATTCGTTTCGTGAACGGGAACGTCTCGTACGATTCATACAGCGCTCTCGCCTCACGGCGAACCGCTCCCTCCAGCTCGGCGGGGTCGACTCCCTTCTCGTCGGCCGCGATGCGGCATGTCGCCTCGAACGCTTCCTTCACGCTCCGGTCGTCCCACAGCAACGTATCGTCCAAATCGAACAGTACTGCCCGTATAGCCATTTTTCTCGTTTCTCCCCTTTTCCGTTGCGGGTTATGCCGCTTCGTCCCGGTAGTCGATTCCGTTATGCTCGGCGAACGTTTTCAACCGCGCGGCGAGTGCAGGAATATCATACAAATGCTGAAACTTCGACAGCACCCACCGCGTCCGCTTCCCCTTCATCTGGATCGAGACGCTGCCTCGCTGGACCGCAATCGCTTCGATCTCGTCCGCGCCGAACGTTTTCTCTACGCCGAGACGCCGCGTCGACAGCTTGTTTTTGCCGACCTTGATATACGGCCTGCGCAAGAAATACAAGACGCCGAGCAGCAAGTAGCCGATTACCGTCACCCAGTAAAAGGTGTCGGATTCGTATACGCCGGCCGAGACGATGCCGAAGAAAAACGAAACGGCGACGAGAAGCGCCGGCAAAAACCAGCTTCTTCCTTTAAAGATGTCCGCTTGCTCCTGCGCCGTGCTGATCGGTGCTTGTCCGGTTTTCCGGCGCTGCTTGTTCAATTGCTTGCTGTTTTTTTGCACCATTCGTTCCCATTTGCGGGACATGCTGCTCCTCCGTTCTTAATGAGGCTTTTTATCGGGGCCGTTCGCCTTGTCCCCGTCCACGAACTCGATCGAGTCGAGCTGGGCGCGAAGCGACGTTTTGAACGCATCGATATACGTTCTGCGCAGCCGGTTGCGCTCCTCCAGCTCGTCGTCGGTCAGTCCGACGGTATTCGCCTTTTTGGCCAGCTCGTTGATGCGAGCGATCATTTGTTCGGTAATCATGTTCGGCCTCCTAAAGTCGGTTATCTCCTACTTTGACATGCGAAGGAGCGGATTGTCAAGGCAAGCGACGGCGGAACGCACAAAAGCCCGATAGCGGAGGCTATCAGGCTTATATAGGAATATACATTCGTTTTCTCGAAAGATTACTCCAATACGAATAAAAAGCCGGATATAGGAAGTCGGACAAGCGGCTCAAGGGAGCACCAACACTTGTCCCGCAGTCAAGGCACTGGTGGACAAACCGTTCGCCTTCTTCAGGTCGGCGATATACCGGCGAATATCTTCGCCTTCGGGCGCATACCGCTCCGAAATCGTCCAAAGCGTATCTCCCGGCTTCACGATCACCTGCTCCTTCGCTTGTACCGAAGCGGCTTGGACCTGATCCTCGCCCGACCACGAGTGGACGAGCGCGCCGATACCGAAGCAGAGAAGCATGGCGACGACGATCGTAAGCAGACGCGTATTCCGCTCCGCACGACGCGGTGCGGTGCGGTGAGTTTGTCCCGCCGAACGGGATGTATGAGAATGCCGGTTGCGGATGTTCATTTCGGAAATGGATGCGTACATGGTAGTTGACCCCCAAACATTTGTTCTAGTATCAGAGTAACACGAACAAACATTCCCGTCAACGCTTTTTCGAACGAATGTTCCCCTCCGGAAATCGAACTTATGTTTGTGCGAACTCGAGTTCTGTGGTATAATTTACCCAAATAACATGTCCGCATTGGAGTGATGATCGTGAGCAAGGTTTCCAATCGCCAACAAGCGATACTGGAATTTATCAAGAACGAAGTACGCGATAAAGGCTACCCGCCTTCCGTTCGGGAAATCGGCGAAGCCGTCGGGCTCGCGTCCAGCTCCACGGTGCACGGCCATCTCGACCGTCTTGAGAAGAAAGGCCTCATCCGCAGAGACCCGACCAAGCCCCGGGCGATCGAAATTTTGGGCGCCCACGACGAATCGGCGTCCGTCTTCTCCTTCTCGATCGCGCGAGTGCCCGTCGTCGGCAAAGTAACGGCAGGCGTGCCGATTACGGCGACCGAGAATATCGAGGAATATTTCCCGCTGCCAAGCCATTTCGTCGGCGATCATAACGTGTTCATGCTTCGAGTCGTCGGAGAAAGCATGATCGACGCGGGCATCCATCATAACGATTACGTTATCGTCAAGCAGCAGCCGACGGCTAACAACGGCGACATCGTCGTCGCGATGACCGAAGACGACGAAGCGACCGTCAAGACGTTTTACAAGGAACGCGACCATATTCGCCTCCAGCCGGAAAACCCGACGATGGAGCCGATCCGCCTCCGCAACGTCACGATCCTCGGCAAAGTGATCGGATTGTTCCGCGACATTCATTAAATCGTCCGTCCCTTACAAAACAGCCTTCCGGCGCAACCGCCGAAAGGCTGTTTTTTTCGTTCATTTCGTTCGGCAACTTTGAAACCCATTTCCCGCATAATGTCGTATAAACTTTAGAAAGTACTTCCACATATTGGTATTTTAGGCAGTAAACCCTATTATTTTGGCTTGATTCGATTTGCCGCTGTACTGAAAACCGTCCGATTTCGCGTCTTCGCCTGGGTCGCCGTGTTGATGATGGCGTCCGGAACTTTCGCCTATGCGGAGTCGCCGATAAACGGCCGCACCCCGCCGCCGAAGCTGTACATATCGGCGGACGGCGTACACAGCATCGCTTATAACGAACAAGGCGACGTTTGGTATTGGGGCGGTATGGGAGATTTTGAATTTTCGGACTGGAAGCTTCGCGACAATACTCCGATCCGGATGGGGACGATGAAGCAGATTGCGCAAGTATCGTCCAACCTGTTTTTGAAAAAAGACGGAACGGTATGGACTTGGTCGGCCGGCCCGGCCCCGGTCGACGGCTCCGACCGCCGCTTGCAATTCCAAATCCAGGATCCCGTACAACTCGATCTTGCCGATGTCGTCAAGGTGGCGGCGGGCGATTCGTTTCATTCCGCCGTCAAGAAAGACGGCTTCGTCTGGGTATGGCGTCCCGTGCCGCATGGATACGGGGACACTCCCATACAAATTCCCAATATTTCCGACGCGGCGGATATCGCCTTCGCCAATTGGTCCGGTCAGTCGAAGCTGACGATCGTCGGGAAAGACGGCTCCGTTTGGACATGGGAAGGCGCAACGGCTTTCGGGGGCATCGCTCCGGTCAAGGCGCAGCGGGTGGACGGTTTGTCGAACGTGGCGAGCGTATTTGCCGGCGACGAATGCTTTTTTGCGATTCGGAAGGACGGCTCCGTATGGGGCTGGAGAAGCAACCTTCGCGGCCAGCTCGGACTGGATGAGCAAAAAATCGTCGATTCCCCGGTGCGGCTATCGGCGCTGGACGGCATGGTCGCCATCCAAGGCAGCTTCGACCGCTCGTTAGGGTTGAAAAAGGACGGCACGGTCTGGTCTTGGGGAATTACGCTCTACACTTTTCCGGAGTATGGCGCTAAAATCGATCCGAGCCTGCATCAAGTGGCCGGATTGGACAACATAGCCGCGATCGCAAGCGGCGGGGCTCATCATTTGGCGGTCCGAAGCGACGGTACCCTATGGGCATGGGGTTCGAACGAAAACGGCCAATTGGGCGACGGCACATTCCGTTCGAGCGATAAGCCGATTCGGATCGACTTGAAGTAAGACGTCTTTTCCGCGAAAAAAAGAGCCATGGATCGGTTCCGGCGATAGGCCGGACCGGGTCCATGGCTTCTTTGCTTTTCGTCAATACAGCGTCATGTACTGGTCGCGCTCCCACGCGTGGATTTGCGTGCGGTACATGTCCCATTCGATCTCTTTCAGCTCGACGAAATGAGTCAGCGCATGCTCGCCGAGCGCGTCGCAAATGACTTCGTCGTTCATCAGCTCGACGAGCGCTTCGCGCAAATCAGCCGGCAAGCTCGGGATGCCCTGCTCTTCCCGCTCTTCGTCCGACATCACGTAAATGTTCCGGTCGACCGGCGCCGGCAGCTCCGCCTTCGTCTTGATGCCGTCGAGTCCGGCTTTCAGCATGACGGCGAGCGTCAAATACGGGTTGGCCGCCGGGTCCGGATTGCGCACCTCGACCCGCGTGCTCAATCCGCGGGAAGCCGGGATGCGGATCATCGGGCTGCGGTTGCTGGCCGACCAAGCGACGTAGCACGGCGCTTCGTAGCCCGGTACGAGCCGCTTGTACGAGTTGACCGTCGGGTTCGTCACCGCCGCGAACGCGCGCGCGTGCTTCAAGACGCCGGCCATATAATAACGGGCCGTCTCGCTAAGCCCGAGCTTGTCGCTGTCGTCGAAGAACGCGTTCTCCGAGCCGCGGAACAGCGATTGATGGCAGTGCATGCCGGAGCCGTTCACGCCGAACAGCGGCTTCGGCATAAACGTCGCATGCAGGCCGTGCTGTCTCGCAATCGTCTTGACGACGAGCTTGAACGTTTGGATTTGGTCGGCCGCCTTGATGGCGTCCGCATATTTGAAGTCGATTTCGTGCTGGCCCGGCGCCACTTCGTGGTGGGACGCCTCGATCTCGAAGCCCATCTCCTCGAGCGTCAGCACGATTTCGCGGCGGCAGTTCTCGCCGAGGTCGGTCGGAGCCAGGTCGAAGTAACCGCCCTGGTCGTTGAGCTCCATCGTCGGATTGCCTTTCTCGTCGGTTTTGAACAGGAAAAATTCCGGCTCCGGACCGACGTTCATCGCCGTATAGCCCATCTCCTCCGCTTCCTTGAGCGCGCGCTTCAGGATGCCGCGGGGATCGCCGGGGAACGGACGGCCGTCCGGCAAATAAACGTCGCAAATCAAGCGGGCGACGCGATCTTCCGCCACCCAAGGGAAAATGACCCAGGTGCTCAGGTCGGGATACAAATACATGTCGGATTCTTCGATCCGTACGTAGCCTTCGATGGAGGATCCGTCGAACATCATCTTGTTATCCAGCGCTTTTTCCAATTGGCTGAGCGGAATTTCCACGTTTTTGATCGTGCCGAGCAAATCGGTGAATTGCAGCCGGATGAATCGGACATTTTCCTCTTTGGCGATTCGCAAAATGTCTTCTTTCGTGTAGTTCGGTTGGGACACGGAACATCCTCCTTAAAGTTCGATTAATTGAAAAAGCGGGACAGCTGGCCCTGGATCAGCGAAGCTTTGCCTCTCCGGTTGCCGGTCAGCAGTTCCTGCTTCAACATTTTGTGTACCTGGGAGTCGGTCAGCTCCTTGCGCTTCGCCGCGGTTTCCTCGGTAATGACCGTCGCGTCCTCCGAATTTTTCGAAACCGGGTTCAGCACTTGCTTGATGCCCGCAATATTGACGCCCTTCTCGATCAGCGCTTTGATGTGCAGCAGCCGCTCCACGTCGTTGAACGAGAACAGGCGCTGATTCCCGTCCGTACGGGCGGGGACGATCAGCTCGTGCTGCTCGTAATAACGGATTTGCCTTGCGGTCAGCTCGGTCAGCTTCATGACGCTGCCGATCGAGAATAAAGCCATGTTGCGGCGTATTTCGTCGCTCATTGTACACCACTCCAGCGTGTAGAGGATATACTCTCATTGTACATTTCGGGCATAAACATGTCAATGCATGTGAGATTTGATTACAATAGACCTTTTTCCATCATATTCGTCAGTGCCATGACGACTCCCCACTTCACATGGGCGTATGTAAGGCCCCCCTGCATGTACGCGATATAAGGGGAACGGATCGGCGCATCGGCGGAAAGCTCGAGACTGCCGCCCTGAATAAACGTACCGGCGGCCATAATGACGGGATGCTCGTAGCCCGGCATGTCCCACGGTTCGGGCACGACATGGGCGTCCACAGCCGACGCTTTCTGAATCCCTTGAACGAATGCGATCAGATGATCCGGTCCGGCGAATCGGATCGCCTGAATGAGATCCGTCCGCTCGTCGCTCCAGCGCGGATGCGTATCGAAGCCGAGCCTTTCGAACAGCGCCGCCGCCAGCACGCTTCCTTTCAACGCCTGCCCGACCAGATGCGGAGCCAAGAACAGCCCTTGGAAAATATCCCGGGTCGCGCCGAGCATGGCGCCGACCTCGCCTCCGATCCCCGGTGCGGTCAGCCGATAAGCGGCCAGTTCCACGAGCTCTCTCCGCCCGACGATATAACCTCCCGTCGGAGCGATTCCTCCGCCCGGATTTTTGATCAGCGAGCCCGCCATCAAATCGACGCCGACGGAAGGATCGGTCGGCTCGGTTTCCTCCGTAAATTCGCCGTAGCAATTGTCCACGAAAACGATCGCGTCCGGCGCGATTTCTTTGACGAACCGGACCATCTCGGCGATTTGGGCGACCGTGTACGACGGCCGCCAATCGTAGCCGCGCGATCGCTGGATGCCGACCACCTTCGGCGGGTCCGCCCTCAGCTTCGCGGCGAGAGCCGGCCAGTCCGGCATCCCGTCGGCGGCAAGCGCCACCTCGTCGTAGCGGATGCCCCAATCCTGCAGCGAGCCGGTGCCGTCGCCCGGCTTGCCGATCACCTTGTGCAGCGTGTCGTACGGCTTGCCCGTCATGTACAGCAGCCGGTCGCCGGGGCGCAGCACGCCGAACAGCGCGGTGCCGATCGTATGCGTGCCGGACACGAAATGCGGGCGCACAAGGCCCGCCTCCGCGCCGAAGACGTCGGCGTATACGAGGTCGAGCACTTCGCGCCCGCGGTCGTTGTAGCCGTACCCCGTCGACCCGGCAAAATGATAATCGCTTACTTTATGCGCCTGGAAGGCGCGAATGACCTTCCACTGGTTGCGGTCGACCCGACCGTCGATCTGCTTCAGCTTCGGCTCCGCGAGCGCTTCCGCTTCCTCCATCAGTCGGGCGATCTTCTCCGGTACGTTCATCTCAAAGGCTCTCTCCCTCTTGCTGCATCGCCTCGTGCGCCATAAACGCCTGAAGCATGTGTCCCTGCTTGTCGAATTCGGCTTGCTTCACGCGGACGTCGAACCGGATGTCCTCGCCTTCCACTTCCTGATCGAGGACGTCCCCCACCCGGTACAGCAGCGATATCAAATCGCCCCGCCCCGCCGGAATCCGAAACGATTTCGTATCCCCCATCAGCTTTTCCTGCACGGCCAGCTTCACCGCTTCGAGGTCCGTTTCCGAAAAGGCGGAGATGCGGATTGAATCCCCTTCGGCCGCAAGCGGCTCCGAACGGCCGTCCGGAAGGAGATCGATTTTGTTGAACACGGTAATGCGCGGCTTCCCTTGGGCGCCGAGCTCCTGCAGCACCTCGTCCACGACTTGCATCTGCCGCTCCCTCATCTCGCTCGAGCTGTCCACGACGTGCAGGATGAGATCCGCCTCGTTCGCTTCCTCGAGCGTCGCACGGAACGCCGCGACCAGGTCGTGGGGCAAGTTTTGGATAAATCCGACCGTATCGGTCAGCACGACGTCTTGACCGTTCGGCAGCCGCAGCGTGCGCGACGTCGGATCGAGCGTGGCGAACAGCTGATTTTCCGCGTAGACGTCCGCTTGCGTCAGCCGGTTGAGCAGCGTCGACTTGCCGGCGTTCGTGTAGCCGACGAGCGCGACTTGGAATACGCCGGTCTTCTTCCGCCGCTCCCGGTGCAGGACGCGGTGGCGCTTCACTTCCTGAAGCGCGTGCCGCAGCTCGTTGATCCGGTTGCGGATGTGGCGGCGGTCCGTCTCGAGCTTCGTCTCCCCCGGACCGCGCGTGCCGATGCCGCCGCCGAGCCGGGACAAATTGACGCCGTGGCCCGACAGCCGCGGCAGCAAATAGCTCAGCTGGGCGAGCTCGACCTGCAGGAACCCTTCGCGCGTTTTCGCCCGCTGCGCGAATATGTCCAAAATCAGCTGCGTCCGGTCGATAATTTTCAGGTCGAGCGCCTGCTCCAAATTGCGCACCTGCGCGCCGGACAGCTCCTGATCGAAAATGGCCGTATTGGCGCCGAGACGATGGGCGAGCTCGCGCAGCTCCTCGACCTTCCCTTTGCCGATAAACCATTTGGAATCGACGCTGTCTTTCGCCTGTACGATCGAGTCCAGCACTTCGACGCCCGCGCTTTCGGCGAGGCTGATCAATTCGTTCAACGAATAGTGGACCATCTCGTCGCTGAGCCGGTCGCTTTTGATGACGAGACTGACGACGACCGCTTTGTCCGGCGTGCCGCTCGTCACTTCATGTATCGTTTGTTTCATTCGAAAACCCCTTTTATCGTCTTGTCGAGCTGAGACGCTGCTCCTTGACTCGCCGGCCTTCATTGTAACATATTTCCGCAGCCCTTTTCATGGGGACGTATCGGTAGTAACGATACTCGCCCGAGACGCAGGCCGGCATACGGACATTCGTAGTATGCGCGTTTTTCGCCGCATGGACCAACGCTTGCTCATCCTCCGGCAGCCGCCGGCAGCTCGATGTCGACGATCGTTCCCCGTTCCGGTCCGTTGCGGATCGTCAGCGTGCCGTTGTGGTTGTCCATGATGTTCCGGCATATCATAAGGCCGAGCCCGGTTCCTTTCTCCTTCGTCGTCAGGAACGGCTGCCCGAGACGCGGAAGCAGCTCCTCGGGAATGCCGCCGCCTTGGTCCGCTATTCGGACCGACACGCCCTTCTCGGTGCGGAACGTGCACACCGTCACTTCTCCTCCGTCCGGCATCGCCTCGATCGCGTTTTTGAGCACGTTGACGAAAACTTGCTTCATCTGATTCTCGTCGCACCGGATCGGCGGAACGTCTTCCTCCGCTTCGATCGCGATGCGGACTTTATTCAAAATCGCCTGCGTATCGAGCAGCGTCACGACATGCTCGAGGACGACGCGAATATCCGTCTCGCGAAATTGGGTCGGCCGCGGCTTCGACAGCAGCAAAAATTCGTTCAAGATGAAGTTGATCCGGTCGAGCTCGGTCAGCATGATCGGGAAATACCCCTTGTTGTCGCCCGGCGCCGATTGCAGCAGCTGAATAAACCCTTTCAGCGCGGTGAGCGGGTTGCGGATTTCGTGCGCCAGCCCCGCCGCGAGCTGCCCCATGACGGCCAGCCGTTCGGAGTTGCGGAGAAGCTCCTCCGCTTTCCGTTCGTGCGTCACGTCTTTGGCCACCCCGTAAACGCCCACGATGCGATGGTCGGCGATGATCGGAATGTAAGTGACGTGGGCGATGACCGGATGTCCTTCCTTATGCAAGAACCGCAGCTCGAACTGACTCGGATTGCCCTGCATCGTCTCCTGGAAGCCCGACAGCGCTTTCGCCCGGTCCTGCGGATGGATCAAGGCGACGAACGGCCGCCGCCCCATCTCCTCCAACGTATACCCGAGCAGCTTCGCGGCGGCGGGATTGACGGCCAGCAGCTTGCCCTTGCGGTCGAACGTGCAGATCGGGTCCGGATTATGCTCGATCAAATCGGACGTTTTCCGGTCGAACGTCGGCATCCGGTTGTGCATTTTGTATTCGTACATGTTCAGATCCGCGTCGTGCAGCAGCTCCTCGATGCTCGACGCCGATTCGCCGGACGAAACGGAGACGCCGACGGAAAACGATAAGCAGACGGGAGGCAAGTCGTCGTCCGGGACGAACGTGCGGCCGTTCAACTCGTCCAGCAGCTTCTGCCTCATGTCCGCGAAGCGGGGCGCGTCCTCCGCCACGATGACGAATTCGTCGCCGCCGAGACGGCCGGCGATTCCGTTCGAGCCCCGAATCAGCTCGCGCAAATAGTCCGCCACGAGAAGGATGACTTTGTTGCCGATCATATGCCCGTACGAATCGTTGATTTGTTTGAAGAAGTTCAGATCGATCAGCAGCACCCTCACCGTCTTGCCCTCGTCGATGAGACGCTGGCCGAACATGAGCGTCTGCTGGAGCGACGCGAGGCCCGTAAGCGAGTCGATCATGCTCAGGTGACGGTATTCGTTCCGTTCTTTTTCCAATTTGCGGGTGTAGCGGGCAAGTATCGTGTAGGCGAGGGCGTTGAGCGTGATGAAGAGCAGATGGGCGACGAGTCCGTTCCGGCCGGACAAATCGGCGAACGCGTACAGATGGAGTCCGACCGCGAGCGCGGCTGCGAGCGTATACAACGGACTGGGCAGCAGCAAAGCGTAGAAGAGCAAAAGCGGATAGACGATCAGAAGGGCGGCGAACAGCTCGTCGGGCTGAATGACCGTCACATACAGGAGCAGCGCGACGCTGGACAGCCCGTAAGCGGCTTTTCGCTTCTTGCGCCAGCAGACGACGGCGAGCAGCAGACCGGCGAACGCGATCGAGGCGGCGAGGCGGATCCAATCGGGGAATGCGTCCGCGACGGCCCCCGCTCCGGCGAACAGGACGAGAGCGGCGAACAGCGTGTCCTTGGTCCGGATGGCGGCCGGCCGCAGCCTCCGGAACGAACGGATCGGGTTCATAAAGGTTCTTCCCTTCCGATAAGGTGGGCGAACCGAAACGGCAAGACGTAGAAAGGCCGCCCCCGGACAGGGACGGCCGATTCACGACGGCACCGATCGTGCGCAGGCGAACATTGTCGGCAACCCAGCTGTCATAGTTCGTCCGAACCTTAGACCTGTGGCTTTGCGTCCCTGCCTTTCGGCAAGTTTGCCGCTTCGGAATAAAATTTCACGTTTCATCCTTGCATCTGAAACTTACTATATCATACCTTCCCGGATATGGATAGTTGCAAAATCGGATGCCGAGGCGCCCGAACCGCTCCTTCATCCGCCGATCCGCCACGCGGCAAGCGGCCCGTCGTCCCAAACCTGAACCTCGATATACCGTTCGGGACCGTGCGCCCCGTCCGGGTTCCACCGCTGCGGGAAGCCGTACTCCCCGATCAGGCGGCGCATCTCGTCCAGCGTAAACACTTGGCCGCGGTACGGTTTTCCGTCGCGTACCCGCATCGCCGGGAACAGGTCGCCATAGGTGAAGCTGACCGAAACGGCGGAAAAGCTCGATACCGGCACCGACAAGCTTTTCCCCTCCGGGTACCAGCTTGCCAGCCAATCGCACGGTCCCCACGTCATGTAGTGCGGGGCGCGCCGTACCGGCCTGCCTCCCTTGCGGACGAATTGCTCGCGCGCTTTCGCCTCCAAGGAGCGGCGAACGTCCATATAATCCGCCGGCCGCCCGGCGGCAAACGTCCGCCCTTCCCGGCGCAGCCTCTCCAGCTCCCGCTCCGCATCGTCCCCGGACAAATCCGACAAGTTCAGAAACGGACCCGTCGAAGCGTCGAAGTAATGGAAAAACGACTCGAACGATCGCTCCTCCCCGATCATCGTCCAACGCCTCCCTCTCCGCCGTCAAGCGGCCGATCCGGCAAAAAACCGTCGCGGCTGATCCGGATCCGATCGGCGGGGAAGTATTGCCCGAGCGCATCGGCGATGCGCAAGTAGCGGCCGCGATCGTACCATTCCTCCAAGCCGAGCTGCTCGAAGACGGCGCGAATGCCGAGCTGCTCGGTCCGTTTGCCCAAGCTGCCGTCGCCCATGAAAAAATCGTCGACGCACACCGTATCGACCGTATCGGCCAACGTCCGGGCGAAGTCCGGCGAGCTCGGAAGAACCGGCGACACGGCCGCTTGCGTCGGCAGCCCGGCGCGAGCCAGCTTCCTCAAGGCGGCCAGGCGGCCCGCGATCGGAGGGGCGTTCGGGGAAAACGCGCGGCGAATCGGCTCCAGGTCGGTCTCGACCGTCATGCTGACGCGAACCCGGCCGGCCAGCCGCGACAGCAGGTCGATATCCCTCGTTACGAGCGGACTGCGCGTCTGCACGAACAGGAAATCCGGCGGTTCGTCCGCCATCGCCTCGAGCAGGGAACGCGTCACGCGCTCGCCGTGCTCCGCCGGCTGGTAAGGGTCCGTGGCCGACGACATGAATATCGTCACCGGGCCTTTCCGCTTCGCGGAGGCCAGCTCCTTGCGCAGCCGATCGGCCGCTCCCCGCTTCACGTCGACCCATTCCCCCCACTTCTCGCCGCGGAACAACGCAACCGGCATGCGCCGGACGTAGCAGTAGGAGCAGGCGAACGTGCAGCCCGCGTACGGATTCAACGTATGGCTGTACCCGGTCAAATAACCCGAAGCCGGATTCAGCAGCCGGCCCGGAGTCGTGTGCCGGACCGCGGTCACGACGACAGCTCCGCGATCAGCGCTTGCAAATGGAGGCCTTCCATCGTGGATAGCCGTTTGCGATGCTCCCCGAACGCCAATCCTTCCGTGACCGCATTCGGCACGATGACGCAGTGAAGCCCCGCCCGATGGGCGGCCAACGCCCCGTTCGCCGAATCCTCGAAGGCGATCGCCTCGTCCGGCTTCACGCCGAGGCATTCGACCGCCTGGACGTAAAGCGCCGGATCCGGCTTGACCTTCTCCACATAATCCCGCGTGCGGATGCACGAGAAAAAGTCGAGGATGCCGTATTGCGTCAAATAGCCGACGACCCATTCGCGATAAGAGCTTGACGCCAAGCCGATCGAGAGGCCGAGCCGCTTCGCCTGCTCGAGCGTCGAGACGACGCCGGGACGCAGCTGCTCCAGCTCCATCCGCTTCTGGAACCGCTCCCGCCGCATGCGGGAAAACAAGTCCCGATCGACCGGCTTGCCGGTCAGCTTTTCCAAATGTCCGTACGGATCGAATACGGACAGCATGTCCGTACCGATCACGCCGGACCAAACGTCGAGCGTCAGCTCGGCGCCGTGGTGCCGGTAAACGTCCTGGTACGCCTTGAATTCGTTCGTCTCCGTATCCAGAATGAGACCGTCGAAATCGAATACGACCGCTTTGATCATGTTCTCTCTCCTCCATCCGCTCCGGTTGTCCATTCGTCTGCCGATGGGACCATTATACCCGATCGGCCCCCGCTCTCCCATCCCCTTCCGTCGGCCCTTTTCGGGACAACGCCAAAAACCGCCCCGAAAGGCGGCCTTGGCGGCAAGATTGTTTCGCGCTCACTTCGACTTCTTCTTGGCGGCCGAGCGTCCCTGCTTGTTCGGATCGGTCGGTTCAGGCGCGCGTCGTTGGGAGCCGTTGTCGTTGTCCGGCATTCGCTTGCCCTCCCTCGCGGAATGAATGCGTCACGCTCCCCTAGTATGGGTGACCGGCCGCGGTTTCATCCCGCTTCGGCGCGAGAACGTCACAAGATGCTGCGCTTCTCGGTCCGCATGTCTTCCGGCTTGATCGACATCAGCTCCTGCCTCCCCGGCGATGTCGTCGTATACTGACCGAGAAGCCGGACGGCTTGGTGCCGGATCGATCGTTCCATTAAATTGCGGACGTAGCGGGCGTTGCTGAACGCCGTCAGCGTCCGGTTCTTCTCCGCCGTCAGCAGCTGGCGAAGCCGCATGACGCTGTCGGGGATCAGCGTATACTCCCGCTCCTTGACCATCAGCTCCGCGATTTGCACAAGCTGGTCGACCGTGTAGTCGGGAAAGTCGATCGCGATCGGAAACCGCGACGGAAGCCCCGGATTCGTGCTCAAAAAGTAATCCATCTCGTCCGAGTAGCCGGCCAAAATGAGCACGAACTGGTTTTTATGATCCTCCATCGCCTTGACGAGCGTATCGATCGCCTCTTTGCCGAAATCCTTCTCGCCGCCCCGCGCCAAGCTGTACGCCTCGTCGATGAACAGGATGCCGCCCATCGCCTTTTTGATCAGCTCGCGCGTCTTGAGCGCGGTATGCCCGATATACTCGCCGACGAGATCGGCCCGCTCGACCTCGATCAAATGCCCTTTCTGCAAGAGCCCCATCGACTGAAACAGCTTGGCGACGATCCGCGCCACCGTCGTTTTCCCGGTTCCCGGGTTGCCCTTGAACACCATATGATACACCTGCTGTCCGGCGGCAAGGCCGGCTTCGGCGCGGTATTGGCCGATTTGCAGCAAAGCGTATATTTCGTAGACGAGTTCCTTGACGTTGTCCAGGCCGACCAGCTGGTCCAGCTCCTTCATGACGTCGGCGAAAGGTCCTTGGGAAGGAACCGTTTTTCCGCCCAGCTGCTGCTCCGGATCGGAAACGGTCGCGGGCTCGGGCGTACGGAGCACGACGTTGATTCGACGGGAAGATTTGGCGGCATCGCCCGAAATGACTCGACTGCTCAAGCGGATCACCTCTTTTTCGAAGGTGCAGCCGTCTATCGGTAAGCCCGGCTCGGCGCGCATTCGCGCTTCGTGCGCAAATCGCCCCTGCCTATAATGTACAGGACGACAAGTTGTCCTATGAATGGGAAACGAAATCCGCTCCAAATTTCACCGAAAATCGGCGCCGGAACGGGCCGGGAAAAAGGGCCGGGTTCAATCATTTTTTACTTGGACTTCGCCGAAACGGTATGATAGACTTCACGTAAAAGCTGTTGTAACGGCTGTGCAACGCTTGCCCGACAACCGCCCGCGAGCAAGACGGACGGGCGGTCCGACAACTTGAGGAGGATGACCATGAAGGAACGTTTGGTAATGACTTTCGTTCTGCTCGTCGTGGTGTACACGATCGTTCCTTGGGTGGCTACGCGCATTTTCGCCATCGGCGTCTATCGGAAAGGCAAACATGCCGGCAATCGGATCGCGCTTACGTTCGATGACGGTCCCGACCCCGCCTATACGCCGATGCTGCTCGATCTGTTGAAAAAGCACGACGCGAAAGCCACTTTTTTCGTACTCGGCTCCAAAGCCGAGAAGCATCCGGAGCTGATCGCCCGCATGCATCGGGAAGGACACCAGATCGGCATTCACAACTACCGGCACCAATCGAATTGGTTCATGTCGCCTTGGTCCGTTCTAAGAAAGCAGGCCGATCGGACGGCCGGCATCGTCGCTTCGATAACGGGGGAACGGCCGACCTATTACCGGCCGCCATGGGGTATTTTGAATATGCTCGACCTGTTTTTGCTGAAATCGTACACCGTCGTCCTCTGGTCCGTCATGCCGAAAGATTGGCGCAGCCGGATCGGCTCCGAGAAGCTGAAGGCTCGCATGATGGAGAGAATCAAGGACGGCTCCGTCGTCCTGCTGCACGACAGCGGGGAGACGTTCGGCGCGGACCGGGACGCCCCCGCCCACATGATCGCGGCGCTGGACGAGGTGCTGGCCGGCATGCGGCAGCGCGGTCTCGCGCCGGTCCGCGTCGACGAGCTGCTGGAGAACGTCCCGGGCCGCCGGCTCGGGTTCGCGAAGCGGACGCTCGTCGCCGTCTGGATGGTGTGGGAGAAGTGCTTCGTCGCCCTGTTCCGCCTGAAGCCCGTCGATTCCGGCAATCCGCTCTTCAAGCTTCGCGTGCGCGAATACCAAGGCAAGCGGGCGATCGAGCTCGCGGACGGCGAATCGATCCGCAAAGGCGACCTCGTGGCGGAGCTCCATCTGGACAATTACACGCTGTTCCGGCTCGGGCTCGATTCCCGCAGCACGGTGCAATTGGCGACGCAGCTCATCCGCCGAACGCGCATGCTCATGCCGGAACTGTGCCGGCTTCTGCTGACCGATCCGCAATACCGCGATGTGAAAGGGTTATACGGCATTACGATGATCCACCGCGGATCGAAGCAGCTCGGCTTCACCGTGGTCGACTTGCCCGAAGGCCTTTTCGCCAGCCTGACCCGAACTTATTTGCGCATATTGCTCTATATTATTCACCCGCAAGGCAAAGAACGGCTGAAGGAAAAGTCGGAGCTTCTGGAACCGAAAATCGTCGCCATTTCGAAAAACGAGTTGAAAACGCGTTATATCGCTTGAGCCATTGCCGATGGCGCGTTTTCGAGGAGGACGCGAACGTGCGAAAACGGATAAAAGCTCTCGTCTTGACGGCCAGCTACGGGGACGGCCACATCCAGGTGGCCCGCTCGCTCGAGCAGGCGCTGCGCCGGAACGGCATCGAGCATGTATCGGTATTGGATCTGTTGAAGGAAGCGCACCCGGTCATGGACGCGGTCGCCAAATTCGTCTACGACCGGAGCTTGGCGGCTTCGTCTTACGGGCTCCATTATTACGGCTGGAGCTACTATTTGACCCGAGACATCGGCCACGGCAGCCTGCTCGCACGCTGGCTCAACGATATCGGCGTCGGTACGCTCCTCTCCGTCATCGAGCGGGAGCGCCCCGACGCGATCGTCAGCACGTTCCCGTTCGGCGGCATCGCGTCGCACATCCGGCGGCGGGGGCTCCCCGTCCCCACGTTCACGGTCATTACCGACTTCGCTCTCCATAACCGATGGATCCACAGCGCTTCCGACCGGTTTTACGTCGCCACCGAGGATTTGAAGCACCGGCTCGTCCGCCGCGGCGTCGCCGAGCAGCGCATTCGCGTGAGCGGCATTCCGATCCGCGACGCGTTCACGACGGCGCATCCGGAGTCCGGTACGCCCCACGAGCCCGAGCAGCGCCAAGTGCTGTTCATGGCGGGCACCTGCGGCCTGTGGCGCGAAGTGCGCGGCATCGTCCGCCGGCTGCTTCTCCGCCCGGACGTTCGCATCGTGACCGTATGCGGGCGCAACGGCAAGCTGATGCGCCGGCTGGACCGCGAATTCCGCCGCGAGCCGAACCTGACGACGCTCGGCTATGTCGACCGGATCGACGAGCTGATGCGCGGCTCGGACTGCATCATTACGAAAGCCGGGGGCGTCACGCTCTCCGAAGCGATCCACGTCAACGTGCCGATTTTCGTCTACAAGCCGATTCCCGGCCAGGAGAAGGAGAACGCTCTCTATCTGGAGCAAAAAGGCGCCGCCCTCGTCTCCGACAACGTCCGCCAGCTCGCCGGGCAAGTGAACCGGCTGCTGGACGACCGGGATTGGTCGAACCGGTTCTACGACTGCATGCGCAGCCTGCGCAAGGAGCATGCAGCCGAGTCGATCGCGCGAGACATCGTGGTTACGGTCGAAGGCCGGGGACGGTCGGACGGCTCGATCGCTTGAAGCTTTTCCGGAGCCAGCAGCGGAATGGAAAAACCGCCGATGATTTAATCATCGGCGGTTTTTTCGCATGTTTCAATCAAAATCCGGCGGCTGCGTCTATAGCCCCGCTTTCATGCGCAGCTTATCCGCGATCCATTTCGTAAAGGCGAGCGTCTCCCGGCTTTTGTGCCACGGCATCGACATGACCTTCGACTCCATAAGCGACACGGTCGCCCCGTCCAGACCGACGAACCGGGCGATATCGAGGGCACGCGCGCCGTGGAACGCGTGGGTGACGATGACCGGCTGCGACCAGCCTTCCCGGTCCATGATCCGTTTGCTGAACAGCAAGTTCTCGTACGTACTCGTCGCTTCCCGCTCCTCGACGACCGCCTCGGCCGGTACGCCGCGCTCCGTCAAATACCGCTTCATCCCTTCCGCTTCGGTGATCGTCGCTCCGTTCGCGTCGAGTCCGCCCGAGACGATGATCCGGTCGATCGCCTTGGCGGCGTACAGCTCGTACGCGCGGTCCAACCGTTCGCGCAAGCCGGGGCTCGGTGCGTCGTCCCAAAGCGACGCCCCCAACACGATGGCGACTTGTCGATGTCCGTCCGCCGTCCGGGACGGGACCGAGTGGATCCGCCATTGCACGTAGGCGACCCAGAGCAGGCCGAGCGCCGCGACGATCGCGACGGCCTTCAGCCACCGCCGGAGCCGGCTCGGTTTGCGGCTGACGGAGATCGCGTTCGTCAATCGGTTCATTCCCTTCACCTCCCGTCGCTGTCCGACGCCCGGATCGACAAGTCCGCGCATTTCGTTTAGTCCTCGTACAGCTCCTGCAAATGCTTCTCCGCCATCAGCAGCAAATCGAACGACCCGTTGCGGTATTCGTCGATCACCTGGTTCGCCGTCTTCCACGCCAGCTCGGCATCGCCTTCATTCAGCTCTCCGCTGCGCACCGCTTCCTCGAGCTTCTCCTGATGAATGACGTACAGCGTTCCGTCCGGCAAAATGACGATATTGATGTACAGATCGTCATACCACGGGATGCCGTCGGAGCCGATGCCTTGGCATTTACATATATTGACGAACCATTGCACGATCCGGTTCTGCTCGTCGTACATCGAAGTGAGCGTGTAGTGCGCAAATTCGGGAAAGTGCTGGAGCCATTTGTAGCCGTCGGCCGCGATGCACACCCGCTTGTCTTCATATTGCTTGTACAGCGGCTCCTTTACCTTGACGATTTCGAACAGCGTGACGGTGCCGGAAAAACCGATCGTTTTCTTCGGCATGACGCTGAAATGCTTGTCTACGATTCTCCCCCAATCGGTTCGATCCGCATATTTTCGAATCAACTCGGTTCAATCCTCTCCCGTAAAATGTAGGTTGCGAATCTACTTTTCGGATATCGTAATGGTATTGATTTTCACTTCCTTCGTCGGCACGCTCTCCTCGCCGGTCGGGCTTGCCTTCACCGGCGTTGCGGCGATCTTCTGAACGACGTCCATTCCGGAGGTCACTTGACCGAAAATCGTGTACTTCGGATTCGGATTCAAGCTTCTCGCGCAGTCCGGACCGGTGCAGATGAAAAATTGGCTTCCGCCGCTGTTCGGCCGGCCGGTATTCGCCATCGCCACGATGCCCGGTTCGTACTTCCGCGTCGTCTTCAGCTCGTCCTCGATGTTGTAGCCCGGTCCTCCCGTCCCGGTGCCGGTCGGGTCCCCCGTCTGAATCATGAACGTTTTCATGATCCGGTGGAAGACGACGCCGTCGTAAAACTTTTGCTTCGACAGAAAGACGAAGTTGTTGACCGTTTTCGGAGCGGTGTCGTTGAACAGGCCAACCGTAAATTTCCCCTCGGTCGTATCGAAGACGGCCTCGTACTTTTTGTCCGCCTTGATCGACATCGCCGGCGGCGAGCTCCAGCTTTTCTCGCCCCCGCCCTGGGCCTTGCCGCCGCCGCAGCCCGCGAGCATCGTCGCCAAAGCGCCGAGAACGAGCAGCGGGCGCAGAATAGTTCGACTCCTTGTCCGTCTCATCCGAATCCATTCCTCCATCTCATCCGATTCTCGCCCCAAATTATACCACTGCATCGTCCCGTCTATCAAATATCGACAACGGCAAAAAGCTCCCCGGGCAGGGGAGCGAAGCGCACGGGAAACGAACGGGCACCGACGGGAACGGAGGCGGAGCGGTGCGCGGCGGCACTCCGGGCGCGGTACCCGGAGCACGGCGTACGCCGAGCGCGGTCGTACGTCTTGCCGCCGCTTCATTTCCCGCCTACCGCGAGCCGTCACTGCGCTTTTTTCCCGTTTTCCGGCGGCAAAAGGACGATTTTCCCGTCTTCGACCGTCACGACCATTTTATTCGTGTTGTTCATCCCGACCGCTTCCAAATAGTTCGACGGAATTTGCAGCCGGCCCGCCTTATCGAGAATCGCGTATTCGACGTGCGTCTCCTCGCGCGCGGCCTCTCCTTTCTCCAGCTCGGCCAGCTCGTCGGCATAGGATTTGCTGCGGATGAATTCGGACGACGTCTTGCCGTCGCGGATCGCGACGACCCGGTCGACCTTCTTCGCCAGCAGCGGATCGTGCGTTACGATGACGACGGTCAGTCCGAGCGTCCGGTTCAGCTCGCGGAACAAGTCGAGAATTTGGTTCGCCATGCGCGTGTCGAGCGAGCCGGTCGGTTCGTCCGCCAGCAGCAGCCGCGGATGGTTCGCCAGCGCGATGGCGATCGCGACGCGCTGCTGCTCGCCGCCGGACAGCTCGTTCAGCCGGTTTTTGACCCGGTGGCCGAGACCGACCGCTTCCAGCAGCTCGAGCGCCCGCTGCCGGCGCCGGCGGCCCTGCAGCAAAATCGGCAGCTCGACGTTCTCGAGCGCGGTCAAGTACGGGATCAGGTTGCGCGCGTTGTTTTGCCAGACGAAGCCGACCGTTTCCCGCTTGTACTTGACGATATCCTTCTCCGTAAACTTGAGCAGATCTTTCCCGTCCACGACCAAATTGCCGGCGGACGGCCGGTCGAGGCCGCCCAGCATGTTCAGCAGCGTCGATTTGCCGCTGCCGCTGTTGCCGATGATCGCCATCAGCTCGCCGGGCTCGACGTGCAGATCGAGACCTTGCAGCGCCACCACCTCGAGGTCGGCGACCTTGTAAATTTTAACCAAATTGTCGCAATGGATCATGCGGTCAGTCCTCCCCCAGCTTGACGGCCTGATGGATTTTGATGCGTGAGAGAAGGTAGCCCAATATGCACAAGCCGAGCAAAATCATGGCGGTCACGATGACGTACAGCCGGACCGAGTCGGTCGCGTCGAACGTTACCTGGAACGGCGGCACCTGCGTCGCCGGGTTGAACGAAATTTGGAACAGCGGCACGTATAGCAGGCTCGTGACGTTGCCGATGCCGGCGCCAAGCAGGAAGGCGGCCCCCGACGTAAGCACCTGCTCGGTGACCAGCATGCCGATCAGCTGCAGGAACGAAATGCCCATCGCCCGCAAAATGCCGTATTGGAGCACCCGGCCGTTCAGCGACAGCACCCAGTACAGCAGGAAGCCGAAGAAGCTGATGACGACGCTGATCAAGAAGCCGAGCGTCATGACCCCGTTGATCGCCATCTGGAACGGATCGTTTTTCGCCTGCGTCAGCTCGAACGTCGTATCGATGAAGCTTTCGACCGGAATTTGCTTCGCGTTCAAAGCGTCGTTGAACGTTTGCCGCGCGGACGGTTCGTCCTTCAGATCGATCCATACTTGATACGGCTCCAGCGCGATGGCGCTCTGGATCGTGCTTAGATGCCCGACGACGAGCTTGGGCAGCTCCGGCTTCTTGTCGCCGGACGCGGCGACCGGCTGCTGCGGATTCGGATTGAACGTCGGCCAGTAGTCGACGATGCCGTATACCGTAAACGGCTTATACGTGACGTTGTTCCAGCCGATATTGATCGTATCGCCTTCCTTCACCCCGGCTTGCTCCGCCATCGTGCGCGAGACGAGCACGGCGGAAGGCTCGGTCGAGATCAAGTTCAAATAGTCGTAGAAATGATGGTCGAGCAAGCCGTCCTTCAAATACGCGGCCCGGCCGAACTCGTCCGTGTCGATCCCCATCAGCTTGATTTTCGATGCCGTCTTCCCCGCCTGCGCGACGGCGTCGTCCTTGACGAACACCTTGGCGGCATGCGCCACGCCGGGCAGCTCGGCGAACACCTGGAAGGGCGGCTCCGTATATTGGATCCGCTTCGGTCCGCCGATCGGAACCGCTGCGGCCGGCGCAGCCCCTCCCCCTTCCATTCCGCCGTCGGCGGCGGGGGGCGGCGCGTCGTTTTCCCATTTCACGTTCAGGATGACGTCCGTGCCGTTTTTGTATTTCACCTTCTCCAGCGTGTTCGTGTTCATCGTGCGGGCCGCGCTGGCGCTGAACAACCCGGTCGCGAGCGTAATCATGAGAAACACCATCAAAAAGTTATACTGCCGGCTCGACCGCCCGACCTGGATCAGCGTCGAATAGAGCGACGGCGGCCATACTTTGCGCCCGACCCAATAGACGAGCCGGATGAACAGCGGGTATACACGCAGCAGCAGCAGCCCCATCCCGAGCGTAAACAACGCCGGAACGAGAAAAAGGAGCGGGTCGACCTTGAAGCTGGCGGAATCGAGGCCGAGCGACTGCAGGTCGCTCATCCGCCGCTTGAAGCTTTGCAGGCCGTAAATCGATACGCCGAGCAGGGCGACGTCGACGAAATATTTGTGCCAAAACGACATTTTCGTCATGCGCGCCAACTGCTGC
This sequence comes from Paenibacillus flagellatus, assembly GCF_003217775.1. GTDB lineage: Bacteria > Bacillota > Bacilli > Paenibacillales > NBRC-103111 > Paenibacillus_AB > Paenibacillus_AB flagellatus. The sequence goes on from NZ_QJVJ01000003.1 coordinate 648,290, forward strand.
TTGTGTCCGACGATCGACGTCCTCGTCGCCAGAAACGCCGGGATGAGCGTCATGACGAGCGAAAAGGCGACCGCGTACAGCGCGTATTTGTAAGCCGTCGCGTTCAGCTCGACGATGAGCGCCGACCGCTGCACGAATTCCAGAAAGCCGTTCGAGGCGCCGAGCAGCTTCGTCAGCAGCATCCCCGCATACGGTCCGACGGCGTAGGCGACCGCGCCCAGCAGGACGCCTTCGATGACGTAGCTGAGCAGCACTTGGAGGCGGCTCGCTCCGCGGCTGCGCAGGACGGCGATTTCGGTTTTTTGCCGTTCGACGATCAAGTTCGACACCATGAACAGATAGAAGCCCAGCATGATCATGACCGGCACGTTGAGCGACCAGAGCATAAGCCGCAGCTGCTCCTGACGGTCCATATATTTCGAGATGACGCTGAGAGCCGGCGCTTTGATCGACTGGCTGCTGAACGTATTCACCACGTACGCTTCGATTCGCTCATGGGTTTGGATGAACGAGGCTATCGAGCTCATGTTCATGCGCGAATAGTCGAACGCGAACAGCCAGAACCCGGTGCGGACCGAAATGTCGCTATCGCCGGTCGTCAGCCGCTCCAGCAGCCCGTAATCGATAATGAACGATTTGCTGTAGCTTTCGAGCGGATTGTACCAGAACAAATCGTGCTCGTCCTTCGGGTTGATGACCCCGACCGGCTTGACGGTGATCGGCTTGCGAATCCGCTCGTCGTCGATGACGAATTCGTTGCCGAGCACCATCTTCAGCTGTGTCAGCGCGCTCTCCACGACGAGCACCTCGTAGACGCCGTTCACCGGTTCCTTCGCCGGCATGACCCCGTCCACCAGCTGCACGTGATTGTCCAAATCCGTAAACGCGACGATGTCGGCGTTGCGCTTCACCGTGCTGTCTATCCGCGTCTTGTCCTTCGGCGAGAATGCGAACGTGTCCGTCCCCCGCTCGACGACGTACTCGCGGATCGGCAGGTCGAAGCGCGGGCCCATCGCGCGCATGAAGTCGTCCGTCTTGGCGGCGCTTTCGCTGTTCTCCTTTTGCGTTTCGCCCATGAAATACAAGCCGGCCCGATACGTAAGCGGATACATGCCGGACGCCACTTGGTAGTTTTCCAGCTCCTTGACGAGCATCCGCTGCAAAATCGCCTCGGTATAAATCGGCATGCTGCTCACGAGCGCGACCGAGAGCACGAGCCCGAACAGCAGGCTGAGCTCGAGCCATTTATTTTTGAGCATTTTGCGGAAAATCATGACGAGTATGGCCACGAATGCGGTTCCTCCTTCCTGCGCCGTTCGCGGCTTATTGCAGGATCAGCTTTTGCCCTTCCTTCAGCCCTTTTACGATTTCGATGCCGTTCGGCGTCTCGAGCCCTTTCTCCACGTCCACTTCCTTGATGCTTTCGCCGTCGAGCACCTTGACGTACGTTCGGCCCAAATATTGGGAAATCGCGCGAGGCGGCACGATCAGGACGTTGTCTTTTTTCCGCGTCACGATATTGATATCGGCGGAAGAGCCGAGCGTCATGCCGGGGGGCGGGTTCGGAACGTCCATGAAGATCGTTTTGGCATACTTCTCCGCCAGCTGCTTGTTGTCCGTCGGCGGCGTATTCGACGGCGATTGGACGACTTTGCCCTCCAGCTTCTTGTCCTTGATCGTCACTTCCACCGGCATCCCGGCTTGAACCTCGAGCATGTCGGACGTATTTGCCGACGAATAGACAAGCCGGACCGCATTCGGATCGGAGACGATGACGTACGTCTTGTTCGGCTGGACCGTATCCCCCGGCTTCGCCGCCGTTTCGACATACGTGACGATGCCGTCCATCTGGGCGCGCAGCGTTTTCCCCTCGACCGCCTTGCGGGCGTCGTCCAGCCGCAGCTTGGCGATTTCGAGCTCCATAAGCCGAATTTTCATTTTGGTCGGGTCTTGCGTTTGCTTCGCCTGGTCGAGGTTGTACTCGGCCTGCTCGTAATCCCGCTCTTTTTCCTTCTGGACGATCGCGGAATCCCCGGGGTCGAGCACGATGAGCGGGTCGCCTTTTTTCACCGGCGTATCGGTTCGGACGAGAATTTCCTGGATTTTGCCGGAGACGCCGACGAACTCGTGGTTTTTCACGTTCGTCGATTCGACGGTCGCCACCCCGGATATTTTTTTGATCACCGTGCCCGTCTTCACTTCGGCGACCTCGTAATTTTCTTTGACCGGCTTGACGAGAGGCGGCTTGAGCGGCTCCTCCTCCTTCGGCACGAGCGAACAGCCCGAGCAAGCGGCGGCGACGAGTGCGGCGATCAGCACGCGGCGTGCGGACGATTTACCCTTGATCGACAATTTGGCCATCCTCCAATGCGTATACTTGGTCGACGATTTCCATGATCGCCGGATCGTGCGTCGTCAGGACGATCGTCATCCCTTCCTGCTGCACCAGGTCTTTGAAAATCTTGATGATTTGCAGCCCCATCTTGCTGTCCAGCTCGGCGGTCGGCTCGTCGGCGAGCAGCAGCTTCGGCCGGTGGGCGATCGCCCTCGCGATGGCGGTGCGCTGCTGCTCGCCGCCGGACAGCTCGAACGGACGATGGTTCATCCGCGCCTTCAATCCGACGTTCTCGAGCGCCCGCTCGGCGAGCTCCCGGTGCCCCTTCGTCGGGATGCCGGCAATGCGCAGGCCGAACTCCACGTTCTCGTAGGCGGACATGAGCGGCATCAGCGCGAACGATTGGAAAATGAACCCCATCCGGCTGCGCCGAATTTCATTGCGCTGCTTCTCGGACAGCGTCGTAATCTCCTGCCCGTCGAAATAAATCGCCCCTTCGGTCGGGACGTCCAGCGCGCCCAGCAAATTGATCAGCGTCGTCTTGCCCGAGCCGGAACGGCCCTTCAGCGCGACGAGCCGGCCGTACGGGATCGACAGGTTGGCGCCCTTCAGCGCGTGAACGGCTGCGCCGCCGCGCCCGAACACCCGCTTGACGCCGACGGCGCGCAAGATCGGCTCGCTGTCGCGCGACGGGTCGTACAGCACCGTATCGGTTTTGCGAATCGTCTCCATGTTTTACACCCCATTTGACGGACATCAGCCTCGATGCTACTACTGTAAACGGATTCAACGCATTGGGAAAGAGAGGTTTTGTTGGAAAAGGGGGTGGATTTGTTCGATGAGGAAGGATGGCCGGATGGATCGTCCGGCTACCGGGCCCAAAAAAAGCCGAAGCGAGGGCGGCGATCGTCCCTCGCTCATTTGTGCGCCGCCTCGAACTCTTTCGGCGTGCAGCCGACGAGGCGCTTGAACGTCTTCGCGAACGACTTCGGATCGGCGAAGCCGACCGCCTCGGCGACCTCATACACTTTCATTTCGCCGGAGCGCAGCTTCTTCTTCGCTTCCTCGATGCGGATTCGCGTCAACGTTTCGGTGAGCGATTCGCCCGTCTCCTTCCCGAACAAATCGCTCAAATAGCTGCGGCTCAGCTTCACGTGATCGGCAATATCCACGGTGCCGATGTTTCGCCCGTAATGCTCGCGCATGAACCGGATCGCCTTCCGGATGAACGGATTCGCCGGCTCCTTGCCGGCTTCGTCCCCGAGCGGCTTCGCCCATAGACGCCGGGCGGCGTCGACGACGAACTCGCCGAGCGCCTCGATATGCGACAAGGACCGGATGCGGTCGAGCGATTCCGAAAACGCGCCGTCGTCCCCGTTGCGCGTTCCGTCCGGATGCTCGGCGAAGCCGTATGCAAGGGCGAGCATGTCGCGCAAAAACGACTGCGTCTTGGCCGCATTCGGCTTATGCCGCCGGATCGATTCGACCGCCGCCTCCATCCAATGAACGGCGGCCTCGCGATTGCCGTTCGACACCGCGCGCAAAAAATCGCTCCGCTCCTCGAGCGGAAGCGGGCCTTCCGCTACCGGCCCCGGGTCGGCCGTCACCAGCTTGTCGGCACTGCCGTAAAACCGGGCGTGAAGCTGCCTTTGATGGTATTGAATCGCTTGGGCGAAATCTTGGATGCGCGGGATGACCGGCCCGAGGCAGACGAACGATGTGCCGCCCCCCTCCCCGTTGTCCCGGATTCGCGACAAAAGCGATTGGGCGGCGCCGAACATCAGGTCGTGCCGCTCCTTCTCGGACAACGACTTCGCGTACCCGTACAGCACGATCCACGTTCGCTCGCTCCACTTCACGACCGCCCGGCTGTCCGGGATCGTCCATTCGTCCAACGCCGGGCGAAAGCCGGCGTCCCCCGCCTCGACCCAGATGCTGAACGTTCCGAAGCCCGGGGGGAACAGCTCCGCGGACAGCCGTGCTTCCCCCTCGCCCGTCCGTACGTATTCCCGCAGCCATTCGGCGAGCCGGTACGCTCTGGACTGTTCGAGCTGCTCCTGCCACTCCGCGATCTCCCGCTTCGTCCGGCGGTCGTCCGCCAGCTTCGTGCGGACCGATTGCAGCAGCGCCAGCAGCTCCTCCGGCTCCATCGTCGGCTTCAGCACGTAGTCGTACGCCCCGAGCTTCATCGCCTCCTTTACGAAAGCGAAGTCGTCGAGGCAGCTCAGCACGAGCATGCCGACGTCGTCCCGCCGCGACTTGATCTCGCGCATGAGCGCAAGTCCGTCCATCCGCGGCATGCGAATATCGGTAATGACGATATCGACCGACTCCCGTTTCATCGCCTCAAGCGCCTCTTCTCCGTCGGAAGCTTCCCCGACGAGACGAAAGCCGTGCTCCTCCCAATCGACCAACGTTCTTAGTCCGACGCGGATGATCGGTTCGTCGTCGACGATCAATACGTTCATGTCAAATCTCCTCGCTTCGATGTATAGGCAGCGATATGCGGACGGTCGTCCCCTCGTTCGGCTTGCTGAACACGTGCATTTTGTAGTCCGGGCCGTAATACAGCTTGACCCGTTCCCGGATATTGCGCAGCCCGATGCCGCTCATCCGTTCGTTCGCTCCGCTTCGGGACGTTTGCGGCTCGAACGCCGTCTCCGGCTCGGCCATCCCTTTGCCGTTATCCTTCACTTGGCATAACAGCATATCGCGGTCGAGCCAAGCCGAAATCTCGATCTCCCCACCCCGGGAGCTGTTCTCCAAACCGTGCAGCAGCGCGTTTTCGACGAGCGGCTGAAGCAGCAGCTTGGGTACGAGACAGCCGGCCGCAAGTGCGTCGACGTCGAGCCGCAGCTTGACGAGATCCCCGTATCGGAACGATTGGATCGCCATATAGTCCTGAACCAGGCCGATTTCCTCCTTCAGCGGGAGAAAATCGCCTTTTTTGCCGAGGCTCGCCTGAAGCAGGCGGACGAGGGCGCTGACCGCCTCGGATATTTGCGGCGTCTTGTGAATTTTCGCCACCCATTTGATCGTATTCAGCGTGTTGTACAAAAAATGCGGGTTCAGCTGGTACTGCAGCGCCTCGATCTCCGCTTCCTTCTTGAGCGACTCCTCCTGCTTCGCCTGCTTGATCGTCTCTTCGAGGCGGTTGAGCATCTGATTGTAGCTGTCGCCCAGCTCGTCGATTTCCCGGATGCCGCCGGACGTCCAATACGCCTTCAAATCGCCGGATTCCGCCCGCTTCATCAATTGCCGCAGCTGCCGGATCGGCCTGGCGAATACGTTCGAGAAGACGAACGAGCTGACGGCCGAACCGACGAGCAATATCGCGAAAAAGACGAGCACCGTATTGCGCAGCGTTGATTTCAGCGAACGAAGCTGCGTATTCGGCACCTCCATGTAGCACATCCACGCTTGGCCGGGAACGGATACCGCCCGTTGCGACAAGAATACGTCCCCTTCGCTCCGCAAAAACGGCCCCTTCTCCGCTAAAAAATATGCGGGACCGAGATCGGTATCCGGATTTGCCGTTCCGCTCTCGACCAGAACGGTCCCGGCAGCCGAATCCCACAGCGCCAAATCCGATATCGACAAATCGCTTCGCATATCGTCGAGAAGCCGGGCCATATCCGCCACGACCGTCATATACCCTCCGACGACGTAGCTTCCCGGCTCGAGAAGCGGCCCGACCCAACCGATACGGCCCGCCCCCTCCCCGCGAACGAACGTATCGCTGCGATTCATCGGCGTCCTCTCCGGCTCCGACCGGCTCCCGTAGTCGAACGGATTGCCCGCCGCGCAAAACGAGCTCAGCCCGTCGAAGGAAAAACAAAAGTCGACAATGCGTTTGTTCGAGCCGAGCTGGAACGACGCCGTCTTCGCAATCGTCTCCTTCGCCTCGCGCACCGTCGCCTCGTCGGGAATGCCGTTCTCCCGTCCTGCCCGAAGAAGCTTCCGTACCCCCTCGTCCTGCAGCCACGTGCGGTACGCGAACTCGAGCCCGCGCATCTCCTCGTCCAACCGCCGCTGCACCCGGTCGTGCTTCGCCGCGACGGCCGACCGCCATTCGCTCTCCGTCCGTTCGGACGATTGAACGTAAAAAAACGTAAGCGCCCCGAACACCGGGACGGAACCGATCAAAAACAAATAAACAAACAAGCGCAGCTGAAAGCTTCTGAACGGCTGCGAGCCGAACCATGCCACCAGTCGTTCCATAGGTCACCCGCATCGCGTGAGTAGTTGGGATCATGAATGATTCTATACTTCGACAAACGCCTTCGCGATTCCTACCTTCGGACGAAGACGGCGCATTTCCCGCATCATAATACGAAAAAGAGCCCGGAATCCCGGGCCCTTCGCCGTTCGGAACGATGTCGTTACACCGCGTTTTGCCGCGGGACGCCTCCGGCGAACTGGCTGTTGTACAAGTCGGTATAAAAGCCGTTCTGCGCGAGCAGCTCCTCGTGCGATCCCTGCTCGATAACGCGGCCGTGGTTCATGACGAGGATGAGATCGGCGTCGCGGATCGTGGACAGCCGGTGCGCGATCACGAAGCTCGTACGGCCTTCCATCAAATGCGTCATCGCCTTCTGGATGTGCGACTCGGTACGCGTATCGACGCTGCTCGTCGCTTCGTCGAGAATAAGGATGGCCGGATCGGCCAATATCGCGCGGGCGATCGTCAGCAGCTGCTTTTGTCCTTGCGACAAATTGGTGGCATCCTCGTTCAGCACCGTATCGTATCCGTCGGGCAGCGTCCGGATGAAATGGTCCGCATAAGCGGCCTGCGCCGCCCGGACGACTTCCGCCTCCGTCGCGCCCGTCCGCCCGTACGCGATATTGTCGCGAATCGTGCCGTTGAACAGCCATGTGTCCTGCAGCACCATGCCGAACAGGCTGCGCAGCCGGCTCCGCTTCAGCTCGCGAATATCGACGCCGTCGATCGAGATGCGGCCTCCGCCGATTTCGTAAAAACGCATCAGCAGGTTGACGAGCGTCGTCTTGCCCGCACCGGTCGGACCGACGATCGCGACCGTCTGCCCCGGCTTGATGTCGATGGACATGCTCTCGATCAAAGGGGCGTCCGCCTTGTAGCCGAACGATACGTCCCGGAAAACGACATGCCCTTGCGGCGCGGCGATCGTCGCCGGTGCGGCCGACTCCGGTACCTCCTCCGTCTCGTCCAGCAGCTCGAAGACGCGCTCCGCCGACGCCAGCGCGGACTGGATCATATTGGCGATGTTCGCCACCTGCGTAATCGGCATCGAAAACTGCTGCGAATATTGAATGAACGCCTGGACGTCCCCGATCGCGATCGCTTGCCGCGTGACCATGATCCCGCCGACGACGCTGACGAGCACGTAGCCGATGTTGCCGATAAACATCATGAGCGGCATGATGATGCCGGAGACGAATTGGGCTTTCCAGCCGGACTCGTACAGCTTGTCGTTGACTTCTCGGAATTTCTCCACGGACTTGCGCTCGTAGCCGAACGCCTTGACGATCGTATGTCCGCCGTACATTTCTTCGACGTGCCCGTTCAGCTCCCCGAGCGTTCGCTGCTGCGAGCCGAAATACGTTTGCGACCGCTTCGCGATCGATTTCGTCACGAGAATGCTGAGCGGCAGCGTCACGATCGTAATCAGCGTCAGCAGCGGACTGATCGTCAGCATCATGACGACCATGCCCGCGAGCAGGACGATCGACGAAATGAATTGCGACAGCACCTGCTGCAGCGTATTGCCGATGTTGTCGACGTCGTTCGTCGCGCGGCTCAATATTTCCCCGTGCGTGCGCGAGTCGAAATAGTTCAGCGGCAGCCTGGCCAATTTGTCCTGAACGTCCTTGCGGAGGACGAACACGATTTTTTGCGCGACCCCGGCGACGATGTATTGCTGGACGAACGTGAACAGCGCGCTTAGCACGTACAACCCGGCAAGCAGAAGCAGCACGTCCCAAATGTAGTCGAAGTCGATGAACGCGCCGGGAACCCCCTTGATCATCGCCATGGCGCCTTCGAACAGCCGCGTCGTCACCTGCCCCATGATTTTCGGACTGACGATGCCGAATACCGTGCTTGCGATCGCCGCGATCAGGACGACGATCAACGACGCTCTGTGCCGTTTGACGTAGCCGAGCAGCCGCTTCATCGCCCCTTTCGCATCCTTCGCTTTTTGGACCGGCATCCCCATCATCGGACCGCGTCCGAAGCCCGGGCCGGGTCCGCCGGCCGGCGCCGCCCCTTTCGGCGCTTCCTGTTTCCGATGTTCACTCATGCGATCTCCTCCTCCGACAGCTGGGACGTGACGATTTCGCGGTATACGTCGCACGAAGCCAGAAGCTCCCGGTGCGTGCCGATGCCGGCGATGCGGCCTTCATCCAATACGACGATCCGGTCCGCATTCATGATCGTGCTCACCCGCTGGGCGACGATCAGAACCGTGGCCTCTCCCGTCTCGCTGCGAAGAGCCTCGCGAAGCTTGGCGTCCGTCTTGAAGTCGAGCGCCGAGAAGCTGTCGTCGAATACGTAGATGAGCGGTTGCCGGGCGAGCGCCCGGGCGATCGAAAGCCGCTGCTTCTGGCCGCCGGACAAGTTCGTGCCGCCTTGCGCCACGGCGGCTTCGAAGCCGTCCTTCATCTCGGCGACGAAGTCGTGCGCTTGGGCCGTTCGAGCCGCCCGTTCGATCCGTTCGCCGTCCGCCGCTTCGTTCCCGAATCGGATATTGCCGGCGACCGTGCCCGAGAACAGCGCCGCTTTTTGCGGAACGTAGCCGATCATGCTCCTCAAGCTTTCGAGACCGATATCGCGGATGTCGGTCCCGTCGAGGCGAATGGCGCCGCTCTCGACGTCATAGAAGCGGAGCAGCAAATTCGCGATCGTCGATTTGCCCGAACCCGTTCCGCCGATAATCGCCGTCACTTCGCCGGGCGAGGCGCGGAACGACACTCCGCTGACGGCCGGCTGCTCCGCGCCCGGATAACTGAACGTCACGTCGTCGAATTCGACGACGCCCTTCGCGCCGTCGACTTTTTGGGCATGAGGCGTTTCCGCAATCGAAGGCTTCGTGTTCAACACCTCGTTAATCCGAACGGCCGATGCCGACGCCCGCGGAATCATCATGAACATCATCGAAACCATCATCAGCGAAAACATGATTTGTCCGGCGTACTGGGTAAACGCGATCAAATCGCCGACCTGCATATGCATATTGTTGATTCGAATGCTGCCGAACCACATAATCGCCACGATCGACAAGTTGAGGATGAGAAGCATGATGGGAAACAGGGTCGACATGATGCGCGTCGCCCGGATCGCCGTACTCGTCAAATCGTCGTTCGCCTGCCCGTACCGTTCCCTCTCGTGATCGGTCCGGTTGAAGGCGCGAATGACGCGGATGCCCGTCAAATTTTCGCGCAGCACGAGGTTCAATCGGTCCAGCTTCTTCTGCATGGTGGTAAAGAGCGGGATCCCTTTCGCCGCCACGAGCACGATGATGGCGACGAGCAGCGGAAGGACGGCCACGAGGACGAGCGACAGCGTCGCGTCCTTCGAGACGGCCATCACGATGCCGCCCACGATCATGAGCGGCGCGCTCAAGAACATCCGCATCATCATGAACAGCACTTGCTGCACTTGCGTAATGTCGTTCGTCGTCCGTGTAATAAGCGAGGCGGTCCCGAACGTATCGAACTCCTGCAGCGAAAACGTCTCCACGTGCTCGAATACGCGCCCGCGGACGATTTTGCCGAAGCCGGACGCCGACTTGGCCGACAAATAACCGGCGACGACGTTGCACAGCGTGCCTCCCGCCGCAACGAGCAGCATGACCGCGCCGGCTCCGAGTATGTACGCCGTATCGCCGTCGGCGACGCCGATATCGACGATGTCGGCCATCAGCGTCGGCAAGTACAGCTGGGCGATCGATTGGACGAACATGAGGAGCACGACGACGGTTACCGAAGCCCGGTATGGCTTCAAGTAACGAAACAGCTTGAACATCCGTTCACTCTCCTAATCTTGATCGGTATCGCCGCGCGCTCCGCGCGGCGGTCTTCCACGGTGCGGCGGCGCTTCGGGCGGGTAGCCGCGAGGCGGAAACGCGCCCTGCGGCATCCCCGGATGAACGCACGCCGGCGGACCTTCGCGTAAAAAGATTCCTTTCTTCTGCCGAAATTCGGCCAAAATTTCTTCCTGCTCCTCCGGCGTAAGCTCCTGCTTGTAGCTTTCGATTTCATCGCCCACGAGCAGGGACAAGCCTTCGTTTACCGACAAGTTCAGGCTCTCGCAATATTTGCTGAAAAAAGCGAACAGCTCGTAATCCACCTTCCAAGGATACTGGTGGTATTCTTCCTTCGACTTTTTCGCAAATTTTTTGAGTCTGCCCACTTTCATCACCTCTTTAAGTTTATTATTGGATTCATTATTGCATATCTAAAAAGATATGTAAATATATCACCCCTCAAAAATTTCCGATGTGTCCATTCCCACGCCCGCCTTCTAGCATAAACGCTCCCGTAACGTCAGACACAAGCCCCGAGCGGCACGAAACTTTCGATAAAACAAAAAAAGACCGCCGAAGCGATTCGGCGATCTTGATCTTGTAACTATCGCAAGGGAGCGACGGGCGTCGTCTGAAGAGGCGTTGTGGTCTGCCCGCCAGCCCCGGTCCCGGTGCCGCCGGTGTCCGAACCGGCGCCTCGGTTGGCCGTGCTTCCGCCGGTTCCCGTTCCTCCGCCGGTTCCGCCGGTGCCGGAACTGCCCGTGCCCGTTCCGGTGCCCGTGCCGCTTTGGCCGGTACCGGCTCCGGTACCTTGGCCGGTCCCCGTTCCCCCTGTGCCGGTTCCGCTGCCCGCTCCGGTTCCCGTTCCTCCGGTGCCGGTTCCGGCCCCCGGCTTCCCGGCTCCGGACGTTCCCCCCGGCGCCGTTCCGCCGGTTCCCGTCCCGGTACCGCCTTGCCCGGCCCCCGTTCCCGTTCCGGTGCCCGTACCGGTTCCGGCGCCGGAACCGCCGCCTTGGCCGGCTCCGCCGTTTTGTCCGTTCCCGGTTCCTTGCCCGTTGCCTTGTCCTTGACCGTTCCCCTGCCCGTCTCCCGGCTTCAGCGGATCGAGCCCCCCGCCTGCGGCCGGCACTTCGACGACGGCGACGTTGGACTTCGCACCCTCGGCGTTCGTAACCGAATTGTACGGGACGACGTAGTATTCGTACTTGTCGCCCGGAATGGCAATGTCGCGAATTTCCGGCGTCGTCGTGCGCGGAAGCTCGACCGGGTCTTTGTCCTTCGTTCCTTTGCGGAACGTCTTGTAGACGATGTTATCGCCTTTGATCGGCGTCCACGTCAAGATAACCGATTGAAGCTCCTTATTATACACCGCCGTCAAATCCGTCACGCCGCTCGGCGGCTGGGCGACGTCCTCGACGCCCTTCGGCCGCTCGAACTGCGTTACCGGCCGATTCGCGAGCGCCTTCGTCATCACTTCCTTGAACATGACGGCCGGGCGCGCGCTGCCGTCTTTCACGTAGTGCTGCGCGTCGGTCGTATCGAAGCCCATCCAGATCGCCGCCGTCCATTCCGGCGTATAGCCGGCGAACCAGACGTCGCGGTTGTACTTCTCCAGCCCTTTCAAGTCGAGCTGCGTCGTGCCGGTTTTGCCCGCAACGGGACGGTTCATTTTGGCGCTGGCGCCCGTACCGTTATCGACGGCGTTTTTCAGCATCGACGTGATGTACCAGGCCGTCCGTTCCGACATAACCTGCTCCGGCTTCTCGGGCTTGAATTTGTACAATTCCGAACCGTCGTCTCGCAACACTTTGACGACGGCGTGCGTTTTGTTCAGCTTCCCGTTGTTGGCGAACGCCCCGTACGCGGTTGCCATCTGCAGCGGTGTTGCGCCGTTCGTCAAACCGCCCAGGGCTATGGCCAAATTTTCGTCTTTTTTGTCGACCAACGGAATTCCCAATTTTTTCGCAAAATTGAACCCATTCTTAACCCCGATCTCGTTCAGCAGCCAGACGCTCGCCACGTTCGCCGACTTTTGCAGCGCCTGCGTCATGCTGATCTGACCCAGGTAGACGTTGTCCCAGTTGCTCGGGGAATAGTTGCCGAACGACATTTTCTCGTCCTTCAGCATCGTGTACGGATTATACTTGTTGAAGTTGAGCTCCATCGCCGGCGCGTACACCGCGATCGGCTTGAACGCCGAGCCCGGCGCCCGCGGGCGGACGGCGCGGTTCATGTCTTTCGTCTTGTAGTCCCGGCCGCCGACCATGCCGACGAGGCCGCCGTCCTTATGGTTGACGATGACCATCGCGCTTTGCATTTTTTGCTTCGGGCCGTCCGCCTGGAACAGCTTGTCGTTGGCGTACGCCTGCTCGATCGCCTTCTGCGCGACGGGATCCATCGTCGTATAGATTTTATAGCCGCCGCGAAGCAGCTCGTCTTCGGTTTTGCCCGTCACGTCGACCGCTTCGTTCAACGCATAATCGATGAAGGCGGCGTAGTCGTTGTTCGTCGCGGGCGGCTTGTACGTATATTCGGCCTCGGCCGCCTTCGCACGCTCCTCCTCGGTGATGTAGCCTTGGTCCTTCATGAGCTGAAGGACGACGCCGCGCCGTTCCTTGGAGCGGTCCGGATGGTCGATCGGGTTGTAATACGCCGGCGCTTTCGGGATCGCCGCGAGCGTCGCCATTTCCCATATCTCCAACGAACCCAGGTCGGACTTGCCGAAATATTTTTTGGCCGCCGCTTTGACGCCGTAGGCGCGGTTGCCGAAGTAGATCCGGTTCAAGTACATTTCCAATATTTTTTCCTTGGAATTATGGTTCTCGAGCGCCAGCGCGATCGACGCCTCGGTCGCCTTCCGGAATATCGTCTTGTCGGCGTTCAGAAACATGTTTTTGGCCAGCTGCTGCGTAATGGTGCTGCCGCCCTCGACGGCGCTCCGATGAATAATGTCCTTGACGATCGCGCGGCCGATCGAGAAGAAATCGATGCCGGAATGCTCGTTGAACCGTTTGTCCTCGGTCGCGATGAACGCTTGGGCGAGCCGGTCCGGAATTTCCTTCATCGTGACGATTTCGCGGTTTTCGCGGGCGAGCGTCGTCACTTCTTTCTCGTTCACATCGTAGACGACGGCCGCTTCGGCCATGTCCATCTTGTCTTTGTTTTGCTCGTACAGCTTCTCCCCGTTCAGCATGATTACGATATACCCGCCCATCGCGCAAAACATCCCGAGTGCGCATGTAATGAGCAGCCAGACGAGCAGCGTGCGCGGCCGGAACCGCTTCTTCCCCTTTTTCTTGGCGGGCTTCGCCGGTTTGGACGGATTGGCATTGGAGTTGCGTGGTGCGCTCATCGTTCGACTCCCTCCTTACCCGATTGAAGCAAAAGAACAACCCCATGGGGTTGCTCCGCTTCTTTCTCTACACTTATTAAACGTATGACCGGCGGAAAAAGTTGCATCCGGCTTTCCGGCTCGGTACGAACGGACGGGCGTTTCGGATCAGGAATCGGACGAAGGCTCCTGCGGCATGAGCGATACCGGGCGCTGCGGCGTGAACGTCGAGATGGCGTGCTTGTAAACCATCTGCTGCCGTCCTTCGCTGTCGATGATGATCGTGAAATTGTCGAACGCCTTGATATATCCGCGGATCTGGAATCCATTCGTCAAATAGACGGTAACCGCAATGCTTTCCTTGCGCAGCTGGTTCAAAAACGTGTCCTGAATATTGATCGATTTGTTCATCAATAGTACCCCCTAATCGGTTCGAATCGTGGATTCCACGGAATGTTGGCGGAATGGTTCGGACTGCTCACCAAGTATATTCTGGATCGGATGGAAACTTTCCTGCTATTATATCACGAATCGTCTGCAAATTTTCGTAAAAATTTGCCTCCGTCACGTCGACCCAGCGGATGTCCTTCATATGACGGAACCAGGAAAGCTGGCGTTTCGCAAAACGCCGCGTATTGCGCTTGAGCAGGTCGACGGCGAACGCCAGGTCGGTCTCGCCCGTCACATAACCCGCTATTTCCTTATATCCGAGCCCTTGCATCGAAACGAGGTCCGTCGTATAGCCGCGCGCGAGCAGCGACTCCACTTCCCGGACGAGCCCTTGCTCGATCATAAGATCGATCCGTTGTTCAATACGTTTATATAAGATTTCGCGGTCCATTGTCAACCCGACGATACATAGTTCGTAAGGCGACTCTTTTTTTTGTCGGGCCAAATGCTCGGACAGCGGAATCCCCGTTAGCCGCAGCACCTCCAGCGCACGGATCGTGCGTCTCCGGTCGTTCGGGTGAATGCGCCCGGCCGATTCGGGATCGGCCTCCTTCAGCAGATCGTGGAGCGCCTCTTCGCCGCGCTTGTCGGCATAGTCGTTCAGCTCGCGGCGGTACGGCTCGTCCGAGCCGCCTTCGCTGAATTCGTAGCCGTAGCAGACCGACTCGATGTACAGCCCGGTCCCCCCGACGATAAACGGCAGCTTGCCTCTTCCGCCGATCTCCTCGACCAGCGCCCGGGTCCGCTCCTGAAACTCGGCGACCGAGAACGGATGGTCGGGATCGTGGATGTCGATCATGTGATGGGGCACGATCGCCCGTTCCTCGAGAGTCGCCTTCGCCGTACCGATATCCATCCCCCGGTACACTTGCATCGAATCGCCCGATATGATTTCGCAGTCGAAATCGACGGCGAGCTTCAGGCTCAGCTCCGTTTTGCCGACGGCCGTCGGTCCGACCAGGACGAGCAGCCGCGGCTTGTTATCCGTTTCCGTCAAGGATGAATCACTCCATATGCGATTTTCGTCCGCGTCCGTGCCGGTTGGCCGAAGCCGAGCCGTTCGAATTCGCCGCTGTCGCGGTGTTCCTTCATGACGACCGATTTGCGGGCGACGCGCACTGCTTCCCGGATCGCCTCCTCGGACAAGGGCGAATGGTTCGCCACCTGCCGCAGCGGTCCGATCGCGCTCGACTCCTCCACCGGCTGGCGGAACATCGGATCGAAGTAGACGATGTCGACGCTGTCGTCCGGCATCCCCCGCAGCGTCTCCAGATGATGGCCGAGGACGAGCCTCACCCGCCTCATCGCGGCGTCGAACGGCTCCGAGAACGTTTGGTAGGAAGCGAGACCTTCGCGCACGACGGTATACAGCGCCGGTTCGCTCTCGACGGCGGTAACGGCCCCTTCCTCGCCGACGGCGTAGGAGAAGACGATCGCGTCCGAGCCGAGACCCGCCGTGCAATCGAGAACGGCGTCGCCAACGGCGGCGCCGGACGCCTCGATCAGCCCGTCATGTTCCCCGTTCATCAGACGCTTGACCCGGACGAGCGACAAGGACGGGTGGAAAAAGAGCGGCGTTTCGCCGCCGCTATGAAATTGCAGCTCCCGTTCGGTGACGACCAGAAAGCGGCTGTCGCCGTATCGTTCGCCGAGCCGTCGCACCGACGACGTTCCGCGCTCCACGTACCGGCACCGCAGCTCCCCGGCGATCGCCTTGGCCCGCGCCGCCGCTTCCGGCGACGGCGAGTACGAAGTCGTGACGAGCATCACATCACCCGCTTAAACATTTTTTCCAACTCGTACGTCGAGAAGCTGACGACGATCGGCCGGCCGTGCGGACACGTGTACGGATTGCGGCATGCCGCGAGCCGGTCGAGCAGCGCCTCGATCTCCGCCGTGCTCAAATGCTGGTTCGCCTTGATCGACGCCTTGCACGAGCACATGATGGCCGCCTTCTCGCGCAGCTTCGTCAAGTCGACCGACTTTTTCTCCGCCAGCAGCCAATCGGCCATTTCCTCGACGAGCGCTTTCTCCTCGCCGGCCGGAAACCAATGCGGCAACCCCCGGACGAGAAACGTCGAGCCGCCGAACGATTCGAGGTCGACGCCGACGTGCGCCAGCAGCGGCAGCTTGTCGCGCAGCGCTTCCGCCTCCGCCGCCGTAAATTCGAGCGTCAGCGGCACGAGCAGCTGCTGGCTCGCCTCGGCCGGCTTGCCGAACTTCTCGTAATAGTACTCGTAGTTGATCCGTTCATGGGCGGCGTGCTGGTCGATCAGAAACAAGCCGTTTTCGTTTTGCGCGACGACGTACGTGCCGTGCATTTGCCCGATCGGGTCGAGCCGGGGAAACGAAGGCGCCGGCGGCGCGCTCGACGGTTCGTTTGACGGCAGCATGTCCGCGATCCGCTCGAACGGAACGCCGCCTGCGCCCGCACCGTAGCCGGTATCGGCCCGGCCGCCCGTCGTCGTTCGGGACGAAGCCGGCCGGGACGCGAACGGCTCCGCGGCCGCGCGGCCTCCGCGCTCCGGGAACGGTCGTCCGCCGGCCGTCGGCGCTCCCGCCGTCCGCTCGAATGCCGGACCGGGACGCTCCCGGTCGCCCCGCTGCGGGGACGTCTCGACGCGAGGCCCGTCCGTCGCCGGAGCCGGCGTCTTCGCCGATGCGAAATCATGATCGCTTATGTAGGAACCGCTCTCTTGCCGAACGGCCGGCTTCGATTCGGCCGTCCCCGCCGGCGGCGGCTCGGGCAGCGGCGCTTGCCGGACGTCGTCGCGGAAGCCGGCGTCTTCGCGCGGCCCCGCCTCGTCGTCGACCGGTACGGCCGGAGCCCGGTACAGCTCCATCCGCTCCTGTACGACGGCCGCCTTCGGCGTCGGCCGACCCGCTTGCGGAATAAGAACTTGTCCGCGCAGCACCGACCCAATCGCGTCCTCGACGAACCGGACGAGCTCCTGCTCCTTGCTGAAGCGCACCTCGAGCTTGGCCGGATGCACGTTCACGTCGACAAGCGCCGGATCCATCCCGATATGCAGCGCGACGACCGGATACCGGTTGATCGGCAGCAGCGTATGATACGCGTTCAATATCGCGTTCGATACCGCATAGTTGCGGATCGTCCGGCCGTTCATGACGATCGTGATCGCCTGGCGGTTCGACCGGGTCATGTCCGGGCGGGATACGAATCCCGCGATCGAATAGTCCGCGCTCTCCGCTTGCACCGGCAGCATCGCCTTCGCGACCGCCGTCCCGTAGACGGCCGCGACGACCTGCAGCAAATCGCCGTTGCCGAGCGTCTGCAGCAGCACGCTCCCGTTATGCTTCAGCGTGAACGCCACCTGCGGATGGGCCATGGCAAGCCGATATATATAATCGGAAATGTGGCCGAGCTCGGTTTGGATCGTCTTCATATATTTCAACCGGGCCGGCGTATTGTAGAACAGCTCCCGCACCGTCATGTCCGTGCCGCGCGACGCCGCCGTTTCCTGGAACGACTTGACCGACCCGCCCTCGATGACGAGCTTGCGGCCCAAACCGTCCGCGGACGGCGACGTGACGCATTCGACTTTGGCGACGGCCGCGATGCTCGGCAGCGCTTCGCCGCGAAAGCCGAGCGTGCGGATGTGGAACAAATCTTTGCCGCTGGCGATTTTGCTCGTCGCGTGGCGGAAGAAGGCGACTTCGCAATCGTCCGTCTCGATGCCCGACCCGTTGTCGGCGACGCGGATGAGCTGCAGTCCGCCTTCCTCGATCGACACGTCCACCTTCGTGCTTCCGGCGTCCAGCGAATTTTCCACGAGCTCCTTGACGACGGAGGACGGGCGCTCGATCACTTCGCCCGCGGCGATTTGGTTCGCCACGTGTTCGTCCAATACTTTGATTTTTCCCATTAAACGCCGTTTCCTTTCGCGGTAAGCACCGTTTTTTCCGAATCGGACGTCCAATCGATTTGCGGGAAGCGCGCTTTGAACCGGTTCAGGTCAATCACGCCGGTACCGCCCTCGATGCGGAAGCCGGAGCTTGCGTCGAACGTCAGCTTGCCCGCTCCCGCGCCGATATCGACGCCGTACGCGGCTTCGTTCCACTGCAGCGGCTGTCCGACGAGTGCGGCCAGCACGCGGGCCGGCACGTACGTCGCACCGTCCGCCTGGAGGACGGGAACCCGAGCATCGAAAAATTCGAAGCCGTTCACCGTATACGAATGCTTGAACGCTTCGAGCCGGAACTCCCGCAGGCCGGCTTTATGAAGACCGGTGAGCAGCTGCGG
Source organism: Paenibacillus flagellatus (assembly GCF_003217775.1). Classification (GTDB taxonomy): domain Bacteria; phylum Bacillota; class Bacilli; order Paenibacillales; family NBRC-103111; genus Paenibacillus_AB; species Paenibacillus_AB flagellatus. The sequence goes on from NZ_QJVJ01000003.1 coordinate 666,676, forward strand.
CACCGTTCCTTCCGTCGCGACGTCGGGCTCAAGGCCGACGTGGTTCACCTTTCGCTTGTCCGGGGACAAATATTCCTGGATCGTCACCTTCAGCACGCCGCCGGATTCGAGCGGATAAAGCCCTTGGACGCTTCCTTTGCCGTACGTCTTGACGCCGACGGCGATCGCCTTGTGGTAATCCTGCAGCGCGGCCGTCAGCACCTCGGAGGCGCTGGCGCTGTTTTCGTTGACGAGGACGACGACCGGGAATTCCACCGAATGCCCTTTCTCGATGACGAGCGGCTCGTCGACGTCGTCGCGATCCCGGGTATGAATCAGAACGCCTTGCGGTATGAACTGCTCGGCGATATGTTTCGCCGTGTCGAGAATGCCGCCCGGATTGTCGCGCAGATCGACGACGAGGCCGCGAATGCTGCGGCTTTTCAATTCGGACAGCATCGAGGCGAACAGCTCGTCGGCGTCCTCGGAGAAGCTGTTGATGTCCAAGTAACCGACGCCGCCCTCCATCATGCCGCCGCTGACGACCGGCATATGAATTTGTCCGCGCTTGACCGTCAAGTCGATGTCCTGTCCCGCCCGTCTAACCTGGATCGCGACGTCGGAGCCTTCCGGTCCGCGCACGAGCTCGGTCACCTGATCGAGCGTCAGCCCGTCGGTCGTCTTGCCCGCCACCGAGACGATGTAGTCGTTTCGCTTCATGCCGGCCGCGGCGGCGGGAGAGCCCTCGAAAATTTCGACGGCGACGAAGCCGCCCTCGTCCTGCCCGAGCCTCATGCCGATGCCGGCGTAGTTCAGGTCGAGCGAGTTCATGAACCCGTTCCATTCTTCCTCGGTGAAGTAATCGGTATACGGATCCTTCAACGCCTCCAGCATGTCGTCGATCGAGCCGGTCGCCGATTCCGGCACGTTCCGCCCGCCGATATGGTGCTCCGCGATCAAAGCCCGCGCTTCCTTATATTGCTCCGGCGTATTCGTCTGCTCGGCGAACGCCGAAGCGGGTACGGCCAGCATGCCGAGCAAGGCGGCCGTCGCTCCCGCCGCCCGGAGACGGTTGAACTGGCCGGCGTAACGTTTACGATTCATGATGTCGAGCCCTCCTCATTTCGTGTCCGCGGCGATTTTTTGCTTCAATTCGTACAGGAAGTTGATGGCCGCAAGCGGCGTCATGTTGATCAGATCGACGGCCTTCACCTGCTCGATCAGCTTCTCGGCCGCAAGCTCCGCCTTCGACTTCGTCTTGGCCGCCGGCTTGTCCGCCCGGTCGCCGTCGCCGAACAGGCTGAGCTGCACGATCGGGCCGCTTTCCTTGACGGCGTCCGCCTGCAAAAGGTTGCGTTCGGCCGTCTCTTCCGGCTTGGGCCGCTCCACGGCCGGCTTCTCGACGCCCGCCGCCGCCTCGTCCGCATGCTGCATGACCGACGAGATCGCTTCGAAGCGGCTCAGCAGCTCGTACGACCGTTCGATGATCGAATCCGGAAGCCCGGCGATGCGCGCGCAATAGATGCCGTAGCTCGTATCGGCGGCGCCGCGGATCAGCTTGCGCAAAAACGTCACGTCCTGCCCGCTTTCCTTCACCGCCATGCAATGGTTGCGCAAGCCCGCAAGCGCCTCCTCCAAATGCGCCAGCTCGTGAAAATGCGTCGAGACGAGCGTCTTGCAGCCGATCCGGTCGTGCAAATATTCGATGACCGCCTGCGCGATCGCCATGCCTTCCCCCGTCGACGTGCCCCGCCCGAGCTCGTCGATGATGACGAGGCTGCGCGACGTCGCCTTCGCCGTCATCGTTCGGATGTCCATCATCTCGACCATGAACGTGCTCTGGCCGCCGACGAGGTCGTCCGCCGCCCCGATCCGCGTGAAGATGCGGTCGACGATCGGCACGACGGCACGCTCCGCCGGTACGAACGACCCGATCTGCGCCATGATGCAGATCATCGCGACCTGTCGCATGTACGTGCTCTTCCCGGCCATGTTCGGCCCGGTTATGAGCAGAACACGGCCGTCGTCGGACGCCATCTTCGTATCGTTCGCGATGAACGAGCCGTCCTTCAAGATCGCTTCGACGACCGGGTGGCGCCCGTCCTCGACGTCTAGCTCGTACCCGTCCGTAATCGCCGGCCGGCGGTACCGGTAGACGGCGCCCACCGTCGCGAACGATTGCAGCACGTCGGCCGCGGCGATCGTCTCGGCCAGCTGCTGAAGCCGCTTCACCTGGCCGGCCAGCTTCTCCCTCAGCTCCATGAACAGGCCGTATTCGATGTCGACCATCTTCTCCTCGGCTTCGAGAATGAGCGCTTCTTTTTCCTTCAGCTCCGGCGTCACGAACCGCTCCGCGTTGGCGAGCGTCTGCTTCCGCTCGTACCGGTGCTCGGGCAGCGAGCCGAGGTTGCTGCGCGTCACTTCGATATAATAGCCGAACACTTTGTTGTAGCCGATTTTGAGCGACTTGATGCCGGTCGCTTCCCGCTCCTGCCGCTCCAGCTCGGCGATCCATTTCTTGCCGTTCGTGCTCGCCTCGCGTAGCTGGTCGAGACGCGCGTGGAAGCCCGGCTTGATCAGCCCGCCCTCGCGCACCGATACCGGAGGCTCGTCCACGACGGCGTCCTCGATCCATTGCCGGATATCGGCGCACTCGTCCATCGATTCGCCGAGCTCGCGCAGCGTGGCCGATCCTGAAGTTTCGCATATGCGGCGGACGTGCGGAATTTGCTGCAGCGACAGCTTGAGCGCGACAAGGTCCCGTCCGTTGGCGTTGCCGTACGAGATCCGCCCGACGAGCCGCTGCAAATCGTATACTTCCTTCAGCTGCTGGCGAAGCTCCTCCCGGACGATCAAGCCGTTGTACAAGCAGTCGACCGCCTCGAGACGCTTCTCGATGTCGGCCCGGTTCGTCAGCGGCTTGTCGATCCAGCGCCGCAGCAGCCGGCCGCCCATCGAGGTGACGGTGCGGTCGAGCAGCCAAAGCAGCGACCCTTTCTTCGATCGCTCGCGAACCGTCTCCGTCAGCTCGAGATTGCGCCGCGTGAACGGGTCCATCGTCATATGCTGCCGCCGTTCGTACGATTCGATATGCGTAATGTGCGTCAGCGACCGCTTCTGCGTCTCGCTCAAGTATGCGAGCAGCAGCGCGACGCCGTCGCGGGCGACGGGGTCGACCGCCATCCGTTCCTCCTCCGGGAAATGCTCCGCGAGCAGCCGCTCGTCCTTGCGCTCCCAGTCCGTAAACAGCTTCGTCGACAGCCAGCCCGCCGCCGACCCGCGCAATTCGCTCAAGACGCCGGGATCGCCGATCAGCTCCGCCGGCGAATAGACGTTAATTTCGTCGACGAGCTGCTCGATCGACCGCTCGATCGCGGTGACGAACAGCTCTCCGGTCGACAAGTCGCATGCCGCAAGACCGTACCGGTCGTCGTCGGAGGCGATGCAGACGAGGAAGTTGTTTTTCGTCTCGCCGAGCGTCTTCCCGTCCATAACCGTCCCCGGCGTCACGATTCGCACGATTTCCCGCCGAACGACACCCTTCGCCTCCGCGGGGTCCTCGACCTGCTCGCAGATGGCGACCTTGTATCCTTTTTCGATCAGCCGGGTGATATACGATTCGGCGGAATGATACGGAACGCCGCACATCGGAATGCGCTCCTCCGCGCCGCCGTCTCGCCCGGTCAGCGTAATTTCCAGCTCCTGCGCCGCTTTGACGGCGTCCTCGAAAAACATTTCGTAGAAGTCGCCCAGGCGGAAAAACAAAAACGCGTCCTGCGCCTGCGCTTTGACCGATAAATACTGCTCGATCATGGGCGTATATTTGCTCATGTCCATCCCCCAACCGCGATTGATGCTCCGTTGCATGGCTGCATCGATTCTATCAATCTATTATAGCATAAATCTTCCGATTCACCTTGTTCGAGAGGGGGAGGCCTCGATTTTCCAGCCGGCGCGGATGTCCCGGCTTTCGTCCCAGCTTTCGCCGGCTTCCATCATCGCATAGAGCGGCTCGATCCACGCCGCGTATCGTTCGTACTCCGGCAGCCGGCGAACGTCGCCGGGCAGCGGCGCCGCGGCGACCCGAAGCGGCGGCTTGTCGCCTCGCATATACGCCCGCAGCATTTCCGGATCGTGCAGCGGCGTGCGGGGCAACGATGCGTAGTGCGAGGAGACGAGCGCGGCCAGCGCCAGTACGCCCTTCGCCACGCGAGGCGAGACGAGCCAGCTCGGCAGCGTCCGGTATTCGAACCCGCCGTGCGGCTGTCTCCGGAAATCGCCGGGCGTCCCGTATCGGGGACGGCGCGCCGCGGCCCGGTCGTCCTCGAGCAGCGCGAGCGGAAGCGCCACGTAGTTGTCCAGCGCCCGCAGCAGACGGACGTTCAGCCACAAGCCGCTCATATGGATATGTCCGCCGAGCGCGAAGCCGCGGGCCGGCATCCCGCCGGCCAGCCATTTCACGCCGGGCGTATCGGGAATGTGCCGGGCCGCCGCCAGCAGCCCCCTGCGGATGTGCATGATGAGCCGGGCCGGGTCGGCGCTCGGCTCCGGGCGCAGCTCCGCCAGCGGGTAAAGGACGCGGTCGCCGATCCGGACGACGTCGCAGCCGGCGCGCCCGCGCTTGGGCAAATAAGCGGACGCCGGCACGACCCGGCCGTCGGCGTTTGCGAGCAAAAACTCCGGGTCGGCTCCGAGCGTCGCAGGCGACGTCCGCGTCCGCTCCGCCTCCCAGCCCGCGAGGAACCGTTCCCGCGCCGCCGCCAGCGCGGCGTCCAGCTTGCCGTTGCCGGCCGGCAGCGGCTCGATCGCCGCGAAGACGGGACGGCCGGCCGCATCCGTGCCGAGCTCGACCGCCCCGGCGTCGAGGCCGCAAGCGTACAGGAGCCGCGCGGCCGCCCGTTCCGCGCGGCGCAGCGCCCTGTCCGCGGAACCGGCCTCGACCGGCTCCCACAGCCGTTCGCTTCGGCCGGGCGGCCGGCCGCCGAGGGCACGCGATACGAATACGGTATTGGACGCGTACCGCTCCGCGGCGATCGTCTCCAAATGATACAGCGCAAACCGGTAACGCCGGCTAGCCGATCCCGTTTCTCCGCCATCCGCCCGATCCCTGTACCCGAGCGCGTCAAGCGCAAGGCCGATGCGCTCCGGAGCGACGGCGGCCGGATCGTCCTCCGGTCCTTTCAGCGCAGGCGCAGGCCGCGTTCCTCCGCGTACGGCAACGTTTCCGTCCATCCCGCTCCCCCGTTTCCCCGATCGCGGCCGGCCGGCGCGAATCGGCCGGACACGTCGTCGAAAAATGATTTCCCGCAAACAAAAAAGAGGGCGAATGCCCCCTGGCGAAACGAATTCTCCGGCATAAACTAAAGCAAGTAAGTAACAGTAAGTATCAGTTCACCTCGTCGTCGAGCAGATCCGGATCGAGATCCTCGAAGTCGCCCTCGTCGCCGCCGTCGAAGTCGGCGTCCTTGTCGCCCAAATCGTCGCAGCCTCCTTCGCAGACGAGAACGCACACTTTCGTCTCCGCGATCATCTCGACTTGGAACTCCCGCTCCACCCGGATCACGACGCCGTTACCGGAGGACGAAACGTTGGCTTCCACGCAGTTCGGGTCCTGCGTCGCGACCGCAGCGACCTCGACCGTAGAAGCCCTATGTTTCGGATCGACATACGACAGCGGAATGAGCTCCACATAAGAGACCGTCTCTTTCGCCACTTCCGTCTTCTTGTTCCTGTCGTAAGAATACCAGATGTTGATATCGTAAGTACCTACCACTTCGACCCCGTCGCTCGATTTGACCGCCTCATATTCGTGGTTGATCACCCAGGCTCCAAGAATACTGGACGGACTGTGCGGCGGAGTTACGGTATGGGTCACTTGCGAAAACTTACGACCTTTGCCGCATACAGCTTTCGTGATGATTTCTCTGCAATGCGTATCTCTATCTGTAATCGACATCCTGCAAACCTCCTCCATGACAATCATTCACTTAAAGTGTATGCAGGACATTCGTCTAGGGTGACAACTTTTTTGAGGCGGGCCGATGAAAGAAAAAAGCGAAGACGGAAGCGGCCGCACGGCCGATTTTTGCCGTTTTCTCCGTTTTTCAAGCCGGACTCGGGTACTCTACTTGCCTTTTATCTCGCTTCGCGATATTCAAATAATATGTTAGCTCGTGGCAAAGTTGGAGAATCGCGGAGCGCACTTCGAACTCCTCGCGCGTTTGCGGCAGCGGCATTTCCTTGAACCGGGCCTCGAGCCAAGCCAGCCGCTTCTCCACGTTGCCCGTATACGTGTCGCTCTTGACGTCGACGCTCAGCGCCTCGAACAGCTCGGCGACGAGCTGACCGTGCGGCAGGCTGCTGTACACTTGCGCGACGATGTGCAGCATGTCCTGAATCGACTCCAGCTGGGCGGCTCTCATCCGGAAATACGTCGTCCAATCCGCTTTCCCGGAAAAGAGCCGGTTCTCCGCCGCCCGTTCCGCTTCCCGCTCCCCGAGTCGGATCGCCTCATGCGCGTCGAGCACCTCGCTGCCGCTCCATACGTAGTCGGCGTCCCGCAGCGTGCGCGCGATGTGGATGAAGATGGAGGAGAACAGCTCCTCCACCCGGGCGCGGGCCTCCTTCAGCTTCCGTTCCGCGTCGGGCATGTACACCACGTTCACCGCGGTCGCCGTACCGAGGCCGATGAGCAGCAGGGCGAGCTCATTCGCCACGATCGCAAGCGTAGCCTCGCCGAGCGAAAAAATATGGAACACCGTTACGCAGCAGGTGGCCAGCCCGTTTTGCAGCTTGACCCGGTTCAGCAGCGGAAAGGCGATCAGGATGAAGGCGGCCAGCACGAACAGATGAAACCCGAATACGACCATCATGAGCGTCGCGATGGCGAGTCCGAGCATCGAAGCGCCGATGCGGGCAAGCGACGTGACGATGCCTTTGCGGATCGTCGACTCGACGCCCAGAATGGCGAGCAAGCCGGCCGACATCGGGAACTGCAGGTCGAACTTCATGGCCAAATAAACCGCCAGCACGGTGGCGACCGCCGTTTTGATAATGCGAATGCCCACGCCGGTTCCCTCCCCCCATTCTTTTTTTATATCGTACCCGACGACGCCGTTCCGCACAATCGGATGTTGTCGAAACGCCCCGATTTCGGCGCTATAGAGGAGGAGAGGACGACGTCGGAAAGCACGAAACCGCCCGACCGGGAATTGTCCGATCGCGCGGTTTTTTTTGGCGGGCGCTTCCGCTACTGCCTGCGGTGCAGCCGGCTCTCCGCATAGGCGACGACCTGATACATGACGGTCGCGACGATCGCGATGATGACGAGGCTGCCGAGCACGAGCGTGAAGTTGAACACTTGGAAGCCGTAGATGATCAAGTAGCCGAGCCCCTGCTTCGAGACGAGAAACTCGCCGACGATGACGCCGACCCAGGCGAGTCCTACGTTCACCTTCAGCGTCGACACGATCGTCGGCAGCGTGGCGGGTAATATCGCCTTCCGGAACGACTGCGCCCGCGAGCCGCCGAACATGCGGACGACCTTCACGTAGTTCGCGTCGACTTCCTTGAAGCTCGTATAGACGACGAGCGTCGTAATGATAACCGTAACCGCCAGCGTCGTAGCGATGATGGACATGACGTTCGGCCCGATGCCGACGATGAACAGGGGGCCGAGCGCCACCTTCGGCATGCTGTTCGCGACGACGATATACGGGTCGAGCACGCGGGCGAGAAACGGCGACCACCAGATCAGCGTCGCGAGCGCCGTGCCGCACAGCGTGCCGAGCAGGAAGCCGGCGCCGGTTTCGAGCACGGTCGCCCAGACGTGCGGCAGCAGCGAGCCGTCCGCCCATTTGTCCGCAAGCAGAGCGGCGATTTTGCTCGGGTAGCTGAACAGCAGCACGTCGATCCATTTGTTGCGTCCCGCGATTTCCCACAGCGCGATGAAGACGACGAGCACGGCGATTTGCGTCGCGACGACCGCCGCCGCCGTCTTCCGGCTCCGGCTGCGATATTCGCGGAAGACGCGCTCGGTTAGGCCGATCCCGCCCGTTTCGGTCCGATCCCGTTCCGTCGGATGCGTCATACGGTCTCCCCCCTCGACTCCATCTCTTCGAATTCTTTCCAGATGCCGTTGAACAACGCATGAAAATCGGGCAGCTCGCGCGCCTTCATCGGCGTCTCGCGGCGAATCGGCTCCGGCACGACGATTTCCTTGCGCACCCGGCCGGGACTATGGTCGAGCACGATGACCCGGTCGCTCATGGCGATCGCTTCGGAAATGTCGTGGGTGACGAGAAGAGCCGACTTGCCGCGGCTGCGCAGCGTATCGGAGACGAGCCGCTCGAGCAGCAGCTTCGTCTGGTAGTCGAGCGCCGAGAACGGCTCGTCGAGCAGCAGAATGTCGGGCGACGTCATGAGCGTCCGCACGAGCGCCGCCCGTTGGCGCATGCCGCCGGACAGCTGATGCGGATACTTGGACTCGACGCCGTCCAGTCCCATTTCCTCCATCAGGCGGACGGCGCTCTTCTTCTGCTGCTCCGTCACCTTGCCTTTCAGCTCCAGCCCGATGAGGGCGTTGTCGAGAATCGTCCGCCACGGGAACAAGTAATCGTGCTGAAGCATGTAGCCGATTCGGTCCGACGGGCCTCTTACCCGGCTGCCGCCGACCTCCACCCGTCCTTCCGTCGGCTCGATCAATCCCGCGATCATCGATAGGATCGTCGTCTTGCCGCAGCCGCTCGGCCCGACCAGACTGACGAATTCGCCGGCCTCGAGCGCGAAGCTTACCCGGTCCACCGCCAGGAAGGCCCCTTTGCCGGACACGTAAACGTGCGAGGCCCCGTAAATGCCGACTGCCGTTTTCACGTGCGTCACCGTCCCTTCCCCGTGCGTTTTCCGTTACTTCGCCGCCTCGATCGCCTTCCGCGCGTACGACGTATCGACCAGCGCCTTGTAGTCGGCGCGCTGCTTCAGTTCGCCCGCCGCCTGCATGACGTCCTGCAGGTTGTTCCATTCCTGCTCGTCGACGATCGGATCGGTCGCGAACGATTGCTGGTCCTTGTACCGTTTGACGACCGCCTTGACCACCTCTTTATCCGTATCGGCGAAGTAGGGCGTCAGTGCGGCGGCGATTTCGTCGACCGGCTTGTCGTTCACCCATTTTTGCGCCCGGTGAACGGCGTTCGTAAATTTCTGGATCGTCGCTTGATTCCGGTCCATGTAGCTTTTCTTCGCCATGAATACGGTGTACGGCAGCTTGCCGCTCTCCACCCCGAACGACGCGATGACGTGCCCTTTGCCTTCCCGCTCGATCATCGTCGCCTGCGGCTCGAACAGCTGGACGTATTCGCCCGTCCCGGACGAAAAGGCGGCCGGAATGTTGGCGAAATCGACGTTTTGGATCAAATTCAAATCCTTGTGCGGGTCGATCCCCTTCTTCTTCAGCGTAAATTCGCCCGCCATTTGCGGCATGCCACCCTTTCGTTGGCCGAGGAACGTGCTGCCCTTCAGCATCGACCAGTCGAACTTCGCTACCGGCTTGCGCGAAACGAGAAACGTGCCGTCGGTTTGGGTGACCTGCGCGAAATTGACGACCGGATCGTCGGACCCTTGCTGGTGCACGTAGATCGACGTCTCCGACCCGACGAGCGCCACGTCGATCGCGTTCGACAGCAGGGCGGTCATCGTCTTGTCGCCGCCGGCTGTCGTCGTCAGCTCGACGTCGAGGCCCTCCTCCTTAAAAAAACCTTGGCTGAGCGCCACGTATTGGGGAGCGTAAAAAATCGACCGGGTCACTTCGCCGATCCGCACCTTCGTCTCGTTTTCGGCGGAGCCGGAGCAAGCCCCGAGCGCGACCGGAAGCGTAACGAGGACGGCGATCAGCGTGAAGAGCGATAGCGTCTTTCTGTTCACGGTCAGTCCTCCTTGTATGATAAGTCGTATGCCCATCATATGCGGGAGCCCAGTTCGAGGTTAACGTCTTTTCCAAGGTGCGAACGATTCCTCCGGCGGCCATGGACTCGGATCGAAAAAAGACGCCGATACGGCAAAAAGCGGAGAGCCCGCGCTCTCCGCTTCTTCATTCTAGTGTTACAGCCCGTAAATGTCGGCGTACTTCGTCTGCAAATACCGGACCAAGTAGTCGGGATCGAGCGGCTCGCCCGTAACGCGCATGACGATCTCCTGCGGCGTCAGCAGCTTGCCGTACCGATAAATGCGCTCGACGAGCCAAGCCTTGACCGAGGCGAAATCGCCGTTCGCGATCAAATCGTCGAGGGCGCCCAGCTCCTTCTCCATCGCGTGGCGAATTTGGGCCGAATACATGTTGCCGAGCGAATACGACGGGAAGTAGCCGAACGCGCCGCCGGCCCAATGGACGTCCTGCAGCACGCCTTCCCCGTCATGGGACGGAACGACGCCGAGATACTCCCTGTACTTCTCGTTCCAGTAGGCGGGCAAGTCCTTCACCTGCAGCGAGCCGTCGAACAGCGCCTTCTCGATCTCGTAGCGGATCATGATGTGCAGATTGTACGTCAGCTCGTCGGCCTCGATCCGGATCAGCGACGGCTGCACGACGTTGATCGCGCGGTAGAACGACTCGACCGGCACGTCCCGGAACCGGTCCGGATACAGCTCCTGAAGCTTGCCATAGTAGCGCTGCCAGAACGGGCGGCTGCGGCCGACCATGTTTTCCCAGAAGCGCGATTGCGACTCGTGGATGCCCATCGACGTCCCCGTGCACAGCGGCGTGCCGATCAAGTCTTTGGAAATGTTTTGCTCGTACAGCCCGTGTCCGCACTCGTGAATCGTCCCGAACAGCGCGCTCGTCACATCGTTCGGCAAGTAGCGGGTCGTAATCCGCACGTCGCCCGGGTTGAGGCCGGTCGCGAACGGGTGGACGCTTTCGTCGAGACGCCCGGCCTCGAAGTCGTAGCCGAGTTCCTTCAGGATGAACAAACTGAACAGCTTCTGCTGGGCGACGTCGAACGTCTGGTTCAAGAAGGACGTGTCCGGCTTATTCGCCGACTTCTGAATCGCCGCGACAAGCGGCACGAGCTTCTCGCGAACGTCCGCGAACAGCGCGTCCAGCTTCTCGACCGTCATCCCCGGCTCATACATGTCGAGCAGCGTATTGTAGCGGTGTCCTTCGTATCCCCACAGCTCGACGAATTCGAGATTGGCGGCGACGATTTTTTCAAGATACGGCTGGAACATCGCGAAATCCGACTTCGCCTTCGCTTCCTCCCACACCGTTTCCGCCTGCGACGTCAGTACGACGTACTCCTGGTATCGCTCCGGCGGAATTTTTTTGCTGCGGTCGTACTCCTTCTTGCATTCCTCGACCAGCTTGCGGTTCGTCTCGTCCAGCTGCCCGAACGACTCGGGAGCGGACAGCTGCTCCAAGTAACGCCCCATCTCGTCGGAAACGGACATTTTGAACATTTCCGCCGACAGCTCGCCGATTACCTCGGAGCGCGCTTCGACGCCCTTTCTCGGCGCGCCGGTGCGCAAGTCCCAGTACATGACGTCGAGCGCTTCCCCGTAGCTTTTCATTTTTTTGACATACCCGCGAAACGACTGCAGCACCGATTGAACCGGATCGCTCATACCCGACATCAGCTCCTCCTTCGATACGTCCGAATGACTCCATCATACTTGGAAAAGTGTGGCGAAATCAACTTCGCGGCGAGTTTATGGTAAAATTAGAAAAGCTTCTGATCGAAGCCTTTTCGATGAGGCACGGAGGGGGATGCATCATGAACGTTCATTTTACGGAAGAAGCGGCCGAATTCGTCCGGAGCCGCTTTTTCGCCGACAGCTCGGCGGGCGCGCTCAAGCTCGCTTACGATACCGACGGGTGCGGCTGCGCGGTGAACGGCGTCGCCGCGCTGTGGGTCGTCGACAGTCCCGAAGAGGACGACCGGCTGGCGAGGAGCAACGTGTTCACCGTCTTCTTCGATCCGAGGCAGGAGCTGTTTTTCGAAGACCGGCTGACCGTCGACCGCAAGCCCGGTCAGCAGACGCTCGTACTGAAGAGCAGCCAGCAGACGTACAACCCGGCGATGAAGACGACGGACCTTCGGTCCAAAGCCGGCGTGTGAAACGGTCGGTCGCCCACACGGGCGCGCATCAAAAAAGGGCTTTCCGGTCCAGAGGCCGGATCGCCCTTTTTTTCGTTATTATCGCTCCAAGAAGGCGTACCCTTCGTCCACGACGTCGAGCTTGCCCGTCTTCGGGTCGATGACGAGCCCGTGAATCGGAATTTTCGGAACGAGCGGATGGTTGCGGATGAGGCTGACGCTGCTTCGGATGCTCTCCGTCACATCGTCGAACCCTTTCAGCCAACGCTCGATATGGAGACCGGAATGCTCCAAAATTTCCAGCGTTCCTTCCTCGATGCCGCGTGCGAGAAACTTCTCCTTCATCGCATGCGGATTGATCGCGCCCATGCCGCAATCGTAATGGCCGATGACGAGCACTTCCTCCGCCCCGAGCTCGTAAATGGCGACGATGATGCTTCGCATGATGCCGCCGAACGCGGTGGAGACGACGCCGCCCGCCGATTTGATCATTTTCACGTCGCCGTTCTTGATGTTCATGCTCGCCGGAAGCAGCTCGATCAGCCGCGTATCCATGCACGTCAAGATGACGAACTTCTTATCGGGAAATTTGGAGGTCAAGTACGGTTCGTACTTTTGCTGTTCGACAAACGAACGATTGTAATCAATAATGTCGTCCAAAAGTCTGCTCATCGCCGATATCTCCTTCTCCAATCCAGTATAAGGGTTAACGGGTTGTTCCCTGTCCTGCATTTTACTCTTTTTAGCTTTTCGGCTCAATAGTTTCGTTCGAAAAAAAACCTCTTTTTTCCGCCTCGACGATCATTCGCTCGGCGTACCGCCACAGCGTCTCCGACCCTTCCCCGATCTGGCGGTTGCGCGCCAGCACCCGGTCGCTCGTAATGCCGTGCTCCTTCCACGACTGCCCTTCGTTCTCGTAGTTGAACAGCATCGGCTGCAGCCGGTCGACGGCGGCGGCGAATGCCGCTTCGGCCGTCGCGCGCGCCTCGAACTCTTCCCACAATGCTTGGAACTCGTCCCGCTGGTCGTCCGGCAGCAGGCCGAAGAGGCGGTCGGCCGCCGCCTTCTCGCGCTCGTACTTGCCTTCCAGCCCTTTCTCGTCATACGCGAACGTATCTCCCGCGTCGATCTCGACCAAGTCGTGGATCAGCAGCATCTTGAGCACTTTGAGCAGGTCGAGCTCCGGCTCGTTCGCATGCTCGGCCAGCAGCACCGCCATGACGGCGAGATGCCACGTGTGCTCGGCGTCGTTCTCGAACCGTTCGCTGCGGATAAGCCGGCTTTTGCGAAACACGTGCTTCAGCTTGTCGATTTCCAAAATAAACGCGATCTGCCGCTCCAGTCTCGACGCGACATGCTCCATTCCACGCTCTCCCTCCCGCTTCCTCCGTCTTCGTTCGGCTTCGCGCCGGCGCGCCTCGACGACCTCGCTCCGATCGCGCAGCGTATGCTTATCGGCGACCGACCGATCCGCCGGATCGCTCGGCCTCCCCCACTCGAGCCCGAGCTCGGCGCTTCGTTCGACGCAGCGGCGAAGCAGCGACTCGTCGGCTATCGGAATATCCATATCGGAGAACGGAGCCGATTCGTCGTGTGCCAGCATCGCCCGACGCCGCTCCAGCTCTTCGCGGAATTTCGCCGCGTCGATGCCGAGCTCGCTCAAATGCGCGTCGTCCGCGTTGGCCAGCGCAGCGGTCGCCATCTTCAAGGCGCCGGCACGGTTTCCCCTCCGGTGATGGTAAAGCGAGACGGCCGTTTGGATGAGGCCGACCCACGTCTTGCTTCTCCGGTCGGCGGGATGGCGTTTCCAATACTCCTCCAGCAGCTCGTGACATTCGAACCAATCGCGGTCCGCATGGAAATGGACCATATAGTCTACGTATTCGTCCGGATACACGCGGCTTCGCCTCCCTTCCCTATCGATTGGACCTTCCCATTATACCATGTTCGGCAAGAGGAATATTTTATTGAACCTGAATTTCGAAAGTACTGCGCATTAAAAACATAAAAAGGGCTCCAAATCTTTGGTAGAATGGTGTTTGTCCAGGACAACATCACCCAAAGAGAGGAGCACCTTTTAGGTGAAGTCTACCAC
>NZ_QJVJ01000030.1 GCF_003217775.1 Paenibacillus flagellatus
GTGTGGTAGACTTCACCTAAAAGGTGCTCCTCTCTTTGGGTGATGTTGTCCTGGACAAACACCATTCTACCAAAGATTTGGAGCCCTTTTTATGTTTTTAATGCGCAGTACTTTCGAAATTCAGGTTATATTCAATGGGAAGCAGATCTAATAACTCATGTCCACGCTCATTTTCAAAATAAAACCTTCTCTTTAAGGCTTTAAAGGCTTCTAATGGTTCTTCTGAATACTCAGGAGCATCATATTTATCCTCGAATAACCAGCCTTCTGTAAGTGCCCCGTTCCATAGGCGTTCATCAATCTCCGGGTGAGAGTAGTGGTACGGATCAAATATGGCTAACGCAGTAAACAATTCATTAGAACCATTAAATATTAGATTGTAATAATCATTTGCATCGGAGTCTTCATTTTTTCTGATTACGCACTTTTTACCTGATGTGATGACAAAAGCGAAGAAGCCCAGGATATCTCTCATAACAACATGGAGCCCTATACTCCCAATTTTCTCAATAACAGAAAATAATCGCTGTTGCACAACTGGATGCTTAAGCTTAATTAAATTATTTGATGCTGCGCAGCCGTTACTTTCCTTACAATTCTCACAAGGCTTACTAATATCCAGCAGCTTATTCAAGGTTTTTTCCAGCATATCCTTGGATAGTAGGTTCCGATTGTTTAAATCAACAACAACCACTTCTTTGACTGTCTCTTCGCTTCCCTTATTGTATATTATCCCTTTTTCCCTTTGAGCAATGATTTGTTGGAAGCCCGGAAGTCTATCACCTAGCTTTTCCAACAATGATATAAGCGGGAATTCGTTTATTGCCACAATACAAGGCTTCCCCTCAGACACAGCCTTGGTGAACTCCGTTAAAAAAGCTTCCTCGTCCTTTATGCTATTTGCATCGGGCTCCACGTAGGCATCATGCACATCAAGAATCGATTTTAACGATTTTATTAAATGCGTTTTCCCATCGCCAGGATTGCCTGTTAGGAAAATAAGCTTCTTTTGTTCAATGTATTTTTTCAGTAATGCCTCAATCCCGGATTCCACATGGAGAGCATAGAGTTCCTCTGCACTAAAAACATCTGCATAGCTATTTCGGTTATTATAAAGCTTGGCGATAAAATCTAAATCAAAGTACATACTTCTCCCCCCCAAATTATAAGAAATTACTTAATAACATTGAGGCTTTTTTAAAAGCACTAAGTCTCTCGATAATATCAACAGTCTCAATTCTATTCAGGAACCATCGCTCTCTCCAGAAGTCAATTAATTGACCCGTGTATTTCTCCTCATTTCCATCCAGTGGAAGGAAATAGTCTAAATCCTTTGCCTCGCCCTTTAAGAATTCGCTGGTATTTGATGCTAAAGAAACACCGTAAACAATTCTTCTTGTATGATGCTTTAAGTAATTTTCCGAGGAGATCCCCAATGCAGAAAGCCCAGATCGTATGAGTCGTAAGCGAGGGCTTGTTCCTTCGCCAAAGACATTATTGATTTTTCTGCCACCATCAATCAGTTGTAACATTGTGCTTATGAATCGGGTGGTTTCCTGTGCAAAAAAAACTGACCCAAAGCCCTCTGTTTCACCTAACTTTTTATATTCTAAGGATTTACCGTCTCCGACAGGAATCTTTATCCTATTGTATTGGCTGCTTCCCATATGATATAGACTGGTCGTCCCCAAAAAGGCAAGCTGAGAGTCCCTAACCACCTTTTCGCCTTTCATTCTAGATGCGATCTCACTGACTTGCTCCGAGTATCTATTGTTATATTCCTTTACCACTACTGGACTACACATTAGGATGCTTACGAGTTTGCCTGCGAGAACCTCATTGTATGGAGGTATTGCACCACACACAATAATTTCCATCAGGTTTGAGCCAATTTTGCACTTTCGGTTTGCTTGCAACGCAATACTTATCGATTTCCCTTTATCAATTGATAGCAGTTTTTTTAATGCTCCAAGACTATCCTGTTCAGTTTCCAGCATATTTCTGATAATTAGCTTTGCTTCTAGAAGCTTTGCTAATTCAATAGCTCTCTTTTTTGTAAAGAGAGGCGTACATGCCTCTGCATTCCAATTGATTTCTCCAGCAGTTCTTTTGTTATTTAATTGAAGCTCTTTGAGTGACTCGGCAACTTCCTTTAGCCTTTCTATACACCTAGGGCTAGGATTCTCAACTTCATCAGCTGTCAATAAATTTATAGGCGTTATGTCATTAATTGCTTCATCTAAAAACCTTAGCAGAAGTTGTATTGTCTTCTCACTTTCTAATTGAATACGTGCTTGATGCTCACGATCACTTTCTAATTCAGTTGTCTTTTCAACATGTCGTTTTAATCCAAGCTGTCCTGGGAGGGTCTCCTCAAAAACTTCTGTCTTAACTTTCTTTTTCAATGCATTTTTAATCGAATCCAGGGTCCAGCCAATATAATTATCTCTATTTGTTAATTGCAATACACAATTGCCCAAGGCTGCAATTCCCATGACAGGATGATACGGCTGCGCTGCATCTCTAATTAAATAAAAGACATTCCTGCCTGGTGTCGATTTATAGGGAATTGACCACGTATAGCGGAAGTATCTCCAAATGTCCATTAGCTTGTATCCTGTATAACTACATGATGAGTTATCAACAAGCTGAATATATGGCTTTATCTCAGAAGCAGCTAACCTTACGCGCTCCTCCTGCTTGACACTCTCTTTTATTTTCATTATTGTTGATGAAAGCAGAGAGCTATCTCCAACAAGATCTAGTATGTTTAGTTCTTTCCCTTGATACTTACGCTTTTTTTCCATCCTTATAATGAAAGATTTAATACTTTCCAACTTAAATTGTGCATTTCTTTCGTGCTGAAGTTGCTGGCGCAGATAAGCCTTGTCATCTCCTCTAAGTAAAACGGGAGGGGCAAGCATCAACTCAGGCTGCTCAGTATTTTTAAGGATTCTCCATTCCTGAGTCAATAAATCTCTTAAAATACTTAAAACAGAGAGAAGTTTCATTCCCTCCACATCATCTACATTAATGCTACTTTTCCATATTTGAATATGCTCATTAAGGTACTGAATACGTTGGTAGTTAAATTTGTCCAATAAAGTTGTAGTGATTTTATTAAAAACACCCATATAATATTCATTCAGAGTTGGGTTAAAGGTCATAAAATCGGTTGTAACCTCAAGCTGATTTGTTTCGTATACGACGCCCTTCTCAGATGCTGGCTTACTCATATTGAACCTGCTTTCATCATTGATCAAATATAATGATCATTTTACTACAAATTCAAGTGTCGTGCAGCTCCTCACGAGAACAAAGGTTCTGGAAATACATTTTAAGACTTAATCGTCAAAAATGCTCAACTCGTCTTGTATTCACTGCAATCTTTCGACCGAAACCGAACCATCTAATTCTCGTTGGACCATTTGAGTCATTCGCTCATGAAGCTTATTGAAGGAGTCATATTCGTCATCATATCGTTCTTTTGCCTGCAGCTTTCCTAGTGCATATGGCAAGGTGGACAACTTAAACGATCCAGCTATGAGTTTCTCGTAGAAGTCCAGCTTGAGTTCCGCAATGGCCGTATTTGTTTTATAGTTGATACTTTCGATGACTTGATCGTTATCATGCAAGTATTCCCGAACGTTCTTCATGACGGTTTCCGTATCCATCACGCCCAAGTACACGGTGAATCGAAACGTATCTTTTCCGTCTCCTTTAAACGATATTTATCATGACGAAGCCACGGAACTTGTCCGTTTTCAACGATCGAATAATCCTTTTCCTCTGTTTGGAATTGGATGCCCACGCCTCTATGATGCGCGTATGATTCGAAGTCACTAGGCGTCTTCCCTTCAATATGATTTGTAGGCTATTAGCGCCATGAAGATAGAAACTTTGACGCAGTTTTACTTCTTTCGACACTCTTCCAAGGTATCCCTTCTATGGAAATGACAACAACAATAGTCCCATCTGTCCGGGTAAAACAAAAACCCGACCCAGCCCTCCATCATAGGTAGGTGGATCGGATTTACGAGCGACCGATTAATCGGCTGCGAATACGCAATGCCCATTCGGATAAATTAGGATCTTGAACTTTAATTCTCCGTTATTCGCTTCTAAAACGACCTCGCTATTTAAAGCACTATTATCGATGACGAGCAAGTAGTTCACCAAGTCCAAATGTTGAAGCAAATTATGCATAGAGCTGTAATGCCGATGCAAAATGTCCTCCGAAGGGATGTGATGTCCCCCGTTATGTACCCCGATGGCAACACGTTCGATATTTAAGTTCGGATCCCCCAGACCGACATAAAACATGATGATCTCAAATTGATTGGCCCTCGCTTCTTGCATGAGCCGGATCCATCCGATAAAGTGATTTCCATGGGAAAATCCCGATGGACGGCTATACAATCTCGAGCCAATCGGATCGCTTCCTTACCGGTCGAAACCCGTGCATTTTAGGGGGGAGGATCAATCCGCCGAGCTAAAGCATCCGGGTCCAAGTTGACACTTATCCCTATCCGGTCAATAATCTAATCTCGAATGGTACTCTTTCCGCTTCCGTTGTTACCGGCAAAAACTAACATGGTCGCTTTCGGCTCAACCATTCTCTCTATATGGTTCCGACAGGAACTCCGCTTTCCCATCCGAATATTCCTTGACCAGTTTAACTGTACGATCTTATAGACGACGTACGTTCCGTTTGCTTTGGCGTCCAGCTTCGCCCGTTCTCCCGTCAATTACGTTTAGAAAACCATTAATACCCGATAATTGCATGTAATGAGTCTGCCGGTTCAAGGCGACAAGGCGAACTGATCCGACGCAAGTTTTCTTCGTGATAAACGTTCAAAAGCCGCTTCCACCAGAAAGCGGCTTTCTTCTTACCCCTACACCCGAATCCATCCCGCCGAATACAAAAACACCAACACGATCAGCACCGGCGACACGAAGCGCAGCAGGATCATCCACGCCCCGTACCAGAAGCCGGACAAGCCGGACTCCTCCCCTGCCCGCTTCCACGCGTAGCCCGTGAAGAGCGTCACGACCAAGCCGCCGAGCGGCATGAGGACGTACGCGATGATGAAGTCGGTCCAGTCGAAGAACGTCCGGCCGCCGGGCGTAAACGTGCCGAGGACGCCGCCGACGGACAGCGCGGACGGTACGCCGACAAAGGAAGCAGACGACGGACACGAGGACCGCCGCCCGGCTGCGGGACCACTTCCACTGGGTCATCGCATAGGCGATCGGCACCTCGAGGATGGAGATGGCCGAGGTGAGCGCCGCGATGGCGAGCAGCAGGAAGAACAGGCCGCCGAACAGCAGGCCGAACGGCATCTGCGCGAACGCCGCCGGCAGCGCCATGAAGGCGAGCCCGACGCCCTCGCCCGGCTCCAGTCCGTAGGAGAAGACGGTCGGGAAGATGACGAGTCCGGCGATGAACGCGTAGAGCAGGTCCCCCGCGCCGAGCGCGATGAGCGCCGACTCGGCGTCCAGCTTGCTGAAGTCCGGCTGCAGGAAAAAGCGCGCCCCCTCCCCCGCTCCCGGAAGCGTAAGCGACCGGATCATGAGGACGACGAGGATGAGGAAGAAGCCGGGGATAAGAATTTTGTTGAATTTCTCGATCCCGCCGGACACGCCCCTCGCCAACACCCAGCCGCATACCGCCATGACGACGGCCTCCCAGAACAGCGGCATATACCCGCCGGCGAAGGAAATGAATTTCGTTTTGTAGTCGATGCCGGCGCGGAACAGCAGTCCGGTGAGCGATTCGACCGTATACTGCAGCGTCCAGCCCGCTACGACCGCGTAGTACGACATGATGAGGAACGCGGTAATGACGGACAGCAGCCCGAAGGCGCTCCAATAGAGTCTGTAAAATAAACTGTTTAAACTCTCCAATCTATCCATTAGACTAATAGGAAAGGTTGGATTGAAGGATGAGCGCAGTGGCCTCCAAGTTCAGCAAGGAGCAAGTGAAAGCATTGATCAAAGATAACGATCAGAAGACAATGGCAGACGTTCAGTCTGCCCTCAAAGAGCTGTTCGCCGACACGCTGTAAGAGATGTTGGAGGCGGAGTTCGATCACGAGTTGGGCTATGCCAAGCATGACGTAGCGAATAAACAGACCGCCAACAGTCGGAATGGGAAAAGCAAGAAAACGATCACCAGCGAGTATGGCGAGCAGGAAATCCGCGTTCCTCGCGACCGCAATGGGGAGTTTGAGCACGTGATCGTCAAGAAGCATCAATCGAACGTAACCGGCATTGAGGACCAGATCATCGCGATGTATGCGAAGGGTGTAAGCACGCGAGACATTCAGGATCATCTTGCCCACTTGTACGGGATCGAAGTATCTCCGACGATGATTTCGAATGTGACGAACAAACTAATCCCCTTAATCAAAGAATGGCAAAATCGCCCTCTGCAAGGCGTGTATGCCGTTGTCTTTATGGACGCGATCCACTTCAAGGTCAAGCAGGACGGGGCCATCGTAAACAAGGCCGCTTACATGGTCATCGGCATCGAACTCGATGGGAACAAGGACGTTCTCGGCATGTGGATCGGCGAGAACGAATCCTCCAAGTTCTGGCTTAGCGTGCTGAACGACTTACGAAATCGTGGCGTTCAGGACATTCTCATTACCTGTGTCGATAACCTCTCGGGCTTCTCACAGGCCATCTCTGCCTGCTTTCCGAAGACGGAAATCCAGAAGTGTGTCATTCATCAGATCCGCAATTCAACGCGGTACGTTTCCTACAAGGATCTAAAGAAGGTACAGCCGATCTCAAGCCCATCTACAAGGCCGCAACCGAGGAGATGGTTTTGGTTGAGCTTGATCGATTCGAGGAGACCTGGGGAACCAAGTATCCGCTCATCGTGCGTTCTTGGCGTACCAACTGGGATGAGATCGCAACGTTCTTTACATACCCTCCTGAGATCCGAAAGCTGATCTATACGACCAATATGATGGAGAGCTACCATCGCCAGCTCCGCAAGGTGACCAAGGGGAAAAGCATCTTTCCTACGGACGAATCCCTGCTCAAAATGCTATATCTGGCGACTATGGACGTTACTCGCAAATGGACAGGTCGTGTTCAAAACTGGGGACAGATCTTACTGCAGCTCTCGGTCTTCTTCCCTGATCGAATTGGCCCACATCTCCCTTAGGCTTTTCGAAGGTTTTCCCAGGGAGTGTTTACACAAACCAGCTAATATGATGTCAAGTCTCTTTCGGCAAAACTTATTTCTTTGGTAGAATCAGAAAAGGGCAATACGAAAGTAACCCCAGCTCCAACTGGAGTTATATGTTATATTGACCTTTTTAAGGATTAAGAGGGGCAGTACCGGACTGAGTTTTTAAGTAATGCATAAATGATACGAAGAAGCTTATTGGTGCAAGCAATAAGCGCAACACGATGCGGTTTGCCTTCAAGTCTTTTCTGATCGTAAAACAAACGAATACGTTGGTTTCTAGCTGCCCCTCGGATTCCACAAAGAACTGCCAAATATAAAGCTCTTCGTAGTCGAGTGGAGCCTCGTTTTGTTATTCGGTTCCTAGTCGCTGTGAATTTCCCCGACGAGAATACACTTGGATCAATACCAGCAAAAGCGACAAGCTTTTTCGAATGTTCAAACGAGGAGATATCCCCGATTTCGGCCAAAATTGTTGCCGCGAGCTTCGGACCTATTCCAGGAATGGAACACAGTAATTCATAACCGGGAATACAGCTGGCTTTCATTTTGATTTCTTGTTCCAGATTCGCAAGATGGCTTTGGTATTCCATTAGCAGATTGATCATGAGTCGCATTGCTATGACCTGGCTCGGATTTGGATCGATGACTAGGCTGTTCCTTGCTGCCTGAATCATTGCAGCAGCCTTAGTGGATGCCCAACTATCCGATCGATTACAGCGGGCAACAATCTTTTCCTTAAGCTCATCTTGAGCGGCAGTCAGAACATGTTCGGGTGTCGGATACATCTTTAGCACCTCAAGCGCTGTAACGGAAAATAACTGGCCAAATATGTCGGTGTATAGGGGAAATACTTGATCCAATATAGACTGGAAATGGAGTTGAGCTTGAACATAAGCGTGATTAATCATTTGGTGCTGTCTGCTCAAAAAACGGAGTTCTTCTTGCTCCATTGACCTCTTTGTTAGACCAGCTTTTAACTCATCTCTGTAATACAATTCTGCCAATTGTTTGGCATCTTCTGAATCGGTCTTTACTTTTCTTAACTTGGACTTCCTGGCTCGCTGAGAAATAAGGGGATTGAGTACAATGACTTCATAGCCATGTTTTTGTAACGCGCCCACCAGCCCCAAATGGTAATGCCCCGTCGATTCCAGAACAACAGCCGGCTTTGCACCAGCGAGCTCCTCCACCTTCTCCAACTTCATATTTAATTTGGTAATTTCTTCGTGGGTATGTAGAAAGCGGAATGCCTTCTCATACGGTTTATTCCGTTCCAGAAAAATATAACCTTCGCTTTCGCATTTTGATACATCAATTCCAATGACTGGCTTCATAACTCCTCCTACAGATGATTTGCCGGATCCCCCACTAACCATTGCACGTCCATAGCTGTCACCGCCGGGATATAATTGACCCATCGTCGCCGGAATGAAAATGACCCACCCCTGTAGAATACATCTCTCTGAAAATACCGACCAAAGTAGCTTCAGAGGGGAGACATATGCTAAGGAGTGGGA
>NZ_QJVJ01000031.1 GCF_003217775.1 Paenibacillus flagellatus
ATATTTACTTTTACACGAACAAGCGAATACAGGCAAAATTAAACGGCCTCAGTCCTAAGGAATATAGGACTAAAGCCGTCTAATTCTTTTACTTATTTGTACTGTCTACTTGACGGGGTGCAGTTCAATCCGGAATCGGCCGGTTTTCTTTCGATCGTCCGGTCAAGACAGCGACGGGCGAAGCTCGTCCCCGCCTCCGGCCGCAGCCGCCGGATACCCGGACGGGAGAGGCCGCAGCCGCGGCTGTCTGGCGGCGATCGTCTCGAGCAGGCGCTCGACGTCGTCCTTGTCCTTGTAGGCCCCGTCAAGCCACTCCTCGATTTGCTCCTCCCCGAGCAGCATCGGCACCTGCTCCTCCCTTCCGGGCGCGGCCTGCTCCATCGACAGGATCGTGCACGTGCGCAGCTCCTCGCCTTGGGGGCTTACCCAGACGTCGTAAATGCCCGCCATGCCGAGCGAATCGCCTTCGTGCAGCACGATCCGGTCGGGCCCGCTTTTTTTCCCGTCCTCCGGCACAACGCGATAATACGTCGTGCACGGAATGACGCACCGCTGACGCTTGAGCAGGTAGTCGAACGTTTTGTTGCCGAGCACCGAGCGGGCGTCCGCCTGAACGGAATCTTTTGCCCAGAACGGCATGAGTCCCCAGCGAAACTCGTCCAGCATTCGCTCGTTTCCTTTGCTGCATATGGCCGCAACGTTGCCGGTCGGCGCTTTTTCCCGCTCGCTCTCGTAATAGGCCAGCACCTGCGTGACGCCGAATCGTTCGGTCAATCGCCCGACGTCCGCTTGCAATGTAAACCGGTAATTCATTCGGTATGGACTCCCCTTCTTGTTGGCTCGCTTTTTATTCCTCCTTACTATTCTCCTCGTTTTCCATTTCTAACCGGACCGGCACGTACAAAAAGAAGCGTTCCCGCGGGAACGCTCCGTAGACGGATTGGCGATCGAACGATCAAGACGGCGGCAGCCTGAAAAAGGCGAAGGGCTCGCCGTACCGGAACGGGCGGCTGATCGAATCGAGCCGGGCGAGCAAGTCCGCTTCCGGCTTCAACGCGACGCTCTCCGCATTTTGCCGAAGCTGCTCGACCCGCGTGGCGCCGACGATAACGGTCGATACGGCGGGCTTCCGCATCAGCCACGACAGCGACAGCACGCCCGCGCTGCAGCCGGCCTCCTCCGCCAAACGGCCCACTTCCCGTCCGAGCTCCAAACGCTCCTCGGTCAAATAGCGGGCGAAGTTCGGATCGGTAATCGCTCGCGACCCGGAAGGGGCCCCGTCCCGGTCCGTCGAGTCGTATTTTCCGGTCAAGATGCCGCCGGCCAACGGGAAATACGGAATGATCCCGACCCCTTGATCGAGACAAGCGGGGACCAGCTCGTTTTCGGGCGTCCGGTCGGCCAGCGAATAGCCGATCTGCATCGAGACGAACCGGTTCAGGCCGAACTTGTCGCTCAGGCCGAGCGCCTTCGTCAGCTCCCACGCGGCATAGTTCGAAGCGCCGATATACCGGACTTTGCCCGACCGGACCATGTCGTCGAGCGTCCGCAGCGTCTCTTCCAGCGGCGTTTCCGGATCGAACGTATGGATTTGGTACAAATCGACGTAATCCGTTTGCAGCCGCCGCAAGCTGCCTTCCAGCTCCTGCATCAAATGGCGTCGCGAGGAACCGCGCTCGTTCGGTCCCGGCCCTTTCGTCAGTCCGGCTTTCGTCGTCAGGACGACTTCGTGGCGCCGGCCGGCCAGCGCCTGCCCGATAATCGTTTCCGATTCGGACTTGGCGTAAATGTTCGCCGTATCGATGAAATTGACGCCCAGCTCCAAGGCGTCATGAATAATGGCGGTCGACGTCTCCCGGTCCGCGCGGGCCCCGATCGCGTTCGTCCCGAGGCCCAGCGCCGATACCCGCATTCCGCTGCTTCCCAAACGACGGTATTCCATCCGATTCCTCTCCTTTTTCCTTGTAATGGTATCGATTATACTACGGATCGGACGAATCGGTCCAAGCCCGGCCGATTTTTCCCTTCACGGCTGCCCGCAATATGTCACAGGTTGTCATATTGGTTCGGTTACACTGGTGTCGACACCGAAAATGAACCGATTTCGGCACTCGAACGAAAGGATGTTGGACATGGACGACTATATCGTCATTCAAGGCGCGAGGGAGCACAACCTGAAAAACGTTTCGCTGAGCATCCCGAAGCGCAAGCTCGTCGTGCTGACCGGCCTGTCCGGCTCCGGTAAATCTTCCTTGGCCATGGAGACGCTGCAGAAGGAATGCCAGCGGCAATATATGGAATCGATGGGGATGGTGACCGATTTCATCAGCAAGCCGAAGGTCGATTCCATTACCGGCCTCTCCCCGTCGATCAGCGTCGGCCAGCAGACGACGCACCGGAGTCCGCGCTCGACCGTCGGCACCGTAACGGAAATTTATACGTATCTGCGCGTTTTATTCGCCAAGCTGGGCGAACGCCCTTGTCCCCGATGCGGGGAAACGGTAGTGCCGTCGTTCGGCGATAGCGCCGTATACCCGATTGCCGAAACCGAAGAAAGCGAAGACGAGGTCCGGCCGGACGCGGAGGAGGCCGTCTGCCGGGCATGTGCGGCCCGGCTTCCGCGATTGCGAATGGCGCATTTCTCCTTCAATAAACCGGAGGGCGCCTGTCCGTCCTGCACCGGACTCGGTGTCGCGACCACCGTCGACATCGCGGCGATTCTCGACGAGGACCGCAGCGTTGCCGACGGAGGGGTGACGCATTGGGACCGTCTGTCCGCCGAATACTACCCGGACGTGCTAAAGGCCGCGGCGCTCCATTACGGCTTCGCGTTCGACCTGCATGTGCCCATCCGGCAGCTCGGAGAGGTTCAGCGCGACCTTCTTTTGCACGGGGTCGGCAGCGAGCTCTTCTCCCGTCACTTCCCCGGGAAGAAGCCGCCCAAGTCGGTCGGGGCGGGCAAATTCGAAGGCGTCGTTACCCAGCTATGGAGAAGGTACCGGGAAAACGGCGGCGATCACGCTTACCCGAAAAAGATCGCGCAGGCGTTCGTCCGGCGGTCGTGTCCCGATTGCGCGGGGACGCGGCTACGCCCCGAAAGCCGCGCCGTGACGATTCGCGGCGTATCGATCGCGGATGTGTCCGGCTGGTCGCTGGAACGTCTGCTGGATTGGCTCGAACGGCTGCCCCGGGAGCTGGATCGCGAGTCGATCCGCGTATGGGAACCGGTGTTCCACGATTTGGCCGAGCGGATCCGTCGACCGATCGACGTCGGCTTGAACTATTTGACCCTCAACCGCGAAGCGAACACGCTGTCGGGCGGAGAAGCGCAGCGCTTGCGGCTGAGCTCGCTGCTCGGCTCCGGACTGACCGGCGTCCTGTACGTGCTGGACGAGCCGACGGCCGGTCTTCACCCGCGCGATACGCGCAAGCTGATCGGCGTATTGCGCAAGCTGGTCGAGCTGGGCAACACGGTGCTCGTCATCGAGCACGACGTCGACGTCATGCGCGCCGCCGACCATCTGATCGATATCGGCCCCGGCTCCGGCAGCGCCGGAGGAACCGTCGTCGCCAGCGGGACGGCGGAACGGATTATGTCGGTGCCCGATTCCGTCACAGGCCAAACGCTTCGCGAGGCGGAGAAGCCGATCGGCTTTCGGCCGCGGCGTCCGGGCAACGGCAACGCGTTGACCGTTCGGGGAGCGACCGCGCACAATCTCAAGTCGGTGACCGTCTCGTTTCCGCTCGGCACCTTGATCGCCTTGACGGGCGTATCCGGCTCGGGCAAATCGACGCTCCTGTTCGATATCGTGGAGAAGGCCGCCGGCATCCGTTTCGGACGTTCGAGGGAGGAAGCCGGGCCGCACGCCGGCATCGACGGCTTCGAGCATATCGACAAAGCGATCGCCGTCGACCAGTCTCCGATCGGACGCCTTTCGCGTTCGAACGTCGCGACGTATACCGACCTGTTCACGCCGATCCGCAACGTGTTCGCCGCCTTGCCCGAGGCCGCGTCCCGCAAGCTGACGTCGCGTCATTTCTCGTTTAACGTTCCCGGCGGCCGCTGCGAGAAATGCCAAGGAATGGGGACGCTCCAGCTCGACATGCATTTTTTGCCCGACGTGGAAGTGCTCTGTCCCGTCTGCCGGGGGCGACGTTTCTCGGACTCCGTACTGGCCGTCACGTACAAAGGCTTCAGCATTTCGGACATTTTGGATATGACCGTGGAGGAATGCGTTCCGGTATTCGAGGGAATGGATATCGCGGATAAGCTGACCCTCTTGTCCGAGACGGGACTCGGCTATTTGCGGCTCGGTCAGCCTTCGACGACGCTGTCCGGCGGCGAAGCGGGACGGGTTAAGCTGGCTCGGGAGCTCGGCAAGCCGGGGAAGGGGCATACGCTCTACCTGCTCGACGAGCCGACCACGGGGCTTCATCCCCGCGACGTGTCCCGGCTTCGTCTGCTGCTCGACCGGCTCGTCGATGCGGGCAATACCGTCATCGTCATCGAGCATAATCCGGAGCTGATCGCCTATGCGGACTGGATCGCGGATTTCGGCCCGGAAGGCGGAGAAGCCGGCGGCTCCATCGTTGCGCAAGGAACGCCCGAGCAAGTGGCGATGGAGGAAAGGTCCCACACCGGCCGTTATTTGAAAAGCATGCTGGGTTTGCAGCCGTCAGGCTCTTCCTGATACGCGGGGTCAAGTTCCAAAATCGAATCGAGGAAGGAGCCGAGACAGACTCGTCCGGTTGATCGCGTTGTACGTTAGTATTTCCGAAAACACGAAGAAACAAGCGGACGATACGTATCGGTCCACCCGTACGGTCACGATCGTCGTTGTCTCGTCGGCCGTCGTGCTTATCAAATCGTAGCGGTCTACTCGGAGCATATTTTCACAAGCACCCAGGAAAATGCCGCAGGCAGCACAAGCCAAGCCTGGAATGCCCAATCGATGCTGGTCCAAGAGCTGACGACCGCTCTCAATTCCTTCGGACGCAGCGCGGTGGAGGCGGCCAAGCCGTTCAATCGCTCGAAGTGATGGCTTCCGCGCAATCGATCGCCTCGGCGAGCGAGGAAGCGGCCGCCGCGGCGGAGCAAACGGCCGCAACGAGTCAATCGCTGGCCCAGCTGGCCGACCAGCTCAACCAATCGGTTTCCGCCTTCCAAATTTGAATTCGACGCGAATACAATCAAAGCCCCGTGACGTAGAGTCCGGGGCTTTCGTTGCGACGAGGAAGTCGGTTTTGGGGTTGAAGCCGTTCGTGTGGTATAATCACTGTCGAACCTGAATACGGAGGACGTACATGCTATCTTTCGCCGACAAAGCGGCCATTATCGAATCGTTTCCCGAGCTGGAGCGCAAGGACGTATCGCTCGGGCGCGTCAATTATCATTACGGACAAAGCGTCCACGAGAAAAAAATCGTCGTCTACCATCTGCATCCGAACGGCAACGGTTACGTTTACGCCGGTCTCCTATCCGGCTATCCGACCGATGCGAAAGGCTTCGTCAACATCCGCGACTTCGGCGAGAACGAGCTTCGGACACTCCTCGCGGAATCGATCCGCTCCCTGTCCGTGCCGCCGGCGGAACGCTCGTCTCCTGCTGCGGGAGTCGTCCGGGAGGAGCGCTGGGTCAATTCCGAAGGACATTCGCTAGTTTTGAAGTATGAGGATGAGCTGTGGTACGTATTCGCGGGGCTGAACTTGGAATCCGCCTTCGAGACGTACGAGGAAGCCGTCGACTACTTGGCCGAGGAAGGCTTCGCCCGCTCTTGATCCGGTTGGCCGGCCGATGCGCGAGCGGTTCGCTTCGTCCGGCTTGTTGCCGACAAAAAAAAGAGAAGGCGCGGTTCGCCCTCTCTTCATTCCGGCAGCAAGCCGCTTTCCTTCACTTCTTGATCGATCACGTCGGTAAACCGCTCCAAGCAGTTGCAGAAATAGTCTCTGCGGCAGATCGGACACGGAACGGTCAGCAATCTCGTTACGCTTTCCAGCTTCCAATCCGGATTTTTCGTATAAAACACTCGGCATTTCGTTTTGTCGTCGAATGTGACCAGAAACTGATAATGCCCCGTTTTTTCGTTGGTGTCGGATTGCTGCACGTTGGTTACATAAAACTTGTTCATGTACGTCACCTCGCCGATAGTTTGCACTGTCCATCCATTTATCATAAAAAAGAAACGATGCAGTGTCAAACGTTTCTCGTCCAATGTCGATCATGTCCGAGATCTTCGGATGAAGCTCCGGGGATGCCGCACTGGCAAACCGATATTGCGGGGGCAGGATTTGAACCTGCGGCCTTCGGGTTATGAGCCCGACGAGCTACCGGGCTGCTCCACCCCGCGTCGTCAATCAAAAGTCAGGTAGCAGCGCGGCCATGCGCTGCGTCGGTGTCGGATGCGGACTTGCCGCTTCGTCCATCGCTTGTTCCCTGAAAACCGGATGCGAAAGAATCGAGTTTAAAGCTGGATCGAGTTACCCGGAATGGGTCTTCCGGGCCCCCCGCCAAGTAATCGGTGCTGCTGCGAAGCATCACGTCACTTTGTGGGGTGATTAGGATAAGCCCTCGACCGATTAGTATTCGTCAGCTGCACGCCTTACGGCGCTTCCACCCCGAACCTATCAACCTGGTCGTCTACCAGGGGTCTTACGAATTGGGAAATCTCATCTTGAGGGGGGCTT
>NZ_QJVJ01000032.1 GCF_003217775.1 Paenibacillus flagellatus
CTTTTACAATCGCAAAAGAATTCATGGTTCTTTGGGGTATGTTTCGCCGGTTCAATTTGAAGCAAACTATTACGAAAATATCGGTTAAACTCCGTTATCCTGCGTCCACTTTCTTGACAGAGGTCCAATCCTCCCGCTAAATCGGCACGGCTGCCGATAAAGGCGAATTCGTCCGGAATTAGCGGGAGGATTTCCATTTCATTGCCCGTCTCTCGTGTACAGAGGCAAATTAACATGATCTTTTCCCTCTATTGCGATCCGATCTTCCTTACCGGATATGGGGATTTCATCCCCTCGCACACGGCATCTCCCGCAAAAAACGCTGCGCCAGCCGCTTACTCGCTCTTTACACCTTGAACGCCTTCATCGCCTTGCGCAGCTCCCGGAACGAGGGCCGCTTGCCGTACAGCAGCACGCCGACGCGGTAAATTTTCGCGGCCAGCCAGCCGAACGCCAGCATCGCGCCCGCCGTGAGGGCGATCGACAGCCACACCTCCCACCAAGCCGGGTCGCTCATCCCGATGCGCAAAAACATGATGAGCGGGCTGAAAAACGGGACGAACGACATCGCCACGACGAACGGCGCGTTCGGATTTTGCAGACCGAACATCGCGATCATGAAGCCCGCGATAATGAGAAACGTAACCGGCATAATCGCCTGCCCCACTTCCTCGGTGCGGCTTACGAGCGAGCCGACGGCGGCGAAGATGGATGCGTAGATGAAATAGCCGAGCAAATAAAAGACGACGAAGTAGCCGAGCAGCGACAGCTGGATATCGCCCGGATCGATGTTCAAGCCGCGCAGCTGCTCCAAATTTTGCGGGATCAGCAGGTTGGCCGCGGCTACGACGACGAGAACGACGATCTGCACGAGGCCGAGCAGGCAGATCCCGATCATTTTGCCGAACATTTGCTTGAGCGGCGATACGCTGGAGATGAGCACCTCCATCACCCGCGAGCTTTTCTCGGCGGTAATTTCCGTGGCCACCATGTTCCCGTAGCCGATGACCGTCATGTAGAGCAGGAACAGCAGCACGTAGACGAGCCCGTAAGCGAGCATCATCTGCGACTCCGTCTTGCCGCTCGTTCCTTCCTGCACCTGTACGGTGGCAATCGAGACGGGCGCGTTCAGCTTGGCCAGCTGCTGCGAGGACAAGCCAAGATCGCGGACGGCAAGCTCGGCTTTGACCGCCTGCAGGGCGCCGCGCAGCTTCGACTCCATGGAGAACATCGTGCTTTTCGAATAATACGTCGCTTTCGGGAAATCTGCGGAAGCGTCGTCGTCCAATTCGAGATAGCCGACGATCTCCTTCGCATCGAGCTTTTCCTTGCCCCGCTTCGCATTCGCTTCCTTCGAGCCGGCGTCGCCGAGCATGACGATCGCGAGCTCCGGCTCCGGCTTCTTCGCATAATAGTCGGACAGCGCCCGGGTTACGTTCGTCTCCTTGCCGACGATCCCTACCCGATCCGGACCGTCCGACGAGGAAAAAGTCGAGATAATGGCGGGCAGGTTGATGATGACGGATAAAATGATCGCAAAAATGAGCGTCGTCACGACGAACGACTTGGCGCGCACGCGGTTCATGAACGTGAATCGGATGACCGTCGATACCTTATTCATGGGAACCTCCCACCGTCTTGATGAAAATGTCGTTCAACGTCGGCTCCATGATCTGGAACCGGTATACGTCCGTCTGCGACGAGGCGGCTTTTAAAATTTCCTGCGCCGCCTCCGGCTTGAAGATGCGGATTTCCGTCCACGCTTCGCGCTTCTGAACGGACGTGACGCCGTCGATCCGGTCGAGCCCCTGCACCTCGCGCTCCGTGTCGAGCAGCACCCGCTCGCGCGGGAACGACCGCTTGATCGATTTCAAGCTCCCTTTCAGCACCGTGTCGGAACGATGCAGGATGCAAATGTTCTCGCACAGCTCCTCGACGTGGTCCATCCGGTGACTCGAGAACAAAATCGTTTTCCCCGCGTTGCGCAGGTCGAGAACCGTCTTCTTCAGCAGCTCCACGTTGACCGGGTCCAGGCCGCTGAACGCCTCGTCGAGAATGAGAATCTCGGGATCGTGGATGACGGCGGCGATAAACTGGATTTTTTGCTGATTGCCCTTGGACAGCTCCTCGACCTTCTTGTCGTAATAGTCCGGCACCTCGAACCGGTCCAGCCATTCGCGCAAGCTTTTCTCCGCCGCCTTCCGCGACATGCCCCTCAGCTCGGCGAAATACGTCACCTGATCGCTCACCTTCACCTTCGGATAAAGCCCCCGTTCCTCCGGCAAATAGCCCATCAGCCGACGAAGCTCGGTCGAGTACGGCTTCCCCTTCCACCGGATCGTCCCCGAATCCGGCATGATGAGCCCGAGCACCATGCGCATCGTCGTCGTTTTGCCGGCCCCGTTGGCGCCGAGCAATCCGAATATTTCACCGGGCTTCACCTCGAAATCGATCCGATTGACGGCCGTCTTCTCGCCATATTGCTTGCTCACTTCCTGCAGTTGCAGCGGGTTCATCGGTGCAGCTCTCCTTCCGTGCGGCCGGACGCCGCTTGTTTTCGCTTCTCGGCCACGATCATATGGTGCAGCATCTCGTCCAGCTCGACCTGCTGGCGCTTGGCGACGGCGATGCCGGCTTCCTCCAGCGCCCGCTCCGTCTCCGAAGCGCGGTCGCTCGTCAGTCTCGTCAACGGGCCCAATTCGACATCGACGACGCCCGGCAGCTCGGCCGCCTCCTCGAACGCCGCTTCGATCCAGAGCGTCTTCCAGTCGTCGATCAGCGTATCCTTTACCCGGTAGTCCAGCAGCTTGCCGTCGTACAAAAACGCGACGTAATCCGCCAGCCGGCGCACCTCCTCGATCGTATGCGTGGCGATCAACACCGTCCGCTCCCCGTCCGCCATGAACTGCCGGATTTCGTCCAGCATGATGCGCCAGGCGAACGGATCGAGACCGGACGACGGCTCGTCGAGGACGAGCAAGTCCGGCGATTGCGCGACCGCCATCGAGAAAGCGAGCCGGCGCTTCATTCCTTTGGACAGCAGGCTCACCTTCGCCTTCGGATCCAGCTCGAACCGTTCGGACAGCGACCTCCACGTTTCCGGGCTCCATGCCGGATACCAATGCGAGTAAAACCGGACGAGCTCGTCGATCCGCCAGCCGGCCTCCTCCGCATAGGAGGAATCGGGGACATAGCCGATCCGCCGCTTGATCTCGACTTCCCGCTGCCCATACGCTTCGCCGAAAATCCGAATGACGCCCTCGTCCGGCTGCACGATGTTCAGCAGCATCTGGAACAGCGTCGTTTTGCCGGAGCCGTTCGGCCCGACAACGGCCACGACAACCCCCGGCTCGACGCGCAAATCGATCGGTCCCAGCCGGAACGAATCGAACGATTTCCCGGCCCCGTTAAATTGAATCGCATACGTATCGCTCATATCGGCTTGTCCCCCTCCTCGCCCTTCCCTTCCTCAGGCATAATCGAATCCAAGCTGTCCCGAAACAGCTTTTCCGTCTCCCCGCGCGTCAGATGGACGCGTTTCGCCGTCTCGATCGCGGCTCGGAACGCATCGGCGACCGCACCCGAACGGTATTGCTCCCGTTCGATCTTCCCCACGGAAGCGACGAACGTGCCGGTTCCTTGTTTCGTTCGAAGCAGCCCTTCGTTCTCCAAGTCTTGATAGACGCGGCGAATCGTAATGACGCTGCAATTCAAGTCTTGGGCGAACTCGCGGATCGACGGCAGCAGCGTCCCTTCCGGCAGCGATCCGCTCAGGATGAGCGAACGCAGTTGAATTTCGATCTGGTGGTACATCGGTTCGGCCGATTCGGCCGAGACCTGGACCGGAATGCGCACGACATCCACCTCCTCCGTCTCTACTCGGGCGTTCATCTCGAAAACGAGCGACTGCGGATGCGACGCTCCGTCTTCCGGAACCAGAATCCGACCCACACGGCCGCCACGACGGCTCCGATGACGGGAACGAGCGCCCCGTATCGCTTCACCGCCTCGACCGACGATTCCACGAAGCCGAAGCCGAGCAGCGAAGTCAAAACCGGTATCGCGATCAACAGAATCGCCCAGACGCAGCAGTACAGGAAATAAGACTTGCCCGATCCGGCCAGCTCCTTGTACGCGTACATGACCGACATGCAGACTCCGAACGCCACCCATGTCAAAGCAAACGAGACGATCTGCAACGGCGTCAGCAGTCGGCCGAGCGGACCGAACAGAAACAACGGTACGAAGTACAAAACCGACAGCATCGCCGTGTTGATCGCGATCAGCACATACCTGGCCGCGACCAGCTCGCGAACCGAGATCGGCAGCTGTCTTAGAAACAAAAGCCGCTTCGAAAAAATATCGGACCGCCAATACACCCGGTAATCCCCCGTCATCGCGAAGCCGACGCAGCTCATGCTCGTCAGCAGCATAATGTCCGCTACGGTCCCGAGTCGGCCCGCCGTCTCCGCCGGATCGAGCGGGAACTGCTCCCGGGTAATGAACACCGTGAAAAAGCAAAAGTACGCGTACATGAGGACCGAGACGAGCAGCCCCCACCTTGATCTCTTCAAATCATACTTGACGATGAGCCATACGTTGTCCCACATCCGCATCACCTTCCCACAGCAGTGTGCTTACTGTGTATATTTATATTAACAGTATACACACAGTCGCTTTGCCGTGCAACCCTTGCCGAAAAAAGGAATTATTCCGCACGACGTCGAATGTTCCCTTCGGGTGATTCGATGATCGTTTCTCATCTAGTGGCGGCGATCGTGCTGATCGCGATGCCGATCCGTTCCATCTACGATACGCGCGCGCTGCGCGCACCATCCTCGCCGTATCGAAAAGCCTACACCTACATCGGGGTATCCCTTATATTGTGGGCATTAACCGCGGCGGTATGGCTCGAATACGGTTTGGCCGACACGTGGCGGTACGGCGGCGGGAGCTTGCCGATCGGCGCATCCCGGCTGCTCGTCGGTGTCGTCCTCGTCTACTTTGCCGCACAAATTTTACTTCCGCTGGCGCTCGGCCTGCATGCCGACTTCCGGTCGGCCATGAAGCAGTCCTACGCGTCCCGTTCCTTCGTTCTTCCCGTCACGAGAGCGGAAACGTGGTTGTATGCCTGGACCGCCATTACGGTCGGCATCTGCGAGGAAGTGCTCTTCCGGGCGTTTCTCCCCGCTTACTTGCAAGCGGCGCCCTATGGCCTCGGGTACGGCACCGCCTTTCTCGCCGCGGCGGTTTTGTTCGGGCTGAGCCATTTTTTGCAGGGCGTATCCGGCATCGTCCAGACGTTCGTCGCGGCGATCCTGTTCGGCTATCTGTACTATGCCACGGGAAGCCTGCTCGTCCCCGTCGTCATTCATGCGTTGTACGACCTGCGCATCATCGCGATCGCACGGATCGTAACCCGCCATGCGGACGACATAAAAAGCCCGTCCTGACCGATTGATATGCTCCCCTTAAAGTAGTCAGGTGAAATAATAAAACCTGCTGCTATAAGGGGAGTTTTTTTCATGCGCCAAAAATGGAGTGCACAACAGAAGCTAGCGGTGATACAAGAAGCCGACGAGATG
>NZ_QJVJ01000033.1 GCF_003217775.1 Paenibacillus flagellatus
TTTAGTTTTTCCTTGAGCCGGTAGCTGTTCCCTCGGATGTTCACGACATGGGAGTGATGCAGTAAGCGGTCGAGGACAGCTGTTGCAAGAACGGGATCGCCCATAAGTTCGCCCCACTCGCCAAAGCTCTTGTTGCTGGTCAGAATTAGGCTTCCTTTCTCGTAGCGCGCACAAACCAACTGAAAAAACAGGTTCGCAGCCAGCGAATCGAGGGGGAGGTAGCCCACCTCGTCCACGATGAGAATGCGTGGACGGAGATATACCCTCATTCGCTTGTCCAGGCGATTCTCTTCGTAAGCTTTCCGTAGGTCGCCCACGAGCTGCGCGAGCGACACGAAATACACGGGCAATCCTTGCCCAATTGCCTCCATGGCGATGGCCACGGCTAAATGCGTTTTTCCGACGCCGGGAGGACCGAGAAACAGTACGTTTTCTTGCCTCCCAACGAACGTCAGTGACGCCAGTTCACGAATCAGCCGCTCATCCAGCCCCGGTTGAAACAAGAAGTCGAACTCGTTCAGCGTCCGCCGGTAAGGCAGATGCGAAAGCTTCATCCGGACCTCCACGTTTCGCCGTTGGCGCTCCTGAATCTCGGCATCGAGCAGTTCGTTCAGGAAGGAGAGATATGTGCTTTGGCTGCGACTAGCGGCTTCCAACTTCGCATCTAAAGCGTGAGCGGCTTGCTCTAAACCGAGCTCCTCTAGACGGAGGCGGGCTTGTTCGAGCTCGATCATGCGCCCACCTCCATAAGTCGCTCATACACGTCAAGCGGGCGAACTTCCACATCTTGCGAAGGAACCTGAATGCCTTGCGGCTTGGGATAGGCGTACCCTTGAGCCGTGCTCAGGTTCGTGTATTGGTTCTCGCACATCACCAGTGTCCGTGATCGGTATTGCTTTTCGTGCCGGGCGATGAGTTGCTTTTCGTAGAAAATCTCGACGAATCCGTTCACTTCCCGCACTTTCACTTCACGCCCGCTAAACCGCCACGGAACGCCGTAACGCACGCCGTCGTAACTCACAAACCCGTCGCGGCTTGCCTTCCGTGGCTCAAACCGGTACTTGGCCAAGCGCTCTGCAGGCGGAAGCGATCCGAACATTTCTTGCTCCAAACGATCGATCGGCCGTTCTCCGGTCGTGCCGTGAATGCGGCGATTTTGCTCGTCACACCACTGCCGAGCTTGGCGGTTCAAGTCCCCGAGATCCGTGAATTGTCTTCCCGGCATAAAGTTTTGCTCGACGAATTGAACGCTCCGTTCGACCTTCCCCTTCGTCTGGGGTCGTCGTACGCGACAAACCTTGGGAACCATGCCGATGGCCGCCGCAAAGTCCTCAAACAGTGGATGCCACTTTGGTTTTCGATCATCGCCCATGCCCAGAATAACGGTCTTCATTTGGTCGGTCAGCATCGTCTTTGGAACGCCGCCGAAGTAGTCCAAAGCGTTCATCATGCAGCGCAAGAAACTGTGGATGTCGCAGCGCTTTGTAAATTCGATGTACATCGCCCGGGAATAACCCAGCACCATCGCAAAAACGGCGATCTTTCGCACTTCACCATTCAAATCGATATACTCGCAAATCTTCCAATCCACTTGGGCTTGGTGCCCGGCTTTTGTCTCATACCGTTGTACTGCCGGCGCCTGTTTCGGCGGGCGATGCGGTTTCACGTAATCCTTGATGATTGTGATGCTTCCGGTGTAGCCTCGATCCTTCAGGAGGCGCAGCAGTACTTCACAATTGAAGATTCCCTTGGCCAGATATTGATCCAGCACCGATTTGAACGGATCGAGTTTGGAGGATCGTTTCTTTCGCGAACGAGGTTCCGGGATTCCGTCAGCTCGAAGATATTTACGAATGGTATTTCGGGAATGGCCCGTTTCTCTCGTAATTTCGCGGATACTCTTGCCGCTCGCCTGCAGTTCGTGTAATCTAATCACTGTCCCACTCCTTAGCATATGTCTCCCCTCTGAAGCTACTTTGGTCGGTATTTTCAGAGAGATGTATTCTACAGGGGTGGGTCATTTTCATTCCGGCGACGATGGGTCAATTATATCCCGGCGGTGACA
>NZ_QJVJ01000034.1 GCF_003217775.1 Paenibacillus flagellatus
CCTGAATTTCGAAAGTACTGCGCATTAAAAACATAAAAAGGGCTCCAAATCTTTGGTAGAATGGTGTTTGTCCAGGACAACATCACCCAAAGAGAGGAGCACCTTTTAGGTGAAGTCTACCACACCGGTCAGCAAAATCAAGAGCGAATTTTCGCTGCAGAACGCCACGAGTTTCGGCGGCGTCAAAATCTTTTTGGCCTATCTCGAAAAAATCAAGCTCGCCGAGGCCATGCAGCGCCTTTCCGGCGGCAAAGCGCACAACGCCATTTTTCCTGTTCATCGCATCCTGCTCTATCTAATGGTTGGCTGGATGCTGGGCTGCGGGCGTATTTTTCATTTCCGCAAGTTACAGCACGATGTGTTGCTTTGTCGTTTTCTGGGAGGCCGTCTGCCGCATCACAGTTTGCTGTACAAGGAGCTCGCGCGTCTGGGCAGATCCTGCCCGCAGCTCCCGACGGAACTGCGCAAGCTGAATATGGAAATCATTCATCTCTGCTTGCCGTCCAAGCCAATCCTTGATCTGGACTCCTCGGTGGAGACGGTATACGGGGAGCAGGCCGGCGCGGCCAAAGGCACCAATCCGCATAAGCCCGGACGAAACAGCTACCATCCGTTGCTGGCTTTTGAAGGGCAAACCCACTTGAATCTGAATGCGAGGCTTCGCCCCGGCAACACGCATTCTTCAACCGACGCAATCGACTTTTTGCAGCAAACCTTCGCACTGCTCGGCGAGCGCCAAGTGGCGTACGCCCGGTTCGACAAAGGCTTTGGCGGCGAGGATTTCTACCAACTGTGGGAAGGCCGCAAGATCGGTTACGTCGGCAAAATGAAATGGACCAAACGCCTCGCAAGCGACGTGGCGGCTTGTCGCTACTGGACGCGCTATGTCGACGAGGACTGGATCATCGAGGGCATCACTTTGATTTACAAAGCTACGTCCTGGAAAAAGCCCCGTCGCGTAGCGGTCATTCGTAAGACGCAAGTCTGCGAAGACGGTCAAGGCCGCATCGTATTCGACGAGGACTGGCAGTATGAAGCGATTGTAACCAACCTGGAGTGGGAACCAATTGACCTATGGCGCTTTTACAACCAGCGTTGCTGCATGGAAAATTACATCAAAGAGGCGAAAGACGGTTTTTCCATGGACCGGATCGCGACCAGTGATTTTGAAGCGAATGAAGTCGATCTGCTGATCAAGTTGCTGGCCTACAATTTGTTCGAACGCTTTAAGCGCGATTGTTGCGAACCGATGCATCAGGGTTATACGATTGCAAGATTCCGACTGGAGTTCTTTCATTGCGCGGCGACGCTTGTTCGGCATAGTCGCGC
Organism: Paenibacillus flagellatus; assembly: GCF_003217775.1. GTDB lineage: Bacteria > Bacillota > Bacilli > Paenibacillales > NBRC-103111 > Paenibacillus_AB > Paenibacillus_AB flagellatus. The sequence goes on from NZ_QJVJ01000034.1 coordinate 1,330, forward strand.
GGTCGTGCTCAAGCTGATCAAGGATTTCGACGGTCGTCATGCATGGAAACGAATCGAAGCCAAAGTGGTTCAATTGGAGTGACGGCTTCCAACATTTCACATGGAAAACAACAATGCCCCTTTTCTGGGGAGGGGGGAGTTATCCCCATGTGGATATTGGTTTCAAAATTTCGCTGGTCCCACTCCCACTTATTCACAGTTGTTGATCCGCTCCTGGATGATCGCCACCGCATTCTTATGCGCTTTCGAAATTCAGG
>NZ_QJVJ01000036.1 GCF_003217775.1 Paenibacillus flagellatus
GTCTACGTCCACGTACTATGGTCGCCCTATTCAGACTCGCTTTCGCTGCGGCTCCGTCTCTTCGACTTAACCTCGCACGGGAACGTAACTCGCCGGTTCATTCTACAAAAGGCACGCCATCAGCCATAAACGGCCTCTGACTTCTTGTAAGCGCACGGTTTCAGGTTCTATTTCACTCCCCTCCCGGGGTGCTTTTCACCTTTCCCTCACGGTACTGCTTCGCTATCGGTCGCTAGGGAGTATTTAGCCTTGGCAGATGGTCCTGCCGGATTCCGACGGGGTTTCCCGTGCCCCGCCGTACTCAGGATCCGTCTAGGCATACGCAGGCTTTCGGTTACAGGGCTGTTACCTTCTATGGCCGGCCTTTCCAGACCGCTTCGCCTAACCTGCTTTTGCCATGTTGACGTCCTACAACCCCAAGGAGCAAGCTCCTTGGTTTGGGCTTCTCCGCGTTCGCTCGCCGCTACTGACGGAATCACTTTTGTTTTCTTTTCCTCCAGGTACTTAGATGTTTCAGTTCCCTGGGTGTGCCTCCGATTACCCTATGTATTCAGGTAACGGTACATGGATATTACTCCATGTGGGTTTCCCCATTCGGACATCCCCGGATCAAAGCCTGCTTACGGCTCCCCGAGGCGTTATCGTAGTTCGCCACGTCCTTCATCGGCTCCTAGCGCCTAGGCATCCTCCGTGCGCCCTTATTAGCTTATCCTGAGAGCAATACGTAGTATTGCTAGCTACGTAAGCATTCTCGTCAGCTTCTAAGTTCACCTTTACAGATGTTCTTTGCTCGATTCGTTTCGCTATCCAGTTTTCAAGGAACAAGTTCCGCCGCCGAAGCGACATTTGCTATAATACCACATTCGCTTTCGACATTTCAAGCACTAAAACTTGGCATGTTTCGGCGAATTCAGTATTCGTTTTTGGTGGAGCCAAGGAGGATCGAACTCCTGACCTCCTGCTTGCAAGGCAGGCGCTCTCCCAGCTGAGCTATGGCCCCATATGAGTTCCTCCAAAAGTGAAGTTGGCTTCCGCAGCATATTCCGAATCCTTTTGGGGGAACCCCGACTTCTTCGGTTAAGCTGCGATGCTTTTTCATTTAGAGGAGATGGAAACAAAATTCCATCAAAACTGAACAAATGAAAACGGACCTAATTGTACCGAACCTCTACGGGTTCGATGATAATGCTTCCGAGGTGGCGCAATCTTCCGATTGCGCTTAACTCCATAGAAAGGAGGTGATCCAGCCGCACCTTCCGATACGGCTACCTTGTTACGACTTCACCCCAATCATCTACCCCACCTTCGGCGGCTGGCCCCTTGCGGTTACCTCACCGACTTCGGGTGTT
>NZ_QJVJ01000037.1 GCF_003217775.1 Paenibacillus flagellatus
GTGTGGTAGACTTCACCTAAAAGGTGCTCCTCTCTTTGGGTGATGTTGTCCTGGACAAACACCATTCTACCAAAGATTTGGAGCCCTTTTTATGTTTTTAATGCGCAGTACTTTCGAAATTCAGGTTTATTTACTTTCTTGAAAAGTACCCTATCGCAATCAAGGATAAAGAGTATCGAACTGGCTTCTATATTGTTGCTCATCCTGTCATCTTTGATTTTTGCAGTGGGAATCCCGTCTCGGATGACAACGGACCCTTCGATTGGTTCTTTGACGATCAATGCAATAAAGCAGGACTTTCAAATGGCTATCGGCAACTGGTTCAAGCAGGCTTAAACCTGTACAACAATTACGACGATTTCTCCTTATATCTGGGGCTAGGAACTTGGGGATGCGAGATATTCGAGGTATTCATCCAAGCATGTAAAATCCGGCGTGGAGAAGACCGTTTTAACCACAACTATTCAAATAAATTAGGAGCGTAATATCATGGCACGAACGAAAAAATATCCTGGAGTTTATGAAAGAAACGATACGAAGACGAAATCTTACTATTTTATGATATCTACAACTGACCCCAGGACTGGAAAACGGTCACAAAAAAAATCTCAGAGCTACTCCAATCCTGCTGATGCGTACAAGGATCTAATTGATTCAAAAGATAAGCTACTGAAAGGGAAATATATAGAGCCAACGAAGATGACCCTTAAGGAATGGTTACAGAAATGGTTAAGTGACAAGGAACTGAGCCTCAAGAAGGTTACACTGAATTCATATACTAATCGAGCAAAGCACATTATTGAAAGTATTGGTCATATTCGGCTTAATGAGCTAACGAAAGATCACATCCACGACTTTTACAAAGAACTCAAGCAAAAGAATAAGGAAATATTTAACGGAAAAAAGAAGGTTGTTACCGATAAGAAGTTATCAAGCAGATCCATCCACGATACACATAAGGTTCTAAAAATGGCTCTAATCCAAGCCTATAAGGATGAAATGTCAACGCCGGAATTAATTTGACCCACTAGCGCCGGGATAATTTTGACCCACCTGTGTGCCGGGCGTCGAATAGATTCCGGTGTTTAGTTTTTCCTTGAGCCGGTAGCTGTTCCCTCGGATGTTCA
>NZ_QJVJ01000004.1 GCF_003217775.1 Paenibacillus flagellatus
AGGGGGGAGTTATCCCCATGTGGATATTGGTTTCAAAATTTCGCTGGTCCCACTCCCACTTATTCACAGTTGTTGATCCGCTCCTGGATGATCGCCACCGCATTCTTATGCGCTTTCGAAATTCAGGTTGAAATTTTCTTATAAAAAGTGAAACCGTTGTCGAGGCTATTCGTAGAACAAGACGTAAGGCAAATTTTATAGGCACTAACAGGAGGGTAATGGGAATGAAAAAATGGATGCTGGTACTGATGGCTTGCCTGGTCGTCGTCGCTTTCAGCTCGCCGGAGCAAGCGGACGCGAAGCCGAAATCCGGCGGTTATAAGTCCGGCAGCAAGAGCTATTCGCCGACGACCCCGAATGACGGCGTGTCGAAAACCGATCCGGGCAAGACGACGTCGAATACGTCGACGCCGGCTACGGCGGGTACGAAAACCGGCGGATTTCTCGGCGGCGGCGGCGGTTTCATGAAAGGCTTGATGCTCGGCGGCTTGGCCGGCATGCTGTTCGGCGGTCTGTTCGGCGGTATGGGCTTCTTCGGCAATCTGCTCGGTCTGCTCGTGAACGTGATGGCGATCTTCCTCGTAATCGTGCTCGTCCGCTCCATCTACGTCTACTTCCGCGACCGCAATAAGATGAAGAAGAGATTCCAAGAATGATACTGAACGAACAAGAAATCATCAACGCGATTTGCGTCCATATGGCGGAGCGCAAAGGCGTTCAGCCGACGCAGGTCAACGTCCAGCTCGAGTGGGACGAAAATCTCGGGTTCTCCGCGGAAGTCGTGATCGACGGACGCTCGCAATATTTGGTCGAGGCGAACATGCTGGAGGCGATCGAGCGGTATGTGCTGAACACGTACAACCGCCGCGTCTTCCGAAGCGATTTGGAGCTCGATGTGGAAGACGAAATGTTTTGCGTTGTCAAAGAGTAAGCCGACAAGCGGCTCCTCTGCAAGAAGAACGTTCCGGAAGGCATGATCCGGGACGTTCTTTTTTTTGCCGCGCTCGCCGGCAGCGTCCGTCCGCATGCATGAACAAGACCCGGTTGGGAACAGTAACCTTAGCAACCGGAAAAAGGAGGCGACATGCCGGATGGCACGCGATTTACCGATCGGCAACGGCAACATCCATATCAATTTCGACAGCGGCTATCGGATCCGCGACATCTACTACCCTTACGTCGGCTTGGAAAACCATTCGCCCGAGCTCGTCTCCCGCTTCGGCGTTTATTGCGACGATCGCTTTCAATGGCTGGACGATCCCGCCTTCGCCCAGACCAAGTCGTATTGGGACGACACGCTCATTACGAACGTCGAGTGCGAGCATGCCGGGCTCGGCCTTTCGCTGCGCATCCAGGACGGCGTCGATTCGGAGAGCGACGCGATGTTCCGCAAGCTGACGGTGCGCAACCGGCAAAACCGCGAGCGGACGGTCAAGCTCTATTTTCATCTCAACCTGAACCTATACGGTTCGGCGTTCGGGGATACCGTCTACTACGATCCGGACTTGAAGTCGTTGGTGTTCTACAAGGGCGCCCGCTACATCTCGCTTTCGGGCCGCCAAGACGACGCCGGCGAAACGGGATTGTCCGGATACGCGGCGGGACAAAAAGGAATTCGCGGCCTGGAAGGCACATGGCGGGACGCCGAAGACGGGGCGCTCGGCGGCAACCCGATCTCGCAGGGGGCGATCGACGGCGTGGCCGAGCTTGTCCTGAAGGTGCCCGCGAACGGCGAGGCGAACGGCTGGTTTTGGCTCTGCTTCGGAACAAGCGTGAAGGATATCGTCCGGCTGGAGGCCGAGGTGCGGAGCGCCTCGCCCGTCGCCCTGTTCAAGCGGACGTACGACTACTGGCGGGGGTGGATCGCCGGCGACAAGCATACGTTCGAGCAAATCGAACCGGACCTCGTCTCCTTGTACAAGACGAGCCTGCTCGTGCTGCGAACCAACTTCGACAACCGGGGAGCCGTCATGGCCGCGAACGATTCGGACATTTTGAAGTTCGCCAAAGACACGTACTCGTACATGTGGCCGCGCGACGGCGCCTTGATCGCGCATTCGCTCGACCGCGCCGGGTTTCACCGGTATTCGCGCAAATTTTTTGATTTTTGCATCAGCTCGCTTTCGACCGAAGGGTTCCTCATGCACAAGTACAATGCGGACGGATCCGCCGGCTCCAGCTGGCACCCGTGGGTCAATGCGGCCGGAGAGAAGCAGTTTCCGATCCAGGAGGACGAGACGGCGCTCGTCGTATTCGCGCTGTGGCACCATCACCGGTTGGCGGGGACGACGGCCGATTCGCGCGACGATTACGACAAGCTCGTCGTACCCGCGGCGAGCTTCCTGCTGCAATACCGCGACGCATCGGGCTTGCCGCTCCCTTCCTACGATTTATGGGAGGAGCGATACGGCGTGCTGGCGTTTACCGTCTCCACCGTATACGCCGGCCTGCTCGCCGCCGCCGACTTTGCCGACACGCACGGCGACCGGCTTCGCCGCGAGCTGTACCGGGACGCCGCAGGCAAGATGAAGGAAGCCGTCGAAGCGCAAATGTATTGCGGCGACCGGCAGCGGTTCGTCCGGGCCTTGTATTGGAACGCGGACACCCGGTCGTACGAGCGCGACTATGCGATCGATGCGAGCATGTACGCCCTGTTCGACTTCGAGCTGTTCGCCGCGGACGATCCGCGCATCGAACGAACGATGCGGGAGATGAAGGAGAAGCTGTGGGTGCGCACCGACATCGGCGGCATGGCCCGTTACGAGAACGACTATTACCACCAGGTGAGCCGGGATATCGCGAACGTGCCGGGCAACCCATGGTTCATCTGCACGCTATGGTATGCGGAGTGGCTCATCGCCCGGGCCAAGACGGAGGACGAGCTGAACGAGCCGCTCGAGCTGATCCGCTGGGCGCGCCGACGGGCGCTGCCGACCGGCATCATGGCCGAGCAGATCGATCCGTATACGGGAGCTCCCCTTTCCGTTTCACCGTTGACTTGGTCCCACGCCTCGTTCATCAAGGTGCTCCAGGAGTACGACGCGAAACGGACCGCGCTGCGGGGCGGCGGCGGGTACAAGGAGTCGGAGCGGACGAAGAGCGACCGGGAGCTGCTCGTCACGTCGGGAACGGGAGGCGAAGCCCCATGAAGGCGATTGTCGCGAAACAAGTCAAAACGAAGCCGGAGCTTGCGCTGACCGACGTGCCGGAGCCGAAGCTCGGCCATCCCGGCGAAGCGCTTGTCCGGGTGCTCGCCGTCGGGCTCGACGGGACGGACCGGGAAATTTTGCAGCACGGATACGGCGAACCGCCGGAAGGCGAGACGGATTTGATTATCGGACACGAATCGCTAGGAGTCGTATTGGAAGCCGGCGCGGAGTCCGGGCTCGCCCCCGGCGATCTGGTCACCGCCCTCGTTCGCCGGCCGTGCCACGATCCGACGTGCGTCAACTGCCGCAACGGCCGGGCCGATTACTGCGAAAGCGGCCATTATACGGAGCGAGGCATCAAGGGCGCGAACGGCTTCCTGTGCGAAGCCTACAAGGAAGACGCCCGCTACTTGGTCAAAATCCCGCCCGAATGCGCGCCGTACGGCATGCTCGTCGAGCCTCAGAGCATCGTCGAGAAAGTATGGGACGAGGCGCAGCACATTCAGCAGCGGCTCGTCTGGGAGCCGAAAACGGCGCTCGTGCTCGGCTCCGGCCCGCTCGGTCTGCTCGCCGCCCTGACGTGCCGGACGCTCGGCCTCGAGACGTTCGTCTGGTCAAAGTCGCCGAACGACAGCTTGCCGGCGCAGCTCGTCCGCCGGATCGGCGCGTCCTACCGCCCGGCTTCGGACGACCCGTCCGATACGCTGACGTCGTTCGTCCGCTCGACGGGAAGACGCATCGACCTCATCATCGAATGTACGGGCTACAGCCCGCTCGCCTTCGAGGCGATCGAGACGCTCGGGCCGAACGGCGTCCTGGCGCTGCTCGGCGTCACGCCGGGCTCGAGGGAAATCCGGATCGGGGCCGATCTGTTGAGCCGCGAACTCGTGCTCGAGAACAAATGCGTCATCGGCTCGGTGAACGCCTCGCGCAAACATTTCGAGACGGCGATTTACCGGCTTCAGCGGATGGAACGGGCGTACCCCGGCATTTTCGAATCGATTTTGACCGAACGGGTGACACTCGACGAGCTTCCTTCCTTCGACTTCGCCTCGACGCGGATCAAAGCCGTTGTCGACGTCGTCCACCCGTCCGGATGGCCGGACGCAGGCTGCGAGCACGCGGGGGGCACCGGTACGGGCATCAAATACAGCTTCTCGGTATGACCGCAACCGTCCGATGACGGAAACGCACGCCCCGGTGGCGTGCGTTTTTCGCGTTTGCCGTCGGCGTCATTGCAGGCCGAGGCAGGTCAGCACGATCGCTTGCTGCACGACGAGCAAATGGCTCTTGAACGAATAGCCGACGAAGCGATCCGAATCGATCGCGTCCGCCGACACCTCCTCTCCCCGGAAAAACGGCGGGCACGGGTTCAAAATCGCCCCTCGCTTCGCCGCCTTCATCCGTTCCAGCGTCACTTGATAGTTGGCGACGTATTCGGGCGTGCGGTACGCTTCCGGAAGCGAATCGGTGAGCACGACGTCGCTCTCCGCCAAAGCGTCCTCCAGCTCCGTGCGGAACGCGTAATTGCGATCGTTCCCCCTCAGCTCGTTTCCGCGCTCGCAAACATGAATGAACCGGAGATTCAACACTTTCGCGGCACTCGCCCACGATCGGGCGATATTGCCGGCCGGGCCGATAAACGTGTAGACGAGCTCCCGGTAATCGGGCCGCAAGCGGCGGATCGCGTACAGATCGGACAATATTTCGCAAGGATGGCTTTGCGACGTCATCGCATTGATGACCGGAATCGGAGCGCCGCACGCCAGCTCCTCCACGATCGCGTGATCGGGATGCCGGACGACGACGCCGTCGGCCCAATTCGCCAAGTACGCGAGCGCGTCGCCGGGCTTCTCCCTCTTCTCCAGCGTTTCCGGAGGAAACAGCACGCAATCTCCTCCCAGCTCCCGGATGCCCTTCTCGAACGTCGTTCTCGTCCTCAAGCTCGACGCGGGGAAGAACAGAACGAACGTTTTACCGGCGAGCTCCCGCTCCTTTCTCCCGCTACTCAGCCGGTCGGCCGTCTCGAACAGATCCGTTACGAAATCCTCGGAAAGATCGCTTATATCCAGCACATTCATTTGTCGGCCCCCTTCCTTTTTCACTGTTAGATTTGAATAAATATTCATTTCTTTGAATGTTTATTACTATACTCGCCTATCCGGTCTCCCTCAACCTCTTTTTTGCGGCGCGGCGCCGGTTCTCTCCGCTTCGTTTCTCGACTCTCGCAACTATTTGCCGAAACCGTCGTCTGATAGTATGCGAGACTTCCGCTCAGAAAGAGGTTGAGAGATGAAAGGGACGAAATGGATCGCCGCGCTGCTCGTCTCGGCGACGCTGCTGACCGCGCCGGCTGCCGCCTATGCCGCCGCGAACAAAACGACGAAGTACCGCGTCTACCAGAACGAAACGGCGGTCGCCGAGTTTTCCGACCTGAAGCAGGCGATCGCCCGCGCGCAATGGTACGAGGACAGCTACGTCGAAGATATCGGCACCCGGCAGTGGGTATGGAACAACTTCCCCCGCTTCAAGCTGTATCAATACGACGTATCGCTGCCGGATTGGGAGTTCGATACGCTCGAGGAGGCGAAGGCGGTCGGCCGCTACTACGGGCATGCCGCCATCCGGGACATGCAGTCGACCGGGTGGGTATGGAACAATTACCCGAAATACCGGCTCTATCAAGGAGACATCACGCTCGACCGGTGGGAGTTCGCGGAGCTGAAGGACGCGATTGCCGAAGCGGCTTATTATTTGAACGCCCACGTCATCGACCTGTCTACGAACCGGTGGGTCTGGGACAACATTCCGGTGGCGGAAAAAGAACAGCGCCGGCAAGGCGAACGCATTTACAACGTGTACCAGAACGGAACCACGCAGGACGGCTGGTCGTTCGCCTATTTGGAGGACGCCGTCAACGAAGCGTTGAAATGGTCCAACTCGATTGTCGTCGACTCGTCGAACGGCGGCAAAACGGTGTACGCCAACGAAAAACGGTATAAAGTGTATCAGAACGACACGTTGATCAACGAATTCGTCGGCATCGACGAAGCGATCGCTTATGCGCAATGGTTTTTACATATCGCCATCAAGCTCGACGGCAAAGAAATATGGAATAATTACCCTTATTACCAAGTGTATCAAAGCAATGAGCCGGTCGCGGAATTCAAGACGATCGCCGAGGCGCTGCAATATGCGCAGTGGTACAAAAACATTTCCATCCGCACGTACCACGGCGAGCGGATCTGGAACAATTCGCGCAAGCTGCTGTTCTGGGGCTGGAACGGTTCGTCGGCGGCCGACACGATCAAGAAGCAGGCGCAGACGACCGTCGGCCTCGACATCGACTCCCCGACCTGGTTCCAGCTGGCGGACGCCTCCGGCAACTTGAAGGACATGTCGAGCAAGGAATCGGTCGCCTGGCTCAAAAGCCAAGGCTACGCCGTTCATCCGCTCGTGAACAACCAATTCGATTCGGCGCTTACGACGCAGTTTCTCGCCAACCCGGCCGCGCAGACGACGTTCATCCAATCGCTCGTGGGCAAGGCGAGCGCCCTCGGCGTCGACGGGCTGAACATCGACTTCGAAAATTTGTCGGGCAAAGACCGCGCCGCCTTCACGGCATTCATCCGCTCGCTGACCGAGGCGGCCCATGCGAAGCAGCTGCTCGTCTCCGTCGACCTCCCTCGCGGCAGCGTGAAGTGGAACCATCAGACGGCGTTCGATCACGAGCAGCTCGGCGCCATCGTCGATTACGTCATCACGATGACGTATGACCAGCATTATTCCGGAAGCGAGAAGCCCGGCTCGGTATCCGGCCTGTCTTGGGCCGAGGAGGGCGTCAAAGAGTTTCTCCAATACGGCATTCCCCGGGACAAGCTGCTGATGGGCATCCCGTATTACGTCCGGGAATGGAAAATCAATGCGGCTACGGGAGCGCTCGAAAGCAACCGCGCCGTCTACATGAAGGACATCCCGGCGCTCATCGCCGCGAAGAAGGCGGTTTCGACGTGGGACGCCCAGTTCCAGCAATACAAGGTCGAGTACGAGGAAGCCGGGTACAAGTACGTGTTCTGGATGGAGTCCGCGGAGACGGTCCAAGCGCGCGTCGAGATCGCCAAGAAGTACGACTTGGCGGGTGTGGCGATGTGGAGGCTCGGCTTCGAGACGACGGACGTCTGGAACGCCATTTTGCCGAAGAAGTGAGGAAACGGAGAAGCGATCGCGCCGGTGCGGTCGCTTTTTTTTGGCCGGACCTTGTCGTAACAATGGCGTACCCGCCATGCGGAATCGCTGTATAATCGAGCTAGTAGAATAAACCGAGGAGGTATTGCCCATGTATGTCTGTCGACCGGCGACCCGAGACGATTTTCCGATCGTCGCCGCCTTTCCGCAATCCGAGGACGAGCTGTTCTTCATGTTTCCTTCCGCCGATTACCCCCTTAGGGCCGAACAGCTGGAAGCGAACGCCCGCGATCGGCTGTTCCCTACGGTCGTAACCGACGACGCCGGAGCCGTGGCGGGGTATGCGAACATTTACGGCTATACGGAAGGGAGCCATTGCTCGCTCGGCAACGTTATCGTGTCGCCCGACCATCGGGGCCGGGGAGCGGCTCGCTTCCTGATCGAGACGATGATCGCGAAGGCGCGCGACGAGCTGCGCGTCCCCCGTCTCGTACTGACTTGCCATCACCCGAATACGCGGGGGATGCTGTTTTACGACAAGCTCGGCTTCAAGCCGTTCGGCCTGAAGAAGATCACGAACCGCCGCGGAGACGTTATCGTGGGCATTTTGTTCGAAATGCATTTGCACGAACGCATCTAGGCTCGGGAGGCCGGGCGACGCTTCTGCGAATATTTTTCCTGCCGTTGACCGAATGCTATTCGGGGATGGAACGAATGATCCAATCGCAGGAGGATAACCCACATGATCTTGTCAGGAGCCCGAACCGCCTTGCTCGCCCTGCTGCTTGCGGGGTGTCAAAGCGTACCCGCCTTGGCCGCGCCGGAGAGCGCGCCGCCCAAATCGGTCATCGAGCCGAACCGCGTCGCCTCGGTCCAATCGCTGGAGCGAGCCGCCGACGAAATCGTCTTCGGCCGGTTCGACAGCGCCGACCGCGAGCAGGAGACGGGCCGTAAAGTGAGAGGCGGACGGCTCGTCAATTTCGTCCAGACGCTCCATGTGAAGACGACGCTCAAAGGAAAGCCCGAACGGCTGCTCCGGGTCGTCACGACCGGCATCGAGCCGCTCCCCGACGTAACCCATCCGCTCAATTCGACTTATCCCGGGCCGTTGTTCGAGGGCGAATACGTCTGTTTTTTGAAGAAGCTGAAGGGAACGGACTACTACGCGCTCGTCGGCGGCTGGCAGGGCGTCTACCCGGTCGAGGAAGGCAAAACGTACGCGTTCGAGGAAGCCGGCTTCCGCGAGCTGGCCGGGTTGTCGCTGGACGATCTCGCGAAGAAGCTGAAACGGCAATAGCAAGACGGAGGGCGACCCGGCGTGGTCGCCCTTCGCTTATGGTGCGGACGCTTGGGCGAGGCGTCTTTTTCTATATGCGGTCGTCCTTCCATACCGGAAACAAGCCCGTCGCTTTCGTCCCGACGTCGCAAGTCGACGTTTGCGATCGTAGATGTCTCCGTTGAAAATAAAGGCGATAAAGAGGCTTCGATTTCTTCGCTTATGCAAGTTTCCATGATCGACGGCGACGGATTCAAATACAATGTAAATGTTGTCGTTGAAGGAACGAAAGGCAGCTTCGACGGAAAGGTCGCTGCCGGACGCAGTTTGCGGGGTGAAGTTGGTTTCGAGGTACCGCAGACCGCCAAATCGTTGGAATTTATTTTTAGCGATCCGTTCAAAAAAGGCGAGTTGATTTGGAAAGCCAAGTAATAAAAATGCGTCTGTCCTCCGGGACAAGACGCATTTTTATTACTCGCCGAGCAGCTCCTCCAGCTCTTCCGGGTCATCGGTCGGCGACAGACAAGCGAAGTTTTCGCAAACGTACGCGGTCGGACGGCCGCCGATGGCCGCTTTGTCCCGGACGAGCGGAATCGTCTCGCGCACACGATCGCCGCGTTCCCCGTTCGGGACGAGGATGACGACGGCGTTCGGCATGAAGCGGCTTCGGACCGACTCGAGCATCCGCCGCGCGACCGGATGGTCGGGATCTCCCGCGATGACGATCTCCGTCGGAGGCGAGACGGCGAAGTCGAGCGCCGTCAGCAGCATCGCGTGTCCGCTCGGATACCGTTCGGCCGCGCCGGCGAACGCCTGCAGCAGTTCGTCCGCTTTTTGCGCAAGCTCCGCGTCGTATACGTATTTGGCCAGACGCTGCAAGTTATAGGCCGCCACCGAATTGCCGGACGGCATCGCCCCGTCGTACGTTTCCTTCATCCGCGCGAGCAGCTGCTCCGCATCTTGCCCGTAGAAGAACAGCCCTCCCCGCTCCTCGTCCCAGAACAGACGAAGCATGTCGCGAGCCAGCGACGTAGCCTTGCGCAAATAGTCCGGCTCGAACGTCGCCTCGTACAGCTCGATCAGTCCCCACAGCAGGTACGCATAATCGTCCGCATAGCCGGGGAACGCCGCTTCCCCGTCCCGGTATCGCGCCAGCAGCCGTCCGTCTTCCCGGCGAAGCTTCGTCCATAGGAACGATTCGGCCTTGGCGGCCGCTTCCGCATAGGCGGGGTGACCGAGAACTTTCGCCCCTTTGGCCAGCGCCGCGATCATCAGCCCGTTCCACGAGGTCAATATTTTGTCGTCCTTGTGCGGCCGTACGCGCTTCTCCCGGTACGCGAACAGCTTCTCCCTCCACGCCTTTCGCTTGACGTTCAGCTCCGCGGCGGACATCCCTTTTCGCACCGCGAACGTTTCCGGCACTTGGCCGATCAAATTCGGGATGCTGTGCCCTTCGAAATTGCCTTCCTCCGTAATGTCGTACAGCTCGCAAAACAGCTCGCCGTCGTCGACGCCCAGCGCCTCCGCCACTTCGTCCGGCTTCCAGACGTAAAACTTTCCTTCGACCCCCTCGGAGTCGGCGTCTTCGGCGGAATAAAATCCGCCTTCCGGATCGGTCATATCCCGCAGCACGTAAGCGAAAATATGTTCCGCGACTTCGGCGTACAGCGGCTTCTCCGTCGCCTGGTACGCTTCCGTATAGGCGATCGCGAGCAGCGCGTTGTCGTACAGCATTTTTTCGAAATGGGGGACGAGCCACTTGTCGTCGGTCGAATACCGGGCGAAGCCGAAGCCGATATGGTCGTACAGCCCGCCGCGGTACATCCCGTCGAGAGACCGTTCGACCATTTCGAGCGCGCGCGTTTCCCCCGTCCGCTTATAGTAACGGAGCAGCAGCGACAAATTGTGGGCGGACGGAAACTTGGGCGCGGAGCCGAAGCCGCCGAACGTTTCGTCGTACAGCTGCGCGTACTGCCTGTAGGCGCGATCGAGCGACTCCGCATTCAGCTCGCCGTCGAGGTTGGACAGCAGCTGCCGCTTCGTCTCTTCGACGATTTGCTCGCCGATCTCTTCGATCTTGTCGCGCTCGTCGCGCCATTTTTCCGCCAGCTGCGGCAGCAGGTCCATCAAGCCGTAGCGGCCGTACTTGCGCGTTTTCGGAAAATACGTCCCGGCGAAAAACGGCTTCTTGTCGGGCGTCAATATGACCGTAAGCGGCCAGCCGCCTTGTCCCGTCATCGACTGGCAGACGGACATGTACAGATGGTCGACGTCGGGCCGTTCCTCCCGATCCACCTTGACCGATACGAAATGCTCGTTCAAGAGAGCCGCGACTTCTTCGTCCTCGAACGATTCGCGCTCCATGACGTGGCACCAATGGCAGGTTGACGTAAGCCGCACCTTTCATCCAGCTAGGAATAGCCTATGGACAAAAATACCGGCTTACTCTCCCTTGCCGCTTTGTTGAAGGCTTCTTCTCCCCAAGGAAACCAGTTCACCGGATTAAATGCGTGTTGCAGCAGGTACGGCGATTTTTCTATAATCAGTCTGTTTGCCTTCCGATCCTTGTTTTCAACAAACTCTCTCATGGTCGATTTCATCTCCTTACCTTTTTTCAACTCAAGTGTACCCTTATTTTTACAAAAATAATAGAGCCGTAATTTTCAGCTTTTTCCGGTTCTTGAGGTTTGAATGGATCGAAAAGCCCGTTGGATTTTCGATTGCGTTTCCTGATAGCTTCGTTACTCGGATTGTTTTGGTAAACCACGGTTCGCATCTCCATATCGGCGCATGCCGTCGTGATTTCGCACGGCTTTCGCCTTCGAAGCATAAAAGTCGTTTGGGGTTTTGGGGAATTAACCTGGCGGGCATGTGGTGCTATAATAGTAGGGCAAATCTACTACATAAAGGGGCAAGATACAGAATGAATTACGTTACGAGTGGTCTTTTCGTAATCTCCGTGATCGCATACGTGGCGGGTGCGGTCATCTTGGGTATCATCAAGGCCGTCATGTTCTTCTCCGGCAAGTCCGTATTCACTCCAAAAAAAAATGCCAGACGGTTCTTGGGATATGGGCTGGCGGTGATCGTGGTTCTCGCTTTGATCCGTATGCTCGTGGTGCTGGTTTAGGGCAACGAAATATACCCCTGTGCGCTAGATATGGCGGCAGGGGTTCATTATTGTTTCACCAATTCTATATTACCACAGAACACGACGTTCAAAATTTGATGGCCGCGGCAAATGGCGAAGACGCGCTTTTCACGCCGCGCATAATCTCGCGGAACCGCAGTAGCTCCAGCCGGTCGCGCTCAATGGGAAGGATCGACGTCCGGGCCGCCGGTGACGAGCAAGCCGTCGCTTCCCTCGCACCGACGGCGGACATCGTCCTCGCCCAAGTTGAACGGGACGACAAGCGGGAGCGCCCCCGCTCTCCGCACGCCGTCGGCAGCCGTGCCGATTCAGCGAAACGCTCTGTTCTCCTCGAGATTGGCGTCTTCGACGATTAACGGCTTCCAGGCTCGCCCCTTCGTCCGCGCCGAACGTGCGCAAGAATGCCGTCCGTCGTATACCACGGGTCGTCCCTGCCGATTGGCAGCTTCACGCGCTCGCCAGTCGATGCCGATTTGTATAGGGCCGTAATGACCTCAATCACTCTTCGCGCCTCGGCACCGTCGACATCCGGGCTGCTTCCTTCCTCGATTGCCCGGAGCAGATCGCCGATGCAGGCCGCATGTCCCTTCGGTCCGTCCCCGATCTCGTCCGCCATCCGTGCCAGCTCGCGGACGCCCTCCTCATCGGGCACCATATGGCCGCGTTCGTCTTCCCTCACCGCGTGAAAGGAAAGCGGAATGCCGACCGCTCTGGTCGCCCCGGACAGCTTCAACGACACTTCCGTTTGAACCGAGTTCGCCGTACACGTCACTTGCCCGAGCGCCCCGCTGCGGAACCGGATCGTCGCCGCCGCGAAATCTTCCACCTCGATGCCGCGGCCGAACGTGTCCATCTCCGCAAGGACGCTTTCCGCGTCGCCAAGCAGCCAGACGAAGATGTCGAGCGGATGAATCGCCTGATTCATCATGACGCCTCCGCTCTGCTTCTCCCACGTCCCTCTCCACGCCGCCTCGTAATACGATTCGCCGCGCCAATACAGCCCGTTCATTTGGGCAAACCGGATGTCGCCCAACAAGCGGTTGTCCAGCATATGCTTGAGCTGGCGGTAATCCCGCCGGAACCTCCCCTGCAGCGAAACGCCCAAGGCGAGACCGCGCGCTTCCGCTTCCCCGATCATTTCGTCGCAATCCGCCAGCGACGGCGCGAACGGTTTTTCGCACAGCACGTGCTTGCCGGCCCGAAGCGCGTCCAGCACCGGCTCCTTATGGGCGAACGGGGGCGTGCATACCGAGACGATATCGATATCGTCTCTCGCGAGCAGCTCCCGCATGCTGCCGCAGACGTCGACGCCGCCGCCCATCCATCGAACGAGCTCGTCGGCGCTTTCCCGCCGCACATCATAAACCGCCCTTACGTCGCACCGCTCCGGAAACGCCCGGTAGCCGTTCACATGCGCGCGCGATATCGCGCCGCAGCCGATAATGCCGATTCCCTTTTGGTTCATTCCGGACCCTCGCTTAGTATAAAATCGACCAGAGCGGGCCCTTCGCATTCAAGCGCCCGTCTCCATGCGGCCGCCGCCTCCGGCCGGTCCGACGCTCGAAAGCCTTTTACCCCATAAGCTTCCGCCAGCTTGACGAAATCGGGACTGGACCGTTCCTTCCGGCCGTTCCGATTGAGCACGACCATTTTGATCGCAATGCGGTGAATGGCGCAGACGGCCATCTCCTGCGCGCACATTTGCATGCCCGCATCGTCGCATACGGCGACGACCGGCCGATCCGGGTACGCCATCAGCGCACCGATGGCGGCGGGAAGGCCGAAGCCCTTCACGTCCGCACCGAAAGGAGAAAGGACCGAGCGGGGACTTCCCAACGGAACCGCCCGCGCGATTCGGCTTCGCAGCGTCGCGTCTTCCGTCGTCACGATGGCGTTCGCCGGAATCGTCTCCCGCAGCAGCTCGACGATCGAGTCCGCCGTCAGCTTGTCGTGTTCGGAAGCCTGTTCGGGGCGTCCTCTCTTCGGCTCGGCCGGATGGCCCAGCCAGTCCGGAACGCGGCAATCCCGCAGCTCGCGGGCGGCTTCGGCCAGCAGCCTGCTCAGCTCCCCATAGCCGCGATACGCGATAGGGCCCATTCGAACGGATGCCGAGGAATCCGTATCCCAATGGACGATCGGCGTTCCGGCCGGCGGCGGCTCTCCTTCGAGCCAGAACCGTTCGTCGGGCCCTACACCGACCACGACAAGAGCATCGCAACGGCGCACGGCGTCGTCGAAGGCGGATTGGCCGTATGAACCGCCGCTTCCCGAAGACAAGTCCCGGTCCGCCGGAACGGAGCCGGCACCCGCCTCCGTCGTCGCGACCGGCATCCCCGTTTGCTCCACGAGCGCGAGCAGCTCCCGGTGGGCGTCCCCCAGCACGACGCCTCCTCCTGCCAGGAGAAGCGGCCTTTTCGCGGAAGCCAGCACTCGCCGCGCCGTTTCCCAGCGATCTGCGCTTCTTTCCGTCTTGATCTCCCAATCCGCCAAGCCCGCTTGCTCCCCGTAGCGAAATACCGTTCGATGCGACGAAACGTCTTTCGGCAGATCGATCAGGACGGGGCCCTTCCGGCCGCTGACGGCAAGCCGGAACGCTTTGCGGACGATGCCGGGAATATCGCCCGCACGGGTTACGTAAAAGCTGTGCTTCGTGATCGGCAGCGTCATGCCGATGATGTCCGCTTCCTGAAAAGCGTCGGTCCCCCGGCTCGTCAACGCGACGTTGCCCGTCACGACGACGAGAGGAACCCCGTCCTTGTAAGCGGCCGCGATTCCCGTGACGAGATTGGTCGCGCCGGGGCCGGAGGTCGCGATGCAAACGCCGACCTTGCCGGAAGCCCGGGCATAGCCGTCGGCCGCATGAATCGCCCCCTGCTCGTGCCGGGCGAGCATATGACGCAGTCCCGCAAAATCGTAAAAAGCGTCGTACACGTACAAGACGGCTCCTCCCGGATAGCCGAACACGCATTCCGTCCCTTCCAGCAGCAGGCAGCGAAGCAAAGCTTCGGCCCCCGATACGGGATCGGGCCGAAGCAGCTTCTCCCGCAGCCGTTCATCCGTAAGCGCTCCTCCGGCGGCCATGTCTCTCTCCCCCTATCGTTACGTCTCAAAACGGAATCAGGACCCGATCGTCCGCCGCCTGTCTCGCCCGCAGGCACGCTTCCGTCACGTAAAACGAATCTTCGGCCGAAATTGAGTACGGCGCTTCCGGATTCGCGATATGGTCCATAAATTCGGCGAACATGTCCCGCCTTGGCGCAAGCGGAAGCGGCCGTTCGCCTTCGCCGTCCCCGAAGTCCGCCAGCACGCCCCGAGGTCCGATCTCGATCGTCCCTTTCGTCCCGACGATGCGCAGCCGATCGTCGCTGGCGGCCGAGGCGCCGTCCGGGCGCAAATAATCGATGCTGACCGTCCCGAACACGTCGCCCGTCATGACGAACAGGCACTGCGCGGTCAGCTCCAGCTCCCCGTGCCCGCGGTTGTGCTCGCTCGAATGCGCGGCGTATACGGAAGCGAACCGCTCCCGGCTGAACCAGTACAGCCAGTCGATCGCGTGGCTGCCGACCCACGGGATCGTCCCGCCGTAGGTCACCCTGCTCCGATACGGTGCGCCTCTTTCGTTCAAACGGTACGACTTCTGGGCTTGCAGCAGACGGATGCGGCCGATGGCCCCCCGATCGACAGCCGCCTTGGCCGCCTCAAAAGCGGGTATATACCGGTACGCCAGCATAGCCGACAACCGTTTCCCCGATCGGGCGTACGCCTCCTTCAGCCGCTCCAAATCGGCAAAAGTCGTCGCTGCCGGCTTCTCGACGAAGACGTGGCAGCCGAGATGAAGCGCTTCGGCCGCTACTTTGGCGTGATCGCCGAAATGACAGGCGACGACGGCAATGTCCGGCTTCTCCCGATCGAGCATTTCCCGATAATCCCCGTACTCGATTGGGTTATGCCCGGAGTTTGCGGCCAGGCGGGCCAACGGTCCGATCGTCTCTCCCGGCGAGCCCGGCGCGATGCCGGCCAGCTCCCCGCTCCCGCGCGTCTTCAATCCGTTAATCGTATAGTACGCGTGTCCCGTGCAGCCGATGATACACACTTTCAATGGAACCGTCCCCTTCCCGTTTGCGGATCGACCTGCCGGTTTCCGTGACGAGCGGTCCTTCCCATTGTAAGACGGCCGGGAAACGGCGATAAACGGGGCAAAGTAGACTTTTTATAGGCCACTTTTAGCCGGAATAAGAACGTCCCAGTAAAAAACGGATTTGTCTTATCGAACGGGAACCTTTCCACTGCTAGTATGAGAATAACGACATTGAAAGCGAAGGAGACTGCATATGAACAAACAGACGTTGACGCTCGGCCCCGAATGCGCCGACGCGACGGGCGACGCGCATCTCGCCATCCAAAGCGCCGTCGATTACCTTTCGTATATCGGCGGCGGAACGTTGACGCTGCAGGAAGGCGTGTACGAGCTCGGCACCACTCTCCATCTTCGGTCGAACATCCGATTGGAGGGCATCCCCGGCCGAACGATCCTGCGCAAAGCGGACGAAATCGTCTCGCCGTTGGCCGCCGACGCGGATTTGCACGAGCGCCGGGTCACCGTGGCTCATCCGGAGAAGTTTCGGATCGGGCAGACGGTCACCGTAAGGAAGGCGGCGGCAAGCATGGACTTCGGCGATACCGTCGCGACTATCGTCGGCACGGAGGGCAACGTTCTGTATTTGGACCGGGACATGTTCGCCACCGTCTTTATGGCGCAGGAAGGCATCGTCACGACGAATTGCTCGGTTATTAGCGGCTACGATTGCGAGAACGTCTCGATCCGGCATTTGACGATCGACGGCAACAAGGCGAACAACGCGGTGACGAACGGCTGCCGCAACGCCGGCATTTTCCTGTTCAACGCGCGCCGCTCGGTTATCGCCGATTGCACGGTCCGCGACTACAACGGGGACGGCATCAGCTATCAAGGCGGGGAAGATATCGAGGTCGTCCGCTGCGTATGCCGCGATAACGGAGGGAAAGGCGTTCATCCCGGAAGCGGCACGAAGCGCACACGCATCCTCGAATGCCGCTTCGTCGGAAACGGATTGGACGGCATCTTTTTATGCTGGAGGGTGCAGGACGGGCTGGTCGAGGGCTGCGTATCGGAACGCAACGCGCAAAGCGGGCTCTCGATCGGGCATAAGGATACGAACAACGTCATTCGCGGCAATCGATTCGCGGATAACGGCTATTACGGCATCTTTTTCCGCAACGAACCGGACCCGATGGGGGCAAACGATAACAAGATCGAGAACAACGTCATCACGGACAACGGCTCGGAGACGATGGGGTATGTCGGCATACGTATCCGGGGCTTCACGCGAAACGCGGAGCTGACGGGGAACCGGATCGAATTCGTGAAGCTGCCTCCCGACCGTACGATCGGCATTTGCCTGGAGGAGCATGTCGGGCCTGTCCGGATGGAGAACAACACGTTCGTCGGCTGCCGCAAGGAAACGCACTCGCATTGGATGATCGAGACCGAGGCGAACTTGGCCGAGTAAACGAAAAACGAATCGTCGGACTCCCGAACGGGTGGATCCGGCGATTCGTCTTTTTCAGTCGTGGCTTCAAATAAAATACGTTTCCCGCAGCGTCGACACTTCCAGTACGCCAACGATATCGTCCTCGGAGTTGCGGACCGGTACGTACACGCTTTCGCCTACCGGCCGCTTCCTGCGCGTCGGCAAGCCCGAGAACGCCCGGCGTATTTCCGCACCCAGCACGATAATGTCCGGCCCCTCGATCGGAAGCGCCTTCCCCGCGACCAGCACTTCGCCCTTGTCCGGATCGTCCGGACGGCGAACCCATACGGCCGCGATCGCCCCGCTCGAAGGATCGATCCGCTCCGTCAGCAGCAGCGTCCGCTTCACGGCGTTATAAGGGATCTCCTCGAAGTCGAGCTCGTCGCCGTTGGGGTAAGCGCGGTACTTCGGCGGGAGCGCCTCCTCGATCCAGTCTCCGCTAAGAAACAGCGCCCCGATCCTGGCGATTTCCATCAATCCGTACGATTGCGCCATCGTCCCATCTCCTCCCTACCCGATTCGGTCCCAAAGCTTGCCCGTGAATTCGAGGTAATTCTCGGGAGAACGCCCCTTGTGAAGATCGGACGGCGACGCATCGCTCAGCTTCTCGTTCGTCCATTCGTACGGCGGCGTATCGACAAGCGCGGGCCGCTCCGGCCAATCGAACGTACGGTCTCCGTCCAGCATCGAGCCGACGAGCTTCGTCATCTCGATCCGGCTTTCCTCCCCGTTCCGCTTGATCCATCGCTCCATGCATTCGGTCGCCTGCATCGCGTTGCGCAGCACCTTGAGCCGGATGGACGGAATCGGTCCTTCGATGCCGAACAGCCGGTCTCCGGGGTAGAACATCGTCGTTTTGCCGTTGTCGGCAGGCGTATGCTCCCAGGCGGGTCCCCAATCGACGTTGTTCCAATAGACGAAGCCGTCCACTCCCCGGGCGACGCAGGAAAGCGGGGTGATCGCCGTCCCGAGCAGGTTGTCGTCGATCGGCTGCGCTCCCAAGTAAATCCATACCGTACAACCGTTTCGGCGCAAATGCGTCAGCCCTTGCGGGTACCAGGAGAAGATGCTCCGGTTCACGACCCACAGGGCGATCATCTCGGCGTATTTCTCGTAGTGCAAGCCGTAACACCAGCTCGAATCGGTGCGGAACACGAAGCGGGCGCCGTCTTTCCGGTTCAGGACGTCCCGGACCATTCCGTAGTAGATGTCGTTGATTTTCTCGTCCCACACGAACCGCGTTTCATCCCCGTCGTACGGGAACAGCTTGTACCGCTTCTTGTGGTTCAAGAACAGCTCGAACGTCGTCGAAAGCCACCCCCGCTCCGTAAAATGGCGGTGAAACTGCTCGAAGATCGTCCGGAATTCCGTCTCGTAGCCTTTTAATCCGAAGTTCGCGTAATCCGCGGGCCAGTGAAAATTGTGAGGCAAGTACATGTACGGAATCGGAATCGGACCTCTCTTGCTGCCCTTGAAAGCCGAGCCGTCGAGATAAGGCCCGAAATGCTCGTCGAACAACGACCAGTCCTTGACGCGAATCGATTTTCCTTTCCCTTCCAGTACGGGGGCGAAGCTCTCCGGTATTTGCCCCGAATGCTGATAAGGCAAGTTGTGGAAGACGGCCCGGTGCTCGTGCGACATCCGGTAAAACTGTTTTTCGACCTCGAAGTACGATCCGTCGCGATACCGCTCCTCCCGCCCGTTCAAATAAGCGAATCGAGAGGAAATCGTATCCGCGTAATTGTTCAAATCGGCCGTAATCGTCGATTCGTTCGGGACGATCGTCGGCAGCGCCCGGAGCGATACGGTATGGCGATCGACTTCGGCGCCCTTGCGTACGATTACGGAGCCGCGGTACTCGCCGGGACCGATATCGGACGGCACGAACAAGTCGACCCATATGGTTGCAAAAGCCTGATCCGGCACCCCGTTCCGGCCAACAACCTCCGAAAGCCGCCGCTCCTCTTTCCCTTCCTTCATCCATGGGACCAAAGCGTCGGGGAAATACCGCCCCTTGATCGAATGGTACCATTGGACGAACAGCGTATATTCCTCCGCGGCGATATCCCCGCCGTCTCCCTGCAGCGGTTCCGCCCGTACGTCGATGTCGTCCGCCTCGCCCGGTTCAGCGCTCACGACGATTTGAAACGACACGTAAGCGTTGCGCGGCGAAATCAGACGGAGCGGCTCGTCCCCCGCCCGTTGCCGCGGCTCGGCTTCCGCTTCCAGCACGGTGCCGCTTCGCGGACAAATCCGGATCATGTCGTGCACAAGCCAACTATGTTTCATCGGCGCCCCTCCCCATCACTCGGTTCGAAACCCATTGTAGCAACCCGCTCCGGCCGTCGCCATTAGGGATCTTTGACGTTTACTTAGGCATTCGGATAGTGATGCGGCCGCATACGAAAAAACGCTTCGCGCGCTCGTAAGCGGCAAAGCGTCATCGTATCGCCGGGAGGGACGCGGCTCGTTCCGGGACAAGACGCCCGGACGGCGTTACGCGTCTCCGCTGCCCAAGTTCAGCTGCCAATGGATGCCGAACTTGTCCGTCAATTTCGCGTACAGCTTGCTCCAAAACGTTTCCTGCAGCTCCAGCTCCACCTTCCCGCCGTCGGTCAGCTTCGCGTAGACGGAACGAAGCTCCTCCTCGCTATCGGTGGCAAACACGAGGCTGATGTTGTTGCCCTCCACGAACGGCATACCCGGGAAGGTGTCCGAGAACATGACGTTGCTGCCGCCGATCGAAAGCCGGGCGTGCATGACCAACGGCTTCGCCTCCTCCGGCAGCGGGAAGTTCGGATTGGGCGGCGTGTCGCCGAACGTCATGATGTTCGGCTGCTCCGTTCCGAATACTTGCGCGTAATACAGGACGGCTTCGCGGCAATTTCCGTTGAAGTTGATATAAACGCCCACCGACATGTTCAACAGCTCCTTTGTCCATCACTATTTTGGGGATAATCGATCTTGTTCGCTTCAAGTGTAGCATGTCGGTATGTCATAATCAAAATCGTGGAGAATCCGTTCGGATTCAAGCTTGAAGATGACGCCGCGTCATGCTTTATAGTAGAGGAACGGGACGAGTGCCCAGGCGCAAAGGGGATGAAGGATGAAACGAACATGGAAAGTCGGGGAGCTGGCCCGGATGGCGGGGCTTACGATCCGAACGCTGCGCTATTACGATCAGATCGGCTTGTACTCGCCGTCCGGTCATTCCGCCTCCGGCCACAGGCTATATACGGAATCCGACGTCGAGCGGCTGCACCGCATATTGTCGCTGAAGGAGCTCGGCTTGTCGCTGGACGAAATCCGCGACGTCATGACCGGCGATCGGGTCGGCCTGTCCGATCTGATCGCGATGCAGATCGACCGGCTGAAGGAGCAGATCCGCAGACAGCAGAAGCTGCTCCGGGAATTGGAGCGTGCCTCGAGCCTGATGCGGAGCAGCCGGTCGCTGACCGCCGAGGACTTGACGAGCTTATTGGGGGCGATGCGGATGAACCACGAGCGGTTTATCGCCGAGCGTCGGACGAGCTGGGAACGGCATCTCGACCGTCTCGGCGATTATCTCGACGAGGATCATCCCGACGATCCGTCTCGCGGCGAGGATTAGCCTGCGGAAGCCGGCCGATTACCCTTCCCGGGTCGCCGATCCGATCGTACGCTCATACGTGATGTAATCTACATTGACCGGCTCAAGCGACTGTTGGCGCAGCGCGCGGTTGATCTGCCCGCGATGGTACTGTCCGTGAAGCGCCACTTGCAGCAGGATGTCGCGGACCGACGTCCGGAACGGGACACCGCTCATATTGCGGTACGTGACGATTTCGTCCAGACGCTGCTCGGTCAGGCGGGCTACATAGGCATCGTAGCCGTCGGCGTTATTGCGGGCAAGCTTCTTCAGCTCGGTCAAATCCGCCTCATCCGCCCAGAGGACGAAGCCGGAGCTGTCGTTCCCTTCCAACCGGGTCAGCCAAACCCGTTCGGCGATCAGAACGTGGCGAAACAGCTTCGCGTTTTCCGAATCGGCCGGGCTCTGCCGGTCGAGCGCGGTCAAAATGGTTTCGTCGGCCCATCGCATATGGCCGAACAGGCGGCGAATCGTTTCCATCGCTACCACTCCGTTTCCTGTTTGTTCTGCGAATATCCGTTCCAAAACGGCGGATTTCGAACAGCGCGGATTGCCGTCCCTCTTCCGCCGTTTTGGATATGATCCCATATTCGGAGCGTGTACGCAAGACGTCGGTCGCGAATCGTCTCGATTTCCCGGATCTTGTCCTCGATATCGCCGCCCTCACGCATGTCGGTCGTCCGTCCTAATGAACGACGTCAGTACGGAACCGAAACTCCCGTATACCTCACGATGCAGCCGTAACGTTCGCCCGACGCGACGCAGAGGCAATCCGCTTCACGATCGTACGCCAGCCGGGAAATGTAATGAATGCTCGCCCATTCCGTCTCTGCGTCGCGCAGCTCGATATTGTCCTTGACGACTCGCGGCCGTCCCAGATCGACGAAGCCGCCATCGCGGGAGAAATGGAACAGATGGCCGGCATCGTCTTCGCCGCCGTACACGCCCAGCACGTCGTCGTCACCGCGCTTGACGAAGCTCCGCAGCATTCCGGTGGAATGCAGCCGGCCGTACGCGGTCGCCTTGACGAGATCGGGCGTCAGCGCGAACAGCATGCCGTCCGACGTTCCCGCTACGACGGTCCCGTCCTGCAGAACGGCCCCACCGGTTACGGTTGCCTTGAACGCTCTCCCCCGGATGGAAGGAGCGTGGACCGTAAGCTTCGCGGATCGCATTGCGGCCATATCGTACACGAGCAGCTCGTCGTCCCGGGCGGACAGCAGCACGCGGCCGTCGTCCAGCTTCACCAATTCCGCCTCGGCCGATTCCAGACGAATATCCGGCAGCTTGCGCAGGAGGCCTCGTGCGGTGTCGCATACGTAAACGCTTCCGTTGCCGTCGCTCGCGAGCAGCCCGCTTCCGCCCAGCGATACGTGCAGTCTCGCAAGCCCGCTCCCGGCGGGAATCGCCGTGCGGATGCCGTCCGCACCCGAAGCGGGGTCGACGAGCAGGACGGCTCCGTCGGCCGCGAGCACGGCGATCGTGCCGTCGCCGACGTCCGCGCACGATACCGGCCCCGACGGCTCGTAGACGACCGAGAGGGTGCGCGGCCGTTCCTCGGCATAGTCGGACACGATCCAATACGTACGGTCTTGGCCGGCGACGGCGCAGACGAAGCCATTCGCCGCGCGGACGTAGCGGACCGCCGTATCTTTCCAATCCATATGGCGGTGAAGCGGCAGCGTACGCGTCGTCTTCGCGCGGATGTGCATGTAAGCCGCGCCGCCGACACCGTTCCAGTCCGGCTCGTTGTACGGCTTGAGCGGTGCGGGCGGCGCTTCCGGGCCCGGCGGCTGCAGCTTCTTCACGTCGACGGCCAGCACGTAAGGGGAAAACTCGCCGCAGACGTCGACCATGTGCAGCCAGCCGTCGTCGTCGAATATCATTTCGCATATGTACTGCGAATCTTTCCCTTGCGGCGAGACGATTCCGAGATTTTCCGGCTCGCCTCCGTTCAGAATATCCCACCGCACAAGCCGGATCGGACAATAATCGTCGTACGTCTTTAATCCGTAATACAGCACGAAGTTGTCGTCCGCCGCCAGTCCCCCGATTCCGTACGGATTGACCGGCACATGATCGCGGAGATGGATGGGGCCGTGCCTCGTTATTTCCAACGTTTCCGGATGCAGCTCGATCATCTCCCCGTCCAAATTGTCGACCATAAACAGCGTGCCCTGCGGGGAGCGAAGGGCGAAAATGAACTGTCTCCGATGCTTCGTCCCGTGCGGCGACGCGAAGCTCGCCTTCAAATCGTCGATCTCGTCCCGCTCGGGATCGTACCGCCATAGTCCGCCCGTGTAGGAGCTGCCGTAAAGGCGTCCCCTGTCGTCCTTCACAAGCCGGCATGAGGAAAATTCGGACACCTTGCCGTAATCCTTCACTTCGTTTGTCTCCAGATCGAGACGATAGAAATGTCCTCTCATATAACCGAGAAAATAATAATAGCGCGGGTCGTTCCCCAGCAAGCCGCCGTAAATGCTTTCCCTCGGAACGGGAATCCCCCTTACTTGAACGTCGTTCGTGTCGGGGTCGACGATCATCAGGATGGAGCCGGGGTAGCCTTCCCAGAAGTCCTCGTAATGCTGCTCGAACATCCACTGCTTATGTCCGGGAGCGGGAGCCGTGTTGTGCGTCGCCATGATGAGCCGGCCGTCCGGCAAAAAGTCGATGCTCGTATGAATTTTGCTCGGCGGCATTTGCCGCGGATGAACGATCCAAACGTCGGCCACGTCGAAGAGGAGGCGCAGCCCGCCCGTTTTCGGATCGTACTCGTACAGCAGCGCCGTCAGCGGCTTTTCGTTTTCGCCGCATACGCTGATGAAGAAACGGCCGTCGGGCGACCGCACGAAGTCCCACACCGCATTGTGTCCCGCCGCGTTAGGCAGTTGGGTGAAGCGGGTATGCCGTTCCGGTATGCCCGCCTGCAAATTAGGTATCATGTCCGTTCCCCTTTCGCATCGTATCGAAGGCTTGCGCTCTCCTCTCCGCATCGAACCGTTCGAGAGCGTGATGCTAAGATGAGTCTAGCTTTGCGTACGAGGATCGTCAATCCTTTTTTCTCCATATGTAAGTTATATTCACGTATATGAATAAATGCCAAAAATACGTCATTTCCGACATAATCGGACAGCCCGTACGCGTACGATACGAAAGGGAACGATTGAACCCGACACGGACAACGGAGGGGAACCCGCTTGAACATGGCTCCGATTCGAAAACGCAACATGGTCGTCGTCGTCGTCACGCTCGCCGAATTGAAGCGGTCGTTCCTGATCGACCTGATCGGCGGCACCGTCTGCTACGTCTTGCTTCGGCGCGCGCTCCATCACGAATCGATCGCCGTGCTGGGCAGTATGGCCGGTCCCCTCGCGATCAAGATGGCGCTACGGCTGTCCAAGCGGGCTCCCGGCCGCAAAGCCCCCGTATTCGTCGGCTCCGCCCGCAAGGAATCGGGTTTATCCTAACCCTCTTATTCGCGAGCGAACAAAAGAAAAACGGCCTCCGGAAAGGGAGACCGCGCTTATGGGAAACGGATGACCGTATATTGACGTTTTACGAAGGCGAGCTCTGCTCGGCTTGGCATTCCTCGCAAACCCCGTACACCTCGAAACGATGATTGACGATTTTGAACGACGAGGGCAGCCCGAGCGAGTGCTCCATCGGGCAATAGTCGAACGTCAGCGTCTTCTCGCAGTTGACGCAGATGAGATGGTGATGATGATGGTCCAGACAGCTTCCCTTGAACTTCAGCCCGCCGTCCATGAAATAAAACTGCTCGAGCGCCCCCATCTCGCTTAACAGACGCAAATTGCGGTACACGGTATCGAAGCTGACGCCGGGGTACTCGACGGTCATTTGCTCGTAGACGTCTTTGGGGGACAAGTACCCTTCGCTCTTCGCGAAAATGTCGGCCAACGTCCGGCGCTGCTCCGTAATTCTCCAGCCGTTGCTGGCCATAATATCGATCATTTGCTTAACGCGGTTATGGTCCGTCATGTCGGCATAGTCCTTTCGCTTGTCGCTTTCCCTCATAGTGCCTCAAATGAAGTCCGGCTGTCAAGACGACCGCGCGGGACAGGGCGCTCCGCCCGGGCAACCTTACGCCCCCCTTCGCTGTGAGGATGGGCCGAGCCCCCGTCTACGTCCATCAATGCCCGCCTGTCGGGGCGAGTCCGATCCGCTCGACCAGCTTCCGGCTTTCCTCGTTCAATCCGATCAGGTCGATGCGTTTTCGAGCTTGTCCGTATTTCGCGGCTACTTTGGCGATCGCCTTGACAGCGGATTGATCCCGGACGTGGGAGCCGGAAAAATCGATCCGTACCGTGTCGGGATCGTTCGCGACGTCGAACCGTTCGACGAATTGGTGGACGGTTCCGAAAAACAGCTGTCCGCTGATCGCGTACATTTTGACCCCTTCCGCCGAAACGGAGCTTTCCGCGCGAATCGAGGCCATGTTCCAGGCGAAAATAATCGCACTCAGGACGACGCCGGCGATAACGCCTTTCGACAAATCGTGCGTAGCGACGACGATCGCGACGGTTACGATCATGACGAACGCGTCGCCGCGCGGAATGCGCTTCAGGTCGCGAAGCGAGCCCCAATCGAACGTCCCGATCGAAACCATGAACATGACGCCGACGAGCGCGGCCATCGGAATACGCTTCACGACGTCGCCCAGAACAAGAATGAGAAACAGCAAAAACGCGCCGGCCACGAACGTCGACAGCCGCGTGCGTCCCCCCGACTTCACGTTGATGACCGATTGCCCGATCATCGCGCAGCCGGCCATGCCGCCGAAGAAGCCCGTGACGACGTTGGCGATGCCCTGCCCCTTCACCTCTTTGTTTTTATCGCTCCCGGTGTCGGTCATTTCATCGACGATCGTCGCCGTCAAGAGCGACTCCATAATGCCGACGAGCGCCAGCGAGAACGAGTACGGCAGCACGATCCAAAGCGTCTCCAGCGTAAACGGCACTTGCGGCAAATGAAAGACCGGCAGCGAGCTGGAAATTCGGCCCATATCGCCTACCGTCTTGACGTCGAAGCCGAAGCCGATCGCGACGGCGGACACGATCAGAATGGCGGCCAGCGCCGACGGGAACGCCTTCGTGAAGCGCGGCAGTACGTAAATGATCGCCAGCGTCAATGCGACCAAGCCGTACATCGGCCAGCCTTCTCCGACAAAGTGCGGCAGCTGCGCCATAAAGATGAGGATGGCCAGCGCGTTCACGAAGCCCGTCATGACCGAATGCGGCACGAACGTAATCAGCCTCCCGATCCGCATGACGCCCATCAGCACCTGCAGAACGCCCGTGACGACGGTCGCGGCGAATAAATATTCGACGCCGTGCTGCCGGACGAGCGTAACCATGACGAGAGCCATCGCCCCCGTCGCCGCCGAAATCATCGCGGGCCTTCCGCCGAAAAACGAAATCAGAATGGCGATGCAGACCGATGCGTACAGCCCGACCATCGGATCGACGCCGGCGATAATCGAGAAGGCGATCGCTTCCGGGATCAAAGCCAACGCTACCGTCATCCCGGATAGGATGTCGGCTCTTGCGCCCGAACCCGATACCTTCCATGTTGCTCCTATCAAAACCGAAACTCCTCCCAGCACTCCAAATTGGTGACTTTCCACTTTCAGAAAAGTCGGGGCCGATATTCGCAGCATGCATTATACACGAAAACCGGCAGCGTCGCCGATTCGGAAAACGGCCGTGGAAACGGTTAAAAGCCCAAAATGCTCGTCATTTCTTGCCGTATCGCAGTCATTCGTCCGGACTTCCGGAATGATCGGACCGCTTTTGCAAAGTTCAACTTACTGCAACGTTAAAAAACCGCAACGCGAACGTTGCGGTTGAACGAAGTGCCTCCCAAAGCCGAAAAACGTCAAGCGGCGCTCGTCTTTCGTTTGCCGATCCAAGCGTGGAGCGCGGAAGCGGCCACGAGCCCGACCGCCGTACCCGTCAACGGTGCAACCGGCAGCGCCATGAACGCGTGCGCTTTCAGATGGCCGTGATCCTGCACGGCGATTCCGGTCGCGGTGACGGCGAAAATCGCCAGAAGCACGATCAGCCAATACGACCATTTCATAGCCGGGTGAACGGCGGGCGCTTCGTTTTTCCAGCGAAGCCGGCGGATAACGAGAACCGTCAAGACAAGCAGCTCGAGTCCGATGCAGCCGGCGGAAAGAAAGAGCTGCAGCACCAAACTGCTCGGCGGCAGCCCCGGAGCCAGCCACTGCAGCGCCGCGACCGTGTACGGATACATCAACCCGCCCTTATGCGTGAAGCCGTCGAGAAACAGATGGCTGTACATGCCGATCGCGATCGAGAGCAGCAGCACGATCCACGCTTTCGCGCCCGATACGGTCCAGCCTTGGGCGGCGTACCGGTACAGCAAGCCGTTGAACGGAGCCGGCGTATGCAGAGCCATCGCCGGCAGCACGAGCCGATGAAACGCGAACGCGATCAGGACGGACGCCGGAAGGCCGATCGTCAGCATGCCGAGCGGCGAATGGCCGAAGTCGGTGTCGGTCGGGCGCAGCATGACGAAATTTTGCAAATCGGGCGCGATCGTCCCGATGACGAGACCGGTTTTATTGAAACGTTTCGGAAACAGCTTGTCGAGCACGACCGCCGTAATCGGATGCGCGGGCGTATACGGCATGGGGCACCTCCCGGAGATCAATGGAGCGTGTCGGTTTATGATACATATTGTATCCGACCGCATCATCGCTGTCAAATCTCCTGCCCCCGACCTCTCGCTCGGCCGTCCTGCAAAGGTCGCGTCGTTATACGGTCAATACGACCGGTCCGTTCTTCGTCGCGACGACCGTATGCTCGAACTGCGCGACGAGGCTGCGGTCCGGCGTCCGGATCGTCCAACCGTCTTCCTCCTCGACGATATATTCGGCGCCGGTCGAGACGAACGTTTCGATCGCGAGCGCGATCCCGTTTTTGAGCAGCCGGGCGTCCCGCTTGTCTTCGTAATTCAAAATGTCGGCGGGGCCCTCGTGAAGCCTGCGGCCGATGCCGTGTCCCGCCAAGTTGCGGATGACCGTAAAGCCGTCCGCGCGGGCGTTGCGCTCGATCGCCTTGCCGATCCGGTTCAGCTTTGCCCCGCCTTTCGCTTCGGCGATCCCCGCCTCCAACGCCTTCCGGGAGCTTTCCACGAGCTTGCGCTTCAGCGCCGTCTCTTCTTCGGGGCCGTCCACGACCGTCGTCGCCCCGGTATCGGCATAATAGCCGTTCAGCTCGGCGGAGACGTCCACGTTGACCATGTCGCCCGCACGAATTTTGCGCCTCCCCGGAATGCCGTGAGCGGCCACGTCGTTAATGCTGATGCACGTCGCCCCCGGAAATCCGTATTCCTTTCTCGGCGCCGGCGTCGCTCCGTGCTCGCGAAGCACCGCTTCCCCGATCGCGTCGAGCTCCGCGGTCGTCATGCCGGGCACGATCGATCGAATCATCGTATCCCGGGCCAACGCCACGATGCGGCCGATTCGCCGCATGCCTTCCCAATCTTGTTCGTTTTCCACCGTCATTTTGAATTCCTCCTCGTTAAACGTTATCGGTTGTCAGCAGCTGCCGCGCTTGCGAAAAAGCCGGTACCCTTTGCGTAACAAATTGAGCAGCGCGTGCGGAATCGGTATCGGAAACCGGTACAAAATCGGTTTGTACAGCATGTAATACGATTTTTTCAAATCGTCCCACATCGAGCAATATTCGTCCTTCAAAAAATCCGATACGTCCACGACGACGCCGCGGCCGTCGATCATCATCACGTTTTTGCCGTGGACGTCGTGCGGATTCAGCCCTTTGCCGCGGGCGTACTCGAGCGCCTCGTCGATATCGCGGATGACCCGCTCCGGTATCCGGATTCCTCTGCGCAGGCATTCGTACAGCGTGACGCCCGTCAGCCGTTTCAGGATGAGAAACGTCTCTCCCGAATCGTAGCATTCCGAGTAGGCCGGATGCCGGCCGAGCCGCCGGTACACCTCGATCTCGTCCCGCAAGCCGGGACGCCCTTCGGCGTATACCTTGACGACGCGTTCCCGTTCGTCCGGATGCGCGACGACCGCCGCATAGTTGCCGGCACCGATTAGACGCCACGGCTTCGGCACCGAGACGACTTCGACCGGGTCGCGAGGATTCGTGCTGCGGATTTCGAGCGCAGGCAGCAGCTCGGTTCGTACCCGCTCCGCGAACGACGGCATCGTTCGATCCCTCCCCCGTATCGTTCCGGTTGGTGCGCCGGAATGTTTTTTAATGATTTTCTAATAATCGGGCCGCATCGCTTGCCCCCGTAGGGATTGCCCGCCTCCTGGCAGATGCCGCCAACGAATCGTCTGGTATACTGGATTTCGGGTGGCCACCCCAAACCAGAATCGATCAGGAGGCACTAATGTTCGCACTACGGAAAGTGAAATGGTACAAGCCCGCCATATGCGCGGCTGTTGCGCTTACGATAGCATTATCCGGCAATCTCGGGTTCGCGTCAATGACGGCTCATGCCGAAACCGTTTCCGTCGCGTCGACTCGCGCCGACCGAATCATTTCCACCGGCTTGAAATATAAAGGAACGCCTTACCGTTTCGGAGCGCCGGCTGGACGTACCGACGTATTCGACTGCTCTTCGTTCGTTCAATATTTGTACAAAAAACAAGGCGTCTCGCTGCCGCGGGTTTCTCGCGATCAAGCGAAAAAAGGCTCCTACGTATCCAAGAGCAATCTCCGCAAAGGCGATCTTCTCTTCTTCTGGACGAGCAAATCGGGACGCGGCAAAGTAGGCCATGTCGCGATCTACATGGGCAACGGCAAAATGCTGCACACGTACAAAAAAGGAATCGGCGTCACGGTATCGAGCGTCAATTCCTCGTACTGGAAGTCGCACTATATTACCGCTCGTCGCGTCCTGTAAGTCTAAGCGAAGGCCGTGACGAATCCGTACGCATGCGAAGACCTTTCCGGCCTCGGAAAGGTCTTTTCGTCATGTCGGCGCCGGAAGCTCGTCGATCGGAAGCGTCACCGATACGATCGTGCCGACGCCCGGACGGCTGCGGATATCGATCGTTCCGCCGTGACGATTGACGATGCTTTTGGCGATCGACAGCCCGAGGCCGAATCCGCCGGTTTGGCGCGTTCTCGCCTGATCGACCCGGTAAAACCGGTCGAAGACGTGACGTTTCTCGTTTTCGCCTAACCCGACTCCCCGGTCGACGACTTCGAACCGGACCGATTCCGGCTCCGGCTTGATCCGGATTGTGACGGGCTTCGAGCTGTATTTGATCGCGTTGTCGAGCAAAATGAGCAGAAGCTGTCTCAGCTTTTGCGGATCTCCCGTCATCGGCACCGAATCCGCCGGGCTTTCGACCGCGACGTCGCGATGAAAGCCGACCTCCATATGTTTCGCCGCCGAACGGATCAGCTTCACGAGATCGATCCCCTCCGGCTTCAAGCTTTCCGCCCGTTCCGAATCGGCCAGCTGCATGAGCGAGCCGACCAGTCCTTTCAACCGGTTCGTTTCGGACAAAATCGATTCGACCGCCTCCTCGCGCAGCTCCGAATCGTCGAGTCCCCACCGCTTCAAAATGCTTGCATAGCTTTCGATTATCGTGAGAGGCGTCCGCAGCTCGTGCGACGCGTCGGCGACGAACCGCTTTTGCTTCGCCGCCAGCTCCTCGAGCCGTTCGATCATTTCGTTGAACGTGACGCCGAGCTTGCCGAGCTCGTCGGCTTTGGCCGTAAATTCGCCGTCCAGCTTCCGAAACGTGCCGCTCTGCTGAATCAGCTGCATCGTCGTATACAGCTGGCGAATCGGTTGAAACATAAAGCGGGAATAAAAAAAGCTGCCGATCGCCGACAGCACGACGGCGCCGACCGACGTCACGACGAGCGCGGACGTCAGCACGTCCATGTAATCGTTCCACCGGTGCAGCTCGCGGCCGATTTCGAGAACGCCGACTTGACCGTTCTTCGTCAAGATGGGCACGTCCACGTACAAAAACCGGATGCGATCGATCCGCTTGATCGCAAAGTACGGACGGTCGATGACGATCGGCGGCTTGCGCGCCACCTCGTTGCCGTCGTACAGCAGCTGCAGCTTGACTTTGCCGTCCATGCCGACGATCCGGATCATTTCGTCGCTGGTCAAATATTCCTCGAGCAGCTTCGGGCTTTTCCAATTTTGCGGTTCGACCACTTTGCGGTTTTCGAGTATCGTCCGGGCTTTGCCGAGCATAAGCTCCTTCTCGCTTTTCGTCGTTATGTTCACGACGAACCAATACAAGAACGTGTTGAACAGCACGAGGATGAAAACGAGCCACACCGACGACAGCACCATGAGACGTACGCGCAGGCTCATGACGGTTTATCGTCGGCGGCCGCGTCTTTCAAGTAATAGCCGACTCCGCGGCTTGTTTGGATCAGCTTCGTTTTGGCGCCTTCGTCGATTTTTTGACGCAAGTACCGTACGTACACGTCGACGAGATTCGTATCTCCGGCGAAGTCGTAACCCCATACGTCGGACAAAATTTGCTCTCTCGATAGGACGGTTCCGGCGTGCTTCATAAAGTAAAGCAGCAGCTCGTATTCCCGGGGCGTGAGCTCGATCGGCTCGCCGGCCCGCTGGACCGAGCGGGCCTTTTCGTCCAGCTCCAAATCGGCCACCCGGTATACGCGCTCTCCGCCGTCCTGGCGTTGGCGCGTCGTGCGGATCAAGCCGCGGATACGGGCCATCAGCTCCTCGATGGCGAACGGCTTCGTCACGTAATCGTTGGCGCCGAGGTCCAGTCCGCTTACTTTGTCCGTCACCGTATCCCGGGCCGTCAGCAAGAGGATCGGCACCGTCTTGTTCGACTCGCGGATTCGCTCCAGCACTTCGAGCCCCGTTAAACCGGGCAGCATAATGTTGAGCAGAATGATGTCCCAGCCGCCGTCCAGCGCCAGCTTCAGCCCTTCCGGGCCGGTCGTCGCCAGCGTAACGTCGTACTGCTCGTGACGCAGCTCCAGCTCCAGCACTCGGGCGATTTTGCGTTCGTCCTCGACGAGCAACACTTTTCCGCTCATAGTTCCTCCAACGGGAATAAGTAGGCTCCCCGTCCAAGGGGGATACCGCTATTATTCACCGGCGGAGTGGAACTTATTTCGGGAAGAGCTCTGTCGGGGGGTTACGAACGTTTCGCGGAAGCGGCGGCGCAAAGAAGCATCCAAGCCCCTCCGATCGCGTATCCGGCCACAATGTCGCTAGGGTAATGCACACCCAAGTAGACGCGGCTTACGCCGATCGATACGATAAGCGCAATGCCGACGACGGCGGCGGTCCACGCCGCGCCTTTGCGCCGCTTGCGCCAATGACGGTACAGGAGAAGGGCGATCAAGCCGTAAAACGACGCCGCCATGAGCGCATTGCCGCTCGGGAAGCTGTAGCCGAGCGCCTCGATCATCGGCTCGGACGGACGCGGACGTTCGAAGACGTTTTTCAACCCGCGGTACAAGCCGTACGCCACGGTGAGGTTGACGACGAGCAAAAGCGGCTCGAGCCGTTTCTTGAATGCGAACGCGAACAGCGCGGCGAAGGCGACGAGCAGGACGGCGAACACCGGCGAGGAGACGAGCGGCGACATCGCCTTGAACAGCGGCGTGAGCGCGTCCGAGCGCATCGCGCGAATCGGGTCGCCGAGCGCCTCGTCCAGAGCCGTCGGGCCGTCCTTGCGCATCGTTGCGGCCAGCGCGGCGAATACGAGCAGCAGGACGGCGGCGCCGATCGCGTATGTTCCTTTACCCTTCATGTTGGTCCAACACCTTTCCTTCGAACGGCTAATCCTTTTCAAACCTATGCTATCACAGAATGGCGGCGAAAGGTAGAAGCGATGCGGGTGGATATCGTTTGCTCCGATGTTGTAGAATAGAAGGGATACCGATACGAAAGAAGGACTGTCGCGCATGTTTTATGCCAACGATTGGAAAGATTACGAATTGATCGACACCGGGGACGGGGACAAGCTGGAGCGTTGGGGCGACGTCGTCCTGCGAAGACCGGACCCGCAAATCATATGGCCGATCCGCAAGGAGACGGGTGCCTGGAAGCAGGCGGCCGCCCATTACCACCGCAGCTCGTCGGGCGGCGGGCAATGGGAGGTAAAGCGTCAGCTGCCCGAGCGATGGGTGATCGGCTACGACAAGCTGTCGTTTTACATAAAACCGACCGGCTTCAAGCATACGGGTCTGTTCCCCGAGCAAGCCGTCAACTGGCGCTGGATGATGGACAAAATCGCTTCGGCCGGACGACCGGTGAAAGTGTTGAACCTGTTCGCCTACACCGGGGGCGCGACCGTCGCCTGCGCCTCGGCCGGCGCCGAAGTATGCCACGTCGACGCTTCTAAGGGGGTCGTGCAGTGGGCGAAGGAAAACGTGCAGCTGTCGGGTCTCGGCCAGCGCCCCGTCCGTTTCATCACCGACGACGTCTTCAAGTTCGTCCAGCGCGAGGAGCGCCGGGGCAACCGGTACGACGCCATCATCATGGACCCGCCCTCGTACGGACGCGGACCGAACGGCGAGACGTGGAAGCTGGAGACGAACCTGTATCCGTTCGTCGAGTTTTGTGCCGGCATTTTGACGGACAAGCCGCTTTTTTTCTTGATCAACTCGTACACGACAGGCTTGTCCCCGACGGTCATGCACAACATTTTGGCGATGACGGTCGGCCGCAAATTCGGCGGCAAAATCACGTGCGGCGAAATCGGGCTGCCGATTACGTCGTCCAAGCTGTTTTTGCCCGCAGGCATTTTGAGCCGCTGGGAAAGCGAATAAACGGTCCGCTCGGCGGACGCGAAAAAAGCGCAGGGAGCCCGTCTCTCTGCGCTTTCGTTTATTTCGTAGGGCAAGCGATCTTCGGATCAATTCGCGACTTTGCCGAGCAAGTAGACGAGCAGCTGCTGGTTGTGCGACGAGATCCGGTCGAGCTGGGAGTGAATGAACTCGTTGCGGATATCGACGCCGCGTCCGCACTCGGCTTTCCCTTTCTCCGTCGGGATGACCCAGACGATGCGGCGGTCCTTCTCGTCGCGCTGCCGGACGATCAGCTCGTTTTTCTCCATCCGGTCGAGCAGCGTCGTCACGGCGGCGGGCGTCGTATTCAGATGCTCGAGCAAATCCGACGGCTTCATCCGATCTTGCGTGAGCAGCACCTCCAGCACGTTCAGCTGACCTTCCGTCAACGTGGGTGCAAGCTGCGTCTCCATATGCGTTTTCAAGTCTTTGCTGATTTTGCTCCACAATTTGGCGAATTCTTTGGAATACATGAGGGACCTCCTAAGAGCTTTGCGAGAGCAAAGCTTGCTTCGAAAGGATACGCTTGAGCTTTGCGTAAGCAAAGCTTGCTTCGAAAGGATACGCTTGACTTCCGTCCGTTTCTTCCTGTTGATCCTATTATATCATTCGCCCATGTCGGATAAAAGGTTAATACTATTAATATTTTGCAACAGAAAACGGGAAAACGTTTAACGTTCTGCTAGCTTTCTACATATACTGCACTATACGATGCGGAACTTGACGAACAGGACCCGATCGAAGGAGGATGAACCGGATGGATCAAGCGCTCAAGGCGGAAATCGTGAAGAAAGCGTTGACCGAAGGCATAATAAACGACCCACAGTGGCTTCATAGGCTGGATGAGCCTATGCCTGTGTGGGCCGTTATCGAAATGCTCGTCAAGTTGCTCGAGAAGCTGGATCCGCCGTACGAAACGTACGACTGACCGCGATTATACCGGCGTCGGACGTTTCACGACGGCCGTTACGAGATCACCTTTGGCGAGCGGAATGACCGATTTGCCCGGCGACTTCCGGTCCTCGATCGACGCTTCCTCGGTCGAAAACGTATGCTGTGCGCCGCTTTTCATAATCGCGGTCAGCTGGAAGGCGTGCTTGACGAACAGCGCGTCCTGCAGCGCCGTTCCGTTCGGCTTCACCCGCTTGCCTTCCTTGAACTCGAACGTAATGATCCCTTTGCCGCCCCTTCCTTGCACGGGGTAGTCGAGAAGCAGCGAGCTTTTGGCGTAGCCGAGATCGGAGATGACCAGTATTTCGCCTTCCTCGCCTTCCACCCATGCGGCGGCGACGACTTCGTCCTCGTCGCGGAGCGAGATGCCCCGGACGCCGGCGGCGGCACGCCCCATCGGATTGACTTCCATTTCCTTGAAGCGGATGCTCATCCCGAGCCGAGTGACGATCAAAATCTCCTTCGTGTTGTCGCTCAGCGCGACTTCGACGACCTCGTCCTGCTCGGCCAGCTTGATCGCGACGATGCCTCCGGTCCGGTTCGTATAATACTCCTTCAGCTCCGTCCGCTTCACCTGTCCGCGCTTCGTCACGAAGACGAGCGATTTCCCGGGCTCGTCGAACGATTTGACCGGGATGACGGAGACGATCCGGTCTTCTTTGGCGATCGGGATGACGTTGACGATGGCCGTCCCGTTTTCTTTCCATTTGTATTCCGGCACTTGATGGACCGGCAATACGAAGGACAGCCCCTTTTGCGTACAGATGAGCAGGTTGTCGATCGTGTTCACTTCGAGAATGTGGCGGATGTAGTCGCCTTCCTTGACTCCCGAGCTTTCGATCTCGCCGCCGGAGCGGGTGTACGACATCATGCTCGTCCGCTTCAGGTAACCGTCGTTCGACAGCGTAACGAGGACGTCCTCCGGCGTCACCATCACTTCGAGGTTCACCTTCAGCTCCTCGACTTCCTCCTGGATGTCGGACCGGCGATCGATGCCGAACCGGCCGGCGATCTCCGTCATCTCCGTCTTGATAACGCCCATCAGCTTCCGCTCGCTCGACAAGATGCCGCGCAAGTAGTCGATCGTCTTGCGGATTTCCTTCAGCTCTTTCTCCAGCGTCGTAATTTCAAGGTTCGTCAGCCGGTACAGCTGCAGCGTCAAAATCGCGTCGGCTTGACGTTCCGTAAAGCCGAATTTGTCGATCAAGTTTTGCTGCGCATCTTGGCGGTTTTTCGACGCCCGGATCGTTTCGATGACCTGATCGAGGATGCTGAGCGCTTTGACGAGCCCTTCCAAAATGTGCGCCCGGTCTTCCGCCTTCTCCAGCTCGAACTGCGAGCGGCGCGTGACGACTTCCTTCTGGTGGTCGACGTAAGCGGACAGCATTTCCTTCAGCCCGAGCTGCCGCGGCGTTTTGTTGACGATTGCCACCATGTTGAAGCTGTAGGCGACCTGCAGATCGGTTTTTTTCAGCAAATACGTCAAAATGCCTTGGGCGTCCGCTTCCTTCTTCAGCTCGATGACGATCCGCAAGCCGTTCCGCCCGCTCTCGTCGCGAACCTCGGCGATGCCTTCGACCTTCTTCTCGATCCGGATCGTCTCGATCGACGTGACGAGCTTCGATTTGACGACTTGGTAAGGAATTTCGGTAATGACGATTTGCTGACGTCCGCCCTTCATCTCTTCGATCGCCGTTTTGGCGCGGATGTAGATGCGGCCTTTGCCCGTCCGGTACGCCTCCTTGATTCCTTCCGAGCCCATGATGATGCCGCCCGTCGGGAAATCCGGACCTTTGATAACCTGCATCAGCTCTTCGAGCGAGATGTCCGCGTTGTCGATCAGCGCGACGCAGGCGTCGATGACTTCGCGCAAGTTATGCGTCGGAATTTCCGTGGCGAAGCCGGAGCTGATGCCGCTTACGCCGTTGACGAGCAAGTTCGGATAGCGCGAAGGAAGCACGACCGGCTCCTTCGTCGTGTTGTCGAAGTTGTCCTTGAACTGGACGGTCCGCTTCTCGATGTCGCGCAGCAGCTCCATCGCGATCGACGACAGCCGCGCTTCCGTATACCGCATCGCGGCCGCCGGATCGTCGTCCATCGAGCCCCAGTTGCCGTGGCCGTCGACGAGCATGTGCGCCATTTTCCACGGCTGGGCCATCCGCACCATGCCTTCGTAGATCGAGGCGTCGCCGTGCGGATGATAATTGCCCATAACGTCGCCGACTGTCTTCGCGGACTTCCTATACGGCTTGTCCGGCGTGTTGCCCGCCTCGTACATGGCGTACAAAATGCGCCGCTGCACCGGCTTCAAGCCGTCGCGGACGTCGGGAATGGCGCGGTCCTGAATAATATATTTCGAATAGCGGCCGAATCGGTCGCCTACCACTTCTTCCAAAAACGCGGGAGAATATTGCTCCGGTACGCTCAAGTGTGACTTCACCTCGAATCGAAATTTAGCGCATGTCCCATACGCTTGTAAATAAGGTACATTCGCACGCTATTTCGACGATGCAGCCCCGTTTCGCGTCGCATAACGTACAAATGTACCTTATTTTGCGGCGGCGGCGCCGCGCCGCGTTACTCCGCGTACTCCGTAAAATCGACGTTCTCGATAATCCATCGCTTCCGCGGGTCGACTTTATCGCCCATCAGCGTGGAGACGCGACGCTCCGCTTTGGCGGCGTCCTCGATCTGAACTTGGAGCAGCGTCCGCGACTCGGGGTCCATCGTCGTTTCCCACAGCTGGTCCGGATTCATCTCGCCGAGCCCCTTGTACCGCTGCAGCTCGACCGATTTGCCCAGCTCCTTCATGACGGCGCCGAGCTGCTCGTCGGAGAACGCATACTTCGTCACCGAGTTTTTCCCGGCTTTTTTCGTCACCTTGTACAGCGGCGGCTGGGCGATATAGACCCGGCCCGCGTCGATCAGCGGCTTCATGTACCGGTAGAAGAACGTCAGCAGCAGCACCTGAATATGCGCGCCGTCCGTGTCGGCGTCGGTCATGATGATCACTTTGCCGTAGTTGATTTCCTCCAGCTCGAATTCGGAGCCGACGCCGGCGCCGATCGCCGCGATTATCGCCTTGTACTCGTCGTTTTTCAAAATGTCGCCGAGCTTCGCCTTCTCCGGGTTCATCGGCTTGCCCTTGAGCGGCAGTATCGCCTGATGGCGCGAGTCGCGGCCCTGCTTCGCCGAGCCGCCGGCGGAATCGCCTTCCACGATGAACAGCTCGTTGCGCATATAGTCTTTCGACTGCGCCGGAGTCAGCTTGCCGCCCAGGTTCGAGCTTTCGCTCTTGCCCTTCTTGCCGTTACGCACTTCCTCGCGCGCCTTCCGGGCCGCCTCGCGGGCTTTCGCCGACTGCACCGCCTTCTTCAGCAGCAGCTGGGCGACTTGCGGGTTTTCCTCCAGGAAAACCGCCATCTTCTCGGAGACGACCGCATCGACGGCGCTCCGCGCCGAGGCGCTGCCGAGCTGGTCTTTCGTCTGGCCGACGAATTCGACCTCGCCCATCTTGATGTTGATGACGATCATCATGCCTTCGCGCAAATCGACGCCCTCGAGATTTTTCTCTTTCTCCTTCAAGAGCCCCGCCTTGCGGGCATATTCGTTCATCACGCGGGTGTAAGCGGTTTTAAACCCCGTCTCGTGCGTGCCTCCGCCCCGCGTCGGGATCGAGTTGACGAACGAAGCGATCGTCTCCGTATAGCCGTCGTTGTACTGGAACGCCACTTCCACCTCGATGTCGTCTTTCTCGGCGACGAAATGGATGACGTCGTGCAGCACGTTTTTGTCCTCGTTCAAAAACTGGACGAACTGCTTCGCGCCGCCCTCGTATTCGAACGTCTCCTCGTTGCCCGACCGCTCGTCCTTCAGCGTCACCTTCAGCCCCGAATTCAGGAAGGCGATTTCCTGAAGACGCTCCGCCAGCGTGTCGTAATTGATCGTCGTACCGCTCTGGAAGACGCGCTTGTCCGGCTTGAACGTAATTTGCGATCCCGTCCGGTTCGTGTTGCCGAGCACCTCGAGACCGGTTACCGGCTCGCCGACGTGCTCCTTGCCGTCCTTGTCGACCCAATATTCGAACCGCTGCCGGTGCGTCTTGCCGTCTCGCCATATTTCCACCTCGAGCCATTCGGACAGCGCATTCGTGACGGATGCGCCTACGCCGTGCAAGCCGCCGGACTTCTTGTACCCCGCTCCGCCGAACTTGCCGCCGGCGTGCAGCACGGTGAAGACGACCTGAGGCGTCGGAACGCCCGTCTTGTGCATGCCGGTCGGAATGCCGCGGCCGTTGTCGCGCACCGTAACCGATTGATCTTTATGTATGATGACGTCGATTTTCGTGCAATATTTCGCCAGATGCTCGTCCACCGCGTTGTCGACGATTTCCCATACGAGGTGGTGGAGGCCCGAGGCGCTCGTGCTGCCGATGTACATGCCCGGCCGCTTGCGAACCGCCGTCAGCCCTTCGAGAACCTGAATGTCGTCCGCTCCGTAATCCGAGCCGGCTTCCGGCGAGGCCGGCGCGGCCGATTTTTGCTTGCCGTCGGGAGATTTGCCGCCGGCGGCCGTCCTGGCGCTGCCCGTCGGGCCGGCCGATTTTTTGCCGTCCGCAGCCGCGTGCTCCGCAAACAAGTCCAACTGCTCTGTCAATCCGCGTCCCCCTGTTCCGTGACAATGTTGTAACAACTATTATGCATTATACTCAAAGCGGATCGCTTTTACCATGCCCCCGTCGAGAAAAGCGCGATTCGGCCGCCTCCGTCAATTCAAAATGTCTTTTCGGGTGAACGCCCAAAACGACGCGATCAGCGAGGCGATCCCCCAAGCGGACAAGACGGCGAGCGAAAATCCGAGAGTCATC
The DNA here is from genome assembly GCF_003217775.1 of Paenibacillus flagellatus. Taxonomy (GTDB): domain Bacteria; phylum Bacillota; class Bacilli; order Paenibacillales; family NBRC-103111; genus Paenibacillus_AB; species Paenibacillus_AB flagellatus. The sequence continues at coordinate 39,614 of NZ_QJVJ01000004.1, forward strand.
CCTTCGATCGGCGGTAGCCGCCCGGCCAAATAATCGGTCAGCGACAAGTTGACCATGAACAAATATTTCGCCGTCTGCCAAGACGAAACCATGTTCGTCAAAATGCTCCCGGCGATCAGGACGGCCAGCATGATCCCCATACCCGCCGCCGTGCTGCGGACGAGCACCGAAACCATGATCGACATGAGCCCGACGATGAGCGCGGCGAACCAGATGAGGCCGAGCTGCATGAGCAGGTACAGCCAAGCGGGAACCGGGTGAACGTAGGCCATGTCGACCTCCGCTCCGACGATTTTGAAGCCCGTAAACATCGGCAAGTCCCAGCCTCCGTAACCGAACACGAGACCGGATATCAAATACGCGAGCGCCGTCGTCGCGAACACCGTCAGCGAGATGTAAAAAACGAGCGCGATATATTTGCTCGCTAGCACTTTCCATCGTCGCACCGGCCTCGTCAGCAGCAGCTTGATCGTCCCCGACGAATGCTCGGACGAAACGAGGTCGGAGCCGATGACCATGACCATGAGCGGGATGAACAGGCCGATCGCGTTCGCCATGAACGTGGACGTGAACGTGACGCCGTTCGGCGCCTTCGGGTCGACGTTTTTGTCCAAATAAAATTGCAGCACCTTGACCTGCACCCGCATATATTTTTTCCATTCCTCGGGCACCCGGTTGCTGCTCAGCCGGTTCGTATAGTCGCGGATTTGCTGCTGCGTCTCGAGGCGCCAGTCTTGGGTGCCGAACTGCTTCTTGTTGTTTTGCGCCACCTTCATCTGCGCGTACGTGAACATCGGGATAAGCGCGGCGAGAATGAGCAGAATGACGAAAAACCGCTTCTTCTTCCATATTTTGACCGTTTCGTTATGAACCAACGGATAGAGGCCGACGTTATTCAATTTTTTCACCCTCCGTCACGCGCAGGAACAGCTCTTCCAGCGTCGGATTCGTAATCTGGATCGCGTAAACGCGAATCCGCTCGGCGACCATGCGCTCGTTCAGCTCCGGGATGCGCGCCTCGTCCATCTGCACCGTCACGGCCCGGCCGGGTGCCGACGCGTTCGTCTCGTCACCCGCCAAGCCGAGGGCGGCCGTTTCGAGCAGCTGCACGCCTTCCGTCTCGGCCAGCAGCGCCTTCGCCCGCTCGACGGGCTCGGCGTGCCAGACGACCGTGCTGCCCGCCTGCCGCAGAAGCTCGTCCACCTCGCCGACGGCGATGACGCTGCCGTGGCTGATGATCGCCACCCGATCGCACATTTGTTGAATTTCGCTGAGCAGATGGCTCGAGACGAACAAGCTCAGCCCTTCCGACGCCAGCCGCTTGATGAAATCGCGCATCTCCTTGATCCCTTGCGGGTCGAGCCCGTTCGTAGGCTCGTCCAGGATGAGCAGGCTCGGGCTGCCGAGCAGCGCCTGGGCGATGCCGAGCCGCTGGCGCATGCCGAGCGAGTACGTCTTCACCTTGTCGCCGATCCGCTGGCCGAGTCCGACGATATCCGTCACTTCGCGGATGCGCTCCGCGCCGACGCCGGGAAGCATGCGCGCGAAATGCTCGAGGTTTTCCAGACCGGTCATGTACGGGTACAGCTCCGGGTTTTCGACGATGCAGCCGACTTGGCGAAGCGCCTCGGTCGGCTGCTTGCGGATGTCGTAGCCGCCCAGCTCGATCGTCCCTTCGGTCGGCTTGATCAAGCCGACGAGCATCCGGATCGTCGTCGTTTTGCCGGAGCCGTTCGGCCCGAGAAACCCGAATATTTCGCCGCGCTTCACTTGGAACGAAATGCCTTTGATGATCAGCCGGTCTTTGATGCGTTTCTTCAATTGATGAACGGACAATACGATTGACGAGTCTCGGGTCATCGGGGCTCCCTCCGTTTATTCAAGCGCCTGAACGACGCGGTCTGCAATCCGGACATACCCTTCCTGATTCGGGTGGAAATGATCGCTGTACATATATTTCGCGAATTGGAGCTGGAACAGGTCGAACGTCGGGACGTACACCATGTTCGGGAACCGGTTGGCCACGTCGAACGCCCGGTCGTTCCATTCCTGGACGTGGACGGACGCGGGGCGCATTTCCGGAAGGTCGTAGAACGGATTGTACACGCCGACATAGACGATCTTCGCCTTCGGGTTCAGCTGGGCGAGCCTCGTCAATATTTGCTCCAGCCGATTCATCGGCTCCGGCAGCCGCTCGCGCACTTTGTTCGCGTCCAGCTCGTTCGTTTGGCTGTTCATGACGTCTTGTCCGACGGCGAACAAATCGTTGCCGCCGATCGTCAGCAGGACGACGTCCGCCTTCTCGATGCCGTACGGGACCCCGTTCGCTTTTTGCAAATCGTTCAGCAGCTGGTCCGTTTTGTAGCCGTTGATGCCGTAATTGCCGATCAGGTTCACCTGCTTTTTCGTCACGGCCGCCAGCTTCTCCCTGACGTTCTGCACGTATCCTTTGCCGCTGACGTCCCCGGTGCCGACGGTAAGCGAGTCGCCGAGCGCCACGATGTCGATCGTCGTCTTGTTCTCCTCTTCCGGCTGTGCGGGACTCGCCGTTCCTTCGTACGGGGCCGGCTTCGGATTGATGACGTCGTTGACGGCATAGACGAGTCCGCCGATCCACAGCGCCGTCGTCAGCAGCGCGGCGGTGCCGATCGTGATCCACAATGTTCGCGTCGAGTTCAAGTTGGTCCCTCCCCTTAATCGCCACGCTTTTAGAGTAAAGGTTCCGACCGCAATTTGCAAATGTTGGCCGGCTTCCCGTCCCGACGCAAAAAAACCTCTCCGGCAAGGGCCGAAAAGGCTTTGTTCAATGGGCCGCGTCCGGAGCGGCGCTCATTTGTATTTCTTGATATTGAAATTCGCTTCGAGCAGCGCCCAGTTTTGCGGGAAGCGTTGTCCGAGCACCCAATAGCTGATGCCGCGCAGGCCGTACTCCTTGATCAGGTCGAACTTCGCCTGCATGCTGCGCGCATCCTCGAACCAGACGATGTGCTGCCTTCCGTCGTTGTCGTAATACCGGAAGAACGGCGCTTGGGCCGTATAATCGTACTGGATGTACGCACCGACGTCGCGGGCGAGGTTGACCGCGGCTTTCGGGCTGAGCGTCGGCGCGAATTTGCCGCCGGGCGTGTACGGCAGCGTCCAGTTGTAGCCGTACAGCGGCGCCCCCATCATGATTTTGCCGCGCGGGATGACGGTTACGGCGAAATCGAGCACGCGCCGCACTTGGGGAATCGGCGCCACGGCCATCGGCGGCCCTCCCGACCATCCCCATTCGTACGTCATGATGATGACGAAGTCGACGATGCGCCCGTGCGCGGCGTAATCGTGCGCCTCGTACCAGGAGCCCGCCTGCGTCGCGCTCGCCTTCGGCGCGAGAGCGGTCGAGACGAGCTTGTTCTCCGCGTGAACCCGTGCGGTGATGTCCCGCAAAAACGCATTGTACTTTTCCCGGTCGGCCGGAAAGACGTGCTCGAAATCGATGTTGAGCGCGTAAAAGTTTTTGGCGCGCATCGTCGCGAGCACATTGTCGATCAGCTTGCTTCGCGTGTCCGGGTTGTCGAATACGGCGCGCGCCGTTTCCGCCGAAAACGTGCCGCTTTCGAAATTTGTAATGACCATCATCGGCACCGCGTTCGTCCCCCGGATCGCCGCCAGCGCCGCTTCGTCGTTCGGCGGCTGAAGCGTGCCGTCCCTTCGCACGATATATTGGAACAAGCTGAAATAGGTCAAAAATTCGGCCGTTTCGTTCACGATCGTACGGTCCGTCTCCGCATTGGCCGGCTGCAAGTAACCGTTCGTCTCGATCGTGCGCTTCGCCCCCTGGCGGGGAATTCGCAATCGCTGGCCGACGTACAGCTGGGACGGGTTCGCGATATTGTTCGCCCTCGCGATCTCGTCGACCGGAATGCCGTAGCGCCGCGATATCGACCAGAGCGATTCGCCTGGCGCGACGACGTGAACCGACTCGCTCGTCGGGATGACCAACGCTTGGCCGACCGCGAGCCGGGTCGGCTCGTCGATCTCGTTGACGCGCACGATATCGTCCACGGAAACGCCGTACCGTCGCGCGATCGCCCATAACGACTCGCCGGGATTGACCACTTCGATTTGCATAGTTCTCCTCCTCCGAAATTGCGGACGTTCGCGTTCGGCCGCAAGTTTCCGCTCTATTCCAATGGCTATTCGGAGGCCGGCCGCTATTTGCCTGTCCCGCGAAAAAAAGTCGCCGAACGCGAAAAAACGGCACCTCTTCACGGGAAGAGATGCCGTCTGAACAGGTGCCGTCCGGCCGATCGCCGGCGTCCCGGACTTTCGTTATACCGCTTCGCTCAAAAACTTGTACTGCGCCTCGACGAGGCCGAAGTAAATGCCGCCGCGGCGCATCAGCTCGTCGTGCGTTCCTTCCTCCATGATGGAGCCGTGATCCAGCACGACGATTTTGTCGGCGTTGCGGATCGTGGACAGCCGGTGGGCGATAATGAACGACGTCCGGCCGACCAAGAGCGTCTTGAGCGCCTCTTGGATTTTCAGCTCGGTCTCGGTATCGATGCTCGCCGTCGCCTCGTCGAGAATCAGGATGCGCGGGTTGGCGAGCAGCGCTCGGGCGAACGAGATCAGCTGACGCTGTCCCATCGACAGCACGTTCCCCCGCTCCTCCACCTGCGTGTCATACCCGTCGGGCAGCTTGCTGATGAAGTCGTGGGCATGGACCGCTTTGGCCGCGGCCTCGACCTCCTGATCGGTCGCTTCGAGCCGGCCGAACCGGATGTTGTCGCGAATCGAGCCCGAGAAGATGAACGTATCCTGCAGCACGATGCCGACTTGCGAGCGCAAGCTTTGCAGCGTCACGTCGCGTATATCGTAGCCGTCCACGAGGACGCGCCCTTCGACCGGATCGTAGAACCGGCACAGCAAATTGATGATCGTGCTTTTGCCCGAGCCGGTATGGCCGACAAGCGCGATCGATTGTCCGGCCTTCGCCTCGAGCTCGATGCCCTTCAGCGCCGGACGCCCCGCCTCGTATTCGAACACGATCCGTTCGAAGCGGACGTTGCCCTCGATAAGCGGCATCGTCTCCGGCTTCTCCCGTTCGCCGACCGTCGGCTTCTCGTCCAAAAACTCGAAAATGCGCTCCGAGGAAGCCATCGCCACGAGCAGCTGCTGGTACATTTGCCCGAGCCGGTTGATCGGCTCCCAGAAGTTGCCGATATAGTTCGCGAACGCGACGAGCATCCCGATCGTCAGCTCTTTCGACTCGATCAAGTGGGAGCCGTACCAGAACAAGATGCACGTGCCGATCGCCCCGGTCAATTCGATGATCGGGTTGAACGTCTGGTTGAGCATCGACGCTTTGTCCCACGACTTTTTGTTCACTTGGTTCATGTCGTTGAAATAGTTGATGTTTTCCTTCTCCTGCGTGAACGCCTGCGTCACGCGGATGCCTTGGATGCACTCCGACAAGTGGGAGTTGATCCGCGACTGCTTCACCCGTACGTCCTGCCACGCCCGGCGCATCCGCGTCCGAAGCGAGGTCGAGACGATGAACATGAGCGGCACCGTCAAGATGATGGCGAGCCCGAGCTTCGGGCTGAGCGAGAGCAGGATGACGACGATCCCGATCAGCTGTACGATGTCGATCATCAGGTTGACGACGCCGTGCGTCAGCAGCTCCTGCAGCGAGTTGACGTCGTTCGTCACGCGGACGAGGACGGACCCCGCCGGACGTTTGTCGAAGAACCGGAACGACAGCTGCTGAATATGACTGAAGAGATGATAGCGCAAGTCGTAAATGACTTTTTGCCCGATGACGTTGACGGAACGGATCCGGTAATTGTTGACGAGCCACTGTACGATATACAGCGCCAGCATCGTGCAAGCGAGAATCATCAGCTGGTTGCCGTCGCCGTTGAAAATCGCCTGGTCGATCGCCAAGCTGATCAAGTACGGTACGGCGAGCTTCGTAATCGTGCCGAGAATCATCGTGACGAGAATGATCGGCAGCAGCTCCTTGCGGTAAGGCTTCAAGTAGGAGCCCATTCGCTTCAGCTGGTTCCAGTCGAACTTCTTCTCCATCTTGTCGTCGTCTTGATAGACGAACCGCTCGCGCAGGCGGGCTTTGGCGTCGGACTGCGCTTGGGCTCCGCCGCGCTCCTGCGTATGGCTCTGCGCGGGATCTTCCTTGGACCGGCTCAATTGGCCACCCTCCGTTCTTCCGTTTGCTTCGCAAAATCGGGATGATCCGAATATTGGATTTTGTACGTTTCGAAATACGGCCCCGGCTGCTTCAGCAGCTGCTCGTGCGTACCGCGCTGAGCGATGCGGCCGCCGTCGAGCACGATAATTTCGTCCGCCTGCTTGAGCGACGAGATCCGGTGCGCGATAATGAACGTCGTCCGCCCTTTCATCAGCTCGCGGAAGCCGGCTTGGATCTCGTGCTCGGTTTCCATGTCGACGGCGCTCGTGGCGTCGTCGAGAATTAATATTTTCGGATCTTTGATCAGCGCGCGGGCGATCGCGATCCGCTGCTTTTGACCGCCGGAAAGCCCCATACCCCGTTCGCCGACGATCGTGTCGTACCCGAGCGGCAGCTCCATGATGAAGTCGTGCGCTTTCGCGAGCTTGGCGGCGCGGAAAATTTCCTCGTCCGTCACGTCCTTGCGCCCGTATGCGATATTGTTGCGGATCGTCGACGAGAACAGGAACGTCTCCTGGAAGACGAGCGCGATTTGCTTGCGCAAGCTTTCGATCGTGATGTCGCGAATGTCCCGTCCGTCCAGCAAAATGCGGCCTTCTTTAATATTGTAGGCGCGCAGCAGCAGCTGGATGACGGTCGACTTGCCGGCTCCCGTTCCGCCGAGCAGACCGATGACCGAGCCTGCCGGAGCGTCGAGATGGAAGTCGATGAGCGCCGGCTGCTTCTCGGGATACGCGAACGTCACGTGCTCGAAACGAACGCCTCCTTTCACCTGCTCCGGTTGAAGCGCGATCGCTCCATCCTTGTCCTTTACATGTACGTATTGGTTCAATATTTCCAAAACCCGCTCGCCCGACGCCTTCGACTGCGTATAGTTGTTAATATGGAAGCCGATGTCGCGCATCGGGGCGATGATGTACCAGATGAAGCTGAAGAACGCGACCAGCTCGCCGAGCGTCATCGAGCCATTGATGACGAACATGCCGCCGGCCGTCAGCAAAATGACGACGCAAACCGAGGACAGCAGCTCGAGGATCGGGAAAAATCTCGCCCACGTATGGGCCAAATTGATATGGCTTCCTTTATATTCTTCGCTCCGCAGCGCGAACTTCTTCACCTCGTGCGGCTCGCGCGCGAACGATTTGACCGTGCGAACGCCCGTAATGTTTTCCTGCACCGCGGTCGTCAAGTTGCTGACCGCCTGGCGGATCGAGCGGAACTCGGGATGAATCCGCTTCTCGAGACGTAGCGCCGTGAAGACGAGGAAAGGCATCGTGACGAACGTAATGAGCGTCAGCTTCCAGTTCATCGTCAGCATCATGATCGCCCCGAACGTAAACATGAGAAACACGTTCAAAATTTGCGCGAAGCCGAATCCGATAAACTGCCGGATCGCTTCCAAATCCGCGGTCAGCCTCGACATGAGGTCGCCCGTCTTGGCCCGGTCGTAATATTGGAAAGACAAGTACTGCAGCTTCTCGTACAGCGCGTTGCGCAGCGTGAAGGCGATCCGGTTGCCGAGCCTTCCTCCGGCGAACCCGTGACAAAACGCGAACGACGCTTTGACCGCGACGACCCCGACGACGAGCAGCGCTAGATAGGGCACCCATTCGAATTGTTCCTTCTTGATGACGTTGTCGATCAGGAAGCGGAGCAGGTGCGGGTACACGAGCCCCAGTGCGGTGGAACACATCAAACAGACGATCGAGATGAAGAGCAAGTACCGGTCTTTCCAGTAAAACTGCTTCAACTGCTTTAAAACGTTCATTTTCGCCCTCCTAGCCGGCTGCTTTCCAATTTCTTAATGAATCTTAACACCATACCCTGGTTCGAGCAATCGACCGAACCCGAAGAAACGATCAATATCCCCCTTATACCCACAAAATGAATCGAAAACGGAACGGAATCCATAAGATTCTTCCGTTTCATCGCCTTAACCGTCTATGGATGCGTTTTCACGAAACTTGTGAAAATTGGGTGACAATCCCCCGTACGACCGTCAAAAACTGCCTGTCCCCCCTCCCGATAAATGGAAATATACCGGGCTTACCGCCCGGTTTAGACGCTCATTCCGCGATCGCCCGCAATCGTTGCGCAACGATCTCAAATCGGTATCGGTTGTCGAAAAAAAGACGCCTTCGACCGATGCGAAGACGTCCTTCCGTTAGCGATTCACGCTTCATTCGCGAGGGACTGCAGCCGCGTGCGCGTCCGGACGAAGCCGTCCACGTCGACTTTCATTTCGAGCGCCGCCAGCATCCCTTCCGCATGCTCCTCGAGCAGCTCGGCCAATCGGCGGTGAACCGATTCGGCCCGCTCCCGGAATTGGCCGGCGTATTCGGCCTCGAACGCGGTTCCGTGCCGATCGACAAACTCGGCGATGACCGGCGTGAGCACCTTCTCAACCGCCTCGCGAAGCTGGCCTTTGCCCGGGCCCTCGAAAAACTGCTTGCCGTTCTTGTAAAAGCCGGCCAGCCACTTCTCGTCGGCGGCCGCTTCGATCGACTCGGCTACGGCGGGCGTCCGGAACGGGGCGGGCTCGTAGGCGCCCCCTTCGAACCCTTCGAGCAGCGCGGCGATCCGCTGTCGCTTCTCGTCGTGCCGCTTTGCGGCAAGCCGGTTCAACGCGTTCTCGATGCGCAGCGTCGTGGCGTACAGCTCCTGCGACAAATCGTAGGAGACGAGCCGAAGCAGCTCGAACCACGCCGCCCGCATCGAGCTGCGGATTGAGCCGGCGTCTTCGCGAAGCGCAGCCGGGTTGAACGCGTACTGGAACAGCTCGCCGAACCGGTACGTCAGCCGCTGCTTCACGTAGTAAAGCAGCTCCTGAATTTCCTTCCCCGCTTCCCGCTCCTCGGACGACGTATCGACGTCGCGCAGCAGCTCCTCCGCTTTCGCGCGGGACTCCCGGACTTGCGTCATTTTTCGGCTGCGCGCTTCTTCCCCTTCCTTGGCTCCCGCAATCCACCGGTTCAACAGCGACAGTGAACGCTCCAGCTCCTGATCGGCCGATCGGACGGCGATCCCGGCCAGTTCGCCGACGGCGAAGCGGACGAACTCCTTTTCGAAGCGCACGATGCCGCTTCCTTTGGCGACGGCTTCGTCCCGGCGCATTTTGCCTTCGAGCGCCATCAGGCTCGACACCGGATAAATGCGCGGATTGCGGATGCCGTAGCGAAGAAGATTGTCGGCCACGTGTCCGACGACGCCGTTCAGCTCCTCCTCGCTTGCGGCCAAATCGGCCGCGTTGACGAGGAAAAACATTTTATCGAGCTCGAAGCTGTCCTTCACCCGGCCGAGCTGGAGCAAAAATTCCCTGTCCGCCTGGGAGAACGCATGGTTGTAATAAGTGACGAACAAGACGGCGTCGGCGTTCTTGATATAGTTGAAGGCGACGCCGGTATGCCGGGCGTTGATCGAGTCCGCTCCCGGCGTATCGACCAAAATCATGCCCTGCTCGGTCAGCGGGCAGGCGTAATACAGCTCGATATATTCGACGAAGCACGATTTGCTCTCCTCGGCGACGTAGTCGCGGAACAAGTCGAGATCGACGCGAAGCTGCTCGCCGAGCGCCCCTTTCGCTTCGCCCCATCCTTTGCGGACGGCTTGCAAAAACGTATAATGCGGCTTCCCGTTCGGACCGACCCGGTCCGGCGACAGCCGGTTGATTTCGGCAAGCGCCGCTTCCATATCGGACGCTTGCGTGCCGAGCGCGTTCAAGGAGTAAAGAACGTCGTCGCGGATCGCTTCCGCCGACTTCATCTTCACCTTGACCGCGCCATGCGGCCAGTCGTCCGTCGGCGGCATGATCTTGTTGATCGCCGCCGTCGTCGGGTTCGGCGATACGGGGAGCACCGGCTCGCCCATGAGCGCGTTGGCGAACGACGACTTGCCCGCGCTGAACGCGCCGAATAAGGCGATCGTGAACCGGCTCTGCTCGAGCCGCTCGGCCTTCTCGCGCATCGAGCGGACGACCGATTGCATCGACGGAATCGGATCGAGCAGCGCGTACGCTTCCTTCAGCTTCGACGCCGTCCGCGCCATCGTCGCACGGAATCCTCCCGGCGCGTTCGCGTCGGCGCCGGATTCCGTCTCGGGCCGTGCGCCCGTTCCGGCGCGGTCGAGCGACAGCTGCCACCGCGACGACGTCTCGCCGGCGCCGGTTTCCGGTCGATAAACGGGGCTCGGCGTGTCGTCCCCTTTGAACGATCGAGGATCGGGAAGCGGTCCTTCGACGGACGGACCGTCGATGACGGCCTCCGCCAGCAGCTTTTCGATCCGCTCCCGCTCTTCGCGCTCGATCGCCTGAAGCCGTCGATACGCGGTCAGCCGCTCCTCCAGCCCGCGCCGCTCCTCTTCAAGCCCCGCCGCTTCGCGTTCCGCTTCCGCGGCAGAGCGCCGGACGATCTCGTCGATCCATTCGAACGCCGTTCGGCGGAAGACGCTTTTCGTCTCGGCGGCGATATGCTTCGAGTAATTGAGCGTGTATTCGTTCGAAGCGATCGCCCCGGCCTGCACCTGGTCGGCCAGCCAATCCGCCCCGACCGCGTTCCGCGCTTCCGCAAGGGCTGAATCGATCGCCGCCGCGTCCAAGCCGTACCGCTCCCCGGCTTGCAGCAGCATGGCGCGCATATGCCAGACGATGCCCGCTTCCACCTTCTCCGTGTAATCGGCGGCGAAATCCGATAGTCGGCTCTCGATTTCTTTCGCCGTCGCGGACGCCCGGGAGAAGAAGCCGACCTTGAAGCCGGGCTTGCGGCTTTGCAAATAATGGTGGGCTTTATCTCGCGTCGTCGCCGGCGTCACGTTGGCGTTGTCGAGCAATTGGGACGCTTCCTTGCGGAGGTCGGTCCGCAGCTTCTCGCCGGCTTGCCGGAGCTCGCCGATGCGCGCTAGGATCGCCTCGTACCGTTCCGGAAGCCGTTCCTCACCGTCCCGCTCGATTTGCGCCCGCAAGGACGCCTTCTCGTCCTCGTTCCGTTCGGCCAGCCATTCGCCGTGCTGGCCGATGACATGGCGCAGCGACTTCGCCAAGCTGTCGCGCCGAAGCGGCTCCGCCCGCTCGGTCAGCCGGCCGATCAGCCAGACGAGCTTCTCCCATTCGTCGTTCCGGTCGTCCGGCCGCTTCACCGACGTGAACAGCAAGCCGTCCGGCTCGATATGCCAGCTCTCGAACGAACGGACGACGCTTTCCCGGTACGCCTCGAACGGCAGCTCGCCCTCCCGGTGCTTGTCGATCATGTTGACGATCAGGTAAAGCGGCTTGCCCCATTCTTTCAGCTGCTTCGTAAACGCGAAGTTGATCTCCGACTGGACATGGTTGTAGTCCATGACGTAAAAGACGACGTCGGCCATATGAAGCGCCGATTCGGTCGCCGTTCGGTGCGCGTCGTCGGTTGAGTCGATGCCCGGCGTATCGAGCAGCGTCGCCTTGTCGCCGAGCAGCGGAATCGGATAGCGGATGTGCACCGATTCGATCGCCTCGCCGTTTTTGCAATAGGCGTCCAGTTCGTCCAAAAGCACTTCGACGAGCTCCGGCCCGCCGTCCGCCGGCCCCGCCTTCTTGACGACGGCGCCCGCCTCCCCGTTGCGAATCGTCACGACGTTCGCGCTGGTCGGGATCGGACTCGACGGCAGCAGCCGATGCCCGCACAATTTATTGATCAAGCTCGATTTGCCCGCCGAGAAATGTCCGCAAAAGGCGATATGCAAAGCCGGCTCGGACGCCTTCCCGGCCAGCTGCCTCAGTTTCTCCGCATGTTTCTTGTCGCCGGCCTCCGCCATTCGGCGGGCGACCGTTTCGATCGTCTCCCCCGCTTGCGTCGTTCCCCGGATGTCTACAGCATTCATGACTTCGCTCTCCCCAGCTCTGTTGAAAAATGTCCGATATAAAAGAAAAAAACCGAATTTCTCCGGTTTCTAGTGTATCACAAATTCATTTTCAGGTATAAATATTTCGAACACTTCCCCGTGCTGCAAAATCGTAATGTCTTTGTCCTTCACTTTCATGACGACGACGTCCGGTTTCGTGCGCATCCGGTCGATATAGTGCTCCGGAACGTCCCCGGACTCGCTGACCGTGACGCCCTCGATTTCCTTTTCTTCGTTCTCGGCGAGCGGGGTGCGGAGCACCTCCTCGTAAATGTCGGAAAACAATTCGAAATCGTTCGTATAGACCGCGATGCATTTCATGCCGGTTCCCACCTTCGATTATTGGCTGTTGTTGCTTTACTTGTTAGATTTCCTCTTTATGGGCATTTTCATACGCCGTTTTCCTTCCGGACATCGATCGACCAGCGGACACGCGCTGCATTGCGGGTTTTGCGCCTTGCAATGGTACCTGCCGAAAAAAATGAGCCGATGATGCGTGATCGTCCATTCGTCGCGCGGTACCTGCTTCATCAGCTTGTGCTCGACCTGCAGCACCGTATCGTCCGGGCCGGCCAAGCCGAGCCGCTTGGAGACGCGCTCCACGTGCGTGTCGACGGCGATCGCCGGTACGCCGAACGCGTTCGAGACGACGACGTTGGCCGTCTTGCGCCCGACGCCGGGCAGCTCGACGAGCTCCTCGTGCTTTTCCGGCACTTGCCCTCCGTGCTTGTCCAACAGAAGACGGCACAAGCTTTGGATGTTTTTCGCCTTGTTGCGGAACAGCCCGATGCGGCGAATGTCCTGCTCGAGCTCTTCGAGCGGCACCGCCAAGTAATCGTCCGGCGTTTTGTATTTGCGAAACAGATCGACGGTTACTTTGTTGACGGTCTCGTCCGTGCATTGGGCCGACAGCAGCACCGCGATCGTCAGCTCGAACGGGTTCGAGTGGTTCAGCTCGCAATGGGCGTCGGGAAACATGCCGGCGATCGTGTCGAGGATGTGCCGTACTTTTTTGCTCGTCATCCGTCATGCACCTCGCTAAAGGATCGTTGCCGTTTCGCCGCCAAGGTTCGATTATACGCTAAAAAACGCCGCCGGCGCAAGCGGTGCTTGCGGCCGGCGACGCGTACCAACCGAACGTAGGCCGGATGACGTTACGGCTTGGCGATTTCCACGATTTTATCGTTGATCAAATAGACGGTAACGACGTTGCCGCTGACGAGCGCGGTCGGCGCGATCAGCTGCGTGCCTTGGTGGATATACGCTTTGTCGTGCAGCGGGTACGCCAGCTTGTCGTTGACGGTGCGGCGCATCAGGTTCAGCACCTTGGTCGACGCATCGTACGATTGGACCGTGCGCTGCTCGCCCGGGATGATGAGGACGGTCGTGTTGCCCGACGTATCCTTCACCATCTCGACGCGGTCGTCCGGCTTCACCGACGCGAGCGACGGCAAGACGGTCGAGCCGTTACGCACGGAGACGTTCGTTCCGGTCTCGAACACGCGGGAAACGTTCGTATAATCCGTAACGGTCACCCGATTCGCCACCGCATCGACGCCCGTCACTTTGCCCCGGACGGCATCGAGTACCTGGACGCTCTCGATCGATTTGCCCATGAACGTAATTTGCAGCGGCTCGTCGACCGCAATGTCGTTCGTGCTGACCGGCTGCCCGTTCCGGTGTACCGGCAAGCCGGACAACGAATACGAGGACGTGTTGCCGGCCAAATCTTTCACCGTAATCCGGCTGTTCGACGCATCCTTCGATATCGTATGGACGAGCTGCGTCTCGCGGACGGATACCCCGACGACCGTCTGCTGCGTACCGTCGAAGAAGCCTCGCACGTAATCGCCCGTGCGCAGGTCGGTCAGCTTGGCCGACGGCAGGCTGTATTTATCGACGGACGTGTAGCTCAGCGTTTTGTACGTCTGGTAGCCGCCGGTCGGCGTCTTGATCGTCAATTCTCCGGTCGTCGTGCTGACGCTCGTCACGGTTCCTTCCATACGCGTCGCGATTTGAACCGACAGCAGCGTGCTTTCCGATGCGACGACGTTGACGCGCTTGCCCTTGACGAAGTTCGACTGAAAGTTGGCGAGCGTCAGCTCGGTGTTGTCATACAGGAACCGGGTTTTGTCGGTGACGAGATAGCTTTTCGGGTTGCCGAGCTCGTCCTTCACAAGCAAAATTTTGCTGTCGGCGATATACGTTTCGATCGTCGCCAGCGTGAAGTTTTGGATGCTCCGGCTTTGTACCGTCACTTTGTCGATTTTGTTCTGGTTGATTTCCAGCTTCAGCTGGTCGCCCGGCATCAAGTCGCGGATGGAGCCGAACGAGCCGTCTCCCATCACAACGAGCACGCGGTCGGACGCTTTGTACGACGCCAGCTCGTCGCCGGACTTTTGAATCGTAACGATCGTCTTGTCGTCGCTGAGCGAAAGAAGCTTCCCTTCGTCGCGCTTCTCGACAAGCTGCTGTACGACTTCCACTTTCACGACCTTGCTTTTCTTCACTTCGACGCGCACGATGTCGCCTTCGAACAAATTCGCGGGATCGAAATAGTTGTCGCCCTGCCAGAAAACGGACTTGTCGGTCACTTTGAACGCTTCCTCGGCGCCGGTCTGCCGGTCTTTCACTTTGACGGTCAAATTGACGGGGTCGAACGACAGGAACGCCGCGTCCACCGTCTTGTTGATCGGCATTTCCTTGACGACGATTTGCGAAATTTTCGCGTCTTGAATGAGCGCGTGCTTTTTCAGCTCGACGACGGAATCTTCCTGCAGCGAGCCCAAGCTTAAGCCGGCGCCGTTCAAGTCCCGCACCGATACGTTCGAAGCGAGGTCGTATGTATAATATTTGCCGTCCACCTCGATCGAGGCGGTCAATTCGTTCATATCGACGCTGACGAGCTTCCCTTCGACTCCGGTCATCGGAATTTCGTCGTTCGTCACTTCGATCAAATAGGCGGTACCCTGCTGATGCAGGACGTACACCTCGTTGTACAGCTTTACGTCGGAAGGCGTCAGCCGCGTCGTATCGTTTTTGTACGTGTAGAACGAAGCGTTCGTATGAAGCGTCACGTCTTTCGTCAAGCCGTTCTTGTCGCGAATCGTCAGCTTGGAGCCGTCGATCGCCATTACCGTGCCGACCAGCGCGCGGTCGGACAAGTTCGGCGAATATTTCTCGGCCCGGCTTAGGAACGTCGCCATCTGAGCCCGCGTCACGCCGTCGGCCGGCCGGAACGTATTGTCCTCGAACCCTTGGACGATGCCGAGCGATACCGCTTCGTTGACGTAGCCGGCGTTGCCGGACGAAATTTTATCGTTGTCGGCGAATGTGCCGGGGAATTCCGCTTTGGCGATCGCGTCCTGCTTTTTGCCGATGGCGCGCACGACGATTTTGGCAACCCACTCGCGCGGCGCTTCCTTCGTTCCCCACTTGGAGGCGGCGGCGTCATATTCCTCTTGAAGATCGATCAGCCCTTGATCGATCGCATACGCGATATAAGGCCGCGCGTCGCTTCTCACGTCGCTCCACGGAAGCGAAATCGTCGCTTTGTTCTCGAGCGCTTTGCTCTCGAGCCCCATCATCCGGATCGCCATAATGATGACGTCCTGCTGGCTCACTTTGCTATCCGGGTTATACCGGCCCATATCGTCGCCTTGGACGATGCCTTCAAGCAGCAGCTTGGAAATATGCTTGACGGCCCAATGGCTCGACGGTACGTCCGGGAAGCTGAGCTTGACATTGGCGGACGACGAAGCGTTCGTCGTCCCCGTCGTCGTGCTGCCTCCCGATACTTCCGCATAAGCGGGTGCCGCCAGCACCATCGACGATACGAGCGAGTAGGCGACGGCCATTGTTAACGTTTTTTTCATGTTGCGTTTCATCCCGTTTCTCCCTCCGCATTGTTTCCCATGATTGTCCTGTCGAAGCGCCGCTTCAGTTCCGTTTGATCGGATGCGGGAGGCTTACGTGGCCCATCAGGCTTTCGGTTTGCTTGCCTTCGACGAGCACGTCGATCGACTGCACTTCGGCGAACTGGAACAGCGACTTGCGGATCGACTCGACGAGCAGCTGTTCCCCCGGAGAACCGAGCCGTCCTTCGGCGGCGATCGCGAGATCGACGACGACTTGGCCGTCCTTGAACGCGGCCGAACGGTAATCGATCCCCTTGCTGAGCGACGACAACGAGGCGTCCGGCGACGTCTTCAGCGCGTTCAGCGCCGCTTTGTACTTATCGGAATCGCTCGCAAACGTTATCGTCGCTTCGCGCTCGATCAGCTTGTCGAGATTGTCGTCGGCGTAATACGTTTTGATCGTAAGCTGCTTGGCAGCAGGGGCACCGTCGTTCGGCTTCGCGCCATGCGTCGTGCCGGACGGCGCCGGATCGGTTTTCGTCTTCGCGTTGGCGCAGCCGGTTAACGCCAGGGCGACGGCGACGCCAACAACAATATGCTTGTAACCGAAACTTCGCTTCATCGAATCACTCCTAAGAACTTTGCCGTAGGCAAAGTTTACTACGAAAGCATACGCTGAACTTTGCCGAAGGCAAAGTTTACTTCGTAAGCCTAAGCCGAGCTTTGCCTAAGGCAACGGCTCGGCATATACCGGACCGATGCATCCGTTTATTTCGCGGGCGTGCCGGACTTCGCCGGCGCTTCCCCCGCCGGAATATCGGCCACTTTGACCGTCGACGCGCCGGCTGCTCCCGTCGCCGTTTCTTTGCTCGGCTGCTGTTCGTCTTTTCCGCTTTTCGCCTCTTGCTTGCTAATCGCAGCATCCTTTTTTGCGACCGATCCGCCGATCCGGAGCTGCTCTTTGATTCCCGCGACGATCGCGGCGGCGACCCGATCCTGGAACTCGTCCGTATACATGGCGGCCTCGTCGATCGCATTGGACAAATATCCGACTTCGAGCAGAACGGCAGGCATCGTCGTCTCACGGGTCACTTTCAGACTCGACTCCCGCACGTTGCGATCCGGAAACCCGGTCGCTTCGACCAGCCAACGATGCATCCGCTTGGCGAACGCTTCGCTGTCCTCGCGGGTATAGTACGTTTCCGTCCCCCGAATCGACGGATTATACGAGTTGCCGTGAATCGACACGAACAAGTCGGCGTTGCTGCCGTTGGCCAGCGCCACCCGCTCGTCGAGCGTCGGATACGTGTCGTCCGTACGCGTCATGATCGTCTTGATGGCGGGCTCCTGTTGCAGCAGCTTGTACACTTTATTCGCCATCGGGAGCGTAAAATCCTTTTCCGGACGCGAATTTATCGATTTCGCGCCGGGGTCCTTGCCGCCATGACCGGCGTCGATGACGACCTTGTACGTCTTGGCGTCGAACCGGACCGCCCATTGGTGCGCCGATTTCGTTTCCGTCAATTGGTAATCGGAGTTTTGCTTCATGTCGAGCACGATCCGGACGGTGGACGGCGAATCCGAGTATAGGGCGTACCGGATTTTTTCGACGTATGGATGATCGACGGTCATTTCGCCGACTTGCCCAGGTTTTCCCGGCTTGGCGAAAGCGCCGAGCGCCGTTCCGGGCAAGTCGATAACGATCCGGTACGGATCGGACAGCTCGAACGCCGTCGCTTTGACGTCCGCGCTCGTCTGGATGACGATTTGCCCGCCCGACGCCTCGAGCTTCGTAAGTGTCGGCACTCCGCCTTCGCTCGCGTTCGCGCCGGGCTGGCTCCCCGTTCCCGGCTTCGCCGCCCCTCCGTTCCCGGGCGTGGACGGCTTCGAGTCGGGCTTCGTTTCGCCGCCGTTATTGGCCACGGTTTCCGACTCCTGCGCCTTCATGACCATTTTGACGGACCGAGTCGAGTCGTCCCAGCCGACCGTATGGCCGAGCTGCTCGGCAATAAACCGGATCGGCACGAACGTGAAGTCCCCGACGAGCGCCGGCGCTTCTTCGAGCACTTCCTTTTTGCCGTCGACCGTCGCGGATTTGTCGCCGATCTTCATCTCGATCGTTTTCCCGCCGAATACGACCTTGACCCGCTGCTCCTTCTCGAACCATTCCACTTTCGCGCCCAGCCCCTCCGATACGATACGGACCGGCACGATCGTAACGCCTTGGCCGATAATTTGCGGCGGCACTTCGGGATTCAGCTTCCTCTCGTTCAAAAACAGCTGGATCGGGCCGTCCGCGGCGAAAGCTTGGACCGGCGCCAGCAGCATCAAGGCGACCAACAGGGCGGGCAGCAACCATTTTACGTACTTCATCGTTCACCTCTGAGCTTCATTCGATTTCATAACCGTTCGGGCAAATCCGGCAACGCCTCTCCCGCTCTATGAAAATGCGCCGCGATCGGACAAAGGTTGCATAGATTTGCCAGCATCAGACATAGGGTTAGACGATGAAAAACGGTCAAAAGTTGCGATTAAAATACAAATTATTCTATCATTCCGACAAAAAAACGAGAATCGGGCCGATAGAGCCCGATAGAATGCGAACGCTCCCGATTAAGCCGCAAATGCCCCGTTTTCGCCGTACCCGTCCAAGCTTGCTCGGACAAAAAGAAAAACCGCCCGGAACCGGGCTGCGATATGGTTCGCGTGCTGTAGCAGCTGTCGTTGGAGGAGCTGAAGGTCGCCGAAGACGCTGATCCGCATGCTGCGGAGCGTTTAATCGATGAACGTTTAGCCGGATATCGGTTTCCATTGGATTCGGACAGGTTTCGGGCTTTCCGTGGAAAAGAAAAAGGACCAGCTCATCCGGATTTTAAGGTGGAAGCCGTCCACCGTCGTGAAACGTAAACCGATTCGCAGCTGACAAAAAAACCGCAACGGGAACGTCCCGTGCGGTTTTTCGCTTCCTTCCTCCGGCTTCGATCAGCCGAGGCGGGCGGCGTGCTTCGCCTCATAAGCGGAGATCAAATCTTCATGCTGCAGCGTCAGGCCGATGTCGTCGAGACCGAGCAGCAAAAATTGGCGGCGGTGTTCGTCCAAATCGAATGCGATGTGAAGGCCTTGGCCGTCCTTAATCGTCTTGTTCTCCAAATCCACGGTCAGCTTGTAGCCTTCGTTCGCGGCCGTGCGCTGGAACAGCTCCTCCACCTGCTCCTCGCTCAGCTTGATCGGCAAAATGCCGTTTTTGAAGCAGTTATTATAGAAAATGTCGGCGAACGACGGCGCAATGACGACTTTGAAGCCGTAGTCCATAATCGCCCACGGAGCATGCTCGCGGGACGAGCCGCAGCCGAAGTTGGCGCGGGAAATGAGCACCGATGCGCCTTGGTAGCGCGCCTTGTTCATTTCGAATTCCGGATTGACGTCGCCCTTCTCGTCGAAGCGCCATTCATAGAACAGAAACTGGCCGAAGCCGGTCCGTTCGATTCGTTTCAAAAATTGCTTCGGAATAATCGCGTCCGTATCGACGTTAACCCGGTCCACCGGAGCTACGAGACCGGTATGCTGTTTGAATGCTTCCATCGGTTATCCTCTCCTTATCGGCTCCGCGGTTACACGCCCGCTTCGACTTTGAATTTCCAATCGCGCACGTCCACGAAATGTCCTTTGATGGCCGCGGCCGCCGCCATCGCCGGCGAGACCAGATGCGTCCGACCTCCGCGTCCTTGGCGTCCTTCGAAGTTCCGGTTCGAGGTGGAGGCGCAGCGCTGTCCCGGGCTCAATACGTCCGGATTCATCGCGAGACACATGCTGCAGCCCGCGTCGCGCCATTCGAAGCCCGCTTCGGTGAAAATTTTGTCGAGCCCTTCCTTCTCCGCCTGCAGCTTGACGCGGCCGGAGCCCGGAACGACGATCGCGTTCACGTGGGAAGCGACTTTGTAGCCTTTCGCAACCGCGGCGGCGGCGCGCAAATCTTCGATCCGGCCGTTCGTACACGAGCCGATGAAGACGACGTCCACTGTCAGGTCGGTCATCGGCGTCCCCGGCGTCAAGCCCATATATTCGATCGCCTTTTCGGCCGCTTTCCGTTCGTTTTCCGTCGCGAAGCTTTTCGGATCCGGCACGCGCGCCGTCACGTCGGTACCCATGCCCGGGCTCGTTCCCCAAGTCACTTGCGGGATGAGCGATTCGGCGTCGAATTCGACGACCGTATCGAACGTCGCGCCTTCGTCGGTGACGAGCTGCTTCCACGTTTCGACCGCCCGGTCGAACGCTTCGCCTTGCGGCACGTAGTCGCGTCCGCGCAAGTAGTCGAACGTCGTCTGGTCGGGAGCGATCATGCCCGCTCTGGCACCCGCTTCGATCGACATGTTGCAGACGGTCATCCGTTCTTCCATCGACAAATTGCGAATCGCTTCGCCCGTATATTCGATGACGTAGCCCGTTGCGAAATCGGTACCGTATTTGGCGATAATGCCGAGAATCAAGTCTTTCGCCGTAATGCCCGTCTTCAGCTTGCCGACGACGCGCACTTCCATCGTTTTCGGCTTCGCTTGCTGCAAGCATTGGGTCGCGAGCACGTGCTCCACTTCGCTCGTCCCGATGCCGAAGGCGAGCGCGCCGAACGCGCCGTGCGTCGAGGTGTGGCTATCGCCGCAGACGATCGTTTTGCCCGGATGGGTCAAGCCGACCTCCGGCCCCATGACGTGAACGACGCCTTGGTCGACATGGTTCAAGTCGAACAGCGTGACGCCGAAATCGGCGCAGTTTTTCGACAGCGTGTCGATTTGCTGCTTCGAAATCGGGTCCGCGATGTTGAACCGGTCTTTCGTCGGTACGTTATGGTCCATCGTCGCAAACGTCAAATCCGGCCTGCGCACTTTCCGGTTCGCGAGACGCAGCCCCTCGAACGCCTGGGGAGAGGTCACTTCGTGCACCAGATGAAGGTCGATATAAATAATGCTAGGCTTGCCTTCCTCCTGATGGATGACGTGATTGTCCCAAATTTTTTCGAACATCGTTTTCTTAGCCATAGGGTTCACCTCGTTACGTTCTTTGTACCGATCATACCACGGTCATCATCATTGCTCCAAGATATAATAGCTATAGCCTCGATAGGAAAAAACAATAGCCAATCACCTCGGCGATGCCCGACAATCCCTACCTTAACACAGTTCGATTCCCGAATCACCCGGTACGTTGCGGAAAAATCTTCGAGACTATCAACCAAATTTTGCCCCATCGTGAAAACCGCATAGATCCAACTAGATTCGGCCTGCATTTACTATAGCAATCCTTTGACGAAAAGAGGTGGATCTTCCATGAGTCGCGTACGCATACCCGCCCAACCCGATCTCGTCTTGATCGCTTGGATTCGCAACCCGCTCGTTCCCGGCTCCCGCCGTACGATAACGGCTGTTCGCGTTATCGGCAGCGCACGGCCGTGCGTCGATTTGCTCCGGCCGGGCAGACGGCTTTCCGCCGCGCTGCGCTGCTTGAGGCGCAACGGCTTCGTCGTCGTGGTCAGCGAAAGAACGTCGAACGTCAGCGGATTCGTGCTTCTGAAACGAAGCTGATGACGGTCGGGAAGGACGATTGCCGCATTTGCGACAATCGTCCCCCTACATAGGAACGGTATTGCACCCCGCTTCGGGTTTATCGCGAAACGGGACGGATCGGTCCCCCTGTCGGATTGCCCAGACGCAGGAGGAAAACGGGGGATCGCTGTCGAATTACCCCACTTTACGCGTGGTATGTCGTACTTTGGATACAGAGGTGAGAGCGTTATGAAGAAACGGACAGTGCTGGCGCTGTCGGCTTTTATTACGATCGGGGCTAGTTTTACGGCGGGCGTCTACGCTCAAGACGTCATTCAAAAGGTGGAGGCGTACTTGCGACCCGATTTCAAGGTCGTCTTGAACGGGCAGCAGGTGAATTTGAACGCCCCTCCTCTCGTGTACGACAACAGCTCTTATCTTCCGTTGAAGCTTGTCGGACAGCTGCTGGGGGCACAGGTGAACTGGGACAGCCAAAGTCAAACGATCCATATTGTCAATCGGATCTATAGCGAACAGGCCGAAACTCCGGAGGAAATTACGGACGAGGTTACGATGATAACGCCTCGTGTGGAGACAGTCAAATATTTGGGCAGAACTTATACGCTCTTGAAAATTTATGATAACAAGTGGACGACTTTGTATCGATTGAGCGACGCCCGGAAGATGGGTATCGATACGAAAGGACTTCGTTTGTCTAAGGAGAAGTATACGGAGGATATATATGTTAGCGAAGAAGAGCTGAAAAAAGCTTGGAAGGAGACGCCCGAGCCCTCCTATACATACGACTATACAAGCCCGGTTCCGATGGGTCAAATTTCAGATTTAAAAGTTATTGATGCTTTGAACGATTTCGCCAAATCAGTTTCCAAATATAAAATAGGTGACAAAGAGTATTACACCGAACCGATCCTTATGGAACCTGCTGAAAAGGTTAATCAGTTTTATTATTGGTGTCGGGTCAATGGGAAATTTTCCAAATATGTGATTACGCTGATTCCGTTCTCTGAGCTTCACGGAGGTCGGTTAGACCCCAACGGTGTTCAATACTTACCGAACGGGTATACTTATAAGCAACTTGAACCCGACGATCCCGAATATTATTCGTATTAAGCGAGGACTTGCCATGGAATTCAGGCAGCTGCTGTACGCCATCCAAATCGCCGCCGAAAAAAACTTTTCGCGGGCGGCCGAAAAGCTCCACATCGCCCAGCCTTCGCTCAGCCAGCAGCTGTCCAAGCTGGAAAAGGAGCTGGGCGTCCTGCTGTTCCACCGCAACACGAACTCGGTCGAGCTGACGCACGCCGGAGCCGTCTTCGTCGACAAGGCGCAAAAAATCGTCGACATGGTCGGCGAAATCCGCCAGGAGATGGACGACATTTCGCAATTGCGCAAAGGGAAGCTGATCATCGGCAGTATGCCGATTACCGGCGCCCATATGCTCCCGCTCGTCCTCCCCGTTTTCCGGCAGCGGTACCCCGATATCGAAATCGTGCTGATCGAAGAGACGTCCGCCAACTTGACGCAGCTGACGGCCGACGGCCGGACCGACCTCAGCCTGCTGTCGCTGCCGCTTCACGAGCAGTCGCTCGAATACGACGTGCTCGTGGAGGAGGAAATCCGGCTGGCGGTTCCTCCCGATCATCCGTTCGCATCGATGGCGTCGGGCGACGGGACCGTCGATTTGGCCCGCTTCGAACGGGAGCCGTTCGTCGTACTCAAGAAAGGCCAGGGCTTGCGCCAAACGGCGATCGACTTATGCCTTGCCGCCGGCTTCGCGCCCCGCATCGCCTTCGAGAGCAGCAACATCGAGACGGTCCAGTCGCTCGTGGCGGCCGGCATGGGCGTCGCCTTCGTGCCCGCCATGGTCGAGCGGGGCAAATGGAGCGAGAACGCCCCCGTCTACTTGTCCATCGCAAGCCGGCCGACGCGGACGCTCGTCATCGCGAGAAGAAAAGGCCGGTACGTGTCGAAGGCGGCGGAGGCGTTCATATCCACGGCGAGAGAACTGATCGGGCGGACACGGATAGAGAGAGGACCGGGATCGGATGGATGAATTGACGTTTTTGGGGACGGGCGATTCGATGGGAGTGCCGCGGGTATATTGCGACTGCGCCGTTTGTACGGAAGCGCGGTCGACCGGCCGGAACCGGCGATTCCGCTCGTCGGCCATACTCGATACGACCGACGGTCCGCTGCTCATCGATTGCGGTCCAGACTGGGTCGCGCAGATGGAGGCGATCGGCAGACGTTCGCTGGAAAACGCCCTCGTCACTCACCCTCACCACGACCATATCGCCGGGCTGCCGGAATGGCTCGACGCGTGCCGATGGACGAAAAGCAAAGGATCCGTGTACGCGCCGGCCGTCGTGTTCGATACGATCCGCCGGCAATATCCGTGGCTCGAACGGAAGCTGACGTTCGTCGCGAACGACGGCGGGATGCGGTTCGGCGGCTGGACGATCGTCCCCTGGGAAGTGTGTCACGGGAAAAACGGCACCTCATTCGCCTACCGGTTCGAAAAAGACGGATATGCCTGGGCGTACTGTTCCGACGCGATTCGGCTGTCCGAGCAACAAAAAAAGCCGCTTCACGGCTTGAACATGCTTGTGCTTGGCACCAATTTTTACAAAGAGGACGCTCCGCTCGACACGCGGTCCGTCTACGACATGACGGAGGCGTTCGACCTGATCCGGGAAACGAAGCCGAAGCGCGCGTTGTTTACGCATATGTCGCACGGCGTCGACGTCGATGCCGGCTACCCGCTGCCCGACGGCGTCGAATTGGCGGTGCAAGGCTTGAAAGTGCGTCTCGGCTGATCCGGCCGCTCGTCAGCCTTCGGTCCCGCTGCGGCGCTCGTAACGGTACCGGTGAACGACGTTCCGCCAGGCGAGATCGTGGCGCTCCAACGCTTTGACAAGCAGCTCCGCCGAGGCGATGTTCGTCGCGACCGGAATGCACTGTACGTCGCATAGGCGAAGCAGAGCCGTAACGTCCGGCTCGTGGGCGAGGGCAACGAGCGGATCGCGCAGGAAGATGACCGCGTCCATTTCGTTTTGGGCGACGAGCGCCCCGATTTGCTGATCGCCGCCGAGCGGCCCCGATTTCAGCCTCACGACGGGCAGCTTCGCTTCTTCGGCGATTTTTTGCCCCGTCGTACCGGTTGCAAACAACGTATGCGAGGCAAACACCTTTTCGTAAGCGATGACGAGGTTGACCAATTCCTCTTTCTTCACATCGTGCGCGATCAAGGCGATGTTCATGCGATCGGCTCCCTTCGTTAATCGTCATTTTATGTTATATTTTATAACAATCATTTAACCCTTGCTTGAATGATACAGCCAAATCGCCAGAAAATCAATACTGTATGTCATGTTTTCTAACACATAAATGATTTATTTTTTATGAATTCGCTTACACGTTAACATATCTGACACAAAATAAGGCCATCCCTCGTGGGACAGCCCTATTTGTATGCCGGTATAACGGAATAGAAGAAGTACGTTCAGTTCGTGCGATCCAGAAGCTTCGCGTTGTCGGCAAAGATTGCCCGTTTCGTCTCGTCTGGCAAGTCGACCATGTCGACGATCGCGTGCGTGCTTTTCAAGCAGTACAGCGGATGCTGCGAGCCGTAAACGATTTTGCCGGCGGGGACGTGCCGCAGCAGCTCCTCAAGCACGAACACTTTGTCCTTTAAACCCGACGTGTCGAAAAAGAGCCGGGGCAATTCGTTCGCTTCCGCTTCGAGCGCGACGATTTCCGCGAAACGGATATTGAGTACGACGATATCCAGGTTCGGACGGCTCCGGACGAACCGCCGCAGCGATTCGACGTCGAGCGGCTTCGGCTTGATCAAATAATCGAGCCGCTCGTCCTCCATCCGTTTCGTCACGAACAGCGGAAGCCCGAACTCCTGCAGCGCGTCGCACAGCTCCGATACCGGCTCGTCGTTCAAATCGTAATCGTGGTAGGTCGGATAAACGCGCACGCCGCGAATATCGAACCGCTTCAAGCCGTCCTCGATATCGCGCCGCCATCCCGGCAGCGTCGGGTTGACCGTCAGCACGTGCTTGTATTCCGTTCCTCCGATCAAAGCGTGGAGCTCCTCGTCGCCTTCGAACGGGTCGTTGTAAAAAATACTGTTCAACGAGGCGACGTACCCGCCCGAAATGCCGTTGGTCCGATGCACGTGCCGGAGATCGTCAAGCGTGTTTTTGCGTATTTTCCGAAATGGCCAATGGCCGAGCAGGGCGTTCACGTCCGTACTCATCCCGTTCCCCCTCCTATGCGCATGCAAAACGCCGGTTCAGCCGATTTTCAAGCTGCGGTCGAACAGTTCCAGCGCGTTTTTGTAATAGATCCGTTCCTTCTGCTCGGCGGTCAAATCCGCTTCCTCCACCTGACCGTAATTGACCAGGTACGTAATCGGCATGTCGGAGCCGAATACGATCCGGTCGACGCCCACCCGCTCGACCGCATAGTCGACGTCGTCGCGGCGGAACGGCGAGCCGGAAAAATCGTGCCAGACGTTGCGGCAATCCCGCACCGCCCGGATTCCGTGGTAGCAGTTGCCTCCGAAATGGGCCATCAATATTTTCGCGTTCGGGTACAGCCGCGCCAGATTGGCGACGTGCACGCCCGTCGTCTCGAATTCGAGCTGATCGACCGCCTTGTGAAACGCATGGATCAGAATCGGGATGTTGTAGTCGATGCACGCTTCCACGACGGGAAAAACCCGCGGATCGTCGCAAAACGTGGCGACCCACAGCTTCATGCCGCTCATCCCGTACTCCTCCACGCCCTTCTTCAATACGTCGAGCGCGTTGGAATGGGCCGGATTGACGTAGCAGTACCCTTCCACCATACCCGGCTGCTCCTTCATGAAGCGCGCGACGTCGGCATTCAGCTCCGCGACTTCCGCCTCGTCCGGATAGTGCGACTTCAAGCCGGACACGTGCAGCTTCGATATGCCGAACAGGTCGCACGCCCGCAGCAGTTCCCTTGTGCTTTCCCCATATTGCCCGCCCCAAATGTGCGTATGCGCGTCAATAATCATCGTCGTCCCCGCTTTCCTTTCCGCCTCGGCGGCCTCCTGGCCGACCGGTCATACGGCCGTTTCCCGGCAAGCTTGCTCGAGCCGCTCGAGCGCTTCCGCGATATCGGCGTCTTTGTGACTGTAATTGACATAGGAGATATTGTACAGCGACACGCCGTTCCGATACGCCGCCCGGAAAAAGCGGTCCCTGACGGCCGGATCGGCCCCCTCCTGCAACGTGAATGCGGGACAAGGGGCATAGCCCTTCAAACGAATGGGAAGGCCCGCGGCCGACAATCGTTCGTTCAAGCCGCCCCACAGCTTCTCTCCTTGCCGCCATAGATGCCCGACGACGTCTTGTTCCCGGTAAATCCGAATTGTCGCTCTGGACGCCGCAAGCGAAAGCGTTTCGCCCCCGAATGTGCTGGAAATGACCGCTCCGCCGCGATCGCATGCGGCCATCACTTCCTTCGAGCCCATATAGGCGGACAGCGGCATGCCGTTGGCGATTCCTTTGCTGAAGACGGCCATATCGGGCACGACGCCGAAATAGTGCTGGACGCCGCCTATCGCGATCCGGAAGCCGGTCACGATTTCGTCGTATACGAGGAGCGCGCCGTGCTTGCGCGTCAATTCGCGGAGAGCCGGGTAGAACGACGCTCCCTTCTCCATCTCGGCGTAATCGGCCGCGACGACGACGGCGGCGATCTCGGAGCCGCAATCGTCGAACCAT
Organism: Paenibacillus flagellatus; assembly: GCF_003217775.1. Classification (GTDB taxonomy): domain Bacteria; phylum Bacillota; class Bacilli; order Paenibacillales; family NBRC-103111; genus Paenibacillus_AB; species Paenibacillus_AB flagellatus. Next base: position 66,858 of record NZ_QJVJ01000004.1, read on the forward strand.
CGCTCCACCGAGCCGATATCGTTCCAGCCCACGGCGTGGTGCAGCCCGCTGACGGCGGCGGGAACGCCCTTCGGACTTCCCGTCGCCCGCTGCCCCGGCAGCGACGGACCGCCTCCGGCCAGCGCATTGAGCCAGCCGTTGTACCCGACCTGCACGATGCGGTCGCGTCCCGTGTACGTGCGGGCGATCCGGATCGCCGCGGCGAGCGCTTCCCCGCCCGTCTTCAAAAACCGCACCCGTTCGGCGCACGGAACGAGCTCGCCCAACAGCTCCGCCACTTCGGCTTCGAGCGGATGCGGTTGGCCGAACACGATTCCGTTGTCCAGCTGGCGCCGGATCGCCTCGTCCACTTCCGGGAACCGGTAGCCGAGCGTAATCGGGCCGAGCCCGTTGCGAAAATCGATATATTCGTTGCCGTCCGCATCCCATACGCGGCAGCCGTCGCCCCTTACGATAACGGCCGGCTCTTCCGGCAGCAGCGACGGCGCCTTCGAGCATGTGCTCGATCCCCACGGAATCGCCTGCTCGAGACGTTCGTGCCATTGGCCCGATATTGTCATGGAAAGTTCTCCCCCATTCCGAATATACATGTCCCCGACCTGTCTATATCAAACCATATCCGGTTCCGGTTCGCAAGTACCGGATACGGCGGGTACGCAACCGGATACGCGGCTTTTCGACGCATTACCGCAGTCTAACGGGAGCTATCGCCGATTACGCCAAAAAAAAGAACGCCCGCTTATAGCGGACGCTCTTCCGAGCCGTACAGCTCCGGGCGCCGGTCCGCGAAAACCGGAATCGTCGACCGGACTTTATCCACGACGGCCAAGTCGATGGTCGCGGTCAAGATCCGCTCCGACTCGTCGCCCTCCGCGACGATTTCCCCCCACGGATCGATGACCATCGAATGGCCGAAAAACGACGTCGTACCGCTCGTCCCGACCCGGTTGCACGCGACGACGAACATTTGGTTCTCGATCGCTCTCGCCGTCAGCAGCGTCCGCCAATGATGCAGCCGCGGATGCGGCCATTCGGCGGGCACGATCAGCAGCTTCGCGCCTCCGAGCGCCAGACGGCGCGTCAGCTCCGGGAACCGGATGTCGTAGCAAATCATCATGCCCGCCGGCACGCCGCCGATATCGAGCCGTCCGACCCGCTCGCCCGCCGTCAAATATTTTTCCTCGTCCATCAGCCGGAACAGGTGGATCTTCGAGTAGTCCCCGATTTCGTTCCCTTCCCGGTCGAAGGCGAAAATCGTATTACGCACCGCCTCCCCGGACAGCTCCGCGACGGAGCCCGCGACGACGTTCACGCCGTGCTTCCGGCAAAAGCCGGATACGAACGCCTTCGTCCGCTCCCCGTCCCGGTCGGCGATGTCGCGGATGCGGTCCAGCGCGTAGCCGGTGTTCCACATTTCCGGAAAAACGATCAAATCCGGCTTGCGCTCGGCGGCCGCCGCCTTCTCCAGCAGCTCGGCCAGCTTGGCGAAATTGCGCTCGGGCTCCCCGATCGCGATATCCATTTGCAATAACGCTATATTCATCGTGCTGTCGGTCATCGTTCGTTCCAACCTCCGTTCGTCTGTTCCTCTTCCATATTAGACGAACGGACGGCGCTCGGCAACCGGCCGCCAAACGACGCTTTCGAAAAAGGATTGGAAAAACGGTCGATCGGCGGGTATAATCAAACTATTCGTCAAGTCTACCATTCGGAGTGAAATACGATGCATTTGCCAACCCATACGACTTCCGCCTTCCCGATCGAAGCGGCCGACCGGCTGAAACGGCTGCCGACGCAGTTTTTCGCCACGCTCGTCGGCAAAGCGAACGCGCGCATCGCCCAAGGGCACGATGTGATCAACCTCGGACAAGGCAATCCCGACCAGCCGACTCCCGCCCATATCGTGGCGGCGCTGCAGGAGGCGGCCCCGAACCCGCTCTATCACAAATACCCGCCGTTCAGCGGCTTCGGCTTCTTGAAGGAAGCGATCGCGAAGCGGTATTTCGACGACTACGGCGTCAAGCTCGATCCGGAAAAGGAGGTTGCCATTCTGTTCGGCGGCAAAACGGGCCTCGTCGAAGTGAGCCAATGCCTGCTGAACGCGGGCGACGTCTGCCTCGTCCCCGACCCGGGCTATCCCGATTATTGGTCCGGCGTCGAGCTGGCCGGCGCCGACATGGTGTTCATGCCTCTGCTGGAGGGCAACGCCTTTCTTCCCGATTATTCCGCCTTGTCGCCCGGCGACGTGAAGCGGGCGAAGCTGATGTTCATCAATTATCCGAACAATCCGACCGCGGCGACCGCCCCCGCATCGTTCTACGACGATACGATCCGCTTCGCCGCGGACAACGGCATCGTCGTGGCGAGCGACTTCGCTTACGGCGCGATCGGCTTCGACGGCAAACGGCCGGTCAGCTTCCTCGAACGGCCGGGGGCCAAAGAAGTCGGCGTCGAGTTTTACACGATGTCGAAAACGTACAACATGGCCGGCTGGCGCGTCGGATTCGCGCTCGGCAACGCCGACGTCGTCCGGTTGATCAATTTGATCCAGGACCACTATTACGTCAGTCTGTTCGGCGGCATCCAAGCGGCGGCGGCCGCCGCGCTGACCGGCCCTCAAGATTGCGTGCGCGAGCTGACCTCCATGTACGAAAGCCGCCGCGACGCGCTGTTCGGCGCACTGTCCCGCATCGGCTGGGAAGCGACGCCGTCGGCCGGCTCGTTCTTCGCCTGGCTGCCGGTGCCGAAGCGATATACGTCTGCCGAATTCGCCGACCTGCTGCTGAACGAGGCGAACGTCGTCGTCGCGCCCGGCATCGGCTTCGGCACAAGCGGCGAAGGCTACGTGCGGCTCGGGCTGCTCTCGTCGGAGCAGCGGCTGACGGAAGCCGTCGAGCGGATCGGCAAGCTGAACTTGTTCGGGTGAACGAGCCGACTCGAACAATTCCGCTTGCGCATACAAACAGAATGGCAGCCCGGCGTCCCGCCGGGCTGTTTTTTCGTCTCTCCCTCCGTCTCTACCCCCGATAAACCCGCGCCAATCCGGCCTGCTGTAAAGAAGTGCAGATGCGGAACAAAACTGCCGATGGACGATGAAAGCGTTTTATATTACCTTATACGGCGATGGGGCCCCATCCGCAACGCACTCGCATTTCCATTTACGGAAGGAAGGTGAATCGAATTTGAAACGCGTCCTGCCGGCGACCGCTCCGGCGAAAAGGACCGCGCGCGGCTCGCCCCTTGCGGCATCGATGCGCAAGCATTGGGACTTGTACGCGCTCTTGCTGCCGGTCGTCGTTTACTTCATCCTCTTTCACTACGTCCCGATGTACGGCGTCCAGATCGCGTTCAAGGAATTCGTCGCTTCCAAAGGAATCGGCGGCAGTCCGTGGGTCGGCTTCCAACATTTCGAACGTTTCTTCGACGGCTATTACTTTTGGCGGCTGATCCGGAATACGCTCGGCATCGGCCTGTACGAACTGGCCGTAGGCTTTCCCGTTCCGATCGCGCTGGCTTTGCTCATGAACGAGATCGGCTCGAAACGGTTCAAGAAAACGGTCCAAACCGTCACGTATGCCCCGCATTTCCTGTCGACCGTCGTTTTGGTCGGCATGCTGTTCATTTTTTTGTCGCCCCGTTACGGCATCGTCAATACGATGATCGAATGGTTCGGCGGCGAGAGGATCGCGTTCTTGACCGAGCCGGACTGGTTCAAAACGGTATACGTCCTGTCCGGCGTCTGGCAGCAAATGGGCTGGAGCTCGATCATTTATTTGGCCGCACTGACCGGCATCGATCCGCAGCTGCACGAAGCGGCCAAGGTCGACGGGGCGAGTCGGTTGCGGCGCATATGGCATATCAATTTGCCGGGCATTCGGCCGACGATCGTCATTCTCCTCATTTTGAACGCGGGAGCGATTTTGGCGGTCGGCTTCGAAAAAGTATTTTTGATGCAGAACAGCCTCAACATGGAATCGTCGGACGTCATCTCGACCTACGTGTACCGCAGCGGCATTCTGGAAGCGCAGTACGGCTTTTCCGCCGCCGTCGGCCTGTTCAATTCGCTGATCAATTTCGTCCTGCTCGTTACCGTCAACTTCGTTGCGCGAAAGGCGGGTGAAACGAGCTTATGGTAAAGCAATCGTTCGGCGACAAACTGTTCGGTTTCGTCGTGCACGCGCTGCTCGTCCTCGTGCTGATCGCGGTGCTGTACCCGCTTCTGTTCGTCGCCGTCGCCTCGATCAGCGACCCGGGCAAAGTCGTAAACGGCGAAATTTGGTTGTGGCCGGAGGACATCACGTTTCGCGGATACGAGAAGGTGTTCCGAAACGGCGATATTTTGAACGGCTACGCGAACACGATCGTATACACGCTGCTCGGGACCGCCGTCAATCTGGTTTTGACCGTATGCGCCGCTTATCCTCTTTCGCGCAAGGAGCTGTACGGACGCGGCGTCGTTACCGCCTTGTTCGTCTTCACGATGTTTTTCAGCGGCGGACTGATCCCGACATACTTGCTCGTCAAAAAGCTCGGCATGGTGAACACGATGTGGGCGCTCATTATCCCGAACGCCGTGGCCGTTTGGAATATCGTCATCATGCGGACGTTTTTCCAGCAATCCGTGCCGGCTGAAATTCAGGAGTCGGCCTACATGGACGGCTGCTCGAACGTCCAGACGCTGCTGCGCATCGTACTCCCGCTGTCGCTCCCCATCCTCGCCGTCATGACACTGTTTTACAGCGTCGCCCATTGGAACTCGTTTTTCGGCGCGCTCATCTATTTGACCGACCGCGACAAGTACCCGCTGCAGCTCATCCTGCGCGAAATATTGATCCAAAGCAATATGAAGGATATGGTCGAAACGAGCGAAGAATCGCTTGCCAAAAGCGTCATGGAAGCCGAATCGATCAAATACGCCGTGATCATTATCGCCAACCTGCCCGTCCTGATGCTGTATCCGTTTCTTCAGCGCTATTTTGTCAAAGGACTTGTCATCGGCGCGGTAAAAGGATGATCGTACGCGGACGGCGATCCGAATCCAAAGGAGGTCCGATCATGAAATGGAAGTCTTCTTGCGCCGCGACGCTGTCGCTGGCCCTGTCGCTCGGCTCGCTCGCCGCCTGCTCCGGCGGCGGCTCCCCGGAGGACGGGAACCCCGGAAAAACGGGCTTTAACGCATCCGGCATGCCGATCGTTCCCGAAACAATCAGCTTGAAGATGATCGCGGGCAAAGCGCCGACGACCGCCCCCGACTGGAACGCGACGATGCTGTGGCAGGAATACGAAAAAATGACGAACATCCATGTCGATTGGGAAATGGTTCCGACCGACAACTTGGCGGAGAAGCGCAACATCATGCTGGCCGGCGGCGATTATCCCGACGCGTTCTTCACCGCGGGAATTCCGCTGCCGGATTTGCTCAAATACGGTTCGCAGGGCGTATTCGTCAAGCTGAACGATTTGATCGACAAGTACGCGCCGAACTTCAAAAAGCTGCTCGATCAATATCCCGAGGTGCGCAAAGGGCTGACGATGCCCGACGGCAACATCTATTCGTTCCCGACCGTTTACGACCCGAAGTTCACGTCGGTACTGGCCGGCGGCAAGCTATGGATCAAGAAAGAATGGCTCGACAAGCTCGGCTTGCAGGAACCGCAAACGACCGAACAGTTTTACGAGATGCTGAAGGCGTTTAAGGAGAAAGATCCGAACGGAAACGGCCAGCCGGACGAAATTCCGCTGCAAAGCGTCGGCTTGCCGAACTTGATCCTTTATTTCAAGGGCGCATGGGGGCTCGGCACGCGGGGGTCCCGTCACGCCAACGTCGACGTCGACGCCGAAGGCAAGCTGAGATTCATTCCGGCCGATCCGCAATACAAAGAGATGCTGCAATATTTGCACAAGCTGTACGCCGAGAAGCTGATCTCGGAAGATCTATTCACGATCCAGGCCAATCAATATTACGCCACGGGCGCCAAAGGCTTGTACGGAGCCACGTTCACGACGAGCCCTTACACGCTGATGAACCAGACGGGCTACATCGGCGCCGGCGCGTTGAAAGGGCCGCGGGGCGAGCAGTTGTATTCGGCCATCGGCTCTCCGCTTGCGGTACCGGGAGCGTTCGTCATTACCGACAAAAATAAACATCCCGAAGCGACCGTCCGCTGGATGGACTATTTGTACGGCGAAGAAGGCAGCAAAATGTTTTTCATGGGCTTCGAAGGCAAGTCGTACGAGACGGCTCCTTCCGGCGAGCTGCAGTACACGAAGGAAATTACGGCCAACCCGAACGGCTTGACGTTCGAGCAGGCGCTCGTGAAGTACGTCGTATGGCCGGGCGGCGGGTATCCGAACATGGTGCAGCAAAAGTTTTTCAAAGGCGCCGAATCGCTGCCGGAGTCGGTCCAAACGGCGGAAAAGTTCGCGAAGCACATACCGAAGGAACTTTGGCCCGCCTTCTCCTACACGGCGGAGGAAAACCAGCGGATGGCCGCGCTGAACGCGGACATTACGACGTACGTCACGGAAATGAACGCCAAGTTCGTTTCGGGCAAAGCATCGTTTACGGAGTGGGACGGCTACCTCGATACGTTGAAAAAAATGAAGCTGGACGAATATATGGCCATTTATCAAGCCGCTTACGACCGGTACAAAAAATAATCGCCGCCCGCCGTCGGTGAAACCGGCCGGACGACGTTACGAAGCTTCGGCGAATCGGCGGTCTGTTCGGGAGGAGGGATGCGGTTGATCCGAAGCCAACGCTTTTACCATTTCTTGTTCTCCTACATTTTGCTTGTCGTCCTGCTTCTTGTCGCCGTAAGCGGCGTCGTGCACCGAAATTTTTTCGACACATTGCGCGGCGAAGTGGAGGAATCGACCGTAGCGTCACTCGCCCAATTTCGCGATGCCGTCGATTTGCGCATGCTCGAGATGAACCGGCTCGCCTCCCAGCTGTCCGCCAATCCGCTCTTGACCCCGTATGCGGCGGCGGACGGCGGGTACGGCCCGCTGCAGGCGGTCGCCGAGCTGAAGCAGTACTTGTCCACGAACCTGTTCATCGAAGACGTCGTGCTGTATTACAAATCGTCCGGCGTACCGAAGCTGTATGCGGCAAGCGGTACGTACGACGCCGACTTGTTCTTCGACAGCATTTACCGGTACCGCGATTGGAGCAAAGCCGACTTTCTGAGTACGGCCGGGACGTTAACGGCTCCGTTGATGAGACCGGTCGAGCCGGTCACGTTCAATCGGGTCGCGGAGCAGCGGTACGCCACGTATATGGCGCCGATACCGCTGAATGCGGAAATGCCGTACGGCGTCGCCCTGTTCCTCATCCGCGAGGAAGCGCTGGCGGGCGTCGCGCGGGGGGTGCTGACCGAAACGGACGGGTTTTTGTTCGTCATGAACGGGCGCGGAGAAGTCGTCTTCCGCCAGGCGAACGGCGTGCGGGAGCGAACGGGAGAACGGCTTCTCGAAGCGATTCGCGGCATGCCCGGACAATCGGGTGCCGGCAAAGCGACGGCGGACGGGCGCGACTATTCGCTGCTCAAGCTCCGGTCGGACGTACGGGACTGGTCGTATGCGGTCGCCCTGCCCTCGGATCAATGGATGAGCAAAGTGGACGATACCCGATCGATCTTCAATACGACCGTGGCGGCCGTCTTCCTGATCGGGGTCGCCGTCGCGATTTTGTTCTCGATCCGGCATTACCGGCCGCTGCACCGTCTGGCCGGCATCGTCAAAGAACGGCACCGGTCGGAGTCGCTCGGCGACACGCGCGACGAATTCGACTTCATCTCGCGCGCCGTCGGCCAAATGGCCGAGGAGAAGGAGAGCTTGCTGCATCGGCTGCGCAGCCAAAGCAGGGCGCTGTCGGAACAAGTGCTCGGTTCGCTGATCAAAGGGAAGTGGAAGACGAGGCAGGAGATCGACGACATGCTGCAATTTTCCAACTTGCGTCTCGATCTCCCTCACTATGCGGTCATGCTGCTCATGATCGACGATTACGCCACCTTCCGGCGGCAAAATTCCGGCCATATGCAGGAGCTGCTCACTTACGGCTTGATCAAGGCGGTCGAGGAGCTCTCCGCGGAGGCGGGAAGCGGATTCGGCGTCGAATTGATCGACGGGCGCAGCATCGTCTTTCTGGTCAATTTGAACGAAGGGTTCGATGATCCGGACGTGCTGCGGGAGCTGGCCGAAAAGGCAAGAGCCTTCTTCAAGCAATATTTTCGCTTGACCGTCACGATCGGCCTCGGCGGCATTTACGACGATATCGCCTCCATCCCGCGTTCGTACATGGAAGCGAGCCACGCCGCCCGCCACCGTTTCGTGAAAGGGTGCGACCAAGTGTTTGCTTTTCCCGACATCGCTCCGAGATCGGCGGGACAGTACGCCTACCCCGTCGATCGGATCGACCAGCTCGTGAAAGCGATCAAGCAAGGCGACGGCAGGCAGCTGGAGTCGGCCGTTCGCGGCTCGTTCGGCCATATCGTCGAGTCGGACGTATCGGTGGAAGCGGCGGAATGCATTTGCTTCGATATCGTCAACAGCATCATGAAGACGTTGATCGAGCTCGAAATCGAGGTGGACGACCGGCTCGGCGAGACGCTACAGCAGCTGTTCGTTCCGCGCTGCGAAACGATCGAGGAGCTGGAGCATCTCGTGATCGGCATTTGCCTCAACGTATGCAAATACGTCGAAAGCCAAAAAGAAAGCAAAAACGTCCTGCTGCTTGAAGCGATGAAAGCTTACGTCGATCAGCATTACCGAGAGCATTCGCTCGACCTGGAATCGATCGCCGGACGGTTCGGGCTTTCCCCCTCCTATGCGACCCGCTTCTTCAAAAATCAGACCGGCTGCTCGCTGATGCGCCATATCGATTCGAAGCGCATGGAGGAAGCGAAGCGGCTGTTGAAAACGACGGAGATGACGCTGAGGGAAATCATGACTGAAGTCGGTTACGTGGACTCGACGAACTTTATCCGGAAGTTCAAAAAAGCCGAAGGCGTGACGCCGATTCAATACCGCAATTTGGCCCGAAACGGTACGGCGTGATGCCGATTGCGACGTGTACGGCGCGATGTTCTTTACAAACGCCATCCCTCGTGGTATCCTAATCAGTAACAATTTCCGTAACGAAACGTAGTGACGGGACCAGTAGGAAAGAGCCCACGCGCCCAGAGAGTAAATTTCATCGGCTGCGAAAATTTACCGCGATGGCTTTGCCGAACCCACCCCCGAACGGTCAACGACGAGTTGAACAGCCCCCTGCTGTTATCAGGGACAACGAGGGATGACGTCCGCCGACCGGGCTCATCCGAATTAAGGTGGTACCGCGAAAGCCGGACTTTCGTCCTTACTGGACGAGAGTCTTTTTGTTTTTTTCGTTCATTACGTTGAAGCAGGGATGGGATCGTCATGAACCAGACAATCGTGGTCAAAATCGGCAGCAGCTCGCTCACCTCCGACGAGGGCGGGCTGAACCGGTCCAAAATCGACTATTTCGCCGGCGAGCTGTCCCGGCTCCAGGACGAGGGCTGCGACGTCGTGCTCGTCACCTCGGGCGCCGTCGCGGCGGGCTTCCGCCAAATCGGCTATCCGAAGCGGCCGAAAGCGCTCCACGAGAAGCAGGCGTCCGCCGCCGTCGGGCAGGCGCTGCTCATGCAATGCTATAACGAGGCGTTCGCCAAGCACGGCCGGACGGTCGCGCAAATTTTGCTTACGCGATCGGATTTCGCCAACCGCAAGCGGATCCATAACGCGCTCATGACGATGCAGGAGCTGATCCGTCACCGGGTCATTCCGATCATCAACGAGAACGACACCGTCGCGGTCGACGAGCTGAAGTTCGGCGACAACGACTCGCTGTCGGCGCTCGTCGCGAACTTGCTGAAGGCGAGCAAGCTCGTCATCGTCACCGACACCGACGGCTTGTATACCGAGGATCCGCGCAAAAACAGCAGCGCGAGCCGGATCGACCGCGTCATCGAAATCAGCGAGGACATTTATCGCATCGCCGGCGGCTCCGGCTCGTCGGTCGGCACCGGCGGCATGCGCTCCAAGATCGAAGCGGCGCGCATCGCCACGAGCGGCGGCGTACCGGTATTCGTCGGGAAGGCGAACGAGCCGGCGGACATCGTACGCGCCGCGCAAGGCGACGGAAAAGGCACCTACTTCGATACGAGCTCGCACACGCTATCCACGAAAAAGCAATGGATCGGCTTCCACTCCGATCCGCAAGGAAAAGTCCGGGTCGACGCCGGTGCGGAACGCGCGCTCGTCGACGGAGGCAAGAGCCTGCTTCCCGCGGGCGTCACCGAAGTCGAGGGCGACTTCCATCCCGGCGACGTCGTCGAGGTGGCCGACGCGTCCGGCCGGACGCTCGGAAGAGGCGTCGTCAATTACGCCTCGTGGCAGCTCAAAGCGGTGGCCGGACTGTCCACCGAGGAAGTGCGCAGACGTGTCGACGTGACGAGAATCGAAGTCGTCCATCGCGACGAGTGGATCGTCTTCGCCGGGAGGTGAGAGTATGCGACAATCGAATACGCTCGTTCCGACGCTGCGGGACGACCCGTCCGATGCGGAAACGGCGAGCCACCGCTACATGATTCGAGCCGGCCTGATCCGTCCGCTCGTTTCCGGCGTTTACTCGTACTTGCCGCTCGGCTATCGGGCGCTTCGCAACGTGGAGCGGATCATCCGGGAGGAAATGGAGAAAGCCGGCGCGATCGAGCTGCTTCTCCCCTCGCTTCACCCGGCCGAGCTGTGGCAGGAAAGCGGACGATGGGACGAATACGGCCCCGAGCTGATGCGGCTCGCCGACCGGCACGGCCGCGCCTTCGCGCTTGGCGCCACGCACGAGGAAGCGATCACGGCGCTCGTCCGCGACGAAGTGAAATCGTACAAGAAGCTGCCGCTGACGCTGTACCAGTTTCAGACGAAGTTTCGCGACGAGCGGCGTCCAAGGTTCGGCTTGCTGCGCGGGCGCGAATTTCTGATGAAGGACGCTTACTCGTTCGATGCGACGCCGGAAGGGCTCGACGCGAGCTACAAGCGGATGTACGACGCGTACGAAGCCGCTCTCGCCCGCTGCGGCTTGACGTTCCGGGCCGTCGAAGCCGATTCCGGCTCGATCGGCGGTACGGACACCCACGAGTTCGTCGCGCTGTCCGCCGTCGGCGAGGATACGATCGCGCAATGCGCCGGCTGCGGCTACGCCGCCAACGTGGAGCTGGCCGAATCGGCGCCGGAAGCGGCCGCACCGGATACGGCCTCGAGCGCTCCGGCCGGCGACCGCTTCCCTGGAGGGGCGATCGTCGAAACGCCGGGCGTCCGTTCGATCGCGCAGCTGTCCGCTTTTCTCGGCATCGAGCCGAAGCGGATCGTCAAGTCGATCGCCCTGCTTGCCGACGGCAAGCCGGTCGTGGCGCTCGTCCGCGGCGACCGGGAGCTGAACGAGACGAAGGCGAAGCGGCTGCTCGCGGCGGCAAACGTCGAGATGATGCCGGAAGCGGATATCGCCGGCAAGCTCGGCTCCGCGGCCGGCTTCATCGGCCCGGTCGGACTGAAAGCCGGCGTCGCGATCGTCGCCGACGAGGAGGTGCGCGGCATGGGCGGCGCCGTCGTCGGAGCGAACGAGCCCGGCCGTCACCGGGTCGGCGTCGCGGCGGACCGGGATTTCCGGGTCGACCGGTACGGCGATTTGCGCACGGCGGCGCCCGGGGACGGCTGCCGGCGCTGCGGAGGCGAGTTCCGCTTTCACAAAGGGATCGAGGTCGGCCACGTGTTCAAGCTCGGGACGAAATACAGCGAGCCGATGCGCGCGACGTTTCTCGACGAAACCGGCAAGCCGCGTCCGTATTGGATGGGCTGCTACGGGATCGGCGTCTCCCGCCTTCTCGCGGCGATCGTCGAGCAGCACCACGACGAAGCCGGCATCGTCTGGCCGGCCGAGGTGGCGCCGTACCGCGTCCATCTCATCCAAGCGAGCGCCCGCGATGCGGCCCAGACGGAGCTCGCCGAACGGCTGTACGCCGGGCTGCGGCAGACCGGCATTTCCGTCCTGTACGACGACCGGGACGAGCGTGCCGGCGTCAAATTCGCGGACGCCGACCTGCTCGGCCTGCCGCTTCGCGTCACGGTCGGCAAGCGGGCGGCCGACGGCGTCGTGGAATGCAAGCCGCGAACCGCGGCGGAGCCGTTCGAGCTGGAGGCGCCGGAGCTGGCGGCCTATGTTCGCGAACGTCTTTTCCGGTAACTCGCGATAGTCTATCACGAAGATCATCCCGAAATCGAATGGGATCAGGAGGAATCGAACATGAGCGAAGTTCGCGATAAAACGTTGCGGGCGAAAGCCGCAACCCGCGCGATGAACCGTCTGACGACGGAGCAAAAAAACGAAGCGCTGCTCGCGATGGCGGACGCCTTGATCGCCCGGAGCGCATCCATCATCGAAGCGAACGCGATCGACTTGGAGCGGGGCCGGGCAAACGGAACGTCCGCCTCCCTGCTCGACCGTCTGGCCTTGAACGGCCAACGCATCGAGGCGATCGCCGAAGGGCTCCGCCAAATCGTCGAGCTGGACGATCCGACGGGCCGGATCGTCGAGGAGACGACGCGGCCGAACGGCCTGCATATCCGCAAAATCAGCGTGCCGATCGGCGTCGTCGGCATCGTCTACGAGGCCCGTCCGAACGTCACCGTCGACGCGGCCGGGCTGTGCCTGAAAACCGGCAACGCCGTCGTCCTGCGCGGCGGCTCCGCCGCGCTCGAGTCGAACCGCCGCATCGTCGCGGTCATGCACGAAGCGCTGGCGCGCACGTCGCTGCCGCCCGAAGCCCTGCAGCTGATTGAAAGCTCCGACCGGTCGTCGGTCGACGAGATGCTGAAGCTGAACGGCCTGCTCGACGTCATCATCCCGCGCGGCGGACGTTCCCTTATCCAGAACGTCGTCCAAAACGCGACGGTGCCGGTCATCGAGACGGGCGAAGGCATTTGCCATACGTATCTCGACGATGAAGCCGATCCGGCCAAAGCCGAGCCGATCGTCATCAACGCCAAAGTGCAGCGTCCTTCGGTCTGCAACTCGATGGAGACGCTGCTCGTGCACGAGCGGTACGCCGGCGCCCACTTGGCCGATCTCGCCGCCAAGCTGCGCGATCTCGGCGTCGAGCTGCGCGGCTGCGCGAAAAGCCGTACGCTCGTTCCGTGGATGGGCGAAGCGACCGAGGACGATTGGCGCACCGAATACAACGACTTGATCTTGTCCGTCAAAACGGTGAGCGGCTTGGACGAAGCGCTCGACCATATCCGCGAATACGGCACGCTGCATTCGGAGTGCATCGTAACCGAGCATGCCGGACGGGCCGAGACGTTTTTGCAAGAAGTGGACGCCGCCGCCGTTTATCATAACGCCTCCACCCGGTTTACCGACGGCTTCGAATTCGGCTACGGCGCGGAGATCGGGATCAGCACGCAGAAGCTGCATGCGCGCGGACCGATGGGCCTCCCCGCTCTGACGTCGACGAAATACGTCGTGCACGGCAGCGGACAAATTCGCGGGTAAACCGCTCGGAAGGGGGATACGGACATGGACCACGCCACATTGGATAAACGCATCGTCTTCGTCGGAGCCGGTTCGATGGCCGAGGCGATACTCCGCGGCTTGATCGAACGGCGTATCGCCGATCCCGACCGGATCGTCGCCGTGAACCGGCAGGACGAAGCGCGGCTCGCCGACCTGCGGGACAAATACGGCATCCGCACCGCGCGGATGCCCGAGCAGCGCGACCGGTACATCCGCGAAGCGGACGTCGTCGTTCTCAGCATGAAGCCGAAGGACGCGCCGTCCGGCATCGCCGACATTCGCCGGCTGCTCCGCCCGGATCAGCTGATCGTCTCGGTCATCGCCGGTCTGTCGATCGCGACGATCGAGCGGCTGCTCGGCGGGCCGTACCCGGTCGTTCGCACGATGCCGAACACGTCCAGCACGATCGGTCTCGGCGCGACCGGCATCAGCTTCTCCGCAGCCGTTTCCGCCGGCCAGCGGGAAACGGGCTTGGCGCTGTTCCGCGCCATCGGCGAAGTGTGCGCCGTGGACGAAGAACGGCTCGACATCGTCACCGGCGTATCCGGCAGCGGCCCGGCCTACATCTATTACGTCATGGAAGCGATGATCGCCGCCGGCGTCGAGGGCGGCTTGTCCGAGGAGGAAGCGCGGCAGCTGACGGTCCAAACCGTACTGGGCGCCGCGCAAATGGTCAAAACTACGAACGAGTCGCCGAAGGAGCTTCGACGCAAAGTAACGTCGCCGAACGGCACGACGCAAGCCGCCATCGAGCTGATGGAGGCGAACCGCGTCGGCGAAGCCGTCTCCCGCGCCGTTCTGCGTGCGGCCGAGCGGGCCCGCGAGATGGGGGCGGCGATGGCCGAGCAATCTTTATCGCATGGAAAGCAGGTGTAACGTCTTGAACTCGTATTGTGTCGCCACATACCGTTGTTATGACGATAAAGCGGATTTTCACAAAAAAGCGCAGTCGATCGCCGTCGGACTGACGGTCGGCAGCTGGACGGACTTGCCCGCCGCCAAGCAAAAGGAAATGGAAAAGCATCTCGGCCAAGTGCTGTCCGTCGACGTGACCGAGCCGCCGGGCGGCGGCGAATCGGCGGAAGGCGGAACCGGCCGGTACGCGGACATCCGGATCGCCTACCCGGACGCCAACTTCAGCGCGGACATCCCCGCCCTGCTCGTCACCGTCTTCGGCAAGCTGTCGATGGACGGCAAGATCAAGCTGATCGATCTTCATTTCTCGCCTTCGTTCATGAGCCGTTTCGCCGGGCCGAAGTACGGCATCGAAGGCGTACGCGACCTGCTCGGCGTCCATGACCGGCCGCTGCTCATGAGCATTTTCAAGTCGGTCATCGGCCACGATCTGGACGAGCTGACCCGGCAGTTTTACGGCCAAGCGGCCGGCGGCGTCGATTTGATCAAGGATGACGAAATATTGTTCGAAAACCCGCTTACCCCGATCGAAAAACGGGTGGAGGCGTGCATGGAAGCGGCGCGGCGCGCCAAAGCCGAGACGGGCCAGCAGCTGCTGTACGCCGTCAACGTGACCGGCCCCGCCTCGAAGCTGGCCGACCAAGCGAAGCGGGCGATCGGCGCCGGGGCGAACGCGCTCCTGTTCAACGTGCTCGCCTACGGCTTCGATACGCTTCGCGAGCTGAGCGCCGATCCGGACATCCGCGTCCCGATCGCCGCCCATCCCGCGCTGGCCGGCGCCTTGTACCCGTCGCCGCATTACGGCATCGCCGCCTCCGTGCTGCTCGGCAAGCTGATGCGGCTCGCCGGCGCCGATCTCGTCCTGTTCCCTTCGCCGTACGGCTCCGTCGTCATGCCGAAGGAGGAAAACATGGCGATTCGCCACGCCCTCGTCACCGACCGGCTGGAAGCCGACTACGGCTACCGGGCTCCCGGTGACGACGGCGCCGTCCCCGTCTCCCCGCTTCGCGCGAGCTTCCCGGTCCCTTCCGCGGGCATTCACCCGGGACTCGTCCCGTGGATCGTCCGCGACTTCGGGACGGACGTCGTCGTGAATGCGGGCGGCGGCGTCCACGGCCATCCGATGGGAGCCGCGGCCGGCGGCCGGGCGTTCCGCCAGGCGATCGACGCCGTCGCGGCCGGCATCCCGCTCGAGGAGTACGGCAAATCGCACGCCGAGCTGGGTGCGGCCGTCGAACGGTGGGGGGCCAAATCATGAGGCGCCCCGTCGTTTTCTGCGACTTCGACGGCACGATCACGATGAGCGACAATATCGTCGCCATCATGCGGCATTTCGATCCGCCGGGCTGGCGCGAGCTCGTCGACGGCGTCGTCGACGGGTCGCTCAGCATCCGGGAAGGCGTCGGCCGCATGTTCGAGCTGCTCCCCGCCTCCCGCAAGGACGAGGTGGCGCAGTACGTCTTCGACACCGCCGGCATCCGGGCCGGCTTCGCGGAGCTGCTCGACTACTGCAAGACGCACGGGATCGAATTTCTCGTGACGAGCGGGGGAATCGACTTTTTCCTGCTGCCGCTGCTCGAGCCGTTTCCGATTCCGCGGGAAAACATTTACTGCAACGCCAGCGACTTTACCGGCGAGCGGATCCGCATCGTTTGGCCGAACCGGTGCGACGAGCATTGCACGAACGATTGCGGCATGTGCAAGACGACGGTCATCCGACGGTACCCGAAGGAGGACTATTTCC
The DNA here is from genome assembly GCF_003217775.1 of Paenibacillus flagellatus. Lineage (GTDB taxonomy): Bacteria > Bacillota > Bacilli > Paenibacillales > NBRC-103111 > Paenibacillus_AB > Paenibacillus_AB flagellatus. Next base: position 83,105 of record NZ_QJVJ01000004.1, read on the forward strand.
GGATTTTGATCGGGGATAGCGTAACCGACTTCGAAGGCGCGAAGCTGGCCGATCTCGTCTTCGCCCGGTCGCACCTGATCGCGAAATGCGAGGAGCTCGGCGTCGAATACGTACCGTACGAGACGTTCCACGACGTCATTCGCCATCTTCATACGCTCGAACAAGGAGGCGTCACCCCATGAACGAAACAATCTACACGCTGGAGCAGCGCCAGGACGCCTTTGCCCGGCTGAAGGATATCAAGACGGAGCTGGCTGCGCGCGGCTGGTTCCCGGCGACGAGCGGCAACTTGTCCGTCCGGGTCGGCGATTTCGCCCCCGACCGTTTCGCCTTCGCGATTACGTCGAGCGGAAAAGACAAATCGAAGCATTCGCCCGAGGACTACTTGATCGTCGACGGCCAAGGCCGCCCGACCGAGCCGACGAAGCTGAAGCCATCGGCGGAGACGCTCATTCATTGCGAAATTTACCGGCTGACCGGCTGCGGCGCCGTGTTCCACGTCCATACCGTGTTCAACAACATCGTCTCCGAGCTGTACGCGGATCGGGGCAGCGTGCCGATCGAGCGGGTCGAGCTGATCAAGGCGTTCAACATTTGGGACGAGGACGCGTCGATCGAAGTGCCCGTCCTGCCGAATTACGCCGACATCCCGAAAATCGCGGCGCTCGTCGAAGGCCGCCTCAATCCGGCCGTGCCGGGCATCGTGCTCCGCAATCACGGCATCTACGCATGGGGCGCCAACGTCTTCGAAGCGAAGCGGCATTTGGAGGCGTTCGAGTTTTTGTTCGAGTACGTCTACCGGTGGAAAATGATACAAAAATAACGCGAAAGGCGGCCCCGACAACGGGCCGCTTTTCGCTTGTTGCGTCGCGTCAAGAACGATCCACTTTACCGACGCCCAGCGCATGGTTGCGTTCGAGTATCGTTCGCACTTGCTCGAATTCCGAACCGATGCACCGGACGAGCAGGACGACTTCCGCCGCCGGTTTTCCGGCCTTCTTGCGGGGAAGCCGCCGCGCGTTCAAGAGCACGTCGAGTCCGAGGCCGAGCAGGAAACCGCCGAAAAAACCGATCAGCCCCCATATGATCGGCCCCCAACGGAGCGCGAAGCCGAAGCTCGCGCCGAGTACGGCGAAGACGGTGCCGAGAACCGCACCGCCGTCGAACAGGCTGATGCCGTCCGATCGATGCAGCGTATCGAACAGCGGCTGAGCGCCTAGCGACTGCTCGAGCGGTACCGCCATCATCCGCTCGCGATCGACGCCCAATTCCTCCAGCTCGCTCAGCGCGAGATCCACATATAACGAGTGCTCGAAAGCCGACAGCACGTACACGTCGTTTCCTCCCCCGATTCATAGCGGCATATCGAACGATTCGGACTGGTATTCGTTGCGCAGATGCTGGGCTTGCTCCCTACGGAACAAATTGTTGTACTCGACGGCCGTTACATACGATTCGTAAATCGCGTATCCGTAAAGCGAAGGCAGGAACAGCGCCCATTCCGCATCGATCACCGCGGTCGCCTCCCGAAACGAGCCGGTCATCGTGTAATAGAACGCCTCGAGAAAATGCGACATGACGACTTGAATGATCGTCCAGCACAGCAGCAAAAATCCGGTCGGAATCAAATGAAGATACAGATGGCCGAGCCCCGGCATGAGCATCGACCAAGCGACCGCCAAAAGCGGATTTCGCTTGTCCAAAAAATTGATCGAATACGCGCCGATTTCGAGCGATTGGATCGGCGATCCGGCACGCCGTCCGAGCCGGGTCAGCTTGTTCGTCTCGATCGTCAGCCGGTAGCTGTCCCATATCGAATGGATATAGACGGCGATATACAGCAGGAGCCACCGTTTGTTCAACGACGTGCGCGCCAAATCGAATTGCCCCGTGAACGAATACACCATCGCCTCGTTCAATTTCGAAAACGTATTGATGACGACTTCCCACAGGAGCAGCATGTAGCCCTTCAAATATTTGCCGAGCATCAGATGGCCGAAGCCGGGAAACGCCGCCGACCACCACGCGACGATCAGCGGGTTGCGCAGATGCATATAGTTCATGTTGAACGAGGTCAGATGGGATAAATACCTGCGGGGCAAATCGTTTTTCGATTGATGTTGGTTCATGAGTGGCTCCGTTCACCCGCCGTCTATGAAATGGCAGTCCGTCAAGCCGACTAGCCGGACATCATGCCGACCTGTGCGGTTGCTAGATTTGGTTATAGGGTTCGCCGCCGGGCCCGGTTTTATCCGAAAAACGCCGGAACGAACGGAAAAAGGGACCCTCATCGGGTCCCTCTGAACTTCTGCGTATATTCCCGAGCCTGCTCCGGCGTTTGCACGCGGTTCCGGCTCCATTCGAGCAATATCCGGTCGATGTATCGGAAGTTGATGACGCCCGCGAATACGGCCTCCTTCAAGGCGAACCGGATGAGCTCTTCCGGATGCTTGTCGCGGTCGAGCCATTGCGTGATCGTCTCGCACTCCATCGGCGTAAGCGGTCGGGCGAATTCCTTCTCGAATACGGTGAACATGTCGTCGGCATCCGGCTTCGCCGGCGCCGGCCGCTCTTTCTTCGCCGCTTGGGCGGCGGCCGCGTTCTGGCGCGACTCTTCGAGCCATGCCGCCGCCAGCTTCCGGTACATCGGCATCAGGTTGTACCGCTCGCCCATGACGCCCGTCACCGGGTCGGTATCCTCGTCGATTTGCAGCAGATCGTCCTTCATCAGACGCTGCAGCGCCCGGATCACCTGCTCGGGGGGCGCCGACATGCGGCTCTGCAGCTCTTCCGGCGTCGGAAACTCCTTGCCTTCTTTCTCCTTGAACGCGAGCAGCTGGATGAGCAGCATCGCTTCCGTATCGGACAGCTTCATCGCCTTGTACAGACGCAGCAGCAGGGCGGGAACGGATACGCCGCCTTCCCGCATCGCCGCCGCCACGCCGCGCTCGATCCGGCTCCAGTCTTCCCCTTTCGCCATCCGCCAGCCTCCTCTATCCGTTTACGGGTATAACCGGTACAGCAGCCGCGGGAACGGAATCGTCTCCCGTACGTGATCGAGTCCGCAAATCCAGGCGACCGTCCGCTCGAGCCCGAGGCCGAAGCCGGAATGCGGCACCGTCCCGTATCGGCGCAAATCCAAATACCATTTGTACGCTTCGTCGCCGAGCTCGTGCTCGCGGAACCGGTCCGCCATCAGCTCGGGATCGTCGATCCGTTCGCTGCCTCCGATAATTTCCCCGTACCCTTCGGGGGCGATCAGATCGGCGCACAGCACGACCTCCGGACGGTCCGGGTGCGGCTTCATATAGAACGCTTTAATCGCCGTCGGGTAATGCGTGATGAACACGGGCTTGTCGAACTGCTGCGCGATTTCCGTCTCGTGCGGCGCGCCGAAATCTTCGCCCCACTCGATCGCGTGCCCTCTTTCCTTCAGAAGGGCAATGGCGTCGTCATAGGTGATGCGCGGAAACGGAGCGAGCACGTTTTCCAGCTTCGAGACGTCCCGGCCGAGCGTCTCGAGCTCCCGGCGGCAATGCGTCAGCACCGATTGCACGACGTGGGAGACGAATTTCTCCTGAACGGCCAAGCTTTGCTCGTGATCGACGAACGCCATCTCCGGCTCGATCATCCAAAATTCGATCAGATGCCGGCGCGTCTTCGACTTCTCGGCGCGGAACGTCGGCCCGAACGAATACACCTTGCCGAGCGCCATCGCCGCCGCTTCCATGTACAGCTGGCCGCTCTGGGTCAAGTACGCGTCCTCGTCGAAATATTTCGTATGGAACAAGTTCGTCGTCCCTTCGCACGACGAAGGAGTCAAGATCGGCGGGTCGACCAAATAAAACCCGTTATCGTCGAAAAATTGCTGAACGGCGCGAATGATTTGCGCCCGCACGACCATGACGGCCCGCTGGCGCGGCGAACGGAGCCACAGATGGCGGTGGTCCATCAAAAAGTCGACGCCGTGCTCCTTGGGCGTAATCGGGTAATCGACGGCGATTTGGATAATGTCCGCCGCCGTCACGTTCAGCTCGAAGCCGCTTTGGCTGCGGGCGTCCTCCCGCACCGTGCCGGTCACGTACAGCGAGCTTTCCTGCGTCAGCCTGGACGCCGCTTCCCAGACGTCCTCCGGCACTTCGCTTTTGACGACGACGCCCTGTACGAAGCCGGTGCCGTCGCGCAGCTGCAAAAACTGGATTTTGCCGCTGGACCGTTTATTGTACAGCCAGCAGCCGATGCGCACCGTTTTCCCCACGTGGCTTTTCAATTCTCGAATCGTGACAAGCTCCATTCTCATTCCTCCGTCCATTCGTCATGGTGCCGCCGTTCAAGTCGACGGCTGCAGCGCAGCTCGGGACGCCTCGAACGTATCGCGCGCGATCATGAGCTCCTCGTTCGTCGGCACGACCCATACGCCGATCGCCGAATCGTCCGCCGAGATGCGGCGGTCGCCGCCGCCCGGACGCGCATTCGCCGCTTCGTCCAGCTTCACGCCGAAAAACGTCAAATTGTCGCATACCGTCTTGCGCAGCAGGGCGCTGTTCTCGCCGACGCCGGCGGTGAAGACGAGCGCGTCGAACCCGTTCATGGCGGCTGCATAGGCGCCGATATATTTGCGTAACCGGTATTCGTACATGTCGAACGCGAGCTTCGCGTTGCGATCGCCCTGTTCCGCCGCCTCGACGATTTCGCGCATGTCGCCGAGTCCCCCGGATACGGCGAACAAGCCGCTATGCTTATTCAGCATCGAATTGACCTCGTTCAGCGACAAATCCTCCTTGTCCATCGCGAACGGCACGATCGCCGGATCGATATCGCCGCTTCTCGTCCCCATCATGAGCCCTTCGAGCGGCGTCATCCCCATGCTCGTATCGTACGACCGTCCGTGCAGGATGGCGGTGACGCTCGCTCCGTTGCCGATATGGCACGAGATCATCTTCAGCTCGGAAAGCGGCCTGCCGATCAGCTCGGCGGCCCTTCCGCTGACGTATTGATGGGACGTGCCGTGGAAGCCGTACCGCCGGACGCGATGCTTTCGATAGAAAACGCCGGGTATGGGGTACAGAAACGCCTTCGGCGGCATCGTCTGGTGAAACGCCGTGTCGAACACCGCCACCTGCGGGACGTCCGGCAAATTCGCCTCGACGGCGAGTATGCCCGTGAGCGCCCCGGGATTGTGCAGCGGCGCCAAGTCGAACAAACGTTTGATTTCCCGTTTTACCTCTTCGTCGACCCGGACGGAGCCCGAGAACGTCTCGCCGCCATGGACGACGCGATGACCGACCGCGTGCACCTGCTCCATCGATTCGAGGACGCCTTCCTTCGGGTGGACGAGAATGCGCAGCACTTTGCGGATCGCCGCCGTATGATCCAATATTTCGCTCACTTCGCGAATTTCCTGCTTGCCGGCCGGCTCGTGCGTCAGCATCGCCGTTTCCATGCCGATCCGCTCCACCTTGCCCTTGGCAAGCACCGTTTCGTGCGTCATGTCGAACAGCTGATATTTCAGCGACGAGCTGCCCGCATTGATGACGAGCACGTTCATAGCCGGTCACCGTCCTTGTCGTAGCGGAAAAAGCCTTCTCCCGATTTGACGCCCAAATGTCCCGCCCGCACCATCTGCTTCAGTAAAAACGACGGGCGGTATTTCAAGTCGCCGTATTCCCGGAACATCCGGTCCATCGCCGCGAGAACGGCGTCGAGGCCGAACCGGTCGGCCATCTCGAGCGGACCGTAGCGGAAATCGTAGCCGATCCGCATCGCCGTATCGATATCTTCTGCGGATGCGACTCCTTCCGACAGCGTATGCAGCGCTTCATTGATCAGCGTACAGATGAGCCGCGTCGTGACGAAGCCGGGCGATTCGTACACCATGATGCCTTTCTTCTGAATCGTCTGCTCGACGAAGGCGCGCACCGTCTCGTACGTTTCGACGGACGTTCGAAGCCCCCGGACGATCTCGACGAGCGGCACTTTGCCGACCGGGTACAAAAAATGCAAGCCGATAACGCGCTCCGGCCGCTTCGTCTCCCCCGCCAGCTCGGTCAAGCTGAGCGTCGACGTATTGCTCGCGATGATCGTCCCGTCCGGCAGTACCGCGTCCAGCTTGCGGAAAACGTCTTTTTTCGTCTCCAAATGCTCGGTGACGGTTTCGACGATCATTTCGCAATCGGACAGCTGCTCGTACGCGTACGTTTTATGAATTTTGCCCAAGATGAGCTTCTTCTCGGCTTCCGTAATATCCCACTTTTCAAGCCGCTTGCCGAGGCTGATTTCGATCATCGCCCAAGCGTGCTCCAGTTGGTCCGGGCTTCGCTCCAGCAGCAGGACGTCGATTCCTTTGGAAGCGAGCATTTCCGCGATGCCTTGTCCCATCGTACCGGCGCCGATGACGCCGACCTTTGAAATTTGCACGGCCCCTTCTCCCCCCGATTCTCGATGCGCGACCTTTTACCGCTTCCGTACCTAAATCGATCATACACCGAAAGGAAAAAGATTTCATCCGCCGACACAAAAAAGTACCGATTCGCCGCCGGTCGCGCATGCTTCTCGAAAAAAACAAAAAACTTCAGCGTAAAACGCTGAAGTTTCGTCGCATCGGAAGGAATCGGCGTCATGCGGACGTCTTTTCCTCTTTCGCGTTTGCCAGTAGTATGCGAAATTGCTCGCCGGACAATACTTCCTCGCGGATCAGGATGTCCAGCGACTGCTCGAACACGTACCGGAATCGCTCCAGAAGCTCCCGCGTACGGCCGTGCAGCTCGTCCAAAATCGCCGCATTTTCCTTCATGAGCTCTTCCTTCGTCACCATCTGGCGATCGATAATGCCGAGTCCCGTCAAACCGGAATCCATCATCGTCCGAACGAGGTGCAGCGCCTGGTCGAAGTCGTTGCGCGAGCCGGTGCTGCGGCCGCCGTAGAACATTTCCTCGGCGACGGCGCCTCCGAGCGCGATCATGATCTGCTGCTCGAGCTCGGTACGCGTATACAGGTACTGGTCCTGCTGCGGGTTATGCCGCACGTAGCCGAGCGCCTGGCCGCGCGGGCTGAGCGACACCATCGACACCGAGCCGGGCTTGACGTTCTCCGCCGCGATGGCGTGTCCGAGCTCGTGCAGCGCGACGCGCTTGCGCTCCTCCATCGTCGACTCGCGGTCCGTCTTCTCGCCCATCATCACCTTGTCGATGGCGAGCGAGAAGTGACGCTGGCCGATCGACGTCTCGCCGTCGCGCATCGCGTAGATCGCCGCCTCGTTCATGACGCTCTCGAGCTGGGCGCCGGAAAAGCCGAACGTCTCGCTTGCCACCCGCTCCAAGCTCGCGTCTTCGGAAACCGGCTTGTTTTTGGCGTGAATTTGCAAAATGTGCATCCGCCCTTTTTTGTCCGGCAAGTCCACCTGGATATGCCGGTCGAACCGTCCCGGGCGAAGCAGGGCGCTGTCCAGCATCTCCTTCCGGTTCGTGGCCGCCACCATCAAAATGCGCGGCGTGTTCGCCGTATGGATGCCGTCCATCTCGGTCAGCAGCTGGTTCAGCGTCTGGTCGTATTCGCGATGCTGGCCGCCGTCGCGCTTGCCGCCGATGACGTCGATCTCGTCGATGAAAATTATCGCCGAATCTTTGCCTTCCTTCGCCGCACGAGTACGCGCTTCCTTAAACAGGTCCCGGACGCGGCTCGCGCCGACGCCGACGTACATTTCCACGAACTCGCTGCCCGAGGCGGACACGAATACCGAATTCGTATAATGCGCCGCGGCCTTCGCCATAAGCGTCTTCCCCGTTCCCGGAGGACCGGTCAGCAAAATGCCCTTCAACGGCCGAATGCCGAACTTGCTGATTTCCTCGTGCTTGATCAAAAAGTCCAGCGCTTCCTTCAGCTCGTTTTTCGCCCGGTCCTGGCCGCCGATGTCGTCGAACGTCAAATACGTCGGCGTTCGGCTTTTGCTTTTGCGCTCCGAGGAAGCGGCGCCCATACTATCCCGCATCCGCGTAACATAGAATAGAGAGAACAAAATAACGCCGGCCAATACGATCGGAACGACGTTCACGCCCATGAACACCAAAAAGGCGAGCAGCACGGGCACGAACCCGATCAGCATTTCTTTCCCGAGCTTACTCATTCGGCCACACCCCCATCTGCCGCGGCTTGCGGGGAAGCTGCAAAAACTTGTCGTGCTGGCCGTCCGTCAAGTGAACGTATACGTACGTATCGTCCATTTCGGTCGAGACCGACAGGCCCGGATACGTTCCTTTCTTCGCTTCGAGTGCGGCCGGTATCGCCGCGTACCGTTTGCTTTCCATCGCTTCCGCCACCTCGAACAAGGCGTTGGACCACCAGCGGTCCAGCTCCGGCGTGCTCGAATCGCGGACGATCAGCTCGACGTCGCGGTCGCCGATAATCGAGCCGCCTTGGTCGACGATCGATTTGTAAATTTCCCGGATGTTGGCGTCCGGCTTCGGTGTCAGCTCGACGGTTACCGCATCGCCGCCGATGCTCACTTGCGACTGCTCGATGCCCGGCTGCTCCGCGACGATGCGGGACAACGGGTTTTCCATAGCCAAACTATCATATAAGAACCATCCTCCGAACAACACGGCCGAAGAGACGATAACGCTCGTTAAAACAGGCAAGAGACGCAACTTCACGTGACGTCCCCCTTTCTAAACGTGTAATTTGATAGATCCGATCGATATATTCAAAGTATATCACAATAGCTATACGAATGCCGATGCAATGTGTGGAAACGTGCTTTTGCCGGAGCGAAAAAGGATTCGTTCGCCGTGTTTTCCGGGACATTGGCGCATGAAAAAAGGGAATCGCCGACCGGACGTCGAATGGCAGCTTGCTGGAAGATCGTAGGAACCGCCAATTTGATCGGGGAGGAAATGAACGTGGGAGCTCGATTTTTGAAAGTAGCCGTCGTCTATTTTTTGATCGGGGTCGTTCTCGGACTGGCGATGGGCATCGCCAATGCGTTCCAGTACACGTCGGCCCATGCGCACATCAATTTGCTCGGATGGGCGTCGCTCGCGCTTTGCGGCGTCATTTACACGCTTTATCCGGAGGCCGGGCGGGCGAAGCTCGCCGTCGTGCAGTTTTGGCTGCATAACGTCGGCTTGCCGGTGCTTGTGGTAAGCATGCTCTTTTTCGCGAACGGCATGGAAGCGGCGGGCATTCCTTGTGCGGCGATCGGGGGGTTGCTCGTCATCGCGTCGGTCATCCTGCTCGTCGTGAACGTGTTCGCGCGGGTGCAGCCGAAGTAACGTCGGCGAGCACGTCAAAATGACCGGCAGGCGATTCTTCGCCCGACCGGTCTTCTTTGCTTACTTATGCTTGCTCAGCCTCCACGTATCGAGTTCTTCGCCGTTATCGAACCGATAGTAGCCGTAATAGTACCGCTCGCCGTCGTCCTCCCGGCGCTTGTACAGCACTTCCCACAAGTACGTCCCGTTCAGTACCCCGGGGAGCGCCCGAAGCACTTCGTTGGCCGGATTTTGCCCGGTTACTTTCCGCTTCGCCTCGTCTTCCGAAATGCCCGCATCGGCGTACTCCATATGCGCTTCGCCGCCGTCCACCCACGCGATCGCGTCCTTGCCTTCGGCGTCTTTTCCGAAGGCGATCATATACGCTTTTTCGCCGACGAAGCTTTCGACGCGGTCGACCGACTTCATGTACGTGCTGGACGTGACGGTCGCGATCGCCGCGCTGCGCATGTCCCATTCCTCGTTATGGATCGTCCGGTAAAAGATGACGAGGGCGACGACCGACGCGACGAGCACCGCCGCCGCGCCCAGCGCAATCTTCTTCCACATGTCCCGGATTCTCCTTTCCTTGAATACGCGGGTCCGGTTCAATCGCGGCCGATCAGGTTTTCGAAGCGCGCCTGCGCCTCGTATTTGATCCGTTCTTCGTCAAGCGTCAGGCATTCGCCGTCTTTGACGAGCTGTTTGCCGTCGACGAACACGTCGGTAACGTCTTTGGCGGAGGCGGAATAGACGATGTGGGATATATAGTCGGATTTCGGTAAAAAATGAGCTTGATCGATATCGAGCGCGATGAAGTCCGCTTTGCTTCCGGCTTCGAGCGTGCCGACGCCGTCGAGCCAGATCGAGCGGGCGCCGTTCGCCGTCCCGAGCTTGAGCGCTTCCCGCGCCGGCACGGCCAGCGGATCGCCGCTGACGCCCTTATGGATGAGCGCGGCGAGACGCATCTCCTCGAACATGTCCAAATTGTTGTTGCTTGCGGCGCTGTCCGTGCCGAGCGAGACGAGGACGCCCGCCTTGAGCAGGTCCGGCACGCGCGCGACGCCGCTCGCCAGCTTCAAGTTGCTGCCCGGGTTATGCGATACGCGCACGTCGTGAGCGCGCAGCGTCTCGATTTCGGCGTCGGTCAGATGAACGGCGTGCGCGACGAGGCACGGCCGGGAGAAAACGCCGAGCTTCGCGAGATGGTCGACCGGCCGAAGGCCGTACTGCTTCTCGTTCTCGAGCACCTCGAACAGCGTTTCGGACATGTGCGTATGCATCGGCAGGTTCAGCTCGTGCGCCGCCTCGACGAACTTCTCGATGAAGTCGGGCGGGCACGTGTACGGCGCATGCGGCGACATCATCGTCGTGATGCGGCCGTCGGCTTGGCCGTGCCAATCGCGGGCGAACTGGATCGCCTCGCGGCGCTTCATCTCCTGCACGTCGGGCGGGCAATGGCCGATCGCACCGCGCGTCAGGCAGCCGCGCATGCCGGATTGCTCGACGGCGCGTGCCACCTCGTCCATATGGTCGTACATGTCGACGAACGCCGTCGTCCCGCCTTTGAGCATTTCGAGAATGGACAGGAGCGTCCCCCATCGGACGTCTTCGCCGGTAAATTTCGCTTCGTTCGGCCACATCTTCTCCTGCAGCCATACTTGCAGCGCGAGGTCGTCGCCGTAGCCGCGCAGCAGCGACATCGCGGCGTGCCCGTGGGTATTGACCAGTCCGGGCATGTACAGCTTCCGGGCACCGTCGACGATGTCGTCGAACGTTTCGGACGGGTCGGGAGCTTGTTCGCCGATATAAGCGATCTTGTCGTTTTCGATAATCATATTGCCTCGAACGATCGGCGCTTCGTCGGTTGCGGTGACGAATACGCCGTTTCGGATCAACGTCTTTGCCATGTGCGCGATCAGCCTTTCGATTTAAGAATAAGAACGGCTCCGTTTCTTTACGTTACCAATGTACCTCGACCGCCCGTCAAAATCAAGCGAGTCCGGCCGTTTCGTCGAATCGAGCAACAAAACGTCGAATGCGTGATTGCTTTTCCCCTTCCGGATATGATAATTTTAATTTTGTGTTAAGAAAGACCATTCTGCATTTCAACTCGCATTGGGGGTTATCGGCTTGATGATTTTCAATAAAAAGGGCGAGATCGACTTCTTGAATCTCCTCATCCAGAGCGCGGAGAATACGTTGAAGGGCGCGCAAATGTTCCGCAGCGCCATGATGGGGGACAAGCCTCCGGCCACTTACTACGACTCGCTCAAGGAAATCGAGAACGTCGGCGACTCGTTCACGCACGAAATTTTCAAAGGCTTGAACAAAGTGTTCATCACGCCGCTCGACCGGGAAGACATCATGGAGCTGGCCGTACGGCTGGACGACGTCCTTGACGGGATCGAAGCGTCGATCGCGCGATTCGACTACCTCAACATCGCGTTTACGAACCAATATATGAAAGACTTCTCCGAAGTGCTCGTGTCGTCCTGCGAACATCTTCTCGCCGCCTTCAAGCTGCTCGCCAAAAAGAAATATATCCAAATCCAAGAGCACACCGTACATATCAACAGCTTGGAGAACGAAGGCGACCGGCTGATGCGCGAAGGCATTCGCGAAATTTTCACAAGCCCCACCGATCCTTACCACGATTTCAAGCTGAAGGAGCTATACGAACGGCTCGAACAAACGACGGACTGCTGCGAGGACGTCGCGGATATTTTGGACAGTGTCGTGCTTCGCTACGCTTAATCCACCGGTTAGGAGACCATCATGCTTACTCTGATCATCTTTATCGTCTTCTTGGCGCTGTTGTTCGATTTCATCAACGGCTTCCACGATACGGCGAACGCGATCGCCACTTCGATCTCGACGAGGGCGATGTCCCCCCGCTTCGCGGTTTTGTACGCGGCGGTGCTCAATTTCGTCGGCGCCATCCTCTCGTCGGAGGTAGCGAAAACCGTCGGCGGCAAAATCGCCAACCCGGCGCAAATCGACAACGGCATCCAGGTCGTCATCGCCGCCCTGATCGCGGCCATCTTCTGGAATTTGCTCACCTGGTATTACGGTATTCCGTCGTCGTCCTCCCATACGTTGATCGGCGCCTTGGCCGGTGCCGTTATCGCCGGAGCGGGAACCGATTCGCTCAATTGGGGCGGCTTTCTGCAAATCATCTACATTTTGATTTTGTCCCCCATCATCGCGTTCGCGGTCGGTTTTCTCGTCATGGGCATTATCAAGTATGCCATTTTGCTCGGGGGCAACCGTTCCCGCTCGAAGCTGAACCGGGTGTTTCGCTCGTTCCAGATCGTCTCCGCCGGCCTGCTGTCGTTTTCCCACGGAGGCAACGACGCGCAGAAGGCGATGGGCATCATCGTCTTCGCCCTCGTCGCCGGGGAGTATCAGACGGGGCTGGACGTTCCGTTATGGGTAAAAATTTCGGCTGCGGCGGCGATGGGTCTCGGCACCTCGATCGGCGGCTGGAAAATCATTAAGACCGTCAGCAAAAAGATTATGAAAATCGAGCCGGTCAACGGATTCGCGTCCGACTTGACGTCCTCGATCATTATTCAGACGTCGACACATATCGGACAACCTTTGTCCACGACGCACGTCATTACGTCGTCGATCATCGGTACCGGCAGCGTCATCCGCTTCAAGGACGTCAAATGGGGTACGGTCGGTCGGATGGTCATCACTTGGATCATTACGATCCCGATCAGTATGGTGCTCGCTTTCTTGCTGTACAAGCTCATATTCGATTTGTTCTGAAAAACGAAGCAGGCTGTCCATCGGTCGTCTCAGACCGGCGGGCAGCCTTTTTCGTCTTGTCGGCCCTTCAGGTGCGCAGACCGTTTTCGGCCGGCGCCACCGTTTTGGTACGAAAGACGGCAAGCGACAGTCCTATGGCCGACAGCTCCAGCACGAGGTGGCTGAACCCGTAGCTGACAAAGGGAAGCGGAATCCCGACGATCGGCACGGCTCCCAAAGACATGAGCAGGTTGTACCCGGTCTGGATGCCGAGCAAGGCGGCCGCCGCGGTCACGAGCAGCCGGCCGTATCCGTCCCGGATTCGTCGGGCAGAACGGATCATCCACCAGCACAACAAAGCGAAGCCGCCCGCCAAAGCGATACCGGCCGCCCAGCCGAAACTATAGACCAAATAAGCGAATATGTAATCCCCGTGGATGTCCGGTACATTCGGCACCGGTACGGCAAACCCGTTTCCGAACCAGCCTGCGGCTCGAATCGACTTTTCCAGCTGGACGTTCATGTAGCCTGCGCCAAGCGGGTCCCGGTCGGGATAAAGAAACGCCGTCAGCCGGGTCAACCAATCGGCTCGATTCGGGAGAGCGACCGCAAGCATGAAGGCCGGGAAAAGCAGCGTTTGTCCGATCGCCTTCCACCGGCTTTTCGTTGCCGCCGCGCACAGAATCGTATAGACGGTCAAATACAAAGCCAAGCAGGGCAGCCGGGACAAGCCGGCGAATAAGAGCGTGGGCACGACCACCAGCGCGATTCCGGTCGTCGTCCAAAACCTCGGCTTGTCCCGCCATTCCATCAACAAACCCGCCGCCGCGACCAAGAGCAGGTAGGTGGCGAACCAAGCCCAATCGACCCCGAAGCTTCCGAACGCGAAGTAGGAAGGGCTTCCGTTTACCGTCACCCCGAACGGACGGCATACGATCAATCCGCCCACCGCCAACGCATAAATCGCCCAGGAATAGGACGACAGCTTCCGATAAGGAAGAAAGGAAAGCGTCAACAGGAGAGCGAAGCCTACGATAACGGAAACGAACTTGTGGGAAAACAGACTGTCTACGAGCTCCGGACGGTTATAGCGCATGCTGAGTCCGACCGCGTAGATGGCGAACAAACCGAACCCGGTAATCGCCGAAACGGCGGCGAGCAACCCTCCGTTCATTCGGGGTCGATGAATGCGATGCATCTGTTTGCCGATGTCGACAGGGTCCCCCATACAGGCGATCGCGTGACGAATCGCCTCGTCCCGGCTGTCGCCGAATGCCTCCCGCTCCGCCACAAGCTCTTCGATATGGCCTTCGAGCTCCCGGCGAATGTCGTCGTGCATCGCTTTCGCCTTGATTTGCGAGCAGACGGCTTGCAGAAAGCCTCTGACCGATTCATGATCGCGGATCATGTCCTTCCCTCCCTCAATACAAGGTCAACCGCGTTCCGGAACTCGGACCACTCCCGTTTTTTCTCCTTCAGGAGGCTCCGCCCGTCGTCGGTAATCCGGTAATATTTGCGCTTCCGGCCATTGGCCTCGCTCCAATACGCCTCCACCCAGCCCTCTGCTTCCATGGCGTGCAAGATCGGATACAACGTGCCCTCCTTCAAGGCGAACGCCCCTCCGGACTTTCGCTCGAGCTCCTTCAGCATCTCGTAGCCGTACAGGTCGCCGCGATTCAACAACGACAGCAGCATCGTTCCCGTGCTTCCTTTCAACAGCTCTTTGTTCAAGTCCATCCTCCTTCCATGATATAATACCTAGAATAACTATGCATAGGATTACTATGTATAAGAATAACCGATTGCGTTCCTTTTGTCCAATCCGCGATTGACTTTGTTCTCAGCCGTTATATTATAATAAATGTACGTTATAACGGACGTCAGTTTTTGAATTTCCGATTGTCCGCCCTTTACCATTATCTGATAACGAGGGATCGCTTATGAACGAAACATGGCGCGAAGCTCGCCCGGCGAGACGTGCGGATACGTTCGGGCAAGGCATCAGAGACTGCGTACCGACGCTGCTCGGGTATGCGAGCATCGGGTTCGCTTTCGGCATCGTAGGCGTCTCGTCCGGCCTCTCGATGCTCGAAGTCGCCTTGCTGTCCGTTCTCGTCTACGCCGGATCGGCCCAGTTTATTTTTTGCGCCCTTCTGGCCGCGGGGAGCCCGGCATCGGCCATCATTTTGACCACTTTCGTCGTGAACCTGAGACATTTCCTGCTCAGCCTGACCGTTGCGCCTTACTTGACGCACTATTCGCTGCTTCAAAACGTCGGCTTCGGCAGTTTGCTCACCGACGAAACGTTCGGCGTGGCGGCCAGCCGGATCGCGGAGCAAGGCCGTTTAAGCGACAGATGGATGAACGGCCTGAACGTGACCGCCTACCTGTCCTGGATCGCCTCCTGCACGCTGGGTGCGGTATTCGGCCATTGGATCGCCGAGCCCGAACGGTTCGGGCTCGATTTCGCGCTCGTCGCAATGTTCGCCGCCCTGCTCGTGCTTCAGCTCCAAAGCGTGGAGAAATCCAAGTGGACGCATTGGTTGTCCGTCGTACTTTACATGGTCATCGCCATGATCGTGTTCAGCCTGTTCGTACCGTCGTACGTCGCCGTGCTGCTGTCGACGGTCGTCGTCGCGACCATCGGGGCGGTGACCGAACGATGAATACGACCTTATCGATGATCGGGCTGATTGCGGGATGCGCATTCGTAACGCTTTTGCCTCGCGTCCTTCCCTTTTTGCTCGTCCGCACCGTCCGGCTGCCGCCTTTCGTGCTGAAGTGGCTGTCCTACATTCCGGTCTGCATTTTGACCGCGCTCGTCGTCGAGAGTGCGCTTCTCGAATCGGGACAAGGGACGGTTGCGATCGACTGGACGGTCGTCGTCGTCTTGATCCCGACTTTTCTCACGGCGATTCGCACGAAAAGCTTATCCGCGACTGTCGTCGTCGGGGCGATTGGCATGGCGGCAGCCCGCATGTTGCTCTGAGCGCTTCTCCTTCAATCGACGTCCGCTCCGACGATGCCGTCCAGCCGACTCGCCAGCACGGCCGGCGGAACGGTCCGCAGCATCCAATTCCGGACGGCGATGGCGATTCCGTTCTCCAGCTGCATCAGCTTGCCCATTCGTCGCGACTGCTTGACGATCGCGGTCGTGCGCGGGATCCGGGCCCGCTCGTACGCTTGCAGCGCTTTGGCGACGTCCGCCGTTTCCGGCCGCAGGCTTCGCGCCAGCACGATCGCGTCCTCGAGCGCTTGCGCGCCGCCTTGCCCCAAGTTCGGCATCATCGGGTGCGCCGCGTCGCCGAGCAGCGTCGCACGGCCGTACGACCAACGGGTCAGCGGCTTTCGATCGAACAGGTCGTGCGCCAATATGGCCGATTCCGCGGTCGCGTCGATAACGGCCCGGACCGGCTCATACCAGCCGCGAAAGTGGCGCTGTGCCGCTTCCTTGCGCTCCTTCGGCGACAGCCGGTCACCCGGCGGCGCGTTAATGGCGGCAAACCAAAAGACGCGCCCGCCGCCGAGGTGGGAAAAGCCGAACCTTCGGCCCGGGCCCAGCGCTTCGAAGCCTCCGCCGTCCTCGACGGCGTATCGTTCGTCGGCGTATTCGCATAGGCCGCGCAGCGCGGTAAATCCGCCGTACCGGAGCGGCTCCG
This sequence comes from Paenibacillus flagellatus, assembly GCF_003217775.1. GTDB lineage: Bacteria > Bacillota > Bacilli > Paenibacillales > NBRC-103111 > Paenibacillus_AB > Paenibacillus_AB flagellatus. Next base: position 99,765 of record NZ_QJVJ01000004.1, read on the forward strand.
GCCCGACGAGCCGTTCCCTCGCCGCCGACCGGACGCCGTCCGCTCCGACGAGCACGTGGCCCTCTACGCGCGTGCCGTCATGGAACAATGCGGCAACCGTCCGCGCATCCTGCTCGATCGCCGCAAGCTCCTTTTCCGTCCGGACCTCGCTTCCGCCCGCCTCCGCCCAACGCCGAAGCAAAATCGAACGCAGCTCCGCCCGGTGAATCAAGTAGCTGTGCGTCCCGTACCGGGCCGCTTGCCGCAAGGCCGGCAGCTCGACGAGCAGCTTGCCGTCCCATGTACGGATTTCGGCTTTGCCGACGGCGGCTCCCCGCTCGGCTACGGCTTCCGCCGCGCCGAGCTTCGCCAGCGCCTTCATCGCGTTGGCCGCCAAGACGATGCCGGCCCCGTTGTCCGCCGAGACGGACGCTTTGTCGAACACGTCGACGTCCCAGCCGGCCTCCCGCAACGCGATCGCCGCGCTCAAGCCGCCGATCCCAGCACCGATGACAATCGCTTTTCGCCTCATCCCGTTCCCTCCATTGGAAAAAAAACGGCGGGGAACGAATCCCCGCCGCGCTTCCGGTTTATAAATAGTAGGCGAGACTTTGCAGCTCGGTCGTAAAGTCCGCATGATGGACGCGAATCTCGCTCGGCACCTTGATGATGACCGGAGCGAAGTTCAGTATCGCCTCCACGCCCGCTTCGACGAACTGGTTGGCGACGACCTGCGCTTCGAACGCCGGCACCGTAATGATGCCGATGCGCACCTTCAGCTCCCGGATCGTCTCGACGAGAGCGGACATCGGCAGAACGGTCAAATTGTTGATCTGTACCCCGATTTTTTCCGGGGAGCTGTCGAATACGGCGACGATTTTCATATTGTCGCGAAGATACGCGTTATAATTGCACAACGCCCTTCCCAGGTTGCCGGCGCCGACGAGAGCGACCGGGATAAGCTGGTCGAGCTTCAAGATTTGCCGAATTTTTTCGATCAAGTAGCCGACGTCGTATCCGATTCCCTTCTTGCCGAACTCGCCGAAGTAAGCCAAATCTTTGCGAATTTGCGCCGGATTCAAGTCGAGCTTTTGTCCCAAGTCCTGCGACGATACCATCTGTACGTTGCGACGGCTCAATTCGTTCAAAAAGCGCAAATAAACCGGAAGGCGGCGAACGACCGCCTCGGAAATTTTCGGCGTCTTCATCCGTTCTCCCCTCCCATCCAATCGGAAATTCGCGATACGAGATGCTGCGTGCTCAAATGCTCGATTTTCGGTCCGGGCAGCGAATACAGGAAGTTGCGTCCGTACGACGTTTCCAGCACCCGCGTATCGTAAATGACGACGACGCCGCGGTCCTGCGCCGTCCGAACGAGACGCCCGAACCCTTGCTTGAACCGGATGACCGCCTGCGGCACCGACAGCGCGGTAAACGGATTGAGGTTGCTTTTCTTCAGCTGCTCGCTCTTCGCCTCGACGAGCGGATGGTTCGGAGGCTGGAACGGCAGGCGGACGATCGCGAGACAGGTGAGCGCCTCGCCCGGAATGTCGACGCCCTCCCAGAAGCTGCTCGTCCCGAGCAGGACGCTTGCCGACTGCGACCGGAACAAGCGGATCAGCTTGCTCCGGTTGCCGCTGTCGACGCCCTGTCCGAGCACTTGGATCGCGTGCGGCTTCAGCTTCTCCTTCAGCTCGGGATGAATTTGCTTGAGCATCCGATGCGATGTAAACAGGACGAGCATCCGGCCTTTCGTCTCGACGGCGACGTCGGCGAGCGAGCCGACCAGCGCATCGATGAAGGCGGCGTCGGCCGTCGCTCCTTTGACGCTCGGGAAATCTCTCGGAATGAGCACGAGCGCCTGCCGCCGGTATTGAAACGGCGACGGCAGCTGTACCGTCTTCACCTTCGTCTCGTCGGAAATCGGCTGCAAGCCGAGCTGCGCCGCGCTGTATTGGAACGACTTGTTCACCGTAAGCGTAGCCGAAGTCAAGACGACGCTGTCCTTCGTATCGAAGAAAAACTGCTTCAGCAGCTGGCTGACGTCGAGCGGGACGGCGAACAGCTGCACCGATTTGCTCTTGTAAAACGGCGACGCCTCGATCCAGTAGACGTAGTTCGGATCGGACATGCGCAGGAAGAAGCGCAAAATGTCGCGCTGGCGGACGAGCTGCTTCACCGATCCCGACAAGTCGGTCAGCACGCTGCTCGTCGTGAATTCGTCCGATTCCTCCTTCAGCTCGGAGACGAGCCGTTCCAGCTTTTTCGCGATTTCGGACGTTTCCAGATAGATGTTCTCCTCGATGACGAGCAGCGGCTCCCAATGCTTCGGAAGCGATTCCGGCTTCAGCCGCAGCACGTACTGCCCGCTTTCGCCGCCCGCCGCGTCGTTCCGTTCGGAGACGAGCAGGTACAGCAGCTCGGTCAGCTTATCCCATTCTTCCTTGATCCGGACGATGCGCGGATATACCGATTCGATCGTTTCGTTCCATTCCGACGCCTTCTCCTCCGCGCCCCGGTCGAGCCGGAATTGAAGCGAAGGAAGCTGGCCGGTCTTGGCGTCCTTATACATCCACAGCAGCGTATTCAGCATGGACGCATAGTGCAAATCCATGCCCAAATGCTTGCTGGCCACTTCCTCGAAATGGTGCGCCTCGTCGATGACAAGCTGCTTGTAGGCCGGCAGCAGCCGGTTCTCCGCTTGAATATCGGTGAACAGCAGCGAGTGGTTCGTAATGACGACGTCGGCGATGTTCGCTTCGTGGCGGGCCCGGTGATAAAAACATTTTTTATACCAAGGACACATCCGGTTCAAGCACGAATCCGTATCGCTCGCCACCGTGCTCCAAAATTCGGCTCCGCGGTTCGCGAAGTACAGCTCCTCGTCGTCCCCGTGCTCCGTCTCGCTCAGCCAGACGACCATTTGGGCGGCCGTAACGCGATCGTCCTTTTCGCTGGCGAAGTCGCGGTTGTACAGCTTTTGCTCGAATTTGCGCAAGCATAAGTAATGGCTTCGTCCCTTCAGAACGGCCGCCCGAAACGGAACGGGGAATATGTCCTGCAGCAGCGGAACGTCGCGCTGCCGCAGCTGCTCCTGCAAATTGATCGTGTGCGTGCTGACGATCACCTTTTTATTTTCCTTGACCCCGTGATACAGCGACGGAATCAGGTAGCCGAGCGATTTGCCCGTACCGGTCCCCGCTTCGACCATCAAGTGCCGGTCGGACGCGAACGAGGCTTCGACTTCCCGGATCATTTGCTCCTGCGCTTCGCGCTCCTCGAAGATGTCGAACTTCTCGCGCAAATTTTGCTTGATCTTCCCGTAAAACGGCTCGAAGGCGCCGATCCCGCTATCCGCTTCCCCGTCCTCGTCCTCGCGCGCCGGCTTCTCCTGCTCCCAATCGTTCACGTTCAGCACGTATTGGCGAAAATACCGATGCGTGTCGGGATCGAGTCCGACGTCGATCTCTTTGCGCAGCCGCATCTCCTGCAAAAACCAGCCGAGATCGCCCGGATCGTTCTCGAACAGCTGCGCCAGCTTTTGTACGGTCAACAGGGGCAGCGAATCGAACCGTTCGAGGCAGCGAAGCCAGACGAGCGCCGTCGCCTCGGCGTCGCTATCCGCCTGGTGGGGGCGATCGTGTTCGATGCCGAACGCTTGCGTCACCATCGACAGCTGAAGGCTCGTCAAGGTCGGGAACAGCATGCGCAGCACGGGTATCGTATCGAGCACGCGTCCGTCGAACGGCAAATAACCGCTCTTCTCGCACGCGTAGCGCAAAAACATATGATCGAAGCCGGCGTTGTGCGCGACTAGCGCACTGTCGGCCAGAAGCGGAAGCATGTCGGACAAGACGTCCTCGATGGCCGGCGCTTCCGCCACCATCTCGTCGGTAATGCCCGTCAGCTGCACGATAAATTCGGGAATCGGTTTGCTCGGCTTGACGAGGGAGGCGAAACGCCGGGTAATCGTTCCTTCTTCTATAACAACAAGACCAACCTGTATGATATCATCCGAAGGTTGGTCTCCCGTTGTTTCAAAATCGATAACCGCATATTTCATCCGGTGTCGTTCCATCCCTTCTTCGCGATTCCTTCTTAGCATACCAAATTCGAAACCGAAAAGGGAAGGGAAGAATGAAAACCGTTTAATGGATAAATCCTTGTCCGGCCCCCGTGTCGCCGTTGTGGGACATGCAGATGCCCATATTGATCATCGGCTCGACGCACGTCGGATCGGCCATGTAGGCGAGCTTGAACAGCTGCTGCGCCTGCTCCAGATTGGCGTTTTTCGCTTGAATGCATCCCATTGCGTTGAAGGAGATGGCCTTCATCTGCGCATGGTCGGTCAACGAGGTAATAAACCGGAAATGACGGTACGCTTCCGCATCGTTGCCTTTGCGCATATGGCCCATCGCCAAGTAAAGCCGTCCGAGCATGAAGTCGGGATGCTGCTTGACGACCTTCTCGAACTCGCGAATCGCATTGTCGTACATAAGCAGTTGAAAATAGCCTTGCCCTTTCTTGAACGACTCCGACGATAAGCTCGTCTCCGGCGGCTGCCCGGACAAATCGGCGGGAAACCCGTTCCAGTCGATGCCTTTCGGAACCGTCTCGAGAAACCGGGACATTTTCTCCTCGAAATTCAGCCACTCCTCGATGAACGAATCGCTCATCGTTTTCAACACTTCCAGCTTCTTGTGCAGATCCTGCTTCCTCATGACGTCCGCCGACGGATATTGCTTGATACATTCGTCCAGCACGTCGTGCATCGAGGCGAACAACTGTTTCAACATGACCTGATCCCACCTTAGCTGAGAAATCGCGGTGCTGTATAGACGAGCGGGCTTATAAAATGGTGGAATGCGTCTCGACGTTGACCGTGTCGATGACCCGGTTGTCGGCACCCATGATGGCGATACGCGGCTTGTGAGCCTTCGCCTCTTCGTGCGTCATCATGGCATAAGAGATGATAATGACGGTATCCCCGGGATGGACGAGCCGGGCGGCCGCGCCGTTCAGGCAAATGACGCCGGACCCTCTCGGCCCCGGAATGACGTACGTTTCGAGACGGGCTCCGTTGTTATTATCTACAACTTGCACTTTTTCATTAGGCAAAATCTCGACCAAATCCATCAGATCTTCGTCGATCGTAATGCTGCCGACGTAATTCAAGTTCGCTTCCGTGACGGTCGCGCGGTGAATTTTCGATTTCATCATCGTCAAAAACATGCGAATCCCTCCTCAGGCGAAAAATAGCCGATTGTCGATCAGACGGGTTTGGCCGAACTTGACGGCCAAGGCGACCAAAATCGGCTTGCCGCCGTTCCACTCGTCAAGCGATAAGACGGGCTCCATGTCCGGGTACGTGCGAATGTCGACATAATCGATTCGGGCCAGCGGCGCCGATTCGATCGTTTCCCGAATTCGCCGGTGCAATCCCTCGATCGTCATTCCTTCTTCCGCGACCCACCGTTCGACGTTCCGGAGCGATTGCGACAGGACGAGCGCCTGCCGGCGCTCCTCCTCGCTCAAGTAGACGTTGCGCGAGCTCATCGCCAAGCCGTCCGGCTCGCGCAGCGTCTCGCAGCGGACGATGCGCACCGGCATGTTCAAGTCCGCGACGAACCGCTCGATGACGGCGACCTGCTGCGCATCCTTCATGCCGAAGTACGCCCGGTCCGGCTGAACGATGTTGAACAGCTTCGTCACGACGGTCGCGACGCCTTCGAAATGACCGGGGCGCGACGCCCCGCACAGCACGTCCGTAAGGTCCCGGACGACGACGGTCGTTTTCGTCGGCGACGGATACATCTCGGCAACGCTCGGCACGAAGACGAAATCGGCTCCCGCTTCCGCGGCAAGCCGCGCATCGCGCTCGGGATCCCGAGGGTATTTGTCGAAATCTTCGTTTTGCCCGAATTGGAGCGGATTGACGAAAATGCTGATGACGACGATGTCGTTTTCTTCCCGCGCTTTCCGGATCAGACTCAGATGCCCTTCGTGCATATAGCCGAGCGTCGGCATAAAGCCGACCGTCGACTGCGGCTTCGTCCGCTCGATGTCTCGCCGCGCCTGCCGCAGCTTCTCTCGCAATTCTTGAATCGTCCCGACGATTTCCATGCTCATTCTCCTCTCCCCTTCGAACGACGCTTCATTCGCCGTCGACACGGCCGCCGTACAAATGGCCGGCGATTTCCAGGTCGGCGTGGAACGTATGCTCCTGCGCCGGGAAGCTGCGGCTTTTCACTTCTTTGACATATTGAGCGATGCCGTTACGTATAGCGTCCCCAATGTTCGCATACGTCTTGACGAACTTTTTGGGAACGACGGGCGACGCGTATTGAAGCAAATCGTGAAAGACGAGCACTTGGCCGTCGCAATGCGGACCGGCGCCGATGCCGATCGTCGGAATCGCAAGCTCCTTCGTAATCTGCTGCGACAGCTCGTCGGTGACGAGCTCCAGCACGACGGCGAACGCGCCCGCTTGCTCCAGCGCTTTCGCGTCGTCCAGCAGCTTTCGCGCCGAAGCGGAATTCTTCCCCTGCACCTTGTAGCCGCCGATTTGGTACACCGACTGGGGCGTCAGCCCGATATGTCCCATGACGGGAACGCCCGCCTTGACGATCGCTTCGACCGTCGGGGCGATTTCCGCGCCGCCTTCCAGCTTCACCGCCTTGGCCAGCCCTTCCCGCATCAAGCGGCCGACGCCGGCCAGCGTCGCGTCGATCGAGCCGTGATACGTCATGAACGGCATGTCGGAGACGACGAGCGGCACGGTAACGGCACGGGTGACCGCCTTCGTATGATAAATCATGTCGTCCAGCGTAACCGGAAGCGTCGATTCGTGTCCGGCTACGACGTTGCCCAGCGAATCGCCGACGAGGATGACATCGACGCCCGCCTCTTCGGCCAGCTTCGCCGACGGATAGTCGTAGGCGGTCATCATCGAGATCGGTTCGCCTTTCGCTTTCATCGCTTTCATTCGGGTCGTGCTCATTTTTTTCGGTTCCATCGTTCCCACCCGCTTTCGTTTGGTACCTGCGAACCGGAGAACGCAACAAAGCCCTTTCGGCCGAGTCGCCAAAAGGGCTTGACATGCAACGGAAACGAATCGTCAGATTCCTTTCTGTCTCGGTCCTTTCAGGCTCAGAGCAGAATTTCGTCGATTTGCGTACTTGCTTGCGGTCGTGCGTTCCGAGTGCAGTTCCTCGTAGGATACCGCCTCTACGCATGATTATACCAGATCGTACGCGCAAGCTGTATCTTTTTTCATCCTATTCCGCGGAGTACAGCTTCACGATCGCGCCGTCCGGTTGGCGGACGAGCAGCGCTCCCATCTCGTCGATCGACTCGGCGACGCCCTCGACGTCGCCTTTCGGCGTTCGCGCCCGAATCGGGCGCCCGATCGAAATCGTCTGCGCCTCCCAGGCGCTCCGGATCGGCTCGAACCCTTCCGCGTGGTACAGCTCGTACAGCGCCTCGAACTGCTCGAGAAACGTCCGGATCAGCTCGGCCCGGCTCCATTCGCGGCCCGACGCAATCCGCAGCGACGTGGCGACGGAGCGTAGCTCGTCCGGATAATCGTCCTTTTCCAGGTTGACGCTTACCCCCACGCCGGCGATAACGTACCGGAGCCGTTCGTCTTCGGCGTTCGATTCGAGGAGAATCCCGCTAATTTTTTTCCCTTCCACCAGCAAATCGTTCGGCCATTTGATCGCGACCGGCACGTCCGGTCCGAGCTTCCGCACGGTTCGGCAAAGGGCGACGGCGACGAGTAGCGTCAGCTGCGGGGTGAAATGGATCGGAATTTGCGGCCGCAGGACGAGGCTCATCCAGACGCCTTTTCCTTTCGGCGAATGCCAGCGGCGTCCCATCCGGCCGCGTCCCGCCGTCTGCTGCTCGGCGAGCACGAGCGTCCCCTCGGCGGCTCCCTGCTCGGCCAGCTTGTGGGCGATCGTCTGGGTCGATTCGACGGCGTCGAACAGCTTGATCGACCGCCCCATCGACCGCGTCCGCAAGGCGGCCAGCAGCTCGGCGGCATTCAGCCGGTCCGGTACGCCGATCAGCCGATACCCTTTGCGCGGCACCGCCTCGAACGTATAGCCGCGCTCGCGCAAGCTGCGAATATGTTTCCATACCGCCGTCCGGCTGCACTCGAGCAGCTCGCTCAGCTGCTCGCCGGAGACGTATTCGTTCGGCCGTTGTTCGAAGTAGGCCAGTATGCGTTGTTCCATCAGTTCGTTTCCCGCTTTGCTCTTGATTTCGCTTCGTTCAGCAGCACGTCCCGATCGTTCGGGAGCCGCCGCAAAGCCGCTTCCGTCAGCAGCTCGTACAGCAGCCGGCCGAGCCACGGTCCGGCGGGCTTGTCCAGCGCCCCGGTCAAGTCGGTTCCGTTCACGGCCAGCTCGGCGATCCGGTCGACGGGGACGCGCTCCAGCTCGGCGGCCCCTTCGGCGGCGAGACGTCGAAGCCCGTCGTCGCCCATCATCTCGACACGCCAGCCGGCTAGCCGCAGCCATTCCCGGACGACCGGCCTGCCGAATTCGACCGCGCCGAGCGCCACCGTCTCGAATACGGACGGCTCCGCTTCGACTCCGGTACGGCTGTCCCCGCCGTCCGCGCGGCTGCGCATCCATTCGTCGGCTCGCAGCAGCCGGTATACGGCGTCGGACTTTTTGCCGGCGAACTTCAGCCGCTTCATCGCCTCGCGCGCTTGCTCCGCTTCGCATTCCATCAGGATGAAGAGCCCGGCCCAACGGAGCGCGGCGCCGTCCAGCTTGGCCAGCGCCGATCGCTCCGTCGCCTCCGGGGCCCGTTCCCAGCGGGCAAGAGGCCATTCGACGGGCTCCTTGAAATGCCGCGGAAGCCCGCTCTCGACGAGCAGCGCTACGGCCCGGTCCGGCGATCGTCCCTCGATCATCCTGTCCAGCTCGGCCGTCACCCGCTCCGTCGCCACGTGCTCGAGCAGCGGGGCGTGGCGGACGAGCGCCCGCCACGTGCCGTCCTCCAGCTCGAAGCCGTATTCGCAGGCGAATCGGATCCCGCGCAGCATCCGGAGCGCATCTTCGCGGAACCGCTCCATCGGGTCGCCTACGCAGCGGACGATCCCTTTGTCCAGATCGTCCCGTCCGCCGAACGGATCGATGCACGAGCCGTCGGGCCCTTGCGCCATCGCATTGATCGTAAAGTCTCGCCGGCGCAAATCTTCATCGAGGTCGGAAATGAACTCGACTTCCTTCGGCCGGCGAAATTGTTCGTATTCGGACTCTTTGCGGTACGTCGTCACCTCGAACGTATGCGTCTCCATAATGACCGTCACGGTACCGTGCGCGAGCCCTGTCGGCGCGGTTCGCGGGAACAGCCGGACGACGTCCTGCGGCAGCGCCGACGTGGCGATATCGATATCCTTGAGCGGCCGGCCGAGCAGACGGTCGCGCACGCATCCTCCGACGAACACCGCCTCGTACCCGGCTTCCTCCAGCCGCCGCAGCACTTGGATCCCTTCCTGTATCATTATCGATTCCGACATATCGTTCGACTCCGTATCGTTATCCGCGGAATCGGCGGCTTAAGCTTGGCAAATCGCGCTAAAGTCGATTTCCGGAACTTGCCTGCCGAGCACCCGGTAATAAATTTGCTCGTATTGCGCCGTTATCAAATCGTTGCAAAACGTTTTGGTCGCGCGCTCCAGACAAGCCGTCACGAACCGGTCGTACAGCTCCCGATCGGTCAGCAGCCGGACGACGTAGTCCGCCATTTGCCGCGTGTCGCCCGTCGGCGCCAAAAACCCGGTTTCGCCATGCGTGATCAGCTCCGGGATGCCGCCCGCGTTCGAGCCGACCGTCGGGACGCCGCACGCCATCGCTTCCAGCGCAACGAGCCCGAAGCTTTCCTTCTCGGAAGGGAGCAGCATGACGTCGGCGAGCGAAATGACTTGGGCGACGTCGTCCTGCTTGCCGGCGAAAATGACCCGCTCGGTCAGTCCCATCTCCTTCACCTTGCAAATCGTCTTCGACAGCTCCGGACCTTCGCCAACGAACAACAGGCGCGACGGCACCTTCTCGCTCACCTTCGCAAACACGTCGACGACGTCGCTTACCCGCTTCACCGGGCGGAAGTTCGAAATATGGATGAGCAGCTTCTCCTCCGGCTTCGCAAAATCCCGGCGCAGCTGCGTCACCTCGCGCGGATAGTACACCCGTTTGTCCACGAAATTGTAGGCGAGGTCGATCGGCTTGTCGATCGCGAGCAGCTCGCGCGTCTCGCGGATCAAATCCTGCGACACGGCCGTGACCGCATCGCTCCGATCGATGGCGAGCCGGATCAGATCGCTCAGCGATTCATCCTGGCCGAGCACCGTAATGTCCGTGCCGTGAAGCGTCGTAATGACTTTCAGCTGGCTTCCGACCATCTCCTTGGCCAAAAACGCGCACACCGCATGCGGCACCGCATAATGGACATGGAGCAGGTCGAGATTTTCCATTTTGGCCACTTGCGCCATTTTGCTCGCGAGCGACAAGTCGTACGGCGGATATTTGAACACGTAATAGTCGTTCACTTCGACTTCGTGATAAAAAATGTTTTTATGAAACTTCCCCAGCCGGAACGGAACGCTATGCGTAATGAAATGCACCTCGTGGCCTTTTTCCGCGAGCAGCTTGCCGAGCTCGGTCGCAACGACGCCGGATCCGCCAAGCGACGGGTAACACGTAATCCCGATTTTCAGACGGTCGACTTCCATAACGTTCCTCCTCTCCTCACGTTCCTAAGATAAGTCCGTATCCCATTGTATTCCGGTGTTCAGGAAAATAGGTTGACGACGATCGGCAGCTTGGACACGAACCCTTCGGCGTAGCCAACCGCCCGCTTTTGCCCGAGCAGCCGGTCTCTCGCTTCGACCCGTTCCAGATAGCCTTGGTTCAGCGGCGTCGCCACATACCCGTTCCCGCCCGAAGCCGGATTGAACTGGCTTTGGTACGCCTCGAGCGAAGCGGTCTTGAGCGCGTACGATTCCGTCACATCCACCAGGACGTCCGGCTCGTAAACGTCGTTAATGAAATAAAAGAAAAGCTGCTCGACGGCGACGGGCTCCGTATCGGGCAAATACCGGCGAAGCTTCGCGTTGAACGCCGCCTCCTGCACGAGGTGGCTGCAGGCAACATGATCGGGATGCCGGTCCTGCCAATAAGGTGCGAATACGATTCGCGGCCGGTGCTTGCGTATGGCCAGCGTAACGGCGTCCACGTGCTCCTTCGTCATATACAGCCCGCGGTCGGGCAGTCCCAGGTTCGTCCGGACGGCGAGCCCGAGCAAGCGCGACGCCTCGTCGGCCTCCGCGCTGCGCGTCTCGACCGTACCGTTGGACGACATCTCCGCTCTCGTCAAATCGCATATGCCGACGCGGACCCCGGCCGCCGTATGCTTGGCGATCGTGCCGCCCATCCCGATCTCGGCGTCGTCCGGATGAGCGCCGAATATGAGAATATCGAGGTTGTCCGTCATGTTACATCACACCCGGCTTATATTTGTGCACCAGCTCGCGCCAGCCGAACTCTCCCCGGTCCAGCGAACGGACGAGCAGCTCCGCGGTCGCCACGTTCGTCGCCACCGGAATGCCCTGCACGTCGCACAGACGGAGCAGCGCGATAATGTCCGGCTCGTGCGGCTGGGCCATCAACGGATCGCGCAAAAAGATGACCAGATCCATCTGGTCTTGGGCGACGAGCGCTCCGATCTGCTGATCGCCTCCGAGCGGGCCGGACATAAACCGGTGCACCTGAAGCGACGTCGCCTCCATGATTCGGGTACCCGTCGTGCCCGTCGCGTACAATTGGTGATGCTTGAACACTTGCTCGTAGGCGATGGCGAAATTGACCATCTCTTCTTTTTTGCGATCGTGCGCGATCAACGCGATATTCATCGGGGTTCCCTCCACTGTGCGCTTTTGTCCGACGACCGGACGTTCAATCGATGAAATGCTCGAATCCGTAGACGATGCCGTGAAGCTCCATCGCTTTATGTATCGCCAGGTTGACCCCCGGCATGTACCCCGCGCGGTCGTACGAATCGTGGCGGATTTTGAGCGTTTGTCCGAAGCCGCCGAAGACGACTTCCTGTTGGGCGAAGACGCCCGGAAGACGGACGCTGTGGATGCGGAAGCCGTTGTAATAGCCGCCTCGCGCTCCTTCGATCGTCTCGTGCTCGTTCGGATTGCCTTGGCGGAGCTCCTGACGGTTTTGCGCGATGAGCTCGGCCGTTTTGATCGACGTGCCCGACGGCGCGTCCAGCTTCTGGTCGCCGTGGTATTCGATAATTTCGACGTGCGGCATATGTTTGGCGGCTTGGGCCGCGAATCGCATCATGAGGATGGCGCCGATCGAGAAGTTCGGGGCGATGATGCCGCCGATGCCGTTTTCTTTGCACAGCTTGTCCAGCTCTTCGATGTCGCCGGGACCGAATCCGGTCGTCCCGAGAATGGGCCGGACGCGGTGCCGGATCGCGATGCGGGCGTTGGCCATGACGGATTGAGGCGTCGTGAAATCGACCAGGACGTGGGCGTCCGCGCCTTCCAGCGCCGTCTCGAGATCCGTCGAGACCGTTACTCCGCAGCGCTCCGTGCCGACCAGCAAGCCGGCGTCGATCCCGCCGCTCGATCTCGCTACGGCGGCCACGAGGCGAAGTCCGGGATCGGCCAGCACCATCTTGACGACTTCGCGCCCCATCTTCCCGCTCGCTCCGGCTACGGCTACATGTATGATTTCGTTCATCGATCGTTCTCTCCTTTACGGTCTAAGGCTGCAAATAAGCTTTCCATTTCAGTCGGTATTCGTCCGCCATCCTGCTCGCCTCGGGGCTGTTCGGGTCGAGCTTCAACGCTTCCTTGGCGGCCTGCACGGCCGGTCCGTATTCCCGCAGCTCGCCGTATGCGGCGGCAAGCAGCAAGTACGCCTCCGAGGAAAGCGGGTCGAGCGCGATCGCGTCCTTCAGCAGCGCCACCGATAAGTGCGCCCGTTCGGTGCCGTCCAAATGCTTCTCGGCCTCCTGGACGAGCCGCTTCGATTCCAGCGTATCGACGTGGAACCGGTACGTCTCGTCGTCCGGCCTCAGCCGAAGCGCCCGTCTGGCGTGTTCGATCGCTTTGCCGAGACGGTTGCTTCTCGCATACGTAATCGACAGCTTGTAATGATAATCCGCATTGTCCGGATCCAGCTGAACGGCTTGCTCGAACCAGTCGATCGCCCGTTCAAAGTCGGAATCCAGTATCGAAGCATACGCCTTTTTGATTTCGTACTCGCCGTCCATCCCGTTCCTCCTTTGCGGGGAAGAGCGCGTCACACGTCGGAATCGTCTTCCCGGGCATGCGAACATGGCTTACGCTTTAGAAACAAAGCCTCGCCATTCGATGGTACAGCATATGTCGTCTAGCCGTTTTCGGTGTCCTTTTTCGTCCAACGGTTCGCGTCGCGGGTTTGGAATTTGTGCATGACCGCGTCGTGGGCTTTGCCCAAGTCGATGCCGAGCGAGTTGGCGAAGCATACCGTGATGAACAAAATATCGCCTAGCTCCATCTCGATCGAGTTGTCGGCTTCGTCCGGCTTTTTCGGCTTCGGGCCGAACCGGTGGTTCACTTCCCGCGCCAGCTCCCCGACTTCCTCGGACATGCGGGCCAGCATCGCCAGCGGGCTGAAGTATCCTTCTTTGAACTGGGAGATGTAGGCGTCCACTTCTTTTTGAATATCCTGTATCGATTTATTTGACATGTGGCACCCCTTTCGCATTCGGTCCGGCTGTCCGTTCTACTCTACAGAATAACGCAAAAGGCGGGATGAAAACAAATCCTTTTTTGCGGTCGCCCGTTTCAGACGAAACGATATAGCATACCGGCTCTTTTGCACAGACTATACGTATGGACGCATGACCGATACCTTATCACGTCCCAAGCAAGAACGGAGGAAACGATATGATCAAACCGATGGCGGAAGCGCTTCGCTCCTGGCTCCCGGTCGCGCTCGGCACGGCCGTTTACGCGTTCGGGCTCCATTACTTCGTCATCCCGAACGAATTGATGGAGGGCGGCTTGACGGGCATTTCGCTGCTGCTCAACTACGCGTTCGATTTTCCGGTATCGTATACGACGCTGCTGTTGAACGTTCCGCTGTTCGTCGTCGGTTGGAGAACGATCGGACGCACGGCCATGGTGCTTACGATTTTCGGAACGGTGATGCTCAGCTTTTGTTTATGGGCGATGGAGCTCGCGATTCATCGGGGCTGGATCGTGCCGTTCCGTTCGGAGCACGATTTCTTTTTGGCGACGTTGTACGCCGGCGTCACGATCGGCACCGGACTCGGCATCGTATTCCGGTTCGGCGGGACGACCGGCGGCACGGACATCGTCGCCCGCCTGCTCAACAAGACGAAAGGATGGAGCATGGGGCAGATCATTTTGTTCGTGGACGTGCTCGTCATCGGCTCTTCGCTGCTGTACATCCCGAAGGAAAAGGTGCTGTACACGCTCGTCGCCGTCTTCGTCGCTTCGAAAGCGATCGACTTCATCACCGAGGGCTCTTACGCCGCCGTCGCCTTTACGATTATGTCCGAGAAAGGAGAGGAGCTGGCCCGTACGATTACGCGCGAAATGGATCGCGGCGTCACGCTGTTTCCGGCCAAGGGCGCTTTTTCGAACGCCGACAAAACCGTCGTCTACAGCGTCGTGTCGCGCAACGAAACGCGCAAGCTGAAAACGATCGTCAAGCGGGTCGATCCGTACGCGTTTATGATCCTGTCGGACGTTCACGACGTGCTCGGAGAAGGCTTCCGAAGCCATTGACCGGCGGCCGCGCCGTCGAAGCGGCAGGAAAGACAAAAACACGGAGCGTTAGCTCCGTGCCGCTGCAACCGACTCACCTGAAACTGCCGCGCTCGAACCGGAAAATGCGCCAAGCCGCGAATCCGAGCACCGCCACGATAATCGAGCCGATGCCGAATACCCACGTGTACGGGAGCGGCCGTTCGACCATGACGGCGTACGCCGCCTTCTCGTGACGGCCGAACAAATCGTCGATCGCCTGCTCCATATGCTCGACGCCGCTGCCCGCCTGCTTCGGGTCAAGCTCCGGCTGCGACAGCTGCGACCGCATGAACGTGAACAGCGAGTCCATCTTCTCCACGTCCGACGGCTGCTTGCTGATCAGCAGCGAAGGCCGGATCATGTCGTATCGGCCGTACAGCTGCTGCAGACGTCCCGCCGCCTCCTGCTTGCTGCGCAGCTGGATCGCTTGTCCGAGCTGGTGGACGTTTTCTTTCATTCCTTTATAATATTGAAGCCACATCGGCTGATGATCGTGCGTCAAAGCGTCGGTGGCGAGCCGGATTTTCGCCGCAGCCGCCTGTGCATCCTCCCGGGTCACGCGAACGGACTGTAACGTACGCTTCGCTTGGACGACCGATTCCGAAAGCGCGCTTACGCCTTCGACCGTCGCCATCCCTTCGAATCGGATTTCCGTCAGCTTGCCCCCGATCTCGTCAAGCTTGTCCCGCGCCTTCTCGATCTCGCCTTCCATGACGTACCGGTACATTTGGTCGGCCGTATCGTTCAGCCGCTCCACTTGCCGGAGCTGCTCCGGCGAAGCCTCCTTGACGGCGGCCGGTTTGTCTTGACCGCACCCCGCGAGCAGCGCGACGGCGATCGCCACCGCAAAGCAAGCCGCCCCCATCCGCTTTGTCCCGAATACGAGCATCGGACATCCCCCCTCGTCATCATCTTATGGGGGGATGTCCGATTTTAGACCAGCGTATGACGAGCGCGACGAGCGCCGTGCTGACCAAGGTCAGCGTCCACGTGAACAGCTCAATGGCGGCCAGATCGTCCAAGAGCACGTCCCGCAGCCACGGGTAGATAAGCGCGTGATAATCGAGCCAATCGTTCAGAAGCAGGGCGAGCAGCGTGAAAACCAGGGGAGCGGCCCGGACGCGAAACCTCCCGATGAAGAGCAGCGCCTCCACCGCCATCCCAAGGTGGGAGGCGATGAGCATCCATTCCTCCCATACGAGCCGCTCTCCTTGGGCGGCGACGGCCGCGTTCATCGCAACGGCCCATACGCCGTATTTGACCGACGATACCGCGCCCAGCGCGGCAATCCACCCCGCCGCTGCCGAGCCGGCCGCACGCGGCGCAAACAGCAGTAACCCAAGCGATACCGTGAACCAGAGGCTGGCCGTCGGACTGTCGGGAACGAACAGGACGAGCCAAGGCGGCATCCGCGTCACCGTTTCGACGATTTGATCCCAATACCAGACGTACCCGTAAATCGTCCCGAGCACGTTGACGACGAACAGGGCGAGCAAAAACGACCGGTTGAACAGACATTCGCGGCTAAACCAATACCATAACGACAAACCCGCTCCCCCTTCTCGCGACTTCGGCCTTCGCCGGGTCGGCTTCAAAAAAAACCTGACCGGCGTATGCGGTCAGGCTTCGTTCGGATCTTGCGATTATTGCTTCTTCTGCTTCGCCAGCCAGTCGGCCAGCGTATCGATATCGGCCGCGGAAAGACCTTTCTGGATGTTGGCGTCATACTGGGCGGTCATCCCCGGCGGCTTGCCGTTCTTGATGATGTTCAAAATTTCTTCCTTGCTGTGCTTGTCGCCGATGCCGCGCAGAGCCGGCATGCCGCTTACGCCCTTCAAATCTTTGGCGTGGCAGCTGACGCAAGTCGCTTTTTGATAAATCTGATAGCCCGGATCGTCCTGAGCGACGATTTGGGCCGCGCCCGCAGGCTTCTGCGCGCCGCCGCCTTCGCCTCCGGCTTTCTTCGCCGCTTCGGCTTCCTGCTCGCGCTTGATATGCTCCGGAATGATGTTTTTGTCCGTCAGCTCTTTCTGATAGTGCATCCAAGAGACGACCGTCAAGTGGATGCAGGCGATCAGGGACAGAAACATCAAGCTGGACGCGATCGGACGTTTGTAAAACCGTCTTTCTTTCCCCGTATCGAGGAAAGGAGCGAGCATGAGCGCCCCGAAGAAAATGCCGGGAAATACGATCGAACCCATGAAGATTTTGAACGTATTGCCCGAAACGTACGGGTATTTCAAAAATTGGTACAAGAAGAGGAAGTACCAGTCCGGCATCGGAATGAAGCCGGTGTTGAGCGGATCCGCCGGATAGCCGAGCGGGGCCGGTTCCTGCATGACGAGCACGAGGACGCCGACAAGCACGACTGCGCCGACCATCCATTCCTTCAGCAGGAAGTTCGGGACGAACGCTTCCGACTTGCCCGGATAGGCCGAATAATCGGGCGGAATCATCGCATTTCTTTTGCGAACGCGGGAATCCCCGACGTAGACCACTTTTTCTTTAGAATCATGACCGTGTGCCACGCATTTGTCCTCCCTTCGATTATAGCGGTCCGGAAATGCCCTGCTTGCGGATCATGAAGAAGTGTCCGGCCAGCAGTGCAAGTAGAGCCCCCGGCAGGAAGAACACGTGCAGCGCGAAGAAGCGGGTCAACGTCTGGGCGCCTACGATCTCGCCGCCTTGCAGGAACGTGCGGATATAATCCCCGATGACCGGAATCGACGCCGCGATTCCGATGCCGACCTTCGTCGCGAAATACGCCTTGTTATCCCACGGCAGCAAGTAGCCCGTGAAGCCGAGACCGAGCATGACGAAGAAAATCAGCATCCCGACGACCCAGTTCATTTCGCGAGGGGCCTTGTACGAACCCGTGAAAAAGACGCGCAGCGTATGTAGGAACATCATGACGATGACCAAGCTGGCTCCCCAGTGGTGCATCCCGCGCACGATGACGCCGAAGGCGACCTTATGCTGCAAATAGTCTACGCTCGTGTAGGCGTTGATAATATCGGGAACGTAATACATCGTCAGGAACATGCCCGACAAAATTTGGATGACGACCAGGAAGAAGGTCAGTCCCCCGAAGCAGTATACGAACGCCGAGAAATGGTGCGCCGGGTTGACGTGCTCCGGAACTTCGTGATCCGCTACGTCTCTCCATAAAGGAGTGATGTCAAGACGTTCGTCAATCCAGTTATACATGCTTTTGAACATTTGATCGAAACGCCTCCTTATTTCGTGACGTGTTGGTTCGGTTGCACTTTGCCGAGATAAACGAAACCGTTCTCCAGCTTGACCTTATACTCGTCGAGCGGAGCCGGCGCGACCGCCATGTTTTTGCCGTCCTTCGTATAATGCGCTTCGTGGCAAGGACAGAAAAATTGGTTCGGATATCTGGGATCGGCGTTCCAGTTGACCGTGCAGCCCAGATGCTTGCATACCGGCGACAAAGCGTAAATGTCTCCTTTGTCGTCTTTCATGATCCACGCTTCCAGCTCGATGTCGCTCTCGTACCAGCCGTCGACTTGATGGATCTGGAATTTGAACGATTTCGGCTCGTTCGTGATCTTGCTTTCTTCCACAACCTTTACGAACGTGCCTTCGCCGGACGGCTGCAACATCGGATCGACGGCAAAACGGATCATCGGGATCGTGATGCCCGCCGCCATGAATGCGCCCGTACCGCCGAGGGTATACGATAAAAATTGACGGCGGGACATTTCGCGCCGCGTAATCGGTTTTTCGGAAGAGTGCTTGTTGTGAGCGTCATGCATTCGTCTTCTACCCCCTTTTATGCCATTTATCGTTACGCCGTAATACGACATTTCTTTGCACAACACACTAGGACATAAATATAATAGCCTACGTCATGTAGACCGTCAAGAACGGAGCCCGAGCAAATCCGAGCCGTTCCGAAACGTTGAAGGCAACATTTAACGAAATTGTCACAAGTTCGTCTCGAACTTATCCTTCGCAATTTTTCGCCCGATCATACGCCCGCTTGGCTTACGTTTCGCTCGATTCGCTCGGTTTCGCCGCTCCCGCCTGCCACATCGCCTGTACGTCCCGGTTGACGGCTTGGCGGAATGCCGCGGCATCCAATACCGTTCCGTCCGGCGCCTCGGGGCACAGCAGCAAATCGGCGTCGGGGATGCGGGCGGCGGCCGCCGACGGATGGCCGGTAATGACGATCACGTAACGGAATCCCGCCGCCTTCAATTTGCAGCATACCGCGTTGACCGCATCCGCTCCGTGCGGCCCTTCGATATAATGAAACGCCGGATACGTGACGATTCTTCCTTTAAACGGTCCTTCCACGCAATCCATCACGTCTCTCAAATATTCGAGCTCCTGCGTCGCCTCCCAAGGCTGCTCGAAGCCCGACAATCCCGTGACCGGCAGCAGGCACGTATCCAAATACGGCTTCAGCCCTTCCCAGGCGGATCGTTCGATGTCGCTGAATTTCAAGCTTGTCCTCTCCTTCGTCGCGAATGTTCCGTCCCTAACTTTACCCCTTTCCGGGGAGCGGAGTCAACCGGACGGTAAGGTGGAGCGAGCCGCAGCCGGCCAAACGACAAAAAGAAAGACGGTTGAACGCGGTTCACCGTCTTTCGGTCGACGTACCCGGGAGTACGATCACGAATGAAGCTCCTTCCACTGCTGCGCGAGGGCGATGAACGTCTGTTCGTCCCCCCTCGCCAGGGCGCTGTCGATTTCCCGGTAAAGCGTCTGTTCTTTTTGTTTGCGAATCGCTTCGTCCCATACCATTTCCGCGAAAAGTCCCAACATGGCCGCATAACCGGAAACGTCCATTTTTTCCAAAGGGCACCCCTCCCCGTCCAGAAAAGCCGGTGGCCGAAAAGCGGATGGCGCGCTTCATCCGTCAAGCGCCGCCTTCCCGGAATTCCGCTCTTTTGCGCACGTAGCTTTCCATCGTTCGTTTCATTCGCTGCAAATCCTGCTCCGTCAATTCCCGGACCACCCTCGCGGGCGAGCCGAGCGAAAGCGTATAGCCGGGAATCGACTTGTTTTCCGTGACGAGAGATCCCGCCCCTATTAAAGCATATTCACCGATGTCCGCACCGTTAAGTACGATAGCCCCCATGCCGATTAATGTGCCGCTGCCTATCGTGCAGCCGTGAATGATCGCACCGTGGCCGACCGATACTTCGTCGCCGACGAGAAGCGGCTGATCCGCGTTCACGTGCCCGATGCAGCCGTCCTGGATGTTCGTCCGGGCCCCGATGCGAATCGGCGCCAAGTCTCCTCTCAGCACGGCGTTGTACCAGATCGAGCATTGCTCTCCGATCGTCACGTCTCCGATCAGCTGGACGCCCGGCGCCACGAAGACGCTCGGATGTACCGACGGATACGACTCTTTGTACTTGTGCAGCATACGTCTCACTCCGTTCCCCGTATCGATTTGGAAATGGAGCGATTGTATCAGGGGAACGGCGCGTTGTCAAACGCGACCGGGATCGTCTCCTCGTCGGAGACGTACGTCCCGGCGATCACGCTCTCGCCCATCTTCGTCACGATAACCGTCTTCCCCGCCCGCTCGTCCTCTCCGATCCGGATCAGGCCGAGATGCATCATCATCTGCAGCACCCTCGCGTCGAAAATCGATTCGGGCGTATCGTAGTAGAACGGGCGAATGAGCCGGACGAGCGCGTTGCCGAGCGACTCGGCGCTCACCCAATCCGTTGCGAGCTTCCCGATCCAGAAGACGAGCGACTGCAGGTTCGGGATCGGTCCTTTGTACAGCTTGAGCCAAAACCGGTACACCTGCGCCAAATCTTCGCGCCGGCCCTCCAGCACCGTCTGCTCCCCTTTGTCGGTAAGGGCGAGACGTCCGGGCTGCTCCGTCAGCAAGTCCTGATAGTAGCAGTAATCGTAGATGAGCGAAAACCGGCTCGGCAAATCGCGAAATTTTCGCCCGTACCCGAAACGCCATCCCCCTTTCGGCACCGGCTCCTCCTTGACCGACAGCCGGTCGAGCAGCTGCTGCAAATGCCGCTTGTGGATCGACCCGTCCGACGTCAAGGCGACCTCCTGGTGGTACATATAATGAAGAACGTGGTAGACGTCGTCGACGATCAGCCGCTGCTCGTCGCGATAAACGGACGGCTCGTCGGCGTATTCGAGCTCCCGCCCGAACGAACGGGCGAGCGTGTCCGTGAACCGCTTCTTCAAATCTTGCGGCAGCTGGAACAAATATTTCGTATTTTGCGAGTATCCGTTGAACAGCCATCCCCGGTGCTTGAAGCCGGATATCATGTCGCGCGGATTCCGCGTCCCCGCCCCTTCTCCGAAATTCGACTGCTGCGCGCGGGCGAGAAGCTCCTCCAAGCTGAACAAATCGCGCCGCTCGAAGACGAGCGAATTGAGAAAACGGATGTCCTCGGTCGACAAGTCCCCGACTTGACGCTCGAACACCTCCCTCCGGTTCACGCGAGACAAGATCGACTGGATCAGCTCGTTTTTGGAATGACCGTTGCACTCGCACTCGTACGTATGGGCGATGTTGCTCAACTGTTGAATGTCGGCGTAGCAAAGCATGTCGGCCAAATTCATAGCGTTCCTCCGAATGGGTACTTACTACCCATTATCGCTGTTTTTGCGAAAAATAAACGCCGGTTGGAAAATTTCGCCGGTCGCCGTTCCACCCTTCGCAGCAGCGCGATCGAACGCAAAAAAAGAGCTCCGGAGAGCTCTTCGCAAGGCATATCGGTTCTAGTCAGGCGGGGAGATGGGACGTGCAATTGTACAGCGGGCACAGCCACCCGTCGTTTGTCCGTTCCAAAATGCTGACGGACGTATTGCGGAGCAGGCCGTCCGGCATGCGCGGCCCGAGCAGCCGTTCCATCACGACGCCGATGAAGGCGCCGTGCGAGACGACGAGCAGCCGCCTGCCTTCGAACTCGCGCAGCAGCTTCTCGATGCAGGCGTAGCCGCGCGCGAACAGCAGCTCGTCGCTCTCGACGCCGTGATCGAGCTCCTTCCAGTCCGGCCCCCAGGCGGCGATCCGCTCCTCCAGCGTCGTTCCGTCCAGCCGGCCGTGCGTCCGTTCGCGCAGTCCGGCTTCGAGCCGAACCGGGCCGATGCCGGCCGCTTCGGCCACGATGTCGGCGGTTTCCCGCGCCCGCGCCAGATCGCTGCTCGCGATCGCGTCCCACCGCTCCCGACGCAGCCGTTCGGCAAGCCGTACCGCCTGCCATCGTCCCGCTTCATTTAATGGAATGTCGTTTTGGCCCTGCAGCCTCCCCGTTACGTTCCAGTCGGTCGTCCCGTGGCGAATCAAGCCGATTGTCGTCATCGTCGATGCCCTCCCAAAAAAAGACCTCGCGCGGAGGTCTTCGGTTTCGTTATGCTTTTGTCCTCGACAGCCAGTTCATGATCAATATCGTCCCCGTCAATCCGAGCAGCGAGACGACGACCATATAGTCGGGGACGCTCCGGATCGGCCCCATCGTCACCATGTACGGGTCTTTCAAGCTGGCGGTCATCGTCGATACGGGGAGCGGCTTCGACTTGCCGGAACCGGCCTGCGCATCCGCCGAGACGCTCGCTACCGGCTTCAAGCCGTACTTGGGCGTTGCATCCTCCGAACCGCCTCCGACGCCCATGATCGACAGGACGAAGCCGAAGACGAACAGCGTCATGCAAAACGCCACGACGGCGGTCAAGTTTCTTCTCATTTTATAGGAGAACGCGTACAATCGCTGCGGGATCGGGATGCGCCACGATTCGTCGGCGTAAATGCGCTGCATCACCTGATGCGACACCGGCTTGTAGCCGATGGGACGTTCGGCCGTACCGACCGTATCGCGGATCAAGGCGGTGCTTTCCGCCCAAATCTCGAATTCCTCGCGGCACGCTTCGCACTGCCCGATATGTTCGTCGACGGCCCGGCGCCGCTCGTCGTCTTCGGGCAAATCCCAGTAGGCACCCAGCCATTCTTGAACGTCGTCGCATTTCATCGCTGATTCATCCCTTCGTACTCTTTAAAGATAGGCTCCATGTACGGTTCCAGCTGCATTTTTACGCTCGCGCGAGCCCGGAACAGCAGCGATTTCACCGAGCTGACCGTCTGGCCCAATATGTTGGCGATTTCCTGATAGTCGAGCTGGTCGTATTCGCGCAAAATAAGCGCAGAGCGCTGCTTCTCCGGCAAATTGTTGATGGCGTCGCGCACCATCGTCACTTTCTCGTTGCGCAAAATCGTCTGCTCCGGCGTATGCTCGCTGGAAGCGGCGAACGACATCGCCCCGTTCTCCTCCAACGAGACGTTGACGTTTTTATTTTTACGGAGCTCGCTGAGCACCGTGTTGCGGGCGATCGTATACAGCCAAGTCGAGAACGACGCTTCGACCTCGCGGAAGGAATGGAGGCTGCGGTAAGCCTTGTAAAACGTCTCGGAACAAAGGTCTTCGGCCATCGCTTCCATACGGGCGCTTTTCAGCATATGGAAAATGAACGAGAGAATTTTGCGCTCATAACGCCGCATCAATTCCTCGTAATATTGCACGTTGCCGTCCTTGATTTCCCGAATGAGCTGGGAATCGGTCATTACAAGCGCCCCTCCTCGCGTTCCGAGTGACGCTCCCTGCCGCTAGTCTACTTCCTTTTACTATGACGGGAGCAAAAAGTTGCGCACCATCCGCAAAAAAGTACAGGATGATTCGATACGCTTTAAGCTATAACAGTTCTGCAAATACTAGGAAAAATCCTTCTTTTTTTCGACACGAAATCGGATTTGTTGCCATTCGATCAGCCGGATCCCGTTCCGAACGCAAAAAAAAGACCACCGAAACCGGTGGCTGCACAAAGTGCGATATTTTCGGATAGGAGTGGAGAGAAACCATACTGTACTTTTATTATATGTATCCGTTTTCATGTTGTCAATACTTTTTTTGAAAACGGTTTCTCATCGATATTCGGTTGTCGGTCGATCATCTCTCCATTAGACGAATAAAGCGCCGAAACGGTTTCATCGTTTCGACGCTTTTTCGAAAAATTTTTCGGCTACTGCCGCACTTCGTACCGATGGCGCTTGAGCAGCTCGATCGCCGCCTCCAGATCGGTTTCGTTGCGGAACGACAACCGCAGGACGCCCGGCACGTCGGCCCGGCTCTCGATAATATGGATGTTGCTCAAATTGATCCGGCTGTTGCCGAGCAGCGTGGCGATTTGTCCGATGATGCCAGGATGGTCCGGCACGTCGACATAGACGTCGTAGATCGACGTGATGACGCCTTTGCGCCGCTCCGGCAGCTGGCTGCGAAACGCTCCCGCCCGCTTGAACTCGCGGACGATGCCGTCCCCGTCGCTTCGCTCCAGCATATCGGCGAACTTGGCGATCTCGGCGTTCCAGTCCCGCAGCAGTGCGAGGACGACTTCGCGGTTGTTGAGCAGAATATCCCGCCACATATCGGGGTGGCTGGACGCGATTCTCGTAATGTCGCGAAAGCCGCCGGCCGCCAAGCTTTGGTACAGCCCGTCGCGCTCGTTGTAGCCGGCGACCTGGTTGACGAGAGCGACCGCGATGACATGGGGCAGGTGGCTGATCGCGCCGACGATTTCGTCGTGCCGGTCCGCATCGACGCGCACGATGTGCGCTCTCGTATGGCGCAGCAGCTCCACGAGCCGGTCGTACGCCTCCGCGGGAGTCGCATCGTCGGGCGTCAGGACGTAATACGCGTTCTCGTACAAGTGCGAGCTGGCCGCCTCGACGCCCGACCTCTCCGAGCCCGCCATCGGATGACCGCCGATGAAATGGACGTACGGCACCGCCTTGCTTCTCGCATACTTCGTAATCGAGCTTTTCGTGCTGCCGACGTCGGTCACGATGCAGCCCGGCTTCAGCTTGCATCGGAGCAGCTTGTCCAAGTAAGGCTCCAAGCTTCCGACCGGCGTGCAGAGGAAGATGAAATCGGCGTCCTCCGCCACCTCCTGCATCGAGGTGCTCGCTTCGTCCACGACGCCGCGCTTCAAATATTTTTCGACTTGGGCCGGATTGTTGGAATGGCCGGCGACGCGGATGCCCGGCTTCCCTTTGAAGCAAAGCGCCAACGAGCCGCCCATCAATCCGACGCCGAATATGGCGACTTTGATCATTCGATTCACTCTTTACGGGTTAGATTAGGCTTGCACCGCCACCTCGTCCAGCACTCGCTCGAGCGCCTCCACGAACTTGGCGTTTTGCTCGGCGCTGCCGACGGTGACGCGGATTTTCGTCGGAAAATCGAGCGCGTGTCCGCCGCGCACGATCAATCCTTTGCGCAGCAGCCCTTCGAACACTTCCTTGGCCGGACGCTTCACGTCGACCATGATGAAATTGCCGTGGGCCGGATAGTAGGACAAGCCGAGACGATCGAATTCGCCGGTCAAGTAGGCGATTCCTTTCGCGTTCTGCTCGCGGCAGTAGGCGATGAACTCGCCGTCCTGCAGCGCCGCCTTGGCGGCCGCTTGGGCGAAGCGGCTCGTATTGAACGGCTCGCGCACCTGATTGATCGAATGAATGACGTCCGGGTGGCCGACCCCGTAGCCGATCCGCAACGAGGCGAGGCCGTAAATTTTCGAGAACGTGCGCAGCGTGATGACGTTTTTGTACTGCGGGAGCAGCTCGATGCCGTCCGGGAAGTCGGCGGAGTCGGTATACTCGATATACGCCTCGTCGAGCACGACGAGCACATGCGGCGGCACTTGGCGGAGGAAATCGTTCAGCTCCGCGCGGGTGACCATCGTGCCGGTCGGGTTGTTCGGGTTGCATACCCAGACGATTTTCGTCCGCTCGTTGATTTTCGCGAGCATCGCCGGCAAGTCGTGCTTGCCGTCCTTGAGCGGCACCTCGACGGAGACGGCCCCTTCGATTTCGCAGTTATGCTTGTATTGCGGAAACGTATGGCTTGCCATAACCGTTTCGTCGCCTTTGACAAGATAGGCGCGGGCGATCATGAGAATGACTTCGTCGGAGCCGGCGCCGAAGATGATCTGGTTCGGCTGGACGCCGAGCGAGGCGGCCAGCGCCGCGGTCAGCTCGACGGCTCCGCCGTCCGGATACAGGCTTGTCGATTCGACTTCCGCTTTGATCGCTTCTTTCGCCTTCGGAGAGCATCCGAACGGGTTTTCGTTCGAAGCGAGCTTGATGACTTCGGTCAAGCCCAATTCGCGCTTCACTTCTTCGATCGGTTTGCCCGGCTGGTAAACCGGCAGATGGACAATATTCGATTTCGGCTGCACGGAATTCACCTCTATAAAGGATGGGATGGACTGCGAACGTCGGAACGCTTGACGATCGTTACAGCAGTAAAGCGTCGATACGTTTCTCGAATAAAGCCGTCTTGCGCCCTTGCGCGCGGATTTCCGCGAGGGAGGCGGCCATATAAACAGTATTGTATCGCATTTGCACCCGGCTTTCCAGAAAAAAAAGAACCGGTCCGCCTGGACGGCCCGATTCCTGGCGCAAAAAAACGGAACCGGTCACGCTCCGCCGCCCCGGCTCCACGATTCGATTTCGGCGCACAGCGAGCGATCCGACTCGAGTCCCGCCCAATACAGCTTCAGCTCCCGGTTCAGACGGTAGAGCTCCTCCGCGCCGATGCCGAGCTCGGTGAAGAGGCGGAACCCCGGTATCGTCTCGCGGAACAGCGAGAAGCGGGACGGCCGGTACATCGTCTCCTCCCCTACCCACTCCGCCGCCTGCCGAAGCGCCGGCAGGCTGTACGTTTGCCGGCGGACGAACGTCTGCGCCTGCTTCGCAGTCAAATAGTCGAGAAGACGGGCGGCCGCCTCCTTCTCCTTCGGGTTCGACTGGCGGTTGACCGCGAGTCCGATCGCAAGCAGCAGCGACATCGGCTTGCCGAAATGAGGAACGGGCGCGACGTCGAACGGGACCGATTCGTTCTGCAAATAATTCAAATAAAAAAAGCTGGTGACGATCATCGACGCCTTGCCCTTCGCCAGCATCCTCTCCGGCTCGCCCGCGGGCACGCCCTCGGACAGGAGCGACAGGTCGCGCTTGATGTCGCGCACGGTCCGCAGCGTCTCCATCATCCGCGTCCCGTCTAGCCGGAACGAGCCGTCGGCGCGCCGCTCGAACGTCGCCTCCGACTGAAGCAGCAGCAGCGGCCACCGGTTCGCCGAGTCGAGGTCGAACAAAAAGCCGACTCGCTCGTTCGGAACCGCCAGCCGTTGGGCCGTCCGGATCAAATCGCGCCACGTCCAGCTGCTGTCCGGCTCGGAGACGCCCTTCTCCGCAAAATGAGCCCGATTGTAGGCGAGCAGCAGCGGCGAGAAGATGAACGGCTGGAGGAGCTGAAGGCCGTCGGAGGCAAACGCGTCGGATAAAAACGAATACAGCTCCGGATTGCGCGGGAGCGGTTCCAGCCAGTCTCGGCCGCCGCTCTCCAGACAATCGCGGAAATCGGTATAATTCATCATGACGGCGTCGAGGAGACCGCCTCCGAAGTATTGGCCTATATAATGAAAGCTCGAGCTCGTCATCGGGACGGGCTGTACCCGGATATGCGGGTTCGCCTCCTGAAACATGTCGATCAACTGCAGCAGGCTCGCTTCCCCGATGACGGAGGAGTGGAAGCCGAACTTGATCGTCGTGACGGAGCTTCGCTCCGGTGCGACCACTTTGTTGCCGACGCGCGGAATTTTTTCGATGCAGCCTTCCGCGACGAGTATATCCAGTCCTTTCCGTACGGACTGGTTGCTCAGCTCGAACTGTTCGGCCAGCGCTTTCTCCGACGGAAGAAACTCGCCGGCGCGTCTTTGACCCGCGGCGATCTCGTCGCGAAGCCGGCCGACCATGGCGTTCAGACGCTCGCGCGGGCTTTTGCGGCTTTTGGATGCATTCATGCGATACCCTCTTTTGCAGTCGATACGAACAGTACTATTATAGCAACCGGCCGACACGGCCTGTCAACCGTTGGAAGCTTGCTTTCGGCCGGAGAGCGGCGCTGCGCTTCCGGTCCGCGATATCCGTTCGATCGCGAATAAGTCCCGGGGGCGGCCCCCGGGACTTATTCGGACTTCTCCGACGGGGCGGCGGTGCGCTCGATCCGCGATCGCGCCCCCGCCCGTCCGCTCAATCAGATGACGATGTTGCCTTCGCTATGCTTGATCGTTACGTCCTCGGCGGGAAGCGACGAACGGTCGACGCCTTCCTCGATGATCGACGATAGGACCAAATAATTCGCGCCTCCGAACCCGCCGTTGGCGGCGACGTATTTGCCCCCCTTGAACCGGGAGCGGTACGCCCTCAGCTTATGGCTGCCGTTCTCGATATGGAAATGCGCCGTTTCGGCGTCCGCCGCAACGCTCGTCACGTCTCCGAACGTCCAATCGATGACGTTGCCGGCCGCCGTGCTTTTCAGAAACGCCTTCTCGCCGTTCGTCCCGCTGAACACCGCTCCCCCGTCGACCGTAATCGACTGGTTCGGCGTATTCGGCGCGTTGTTCACGTCGCCCGTCTTATCCCACGCGCCCGTAAACACGAATCCGCAGTTGATCAAGCCGCCGCCCTGCATGACGATCTCCCGCGTGCCGACCCGCACTTTCCCCGTCGTCGGCGACGATCCCTTGAACCAGGTGTTGATCAGCGTCAGCTTGTTGATGCTGCCCAGGTTGACGTCCTCGACGTTCGTGAACTCGCTGTTTACAATCGTCAGCTCCCCGTTGCTCGGCGTATAACCGACCGCCGTCGTCCCGGTCCGGATCGGACGCGCGATCTCGTAGCCGTTCAGCATGCCGAACGAGCAGCTGTCGATGATGTTCCGCCGCTTCGCGCGCGACGACCCTTTGCTGATCGTGATCATTTCCTGCGCCGTACAGCCTCTCATCTGCAGCCCGTCCATATTGACCCAGATCGAGCCCGAGTTCGCCATCTTCGCTCCCGGCTTCGTATACGTCACGACCGCATGGCAGTCTTCCAGCGTCAGATCGGTCAATCGCTTGTTCGCCACGATCCGCGATGCGATATGCTTTTTCACCGTAATCCGCTTCGCGCTGTCCCCCCAGGTCGTGCCGCTGTTCGCGAACGACAGCAGGCCGGAATTGCCGATATACGTCAAGTCGTGCTCGAATTGGCCGTGCGTAACGAACGGGCCGTATTCGTCTCCGTCACCGTGGCAGTTCTCGACCATGCAGTACGCCGCGCACGTAAAATCGTTCAGGTGGCGGGCGTTGCTCGTGTTGCAATCTTTGACGTGCCCGTACAGCACGTTGATTTGCTGCGTCAAGTACCCCGTTCCGCCCCAGTCGCGTTCCTCCGGATTCATCAGCTGGCACCGCTCCGTCAAGAAATGCGTATTGTACCGGCGCATGACGACCGGCCAGAACACCTTCGTCGCGTTAATGCCCGTCGCGTCGCATTCCACCGCGTATTCGAACGCCACCGGGTTCGATCCGATCATGTCCCAGTCCGGCGTCGGACGCGTGCTCGTTCCGTTGACCGGCACCGGCACGCCGACGAAGCTCATGTTCCGGACGTGACAGCGGAACGCCGGCTCGATCTTCGTATACGTCACCATGCGGCCCGCCGCCAGCTGCCAGCCGGACTTGTAGTTGAACCGCACGTGCGTCCCGTCGAACACCTCCGTCACCTTTACCAAGTAGTCGAGCTCCCGCTGCGCGCCGCCGCCCGGGTTGTTTTTGATTTGCGCATGCCACCAGCTGCCGATCTCGAATACAGACGAATCGCTTACCTCGAAAATGTCCGAATATTCCTCCACGTTCGCCGACAGCGTCACCGCCTGCACGACGCCCGTCTTCGTCCCTTGGAAAAACAGCACGGCGCCGAACGGGTTGTCGATCGTATTGCGCTCGATGCCTTCCGTCGTGACGGTATGGCCGAGAAAATCGACTTCGATGTCGCTGCGATGAAAGACGTGTCGCTTCGTAAAGTTCAAATCCGAATGCGCCTCGACCCGACGGATCGACGGATCGCCCACGAGCGCGTCGAGCGCCGCGTCCGCCGGCTGGGCCGGACCGAACAGGCCGAACCAGCGGAAATCCCCCACTCCGTTATGGACGACTTCGTACCGGCCGGCGGAACCGCCCGCGGCGTGCACCGTCCCGCCGTTGTCCGGCTTCGTGCTGGCCGCGTTCCAGCGGACGAGCTTGCCGCCTCCGTCGCCGATAGCGTTGTATCCGCTTACAAATATATGCTGCCCGTCCGCCAGCTTCGATGCGTTCAGGGAGAGCAGCTCGCCGACGTTGGCCACTTGCATCACTTCGCCCGCCTTGTTCGGATTGACATTCGATTCGGCCGCCCAAGCCAGCTTGGACGATAGCGCGGAGCCGGCCAGCGCCGCGCCGCCGATGCCCAACGTGCGAAGCACGTTTCTTCTGCTCATCGATTCCTTGTTTGCGCTTTCAGGTTTGTCCGTTTTGCTTTTTTCGTTTTCGCGGTCCATCGGATCACGGCTCCTTCGTTAGGTTGGATAAGAGAAGCTACTGCGGTCGATTAACGTCTGGCGCCCCTTTCTGATTTAAACCTGATTTGATTATCACGATGAAATTGTATGATTTTGCCCCGTTTCAGGTTTAAATCTAGTTTGTTTTTTATTATATCCTCCTTTCGGAAAAGCCGTCAACGACGCATTGCGAAAATTCGCCACCTGTACGGTCCATTTTGAAACGCGTATTTTTTAACCGAATGGGCAGGACGCCAAAAAGGCCACCCCGCGGTCACATCCGGACCGTCGGGATAGCCCCCTGCACATACGTTATGATTTGCCGTTACCCTCGCAGCTGGCGGACGAACTCCCGCACCTGCACCAAACCGTCCGAGCGCGACGATTCCGACAGCAGGAGCGGCGTCGCCTCCTCGATTTTGCGCACGATCGCGCTGCCGACGACGACGCCGTCGCACGATTGAGAGAAATGCTTGAACTGCTCGCCGGTCGAAATGCCGAAGCCGATCGCGATCGGCAATTCGGTCGAACGGCGTACCGTCGCGAGAAAATCGTCGATGCCGGCGAAAAAGTCGGAACGCATCCCGGTTACGCCGAGCGAAGAAACGCAGTAGATGAAGCCGGACGCCGTCGAGACGATTTTCGCGATCCGGTCCTCGGACGTCGGCGCGACGAGCGGGATGAGATGAACGTTGAACCGATCGGATAAGTCCTTGACCGGACCGTTCTCCTCGAACGGCAAATCCGGGATGATGACGCCGCTGATGTCGTGCTCGACGAGCAGCTCGAAAAAAGTCTCCAGTCCGATGCGAAGCACCGGATTGTAATACGTGAACAGGATGAACGGCAGGTTGACGTTATGCTCGCGCGCCTGCTTGGCGATCTTCATGCAGTCGAGAATCGTGATCCGATGCTGCAAGGCGCGCTCGGACGCCCGCTGGATGACCGGGCCGTCGGCCAGCGGATCGGAGTACGGAACCCCGAGCTCGACGATGTCGGCACCGGCCAGCTCCAGCTCGCGGAGCAGTGACAGCGAAACGTCGGGAGTCGGATCGCCCATCGTAATGTACGGGATGAGCGCGGTGCGCCCTTGCGCTTTCAGCTCGGCGAATTTCGCGTCAATGCGATTCATGCGCGCCACCTCCCAAGTAGCTCATGATCGATTCGACGTCTTTGTCGCCGCGTCCGGACAAGCTGACGACGATGATTTGATCCTTGCCCATCGTCGGCGCCACTTTGAGCGTATGCGCGACCGCGTGCGAGCTTTCGAGAGCGGCGATGATGCCTTCCGTCCGGCTGAGCAGTTGCAGCGCGTCGAGCGCTTCCTTGTCCGTGATCGGCACGTATTCGGCGCGTCCGCTGTCCTTCAAGTACGAATGCTCCGGTCCGATGCCCGGATAGTCGAGTCCCGCCGAAATCGAATGCGCCGGCATCACTTGGCCGTACTCGTCCTGCAGCACGTAGCTGAGCGAGCCTTGGAAGACGCCCGGGCTTCCCTTCGTCATCGTGGCGGCATGCTCCTCCGTATCGACGCCTCGTCCGGCCGCTTCAACGCCGATGAGCCGAACGTTCTCGTCGTCCACGAACGGGTAGAAAATGCCCATCGCGTTGCTTCCGCCGCCGACGCAGGCGATGACCGCATCGGGAAGACGCCCTTCCTTCTCGACAATTTGCGCGCGCGCCTCGTCGCCGATAATGCGCTGGAAGTCGCGAACCATCATCGGATACGGATGCGGTCCCGTTACCGACCCGAGAATATAAAACGTGTCGTGCACGTTGCTCACCCAGTAGCGGAGCGTTTCGTTGCAAGCGTCCTTGAGCGTCCGCGTCCCCGACATGACCGGCACGACCTCGGCGCCGAGCAGGTTCATCCGGAATACGTTCAGCTGCTGGCGCTTCGTGTCCTCCTCGCCCATGAACACTTTGCACTCCATCCCGAGCAGGGCGGCGATCGTGGCCGTGGCGACGCCGTGCTGGCCGGCTCCCGTCTCGGCGATCACTTTCTTCTTGCCCATCCGCTTGGCCAGCACCGCTTGTCCGATCGTGTTGTTGATTTTGTGCGCGCCCGTATGGTTCAGATCTTCGCGTTTCAAATAAATTTTCGCCCCGCCGAGGTGCTCCGTCAGCCGCTCGGCGTAATAAAGCCGAGACGGTCTTCCGGCATATTCGTTCAGCAGCGTCCGCACCTCGCTAATGAAGTCCGGGTCCTGCGAATAGCGGCGATACGCTTCGTCGAGCTCGATCAGCGCGTTCATTAATGTTTCCGGCACGTAGCGGCCCCCGAAGGTGCCGAACCGTCCGTGTTCGTCAGGCACTTGCATGCGACTCATGACGTTTCACCCTTTCGACAAAAGCTGTTATTTTCCCGACGTCCTTCGTCCCGTCCGTCTCCACCCCGCTCGATACGTCGACGCCGTCCGGCCCGTACGCTTCGATCAGCGAAGCGATGTTGTCCGGATTCAGCCCGCCCGCCACGAGCAGCGGGATGCCTTGGCGCCGCGCCCAAGCCTGGTAAGCCGGAATCCGGCTCCAATCGAACGCGACGCCCGTACCGCCGCCCGCCGTGTCCAGCAGCATGCCGTCGATGCGGCCCGCATACGGCTCCAGCGCAAGCGCGGCTTCCGCTTCGGCGTCGCCCCCGGACGAGCCGTCGCCCGTCACCGAAAATACGCGGTAGACGCGCACCCCGAACGCTTCCTTCACCCGGCGGCAAAAGTCGGGCGATTCCGAGCCGTGCAGCTGCACGATATCGAGCGGCGCGTCCCGCAGCGTCTCCTCGAGCTGCTCCAAGGTCGGGTTCACGAAAACGCCGACCGTAAAGGGAACCGCCTGTCCTCTCTCCCGCCGTTCGCGAACGAGCCGCGTCAGCTCGCCCGCCTGCTTCGGCGTCACCTGCCGCTTGCTTTTGGCGAAGAGGAAGCCGATATGGTCGATCGGCAGGTGGAGGATGGCGGACAGCGTCTCCGCGTCCTTCAATCCGCATATTTTGACCGTCGTCATCTTACTTCGCACCCCTCGCGGGCAGCGGGCCCATCAGCTCGTTCACCGCGTTCTCGATGACGGGCTTGCGCATGAACGTCTCGCCGACGAGCACGGCGCGCGCGCCGATCGATTCCAGGTACCCGATCTCGTCCGCCGTCGAGATCCCGCTCTCGCTGACGACCGTAATGCCGGCCGGAATATGGCGGATAAGCTCCTCCGTCGTCTTCAAATCGGTGACGAACGTGTGCAGGTTCCGGTTGTTGATGCCGATCAGCGTCGTGCCGAGCGTAAGCGCCCGCTCCAATTCGTCCCGGTCGTGCACTTCCACGAGAACGTCGAGCCCCAAATCGCGGGCCGTGGCGATATGGTCGCGCATCTCCGACGTCGTGAGAATGGCGGCGATCAGCAAAATCGCGTCCGCTCCAATCAAGCGGGCCTCGACGATTTGCCGGGCGTCGATCGTGAAATCTTTGCGCAAAATCGGCACGTTCACCGCTTGCCGCACCGCGCTCAAATAATCGTTGGCGCCCTGGAAATAGTCGACGTCCGTCAAAACCGAGATGCAATCCGTCCCGGCCGCTTCGTACGAGCGGGCGATGGCGACCGGATCGAAATCGGCGCGGATCAGTCCCTTCGACGGAGACGCCTTCTTCACTTCCGCGATCAACCCCATGCTCCGCTTGCGCTCCTGCGCGATCGCCCGCTCGAAGCCGAGACACGGGGGCAGCCCGGCGATCCGCTTCTCCGCCTCCGCCAGCGGCAATGCCGCCTTCAACCGTTCGACTTCCGTCCGTTTCGTCGCTACGATTTTATCTAGAAACATGGCTGAATTCTCCCGTTACGCGAACTAGCTGCTCCAGCTTCTCCGCCGCCTTGCCGGAGTCGATGACCGCTGCCGCTAATTTTACACCTTCCTGAAGCGTGGAGCAACGTCCCGTTACATAAAAGCACGCTCCCGCATTCGCCAGCACGATATCCCGGCAAGCGCCGGATGCGCCTCCGTAGACGGCGCGGATGATGTCCGCGTTCGTCTTGGCGTCGCCGCCGACGACGTCGCTCATCGGATACGCGCGCAGGCCGAGATCGTCCGGCGACAGGTCGAACGTCCGGATCGAGCCGTCCTTCAGCTCCGTCGCTTTCGTCGGCGCGGAGATGCTGATTTCGTCCAGCCCGTCGTAGCTCGCCACGACGAGTCCGCGCTTGATGCCGAGCGAGCCGAGCACCTCGGCGATCAGCTCCGTCCGGTTCCGGTCGAAAATGCCGAGCAGCTGGCGGTCGGCCCCGGCCGGATTCGTCAGCGGGCCGAGCAGGTTGAACACGGTGCGGATGCCGATCTCCCGGCGCGGGACGGCGGCGTGCTTCATCGACGGATGGTGCGCCTGGGCGAACATGAAGCAGATGCCGATCTTCTCGAGACAAGCCGACGCTTCGTCCGCGCTCAGCCCGATATGGACGCCGAGCGCCTCGAGCACGTCGGCGCTGCCGCTCTTGCTCGACATCGCCCGGTTGCCGTGCTTCGCCACGCGAATGCCGCCCGCCGCGGCGACGATCGCCGACGCCGTCGAGATATTGAACGTGTCGGCGCCGTCCCCTCCGGTACCGCACGTGTCGAGCAGATTGGCGCGCTCCGCCCGGACCGCGTTCGCCTTCCCGCGCATCGTCTCGGCGAAGCCGCCGATTTCGTCGGCCGTCTCGCCCTTCATCCGCAGCGCCGTCACGAGGCTGCCGATTTGCGCGGGCGTCGCCTCGCCCTCCATGATGACGTCCATCGCCGCCTTCGCCTCGTCGCGGGTCAAGTGCGCGCCGCCGACGACTTTGGCGATCGCCTGTTGAATCGTCATGCCGTTTGCCATCGTCCGTTCCCCTCCCGATTGCTGTTTCGCGCTTCGTCCGGTCGTCCGACTCAGTAATAATCCTGATTTGTCACGACCGGCTCCTTCGATTGGCCGAATATCGCCTCCGCCATGCGGACCGACTTCAGCATCCCCATCGCCTTGTTGACCGTTTCCTTGTACTCCATCTCCGGGACGGAATCCCACACGATCCCCGCCCCCGCCTGCACGTACGCGCGGCCGTGCTTGAAGATGAGCGTGCGGATCGTAATGCACGTGTTCAGGTTGCCGGAAAAGCCGAGGTACCCGATCGCTCCCGCGTAAGCGCCGCGCGCCTCGCGTTCGAGCTCGGCGATAATTTCCATCGCCCGCAGCTTCGGCGCTCCGGATACCGTGCCGGCCGGCAGGCACGAGACGAACGCGTCGAAGAAATCCTTGTCCTCCCGCAGCTTGCCGGAGACGTTCGAGACGATGTGCATGACGTGCGAATACCGTTCGATTTCCATGAACATGTCGCACTTCACGGAGCCGAATTCGGCGACACGGCCGATGTCGTTGCGCCCCAGGTCGACGAGCATGAGATGCTCCGCCCGCTCCTTCTCGTCGGCGAGCAGCTCCTTCTCGAGCGCCGCGTCCTCCTCCGCCGTCTTCCCTCTCGGCCGCGTGCCCGCGATCGGCCGGGTTTCGACACGGCCGCCGTCCACCTTGACGAGCGCTTCGGGCGACGTGCCGACGATAACCTCGTCGTCCATTTTCAAGTAGTACATGTAGGGCGACGGATTCATCGTGCGCAGGACGCGATAGACGTACAGCGGCGATATGTCGGTTTCGATATGGAACCGCTGCGACAGCACCACCTGGAAAATGTCGCCGGCACGGATATACTCCTTCGCCTTCTCGACGTTGCCGATGTACTGCTCCTTCGTCAGGTTGGAGTGCACCTCGCCGAGCTCCACGTCGGCGGGAATCGGATTTTGCCTCGTCCGCTGCGGCACCGGCTGCTGCATCCGCTCGATCGTGGCGTCGATCTTGGCGCACGTTTTCTCGTACGCCTCGGCGATTTGCGCGTCGGTCGCGTGCTTCTCGATGTGGACGTTGCCGATCACCTTCACCTGCTGCTTGAAATGGTCGAACACAATGACCTGATCGCAGAACATGAATTCGATATCGCTCATGTTCATATCGTCATGGCGGTGAGCCGGCAGCTTCTCGTAATGCTGCAGCAGATCGTAGCCGAAAAATCCGATCGCCCCGCCCGTAAACGGCGGAAAGTCCGGCAGCGCGGGGCTCGAGTAGCTGCGCAGCAGCCCTTTCAGCGTTTCGAGCGGCTTGTCGTCGACCGTCCGGCGGACGCCGTTCAGCTCGATTTCCATTTGCCCGTGCTTGCCCTTCACCATCAGAAACGGGTCGGTGCCGATGAACGAATATCTCGCCCATTTCGCGCCGCCCTCGACGCTTTCCAGCAGAAACGCGCGCGCATCGTTATAGAAATGCTGGAATACGCGGATCGGCGTCTCCGTATCGGCCAGCAAATGGCGCACGACCGGGATCAGGTTGTAGGTGCGGGCGAGGCGAATCACTTCTTTCAGTTCGGGCGTATACATCGTCATCTCTCCTCCGTAGATGGACTCGGGCAATAAAAAAACCTCTACC
Organism: Paenibacillus flagellatus; assembly: GCF_003217775.1. Lineage (GTDB taxonomy): Bacteria > Bacillota > Bacilli > Paenibacillales > NBRC-103111 > Paenibacillus_AB > Paenibacillus_AB flagellatus. The sequence continues at coordinate 136,493 of NZ_QJVJ01000004.1, forward strand.
GAAGTAGAGGTTCGTCGTTTGCGGTTTGCAGTGATGCATCGAACATTCGTGCAAAAGCATACATAAAAATGCGGCGCATGCGTAAAAAAGACGCAACAACCGAATTGATATGGGCTCTTCACGACTCCGCTCCACTCTGCTCTCCGAACTCCAAGCTCGCTCTACTCGTCTCTCCGCTCCGGCTTCTACGCCTTCGCGCTCATCCGGTCGCTCCCGACCGGCTTTCCTATACTATACCAGAGCGCGGAAGCCGGAGTCAACCTCCAAATAAAGAAGCTCCGTTCGGCGCAGCGGCGCTTCCCGGAACCCTCTTCCTACCGAATCTCGATAAAGTAGGCGATATCATGCCATAAACGAAAGCTTCGTTACGCCCGGCTCGTCTCGGACAAGTCCGGACGCAGCTTCTTCGCGTCGTTCAAGTAGACGTGGTGAATTTCGTGCTGCGCCTTCTCCGTATTGACCGACACCATGAGCCGGATGCATCTCGGCAAGCCGCCCGGCACCGGAATTTCGAGCGCGCACATGAGCGGCACGAGCTCCCAGCCCGGCATTTGCCGGATCGCCTTCGCCGGAAACGCCGCGTCCAAATCTTGCGTCACGGTGACGAAGACGTGCGCGATATCTTCCGGCTTCACGTTGTTCTCGGCCACGATCGCCCCGAGCATCTCGATCGTCGCGTTCAGGATTTCCGCTTCTTCATTGCGCTCCACCGTGATGGCTCCGCGTATTCCCCTTACGACCATGTCGGCTCAAGCCTCCCCTTTCAATCGATCCACGATTTCCCTAACCCATTCGGACGGAACGTTCGGATTGATCTCCACCTGCCCGATCGCCGTCGGGACGATGAACACCATTTTGCCTTCCTTGAACTTCTTGTCGTGCATCATGGCGGACATGATCGCATCCGTATCGAAATGGGCGGGGATGCGTACGGGCAGCCCGAACTGCCGCAATATGCGCTCCGTCTCCTCCGCGATCGAAGGCGGATTGCCGAGCTTGGCCGACAGCAGCGCCGCGCCGACCATGCCGATGGCGATCGCTTCGCCGTGATGCAGCTCGTCGTAGCCGGCGACCGCTTCGAGCGCGTGCCCGATCGTGTGCCCCAGATTGAGGACGGCGCGCAGGCCGCCTTCCTTCTCGTCCGCGGAGACGACCTTCGCCTTCACGCCGCAGCCGATATAAAGCGCGTGCTCCAGCGCGGCCGAATCGAGCGCGAGCAGCCTGCTTGCGTTCGCGTCGCACCATTCGACGAACTCGCGGTCCATGATGAAGCCTTCCTTGACAAGCTCCGACAGCCCTTCGCGGACGACCCGGTCCGGCAGCGACTTCAGCGTCGCGATGTCGTACAGGACGAATTCCGGCTGATGGAACGCGCCGATGACGTTTTTGGCGAGCCGGTGGTTGACCGCCACCTTGCCGCCGACGCTGCTGTCGTGCGCGAGAATCGTCGTCGGAATTTGCACGAAGCGGACGCCGCGCATGTAGCTGGCGGCGACGAAGCCGGCCAAGTCGCCCACGACGCCTCCGCCGAGCGCGATAACGGCCGAATTGCGGTCGAGGCCGGCTTCCAGCGCAACCGTGATGATCTCTTCCATCACCGACAGCGACTTCGACTTCTCGCCGGGCGCGACGACGGCGTTCGCGACCCGATAGCCGTCCGCTTCGAGCAGCTCCGTCACCTTCGTCAAGTAATGCTTCGCGACGTTCTCGTCCGTAACGACAAGCAGGGGCGATTTGACGCCGATGCCGTGCTTCGCGAGCGTTGCCGCCAAACCGTCCAAAATGCCTTCGCCGATATAGATCGGATACGATCGCTCCCCGAGATCGACTTTCAGCTCTCGCATATTAATACCGCCCCACTTGAGCGAGGTAATTGTCGTAGTTGGCGCGAATTTCCTCCATCGAATCGCCGCCGAACTTCTCCATGAACGCTCGCGCCACTTCCCAAGCGACGACGTTCTCCATAATGACGCCGGCCGCCGGCACCGCGCACGTATCGGACCGCTCCACCTGGGCGGAGAACGCCTCCTTCGTGTCGATATCCACGCTCGCGAGCGGCTTATACAGCGTCGAGATCGGCTTCATGACGCCCCGGACGACGATCGGCTCGCCCGTCGTCATGCCGCCCTCGAAGCCGCCCGCGCGGTTCGAGCCGCGTCGGAAGCCGTGTCCTTCCTCATATAAAATCTCGTCATGCACCTTCGAGCCCCTGCGCTCGGCCGCCTCGAAGCCGATGCCGAATTCGACGCCCTTGAACGCCTGAATCGACACGACCGCCTGCGCGATCCGCCCGTCCAGCTTGCGGTCCCATTGCACATGGCTGCCGAGGCCGACCGGCACGCCTTCGACGATAACTTCGACGATGCCGCCGAGCGTATCGCCGTCCGCCTTCGCCTGGTCGATCGCGGCGATCATGAGCGCCTCCGCTTCCTTGTCGACGACGCGGACCGGCGACTCCTCCGTAATGCGGATCAAGTCGTCGATCGGCAGCTCCTGGCGCTTCGCCACGATTTCGCCGATGCGGATCACTTGGCCTGCGATCTTGATCCCGAACTGGGCCAAAAACTGGCGGGCGATCGCGCCGACCGCGACGCGAACCGTCGTTTCCCGCGCGCTCGAGCGCTCGAGAATGTTGCGCAGGTCGCGCTGGTTGTATTTCAGACCGCCGTTCAAATCGGCGTGACCCGGACGCGGCCGGTTGACGCGGCGCTTGCCCTCGCTGCCTTCCTCGACGTCCTCGATGCTCATGACGGTCGTCCAAGCTTTCCAATCTTTGTTCTCCACCACGAGCGCGACCGGGGCGCCTGTCGTCTTCCCGTGGCGAACTCCGCCGACGAGCTGCGCCGTATCCTTCTCGATCTGCATCCGCTTGCCGCGGCCGTGGCCCTTCTGGCGGCGCGCCAGCTGCTCGTTGATCGGTTCGCCGGTAAGCGGCAAATTGCTCGGCAGCCCTTCGACGATCGCCGTCAGCTGCGGGCCGTGCGTTTCTCCTGCTGTCAAATATCTCATGAACGGTTGTCCCCTTTCGTCCCATCCCATACATCGCAAGCGCCGATTCACGCTTTAGCGCTTTTATGTACCGAATTTCCTTTGCTAATTATAGTATAGACCCCCGGGTTTGACAAGAAAATGAACGGCCGTATCGATCGCTCATCCGCGCCGCGGCGCGCTTTCGCCCCCGTGCGGGACGTTGCTTTCTTCTATTGTAACGAGGCGAATCGGATAAATGAAATCGTATTTTTCAAGGATTGCCATAGAAACAATCTATATCATCGGAAAAATTGTGGAAATTCGAGAGGGAGAGGAGGGCGAAATAACATACAAAAAAGCCCGTCCCCCGAGGGACGAGCTTCCTAAATCATCCGTTCACCGACCGCGGAACGATCCGCGAAGGCTCCGACGGCTTCTGATCGTTCATCATGCCCATCACCTGCATCGAATCGATGCCGAGAATTTGCGCGCACTCCTGGATTGTGATAAATCCGCGCCGGTATGCCGTAATGACCTTTCGTTTATCCATTCGGGAAAGTACCTCCAACATTTCGGATGGCCGTACATCCCTTAGTATAGGAATATATGGAAGCGGTTATACATGAGCGGCCCGTTTTCGATAGATGAACGTGTCGGCCGGCTCGAATTCGTACTGCCCCGGCGAGAAAATTTGCTCCGTGCTGCCGACGAACAGCAGCCCGCCCGGCTTCAGCGCGCGGCTGAATTTGTGATACAGCTGATGCTTCGCTTCCTCGGTAAAATAAATCATGACGTTGCGGCAGACGATCAGATCGAACTGCGTGTCGAACGGGTCGTTCAACAAGTTTTGCTTCGAGAAGCGGACATGTTTTTTGAGCGAATCGACGACCGAGAACGTCATCTCTTTTTGCGTAAAATATTTTTTGACGTAAGCGGGCGGCACGTCGCGCAGCGAGCGGTCCGGGTAGACGGCCCGCCGCGCCTTCTCGAGCGCGCCTTCGTCGATGTCGGTCGCGAACAGCTGGGACGACTCGAGCAAGCCGAGCTCGGCCAAAATCATCGCCAGCGTATACGGCTCTTCGCCGGTCGAGCAGGCGGCGCTCCATACTTTGAGCCGGCGCGAGGCGCGGGCCAGCTCCGGAAGGAAGCGGCTCTCCAATAGCTCCCACCGGTTCGGGTTGCGCCAAAACTCGGACACGTTGATCGTCATCCGGTCCAAAAATTCGTAGTACAGCTCCTTGTCTTTCGCCATCGCGTCGAAAAACGCGGTGAACGACGAATACCCTTTTTTCGTATACAGCGTCGTCAGGCGCCGTTTCATTTGCGCTTCCTTATATTGCGCCAAGTCGATCGCCGAATAGTCTTTCACCTTTTTGACGAACGCCAAAAAATCTTTGTCCTCCACCCGAGTCACTCCCCAAGTCGCATTCCCCGGCAGCGGGCGGGACACGTACGAACAAGCCGTCGTCCCGTTCCGTCTTCAGGATAGTCGGGACAAAAAAATAATCCCGTATGCTCTTTATTTCCATGCATACGGGACATTTTCCTTCTTGGGAAGCGAGGATTTTGTCGAATGATCGATCAAATCCATTGCTGGACCGTTTTCGTATAGTCAAGCAGCTCGTGCGGCTCGAAAAAAATGTTGATTTCGCGCACCGCATTTTCCGGGGAGTCGGAGCCGTGGATGATGTTGCGGTTCGTATGGACGGCGAAATCGCCGCGGATCGTACCGGGCTGGGCTTCGAGCGTATTCGTCTTGCCCATCATGATGCGCGACAGCGCGATGACTTGATCGCCCTGCCAAACCATCGCGAATACCGGACCGGACGTGATGAAGTTCATCAGATCGTCGTAATACGGGCGACCGTGGTGCTCCGCGTAATGCGCGGCCGCTTTTTCCTTGGATACCATCATCAGCTTGCTCGCGATCAACGTAAACCCTTTGCGCTCGAAGCGGCGCACCACCTCGCCGATCAATCCGCGCTGGACGCCGTCCGGCTTGATCATCAGAAACGTTCTCTCCATGCTATCCCCTCCGCTTGATCAAAATGTATCAACCATTGTCGACCGATCGCGTCGTTTCCATACGCCGCGGACGGGCGGCTCGCGCCGACGGACGTCAATACGAACGGTCGCCTAAAAAATGCGCGATCTGGATCAAATCCCGCTTCGCGCGAATGTCCGGCAGTCCGGACAGCGCCGCGATCGCCCGGTCGATATACCGCGACGACAGCCTGTCCGCCGCCTCGATGTACGGCCCGTTCCGGATGATCCGGAGAAACGGCGAAACGTCCGTCTGCCCGTCGACGAGCCGGATGCGCTCGATTTCCGCGAGCAGCTCGTCCCGGACGAGCGGATCCCGCAGCGCGTACAGGACGGGCAGCGTCAAGTTGCCCTGGCGGATATCGCTGCCCGGCGGCTTGCCGAGCTCCTTCTCCGTCCCCGTCAAATCGAGAATGTCGTCGCGAATTTGGAACGCCATCCCGGCGTTGTAGCCGAAGGCGTACAGTCTGTCGCAGATGTCCTCCGGCGCTTCGGCCGCGACGGCGCCGAGCTGGCAGCTGATCGCGATGAGCAGCGCCGTCTTCCGCTTGATGCGTAGCAAGTAATGGCGCAGCGTCTGATCGGTCCGGAAAAAAAAGCGGACCTGCTCCATCTCGCCGATGCTCAACTCCACCAGCGCATTGGACAAAATTTGATGAATGCGCGGGTCGGACAGCTGCGTCGCCACCATCAACGCTTTCGCGAATATATAGTCGCCCGTATACATGGCGATCCGGTTGTCCCACTTCGACTTGACGGTCAGCTGCCCGCGGCGCATGTCGGCGTCGTCGATGACGTCGTCGTGGACGAGCGACGCCATGTGGATCAGCTCGAGCGGCACCGCGATATGCTTGATGCGCTGCAGGTCGTAACGGCCGAATTGGGCGGCGAGCAGCACGAACACCGGCCGAATGCGCTTCCCCCCCGCCTTCAGCAGATGCAGCGACGTCTCCTCCAGCATCGCGTGGTCGGTATGTATGCTTTCCTCGAGCTCCCGCTCGACGAAAGCGATATCTTTTCTCATTCGGGCATAAATGTCCAATAGTTTCATTCGGTCACCTGGTTACGGAATTGTCGGCCCACATATGAAGCGGGGCCGGTTCGGGCAGCAGTCCCATTTCCTCCGCGTAACGGAAATACAAGCTGAGCCCTCTGCGCTGATCGGGACCGAAGTCGTGGCTCAAGTTGCGGAAGTAGCCGCGCCAATACGCCTCCGTGCCTCCGATGACGCCCTGCGCCTTCCGGACGATCGGGTCCGGATCGCGCAAGCCGGCCGCCTTGCTCTCGAGAAACGCCTCGTGCACGGCCGCCACCAGCTCGGGATAAGCGCGGATCGTCTCCTTGCGGACGGCCCATACGGCGAACGTCATCCACTCGCCGGTATAACGCTGCCACAAGCCGCCCATGTCGGACACCTCGTACGGATGCTCCCGCCAGCTGGCGCGTATGGCATCGTCCCCGATCAACAGCGCCGCGTCCGCGTGTTTCATCATTGTATCCAAAGACGGAGCGGCGTACACGTAGTTCGGCGTCACGCCGACGAACTTGCCGAGCACGATTTTCAGCAAATTGACCGTCGTCGCCGACGTCGTCGGCAGCATGACCGTGGCGCCGTCCAGCTCCGAGAGCGGTTTTTTGTGAAACAGCAGCAGCGAATTGACGTTGCCGTAGGCGCTGACGGACAGTTCCGGATACAGCTCGTACCGATCGTGCGATTCCGCGTACGCGAACGAGGAAATCGCTCCCATGTCGACCTCTCCGGCCAGCATCGCCTTGTTCAGTCCGGTCGGCACCTGCTCGATCCATTCGAGCCGGGAGCCGAACCGTTCGTGCGGAAAATGATGGTAGATCGGCCACACGTTCGTATAATGGATTTTCCCGATGCGTATCCGCGAATCCTGCTGCATGTCAAGCATCTCCCCATCGTCGAAACAATTCGTTATCGATTCCCATGTAGTCCAACACTTTGCCAACCATGAAGTCTACCAGCTCGTCCATCGTCTGCGGCTTTTGGTAGTAAGCCGGCATGGCGGGGACGATGCCGACGCCGAGCTTCGCGAGCTTCAGCATGTTCTCGAGATGGATGGCGTGAAGCGGCGTCTCCCGCGGAACGAGAATAAGCTTGCGTCGCTCCTTCAGCATGACGTCGGCCGCCCGCTCGAGCAAGTTGCCGGAAGCGCCGTGCGCGATGCCGGACAGCGTACCCATGCTGCACGGCACGATCGCCATGCCGGCGGTGCGGAACGACCCGCTCGCGATCGCGGCGCCGATGTCGTTGATCGGATAATAACGCGGCTTCGTCTCGAACCGGGCGAACCGCTCCTCGATCGTCCTCTGACGATGCGCGGCGTCCCAGCCGAGCTCCTCGTGCAGCACGCGCCAGCCGGCGTCCGTCACGACGAGGTGGACGGGCAGCCTGCGCGCGAGCAGCTCCTCGCACAGCCGGACGCCGTAAACGGCGCCGCTCGCTCCGGTGAGCCCGACGACCCAGCCCGCGCTCCCGCTCGTCACCATACGTAACGCACCACCAGATCGATGAATGTGAAACAAAACACAACCACGCTCAAAACGCCGTTCATCGTGAAGAACGCCGTGTTCAAGCGGGACAAGTCGTTCGGCGACACGATGATATGCTCATAAAACATAATGGCGTACGCGACGATGAGACCGGCGAAGTACCACCAGCTCAGATCGGTAAGGAGAAACAGGCTCATGAGGCCGATCGCCGTCATGACGTGAAAAAGCCGGGCCAACAGCAAAGCCCGTCCGATGCCGAACCGGCTCGGGATCGAATGCAGCCCTTCCTTGCGGTCGTAGTCGGCGTCCTGGCACGCGTATATAACGTCGAAGCCGGCCGTCCAAAACGCCACGCTGACGTAAAGCACGAGCGAAGTCGTATCGACGGTTCCGGTAATCGCCACCCAGCCGCCGAGCGGCGCCAACGCGATCGTAAGACCGAGGATGAGGTGACACGTCCACGTGAACCGTTTCGTGTACGAATAAAAGACGGTCATAAAGACGGCGATCGGCAGCAGCTTCATCGCGAGCGGGCTCAGGTTGGCCGTCGCCACGAAGAGCAGCACGAACGAGATAATGATAAATAAGAGCACTTCGCCCGCCGACAGCAGCCCCGCCGGGATAGCCCGGTTGGCGGTGCGCGGGTTTTTCAGGTCGATCGCCTTGTCGATCAGCCTGTTGAGCCCCATGGCCGCGCTGCGCGCTCCGACCATGGCGACCACGATCCAGCCGATTTGCCCCCAAGTGGGCAGCTCGCCGAACCGGACGACCGAGCCGAGCAGCGCGCCCATGAAAGCGAACGGCAGCGCGAATATCGTATGCTCGAACTTGATCATTTCCAAAAAGATTTTGGCCTTACTCCACATCGCGCGTCTCCCCCTGCTGTCCTTTGGAACCGATATGCAGCGCGGCGACGCCGCCCGCAAACGTGTGTACGCGAACGTCCGTCAGCCCGACATCGCGGAAGATGGCGGCCAATTGCCGATGGTCCGGAAAATGAACGAGCGACTCGGGGAGCCACTTGTACTGCTCGTACCGTTTGGCGACGAATTTGCCGATCAACGGCAAAATGCGTTGAAAATAAAAATAAAAAATCGATTTGAACGGCTGCCAAGTCGGCTTCGACATTTCCAACGATACGACCAGCCCCCCGGGCTTGACGACGCGCCGCATTTCCTGCAGCACCTTCACCAGGTCCGGCACGTTGCGCAGCGCGAAGCCGATCGTGGCGTAGTCGAACGTATCGTCGTCGAACGGCAGCTCCATCGCGTTGCCGTGCACGAGCCGAATTTGCTTGTCCATGCCGAGCTTGGCGACTTTGCGTTCGCCGAACTCCAGCATGTTGCGGCTGAAATCGAGCCCGACCACTTCGCCCGTCCGGCTCGCCTCCGCCAGCGCGATCGTCCAATCGCACGTGCCGCAGGCGACGTCCAACGCCTTCGCGCCGGGCTTGACGGCCATCTGGCGCATCGTGAACTGCCGCCACGCCTTATGCCGGCGGAAGCTGATCAGATCGTTCATCACGTCGTACTTATGCGCGATGCTCTCGAATACGGAGTGCACGAACCGTTCTTTGCTCGTCTTCATTTCCACTTACGGTTCACCTCACACTTCTTCCAACGCCCTCGGGGCGCTTATCGCGCGCAGGAACGGCTCCCCGATCTGGTACAGCTCGGCCACCAGCTTCTCGGAGTCGAACTGGCGGATCTTGTCCGACAGCGTCTTGAACTGCGACTCGAGCATTTGGAACAGCGTCGCCTTGACGTTGTATTTATGAAGCAGCGCGCGCAGCTTGCCGGGATCCGTATCCTCGTTCTGCAGCTGGCGGCGCTCTTCCTTCGTACCGATTTGCAGCAAATGCCAAAACGCCCATCCGGAGCGAAAATCGCGATCCCGCTCGATGCGGCGCAGTTCGTCCAGCAGCACTTCGCAGCGCGTATATCCGTTGAGCATATCGTCCCAGCTGTTCGGCTTCATGCCTTCGAGCGCCCGGGAGAACGACAGATACAGCTGCGTCTTGATGCTGACGGAATATTGCATGTAATCGTCCGCGGTCATCTTCCATTGGCGCATCCGCGTATACAGGTTCATCTTCAGCCGGTTCACTTCGCAAATCGCCGTCGCCATCTGGCGGGTCATCTCCACTTGTCCGGCCTGCGCGAGCAAATGGTAAAACCGGCTGCTGAAATAGTCGCCGGCCAGCACCTTCAGCTGCCGCGACCGGGCCTCCGCCTTTTCCTTCCGTTCGTTCGTCACCGATACGAGATCATGCGTATCGAGGCCGAGCTGGGCGAGCGATACGACGAGGGCGAACAGCTCGCTCTGCTCGATGAAGGTCGAGCTTTTATGCAGAAACGTATACAAAAGCTGGGTGCGGAAATTGGGGAAGTCCGGAAGCTCGGTATGATTCCGGATCATATCATAGTCGGTATAAGGTTTTGCCGCCTCCGCAATCGAGTTACTGTTCATACATGCCTCCGTACCGCCGACAAGCGTCAATGTGCGTTAGTCCGATTAAAATCTAAACCATTATATCATAACCGGAACTCCCGCGCACATTTCTATTGTACATCTTCGTTAACGATGCCGGTCAAGCCACTTGTGGGTATAAGTTAGGCTAAAATGTGAACTCAAGAAATGCTCTTTCGAACTTTTCCGCTCGTCGACCCCTGCCGCGGAGCCCGAGAGATCGGTCCGCTTCGCGTCCATCGCGAGCAGCAGCTGCGTACCCGACGCCGCTCCTTCCGGCGTCTCCAAGACGCGGACGAGCAGCTGTCCGACGTTTTTCGTGCCGGAAAATCCGAGCCGGGCCAGTTCGTACAAATCGTCGTAGATCGATTCGGGCGGCGCGCCGCCCGGCTTCGCCTTCAAGTCGACGGACAAGATCGAATCGTTCCATTCCACGTGCGCGATATCGAGATGGAGGACGGGCCGGACGAGCACGTCGACCAGATTGCGGTCGGTCAATGTGACGGCCGTATCGGCGCGAAAGACGGGCGCGTCCGTCCCGCCCGGCCGCAGCGAGCCGTCCAGCTTCGGCACGAGCGACAGCGCCGAGGCGATTCCGACGGAGACTAGCGAGGCGATCATCAACCGGTACCACGATTTCACGACCAATCCCTCCCGAGGCAGCTCTTACCTCATTGTACAAAACAAAAAGGCAAGCTATGCCTGCCTTTTCGCGTCCAAGGAACCGGAATCGTCATTCGTCCGTGTCGACGGTGCCGTATCGCGTCATGACGGTCGCTTTGCCGCGAATTTTGACCGCGGACGTATGCTCCGTGAATTGGGCGATCATCACTTCGCCTTTGTCGAGCTTCTCCGTATGGTGAAACCGCGTATCGTGACCGCGGGTCAGCCCGATGACGTGAACGCCGTTCTCCTTCGCTTTGATGACGAAATAATCGCCCTGAACCGTGCCGTTTTCCGTGGCCATTCCTGTTCATCCTCTCCCGATCCCGCTCCCGCGCGGGTATGTAAACCGTTTGATCCTAATGATGCGGGAAAAAGGGACGGTTGTCAAATGGGGCGGGACACGCCGCCTCATTCCATGATGCCGTCGCCGACGATGGAGACGACGGGCGTCACGCGGATGTCCGCTTCGGCGAACGTTTCGCTCCAACGGTCCTCCACCTTCTTCCACTCGCGGTACTGATACGCTCTCGCGTACAGACCGAGACCGATCGGATCGACCCGATTCGTCTGCAGCTTCCGGACCAAGCTCGCAAATTGCTTGCCAAGCTCGTCCCGCACCATGGTCTCGAGCGACTTGGCGTTTTTTTTGATTTCGAAACGAAACATTCGTTCCGAAACGGCGACGTTCATATCCAGCCGGATATCGAAGACGAACCTGCCTTCCCGTACGGACGTTCGGACGCGCACCTTCCCTTTTTTGACGAAAAAGCTGACCCGGTTTTTCATCAGCCGCTCGTTCGGCGTATCGACCGGGATCGGCAGCGTAAGCGACATTTCATGCTGCAGCCCGCGCCGCAGCAATTGCAGCAAAGTCGATTCCTGGATGCCTAGAGAGGTAACGTACCGGCCGCGGTCGTCGAGCAAAGCCGTCCCTTTTACTTCGATCTCCCGGCGTTTGACCATCTCGGTGACGGAAGCCGTCATCCCTTTATCGTGCATTTGCCGGTGGAACTCCTGCAGCGTCGTCTTCACCGTAATGTTGCGCCGGCTCGCCGTATCGGTCAGCTTGACGAGATGGAGCGACAAGCGCGGCTTGTTCTCGGGGTAATACCCGATAATATCCGATACTTTGCCGTCGACGGCGATCACTCTCGCGTTCACCGTCATCTTCGCGTCACGGTACATGACGTCGAGCATTTGAAACCAATCCGGATGCTGCAGCACCCGTTTGCCGATCAGCACCTCCTGAATTTTGCCGCCCTTCGTCAACGCCGTCACCATCGCGTCGAACCGGCCGCGGGCTTGGCGGATCGTCGTCGATTTCACGCCGAACTCTTCCGTTTTGCGCTTCGCCTCCTTGCTGAATACCGGGCTTGACATGTAGACGATCGGCTCGTCATGCTCATCCAGGTCGATCCCCATCATGAGCGCGATCGTAATGTCTTCGAGCTCCGTCCGATCGTAGCAGCCCGCCGTCGCCGCTACAATCGTCGCGAGCGCGGCGGCTAGCCGGACCCATCGTTTGACCGTCTGCATGACCGCTCTCCTTTCCGACGGCCCGTTCAAGCCGTCTCTCCACCCGGTCCGCTCCTTCGGAATAGCCCGAATATTACCCAAAGGAGCACCGGCAAGCCGTAGGCGACGATGATGCCGACGATGGACCACAGGTTCTGCATGGCGACCAGATGGGTGAATTGAGGGAAGTAAAACCAGGATACCGCAATCGCGACGACGATCGTGAAGGCCAGATGCAGACTGTGGTCCTCGCGCCCCGTCAGCTGGCTCGTGCAGAACGCCGCGAACAGAAGCAGCGGCAGCCAAGTCGTCGAGAAGATGAACAGATAGAACGCCAAAAAGACGATGTCGAACCGTTCCAAAAAGCGAAACTCGATCACTTTCAGCAAGCTGAGCGTCGGCCACGTATATTCCGTAATTTCGTCCGGGCTGAAAAACAAGTTGCAGACGACCGTCACAAACACGAAGACGAGCATCGACAGCGTGTTGGCGATCACGATACCGACTCCGGCACGCTCCTTGCGGTTGAGAAAGGGATATAGAAAAAAACTCAATTCAAAGCCGAGAAACGACAAAACCGTCGATCGGGCCGTTACGAAGACGCGCAGCCACCCTTCCTTCAGGACGGGCAGCATGTGCAGCCAATGGGCGTTCGGCAGCGTGGCGAGCAGGACGAACGGCGAACCCGCCGCCAGAAAAAAAACGAGCTCCGAGTATCGTCCCAATATCCGGACGCCGCTGCGGGCGATGATGTAGCCCGGGATGAAAAACAGGATGAGAATGACGGAAGGCGGCGTTTGCGATAAAATCCATACGCGCGTAATCGAAATGGCCGTCGCGATGGTCGTCGTAAAGCCGAGAATCAAGTACAGCGCCATGACGATCGTCATCGCTTTGCCCGCGATTTTGCCGAACCGGTTCGTCACGAGATCGAGCAGCGTGCCGTCCGGATGCCGCTTCATTACGTTGACGATGGTCAGGCTGGCGGCTACGGCGATCCCCCACCCAATCAAGATCGAGATCCACCCGTCCGTCCCCGCCTTTTCCGCCAAGTCGCGCGGCATCGTCAATACGCCGATCCCTACTTGGATTCCATGGATGATCAGGATATACTGCATGAGCGTAATTTCGTTGAAGCCGTACTTTTTCATCGGGAACCGCCTCCCGGTTCGTAGGAGCCGCTTCTGTCCCGCTGCTTCGCCCTCGTCTCGGCCGGACGGCGCTTCATCTGCCAGAGGGGCAGCCGGATGAGCATATCTTTCCAATCCGCGAGCCGGACGGGCGCGAACGGGCTGCCGTAAGGGGTACCGAGCGATTCGAGCGCGATCAGATGGCCGATCAACGTCATTAAGCCGACCGCGATGCCGACAATGCCGAACATCGAGGCGACGATCATCATCGGGAAGCGGAGCAGTCGAATCGCCGAAGCCATGTCGTAGCTCGGCAAAATGAACGAAGCGATGGCGGTCGAAGCGACGATGATGACCATCATGTTGCTGACGATGCCCGCCTGTACGGCCGCTTGGCCGATAACGATGCCGCCGACGATGCCGACCGTCTGCCCGATCGGCGTCGGCAGCCGGATGCCGGCTTCGCGCAGCATCTCCAGCGTAATTTCCATGACGAGCGCTTCGATGATCGGCGGGAACGGCACCCGTTCCCGCGATTCGCCGAGCGAAATGAGCAGGTCGAGCGGAATGATCTCGTAATTGAACGAGATGACCGCGATGTAGACGGCGGGCAGCATAATCGCCACGATGAAGCCGAGGAAACGAAGCAGCCGCAAAAACGAAGCGATCAGCCAGCGCGTGCCGTAGTCGTCGACGCTTTGAAAAAACGAGCTGAACGTAACCGGACCGATCAGCACGCTCGGCGAGCGGTCGACTATCATGGCGATCCGGCCCTGCAGCAGGTGCGAGGAGGCGGCGTCCGGACGCTCGGTCGAGATGAACTGCGGGAACGGGGAGTACGGGTTGTCCTCGATATATTCCGCCAGCTCGCCGGAGCTCAAGATGGCGTCCACGTCGATGCCGCCGATGCGGGTTTCCAGCTCGCGCAGCACTTCGGCGTTGACGACGTCGGCGACGTACAGGATCGACACCTTCGCTCTTCCGCGCAGACCGACGTTCATTTCCTTGATTTTCAGCTCGCGGTTCGGGATGTAGCGGCGGATGAGCGCCACGTTCTGGCTCCCCGTCTCTACGAACCCTTGGTGGGCGCCCTTCAGCGACGCCTCCAGCTGCGGATCCTCAATCGCCCGCTGCGGCCACCCTTGCGTGCAAATCAAATAAGCTTCGCGCATCCCGTCGACGAACAAGACGCTGTATCCGTCGAACAAGGCGGCTTCGATCGCGGGCCAGTCCCGCCGTTTCGTGATCGGGCCTGCCGTAACGGGCAGCTCGCCGGACTCCTTTGTTTCTTCGAGGAGCGGCGTCATGACGTTGTCGTTGACCGATTTTTTGTCGACGAGCCCTTCCATGTAGACGAGCGCCGCCTGCTTTCCGGTTTTGCGGATGACGAGACGGCGTACGATCAGATCGGGCGTCATGCTGAACAAGGCGAGCAAATCCGCCAAATTGTCGTTCAAGCGCCGGCCGAGCGGCGACCGCATGATCGCCTTTTCCTCCCGCACCGTCGGTACCGATGCCGATCCTCGAAGCCATTGGAGCCATTTGTTCATGCGCGTCTCCCGTCCCTATCGTAATCTTCCTGAAATTAGGGTGAAGATCGGGGCCGTACTCTATGCGGAGCCGGCGCTTCCATATCGTTCCTGCCCATAAAGACGAAAAAGGAGCCGCCCCGCCTCGGGACGGCTCCCATCGTTCGTATGAAAAGGGGGAGGCTAATAGCCTCCATAATTGCAGCCGCAAGCGCCGCACTCGCATTGAATCCACTTGCAGCGGTAACAGATCAGGTGAGTGCGCGTCGTAATGTATTTCCGGCAGCGCCAGCAGTTGTCCGATCGATGGTTTTGTTTCAACCGCACCGCTTGTTCGGCCACCAGCCGGGCCGTCGTCTCCCGCTGAATCCGCTTTCGTCTCCGCTCCTCCTCGTGCCGGCGCTCCTCCTCCATCATGCGAGGCTTGTCCCCCCGGGCAAGCTCGGCCGCCATCGCCCTCACTCTCTCCACGGCAATGCCGAACGTAATGCCGAGCGTTACGGAGAACGATCCGTCATCCAGCTCCCGGATCCGGTATTTCGTGACGAAGCCGATCGGACGCAAGTCCGCCTTTTTGGCGCTCGCCGCGTAGTAATCGGCTTCTCTCGGCAGCTCGAACGACCCGAGCCCGTCGAGATGAGCGTAGGTGGCCGCATCCGTCTTGCCGGAGCGGCTCCATCTGCCGATCGACGCTTCCTGCAAGTAGCGGACGGGCGGCTTCGACGGGAACGAACGGCTGTATGTATCCAACGTGATCACTTTGTATTCGAGTTCTTTGCGGATCGACTCCGTGACCATGCGCTCCTGCCTGCGGATGGCCTCGGCGCGCTTTCGGTCCTCCTCCGCATCCTGCTTCATTCTGGGCGCCAAGGCGCAATCGAAGCATTTCGCCACCTTGGACGGCGTGTCGATCCGTTTTCCGCAGACGATACAAGTATACATCGGCTTCCTCCCCGAACGTTCTCGTGATGATCGATCGTCCGCGCGCCGAAGCGGGCAAGCAAAAGCCGCTTCCCTCGGACGCAGTAAATCTGCGTCGAGCAAGCGGCTTCGCCTTGACGATATGAAATCGGAGTAACAGGATTTGAACCTGCGACCTCACCCACCCCAAGGGTGCGCGCTACCAGGCTGCGCTATACCCCGATATGCGACGGCAATGAAATGCTGTCCGGCACGAGCAAACGGTTGTCCGGCGCGGATTACGCTCCTCCGCCTGCCCGCTTTTTCTCGGCGAACTTTATAATAACACGCGCGCGTCCCCCTTGCAAGTGTTTGAGACGCATCCCGGAAATATTTAGGACGGGAGCGAACGAGGCGGACGCGGGGCGAAACCGATGCGCAGCCCGCCCCGCCGCTCCCGCGCCGTCAGTCGCCGTACCCGTTCGGGTGACGGCTGTGCCATTGCCATGCCGTCTCGATAATCGTCGACAAGTCGTCATATCGCGGCTGCCAACCGAGCACGGCGCGCGCCTTCTCCGACGAAGCGATGAGGACGGCGGGGTCTCCGGCACGGCGCGGGGACACGGCCGCCGGAATCGGATGACCCGTTACGCCGCGGGCCAAATCGATCACCTGCTTCACGGAGAAGCCCGTGCCGTTGCCCAAATTGAATATGTCGCTGGCGCCGCCCGCACGCAGGTGCTTCAGCGCCAGCCAATGCGCGTTGGCCAAGTCCATGACGTGGATATAGTCCCGGATACACGTGCCGTCCTCGGTCGGGTAGTCGTCGCCGTAGATGCCGATGTGCTCGCGCTGACCGAGCGGGACTTGCAAAATGATCGGAATAAGATGGCTTTCCGGCTTGTGGTCTTCGCCGATCGAGCCGTCCGGATGCGCGCCGCACGCGTTGAAGTATCGCAGCGAGACGAACTTCAAGCCGTAGGCGCGTTCGCACCAGCGGAACATATTTTCCATCGCGAGCTTCGTTTCGCCGTACGGGCTTTCCGGACGAGTCGGAGCCGTTTCCAAAATCGGCACGCTTTCCGGCTCGCCGTACGTGGCCGCGGTCGAGGAGAAGACGATTTTGTCGACGCCGTTCGCCGTCATCGCCCGCACGAGCGAATGGGTGCCGAACAAGTTGTTGTCATAGTAGTCCAGCGGCTGCTGAACGCTTTCGCCGACCAGGGAGCTTGCCGCGAAATGGATGACCGCTTCGATCTCGTTGTCGCGGAAAACGCCGTTCAGAAAGGCGCCGTCGCGAATATCCCCCTCGTAAAAGCGGGCGTCGGGCGAAACCGCCGAGCGGTGCCCCGTTCTCAAATTGTCGACGACGACGACCCGCTCCCCTTGCGCCAACAGCTCGGCGACCGTGTGGCTGCCGATATAGCCGGCTCCGCCGGTTACTAGAATAGCCATGCCCGCTTTCCTCCTTCTATTGTGTTATACGTCCAGCTCTTTCGCCCCGTCGCCGATCTCGCATACGTAAAACGACGGCACGAGTCCCGTCTTCGCCGTATAGCGCTCGGCCACGAGACGCTGGAACGACTCGACCGCCTCGTCGCGGACGACGCTCACGCTGCAGCCGCCGAACCCGGCCCCGGTCATCCGGGTGCCGATGCAGCCGTCGATCGCGCTCGCCTCCTCGAACAGCGTATCGAGCTCGAATCCGGTCACTTCGTACAGATCGCGCAGCGACTCGTGGGACGCTTTCATCAGCTCGCCGAACGTGACGAGGTCGCCCCGCTCCAGACTGGCGCGAGCCTTCAAGACGCGGTCGTCCTCCGTCACGACGTGCTCGACCCGGCTGCGGATGACCGGATCGGCGACGGCGTCCTTCGCCGCCTCCCACTGCTCGAGCGACAGCTCTCCCAAGCTTGCGAGCGAGGGGATTTTTTCCTTCAACAATTGTAGCCCGTCCTCGCACTGTTGTCTACGCTCATTGTATTTCGAATCGGCGAGTCCCCGCCGCTTGTTCGTGTTCGTGATGACGAGCTTGCAGCCCTCGATGCGGAACGGGACGTACTGGTAGTCGAGCGTGTCGCATTTCAGCATGACCGCGTGGTCCTTCTTGCCCATCCCGACGGCGAATTGATCCATGATGCCGCAATTGACGCCGACGAACCGGTTCTCCGCGCGCTGCGACAGCTTGACGAGCTCGAGCGTCGGCAGCTCCACGCCGGCGACGGATGTGAAGGCGAGCGCCGTAGCCAGCTCGATCGAGGCCGACGATGACAAGCCCGCTCCGTTCGGAACGTTGCCGTAGTAAAGCACGTCGGCGCCCCGGTAGCGGCTCGCGTACGAGCCGCCGTCCAGCTTCAGCAGCTCCGACAGGACGCCTTTCGGATAATTGGCCCAATCGTCCTCTTTGCGGTACGATACGTCCGCCGCCGGCGTATCGGCTTCCGCCTCGAATTGAAGCGAGCGGAATCGGTATTGTCCGTCCGTGCGCGGCTTGATCAGCGCGTACGTGCCGAACGTCAGCGCCGCCGGGAACACGTAGCCCCCGTTGTAATCCGTATGCTCGCCGATCAGATTGACCCGGCCCGGGGCGAAAAAGACGCGCACCCCCTCGGCGCTTCCGAACTTCTCGGCGAATTGCCGCTTCAATCGGGTTAAGTCCACCGTTAGTGCCGTCATTGCAATCTCCCTTCCTTTCGCAAAAAGCGCTCGTACGCTTCGCGCATTTTCGGCGCCGTCTCCTCGACCGCCATCGGATTGGCCGCCGCCCAGGCGCCCATCTCCGAGGAGGCGTACCATTTGATTTTGTCTTTATCGCGCAGCGGCGGATAAAACTCGATATGGAAATGGTAAAACGGCTCGACGTCGTCTCCGTTGACCGGGCGCTGATGGATGACCATCATGTACGGGAACAGCCGGTCGAACAATTGGTCCATCGCCCCCGTCGTATCTTTCAACATTTCGGCGAGCGACCGTTTCTCCGCTTCGGTGAAGTCGGTAATCGCGGTCAGATGGCGTTTGCTGACGATGAAGACGCCGTACGGGAAGTCGGTGAAATACGGCAAGTAGCAAAGAAAATGTTCGTTCTCGATGACGATCCGCTTCGCGAATTCGACTTCATTCCGGTTCATGTCGCACAGCAGGCATGTGCCGTTCTCCGCATGGTGGATGCGGCAGCTTTCCAGCTCGGTTTTGATTTTGAGCGGCATTTGCGAGTACGCGTAAATTTGCCCGTGCGGGTGGGGCATCGTCACGCCGCATTCCTCGCCGCGGTTTTCGAAAATCATGACGTATTGATGGTGCGGGTCTTTCTCCAGCTCGGCAAACCGTTCCGTCCATAGGTCGATCACTTTGCCGATGTGATCGACCGACAGCTCCGGCAGCGTCTTTTCGTGATCCGGCGAGTAAAGAACGACCTCGCATTTGCCGAACGATTTCTCCGCCTTGTATAGCGACGTCTCGACCGGATCGGGCTCGGGCGGATTCGGGCTCAGCGCGGGAAAATCGTTCTCGTACAGATGAACGTCGTATTCGTCCGGCACTTTGCCGGAGCCGGGGCAAAACGGGCAGTAGCCTTTCGGCATATGCGGGCGGTTTTGCCGGTTCGAGGCGACCATGACCCAGTCGCGTAGCAAAGGGTTGAAGCGCAATTCTGCCATGCTGCATCCTCCTGGCCGTATTCGGCCGATACTTTGTTAATTATTTTAATAAAGTCGTTTGATTTTATCTTACTCTTTCCGATTCGCAAACACAACTATAATTTCGCATGTTTATATGTGCCGCATGCAATCGGCTGGTTTCGATTGCGTTCGGACCCTTAATTAGATATTCTAATAAAGATACGAAATTGAGACGAAGGACGGAAACCCGATGACGAAGCCGCTGATCGGCAGCTTTCAATTGATGAAATCGTTGAACCGCTCGCTCGTGCTGACGACGATCCGCAGCGCCGGACCGATTTCCCGTGCGGAGATCGCCAAACGGACCGCTTTGACGCCGCCGACGGTGACCAATATCGTGAACGAGCTGATCGAGGAGAAATTCGTCGTCGAGAGCGAAATCGGGGCGTCGAGCGGCGGGCGGAAGCCGATCCTGCTCAAGCTGAACGCGCAGGCGTTCTCGATCGTCGGCGTCGACGTCGGCGTCGGCGCGATCAAGACGATGCTGACCGATCTGGACGCGAACGTCATCGGCGAATCCCGCCGCCCCCTCCCTCCCCGTCCGGACGCGGAGACGTTCCTGGACGAGCTGAAGCGGGCGGTCGCCGAACGGATCGGGGAAGCCGGGCCGGATCGTCCCGTCGTCGGCATCGGCGTCGGCATGCACGGCCTCGTCAATCCGGAGGAGGGCGTCTCCGTCTTCGCCCCGAACTTGCACTTGCGGCAGCTGCCGATTCGGGATTCGCTCGAGGAGGCGTTCAGCCTCCCCGTCTACGTGGAGAACGACGTCGTCGCCATGGCGCTCGGAGAGCAATGGTTCGGCGGCGGTCGGGAGACGGACCACTTCATCTGCGTCAATATCGGTGTCGGGGTCGGCGCGGGCATCGTGCTGAACCGGACCCTCTTCCGCGGAAGCAGCTACTCGGCCGGCGAGCTCGGGCATACGACCGTCGATCTGAACGGCCCCCGCTGCAGCTGCGGCAATTACGGCTGCCTGCAGACGCTCGTGTCCGGACCGGCGATCGCCGAATGGGTGCAGAACGAAATCGCGCTCGGCCGGCGCAGCTCGCTTGAGCCGGGTGAAGCCGGCAGCCTGGGGGCGATTACCGGAGAGCGCGTTTACGAGGCGGCGCTCGCCGGCGACGAGCTGGCGCTCGAGGCGTTCCGCAAGGCGGGAAGGCTGCTCGGCATCGGCTTGACGAACATGATCCATACGATCAACCCGCAAAAAATCATTTTGGGCGGAGGCGTCGCGCAGGCGGGCCCGCTTCTGACCGAGCCGCTCGCGGAGACGGTTCGGGCGCGGGCGCTGGAATCGTCGGTGCGCCACCTGACCATCGAGACGTCCCGGCTCGGCGACCGGGCGACGGCGATCGGCGCGGTGACGATCGTCCTCTCCCGCTTGTTCGCGCAGCCGCATTTGGGTGCCGAAGGCGCGGCGCGGTGAAGCGTGGTGCGTTGAAGGTGTGGTGAAGGTGGCGGAGGTGTTGGTGGAAAAGGAAAGTTCTAGCAATGCCCCTCGCTTCTCTAAATTCCAAGTAGAATTAGACGCCCCGGGTCGGCGCGTGTTATAATCCGGATATGACGAAGAACGTCCTTCTCCCGCCTAGGGGTAAGGACGTTTTTTAGTTTTATGGCGAGGAGTGGGTCCGTTATGGATTTCGAACAAGCGCATGCCGCCTTTGTCGATCGTCATCTGTCGAAGCGTACCGGCGAACGTAAAGGCCGGCTGCTCCGCGGGCATTCATTTGCCGAAACGCTGTTTCTCCGCAATGTCTGGTGGCCCTTGTTCGGCACGCTGGACCACCTTCATCCCGAGTACGAAATATACGACTGGAACCGCAAGTCGCAGTTTCTCGACTTCGCGTTCCTCCCCGCTTACGGCCGGTTCGGTCTCGAGATCGACGGCTTTCAGAGCCATGTAAAGGAAATGGATCGCGACAAATTCAGCTACTCGCTGAATCGGGACACGTTCTTGACGGGAATGGGCTGGAACATGCTCCATTTCTCGTTCGACGACGTGCAGCAGCGCCCCGAAGTATGCCGCATGCTGCTCCAGCTGGCGCTAGGTCCCTGTCTGATGCGCGGTCCTGCCGTTCGGGCGGCCGACATTGCGGAAAAGGAGGTGCTTCGTTTGGCTTGGAGCTTGGGCCGGGCGATACGGCCAAAAGACGTGAGGGACCGGCTGGAGATCAACTTTCGCACCGCGCGTAAATGGCTCCGCGGCTTGACGGCTAAAGGGCTCTTGAATCCCGTTGCCGGCGGACGGGGCGTCCGGCACTACGAGTTGGCGGAAGGTACGCGTTCGTGGGAGGCGCTCATTTAGATGAGATAGGGGGGGCACCGGGGGGTCGCAGGGCGGCGGCGCCCAGGATTCCCCATGAGGCGCCGGTGCAGCAGTGCGATCCGGCGGCGCTCGGGCTTTTTCGGGCGTTCCAACGGCACTCTCTCGCGGAAATCAACTTGTTAGCATCAAAAGCGGCTCCCTCTCCGCCCCTTCCGATTGGATATTATCCAGCAGAATCATCCTTGAGGAAGCCTTTCGGGCTTTCTATTGGATTCCGTCCAACAGATAATGCCTGGAACGGACGATTCGGCGCTAGACATAGCCGATCTATTGGATGAAATCCAATCGGGGCATTCTTTGTCGCCCCATCCTTGCAATCTGCTGGATGTTTTCCAATTGAAGTGTCAGGTCGGGCTGTACATCCTCTCCAAGCCGATCAAACTGCCCGAACATTTCCCGATAGAGAGACACACTCGCCCCCCGCGAACCCGCGTCATCTCTTCCACATGTGGCTGACCACCGTCCTGTGACGTCGAACACCGCGCTGGGAGCTTCGCGCTGAGCAGAAACTTACCGTTTTCGCTCCCGCGAGCCCCCCCATATCCGCCTCGATACGCCGCCGGCACACGGACCCCGATTTGGCCGTGCACCATCCGGCAAAATAAAAAGTGCCTGCGCGATCGGACAGGCACTTCGGAGAAAGCGGTACATATATCCGGTTAAAGGACGGCGGAACCCGTTATTGCGCGCATACGTCGCGCAGCTGCTTGCCCGGCTTGAACGCGGGCACCTTGCTGGCCGGGATGTCGATTTCTTCGCCCGTCTGCGGATTGCGTCCTTTGCGAGCGGAACGTTCACGAACTTCAAAGTTACCGAATCCGACAAGCTGCACTTTGTCGCCGCTTTGCAGCGCTTCCGTAATCGCGTCGAAGACGGCGTCTACCGTTTTCGTAATGTCCTTTTTGGACAAGTCGGTCGTCTCCGCCACTTTGGCGATCAACTCCGATTTATTCATGCCATTCACCTCCCCCCACGAGCGTTTGCCGTTATTCTCTGTGTTCACCGTTTCGCGGGAAAATATACATGCCCGGCGCGCAAAATGTTGCCGGAAGCGGGAAATCGTCATCCTTCCGCCGCGCGGGCGACCGGTCGCCCGTCCGCAGACGAAAAAGCACCTCCTGCGAGGTGCTTTCCGATAGCGGCCGATCCGCCGCCGAACCCACGTTACAAAATGATCGCGATCAAGCCGCCCGACCCTTCGTTGATAATGCGGCCGAGCGTTTCCTGCAGCTTGTAGCGCGCGTTGTCCGGCATCATGGCGAGCTTGCCTTGAATTCCCTCGCGTACGATCGAGTGCAGCGAGCGGCCAAAAATGTCCGACTCCCATATCTTTAGCGGGTTTTCCTCGAAGTCCTGCATCAAGTAGCGGACGAGCTCCTCGCTTTGCTTCTCCGTGCCGATGATCGGAGCGAACTCCGACTCGACGTCGACGCGGATCATATGGATCGAAGGCGCGGTCGCCTTCAGCCGGACGCCGAAGCGGGAGCCTTGGCGGATCAGCTCGGGCTCGTCGAGCGACATGTCCTCGAGACTCGGAGGCGCGATGCCGTAGCCGGTCGTCTTGACCATCTCGAGCGATTCGGCGAACCGGTCGTATTCGCGTTTCGCATGCGTAAATTCCTGCATGAGCTGGAGCAGATGGTCTTTGCCGCGAATTTCGACGCCGACCACTTCCATCAATATTTTATCGTACAGCTCATCCGGCGCGTACAGGTCGATCTCGGCGACGCCCTGGCCCATGTCCATGCCGGCGAGTGCGGCCCGCTCGATAAATTCGTAGCTGTCGAACGCGCCGACGACGCGATCGACGTCGCGCAGACGGCGAATGTCCTTCACCGTGTTGCGGACGGAATTTTCGAAGTGCGACCGGAGCCAGTGGCTTTCGTCCAGCACCATGACCCAGCTCGGCAGGTTGACGTTCACTTCGTGAACCGGGAACTCGTACAGCACTTCGCGCATCACTTGCAAAATATCGTCTTCCGTCATCGAGGCGACGCTCGTCGCCATGACCGGGATATCGTATTTGGCGGCCAGCTCGTTGCGGAGCTCGATCGTTTCCGGCGCCGTCGGCTTGATCGAGTTGACGATCAAGATGAACGGCTTGCCGACTTCCTTCAGCTCGTTGATGACCCGCTCTTCCGCTTCCACGTAGGAGGAGCGCGGAATTTCCGCGATCGAGCCGTCGGTCGTCACGACCACCCCGAGCGTCGAATGCTCTTGAATCACTTTGCGCGTGCCGATCTCGGCCGCTTCCTGGAACGGAATCGGCTCGTCGAACCACGGCGTCGTAATCATGCGCGGACCGTTCTCGTCTTCGTACCCTTTCGCCCCTTGCACCGCGTACCCGACGCAATCGACGACGCGAACGTTGACGTTCAGCCCTTCCGCGACGTTCAGCCGCACGGCGTTGTTCGGCACGAACTTCGGCTCCGTCGTCATGATGGTCCGCCCGGCGGCGCTTTGCGGCAGCTCGTCGGTGGCCCGGACCCGTTCGGCTTCGTTTTGGATGTTCGGCAGCACCAGCGTTTCCATGAACCGTTTGATAAACGTAGATTTCCCCGTCCGGACCGCGCCGACGACTCCCAGGTAGATGTCTCCCCCCGTGCGTTCCGCGATGTCCTTAAAGATATCCACTTTCTCCAATGAGATCCCCTCCCAACAGGATGATGAACGAAGCAGATGTCGCAATCGGATTGTTGACGGCGCCGGCCGCAGACTTCACTCGCAGTGCGACGATACTCGTACATGCTTTGGACTAGTAAAAATATATGTACTAGGATTCGGATTATGACAGAGCTTTTTCGAATTTTGAAATCGAATCCGGACTCGCAATCTATCGATCTACCAATCCGTCGCTTCCGCCACCCCACAGACCAATATATGTCGCCCGCGGCGCACATATTCGGGCGGCTTCGAAAGGACGCGAAAAAGACGCTTCCCGGGGGAAGCGCCTTTCAATACGAATGAAGATACGGCTCTTGCCTATTCCGTCGGAATCGACGTTATTTTCGCCCCGGTGGCACGCGATGGACCGTAATCGCGTACGCGGTCGACGTACCGTCCGTCGCCGTGACGACGACTTCGATCGGATTGGCTCCGATCGCGAGCTTGATGTCCCGCGACGATTGCCCGCTCGCGACCGGCTCGCCGTTCACCGTCACCGTCGCTTGGCCGTCCGCGGCGATCGGGCTTACCCGGATTTTCGGCACGCCGGCGAATACGTCGACCGTATACGCGGTCCGCTCCGGGGAAAAGGAAGGCGCAAGCGTCCCGTCGCTAAGCGCGAGCCCGCTCAAGCGGGAGTCGGCCGTCCGTCTAACCGTGACGGTGTAGGATTTCGCTTGGCCGTTCTGGGCGACGCTCCGCACCTCGATCGGATTGTCGCCCACCTGCAGCGGTACGGGAGCCGACGGCCGGCCGCTTTCCGTCTCGACCCCGTTGACGGTCAGCTTGACGAACGGCTCCGCCGCCGTCGGCGTGATGCGGACCGCGTAGACGTCGTGCGTCACGCTCGCCCGATAATCGGAGACGTCCGGCGAGAAGGCGGGCTCGATCGAAGCCTCGCCCACCGCCAAGCTTTGCAATTGCGGGTTTTGCGACGGATTGACGATCAAGTACGGGCGGAACCCGGCATCGGCGTATTCTTTGGCGCGAAGTCGGACGACCGTATTCTTCGTGCCCGGATCGGTCAGCCGGAACGTCGCTTTACGGTCTCCGTCCATCCGGGATCGCACGAACCCGGTCACATCGACGGCGTACCATCCGGCGGATGAAACGGTGACCGTGCCTAACGGTACCGAGCCCGCTTTCGGCCGGTTGTTCCAATCGATCGTCGACTCGCTCCAGCTCGCTTGGGCATACCCGTCCACCGCCAACGTAACGGGCTTCATCAGCGCCTCGTCCACGTAAAACACCAATTTCGCCTCGTTCACCGCAGAACCCGCGAAGCTTCCGAAATCGGCCTTCATAAAGGCGATCCGATCCCCTCCGCCGAGCGAGCCGGGAATGTCGGCGACCTCAAGCAGCGGCGCGGCCCCGAACCGCTCGGTCGGACGCGTCTCGAACACGTGCGCGTCCTCCGTCATCGGGAACACGTTGACCGCCGGCTCGGCGCGGATGACCGTAACCGTATAGACGGTCACGGCGCCGTCGCGCTCCGTCACCTCGACGACGACGGGATTGCTGCCGACCGCGAGCGGTATGGCGGCGGAAGCGGAGCCGCTCGCGACCGGCGAACCGTTCACCGTAATCGCGGCGACGGGCGAGGCTGCCGTCGGCGTCACCGTTACGGCCTCGTCGGCATGGCCGGCCTGGACGGTGTACGTCGTCGCATGACGGACGAAAGGCTGATTCCAGGTTCCGACGTTAAGGGCGAGCCCCGTCAAGCCGGCACCTTCGTCCGGGTACACGGTGGCGGCCGGCGGCCGGTCGTACGCCTTCGCCCAGTAATGCCCCGGCGCATCGATGCTTCGCGGCATGAACCCGACCTGCCGCCCTGCGGCGATCGGTTCCGAGCTGGCCGTCGCCACGCCGTCCGGGTTCGTCGCGACCGTGACGAACTTGCCGCCGGAATAGGTGAACCGGCCGCCGACGGTCGCGGACGGAACGGCTTGACCCGTCGCGTAGTCGGCCACCTTCAGCGTAACGGTCGCACCGGTTCCGTTGTAAGCGACTTTCATGCCGTTCACGACGATCGGCGTGAGTGAAGTCGTCCCCGTTCGGGCCGATGCTTCGGCCGAAGCGGGACCGACGTTGCCCCGCACGTCGACCGCGGCGACCTTATAATAGTACGTCGTGTCGGCGAGAAGTCCCGTGTCGAGGAACGACACGCTTCTCGTCGTGCCGGCCAGATTGGACGGACTCGGCGCGAAGCCGCTCGTCGTGCTGCGATAAATGTTGTACCGGTCCACTTCCGTATTGTCGGACGCCATGCCGAACCGGATCGAGATTTGCTGATAATCGATCGCCGACGCGACCGGGGCGCGGCTGACCGCCGACGGCGGCACCGCATCCGGCGGCGGGCTCCACAGCGTCGCTTCCGGTCCCCAATAAGAAGGAAGCGCCCGGTACGAATCGTAATGATGAACGGCAACGCCGCCGAACGACGGGCTGCCTCCGAACGCCGCATACACTTTATCCAGCTCCCGCTCCATCTCCGTTCGTCCTTTTTGCCGGAACGTGACGGTGTACGGGTCGGCCGTGTTGGCAACGTCGAGCGTCTCGACGCCGACGACGACCGAGTTCGGCTTGCCGATCGACGCCGCATAATCGATTTCGCCTTGGGCGCTGGCGATAATGCCGTTCGAGCCGTCGGCGGCGTCCCGGTAGTCCATGATCGAGATATAATCGCTAATATCTTGAACATGCTCGGACAGCGGCTTCACCGCGCCGTTCCAATCGACGGCGCTCGTCGTAGGCGAGGTGTCGTACCATCTCGGGATCGCGGGACCGATGGCGAGTCTCGTGCCGGATACGTTCCGTCTTTGCATCAGTTTGCTCAAGCCGTCCAAGTACTCTTTTTGCAAAAATTGGTCGGGGCTCTTGAAATCGGGCGAAATGTACGGCTCGATATCGACGTTTACCCCATCGAAACCGGCCTCGGGCGCCGAAGAAAGATTGAAGTTGATGATTTTCTCCACTTCGCGCGTCGCCCTGTCGTGATAGCGCGCGTACGCCCCCAAGTACGGCGGAGACGTGCCTCCCGCGATCAGCGCATGCACCTGGTAGCCGTTCGCATGCGCCCAGGTGAGGAAATCCCGTGCCTTGTCGGGCTTGTCCTCCAAAATGTCGATCCCGTCGTATCCGCCCACGGCGATGTAAAGCGTCGTTACCGGCTCCGAGCCGAACGTGGCCGTATCTTTCGCGAAGGCGTCCAATACCGTTCTCGAACCGGGGTTCAAATACAAATTGTACGCGGCCGGCTCCCATATCCACATCGCCCGGTCTTGGCGCGGGACGACGACCGGCTCGCTCGTGCCGTTCCCCGTCTTCGCATACGTCGTCATGCTGAGTCCGGTATTGCCGAACGTGTCGGTCGCCTTCGCTTCGATGGCGACCGTCTTGTCGCCGAGCCCGGCGCTGTTCCACGGCGTTTCGTACTCCGTGCCGTTCCATGACGCCGTCTGCCACGGCCCTCCGCCGATCCGGACTTGTACGGCGCTCATCGGATTCGGGCTGTCGATCGCCACCCGTACGGGCACGACGCCGCTGACGGCGGCGCCGTCCGCCGGGCTCGTCACCGTCACGCGCGGCTTGCGGGAAGGGGCATGATCGACGCGAAGCGTGACCGGATCCGACCAGACGCCCGAGCGCGTCGCCGTATCCGACCCTTTCGCCCGCAGCACGACCTCCCCTTCCCCGCCGTACTGAGCCGTATTCAGCTCGTACGTCCAAGTGCCCGTCCGGTCGCCGTCCGGGTCGTTCGTCACGACGTCCGCCTGCCTTAACCCGTCGATGACGAGCTTGACGTCGTACAAGCCGGCGTACGTGCCGGATATCGTGACCGTTCCGCCCGTCACGGTCGTCCCGTTCGCCGGGGATTCGATCGTGATGACGGACGCGGCTTGAACGGGCTTCGGCCCGATCGCGGCACCCGTACCGGTCAGCAGCATGGCGGCGATGGCGATCAACGCCGATCGCGGGGGCCTTTTGCCGATCGTCCACATACATGCATCGCTCCTTCTCCTCGAATCGTTCGATTCACGTAACCGCTTACAAAAGATTGAACGCGTTCACTCGTTATCGTAGCAAAATTGCTCTATACTGGGTATGAACGATGTGCTGTCAAGATGAACGATCTGATTATATTGCCGGGAGGGATCGAATGGCGCCGGAAGCCGACCGCGTGCCGCAGGCGGATGTTCTTCATGCGGACTACGCGCACCATTACAAGCCTTTCGAAACGTCGAGAAGGAAGCTGAACTACTACTATTTTCGACTGCAGGTGGAGGGGCAATGCCAGGCGTACGTCAATGGGGAAATCGTCGCGGTTCATCCGGGAGATCTGCTGCTGTACCGGCCGGGGGACACGGCGTTTATCCGGTTCGAGCGGACGCCGGAGCAGCCGCTGGGAAAAGCGTTGATCAGCGGAAACTATTATATGTCGTGCAGGGGGGCGTGGCTCGACGAATGGTGGGACTGTTCGCCCAAGCCGACGAAGATCAACATACCGCTTGGCGAAAGCGTCCTCTCGATCTTCAAGGAAATCGTGCAGGAACAGCGGAGAATGAAGGAGAAAGATGCGGCGATATCGGACTACTTGCTGCGCGTCTTCTGTCTGTCGATCGGAAGGACGATCGGGGAGCTGCAGGAGCGCGGCCGATCCACGCCGCCGCTCGTTCACCGGATGAAGCAGTTCATCATGGAAAACGCCGCCTCCCCTTTCCGGCTCGAGGATGTGGCCAAGCATGCGGGCATCAGCGTGCCGAGGGCCGTGGCGCTGTTCAAGTCCGCCTGCAATCAGACGATTATGCAGTACGCCCTGGAAGTGCGTCTGTCCATCGCGTGCGACCGCATCAAATTTACGATGACGAACTTGGAGAAGATCGCCGAATCGACCGGCTTCGGCAGCTATACGTACTTTCACCGCGTGTTCCGCTCCCGATTCGGCATATCGCCCAAGCAGTACCGCGAACGGCAGTAACCGGCGCGGCATCGCTTTCCGGCGGACCGGCCGACGGACGGGCAATCGCGTCATGGGGCCGTAGCTTTCGGCTCGTTGTCGATCCAATAATACGGGAACGACTTGACGGGGACGTACGGCGCGCTTTCGACGAGCAGCTCGCGCAAATCGGTTTGGGCGTCGGCCGACTTCATCCCTTTGCGCTCCATCGCTTGCATAATTTCGGGCGCATAGTCGATCGCCACCGTACCGTTGCGGTCCACGAGGAAGCCCAAATATTGGCGCGAATAGGGACTCTCCTGCTGCTCCAGCTTTTTGCCGAGCTTGGCGAAATCGAGCCGGTACACGTTGGTGCCCGCAGGTTCGCCTTTCGGAATGTCGCCGCCGCGGGACGATTTGTACTCGTCGACCCATTTCTGGATATCGCCCGTTTTCTGATAGGCGGCCACGTCGAGCAGCTTCACCTCGGGCTTCGTCTCGGCGTGAACGAGCACGAACATGGACGAGCCGCCGTTCTCGAAGGCGATTCCGGGCATTTGCCCGAGATACGGTCCCTGCGTCAGCTTCTTCAAGTCGAGCACGTACTTCTCGTAAACCGGCGTCGACATCTCCGAGTTTTTGATCGGGAGAACGCCGTTTTTTTCTTTATATTGATCGACCGCGTTTTGCACGAGCAAGATGCTCTCTTTTGCGGTGATCTGGTTTTCTTTGCGCATTTCCTTCGGATACATGCAGCCGGCCATAACCGGAAGAAGCGCCGTCAAGGCGATCGCGCCCGCGATTCGCCCGAGCGCCCGTCTGCGGACCCGGCTTCGATGGGTGGTCAATCGATTCGTCCTCCTTCCGTTCCTGCGCAGCTGTCAGACGCTACAGCCAATCGTCTTCCCGCTGCTTCGCCAATTGGGCGCGCACCGCCGCCTTGAGCGGATCTTCGGGCACGGAAACGACGCAGCTCCCGATCGCTCTCGCCTGGCACGCCAACCGGACCCGCTCGTCGATCATGCTGCCGAGCTTCCGCACCTCGTTGTCCCCGGGAGCGGACAGCCCCGCCCCGTCGTCCTCCACCGTCACTTTGCACATGAGACACGAAGCGTTCCCGCCGCAGCGCGTGCGGATATGGACACGCGCTTTGCGCGACGCGTCCAGCACCGTCATGCCCGGCTTGACCCGAACGGTTTTGTCGTCGGGCAAAAAACGAATGTCAACGCTCATCCGTCGTCTCCTCCCGTTCGTCCGGCAGCGGCAGCAGCTCCCGCAGCTTCGAGACGGCGTCCGGTCCGATCCGATTGCTCGCCAGCAGCGCGAGCAGCGAAGGCCGATGAAGGCTCATATCCGTTCGCATCGCCGCCGCGATCGGCTCATACCGGTCCGGCCGGTCCCGGAGCACGTTGAACAGCAGCTCATGGGCGAGCGGCATGAAGCGGACCGGCACGCCGCCGATCGAACCCGATCTCGCAAAGCGGGACAGAACGTCTACGACGCGCACCTCGTATTCGGACTGCTTTACGCGCACGCTCAAGCTTCCGACGAGCTCGACCTGCACGCCTTCGATCTCATAGTGGCTGAGCAGGGAGCCGTACATGCCCGTCTTGCTGTACGCCTGCTCGTCCAAGGAAAAGGACTGAAGCCGCGCATGCGCGTCCTTGGCGCCGGAAGCGTCGACGTACACGTCCAAATCGCGCGGCACGGCGTCGAGCGCGACACCCTGGAGCAGCGCGCCGCAGCTTCCTCCGACGAGCCATACGGCCGGGCAATCGGCGAGAAGCCCGCCCATGACGGCCAGCGCCCGCGTAACCGGCACGGGAACGTTAGCCGTCAACGGCTCAAAAGTAAGGCTTGTTGCGAACGGCAATCGTTCCATCGGCTATCACCTTCGCTTGGCATCCGAGCCGGTACCCTTGTGCCAGCTCCTCGTCGTCCAGCCCGTCCAACTCCGCATCGGTCGGTTCGTTCAACAGCTCCATCCCTTCGCTGACGAGACAGCGGCAGCGGGAGCATGTCCCCCGCGTGCACGAGAATCCCCAATCGACGTCCGCCTTCAACGCCAGCTCCAGAATCGTCCATCCGGTTTCGGCTTGCGCCGCCGCCCGTTTCGTTCGGCCAATCAATTCGATCAACGCGGTTCCCTCCGTCACCTATAGTATCGACACTAGCATGTATACGACGGACACCAGCAAAATGACGAACGCGACGACCGACAGTACGCCGCGTATGACGCCCTTCGTCTTGATTCGGGCGAACGTGATCACGAACGAAGCCAAAATCATCAGCCCCATTCCGATAAACGACGCCCACATTTTATCCATGCTGCTCAAGTTCCATCACCCTATGGATTAGTTCTATCGCCCCTGATTATAGCATTCCGGTATCCGTTTGTGAAATCGGACGATAGAATAGGGCGGCGGCACGCTAGCGGCGGCGGCGGAGCTTGCCGGCGGCGAAGAGCAGCAAGGGCAGAAACAAGCCGAACGTCATCGAATAGGGCGTCCACATGCGCGACGCGAACACGTCGAAATATTGCCGGTTCGGGACGAACACGATCGCCATATTGAAGACGATCATCGCCAGCGGCCAGACGATCGGCCGATACTGTTTCAGCTTCAGCAGCTCCGCCAGCCCGTAGGCCGTGGCGAAAAAGCCGACGGTCGTCTTGACGTATACGGTAATGAACCAGGCGAACGCCATGACGGCTTCGATCCGTTCGAAGAAATGGCCGACCCTTATTTTTTGCGCCAGCGCATAGCTCGGGTACGCGTACATCGCCGCGAGCGCGGGACCGATGACGAGCACGGCGAAGGCCGTCAGCAGAGCAAGCACCGCGATGCCCGCCAGCATTCCCGTCAACAGCGCTTTGCCCGCTTGATCGCGGCGATCGACGAACGGAAGCAGGCTGACCAAAATAACGGTTTCCATCAGCACGCCGAAATATTTCATATTCCCGGTCCAGATCGGAAGCAAGCCTTCCCCGGCGACCGGACGAATGTTCGCGACGTCGAGCTGCGGCCAGACGAACAAGAGGAGCGTCGCAAACAGGACGATAAACCATGGCAGCAGCAGCTCGCATAAGCGGACGATC
Organism: Paenibacillus flagellatus; assembly: GCF_003217775.1. Classification (GTDB taxonomy): domain Bacteria; phylum Bacillota; class Bacilli; order Paenibacillales; family NBRC-103111; genus Paenibacillus_AB; species Paenibacillus_AB flagellatus. The sequence continues at coordinate 168,932 of NZ_QJVJ01000004.1, forward strand.
GTCTCGATGCCGTATCGGACTCCGACGACCATCGCGATGAGGAACAAGAGGATGATCGATTCGATCGGCGTGCGGGGGATGATCTGCGTCGTCAAAAAATCCCCGATCTCCATCGTCATCAGCGCCGTGTCCACAAAAAAATAAGAAACGAAGAGCGCGCCGGCCGCCGTCCCGAGCCAGGAGCCGAATACGCTGCGGCAGAGGCGGACCAACGTCGCCTCCGGGTACCGCTTCGTCAGTGCCATATAGAGCCAGGCGAGCAGCAGCGCTTCCGGCCAGCCCAGCACCGCCCCGAGCCAGGCGTCCTGCTTCGCCTCGCTTGCGAGCCATGACGGCACGTACAGCATCGCGTCCCCGACGACGAACAAAAAGACGACGAACGCGTATTGTCGGGCGCTTATCCTTTGCGTTATTCCCATTGTTCCAACACCTGACCTCTTGGATCGATTCGATGACCGGATCGTTTGCGGCGAACGGACCGCGCCTCGTTCGGCTACTTCATGCTCCCGTAAATCCAATCGCTCAGCGGCTTGTATACGTAGGCGATCCAGTCGAGCGGATTCGGAATGTCGGCCTGCATCGCCTGCGCCATGCTTAACCCGGTTCCGAACAGAAGCAGGAAGGCGAAAAACGCCGCATCCTTTTTCAGCTCGTTCCTCCAAAGCGACGGCAGCTCGAACGCGGCGATCGCGGCGGCGATCAGCAAGATGGCTAGTAGCGGCCACATGGACGAATGCCTCCTCCTACTTCATTTCCTGAATGAACGATTTGCCGATTTTCCCCGACCTCCGCAGCTTGACGTCGACCTTGGTCGATACGGAGACGGTCGGATACACCTTCTCCCAGTTCGGCTTCATCTTTTTCCATTCCTTGGGACGATCGCGATAAAGGGTTTGGCCGAAGCCGAATATGTCCGACTTGTATGTGTCGCGGGCCGCCTTCACGGCCATATCCACAGCATGCTTGATCGACTGCTCCGCCTTCCGTTCCAGCTCGTAGATCGACCGGGTCTTCGACAAGTCGATCCGGCATTCCACATCGCCTACGTTTCCTTCCGCCCATATCTCGACGATCATTTCCGGTTTGCCTCCGGCAACGCTTCCCGTCAACTTCGTCCTGCTGCGGATCGTTTCGATCGCGACTTGTCCGCCGCTCTCGCACGGAAGAACGGATACCGTCCCCTCCACGTCGTTCACGATGTAGTTATAGCCCGCGCTTTCCTCCTCGTTCAGCCAGCCGACCAGCCGGTCGTTACGGAATACGCCCAGCTTGCCGAATTTCAAATACGTGTCGGGCAGCGTCATCTTGATGTTGTCCGTCGTTTTCCCTTTCGACGGTTCGCCGGATATCGTGACGCCCTGCAGGACCGGCTCTACGCCTTCTCGAATGAGGTCGTCGACGAAATGATCCAGATGGACGCCGATCGCCGGCGCCCAATATTGCTGAGCCGTCTCCAGCGTCTTGAACAGCTTGTTCGCCGGAATCGGCTCGAGCGGGGACAGCACGTTCATCACTTCGTTCGCCCGGACCTCCTTCGTGACCAGCACGTAAAAATCCGGGCGAAATTGATAATCCCGCAAAAAAACGTCCAGCACGTCGCGCACCCCGTCCCGGGCCACCGATTCGCCGATCACGAGCGCGCGAATGTGCGAGAAGTACATTTCCCGGGGAGAGATGGTCGTCAGCTTGCGCATCGCTTTCATGACCGATTCCGCCCGCATCTCGAACGTATTGACGGTCGCCGACTGCCTGCCTCCGCCCATCGGCGATATCGCGCCGGCATTGGCCGCCTGCAAAGTAAGGAGATAGACTTCGTCGACTTTGTCGATGCCTACGCCGGTGATGATCTGAATTTCGTTGATCTCTTTGCGGCTCCAGCAGCCGGATAAGAGAGCCAGCGCCAAGATGGAAAGAAGCAGCGCTGTCCGTTTTGGCGGCATGCGTCAATCACCCGTCTTTCTGGATCGGTTCGGCTGCGGCGGATCCGGCTCGGGAGGCGGCGTCCGTTCCCGCACGACGTTGTCCCCGCCGATCCGGTTCGGCCGGGTGCTCATCCTCCATAGAGGCAATCGCAGTATCGTATCTTTCTGATCGTCCGCGTTCATCGGCGCGAGCGGCGACATGTACGGCACGCCGAACGAGCGGAGGCTGCACAAGTGCGCGCCGAGGATCATCATGCCGATGAATATGCCGTACAAGCCGAAGCTGGCTGCAAGCGCCATCAGGACGAACCGCAGCATCCGCACCGGAATCGACATCGAAAACGAAGGGAAAACGAAGCTCGCGATCGCCGTTATCGATACCACGATGACCATCGCGGGCGAGACGAACCCGGCCTGCACCGCCGCCTCGCCCAAGACGAGCGCCCCTACGATCGAGATGGCGGGACCGACCGCCCTCGGCATCCGGATACCGGCCTCCCGCAGCAGCTCGAACGTAAATTCCATCATATACGCTTCCACGGCCGCCGGAAACGGCACCCGCTCCCGCTGCGCGGCGATGCTCATCATGAGCGTCGTCGGCAGCATTTCCTGATGAAACGTCGTGACCGCGATGAACAAGGAAGGGGCAAGCAGCGTTATGAAAAACGAGACGACCCGCAGCATCCGCAGCAGTCCGAAGTCCGACCGTTGATAATAGTCCTCCGGCGACTGGAAAAATTGCGTGAAGATGACCGGCACGAGAAGGACGATCGGCGTACCGTCGACGAGAATGGCGACTCGGCCCTCCAACAGGTTCGCCGCTACGGCGTCCGGTCTTTCGGTATTGTAGACGGTCGGAAACGGCGTGATCGTCTCGTCCTGAATCAGCTCCTCGATATTGCCGCTTTCCAATATCCCGTCGATCTCGATCCGGCCGAGTCGGCGCCGGACCTCCTCCACGATGTCGTCGTTCGCGATCCCTTTCATGTACATGATCGCCACGCTCGTTTTCGTCGCCTCGCCGATCGGCCTCGTCTCGAGCCATAGTCTCGGATCGTTGATTTTGCGGCGGATGAGGGCGGTGTTGGTCCGGATGTTCTCCGTAAACGATTCGCGGGGGCCGCGAACGACCGTTTGGGCCGACGCTTCCTGAACCCCTCTGTCCTCCCAGCCCTTCGTCCCGACGGCAAGCGCGTAATCGTAACCGTCCACCAGAATGACGCTGTCCCCCGCCAACAGCTTGGCGAACAGCCCGCCGAAGTCGGAAATCCGGATAGGGCTGCCGAGCATCGGGACGAACCGGCTCATCCATGCCATGGCGCTCTCGGAGGACTCGTCCCCCGCTTCGGGAGCCGGTTTGCCGGCGTTTAGCAGCAGCGATTCCATAAACCGGTTGATCATGGCGTGATCGGCCAAGCCGTCCGTATACGCGATAGCCGCCCGGGCGCTCCCTGACGGTCCGATCCGAAACTCGCGCATCGTCAAGTCGGTGCTGTCGCCGAGCGCCGACCGGATTCTGGCCATATTATCCTGCAGCGAGACGCTTAACGTCCCGCCGCCCTGGCGGGCTCCGCCCGCGGCGGCTTGGTCGCAGGTTGCGCGAATCGGCCGTTCGCTTGTCGTTCGTTTCCAAAATCGCATCGCGCGTCACCCATATGACGGTATCGTTTTGATTACTTTTTCCTCCCGTGGCAGCATTTATCCGGCAAACGGCGCCGCAAAACGACGGGCCCCCTCTTCCGGCAGCCGGAAGGGAGAGCCCGCGTTCGATTTATTCGGACACGTACGCGTTGATTTCGAACGAGACGATCGCCGGGAAGGCGATATACTCTTTTCGTCCCGCGAACGGTCCCCGATTGTTGCCGTAACGGTCGAGCGGATAGACGGCCGGCCCGCTTCCGTTCGCCCGCGCCTCGTACCAGCCGGCGAAGCCGTACGCTTCGGCGAGCGGCAGGTCGTATTCCTTGACTACGCCGCCGCTCAATGTAACGGCCAGCAAGGCGCGGTCGGGAACGGGAGCGTTGGGCATCGCCGTCGCCGGAGCGCTCGGCCCGCTTTCGCCGGCCGCGTTGACGGCGGTGACGACGTAAGCGTACGTCGTGCCGTTCGTCGCCGTCCGATCGGTATAATAGCCGTAGACGCTCGTGGCGACAGTCGTGTAAGCGCCGCCCGGCACATTCGCGCGTTTGACGTTGTAGTAGACGGCGCCGGTGACCGTCTCCCACTGAAGGACGACTCGTCCGTCGCCGGGAACGGCGGACAAGCCGGCCGGAGCGGCCGGGGACGTTTGGACGGGGACGGCCGAGGCGACGGCCGAATTGGCGCTTTCGCCGAATTCGTTATACGCCGATACGACGTAGTAATACGGAACCCCCCCTGCGACGGCCGTATCCCGATATTCCGTCGCGTATACCGAGCCGATGACCGTATACGGACCGGTATACGAGGTCGATCGTTTGACCCGGTAGCCGATCGCGTTCGGGTCGGAGTTCCAATCGAGCTCCACCGCCAAACCCGAAGCGGACGCCGTCAAGCCCGCCGGAGCCGAAGGGACGACCGGCGCGACGGAGCCGTATACGTCGAGCTCATACACGCGCAGCGGCTGTCCCGGGACGGCCGACGTCACCCGTACCGACTTCACGCCCGACACTCCGATCGGGAACGGAGCGGACGGCGCCGTCGTCGACGCTCCGGCTCCCGCTACGCCGACGCCGTTCGCGTCGAACAGGTACAGCTGGGCGTCGGGCGAGTCGGCGACGAAGACGAAGCCGGTCACGTCGACGGGACGGCTGAACGTCCATATGACCGTATCCGCGCCCAGCGTCTCGTACGTTTGCAAATTGCCGTCGGTCATCCGCGCGTGCGTCCCCGCCGGCGATGAAGCCGGCTTGCCCCGGAGCAGTCCGGCCGCGGGCGATGTCGGCTCCGCAAAGGCGCTTACTCCCGAGAACAGCAAGCCGACGATCGCGAGTCCGATCCATCCGAATTTTTTCAACAATGGACATCTCTCCTTTATGGGATCCTTATGCTCGACAGTTCGAACATATGTTCCCATTATAGGGAGAAGACCACAATCGGACAACTTGACGAAACGGACATTCCGGACGTTTCGGACGCGGCGGAGAACGGGAATTGCTCCGCACCGGGAATCGCCGTTCTCCCCCACTCCGCCGCCTTCGCATCGACTTCCGCGCACGCCAAAAAAAGCGCGATCCCCGTTACTCGGGAAATTCGCGCTTCTTGGCGGCCGGCCGCGTCATTTTTTGCCCATCATCATCTTCATCAGCGATTCCATATTGTTCGGGTTCATCCCGCTTTTTTGGACCGCGCTAATAATTTCGTTGATCGTCGATTCCGACACCGGTACGTTCACCATGCCGGATACTTGCTTGATCAGCTGGCGAAGCTGCGCCTCGCTTTGGACGGTGGACGGTTTGACGCCGCTGGCCAATTTATAGATATCTTTCTCGGAGACGTTTTTGCCGGACTTTTTCTTGATCGTGTTCAACACGTCTTTCGAAATGTTCTTGCCGCTCATGCCTGACCTCCTCATACGTTGACTTACCGTATTGTATGAGGCCGGTCATGCGAACGTGTAGGCGCCGGCGGCGTCAAAACGTCCATTTCACGCCGGACGCTCCGGCGATCTCCTCGATTTCGTGGGTGCGGACGCGGCCCATCAGATGGCCGACGGCCACCTGCGGCTCCTTGCCTGCGAACAGCACCTCGTACAGCTGGTCCGTGATCGGCATCGACACCTCGTATTGACGGGCCAGCGCGTGGGCCGCCTTCGTCGTTTTCACGCCTTCGACGACCATCCCCATCGTCCGGAGCACGTCGTCGAGCGGCTTGCCTTGGCCTAGCATGTAGCCCGCCCGCCAATTCCGGCTGTGCCGGCTCGTGCACGTGACGACCAGGTCGCCGACGCCGGACAAGCCGGCGAACGTCAGCGCGTGGCCGCCCATCGTGACGCCGAGCCGGGCGATCTCCGCCAGCCCGCGCGTGAGCAGCGCCGCCTTCGCGTTGTCGCCGAAGCCGAGGCCGTCCGACAGCCCCGCGCCGAGCGCGATAATGTTTTTGAGCGCACCGCCGACCTCGACGCCGATCGCGTCGGGGTTCGTATAGACGCGAAAGTACGAGTTGATCAGGACGTCCTGCGCCCGTTCGGCCGCCGTCAGCTCGCCCGCGGCGACGACGACGGTCGTCGGGCAGCGCCGGATCACTTCCTCCGCATGGCTCGGACCGGACAGCACGACGACGCTCGCGGGATCGACGCCGGTCAGCTCTTCGGCCAGGACGACGCTCATCCGCTTCATCGTCTCGGGCTCGAACCCTTTCGTCGCATGGATGACGACGCTTTCGGGACTCAAGTACGGCGCCGCTTGCCGCGCCACCTCCCTCATGACCGCCGAAGGGGCGACGAACAGCACCGCTTCCGCCCCGCGCAGCGCCTCTTCCATGGAAACGGTTGCGGCAATGCGCGGCGAAAGCTCCGCGTCGTCCGTATATTTCAGGTTGCGCCGGTCGCGGTTGATTTCGTCCGCCTGCGCGGCGTTGCGCGTCCATATGTTGACGTCGAATTCGTTGTCGGCCAATACCGACGCGAGCGCCGTGCCCCAGCTTCCGGCCACGAGTACGGCCGCTTTTCGAGCGCTCATCCCGCCCTCTCCTTTCCGCCAGGCGCGGCGCCCGATTTTTGTCCGATTTTGCTCTCTTTCCCTTTCACCAGCTTCACGATATTCGTCCGATGGCGTACGAACGCGAAAACGCCGATCACGACCGTCGTCCAAAAGACGGACGCCTCCACGTTCATCCACCAGGCGAGCACCGGCAGCAGTGCCGCCAGCACGAGCGAGCCGAGCGAAACGTACCGCGTGGCGGCGATGACGACGATGGCCGCGATGCCCGCGAACAGCGTAGGCAGAAAGCAAAGGGTCGCGGCCGCACCGATCGTCGTCGCGATGCCCTTGCCTCCCCGGAAGCCGAAAAAAATCGGCCAATTGTGGCCGGCGATGGCGGCAAGTCCGGCCAACGCCGGAATGTAGGAGACGTCGGCTCCCGCTCCGAGCCATTTGCCGATCCAGACGGCGGCGACGCCCTTCGCCGCGTCCAGCAGCAGGACGGCGATCGCCGGCCCTACGCCGATGACGCGCAGCGTATTGGTGGCGCCGGCGTTGCCGCTGCCGTGCTTGCGGATGTCGATTCCTTTGAACCATTTGCCGTACAAAAAGCTGAAGCTGATCGAGCCGAGTAAATAGGCCACGATGACCGGGACGAACGTATGCACCGCTGAACCTCTCCCTTATTCGTCGTCTGATTTTTTTCGCGTAAACAAGCGGATCGGGGTACCTTCGAAGCCGAAGGCGCCGCGGATTCGGTTTTCCAAATACCGCTCGTACGAAAAGTGCATCAATTCCGGATCGTTGACGAAGAGCAATATGGTCGGAGGCTTGACCGAAACTTGAGTCGCATAGTTGATCCGAAGCCGCTTGCCTTTGTCGGACGGAGGCGGGTTGATCGCCACCGCGTCGGAGACGACGTCGTTCAGCAGATGGGTCTGTACCCGCATCGTATGCTGCTCGCTCACTTCGACGACGACCGGCAGCAGCTTATGGAGCCGCTGCTTCGTCTTCGCGGAGACGAACACGATCGGCGCATACGACATGAACAGGAAATGATCGCGAATTTTTTGCGAAAATTGCTGCATCGTCTTATCGTCCTTCTCGACGATGTCCCACTTGTTCACGACGAAGATCGCCGCCTTGCCCGCCTCGTGCGCATAGCCGGCGATATGCTTGTCCTGCTCGATGATGCCCTCTTCCCCGTTGATGACGACGAGTACGACGTCCGCCCGCTCGATCGCCTGCATCGCGCGCATGACGCTGTATTTTTCCGTCGTTTCGTACACTTTGCCCCGCTTGCGCATGCCGGCCGTATCGATGAGCACGAACTTTTGTCCGTCCTTCTCGAACGGGGTGTCGATCGCATCCCGAGTCGTTCCGGCGATGTCGCTTACGATGACGCGCTCCTCGCCCAAAATGGCGTTCACGAGCGAAGATTTACCGACGTTCGGACGGCCGATGAGAGCGACCCGGATCGTATCTTCCCCGTACTCCTCGTCCGGCTTCTCCGGCAGCTTGTCGGCGACCGCCTGCAGCAAATCCCCGATGCCGAGTCCGTGCGAGCCGGAAATGCCGATCGGATCGCCGAAGCCGAGCGAATAAAATTCGTAAATGTCGTCCTGTCGTTTCAAGTTGTCCACTTTATTGACGGCCAAAATGACCGGTTTTTTCGCGCGGTACAACATTTGCGCCACTTCCGAATCCGAGGGCGTGATGCCGGCTTTCGCATCGACCATGAAGACGATCGCGTCGGCTTCTTCGATCGCAAGCTCCGCTTGCATTCGGACCGACTTCAAAATTTCGTCTTCCCCGTCAATCTCGATCCCTCCGGTGTCGATGACGCTGAACGATCGGCCCATCCATTCCCCGACACCGTAAATGCGATCCCGCGTGACGCCGGGTTTGTCTTCCACGATCGCCAGCCGGTCGCCGATAATGCGATTGAATATCGTCGATTTCCCGACGTTGGGCCGGCCTACGATCGCCACGATGGGACGTGCCATGCGATTCAACTCCTAATTCAGCATAATGAAATGTTCGGGGTTCTTGACCCACCCCGGCATACTCACGAGTACCATCATAACAAATTCAACCAACAAAGTGAAGTTGCGTATGCGGGCGCGAACATGGCCGTCAGCGCCTTGTCGACGACAGCGTTCGACCGTTACGACTCCTTGTGATCGACCAAAATCATCGAGCCGTTTTTCAAATCGTGGGCGGACGCGTCCAATATTTTCTCGAGCAAAAACGCGACGTCCTGCCGTTCCTCTTCCGTTTCGACAATAAAAATCGGCGCTCCCCCTCCGACCCGTTCGCGGTTTGTCGAAACGACGGCTAAAATTTTCCCCATCGGTCAAGCGCCTCCTTTCTTCTGCACGCCGGCTTCCGAAGGCATCCGGACGGCGCTCTCGAGCAGCGGCACGCGCAGCAGCACCTGCCGCGCCTTCTCGGCATCCTTCTCCTGCGGGAGGACGAACAGCGCCAGCCGGCCGTCGCGAATGTCGAGCTTGCCGAGCGGCACGAGCGCGGGCTCGCCGGAATCGCGGAATACGCCAAGAATGGTCGACAAATCGTGGAGCATCGCTTGACGCTGCCCCAAGTTGGCGAGCGTTACCCGGCAATTGCGGTTTTTCGGCTTCAATATCAGTCCGATCGCCCGGTCGCGAATCACGTCCCGGTCGGCGGTCAACCCGACGTTCATAATATAAATGTCGCCGACGAACAGATCGGGGCCGTCCAGCACCACGTCCGCGATTTCGACGTCGGCCGCATGGGCGACCGACTTGCCCGTCTTGAACCATTGCGCCACGAGCAGCGCCGCGACGCCGGCCAGGACGCCCCAATACGCGTTGAACAGGATCGTAAACAGCGAAGCGACGAACGCCGTGAAGATGACCAAATAATTGCGGCCCTCGAACACCATCGCGATCCCTTCGATATACGTGCCCCCGCGGGGGACAAGCTCCATCTCGTCCATCTTCGTCAACGTATTGCGCTCCATGTTGCGCACGTCCCGGAACTGCTGGGCGGCGACGGTCAAGAAGGTGATGGCGGTGTAATTCCGGTCGAACAGCGACGGCACGGCCACCGCTCCGAGCGCCGCCGCGATGACGCCGAGCGAAATATGGATGATTCGCCCGTGCGGGTACGTCGGATATTGCCGGTAGTCGGTCCGGAGCATCGTCAACCGGGCCAGCACCCCGAAGACGACGCCTACCAGGATCCCCGCCGTATATCGGTGCTCGTACAAATGTTCCGTCATTTTTTCAACCCCTTCCACCGGTTTGCCAAGCTTTTCGACGCGTCCCTTACCGTACCGGCCGCCGTCTCTCCCGCGACGGACAGCAAGCGGACGGCGAAAATCGCCATCCACCAATCGTCCTGAAACGTCAGCCCTCCGAACGAAACGCCGTACCGCTCCCGATGGACTATCGCGTACAGGGCGCTGCCGACCAGCATGGCGAAGCTGATGCAGGCGATTTGGTCCTGCGGCCGCCGAACGAGCAGGGCGGCGATAAGACCGAGCACGCACGACGTGCCCGTCCCGCTTCGGTACGGAAGGAAGAACGGGTCCACTTCGCCCAGATGCTTCAGCAAATAATAGACCGATGCGAGGAACAGGCCGAACGATACGGCATGCAAGCCCGCGAGCGCCGTCCGCTGCCTCGCCCATACCGCCGCGACGACGACGGCGAGCAGCAATACGATGCCGTTCGCCTGTCCGTACCCCGTCAACGGAAGCTGAAGCCGGCCGAGCGCGCACCAGCCGACGAAGAAGAGCACGATCGCCGGATCGGGGATGTCGCGCAGCAGCGTCCGCTTCCAGCCGCTTGCGAGCAATATGAGCGAGATACAGATCAAGATCCAGCACAGGAAGCCCGGGTTCATGTCGCAATCACCTGCCGTAGACGATAGTCCGCTTTAGTATTTGTGAACCGGTCCCATTTTAGGCATGCAAAAAAGACGGCCCCCTCGGGAGCCGTCTTGTATAAAACGTCTTATTTGAATTTGCTCAGCTTGTCGCCGAACCGTTCGCCAAGCGTCATGTTCAAGCTTTCTCTCGGCGGGATCGGCTCGTTGTGGCCGCCCCCGCGGGAACCGCCGCGATCGGAGCGGCGCTCCGGCTTGGCCGGCGCTTCCGGCGCTTCCTCGGTTTCCTTGATGCTGAGCGAGACGCGCTTCTCGGCCGGATTGAAGTCGAGAACTTTCACGTTCACTTCCTGCCCTTCCTTCAGCACCTCATGCGGCGTACCGATGTGGCGATGGGCGATTTGCGAAATGTGAACGAGACCTTCTACGCCCGGCGCGACTTCGACGAAGGCGCCGAAGCTGACGAGACGCTTCACCGTACCCGTTACGATTTCGCCGGCTTGGAACTTGCCGGCCGCCTGCTCCCACGGACCCGGTTGGGTGGCGCGGATGCTCAGGCTGATCCGGTCGTTCTCCGGATCGACCTTCAATACTTGCACCTTCACCTTGTCGCCTTCCTTCACGACTTCGGAAGGCTGTTGGACGTGGTGCCAAGCCATCTCGGAAATGTGCACGAGGCCGTCGATGCCGCCGATGTCGACGAACGCGCCGAATTGCGTCAGGCGCTGTACGGTGCCGTCGAGCTGCTGGCCGACTTGCAGGCTGCTCATCACCTGCTTTTTGTTCGCCTCGAACTCTTCGTCGAGCACGTCTTTTTGCGAAAGAACGACTTTGTTTTTCTCGCGGTCGAGCTCCTTCACCTTCAAGCGGAGCGTGCGGCCTTTATAGTCGGAGAAATCTTCCACGAAGTGGCGCTCGACCATCGAAGCCGGCACGAAGCCGCGCAGGCCTACGTCCACGACGAGACCGCCCTTGACGACTTCCTTCACCTGCGCCTCGATCACGGTTCCTTGCTCGAGCTTCGTCTGCAGATCGCTCCACGACTGCTCGCTGTCGACCGCGCGCTTGGACAAGACGAGCTTCTCCTTGTTGTCGTCGAGCGTCAAAATTTTCAGCTCGAGCTCTTGGCCGATTTCGACCGCGTCCGCGGCGTTGTCCAGATTGACGTTGGACAGCTCCTTCAACGGGATGACGCCGTCGTATTTATAACCGATATCGACAATGGCCTGGTTATCTTCGATTTTGACGATTTTTCCTTTGACGGTGTCGCCTTTCTTGTAAGCGACCACATCGGAAAGATCTTGAGTGGCGTTCTCGGCCGCTTCCGCGGATTCTTGCACTTTGATTTCTTCTGACATTTGGATTACCCTCCTCGACTGACGACCCTAACTGATCTTCTAAACAGTTAGACATAGTATAATTCCAAGATACCATTTCCATACGCCCGAATCAACGTCGGAACGGATCGGGGGAGTCTGACGCTACGAATGGGAAGCGACCAGCTCGCGAATCGTCGACATGATATGCTCGGTCGCTTGCTCCAGCGAATCGGAATTCGCCGAATCCCGATAAGCGGCCAGGTCGATCGGTTTCCCGTAGACGACCTTCATTTTGCGAAACGGCTTGTATCGCCCGATAATCGCAACGGGGACGACCGCAGCCCCGGAGCGGAGCGCCAAGCTCGCCGCGCCTTTCTTGCCCATGCCTCCGCCTCCCCGCGTCCCTTCGGGGAAAATCCCCATCATGCCGCCTTCGCCGAGAAGCTGCAGCGCATAGCGGATCGACTCCTTGCTGACGCCTCCGCGCTTGACGGGAAAAGCGCCCAGCTTCCGGATGAGCGTTCCGAACAGCGGGATGTCGAACAGCTCCGCCTTGGCCATGAAATGCACTTTCCGTTCGAGCGCGATGCCGACGGTCGGCGGGTCGAACGTGCTGATATGGTTCGAGCACAGAATGACCGGTCCGTCGCTCGGGACGTTCGCCACTCCTTCCGCCTGAAAGCGGAACACGGTTTTAAAGAAGATGCGGCATACGAGCCTGCCGAATCGGTAAAGCGACATGTTATCGGGTCCCCTTGCCTGCGGCCGTATTCGATAGTTCCAAGATGCGGTCCACCACTTGCGGTACGGTCATGCCGGACGTGTCCACCAGAACGGCGTCGTGCGCCCGTACGAGCGGCGACGCTTCGCGCTGCTCGTCCAACCGGTCCCGTTCGGCGATTTCCCGTTCGAGCTGCTCGAGCGTCACGTCCTCGCCTTTCGCCTTCATCTCCAGATAGCGGCGTTCGGCCCGTTCCTTGACGCTTGCGGTCAAAAAGATTTTCAACTCGGCGTTGGGAAGCACATGGGTGCCGATGTCCCGCCCGTCCATGACGACGCCGCCCGCCTTCGCCATCTCCTGCTGCTTGGCCACGAGAAGCGCGCGGATGTCCGGAACGGCCGCCACGGCCGATACGTTCCGGTTCACCTCCGAAGAGCGGATGAGGCCGGTCACGTCTTGACCGTCCAGCACGACCTGCTGTCCGTCCTCCCCCGGATGAAGCTCGATGCGGAGTCCCGCGGCCATCCGGACGAGCTCGTCCTTGCGCTCGGGGGCGATGCCGATCTGAAGCGCTTTCCACGTTACGGCACGATACATGGCGCCGGTGTCGATATAGACGAAGCCCAGCGCCCGGGCCACGAGACGGGCTACGGTGCTTTTGCCGGCTCCCGCGGGTCCGTCGATCGCTATATTGAATTTTTCCAACGAAAAGCGTCCTCCTTGTGTCGCGGCGAGTGGATACCGGTTGAGCTGAAAAAAGCAGGCCATGCCTGCCGTCTGAAGGAAATTATACCATACCGTCCGAACCGTTGCAAAACAAGATGTCGTCGCGAAACGAATCGGAACGGCCTTTGCGCTCGACGGGGCTCGCCCGAGCCGGATCGCCGAAACGCCGCAACCGGCTGTCGTCGGCCGCTTCGGCCGTTCGTCCGATCAGGCGCGCCGAAAGCGCGAAGCCCCGGCCGCCTGGTCCGAGGCGCCGGGGCTTGCCGTATGTACGATGCGTCCGGGTCAACCATCCCGGTCAGCCCGCTCGAACGGCACTCCTTCGAGCCGTTCCACCTTGACCGCCCACTTGCGGACCGCGGGCACCGACAAGACGAGCTGAACGGCGACCAGCAGCGCCAAGCCCGTCCATATCGCCGCGCGGAGGATGCGCTCGACCCGTTCGGACAACCGAACGAATACCGTCTCGTACTCCGTCGGCTCCCGCGGGTCCGGGCCGGAATCGCGCTTTCGGCGGCTCCGCGTTAACGGCTCCGGCTTCCCGGCTGCGTCGGCCGTCCCGATCTCCCGCTCCTTCGGCGATTCGTCCTTCCCGACCATAACGATTCCCACCCGGCGTCCGATTTGTCAGCATTATACCCTGCCGACCGGACCTTTAAACGGAGAAGAACGTCACCTTTTGCGGAAGTCGAGCTGGCGCTCGAAGCAGTATCGGATGATGCGCTGACGCTCCACGTCGGCGATTTCGGTGAACTGCACCATGACGATCAGCTTGCCGTTCTCGAGCGTCTTGATCCGGACGATCTCGCCCTTGAAGTTGGCGTGCTCGATCGCGCCGTTGCGATACGGTACGAGCAGCCAGCAGCTCAAGACGTCGTGCGTCTTGATCGGCACCCGGCTTTCGCACAGAAACGAAACGCCTCCGCCGCCGACGTCGTCGGTTATCGCCGTGAACATGATCTGCTCGGTCGCCTTGACGGCGATTTCCAGCTCGGCCGGCACGCGAAGAAAGTTGCGCCGCTGCACCTTCGTAATGTGATCGGGCTCCGGCGGCTTGATCAGGACGAGGCGGATCACTTCTTCCTTGAACCCGAGCACGACCGTGTTGAAATAATTTTTGACGCCGCCCTCCGTCATGAAGTAGGCGTTGATCTGGTCCCCGGCATACAGCCGCTTCAGCCGCCCCGTACCGACGTGGATCGGCACCTCCATCGAAATATAGTTCGCATTGACGTCCGCGATGCGCGACTTGTATTCCTGCTGCGCCTCATCCGGATCGATGGAGTTGACTTGTATATATAAAATTTGGTTCACTTTCGGAAGCAAAGGACTGACCTCCCAGCGCTAGCTCGTACTTTAGACCTACCAAAAGCTGTCATGGTCCTATTATATCACGGCAGTCAACGGTTAGAACAACAAAAATGTTCTACAAAAAACGACGAAAACCGCCTTTATTTCCCTTTTGTCCCTCCGTCCCGAAAACACGCAAAACCAATCATAGTGCAAAAAAGAGAAAGCCGTCAAGCGGGCTTTCTCTTTCCTGGCGAACGCTTTGTCAGGAGGTGACGCCGGCTTCCGCCGCTTTCATCTCCTCGATTTTCTCCTCCGCTCCGTTGTCCCCGTTAATGTAAATCCGGTACACCGAGCCGTTCACCCGGCCGGTAAATTGGTAGCAGAGCACTTCTTGATCGATGTCGTTTTTGATCAGCGCCAGCGTCTCGCCGGCGATCTGGAAGTTCGGGTTGAGCGCCTGCTTCGCCTGATTCAGCGTAAGCGCCGGCGTTTTCAGCTCGCGTTTTTTGTGCTCGAACAAGTAGTCCGAAGCTTGCAGGCCGGTGACTTCCCCGTTATCCAGCGCCACTTTGACCGTTACCTTCTCCGGATAGACGACGACGTTGTCCCGCTTCGCCGCGAACAAAATGCTGGCGACGTTCCCGTACGCCTCGTACCCGACCGGCGTCATGTCGGCATAGCCGCGCGAATCCAAAAACGATTGCGCCGCATCGCGGGCCTGCTCGGGGCCGAGCTTCGCCTCCTTCACGTCGCGGGGTGACATGTACCAGATCAGCTGGCCGCCCTTCTTCGTGAAGTCCATCGTTACGTCGGCGCCGTTCTCGTCTTTCGCCGAGAAGCTGTAGGAGCTGTATTCGGTGCCGTTGCCGTTCTCGACGACCCGCATGTCCGACAGGGGCCGGCCCGCGAACTGGGTCGCCTTTTGCTTCACTTCCTCCTCGGTGACGTCGTTGCCGGACAAAGCCGAATACGTCCGCTTCTCGAACATGGCGGTCATCGACGGCCCCCAGTTCACTTCCTCGTACGCGCCCACCTTCTTGTCGACCGTCTGGAAGCCGTCGATGATCGTATTGTCGAGCGTCTTTTCCTCGGAGGCGATCGCCACCTCGACGTCCATCCAACGCAAGTTGTTGGCGATGACCTTGGACTGCACGTCGCGCAAATCGGTCGCGATTTCCTTGGAATGCTCGTACAGCGCTTGGAGCGTTTTCATCTCGTCCGCGTTCAGCGGCTCGTTGGTCAAATCCCGAACGGCGGCCCGGTACGAGAAGTTGGAAATGTTGCTCAAAAACTCCTCCGTCTTGTTGAACGGCAGCAGCGTGAGCGGAAGCTGGTTGATTTCGTTTTGCGCCTGGCTCGTCAGCCTCCAGACGTTGACGAGTCCTTTGCGCTGCGAGGCGTGCGAGGTCGCGTTCAGAGCGAGCGTGTTGCCGAGCTCGGTGTGCAGCTTGTCGATATGGAACGACAAGTCGTGGAACGCGCGCTGATATTGGTTTTCCGCCTTGATCAGGATCGAGTTTTTCTCCTGGTTCACCTGATATCCCCATAGTACCGCTCCGACCAGCAATACGGTCACGACCGGGAACAAGACGGCGCTCAGCCTTCTGTACATGGGCGGTTCGCTCCTTTCCTTTGCCAAAACTGAGATTAGTTTTCGTTTGAGGAGAACCCTTTATGCATCGGAAAAAGAAAGAAGCCTTGCACAGGCAAGGCTTCCGCGCGGAGCGTCACTCCAGCTCGATATCGAAGTCGTTTTGATTGTTGCACAGGCATTGCTTGAACCCGGTTTCGACGCGTTCCTTTTCCTTCTTCCCGCGCAGGATGAACCGTTCCCCGCAATGCTTGCAGCGGATCGTCACTTTCACTCTCGTCCCGTTCATGCCAACCTCCGTGGTCGTTCTGATACGACCAGTATGGCCCGATTATCTACAAGTTAATCTCTTCCTCGGGCCTTACCGCGCGAAAAGGCGATTTCGCGTTGGCGCGGTTGACGTTCCCCATGCCGCGAACCCACAGGAACACCATGAGCGGAACGATCAGCCAAACCCAGTACGTCTTCGTCTGCATCAAAATATAATCGAACAGCCCGTGCCAAAAAATCGGGATCCACAGCGACTTGAACAGAAGCTTCACGCGCTGCGACGGATCGCCGAATTTCGCTTTGCCCATGTAATAGCCCATCATGACGGCGAACAGCGCGTGACCCGAGACGGGCAGAAGCGCGCGGAACAGCAGCGCGGAGAACGAAAACGGATGAAGCATCGCGTAGATGACGTTCTCGAGCGTCGCGAATCCGAGCGAGACGGATACCGCGTAGACGATGCTGTCGTACGGCTCGTCGAACACCGTATGCTTATAAATCGCATAATATAAAATAAACCATTTGAAGAACTCCTCGACCGTGCCCGTAATCCCGAACGCGAACAGCAGCGGGCTCTCGCCCAGCCCGAGCACGAGCGCGCGCTGCAGCACCATGGTCGGAAAAACGAGAAGAACGCCGTACAGGAATACGCGGGCGACCATATGGACCGGCTCCGAGTCGTACAAATCCTTCAAGTAAAAATAGACGAGCAGCGCGATGCCCGGCGCCACGGCGGCCGTGATGACCGAAAGCCATTCCATCCTGCGTCGTTCCTCCTTTCCAATTCCTCCAAACATGGGAAAAAGCATCCGCAAAAACGTCCGTTTTTGAAGATGCTTCTCGTATTCGGATGCTTCGCTCGATCGGGATGCCGTTACTTATGAAAATGCTCGCAAAGGGTGCGGATCGCGTTCTCGGCGATGACCCGTTTGCCATACTCGTCCAACACCGCGGTCGTAACGGAAGTCGCGTCCCCGTACTCGGACAGGATGGCGATCAGCGCTTGCTCCTTCGCCTCTTCCATGTCTTCCGGGTCGATTTGCAAAATCCATTTGTTCTTATAGGAATAAAGTGCCCCTTCCGTGACGCCCGTTCCGGACGCGACGTGAGACGCCTTCAGCAAATGTTCGAAGTCGTGAAACGCGTAAGAGATAACGTCGGATTGCTCCAGCGTTACTTCCATCTCGTATACTTCCTCCGCTTCTTCCTCGTCGATCGGATCGGAAGCGTTCTGTACTTTTCCTCGGGTTACGATGACTACCATGCCTTGTGCGGGCAGGGCGAACACTTCAACAGCGAGCGGGCCGGTCGCGTCGAATCCGAGCTCGGTGTAGGCTTGCTCCATCATTTCGCTGAACAGTTCATGGACTTTCGGAATTTCGCGCCACATGTCCTCTTTTTGGATACCGCGCTCCGTCAGGTCGTCGAATGTCAGGAAAATCCTAATCTTATCCACACTCAAGCGTTCAATTTTCATGACAGGACCTCCCCTTCCACTTCTGTGATAACAGAGTATGATGCCATGCGACGATTGGTGAACCTAAGATACCGGGCTTGTATCATCATGTTACCATGTTTTTAGGGGGGATGCACTATAAAAGTTCGTTATAATCAACGTTGGCCCGACTCGATATCCGTTAGTATCAATATAGTCGGAACGATGGCGAAATAAGCCCTCGTCGGCAAAAAAAAGTTCACGCGGAACTATGTAGCCGCGGCAAAAAGCCCGGCCCCAGAAGCGAGCCGGACTTCGCGCGAACGTCATTGCGTCATGTAAGGGGAATCGGATTTGTCCAAAATCTCGTCGACTTGCTTCTTCACGGTCGGGTCTTGCTGGATCAGCTCTTCGACTTTATCCAGACCGCGGCTCGCGTCGGCGGATTTATCGAATGTCGTCGTCGTAGTCGAGGCGGGTTTGGCCGCCGACTTGACCACTTTTCCGACGACGTCGCCCGCTTGGGACGACAGGCCGGCGAACGACATCGTTCTGTTGCGGTTCCAGTATACGACGGCGGCCGCTCCGACGATTCCGCCCAGCAGGAATGCGCCCATTCTCATAGCTGTCCCTCCTGTTCATCATGATGGGGTTTCCTTAGTAGCTTAACCGATCGGCCCCCGCGCATGCGTGCAAAAAATAGGAAGGCGCCGCCGTTTAAGATCGCCCCGGTTATGCTACAATAGGGCGAGAACGAAACCATCAAGCGTACAGGAGTCGATAGCGGACATTCGAACGAAACGATTGCGCGCGTCGGCCGCCGTTTGGGCGTCGGCGCTTCTTTTGCTGGCGGGATGCGGGGCCGGCGGCGCCGCACAGGGGCTTTCGCCCGCCGGAGAAGGAACGGCGCCGAGCGAGACGACCGCTCCGGCCGACCCTCAGCCGGCGGTTACGCCGCCGCCGAGCGGCCCGACGGCCGGTGCCGGCTCCGGTGTAACGGGCGCGCCGCCCGCGGCCCAGGCGGAGACGCCGGGGAAGGACGAGCCGAAGCCGAAGCCCGCCTACCGGATGAACAAAAATTACGACTTCGTCCCGATCGATCCGGGCGGCAACAAAAAAGTCGTGCTGCTGACGTTCGACGACGGCCCGAAGGAAAAGGCGCAGCTCGAAACGATACTCGATTCGCTGGACAAGCATAAAGCGAAGGCGATCTTTTTCGTCAACGGCTACCGGGTGAAGCAAAATCCGGAGTTGCTGAAGCGGATTCGCGAGCGGGGCCAGACGATCGGCAACCATTCGTGGGATCATATCGATTTGAAGAAAGAAAACGAAGAAACGATCCGGAAGCAGATCGGGGACGTCCAACGAATCGTCCAAGACACGGTCGGCGCCGCCCCGCGATTTTTCCGGCCTCCCTTCGGCTCCTCCAACGATTTCGTCAAGAAGCTGGCGAAGGACGAAGGCATGCTGTTCATGACGTGGTCGAACGGCTCCGAAGACTGGCTCGCCTCGAACCAAAAACCGGAGGGCGTCGTCAAACGGGTGCTCGAGCAGCTCCACCCCGGCAGCAACATTTTGATGCACGAGCTTCCGTGGACCGCCGAGGCGTTGGACGATCTGTTGACGAAGCTCGAGGAGAAAGGGTACGCGTTCCTCGATCCGGACGCGATCGACACCTCCTACTGGCCGTTCGAGCAGACCTCGCATCAATGAAAGAAGAGCGGGTTCCCCCGCTCTTATTTCCATTCTCCCCCATACATTTGATACCAAAAGACGATTCCGGCCGCGAGCAAAACGAGCAGCACGACCAGACTCGCGTGGAAAATGCGCGTTGCCTTGGCGTTGTCCGACGAATGTATGACGCGCCTGGGCGGAAGACGCATATCGTCTTCGCTCGGCAGCTCCTGGGCCGCCTTGCGGGAAGATTTAGCGTTCTCCATCAACCTCATCCCTCCGGTAACGTATGATGCATCCCATAACGAAATCGATCAGGAAATGGGCCGCGATCGGTGCCCACAGCGAGCCGGTAAGCACGTACAGCTTGCCGAGCCCGTAGCTGATCGCGAACACCATCCCCGTCATAAGCCAATGCCGCAAATAGCGGATATGAATCGCCGCGAACAAAATACTCGTCCAGTACGGACCGAACGCATGCTGAATCGCTCCACGGAACAGCAGCTCCTCGCAGATGGCCACGACGAGCGAAATGACGGCGATATGCCATAGCGGACGGCGGCCGAACAGCTTCTGGTTGACGCCACCGTCGTCGGTGACGTCCTCCGGCACCCACCGGGCGATCAGCCAATCGAACGCGAGCACCGCGGCGGCGAAGACGGCCGCACACCCCCAAGCCGACAGCTTCTCCGGGAACCGGATCAGGTCGCTCCATTTTTGGGACTGAAAAAATACGATGCAAATGCCGACAATAAG
Organism: Paenibacillus flagellatus; assembly: GCF_003217775.1. GTDB lineage: Bacteria > Bacillota > Bacilli > Paenibacillales > NBRC-103111 > Paenibacillus_AB > Paenibacillus_AB flagellatus. The sequence continues at coordinate 189,131 of NZ_QJVJ01000004.1, forward strand.
AGTAATGGCTTGCGTCGCGTACAAATTGACCAGAAGCATGGTGTCGTCGAGCTCGCTCGGATCGACTTTGCGAATCCGGATGTCTTTGAAGTTTAGTTTTTTCATAAGTCCTCCGGTCTACACGGTTCACATTTCGGACGTAATCCCCTATACTTAGGTTCAGAAAAAAAGAAGCGTTTACGAGACAAGGAGTCATGGCATGGACAAGCGTCTTACCCGATCGGACTATGTGTTTTCCCTCATCTTCGTCTTTTTGCTCGTCTGTGTGGCCGGCGCCTTCTTTTTCGGCGTCCAAATCGGCTCGAGCCGGGCGGAGACGAAATACGAAGCGTTATTGGCTCAAAAAGAAGAAGCGTCCAAAATTCCCGGCGCTTACGATCAGCAGCTGCTCGTCTCGTTTTACCATACGATATACGCCCCGTACCGCGAATTTTCGAACCGCTGGTTCGACAAGCTGAAGGAGCTGGAGCTTCAGGCGGATTCGGTCGACGCCTCGGCGGTCATGAAAGATTTGGCGAAACTGGCGGACGAAAAATACGCGGAGCTGGCGAACGCGGCGACGCCGGAATCGTCCCCTCTGCTCGGCGAGGCGCACCAAAATTTGATGAAAGGCTTGAAGCTGTTCGCCGACACGTCGAAAAAGTTTCAGTCCAAGGCGAATGCGATGCACCCGGGCGTCGTCGCGACCGAAATCGACAAGGACGCTTTTTTCCAGGAAGCGAAAAAATTCGTTCTGCTCGGACAGCAGCAATATTACGCCTCCATCGTCAAGTGGAACGAGACGGTCGAGCAGCAGGTGAAAGGCGCCGCCCTGCTCGGCAAAAACGCGTATACGCTGGCGGATTGGAGCCAGATGGGGCTCAACGTCAAAAATACCGTCGTCGCCTCGATGCTGTTGAACGAGAAACGATTTATGCCGCTTTATCCGCAAGACATGACGGTGCGCATCGACGAAATGATCGCGAACGGCCAGGTGAAAAAGCTGAATTTGAACGACATCCAGTCGATCGTCGATATGCTCGGCGATACGAACGCGGCCCGCAAAGGGGACTTTATTCAACGCAAGGACAAATGGTATGCGGGCGAAACGATGCCGCAGCTCCCTTTCTTTTACGAAAACAAGTAGAAAACGTTACGGATGAACGGTCGGATCGATGGAGATCCGACCGTTCTTGCCGTTCGCTTCAATCGTACTCGAAGCCCCGGATCGCGGCGACCGCCGCCATCCCCCCCGTAACGTTGACGACCCGATCGTATCCGCGCTCGGCCAAGTACCGGCTGACCATTTCGCTTCGGACCCCATGGGCGCAAACGACGTATAGCGTCTTGTCGGACGGCAGCTCGTCAAGCCGTCCCGGTATCGCGTTCATCGGCAGAAGCACCGCTTCGTCCAGATGGTAATACTCCCACTCGTGAGGCTCCCGGACATCGACGATCATCTCGTCTTCGCCCAAGCTTGATAGCTTCGTCACGAGCTCCCGCGGATCGATATGCGTATAAGACATCGCTAACGCCCCTTTCCGACGGTTTTCGTGTACCGCCTTATAAGAACATAACGAAATTCGCCGGCAAGTTCAAGGGAAACAAGACGCATAATGAAACGGTCCGACGGGTCGAACCGTCAACTCGAACCGGACGAGCGTCAGTCTTCCGGCAAGCCTCGCTTTAGATGTGTCCATTTTTTGTCGGAAACCGTTTGCGGCCCGGTTTCGGTGTCACTAATGTGTCTCTAAATGGTTGACACTCGTCTCCTGCCATGATACAGTAGGAAAAAATGAATGCGTGAAAACGACGATGACGGAGACTAGCATGAACGAAGCCTACAGAAAGCCGGTGGCCGCTGCGAACCGGTGGCGCTCGCCATGCGATCCACTCCCGAGTCAGAGGCGCGAAGGCTTACCGCTCGAAGCGCAGCCGGCAGGAGACCGTTATCGCTCCGGGGTCACACGTTTGTTTCGTCTGACCCGGCAAGGCCGGACGCGCGAGCTTCCGGCGAACCTAGGGTGGCACCGCGAACCGAACTCTCGTCCCTATATACGGCACAATCCGTATGGGACGGGAGTTTTTTGCATTCCATTCACTCATACTGTAAGTAGACCAAAGGAGGAGCATCATCATGTTCAAAGTGTTGGTAACCGACCCGATCAGCGATTTGGGACTGCAGCAGCTGACGGATGCGAGCGACGTCGAGGTCGTTAAGAAAACGGGCATACCGGAGGACGAAATCGTCTCGATCATCGGCGGGTTCGACGCGCTGCTCGTCCGCTCGCAGACGAAAGTGACCCGCCGCATCATGGAAGCGGGCACGAGCTTGAAAGTAATCGGCCGCGCCGGCGTCGGCGTCGACAACATCGACACGGAAGCGGCGACGAGCCTCGGCATCGTCGTCATCAACGCGCCGGACGGCAATACGATCACGACGTGCGAGCATACGTTTGCGATGATGATGGCGCTCGCCCGCCATATTCCGCAAGCGTACATGAAGACGGTAACCGGCGAATGGGACCGGAAGTCGTTCGTCGGCGTCGAGCTCCGCAACAAGACGCTCGGCGTGCTCGGCTTGGGCCGGATCGGCGCGGAAGTGGCGAAGCGCGCGATCGCATTCGGCATGAACGTGCTCGGCTACGATCCGTTCATGACCGAGGAGCGCGCCGAGAAGCTCGGCATCAAGCTGGCGACGGTCGACGAGATCGTCCGCAACGCCGATTTCATGACGGTGCATACGCCGCTGACGAACGAGACGCGCCATATGATCGCGCGCCCGCAGTTCGAAGTGATGAAGAAAGGGATGCGCATCGTCAACTGCGCGCGCGGCGGCATTATCGACGAGCTGGCGCTTGTCGAAGCGATCGACCAAGGCATCGTCCACGGCGCGGCGTTCGACGTGTTCGAGCAGGAGCCGCCAAGCCCGGACCATCCGTTCCTGAAGCATCCGAAAATCGTCGTGACGCCTCACCTCGGCGCCTCGACCGTCGAAGCGCAGGAAAACGTGGCGATCGACGTATCCGAGCAAGTGCTCCACATTTTGCGCAACGAGCCGTTCAAAAACGCGGTCAACATGCCGCCGATTCCGGCCGAGCTGCTGAACAAGATCCAGCCGTACTTCAAGCTGTGCGAGAAGCTCGGCAACTCGCTCGCGCAAATGACCGACGGCGCCGTACGCGAAATTACGGTCAATTATTCGGGCGAGCTCGCCGACCTCGATACGAACCCGCTGACCCGCTACGTCCTGAAGGGAGTCCTGTCGCACCATCTCGGCGCGGAGCAGGTGAACGCGGTCAACTCGATGCATTTGGCGAAGCAGCGCGACATCAACATCGTCATCCAGAAGTCGACGGCAACGAAAGGCTTCACGAACCGGATCACGATCAGCCTGAAAACGAAGGACGAGGAGCGCTGGCTGTCGGGGACGCTGCTGGCCGGCTTCGGCGAGCGGATCGTCCAAATCGGTCCGTATCCGGTCGACGTTCCGACGGAAGGCTACCTGCTGCTCGTCTCGCATAACGACAAGCCGGGCATCATCGGCCGCGTCGGCACGCTGCTCGGCAACAACGACGTCAACATCGCGACGATGCAGGTCGGCCGTACTGACGTCGGCGGCTCGGCGATCATGGTGCTGACGATCGACAAGCAGGCGCCGAAGGCCGTGCTGGAGCAGCTCAATCAGCTGCCCGAAATCAAGCGGGTGCGCGAAATCGTGCTCGTCTAAGGCGGCGTGGAACGACATCGTCCGCAATTGTTTCACGTACAACAAGATTTGTCGTCAAATAAAAAGGTTTTTCCGCTTCGTTTGCGGAAAAACCTTTTTTTCAACCGGCCGAACGGTTCGGAATTTTGATGAAGAATGTCGTCCCTTGTCCGAGCTCGCTCTCGGCGTGGATCGAGCCGTTATGGGCGTCGACGATGTTTTTCACGATCGCGAGGCCGAGCCCCGTGCCGCCCGACGACCCGCGCGTCCGCGCCTTGTCGGCTTTGTAAAACCGTTCGAAAATATAGGGCAAATCTTCGCGCGGAATGCCTTGACCCCCGTCTTCGATCTCGAACAGGACGCTTTCGTCCTTCGGATCGGCCGGCCGCTTGACGCGAAGCGCAATCCACGAGCCCGAAGGCGTATGCCGCACCGCATTGTCCAGCAAATTCGTCAGCACCTGCTCGAGCCGGTCTTCATCGGCGCTGTAAAGCGTCATGTCCGGCTCCGCCGCCTCGACTTTCAAGGCGATGCCCCGCTCCTTGCACAGCGCGGTAAACTTGCGGTTGACTCGGGCGAGGAGCGGATCGAGTGCAAACCGGCGGAAATGAAGCTCGATATGCCCCGCCTCCATCCGGGCGAGATCGAGCAAATCTTTCACGAGCCGGCCCATGCGCAGCGATTCGTCGTGGATCACTTGGGCGAGCTCCCGCCGCTCCTCCGGCGTGGCCGCGATATCGTCGAGCAGCGCCTCGCTGTAGCCTTGCAGCATCGACAGCGGCGTCCGCAGCTCGTGCGAGACGTTGGCGACGAAATCTTTGCGCAGCTTGTCGAGCCGGTGCTCCTCGGTTACGTCGCGGAGCACCGCAACCGTGCCGCGCAGCCCGTCGGTCGAGTAGAGCGGCGCCATGACGACGGAATAGACGTTGCTGCGCACGTGCACGTTCGACGTCGTTTCCTTGTTGCTGCGGACGACCGTCTCGAACAGCGGCTGCAGCGGCTGCGGCACCGGCGAGCCTCCGTCCGTCTGGCCGCCGGCCCCGTCCTCCCAGCCGAGCTCCCTCCACTCCTCGACGAGCCGTTCCCCTTGCGGGTTCGTCAAGATGACGCGACCGTCGGCGTCCAGCGTCACGACCGCGTCGGTCATGCTTCGCAGGACGCTCGACAGGTGCTCCTTCTCGTGATTGAGGGCGTTGATCGTCTCGTCGAGCCGGCCGGTCATATGGTTGAAGGCGACGGCCAATTCCCCGATTTCGTCCGACGACGAGACGGGGACCCGCGTCTTGTACTCGCCGAGCGTGATGAAGTCGGCCGCCTTCTTCATCTGCAGCAGCGGCTGCGTAATTTTCGTCGACAGGAAGAAGGCGAACAGCGTCGTAAGCAGGAAGCCGATGACGGCGGCGATGACGAACAAATTTTGAAAGTACGCTTGCGTGTAGGCGAGCGTCAGCTGCGCCTGGTACAGCACGACGACGCCCCGGACCGGCGCGTCGGTCACGTTTTCCCGCTGCGGGACGGCTACGGCGAGAAACCGTTTGCCCGTCCCCGGGTCGTAATAAATGGCCGGGAAGATGCCGCCCGCCAACACCTGCTTCAGCGTATCCGCATCGAACAGGTCGGTGGCGAGAAGCCGCGGCACCTGCGATTGGTCGGGCGCCGGGATCGTCTCCTCCAGCCGCTCGTTCAGCACGATCAGCGCCGCGTCCTGCGCGTCGAGCAGCTCCGCCACGGCGGCGACATACGGAAAATCTTCGTGATGCAGGCTCAAGTCGCTCGACACTTTGAGCGCCATTTTTTGCAGGCTGCGTTCCTGATCTTTGGAGTTGGCGATATTCGTATTGAGAAATTGGCCCATAAAGACGCCGTTGATCACGAGAACAACGGCGACTAATCCGATTATGGTCATCCACAGCTTGCCGACGACGCTTTTCCACAGTTTCACGTTATTTGGGCACCTCGAGCTTGTAGCCGACGCCCCATACGGTCGTAATCATCGACGCCGCCTCCGGAGAAACTTTGTTCAGCTTCTCGCGCAGCCGCTTCACGTGCGTGTCGACCGTACGCAGGTCGCCGAAAAATTCGTAGTTCCAGACGTCCTTCAGCAAATCTTCGCGCGAAAACACTTTGTCCGGGGACGTAGCCAAATAGTGAAGCAGTTCGTACTCCTTCGGCGTCAGCGCCACCTCCTGCCCGCCGGCCGTGACGCGGTGGGCGTCGTGCTCGATGACGAGATGGGGGAAGACGATGTTGTTGCTCGCATGAATCGCGTCCTTGGCCAAGTACGCGGTCGCCGAGGACCGGCGCAAAATCGCCTTGACCCGGTAAATGACTTCGCGCGGGCTGAACGGCTTGACGACGTAATCGTCGGCGCCGACCTCGAACCCCTGCACCCGGTTCGTCTCCTCGCCCTTCGCCGTCAGCATGATGACCGGCGTCGCCTTCACCTGGCGAAGCCGGGCGCAAACCTCGGTGCCGTCGATGCCGGGAAGCATGATGTCGAGAAGGATCAAGTCGTAGTCGCCCTCGAGCGCTTTCGCCAGCGCCGATTCGCCGTCCTCCGCCTCGTCGATGACGAAGCCTTCCTTCTCCAAATACATCCGCAGCAATCGGCGGATGCGTTCCTCGTCGTCGACGACCAAAATGCTCGCTTTCATATCCACCATTACGGTTCAACCTCCTTCATGGAGCAGCGCTAATGGGCTAGACGCCCGCGTACGAGTGAAGCCCGGCGATGATCAGGTTGACGCCGATCAGCGTAAACATGACGACGACGAAGCCGATAACCGCCAGCCAGGCGGACTTGCGGCCCTGCCAGCCGCGGGAAAGCCGGAAATGCAGGTAAGCGGTGTAAAACAGCCACGTAATGAGCGCCCATACTTCCTTCGGGTCCCAGCCCCAAAACCGCCCCCACGCCTCGTGCGCCCAAATCATCGCGAAAATAAGCGCGCCGAGGGTGAAAATCGGGAAGCCGATGGCGATGGCGCGGTAGCTGATTTCGTCCAAATCCTCCGCGTCCATCCCGCTCATCGCCGGATGGATCGCCGCGCCGATCTGCTTGCGCAGAACGAGCCGCAGCAGCCCGTACAAGAGAAGGCCGGCGATGACGGACCAGATGAACGTGTTCAGCTTTCGTCCCGCGTTGACGCCGTTCATCCACGACGGCGCCGTGAACGGCGGTTCGGTCATGCCGAGGAACGGCTTCATTTCCACGACGGTGCTGTTGTACGGCTTGACGATCGGCGGAAGCACGTAATCGACGGTTCCGGTCTCGACGATTTCTTTGCCGCTCTGATCGATCCTCGTCGTCTCCTGCGAGAACGACGCTTCGTAGCCGAGCCCTTTGAACAGGAACACGCTGCCGACGAACGCCACGATGAGCAGGACGACGAAAATGACGAACTCGACGCCGCGACGCTCGCGACGGTCCGTCTTCGAAGTGCCCGAATAGTTGACGACGCGGATCAAATACATGAGCCCGCCGGCGAAGCCGACGGCGAAAAACGCTTCCCCGAGCGCCGCGGTCGTTACGTGGATTTTCAGCCAGTAGCTTTGCAGCGCCGGTATGAGCGGCTGAATATCCGGCGGGAAGACGAGCGCGTACGCCAGGATGATGACCCCGACCGGCATCGCGAACATGCCGAGCACCGACGTCTTATAGATCAGATAGACGACGATGAACGCGAGCACGATCATCATCGCGAGGAACGTCATGAACTCGAACATGTTGCTTGTCGGGATATGGCCGGCCGCCGCCCATCGGGTGAAGAAAAAGACGAGCTGCGAGGCGAAGCCGAGTATCGTGACGGAGAGTCCGATCGTCCCCCACCGTTTCGCGTGGCGCTCCGGGTCTCGCGAGCTCCACTTTTTGCCCGTGACCGCAATCACGAACGTAATGAACGAAAGCGTGTATAGAATGAATGCGATCAATAAAAACGTTCCGCTGACGGTTTCCGTATTCAATCCTTTTTCACCTCGTTGGCCAATTGCTTCGGTTCGACCGCGACGCCGAGCTTGTTCAGCATCGCCGCGACGTCATTCCGCAGCCCGTACCAGTTTTTGTTCGTATGGGCGCCGAGCGACAGGACGTCGCCGTCGTCGAATCGCAGCCAGATGCGCCGATGCTGCCAGTACAGTCCCATGACGACGCCGATCATGAAGATCGTCGCCCCGGCGAAAATATAGGGCAGCGCCGTATCTTTGCGAAGGTTCAAGTAGGTCGTGTAGTTGGCGATTTCGACGTCCTCCATCGAATTGACCGAAATGTCCCACTCGCTGCCGAACGCTCCGTTGATTTTGTCCTGGCTGAACTTCTCCTTGTCGATTTCCCGGGGGAAATAGAAGTACGGCTGCCCGCCTTCCGGCATCCCCGGTCCCGTAATGACGAAGACGAACGCCGGCGCGTTCGGCTCGTTGGATACCGTAATCGGCGTTCCTTTGTCGTTGACCGAGAAATCGGGGAAATATTCCTTCAGCGCGAGCTTGTACGGTCCCGCCTCGTAGGAGGAGGCCGGGTTTTTCGTACGAATTTCGATCGGACCGTACGACTGCCCGGTCTTTTTGTTTTTGAGCATCGCGTGAACCGCCAGCAGCCTCGGCGTCTCCGCGTAATCGAATTGATACGCGAGAAGCCCTTCGTACTTCAGCGGATGATTGACCGTGATGCTTTGACGCGTCAGCTCCTTCAGCTGCGGCTCGCGGTCCGGACTGTCGCAGTCGGCGACGCATTCGTACAGCACCGCCTTCGTCTCGTACAGCTTCGCTACCGTCTGCCCGCGCTCGCGGAACTGCTCGCTCATTTCGTTATCGTCGTAAAACGTGACGTTGAACTGCTCGTTTTTCAAATAGTAGTTCGTTTCGGGAATTTTCGCGGGCTCGCCTTCGAGGAAGCCGACATATTGGTCCAAGTACCAGCCGGGCAGCCCGCGCATGAGCACCGCGAGCAGGAAAATGATAAGCCCGATATGGTTCACGTACGGCCCCCATCGGCTGAACCGGTGCTTCTCCGCGAGCAGCGCCGACCCGTCGGTATGGACGCGGTACCCTTTCTTCCGCAGCTTCTCCGCCGCTTCGCCGACCCATTGCTCCGCCGTCTTCCGGCCCGACTCGCCGTCCAGCTCCACTTTGCCCTTGTACACGACCCGCTGCCGGAGCAGAAACGACAGATGCTTGCGGATTTGCTGCTTGCTGAGGGCGCGATACAGCGGCAGCACCCGGTCGAGGCTGCAGATGACGAGCGACGTCCCGATCATGACAAGCAAAGCGACGAACCACCAGGAGCCGTACGTATCGGACAAGCCGAGCTTATAGTACAAATCCCCCGTCCAGCCGTACGTTTCTTTGTAATATCGGGCCGGATCGACGTTAATGAACGTGTTTTCCTGCGGATAAACGGTGCCGAGCATGGCGCCGAGCAGGGTGGCCAAAATGAGGTAAATGGCGATTTTGACCGAGGAAAAAAAGTTCCAAACCCGGTCCAGCAAAGTCGGGTTCGCCTTCTGCGAACGCCGCGCGATGCCGTCGTAGCGCATCTCGAGGGGAGCCGTCCCGTCGTCGTCGACGAGCGGCTTGCCGCACGATTCGCACAAAACGGTTCCCACATGATTTTGGTGGCCGCATTCGCATTTCGTGTTCGCAATCAAGGGGGGTTCGCTCCTTTACGGTTTCAGCATCGACCGGACCGTAGCGTCGATGAACGGCTCGTCCATCTCGATGGCGGCGATTTTGACGATCTTGCCGTCCGGGTCGACGAAAAATGTCGTCGGATACGACCGGACCGCATAACGGTCCCTCATGCGAAGCTCCTTGTCGAACAGGACGGGAAACGTCACTTCGTTTTGGCGGACGAAGCTTTGGACGGTAACGGCGCTTTCGTCGAGATTCAGCCCGAGCACGACGAGGCCCTGGTCCTTCCATTTGTCGTACTGCCGCTGAATGGCCGGCATTTCGCGGGCGCACGGCTCGCACCACGTTCCCCAGAAGTTGACCATCACCGGCTTGCCGCGCAGGTCGGACAACCGGTATGTCTTGCCGTCCAGCCCCTGTAACGAAAAATCAGGAGCCGTGCTCCCTTCCCGCGGAATGTTCTCCTCGGCGAACAGGCTGCTCCCGATCGTATATCCGCCGATCAGCAGAACCGCGGCCAAGATGACGCCTTGGATCCATCTCCGATTATTGCGCATCGCGGATCACCTTCGCTTCGTATTGTCAATCCAACTACTCACATTATAAGCGAAAACGTTCGGTCAAATAGAGCCGTCATTGCGGCTTAATTTGAACATTATGTGACCGGACCGCGCTGTCGCGCAGCTCGGCGACTTCCGCCGCGGTGAGCGCCCGGTACTTGCCCCGCATCAGGCCGGACACCGTCAGCGGCCCGAACTGGACCCGTCTCAGCTTCTCGACCGGAAACTTGATCGCGTCGAACATGCGGCGCACTTGCCGGTTGCGGCCTTCGTAAATCGTGATCGAGACGATCGTCTCGTTCTTGTCCGGGTTGATGTCGACGTATTCGACCTCGGCCGGCGCGGTCATGCCGTCCTCGAGCTGGACGCCCGTACGAAGCTTGTCCAGCAGCTCGCCGTGCGGCACGCCTTTCACCGTCGCGTGGTACGTCTTCGGCACGTGGTGCTTCGGATGCGTCAGCAGATTGGCCAGCTCGCCGTCGTTCGTCAGCAGCAGCAGCCCCTCGGTGTCGTAGTCGAGCCTTCCGACCGGATACACCCGCTCCTTTACGCCGTGGAGATAATCGGCCACCACCTTGCGCCCCTCGGGGTCTTTCGCGCTCGTAATGACGCCTCGCGGCTTGTTGAACAGCAAATACGTTTTTTTCTGACGATTGATCGGACGCCCGTCCACCTTTATCGCGTCGACGTCGGGGTCGACCTTCACCCCGAGCGTCGTCACCGTCTCGTCGTTCACCTGAACCCGTCCGGCTTCGATATATTCCTCGCACTTGCGGCGGGAAGCTACGCCGGCTTGGGCGAGCACTTTTTGCAAACGTTCCATCATCTCTGGAGGTCACCTCAACCCTAATGATAACCATCCTTTGGCGAAATCACAAGTTCGGACCATGGAAAATAAGCCCCCGGACAGCCGTCGGTGTGCGAGATCAAATCTCCCGGGTCGAGACCGAACGTTTCCGCGAGCCGGAGCACGAGCTTCTGCACGACGAAAACCTGTTCCCGGGCCTGGCCGGAAGCCGCTTCCTCCGGGCGGGAGAAGTCGCCTTCGACGCAGATATGGATCCGGGACGCTTCGGTCGCATCCGCGGACGGAACGATCGTGCCGTCACGCGTGACGTAGAAGTCGTAGCCTCTGCCGTTAATCGACGAACAGACGGAATGATGAATCGTGATGCCGTTCGGACGCATGCCGGATCGCCTCCCCTTCTCGCTTGGCTCCATTGCGGAGTTGAAGCGGACGCGCATTCGCGCGAACGGCGATGCGGCCCGCTTCCAGCATTATATGGAGGCGAAAGGCCCGGGGTGCAAGCGGGGCGGGTTCAGGTTCACCGCTCGCATATCCGCTTCAGAAACGGCCGATTCCGGCTCATGGCGCAAATACGGAGTCTCATGTACAATGAGAGCGATTGCAAAGTCATATCCGGCCTATCAGCGCGTCGGCCGAAGGAGGGTCCCACGTTGCGCGGCACATCGAGAAAATCGTTCTTTTACCGGAGTCTCGGCTTCTATCTGCTCATCCTTTTCATCCCCTCGCTCTTTCTCGGCCTATCCGGCTACTCCGACATCGTCTCCGTCATGGAGAAGGAGGTGACGAGCGGCCATGAAGACATGCTCGTCCAAATCCGCGAGTCGATCGACACGAAAATGCTCGAGCTGAACCGAATCGCCGCGGAAATTTCGGCCAACCCCGATTTGACCCCCTACGCGCTCAAGCAAGGGTTTTACCATACGCTGCAAATCAAGCCGCTGCTGCGCTACCGGGTCGCCAATGAATTTTTGAAGGAAGTGCTGCTGTACGTCAAAGGAAGCGATTACCTGATATCGTCCGAAAGCACGTATCCGCTCTCGCTGTTCAACCGGTCCGTCTACAAATTCGAGTACTGGACGCCCGAGCAGCTCGCGCACGCGCTCGACGCCGAATCGAGGCCCGTGCTGCGGCCGGCCGAATACGTCTCGATGAACAACGGCACGCAGGAGCGGATCGTCGCGTACTCGATCCCGATCCCGATCAACAGCCGGGAGCCGCACGGCACGGTGCTGTTCCTGATCAGCGAAAGCTCGCTGCTCGGCTACATGAAGTACGACCAGACGGTCAAAACCGGCAACACCGTCGTGCTCGACGAACACAAAACGCCGATCGCCTCGCTGAACCGCCGTTATATGGACGATCCGTCGTGGATCGGGTTGCTGGCGGACGACGGCGGCGCCGGCACCCGTGTCGTCGACAAAGGCCGGGAGCGGCTGCTCGTCTCGCGAACCGTTTCCCCGCAAACCGGCTGGACGTACGTGACGTTCGTCCCGGCCGACGACGTGCTGCGGGGCGTCCATCAGGTCGGAAAAAAGTGGCTGAGCTTCGCCCTGCTCATCACGGCGGTCGGCATCGTCGCCATATTCGGGGTGATGCGGTTCAGCTACAATCCGATCCGCCGGCTCGTCAAGCTGGCCGAGACGAAATGGGCGCAGGCGGCTCAAGGCAAGCTGAACGAGCTCGAAGTCATCTCGGCGGCGCTCGACCAGATGGCCAAATCGAACGAGGAGAAGGACGCAAGGCTGCTGCAGAGCCGTTCGGCCGTCCGCAGCCATTTGCTGTCGCGGCTCTTGAAGGGCGAGTTCGACGGCGTCGACTCGTTCAACGCCGCGGCGCGCGAGGTCGGACTGGCGTTCCCGCCGGGAACGTACGGCGTCGTCGTGTTCGACGGCCCCGCACACGAACCGGCTTGGAAGGCCGCGCTGGCCGACGCCTTGGACGGACGCGTCGAAGGCGGCTTGACCGTCTACGGCCGGGAAAGCCTCGAGAAGCATCAATGGATCGCCGTTTACGGTGCCGATGAGGAGACGCCCTCCGGCGCCGATGCCGCCGGGCCGTTCGCCCGGGCAAAGCTCGAGGTCCAGCAGCGGTGCGGCGTCCCGCTGACCGTCGGCATCGGCAATCGTTATGCCGAGACGGCGCAAATCGGCAAATCGTACATCGAGGCGTCGACGGCCGTCGACTTCAAGCTGATCAAAGGACGCGGCGAAACGATCCGCTTCTCCGACGTCATGGAGCTCGACGCGATGCGGCCGATCCCCCATCTCGCCGACGAGCTCGAGCGGCTGAAATATGTAATCCGTCTCGGCGACGCGGACAAGGTGAACGCCGTCATCGCGCAAATATCGGATAAAATCAAGCGGGACGGCACGTCGCTCGTCATTGCCCGCTGCCTCTGCTACGACGTCGTCAACACGCTCGTCAAAGCTTTGTACGACGAGGACAAACGGCTGGCCGAATCGATGTTCCCGAACGTGGCCGCCCTGCTCCAATTCGAGACGGTGGAGCAGCTGTCCGAATCGCTCGCCGCCTCCTCCGCCCGCTGGTGCGACCTGAAGCGGACGAACGAGCGCGGCGGGGAGCTGCTCGACGCGCTCACGGGCTACATCGATCGCCACTACGAATCTCCGTCGTTTTCCGTACAGGCGCTGGCCGATTTCGTGTCGCTCTCCCCCTCCTACGTCAGCCGTTACTTCAAGGAGAAGACGGGCAAGACCGTAAGCGACTACGTGCATCAGCAGCGGATCGAACGGGCGAAGCGGATGCTCGAGACGCGCGATTATCCGGTGAAGGACATCGTGCAGCAGATCGGCTACTACGACGCGTCGAGCTTTATCCGCAAATTCAAAAACGCGGTCGGCGTCACGCCCGGCGAATACCGGAGGCAGGTCGAGCTGCGGGAGCGGGAGCGGGAGCCGGAACGGGAGCGGATGCCGCATATTTCGGAGCGGAATTGACATACCCCCGCTCCCTCGCCCGCCGGCCGAACGGACGCCGGAAGCCGGCGCTCCGCCGTTTTCCGCACAAAGACATTTGCCGCACATGCCGGAAACATCGGCTTATTTCCTCCGCTTTCGTCCCGCGTATATAGTGGGGTAGCCGGATACCGAGGGGGTGAACGACATATCGGCTAACGCAAACCGCGGCACGGCGCTCGCGGCCGGGGCCGATCCGGCGACGAAGCCTGCGGCCGGGACCGCACGACGCGGATTAGGAAAGCGCATACTGCGCAGCTACGAGCTGTACTTGTTTTTGCTGCCGACGCTCGTCTACTTCGCGGTGTTCCATTACGTGCCGATTTACGGCGTCCAGATCGCGTTCAAAAACTTCGTCGCCGTGAAAGGCATAGCCGGCAGCGCCTGGGTCGGATTCGACCATTTCGAGCGGTTTTTCCATTCCGACCGGTTCTGGACCGTCATCCGCAACACGCTGGGCATCAGCCTGTACGAGCTGCTCGTCGCGTTCCCCGCGCCGATCGTGCTGGCGCTGCTCGTCAACCAAGTCGGAAACGGCCGTTTCCGCCGCTTCGTGCAAACGATTACATACGCGCCTCACTTCATCTCCACGGTCGTCATCGTCGGCATGCTGTACTTGTTCCTGTCCCCGCGTTCGGGACTGGTCAATCAGGCGATCGTCGCGTTCGGCGGGGAGCCGGTCTTTTTCATGGCGAGTACGGGCTGGTTCAAGACGATTTTCGTCTTCTCCGGCGTCTGGCAAAACGTCGGCTGGGCGACCATCATCTACTTGGCCGCGCTTTCCTCGATCAGTCCGGACCTGCACGAAGCGGCCGTCATGGACGGGGCGACGAAGCTGCAGCGGGTGCGCCATATCGATCTGCCCGGCATTATGCCCACGATCGTCATTTTGCTCATCCTGAACATGGGCCATCTGCTCAGCGTCGGCTTCGAGAAAGTGTACCTGATGCAAAACCAGCTGAACATCGACTCGTCGGAAATTATCCAAACGTACGTGTACAAGGCCGGGCTCCTGAACGGTCAATTCAGCTATTCCGCCGCGATCGGGCTGTTCAATTCGGTCGTCAACTTCGCGCTGCTCGTCGCCGTCAACCAAGCGGCCCGCCGGATGAAGCAGCAAAGCTTATGGTAAGGAGGGAACCGCCATCATCGCGACACGAAGCACATCCGACAAATGGTTCGACGCCGTCAACTACACCCTCCTCTCCTTATTGGTCGTCGCCGTCCTGTACCCGCTCTACTTCGTCGTCATCGCTTCGTTCAGCAATCCCGACCTGGTCAACGCCGGGCGGATTTGGCTGCTGCCCCGCGAGACGACGCTCGAAGGGTATCGGCGCATCTTCGCCGACGAGACGATCTGGCTCGGCTACCGCAACACGCTGCTGTATACGGGGCTCGGCACGTTCCTCAACGTCGCGCTGACGCTGACCGCGGGCTACGCGCTGTCGCGCGCCGATATGCCGGGGCGCAACGGCTTCATGCTCGCCATCGTGTTCACGATGTTTTTCAGCGGCGGCATCATTCCGACGTATATTCTCGTCAAGCAGCTCGGCATGGTCAACACGATGTGGGCGATGATCGTTCCGAACGCGGTGTCGGCCTACAACCTGATCATCACCCGCACGTTTTTCCAAAACTCGATTCCGCACGAGCTGCTCGAGGCGGCCGTCATGGACGGCTGCTCCAATACGCGGTACTTTTTCCGCATCGTGCTGCCGCTCTCGATGCCGATCGTCGCCGTCATGGTGCTGTTCAGCGCCGTCGGCCATTGGAACTCGTATTTCCAGGCGCTCATTTATTTGAAGGATTCCGAGCTGTATCCGCTGCAAATCGTGCTGCGCAACATCCTGATCGCCAACGAGGCGTCCGGCGGCATGGTCGACGATCTGATCAACGTCTCCGAGCAGCAGCGCATCGCCGAGCTGATGAAGTACGGCGTCGTGCTCGTGGCGAGCTTGCCCGTTCTCGCGCTCTATCCGTTCGTGCAGCGGTATTTCGTCAAAGGGGTCATGATCGGCTCGGTGAAAGGGTAATCGGCCGGACTCCGGCTCGAACGCCATGCCGGGGACCGTGGGAAACAAGGCTTTATGATACGGGGGAGGGTTTCGATCGATGAAAAAGACGTTCCGTACCGCTACCGGCTTGACCGGCGCGGCCGTTACCGCCGCACTTCTGACGCTGACCGCCTGCGGCGGCGAGGCGGACAAACCGGCCGCCGACCCGTCGGGGAGCGACAAGCCGGCCGCCGGAGCGCCGGCCAATATGAACGCATCCGGGCTGCCGATCGTCAAGGAGAAGGTGACGATCAACATCGCGGGGTTCAAGGGCGCGGTCTCTAAAGATTTCGACACGCTGCCGTTTTTCAAGGAAACGGAAGAGAAAACGAACATCCATATCAAGTGGGATATGCATCCGGGCAGCAGCTGGAAGGAGAAGAAAAACTTGCTGTTCGCGAGCGGCGAGCTTCCCGAAGCGCTGTACGGGCACTATATTCTGGAAACGGACGAAGTGGTGAAGTACGGGTCGCAGGGCATTTTCATTCCGCTCGAGGGGCTCATCGACAAGTACGCGCCCAATTTCAAGAAGCTGCTCGACGACAACCCCGAGTACAAGAAGGAGCTGACCGCCCCGGACGGCCATATTTACTCCCTCCCGACGATCGACGAAGGGTATCCGGACTCGCGCGACGCGATGTTCATCAACAAGAAGTGGCTCGACAAGCTGAATATGAAAATACCGGAGACGACCGAGGAGTTTTACGCCGCTTTGAAAGCGTTCAAGGACAACGACATGAACGGCAACGGCAAAAAAGACGAAATTCCGTTCTCCTTCCGGGTGCATGCGAATACGGGCCTCTTCTCGTTTTTCGGCGCATTCGGCTTGCCGGACCGTCCGGACCATATCGTCATGAAGGGCGACAAGGTCGTCTATTCGGCGGTGCAGCCGGAATACAAGGAAGCGGTTCAATACATGAACCGGCTGTTCAAGGAAGGGCTGGCGGACCCGGAAAGCTTCACCCACGACGAGAAAGTGTATTACGCCAAAATCCGCGGCCAAGAGCAGACGGTCGGCGCGTTCAGCGCCTGGTCGATCAATACCGTGTTCGGCGCGTCGGCCGGCACCGACTACGTCCCGCTTCCGCCGCTCAAAGGCCCGAAGGGCGACCGCTCGTGGAACCGTCTCCCCGTCGGCATTTTGAGCAAAGGCTCGTTCGCGATTACGTCGAAAAACAAAAACCCGGAAATTACGATGCGCTGGATCGATTACATGTACGATCCGATGGTCAGCCTGCAGGCGGTGGACGGCGTGCTCGGCACGAACATCAAGCTGCGCGACGACGGCAAAATCGAATATTTGCCGGTGCCGTCCGGCATGAACTCGAACGAATTCCGCCACTCGACCGCGCCCGCTTCGACATCGGTGTTCGCCAAGACGAGAGCGATCCGCGACAAGACGATCCAGTCGGAGGCCAGCCTCGAGAAAAGCGCGCTCGACCAGCTGTATAAGCCTTATCTGGTGAAGGACATTTACCCGAACGTCTTCTTCACCGCCGAGGAAAACGACAACCGGCTCCGCTACTTCGTCGACATCGACGCCTACGTCAACAAAATGTACGCCAAATGGATGATGCAGGGCGGCCTCGACGCGGAATGGGGCGAATATACGAAGAAGCTGAACGAAATGGGCTTGGACAAAATGGTCGGCATTTATCAAGACGCGTATAACCGGTACAAATCGGTCAAGTAAGTGACGCGGCTAACGATCAAAAGGCTGTAACCCGCCGCGGTTACAGCCTTTTGATCGTCACCCCGCCGTGCCGAACACGATCAGGCAAATCGCCACGGCCGCCACGAAGCCGACGAGGTCGGAGAACAGCCCCACCTTCAGCGCGTAGCGCCCTTTGCGGATGCCGACGGCGCCGAAGTAGACGGTGAGCACGTACAGCGTCGTGTCGGTGCTGCCTTGGATCGTCGACGCGATTCGACCGATCATCGAATCGGGACCGAACTGGCCGATCAGGTCGGCCGTGTAGGCGAGCGACCCGGAGCCGGTTATCGGCCGCAAAATGGCGAGCGGGAGCACCTCCCCGGGTACGCCGACGCGAGCGAGAACCGGCTGCAGCCAGCCGATCAGCAAATCCATGGCGCCCGAGGCGCGGAAGACGCCGATCGCCACCATCATGCCGACGAGATGCGGAATGATTTTGACCGCCGTATCGAACCCGTCCTTGGCGCCCTCCACGAACGATTCGTAGACGGGCACTTTCCGGTATACGGCATAGAGCGGAATAAGCACGATCAGTACGGGAATGGCCCAGGCGGACACCACGGAGACGAGCGAGTACAAGCGCGATCATCCTTTCGGCACGGTTTTGGCGAGAAGCCGCCTTCGGCACCAGCGGTCCGCCGCGATGGCCGCGAATGTGGCGACGGCGGTGGCGAGCAGCGTCGTACCGACGATTTCGGCGGGATTCGCCGAGTTGTAGTTCATCCGGATCGCGATCAGCGTCGTCGGAATGAGCGTAATGCTGGCCGTATTCAAGGCGAGCAGCGTGCACATCGCCGGGCTGGCCGTCTCCTTGTCCGGATTGAGCGTCTGCAGCTCCTGCATCGCCTTGATCCCCATCGGGGTCGCCGCGTTGCCGAGCCCGAGCAGGTTGGCGCTCATGTTCGACATGATGTAGCCGACGGCGGGATGGTCTTTCGGCACGTCGGGGAACAGCAGCCGGACGATCGGCCGCAGCAGCTTGGCGATCGCCTTCAGCAGGCCGGCATCTTCGGCGATGCGCATCATGCCGAGCCAGAAGACGAGAATGCTGATCAGCCCGAAGCTGATCGTCACCCCGCTCTTCGCTCCGTCGAACACGGCCTGCGTCACCGCGTCGACGTTGCCCCGAGCCGCCGCCACGGCGAATCCCGCCGCGATAAACAACAACCAGATCCAGTTAACGATGGCGATCTCCTCCTTTGGCGCAGCGCGCCGACGCTACTCCCACAGCACGAACAGCCGCCGGACCGTTTCCTCGAGCTGCAGCCGCCAAAGCTCGAAGCGGGAGGCGTCGTACCGGTCGCTCTCGCGGTAGCCGAACGTCGACTGCTCCTTCGCGGCGAGCTGCGGACTGTTCTCGGCGTACAGCGGCACGGAGCCGATCGCTTGGTCGCCGAGCCGGAAGACGAGCTTCCCCCGCTCGCCGAGCCGGTAGGCGGCGGAGCCCGGCTCGAGCAGCACCGCTTCCTTGCGGACGGCTCCGGCTTCCTCCTTAAGCAGCGGATACGGGAACGATTGCCCGACGACGATCGGCATCGCCTCGAGCTTCTCCCCTTTTTGGACCAAATCGGTCAACGGGTAATTCGCGAACCCGTAATCAAGAAGCTTCGTATGGTCCAGCCAATCGTTCGGAGCGTTCAGCGTGACCGCCGCGAGCTGCTGACCGTTTCGCGTCGCGGACGAGACGAGACATCGCTTCGCCGTTTTCGTGTAGCCGGTCTTCACGCCGTCGGCCCCTTCGTAGATCGACAGCATTTTGTTTTTGTTCGTCCATTTATAGTCCCAATCCGCGTTCGGGTTCGGGGCGGTTTTCGTCTTCGTCTTGACGATGTCGCGGAACACCGGATTGCGCAGCGCGTAAGCGGTCAGCTTCGCCATATCCTCCGCGGTCGAATAATGCCCGTCCGCGTCCAGACCGTGCGGGTTTTTGAACTGCGTCGCCCGCAAGCCGATCAGCTTCGCCTTCTCGTTCATCATGTAGACGAACCCTTCGAGCGAGCCTCCGACATGCTCGGCGATCGCGGTCGCCGCATCGTTGCCCGATCGGAGCATGAGCCCGTACAGCAAATTTTCGAGACTCATTTCCTCCCCGGCTTTCAAGTAAAGCGAGGAGCCTTCTTTTCCGGCGGCGCTAGCTCCGACCTTCACTTGGTCGGACAGCCTGCCGTGCTCGATGGCGACGATCGCCGTCATAATTTTCGTCAGGCTGGCGATGCGCATCGGCTTGTCCCCGTTTTTCGCGACCAGTATTCGCCCGGACGTCACGTCGATGAGCGCTGCGGCTTCGGCGCTCGTCTGCACGCCCGACGGCGCCGCGGCCGAAAGCGACGGCAGCGCGAGCGCCAGGACGAGCGCCGCTCCGACGAGCCGCAGCGCGAATTTGCGATACCCCTTCATGTTCCGCTCCTCACCCCGTTCTTGGCGTAGCTACGCCGACTTGTACAAGTATATGCTTATCCGTACCCGATATGAACCGTTTCGGCCGATATCGCGGCAGGGCGGCTTGGAGCGGGGGGAGACGGGAGCGGAAGAGCCGACAGCGGCGATGGCGCCTCGGCCATTCTCGATAAATAATCGGGCCGATTCCTCTTGTATCGGCGAAGAAACCGGATTATAATGAAGGCGAAAGAGGTTGTGATTTTTTTCACATAAAAGGCATTCACATTCCGCCCATCGATCGCGTACACTGTTACCAATTCGAGATTATCGGGCTTGCATCGTCCTCTTGCACCCGCTTTGGCGAAACCGGGATCGCCCTTCCCGATCCGCGGGCGGCCGGTACGAATGCGAAGCTACCGGAACGGATACGGACGTGTCGGAAATCGATCGGTGCGGCAGGTCGTCGCCATGGTTTGTGAATTGTTTCACATCATCGCGCATGAGAAAGGATGGTTTCCCATGACCCACACTCCCATCGCTTCGAAAAACGGAACGCCGCGCATCGTCGTCCTCGGCGCCGGCTACGGCGGCATCGTCACCGTCCAGCGGCTGCAAAAGCTGCTCCGGCCGGGCGAAGCGTCCGTGACGCTCGTCAGCAAGCACGACTATCATTACGTGACGGCGCATCTCCATATGCCCGCGGCGGGGACGGACCGTCTCGAAAGCGCGCGCGTCTCCATCGCCTCGCTCATCGATCCGAAGCGGACCCGGTTCGTCCGCTCGGCCGTCCGGCGCATCGATCCGAAGCGGCGCGTCGTCGAGCTCGAATCCGGCACGCTCGAATACGACGTTCTCGTCGTCGGGCTCGGCGGCGAGCCGGAAACGTTCGGCATCCCGGGCGTCGCCGAGCACGCGATGAACATCCGCAGCTTGAATACGGTGCGCCGCATCCGCGAGCATATCGAGATGTCGTTCGAGACGTTCAAGCGGGAGCCGCACCGGACCGAGCTGCTGACGTTCGTCGTCGTCGGCGCCGGCTTCACGGGCACCGAATTCGTCGGCGAGCTGGCCGACCGGCTGCCGGTGCTATGCAAGAAGTACGGCGTCGATCCGTCGCTCGTCAAGCTGTACAATATCGAAGCGTCGCCGACCGCCCTCCCGCCGGGCTTCCCGCCGGAGCTCGTCCGCTACGGCATGAACGTGCTGTCGCGCAAAGGCGTCGTCTACAAGCTCGCCTCTCCGATCCGCGAATGCCGGCCCGACGGCGTCCTGTTGAACGGCGGCGAATTCATTCCGGCCGGAACGGTCGTCTGGGCGGGCGGCGTCCGCGGCAACCGGCTGCTGGAGGAGGCCGGCTTCGAAACGTCGCGCGGGCAAGTCGCGGTCGACCTGTATTTGCGCTCGCCGCAATTCGCGAACGTGTACGTCATCGGCGACTGCTCGCTCGTCGTCGGATTGGACGGGAAGCGCGTGCCGTCCACCGGGCAGCTGGCCGTCCAGCAAGGAGCTTACCTCGCGCGTTGCCTGGCTGCTTCCGTGCGCGGAGAAAAGGCCGAGCCGTTCGTCTACCGCCATCAAGGCACCGTCGCTTCGCTCGGCAAAGGCGCCGCCGTCGGCGTCGTCGGCAGCCGCATCCTGTACGGGTACGTCGCCTCGCTGCTCAAAAAGCTGATCGACATGCGCTACCTGTACCTCATCGGCGGCATTCCGCTCGTGCTGCGCAAGGGCGTGTTCAAGACGGACTGAGCCGCCGTCCGTTCATTCCTTCACGCTGCCGAGCATGATGCCGTGAATGAAATACTTTTGCAGGAACGGATAGACGAGCAGGATCGGAATCATCGACACCGCGATTTTGGCGGCGTTCAGCGTCTTGTTCGACAGCTTCGCCAGCATGTCCAGCTTGTTCGGATCGTTCGCGAGCTGCGTGACGTTCAATTGGACGACCAGCTGCTGAATGTACGTCTGGAGCGGATACAGCTCGACGCTGCGCATGAAGATCATGCCGTCGAAGAAGGCGTTCCAATGGCCGACGACGCTGAACAGCGTGACGGTCGCGAGCGCGGGCGCGGACAGCGGCACGTAGATTCGGAACAGCGTGAACCACGGCCCCGCCCCGTCCATATAGCCCGCTTCGTTCAGCTCCTTCGGGATGCTGCGGAAAAAGTTCATCAGCAAGATGACGTTGAACACCGGTACGGCGCCGGGCAGCACGAGCGACCAGATCGAGTTGAACAGGCCGAGCGACTTGACGACGATATAAAGCGGAATGATGCCTCCGCTGAACAGCATCGTAAAGACGAGAAACCACATATACCCGTTGCGCAGCCGAAACTCCTTCGGCTCCCGGGACAGCGGATACGCCATCAGCACCGTCAGCAGAAATTGGATCGCTCCGCCCAGCAGCACCCGCTTCACGGACGTGAGGAAGGCGTTCAGGAAAGCCGGATCGTCCAATATTTTTTCGTAGGAATAGACGTTGAAGCCTTTCGGCCAAAACGTGACGAAGCCCGCGGCGGCGGACGCCTTGTCGCTGAACGAGACGGCGAACGTATGCCAGATCGGCGCCAGCGAGCCGAGCGCGATGGCCGACAGCAATACGACCAGCGCGATCTCCCCGAACTTGTCGGTCATCGTCTTGCTTCGCACCATGGTGATCACCCGGTTTCTCTAGAAGATTCGGTAATTGGCGAATCGGCTCGCCAACCCGTAGGACAGCGCGATCAGCACGAAGCCGATCAGCGACTTCAGGAGCCCGATGGCGGTCGCGAGACCGTACTGGGCTTCGAGAATGCCGACGCGGTACACGTACGTGTCGATGACGTCGGCGGAATCGTACACGAGCGGATTGTACATATTCAAAATTTGGTCGAATCCCGCGTTCAGGATGTTCCCGATGCTGAGCGTCGCCAGCAGGACGATCGTCGTCGCCAGCGACGGCATCGTGACGTAACGGAGCTGCTGCGCCCTCGAAGCGCCGTCGATCGCTGCGGCTTCGTACAGCGACGGGTTGATGCCGGCGAGCGCCGCCAAGTAGATAATGGCGTTGAAGCCGAATTCTTTCCAGACGTCGCTTCCGATCAGGATGATCGGGAACCACCGGTTGTCGCCGAGGAACAGGACCGGCTCCAGGCCGATCGCTTTCACCGCCCGGTTGACGATGCCGTCGAGCATGAGCATATCCGTCACGATGCCGGACAAGATGACCCACGACAAGAAGTGCGGCAAGTAGACGATCGTCTGCACCCACCGCTTCATGATGCGGAAGCGCAGCTCGTTCAGCAGCAGCGCGAAGAAGAGCGGGACGATCAGGTTCGCGACGATTTTGCCGAGCGACAGGACGATCGTATTCGTAAAAATGCGCCGGCTGTCGGGCAGCTGAAACGCATAGGCGAAATTGTCGAGCCCGGCCCAGGGCGACCTCCATATCCCGAGGCCGATTTTGAAGTCTTGAAACGCGATGACCGCTCCGAACATCGGCACGACGCTGAAGACGATCAGCAGGACGATGCCCGGCAGCAGCATCAGATGGTAATGCTTTTCGAATCCTTTCACCTTCATCATGTCGGTCCGCCTTCCTCCGTCGAAGCAAGGGGCCCGCGCCGCGCGGACCCCGCTCCGAAGTCGGGCTGTATTGGAATGCTACTTCAGCTCGGCCTCGATCTCTTGCGCGATCGTATCGCCGCCTTGCGACTTCCAGTCTTGAACGAACTTGTCGAACGCGTCGAGCGGCTGCTCGCCGAGCACGATTTTGAAAAACGTCTCCGTCTCGAGCTTCTGCAGGTTCGCCCACCGCTTCTCCATCGTCTTCGTGCTCGACGTGAAGACCGGGAACACCTCGTTCACCTTCTTGCCGACGATCGCGCCCGCGCCGAATTGGTATGCGTACGGCGCCGACCAGTCGCCCGGATTCGCGCCGTGGTTGCTCAGGTCGCGCTGCCACCGGTCGTAATGGCCTTTCATCTCCGGCGTCAGCTTATCCGGGGACAGCTTTCCTTCGAGCGCCTGCTTCAGCATGTCGTGCTTCCGGTTGACCGTATCGGGATAATCGATCGTCAGATCGAGCGGCAGCATGCTGACGTACGTCTGGTCCAGCTTCTTGTCGTCGTCGGTCGGCGTCCGCAGGAAGCGGGTGTTGAAGTTCAAGTTGACGACGAGCGCTTCGGGATGGGCGAACCCTTTCTTCGCGACGAGGAAGCTGGCGCTGACCGGCACCATCGTGGCGTTGTACTGCCCGTTCGCGTCGGACAGGAGATACGGCTTCCAATCGGCCTTCGGGTTCGTCTTGATCGCGTCTCCGAGCGGGCTCCACGGCGCCCACCACGCCCCGAAAAAAATACCCGCCCGACCGCCGACGACGAGCTCGTCGGGGTTTTTGCGCAGCGCGAACTCCTTGTCGATCAAGCCGGCCGCATACCATTCGCGCACTTTGGCGATCGCCTGCTTCGCCTCCGGCGTCGTCGAGCCGTAGACGAGCTTGCCGGCTTTGTCCTTGTGCCAAATGCCGGGGAATGCGCCCAGCGCGTTGAACACCGCCTTGAAGTCGTGACCGCCCGTGTAGCTGCCCGATGCGAGCGTCGAGTTGTTCCCGGTGATGCCGACCGTGTCCGCCTTGCCGTTGCCGTCGGGATCGTTCTCGATGAACGCCTTCGCGATCGCCGCCAAATCGTCCAGCTTCTGCGGCGGCTTCAGGCCGAGCTTTTCGAGCCAATCTTGCCGGACCCACGCAAGCGCGTAGGAATCGGCCAGCGGCACGATGTTCGGAAGCGCCATCAATTTGCCGCCGATCGTCGCCTTCTCGAGCGCCTTGTTATTCGTCGCGGCGTAATATTCTTTCAGCTGCGGGGACGCGTACGTCTCGTACGCCTTGGACAAATCCTCGATTTGCCCGCCTTCGGCCATCGAGCGGAACGTCTTCTCGTCGACGATCAGCGCGTCCGGCAAGTCGTTGCTCGCGATGGCCAGCTTGTACTTTTGCTCGTAATCTTGACCGGAAGCGTACCACATCAGCTTGAAGTTGATATTCGTCTTCTCGGCCGTATGCCGGGAGAACAAGTTGTTCTCGACCGTATCGCCCTGCGGCAGCTTCAAATCGGGAAGCACCGCCTTCACGATCTTGACATCGACCGGCTTCGGCAGCCGGTACGGGTCGACCGCCGTTTGCGCCGGTTGGCCGTCGCTCTCCTTCTTGGGCTCCTGCGTATTGTTGTCCGAGCATGCGGCGATCAGCATCATGCCGGCGACCCCGACGGCAACCGCACTCCGTTTCTTCATCTTCAACCACCCTTTCTCGTTCGATATCGGAATCGTAACGTCCCGTTCGCTTTCATCATAAATGAAAACGCTCTCTTCGGAGTCAGAAACGGTCTTCGAAGAAGTGCGCTATCATCCGCGATTGGAGCCGGGTATCGCCGCGGAGGACGAAAGTGCACGAAGCCGGAGACGATTGATGACTTTCCGCCCCCCCTAAGGACAAAAAAACCTTTTTCGCGCGAAAAAGGTTGGAGTCGTCCTTCAGCCGGCCCGCTTCAAGACTTGAGCGCGCTTTTGCGGAACTCGCTCGGCAGCAGACCGGTCGCTTGACGGAACGCCTTGCAAAAATATTTTTCGTTCGGATACCCCGACTGCGCCGATACCCAATGGATCGGCCGTCCCGTGCCGACGAGCAGCGACTTGGCGCATTCGATGCGGCGTTCCGTGACGAACTCGTGGAACGTCATGCCGACGATATCCCGGAAGCACCGGCTGAAGTAGCTCCGGCTCATGTTGACCGCTTTGGCCACGTCCGGCAAATGCAGCTCCCCGGCGAACCCTTCGCGGATGAGGGCGACCGCTTTATGGACGCAGCCGAGCACCTCCTCGGAATAGCCCATCGCCCCGGACGATCGGCGTACCGACTCCCGGACTGCAGCCAGCCGCCCCACGCCGTCCTCGTCGGCGGCGAGCGGCCGGTCCCTCCATTCCGCGGGCAGCAGCTCCCGCCAATGCCCGCTCGCCAGCCGGTACAGCTCCGCGAGCCGATCCGGGGACAGGTCGAGCTCCCGCAATTCGTCCGCCATACGGCGGAACAGCTCGTCGTCCCACATCCAGCGGAGCGAGGACCAGCGCTCCGCCAGCTTGTCGATCGACGGGGCCTGCGGCGCAGGCTGCTCCGCGGCGATTCGTTCCGATATTCTCCGCAACATGTCCTCCATCCGCTCCTGCTCGAGCTCGACCTTCGTGATGTAATCGATCGCGCCGAGCCGCAGCGCCTCCTGAATCAGCTCGAAGTCGTGATGGAACGTCAGCACAACGAGCCGGACGTGCGGGTACGATTCCTTCACCTGCCGCATCAGCTCCATCCCGGACATGACGGGCATGGCCAAATCGGTGATGAGCAGGTCGGCTTCGCGTTCCGCCAGCATGTCGAGCGCCGCCTTGCCGTTGGCCGCTTCCCCGATAATCCGGAATCCGAATTTGTCCCACGGCATGATGCCGATAAAACCTTTGCGCACCAAATGATCGTCGTCGACCACTATCGTTCGGATCAAGTCGATTCTCCTTTCGTCTCCAGCGGAATCGTCAAGATGACCGCCGTTCCGGCGCCTTCCCGGCTTTCGATGCGGAATTCGGCGTCGGTCCCGTATTTGTGGGAGAGCATCCGTTTGACGTAGTTCAGGCCGATGCCGAGCCCGACCCGGCCGCCGCCGGAAGCGGGCGGGTCCGCAAGAAGCCGGTCCACCTCGTCTTGGCTCATTCCTTTGCCGTTGTCTTTCACCTCGATCCAAAGCCGGGACGGGTCGGCCTCGGAACGGCCGATGCCCACCTCGATGATGCCGCTCTCGTTCAAGCCGTGGTATAAAGCGTTTTCAACGATCGGCTGCAGCAAAAACCGCGGAATCGGAAGATCGAGCAGCCGTTCGTCCGCCTGTACCCGGACGTCGAAATGAAAATGGTACCGGACGCTTTGCAGCGCGGCGTAGTGCTTCACCGCCTCCAGCTCGTCGCGTATCGTCGTGCTGCCCGTTTTGCCCAGATTGTAATGGAGCAGCCGGTTCAGCGTCGAGACGAGACGGTCGATTTCGGCTTGCCCGTTCGCGCGCGCGATCCATCTCACCGTATCGAGCGTATTGTGCAGAAAGTGCGGATTGATCTGGTTCATCAGCTTCTCCACCTCCAGCTCCGCCTTCCGCCGCTCCTTCGCCTCGATTTCGCCGATCAGCTCGGCGATGCGTACCCGCATGTTTTCGAACTCCCCGTGAATGAGGTCGAACTCCAAATTGTTCGACTTGCGGGCGGGCGTCCGCCATTTGTGATGCTTCACGTCGCGAATGTCTCGGCTCAAGTTGCGCAGCGGCCGGTACAGCGTCCGCCAGATCGCCCAAGCGAACAAGCAGCTGACGGCGAGCGACAGCAGGGCGAAGCCGATGAACTGACGGCCCCAGCGGCGAATTTCGTAAGCGTATTCGGAAGCGGGCAGCGCGGCTGCGACTCTCCACGACTGATTGCTGTTTTCCTCGAACACGTAGTAATCGCCGTAGACGCTGTGCTCTTTGTCGAATGCCGGGAACGTCGCGCCGAGCGGAAACGGATCGGGGCGCTCGGTGTATACGACCTTCCCTCCCGGGTCCATAATGAAATGAGAGATGCTGTCGTCGAACGCCTCCGTCTGAATGATCGTCTCCGCCCATTTGAAATTCGTTTCGATGTAGATGTACAGGTCGTCGCGCTCCGGCAGCTCGACCCGGCGAATGGCGGAGAACACCATCGTGCCGTCCAGCGGATTGAGCGACTTGTGCGGGCCGAAGTAACGGATTTTGTTCGCTTCGAGCAGCAAGGGCAGCCGGTCGGGCGAAAACGACGCGTCCGCCTTATAATTTTCGAAGAGCGTCTGGTACGTGCCGCCGATATAATAAAACGTCAGCCCCATATTCGGGTTCGTGAAATTGATCAGGCTCAGCTCGTTCGTAATATCGTCCTGCAGCGACTTTTTCTCGTAAGCGTCCGCCAAAAAATATTTTTCCAAATTTTTGCCGACGCGCCCGTCGTACGCGAGCTGCTGCGAGACGTGGTTGAGCTGGCTCAGCGTATTTTCCAGCGAGAGCCGCACCTCGTGCAGATGGCTTCGCACGCCTCTCTCCGCCTTGTTCTCGAGTATGGAAGACATCGAATAATACGAGATGCTGCCGATCAGCACGAGGGGCATCAGCGCCGTCAGCGGCAAAATAATCAGCAGCCGCGTGCGGATCGAATACGGCAGCAGCCGTCCGAGCCGGGACAATCCGTTTCCGGTTCCGCTCAACCTCATCCCCCCTTTTGTTTCATCATAATGAGTTGAGCCCGGACGCGCAATGCGGAAAAAGGTCCCCGTCGAAATCCGGGGACCTTCGCAGCGATTCGAAAGCGGGCGGCCGTGCGGGGCGAAGGCCCCTTGCGGAGCGTCGAAAAAATAGTGCCGGCAACCCCCTCTTCTTATTGACTTTCCGGCGCAATCATGAATAAATAGTAATGGTGAAGACATTACCGGAAAGTGGGAACCTCTGTTGAACATCATCCGACTGGAACGCACCGGGCCGTTGAACGGCTCCGTCAAAATACAAGGCTCGAAAAACAGCTCCCTCGCCCTCATGGCCGCCTGCTGCCTGTCCGACTCCCCCGTCACGCTGTCGGGCATCCCCGACATTTACGATATACGCGTCATCTGCGACATCGCCGACGACATCGGCATGAAAACCGTCCGCCATCCGAACGGCGACATCACGCTCGATCCGCGGTCGATTCGCCATGCCGACATCGACAAGGAGAAAGCTTCGTCGTATCGCGCCTCCTATTATTTCGTCGGCGCGCTGCTCGCCAAATTCGGCAAAGTGAGCATCGGCTTCCCCGGCGGCGACAATTTCGTCTCGCGTCCGATCGACCAGCATATTAAAGGGCTGAAGGCGATGGGCGCCCGGTTCGAGTTCCATGAGGATCACTACACGGTCGAAGCGACCAAGCTGACCGGCGCGGACATTTATTTCGACATGATCACATCCGGCGCCACGATCAACTGCATGCTCGCCGCCGTCCTGGCCGAAGGCCGGACCGTGCTGCGCGGCGCGGCGAAAGACCCCGAGGTCGTCGACACGGCGATCATGCTCAACGAATTCGGAGCCAACATATCCGGAGCGGGAACCGATACGATCCGGATCGAAGGCGTCCGCTCGCTCGGCGGCGGGCATCATACCGTCATTCCGGACCGGCTCATCGCCGGCGCCTTCCTCATGTCCGCAGGCATCGCCGGCGGTTCCGTGACGGTGACGGACGTCATCCCGGACCATCTCGGCTCGTGCATCGCCAAGCTGACCGAGATCGGCCTCCAGTTCGAGCTGCGCGACCAAAGCATCACGGCGCATTCGACCGGCAAGCTGAAGGCGACGCGCGTGCGGACCTCGATGTACCCGGGCTTCGCCACCGATTTGCAGCAGCCGTTGACCGCCCTGCTCGTCACGGCGCCCGGCAAGAGCATCGTCACCGAGAAAATTTACCCGAAACGGTTCCAGCACGTTCCGCAGCTGCGGCGAATGGGAGCCGATATCGAATTGCGCGGCAGTACGGCGTTTATCCGGGGCGGCCAGCCGCTTGCGGGCAATTGGGTTCACGCCGCCGACATCCGCGCGGGCACGTGCCTCATGCTGGCCGGGATGGCCGCGGAAGGCACGACGTGCATTACCGGCGTCGAGCATATCGAGCGGGGATACGAGGACGCGATCGGCGCGTTCCGCTCGCTTGGCGCGAATATCAGCCTGGAGCAAGTCGACGCCGCCCATGCGGAGGAGAAGCTGCGGATCGGATCGGTGCAGCCGTAATCGTAATCCGTAATCGAACATAAAGAAGAAGCGCTTTCCGTCGGAAAGTGCTTTTTTCGTGTTGCGGGAGGAACACCCGAAGCTAAACGGCTTCCCGGAAGCGCCACGAATCGGCGGCGCCGCGACCGACCTCGAAACGACCGCGTTAGTGATCGGCGTCGGCAATCGCCTTTCTCAACACGGCTTCCACTTTCCCGAGATGCGTCATCATCGCCTCGAAGGCGGCCGTCTCGTCTCGCGCCTTTACCGCCTCGTAGATGTCGGAATGCTCACGCAGCAGCCGGCGCGCCTCGGCGCGCTCCCCGTAAAACCATAGTCGGCGCGATTCCTTCATGCTATCGTGCAGCCGCTGCGACATCGACTCCATCATCTGGATGAGCAGCGAATTGTGCGTAGCCGCCGCCAGCTTCAAGTGGAAGCGGACGTCCGCCTCCTCCCCCTTCGCCTCGTCATGCAAGTGCGCCTCCATCAGCGCCAGCTCGTCCCCGATCGACCGCATGTCGTCTTCCGTCCGGTTGCGGGCCGCGAGCGAGGCGCAGCCGGTTTCCAATATTTTGCGTACCTCGAGCAGCTCGCGGATCGACTGCGCGTTCGCGAACAGCGCCGTCCCGCCGGCCGCGGGCGGCTCCTTCGGCAGCTCCGCGCTGACGTATGTGCCGCCGCCCTGCCGGATTTCGACGAAGCCGATCGCCTTCAGCGCGCTCAGCGCCTCGCGAATCGTCGAACGGCCGACGCCGAACGTCGCCGCCAGCTCGACGACCGACGCCAGCTTCGCGCCCGGCGCCAGCTCGCCCGAGTCGATGCGGGCTTTGATTTGCTCCTTGACGAGCTCGTAGCCTTTTAACGGTTTCACCTGATTGAACGACATGTGCGCGCCCTCTCCTCCTCTACCTGCCACAATGCCGGGACGAAGCCGTTCGCCCCCATCCCGCGAAAAATCCGGTCCCTTTCATCTATACACACATTCTATAGTAAGCTATAATGAGAGAAAAGTCATCTGATGACCTGATTAATTTCATCATTTTTAGGAGGACTGGGCATGCTGGACCAATCAATCCGCGACAAGCTTCGCGACATCGTCGGCCCTACGTGGTTCAAGGACGATATGGAAGCGCTGGTCAGCTATTCGTACGACGCCACGCCGATGCAGCAGGCGCTGCCGGACGGCGTTATTTTTCCCGCCACGACGCAGCAGGTGTCGGACATTTTGAAAATCGCGAACGAGCATCGCATCCCGATCGTCGGCCGCGGCGCCGGCAGCAACCTGTGCGCCGGCACGGTACCGCTCGAGGGCGGCATCGTCATGGTGATGAACCGGATGAACAAGCTGCTCGAAATCGATACCGAAAATTTGACCGCTACGTTCCAAGCCGGCCTCAATACGAAGGCGTTCCATACCGAGGTCGAGAAGCTCGGCCTGTTCTACCCGCCCGATCCGAGCAGCATGATCATCTCCACGCTCGGCGGCAATATTATGGAATGTGCCGGCGGACTGCGCGGGCTGAAATACGGCACGACGAAGGACCACGTCATCGGCCTCGAGGCGGTGCTGCCGAACGGCGACATTATCCGCACCGGCGGGAAGCTGTATAAGGACGTCGCCGGCTACGACTTGACGAAGCTGCTCGTCGGCTCCGAAGGGACGCTCGCCATCGTCACCGAAGCGACGGTGAAGCTGATGCCCGCACCCAAATACCGCAAAACGATGGTCGCCATGTACAGCGACATTTACGCGGCGGCGCGGTCCGTCTCGGCCATCGTCGGCAACCGGATCATTCCCGCGACGCTCGAGTTTCTCGATAACGCCACGATCCGCGTCGTCGAAGGGTTTAACAAGATCGGGCTGCCCGTCGAGATGGAGGCGATTTTGCTGATCGAGCAGGACGGCCTCGACGAATCCGTCGTCGAGAAGGACATCGTCGAAATCGTCCGCATCTGCAAGGAGCAGGGCGCCGTCGAGGTGAAGATGGCGGCCGACGCCGCCGAAGCGGAGAAGCTGATGCTCGCCCGGCGCAGCGCCTTGTCCACGTGCGCCCGCATCCGCCCGACGACGATTCTCGAGGACGCCACCGTCCCCCGTTCCAAAATCGCCGACATGGTCATCGCGATCAACGAAATCGCCAAGAAGTACAACGTGCAAATTTGTACGTTCGGCCATGCCGGCGACGGCAATCTGCACCCGACGTGCACGACGGACGCCCGCGACCCGGACGAAATTCATCGCGTCGAGCAGGCGTTCGAGGAAATATTCGAAGCGGCGATCCGTCTCGGCGGCACGATTACCGGCGAGCACGGCGTAGGGGTCGTGAAGGCGCCTTATTTGGAATGGAAGGTGGGCGCGGCTGGCATCGAAGTGATGAAAGCGATCAAGCAGGCGTTCGACCCGAACAACATTATGAATCCCGGCAAAATTTTCGCCAAACATACGCGGAAGAGAGTGGTGATCGATCATGGCGGCCGCTAACGGTACGACGACTCCCGCACACGAGCATTCGGCGCCCTCCGGCTCGACGCCGGCGCGCAAGCCGCTGAACCCTCTTGCCCAAACGATGAAAATGCAGCTGAACTACGACGAGCTGACGAACTGCATGCGCTGCGGCTTTTGCCAGGCCGCGTGCCCGACGTTTATCGAAACCGGCCTCGAGGCGGCCTCTCCGCGCGGCCGGATCGCGCTGATGAAAGCCGTCGTCGACGGCATTATGGAGCCCGACCAGTCGTTTCGCGACCAGATGGACTTGTGTCTCGGCTGCCGGGCGTGCGAGCCGGTATGTCCGGCCGACGTCAAGTACGGCCACCTGCTCGAGGAGACGCGCGACTCGATCGAGCAGCATGTCGAGCACCGCTGGTTCATCAAGGCGGCGCGCAAGGTCGCCTTCAAGCAAGTGTTTCCGAAGCAGAAGCGGATGAGGCTCGTCGGCAAGCTGCTGCGCACGTACCAGAAGTCCGGCCTGCAAAAAGTCGCCCACGGCATCGGCGTCATGAAGCTGTTTCCGAAAAACATGCGGGATATGGAAGCGATTCTGCCCGAAGCGTCCGGCCAAGGCGTCGTCGAGACGTTCGGCACGCGGGTCCCGGCGAAAGGTCCCAAAATCGGCACGGTCGGCATGTTCCGCGGCTGCCTGATGGACGTCCTGTTCGCCGAGACGAACAAGAAGACGGTGCAGCTGCTGTCCGAAGCCGGCTTCGAGGTCGTCATCCCGGACACGCAAAACTGCTGCGGCGCGCTTCACGCTCATGCCGGGGAAGTGTCGCAGGCGAAGGAGCTGGCCAAAAACAACGTCCGCGCCTTCCGCGAAGCGAACGTCGACTACATCGCGTCCAATGCGGGCGGGTGCGGCGCTTTGCTGATCGAATACGACCATCTGCTGCACGACGAGCCCGATTTCAAGGAGGACGCCGAATGGTTCGCCTCGCGCGTCAAGGACGTCAGCCTGCTTCTGCTGGAGAAAGGGCGGCTCCCGGCTTTCGAGCACCCGGCCGACGCAACGGCCGACGGCGAGACGTTCACGATCACGTACCAGGACTCGTGCCATTTGCGCAACGTCATGCGCTCGGGCAACGCGCCCCGCAACTTGATGAAGCGGGTAGCGAACGTCAACTTTGTCGAGCTGCAAGGGGCGGACCGGTGCTGCGGCTCGGCCGGTATATACAATATCGTGCAGACGGAGATGGCGAACCAAATTCTCGAGCACAAAATGGAGCACGTCAAAGAAACGAACGCGCATATGCTCATTACGAGCAATCCCGGCTGCTTGCTGCAGATGAAGCTGGGGATCGAGCGCGAAAACCTGTCCGGTAAAATGGAAGCCGTCCACATTGTCGATTTCCTCTACGACCGGATCAAATCGTAACGCCTGTAACGAACGAAAACTGCCGCAGGGCTAACGCCGCGCGGCAGTTTTTTCGTTTCATGGGGATTAAACGATGACGTTCGTTTCATCGGTAATAATCGTCGTTCCGTTGGAGCCGGACATGCCGCCCGCTCCGCCCATTCCGCTTTGCGTTCCCGAGGCGTTTTTGTTCGTTTTCAGCATGCTTTGGATTTTGTCCACGACTTGCGGAGCCGAATCGATCAAACGCTCGTACAGATGCGTCTGGTTATCGAGCGGAACGACCTTCACGCCATGCTTGCCTACGACGAGAAAGGCGATCGGCGTAATCGACACCCCGCCGCCGCTACCGCCGCCGAACGGCAGCGATACGTGCGCGTTGTGCGCATCGGTCCGTCCGGCGTTGTTCCGTTCTTCCTCCGCCTCGACCGCAAATTCGCTTCCCCCGGCGGCAAAGCCGAAGCCGACCTTGGAAATCGGCATAATGACGCTGCCGTCCGGCGTCTCGACCGGATCGCCAACGATCGTATTGACGTCCACCATTTCTTTGATGTTTTCCATTGCCGTCTTCATTAATCCTTGAATCGGATGTTCAGCCACACCTATTCCTCCTTTTAGGCTAGTTCCAGCTTGATCGTGGATTTTCGGTCTTCCCCGTTAGCATTGCCCGAACGGTTCAAGCGTATGTAAAGGTCGAAGGCGAGTCACGAACTCCCATCGATAACGAAAAAAAGCGCAACGCGTCGGCAAAGAGCACGACGGATTGCGCCCGGTTGGCGTTCCATATGTACAAGTTCGACATTACTCCATGGTCGATAAAATGCCGCCGATAAACACGACCATGATTAGAATATAAAGGACAATGCCGATCAGCGCCCAAATTAATGCCGCCTTCGCGTAATTCGCCTTATTCGGATTCGTCCCGCCGCCGAACGCCCATACGAACAGCATAACGATGTTGACGACCGGTATGGCCAGCAGCAAGATGGTGATCATCCAATCTTTCATCGTCAGTACGGGCGCCGTCTGCTGCGGCGCGGCTTGATAATGCTGCGTCGGATTTACTTGCGTTTCCATGTGACCGCTCTCCTTGAACTGGAATAGGATGTCGGACCCGCCTCCTCTTGATCCTTTCGAATCAAAGAGCGATTTGTAAACGGTTCCACCAGTAAATATTAGTAGATTTTACCTAATAAATCAATACCAAATTTCATAAAATTGTCGAAATTGCAAAAAGGAATTCAAAAAGGAACCGCGGGCATCGCTGCCGCCACGGCTCCTTCCACAGTTTACGAAGGTTTGAACAGTACCTTTCGCCAAGTCTTCAAGCCGCCCTTGACGCGCAAAATACGGAACACTAGGAGAATGCCCGCGTACAAGGCGTAGCCGGCTTTTATTTTGGCCGTACAGACCGCCGCCGTCGAAAATTGCATCCGGTTGAATTGCGGCTGCACGCTCAGGACGGGCTTCGCCTCGAGCTTGATATAACGAAACAAGTAGCCGAGCACCGACGTCTTGATCCCCCATACGATGCCGGTCGTCACCGCCGTGTCGGCCGCATCGCCGAGCCCGATCCGCGTCGTCCAGCTGATTTCGGTGCAGGTCGTCCGGGCCAGAACCCCCTTGAGCCAGTCGATCAGCCGGTCGGTATGCGTCAGCAAATCTCTCGTTCGGCGAAAAAACAGCTCTACTTCGTCCCGAGTAATATTCATATGTTGGCCGCTCAGCAGCTCCTTCGCTTTACGGTCAACCTTCTCCGACTTCAAATGAAGTCCGCCGTCGCGCCATACGAGCACCGGAACGGCGAACCGAAAGCGGACGAACCCGTACAGTCCGCGAATATCGAACCAAAGCTGGTCGTCCCCTTCCATTCGTGTAAACCGGAATCGCATCTGCACGTCGCTTATCATAAAAAAAAGCAATCCCGCAACGAGAATGCCCGCGATCCACCATACCCATACCATGGCTCCCGCTCCCCCGTCATCGTCAAACTTCCGGCAATGGTATCCGCCCGTGTCAAAGTTTAGTATGACCCGTTCGCGGGACCGTATTCGTTAAAGCCCGGGCAAGACGAAGCCGGCTCTTATGATGACGGCGGGCGCCGTCTGCGCCACGACAAAAAAGCCGCATAGCCGCGGCTCCGCTTCGCCAACACATCCCCCATGCCGCATGATACGCGGCGAGCGCGCTCATCCGTTCATCTCGGCGTCGTCGATCGTCAGCTGGTGGCCGTCCAGCTTCTCGAACAGCATCCGCGTTTCCTCCTCCAGATCGTCCGGGTTTTGGAACAGCGTCGCCTCCGGAAGCTCGTGCAAGCCGGCCAGACCGAAATAGTCCAGAAACGATTTCGTCGTCCCGTACAAGATCGGCCGGCCGACCGCTTCGGCCCGTCCGACTTCCTCGATCAAGTTTTTCGCGACGAGCGTCTGCAGCGCGCGATCCGCCTTCACGCCGCGGATTTCCTCGATGTCGATCCGCGTGATCGGCTGCTTGTAAGCGACGATCGCCAGCGTCTCGAGCGCCGCCTGGGACAAGCTGGAGCGGGTCGGCGATTGCGCCAGCCTTTCGAAGTACGGCGCATGGGCCGGAAGCGTCGTCAGCTGGTAAGCGCCGGCGATTTCGACGATTTGGATGCCGCGCTCCTCGCGACGGAAATCTTCGACCATTTCTTTAATCAATCCGGAAACCGCTTGCGGCTGCAGCTCGACGACCTCGGCGATTTGCTTCGCATCGAGCCCTTCGTCCCCCGCCGCGAACAGCAAGCCTTCAATAATCGATTTCATCTGGCGGTAGTTCAACGTTGGCTTCCCCCTCTTTGGCTTCAATGACGATGTCGTCGAACAGACGGTTCTGGAAGCAGACGATCCGCTTCGTCTTCATCAGCTCCAGCAGCGCCAAGAAGGTGACGACGACCTCTTCCCTCGTCATATCGTAATCGAACAGCTTGGAAAACAACAGCTTGCCCCCGCGTTCGACGAGCAGCGTCATCACTTCGCCCATCCGTTCCTTGACCGATACTTCGTCGCGGCGAATTTTGGCGACCGTGCTGCGCGTCTTCGCCTTGCGGAGCGCCCGCTGGAAGGCGATGACCAAGTCGGCCACGTCGAGACCTTCGACGGGATTCGCTTCGATCTCGCGCACATAGGGCGTCAAATCCTCCGGCTCGCGCGTATAGATCAGGCTTCGCTCCAGCTCCTTGTCGCGCAGCTCCTCGGCGATCGCCTTGTACTTGCGGTATTCGAGCAGCTTCTGCACGAGCTCGGCTCTCGGGTCGTAATCTTCGTCCTCGTAAAACGTATCGTCCAGCTCAATCGGCGGCGGCTTCGGCAGCAGCATTTGGCTTTTGATCGCGAGCAGCGTGGCGGCCATGACGAGAAATTCGCTCGTCACCTCCAGCTCCAGCTCCTGCATCGTCGCAAGCACTTCCATATACTGTTCGGTAATGTCGCTGATCGGGATGTTGTAAATATCGATTTCCGACTTGTCGATCAGATGGAGCAGCAGGTCGAGGGGACCTTCGAACGTCTCCAATTTGTAATGCGGCTTCATTCCGGGTCCACCTCATCTTAAACGAATGCATGAATCGAAACGATGTTGAACGGCTCCACGGCGCGACGAGACGGACGCATAAGCGTCCGTCCGTATGCGGTCGACCGGTTCATGGGGAATGGAAGCAAAGCGGGAACGAGTCTTAACGCCTGTCGCCGCCGCGTTCGATCAAGCTTCCAGCTGCTTGGTCAAGTTGGCCATCTCGATCGCCGTAACGGCCGCTTCCCAGCCTTTGTTGCCGGCTTTCGTGCCCGCCCGCTCGATCGCCTGCTCGATCGAATCGGTCGTCAGGACGCCGAATACGGTCGGTACGCCCGTCTTCAGACCGATCGCCGCGACGCCTTTGGCCGCTTCGTTGCATACGTAATCGAAATGTGGCGTCGAGCCGCGGATGACCGCGCCGAGCGTGACGACCGCGTCGTACTTGCCGCTTTCGGCCATTTTTTGCGCGATAAGCGGAATTTCAAACGCTCCCGGTACCCAGGCGATGTCGATTTCCTCTTCCTTCGCTCCGTGGCGCTTGAACGCGTCGAGCGCGCCTCCGAGCAGCTTGGACGTGATGAATTCATTGAAGCGGCCGACGACGACCCCGTATCGATATCCTTGCGAAATCAAATTCCCTTCGAAATGTGCCATTGGTCAAGTTCTCCTTTGTCTTGTTGGTGTCCGCCGATTGCTCGCGTCGCGTCACTATGATCAAATGCCGGCTCCGCTTTCGTGTTCGAACTGGAGCATATGGCCGAGCTTTTCCTTTTTCGTGCGCAGGTATCGCCGGTTGTCCTCGTTCTCCTCCATTTGGATCGGAACGCGTTCGACGATTTCCATCCCGTAGCCTTCAAGTCCGCGAATTTTCCGCGGATTGTTCGTCAGCAGACGAATTTGCCGGACGCCCAAATCTTTCAAAATTTGCGCTCCGATGCCGTAATCGCGCAGGTCGGGAGCGAATCCTAATTTAACATTCGCCTCGACCGTGTCGAATCCCTGCTCCTGAAGCACATAAGCTTTCAATTTGTTGATCAGGCCGATGCCCCGGCCTTCCTGGCGCAGGTAGACGAGTACGCCGCTACCT
Organism: Paenibacillus flagellatus; assembly: GCF_003217775.1. Taxonomy (GTDB): domain Bacteria; phylum Bacillota; class Bacilli; order Paenibacillales; family NBRC-103111; genus Paenibacillus_AB; species Paenibacillus_AB flagellatus. Next base: position 227,203 of record NZ_QJVJ01000004.1, read on the forward strand.
TCCGCATTGATCCTCTCGAGCGCTGCCGCCAGCTGCGGTCCGCAGTCGCACCTGTGGGAGTGGAACACGTCGCCGGTCAAGCATTCCGAGTGCATCCGGACGAGCACCGGGCGGTCGGGATCGATTTTTCCTTTGACGAGCGCCACATGCTCCTGATTGTTCACTTCGTTCGAATACGCGATTGCGGCGAATTGGCCGAAGTCGGTCGGCAGCTTGATCTCGACCTCGCGCTTGACGAGCTTTTCCTTTTCGTTGCGGTAATGAATCAAATCCTTGATCGTGATCATCTTCAAATCGTGCTTCGCCGCGATGTCCGCCAAATCCGGAACGCGGGCCATCGTGCCGTCTTCTTTGATCACTTCGCAAATGACGGCGGCGGGGTACGAGCCGCACATCCGGGCGAGATCGACCGCCGCTTCCGTATGGCCGGCGCGGCGCAGCACGCCGCCCTTTTTCGCGATGAGCGGGAAAATATGGCCCGGCCGGCGGAAGTCTTCGGGACGCGTCTTCGGATCGATCATCGCCTTCACCGTATGGGCCCGCTCGTAAGCGGAAATGCCCGTGGACGTTCCCGTATGGTCGATCGATACGGTGAACGCGGTGCCATGATAGTCGGTGTTTTTGGCGACCATGGGCGGCAGATCGAGCTCTTGGGCGCGCTCCTCGGTAATCGGGACGCAGACGAGCCCGCGCCCTTCCTTGATCATGAAATTGATGACGTCCGGAGTCGCCTTGTCGGCGAGCGCGATGAAGTCGCCTTCGTTCTCCCGGTCTTCGTCGTCCACGACGATAATGACTTTGCCGAGCATCAAATCGTAAATCGCTTCTTCGATCGTGTGCATGCGTACCGGCTGCTGCATGGTTCTCACCTCTCCTATGCTTCGTATCTGTATCGGTTCGACCTTACATGAACCCGTGCTTGGACAAAAATTCCATCGTCAAGCCCCCGCCGCGGCCGGCCGCCCCTTCCGCCGCGCCTCCCCGGAACGATAGCAGTCTGTCGATATATTTGCCGAGCAAATCGTATTCGATATTGACCGTGTCGCCCGGCTGCTTATGCTGCAGCACCGTCTGGGCCAGCGTGTGGGGGATGATCGACACGGTGAACGTGCGCTCGTCGACGCTCACGACGGTCAAGCTGATGCCGTCCAGCGTAATCGAGCCGTGCGGAATGACATACTTCATATCGGAGAGACCGGTCGGCTCGATGCGGAACACGACCGCATTCTCCTCCGGCTGCCGCGAGACGATGCGTCCCGGCGTATCGACGTGCCCTTGGACGATATGGCCGCCGAACCTCCCGTTGGCCGGCATCGCCCGCTCCAGATTGACCCGGCTGCCCGGCTGCAGCTGCGAGAGCGTCGTTTTGCGGAACGTCTCGGGCATGACGTCGACCGTAAAGGACGCCCCGTCGAATTGCACGACCGTCAGGCATACGCCGTTGACGGAAATGCTGTCGCCCAAGCCGACGTCCTCCAGCACCTTGGCCGCTTCGATCGTCAGCACCATCGATTGGCCCTGCTTCGCGATCCGGCGCATACGCCCGACTTCTTCTACGATTCCGGTAAACATCCCGGCTCCCTCCTTTCCGTTCGCGGATATCCGGTTATGCAGCAATCGTCCCCGATCCGTTCCACGGTTACCCGGTCCAGCGCGATCGCATCGGCCATCCGCTCGAACCCGGCCATCGCGAACGCGCCCGGGGCGTCCGTCCCCCCGACGATTTTCGGGGCGAGGAACAGGACGATTTTGTCGACGAGACCGGCCTCGAGCATCGCTCCGTTCAGCGTGCCGCCGCCTTCGAGCAAAATCGAGCCGATTTCCCGCTCGCCGACGATCGCCATCGCCTTTCGTAAATCGACGCGGGGGCCGTCGCCGCATTTGATCACCTCGACGCCGAGCGCGTTCAACCGCATGATCTGCTCGATGGACGCCTGATTCGTCGTCAGCACGATCGTCTTTGCGCTTTCCCGGTCTTTCACGACCCGCGCGTCCAGCGGAATGCGCAGACGGGAATCGACGACGAGACGTACCGGCTGGAGCGCGGGCGCATCCATGCGGGCCGTCAGCAGCGGATCGTCGGCGATGACCGTATCGACGCCGACCATGATCGCCTGATGGCGGTGCCGCAGCATGTGGACCGAGGCGCGGGACGCTTCCCCGCTGATCCATTTGCTGTCGCCGGTTTTCGACGCGATTTTCCCGTCGAGCGTCGTCGCCGACTTCAACGTGACGAACGGCAGGCGCGTCACGATATATTTGTTGAACATTTCGTTCTGCGCTCTCGCCTCGGCTTCGAGCACGCCGACGTCGACCCGGATGCCGTGGCTGCGCAGCTTCTCGATGCCCTTCCCCGCTACCTGCGGGTTCGGATCGGTGCACGCCACGACGACGCGGCCGACCTTCTCCGCCACGAGCCGGTCCGCGCAGGGCGGCGTCCGCCCGAAATGGCTGCACGGCTCGAGCGTGACGTACGCCGTCGCGCCGGCCGCCTCGTCGCCGGCCATTTGCAAGGCGTGAACCTCCGCATGCGGACCGCCCCGCTGCAAATGCGTGCCGATGCCGACGATTCGGCCGTCCTTCACGACGACGCAGCCGACGACGGGGTTGATCCCGGTTTGTCCCGTCGCCTTCTCCGCCATTTGCAGCGCGAGCCGCATGTAATATTCGTCGTTCAACCATTCCACCGCTACTCACCGCCATCCCGCAAAAGTTTGCCGATTCGGGGATTTGTTACGCAATAAAGCCCCTTCCGCGCTTCGGGAGAAGCGAGGCAAGGGGCGGGAAGTCGAGAACAATGGGCGAATTGCGCGGCATGCAGCCATGCGCAAACAAACGTCCCCGATCGGCCCGTACGACAGCCTGCGGCGCGCGAGCGCAAACAGGACGCCGATACGCGGCACCGGTTCGCCTGCGCGAAGCGGATTGCCGATAAGGGCGCGGCAAAGGATGCGGTTCATGTGAAAAAATGCACATAAACCGTAACGAATTGCAGCCGTTTTGATATGCCCGATCCCTTCTCCCATCCAGACTATACTGTCGGTCCCGGAGTTGCACCGGGTCCACCGGACGGACGCGGCATGATGCGTTCACGCTCGTCGCGGGTCACGGACTGATCCGCCGCCTCGCATCGCGGCCGGAACTTGCATGTCGGCCGACGCCAAGCGCGGAATCACCGCCGGTCGGGAATTTCACCCGGCCCCGAAGGTAAATCGTTGGTTTGTAATGAATAGTATCATCGGGAAATGAAAAATGCAAGGTTTTTCAAGATCGCTTTCACGGCGGGACTCGCCGACGATCGCCCGGCGGCCGCTCGAGTCGGGTGACCGATCGGAGAGCGGGCGCATACATTGGTGGCAAAAAAGGACGATGCGCCATGTTCGGTACGATTCGCCCCTCCTTCCTCCCGCCTGCTCACGCCCATTACTTGCAGGCCGTCACTTCGCGCGAGCTCGGGCATTCCCATATCGTGCAGCTGTTTACGTATCCGGTCAACGGAAGCGCGCGAGACGGCCATGTCCACGATTTCCAAGGGCATACGTTTCTCGACCGCGACCACTTTCATCGCTTCTACGGAAAAACGGGTCCGGCCCTGCCGCTCCCGGACGGTTCCCATTATCACGATATTCGCATCGAAGTCGACGACGAGCCTTTTCAGTTTCAAGGCGGCAGCTACAAGACGGTGCTGACGATTCCGCGCCACGTCCATACGTTCGGAGGCGCGACCGGCAAGCCGCTCGGGTCGGATTCACCGTTCTGAAAATACGGGATACGGCCGACGAAAGCGACAAGCGCGTTTGCTCGCTTTGAAAAAGGGAAGATTTCGGTTACAATGAGAGAAGCTTTCGAGACGATAGGAGGAACGCGTTATGGCGAAAAAAGGAAGCATCGAGCTTGAAAACGGAGAAAAAGTGTTGATCGATTTTTATCCGGAGGAAGCGCCGAATACGGTCGCCAACTTCGAGAAGCTGGCCAATTCCGGCTTCTACAACGGACTTTCGTTCCATCGCGTCATCAAAGGATTCGTGGCGCAGGGCGGCTGTCCGCACGGCACCGGCACCGGCGGCCCCGGCTACACGATCGACTGCGAGACGGCGACGAACGTCAGCAAGCACGAGCGCGGCACCCTTTCGATGGCGCATGCGGGCAAAAACACGGGCGGCAGCCAATTTTTCATCTGCTACCAGCCGCAGCCGCACCTGAACGGCGTACATACGGTGTTCGGCCAAGTGTCCAAAGGAATGGAATACGTCGACGCCATCAAGCCGGGCGACAAAATGAAAGAAGTGAAGGTGTGGGACGAAGCGTGACGCTCGCCGTCCGCGAACGGGCCTCGCGCCTATGAAAAAGAGCCGGACCGTCAATGACGGCCGGCTCTTTTACTATTTTTCCCGATCGAGCTCAGCTTTTCGCGACCGCTTGCTTGCGCAGCCGCTCCGGGACGACGTCCTTGCCGGCGACGTCCTCGAACGTCTCGCGGCGGACGACGAGATCGGCTTCTCCGTCGCGGACGAAGACGACGGCCGGCCGGCGGAGCCGGTTGTAGTTGCTCGCCATCGAATAGTTGTACGCGCCCGTGCAGAACACGGCCAGCAAATCGCCGGGCTTCGTCTTCGGCAGCTCCAAGTCCCAAATGAGCATGTCGCCCGTTTCGCAGCATTTGCCGGCGATCGATACCGTTTCCTCGCTCGGATCGTTCGCCCGGTTGGCGAGAAACGCCTCGTACTTGGCGTCGTACAGGGCGGGACGAGGGTTGTCCGTCATGCCGCCGTCCACCGATACATACTTCCGGACGCCCGGAATGTCCTTCGTCGAACCGATCGTGTACAGCGTCGTTCCCGCATCGCCCACGATGCTGCGGCCCGGCTCGATCCAAATTTCCGGCATCGGATAGTCGTATTCGGCGAGCTTGGCCTTGATCGAATCCGTAATCGCCTGAACGTATTGACCGACGGGCAGCGGCGTGTCGCCCTCGGTGTAACGGATGCCGAAGCCGCCGCCCAAATTGATGACCGGAAACGTGACGCCGAGCTCCTTGCGGACGTTTTGGGCGAAATCGCATACGCGGTCCGCCGCCAGCTTGAAGCCGTCCGTCTCGAAAATTTGCGAGCCGATATGCGAGTGGACGCCCAGGATGTCCACGTTCGACAGCGACACCGCTTCGCGGATCGCCCGGAAAGCGGAGCCGTTGCCGATGTCGAAGCCGAACTTCGTATCGGTCTGGCCGGTGGAAATAAATTCGTGCGTATGCGCCTCGACGCCCGGCGTCACCCGGAACAGGATGCTGACGCGCGCGCTCTTTTCCTTGGCGATTTCGTTCAGCATGTACAGCTCCGTGAAATTGTCGACGACGATGCAGCCGATCTTGGCGTCGATCGCCATCTCGAGCTCTTCCGGCGTCTTGTTGTTGCCGTGAAAATGTATCCGGTCGGCGGGGAAGCCCGCGCGCAGCGCCGTGTACAGCTCGCCGTCGGACACGACGTCGAGCGACAGCCCTTCCTCCTCCGCGATCCGGCACATCGCCATCACGCAAAACGCCTTGCTCGCATAAGCGACCTGAAACCGAAGCCCGGTCGCCCGGAAGGCGTCCATAAATTCCCGGCAGCGCCGGCGAATGAGCGCTTCGTCGAATACGTAAAGCGGCGTTCCGAAGCGGGCGGCGAGCTCGGCCGTATCGCAGCCCCCGATTTCCAAACGTCCGGCCGCGTTGATTTGACTCGTACCGTGCAAATGCATCGTTCGTTCCTCTTTTCCTTCGTTCGATAGTAAAATGGCTTGAGCGGGTCGATTCTTTCTTCTAAGGTACCACAGCCCCGGTCATGCGGCAAGCCCGTGCAGGTCACGGGCTTGTCTCGGGGTCAGCGGATCGGCTGACGCGTATTGTCGTTCGACTTCGTGATGCTCGGCCGGTTTTTGGAAGCGAGGATCGGTCGCCGGAACAAAATCGAGACGAGCGCTTTCGCATGGAACGGGATGAACGGCCACATGTACGGCGTATTGTACGATCGGGTGACGGATAGAGCGATGAGCCAGACGGTCGTGCCGATGACGAGGCCCGGAATTTTGAAGACGGCGACGAGAATGAGCAGCGCCATCCGGACGAGCCGGTTGGCGAGCCCGAGCTCGTAGCTCGGCGTGGCGAACATGCCGACGGCGGCGACGGCCATGTACAGAATGACTTCGTTGATGAACAGGCCGGTTTTGACCGCGATATCGCCGACCAGGATCGCCGCCACCAGCCCCATCGCCACCGTGAGCGGCGAAGGCGTATGGACCGCCGCCATCCGCATCAGATCGAGCCCGAGCTCGACGGTCAAAAACTGAAACAGCATCGGCAGCTTGCCTTCCTTCTGCGGCCCGAGAAATTCGAGCCCTTGCGGCTTCAGCTCCGGGTTGTTCACGAGCAAAAACCAAAGCGGCAGCAAAAACAACGAAGCGAAAATGCCCAAAAACCGGACCCACCGCAAGTAGCTGCCGACGAACGGCGTCTGCCGGTATTCCTCGACATGCTGCACGAGGTGGAAAAACGTCGTCGGCAAAATCATGACACTGGGCGACGTGTCGGCGAATATGATGACGTGTCCTTCGAGCATGTGCGAGCAGACGACGTCGGGGCGCTCCGAATAGCGGACGGACGGATACGGGTTCCATCCTTTGCCGATGATCGCTTCCTCCAGCTGCTTGTCGCCGAGCGGGATGCCGTCGATTTTCACCTTGCCGATTTTGTCGCGCAGCGACTCGACCAGCTTCATGTCCGCAATGTCGTTAATATATCCGATGCAGACGTGCGTCTTCGTCCGGTCTCCGACGGTCATCAGCTCGAGCTTCAGCCTCGGGTCGCGGATCCGTCTGCGGACGAGCGTCACGTTCGTCATGAGCGTCTCGACGAAGCCGTCGCGCGAGCCCCGGACGACCCGCTCGAGATCCGGCTCCTCGATCGACCGGACCGGGAAGTTTTTGGCGTCGATGACGAGCGCGGTCCGCTCGTTCTCGATGAACATGACGGTCGATCCGATCAAGGCGAAGTCGACCGCCTTGTCGAAGTCGTCCTCCGGCTGAACCTGGATATGCGCCACGTACTTGGTCAGAAAGCTGCCCAGCGTATCCGGGACGAGCTGCTCCCGCGAAAGAAGCGACAGCCGCATGATGATGTCGGTCAGCACCGTGTCCTTGGCGAAGCCGTTCGCGTAAAAGAAGGCGGCCCGCTTCGTCCCGAATTCCATCTCGCGGAAGACGAGATCGAAGCTGACGGTGAGTCCGGCTTTCTCCTCCAGCGCCCGCTTGACGTCCTCGAGATTGTCCGGGATGTCCTTCGTTTCCTTCAGCCCGAGCTCCTCGTCCGTCATCAGGTCGCGCGCATCGATCTTGTCGCCGCCGGTTCGGCTCCGCCCTTCGCGGCGTTCTTTTCCCGCGGACGTATCTTTCAAGTCTGTGCCCATAATCGGTACCCCCCGTGATGTCGTTCGTTGCTGGCGTTCAGGTACGGAATACGATCCATTCGAAAAGCGAGCCGGCCACCTTGCCGAGCACCATCGCCATCAGCAGCCAAATGATATAACCGCCGAGCCCGAGACGCTTGGCCATAATCGGCAGCACGTTCAGTACCTCCGTGAGCGCGCCGGCGAGCATCCCGATGAAGCAGCCCGCCAGGAGCCCGATCGCCGCCGCCCCGAGCGGGCCGAGCCCGACCCGCCAATCGCAGAAGTCGGCGATCGTCCAGAACAGGACGCCGCACACGATCGCTCCTTCGAACGTATGGACGCGATCGAATGCCCTCGTCATTTGGGCGAGCCTCGGCAATATGTCGAGGACGACGAGAAAGGCGACCATTCCGCCGCCGACGGCAAGCCCCCCGGCGAGCCCGACGATCGCCGCGCCGATATGCGCGAGCAGTCCGTTCACGGCGAATCGCCGTCCTTCCGCTCCCGCTCGCCGTCGGGCTCCCCGGGGATGGCGGAGGCTTCCGGCTCGTCCCGCTGCAGTTTGCGGTATTCCTCGGTAATGACGTAATGATTGAGGCTTTCCTGATACGAGAACATTTCGACCTCGAGCGGGCTCGGCTCCTCGCTGAACCGTTTTTTGAACAATTGATTGAAGAATAGCACCATCCCCGCTCCCAGGCCGATCGAATACGGGATTTGCAGCCAATACGGATGGTCCACGCGCTGCCCCGTAATCATTTCGTACAGCCGCTGGTGCACCTCCATCATGCTGACGTCGACGTGAAAATTCATGATCGCGAGCCCGGAGCCGATAAACAGCAGCAACCAGACGATCGCCAAGGCGACCCGGCTCGGCGGCCTCGGCTTCGCTCCGATATCGATGAGCACGTGCGGCTCTCCGTACTGTTCGATCTGCACATGCGGGAAGGCGGATCGGACCGTTTTGACGATGTGCAGCATGTCGATCAGAATCACGGTTCCGTCACGCTCGGTCGGCGTGCAGATCGGCAAGTTCGCCAGCTCCCGTTCCATGTCGGGCTCCGTCAGCAGCTGCGCCAGCCGGCCGAGCGTGACCGTCTCGCCCGGCGCCGCCGACGCCCGCTTCCGCAGGCGGATGTACAAAGTCGGAGTGAACACGCGGTTCATCGAATCACTCCCTTCCCTACATCATCTTTCCTCTAGTATGCGGCGCGTGGAAAGGGGGTAACCGCTCTATTTTTTGGCAGACGCAAGTTCGAGACCGGAGCGCAGACGAAAAAACCGTCCTCCCGCCGCGCTTGGCGGCCGGAAGACGGTTTTGGCGACGATTGTCGCTCATTGCGCGATTTGCTCGCGAATCGACTGCAATATTTTTTTCTCCAGACGCGACACCTGCACCTGCGAAATGCCGAGCCGGCTCGCCACCTCCGACTGCGTCTGGTCGCGGAAGTAGCGCAGGTAGACGATCAGCCGCTCCCGCTCCGTCAACGTCCCGATCGCCTCGTTCAGCGCCAGCTTGTCGAACCATTTCTCCTGGCCTTCGTCGGCGATCTGGTCCATCAGCGTTATCGGATCGCCGTCGTTCTCGAACACGGTTTCGTGAATCGAGGAGGGCGGCTTGTTCGCTTCCTGGGCGAAGACGACGTCCTCCGGCGTGATGCCGAGCTCTTCGGCGATCTCTTTGATCGTCGGCATCCGGCCGTGCTTTTTGGACAGCTCGTCTTTTTTCTTGCGAACCTTGTTGGCCAGCTCCTTGAGCGAACGGCTCACCTTCACCGTCCCGTCGTCGCGCAGAAACCGCTGGATTTCGCCGATGATCATCGGAACCGCATACGTGGAAAACTTGACGTCGTACGACAAATCGAATTTGTCGACGGACTTGAGCAGTCCGATGCACCCGATCTGAAACAAATCTTCCGGCTCGTAGCCCCGGTTCAAAAAGCGCTGCACGACCGACCATACGAGACGGATGTTGCAATTGACGAGCGTCTCCCGCGCGATCGTATCCCCGGTCTGGCTGAGGGCGATGAGCCGCTTCACTTCGGTGTCGTCCAGGTACGTATGAGAGGCATGTTTCAAATCGACGTCCATATGGCAAAACTCCTAATTAAACAGCGCTTTTTTGGATTCGATGCGTTTGACCATGACGACCTTCGTCCCTTTGCCGGGTTCGGAGACGACGTCCACCTCGTCCATGAAGTTTTCGATGATCGTAAAGCCCATGCCCGACCGTTCCAGCTCCGGCTTGGACGTGTACAGCGGCTGGCGCGCCAGCTCCAAATCTTCGATGCCTCTGCCCCGGTCCTCGACGGTCAGCCGGAACCGGTCCCCTTCGATGCTCGCCGTAATCTCGATTTCGCCGTCCGGGGAATTGTCGTAGCCGTGGATGATCGCGTTCGTAACGGCTTCCGACACGACGGTTTTGATATCGGTCAGCTCCTCCATCGTCGGATCAAGCTGCGAGACGAAGGCGGCAACGGTTACGCGCGCGAACGATTCGTTCTCGGACAAGCTCGCGAAGCGAAGCTGCATATGATTGGCTCGGCTCATGAAACCACCTCCAGGCTGGAAAGGGCGAGCCTTTCGTTATCTTGGATCGATAAAATTTTGAACAGGCCGGACATTTCGAACAGACGGTACACGGCCGGATTGACGTCGCACACGACCATTTTGCCGCCTCTCGAGGTGATCAGCTTGTATCGTCCGAGAATGACCCCGAGACCCGAGCTGTCCATGAAGCTCAACTCTTTCAAGCTGAGCACGACATGGTTGACGTCGCCTCTTAAAATGGCTTCTTCCATCTTCACCTTGACCGTTTCGGCGGTGTGATGGTCGAGCTCTCCTTTCAATCGGACGATCAGCGTTCTTCGATGATGCTCCAATTCGATGTGCAAACTCAAGCCAGGCTCACTTCCTTTCGCGTTGTGCCGTAAGATTTCTACGAAATGGACGGAAATTCCTGCAAGCCGACAAAACTAGAAGAAAACTGCCACAATAAGTACATAGACGCTATGATTCAACAACTTTTGCCCGGATTCGCGGGAATTCGCCAATCGACGGCTCGAATAGGGAATGTTCCCGGACGCCGACGCCGGCATCCGGGAACGAATCGAAACGGGCGGTCAGTCCGCCATGAACAGCTTGAGCGACGTCCGCTTGAGCAGCTTCCACCAGCCCGCCTTGTTCACCTGCACCGGAGACTCGATCGGGAATTCGCCGACGATCTGATCGCCCTTGTAGACGACCAGCTTGCCGAGCGGCTGCCCGACCTCGATCGGCGCCTTCAAGTTCGGCTCGAGCTGCAGCACGTGTCGAATATCCGCGCCGGCATCGCCTTTCTTCAGCAGGACGCTGTACTGGTGCTTCGCCGTAATTTGCACTTCCGGCTGCTCGCCCTTCTCGACGCGGACGGTGCCGATGACGTCGCCGGTTTTGAAGATCGGATGGCTCGTATATTGCGAGAACGCGTAATCGAACATTTTCGTCACTTCGGCGTTTCTCGTCTTCGTATTCGGTTCGCCGAGGACGACGGCGATAACCCGGAAATTGTCGCGTTTCGCCGTAGCCGACAAGCAAAACTTCGCTTCGCTCGTATAGCCGGTTTTCAAGCCGTCCGCCCCCGGATAAAACCGGACCAGCTTGTTCGTATTGACGAGCCAGAACGGCTTTTCCGTATCTTTGCGCAGGTAGTCTTGGTACAGCCCCGTATATTTCGTAATTTCCTCATGCTTCAGCAGCTCGCGCGACATGAGCGCGATATCGTACGCGGACGTGTAATGGTTGTCGGCGGGAAGCCCGTTCACGTTCACGAAATGCGTGTTGTCCATGCCGAGCTCCTTCGCCTTGGCGTTCATCATCGCCACGAAGTTTTCCTCGGACCCGCCGATCTTCTCGGCCATCGCCACCGACGCGTCGTTGCCGGAGGCGAGCGCGATCCCTTTCAGCATCTCCTCGACCGTCATCTCCTCGCCCGGCTCGAGAAAAATTTGCGAGCCGCCCATCGAAGCGGCGTATTCGCTCGTCCGCACCTTCTCGTCGAGCTTGATCTTGCCTTGGTCGAGCGCTTCCATGATGAGCACCATCGTCATAATTTTCGTAATGCTCGCGGGCGGCTGCTTCTGGTTCGCGTTTTTCTCGTACAGCACCGTGCCGGTATCGGCGTCGAGCAGTACGGCCGAGTTCGCGTTCGGCGCCAAATCGACTTGCGGAGCGGCCTCCTTCGGTTTCCCCGTTTTCTCGTCGGCGTACGCCGCGGTCATGACGGCCAGCGACATGGCCAGCGTCGCGCACGCCAGACGCGCAAATCCTCGTTTGAACATGAGATTTACCCCTCCTGATCCAATGGTGAACGTTGTCCATTCCATCCAAGCGTCGGAAAACATGGAATCGCTTCTAACCATTGTTGACAGAAAGAAAGGAAAATAAACGAGCCGGGGCGCGGGGAAACGGTCGAGCGGCACAAAAAAAGCAGGGACGTCCAACGTCCCTGCCCCGCCTCTCGGCTCGGCGTCGCCTTGGCGCTCCCGCGCGCGGCCGCTTCGCTTATATGCGCACGAGCCGCGGCGTGTCCCGCAGCTTCCGCAAATCGCCGGCGCCGATGCCGAACATCGCCGCGCGCAGCTCGAACTCGATCCGCTCGAGCGTCTGCGCGGTTCGCTCCGCCGAGCCGACGGCGGCGCCGAGCAGCGAACGGCCGAAGCCGGCGATGTCCGCGCCGAGCGCGATCGCCTTCGCCGCGTCGACGCCGGTGGCGAGCCCGCCGCTCGCGATCAGCGTGCAGCCGGGCGCGGCGGCGCGGGCCTCGACGACGCATTCGGCCGTCGGGATGCCCCAGTCGGCGAAGGCGTCGGCCGCCGCCCGGCGGACCGGATCGGCGGAGCGGAACTTCTCGACCTGGATCCAAGACGTCCCGCCCGCTCCGGCTACGTCGAGAAACCGGACGCCCGCGTCGGCGAGCCGCCGCGCCGTATCGCCGGCGATGCCCCAGCCGACCTCCTTCGCCCCGACCGGCACGGGCATATCCCGGCACAGCCGCTCGATCCGCCCGAGCAGCCCCGCAAAATCGACGTCGCCCTCCGGCTGGAACAGCTCCTGCATGCCGTTCAGATGGAGGACGAGCGCATCCGCCTCGGCGAGCTCGACCGCCCGGCGGCATTCGTCGACGCCGTATCCGCAGTTGAGCTGGACGGCGCCGATATTGGCGACGAGCGGCACGCTCGGCGCGACGTCGCGGATGCGGAACGTCCGGGCGAGCTCGGGCTTCTCGACCGCGGCGCGCATCGAGCCGAGACCCATCGCCCATCCCCGCGCCTCGGCCGCTTCCGCCAAATGGCGGTTGATGCGGAGCGCCTCCTCCGTTCCGCCGGTCATCGAGCTGATCAGAAGCGGAACCCGAAGCCGCCTGCCGAGCCATTCCGCAGACGTGTCGATCCGGTCGAAGCCGAGCTCGGGCAGCGCTTCGTGACGAAACCGGTACCGCTCGAAGCCGCTGCCGATCGACCGGCTCCCGACGTCCTCCTCCAAGCAAATCCGGATATGCTCCGCTTTCCGTTGTTCCGTGCTCAAGCTGATGCCCCCTTCTATACGCCCGATGCCGGAATGTTATTCGATGACGGCATGCACGACCGGCACCGGCTCCGGCTTCTCCGCCCCGATCGTATAAGCGCGCAAAATCGTTTCCGCGATGTCCTGGTTCTGCTCGCGGTTGCTGCGGATGACCGCGAGGACGTCGCCGAATTTGACCGGATCGCCGACTTTTTTGCGCAGCGAAAGGCCGACGGCGTAGTCGATCGCGTCCTCCTTCTTCTCCCGTCCCGCGCCGAGCATCATCGCGGCTATGCCAGCCGCCTCGGCGTCGATCGACTGCACGTAGCCTTCCTGCTCCGCGCGCACGCTGACGGTGACCGCCGGCTGCGGCAGCAAGCCCGGATCGTCGACGATCGCCGGATCGCCGCCCTGCGCCTCGACGAACGTACGGAACGTCTCCAGCGCACGGCCGGTTTGCAGCAGTTCTTCGAGTCCCCGGCGGGCGGCGGCGACATCCGGGTAGGCGCCGCCGGCGACGGTCATGTACGCGGCGAGCGTCAAGCAAATTTCTTTCAGCCTCGGCTCCCCGCCCCCCCGCAGCAGCTCGATCGCCTCGGCCACCTCATTGGCGTTGCCGATTTCCGTGCCGAGCGGCTCGCTCATGTCGGACAGGACGGCGATCGTCCGGCGCTTCAAGCTTTTGCCGATCGAGACCATCGTCGAAGCGAGCGCCTTCGCGTCGTCCAGCGATTTCATGAACGCGCCGGAGCCGACTTTGACGTCGAGGACGATCGCATCGGCGCCGGAGGCGATTTTTTTGCTCATGATCGAGGAAGCGATGAGCGGAATCGAGTTGACCGTCCCGGTGACGTCGCGAAGCGCGTACAGCTTCTTGTCGGCCGGCGCCAAATTGCCGCTTTGGCCGACGAGCGCCATCTTGTTCTCGTTTACGTTGCGGACGAACTGCTCGTTCGGCAGCTCGATGCGAAACCCGCGAATCGACTCGAGCTTGTCGACGGTGCCTCCGGTATGCCCGAGCCCCCGGCCGGACATTTTGGCGACCGGCACGCCCGCCGCGGCGACCAGCGGCACGACGACCAGGCTCGTCTTGTCCCCGACGCCTCCGGTCGAATGCTTGTCGACCTTCACGCCGCGAATGCCGGCCAAGCTGACGACGTCGCCGGAATTGACCATCGCCATCGTCAAATCGGCGATTTCCTCCTCGTCCATTCCCCGGAAAAAGACGGCCATCGCGAAGGCCGACATTTGGTAGTCCGGGATGTCCCCCCGCGTAAAGCCTTCGACGGCGTAATAGATTTGCTCCCGCGTCAGCTTCCCGCCGTCGCGCTTCCGCTGTATGATATCGACCATTCTCATGGATCGTTCCCTCCTCGCCGCAGCCGCACCTTCCCGACCCGCATCGGTCCGATTGCGGTGCGCGATTCCATTATTCGCTAACAAAACCTCTTCCGTCAGCCGATATATGCTCTATCAACGACAACAGGTGATGCCTCATGATTTTGGAATTGATTACGAATATGTCACTATTGACCGCTTTCCTGTTCCTTTCCAACCAGTTCCACATCCGCAAGCCCGTTACCACGACGTCCCCCCTGTACATCCGCTTGGCGATCGGCGCCGCCTACGGTCTGTTCGGCGTCATGCTGATGTACTTCAGCGTTCATATCGCGGATCGGATCATTCTCGATTTCCGCACGCTCACGATTATGGCGTCCGCCTTTTTCGGAGGGTGGGTTTCCTCGATCGCGACGACCGTTCTGATCGTGGCCGGAAGAATCGGCTTGTTCGGCGGCATCACCGACTCGTCGGTCGTCGCCGCGTCCAACGCCGTCGCGGTCGGCATCGCCTGCGGCGTGTTCCGAGCCAAATTTCGCTCGTTTTGGCCGTACTGGCTGTCGGGCATCGCGGTTAATATGGTCGCCATCATCTGGAGCCTCATCTTCCTGCTCGGCTCGAGAAGCTTGGCGTACTTGCCTTTGTATTTGACGGTTTTGGCGCTCGGAGGCGTCTACGTCGCCTATATGATCGGCTTCCTGACGCGTACGAACGCCCTCTACGCCCAGTTGGCCAAATCGGCCGGAACCGACTATTTGACCGACCTGCATAACCACCGGTCGTTCGATACGATATTCAACGAGCTCTTCACGAGCGTCCAGCAGCAAAAGCTGGTCGTCCTGTCGCTGATCGCCGTCGATATCGACCATTTCAAAAAAGTGAACGACACGTACGGCCATGCCGCCGGCGACGCGGTGCTCCAGCAATTCGGCCAAGTGTTGAAACGAACGGCCCGTTCGTTCGACACGGCCGCCCGCATCGGCGGCGAGGAATTCGCCGTCCTGCTGCCGGACTGTCCGCACGACATGGCGCTGCAGGTCGCCGAGCGCATCCGCGCCGCCGTGGAGGCGCACCGGTACGCGCTGCCGGACGGGCGAACGATCCACATTACCGCCTCGCTCGGCGTATCGACGTATCCCGGCGTCCCCGCCGACGAGCTGCTGAACGGCGCCGATCAAGCGCTGTACGAGGCGAAGCGGACCGGACGCAACCGCGTATGCTCGGCGGCTTGCGGGACGGCCTGAACGAGTATGCCATACCGGAGCGCGGGACGAAGCGATCGATCGGCCCCCGCTCTTCGAAAAAAGCCAAGAACCGTCGGACGCGTTCTTGGCCTTTTGGCATTCAATCGTTCGCTTCGCGGACGAACGCTTTGACGAGCGCCGCGAATTTCGGCTTCGTCCGGTTGGCGACCTCCACGACCTGCTCGTGGCTGAGCGGCTCCAGCTCCTCGCCGATCGCCATGTCGGTGATGCACGAAATGCCGAGCACGTTCAAGCCGCAATGGCGCGCCGCGATCACCTCGGCGACGGTGGACATGCCGACCGCGTCGCCTCCGAGCCGGGCCAGCATCGTCAATTCCGCCGGCGTCATGTACGAGGGGCCGGAGATGCCGCAATAGACGCCCTCCTGCAGCTCCAGCGCGTTGCCGTCGTCGCCGCGGATTTGGCTGGACAGCCGGTGCGCCAGCTCGCGGTACGGCTTGCTGTACGCCTCGGACATGTCCGGGAAGCGGGGGCCGAGCTCCGGCTCGTTTTTGCCGATCAACGGGTGGTCGCCCGTCATGTTGATATGGTCGCAAATGAGCATCAAGTCGCCGGGGCGGAACGCGCGGTTCATGCCGCCCGCCGCGTTCGTGACGACGAGCGTCCGGACGCCGAGCTTGCGCATGACGTATACCGGAGCCGCGACTTGGCGCATCGAATAGCCTTCGTAATAATGAAACCGGCCTTGCATGACGATAACCGTCTTGCCTTCGAGCGTGCCGACGACGAATCGTCCGGCGTGCCCGGCTACGGTCGATACCGGAAAATGAGGCACGTCGCCGAAGTCGATGGCGACCGCGTCGCTCACGTCGTCGGCCAAGTCGCCGAGACCCGACCCGAGCACGAGGCCGATCTCGGGAGAGCGGCTGCCGATCCGCGCGCGAATCGCGTCGGCGGCTTGATTGATCTGCTCCAAATACGACAACTCCATGAAACTACCTCCTGCGCCTATTGAAGTCGTTGCTGCATCTCTGGGCCTGTGCGTTACAGCTTCGGGATGACGGCGGAGACGAAGCCGAGGAACGATTCTTTCACCCGCTCCGCCGTCTCCACCACTTCCGCATGGGATAAAGGCTGATCGAGAATGCCCGCCGCCATGTTCGTGATGCAGGACACGCCGAGCACGTCGATGCCCGCGTGGCGGGCGACGATCGTCTCCGGGACGGTCGACATGCCGACCGCGTCCGCGCCGATCGCGCGCAGCATGCGGATTTCGGCCGGCGTCTCGTAGCTCGGGCCGAGCAGGCCGGCGTAGACGCCCTCCTGCAGCTCCAAGCCGAGGCTCTCGGCCGTTTCCTTGGCGAGCCCGCGCAGCTTCGCGCTGTACGCCTCGGACATGTCCGGGAACCGGACGCCGAGCGACTCTTCGTTTCGCCCGATCAACGGGTTGCGGAACATGAAATTGATATGATCGCGAATGAGCATCAGATCGCCGGGGCGATACGACGTGTTGACGCCTCCGGCCGCGTTCGTCAGCAGCAGCGACCGGACGCCGAGCGCTTTCATGACGCGCACCGGAAACGAAACCGCCGTCACGTCGTACCCTTCGTACAGATGAAACCGTCCTTTCATGAGGACGGCTTTTTTGCCGCCGATCGTGCCGACGAGCAGCTCGCCCGCATGCCCTTCCACGGTGGACACCGGGAAGTGCGGAATTTCTTCGTAATGGATGACGGTGACGTCCTCCATCGCATCGGCCAGCACCCCGAGACCGGAGCCGAGAATAAGGCCGACCTCCGGACGGTACGGAATTTCCTCCTCGATAAACCGGACCGCGTCACCGATCTTCTCTTCCATCGAACGCTCGCTATCGCTCATGCCGTATGTACCTCCGCTTCCTTGCAGCTTCATTGCAAACCGGATAAAAAGCTCGTGCCGTGCGCGGGCGCCGGCAAGCCGAAATTGTCCGCGACCGTCGCCCCGACGTCCGCGAACGTCGCGCGTACGCCGAGCGACGCCGGCCGGCTAAGACGCGGGCTCCAGACGAGCAGCGGCACGTATTCGCGCGTATGGTCCGTTCCCGCATGGATCGGATCGTTGCCGTGATCGGCCGTGAGGATCAAGAGGTCGTCCCGCCCGATCCGGGCCATGATGTCGGGCAGCTTCGCGTCGAACTCCATCAAGGCGCGGCCGTAGCCCTCGGAATCGCGTCGATGGCCGTACAGCGAGTCGAAATCGACCAAATTCGTAAACGCCAACCCGCGGAACGGCCGGTCGAGCGTCCGGATCGTCTCCTCGATGCCGTGGGCGTTGCTTTTCGTCGGCGTCGCTTCGGTAACGCCTTCCCCGGAATAAATATCGTTGATTTTGCCGATGGCGATACAATCGAGGCCGGCGTCCTTCACCCGGTTCATGACGGTCGGCTCCGGCGGCTTGACCGCGTAATCGTGCCGGTTCGGCGTCCGCCGGAACGCGCCGGGCTCGCCGACATACGGGCGCGCGATGACGCGGCCGACCGCATATTCGCCGAGCGTCAGCTCCCGCGCGATGCGGCAGGCGCGATACAGCTCCTCGAGCGGAATGACGTCCTCGTGGGCGGCGATCTGGAAGACGCTGTCCGCCGACGTATAGACGATCCACGAGCCGGTCCGCATCTGCTCCGCGCCGAGCTCCTCGAGAATTTCGGTGCCCGAGGCCGGCTTGTTGCCGATGACGGCGCGGCCGGTCGCCTCCTCGAACTTGCGGACGAGCGCGTCCGGAAACCCGTTCGGGTACGTTTGGAACGGGATCGTCACGCGCAAGCCCATCAGCTCCCAGTGACCGGTCATCGTATCTTTGCCGACGGACGTTTCCGCCATTTTTCCGTAATAAGCGTCCGGCCGTTCGGCCGGAGAGATGCCGCGAAGCGGCGCGATGTTGCCGAGTCCGAGCTTGGCCAGGTTCGGCAAGGCGAAGCCGGGCACGCGCTCGGCGATATGGCCGAGCGTATGGGCGCCTTCGTCTCCGAATGCCGGAGCGTCGGGCAGCTCGCCGATGCCGACGCTGTCCAGGACGATCAGGGCGATTCGTTGAAAGGTCATGGTCGTCTATACCTCCGTTCGCACGGTACGTAGTCGGTGAAACGGTTTTCCATATTATCTCACGACGCCCGGGCGATTGCAAAAGGATACGCTTCGGCCGATTCCGCTCACGTTTCCGTACGAGAGCATGCGAAAAAATACCGGACCTGGAAGCGGTCCGGCGTCGTCCGTTTTATGTAATTTTCGCGCGCGGGTGCGTCCTGTCGTAAATTTCCTTCATCCGCGACTTCGTCACGTGCGTATAAATTTGCGTCGTCGAAATGTCCGCATGTCCGAGCATTTCTTGAACGGCGCGCAGATCGGCTCCGTTCTCGAGCAGATGGGTGGCGAACGAATGGCGAAGCGTATGCGGCGTAATTTCCGCGTCGATGTTCGCCTCGCGCGCGTAGCGCTTGACGATTTTCCAGAAGCCTTGACGCGTCAGCCGCGTGCCCAGATGGTTGACGAACAGCGCCTCCTCCGGCTTCGACCGGCGAAGCAGCTGGGGCCGCATCGTCCCGATATAGTCTCCGAGCCATCGCACGGCGATTCGTCCGAGAGGGATGATTCTCTCTCTGGACGCCTTGCCCGTACAGCGGACGAAGCCCATCTCCAGATTGAGGTTATCCACGTTGAGCGAGATCAGCTCCGAGACGCGTATGCCGGTCGCGTACAGCAGCTCCAGCATCGCCTTGTCCCGCATCCCGCCGGCGCCGGACGGCTCGGGCGCCTCGAGGAGACGTCCGACCTCTTCGACGGAGAGCACCTTCGGCAGCCGTTTCTCGAGCTTGGGCGCCTCCATGTCGACGGACGGATCGAGAGCGATCAGCTTCTCCCGGAGCAGGAACTGGTAGAACGCGCGAATCGAGACGATGTTGCGCGAGACGGTGGCGGGCGCGCGCCCGAGCTGCTTCAGCCGGAGCAAATACTGGACGATCGTCGATTTGGACGTATCTCCGAGCGAGACGACGCCCAGGCTTTCGATAAACGCCAGATAATGGTTCAAATCCCGCTCGTACGACTCGAGCGTGTTGCGCGCCAACCCGCGCTCTGCGGAGAGGTAATGGATAAACGTTTGCAGATGTCTCTTCATCGCGAATGGTCGGTCCCCCAGTATGTCGATCCTCATGTACAACACTATTCAACGCGGAGAACCGTTTTCCTGCCGAGACGAACAAAAGTTTGCTTTTTCACTCTCCATACCGGTAAAAAAACAGCAGCCGTTCCGCGATCGTCTCCGGCTCCCGCGCCGCGTCTCCGTGACGGAACGCTTTGACCGCCTTGCCGGTCGGCTCCTTGTACCGCTGCGCAGGCTCGATCCAGCCGCCCACGAACCGGAGCAGCTCGTAGAGCAGCACCGTCAAGATGACGAAAACGGCGACGAACTTGGCCCGAATCCACCATTTCCGAAACGATACGATCATGGCTTGTCCTCCGTATGAAGCGCCTCGTAATTTGTGCCCCTTCGTAACCATATGAGCGGGCAGGCCGAATTATGTCCCGTCCCCCGGATCGAGCGGGACGTACGGCATGCCGACCGCTTCGGCGACCGCCGGATGCGTCACGCGGCCGCCGTGCGTGTTCACCCCGAGCCGAAGCGCCGCATTGTCGCGCATCGCGGGACCGAAGCCTTTGTTCGCGAGCTCGAGCGCGTACGGCAGCGTCGCATTCGTCAGCGCGAGCGTCGACGTCCGGGGCACCGCCCCCGGCATGTTCGCGACCGCGTAATGGATGACGCCGTGCTTCTCGTAGATCGGGTCGCTGTGCGTCGTCACCCGGTCGATCGTCTCGATCGACCCGCCTTGGTCGATGGCGACGTCGACGATGACCGCCCCTTTCTTCATCTGCCGCACCATCGCCTCGGACACGAGCTTGGGCGCCCTCGCGCCCGGAATGAGCACGGCCCCGATAAGCAAATCCGCTTTTTGCACGGCGCCGGCGATGTTGTACGGATTCGACATGAGCGTTTTCACGCGGCCGCCGAATACGTCGTCGATGTAGCGCATCCGGTCGCCGCTCCGCTCGACGATGACGACGTTGGCGCCGAGGCCGAGCGCCATCTTGGCCGCGTTCGTGCCGACGATGCCGCCGCCCAATATGATGACGTCGGCCGGCGGAACGCCGGGCACGCCGCCGAGCAGCACCCCGCGCCCGCCGTAAAACCGCTCCAAAAAGTGCGCCCCGATCTGCACCGACATTCGTCCGGCCACTTCGCTCATCGGCGTCAGAAGCGGCAGCCCTCCTCCGGGCAGCTGGATCGTCTCGTAGGCGATGCCGGTTACGCGTCTGTCGACGAGCGCCTTCGCCAGATCGGCCGCCGCGGCCAGATGCAAATACGTAAACAGCAGTTGTCCTTCGCGAAAAAAGCCGTACTCCGACGGGAGCGGCTCTTTGACTTTCATGATCATATCCGCCCGCCGCCAGACGTCGGCCGCGTCCGGTACGATCCGGGCGCCTTCTCTCGCATATTCGTCGTCGGCGAAGCCGCTGCCGGCCCCCGCTCCCGCCTCCACGAGCACCTCGTGTCCGGCGTCCGCGAGCATCCGGACGCCGCCCGGCGTCAGCGCGATGCGGAATTCGTTGTTTTTGATCTCCTTCGGTACTCCGATGACGTACCGGTTCGTCGCTGTCATTTCGTTCACCCCAACCTGACGCTGCATCTTGATGTTGCCTGTATTAGCATGCGTTGGGAGCGGGCAATCTATCCGATCGCGCCGTCCGCCGGACGTGCGTCACTTCTTCAGCCGAACGACCGCCAAATCCGGACCGGTCGGCCGGACGCTGCCTCCTTTCGGCTCCGCGCTTACCGCAATGTTGTCCGCACTCGAGAGCGCCCCGCCTCTGTAATACATATGCGCCTTTCCGTTCGTCCAGCGCATGACGCCGATCGTCGTATGGGTACCGGCCGCCACCGACCAAACCTGATAGTCCTTTTCGTCGTCGAAGACGAGTCCTTCGACCAGCAGCATCACCTCGGACGAAACGTCGTTGACCCAAGCGACGCCCTTGATCCGCATCTCGCGGACCGGCATGACCTGCAGCTGTACGGTCCGCAAGTCGCGGACCATCGACATGTCGCGAAGGACCGTCTCCTCGGCGGTCGGCACGGCGCTTCCGGCCGATCCTCCCCGGTCGCTTCGCGGCACCGACCATACGCCGAGCGCCAACGCCAGCGCAAGCGCCGCGGCGATTACCGGCGCGCCGGGCGGCTTGATCCGCCGAAGCAGGGCGAGACCGGCAACCTTGAGCCGCAGTTTGCGCCGGAACGTCTCCGTCGGACGCTCGGCTTGAGACGGTTCCGCCGTGTCGGCCAAGAGCGCCGACCATTCCCGATACGCCGCCCGGCACGCCGGGCAACTCTCGGCATGGGCCGACAATTCGGCTCCCTCCGACTCGGGCATCGTCCCCCGTATCCATTCCACCCATTTCTCGTCCGGTACCGGGCATTCAATCCGATTCAACGCGGTCTCCTCCTTTCGGCGCCCCCGTCCAGCCTTTGGCGGCGAGCTGCTTCTTGATATTGTTCAACCCGTAGCGCACCAGCGATTTCACCGTGCCGAGAGGCCGGTTCAACCGTTCCGCCAATTCCCGGTGCGTCATCGACTCGAAATAAGCGCCGTACAGCGCCTCGCGCTGAAGCGCGGGAATGCCGCGCAGCGCGGAACGGACCGTCTCCGCCTCCGCCCGGAGCAGCAGCGCTTCCTCCGGTGCCGGCACCGTGTCGGCCGGCGCCTGCTCCCGGTGCGGCCCGAGCGGCACCGTGCGGCTTCGCTTTCGAAGCGCATCCAAGCTTTTGCTTTTCGTTTTGACCAGCAGCCACGCCTCCAGCGTCCCGCGCGACGGATCGTACTTCTCCGGCCGGCGCAGGACGTCCAGCAGGACGTCTTGCACGACGTCCTCCGCATCCATCCGATTGTCCGTCAGCCGAACGGCGACACGGTACATGATCGGGACGTACGTTTCATAAAACCGGTCGAACGCCTCCTTCGACCCCGTTCCGATTTCCAGCAGCAGCAGCCGATCGCGGTCGCTATGCCCCGACAACGCCATCTCCTCCCTCCGCATCCCCTGAAAGCCCCTTATTTTTTATTTATCAAATTTTTTTCGAATCGTAAATCCGCCGCCGCCTTTGCCGCGTATACGGATTGAACCAAACAAAACGGGAGGGGTTCTTGTGAAACGGACTTGGGCTTTCGTGACCGCGCTGCTGTGCCTGCTGATCGGACTGACGGCGGCTCCGACGGCCTCGGCGGCGGGCGGACTATCGCTGTACACGCCGTACGTCAGCATGTCGGTACAGCCGGGAGAGACGATCAATTACGGCATCGATGTCATCAACGATTCGGACGCCATCCAGACGGCGGACTTGTCCGTCCAAAGCGCGCCGGACGGATGGGAATACGAGCTGACCGCGGGCGGCCGCAAAATTCAACGGCTGTCGGTGAAGTCGAAGGAGAGCCAGAAGGTCGACCTGCGGATCGTCGTGCCTTTGAAGGTGGAAAAAGGAGCTTATTCGTTCCGGGTCGATGCGGCCGGAGCGGCCTCGCTGCCGCTCGTCGTCAACGTGACCGAGCAAGGGACGTACCGGACGGAGCTGGAGACGAAGCAGCCGAATATGGAGGGCAATACCGATTCCACGTTTACGTACAGCACGACATTGAAAAACCGGACGGCGTCGAAGCAGCTGTATGCCTTGAAGGCCGAGGCGCCGGAAGGCTGGAACGTCCAGTTTACGGTCGATTCGAAAAACGTAACCTCGGTCAACGTCGAGCCGAACGCGCAGCAGGACATCAGCGTGACGGTTCGGCCGCCGACCCAAATCAAGGCCGATACGTACAAAATCGCCGTCACCGCATCCGGAAGCGAAACTTCGGCGAAAACGGAGCTGGAGGCGGTCGTCAAAGGCACCTTCGACATGGAGCTGTCCACCTCCGACGGCAATCTGCAAGCCGACGTGACGGCCGGCGGCAGCCGAAACGTTACGCTCAAGGTGACGAACAAGGGGTCCTCCGCGCTGAACGACGTGACGTTATCCGCCTCCGCGCCGGTCAATTGGAAGGTCGATTTCAACCCGCCGAAAATTCCGGTGCTCGAGCCGGGACAATCCGCTGACGTGCAAGCGACGATCAAGGCCGACAAAAAAGCGATTGCCGGCGATTACGTCGTCCGGCTCACCTCGTCCTCGCCGTCCAAGTCGGCCGACGCGCAGCTTCGCATGACGGTGGAAACGTCCGTGCTGTGGGGCTGGATCGGGGTGCTGATCATCGCGGCCGTCGTCGCCGGAGTCTACTCGCTGTTCCGCCGCTACGGGAGGCGATAACCGATGGGCGAACCGATCATCGAGCTTCGTCAGCTGACGAAAAAATACGGGGAATTTACGGCCGTCGACAAGCTGACGCTGACGATCGAAAGAGGGGAGATATTCGGCTTGCTCGGTCCGAACGGCGCCGGCAAATCGACGACGATCCTGATGATGCTCGGGCTCGCCGAGCCGACGATGGGGATCGTCAAGGTGTGCGGGGTCGATCCGACGCGGCATCCGCTTCTCGTGAAGCGGAAAGTCGGCTATTTGCCGGACGACGTCGGCTTTTACGAGGACCGTTCCGGACTGGACAATTTGATCTATTCGGCCATGCTCAACCGGATTCCCCGCGAGGAAGCGCGGGAGCGGGCGCTCCGTCTGCTGGAGCGCGTCGGTCTCGCCGATGCCGCGAACAAAAAGACGGGCGCCTATTCCCGGGGGATGCGCCAACGGCTCGGACTGGCGGACGTCCTGATCAAGCGGCCGGAGATGATCGTGCTGGACGAACCGACGCTGGGCATCGATCCGGAAGGGGTGCGGGAGCTGCTGCAGCTGATCCGCTCGCTCAGCCGCGACGAGGGCATCACGGTGCTGCTGTCGTCGCACCATCTGCATCAGGTGCAGCAAATATGCGATCGGGTCGGGCTGTTCGTCAAAGGAAAGCTGATCGCCGTCGGCGATATCCCGACGCTGTCCCGGGAGCTGTTCGAGGAGGAGCTGATCGTCGTCGAGGCGGTCGTCCGCTCCGCCTCGGAGCGGCTTTCGTCGAAGCTCGGCGGCGTGGACGGCGTGCTCCGCGTCCAGAAGGAAACCGGCGGCGAATGGCGCATCGGCTGCTCCCGGGACGTGTCCGCGGAGCTCGCGCGCGCCATCGTGGAGGACGGAGCGGCGCTGCAGCGGCTGTCGATCCGCGAATACGGGCTGGACGAAATTTACCACCGCTATTTTGAAGGAGGGGAGTCGCGATGAACCGTTCGCTGCGCCATCCGACGCAATGGCTGCCTGCGCTCGCTTCCGGCCTCCGCCGGGTCGTTCGACCGGGCGGCGCGGAACGGAACGGGACGGCGCCGTCCAAGGTCGCCGTTCCGAACCCGTTCTGGGTCATCGTGCACAAGGAAATCGGCGATCACGTCCGCAGCTGGCGATATTCGCTGCTGCTCGGCCTCATGGCGCTCACCTGCATCGCATCGGTGTATACCGCTTCGCTCGGCATGAAGGACGCCATTTCGACCGAGGAGGAGGTGCGGTCGTTCTTTTTCCTGAAGCTGTACACGGCGTCCAGCAGCGGCATTCCGCCGTTCATGACGTTCGTCTCCTTCCTGGGGCCGCTCATCGGTATCGGACTCGGGTTCGACGCCGTCAACGCCGAGCGCAACAAGGGGACGCTCAGCCGGATGCTCGCCCAGCCGATCCACCGCGACGACTTGATCAACGCCAAGTTCGCCGCCTCGTTCATCGTGGTCGCCGTCCTGTTCTTCGCCTTGGGCTTCCTGGTCGCGGGCTTCGGCATCGTCGTGCTGGGCGTGCCTCCGACGCCCGAGGAGTTTTGGCGGATGGTCGGGTTTTTGCTGCTCAGCACCGTATACGTCGGCTTCTGGCTCAACCTGTCCATCCTGTTCTCGGTCCGGTTCCGCCAGGCCGCCACGTCCGCGCTGTCCGCCATATCGGTCTGGATTTTCTTCCTCGTCTTCTACGGCATGATCATCGATCTGGTCGCGAACGCCCTGCTGTCCGATAGCGCCGACCCGGAGTCGCTGATGCGCGATCAGGGGCTGCTTCTATTGCTGTCGCGCTTGTCGCCGAGCCAGCTGTTCGGCGAAGCGACGACGACGCTGCTCGTCCCGTCGGTGCGATCGCTCGGTCCGCTGACGATGGAACAGATCGTCGGCGCGATCCCGAGCCCGCTGCCGCTCGGGCAAAGCCTGCTGCTCGTCTGGCCGCAGCTGACCGGCCTGATCGCCGCCACCGTCGTCACGTTCGCGATTTCGTACGCATTGTTCATGAGACAAGAAATTCGTTCTCGCTGATCGGCGAACAGCCCAAAAAATCCCCGGAGGACGGTCGTTCCGTCCTGCCGGGGATTCGTTCGATCAGCGATCAGCTTCAAGCTTCCGAAGCGTCGGTTTTCTCCTTGTCCTTGCACCGGTGGCAAATGCCTTGAAAATCGAGCCGGTGGTCGAGCACCTTGAAGTTGTATTCCCGCTCCAGCCTCTCTTCCAGCGGAGTGAGCCAATCCTCCATGATTTCGTCGACCGCGCCGCATTGGACGCAGATGAGATGGTGATGGTGATGGTGGTTGCTGTCGTTGCGCAAGTCGTAGCGGGCGACGCCGTCGCCGAAATTCATCTTCTCCACGACGTGCAGCTCGCTCAGCAGCTCGAGCGTCCGATATACGGTAGCGAGCCCGATTTCGGGCGCTTTATCTTTCACGAGCATGAAGACGTCTTCCGCGCTCAGATGGTCCTCTTCGTTCTCCAACAAGACGCGCACGGTCGCTTCGCGCTGGGGTGTGAGCTTGTAGCCCTGGGATTGCAGTTGCTGCTTGATTTTCTCGATACGCGCTTCCATGTTCCTCCCCCTCCTGAGCGCATTGCCGCGAAACCGCCGACTGTCGGGCAACGGATGATGCCGACCGCGCGAAATCGCCGCCATTCTCATTATAGGGGGAGCCCGCTTGCAAAGTCAAACCTTTTAGAATCATTCTAAAAGGTCCCCGAAAAGGGACGCGATGCCCGCCTCCCGTTCATCCGCCCGTGACGGCCAGCATCGGGGCGACCCATTTGATCATGACCGGAGACAAGTACGCCTCGAACAGCGCCACCGCGAACAGAAGCGCCGCCATGCACAGCGAGAGCGACGTATAGCGCATGAAGGTCGGGTACAGCGCGCCGCGCTTTTGCATGAACCGGTTTTTGATCACGTATAGGGAAAAGGCGCACGCCGCCACGCTGCACATGACGAGCGCCGGAATGACGATCAAGTTTTGCGGGGCGATCGAGACGAAGGCGAACAGCATCCCTTTCCACGAGAGCTGCCCGACCAGGTAGCCGACCGAGAAGCCGACCAGCACGCCCTTCAAGAAATCCAGCAAAAAGATGAACGGAAGCCCGATAACGGACAAGCCGAGCACCCAGATGAGCCCGACCCATTTCAAGTGAAGCGAGAACGAGTCCCAAAACGTCGTCTTCCCGCCGAACGATTCGCCCTGGTTGACGATTTGGATAAAGCTGTTGACGTGTCTCGCCATCTCCTGCTTCTGTCCGGGCGACAGCGCCCCGACCATCAGCGCGCCGAAGACGACGCCCATGACGAACAGCACGGAGACGAACAAGTAGAGCGGCAAATGCTCCTTCATATACTGACGCATCCGGTAGTTCCCATTCATTGCGGCTTCCTCCCCTTGTCCAACTCGTTCCCATTATATGAACGGGGCAAGGAAGCTATGACTCCCGTCTAGCAAAAAGAGAGTCGCGCGATTCGCCTCATAGAGAAGGCGCGCGCGACACTTTCCCGTACCGGCCCCCTCCACCCGTCTCGAGGGAGAGGCTTCCGTCGCGGGCTTGTACGATATAGCGGGCGATATCCTCGCCGGCCGCCTCGGCCAGCTCGGCAGCAGGCACGCGGTGGAGGATGTTCATCTCGGTGCCGAACCGTTCGAGCAGAGCGGCCAGCTTTTTTTTGCCGAGGCCGGGGATGAACTCGAGCGGCACCTGAAACCGATACGGCGGGTGGCGGTCCGCCACCTCCGGCGTCTCCCGGTCGGCGATCGCCCGAATCCGGTCCATGACGCCGCGCACGATTTTGACGCTGCCGCAGTACAAGCACCGCTCGATCGTCGTCTCCGTCTCGTCCAATATCGATTCGCAGGAGTCGCAGTACGTGCGATGGTATTTCCCGAGCCGCGGGTTCAAGCCGTAGTTCGCCGCCACCCGCCTCCCGTCCCGTCGAGCGAGCGCAAGCCGCAGCTCTTCGAACGAAGGGGCCGCCATCTTCATCACATTGTATTCCCGGCCGATTTTGCCGAGCGAATGCGCGTCCGAGTTCGTGACGAACGAATACCGGTCCAGCTCCGACAAGCAGCTCGCCATCTCCGTGTCGGCGGACAGTCCGAGCTCGACCGCGGCGATTTTGTCCGGATCGAGCATGTTGGCGAGCCGGGTCGTGCCGCTCCCGAAGACGCTCTTGTACGGGGTGAAAATATGGGCCGGGATGAGAAGGCCGCCCCGTCCGTACACTTCGTCCTGGAGCTCGCGCGCCGGCACGTACAGCCGCTGGGAGCTGAGCTCCACATTTTTCATATGGCGCTTCATCCACCCGGTAAACTTCTTCATCTCCGCGAGCGTCGGCAAATACGCGAGCAAATGGGCGGCGCCCATGCCCGGGTCCTTCACCTCGATCTCGCTGCCGAGCAGGACGGTCGTCCGGTGGTAGCGGATGCCTCCGCCTTCGAGCTCCTCCATCTCCCCTTTGTCCAAATATGCGTCGATCTCGTCCTGGACGGCCGGGGAATGGCTGTCGATGATGCCGATAACTTCGATCCCTTTGCGCTCCGACGCTTCCTTCGCGATGTTGAAAAACGTCAGGTCGCGGCTTCCGCTTATTTTGACCGGCGCTCCTTTCTCGGTGCGGCCGATATGAATGTGCAGGTCGACGAAGTAGTCGTTCATGGCGCGTACGAGCCCGTCAGCCGGAACAATTGCCATGCGTATACGGCGGCGATCGTCTTCGCGTCGCGGATCCGTCCTTCCGCGATATACCGCTTCGCCGTCTCGAGCGTAATGGCTTCACAGTCGAGAAACTCGTCCTCGTCCGGGTTCGCGCTCCCTTCCGTCAGCCCTTCGGCCACGTACAAATGAAGAATTTCATCGGCGAAGCCCGGCGACGTATAGAACGAGCAGACGAGCTTCACGCCCTCGCACCGGTAGCCCGTCTCCTCCTCCAGCTCCCGCTTCGCCGCTTCCGCCGTATCCTCGCCCGGCTCGAGCTTGCCCGCCGGAATTTCGACCTGGCTGCGGCCGAGCGCCTTGCGGTACTGCTCGACGACGATCATCCGGTCGTCGCGGATCGCGAGCACGCCGACCGCGCCGGGATGCTTCACCACTTCCCGCGTCGCCGTCTCGCCGTTCGGCAGCCGTACGGTGTCCACCTGAAGCGAGATCACTTTCCCCTGAAAGATCGGTTCCGTACGGACCGTCGGTTCTTCGTACTTGTCGTTCGCCATTCTCCATCCCTCCGTATCTCTATGCATTCCGTTTCGTCATTCGTTAGTCGTCATAGCTTGTCCATGGTGCGCATACGTTGATAGTATAACAGACTTTCAATCGGAAGATGAGGACGGGATGAACGATGAAAAGCTACGTATCGGACAAGCATATCCGGATGGTCGGAAAAAGCTGGGAAATCCGCGAGCAGCTGCGCAAACTGTCGGCCGCGCACGACGGCGGGCGCGCCGAGCTGGCGGCGCTGCTGCCCAAGCTCATCGGCGCTCCCGCAAAAGCGACAGGGCATGCTGCGCCGCCGCGCACACGGCCGCAAAAAACGCCGGATCGTCGCGTAATCCCCTTCCCATCGTCGTAATCGGCACCGGATACGACCGCATGCGCTTCTCCGCCTCTTCCGGCGTCACGCCCGGCACGGAGACGAGCTCGTGGCGCTTCGCGACTCCGGACGCCTCAAGCTGGCGCTCCAGCTGCAGCCGCTGCCGCTCGTCCGGCCACTCGGGCAGCGGTACGATCGCGCGCGCCAGCGTCAACGTCCCGAGCGTCTCCAGCAGATGGTGGCTGATGCCGCGATGGCGTTCCCGCGCGTCCGCGAAGCTGATCCGCGGCATGACGATCGGGACGCCGCCGAGCGCGGCGACCGCGTGAATCAAGTCCGCCGTCTCCGTGCCGGTATGGCCGAACGGCGTCCCCGTTCCGACGATGCCGGGCCCCATGACCGCGATCGTCACGTCCGCCCGCTGGACGTGCTTCGCGGCAAGCAGCGCCGTATACCGGTTAACCGTCTCCAGCTCGCCTCCGTACGCGTGTCCGCACGTAATCGTGCCGTCGAGCCAGCCGAGCGACTTCAATTCCGCGGCGTGACGGCTGAGCGCAAGCGGCAGCGCCCCGCCGTCCGTCATGACGTACGATACGCGCGGACGCTCCGACGCAGACGGCTCCCCGAACATCCAGGCGAGCGCGATCGGCAGCATGCTGTGCAGCTCTCCGATCAGCACCGGCATCCGCTCGATCGTCCTGGCCCGGGCCATGACGCCATGGTGCGGACTGGCCGGCTCCTCCGCCGCCAACACGGCGCGCTGCAGCGGCGTATACCGCAGCTTCATGATATGGCCGCCGTGATCGGGAAGCGACTCGCCCCCTTCATCGGTGTCGCCGAACGCGTCATAGACGAAATGCGCTCCGCCGCTGCCGAGCGATAGCTCCGCCGCCGTCGCGTTCATCCGGACGCGGTCTCCCGGCCGAAGCGGCCGCATCGTGTCGGTATACCGGATCGCCCGGGACGTCGTCCCGCTTTCGTCCGCCACGTCGACGACCTGCACCGTCCCGCGAACCTCGACGATGCCGACGACCGTTCCCGTCTTCCATCGGATCATGGCGCACCTCCGCAAGCTTTTTCGGCTATCTTCCCCTACTTATGCTTATTCACCTTGTTTAAGCCAAAAACCATCCCTTTGCAAACGGGTAGGCCGGGGAAGCGACCTCTATGCCGCGACGATTGCCTCATTCCGCTTCCATTCGGCCGCTGCGATAAAATCCGCCTAACGCAAAAACGCCCGAACCGGGCGTTTTGCATGCGATCGCTTTAGGAAGCGGCGCTTTCCTTGATGATCGCCACGACGAGCTCCGCCGCCGCCACCAGCTCGGCGATCGGCATTTGCTCCTCGGTCGTATGAATTTTTTCATAGCCGACGGCGAGGTTGACCGTCGGGATGCCCATGCCGTTGAACATGTTGGCGTCGCTGCCGCCGCCGGTATGAAACGTCGACGGCTTGCGACCGATCGATTCGATCGCCTTCATGGCCAGCTTCACGACGGGGGCGGTTTCGTCGTATTTATACGCCGGGTAGATGACCTCGCTGATGAACTCCACCTTCGCGCCCATCTCCTCCGCGGCCGATTCGCACGCCTGCTTCATCGCCGCGAGCTGGCGGTCGAGCTTTTCCTGCACGAGGCTTCTCGCCTCCGCCGCGATATCGACCCGCTCGCAGACGATGTTCGTCGCGCCGCCGCCGGCGAAGCTGCCGATGTTGGCCGTCGTCTCGAAATCGATCCGGCCGAGCGGCATGCGCGAAATCGCCTTGCTTGCCACCTGGATGGCGCTCACGCCGTCCTCGGGGTTGACGCCGGCATGCGCCGATCGCCCTTTGAACGTAATTTGGATGCGCGCCTGCGTCGGCGCCGCGACGGCGATTTCCCCGACGCTGCCGCTCGAGTCGATCGCGTAGCCGTAGGCGGCCTCGAGCCGGTCCGGGCGGTTTTTGGCCATCGCCCGCGAGCCGAGCAGACCGGACTCTTCGCCGGTCGTAATGACGAACTGCAGCTTCCCGTGCGGGATCGACTGTTCCTTCAACACCTTGATCGCTTCGATCAAAGCGGCCACGCCCGCCTTGTCGTCGCTGCCCAATATCGTCGTGCCGTCGCTGCGGATGTAGCCGTCGTCGTCAATGCGCGGCTTGATCCCTTTGCCCGGCGTCACCGTATCCATATGGCACGTGAACAGAACGGCGGGAAGGTGCGTCTTGTCCGGCGTCGCCTCCAAGGTGAAGATCAGGTTGCCCGAGCCGTGTCCCGTAACGGACGCGGTATCGTCCTCGAATACGTCCAAGCCGAGCTCCGCGAACAGCCGCTTCAGCTCCTTGCTGATTTCCTGCTCATGGCGGGTTTCGCTGTCGATCCGGACCAACTGCATGAACTGCTCGATCAACCGTTCTCGTTGGATCATCTAACTTTCCTCCCGGCCGTGAATTAAGGTACAATACAAGTATGTCCCGCTATCGTAATTAACGTTCCCGTTAACCTTCATTTGCGAGGAGTGAATCGTTTTGTTCAGTAAAAGATTCGTCAAAGTCATGGTCTATCTCATGCTGTTCGCCATGGTGTCGTCCGTCGTGCTGTATGCCGTCGGCATGATCATGGGCTGATGCGCCAAGACCGGCCGTCCCGATGCGGGGATCAGTACAGCTTCGTGTCGAGCGAATAGCTCTCCAAGTTTTCCTTCACGCGCTGGAGGAACCGTCCGCAAATGACGCCGTCGAGAATGCGGTGGTCGAGCGACAAGCAAATGTTCGCCATCGAGCGGACGGCGATCATGTCGTGAATGACGACCGGACGCTTCACGATCGATTCGAACGTCAAGTTGACCGCTTGCGGATAGTTGATAATCGGGTACGACAAAATCGACCCGAACGATCCGGTATTGTTCACCGTTATCGTGCCGCCCTGCACGTCGTCGAGCCTCAGCTTGCCGGAACGCGCCTTGCGCGACAATTCGTCGATCTCGCGTGCGAGACCGGCGATATTTTTTTGGTCGGCTTTCTTGATGACCGGCGTAATGACGGAGTCTTCGGTGCCGACGGACAGCGAAATGTTGATGTCCCGCTTGACGATGATTTTGTCGACCGCCCATACCGAGTTCATGATCGGGTAATCCTTGATCGCGTTGACGACCGCTTTCAGGACGAACGCCAAGTACGTCAGGTTGATGCCTTCCTTCTTCATGAACTCGTCCTTGATCTTGTTGCGCAGGACGACCAGGTTCGTCACGTCCACCTCGATCATCGTCCAAGCGTGCGGAATTTCCGCCACGCTCTGGCGCATCCGCGTCGCGATCGTGTTGCGGATCGGGGTGACGTCGATAATATATTCGCCGCGGCCGTCGTCGATGCGGCTCTCCACTTCGATTTTCGGCGTAGGCGGCTCTTCGGACAAGTGCAGTCCGGTCGAGCGGACGGGCAGCTTCGGCGCTTCCGCCGCAATCGGGGCGGATTCCGCCGCACCCGGTCTAGCCGCCGGAGACGGTCCCTCCTCCAAGTAGCGGAGGACGTCTTTGCGCGTAATGCGTCCGCCCATGCCGGTGCCGGTCAGCGACTGCAGCGGAACGCCGTGCTCGGCCGCCAGCTGCTGAACCGCCGGCGAATATCGGCCGCGCATCGACGTATCGTCCGCCCCCGCCGCCGGCCGGACGGCGGCGCCCGGCGGCGAGACGCTCTCGGCGGCCGGCTCGGCCGCCTCGCTCCCGCTTCCCGCTTCCGCGATCAGGGCGACGGCCGTTCCGACCGCCACCGTCTCGCCTTCGTCGACGAGCAGCCGGAGCAGCGTCCCTTCCACCGTCGACGGCAGCTCCGCATTCACTTTCTCCGTAATCAGCTCGCAGATCGGCTCGTACTGCTCGACGTAATCGCCGGGCTTCTTGAGCCATTTCGCGATCGTCGCCGAGACGAGCGATTCCGCCAGCTGGGGAATGACGATTTCGGTCCCTTGCGCCTTCGTTTCTTTCATCTCAAAGCCAACCTCCCGGGAAAACGCGCCCTTGACGCGCCTGATCCGACTATTGCTACCGCTTCTCAATACAGCGCGAGGTTCCTCATCGCTTCTTTCACTTTATCCTTGTTCAGCATATAGTGCTTCTCGAGCACGGGGCTGATCGGCATCGCCGGCACGTCCGGGCTGCACAGCCGCATGATCGGCGCGTCGAGCTGATAGAGCAGTTCCTCGGCGATAATCGCGGACACCTCCGCGCCGACCCCGCCCGTCTTGTTGTCTTCGTGGACGACGAGCACTTTGCCCGTCTTGGCGGCGGCCGCCAAAATCGCTTCCTTGTCGAGCGGCTGGATCGAGCGCAAGTCGAGCACGAGGGCGCTGATCCCTTCCTTCGCCAGCTCCGTCGCCGCTTCCAGCGCGAAATGGACGGTCAGGCCGTACGTTATGACGGTAATGTCGGAGCCGTCGCGCTTCACGTCGGCTTTGCCGATCGGCACCGTGTAATCGCCCTCGGGCACTTCGCCCTCGGCGAGCTGGTAACATTTTTTGTGCTCGAAGAACAAAACCGGGTCGGGGTCGCGAATCGCCGCCTTGAGCAGCCCTTTCGCATCGTAGGGCGTCGACGGGAAGACGATTTTGAGTCCCGGCGTGCCGAAAAAGATCGATTCCGTGCATTGCGAATGATACAAGCCGCCGAAAATGCCGCCCCCGATCGGCGCACGGATCACGACCGGACACGTCCAATCGTTGTTGGAGCGGTACCGGATTTTCGCCGCTTCGCTGATGATCTGGTTCGTCGCGGGCAGCATGAAGTCGGCGTATTGCATTTCCGCGATCGGACGCATGCCGTACATGGCCGCCCCGATGGCGACGCCGGCGATGGCCGACTCGGCGAGAGGCGTATCCATGACGCGCTGCTCGCCGAACTTCTCGATCATCCCTTTCGTCGCCCCGAATACGCCGCCTTTATAGCCGACGTCCTCGCCGAGCACGAATACGTTGTCGTCGCGGGACATCTCCTCCTGCATCGCATCGCGGATCGCGGTCAAATAATTGACGACCGGCATCGGTTACACCCCTTCCTCTTCGGCATAGACGTGCCGGTACAAGTCGTCCGGCTGCGGGAACGGCGCTTTGTCCCCGAATTCGGTCGCTTCCTTGATTTCCGCGGTGACGCTGGCGACGAGCGCCTCGTCCTGCTCCTCGCTCCAGATGCCGCTTTCGATCAAGTACGATTTGAAGCGCGGAATCGCATCCTTGCCCCGGTGCAGGTCGATCTCTTCCTTCGTCCGGTAGGCGAGGTCGTTGTCGGACGTCGAGTGCGGCGACAGCCGGTACGTGACCGCCTCGACCAGCGTCGGCCCTTCGCCGCGGATGGCGCGCTCGCGCGCTTCCTTGACGACGCGGAACACTTCCAGCACGTCGTTGCCGTCGACCTTCACGCCCGGGAAGCCGTATCCGATGGCACGCTCGGCGATGGAGCCGGCGACCTGACGGTGGATCGGCACCGATATCGCGTATTGATTGTTCTCGCACATGAAAATAACCGGGAGCTTATGCACGCCCGCGAAGTTGCAGCCTTCGTGGAAGTCGCCCTGGTTGCTCGAGCCGTCGCCGAACGAGACGAACGCGGCGAGCGGCTCGCCCTTCATCCTCGCGGCGAGCGCGACGCCGACGGCATGCGGCACCTGCGTCGTGACCGGCGAAGATCCGGTGACGATGCGCAGCTTGCGGTGGGAAAAATGCCCGGGCATTTGCCGTCCGCCGCTGTTCGGGTCTCCAGCCTTGGCGAACAGCGACAGCATCAGCTCCCTCGGCGTCATGCCGACGGACAGGACGAACCCGTAGTCGCGGTAGTAGGGCAAAAAGTAATCGCGATCCCGATCGAGCGCGAACGCCGCGCCGACTTGGGCCGCCTCCTGTCCGATTCCGGAAACGTGAAAGTTGATTTTGCCGGCCCGCTGCAGCAGCAGCGCGCGTTCGTCATACTTTCTAGCGAGCAGCATGAACCTGTACATGTCGAGCGCTTGCTGATCGGATAGGCCAAGTTGCTTGTGCTTCGTCAATTGACCGATGGACATTGGGGCTTCAGCCTCCTGGTCGGCCGAACGTGTGGCGGGCGCCTGGCGCCCACGCTCGCCGTATATTTGGAATTGCCGTCCGCTGCCGACGCGGCAACGCTATAAGGCCGT
Source organism: Paenibacillus flagellatus (assembly GCF_003217775.1). GTDB lineage: Bacteria > Bacillota > Bacilli > Paenibacillales > NBRC-103111 > Paenibacillus_AB > Paenibacillus_AB flagellatus. Next base: position 262,746 of record NZ_QJVJ01000004.1, read on the forward strand.
CGATGGTTTTATTACCTGGTCCTAAGAGTTGACCTTATAACTATATTATAATCGCTTTTCCGGTCGATTACAATTTCGTTCCGCCTCTATCCGAAAAACGCCGTTACATCCCGATCGACAGCCCGTCCACCGCCAGCATCGCCTCGCCGAGCGCCTCCGACAGCGTCGGGTGCGGATGGACGACGCTGCCGACCTCCCACGGCGTCGCGTCGAGCAGCTGGGCGAGCGCCGCCTCCGCGATCAGGTCGGTCGCATGCGGGCCGATCAGATGAACGCCTAGCAGGTCGTTCGTCTTCGCGTCGGCGACGACTTTGACGAACCCGTCGTTTTCGCCGAAAACGAGCGCCTTGCCGAGCGGCTTGAACGGAAACTTCGCCGTCTTCGTCTCGAAGCCCCGCTCCTTCGCCTGCGCCTCGGTCCAGCCGACCGACGCGACCTCCGGCCGCGTATAGATGCAGCGCGGTATCCGGTGCGCCGGATGCGATAGCGGCGTCTTGCCCGCGGCGTGCTCGGCCGCGGCGATCCCTTCGTGTCCGGCGGCATGGGCGAGCTGAAGTCCGCCGTTCACGTCGCCGACGGCGTAAATATGCGGCTCGGTCGTCTGCAGGAAGCCGTTCACCTTGATGACGCCGTTTTCGACGCGGACGTCCGTATTTTCCAAGCCGATGCCGTCTACGTTGGCGACGCGGCCGACCGAGACGAGCATCGTCTCCGCAGCCAGCGACTCCGATCCTTTCGCCGTCTCGACCGTCATCGCGACGCCGTCCGCCCCGGAGACGACCGAATCCGTCACCAGCTTGGCACCCGTCAGGACGCGAATGCCGCGCTTCTTGAACAGTCTCTCCAGCTCCCGGGAGACGTCTTCGTCCTCCGTCGGGATGAGCCGGCGTTCCGCCTCGACGATCGTCACGTCCGCCCCGAATTCGTGCAGCATCGTCGCCCATTCGACGCCGATGACGCCTCCGCCTACGATGACGATCGACGCGGGAACGCTCTCCATCGCGAGCGCGTCGTCGCTCGTCATGATCCGCTTGCCGTCCGGCTCCAAGCCCGGCAGCGTGCGCGGGCGCGAGCCGGTGGCGATGACGAGCTGGTTCGGCACGAGCGTCTCGGTTTCGCCGTCCTCCAGCTCGACCGCGACCGAGCCGCTCCTCGGGGAGAAGATCGACGGCCCGATGATGCGTCCGTTCCCCCGCACGACCTCGATGTTATGCTTGCTCATCAAGTAGTGCAGCCCTTTGTGAAGCTGCTCCACGATATCCGTCTTGCGGGCTTGCGCCTTCGCCAAATCGAACGTAACCGGCCCGGCGATGACGCCGAAATCGTCGGCGCGCTTCATCGTCGCGTACACTTCCGCGCTGCGCAGCAGCGCCTTGCTCGGGATGCAGCCTTTGTGCAGGCACGTGCCTCCGAGCTTGTCCCGCTCGACGATCGCCACCGACTTGCCGAGCTGCGCCGCGCGGATCGCCGCGGAATAGCCGCCGATGCCGCCGCCGAGCACGACGAGGTCGAATGGTTTGGACATGGATCAGTTCCTCCCGTCTTGAGATGAATGCCTCTATTGTACCAAAAGCGAAATAGACATCAAATACAATTCGGGATAAGATAGAGAAAGACGATCAACCTAGCAAAGCGAGGATTTCCATGAAGGACAAGTTTCAGCGCTTCGTCGCCATCCTGCTGCTCGTCATTCCGGGCATCGCCGCCACGTACGGCTTCCTCGCCATGAAGGACGCCTGGTTCGCGCAGTTCGGACCGGAGGACGAAAACCCGCATATTTTATGGGGCAAGCTGCTCGTAGGCCTCGTCCTGTTCGCGGCCGGCGTCGCCTTTATCGGCGGCTGGATTTTTTTCCGGGACCGCAAGCGCAACTACGTCGCACCCCGTTTTCGGGCAAAAAAAAGACGGCCCTAGGCGCTATGCGCGGCCGAGCCGATCGAACCATCGAAGCCATTTGTGCCGCTCGATCCACGCCGTTATCGAGCCGGTCTCGGCCGTCCGGTGCATGGCGGCAAGGACGATCAACGCCCCCGTCTGCAGCCACCACGGCGCCGCGCCGGCGATCGAGCAGCCCAGCGAGAAGCCGAGCAGATTGGCGCCGCTGTCCCCGAGCATATGCTTCCCTTTCAGATCGCCGCCGAACAAAGCCGCTCCTCCGGCGGCGCCCGGCAGCAGCCAGACGCTGCGGCTCCACGCCGGATCGGCGATCGCGAGCAGCGCCGCCCCCGCATAAAACATTTTCCACGCCCGCCCCGGACGAACGTCGAGCAGGTTGAGCGCATTCGCCGACAAGACGATGGTCGCCCAGTCGACCGCCGCCTCCCACCAAACGGTCCCGCCGCGAACGATCCAAAGCGCCGCCAAGCCGACGCCGGCCGCCTTCAGCGCCCCCGTCGACAGCGTTCCCGTCTCGCGGAAGCTTCTCCAATGACCGCCGAACCCTTTCACCGACCGATCGCCGATCAAGTCGTCCGTCCATCCGACGGCGAATACGAGCATATACGCGGCCATCTCCGTTTCGACGCTTCGGAGTGTATCCGCCGAGACGAGCCCGATCGCGTGCAGAGCGGCGGCCGAGCCGTACAACGACGCCGCCAATACCGCCAATAGCGCCCCGGTGCCGGTCGGGATGACGTCCCCCGCATAATTCGTCGACGTCAGCCGGTGCCGGAGCAAAAACCGGATCGTCGCCGGAAGGGCCATCCGTCCGATCGCGGCAAGCGCCGCCAGCAGCGCCAGCCGCTCCGTCACGGCGCCGTCCTCCTCAGCCGGGACAGCATCGTCCGGCCGATGGCGAGCAGCTGTCCGCCGCGATGCACGAAGCCGCGCACCGTCCTGCCGGTCTCCCGATGGCTGAGCGGCAGCGGCACCTCCGCGATGCGGAATCCCATCCGGGCGGCGTCGATCGTCATGCCGACTTCGATGCCGAACCCTTCCGGCAGCCGGTTCATTCGCCCGAGCAGCTCGCTTCGGATCGCCCGTTGGCCCGACAGCGGCGCTTCGAGCCGCAATCCGGTCAGCCGGTAAATGCCTCCGCGGGCGAACGTTTTGACGAGCCCGAATCCGCCGTTCGCCGCCGGCGCCGAAAACCGGGCGATCGTCATGTCGGCTTCCCCGCTCCGGATCGGGTCGAGCAGTCCGGCCAAATAAACGGCCGAGTGCTCCAAGTCCGCATCGGCGAACAGGACGACGTCGCCCTTCGCCCGGCTCCATCCGGTGCGCATCGCCGCGCCTTTACCCATTCGCCGGTCGTGCTCGACGACAACGGTCGCCCACGGCGCCGCTTCCTCCGCCGTCCGGTCATCGCTGCCGTCGTCGACGACGATCAGCTCGCTCCACAGCGGCGCCCCGCCCGCATCCGCGCGAATGCGGTGCAGCGCTTCGAGCGTCGCGCCGATCGAGCGCTCTTCATTCCATGCCGGGACGACGATCGATACGGACAGTCCGCTCATCCTCCTCTTCCTCCTTCCGCAACGTTCGCCCTTTCCGGCACCCGATGCAGCAGCCGCTTCCTCGGCTGCAGCCATAACCCCGCTCCGCGCGCGTCCACCAGCTTGTCCCCGAGCAGCATCCGCACGAGCAGGGTGCTGGCCATTCCGCCGCGGCCTTTCTCCATGAAATCGATCGGGTGGACGTGCCCCCCGACGATTACGATCCGTTCGGCGTGATGCCCGTATGCGATCCGCATCGCCGCATCCTCGCTCGTCCCCGGCACCGCCACGGCATCGGCGTATAAGCCGAGCTCGGCGATCCGATCCATGCCGGGTGCCCGGCCGTCGGCGTATGCGTGTACGAGCAGCTGCGCCCCGCACCGGAGCGCCTCGTCCGACACGCTGTCCATATCGCCGATAATGACGTCGGGACGCAACCCTTGCTCCAGCAGCGCGTCGGCCCCGCCGTCGACGCCGAACAGGACCGGACGGGCTTCGGCGATATAATCGCGGAGCGCCGCCAAATCGTCCTTGTAGCCTCTCCCCCGCGATACGATCAGCACGGGCCGGTGCTTGACCGGCTTGCGCAGCTCCGGCATCGCGACGGGGGCGAGCAGGGACGCGAGCTCCCGTTCGGCGAATTTGATCGTATTGTGCGCAAAGTCGAATAGCGCGTCCGGGTAGTTCCGTTCGGCCGCCGACAAGCGGTCGGCCATCCGCTCGTATGTAAATGCCGCGCAAGGTATTACGATATGCCGGCCGACAAGAAGCCCGTCCCGGATCGAGACGACGGTTCCGTCGGGAATCGTTTCGAAATGGGCGTCGGCAATCTCGTAAATCGGCACGCCGGCGCGCAGCAAGCACATCGGGCCGTCATGCGGAAACGATCCCGTCAGCGTTTTCGCCGCATTGACGACGGCTTTCGCGCCGGCCTGCAGCAATCCTTCCGCGGCCGCATCGTCCAAATCCTCGTGGCGAATCAAGGCGATTTCGCCCGGCTGCAGCGACCGGAGCAGTCTTTTCGTATTGACGTCCGAGCGTACCGTTCCTTCGATCGCGACCGCGGCCATAACGGATGTTGCTCCCATAAACGGTCCCCCCGCATCGTTGATGGATTGTTCCATTTCCTATAGTCTGGTCAACTTGCTTCCCTCCCATGCGGACAACGCGAAAAACCCTCCGCATGCCGATGCGGAGGGTTTTTCCGGCAAACCGATGATCCGGCGATAAACTTGTATATGTACGCTTGCTTATTTGAGATCCAGCTGCAGCTTAATGAACTGTACCAAAAACTCGTCGAGCTGCTGGCTCATCTCAAGCACCGAATCGTCGGCGAACGTTCCTTTTTCCATCGCCAGCGCCACCAAATCGCAACGTAGCTGCTCGATCGCTTCCGCTTCCTCCAACAATACCGCGTTCATTCGATTTCATTCCTCTTTCCTTCCTAGGCTTTATCATAAGATACATTATAATACGATCGTTTCGTCGGTGTTTGTCACTTCTTGTCACGATCCGATCAATATTTTGTGAACATCGGACAAGATCGTTCATCATTCCACGCAAACCGATTAATACTCGCAGTAAACTTCGGGCCATCCTTGGATAAACCGACATCATTTTCCAGATCCCGCCGTCCCTGTCCGTTTTTTATCTGAAATTAAGGTTTCGGACCGGCATATCTGCTATAGTTTGAAAATCGGCACGAATTCAATCACCTAACCATAGCAGAGAGGGGTTATAGGAATGAAACAGAGCAAAGCGTGGATGGGGGTTTCCCTCGTTCTATTCGTCCTGCTGGCCGGCGTTTCCGTCTACGCCTTCACGAAAGGCGGCGGAGAAGGAAAGGACGTCGTCGTGGCGACGGTGAACGGCACCGATATCGGCAAAAACAAGCTGTACGACGAAATGATTTTGAACGGCGGCTCCCGCGTGCTGGACAACCTGATCAATGAGGAGCTCGTCAAGCAGGAGGCCGACAAAGCCGGCATCACGGTGACCGACGCCGATCTCGACGCCGAAATCGCATCGTTCAAGAAGCAGTTTTCGTCCGATGAAGAATTCCAGATGATGCTGATGCAGTACGGCATGACCCAAGACGATTTGAAAAAGCAAATGCCGATGCAGGTACGGCTGAAAAAGCTGCTGGAATCGAAAACCGACGTGACCGATGAGGAGATCCAGAAGTATTACGACGAAAACAAGGAAGCGATGTCGACACCCGAGCAAGTGAAGGCGTCCCACATCCTGGTCGCGACCAAGGAAGAGTCGGAAGCGATTTTGACCCAGCTGAAAGCCGGAGCCGACTTCGCCCAGCTCGCGAAAGAGAAATCGACCGATACCGGTTCGAAGGACAAGGGCGGGGATCTCGATTACTTCCCGCGCGGCGCGATGGTGAAAGAATTCGAGGACGCGGCATTCGCGCTGAACGTAGGCGAAATGAGCGGTGTCGTTCAATCGGAGCACGGCTTCCACATCATCAAAGTGACCGACAAGAAGGCGGCCGCTACCCCGACGTTGGACGAGAAAAAAGCGGACATCAAGGAAACGCTGGTATCGCAAGAAATCCAGGAGCTTGCCGGGCCTTGGATGGAAGAAATCAAAGGCAAGTCGAAGATCAACAATACGCTGCAGACGAGCTGATGCGGGTCCGACCGACGAAAAAAGCCGATTCCTTCGCGGAATCGGCTTTTGGATTTACAATCGTATTTTCACGACAGTTCCTTCGTTCATTTTGCTGCGGATCGTCATGTTACCGTCGTGATTTTGAATGATCTTTTGGCTGACCATCAGTCCGAGCCCGGTTCCTTTTTCTTTCGTGGTGAAGAACGGCTGACCGATTTTGGCTTGGATTTTGTCCGGAATGCCGTGGCCTTCGTCCCGGATGCCGATGAGGATCGAGGAATCGATCAATTCGGCGCTGATCGTTATTTTCCCGCCGTTCGGCATCGCTTCGATCGCATTTTTGACCAGATTGATGAACACCTGCTTCAACTGGTGCTCGACGCATCGAACCGTATACTTTTCCACTTCCAGCTGCTTCACGATTTCCACATTGTTGATGATCGCTTGGGTTTCGAGCAGGCTGCAAACGTCGCGGATGATCGAAATAATATTTTTATCCTCGAACTCGACCGACCGCGGTTTCGACAAAAACAGTAGCTCGCTGACGATCGTATTGATCCGGTCGAGCTCCGAGTCCATAATATCGAGGTAGGCCGAATTTGGCGCGCCCGCCTGCATCAGCTTATTGAACCCCTTCAACGCCGTCAGCGGATTGCGAATTTCATGGGCGATACCGGCCGCCAGCTGCCCGACCGCGGACAGCATCTCGGACTCCATCAGCAAGCTCTCGGTTTTTTTCCGATCCGTAATATCTTCGGACATGCGGAGGTAGTGAATGACGTCTCCATGCCGATCGGTAATAGGCAAAATCGTCACCCGTTCCCAGTACGGATCCCCGTTCTTTCTCGTGTTCTCGAGCTCCTCGATCCATCGTTCTCCCGACTTGACCTTCGCCCAAATGTTCGCATGAAGCTCGTTGAACGAATCGGGGTACAAATTTTCTAGCCGGATTCCGTACAGCTCGTCCTGCGTACGACCCGTTTGCTCGACCATTTTCGGGTTCACGTATTCCGCTTCGCCCTTGACGTTGAAGATGGCGATGCCGATCGGGCTTTGCTCGATCGCGTAGGAAAGCAGCTGAAGGTGCTGGTTCAAATGCTTCAGGTCGGTAATGTCGTTAAACGTAATGACGACGCCGTCCAAATGTTTCGACTTCGACAAATAAGGCAGCACTCTCATGGAATACCAGTGTCCGTCCAAGCTCTCGATTTCTTTCTCGATCGCGATACAATGGGTAAGGACTTACTGCGCATCGGTCATGAGCGAGCCGTATTTGAAATTGTGCGTAATATGGCCGATCGGGCGCCCGATGTCCACCTCGATCAAATTGATTTCCCGGGTGATCGTAGGCGTGAACCGGCGAATGCAGAGCTGCTTGTCCAGAAACACGGTCCCGATTTTCGTGCTGATCAGCAAATTGTCCATATCGTCCGTCAGCTCGGTCAATTGCTCGATTTTTTCTTGATATTCGTTGTTGACGGTCATCAATTCTTCATTCAACGACTGCAGCTCTTCGTTGGAGCTTTGCAGCTCTTCATTAGCGGCGATGAGCTCCTCGTTCGTCGATTGCAATTCCTCGTTGGACGTCTCCAGCTCTTCCCGCGTAATTTGCAAATATTCCTTCGTATGCTGCAGCTCCAGCTCCAGCTCGTCGATTCGCTTCATCAGGTCGCTGTTGGAATCGGAATGCTCCCGGATTTGATAATGGGCCGACTTCTGCCCGATTTCTTCGAAAAACAGAAGGATAAGATCGTGATGCCCGTTATAGCTGAACGGCTTCGCCCGAAGATTGATATATTTGACGCCGTTCGCGGAGTCGAACAGCTTGATATCGTGATAAAACACTTCGATTTTCTCGCGACGCACTTTATGAATGGCCGCGCGTACGGCTACCCCCAAATCTTCCGGCAGCAGCTTGAGGATATGATTGGTCGGCTCTCCTTGGGGCAGCCTTACAATATTGTTGATCGGGCCGCTGGAATAAATCATTTGATACTGTTCGTCGATTACGACGAGCGGAGAAATATATTCCCTCAAAATGGCCATGCCTATGTTATCGTACGTATGGTTCGGCATCCCGATTTCGGGAATGCTGCTTTTTTTCCGGATGACGTGAAGCCTATTGTTGATCGGGCCTTCAAAGTGGAGCATTTTCGACATGCTTTTGCTTTGCCGGTACCGGTATATGCTCCATCTTCGGTTGACCGAATGAAAGAGCTGCGACTTTCCGATCGTTTCGCTGGAGCCGAGAAACAAAAAGCCTTTTTGATTCAAGGCGAAATGAAACAGCGACATTAATTTTTGCTGGGATTCGGTTTGCAGGTAAATCAGCATATTTCGGCACGTGATCAAATCCAGGTTGATGAAGGGCGGGTCTTTCAAAATATTGTGCTGTGCGAAAACGATCATTTTTCGGATCGATTCTTTGACCTGATACCCGTTTTGCGTCTTCACGAAATAGTCGTGGCGAACGTCTTCGGGAACGGATTGAATCTCGTTTTCCGAGTACACCCCTTGGCTCGCTTGCTCAATGGACTGTTCGTCCAGATCGGTCGCGAAAATTTTGATATTGAACGTTTTTTTCGTTTTGTCCATGTAGCGCCTGAACAAAATCGCGAGCGAGTACGCCTCCTCGCCGGTCGAGCAGGCGGCCGTCCAAATGCGAATCTCCCGTTCTTCTTTTTTGTTTTCGGCTATGAGCGGAATGACTTCGGTCGCCAAATCTTCGAACGCCTCCGGATCGCGAAAAAACGAGGTGACGCCGATCAACAAATCCTTTTTCAGCTTCTGCGCTTCGTCCGGGCTTTCTTGAAGATAGCGGACATAGTCCTTCGTCGTATATATCCGGTTGACCGCCATCCGCTTCTCGATCCGCCGAACGATGCTGCTCCGCTTGTAAAACGTGAAATCGATATGGACGGACTCTTTCAGCTTCGATAAGATTGCCGCCAAATCTTCCTCGAATGGCTCGAACGGGTCGGCAAGCGATAAAAACTCGTGCCGATCCGCCCGGGCGATGCTTTGGATTTCTCGACCGATTCGGTCCGCCGATATGACGTAATCGACATGCCCGGTCGAAATGGCGTTTTTCGGCATCCCGTCGAATTTGGCCGACGACTCGTGCTGGACGATGACCGTCCCGTCCTTTTCCTTGATTCGTTCAATTCCTTTCGATCCGTCGCTGCCTGTCCCGGACAGGATGACGCCGATCGCTTTCGAGCCTTGGTCTTCGGCCAATGCGTAAAAAAAACGGTCGATCGGCATATTTTTCTTGGTGTCCTCTTGCTCCGACAAGATCAGCTTGCCGTTGCGAATGTCCAACGATTTTTTCGGAGGCATGACATACACTTTGTTCGGCTCGACCACGACGTCTTCCCGGATTTCGATAACTTCCATCGACGTATGCCGAGAAAGCAATTCGGCCATAAAGCTTTTGTGGTTCGGCGACAAATGCAAAATGACGACAAAGCCGATTCCGGTATTCGACGGGGTATGGTCCAACAAGGTGCCCAACGCCTCCAGCCCGCCTGCGGAGGCACCGATTCCCGCGATATATAAAGGTTGATCGGTTCCTTCTTTTACGATTTGACCCAAAACCCCCATGCTCCTCTCCGATGTCTTTTACGCCGCCAGTCTCGATAAGCGGACGCCGAATCGACCACAAAAATACCGCTCTTAATGGGTTAAGGAATCCCCACTAAGAAGCGGTATTGGTCGGTTCATCCATCCGTTCCCGGGCTTCAGCTCACCTTATGCTCGATACGCAGCTTGTCGGCCACCATGGCGATAAATTCGCTGTTCGTCGGCTTCGACTTCGAAATGTTGATCGTGTAGCCGAACAAGTGGCTGATGCTGTCGATGTTCCCGCGCGTCCAAGCGACTTCGATCGCGTGGCGGATCGCTCGTTCTACGCGGCTCGGGGTCGTTTTATATTTTTCGGCGATAGCGGGATAAAGCGTTTTCGTGATGGCTCCCAAAATTTCGATATTGTTGTACACCATCGTAATCGCTTCCCGCAAATATTGGTAGCCTTTAATATGGGCGGGCACGCCGATTTCGTGAATGATGCTCGTAATGTTGGCGTCCAAATTTTTGCCCTTCGTGATCGGCACGACGTTCGGCTTCGAAGCGATCGACGACGTCATCGGACTGGAATTCGAGACGAGCTGACGGATGCGGTTCGTCAAAATTTCCATATCGAACGGCTTCAAAATATAGTACGATGCGCCGAGCTGCACCGCTTTTTGCGTAATATTTTCTTGACCGAACGCCGTCAGCATGATGATTTTCGGCTGAGGGTTCAGGTTCATTTCGCGAAGCTTTTCCAAAACGCCCAATCCGTCGAGATGGGGCATAATAATGTCGAGGATGAGTACGTCCGGTACTTTTTTGTTTTGCTCGATGTACGACAACACTTCGTTGCCGTTATAGGCGACGCCTGCCACCACCATGTCGTCTTGCTCGGAAATGAATTCGGAGAGCAGGTTCGTAAATTCCCGGTTGTCATCGGCGAGTAGAACTTCAATCTTTTGCAACATCATATCCTCCTTCATTGTCGTACAGAAAGTGTTGGTAGATTACTCCACTCCTTAATGTTTTCGACACGACTTCTAATTTTCCTTCTGTCGAAAAATTTTTTTGTATCTTTTTTTGGATAAATCATCTATAATAAAAAATTTCTCCATAAAACCCAAACGTTCGACAAAAAACGAAAAACCTTAAGGCACCTTAACCGGCCTTAAGATTTTGTTTTTCGTTCGGATTCAGGACGACGCCCGCGTCTTGCAGCATCCACTCGATGAAGCAGCCGTACCCGGAGGTCGGGTCGTTGACGAAGACGTGCGTTACGGCGCCGATCATTTTGCCGTTTTGGATAATCGGGCTCCCGCTCATCCCTTGAACGATGCCCCCCGTTTTTTCGAGCAGACGGGGATCGGTAATTTTGATGACCATCCCTTTGGTCGCGGGGAAGTCCTGCTTCGAGACGTGGACGACCTCGATATCGAACTTTTCGACCTTCTGGCCCGAAACGACGGTATAAATTTGCGCCGGCCCTTCCTTCACCTCTTCGGCGAACGCGACCGGAATCGCCTCCTTCGCCAAGCCGTGATCCGGAGCGTCGTACATCTTGCCGAATATGCCGAACGACGTATTTTTCTCGATATTGCCCAGCACCTTGCTCTCGTTGAAGAAATGGGCGCGCTTCTCCCCCGGTTCGCCGTTCTGGCTTTTGGCGATCGACGTGACGTTCGAATGCACGATTTGACCGTCGCCCACCGAGATCGGCGTCTGCGTATCCATATCGGTAATGACGTGTCCGAGCGCGCCGTATACGCCTTGATCGGGCGCGTAAAACGTCAGCGTGCCGACGCCGGCGGCCGAGTCGCGAATATACAGCCCGAGCCGGTACGCTTTGTCGAACGTATCGAAAGCCGGCCGTATTTCCGCATCGATTTGTTGATTGTTGCGGCGAATTTTCAGCGCAAGCGGCTTGTTTTGCTCCCCCGCCTTTTTGACGATGTCCGCCACCTTCGTGACGTCGTTAATATAAGCTCCGTCGATGGAAGTAATCAGATCGCCGATTTGGATTTTCGCCTCTTCGCCGGGCGACACTTTTTTGTCCGGTGCGACCGTGACGAGGTGGTGGCCGACGACCATGATGCCGTCCGACTTGATTTTGACGCCGATCGTCTGTCCGCCCGGAATGACCTTCAAATCGGGCATGACGTTAACCCGAACCGTCTTCAGCGGAATTTTGCCGAACAGCCGAAGCTGCAGCTTCGTTTCGCCGCTATGGTTCGATTCGAGCGAAATCGGCCGGTTCAAATCGACCTGAAACGAATGGCGGGCGACTCCGTTCACCTTGACGATGTCCGGATCGACGGTTACCTGGGCGTGCACCGGCATGGACAGCCGAAGCTCGCGCCCTTGTCCGGTAAACAATCGTAATTCGTCGGGGAACGATGCGAAGCATTGAAAAGGAGTGGAAATGCAACCCAAACAAACGAAGAAGACGAGAATAAGACCCATCAATCTTTTTCTTTTGTCGGAACCCAATTTCGATCACGCTCCTTTACGCATAGCTGCCTGACTAGGCGGGTTCGCCGATTGCGTACCTATAAGGTAACCGTGCCCCATTCGTTTTATAACTGAAAATGATGCCACCGTAAGCCGGATCGTTCACGAATTGGCGTTCATTTTCTTTTCATCGGCCATTTCGATCATTTCCTTGGCATGGCTCAACGTCGTCTCCGTCACCTCGACGCCTCCGAGCATCCGAGCCAGCTCCCGCACGCGCTCGTCGCCTCGGACGTCCTCGACCGACGTGAACGTCCGCTTGCCCTGCACCTGCTTGCGGATCGCGTAATGCGAATCGGCCATGCAGGCCACCTGCGGCAAATGCGTAATGGAGAATACTTGGCAAAGCCGCGACAGCTCGGACATTTTCTCCGCGATCGCCTGCGCCGCCCGCCCGCTGACGCCCGTATCGACTTCGTCGAAGACGAGCACCGGAATCCGGTCGACGCGGGCGAAAATGGCCTTCATCGCCAGCATGATCCGGGACATTTCGCCTCCGGAGGCGATTTTGGCCAGAGGGCGCAGAGGCTCCCCCGGGTTCGCCGAGATGAGAAACTCGACGTCGTCGAGGCCCGATCGGGAAACCGCCGCTTCTCCCGGCTCTCCCCCGAGTCCGAGCTGGCGAAACTGCACCTCGAACCGGGTCCGTTCCATATGGAGCGCCTTCAGTTCGGCCTCGATTCCTTTCGCCAACCGCTTCGCGGCCTCCTGCCGCAGCTTGGACAGCTTGGCGCCGAGCGTAAGCAGACGCTCCTTCTCCTTGTCGGCCTCCGCTTCGATCCGGCGGATCGACTCGTCCTTGTTCTCGATCGATTGCAGCTCCTGCCGGATTCGCTCCCCGTACGCGATAATCTCGGCAACGTTGTCCCCGTACTTGCGGCGCAGCGTCGAGATCAGGTCGAGCCGGTCCTCGATGTGGGCGAGCCGCTCCGGATTGAACTCGACGCCGTCCCGGTAATCGCGAAGCTGGAACGCCGCATCCTCCAGCTGGTAATAAGCCGACTGCATCTGCTCGAGCAGCGGGTTCAACCGGGCCGGATCGACGCCCGCCACGTCGGTTAGCCGTTGAATCGCTTTCGATATCGCCGTCAGTCCTTTGGAACCGTATAAAGCGTCGTAAGAGTCCGCCACGTTCTGAAACAGCTTCTCAGCATTTGCTAGCTTGCGCTTTTCTTCCAATAACGATTCATCTTCGCCGATTTTTAGCTTGGACGAGCCGATTTCCTCGATTTGAAATCGATACAGGTCGGCCATTTGCAGCGCTTGCTTCGTCGATTCCTCGAGATGGCGAAGCTCCTTGCGCAGCTGCGCGTACCGGTCGTACGCCTGCTCGTACGCCGTCCGCACCGGCTCGATCCGCTCGGCGTCGAACAAGTCGAGCCAATGCAGATGCGCCTCCGTCTTCATGAGCGATTGATGCTCGTGCTGGCCGTGAATGTTGACGAGCCATTCGCCCGCCTCGCGCAGCATCGTCAAGTTGACGAGCTGGCCGTTGATCCGGCTCGAGCTTTTCCCCTGCGAAGACACCTCGCGGCGAATGATGAGCCGCTCGTCCTCGGACGACTCGATGCCGAGCCTCGCCAGCACGTCCCGTACCGGATGTCCGGCCGGCAGCTCGAACGCCGCTTCGATCTCCGCCTTCTCGCAGCCGTACCGGACGAGCTCGGCCGAGCCTCTCCCGCCCGCGATCAGCCCGAGCGCGTCGATAATAATCGATTTCCCCGCGCCGGTTTCCCCCGTCAATACCGAAAAACCGTTTCGGAACGAAACGGTTACGTGTTCGATGACGGCTAAATTACGAATGGTCAATTCCGTCAGCATGCCTTATCCCCTCCCGCCGATCGTCGGCAAAATGAGACTGCCGATCCGCTCCCGCTTGAATCGACAGCCGCTGTTCCCCCGTTAGCCGAGCATATCCCGAAATTGCTGGACGACGTCCGCGCTTTGCTTCTTCGTCCGGCATATGATCAAAATCGTATCGTCGCCGCAAATCGTTCCCATGATGGACGTCCATTCCAAGCTGTCGATGAGCGAGCCGAGCGTGTTGGCCGTTCCCGGCATACATTTCATGACGACCAGATTGTCCGTATGGTCGATGTGGACGAAATGGTCGGCCAGCGCCCGCTTCAGCCGGGGCAGCGGATTGACGCGCTGCTCGGCCGGCATCGAATATTTGTACCGTCCGTCCTCCAGCGGCACTTTGATGAGCTGCAATTCCTTGATATCGCGCGATATGGTCGCTTGCGTCACCGGATAGCCGGCTTTGCGCATTTCTTCGACCAGATCGTCCTGGGTTTCGATTTCCTGTCCGGTAATGATTTCCCTTATTTTGAAATGCCGTTGGGCTTTCATGAGGTTCCTCCCGTTTTTTATCCCGTTTCCCTTTCGATATCGAATGTAATCGTCCGGATGGAGCGCGTCTCCGGGTCGACGTACAGGACGCCGGCCGCTTCCGGGTAGAGCAGGCTGTAGACGAGCAGCCGGTCGCGGATCGCGCTCGCCGTCATTTCGAGCGGCTGCCGTTCCCGGGCGAGCTTGACGATGTATAGCTCGTCCCCCTTCATGACGTAGGCGTCGACGAACAAGCGGCTTTCGGTTTCCTCCCCGTCCAGCGTCACGTATACGGGCAGTCTCGTCTTGCCGGCCACGATTTCGTACCCTCTTTCGTTCAGCAGACGAACCGCATCCTCCGACGGCACGTAGATGTCGTCCTGCTGCGGAATCGCGAGCGACGGTCTCGGTTTATGATACCAATGCCGGCCGCGTATGTAAAACCACCAGATCGCGACACCGATCAGCAGCAGCACGACGAACGTATCTCCGGGTCTCATGCGTCATCCCTCCACGGGAACAATTCGAGTCGCGGGCGGAAAATCCTGTCGGACGGAGAGAAAAAGTAAGCAACAAAGTTGACGAAGATAAGCCGATCAAACGGCTTATCCAGTCCCCCGCCCCGCTCGAAGGAAAGTTCATGACGAAGTCATGAGCCGATTCCCTACTCGCGTGGAAGGAAACGCTCGCCCCTCCGCGCAGCCGGCGGGCCGTTCCATGGAACCTGCAACCGAAAGCGGGTATTCGAATGGGCTCGCGAAACGAGCCTATTCGAATACGGCAAGCGATCCACGGCTAAACGTGCCGCAATCCCGCCGATCCCACCAAATATGCCGGGGTCTTGGGGCGGCAGCGCCCAAGTCCTCCCCCTTGGCGAAGGGGGAAAGAGGGGGATCGATAATTCCTTTGATCAGGAATTAGGTTAGAAGCGCAAATAAACTCATCCCGTCCGATGAGTTCATGGCGTGCTTCGCCAGAAGCGGTAACCGATTTAAGCAAACGTCTCGCCGGCGGCCGCGACCGTCTCTTCGATCAGACGGATCCGATCCGTCGACGGTACGATCGCCGGGTCGGCCGGATCGACCGCAAACCAAGCCAAAAATTCGATGTTCCCTTCCCCGCCGGTAATCGGCGAGAAGGTAAGTCCCTTCAAGCCGAAGCCGGCCTCGGCGGCGAAGTCGAGGACGGTGCGCAGCACGTCCCGGTGGATGGCCGGATCGCGGACGACGCCGGTTTTGCCGACGTTTTCCCGCCCCGCCTCGAACTGCGGCTTGATCAACGCGACCGTCTCACCGTTCGCCGCAAGCAGAGCCCGCAGCGGCGGCAAAATAAGCTTGAGCGAGATAAACGACACGTCGATGGAAGCGAATGTCGGCACCGGTCCCTGCAAATCGGACGGCTGCGTATACCGGAAGTTTGTCCGCTCCATGACGATGACGCGCGGATCGTTGCGCAGCTTCCAGTCGAGCTGGTTGTAGCCGACGTCGACCGCGTACACGCACGAGGCGCCGTTTTGGAGCGCGCAGTCGGTGAAGCCGCCGGTGGAAGCGCCGATGTCGATCATGACCGCTCCGTTCAAGTCGATGCCGAACGTCCGGATCGCTTTCTCCAGCTTCAATCCGCCGCGGCTGACGTAAGGGTGGACGGCCCCTTTGACGACGATTTTCGCTTCCCGGGAAATTTTCGTCCCGGCTTTATCGATCCGTTCCCCGTCGGCCAGCACGAGACCGGCCATGACGGCGGCCTTCGCCTTTTCCCGGCTGTCGTAAAATCCTTGCTCGACGAGCAGCACGTCGAGTCGTTCCTTCGTGGAAGACATGAATTCGCTCCTACTGCGGCGGTTCGGGACCGCCGTCTTCATTCGTGCGGCATCAAGCCCGCTGCCGTTTGCGGGGAAGCATCGCCTTCAGCTCGGCGACGACCCGCTCGGCCGTAAGTCCGACCTCCTGCCGCTGCTCCTTCGGACTGCCGTGCTCGACGAAATAGTCCGGGATGCCGATCGGCTTCACCTTCACGCCGTAAAGGTCGCGCTCCGCGAAAAATTCCAGCACCGCGCTGCCGAAGCCGCCGCGGACGGCGCCCTCCTCCAGCGTGAGCAAGCTGTATCCGCCTTCGTAAAGCTCCATGAGCATGTTCTCGTCCAACGGCTTCAAAAATCTCGCATTGACGATGCGCGGCTGAATTCCTTCGGTTTTGAGCAGCTCGGCGGCGCCCGCCGCCAGCTCCAGCATCGGAGCGCCGGCCGCCAAAATGGCGAACCCTTCGCCGTCGCGAACCGTTTCCCACGTGCCGATCGGAATCGGCTTCATCGGTTCGTCCATCTTGACGCCCGTACCGTTCAGGCGCGGATAGCGAACCGCGATCGGTCCTTCGTCGTAGTCGATGGCCGTCTTCATCATATGCCGCAGCTCGTTCTCGTCCTTCGGCATCATCATGACCATATTCGGGATGCTGCGCATAAAGGCGATGTCGTACACGCCCTGGTGCGTCTCCCCGTCCGCGCCGACGAAGCCGGCCCGGTCGATGGCGAAGACGACGTTCGTATTTTGCCGGCATATATCGTGCACGATCTGATCGTACGCGCGCTGCATGAAGGTGGAATAAACCGCGAATACGGGCTTCATCCCATCCAGAGCGAGCGCCGCGCACAGCGTCGCGGCATGCTGCTCGGCGATGCCGACGTCGATCATCCGCTCCGGAAATTTGGCGGCGAACGGCAGCAAGCCGGAGCCTCCCGGCATCGCCGGAGTAACGGCGACGATCCGGTCGTCCTTCTCCGCAAGCTCGATCAGCGTTTTGCCGAACACTTCCGTGTACATCGGAGGGCCGACGACTTTCACGAATTGGCCGGATTCAATCTTGTAAGGACCTCCGCCGTGCCACGTATGCGAGTCGGCTTCCGCCGGCTGGTACCCTTTTCCTTTGACCGTAATGATGTGAATCAGGACGGGACCGCTTACTTTCTCGGCCTGCTTGAGCGTTTCGAACAGCTGCGTCAAGTTGTGCCCGTCGACCGGACCGAAATATTTGAACCCGAGCTCCTCGAACCAGACGCCCGAGACGAGCAAATATTTCAGGCTGTCCTTTACCCGCTCCGCGGTTTTCGCGAGCGTGCCGCCGATGGCCGGAATTTTTTTGAGCAGATGCTCGACTTCTTCCTTCGCCTTGGCGTAATGCTTGTCGGTACGGATTTTCGTCAAATAATTATGAAGCGCCCCGACGTTCGGCGCAATCGACATTTCGTTGTCGTTCAGGATGACCGTCATGTTTTTGCGCTCGTGTCCGATATGGTTCATCGCTTCGAGCGCCATCCCTCCGGTCAAGGCGCCGTCGCCGATAATCGCGACGATTTTATTGTTCTCGCCTTTGAGATCGCGGGCGACGGCCATGCCCATCGCGGCGGACAGCGACGTGCTGCTGTGGCCCGCCTCCCAGACGTCGTGCTCGCTTTCCGACATTTTCACGAACCCGCACAAGCCTTTGTACTTGCGAAGCGTGTCGAATCGGTTTTTGCGCCCTGTCAATATTTTATGAACGTAGGATTGATGACCGACATCGAATATAAACTTGTCCCTCGGGCTGTCGAAAAAAGCGTGAAGCGCAAGCGTCAGCTCGACGACGCCGAGATTGGGGGCGAGATGGCCGCCCGTCTTGGACAGCGTTTCGATGAGAAAGCCGCGAATTTCCTTCGCCAACGTTTCGAGCTGGGGAATGGTCAGCTTTTTCAGGTCGGCCGGGCTGTCAATTTGATTTAGGAGCACGTTTATGTCCTCGCTTTCCGTTCGACTTTTTCCTGCGTCCGTTGAATAGTCGGATGCCGAACCGACGCTCCAGGAAATGGAACACTTTGCCGACGGCAAGCACGATGTCGGTCGCGTAATGAATCGCGAACGATTTGCCCATCGCCTTGCCGCCTACGGTCGTCGCCGACACGAGCCCGGTGAACAGGACGCTCGTCACGGTTTTCCATATAGTATGGCCCGCTTCCATCGAATCCACCAATTTCAGGACGACGAGCGCGCTGGCTGCGCCGCTGATCACTCCTGCGATGTCTCCGATGACGTCGTTGCAAAAGTTGGAAAATTTATCGGCGTTGCGTACGATATAGATCGCCTGCTTCGAGCCCGGTACCCGCTCGGACGCCATCGCGTGGAACGGCGTTTCGTTCGCCGAAGCGGCCGCGAGCCCCAACATGTCGAACACGATGCCGACGAGCACGAGCGCAAGCACGATGAGCATGCCGACTCCCCAGGCGACGCCCTCCAGCATCGCCGTCGAAGCGACGGTGAACATGCTCGACAATATGTACGTCACGCAAAATATTAAAATACTCCATTTGACGGAGCTTTTCAACGAAAATTTCATATTTCGCGGCTCGGTTCCCTTCGTTACCGCTCGGATCCGCACTGCGACTCGGAACGAGTGGCGGCTTCTTGAGTAAACGCTGTGGCTTAGGTCCAGTAGGTTTTCCCAGGCGGAGCTCCTTCTCGTCGCCGAAAAGGCGGTTTCCCTTTACCCCCGCCTTGCTGCCGTCGCCGGTCATCAGACTGGATTACCACTTAGTCCACACTATAATCCCCAAGAAGCCTCGCTTGTCGGACGGGCGAACAGTCTAGGAGTTTTCCCCGGCAGTCCTGAAACCATTTCCTAGCCTCTTTTGCAGGACGGGTTTCGCACGGCATTGGGCTCCTGTTTTTTTGGCCTGAAAAACAAAAGCCTACTGTAGTTCTTGCCCGTCGGGGCAAAACCCTCTCCGCACTCCCCCCCGGCCCCACTCAAGGCAGGCTACGCTGCACACAAGTCGTTTTAGACGAATAACGGAATAACGATTCCATGTTAAAAAGTCAGGTGAGACTCGCCGTTGCAGGTTCATACCCCAAGCCGTGCCCCGGCGCACGGTGACGCATCCGGACACGAACTTGGGCCTCCGCGGAAGCAGGGTCAACGCCCACATGCCATTGTGGATCGCCCTACGACCTTAACTCCCAGCATCAGCCCCCGACTGGGCGTCGAAAGCCAACACCAGGAACTTCATCGATGTGCCCTTTGGCGAATTTTTAGGCCCGCCCTCGGAAATGGTAGACCGACTAGAATACTGCGCCACTCGCGTCTAGCCCTCATTATAGCATATACGCGATTCGCCCCTCAATGGAACCGTGCGCCTCGAATGGAAGAGCGCGGCGGGACGGGCGGATCGTCCGCCGCAGGTAAAGGAAGCCCAAAAAGACGGTACGCCATGCGTCCGCCTTCGTGCGCTTTCCGTTAATGGTCCCGCCGCATCAAAAAATCCGCCAGCTCGAGCAGCCGATCCGGCCGCGGGAAAGCCGCCCGCTCGATCGCTTCCTTGCCGATCGCCGTCAGCTCCTCCACCTTGCGGCGGGAAGCGTCGATGCCGAGGAAGTACGGGTACGTCACCTTCTGCATTTTCTCGTCGCTTCGGACCGCCTTGCCGAGCTTCGTCTCGTCTCCGACGACGTCGAGAATGTCGTCCTGAATTTGGAACGCGAGGCCGATATTCGTGCCGAACGTTTCCAGCGCCCGAAGCTGCGGCTCCGACGCGCCGCCGATTCGTCCGCCGGCCTTCAGGGCGAAGACGATCAGGTCGCTCGTCTTGTGCAGATGGATATAATCGAGCTCCTCGAGCTTCGTGATCCCCTGCTCGCCCTGCATGTCGGCGACTTGGCCGCCGACCATGCCGCGGGGACCGGCGAGGACGGACATCTCCTCGATGACGTCGAGCACCCGCTCCGCCGGTACGCCGTGCAGCCGGGCCGCCCGTACCGCCGCGTAAAACGCATGCGTCAGCAGCGCGTCGCCGGCCAGAATCGCCATCGCTTCGCCGTACACCTTATGGTTCGTCAGCCGTCCGCGGCGGTAATCGTCGTTGTCGAGCGCGGGCAAATCGTCGTGAATGAGCGAATACGTATGAATCATTTCGACCGCGCAGGCGACGGGCAGCGCCGCCTCGACCGACCCCTCGCACGCTTCGGCCGCGGCGAGAAGCAGAATCGGCCGCATCCGCTTGCCGCCGGCCATGAGCGAATAGCCCATCGCGTCGCGGAGCGCCTGCGGCACGTTCCATTCGCCGGGAAGGGAGCGCGCCAGCTCCTCCTCGACCCGCGCCGCCCGGCTCTTGATGTAGTCCGTTATGGACGGATAAGACATGAAGATCAGTTCTCCCTTTCGTCGGAGGCCGGCTGGAACGGCTTTTTCACGAAGGTACCGTTTTCCTCCAGCAGCGTTTCGATTTTGCGCTCCACCTGCTCGAGCTTTTGCCCGCACAAATGCGACAGCGCCATTCCTTCCTGGAACAGCTCGATCGCCTTCTCCAGCGGCACGTCCCCGCTTTCGAGCTTGGCGACGATTTGCTCCAGCTTGTCCATCGCTTCTTCGAAGCTGACCGCGTTGTCATCCTTTCCGCTGTTCATCCCCGTTCTCCTCCATTCCCCATACGTGACAGTCGAGCTTCCCGTCGGTCAGCCGGATGCGGACCAAGTCCCCCGGCTGCACTTGCTCGATCGACTTGATGATCCGCTTCTCCTTCTCGTCGTAGACGAGACTGTATCCGCGCTGCATCACCTTGAGCGGGCTGAGCGCGTCCAGCTGGCGAAGCTGCGCCGTCCACCGGTGGCGCGTCTCCTTGAAGATCCCCTGCATCGACTGCACCAGCTGATGGCGCGATACGTCGACGCGTTTCTTCGCGAAATCGAGCTGCTGCTTCGGATTGTGCGCCGCCAGCTTCCGCTCCAGCCTCATGGCGGATTCCCGGGAAGCGGACAGCCGCTGTCGCAGCCGGTATTCGAGCCGCTCGCGCAGCCGGTCGAGCCGCTGCGCGGGCTCGAGCAGCTGCCGGCGAGGCTGCGTCAGCGTCGGCGAGCGGCGAAGCCGGTTCAGCCGCTCCCGCTTCACCGTCAGCTGCGCGGACAAGCCTTTGACGAGCCGCTGCGACAAGTGCGCGATATGCTGCCTCAGCTCCAAATGGTGCGGCACGGCCAGCTCCGCGGCGGCCGTAGGCGTGGCCGCGCGCAAATCGGCGACGAAATCGGCGATCGTAAAGTCGGTTTCGTGGCCGACGGCGGAAATGACCGGAATCGTCGACGCATAAATGCTGCGGGCGACGATCTCCTCGTTGAACGCCCACAGCTCCTCGAGCGAGCCGCCGCCGCGGCCGACGATCAGTACGTCGACCTCGCCGTGGCGGTTCATCGCTTCGATGGCGCGGGCGATCGAAGCGGCCGCCTGCGCCCCCTGCACGAGTACGGGATAGAGCAGCACCGGCACGGAAGGGTGCCGGCGCCGGAGCGTCGTCAGCACGTCGCGGACGGCCGCTCCGGTCGGGGACGTAATGACGCCGACGGCGCGCGGAAACTTCGGAATCGGCCGCTTGCGCTCGGCCGCGAACAGCCCCTCGTCCCCCAGCTTCTTCTTCAACTGCTCGAACGCGAGGAACAGGTTGCCGATGCCGTCCGGCTGCATATGCGTCACATACATCTGATACTGCCCGTCCCGCTCGAACACGGATATGTTCCCTCTCGCGATCACCTTCGTCCCGTCTCGCGGGATAAAGGCGAGCCGTTGGTTGTTGGAGGCGAACATGATGCTCTTGATTCGGCTGTCCGCATCCTTCAGCGTGAAATACATATGACCGCTCGAATGATGCGTGAAGTTCGATATTTCGCCGCGCACCCAGACGTCCTGCAGCACCGAGTCGCCCTCGAGCTTCATCTTGATGTAGCGCGTCAAATCTTTGACGGACATCACTTTCTCTTGATTGCGCATCGAACCGCTTCTCCCCGTCCCGCCGCTTACTTCCGCAGCGCCTTCGCCGCCTGCACCGTATTCGCGAGCAGCATCGTAATCGTCATCGGCCCGACGACCCCCGGAACCGGCGTAATCGGCCCGGCCGTATCGACGACGTCGTCGAAATCGACGTCGCCGGCGAGCGAACCGTCCTCGAGCCGGTTGATGCCGACGTCGATGACGACCGCTCCCGGCTTCACGAACTCCTTCGTCACGAACTTCGGCTTGCCGATCGCGACGACGAGGATGTCCGCCTCGCGGCACAGCTCCTTCATGTTCGCGGTGCGGGAGTGACATATCGTGACCGTCGCATGCTCGCGGAGCAGCAGCATCGAGACCGGCTTGCCGACGATGTTGCTGCGCCCGATGACGACGGCCCGTTTGCCGGCGATCGTCACGCCCGTCCGCTTGATGATCTCGATGATGCCCGCCGGCGTGCACGGCAGCAGGCTCGGCTTGCCGATCGACAAATTGCCGACGTTGATCGGATGGAAGCCGTCCACGTCTTTCTCGACCGCGATCGCGTCGATGACCGCATCCTCCGAAATATGCTTCGGCAGCGGCAGCTGAACCAAAATACCGTGGATGTTCGCGTCGCGATTCAGCTTGTCCACCAGCTCGAGCAGCTCGGCCTGGCTCGTCTCCGCGGGCAGCCGGTGCACCTCGGAATAAATGCCGACCTGCTCGCACGCCTTCGCCTTGTTGCGGACGTAGACGGCCGACGCCGGATCCTCGCCCACGAGCACGACCGCGAGGCCCGGACGGAATCCTTCCGCCGCCAGCGCGTCGATCTCTTCCTTCAATTGCCCCCGTATATCGCTTACGATTTGTTTGCCGTTAATGACTTGATTCGCCACCGCTCGTTCCTCCCCATGCAAAATATACCGCTACAGGCGGCTACGTCGGCCGTTACCGGTTTTCGCCGGCCGTCTCGTATTCGCTCTTGATCGCGTCCAGCTCCTTGATCATTTTGCCCAGCACGCCGTTGACGAACTTGCCGGACTCGTCCGAGCCGAACCGCTTCGCCAGCTCGATCGCCTCGTTGACGACGACCTTCGGCGGCACTTCGGTGCCGAACAGCATCTCGTAGGCGGCCAAACGCAAAATTTGCCGGTCCACCTTCGACAGCCGATCCACCTTCCATCCGGTCAAGTAGACGCTGAGCGTCTTGTCGATTTGTTCGCGCCGGGCGTACGTCCCCTCCACCAAGTCCGTCAAATACGGCGTACTCGCCACGCCCCCGTCGCCGACGGCCAGCTCGGCTTCGTTGTCGGTTCTGGCCTCGTGCAGCACGGTTTCGATCGCCACCTGCGGAGGCACCTCGTTCATATCGATCGTATACAAGCTTTGCAACGCGATTTCCCTGGCCAATCTTCGCTTCATCGCGGGGATCATCCTCCTGACTTATGTCCGAACGTCTATGCGTACAATATTACCATAAAAGGGTGCAAACAAAACAGAAGAAGGCCGTTTCCGAAGGGAACCGCCTTCCGCCGTTACCGAAACCATTTCCAACGATCCGCCAGCCTGCTTATTTTGCCGAGCCACTCGTCCGCGTTCAGCCGGAAACGGCCCGCGTCGAACTTGCCGCCCGCGTAGAAGCATACCGCCACGATGAATGCGAAGATCAACATGTCCCAAAACCCGCTGATCAAATAAATGATGCCGAGCAACAACCCCGAGGCGACGCCGATCAGGCGGCCCTTATGCCGTTCCCACAGCTCGTTCCACATTGGCGCAAGCCACCTCTATTCGACTCTGCTTTTAAACGTGTGGGAGGACTGCATGACGTTGGCGATGAAGACGGACACGTTCGCGACGGGAATGCCGGTAATGTCCTCGATGTGGCTCTTGACCGAACGCTGCATCTCCTCCGACAGCTCCGGAATCGAGCTCTCCCCGTCCACGACGGCCCGCAGCACGATGTCGAGCCCCGCGTCGTTCACCGACACCCGCGCCTTCAAATCCTTGACGCCGCGCACGCGCCCGGCCGCCTTCAGCGACAAATTTTCGACCGTTTCGAGCGAGATGCGGATGTCGCCCACGTCGGTCCGCTGATCGATCGAAGGAACTTGACCGCGCCCGCGGCGCACCGAGACGTAGAAAAACCGGCACGTCGCCAGAAGCACGAACAGTCCGATCGCGATAGCCGGATAAGCGGTAGAGCCTTCGTAATACAAATTGCTCACGAAGTTTTCGGCCGATTCGATCGGCAGCCAGCCGAACGAGGCGACCAAAAAAAAGACGACGCCGATTCCGATAATCAGCGTATACAAAAAGAGCAGCAACCGGTCCAATACTTTGATCACGCTGGTCCGTCCCCTTCCGCGATTAACAGGAAAACGGGGTTGTCCGACGCCGGACAACCCTCTTCCCCGGTACGAGCGAGCCGTTACTTCACGCGCTGTACCGCCGTATCTTCTTCTTCTGGCAATTGTTTATCCGGCGCCTTGAACTGGACGTCGTGAATATGTACGTTCACTTCGACGACCGACAGCCCGGTCATCGATTCGATCGCTTGCTTCACATTGCGTTGGATGGCGCTAGCGACTTCGGGAATGCGATGGCCGAATTCCACGACGATCGATACGTCGACGGCCGCTTCGCGCTGACCGACTTCGACTTTCACGCCTTTGGACAAATTTTTGCGGCCGAGCAATTCGGCGATGCCGCCGGCGAATCCGCCGCTCATGCCCGCCACCCCTTGCACTTCGACGGTCGCGAGGCCGGCGATGACCTCGATCACTTCGGGAGCGATCTGGATCGTACCGATGTCCGTTTTCTCGTAATCCGTAGCCAACGTGCTCATGCGTGCTACACCTCCTAGACGTCTCGTCTATACTATTACTATACCATTTTGCCATTTTTATGACAAACGATACGGGACGCCGCAAAGGCCGTCACGAGGTCGGATCGTTCACGTCGTGCTCTTCCAAAAACTTGATGTCGAACGTACCGGCTTGAAACTTTTTATGTTCCAATAGTTTCAGATGAAAGCCGATCGTCGTATGAATGCCCTCGACGGCAAATTCGGACAGCGCCCGGCGCATGCGCGCGATCGCCTCGTCGCGGGTCGGCGCCCAGACGATCAGCTTCGCGATCATCGAGTCGTAGTGCGGCGATATCGTATAGCCCGGATAGGCGCCGCTGTCGACCCGCACGCCCGGACCGCCCGGCGGCAAATAAAACTGAATTTGTCCCGCCGACGGCATGAAGTTGCGCTCCGGGTCTTCCGCGTTGATCCGGCATTCGATCGACCAGCCGTCGAACTGGATGTCCTCCTGCTTGAACGGGAGCGGCTCGCCCTCGGCGACGCGGATCATCTCTTTAATAATATCGATGCTCGTAATCATTTCGGTAACCGGGTGTTCGACCTGGATGCGCGTGTTCATCTCCATGAAATAGAAGCTGCCGTCGGGACCGAGCAAAAATTCGAGCGTGCCGGCGCCGGAATAGTTGACCGCTTGCGCCGCCCGTACCGCCGCCTGGCCCATCGCCTCGCGCGTCTCCGGCGTCAGCACCGGGCAAGGCGCCTCCTCGATCAGCTTCTGTCTGCGCCGCTGCACGGAGCAGTCGCGCTCGCCCAAATGGACGACGTTGCCGTGCTTGTCGGCCAATATTTGAATTTCGACGTGCTTCATGCCCGTCAAATATTTTTCCAAGTAAACGCCCGCGTTGCCGAACGCCTTTTGCGCTTCCTGCTGCGCGGTCGAGATTTGCTGGATCAGCGATTCCTCGTCCTCGGCGATGCGGATTCCTTTCCCGCCGCCGCCGGCCGTCGCCTTGATGATGACCGGATACCCGATCTCCCGGGCGACGCGGACCGCTTCCTCCATATCCTCGATCAGACCGTCCGATCCGGGGATGACCGGCACGTTCGCGTCTTTCATCGTCTGCTTCGCCACGGCTTTGTCGCCCATCTTGCTGATCGCTTCCGGGGACGGTCCGATGAACGTAATGTTGCATTGCTCGCAAATTTCCGCGAAATCGGCGTTTTCGGCCAGAAAACCGTAACCCGGATGAATCGCGTCCGAGTCGGTCAGCGTCGCCACGCTGAGCAAATTCGTAAAGTTCAAGTAGCTGTCCTTCGACAAGGTCGGGCCGATGCAGTACGCTTCGTCGGCCAGCCGGACGTGCAGCGAGTCGCGATCGGCCTCCGAATAGACGGCCACCGTGTAAATGCCCAGCTCCCGGCAGGCGCGGATGATGCGCACGGCGATTTCGCCGCGGTTGGCCACCAAAATTTTATGAAACTTCATGTCGTTCGTTCCTCCAGTTATTCCGGCTTCACCAGGAACAAGGTTTGTCCGTATTCGACCAGCTGGCCGTTCTCGGCCAATATTTCCACGATTTCGCCCTTCACTTCGGCTTCGATCGGATTCATCAGCTTCATCGCTTCGAGAATGCAGACGGTCGTCTTCTCGTTCACGCGGTCGCCCACGTTGACGAACGGGGCGGCTCCCGGCGCGGAAGCGCGGTAGAACGTGCCGACCATCGGCGACGTAATTTTGTGGTAGCCGGCATCGGCTTCCGCTTTCGCGGCAGGGGCGGGCGCTGCGGCCGCTTCGGTAGGAGCGGCGGCCGTCTGGACGGGCGCGGACACCGGATGCGAAGCGACGGGTATGTACGATTGCGGAGCCGGTGCATGCGCGACGACGACGGATTCGGTTTTATTCGGTTTACGGATCAAAAGGCGCGAGCCTTCGTTTTCGATTTCGAGCTCTTGTACGGTGGTCGAATCGACCAGCTTGATCAATTCCTTGATTTCGCTTAATTTGAACATCGATTTCACTCCTTCGACGATTGTGAAGCGCTTGCCTGGACGAGCAACGTTAGTATTATATCACAACCGCCATTCGCACAAAACAAGTTTATCCGTCCGGCCCCGCCGGCGAATAAGCGACGAGGACCTCCGGATGGGCGGGGTCCTCGTCGTTTCCGGCTTGCGTCGGGCGCCGAACGCGAATGCGGGTCGGCTTATTGCACGTATTGCACGGTCACCTTGTCCGGCGTCACGTTCAGCTCTTTCATGACGAGGTCGACGATGCTGACCCCTTCGCTCTTCTCCAGCTTGGCCGCTTGGACGACCACCTTCCATTTGCCGCCTTCCTGCAGGACGATCGCGTTTTTGTAGCTTTGGGCGAGCTGGTCTTCGAGGCCGGTCACCTTCTCGTCCGTATCCTGCAGCTTGTTCAGCTCGTTCATCGCCTGCGTCACTTCTTCGGTCGACTTTTTCGAATCGAGGGAAATCGTCATCCACTTCTCCGTCTGCTTCGCCAGCTCTTCGCTGCGCTTCATTTGCAAGGAAGCGAAATAGTCGCTGCCGGTCGTCTCTTTCGCCGTAACCTGCTTCAGCACTTCTTCGTCCGTTTTCTTCGATGTCGCATCCGTTCCGCCGGACGTCTTGCCGGATGCGGCTTTGTCGGTCGATGCGCCTTGGTTCGCCGCCGCTTGATCGGCGCCCGCTTTGTCGGCAGCCGCTTTGTCCGCTGCGGCTTTGTCGCCGGCAGCCGCGTCCGTTTTCGCCCCGCCGCCCGTCGAAACCGCGTCGACCTTGATTTCGCTGCCGGACAGCTGCTGGGCCGTCAGGTCGAGCTCGTTGACGTCCTCGGTGAACAGGTAATAGGCGGAGAGCACCACCATCAAGCTGAGCATCGATACGAGCCATACCGTTTGTCTTTTCGTATTCATCGTTCGTTTCCTCCTCTTATTCCACTCGTAATGGTTGTTCGCTGCCCGTCGCGGTCATTGCTTCCGGGGCAACACGGAGATGCGATGCGCCGGGACGTCCAGTCCCCGTCCGACCGCCTCCGCGATCATTTGCTTCACCGTCAAGTTTTCGGCGCCTTTTGCGACAACGACGACCCCCCTTATGCGCGGCTTTATTTTTTTCAACACGATCGGAGATTGGCCGCCGGACGCTTCGTACAGGACGACTTCTCCGCTTCGCGTAATTTCCGTAATGTGTCGCGTCGATCCGTTCTGGTCTTTCTCGGTCGTCACCTGCTGCGACTCGTTCTGGTTCGAGTGGACGATCGTCTCCTCCGTCGAATCGATCGTCACGAGCACCTCCACGTCGCCGATGCCGACGACTTTCTGCAGAATGTCCCTGACGGCGCTTTCGTAAGCGTCCTCGTAGTCCCGGAAGCCGGACTTGTCGCCCGCCTCCTTGCCCAGAAACGTTTGCTGGGCCGGCTGGGGGGATGCCCCGGGATCATCGGGCGGTCCTATCGTCTTGACGTTCAGGAACGAGTTGAGAATCATGAAGGCGACGCCGAGCAAGCCGAGCAGTATGATCCAGCGGAACGCGCCGACCCGCTTCGGGCCTCCCGGCCCCCCTCCCACCCGCTGCTCCAGCCATTGCAGCCATTTGGCCATGAACTCACCTCTCTTTCCGCAGCTCCGTCTCGTACAGCAGCGTCACTTGATCCCGGCTCAACTGCCATTGCCGGTTCAGCGCGTCGTACAGCTTTTGCTTCGTCTGCTGGCGCTCCGGCGATATGGCGCCGGCTTCCGGCTTCGTCTCGGGCGTTCCGACCCGGATATCGATATGCACCGGCTCGACGGCCCCGATCGGCTTGCGTGCCGGCGGATCTTTGCCGGTGCCGGATCCCGGCGGGGACCCATCTATATCATCAAGGACCACCTGCATATGTTCGATGCTCGGCGTTCCGTTATTGTCGTATTTCATTTGAAGCTTCACTTGCTTGATCGCGACGTTCGCTTCGCTGCCGGCGGTGCGCTGCAATTCCGCGGCCAGCTCCCTCTCCATGATGCGCTGCGCCTCGTTGCGGTCGTCCTGCCGCCATCGCTCCGCGTTCCGCAATATCGCCTGCAGCGATTGGACCGAATTCGACGGCCCGCCCGCCTGCGGCTGCGATCCGAGCCGCTCGACCGAGGCCACGAGCTTCTCCGGGTCCCATTTCTCCTGGAACAGCGAGAGCAGCGGGGACAGGAGCGTCAGCAGGATGAACAGGCCGAGCACCGTTTTTACGTACCGCTGCAAGGCGTTGTTCGGCAGCAGCAAATCGACGAAGGCGGCCAACAGGACGACGAGGATGACGTCTTTCAGCCAGCCGCTGAGCCATGCGATCATGGGGAGCCTCCTTGCTTCAAGGTCGGTCAGCGCATCATGACCGAAACGTTGCCGGCCGTAATGATTACCGTGATGGCCAGAAAAAACATGAGACTGACGGCGGCCAACGCGGCGAACACGTAGATCAAACTTTTGCCGATCGTCTGCAGGCAGCCGATGATCGGATTCGTGCCGAGCGGCTGCATGACGGCGGCGGATACGTTGTAGATGAGCGCGAGCGCCAATATTTTCACGGCCGGGAACGCGCACAGGAACACGAGAATGACGACGCCGGCGATGCCGACCGCGTTTTTGACGAGCAGCGACGCGCCGATGACCGTATCCGAGGCGTCCGAGAACAGCCGTCCGACGACCGGCACGAAGTTGCCGGTAATGTATTTGGCCGTCCGGATCGTCACCCCGTCCGCCACCGCCCCCGTCCCGCCCTGCACCGAGATGACGCCGAGGAAGACGGTCACCATGATGCCGAGCGAGGCGACGCTGATCGTGCGGAGCATGTTGGCGAGCTGCGTCACCTTGTACTTGTCGCTGATCGAGCTGACGATGTGCAGAACGGCCGAGAAGAACAGGAGCGGGAAAACGACCGCGTATATCAGCGTGCCGACGGCATGGATCATGAAGACGATTAGCGGATGCAGCACCGTGACCGAAGCGACGTTGCCCATCGAGCCGAGCATCGTCAGCAAAAGCGGAATCATCGCGATCATGAACTGGATCATGCTCGTGATCGCCGACTTCGCGTAGCCGATCGCCACGCTGAAGCTGTTGACCGCGATGAGAAGCAGCACCATGTACGAGATCGCATAGGCGATCTTGCTGACGTTGTTTCGCTCGAACGCGCTTTGGAGCGACTCCAATATCATGCTGAAGACGGTCAGGACGACGATCGAGGCGAGCAGCTTGCCGTTGACCAGCACCTCGTGCAGCAAATATTTGCCGACGGCGGAGCCGATCCGCTTCAGACTGAGCCCTTCTCCGCCCGGCACGACCATTTCCATGAAGCTGGGCGGCTTGCTGTCGGGGAAATACCCCCCGTATTCGTTCATCAGCCGGTTCCAGTAGCCCTCGACCTGTTCCGTCGGCAGCCGCTCCGCCTGTTCCCGGATAATCGTCTCGGCCGGTGTCGCCGCCTGGGCGGTTCCTCCGGCGAGCGCGATCGCGAGCAGGATCAGCGCGGCGATCGCATGGCGCATACGTTGCTGGATCAAAGGTTTCATCTCCCGTCTCTGGCGCGGATCGTCCGTTCAAGCGGGCAGCAGCTTGACCACCGTTTCGATGATGACGCTGATGATCGGAATCGCCATGACCATGATCAGCACTTTGCCGGCCAGCTCGATCTTCGAGGCGACCGACTCGAGCCCCGAATCGCGCACGATTTGCGCGCCGAACTCGGCGATATAGGCGATGCCGATAATTTTCAGAATCGTCTTCAAAAACATCAGGTCGATGTTCGTTTGCCCGGCCAGCTGCTCCAGCACGCGAATGATGGCCGATATTTTGCCGAGCAGGAACAGAAAGATGTAGATTCCCGTAATGGCGGCGAGCAAAAAGGCGAACAGCGGCTTCTGTTCCTTCAGGACGAGCGTCAAAATCGCTACGACGAATCCGAGGCCGACGATTTGGATGATTTCCATCGCGCCCACCTACTGGAACAAAAAAATCGTTTTGATTTCTTTGAACAAATCGTCAAGCAGGCTCACCACCATAAACAGGACGACGACGAATCCGATGACCGTCACCCAATGCGCCATATCTTCCTTGCCCATCTGCTTCAGGACGGTATGGATCATCGCGATGATGATGCCGATGCCGGCAATTTGAAAGATCGCGTTCACATCCACGTTCATGTCAGGCACCCCTTCAGTACATCAAAATGACGACGAATGCTCCGGCCAGCACCCCCAGGCTTCTCCACATTTTCTCGTAGCGACGCTGCTCGTCCCAGGCGATTTGCTCTTCGGCCTGCAGCATGTGGACGGCCAGCTTCAAATGCTTCGCTTGATCGTCGCGGTCGCTAATGCCGAGCGTAAAGCCCAGCTGGCTCCAGATTTCCCGTTCATTCGATTGAAGGGCGGTATGTTTCCAGCATGCGTCGATCGCCTCCCGCCAGCTTTCGGCGACGGTAGCGCCCGCCGACGTCCGGAGCGGCTCGGCGGCCGTGCGCAGCAGGACGGCGAGCGGCGGCTCGAGCCGTTCGGCGATGCGCAGCAGCGCTTCCGGCAGCGGGGTGAAGCCGTACGTCATCTCGGTTTCGAGCCGCTGCAGCGCATGGACGAGCTGGCGAATCTGCCTCGGCCTGCGGGCGAACGCCGCCGCCTTGGAGAAGCCGATCAGCGTGCCCGCCGTCAAGATCAGCACCGCGCCGATCAGCTTCAGCATGGCGTACCTCCGGCTTCCCGCAGCCGTTCGGCTGCAGGCTCGGCCACTTTGTTGCCGTTCGCGTCCCATACCGTGAACCGCGCGCCCGCTTGCCGGTTTCGCGAAAGCTCGACGAGCCGGGCGAACATGCGCTCCTCCAGCAGACGTCTCATGACCGGCCGGTCCCGGACGTCCGCGACGCTTCGTCCGTGCGCGGTGGCGATGACGCGCACGCCGGCGTGCAGCGCTTCCTGGAGGGCGGCCGCGTCTTCCGGGCGGCCGATTTCGTCGACGACGAGCACGTCGGGCGACATCGAGCGGATCATCATCATCATTCCTTCCGCTTTCGGACATCCGTCGAGAACGTCCGTACGGGGACCGACGTCGAACGTAGGCACCCCCCGATAGCAGGCGGCGATTTCCGACCGTTCGTCGACGATGCCGACGCGCAGCCCCGATCGCGCAAGCTGCGATCTTCGCGCGTCGCGGCCGGAGACCGACTGCGAGCCGGCGCTGATCATTCGCGCCAAATCGCGCACGAGCGTCGTCTTGCCCTGCCTCGGCGGCGAGATGACGAGCGTCTGGTGGACGCTGCCGGCCGACTCGTCCCATATCGCGGGCAGCAGCGCCGCACCGACGCCGCGCACGGCTCTCGCGATGCGGATGTTGAAGCCGGCCACGTCGCGGATATGCTTCACTTCGCCGCGCTCCAGCACCGTTTTGCCGGCCAGGCCGACGCGGTGTCCGCCGGCGATCGTGATGTAGCCGCGCCGCAGCTCTTCCTCGAACGTGTAGAGCGAATGATTCGTCAGCAGATCGAGCAGCTTCGCGCAATCTTCCTTGGCGGGCTTGTAGCCCGCTTCCGGATCGACCGTCAGCGCCCCTCCCTCGGTCACGAACCGGGACTCCCCGTCGTGCACGATTTCGAGCGATCTCGCTTCCCGGATGCGGATTTCTTCCAGCGCGTCGAGCGCCGTCTTCGGCAGCTTCTCTATCATTTCGCGAATCCGAGCGGGCAAGAAAGGTAGAATCGGTTGCATCGCGGCACCTCCCCGGGTCGGGTTGTCCGGTCGTTTACTCCCATCTATATGCCCGGACAAGACGTTTATTCCTCTATTTTTTCAAAATGCCTATGAAAATGAAGGCGACGCCGATGCCAACCCACAGCATCTTCGTAAACGATAGCTTTTCCGCCAAACCTACCAATCCGATCGTCGTCGTCGTTAGAAGAATCAAAGGGCCGACGACCGCAAGCCCGGAATTGACGAGCAGCGCCTTGTCCACCTGATTCAGCCTCAGCATGACGAGCGCCGCGATAATTTCGAGACTCCCCGACATCAGCCGGAGGCTGGCCATGCTCATGACGATTTTGTTGATCATATCCGCCTCTTCCCTCCTTTCGCGTCCCGAATGCGGGTTTCGAAGGCGTTCGCGCGGCATGCCGCCGCTCCCGCTTCTTTGTCGCTCCCGATCTTGTCAGCCTCGTCCGAAACGCCTGCTTCCCATCTTATGCGGGCACGTCCCATTTTAGGCATGGCGGCACCAGCCCTCGGGCGAATGCATATATTGCTTCCAGACATCATACAAATCCTTTAACAGCGAGGAGACTTGTTTTATGGACGTAACTTCACAGCTGGAGTGGCACCCGCTGCTGCGGGATCCGACCGGACGGCGCACCGTCAAGCCGCGCACCCGCGGGCAGACGATGGTGATCGATAAAGGACTCGGGCTCCACGCTTTCGAAGACTTGCTGCAAACATCGGCGCCCTATATCGATTTGCTAAAAATCGGGTTCGGCACGACGCCGCTGTATCCGACCGGTCTTCTGAAACGAAAAATCGAGCTGGCCCGCCAGCATCAAATCGCGATTATGCCCGGAGGCACGTTTTTGGAGGTGGCCGTCTCCCGGCACACCGTTCCCGAATATTTCGACATGATCGGCTTGCTTGGATTTACGGCGATCGAGGTGTCGGACGGCACGATCGAGATGGAGCGCACCGTTCGCAACGAGCTAATCCGTCTCAGCCGCGAAGCGGGGCTGACGGTTTATACGGAATACGGCAAGAAGCTGTGGGGATCGACGATCGACGCGGAGGAATTGGTGGAGACGGTGCTGCTGGACGTCCAGCACGGCGCCGCCCTAGTCACGATCGAGGCGCGGGAATCCGGAGCCGGCGTCGGCATATTCGACGCCAATGGGGAATGCCGCGACGAGGAGCTGCTCGATATCGTCGGCAAGCTGCCCGAGCCGGATCTTCTCCTGTGGGAGGCTCCGCAAAAGCAGCAGCAGGTGCATTTGCTGAAAACGCTCGGATCGGGCGTCAATTTGGGCAACATTTCGCCGAACGACATTTTTTCGTTGGAATCGCTGCGCAGAGGGCTTCGATCGGATACGTTCGGATTGGAGCTGTCGCCGTAAGCCCGATTGCCGCCGCATCGGACGATCGGTTGAGACTGGACGCGTGAACGCCGGATCGGGGGCCCCTCCTAGGAGCCCCCGAACCCATTATTTCTATCGAAGCGAGGGATCGGACATGCAAGTGGACGTCATCTCGAGTGTCATCGAGGTCAGATCGGACGATTTCGTTCAGAAAACCGTCATCGCCATCGACGTGCTTCGCGCCACGAGCACGATCGTCACGGCGCTTGCGCACGGCTGCTCGTCGGTCGTGCCCGTCGAGACGGTCAATCAGGCGAAGCAGCTCCAGCTGCCGGAAGACTTGCTGGGGGGCGAACGGTTTTGCAAAAAAATCGCCGGCTTCCATTTCGGAAACTCGCCCTTCGAATATATGACCCCCGATATTGCCGGCAAACGGATCGTCCTGACGACGACGAACGGAACGAGAGCGATCCAAAAGGCGCAGCGCGCAAGCCACGTGCTGGCCGGCTCCCTGCTGAACGCTTCGGCTTGCGCAAGAGCGGCCGTCGCCTTGAAGCGGGACGTCGTCATTCTTTGCGCGGGAACGCAGGACGAATTTTCGCTCGAGGACGGCTTATGCGCGGGGCTGCTCATCCGCAAGCTGGAGGACGTGTCGAACGAATGTCCGGAGACGAACGATTTCGGCGCCGCCATGCGGCTCGCCTACGATTCGGCGAGCGACCGGCTGGAGGAGACGCTGCTGCAAGGCTCGAACGGCAAACGGCTGAGCAAGATCGGCTACCGCGAAGACGTCTCGTTCTGCTCGCAGATCGACCGGTTCGACCTCGTGCCGATTTTGCGGGATCAGGCGATGATCCGGTTCTAATCCGGTCGGGTGGGCTCATAGACTAAGGACGAAAAGAAAGGCGGACAGCCTTCGCTTGAAGGCCGGACACCGGATCGCATCGAAACCGACGTCGTCCGTCTTTCGCCATCCTGTAGGACAAGGGGCAATCGGAATGAACGGCGAACTGCTGCTCTTGTTGTTGATCATCATCGGCATGATCGGTCGATCGCCGATCATTACGACCGCGGCTTGCGTCCTGCTCGTCGTCAAGCTGATTCATTTGGAGCGGTATTTGCCGACTATCGAACGAAGAGGCCTCGAATTGGGCCTCTTGTTTTTGACGATGGGGGTGCTCGTTCCTTTTGCGAGCGAGCGTATATCGACGAAGGACATTATCGCCGTTTTCACCTCGTGGCCCGGTATCATCGCCCTGGTCGGGGGCGCCATCGCCACGTACATGAACGGCAAAGGGCTCGATTTGCTGAAAGTCGACCCGCAGCTGATCGTCGGTCTCGTCATCGGCTCGATATTCGGCATCGTCTTTCTGCGAGGCATCCCGGTCGGTCCGCTCATGGCGGCCGGCATCACCGCCCTGCTGCTCAAAATCGCCACGTTTTTGTTCGGGAAAATTCATTAGCCGAATGTCGAATTCTCGTTGAATCCGCCCCCCTCTTGTGGTAGTGTATCAAAAGAGACTGCCTTAGGAGGAAACGTCATGGGTTTGAAAGTATGCAAGTTCGGCGGCACCTCGCTCGCATCCGCCGAGCAGTTCCGCAAAGTTGCCAATATCGTGCTTGCCGACGATGAACGGAAAATCGTCGTCGTCTCGGCTCCCGGAAAACGGAACAAGCCGGACACGAAAGTGACCGATTTGCTTATCGCTTACGCCGATGCGACGCTGGGCGGAGCCGACGGCGAAGACGTGCGGCAGTCGATTTTGAGCCGGTTTGCCGAAATCGTGGACGACCTGGGGCTGCCGAGAGAAGAGCTCGACACGATCGCTTCGATCTTGACCGCCCGCAGCGCGGGAGACCGCAGCCATCGCGAACGGTATACCGATTCGATCAAAGCTTTGGGCGAAGAATTCAGCGCGCGCTTGCTTGCGGCTTACATGCGCAAGGAAGGCCACGATTTCATATATGTCGATCCGAAGGACGCGGGCCTCGTGCTGAGCGACGAGCCGGGCAACGCGCAGGTGCTGCCGGAATCGTACGAGCGGCTTCGTCCGCTCCGGGACAGCGCGTCGCGCATCATTTTCCCCGGCTTTTACGGGTACGCGAAGAACGGCAACCTCGTCGCGTTTCCGCGCGGCGGGTCGGACATTACCGGCGCCATCTTGGCGGCGGCCGTCCAAGCCGACGTGTACGAGAACTTCACCGACGTCGACAACGTATTCGCGGCCGACCCGCGCGTCGTCGAGCGCCCGGCGGCGATTCACGAGATGACGTACGCGGAGATGCGCGAGCTGTCGTACGCCGGCTTCTCCGTCCTGCACGACGAGGCGCTGCAGCCCGCGTTCAACGCCAAAATCCCGGTCCACATCCGCAATACGAACAACCCCGAATCGCGCGGGACGCTCATCTCGCTCGAGCGGCACAATCAAGAGCTGCCGGTCGTCGGTGTCGCCGGTTCGACGGACTTTTGCGCCATTTTCCTTAGTAAATATTTGATGAACCGGGAGAAAGGGTTCGGGCGCCGGCTGCTGCAAATTATCGAGGACGCCGGCTTGTCTTACGAGCATATGCCGTCGGGGATCGACCACGTCTCGGTTATTTTGAAAGAATCGACGTTCACGCCGGACGTGGAGGAGCGCGTGCTGAACCGCATCCGCGAGGAGCTCCAGCCGGATAAGCTGCTCGTCCGGCGCGGCATCGCGCTCATCATGATCGTCGGCGACGGCATGACGCAGCAGATCGGCATCGCCAAACGGGCGACGGGCGCGCTCGCCGACAGCAGCGTCAACCTGGAGATGATCAACCAGGGCGCCTCCGAGAACAGCATCATGTTCGGCATCCGCAAGGACGACTTGAACAAAGCGATCGTCGCCCTGCATAACGTCTTTTTCCATGAGTGATCCGAATCCGTCGGGGGGCGTCCCGGCGGATTTTTTATTTCCGCTGAGTGTTACTGCTTCGTGCGGACGTATCGAAAAACCCTCTCTTTTAGTTGCGAGGCGGCAATGGTTACATCCGTTGCCGTTGTATTCGGGGTCAAACTTTCAAAATCGGGAAATCTTTGGCGCAGTTCTTAAAGGCGCCCTTTACGATAAATAAGGAAGCTTGCTCTTTCCATTGGTCGCAACCTCCCCCTCTTCTTTTTACATGTATGAATCTCTCAAACGATATAAAGCTTCCTCAACTCCTCTTCTCCCCGCTTAACCGGTACGTCCGTATCCGAATCGTACCGGAAGAAGGAACGAGCCACTTTTTGTCCACCAAATCTCTCAAGAGCGCTTCCACTCTTCTGCGACCCAGTCCGAGAAATTGCGCCAGTCGCCCGGAGCGATACCTTCCTTCCGCAATGAAGCTAGGCGGAGCGTCTCCTTTTCCATAAAGGACAACCCGTCCGTCGTGTTTCGAAAGTCCGTGAACAGTTTCCCCATCAACTGCTGCAGCGTTTGTTGACAGTATCTCGGCGCTTTCGGACGTCGTCGTACGAGAAGCGGATCACTTTCCAACCGTCGATGACCAGATGATTTTGGCGCGTTCGCTCATCCGAAAATTTCCTTCGGTCGATATCCCGCTGGTGGGAACCGTATCCGTCGATTTCCACGCAAATGCGCACCGTCCCTCTCAAATAAGCGAAGTCCAGAAACCTCGTGCCGTCTTTGAAGTCGGATATCTCGTATTTCGGATGGAAATGATCGAACGTTTCGAACGCCGGCCACCATACCGTTTCCGCGAATCGTTTCTCGGCATGACCGTGTCCCTCGTCCAATCGTCGCTTTCGTTCCCCGCTTCTCACCTTGCGGTGCATAAGGAGCCACTGTTGGTATGCTTGCTCGAACATATCCCGCCTTTCCATCAGATTTAATGAAAACAACAAAAAGCATCCTTTCTCATGAAAGGATGCTTTCCTTATCTCGTAGTTGATTTCCGCTCGAACCTACATGAATAGCGTACAAACGTACACTATTTCCGCTTCGCACAGCCCAAAAGAGCGAAATAAGGTACAAATGCACCTTACTTCGCGGCTCCATCGGCTTAACCGGCCCTTTTCCCACGAAATAGCGTACAAACGTACGCTATTGTGGTCAAACGCGCGCCGCGAGTGCGAAATAAGGTGTAAACGTACCTTATTTCGCTCCTCCACCGGCTACGCGGCCCCACACAACGGATTATGCGCGGGAAATGTATTTGCCGTCGCTCGTGCTGATGAGCAGCACGTCGTTTTCGTTGATGAACAGCGGCACTTGCACGTTCAGGCCGGTTTCGAGCTTCGCGTTTTTGGACGCGCCGGTCGCCGTGTTGCCCTTGATGCCCGGCTCCGTCTCGACGACTTTCAGCTCGACGCTGTTCGGCAGGTTGATGCCGAGAATTTCGCCCTGGTAGCTGACGATATTGATCGTCATATTTTCTTTCAGGAAGTTGAGCTCCCATTCGAGCTGGGACGACGGCAGCGTAATTTGGTCGTACGTCTCGTTGTCCATGAACGTGTGCTCCTGGCCGCTCGCGTACAAATATTGCATCGCGCGGTTTTCCACGTGAGCGCGGCCGACGTCCTCGCCGGCGCGGAACGTCCGCTCCACCGTGTTGCCGTTGCGCAGGTTTTTCAATTTCGAACGGACGAAGGCGGCGCCTTTGCCCGGTTTTACGTGTTGAAAATCGAGAACGGTGAAGATGTCGCCGTCCACTTCAATCGTAAGGCCTGTACGGAAATCGTTGACAGAAATCACAATCGGTTCCTCCTAAACGGTTCGTTGTCGGTTATGTTCGACAAAAGTTTCACTAATCGAGTATGATAAAGTCTTTTGTCGATTGTGTCAATCTTTGGACGCCCGATTCGGTGACGACGACGTCGTCCTCGATCCGTACGCCGCCGAAGCCGGGCAAGTAAATGCCGGGCTCCACCGTCACGGTCATCCCCGGCTTGAGCACCGTATCGGCTTGCGTCGACAGCCGCGGCGCCTCGTGCACTTCCATGCCGAGCCCGTGGCCGGTGCCATGGCCGAAATGGTCCCCGTAGCCGTGCCGTTTAATAACGTCCCTCGCGAGCGCGTCCGCCTCCTTGCCGGTCATCCCCGGGCGGATGCCGTCCAGCGTATGCAGCTGCGCCTCCAGGACGATCTGGTAAATGTCGCGGTGCCGGTCCGTCGGACGGCCCAGCATGACGGTCCGCGTAATGTCCGAGCAATATCCTTTATAATACGCGCCGAAATCGAGCTTGACGAATTCGCCCGACCGCAGCACCCGGTCGCTCGCCCGACCGTGCGGCAAAGCCGACCGTTCCCCCGAGGCGACGATCGTATCGAACGATACCGATGTCGCCCCGTGCTGGCGCATGAAAAACTCGATCGTCAGTGCGACGTCGTTCTCCGTTATGCCGGGCTTGAGCGTCGTCAGCACATGGGCGAACGTCTTGTCCGCCAGCTCCGCCGCCTCGCGCATGATCGCGAGCTCCGTCTCGTCCTTCACCATGCGCAGCAGCTCGACGAGCGGCTCCGCCGGCACGAGGGCGATATCGCCCAAATCGGCCGCGTACGAAGCGTAGGAAGCGTACGTGACGTGCTGCTGCTCGAAGCCGAGCTTGCCGATGCCGAGCCCTTTCAGCAGCTCCTTGACCGTCTCCATCACCTTCGGCTTATGCTCGACGATTTCGAAGGCGGGCGCCTGCTCGGCCGCCTGGGTCACGTAACGGAAGTCCGCCAGCAAATAAGCCTTGTCCTGCGTAATGAGCAAATACCCCGCGGAGCCTACGAATCCCGACATATAAGCGCGGTTGTGCGAGCCCGTAACGAACAACGCCTCCAAACCGCGCTCCCGCATCAGATCGCGCAAACGGGCCAAACGAGTTTGATGCATCAAGCTTCGCCCCTCTCCTGCAAATGTCGATGCAAAGCGATAAGCCCCAGCTCGTAGCTGTGGGCGCCGAATCCGGCGATTTGCCCGACCGCCGTCGGCGCGATGACCGATACGTGACGGAACGGCTCCCGTTTATGAATGTTGGACAAGTGCACCTCGACGACCGGCAGCTGCACCGACGAAATCGCGTCGCGAATCGCATAGCTGTAATGGGTGAACGCCCCCGGATTGATCAAGATGCCGTCTTTCGTCCCGAACGCCTCGTGAATGCGGTCGATCAGGACGCCTTCGTGGTTGGACTGCAAACATTCGAGCCGGACGCCCAAGCTTGCGGCCGTCTCCGTCAGCCTCTCCTCGATCGCCGCCAGCGTAACCGTGCCGTAAACGCCGGGCTCGCGAACGCCCAGCATGTTCAAATTCGGGCCGTGCAATACCAAAATTTCGTACACTCTGCTTCACCACCCGAATCGGAAGAGTCGAACCGAAGCCATTTTACCATAAGTTTCCCCGCTTTGAGAAACTTTTTTTTGGCTCCGGGCGCCGTATCCGGCGGCATTTTCGACCGTCAAGAAATCGGCGAGGAAGGCTCCCGCTCGCGCTCGTCCGTAAACTCGAACGAAATCGAATACCCGATAAACAACCCCCATACGAGAAAGAAACAGAAGTCCGTCACGATCGTGTTCCAATCCAGCCGGTCGATCCGCCTCATCATCCCCATCACCGGTCCGAACAGCAAGTAAAGCAACGCCCACCAGGACGCCCCGTAGACGAGCCCCATCCACGGTCCTCTAATTTTGCGGAACAGCCCGGCGTACAGAAGCGCCGCCACGAGAGAGAACGCGATGAACGCGAGCCATCCCGTCCAAAAGCCGGCCGTCGAATTCATATAGGCTTGCGTAAAAAACGGTTTGGCGACGAAGCCCGAATTGATTCTTGTAAATTTGAAGTAGGACGCCCCGATCTTGACCGCCCCCCAGATCAATCCGGCGAACAAGCCGATTTGCAGCGAGAACGCCCATACGTTCGTCCGGGGGGCGGGACGTTCCCGTTCCCGATCGCGTTCCTGTTCCCGATGTCGATCCCAATCGCCCATGACGCTCGTCCTTTCCATGCCAAAGTTAGCCTTAGTATGCGCAAGTTGGCTCAAAGTAAACGAGTGGCGTTCGGCGCCGGAATTCGTTACAATAAGAGGTAGAAACGCAATTTTCCGTTGCTAGTCCAGTAGAAGGAGGGCGGCCTCATTGTCGCAAAACCAACAAGCCGTATACGGCGGCCAGGCGGTTATGGAAGGCGTCATGTTCGCCGGCAAAACCGTCAACGTTACCGCCGTCCGGCGCAAAAACGATCAAATCGATTTTTACGAGGTGCCCCGCAAAGAGATCGGCTGGGTCAACAAGCTCAAAAAAATACCGCTGCTGCGCGGCATCGTCGCCATACTCGAATCGAGCGCCAAAGGAGCGCAGCATCTCAATTTCTCCGCCGAGAAATATGCCGAGGACGAAGGCGGAGAGGAAGCCCAAGCGGACAAGAAACCCGGTCCGGTCGCCAATTTGTCGCTCATACTCGGCGTAGCCGTCGTAGGAGTGCTGTCGTTCGTATTCGGCAAATTCGTGTTCACGCTCGTTCCGGCCATAATCGAGCAGCTGCTGTTCCAAAACTTGTTCGACAATAAAATCGGCCACAACCTGCTCGAAGGTGTCATCAAAATCGTTCTGCTGCTCGGCTACATTTACGTCATCTCGCTTACTCCGCTCATCAAGCGGCTGTTCCAATACCACGGGGCGGAGCACAAAGTGATCAGCGCGTACGAGGCGGGCAAAGAGCTGACCGTCGCCAACGTGCAAAAGTTCAATACGCTGCATTACCGGTGCGGAAGCAGCTTCATCGTCTTCACCGTCATCGTCGGCGTGATCGTCTATTCGTTCTTCGAATACGATACGTTATGGGAGCGTCTCGTGCTGCGGATCGCGCTTCTGCCTCTCGTCATCGGCTTGTCGTACGAGGTGCTGCGCGTGACGAACTCGATGCGCGACATTCCGGTGCTCCGCTTCTTGGGCTACCCCGGCCTGTGGCTGCAAAAGCTGACGACGAAGGAGCCGGACGATTCGCAGGTCGAAGTGTCCATCGCTTCGTTCAACCGGATGCTCGAGCTCGAACGCGATTTGCTGGGCCAGCGCGGCGCCCGCGAGTCGGATCGGGCGGTTTCCTACTAAGGAGTTACCGAAAGGGGTTATGCCATGAAACGGCGAATGCATCCGCTGTTTATCGTCCTGCTCGCGCTGATGGCCATCGGCATCATCATGAGTTTGATGTCCAACCCGTTCGAGCTTGTCGTCGCGATCGTCATTTTCGGGGGCGTGTTCGTCCTTTGGAAATATCCGCCCGCCCGCTGGAGAAAAGCCCCCTCCCGCAAGCCGTCTTCCGCCTCGCGCACGAAGCCGAGGGAGAAGCGCAAAAACGTGCCGTTCCGCGTCATCCAAGGCAACAAGCGGGACGACGACGACAATCCGCATCCGTATCATTGACCGCTGTACCGCCATCATGCGGTTGCCGCAATCGAAAGCCCCCGGTCCAAGCAGGCCGGGGGCTTTCGCCTTCCATCGAGCGGCGGTTCAGGCGAGCAAGTTGCCTCCGCCTCCGCCGTTGCGGATAAACTGATTGAAGCAGCTGACGTAATGCTGGTGCGACCATTTTTGGAAATACGCCTTGGCCGACGCGTATCCCGACTCGTACAGCTCCAAGCTTTTTTCCGGCTTGATGTCGAAGTCGGTGACGCGGACGCCGAGCGTCGGAATTTTGATCGTCCGAAACCGGTATTTCTCCTCGATATACCGTTCGTCGTGCGCCTCCATCATCGTCGCGAACAGAGCTTGGAGCATCGACAGCGGACCGTAGATCGAACGCGGCGCGTTCGATTGCTTGCCGACGAGATGAAAGCCGAGCGTCGGCAGCTGCTCGTCTTCCGGGATATGGCTGTTCTCCTGATCGTAGATCCAGAGCGGGAAATTGCTCAGCAGCCCGCCGTCGACGATATAAATGAACTGATCGGA
Source organism: Paenibacillus flagellatus (assembly GCF_003217775.1). GTDB lineage: Bacteria > Bacillota > Bacilli > Paenibacillales > NBRC-103111 > Paenibacillus_AB > Paenibacillus_AB flagellatus. Next base: position 305,739 of record NZ_QJVJ01000004.1, read on the forward strand.
AAACGACTCTCCTTTGCGCCGCACCTTCGGCGCCTTCCGGATGACGACGGGATCGAAAAAATACGGGATGCTCGTGCTCATCCGCACGGCGCGGGCCACCGGAAACCGCTGCGGATCGATGCCGTAGGAGGCGATATCGTCCGGCAGGACGAGCAGCTTCCCTTGGGAAATGTCGGACGCGATAATGCGCAGCTTGCCCCGGGGCAAATCGGCGAACGTGCGTATGCCTTTCGCCGCCAGCTTCTCGGCGACCCATTGCTCCAGCCGCTGCCCGGAATACAGCCCTTTTTTGACGAACAGCCGGATGGCCGGTCCGACGAACCGCATTTCATGAAGCCACGATTTCGCCAAAAAATCGGTGAACGGCGTCTCCATGATAATCGATTTGAGCTCGTTAGCCGTGTAGCCGGCCGCGAGAAACGACGACACGATCGCACCCGACGACGTACCCGCCACCTGATGAAACCGGACATTCTGCTCCTCCGCCGCCCGGACCGCACCGACCAAGGCGATCGCTTTGACGCCCCCTCCTTCAAACACCCCGTTGACGATCATCGCTCCGTCACCCTTCCCGCTCCGTTGACACGATTCGCCGCGCGCCCGAGACGTAACCGCTTTCGTCGGGAGGGCGAAGCGTCTTAGTTCCTATGTATGCGGGACCGGTTTGTACGTATGTCTCGCGCGAAAGCGGGCATCCGAAAGCAAAGACGCTCCGTCGTCTCTTTCGAGGCGAACGGAGCGTCCCAAGGGGGAATCGGCGTTATTCCGATTCCAGCTCGCTGCGAATATTCATCAGTTCGGTGACGCGCTCCGGGTTGCGCTGAAAAAACTCGACCAGCACCTCGATGCACGTAATGGAGTCCCAGCTCAAATGATGCTCGATGCCTTCGACGTCCTTGTAAATGTTCTCCTCCTGAACGCCGATCAGCTTCAGGAAGCTCTCGAGCAGATGATGCCGGTCGACGAGCCGCTTGCCCATCTTCTTGCCTTTGGACGTCAGCACGAGCCCGCGATACCGCTCGTAAATCAAGTAGTTGTCTTTATCCAGCTTTTGGATCATTTTCGTAACGGATGAGGGATGAACTTCCAGTCCTTCGGCGATGTCGGACACTCTGGCGTAGCCTTTCTCGTCGATCAGCTTATAAATCTTCTCCAGATAGTCCTCCATGCTCGGAGTCGCCGCCATATGATCCCTCCCTGTTAGGCAAAATCGGAAAACCCTAATGTATGATACACTGTTTGAAGGGACAAAGCAAGTTTGCCGGCAAAATGTGTCGATTGCGCCGACCGCTATTTCGCCGTCCTTCGGGGAAGCTAGGTAACGTACCGATCCGAATCCACGAAAGGAGCGGAAAGACGATCGCCACCGAACTGCTCTCCCCGCCGCGCAAGCGAAGCACGCCGGAATTCGTTCCCGAGCTGGTCTATTTCGAGCCGAACGCGCTGGATTATCCGAAGGGACGGCGCATTCACGAATGGGCGCAGGCGCAAGGCTTGCCGATCCGCATGACGACGTCGCACAACCGGATTACGAATTTCCCCGGCGAATCGGAGCTCGAATCGTACAAAATCGCCAAACGAACGCTCGTCGTCGGCGTCCGCAAGACGCTTACGTTCGATACGTCGAAGCCGTCCGCCGAATACGCGATCCCGATCGCGACCGGCTGCATGGGGCATTGTCATTATTGTTATTTGCAGACGACGCTGGGCGCGAAGCCGTATATTCGCGTGTACGTCAATATGGACGACATCCTGCAGGCGGCCGAACGGTACATCGAGGAACGGGCTCCCGAATTGACCCGATTCGAGGCGGCGTGTACGTCCGATCCCGTCGGACTCGAGCCGATTACGGGCTCGCTGAAGGAATTGATCGAATTTATGGGCCGGCAGCCGCTCGGCCGGCTTCGGTTCGTCACCAAATTCCATCACGTCGACTCCTTGCTGGATGCCCGGCATAACGGACATACGCGCTTCCGGTTCAGCGTCAATGCCGATTACGTCATCCGTCATTTCGAGCCGGCGACGTCGACGTTCTCCGAACGGATCGAAGCGGCCGGCAAGGTGGCGAGGGCCGGCTACCCGCTCGGCTTCATCATCGCGCCGATCATTTGGCACGAAGGCTGGGAGGACGGCTACGCCGAGCTGCTGCGCAAGCTGCAGGAGTCGGTTCCCGCCGAAGCGACGAAAGATTTGACGTTCGAGCTGATCCAGCACCGGTTTACGAAAACGGCGAAAACGATCATCGAGCGCCGTTACCCCAAGACGAAGCTGGAAATGGACGAGGCGAAACGGAAATACAAGTGGGGCCGGTGGGGACAAGGCAAATACGTGTACCCGGACGAGCAGGCGAATGCGCTCCGCGAATATATTACCGAACGCATTTTCGAACGTTTTCCCGAAGCGAAAATCGAATATTTTACTTGAACGTCCCCGCCGAAAACATAAAACCCGCGAGCCCGGAAAGCCGGAGCGTGCGGGTTTTTGTTCGCTGCCGTCAAAACTTCAGCCAATCCGGCGTCCGTTCCTGCAGCCATATCGTGATCAGAATCATTTTGTCGAAATAGAGCAAAATCGCCATGACGATCATGAGCCCGCCGCCGATCTTCATGAGCGCCGACGAATACCGCAATATCCATTTCGTCGAGCCGATGAAAAAGGCGAGGATAAAGAAAGGAATCGCGAAGCCGACCGAATACGCCGTCGTCAGCTGGAACCAGGTTCCGGGCTCCGACGCGGCCAGCAGCAGAATCGACGACAAAATCGGTCCGACGCACGGCGACCACCCCGCGGCAAACCCCATGCCGACGACGAGCGAGCCGAGGAAGCCGGCCGGCTTCGACTTCACCTGCACCTTCCGCTCCCGCATCAGCCATTGCGGCTGGAAAACGCCCATCAAAAACAAGCCCATGAGCAAAATCAAAATCGCCGACAGCTGGCGGATCAAATTACGGTATTCGTTGAACCAATCGGCCACGAGCCCGACACCGAAGCCGAGCGAGTAAAAGATGATCGAAAACCCTAGAATGAAAAACAGCGTATGCGCCGTCGTGGCGAGACGCACTTCCTTCGTCGTCCGGTCGTCCCGGAGCCGTTGGACGGAAATGCCGGTTATGTAGGACAAATACGAAGGATACAGCGGCAGGCAGCACGGCGAGATAAATGAGGCGAAGCCGGCCCACAGCGCGATCCAGACGTTCACTTGACTCAAGCGGCTTCCTCCTTTCCTCCTAGGTTCGAGCGGCCGCCTACGACCGCTTCGCCCCGCGCACGAGCAGCGTGGCGACGAGCAGAACGATCAGCAGCAGGACAACGGTCGCGCCCGGCGCCCAGTTCCATACGCCGGCGGCGATCAATCCGGCGATAACGGCCGTTTCCGAGTAGAGCGCGGCGATCCAGACGGAATGGCGGAAGCTTTTCGCCACCGCCAGGCTGCACGCGACCGGGATGGTGATCAGCGCCGAGACGAGCAGCGCGCCGACGATTTTGATCGCGACGCCGATGACGAGCGCCGTCAGCACCGTCGTCAGCAGGTTCAAGGCGCGGAGCGGGATGCCGCTGACGGCCGCCGCATCCTCGTCGAACATGATGAGGAACATTTCTTTGAAAAAGACGGTCAGCATCGCGAGCACGACGACGGTTACGCCCAGCACGAGCCACAGGTCGGTCCAGCTGAGCGTATAGATGCTGCCGAACAAGTAGCTCGTCACGTCCATGTTGAAGCCTTTGCCCAGCGTGAACAAAAACGTGGCGAGCGCGACGCCTCCCGACATGATGATCGCGATCGACAGCTCGGCGTACGTCCGGTAGGCCCGGCGAAGACGCTCGATGGCGAAGGCGGCGACGATCGAGAAGAGCAAGCCGACGGCGAGCGGATAGACGCCGAGCAGGAAGCCGAGCGCCACGCCCGCGATCGATACGTGAGCGAGCGTATCCCCGATCATCGACAGCCGCCGCAGGACGAGGAAGACGCCGAGCAGCGGGGCCATAATCCCGATCAGGATGCCGCCGATCAAGGCGCGTTGAAAAAAGTATTCGGCAAAAATGTCCAAAGGCTATACTCTCCTATCGGGCCGCCGCCGGCTCGCCCGCCAGCCGAAGGTCGCGCAGGCTGTGCGCCAAATTCGTCTCGGCGCAATTGTCCGGCTCGTGCGTATGCTTGACGTAAAACTTCAGCTTGCCGCTCGTCTGCGCCGGCTCGTACCCCAGATAAGCGTGCATCATGTCCAAATCGTGCGATACCATCAAAAACGTGATGTTGTGACGCTGGTGCATATGGCGGATCATATGGAAAAAATGCTCCTGCGTCTCCGAATCGATGCCGACCGTCGGCTCGTCGAGAATGAGCAGCTCCGGGCCGTTGACGAGCGCTCGGGCGAGGAAGACGCGCTGCTGCTGCCCGCCAGACAGACGTCCGATGCGTCGGTCGGCCAGCTCCTCGATGCTGAGCGCGTGCAGCGCGTCGTCCACCTTTTTCTTGTCGTCGCGGCCGATGGGGCGGAACAGCTTTTTGCGCCCGTAGAGGCCGGATGTGACGACCTCCCGCACGGTCGCCGGGAACAGCGGATTGAACGCGTTTTTTTGCGGCACGTAGCCGATGCGCTCCCAATCGCGGAACTTGGAGAGGGGCGTCCCGAACAGGCGCACCTCGCCTTCGTCCGGCTTGAGCAGCCCGACGATCATCCGCAGCAGCGTCGTTTTGCCGGCGCCGTTCGAGCCGATGAGGCCGACGAAGTCCCGCTGCAAAATGTGAAAGTTCAATTGCTCGATAACGAGACGCTGCTCGTAATGAAACGAGACGTTATCCAAAGAAACGACCGGCAGGTGGCAACGTTCTCCCGCCGGTCGGGTCGATTGTGTCATTGCAAGGCTCCCCATTCGTGCTCGTAATGGCCGTGCACCTTTATTGTAATGCTTTCAGCAGATTTTGCAAATTGTTCTCCATCACCGTCACATAATGTTCACCCGCGTTTATCTGCTCCTCCGTCAGCCCCTCGACCGGGTTCAGTACGAGCGTTTCGATGCCGGCGTCCTTCGCGAGCGTCTTCGCCAGCTTGTCGGAGACGAGCTCCTCGAAGAAAATGTACTTCACTTGATGCTCCTTGACGAACTTGTTGATCTCCTTCAAATCTTGCGCGGTCGGCTCCGCATCCGGCGCCAGCCCCATGATCGGCATTTGCGTCAAGCCGTAGTCGCGGGCCAAGTACCCGAACGCCTGATGCGAGACGACGATCTCTTTTTTGCCCGCTTTGGCCAAGGCGTCCGTAAACTTCGCGTCCAGATCGCTCAGCTGCTTCTTCAACGTCTCGTAGTTCGCCTCGTAGTACGCTTGGTTTGCGGCATCCGCTCGGACGAGACCGTTTTTGACGTTTTCCGCCATTTTCAAGGCGGATTTCGGGCTGACCCAAACGTGCGGATCGACGTCCGAATCGTCCTCGTGCTCGTGCTCGTGACCGTGTCCGTCATCTTCATGCGGGACGCCGTGCAGCAGCTCGATGCCTTCGCTCGCCTCGACGACCGTCAAGCCGGAGTCCTTGTTCAAGCTGTCCAGAAAGTCGTGCACCCAGCCTTCGAAGCCGGCCCCGTTATAGAGGAACAACTGCGCTTTGCCCATGTTTGCCAAATCGCGGCTTTTCGGCGACCAGTCGTGCGGCTCGACGCCGGCCGGCACGAGGTTGACGACGTTGACGCGATCTCCCCCGATCCGGGAGGCAAAATCATACAGCGGATAAAAGGTCGTAACGACATTGACTTTTCCTTCGGAAAGCGTTACAGTCGATTTGCCGCATCCGGTCATGAAAACCGCGAGCAGCAGCATAAATAGTAGAATCGCATTGGAACGGGCGATCAAACGCATCGGTCGTGCTCCCTTCTTGTTCGGACGAAATGAATATATTGTAAATCGTAAATGTTTCTATTTACAAAATCGATTATAGGCTCGCCCCTGACGCGATGTCAACCGAAAGTTTTGTCGTTCCGTCCTTTTTATTCGTAAAAAATACGCCTCCACTTCCCCGGACGAGGAAAGGAGGCGTTTTTTCGTTATTTCACGATCGCGCCGACCGGAATGTCTTCCGCGACCGAGGCGAGCGTCAGTCGATCGCCTTCCGACGCCGCCAGTATCATCCCTTGCGACAGCTCGCCGCGCAGCTTCACCGGCTTCAGATTGGCGACGACGATCACTTTGCGGCCGATGAGCGACTCCGGCGAGTAAAATTTCGCGATGCCCGAGACGACCTGCCGCTTCTCGGAGCCGAGATCGAGCTGCAGCTTGAGCAGCTTGTCGGCGCCCTTCACCTGCTCGGCTTCGAGCACCTGCGCGACGCGAAGCTCCACCTTCATAAAGTCGTCGATGCCGATCTCCTCGGCGCTGTCGGCAGCCGCTGCGGCGGGCTTATCGGCGCCGCCTCCCTTCGGCTTGCCGCCTTCCGCCGCCTCCGGCTTCACGCCGTCCGAGACCGCCGGCGCGGACGCCGATGTTCCGCCCATCGACTCGACCAAATACGCCACCTCCGGCGCCACTTCGAGACGCGGGAACAGCGTCTCGCCTTTTTTCACCTTCGTGCCGGCCGGAAGCGCGCCGAACGTCCGGACGCTCTCCCACTCCGTCAATCGGCCGTCGCCGGCGATGCCGAGCTGCTCCCATATTTTGAGCGGGGTGCGGGTCATGAACGGCTGCAGCAGGACGGACGTGATGCGGAGCGATTCGGCCAGATGGTACAGCACCGATCCGAGCTTCGGCCGGGTCGCCTCGTCTTTCACGAGCGCCCACGGCTGCGTCTCGTCGATATATTTGTTCGTCCGTCCGATCAGCTGCCAGATGGCGCCCAGCGCGACGGAGAACTCCAGCTTCTCCATCGCCTCCTCCGTCTTCGCGACGGCTTGCCGGACCGTCTCCTGCAGCGGCGCGTCGAATTCGGTGGCGCCTTCGATCAAGGGCTGGATGTCGCCGTTGAAATATTTGTCGATCATGACGACGGTCCGGTTGAGCAAATTGCCGAGGTCGTTCGCCAAGTCGAAGTTGATTCGTTCGATAAAGCCTTCCGGCGTGAACACCCCGTCATGGCCGAACGGCACGTCGCGGAGCAGGAAGTAGCGGAGCGCGTCCAGACCGTACCGCTCGATGAGCAGCGCCGGGTCGATGACGTTGCCTTTCGACTTCGACATTTTGCCTTCCTTGGTCAAAAACCAGCCGTGCGCGAACACCTGCTTCGGCAGCGGCAAGTCAAGCGCCATCAGCATGATCGGCCAATAGATCGTATGGAAGCGAATGATGTCTTTGCCGACCAGATGGACGTCGGCCGGCCAGTACGACCGGAACTTCGCTTCGTCGGCCTTGTAGCCGATCGCCGTAATATAGTTGGACAGCGCGTCGATCCAGACGTAGATGACGTGCTCCGGATTGCCCGGCACCTTGATGCCCCAGTCGAACGTGTTGCGGGAGACGGCCAAATCTTCCAGCCCTTGGTTGATGAAGCTGATCATCTCGTTGCGGCGCGATTCGGGCTGGATGAAATCCGGATGGTCCTCGTAATGCTTGAGCAGCCGGTCGGCGTACTTGCTCAGGCGCAAAAAGTAGTTTTGCTCCTTCACCTTCTCCACGGGACGCCCGCAGTCGGGACAGTTGCCGTCGACTAGCTGGCGCTCCAGTACGTACGATTCGCACGGCGTGCAGTACCAGCCCTCGTACTCGCCCAAGTAAATGTCGCCCTGCTCGAGCAGCTGGGCGAATATTTGCTGGACGACCGTCTTGTGCCGGTCTTCCGTCGTCCGGATGAAATCGTCGTACGAAATGTCCAGCTTGCTCCAAAGCGATTTGATGCCGGCGACGATGCCGTCCGTGAACGCCTGCGGCGATACGCCCTTCTCCGCCGCCTTGCGCTCGATCTTTTGCCCGTGCTCGTCGGTGCCGGTCAAGTAGACGACATCGTAGCCGCGAAGCCGCTTGTACCGCGCCATCGCGTCGCCGGCCACCGTCGTATAGGCGTGCCCGATATGGAGCTTGTCGCTCGGGTAATAGATCGGGGTCGTCAAATAATACGTTTTTCGTGTGTCGCTCATCGCGCAACAGCCTCCTTGTAAAAATGGTTTGTCGGTTTGAAACGCAAAAAACTCCCGTCCACATGGGACGAGAGTCGAAGCTCACGCGGTACCACCCAAATTCCCCCGCGTCCGTACGGTTCGCAGGGATCTCCACAGTCCGTCTCGACGGACTACGCCCGTAACGCTGGCGTGCGTCGCGGTCTTACCAGCCGGACATCCGGCGCGAAGCTCGACGGCGATTCCTCCCGGACCATCTTCGGAAGCTGCACTATGCCGGCTTTCACCTGACCCGGCTCTCTGCGATAGGGCGCACCTCGTACTTATCCGTTCAACGGAAGCGGTATGGATTGAAGTTATTCCCATTCTAAGCAAACGGCATACCCGATGTCAAGTCGACGGATGTCCGCCCGGCTCGTTCCCGCTCTCCTCGCGGGGCGGGACGGGATCGAAGCCGCCCGGATGGAACGGATGGCATTTGCAGATGCGCTTCGCGGCCAGCCAGCTTCCTTTGGCCGCGCCGTGAACTTCGATCGCCTCCAGCGCGTAAGCCGAGCACGACGGGTAAAACCGGCACGTCGGCGGCTTCAGCGGCGATATCCAGCTGCGGTAAAACCGGATCGGCAGCTGCAGCGATCGGCGCAGGACCGACCGGCGAACGGCGCCTCGATTGCGATCCATACAAAAAAGCCCTCCCACCCGTCAACGGTTCTATTCTTCCATAATGCCGCAAAGAATAGTCCGCGTCAAACGGATGGGAGGGCCGATTTCAATCAACCGTTCATTTCGAAACCTCGTAAAACTTGTACAGCTCGTCGAGCAGAAGGTTCGCCGCTTTGACGCCGCCGGCCGTATTCCAGATCGTATCGTTCACTTTGAACGCCTTCTTGTTCTTGACGACGTTCAGGTTGTTCCACAGCGGATCCTTCGTCCAGTCCTCTTCCATCTTCGACGCCTTCCCGTCGCCGGTTTCGTACGTGAAGTAGAACAGCACGTCGCCTTCCATATCGGGAATGCGCTCCTTCGTCACGTCGTCGGCGAACGCGTCCTTGTTCTGCTTCTCCGGCCGCGCGATGCCGATTTGCTTGAAGATGATGCCCGCGAACGTGTCGTTGTAATAAATGCGCGCCGTCGACGCCATGAAGCGGACGAGCGACACTTTTTGCTTCAGCTTGTCGCCGGCCTTCGTCTTCAAATCGGCGACCCGCTTGTCGAAGTCGGCCATCACTTTTTCGCCTTCGGCTTTTTTGCCCAGCGCTTCCGCGTACAGCATGAAGTTCACTTTCCAGTCGCCGCGCAGCTCGGCCGAGTAAACCGTCGGGGCGATTTTGTTCAGCTGGTCGTATACTTTCTCGATCCGCATCTTGTTGCCGATGATCAGATCCGGCTTGAGCGCGGCGATTTCTTCGATATTCGGCTGCGACTCGGTGCCGACGTTTTTGACGCCCTGCATGTCCGCTTTAATATGCTCGTACCACGGGTCGCCGACCCACGATTTGACCGCTCCGACCGGCTTCACGCCGAGCGCCAGCAGCGCTTCGGTCCCTTCGTTCGTCAAGATGACGACGCGCTCGGGCTTCTTCGTAAGCGTCGTCTCCCCCATCGCGTGCTTCACCGTATAGCTCTGGCTTTGGCTCGGGGCCGCGCCTCCTCCCGCGCTGCCGCTCGAAGCGGGCGGCTGCTCCTGCTTGCCCGCGCATCCCGCCAGGACGACGGTCGCTCCGATGACGGCCGTCAGCATCGTCGCGGCGATCCGGTTCCGTTTCATGTTCATGGTGTGTTCGTTCCCCCTATATGGTGTACAATGTGTTCCGGTGCCGGCAAGCCGATCGGCTATGTAACGAAAAGCGGGCGGCACTCGATGTGAGAATGATTATCATTTCCAGAATCTTATGTTACACATCCCGCTTTTCCTTGTCAATACATAAACGATTTTCAGTGAGAATGAATATCAAATTCATTGACAGAACAAGCCCGATCCCATACACTGAACGATGTAGACAACATGCAGCTCTCATAAAGGAAAGAGGACGTTTATGCACCCGGTTTTGCGCAGCGCAACCGGCAAGCTGTTCGGGCTTGCGACCGCGCTCCTTCTGCTTGCGGCGGCCGTATACGCAAGCATCGTGTACGGCGTCATCGGTACGACTTGGCGTACCGCCATCGACGCTTATTTTCATTTTAACGGCTCCAACGAACATATCGCGATCAAAGAACTGCGCGTCCCTCGCGCCCTGATCGCCGCCGCCGTAGGCGCGAGCCTCGGCATCGCGGGAACGCTGCTGCAGGCGTTGACGAAAAACCCGCTCGCCGACCTCGGCTTGATGGGCATCAATTCCGGGGCGGGGCTCGCCGTAGTCGCCGGCGTCACGTTTTTCTCCGTCCAATCGTTATCCGAGATGACCTGGATCGCCTTTCTCGGAGCCGTCGCGAGCGGAGTCGTCGTCTATATGCTCGGATCGGTCGGCCGCGAGGGGCTATCCCCGCTCAAGGTGACGCTCGCCGGCGCCGCCGTCACGGCGCTCGCTTCGTCGATGATTCACGCGCTGCTGCTGATCGACGAACGCAAAATGGACGAAGTGCTGCTATGGCTCGCCGGCTCGGTGCAAGGGCGCAAACTTTCGATATTGATCGACGTGCTTCCTTATATGGCCGCGTCTTGGATCGTCGCCCTGATCGTCTCGGGTCCGATCAATACGCTGCTGCTCGGCGAGGACGTCGCCAAAGGTCTCGGCCAGCGGACGCTGCTCGTCAAAGCGGCGGCCGGTCTCGTCATTATGACGCTGTGCGCCGCTTCGGTCGCCGCGGCCGGCCCGATCGCGTTCGTCGGTCTCGTGACGCCGCATCTGTGCCGGTACCTGGTCGGCGGCGACATTCGCTGGATGACGCCGTATTCGGCCTTCGTCGGGGCGATTCTGCTGATCGCGGCCGACATCGCCGCCCGCTTCGTCGCCATGCCGGGCGAAATTCCGATCGGGGTCATGACCGCGCTGATCGGAACGCCGTTTTTCATTTTCGCGGCGCGCAAAGGGTGGTCGAAATCATGAGCAAATATATCCCTTTCCGCAGCAAATCGTTGAAGGCTTCCGGCCTGCTCGACAAACGGACGCTGCTCGTCGCCTGCATGCTGGCCGCCGTAACCGTCGCCGTCGCGATCGCGAGCTCGGCGATCGGCTCGATGCGCATTCATCCGCTGTCGGTCGTCCGCATCTTGTTCGGCGCCGGCGACGAAGCCGAAGCGACGATCGTGCTCCAATTCCGGCTGCCGCGCATCGTCGTCGCGCTGCTCGTCGGCATGCTGCTGGCGGCGTCCGGCGCCATCCTGCAAGGCATGATCCGCAATCCGCTCGCCTCGCCGGACATTATGGGCGTCACCGGCGGAGCGTCGGCGGCCGCCGTCCTTTTCATCACGCTGCTGCCTACGGCCAGCATCCGGCTGCTGCCGTTCGCCGCGATGGTCGGCGCGGTCGCCGCCACGGCGATCATTTACGCGCTCGCTTGGAAAAAAGGCGTAGCCGCCATGCGGCTCGTCCTGATCGGCGTCGGCATCGAAGCGAGCATGCGCGCGCTGACGACGCTGCTCATCGTGCGCAGCCCGTTCTACACGTCGAGCAAGGCGCTGACGTGGCTGACCGGCACCGTTTACGGCGCCAACTGGACCGACGTCGCGGCGCTGGCGCCTTGGGCGCTCGTCCTGCTGCCGGTCGCCTTCTTCGCGGGCCGGACGCTGAACGTGCTGCAGCTCGGCGACGACACCGCCTCGAGCACAGGCAGCCGCGTCAACCGCAGCCGGCTGCTGCTGCTCGCCCTGTGCGTCGGCTTGGCCGGAGCGGCCGTCGCCGTCGGCGGCGCGATCGGCTTCGTCGCCCTGCTCGCCCCGCATATCGCGCGCCGGCTCGTCGGGCCGTCGTTCGGCGGGCTGCTGCCCGTCGCCGTCCTGACCGGCGGCATCATCGTGGCGCTGGCCGACTTGATTGCCCGCACCGCCTTCGCGCCGCTCGACCTGCCCGTAGGCATTTTCACGTCGCTCATCGGAGCACCGTTCTTCCTGTATTTGCTGTACCGCAACCGGAACGCCTGACGGGCGTCCGTCGACATCATCCCCCGGGAGGCTGGAACGATGAAAGCACTCGAAACGAACCGACTGACGCTCTCCTACGGCGAGCAGCCGATCATCGAAAACTTGGACTTGTCGATTCCCCAAGGAAGCATCACCGTCCTGATCGGGGGCAACGGTTCGGGCAAATCGACGCTGCTCCGCTCGATGGCGCGGCTGCTGAAGCCCGAGTCGGGCTCGGTTTTGCTGGACGGCGACAACATCGCCCGGCTTTCTACGAGGGAGGTCGCCCGCCGGCTCGCCATTTTGCCGCAAGGTCCGACCGCTCCGGAAGGACTGACCGTCCTGCAGCTCGTCAAGCAAGGGCGTTACCCGTACCAGAGCTGGCTCAAGCAATGGTCGGAGGAGGACGAGCGCATGGTGACGCGCGCCCTCGAGGCGACCGGCATGACCGAGCTCGCGGAGCGGGCCGTCGACTCGCTGTCCGGCGGCCAGCGCCAGCGGGCGTGGATCGCCATGACGCTCGCGCAGGATACGCCGACGATTTTGCTCGACGAGCCGACGACGTATCTCGACCTGACGCATCAGATCGAAGTGCTCGACCTGCTGTTCGACCTGAACGAGAACGAAGGACGGACGATCGTCATGGTGCTGCACGACATCAACCTCGCGTGCCGGTACGCCCACCATATCGTCGCCGTCAAAAACAAAACCGTCTACGCGAGCGGAAGTCCGGAAGAGATCGTCAACGAGCAGCTCATCCGCCACGTGTTCGATCTCGAATGCCGCATCGTGCCGGACCCGATATTCGGTACGCCGATGTGCGTCCCGCTCGGCAAAGGCCGCGACGTGACGGCCCGGAGGAAAGCCCATGCCTACGCTTGACGCCCGACGTGCCGATTGGGAGGCGGAATACCGTTTCCGGCGCGCTCCGAATCCGGCGGCGCGGTACCGGTTCGACGCCTCGGACTTGGCGAAGCCCGACGTGCTGGAACACGTGCTGCGAACGCTCGACGGCAAATGGCGGTCGGCGTCGCCGGCGGCCGTAGGCTCGCTGTTCGTGAAGGCGTACGCCCGCATCCTCGTCGCGGCGCTCGACGCGATGAGCCGCGACGGAGTCGGCGTGCACGCTTCGGCCGGCGCCTGTACACTCGAGCTGGACGATCAATTGCAGCCGTCTATCGTCTGGAACGGCGACGACGCCGACATCGTCCCCTGCCCGGCCGACGAGCGCGTCGAATGGCGCAACCGAATCGGGAAATCGCTGTTCGGCGACCATTTGGAGCCGCTGTTTCGAGCCGTATCGGCCCATGCCCACGTAAGCATGTGCACGCTGTGGGAAAATGCGCTCGTCTACATTCATCACTTCTACAACGCATGGAGCGACGGAGAGACGGACGAATCGAAAAAAGCGGTCCTTCAAGACGACTACGCGTTCGTTACGAAATACGCCGGCTGCGACCTGTTCGGCGCCTGCCTCGACAATCCGCTCCGCATCGAGGGCAGCTGCGTCAGCCATCCGCTCAAGCCGGGCGAGACGATACGTGTGCGCAAAACGTGCTGCCTCCGTTATTTTTTGAAGGACGGACGGAACTGCACGGTTTGCCCGAGATTGACGGAAGAGGAGCGGCTCGCCGCCTTCGCCAACAAAAAATGACGTCCCGACGGCCGATGGGCCGAAAGGACGTCATTTGTTTTACGGATTCAATTAGAAATACACTTCTTTGCCGGTTTCGGCGGATTCGTAAATGCCGCACAACATTTTCATCATTTCCACGCCGTCCTCGACCGGGCTGATCGGCGTCGTGCCGTTCAAGCAGCTTTCGACGAAATGATTGATTTCGTTCTGGAACGCTTCGGTCACGTTCAGCTGCAGCGAGTTGACCTGCGGCGTCACGTTCAAAATCGTATCGTACTTCTCCGTAATGATCGCGAGCTCCGGCTCGATCTCGCAGCCGCCCTTGTCCCCGTACAGCTTCACGGATACTTCGTTCTGCTTCGCATGGAGCGTGAAGCTGACGTCGACCATAAGCGAGGCGCCGTTCTCGAAGCGGACGATCGCGTTGGCCAAATCTTCGACGGTGTTTTTGCTCGCGTCGTAGTCGGCCGCCTTGTAGAAGTTCAAGTTTTTCACGTTGGACCGGTTGCCGAGACGGTTGTACGTATTGCCGCTGACGGATTTCACCTTCGGCCGTCCCATCAAGTACCAGCAAATGTCGATCATATGGACGCCCAAGTCGATGAGAGGGCCGCCGCCGGAACGGGACTTGTCCGCGAACCAGCCGCCCGGATTGCCGAGACGGCGCAAGCACGACGCCTTCGCGTAATAAATCTCGCCGAGATCGCCGTTGTCGATAAATTGCTTCAGCATTTGCGTGTTCGAGCCGTAGCGGCGGACGTAGCCGACCTGTACGAGCTTCCCGGAGCGGCGAACCGCCTCCTGCACCTGCAGCGCTTCCTCCACCGTCGTGCTGAGCGGCTTCTCCACGAGGACGTGCTTGCCCGAGTCGAGCGCCTTCACGGCGAGGCTGGCATGCGTATTGTTCCAGGTGCAAATGCTGACCGCTTCCAACTCCGGATCGGCGAGCATCTCGTCGATGTTCGTGTACACCTTGGCGAAGCCGTATTTGTCGGCCAGCCCTTTCGCCCGCTGCTCGTTCAAGTCGCAGATCGCATACATCTCGACGTTCGGGTTGTTTTTATAGGAGCCCATATGCAGCTCGGATATCGATCCGGCTCCGATGACGCCCACCTTCAGCTTGCTCATGCTCCGTGATCCCTCTCTTCTCCAATATCGTCCATCCTTATCCATGATAACGGAGATGGGGGTGGGAGACAACCCGAAGTTGCTTCGTTCGCGACGAAAAAATAAACGGCGCTGCGGCCGTCACAAGTATCCCAAAATAACGCCCGCCGTCTCCTCGATCGCCTTGTCCGTCACGTCGATGACGGGACAGCCGAGCCGCTTCATAATATCGTGCGCGTACTCGAGCTCCTCGGATATACGCTGCAGCGTGGCATACTTCGCCCCGTACGGCAATCCGACGGCGCGAAGCCGTTCGGTGCGGATTTTGAGCAGCTGCTCCGCGTCCATCGTCAAGCCGACGATCCGGTTGCCCGGCAGCTGCAGAAGCTGCTGCGGCGTTTTCACCTCGGGCACGAGCGGGAAGTTGCCGACCTTGTACCCCTTGTGCGCCAAAAAAATGCTGAGCGGCGTCTTCGACGTGCGCGACACGCCGACGAGCACGATATGCGCCTGCAGCAGCAGGTTCGCGTCGCGGCCGTCGTCGCACTTGACCGCGAACTCGATCGCCTCGACCCGGCGGAAGTAGGCGTCGTCCATCTCGTGAAGCAGCCCCGGCTTCCGCTTCGGCGAATCGTTGAACGTGTCGATGAACGCCTGCATCATCGGGCCCATGATGTCGACGGCGCGCACGCCGAGCCGGATCGACTCCTCCTTCATCATCTCGCGCAGCTCCGGCTGGACGAGCGTATACGCGACGAAGCCTCCGCTTTGCGCCGCTTCCTCCATGATCGTGCGAATTTCGTCTTCGTTTTTAACATGTCCGATTCTTCGGATCTTCACCTGATGCGCGTCGAATTGGCGAATCGTCGCGCGCACGACCGCTTCCGCCGTTTCGCCGACCGCATCCGAGCAAATTGTTATGAGCTGCTGCCGCTCCTCGGTCATCCCCGCTCCCCCTTCGTTTAGCTTTCCACGGCGCCGGTCCAGCCGACCAGCAGCTTCGTCATCGTCGTTTTCGTAATGCGGCCGACCACTTCCCATTTGCCGGAATCGTCCGGGTGACGAACGACGACGGGGAGGCTGTCCACCTGGTGATGAATCATTTTGCGACCGGCCTCGAGCACCGTTTCGTCTGGCAGCGCGACGACGACGTTCGGGTGCCGGGTCATGACGAGTCCGACCGGCATCGTCGACGCGGCCGGATTGCCGAGCGTCACTTTGAGCAAATCTTTGCGCGAGATGACGCCGGCGAGCGCATTGGACTCGTCCGCGACGATCAGGCTGCCGACATTCTCCATGAACAGCGTAACGACCGCGTCGTGCACCGTCGCCGTTTCGCGGATGATGACGGGCAGCGCCTGCACGTCCTTCACTTTCATCTCGGCGAATGCCGCCGAGCCTTTGTCCTCTTGGGCGGCGGCTTGTCCCGGAAAATAGCCGACCTTCGGCTTGGCGTCGAGATGCCCGAGCATGACGAGCAGCGCAAGATCGGAACGGATCGTCGGCCGGCTGAGCCGGAGCGTCTCCGCGATTTGCTCGCCCGTAATCGGCGCATGCTGCTTGACGAGCCGGACGATTTCCAGCTGACGTGGCGATAACGGCACGTTCGTCTTCCTCCTTTCGAACGGAAGCCGAAAGCGATAGTCGCTTCCGGCTCATCCGAAACGTTCCTATTCTTCTATGTTAGCGCGGATTCGGGACAAAAGCCACTCCGGCCGGCAACATTTTTGCCCGCTCAGGAGACGCTGCTCCCGGCGGCCGCGGCGAGCGGCCGCGCATCGGTATCGGCATCGGCGCCGGCCTTCGGCTTGGGAGACGGCCCGTGCGCCAGTCGCGCCTGCGCCGCGGCGATCCGGGCGAGCGGGATCCGGTACGGCGAGCAGCTGACATAGTCGAGTCCGATCGCGTGACAGAACGCGATCGACTGCGGATCGCCGCCGTGCTCGCCGCATACGCCGGCCTTCAGATCGGGCCGCACCGGCTTGCCGTCGCGAAGCGCCCATTCGATCAGCCGGCCGACGCCGTCGCGGTCGAGCGTCTGGAACGGATTGGCGGGCAGCAGCTTCTGGTCGACGTAATGGGTCAAAAATTTCCCTTCGGCGTCGTCCCGGCTGCAGCCGTACGTCATCTGCGTCAAATCGTTCGTGCCGAACGAGAAGAAGTCGGCGCACTCGGCGATTTGCGCCGCGGTCAGCGCGGCGCGCGGCACCTCGATCATCGTGCCGACCTTGTAGCGGCACTTCGCGGCGTCGGCGCCGAGCACGCGCTCGGCCGTCCGGTCGATCCGCTCCCGCAGGAAGCGCAGCTCGTTGACGTGGCCGACGAGCGGCACCATCACCTCGGGCAGCACGACGACGCCGTCGCGCATGCAGTCGAGCGCGGCACGGAACACCGCTTCCGTCTGCATGTCGTATATTTCCGGGAACAGCACGCCGAGCCGGCAGCCGCGCTGGCCGAGCATCGGGTTCGCCTCGTGCAGCGACCGCACCTTGCGCAGCATCGTCTCGAGCTCCGCCAAGTCGCCGCGCAGCGGTTCGGCTTGAGCTTCGTCCGCGGAGCGCGCGATCGCGTCGGACAGCTCGGCCGCACGCTGGCGAAGCTCGTCGGCGTTCGGCAAAAACTCGTGAAGCGGCGGATCGAGCAGCCGGATCGTCACCGGCAAGCCGTCCATCGCCCGGAACATGCCGTCGAAGTCGCCCTGCTGCATCGGCAGCAGCTTGGCGAGCGCCCGCTCGCGCTCCTCGCGCGTCTCGGCGAGAATCATCTCGCGGACGGCCGGCAGCCGGTCCGGCGCGAGAAACATATGCTCCGTGCGGCACAGGCCGATCCCCTCCGCGCCGAATTCGCGCGCCTTCGCCGCGTCGGCCGGGTTGTCCGCATTCGCCGCGACGCGCAGCTCGCGGATGCCGTCCGCCCAGCCGAGCAGCCGCGCCAGCTCCGGCGACAGCTCGCCGGCGCGGAGCGGCACCTCGCCGCGGATGACGCGGCCGGTCGAGCCGTCGATCGAGACGGCGTCGCCCTCGCGGATGACGGCGCCGCCGACGCGAAGCTCCCGCGCCTCGGCGTCAATGCGCGCCTCCTCGCAGCCGCAGACGCACGGCTTGCCCATGCCGCGGGCGACGACCGCCGCGTGGCTCGTCATGCCGCCGCGGCTCGTCAGCACGCCTTCCGCGGCGAGCACGCCGTGGATGTCCTCGGGCGTCGTCTCCGCCCGGACGAGGATGACGCGGCGTCCGGCGCGCGCGCGCTCTTCCGCCGTGTCGGCGTCGAACACCGCTTCGCCCGTCGCCGCCCCCGGCGAGGCGGGGAGCCCCGTCGCCAAGACGTCGAGCTTCGCGTCCGCCGGAATGGCCGGATGCAGCAGCTGGTCGAGGTGGCCGGTCTCGATGCGCGCCACCGCCTCCTCGCGCGTCAGCAGCCCCTCGTCGACGAGGTCGACGCTAATTTTCATCGCGGCTTGGGCCGATCGTTTGCCCGTCCGCGTCTGGAGCAGGTACAGCCGTCCGTGCTCGACCGTAAACTCGATATCCTGCATGTCGCGGTAATGGCGCTCCAGCTTCTCCGCCGTCCGTCTCAGCTCGTCGTACACGTCCGGCATGTCGCGTTCCAGCTCCGCGATCGGCAGCGGCGTCCGGACCCCGGCCACGACGTCTTCGCCCTGGGCGTTCGTCAAATATTCGCCGAACAGCTTCTTCTCCCCGGTCGACGGGTTGCGCGTGAAGACGACGCCCGTTCCGCAATCGTCGCCCTTGTTGCCGAACACCATCGCCTGCACGTTGACGGCCGTTCCTTGGTGATCCGGGATCCGGTTCACTTTGCGGTACACGATCGCGCGCGGGTTATTCCACGAGCGGAACACCGCTTCCACCGCCAGCTCGATCTGTTCGTCCGGCCGCTGCGGGAACGGCTTGCCCCCCTTCGACGCGATCAGCTCCTTGTAGCGCGCCGCGAGCTCGATCCAGCCTTCGGCGGGCACGTCGCGATCGTTGGCGGCGCCGTGCTTCTCCTTCGTCTCGTGCAGCAGCCGCTCGAAACGGATCGGCTCGATGCCGAACACGACGTTGCCGAACATCTGGATGAGGCGGCGGTAGCAATCGTAGGCGAACCGCGCGTCGCCCGTCGACTCGGCGAAGCCGCGAACCGTCTCGTCGTTCAGCCCGACGTTCAAAATCGTATCCATCATGCCCGGCATCGAGTGCACCGAGCCGGACCGGACCGAGACGAGCAGCGGCGCGGCGGGATCGCCGAACGTTTTGCCCTGCTTGCGGGCCAGCTCTTCGATCGCCTTCGCCGTTTCGCCCATCAGCCCGTCGGGCAGCCGGCCGCCCGCTTCGTAGTACGCCCGGCACGCTTGCGTCGTAATCGTGAACCCCGGAGGGACGGGAAGCCCCGCCTTCGTCATCTCCGCCAAATTCGCCCCTTTGCCGCCGAGCAGCTCCTTCATGCCCGCGTGTCCGCTTTCGAAAGGCAAAATCCATTGGCCGTTATCGTTGCCGCTTATCGAACCGCGATGATTGCCGCTTCCGTTATCCATCGTTCATTTCCTCCCGTCTCGTCTTGCTCCGGCACGATTCGTCCCGGCACGCGCCGTACAGCACCGTCACCTTCTCGGTTTCGACTTCATCGATCCATGCGCCGCAATATTGGCATACGATAAGACCCAACTTGACGCTTTGACCGGCAGCTTTCATACGGAACGCCTCCCCATTTCGAATCGGACATCCTTCGCGTTTGGTACGTCGTGATGACCCTATATAATACATACCATATATTTATTTATGACACAATATATAAATGACTCGATCCGCAACATTTTCTTGATCGAAGCGGTTTCACTTCGCTCATAAGCCGGCTCGCGAAAAGGACGTCATATTCCCCCCATTCATTGTTATATGACGCGGCATCGCTCGGACGGTCCTCCGATTTTGCGCATGCCAAACAACCGGAGCGCACCCGCTCCGGTCTCGAATCGTCCCGTTTACAATCGGGAAGCGATCGACTTTTCCTCCGTCTCCGCCTCCTGGCCCCCGGCTCGCCCTTGCCCCGCCTCCGCGTGCATGCGCAGCTGGTTGACCGCGAACTCGCGGTACATCGGATGCGTCTCGAACAGCTCCTCGTGCGTTCCGATCCCCGTCACCTCGCCTTTCTCGATGAATACGATCCGGTCGGCGTCCACGACGGTGGACAGCCGGTGGGCGATGACGATCGTCGTCCGGCCGCGCATCAAATTGTCGAGCGCTTCCTGCACCGCCTGCTCCGACTTGCTGTCGAGACTCGACGTCGCCTCGTCGAGCATGAGCAGCGCCGGGTCGCGCAGCAGCGCCCGGGCGATGGCGATCCGCTGCCGCTGGCCCCCTGACAGCTTGATGCCGCGTTCGCCAACCTCCGTCTCGTAGCCGTCCGGCAAGCTGCGGATGAACGCGTCGGCGTACGCCGACCGCGCCGCGCGCTCGAGCTCCTCCCGCGACACGTCGCGGTCGGTTCCGTAGACGATGTTGTCCCGGATCGTCCCGGCGATGAGCGGGCTGTCCTGCGACACGTAGCCGATCCGGGCACGCCACTCCCGAAGCGACAGCTCGTCGATCGGATCGGCGCCGAACCGGATCGTCCCCGATTGCGGCGCATAATACCGTTCGAGCAGCGAGAACAGCGTCGTCTTGCCGCTGCCGCTCGGCCCTACGACGGCCGTCACCTTGCCCGGCTCGATCGCGAACCCGACGCCGCGCAGCACCGGCTCGCCGGGCTTGTAAGCGAACCGGACGTCCTCGAGCACGATCGGCCGCTCCTCCTTCGGCACCGGACGGCCCGTCCCGTAAGCCTCCTCGTCCGAGCGAAGCGCTTCGACGATGCGCTCCGTCGCCCCCATCGCCTTTTGGAACTGGGTGAAAAACGTCGACAGCTGCGTCGCCGGCATGACGATCTGGAACAAGTAGAGCAGAAACGCGACCAGCTCCCCGGCCGTCATCGCCCCCGACGAGACGCGGACGCCTCCGTAGCCGATCAGCGCGACGACGAGTCCCATCACCACGAGCATCATGACGGGCGCGATCATCGCCTGCACTTTGCCCTCCCTGACGCCGAACCGGTACAGGCCGGCGATGCCGGCTTTGCCGTTCTCGTATTCGCGGGGCTCCGCGTTCGACGATTTGACGAGCCGGATTTCCGACAGCACCTGGTTGAGCACCGACGTGAACCGGGCCGTCTCGTCCTGCATCCCTTTCGAGATGCGGTACATTTGCCGTCCGAGCGGCGCCATGACGGCGAACGTAACCGGAACGGCGATGAGCATGACGAGCGTCATTTTCCAATCCATGACAAGCAAAATGACGATCGAGCCGATCATCGAGATGATTCCGTTCAGCGAGCCGGACAGCTGCTCGGTAATGAGGCCGCGCACGATGCCGGTGTCGTTCGTCACCCGGCTCGTCAGCTCGCCCGTCTTGGTGTCGTCGTAATACGAGACCGGAAGGGCGAGCAGCTTGCGCCATAGCCGTTCCCGGATGCCCGCCACGATGCGGTGCCCGGTCCGGTTCAGCAAATAGATCGAGACGCCGGCGGCGACCGTCTGCGCGACGAACGCCGCGACGAGCAGCACGATATGGATCGGATCGAGCGAGTCGAGCGAGAAGCCGTCGACGAGGTTTTTCGTGAACAGCGGGATGACCAGACTGACGACCGTCCCGATCAGACTGAGGACGAGCGCGACGATCAGCTGCAGCTTGGGGGGCTTCGTCTCCCGGATCAGCGCGACGAAGTCGCCCCATTTGTTCCGGCGGGCCGCCGTGTTCGGTTTGGCATTCATAACGGTTTCGATCTCCATTCCTAGTGGGATATGGCTTCAGCTTAACAGCCGATCATGAACGGAATATGAACGGAAAACGGCGCATCGGCTCGAACGAACCGCAGAAGGCGAACGCACATATGCTGTATCGAACGAGCAAACCTTCGTACGGGAGCGATGCCATCATGAACGATAATCGAAATGGGCGCAAAGCGGCGGGAAGCGGGGGAGACGGATTCGACTGGAGCCAGTTCGACCGGTTGTTCGACGAGCTGTTTCCGAACGCGCTGCCGGGCGGCAAAAGCGATTCGTTTCGGCGCATCGGCCGATTCGTGCGCGACGTCGTGGAAGGCGCGGCGCCCGCCAATCGCGAGACGGCCGGGGCCCGCTCGGAGAAATCCGACTCCGTCCTGTTCCGCCCCGAGGTAACCGAGACGGAACGGTTCGTCAAAGTCCGCATCCCGATTCCGCATTCCATCGATCCGCGCAAGCTTCAACTGTTCGTCGACGGGACGACGCTGAAAATCGAAGGCCCGCTCGGCAACAAGCAGACGGTCCGGCTGCCCGCCCCGGTCGGAGTCCGAACGGGGCATGCGGCGTTCCGGGACGGCTCGCTGCACGTTCGGCTGCGCAAGCGAAGCGGTCCCGGGTACCGGGAAATTTACGTGGAATATCCTTAAACGGGGCGTGTCGTGCCGATCCGCTTCAGCGCGTGCCGCGCGGAGTGCGCGGAACCGAGGTCGTGACGTACGCGTCCCCGAGCTGATGCTTCGCCAGGTAGAGCGTCTGCCCGAGATGCTCGGAGAAATGGGAGGCGATCGTATGCATGATCTTGAATACCGTCATCGAACGTCCCCCCACGTCGATAACGCGCTCCCAATCGTCCGGGCGCAGGTCGTCGAGCGCCCGGTTCAGCAGCGCGAACGTGTCTCCGATCGTCGCAAGCAGCGTCTCCTTGCTCGCATGCACCGTCTCGTCGAACTCCGCCTCGCGGTCCCGCGTATCCGGCCCTCCGAACACGTTCGCAAGGATGCGCTGCTTCGCGTTGCCCGCGAGATGGACGATCAGGTTCGCGATGCTGTTGTCGCCCTCGGCGGGACGCCAGTTCAATTGCGCCTCCGACAGCTGGCCGACGGCCGCCGTCAGCCGTTTTTCGATGTCGGCATATTTTTCCCTCAAATACGAGATATTCATACCGTATAAATCCATCGTCCCATCCTCCTTCGCTTTTCCCGATTTTACCATATTCCGGACGCCGCCTGCCCGGGAAATTGCCGGGAACGGCAAAAAAGGAGCGCAATCCGCGCCCCTCATCCGCTATATTTCCCAATTGTGCCATTCCCGCTTCCGCTTCTCGTTGTACGTCAGCCAATGCAGCGTCTTGTCGTACAGCTCCCGCTTGCTCTCCCCGGAAGAAAACGTATGATCGGCCTGGAACAGCAGCTCCATGTCGCATTGGCCGAACGACCGCATCCAGAACAGCTTCTGATACAGCGAGCAGTAATCCGCGGGGACGACCCGGTCGGACGTGCCGTGCGCCAGAAATACGTCGCCCGCAAACTTGCGGAGCTGCGCGAACGGCTGATGCGCGGAGAGCGACTCGAAGAAAGCCGGGCGAAGCGAATAGCCCATATAGTCCGCCGATCCGTACCGGATGGCGTCGTCGTACGTATTCTGCCCGACGATGCGGACGATGTCGTTGAACGGATGCGCGACCGCCGACCAGAGCAGCAGCTGCTTCACGCGACGGTCCTGCGCCGCGGTCAGGAGCGCCACCGCCCCGCCCAGACTGTGTCCGAGCAGCGATACCCGATTCAGGTCGACGTAATCGATGTCGAGCGCGTAATCGAGCACGACGCGGGTTTGCTCGATCATCGAATCGAGTCCGCCTTCGCCGTAGTCGCCCGTGCTTTCGCCGCAGCCGGCGTAATCGAAGCGGAGCGTCATATATCCGGCGGCGGCGAATTTGCGGGCGGCGCCGACGAACAGCCGATCGACGCCGATCCGGTTGCCGACGAAGCCGTGGCAGATGACGATCAGCGGGCATTGCCCCCCTTGGTCGCCCTCGTTCGTCTTCGCCGCCTCCGGATAATGCAGCGTCGCCTTCAGCTCGATCGAGCCGTATTGAATCGTAATCGCCCTTTCCATCGGATAAATCCCCTCTCGTCAGCCGTTTTTGCGGATCGCATATTTCAAATAATTCCTATGTGTTTACTGTGTTATAAACTTACCATCGTTGCGCTTCGTCTGTCAATCCGTTCGCTCCAAAAACGCGAAAAAGCCGGGTTCCCCCACTAGCATAAGGAAACCCGGCTTCGCTTATTCGGCTTCGCCGTTCAATGTCCCGGCATCGACGCGTACGCCTTCGGCACGACCGGCCTCCCGGTTCGCGCCGACTCGAGCGCCGCGCATGCTAAAGCGACCGCCGCCACACCGTCCCATGCGCCGACGATCGGCTCCTCTCCGGTCCGGATGCACCGGACGAAATGCTCCAGCTCGAGCCGGTACGGATCGGCGCCTGCCGCGCTTCCCGGAATCGCCACGCCTTCCGCTCCGGCGGAGCCGGCCGATGCTGGCCGGGCGGCGGACGTCGGGTCCGGCGGCCCGTCCGTTCGCAGCAACCCGCCGGCTCCCGCCGCCTCCGCCGCCGCTTCGAACGGTCCCGGATAGCCCCACATCGCCTCCAGCGTGGCGATCGCCCCGCACTCGAACCGGATCGCGGCGGAAGCGCATTGCAATCCGGGGGAGCGGCGGACGTCGGCGTATACCGATGTCGCCTCGCCGAGCATCGATCGCATCCAGTCGATATCGTGGATCATCAGATCCATGACGACGCCGCCGCTCCTCGATTCATCGGCGAACCAGGCGTCCGCCTTCGGGTGAACGGTATACCGTTTCGCCCGGGCCAGCCCGACCGGACCGATCTCCCCCGCCTTCACCCGGTTCGCCATCGAGGCATACTCGGGAAAAAAACGGAGGACGTGCCCCGCGAACAGCCGAACCCCGTGACGATTGCATTCCTCGACCATGGCGATCGCATCGTCGACCGTAAGCGCGAGCGGCTTCTCGCAGATGACGTGCAGCCCTTTTCGGGCTGCGGCAACGGCGTATTCGCGATGCAGATCGGTCGGCAGCGCCAGCACGACCGCATCGAGCTCGGCGCCTCTCTCGAGCATCTCCCGGTAGTCGGCGTACCATCGGGCGCCGAGCTTCTCCGCCTCCCGCTCCGTGGCGGGCGAGGACGAGCAGATCGCCGCCAATCGGACGCCTTCCATGCCGGACAACAGCCCGGCGAACAGCTTGCCCATCGTGCCGTAGCCGACAACCGCCGCGTTCATCGCCGCTCCCCTCCCGACCGGCCGATCATCGCTTCGAGTCCGCGGCGCATCGACTCCTCGACGCTTTCGTCGAAACGTCCCGGCATGTGGAAATAGTAGGTGGATTCGACCGGTTCATAGCCGCCGCAGCCGATCTGCATCCGGGTCGGCACATACCCGATCATGCCGTTCGAATAAGGAACCGGCAGAACCGTTCCGTCCGAAAGCTTCTTGACGTACAGGCCGTATTCGACGACGACTTCCGCGTTCATCGCGAGCAGCGCCAATCCGTCCGCAATGTCCAGCGCGTTCATCTCGAGCGTCAGCCGCGTCGGGCGCTCGTCCAGCCTACGGAGCATCTCGACCGCCCACTCGTCGTACGGGGGCGCGCCTTTCGCCGCGATCGCCTCCAGCTCTTCCTTCGTCTCCAGCCGTTTCAGCGCGAGGGGAACGCCGCACGATCGGCCTGCGAGCCGAACCGGCTCCAGCTTGCGCATGGGGCGCTCCAGCACTCCCGCGACCGTCTCGGCCAGCTTATCCCCGAAGTAGTCGACGATCCCGTAATCGTCCTCGATATGCGGCGGCGCACTCTCTTTGAAAATATTGATATCCCCGCACGCCCCTTGCAAAAACAAGCAAACCGCGCCGTCGCCCAGCTTCCGCTCGAGCGTCTCCATCGCCCGTCCGGTAAATTCGGAGGAGACGAAATTGCGGCTCGTCGTAACGGGGTGGCAGGCGTAATGCGCGACGACCGCTTTCGTCCGGCCGGAAGCGGTCGTGAAACGGACGACCGTCACCTCGGGGTCCATCACCCCTTCCGGATCGTGCCCTCCGACCACCTTGCCGTCGGCGTAACGGCGCCGCTGCACGCCGATGCGCGATTCGCCTTCGCCGCGCTCGATCGTGACGGGCTCTGCGTTCGCCTCCGCCTCGGCGACCGCTTCGAGGAGACGGCGCTCCAGCTCGTCCACGTAAGCCGGATCGGCTTGTCCGAGCAGCCGATGGAAGGCGAAGCTCGCCTGCGGTCCGGAATGGCTGTGCGTCGCGTTCAGGATGACCGCCTCCGGCTCCAAGCCCCGTTTCTCCTTCAACTCCCGGTATAGCTTCGGCATCCGGTCCGATCCCCACCATAACAGATCGGCGGACACGACCAATGCGCGACGGACTGTCCCGTCCGCCTCCCGCTGACGCAAATAGAGCGCCCTCGCGTACAGCTTGCTGCGGATTCCCTCGAACGGCTCGTTTTGCCGTACCGCAAACCCGGCGAGCGGCACCGGCTTCGACGGCGTAATGTCCACTTTTGCGCAACCGATTTCCAGATTCATCGCGTACCGGCTCCTTTATCGATGCAGCTTCGTCGTTCTACCCCGATCGTACCGAACGGCCGCGAACGATGCATGCCAATTTTGGAACCGGGCAGGACACTTTTTGCACCCGGTCTCGTTGCGACGGCCATGTACGTTCGAGTACCGGAGAGAGGCGGCGGGCAGTCGGGAGAACCTATCCCGGACGGAGAAGGGGACTCCGCACCCGCTACAGTCCGACCTCTATCGAATGAGTCGCGGCGGATAAAGCATTCAGCGTCAGCAGCTTCGTCGACGCGTCGTACGCATATTGCGACGGCGCGAGCGCCACGCCGTCGACCTTCACCGATGCGACGGACGGCGCGTACAGCTGCGGCGAGCCCGGCGACGTCAGCGTCACCGTTCCCGTCCAAGCGGTCGCGGACGTTCGCCCGAGCGCGATGCCGCTGCCGGCGGGCGCGCTGACGAGCACCTGGGCGCCGTCGGTCAAGCTGGCGCCGGACACCGACGTATTGACCGCCGCGTACCGGTCGTAGCCGCCGGCCGCCGGCTTGCGCGCCATGCACTGCGTCGCCGAGCAGGCGATCGTCAGGTTGCCCGCCGACGTGACGGCCGCGTTCGTCGGATTGACGAACAGCTGGTCGGACGCCGCCGGCAGCGTTACGACGACGCCCGTCGCCATTCCGTTGACGGCCGTCGAGACCGGGTATGGAACCGCCTTGTCGATCGCCGTACCGGCCGGATTGAGCCGGATGTAGTCGAGCGCCATGGTGTAGCCGGCGCTTGCGGCGTTTTTGCCCGTCGACGTCAGCTTGAGCGTATGCGTGCCGGCCGCCAGCGTCCGGTTCGCGAACGCGAGCTCCAGCGTGTCGTAATACGTATCGTACAAGTCGATGCCGGTTTGCAGCTGGACGCCGTCCAGCTCGGCTTTGACCGTACCCGAGGCGCCGGTTTTGACGAACCCGAGCCGTACGTCGTAGCTGCCGGCCGACGGAACGTCGAAGCTGAACGTCACGAAGTCGTTCGCGCCGTTCGCCGCATACGTCGCGACCCGGTAAAACTTGTACATGCCGGCGCCGGCCGGCCGGCCGCCGCTTGCCGTAGCCGGGAGCAGCGTCTCCGCCTCGATGACGCCTTCGCGGTGCACCTTCGGCCGAAGCAGCGTGACGAACGACTCCTGCGTCACCGCCGACGAAGGCTTGACGCTGGCGTACGTGCCGAACTTCTCGGCTCCCGCGTACTGCGCATGCACCCTCGTCGCGCTCGCCGGGCGAAGCGTCTGTACGGCCACCGACGCCTTCGCCTTCTCGATCGTGAACGAGGAGGGCAGCGCGGCCCCGACGGCGAGCGGCGTACCGCCCGAGGCGATCGTTCCTCCCTTGTCGGTATGGAACAGCATTTCCGGCGTGCCGGCGGACGCGAGCGAGACGTTGTCGACGATCAGGTGATAGTCCCCCTTCACCGAGATGACGCGCCGTTTCCATTGCGAGACGTCGGGCGTCGTCGCATAGGAGCCGGTCGCGTCCCCGACGCCGAGATCGAAGACGGGCGAGGCGAAAAATCCGACCGCCGCTCCGCCAGCCTTCGACGACTGGCCGGCGCCGTTGACGAGCATCGCGTTATGCCCGACCGTGCCGGTCGTAAATTCGGTCGTCGCGGCCGTCGACGTATCGTTGTACCCCGGATCGGTCAGCAGCCATTCCCCGCCCGCGTTCAGAATGAAGCTGTTGTCGTCCTTATGGTTGTGCCCGAAATCGGAATTGTCCGAATAAAACGCCAGCAGCTGATCGATCGCGCTCCACCCCGTGCGGAACGCCTGATAGCCGATATCCGCGAACTGAGCCGACTTCGGCAGTCCGGCCGCGTCGGGGTCGGTATACCCGCCGGCATCGTTCAAATATACGAACCGCCCGAACGCCCCCGAATCCGACAGCTGCTCCTTCGCGTACCAGCCGGCCAGCCCGTCGCCGTTGCGGGCGAGGATGAGCGCCGGCGTCGCGATATTGCCCGCCGTGTCGGAATCGCTGAAGTTGGCGTTGCCCGTCCCCTGCGGCCCGTTGAAATAGACGAGCCACTTGCTCAGCCGGTCGGCGATGAACGGGTGCGCGAACGCGTCGCCGACGCCCGTCACCCGGCGTATGAAATCGTCCGCGGCGAAAATGCTGTTCAAGGCGACGCCCGTATACAAAAAGCCTTCCGTCTCGCCGGACGACTGGAGCCGGTCGAGGTAGTCGAGATGGATCTTGTACGCCTTGTCTATATAAACGTCGTAGCTTTCCCGCTCGCCGAGCCCCGCCGCCGCGGCCGTCGCCACCGCCCCGGAGACGGCGTAATAAATGTTTTGGTCCACGAACGTCTCCAAATCTTTTTTCGACGGCCGGATTCCTTTCTCGTACATCGCGTCCAGCAGCTTGTCCCGCTCGGCGGCGGACAGCAGATCGTAGACCATGTCATAGGCGGCCGCGACGCCGCGCATCAAGTAGCTGGAGTCGAGACAGGAAAACCCGCTCCCTCCGCCCAGACACGGATACGCCGGATCGCTCCAGACGTCCCAATCGGCGACCGACAGCGCGTACTGCTTCGCTTTGTTGCCGTAAGCGGCGTCGTTCGTGACGACGTACGCCAGCGCGAGCGTTTCGAGCCGCGTCTGGATGTTCGAGCCGACGGCCGACCAGAACGGATAATGGCCGCTCGTATAGCCGGGCGGATTTTCGTGCGGCTTCGGCTGAACCGGGGGCAGCGGGTACGACACCGTCACGCCTCCCGCGTAGTTGACGGAGAACGACGACTCGGCCATGTACGCGTCGGCTTGCGCCTTCACCTTTTGCCAAGTCGCGGCGTACGATTCGCCGTACGGGCCGGGCGACGTATCGGTCGCCTTCGCTCGCAGCGCCGGCACCTCGGATGCCGTGAAATACAGCCTAGGGTGCCCCGTCACGATCGGGGAGAACGGCTTCGAGGGCGGATCGTACGTTTGCTTCGCCGTTACGTCGTCGAAATAAGACGTTCCCGTATTCGCCGCATGCGAATAAGGCATGACGACCAAATAGTCGGTTCCGGCCGGTGCGGTACCCGAAACGGTCAACGATGTCCACCCGGTCGAGCCGCTGCTTGCGAAGAACGCGCCCACCCTCGTATCCGAGGCGTGATTGACGCTGCTCCGCCAAAATTCGAGATACAGCTGCGCCGTTCCGGAGACGCTGCGCACCCAGGCGCTCGCCTCGTACTTCGATCCCGCCGAGGCGGGCAGCTTGACGCTCCGCACGCCGTAGTTCGCCGTCGCGCTGCCGTCGATTATTTTCAAGCTTTTCGTCCCGCCATGGGCGTCGTCCGAGCTGACCGAAGCGGCGCCCGTCCCGTAAGCGGCCGTCCAATCGGCCGGCATGTTCGACGCATCCGCGCTTTCGAACGAGGCGTTCGCGACGGTCCCGACCTCGTCGATTCTCCGCATCGAGACGGCGTCGAAGTAGACGGCGCCCACGTTCCCCTTCGCGCTGTACATCATGACGCTCACCTTCGTCGTGCCTGCCGGCGCTTGGCCGCTCGCCTTCACATAATGCCATTCCCCCGCCGTCGGCGTGCTGCCGATCGCGTAGCCGAGACGCGCGTTGGTATCGTCCCAAAACTCCACATACAGCTGCCCGCCGCCCGATTCGGCATAGACGGAGGCGTAAGCCTCGTAAACGGAGAACGGGTGTGCCGCCATTTTGTCGCTCACCATGCCGTATGCGGCGGTGGCGGAGCCGTCGTCGATTTTCAAGCTTTTCGTGCCGTCGATGCTGCGCGCCGTCGATATCGTCTGCTGCGTTCCCCACGTGCCGCCGAAAACGGACCAGTTGGATGGCGGATTGCCGGTTTCGAAGCCCGGGTTCGCGACCGTCGTTTTCGCCGCTTCGCCGGCTTCTCCCGCCCGCGGAAACGAGACGACCGGAATCGTCAAGCCGACCGCGAGCAGCAGGACAAGCATAAGGCGTACAAACCGGTACTCGACTGGTATAGAGCGTTTCATCAAAAAACCTCCCATCGTTTGGTTTTATTCGTCGTCCGGCCGTTGCACGGATGCCGTCGTCGTTGCCGTCGCTGTTTTGACCGCCTCCTTTCCCATCGATTTTTAAAGCACTTTCATTTCGATTGCAAAGCCGATTATACCATGTCGCTCCGCACCGTGTCGGACCGATTCGTACATGGAGTGGACATCCGTTGATCCGGCGGCGAACCCGGCACCCCGTTGACACCCGCGAACGCGAAAAAGGCTCCCGGATGAACCGGAAGCCTCTTCCTTAAAGCCGCGCCGTCGATCAGTCGGACTTGAACTTGACCGTTTTGCCGAGCGCGTTCGATACTTGCGTCGCGTACGCTTCGAAAATGTCTTTCGCCTTGTATTTGACGAGCAAATCGTCCAAATATTTCGGCCAGTTTTTCGAATCCTTCTCCTCGAACAGCACTTTGACCTGCAGGGCGCGCATTTCTTTCCGGTACGCCCCGATGTCGAGGCCTTGCGGAGGAGCGACGTTCGTGCCGAGCGTATAAAACTTCAGCTTTTTGAACACCTCGAGAATGGCGCGGTCGTGATCGGTTTCGCGCGGGTCGATAATTTGCAGGCCGATCGCCGAAGGATCTTTTTGGTTGTACGAGAACACGCTGCCCCATACTTCCGTGAAGTTGCCGTTGGCGATAATGTCTTTTTGGATCGCGTCCGGAATCAGCGTTATTTTGTTGCCTTCCTTCTTGTAGTGGACGCCTTCCTTGCCGATGTTGGACAGCAGCCAGCCTTCCGGGCTCGCCAGCCATTCGAGAATTTCGATCGTCCGCTGCGCCTTCGCTTCCGACGTCTTGGCGTTGATCAGGAACGGGACGCCCGGCAGCGGCGAATACGTGACCGGCAAGTCGCCCGCGATGTGGAACGCTTCGAACGTCGCGTTCGGGTTTCCGGTAATTTCGCGCGTTTTCTTCTGTACGCTGTTGTTCGAATTGTCGAACGCGATGTCGCGGGTGCCGCCGAAGAAAATGCCCGCTTTGCCCTGCTGCACCTTGTTGATGTTCTCGCCGGCTTTGTTCAGGAACCAGTCGGGATCGACGATTTTCATGTCGAGCGTCTTTCGGATGTCGTCCAGCACTTTGGCCGTGCGCAAGTTCGTGCCGCTGTCGATAAAATTGTTGTCCTTGTCGATGAAGAAGCCCGGCGTCAAGCCGTTTTTGAACCATTCCGGGAAATCGTTCGGAATCGTCGTACCGGACCCGACGGTCGTATATCCGTACGTGTCGTTTTTGCCGTTGCCGTCCGGATCGTTGAACGTGAACGCTTTCATGACGGCGATCATTTCGTCGTAGTTCGTCGGCACTTTCAGGTTCAGGCTCGGATCTTTTTTGTTGAGCGCATCGATCCAGTCTTTCCGCACATAATAGACGCCGTAATAGTTTTTCGGGAACGGGACGGGGGCGCGCTTGAACACGTTTTGCACTTGATAGCGCTTCAGCTCTTCCGGCGTCACCCATTTGAAGTAGTTCGGCATTTTTTCCGGCGTTACGTATTTCGACAGGTCGGCAACCGCTCCGTCGATGATGTAGCCGTTCGATTTCGCGCCGTCCGCGTGGAACATGTCCGGTGCATTGCCGGAAGCGAGCAGCAGGTTCAGCTTGTTGGAAAACTCTTCGCCCATCGCCATGTAATCGAGCTTCAGCTCGACATTGAATTTCTCTTCGATCGTTTTTTTGATGAAATCTTTATCGCCCGACGGCAAGTTCGAGTTGTTCGTCGGCACCGCCGTCATCCAATACAGCGACAGCTTCTCTTTCTTTTGCTCCGCCGGATTCGTCGTCGTTCCCGTCTTGCCCGGATCGGCCGCCGGCTTGTCGTCCGATTTGCCGCAAGCGCTCAAGACGAGGGCGGACGCGACGGAGAGAGCCGCCAGTTGCTTCCATTGTTTTTTCAATGCGATGACCTCCCTGAGAGTCGTTGTGTGGGATGAATCGTGTAATCCCTTTCAGAAATCGCTTACAAAAATGTGCCGTTTTTGGGGCAAGCGCCCGGCTTCATCACCTCCGGCCGAAATCAGAAATTTCCAATAACTTACAGATAGCTGTAAAACACATGTATTTGTTTGTCATCAAACAATTCGGCGGAATATCGCGTTCTCCTGCCGGAGGCTCTGGCATTTTTTGCGGTTTGTCCCGCCGCACCATCCATTTTCTAAACTATAGCCTACGCGGGATTGTCTTAGCAAGTACTTGAAACTTCCATTCAAGAATCTGTATAAGACATGTATATAATACAATTAAAAAGACGTTTTGGGAAGAGGCAAACGGAAACAATTCGCCATGAAACGACCGCACGCCGCGCCGTCCGGCCGTACTCCGCCTCTCCCCTTCGCGTCGTTCTACCAAGCCTCCGGCCTCGGCCGCACGCCTCTTGCGTCTACCTGCTTCCCATGACCGCCCGAACCTGGGAAAATCCCGAACAAGACGCTTGTCCGTGCACGGCTTCGATTCGAATCTCCGTCACCGTCGCTTCGCCGTCGAACCGGCACCGGACGAACGACCGAGGGCCGTCCTCCAGCCCGAACCGTTCCACGCTCCCGCATGCCTTCCCCCCGTAGGCGATATGACCGACGGCGATGGACGCGGGTCTGCCGTAGCCCGGTATCGAAGCTCCCGCCCCTTCGTCCGTTTCCAGCTCGAGTCCTTGCGGGACGAGCGGGACGTCTTCCCATTGCGAAGCGTAATGCGCGGCCAGCGAACGGTAGCCGGCCCGGGACGGGTGCACGTCGTCGACGAAATGGGCCGGATTCACGCCGAACCCCCGGCTCCGGTCCATCGACCATTCGTAAAAGTCGAGGACCGCGGCGCCGTATCCGGGCAGCGTTGCGCGCATCCACCGGTTGATCCGGACGATCTGATCCCGCATGTCCGGAGTGGCCGCATCGTGCTCGCCCAAGTCGGAGAACAGGCAGACGATGCCCCGGTCGCGGGCGTCCCGCGCCATAAGCAGCAGATGCTCCTGGATGAACGCATCCTCTTTGAGCTGGAATACGTCGTTGATCCCGGCTACGACGAAGACGGCGTACGCTTGACCCGACAGCGTCCGGTCCCCTCGTCCGTCCGCCGGATCGTACGATTCCCCGAGCGCGTCCCGTCTCCATCGCCCCCATATTTGGTCGGTTCGTTGACCTCCGATGCCGTGGTTGAACCAATGCATGCCCGTCAAGGCGCCGAATTCGCCGGAAAGCTGACCGGGCACGTTCCGGCGTTCCGGGTCGAACCCCGGCTCCCCGTCTTTTCGCAGACGGCCGTGCGTTTCGGGCTTTCCTTCGGCGATGCTGTCCCCGATGACGACGCCGAACGGAAGCGCCAGCCGGATCGCGGAGCCCGCGTATCCGGCTTCGGATGACGAAGAGACCGGGACGACGAAGCCGCCGCCGGACTGTCCGAAGCTTCCCCCGTCCTCGTCCGGAACCCGCCCCGTCCGCTCCCAACCCGCTTCCTTCAAATGGACGATACGGCTCCTTTTCATTGGACGTTCCCCTCCCGTCTCCGAATATCGCTTCCTATCGTAACGGATCCGCCGGTGCCGCATCGGTCATTTTTTTATCGGAGCATGTCAATTGTTAACGGGAACCGCCTCTGTCCATACCGCCGCCGCTCCGATCGGGCCCGCGATCATCTTCGCGGCGTCCACGACGCGGCAGGCGTACCCCCATTCGTTGTCGTACCAGGCGAGCAGCTTGAGCTGCCGTCCCGCCGACGCGAGCGACAGCCCGTCGATCGTCGCCGATTTGTCGGAGCCGATATAATCCGACGAGACGAGCGGCTCGTCGCTCCAGCCGACATAAGGCGCGAACGCCGGACTCGCCGACGCCGTGCGGAGCGCGTTTGCCGCTTCCTCTGTCGTCGCCGGCGTACGGAGCTCAATCGTCATGTCGGCCAGCGATACGTTCGGAACCGGCACGCGGACCGATACGCCTTCGACGAGCGGCGCCAAATGCGGAAGGACGCCGGCCAGCGCTTTGCCGACGCCGGTCGTCGTCGGTACGATCGATTGCGTGCAGGCGCGGGCGCGGCGCAAATCCTTGTGCGGGTTGTCCATATGATTTTGATCGTTCGTATACGCGTGTACGGTCGTAATCCATCCGCGCTCGACTCCGAACAGCCCGTCGATCATATGGAGCAGTGGAGCCGCGCAATTCGTCGTGCACGAGGCAGCGGAGACGAGACGATGGAGGTCCGGATCGAAGCGGCCGTCGTTGACGCCCATGACGACCGTCAAGTCGAGGTTTTTGCCCGGAGCGGTGACGACGACTCGCTCCGCGCCTGCGGCCAAATGCTTCGACGCTCCTTCGCGGTCGGTGAACTTCCCCGTCGCGTCGAGCACGACGGCGCAGCCGTGACGGCCCCACGGAATGGCCGCCGGGTCGCGTTCCGCGGTTACGGCCACTCTTTTTCCGTTGATGATGAGATCGCCCCCGTCGCATCTCACGTCGGCGTTCCACCGGCCGTGAACCGTATCGTAACGGAGCAAGTGCGCGACCGATTCGACCGGATGCGTCGCGTTGACGGCGCGAATGTCCAAGTCCCCCTTGTCGAACGCCCTCCGGATGAGCAGTCTGCCGATGCGTCCCAAACCGTTGATGCCGATCCCTACCGAATTCGCGTTTGACATGATAAGCCTCCTAAATAAATGATGGCGATATATATTACACACTATATCACATTTTGATGTGTTTTAAATAGGTTTTTATTTATTTAATACATACTATATCGAGATGGATATGCCCTTCCGCTTCCTTCAAACGAATGCAGCCCGCGTATTCCGGCGCAAAAGAAAAACCCCGCGGACGCAGCCGTCCGTTTGCCGGACCGCCTGTCTGCGGGGGAGATGCGTTACGCCTGCCATTCGATATTCGAACCATCTTATTTCATCAGCTTGTTGACCGTAACGAGAAGCTCGTCGATAATGTCCCGGTCGCCTTCCCGGATCCGTTCGACGACGCACGACTTCAAATGTCCTTCGAGGAGCAGCTTGCCGACGCCGTTCAGCGCCGCCTGGATCGCGGCGATCTGGTTGAGCACGTCGTCGCAGTACGTATCCTTCTCGATCAATCCTTTAACGCCGCGGATTTGCCCTTCGATCCGGTTCAGCCGGGCGGTCAAATTGCTTTTCAGCTTGTCGGAATGATGGCTTTTGCGCTCGTCCGCGCCCTCCGTGTGGCAGCCGGCCTGCCCGCCGCCATGGGAATGTACCGCCGATTCGTCGTTCACTGGAAACCGACCTCCTTCTTCTCGTATGGTACCCTTCCGCCCTATCGGCGTCAAGCCGATCGCCGGCTCACCTCCCGACACCGGTACGCCGAACGCTCCAACCGCCCTTCAACGGCAAATCGATCCGACGGTGCCGGGGATAACGTTGACAAACCGGCGGGTTCCATGTAAGGTGAGTGTGAACGAAATATTCGATCACTGGGGGGGCCCGATCGCGGGCTGAGATGAAGGAATCGACCTTCGGACCCTTTGAACCTGATCTGGAGCGAAGCCAGCGTAGGGAAGTGGTGCGTACCGATTGTCGGCGTCCGACGGATGTCCGGCCATCCCATCGATCGTACCGCCGCCCGCGAGGGCGGCTTTTTTGCTGTCGGAACCGACTTTGAAAGGAGGCTTGATGATCCATGACATCCGATCCGCGCTCCGGCCGGTATTCCCGGCAAATGCTGTTTCGGCCGATCGGCCCCGAAGGCCAGCGCAAGCTCGGCGAGCGCTCCGTCCTGATCGTCGGGATGGGCGCGCTCGGAACGGTGCTCGCCAACCATATGGTGCGGGCCGGCGTCGGCTTCGTCCGGTTCGTCGATCGCGATTACGTGGAGGCGAGCAATTTGCAGCGCCAAATGCTGTACGACGAGGACGATGCCGCCCGCTCGCTGCCGAAGGCGATCGCCGCCCGCGAGCGTCTCTCCCGCATCAATTCCGAGGTCAGGCTGGAGGCGGTCGTCGCCGACGCGACGGCGGACAACGTCGAAGCGCTGCTGGACGGAATCGATCTCGTGCTCGACGGCACCGACAATTTCGATACCCGTTACCTGCTGAACGACGCCTGCTTCAAGCGCGGCATCCCGCTCGTCTACGGCGGCGCCGTCGCGTCGCGCGGGATGAGCGCCGCCTTCGTCCCCGGCGAGACCGCCTGCCTTCGCTGTCTCGTACAGCCGACCGAAGGATCGGGCGACACGTGCGACATGATCGGGGTCATCTCCCCGATCGTCGACATCGTCGCCTCCTACCAGTCCGCCGAGGCGCTGAAGCTGCTCGTCGGCGACGCCGGGGCGCGCCGCCCGACGCTCGTGACGCTCGACATTTGGCATAACCACTATTATGAAATGAAGCTGCCGGCTTCCCGGAGTGACTGCCCGGTATGCAGCGGCGAGCGGTACCCGTCGCTCGAGAACGCCGAGCCCGACGGCGTCGCTACGCTGTGCGGACGCGAGACGGTGCAGATCCGGGCGAGAAGCGCCTTCGATCTGGCGCTGTGGCGCGAGAAGCTGGAGGCGGTTTGCCGCGTCCAGGCGAATCCGTTTCTGCTGAAGGCCGAGCTGCCGGAAGGCGAGCGGCTCGTCCTGTTCCCGGACGGCCGGACGCTCGTGCAGGGCACCGAGGACTCCGTCCGCGCGAAAACGTTGTACGCCCGGTATATCGGGCTGTAATCCGCCATGAATGGGGAGGGATCGACTATGAAACCGTTCAAGCTGTATGCGATCACCGGCGAGCAGTTCCACCCGGGCCGGAGCATGCTGGACGTGATGGAAGAAGCGATTTTGGGAGGCTGCGACATCATTCAGCTTCGCGACAAGAAAAGCGCCAAGCGCGACGTGCTGGCGAAGGCGAAGGCGCTCCGCGAGCTGACCCGCAGGTACGGGGTGACGTTCATCGTCAACGATCATATCGACATCGCGCTTGCGGTCGACGCCGACGGCATCCATCTCGGACAGGACGACCTGCCGCTCGCGGACGCCCGTCGCATCGTCGGCGATAAAATCATCGGCATCTCGACGCACGCGATCGAGGAAGCGCGTCAAGCGGAGCGGGACGGCGCCGATTATATCGGTGTCGGACCGGTGTTCCCGACGAAAAGCAAGGAGGATGTCGTCGCGCCGGTGACGACGTCTTACGTCCGTCAGGTGGCGGACGAAATCCGCATCCCGTTCGTGGCGATCGGCGGCATCAAGCTGCATAACGCGGACCAGGTGCTGGAAGCCGGCGCGACCCGCCTGTGCGCGATCAGCGAAATCGTCGGCAGCGCCGACGTTCGAGGTACGTGCGAAGCGTTCGTCGCCAAAATCGATGCGGCCGCCGCCCGGCTTGCCGGCGGTGCAGCCCGGTAACACGACGAAGGATGGAGGAGCGGAATCGCCATGTTGAAGCTTATCGTGAATGGCCGGTCGCGCGAAGTGGAGGAAGGCACGGTCGTCGACCTGCTGCGCGGCCACGGGTTAGACAATAAGATGGTCGTCGTCGAAATCGACGGGTCGATCGTGCCGAAGGAAGCGTGGGCGTCGACGGCGCTCGCGGACGGCATGACCGTCGAGCTCGTTCATTTTGTCGGAGGAGGATGAATACCGCCATGTCCCAACATCAGCAAGATCGGCTCGTCATCGGCGGGACGGCGCTTTCGTCCCGGTTTTTTCTCGGTACGGGCCGCTATCCGAACCCTTTCGTGCAAAACGCGGCGATCGAGGCGTCGGGCGCCCAGGTGCTTACGTTCGCCATACGCCGCGTCAATCTCGACGCCCCGGAGGACGACGCGATTTTGCAGCATTTCGAGGGCAAGCCGTTTACGTACTTGCCGAATACGTCGGGCGCCCGCACCGCCGACGAAGCGGTCCGCATCGCCCGGCTCGCCCGGGCGTCCGGCATCGGCAGCTGGATCAAGGTCGAAATCAGCGCGAACGAGAAAACGCTGCTTCCCGACCCGATCGAGACGTTGAAGGCGACGGAGACGCTCGCCTCCGAAGGCTTCGTCGTGCTCCCCTACACCTCCGACGACCCGATTCTGAGCAAGCGGCTCGAGGAGGCGGGCGCCGCGGCCGTCATGCCGGGCGGTGCGCCGATCGGCACCGGTCTCGGCATTTTGAATCCGTACAACATCGGACTGATCGTCGAGGAAGCGAACGTGCCCGTCATCGTCGATGCGGGGCTCGGCTCCGCGCAGGACGTCGTCCAGGCGATGGAGCTCGGCGTCGACGGCATTCTCATGAATACGCCGGTCGCGAAGGCGAAGGATCCGGTGCGGATGGCGCTCGCCATGAAGCTTGCGATCGAAGCGGGACGTCTGTCGTACTTGGCCGGCCGCATCCCGAAGAAGCGGTATGCCTCGGCCAGCAGCGGTCTCGAGGAGCTCGTGTCGGCGCCGACGGGGAAGCCGGGCATATGAAGACGCCGCAACCCGATATTCTCGTCCTCGGCGGCGGCGTCATCGGCTTGTCGTGCGCCTTCGAGCTGCGCCGGCGCGGCCATCGCGTGACGGTGCTCGAGCAGGGCCGCTGCGGCGGGCAGGCGTCGGGCGCCGCGGCGGGCATGCTCGCGCCGTTCGCCGAGAACGGCGAGCAGCCGGACCCGTTTTTCCTGCTCTGTCTGCAAAGCTTGCGCCTGTATCCCGATTGGCAGCTGGCCGTCAAGGAAACGTCCGGGCTCGATTTCGAATACGCCCGGACCGGCAGCCTTTATGTCGTCTACCACGAAGCGGACTCGCTCGTGCTCGCCTCGCGCAAGCGATGGCAGGACGCGTACGGCGCCCGGAGCGAGCTGCTGGACGCGGCCGGTCTGCGCCGTCTCGAGCCGAACATAGCCCCTGAGGCCGCGGGTGCGCTTTTGTATCCCGAGGAAGCGCACGTATACGCCCCGGACTACGTGCAGGCGCTAGAGGAGGCGTGCCGGCGCACCGGCGTCGTGATCCGCGACGGTCTCGGAGCCGTCGAGGTGGCGCGCTGGCTGGACGGCGTCGAGCTGCGCGCTTCGGCGTCCGGCGAGACGTTCCGCGGCGACCGGCTCGTCGTCGCGAACGGCGCTTGGGCCGGCTTGACGGAGAGCGTCTTCGGCATGCGCATCCCCGTCTATCCGATTCGCGGTCAAATTTGCGCGTACGAGACGCCCGATCGGCCGGTTCGCCATATGGTGTTTTGCTCGCAAGGCTACGTCGTCGGCAAGCGCAACGGTACGCTCGTCTGCGGCGCCTCCGAAGACGTCGCGGGCTTCGATACGACCGTGACGCGGAAAGGAATCGCCCGTCTGGAAAGCTGGAACGGCAAGCTGTTCCCGTTTTTGTCCGGCCGCCGACCGTTCCACGAATGGGCCGGGCTTCGTCCCGCCTCGCAGGACGGCTTTCCGCTGCTCGGCGCGACGAGCCGTTCGGCGTCGGTCGTATTCGCCGCCGGCCATTACCGCAACGGCATTTTGCTCAGTCCGGCGACGGCGCAAGTCGTCGCGGACGCGATCGAAGGGCGGGAGACGGCCGGCTTGCCGCTCGGCGCCTTCGCGCCCGACCGGTTCGGCGATTGACGCCGGCCGACCCGCTTTTATGAAGGAGGCTCTCATTCCGTTATGACGAATGCGAATGCGAATGCGAATGCAATGGCAAATGGGAATGCGTCGTCGAAGCCGATTCCGAAGGCGATGACGATCGCCGGCTCCGACTCCGGCGGCGGCGCCGGCATCCAGGCCGACCTGAAGACGTTTCAGGAGCTCGGCGTCTTCGGCACGAGCGCGATTACGGCTCTGACCGCCCAGAACACGTTGGGCGTACAGGGCGTATACCCGATTCCGCTTGACGCGATCGGCCAACAGATCGACTCCGTCTTGTCCGATATCGGAGCGGACGCGGTGAAGACCGGCATGCTGTTCTCCGCGGACATTATCGCGCTCGTCGCGGACAAGCTGAAGCGGTACGGTCCGATGCCGGTCGTCGTCGACCCGGTCATGATCGCCAAGGGCGGCGCCCCGCTGCTGCAGGCGGAGGCGGTGGAGGCGCTCCGCCGCGAGCTGCTGCCGATCGCGGCCGTGCTGACGCCGAACGTGCCGGAGGCGTGCGCCATTCTCGGCATCGACCGGATCGACGACGTCGACGGCATGATCGAGGCGGCGCGGCGGCTCCATGCGCTCGGGCCGAAGCGCGTCTTCCTGAAGGGCGGCCACCTTGACGGCGACGAAGCCGTCGACGTGCTGTTCGACGGGACGGAAGCGGCGCTGTTCCGCTCGCCGCGCATCCGGACGAAGCATACACACGGTACGGGCTGTACGACCGCCTCGGCGATCGCCGCCGGCTTGGCGAAAGGGCTTCCCGCGGACGAGGCCGTCGCCGAGGCGAAACGGTTCATCACCGCGGCCATCGGCGCGGCGCTCCCGATCGGCGGCGGCATCGGCCCGACGAATCACGCGGCGCTGCGGCTGCAGGCCGCGCCAGTTCGGCCGTGACCGCGACGGACCGCGATGTGAGACGAGGCCGTGCGGCACGAAGCTGCGCTGCAGCCGCGACGCAAAGAACCCGCCGGAGCGTTTGAGCTCCGGCGGGTTCTTCGTACTGGCCGCGGCATCGGGCGCCCGGGACCGGGAGACGTCTCCTCGGCAAATTAGCGCACATTCGCACCACATGTCGCCTAACGAAACGTCCCGCCGCCGAAAACGTGCACGTTCGTACCTTTTCCGCGCCTTACCATTCGAGAATCGCCGTCAGCGCATTTCCTCCGCCGCTCCCGACACTTCCAGCTCGAGCTCGTACTTCGCCTGCTCGCCCGGCTCCAGGAAGACGAGCGTCCCGTCTCGACGCTCGTCCGCCCGTCCCCCCACGCGGCAATTTGCCGGCTCGATGCCGAGCACGTGCGTGCCGGCCGCAGGCATTTTCCATTGGACGAGCCGGGGCAGCCGGTCCGTGTTCCACGACAGCCTCACCCGGATCGGACCCGTTCCGGCCCCGCCGGCATACGGAAACCGCGGGTTGAACAGCCGCACCTCCGCGCGTCCGTCCGGCCCCGGCTTCACGTCGTGGTAATACACCCGCTCGGTATACGACGCGTCCGGCCGCTGCCACCGCTCCCAGCCGTCCGTGAGCGTCCCGGCCTCGCGAGGCGCGACGGACGTCGTATGCGGAGACTCGATCCGCGTATCGTCGTCCATGAGCGGGAAGCCGAAGTTGAAATGGTACAGCATCATATGAGGACTCGTCCGGAAGCCGGCGTTTTCCACCGTATCGCGGATGACGATCCGGTTGTCCCCGAGTCGGCTGACGATTTGGCGGGTCAACCGCAGGAAATCGCCGGCAACGGTCGCCTCCTCGATCACGCCCGACACGATCGTCTCGTAGTCGTCCCCCGTCCAGCGCCCGTGCGCCGCGACGTGTCTCGCAGGTAAATGGTGAGCCCGGCCGTGAAGCCCTTGCCGCTGGCCTACATCCACGTTCGGCGAGCCGGCTTGCGTCAACCCGCACGTCATCAGCAGCCCGCCGGTCGCGGTACGGAGCCATTCCGCACCTTCGGCGTCGTAATAGGCGGGGTGAACGTCCCCGTTCGGCGCCTGCCAGCTGATCGGCGTCCCGCCGAATTCCGCCAGCGAAATATCGAGCCCCTTCGAAAGCCCGACGTAATACGCAAGCCCCGCCCCCGTGCGGACTTGCGCCTGCTCGGAGCCGCTCTCCGCCCCTTCCGTCCACTGCAGCCGGCGAACGCCGCCGATTTGCTCGAGCCGGCCGACTCGCGCCTCCAATTCCCGTCTCGTCCACGCTTTCCCGTACAGATTCATCGGACCCTTCCCTTTCTTCGCCGCGAACCGTCTCTTCCTCCCGCCGGCCGCGCCCGTTTCGGCTATCAAGTCCGATTTTACCATGCCGGTTCCGCCGGCAGAAGCGCTTAACGGTTTCGCTTCGGCAGTCGGCGCCGAATGTCCCGCGTTCGTTCCGGACTTGTCACCCGCTCGTCCCCATCCCTACGCCTTTGCCGACTTCAAACGTTCGCGCGATGCAGTCTCAGCGAGTTGCAGACGACGGAGACGGAGCTGAGCGCCATCGCCGTACCGGCCATCCACGGCTCGAGTACGCCCGCAGCCGCGAACGGAATTGCCAGCACGTTGTAGACGAGGGCGAACATCAAGTTTTGCCGGATGTTCGCGATCGTCTTGCGTCCGATCCGGACGGCGGAGGCGACGCCGGTCAAGCTTCGCCGCATCAGCGTCACGTCCGCCGCCTCGATCGCCATGTCCGTCCCGGTGCCGACGGCGATACCGATGTCCGCCGCCGCCAACGCCGCGGCGTCATTCATGCCGTCGCCGACCATGGCGACCGTACGTCCCTCCCGCTGCAGCTTGCGGATCGCCTCCACCTTCTGCTCCGGCAGCATGTTCGCCTGGACGCGGCGGATGCCGATTTCGCCGGCGATCGCCTTCGCCGTCCGCTCGTTGTCGCCGGTCATCATGATCACCTCGATGCCGAGCCGCCCGAGCCGCTTGACCGCCTCCCTGGACGCGGCCGGAATCGTATCCTGCAGCGCCATGAACCCGGCGTACCGCCCGTCGACGGCGACGAACAGCACCGTCATCCGCCTCGCCTCGAGCTTCCCGATCCGCTCCGGATCCTCGCGCGCGGCGACGCCTTGCTGCTGAAGAAGCCGGCGCGTGCCGACCAGCACTTGCCGGCCTTCCACGACCGCCCGGACGCCGTAGCCCGGCATCGCTT
Organism: Paenibacillus flagellatus; assembly: GCF_003217775.1. Taxonomy (GTDB): domain Bacteria; phylum Bacillota; class Bacilli; order Paenibacillales; family NBRC-103111; genus Paenibacillus_AB; species Paenibacillus_AB flagellatus. The sequence continues at coordinate 348,677 of NZ_QJVJ01000004.1, forward strand.
CGAATCGGTCCGGCTTCGGGACGTCAAGCCCTGCGCTTACGGCCGCGCTTACGACCGCTTGGGCGAGCGGATGCTCCGAATTCCATTCGGCTCCCGCCGCCAGCCGGAGCAGCCGCTCCGCGCTTCCTTCCCGCGCTTCGCATTCGATGAGCTTCGGCTTGCCGTCGGTGATCGTGCCGGTTTTGTCGAGCACGACCGCGTCCACCCCGTGCATCCGCTCCAGATGCCGTCCTTCCTTGAACAAGACGCCGTGCTGCGCCGCCCGCCCCGTCCCGACGAGGACGGACGTCGGCGTGGCGAGCCCGATCGCGCAGGGGCAGGCGATCAGCAGGACGGAGATGGCGCGCACGAGCGCAATCGCCGTATCGCCCGACGTCGCCGCATACCAATAGACGAACGTCCCGGCCGCCAGCAGCGCGATCGCCGGCACGAAGACGGACGCGATCCGGTCGGCGACGCGCTGGATCGACGGCTTCGAGCTTTGCGCCTCCTCGAGCAGCCGGATCATTTTCGCCACCGTCGATTGGGCGCCGACGGCCAGCGCATGGACGCGCAGCGCGCCCGTCTTGTTGATCGTGCCGCCGATCACCCGATCGCCCGGCCGCTTGTCGGCGGGCTCGTGCTCGCCGGTGACGGCCGATTCGTCGACCGTCGATACGCCTGCGACGACGCGCCCGTCGACCGGTATTTTTTCGCCCGGCCGGATGACGACGACGTCGCCCGTCCGGACTTGCTCGAGCGGCAGCTGCGACTCGCCTTCGGCGCTCCAGACCGCGACCGTTTTCGGCTGCATGTCGTGCAGACGCCGGATGGCCGACAGCGTTTTGTTTTTGGCCAGCGACTCGAGCCATTTGCCGAGATGGACGATCGTAATGATCATCGCGCTCGTCTCGTAATAGAGCGTCGCATGCCCCGTACCCGCATGAGCGCCGTGGCCGGCCATCCCGCCGTGCGCGTACGGCCCCGTCACCGTCAAATAATGGCTGTAAAAAAACGCGACCGACGTTCCGAGCGCGACCAGAACGTCCATATTCGCCGTTCCGCTTCGCAGCGCCCGGAAAGCGCCGAAGTAAAACGTCCGCCCGAACCAGAATTGGACCGGCAGCGCGACGGCGAACTGGAACCACGGATCCATGAACAGATCCGGCATCCAGACGCCGGACGTAAATGACCAATGGCCGAACATCGTCCACAGCAGCGGCAGCGACAAAAGCGCGCACCATAGAAACCGGTTGCGGAGCCGGTTGCGCTCCTCGTCCCGGCTCCGTTCCTCCTCGCCTTCCCCCGCGATCGCCTGCAGCCCGTAGCCGAGCTGCGCGAGCTTGTCGCCGATTTGCGGCACGCCGATTCGATCCCGGTAAAACGCCACCGCCATACGTTCCATCGCCAAATTGACCGTCACGCCGTCGATTCCGTCCATCCGTCCGAGCGCCTTCTCGATCCGCGTCGCACAGGCGGCGCACGTCATTCCCGTCACCCGGAACGTGGATCGCTCGAGCGGCGAATGGGAGTTGCGGCTCATCGTCCTCACCTCGATTGTGACAAGCGTTATACACCCCATGTATATGGATCGGCCGGAACTTTCATGCTGGCCCGATCGGGCTAAGCGGCCGCATGGCGGTCACAAGTCTATCGATCTGTGCTACAATGATAGAGTCCATTTTTCATTGTCAGGAGACGTTACAGCATGGCGACCATATTGAGAAACGACTGGGCCCCGCTGCTCGAAGCCGAGTTCGGGAAGCCTTATTATGCGGAGCTTCGCCGCTTTCTCGCGGAAGAATACCGGAGCGGAACCGTATACCCGGATATGTACGACATTTACGCGGCGCTTCATTTGACCGGATACGACGATACGAAGGTCGTCATTTTGGGGCAGGACCCGTACCACGGCCCCGGACAAGCGCACGGGCTCAGCTTTTCCGTCAAGCCGGGCGTGCCGGCGCCGCCTTCGCTGCAAAACATTTTCAAAGAGCTGAAGGACGACTTGGGCTGCAGCATCCCGAACAACGGGCATCTGATCAAATGGGCCGAGCAAGGCGTGCTGCTGCTCAACACGGTGCTTACCGTCCGGGCGCACGCGGCGAACTCCCACCGCGGAAAAGGCTGGGAGTCGTTCACCGACCGCGTCATCGCGCTGCTGAACGAGCGGGAAAAGCCGGTCGTCTTCATCCTGTGGGGCAGCCCGGCCCAGCAAAAAATGCAGCATATCGACGCGACCCGCCATTGCATCATCCGCTCGCCGCACCCGAGCCCGTTGTCCGCGCACCGCGGCTTTTTCGGCAGCCGGCCGTTCTCGAAGGCGAACCGGTTTTTGCGGGAACGGGGGCTGGGCGAGATCGATTGGCAAATTCCGGATTTGTAAGCGGGCGCATGCACGAATATCATAAAAAAAGCCGGACTCCCGCGAGCCCGGCTTTTCTTCGTATCAATCGAACAACGCCAAAAAGCGGCCGTAGCCTTCCTCCTCCAGCTTCTCCTTCGGCACGAAGCGAAGCGCGGCGGAATTGATGCAGTACCGGAGGCGCGACGGCAGCGGACCGTCTTCGAACACGTGGCCGAGATGCGAATCGGCGTCCTTGCTCCGCACCTCCGTTCGGATCATGTTGTGCGTCAAGTCGATATGCTCCGTTACGCGCTTGTCGTCAATCGGCTTCGTGAACGACGGCCAGCCGCAGTTCGAATCGAACTTGTCCTTCGAGCTGAACAGCGGCTCCCCGGAGACGATGTCGACATAGATGCCCTCTTCCTTATGGTCCCAAAACGCGTTGCGGAACGGGGGCTCCGTGCCGTTGTTTTGCGTCACCTCGTACTGGATCGGCGTCAGGCGGCTTTTCAGCTCCTCGTCCTTCTTCTTGTCCTTCCACGTTTCCTTCAAAAACTTCGCCCGCCCGGAACCGGCATAATACGCCTGATACCGAACCGGATTCGTCTTGTAATACCCCTGATGATAATCTTCCGCCGGATAAAACGGCGCGGCCGGCACGATCGGCGTCACGATCGGCTTATCGAACGTCCCGCTGGCCTCGAGCCGCCGTTTGGACCGTTCGGCGATTTCGCGCTGCTTCTCGTCGTGAACGAAAATCGCCGTCGTGTACGAATGTCCCCGGTCCGCGAACTGTCCGCCCGGATCGGTCGGATCGATCAGCCGCCAAAACAGCTCGACCAGCTCCTCGTACGGGACGATGTCCGGGTCGTACGTAATTTGCACCGCTTCGACATGGCCCGTCGTATCCGAGCATACTTGCTCGTACGTCGGATTTTCCACATGGCCGCCGGTATACCCGGACACGACCCGGATAATGCCCGGCCTTTGATCGAACGGCTTCACCATGCACCAGAAGCAGCCCCCTGCGAAGGTGGCCAGCTCGTAACGCGAAACGTCTCCGCTCATCCTGATCCCTCCTATTGAAACGTTCTTCGAACGAACGATAGCGGTTCGGTTACATTATACCATACCGTGCGGACGGTCCCCAAAGACCGGCCCGTCCGATCCGGGAGCGAAGCGCAGCGGAAACATTCGTCCTAACCGATTTTGCCGTTTACTCCCCATTCGCGATATGATAGGGTGGACAAATGAACATCCGCGACGAAGAGGAGAAAATCATGCCCGCATCGGCTCCAATCGTGCAATATTATGCGGTGAACGGCGATCTCGAGATGTCGGCCGGCAAAATCGCCGCCCAGGCCGCTCACGCCGCATCGATCAGCGTCATCGACCTGCTTCGGGGCGACGGCTCGCGTTTTCCGGCGCCCGAATACGGCGAATGGCTCGCGGCATGGTATCGCGGCGGCATGGCGAAAATCGTGCTGAGGGGCACCGAAGACGACCTTCTCCGGCTCCGCGAGCAAGGCTTTTACGCGGTGCAGGACGGCGGGAAAACGGAAGTGCCGGCCGGATCGCTGACCGTCGTCTGTTTGCCGCCGATGCCGAAATCGAAGGCGCGAAAGTACGTCGGCGGGATGAAACTGCTGTAGGAGGCTGAACAACGCTCATGAAACCGATCCGCAATTCCGCCAAAGCGATCATCCGTCGCGACGGCAAGCTGCTGCTGACGAAAAACAAAGACGCCGAAGGCTACTTCTTCCTGTTCCCAGGAGGCGGCCAAGAGCCCGGCGAACAGCTGTCGGACGCGGTCGTCCGCGAATGCATCGAAGAAACCGGCCGAACGGTTTCCGTCGGCGAGCTGGTTCACGTACGGGAATATATCGGGAAAAACCACCAGTTCGCCGAATGGGACTCCGATATTCATCAGGTCGAGTTTTATTTTCTATGCGAGCTGACGGACGCAGAGGAACGCGCTTTCGACGGACACAATCCGGATTCCGCCCAAGTCGGCGTCGAATGGATCGAGATCGACCGGCTGGACGACATCCGGCTGTATCCGCAGACGTTGATCGGCTTGATCCGCGGCGGTTCGACCGGCCGCACCTATTTGGGGGACGCCAACTGACGGGGCGACCTTCGTCGAAACGAACGAAAATCCCGGCCGAAATCGGATTCGGCCGGGATTTTCGTTGTCGCTCGCGGCGATTAGCCTTGCGCGTAAATGTGCGGGTTTTGACGGCGGCATTCTTCCATGACCGCCATTTGCTGACGTACTTGCTGCGGCGTAATTTCGAGAGGCGCTCCCGTCGTCATCGACCGGTGCAGCATTTTATACAGCGACGCGGTGTTTTGGTCGAACATGTTATAGCCTTCCACCGGCGTATATTCCCACGAATCTTCGTACCAGGTGAGCGTCTCGTTGCAGTAGGCCGGCTCGCCGTTCGCGTTGAACAGCGGCGTGCGGGTCAGCTCCTGCTTCGGCGCCTCCTCCGGCTTGAAATATTTCCACTTCAGCTTTTCGGTGTTGCCGGTCAATCCGCCGTTCGTTCCTTGGATGGTGAACATCGCTCTCGGGAACGCGGAGCACGACGAAATTTCAAGGTCGATCGTCGGGCGGCCCGGACCGCGCATAATGATTTTGACGTAGTCTTCGGCGTCGCCGAACGTATTCGCCCGGTCCATGATACACGTAATATCCGGCATGATGTCCGTTCCGAACAGCTGGAGCGCTTGGTCGACCGGGTGCGGTCCCGTGTTCAGCAGGTTGCCGCCGTTGTTCGCCTGCAGCGTCTGCCAGTCCCAGCGGCGGGCGAAGCCGTTGTTCGTGAAGTCGACCTGCACGATGCGGCCGAGGACGCCCGACTCGATAATGTTGCGGATTTGCACGAATGCCGGCATATAGCGCGATTGCTGGAAGACGGCGAGAATTTTGCCCGACTTCTCCGAGGCGGCGATCAGTTGATCCACTTCCGCCGGCGACTTGGCGAGCGGCTTTTCGCACAGCACGTTGAAGCCTTTTTGGAGCAGGTCGAGCGAGATCGGGAAATGCAGGTCGCTCGGCGATGCGTTCACGACGAGGTCGAGGTCTTCGTTCGCCACCATTTCTTCGTACGTCGCGTACGCCTTGCAGCCGTATTCCTGCTCGGCGCGGATGCGGCGGTCTTCCAAGCCGTCGGCTACCGCCGTAATTTTGTACATGTCGGGCAGCCTGACCAACAAATGCCCGTGAATGTTGCGGCCGCTCCGGCCTTGACCGATAATGCCCACCTTCAAAACGCTCATCTTCGTTTCGTCTCCTTTGGAAATGCATGAATGAATAATAGCCGTTACACGTAATGATACCGTGTAGCGGCTATCGTCGCTTGCACTATTTTTTTAATGCCGTTGATTTATTTTTAGTTGTTCAGCACCGATTTTTTGTAATCCGTCGGCGTCATGCCGGTCCGTTTCTTGAACGTGCGGATGAAGTGGCTCAAATGACGGAAGCCGACCTGAAAACAAATTTGCGTCATCGTATGCGCGTTGAGACGGATCAGCTCTTTGGCCCGTTCGATCCGAACCTCGTGCAAATATTCGACGAACGTCTGTCCCGTCGTCTTCTTGAACAGGTGGCTGAAGTAAGCCGGCGTCATGTTCGCGATATAGGCGCCCTGCTCGAGCGGGATGTCCTGCCCGTAATTTTCGTGAATGTAGCGGATGACGTCCTGGAATTGCGGATTCGGGGGACGTTGGCCGGACGCCGCTTGACGCTGCCGCTCCGTTCGGCGGAACTCGCGGTCGATCAAAATCAGCAGCTTCACGACGTTGATCTGGACGGAAAACTCGTAGCCTTCCTCTCTCTCCGCCACTTCCTCCTGGATGTCCTGGAGCAGCTGCTCGACGAGAAGCTGCTTGTCTTGCGAAATGTGCAGCCACGGCTGAAGCCATTCGGACGACGTGCCGCTCTTCTCGTATTGAACGACGTGCTGGAACAGCGATCGTGAAAACGGCTTCAAATGGTCCCCGAGAAAGGCCGGCATGAAGTCGAGCAGCACGAGCTCGCAGTCTTTGTCGTCGACCGCGTTGATGCAGTGCGCCTGCCAAGGAGGAATGATGAACAGGTCGCCTTTGCCGACGGTAAGCGTCTTGTCGCAAAAATGATGGACGCATACGCCCCGGACGACATAAGCGATCTGGATGTAGTCGTGCATATGAAGCTGCTGCCGGATTTTTTGACCTTTGTGGCGAATGAACTTGAACTGAAAGTCGTCCGTCAGTTGATCTTTGAAATACAACAGATGGGCGCTCATGACGTTCCTCCCGTGTCGCGGCATGAAAGAATGATGGCGATGCCGCTTCTCCCCTTAGTCTATTACAAATCGCCTGGGCAAACAACAGAAGGGCGGGACGTCCGGTGTCCATAAAGTGTCGCTAATTCGCCGAACGTTCGGCGAAAAAACGGAACGCCCGATCGAGCAGCACCGGGTAAATGGCCGGGTAGGTCAGCCGTTCGGGGACGGCGTCGACCGGCATCGCTTCGGCCATCTCGAACGGGGGCATTGCACCCCGCTCCGTCACTTCCGCGGCATACAGCACGCCGAAGCTCTCCGGCGCTTCGCCTCGTCTTACCGCGAACAACGCGAGCGGCGTCAAATCGTAACGCAGCGCGCCGGTTTCCTCATACAGCTCCCGCGCCGCCGCCTCGTCGGGCGTCTCCCCCGGCTCGATCCGTCCGCCGGGAAATTCCCACGTCTCGCGCGCCGCGTGGCGGCATACGAGCCATCGGCCGTTCATTCTGCTTATGACGGCGACAAATTCCGGGGCAGCCGCCGGCGCTTCGTCCCATTCGTGAATCGTGACATGCATGCCGTTATGTTCTCCCCCTTCGCTTGCGAGTCGAGGCCGCTAGCCCCTCCCGGACGAAGCCGGCCAGCCGATCCTTCTCCCGCTCGGAGAGCCGCTCGTTCAGCCGGGCGGCGGCCGCCGGTACCATCCACGAGTCGATGTCCCCGTCGGTCAACCCGGTCCGCGCCTTGTAGCGGCTCCGATAGCGGGCCAAAAGCCCGGCGCGCGCGAGCTCGATCGCGAGCCTCCCCCGCGGCGGAATATGTTCCGGCAGCGCCGCGAATCGAAGCAGGACCGTTACCCGCGCGACGTCGGAGGCCGGATCTCCCCTCCCTGCCGTCATCCAATCGATCACTTGCGGCCCGCCGCCGCCCAGCACGATGTTGTCCGGGTGGAAATCGCCGTGGCACAGCTTCGTCCCGCCGGGCAGGCGGGCGAGCACGGCCAGCACCGCTTCCTTCTCGTCGTCGGACAGCCGGTCGACCCGGCGAATGTCGTGCGCGAACGACTCCTTCCGATCGGGCAGACCGGACGCCTCGATCCGATGCATGTCCGCATGCAGGTCCGCGAACGTTCGGGCGTAATCGAACAACCTCCATGGCTTGGACCGAATGCCGTCCAGCATCGTCGGTCCGTTCGCCCGCTCGAAGACGATTCCGCTTCTTCCTTCCTCGTCCAGACGGCCGCATGGCCGCGGCGTCGGCAGGCCGCAGCCGTATGCGATCGAGCTGGCTTCGTATTCGAAGCCGATCGAGCTGGCGTGCACCCAATCCCGGTACAGCTTCAACACGCATCCGTCCCCGTATTCGAACACTTCGGCCGTCAAGCCTTGCCCGATCCGTGCGCCTCTCATCGTCTATCGCTCCTCCCGGCCTTGGGCGGCCGTCAGCGTCCGAATACCGGGAGGCGTCCTTCCTCGACGCCGATCCGCCATCCTTCCGGGTCTTGTACGTCGAACCGGCACGTCGGGCCGGACCGCCGAATCGGGGACGTTTCGGCGCCCTCCCGCTCCAGCCGCGCCTTCGCCTGCTCCAAATCGGCCGCCTTCAACGTAAAATAGCTGAACGGTTCGCCCGTCGAAAGGTCGAGCCGCCCGATCGCCGCCGGCTCGATCTCGATCAGCGTGGCGATCGTCTCGCCGTCGCCGATGCGCAAATCCGCTCCGCCGCCCCAATGATGAACGAGGGTGAAGCCGAGCGTCCCGACGTACCAGCGGATCGCACGCTCCAGGTCGACCGCGGGGATGAAGACGGCGAGCACTTTCGTAAACAGCGGCGGCAGCAGCTCCGCCGACGGGACGAAATATCGGGACGTCGGCTTCTCGTAACAAATGCCGACCACATTGTCGTCGACGTCGTACATTTCGCAGCATTTCAATACCGGCGATTCCACCGTCTCCGTCAGACGGATCCCTCTCGCTCTCAAGTCGGCGAGACGCAAGTTCGCGTTCGGCGTGAACAGGTTGAAGTGCGGCGTATGTCCTTCCTTGCTAATATGGGGCAGCGGCCGGTGAGGATGCCGCTCGACGAGCGAGAGGAGCGTCTCTCCGTCGCCCACCTTCAACACCGCTTCGCCCGTTCCCGCTTCCCCGCCCGCAACCGCGAATCCGAGCTTGCGCACATACCATTCCGCAGCCGCGGAGGCGTCCCGCACCGGCAGCGAGACGCGCTCGATCCGTTCGAACATTCCCATCTTCCCTTAATGCCTCCCCCACCATTGAAGACGTCATCATAGGAACCGCCATTCTTAAAAAGAACCCGTTCAGGACGTGACCAGCAGCGTATTGCCCTCGGTATCGCGGAACGTAAACACGAGTCTGCCGGACATCGACTTGATGCCTTGAATGCGAAGCCCTTGGCCGGACAAGCCCAAGTAGGCGCTGTAAATCGCCTGCGGATCGCGGTTGCGGAACGCCTCGACCAACGATTCGAAATCGTGGCTGTGCGCGGGAAAGCACATTTTCCGGCCCCCGCCGCTCCGGTTCTCCTCGCCCCGCTCCCCGGAAAGCGCTTTAAGCTTCGTCCGCGCCCGGCTCAGCGTAATTTGCACCGCTCCCTCCGAGACGGACATCATGCGCGCCGTTTCTTTGGCCGTAAAGTCGAAGACGTCCATCATCAGCAGCACGACCATATATTTCGGCGAGAGCCGGTCGGCGAGCAGCTCCAGCAGCTCGCGCGTCTGGAACGCGGATTCGGGAGCGGCCCGCTGCTCGTGCCGGGTATCGAGCGGCTCTGAGGCGACCCGTTTTTTGCGCAGCTGATCGATCCACAGATTGGAGGCGATCCGATACAGGAACGCCTTGGACAAAGGCCGGTCCGGTTTCGCACCCAGCGAGCGGATGATGCGGATCGTCGTTTCCTGCGCCAAATCTTCGGCGTCCCACCGGCAGTTCGTAATTTTCAGGCAATACTTCATCAGCTCGGGCCGCAGCTTGTCGAGCCTCTCGAGTACGACGGCTTCCGTCCCGCCGATCCGTCCGATTTCCATCCGCCATCCCGCCTTTTAGCGTCGAGTCCGCACCAATATCTCCCATTATAGCGTACATACGTTCCCATTTCTACTGTTATTTTCGCGCCGCCGCTATTTCATGAACCGCCTCATAAACCGGTAGCCGAGCTTGGAGGACGGATAGCGGAACGGGATGTCGAACGCGGTCGTTTGCTTCAGGACGCTTTTGTAATGCGAAAACGCGCGGAAGCCGAACTCGCCGTGGTAGCTGCCCGTCCCGCTCTCCCCGACGCCGCCGAACGGCAAATACGGCGTCGCCAGATGCATGAGCGTGTCGTTGACGCATCCTCCGCCGAACGATACGCGGGACAGGACGCGCTCCTGGACCGATTCGTCCTTCGCGAACAAGTACAGGGCGAGCGGCTTCGGCTTCTCCAGCACGAAGCTTATCGCTTCGTCCACGTCGTCGTACTCGAACACCGGGAGAATCGGGCCGAATATTTCGTCCCGCATCGTCTCGCCGTCGAGCGGCACTCCCTCGAGCACCGTCGGCGCCACGACGAGCCGCTCCGGGTCGGTCTGCCCGCCGATGACCGCGCGGCCCTCGCTCAAATACCGGTTCAACCGGTCGAAATGCGTCCGGTTGACGATTTTGCCGTAATTCGGGTTCGATACGGGATCGTCGCCGTAAAACGATTCGATCGTCTCCCGCAGCCGCTCGAGCAGCTCGCTCTTGACGTCCCGGTGCACGAGCAAATAGTCGGGGGCGACGCACGTTTGCCCCGCATTGGAAAATTTGCCGTAGGCGATTCGCCGCGCGGACAAACGAACGTCCGCATCCCGGTGGACGATGCACGGGCTTTTGCCTCCCAGCTCCAGCGTGACCGGCACGAGCTTTCGGGCCGCCGCTTCCGCGACGATTTTGCCGACCCGCGTGCTGCCCGTAAAAAAGATGCAGTCGAACGGCTGCTCGAGCAGCTCGGCCGTCGCCTCCGGCCCGCCCTCGACGACGGCGACAAAGCGGGGGTCGAACGTGTCGCGCACGAGGTCCGCGATGAGCGCCGAGACGGCGGGTGTCAGCTCGGACGGCTTCAGCACCGCCGTATTGCCGGCCGCGATCGCGGCGACGAGCGGCGAAAACGCCAGCTGGACCGGGTAGTTCCACGGCGCGATCAGAAGCGCGCAGCCGTACGGCTCCGGCACGATCCGGCTTTTGCTCCCGAACACGAGCGGAGACGTCTTCACCTTCGTCGGCTTGGCCCATTTCCCGACATGCTTGAGCGCGAAACGGATTTCCCGGAGCAGGAAGCCGATTTCCGTCCCGTACGCCTCCGCCTTGGGCTTGTTCAGATCGCGGTGCAGCGCCGCGAGCAGCCGTTCCTCCGCTCCTTTCACCGCCTCCAGCAGCTTGCGGAGCATATCGATCCGGAATCGGACGTCTTTCGTGATGCCGCTGTCGAAATATTGCTTTTGCCGGCTGACCAGCTCTCGGACCGACGTTTCCATGGGTTCGTTCTCCTTTGCGGATCGATTGATTGTTGCCGCCGCTTCCATAATTCACTACAATGAGATAGACAACGAAGCGAAGGACGGTCGTATGGTAACGATTTACGATATAGCGAAGCGGGCGGACGTATCCGCGATGACGGTGTCGCGGGTCATCAACAACTCGGGGCGCATCAGCCCGAAGACACGGGAAAAAGTGAAGCGGATCATGGAGGAAATGAACTACGTGCCGAACTCGACGGCGCGCAGTCTCGTCAAGCAGGAGACGAAGATGCTCTCGCTGCTCATTACCGACATCATGAATCCGTTCTTCACGACGCTCGCCCGCGGAGCGGAGGACGCCGCCCTGAAGCTGGGGTACAAGCTGCTGTTCGGCAATAGCGACGAGAAGCTGTCGAAGGAAAAAGAATACGTGGATATGGTGCTGTCCACCCGCGTAGACGGCGTCTTGTTCGCCCCGGCGTCCGACGAATCGGCCGATCATCTCGCCGCGCTGCAGAGGCACCGGATTCCGTTCGTCCTCGTCGACCGGGACGTCCCCGGCATCGAGGCCGACATCGTCGTCGGCGAAAACCGCGAAGGGGCCGATCGGCTGACATCGCACCTCATCCGGCTCGGCCACCGGCGGATCGCGATCGTGAACGGCTTGTCCACCGTCTCGACCGCAAGGGAACGGTTCGCCGGGTATGTCGATGCGCTGAATCGGAACGGCATCCCGTTCGACGAATCGCTGTCGCTCGAATGTGGCTTCAACCGGTTCGACGACCCGGAGCCGCTCGACCGGATGCTCGCGCTGCCCGACCCGCCGACGGCGATATTCGCCGCCAATAACGTGCTGGCCGTTGGCGTCATCGGTTATTTGCGCGATAGAAACATCGGCGTGCCCGACCTTATGTCGGTCGCCTGCTTCGAGGACGTCGGACTCGCCTCCGCGCTCGACCCGTTCCTGACCGTGGCGATGCAGCCCGCGTACGAATTCGGCTATCAGGGGGTCAAGCTGCTGGTCGAACGAATCCGCAGCAAGGACACGGCGGAACGCCGCATCGTCCGGCTTCCGACGGACATGATCGTCCGCCGGTCAACCGGGCGGCCTCCCGTCTGACCCGATCCCAAAATCGCATCTACGCCATGTCCAAGATCAGCAGAAAGGAAGTCTTCGATGAACGTCGTCAACATTTCCGGCGTGGAGCCGGGCTTTTTCGCCACCGTAGCCATATTCCTCCTCTTCATCCTATCGATGCTGTCCATGGGCGTGCTTCGCCTGTTCCAGCTGCGCAAACGTTCCGGCGCCTATTACTTCGTCGCCGGAGCCGCCGGCATCGTCGCCTTCGTCGCGGTATTGTCCGTCTGGTACGCGTAGAAAGCGGACCGGCCGGCCGTCGTCGGGCAGGCGTGCCGATTCGTCCGTGCGTGCGCCCGGCGGATCGGCCGGGCGCCCCCTTCGCGGAACCGACGGCCGCAGTCCGCTCACTCTCGCGCGGAACCGTCCCCGGAAGGCGGCGTCCGCCTCCGGAAGGCGCTTTTCAAGCCCGCCCCGACGATAACCCCCGCGATAACGGCGATCAAAAGGAAGCCCGCGATGCCGAATATCCCGATCCATCCCGCTTTTTCCATAAACGATTCGATGAAACGATCTTTCGCGTACATAAGGCCTCCTCATGGCGGCATGCCGATAGGCAGCCGATTCGCTCCCTTCCGGCTGCGGCGCCGTCCGTTCCGCATCAGACGCCCTTCAGCCCGCTGGGCCAAATGACGAACGCGTTCCGATCCGCTTCCGCCCCGATCGCGCGGAACGAATCCGCCGCCTCCGTCAGCGCGGCGGCCGTCCCGTCCCAGCTGTCGACGACGATTTTGCGCAGGCCGGACAGCCGCATCATGATCCGGACCGCCTCCGATACGACTTCCGCCATCGCATGATCTCCTTCGCGCGCCCAGCGCCGGCCGTCCTCCATCGTGACGAACCGTTTGCCGTTGCTCTCGATCCAGAGCACCCACCGGCCGTCGCGGAAGACGAGGAAATTTCCCGCCTTGCGCGCGAACGAAGCGCCGGGGCGGTCCGGCCATTTCAACAGCGTGCCGTACGGGTTCGCCGGATCGACGGCGGACAGCACGATCGTCTCGCCTCCCCGTACCGGCGCCGGCTGCTTCAGCTTGTCCACCGTCTCCGCCGTCGACATTTGCATGTAGGGAACGCCCTTGATCCAGAAGCCCCGCACCAGCATGCCCCAATCCTCCAGCTTGCGGATCGTGTTCGGCAGCCGGTCCGCCTCGCCGGGCAGACGCGAAGCGAGCATGTCCCGCGTCACGATCCCGTAGCTTTGCACGAGCCGATGAATCCAGGCGACGATCGATTTCTCCGTCTCCCCTTCACCCGAGCCGGCGCTTGCTTGAGCGGAATGTCCGATCGGCGCCTCGGACACCGCGTACCAGCGCCCCAAGCCGGATTGAAACCCTTTCCGGCCGCCGGAACCGCTTTTCGCCCCCGATCCCGTCCCGTGCATCCGAATCGGCGCGAATTGATCGTTGGAAACGCGCCCTTCCCAGACGAGCCGCAGCAGCTTCTCCACGAGCCCGGACGGGGGCAGGCCGGTGTCGCGGCTTAGCGCGGTCAGGAAGCTGGCGCCTTTGGAGCGGAGAAGCGAGAGCAGCTCCGGCTCCGCCGAAGCCGTCTCCGGCGGCGCGGGCGGCTGCAGCCCTTGCGCGTCCGTCATGAAAAAGGCGACGCGTCCTTCCTTCTCGCCTTCGTCCTTCCTCCCGACCCAAATCGTCTCGCCGCCCGCGCACAGCAGGTCGAGCATGTCTTTCCGATAATCGGTCACCCGGGCCGGGAAGACGAACGACTCCCAATGCGACACCGGCAAAAACACCCCTTGCAGCACTCCGATCACTTGCCGCAGCCCGTCGATTCCGGACAATCGGGTGTCCGGCAGCACATGCTGCAGCCCGAACAAAAGCCGGCAATACCGGTCCGGCTCGGCCGGCTCGGACCGTCTGCGCATTTGGCCGACCGTGAACCGCAGCAAACGGGACGCCGCGCTCCGGCTCGTCCAGATCGGCTCTTCCGGCGACCGGGCGAACGGCGACCGCTCGATCGTGCCGTCCTCCGCCCACTGCCGGATCCACGCCGCGGCCCGATCCGCGCCGATCGCGTACCGCTCGTCGAGCTGCTCGGCGGTGAAGGCGATTTGCCGCTCCGCGTAACGCCGGAGCACGAAGGCGGCCGCATGCGAGTCGTCCGGGAACGCTTCGTACGTCGCCGCTTCGTCCGCGCATATCCAGCGCGGCTCGCCGCCGACCGTCGTCTCCCGGATCGTCCCGCGCCGCGCGAGCTCCGCGACCGCCTCCTTCGCGTCGGCCTCCTCGCCCAGCCGGGTGCGGATCTCGGCCGCGGTCAAGTCGCCCTGCCGCTTCAGCAGCCGGTACAGCCGCTCGGCGGGGCTCGGAGCGCGGTACGTACGGCCGGAGGCGGCCGTCCCTTCCTCGGCGTCCTCATCCGTCGCGTCACCGTCTCCCCCCGCCTCGCCGTAAGCGGAAGGGGACGCGTCCGACGATCCGGTTGCGTAGCCGCCGTCGATCCATGCCTGCGCTTCCTCGGCATCGATCATCCCTTGAAACGCGGAAGGCTCGAAATATTGCCCCGCCAGCTTCTTGCTGACCGACAACAGCCGATATTGGATATCTTGCGGGACCGCATCGGATTCGTACATGAGCGTATTGACCGTATCCCAGACGAATTGCGCGGCGAACGGGGACGGGAAAGCCGTGTTCCGGATATCGACCGCGATGTCGCCGGTCCGGATGCCCCGCAGCAGCTCCCGCACCCGTTCCGGCTCCAGCGAATCGCGCAGCACGGTGCGCATCGTCTCCCGGATGAACGGGAACCGGTCCGCATACGGAAGCGACTCCTCCAGCAGCCGCTCGCTGCGCATCCGCTGCTTCCAAAGCGGCACCCGGGTGAAGCCGCGGGCGAGCAGCAGCGACGTCTGGGCCAGGTGGCGGAACGTGACGCCGAACAGCGGGGATGACGGTATCGCCTCCGCCAGCAGCTCTTCGACGTTATCTTCGTGCACGTTCATCCAACTGCTGGCATAGGCGGGGTCCCACTCCCGAAACACGAACTCGATGCCGTTGTCGCGCACGTACGCGTACAGCTTCGCCGGAACGCGCGTCTCGAACCACCGCTGCATGGCGAGCAGCCACGTCCGGTTCGTCCGCCGGCCGAACATCGTATGCAGCACGAGGTGATGGCGCTTGACGTCGTCCTCGTAATGCTCCACGACGATTTTGCGGTCGTGCGGCAGCGCGCTCGCCGACAGCTGCGCTTCGACGTACGCGACCAGCGATTCGGCCGCCTGTCGGTCCAACCGGTATTCCGCCGTCAGCCAACTCGCCGTCGCCGCCGACGCCTCTCTCGCGATCCGCTTCTCCAGCTCGCGCAGCAGCTCGCCCACCAGGCGGGACAAGCCGAACGAGCGGCCCGGACCGTCTCCCCGCCAAAACGGAATTTCGCTGAACGCGTTCGCCTTCACCTCGGTCGCGTAAATGCGGTCCCCTTTGATCGATGCGATCCGGTAGGACGACGTGCCGAGCTGGAACACGTCGCCGATCCGGCTCTCGTGAACGTATTCCTCGTCCAGCTCTCCGATGTGGACGCGGCTGTCCGACAAGTAGACCGGGTAGGCCGAGCTTTGCGGAATCGTCCCGGCACCGGTCAGGACGGCCGAGGCCGTCGATCGGAGGCCGCGCAGGACGTTCGCGTCCCGGTCCCACTCGAGCAGCGGACGGCAGTGCGGGTAATAGCCGGACAGTACGTCCAGCGCCCCGACCAGCCGGTCGCGGGACGCGTTCCGGAAGCTGTCGCTGCGGGCGACGAGGGCGAGCAGCCCGTCGACGGTCCATTCGTCCGTACCGGCCATGGCGGCGGCATGCTGGCAGAACACGTCGATCGTCCCGTCGGGAATGCGGATTTCTTCGATGCGCCGGTCGGCGATTTCCCGGGCGAGGACGGCGCATTCGGCGAGCTGCCCGCGATGGCGGACGAGTATGACGCCGCGGCTGACGTCCCCGACCGAGTGGCCGGCCCGCCCGATTCGCTGAATGCCGGACGCCGCGGACTGCGGCGAGTCGATCTGGATGACGAGATCGACGTGGCCGACGTCGATGCCGAGCTCGAGCGACGATGTCGCCACGAGACAGCGCAGACCGCCTTCCTTGAGCGCCTTTTCCGTCTCGAGGCGGCGCTCCCGGGATACGCTGCCGTGATGGGATCTCGCCGTCTCGTAGCCGGCCAGATCGTTCAGATGAAGCGTAACCCGTTCGCACAGCCGGCGATTGTTGACGAAGACGATGACGGAGCGGCACCCTTCCATCAGCTCCATAAGCCTGGCGGCGATAACGTCCCATATGTCCGACCGCCGGCTCGACGCCGCCTTCATTTCCGCCAACGTCACCGTGATGTCGAACGTTTTGGCCATGTCGCTGCGCACGATCGTTACGGGCCGAGGACGCAATCCCGATCCGATCGAATCGGTTTCGCCGTCCTCGCCCTGCGGCGGCGCCGCTTCGCCTTCGCCCGGCTCGCCCCAACCGCCGAGGTAGCGGGCGACCCGTTCCATCGGATGGATCGTTGCCGATACGCCGATCCGCTGCACCGGCCTGCCGCACAATTGGTCGAGCCGTTCGAGCGACAGGGACAAATGCATGCCGCGCTTGTCCTCGGCCAAATCGTGGATTTCGTCCACGATCACCTGCCGGACCGTGCGAAGCGTCCGTCTCGCCTTCTCCGAAGCGAGCAAAATGAACAGCGACTCCGGCGTCGTGACAAGCACGTCGGGCGGATGGCGCAGCATCGACGCCCGCGTGCTCTGCGTCGTGTCTCCGGTGCGGACGCCGGCCCGTATGCCGTCCCACTTCTCGCCCGTCCGCTCCTCGTGCCGCCGGCCGTACGGCTCGAGCTCCCGCACGAATCCGAGCAGATGGTCGTGAATGTCGTTATTGAGCGCCTTGAGCGGCGTGACGTACAGCAGCCGTACGCCCGGCTCGGCCGATTCGTCCGTCCCGCTTCTCGCGCGCACGATCCGGTTCAAGCACGGCAGCAGCGCCGCCAACGTTTTGCCGGAGCCGGTAGGCGCCGCCAGCAGGACGTGCTCGCCTGCCGTGACGGGCTCCCACGTCCGGCGCTGGATGTCCGTCGGCCGCCCGAATTTGTCGCGGAACCATTCCGCCAGCACCGGATGGCAGTCCGTTCCCGGCGGCCCGTTCCGCATCAGTTGTCCGTCGTTCATGCTTCATCCGCCTTTCCCCGCGCCGCGCGGCCTTTTCTGTCGCCTGCGGCGCGGCTTCGAATCCGATCGAACGGTTGTTCCGATTATACCACGATTTTCCTCCTGCGCCCAAACGGCGGACGACAGCGAGTTCCTGCGGCATTCGCCCGATCGAGGCGGGAAGTGCACGCATTTGAGCCGGGCATCCCCTTCCGCCCCCCAAATGAGCAACTGTGCAAAAAAAGCGAACGATCGGATAAAGAAAACGCTTTCGGGACGAGCTATGATAACGCTATACACCTGGTGGTCGACTCCGATATCCCGATGAAGGAGTGAGGACGGTTGAACGAAACGGGTTCGAACGAAAAGAAAACGAATGGAAAGGGGCTGGCCATTGACGGAAAAAAATGGACGAGACGGAAGCTGCTCGGCACGATGGGCATGGCGGGGGCGGCCGCCATCGTATGCGGCACGGCGCTCGTGCAAGGAAACGGCCCGGCGCATGCGAACGGGGAAGCCGCCGCCGGCGCGGAGCCGCTGACGAATGCCGGTACGGCCTCTTCGACGGGTGCTACTACGACATCGCCGACGATCTCGGCGCTGGAAACGCCCGCCGCCCTCCAGCCGGACTACGTCCGGCTGCTGCGCGAGCATAACGAAACGGCGACGACGCTGTACGCCCGGGTAACCGGCAACCGGAAGGTGGAGGCGTTCATTCCGTTCAAGGGGAGCCGATGCGCCCAATATGCGTTCGAGAAAGACCCGAACGACGATTTCATCAAGCTGATGGGCGGCTCCGTCGCCGTCCTGGAGACGAGCTACGCTCCCGCGGGCGCCGTCGACTACGCGTCCAAAACCGGCACGTGGGTCACCGGGTTTCCGCCCAACGATTATACGACCCAGGTCGGCGCCACGTTCACGTTCGCGTTCGACGGTACGGGGTTCGACTTCCAGCATTTCACCGACGCGCGCGGCGGCGTATGGTCGTTCGCCGTGGACGGCGTCGCCGTCGCGACCGTCAGCACCCATATCGATGCGGTGCCGGCTTCGGAGCTGCGCGTCAATTACGGTGTACGGCCTGTCGTACGGGGGTTGGCGAACGGCACGCATACGGTCGTCGCGACGTTCCAGGGGGACGACCCGTCCCACGCCCCGTCCGGAGGGGCCGGAACGTCGAGAGGGTGGGTCCGGAACGCGGCCAATCTCGCGACCAAGGAGGACAAAAACCGGACGGCGCTGCTGTACGGCGCTTCCCAATCGCTCCTGCCGACCAAAAAGTTCGACGCGCTTCATTCGTGGAGCAACAAGGAATTCGCCCTGAACGTCGCGCCGGCCGGCTCCGGTCTCGCCCCGCAGTGGCTGCCCGAGCACGTCAATGTCGCCACCGTCTTCGCCGTTTCGCAGCGGATTTATTTCGACGACGACGAAATAACGGACTGGACGCCGGATTCGACCGTCCGGCCCGTCAAGTCGGTGAAAATCGTCCAGCAGCTGCTCGGCAAGCATCCGGGCGATCCGACCAATCCGCTCGCCGAAATCGACTGCGTCCACACGGTGAGCGCGCACGGCGTGTCCGTCAAATCGAAGATCAAATGGCTTCGGCCGGTTACGATCGCCGCCGGCTACGGCATGATGTTCCCCGTATTCGGCCCGTTCGCCGCGAAGCTGGCGACGAGCGCGGGCGGCTCGTACGAGGCGACCGCGACCGACGGGAGCAAAACCGATATGGCGGAGAACGACCGTTCGCTCAGCTATGCGTACGTTCACGGCTCCTCCGGCACGGAGGGCGAGCCGGATACCGTCGTCGCGATGACGGTCCACGATATCGCGAAAACGTTCCGGTACGGCCTCCCCGGCCGCCGCGCCGCCGGATCGGTCGTCTGGCTGCAGCACCGGGACGCCTCGATGCAGAAGCTGTATCCGCAGGTGTTCGAGGCGCATACCGCCGCCGACGGCGAAACGTACGAGGCGTCGGGCACCTACTTCATCGGCGAGCTGCCGCTCGCGTACCGTCTGCTCGTCTGAGCGCCGGACCAATCCGGCGATCATGCTCATCCGCCAGGAGCCCGGCGGACGGTCGGTCGGCTGAGTTTTTTCCGCTTCGCCGAAAAGCCGCGCACGCAACTTGCTGGAAAACATACCTTTAATCGCCGGCATTCGGCCTTCAAGATCAACTTTGCCGGAATTCCTCCTTCTTATTGGAAACGTCTGCGACAATCGTCGTATTTTCATGAGAATTAGATGGAGGAATTCCGGGTAATGATCCGGGGTCGGCACATTTCCTGAAATTAGCGCCAGGTTTTCCGGTTAACGCATGAAGAACCCGTCGCCTTTCGCCTTCAGCTCGCCGAAGTGTGACCAGGTGTCGCCGAAACGGGCCGTTGCGAGCTGTTGCGAGCTGTTGCCGGTGCCGGTGCGAGACGGTGCGAGACGGCGCGAGACGGTGCGAGACGGCGCGGGCCGTTGCGGGCCGTCGCGAAACCGTCACGCAGCCGCTGCCGCTGCCTTTGCGAGCCGTTGCCGGTGTGGGCCGCCGCGAGCGTTTCCGGCGGCCTCGGCAACATTTCGAACTGCGTGACCGGCTGGCAGCCGTGGCGGATCGATATTTGAGTAGAGCGAAAATAGGATTCGTCCGTCTTGGTCGAGAAATCCGAATCTTCGCTCTTTTCCTGACGAGATCTCCGATTGCCTGTCATCGAACGTTTCCGTCTGTAACCGAATTGAAATGTCCCTTTAACCTGTCTTTAAGGTTGTTCGCCTATACTGAATCTCGACCCCCTTTTTCATATATAAATCTGGAAGACCCGCGGCCCGTTGCTTGCGGGTCGATTTTTTTGCGCGCGGCGCCCTGACCGTCACCGCCATACGGACACGGCAAAGAAGCGGGCGCTTCCCGCCCGCTTCCCCTGTCCCGTCACGTCGAACGCCGCCGCGACGAAGCCGCTATTCCTGCAAATACGTATTCACCTTGTTTTGCACCGTCTTGGCGACTTCCTCGGCCGACTTCTGGCCGGTGAAAAACGGCGCGGCTTCCTGCTCGATGATCGACGTTACGCGCGGGTCCGTCTCGGCGTAAACCCGAACGGAAGACAAATACCCTTCGATTTTGTCGATGTCTTCCTGCTTCGGCGTCGTCGGGGAAAACTCTTTGCCGTCGATCATCAGCCTCATTTTGTTTTTGTTCGATTCGCTGCCGATCTCCTTCAGCTGCTCCTGGCGTTCCCGGCTCGCCTTCTTGTTGACCGCGAACCCGAACAGCTCCCTCGATTTCTGGATATCCTCGGAAAGCATGAATTTGACGAATTCCCACGCTTCCTTCTTATGCGCCGACTTCGCGTTGATCGACAGCAGCGTGTCCGACGTGAACGACAGCCCTTTCGCATCGGCCGCCGTCGGCAAGCCGTACATCGTCCCTTTGCCGTCGAATTTCATCTGCTGCACCATGATCAAATCGTCGTAGCCGAGCGGGTTGGCGCTTTGGAACAGGACGTTCGCCCGGTCGAGCTTCTCGGAGGTGACGAGCTTCGAGTCCGACATCGCCTTGCTCAGCTGGAGCAGCTCGGTAAACGTCTGCGTATCGAACTTCTTCGAGGCGGTATCGACGAGCTTGCCGAAGCTCGAGTTGACCATCAGCGCGAACAAAGCGGGCGCGTCGGTGCCGGCCAGCGCGTATGCGTCCGGCAAGCCGTCCTTGTTCGCGTCTTTCGCGAGCGGCTCGACCGCAGTGCGAAAATCGTTCCACGACCAAGTCTTGTCGTCGAACTTGGCGTTCGCGAGCGCCGCCGTATTGCCGTGCAGCATGTTAAGCGACAGCTTCGCGGGCAAGGCGTACAGGCCGCTTTTGTAGTTCATCGCGTCGAGCACGTTCGTGTAATAATCGTCTCGCTTGAACGACGGGTCGTTTTTCATCTGGTCGGCCAAATTTTCCAGCAGCTTCTTGTCGGCATATTTCTTGTACGGAAAGTTGCCGTCGGTCACGATGATGTCCGAGCCTTTGCCGCTCATCAGCTCGGTGTTGACGCCGGTCGTGAACTTCTCCAAATCTTTAGGGTCCGGCTTGGCGCCAGCCCGGACCATCACCTTGTTGCCGCCCTCCGGCTTCGGAGCGGCGACGTACTCCTTGATGTCGACTTTCACGTTCGGGTGGCTTTCCTCGAACTTTTGCTTCGCCAGCTCCAGCAGCCGGTTCGACGTCATGACCGACAGCGTGAGCGTCACTTGCCCGGAAGACTGGCCGGTCGCGACGCCCGCCCCCCCGTCCGGGGAAGCGCCTTTGTCCGCAGCGCCTCCCGACGCCCCCGTGCTTCCTCCGCAGGCCGTCAGCGCCGTCATCGACAGCAGGACGCCGCCGGTCAGCGCGGTTTGAATCGTTTTTTTCCACATGATTCGATCACCCTTTCGTTTCGATTCGATAATGGGGAAGCGGCGCTCCCCGTTCGTCCGCTTCCGTTTCCGCCGCCTCGTCCGCCGCAGGCGCCGCGTTCCGTTCGCCCGTCCCCGACCAGGCCGCGAGCGCGAACAGGACGCCGAAGGCGAGCAGATGCTTCGCCCCGAAGGCATAGTCGGCCCCGATCCAGCGGACCGCCGCCAGCGTCAGCAGCAGCGAGGCCGCGAAGCCGGCCGCCAGCCGGACGAGCCGGACGTCGGCCGCGACCCCCGCCGCCGACCAGCCGCGCACGCCGATCCACAGGAGCGGCAGTCCGGCGAACGCGCCGACGGCGGTAAGCCGGCCGACGAGCATATCGACCCGGTCGCGGACGAGCTCCCCCGGCGACGGGACGTAGCCCAATCCGCTCACTTGGCGTACCCAATAGTCGCGCCACAGATCGCGATAAAACGTCCAATCGATCAGCTCGTCGGGGACGAGGTCGGGCGGGACGTAATAGCGGTGGCGGATCGCTAGTCCGATCGCCGCCGCGCATGCCGCCAGAGCCGCAAGCGCGAGCGCGTCCGCCGCAAGCGGGATGCGGTGGCGCCGGACGACGTCGGGCCAGTCGGCGACGGCCAGTCCGCGGCGGAACAGGCCGTACGCCCGTCTGACGCGGACGATCGCGATTCTCGCGCACCAGATCAGTGCGGCGGTGCCGGCGGCGGCCAGCAGCAGCCGCGGCTTCTGGCCGATCCACAGGCGATCGGCGGCGTAGTTGACGATCTTGTAACGGGACGGTTGCTTGCCGATCGCGATCAGCGCGGTTCGAACGTCGGCCGTCCCCGTCAAGACGCCCGACGGGCCCGCCTCCAGCTCGACGGTCGCGATCCGTGACGTCGGCTCCAGATCGGCCAGCGCCGTCGCCGGCACGAGCATATCCGGCGTGCCGTTGTCGGTCATCCGGTCGAGCATCGAGCCGGAATCGCCGTATACGCCGACGATGCGGAACGTGGCTCCCATCGTACGGACCGTCATGCCGACGACGTTCCTCGTGCGGAACAGCTTCTCCGCGAGCTCCTCGCTTACGGCCGCTACGCGGCTCCGTTCCGCGACGGATTGGGGGGCGATGCCGCTTCCGGCGTACAGCCACGGCCGTCCGAACCGCTCGTACGATCCGCCGACGCCGATCAGATCGGCCTCGACCGCCGTATCGTCCGTCGCGACGCCGACCCGCTTCCGGGCGTAATACGCCGTCGGACGTCCCCACTCCTCGGCAAGCTCGTCGGCCTCCTCGATCGTCAGTCCCGCCGAGCCCGTCGGATCGGCGGCCGTGTCGACGTTGACGGACAGCTTGGTCAGCCCCGTCTCGCCGTTCGATCGGCTCCACTGGGCGACCAGCGACTCGGCTATTCCGCTGCCGGCGACGAGCAGCAGCACGCCGGCGAATACGACCCATGACGTCAGACGGTCCCGCCGTCTCATGCCGACTCCCCCTTCCTCATGGCGCCATCATGACGCGGTCTCCGTCCGCGATCGACTTGCTCGTCGAGACGATGACGGAGTCGAGCGGCCCGAGCCCGCTTTCGATCGACGATTTCGAGTCGTCCGCGTCGCCGATCGTCACGGCCGACCGCTGCGCGTAAAATTCGTTGCCGAGCGGTCCCTTTTTCTCTTTCAGGACGAAGACGTATTTGCCGTTCTCGTCTTCGCGGACCGCCGCGTTCGGCAGCAGCTGCCGGGACGGCGGCATCCGCTTCGAGACGGACAGCTCGCCCGGCTCCCCGCCCTTTAAGCGCGGATCCTTCAGCTCGACCTCGATTTCCTTGCGCGTCCCCGCGTTCACGGCGGCCTGTCCTCCGCCCGAGGCGGCCTCCGGATCGTCGATGGCGCTTACTTTCCCCTTCAGCCGGGCGTTGTTCAGCGACGGCATGATAATGTCGACCTCGTCGCCGACGGCGACGTATTTCGCTTTCGCGGTATCGACCGTCGTCGCGAACCGGAAGCCGGCCGCCTCGTCCGTAATCCGCGCGACCGGACGGCCGCCCGGCAGCGGTAGTCCGGCCGACGCATTCAGCTCGGTTACGGTGCCCGTCACCGGCGATTTCAGCTCGGCGTCCCGTTCGAGCTGTCCCCGCAGCTGGGCGATTTTCCGCTCCTGAATTTGCAGGTCCAGCTTGGCGCTGTCGATATCGCGCTGGATCGAGCGGCTTTGCAGCTCGTTGCCGCTTTTTTGCGCCTCGACGAATTGGTTTTGCAGCTTCTCGATCGCGAGCTTCTTCTGCTCGTAGCGGGCTTCCTCGTCCAGCAGCGTGCCGCGCGTTTCGGCGGTCCGGAACGTGGCGATCGTCTGTCCGGCCGTCACCTTGTCGCCTTTCTCGACAAACACCCGGTCGACCGTCCAACGGGTATCCGAGTTCAACTCGACCGTCTCCGCCACCGCGATCGTCCCCGAGCCGCTCACGTCGTGCGACAGCATGCCGGGGGCCGGCTTCTCGACCGTCACCTGCGGCAGCGAAACATGCAGCAGCGTATTGGAGAACAGCGTAAGCGACACCATCAGCAGCCCGAAAGCGAAGATCGCGTTGCGGACGATCCGTTTTCTCGCCGGCGTCGCGCCGCCGCGGTCCTTCGCGCCGTACATCCCCGGATGACCGGTCGTCTCCGTTTCCATCCCGTTCTCCCCTCCTTGTCTGTTGCGATCGTTCTCCCGTATGGTCCAAGAGCCTCACCCTTTGAGGCCCGACAGCTGGATCCCTTCGATCAAGTATTGCTCGGCGTACAGCATGACGAGCAGCATCGGCGCCATATAGATGGCGCAGGCGGCGAACGCGACGCCCCTCTCCCCTTCGCCGATCGCCGACAAATAGACCGACAACGGCTGCTTGATCGCATCGTCGAGAAACACGAGCGGCTGCTCGACCATGTTCCAGTTGTCGACGAATACGAGTATCGCGAGCGCGGCCAAGCCCGGCTTGCACATCGGCAGCACGATCTGCGCGAAAATGCGCAGATGGCCGGCTCCGTCCGCCCTCGCCGCTTCGACGTAGCCGTATGGGACGGCGCTCATGAACTGCCGCAGCAGGAAGACGCCGAACGCCCCGAATATGCCGGGCAGGACGATCGCCCCGAACGAGCCGAGCAGGCCGAGCTTCTCGGCGACGATGAAGTTCGGGACGAGCGTCACCTGGAACGGCATGAGCATCGTGACGATGTACGCGAAGAACAGCGGCTCCCGCAGCCGGAAGCGGAGCAGCGAGAACGCGTAGCCGGCGAGCGACGCGACGGCGAGCTGTCCCGCGATGATCGGAACCGTCATCCGGACGGAATTCCAGAACATCGTCAGAAACGGCTGTTTTTTGACGAGCACGTCGTAATATTGCGAAAGCGTCACCTTGTCCGGAATCCATTTCAAGTTCACGTACGAGCCGGTTACCCGCGGGTCCGACCGGTTCGCCCCGTCGGACGAGATGGCGGCGAAATTGACGCCGATTTCGCTTTCGGTCATGAGCGAATTCGTGAACGTAAGCGCGATCGGAAAGACGAACGCCGTCACGAGCGCCAGCAGCAGGCCGGTCAGCGCCGTTTTCTCGGCCGAGGCCGCCAGACGGACGATCCGGCTTTTCCATGTCGGCATGATCGCTTCCCCTCCCTTCGTCGTCCTTCACCCGAGCGAGTCGGAAATGCGCCGCTCGATCCGGAACAGCGCGAACACGAGCGCGACGACGACAACCGCCATCAGAAACGCCGCCCCGGTCAGCTTCGGATAATCGAGCGACTGGAACATGTTGTTCATGAAATGCTGCAGCATGTAGATGCGCTCTTGCGGGTAATCGCCCGCGATCATGTACGTTTCGCGGAACACCTTGAACGAGTTTACGATCGACATGATGAAGACGAAAAAAGCGGTCGGCGTCAAATAGACGATCGTGACGGTGCGCCACTTGCGGAACGGACCGGCGCCGTCGATCGATGCGGCTTCGTAGTAATCGGCCGGAATGTTTTGCAGACCGGCGAGGAACAGCACCATGTTGTAGCCGACGTTTTTCCACAAGTAGACGAGCACGACGACGCCGAACGCCGTCCCACTCTCCATCCAGTCTTTCGGCGCGAAGCCGCGGGACGCGAGCCAGCCGTTCAGGCTCCCGTTCAGGTCGAACAGCGTCTGCCAGACGAGGACGACCGAAGCGACCGGAATGACGAGCGGCGCGAGGAAGCCGATGCGGAACCAGCTCCGCAAGTAAACGCTCCGGTTCAGCAGCATGGCGAGCGCGAGCGACAGCGCCATGTTGAGCGGCACGCTGACGGCCGTGAACAGCATCGTGTTGACGGCGGCGCGGCGGAACGAGGCGTTGCCGAACAGCTCCACGTAATTGCGAGCGCCGACGAACGAGCCGCCCACCGGCGTGTCGAGCAGCGAATAGGTGAAGCCGACGCCGAACGGGATCAGGAAAAAAATCGCAAACCCGGCCAGACTGGGCGTCAAAAACAGCGCGGCGACCCACCCTTCGCGTATGTAGGGCCGGCTTTTCTTTCGTCTTCGAAACGCGAACATATAACCGAAATAGTCACCCCCTGACCGCCCCGAAAACGGGCCTGCAATACCGCGAACTTATCGTATCGGGTCAATGTGACAACCGTGTGACATGGTGCTACAATGGGGGCGGGAGCGTGGTACGATGATGGGCAAAACGATTTTGATCGTCGAAGACGAGCTCAAGATGCGCCGGCTGCTCGTCGATTACGTCAGTCACGACGGATACGCGGCGCTGGAGGCGGCGAACGGGCGGGAGGCGCTCGAGCGGCTGGACGGCGCGCGCGTCGATATGGTGCTGCTCGACGTCATGATGCCGCTGATGGACGGGTTTGAAGCCTGCGAGGCGATCCGGAGCAAATCCGACGTGCCGATCGTGCTGTTGACGGCCAAATCGGAGGAATACGACAAGCTGCAGGGGTACGGGCTCGGCGCGGACGATTACGTCACGAAGCCGTTCAGCCCGAAGGTGCTGATGGCCAAAATCAAAGCGCTGTTCAAGCGGATCGACGCGGCAAACGCGGAAGACGCGGGCGGGACGATCCGGCTCGGAGCGCTCGAGCTCGATCCGGACGGCCACGAGGTGAAGGTGGACGGGAGCGTCGTGCCGCTGACGCGCAAAGAGTTCGAGCTGCTGCTGTACTTGTACCGGAACAAGAACATTACGCTTTCCCGCGACCGCATA
Organism: Paenibacillus flagellatus; assembly: GCF_003217775.1. Taxonomy (GTDB): domain Bacteria; phylum Bacillota; class Bacilli; order Paenibacillales; family NBRC-103111; genus Paenibacillus_AB; species Paenibacillus_AB flagellatus. Next base: position 375,632 of record NZ_QJVJ01000004.1, read on the forward strand.
CTGGACCAGGTATGGGGATTCGATTACGAAGGGGACGCCCGAACGGTGGATACGCATATCAAGCGGCTCCGGCAAAAGCTGGACCGGGAAGCCGAGCGGATCGCCACCGTGAAAGGCTACGGATACAAATTCCAGGTGAAGCGATGATCAAGCGCGCCCGAACGATATCGACGAAGCTGTTTTTGCTGACGTCGCTGTTTCTGATCGTGTTCTTGACCGTGCTCATGGTCGTACAATCGGCCTTTTTCGAATCGTATTACCGGAACAAAAAAAAGAACGAGCTGCAGGACGCGCTCGCCTCGTTCGCGGCGAGCCATTACAAGCAGGCCGGCGACGAGAACAAGCTTCCAGAGCTGTTCCCCGAGTTCGAGAAACGGTATGCGGCGACGATGGCGATCGGCCGGATGAAGGACGGATTTCTCGTGCTGGGCTCCCCTACGAGGATGAGGGTGATCCAGGTCGTCGACAAAGACGGCAACTTCATCCAGCGGCTGCCGCAGCTGCCCAGCATCAGCGTCACCGACAACGGGATGAAGTACGTCGTAAACGCGATGAATTTTTGGCATGCGAAGTCGGATCTCGTCCGCCGGGTGCTCGACTTGGGCGAGACGGTTTCGTTCGTCAACTCGTACGCCGATACGGAGCTGAGCACGATCGCGGCCGTCGCCCCGCTCAAGGGCGAGGGCGGTACGGAATACGTGCTGCTCGCGGCGTCGTCTCTGCAGCCGGTGGGCGAGGCGGCCGGCATTGTCAAAGACTTCTACGTCTACTTTCTGCTGCTCGCGGTCGGCCTGATCGTCGTGCTGACGTACGTCTATTCCCGCATGATCTCGCGGCCGCTCGTCCGGCTGAACGAGGCGGCCGGCCGAATGGCGAAGCTCGACTTCACCGCCCGTTGCGACGACGGCGCGCAGGACGAAATCGGCAGCCTCGGCAAGACGTTGAACTTTTTGTCGCAAAACTTGAACGACACGCTCGGCCAGCTGAACGCCGCGAACGAACAGCTGAACTCCGCGAACGAACAGCTGAAGGCCGACATCGAAAACGAGAAAAGGCTCGAACGGCTTCGCCGCGAATTCGTGGCGAGCGTCTCGCACGAGCTGAAGACGCCGATCAGCCTGATCGGCGGCTACGCGGAAGGGCTCAAGGACGGCATCGTGCAGGGGGAGCGGCGCGACGAATATTTGGACGTCATCATCGAGGAATCGGAGCGGATGGCGAGCCTCGTCCGCGACATGCTCGACTTGTCGCAGCTCGAATCGGGCAAATTTACGCTGAGCCCGCAGCCGTTCCGCATCGGCGCGCTGGCGGAGTCGCTGACCGATAAAATGTTCGTCGAGCTGCACAAAAAGCGGCTCGTCTGCGAGGTCGGCCTGGAGGACCCCGAGGCCGAAGTCGTCGGCGACGAGTTCCGCATCGGGCAAGTGCTGACGAACCTGCTCGCCAACGCGATCAAGCATGCGCCGGAAGGCGGCAAAATCCGCATCACGACGGCGGAGGGGCCCGGCGAGGGCGTGCCCGGCTCGAACGGGACGGTCTGGGTCGAGGTGTACAACGACGGCGACCCGATCCCCGACTCCGACATGAACCTGATTTGGGACGCGTTTCATACGGTCGACAAGTCGCGCAACCGCGAGCTCGGCGGCTTCGGGATCGGGCTCGCCATCGTCCGCAACATTTTGACGCTGCACGGCAGCGATTTCGGCGTCCGCAACGTCCAGGGCGGCGTCCTGTTCTACTTCTCGCTGCCGCTTGCGAGCGACGGCTGACCCGCCCGCCAAGCACGTCGCGGACGTGCCGCCGTCAGGCGATCGAAGTCGGGGCGCCGAACGGGCTCGCGTAATCCGGAACCGCCGCCAAAATCGCGGCCGCCTCCTCGTCGCTCATCGAGCCGTACGATTCGACGGCGGCGACGATGCGCGGAAACAGCCCGACGTCGCCCGCGCTCGCGAACGCGTTTACGCCGTCCGCCGACAGCGCGAAATGAACGCACGCTCCGATCGTGCGAGGGTCGCCGAACGGCTCGTACCAGGTCGCGTAGCCGCGGCTTTGTCCTTCGGCCCATGGCCCTTTCGCCACCGCCTTGATGACGCGCAGGGCGACGTTTTGCCGCTTCGTCTCCGCGACAAGCGCCTCGAACGACTCGCGGTAGGCCGGCAGCGAGTACAGGAAGAAATTGAGCGGCGTCAGCACCGCGTCGAACGGAAAACGGCGCAGCGCCTCGAGATGGACCGCCGGCGCCCGATGGCCGTGGCCGGTTATCCCGATATGCCGAACGAGCCCTTCCGCTTGCGCCTCCAGCGCCGCTTCGAGCGCTCCGCCCTCGGCCGTGCATGTGTCGAGCTCCTCGAACGTGCCGACGGCGTGAAGCTGGAGCAGATCGAGCCGGTCGGTGCGCAGACGGTCCAGCGACCGTTCGATTTCCTCCCTCGCCTCCCGTTTTCCCCGCTGCGTCGTCTTCGTGGCCAAAAAGACGCGGTCCCGAATGTCCGGCATCCGCCTGCCGAGCCGGATCTCGCTGTCCCCGTAGCTGGCCGCCGTGTCGATATGGTTCACCCCGCGCTCGAGCGCGAACTCGAGAGCCCGGTCCGCCTCGTCCTGCGTGACGCTGCCGAGCTTCGCGCCGCCGAACAGCAGCACCGAGCTGTCGAAATCGATTTTGCCCATATGGCGTTTCAGCATGAAATACGCCTCCCTTCCTCCCATTCGCCCTCACTATACCCCTTCGCCCGGCAAAAAGAAAGCCCTTCCATATCCGCACTTGCCGGAAGCGTCCAAAACGGTTACGATGAGAAGGAATCGGTCAATCCGTCACATTCGATACCGATAAACAGTCATCACTCAACAACATTCCAATAAAACCATACAGGAGGCTTACGAAAATGGATCATCGCGATGCGGGCCCCTCCGCTGCGACGCCCCTCTACCTGCAGCCGGACGCCCCGCTCGACGCAAGGGTGGACGATCTCGTCTCGCGTTTGACGCTCGAAGAGAAGCTGTCCCAGCTCGTTCACGATTCCGCGGAAATCGAGCGGCTCGGCATCCCGAAATACAATTGGTGGAACGAGTCGCTGCACGGCGTCGCCCGGGCGGGCACCGCCACCGTTTTCCCGCAGGCGATCGGGCTCGCCGCGACGTTCAGCCCGGAGAGGCTGCACGAGGTCGCCTCCGCCATCGCCGACGAAGGGCGCGCGAAGCACCACGAGTTCGTCCGCCAAGGCGACCGGGGCACCTACAAAGGACTGACGTTTTGGGCGCCGAACGTGAACCTGTTCCGCGACCCGCGCTGGGGACGCGGGCATGAGACGTACGGGGAGGACCCTTACTTGACGTCGAGGCTCGGCGTCGCTTACGTGCGCGGGCTGCAGGGCGACGATCCGCGCTATTTGAAGGCCGCGGCCACGCCGAAGCATTTCGCCGTCCACAGCGGACCGGAAGCGGACCGGCATTCGTTCGACTCGATCGTCGGGCCGAAAGATTTGCGCGAAACGTACCTGCCCGCCTTCCGCGCCTGCGTCGTCGAAGGGAAAGCCGTATCCGTCATGGGCGCCTACAACCGGGTGAACGGCGAGCCGTGCTGCGGCAGCAAAACGCTGCTGACGGACATTTTGCGCGGCGAATGGGGCTTCGACGGGTACGTCGTATCGGACTGCGGGGCGATCGAAGATTTCCATGAGCATCATCGAGTGACGGCGACCGCATTCGAATCGGCCGCCATGGCGCTCAACAACGGCTGCGAGCTGAACTGCGGCAGCATGTTCCGCCATTTGCCCGAGGCGATGAAGGCGGGGCTAGTCTCCGAGGAGACGGTGACGGAAGCGGTCAGACGGCTGTTCAAAGTCCGGTTTCGGCTCGGCCAGTTCGATCCGGACGAGCGGGTGCCGTACGCGTCGATTCCGTACGAGGTCGTCGATTCCGAGGAGCATCGCGCGCTCAACGTACAGGCGGCGCGGGAATCGATCGTGCTGCTCAAAAACGAAAACGGGCTGCTGCCGCTGTCGCCGGGCTTGCGCTCGATCGCGGTGATCGGACCGAATGCGGACGACCGTGACGTCCTGATGGGCAACTACCACGGTACGGCCTCGAAGCCGGTCACGCTGGTCGAAGGCGTTCGAGCGGCCGTCTCGCCGGCAACGCGGGTTTATTACGCCAAAGGGTGCGACTTGATCAATAAGCAGGGCAACGACCAAATTACGCGCGGCGACCGGTTTCTGTTCTCCGAGGCGATATCCGCGGCCGAGCGGGCCGACGCCGTCGTGCTGTGCCTCGGCTTGTCGCCGCGTATCGAGGGCGAGCAGGGCGACGCATTCAACTCCGAGGCGGCGGGCGACAAAGTGCGCCTCGACCTGCCGAGCGTGCAGCAGAAGCTGATGGAGGAGCTGCACGCGCTCGGCAAGCCGATCGTGCTCGTCCTGCTGAACGGCAGCGCCGTCTCGGTCAACTGGGCGGACGAGCATATCCCGGCGATCGTGGAGGCGTGGTATCCGGGCGGCGAAGGCGGTACGGCGGTCGCCGACGTTCTGTTCGGCCGGCATAACCCCGCCGGACGGCTGCCGGTCACGTTCGTCCGCTCGCTGGACGACCTGCCTCCGTTCGACGATTATGCGATGAAGGGCCGGACATACCGGTATTTGGAGCGCGAGCCGCTGTATCCGTTCGGGTACGGGCTCAGCTACACGTCGTTCGCCTACTCCGGCTTGACGCTGTCGGCCGAAGCGGTGGAAGCCGGCGAGCCGATCGAAGTCGGCGTTACCGTGACGAACGCGGGCGGCCTGGCCGGCGACGAAGTCGTCCAGCTGTACGTGGAGCGGCCGGACGCCACCGTGCCCGTCCCGCGCGCCGAGCTGCGCGGCGTCAGCCGGATCGGGCTTGCGCCCGGCGAGTCGCGGACGGTGACGTTCGCGCTGGACGCGGAGGCGCTCTCGATCGTCGGCGCCGACGGCGAGAGGCGGCTCGAGCCGGGGACGTTCCGCGTCCACGTCGGCGGCCGCCAGCCGGACGAGCGGAGCCGGGCGCTGACCGGCACGGAGACGCTGGCGGCGTCGTTCCGGGTCGCCGGCGGGCCGATCCGCTTGGCGCCGTAATCGCGGCCGCCCAAGAGCGGCACCCCGCCCGAGGAGCATCGGCGGGGTGCTGCCGTCGCCGGCGGGCGGCGCGCGGAAAACGGGGCATCCGCCCATGGAATGCAGGCGGGAGCCGCATATGCTGATCGCAGCGGCACCTATTCCCCGCTCGAAGGAGACTTCCGCATGTACCGCAATCGGAATGTCCCGCTTCCGTCGCGGTTCCGACTCCTGAAAGGAAGGGAGTCGCCTTTTTCCGTTTGTAACGGATCCCAGCCCCGCTATGTACGGAAATCATCAAGAGGCGCGATTCGCGAACCGCGCCTCTCCCCCTATACGTCGGCTTATGCTACCGCTCCGCGACCTTCACGTTGCGGAATTCGATGTAGCCCCCATGGTCCTGCAGGCCGATATGCCCTCTCCTCGGCCGATCGCGCCAGGCGTACTTGAACTTGTTGGCCGTCCCGTCCGGGTTCCGGCCGGGCTCCGTCCAGCGGTCGATGTCCGCCTCGACGACGACGGTTCCGTTCAGCGTCAGCCGGACGAGGCTGCCGTCGCATTCGACCGTCGCCTCGTTCCATTCGCCGGCCGGCCGAACCGCGTTCACGGACGGAGCGACGAGATCGTACAAGGCGCCCGAGCTGTTTTTGGCCATCTCGGTTTGGTCGTACGTGTCCCAAATTTGCATCTCCAAGCCGGTATGGACCGGGTCCGCCAAATCGGTCCACCGGAAAAAGATGCCGCTGTTCGTCTTCGGCGCCGTCCGGTATTCCAGACGCAGGACAAAATTTTCGAACGTGCCGGTCGTATGCAAGTACCCGTCGCTTTCGCCCTTGCACACCAGCAGTCCGTCACGGACGAGCCATCCTTCGGGGTGCTTGGTCGCGGCCCAGCCGTTCAGCGTGCTTCCGTCGAACAACAGCCGAAACCCATGCCGACGCTCTTCCTCCGTCAAAACGTTAAGTCCGTTCATCGTCGAACCTCCCTTTTCCCGCTTCCAGCGGAACTTTGCTATGGCGCCGATGGCGGTACGCGATCAGACGACCCGCAGCAGCTGCTTCCGGCTGCCCGGATCGAGCGCGTCCATGTCGGCGATTTCGCACCGGTTGCCGTCCATATCGGACAGTAGCAGCCGCTTCTCCCCGACCTGCTGGATATGCTCGTGCAAATTGCGCATCGACAGCTTGATCGGGCCGAGCGTCGTCTCGAGCTCCCATACCCACATGCTCGGAAACTGCTTGATTTTGTCGATGCGGATGACGCGCGGGACGAGGTAGCGGAGGCGAAGCTCCTTTCGCGCTTCCTCCGCGCTGTCCGGCTCGAGATCGGCCAGCCTCTCGACGATGCCGATCTCCTCGCCCTTCCCGTTCCTTACCGAGATGTAGTGCTCCTGCCGGGACAGCGGAAACGTCCGGTACAGCAGCACTTCCTCGTGCCGTTCTCCCGCATGGTCCATTTCCAGCAGCCCGCCTGCGCCCCGGCGAAACCGGACGTCCGCCGGGTCCAGCAGCCGGATTTCGTACGGCGAATCCGCCTCCGGCGCCGTAGCCTCGTCCGCAGCCGAGCGCGCTTCCGCCGGCTTGACCGGCAAGCTCGTATCCGTCTCCATATCAGCTCTGCACCCCCCGGATTTTGGAAATTTCCTTTTGCGCCTCGACGAGCTTGAAGTAGACGCCTTTCTTCTCCAGCAGCTCCTCGTGCGTGCCGGTTTCGGCGATGCCGCCCTTATCGAGCACAACGAGCCGGTCCGCCTCGCGAAGGGTGGACAATCGGTGCGCGATGGCGAACGTCGTCCGGCCTTTCACGAGTCGGGCGATCGCCTCCTGGATTTGGCGCTCCGTCTCGGTGTCGACCGAGGCCGTCGCTTCGTCCAAAATGAGGATGCGCGGATCGTGCACGATGGCGCGCGCGATCGCGATCCGCTGCTTCTCCCCGCCGGACAGCCGGTGCCCCCGCTCCCCGACCCGCGTATCGTAGCCGTCCGGCATCCGCACGATGAAATCGTGGGCGTTCGCGATTTTGGCCGCGCGCATAATGTCGAGCGGCGTGGCGTCCGGCTTCGAGTACGCGATGTTTTCCGCGACGGTGCCGTCGAACAGGAACGTCTCCTGCAGCACGACGCCGATCTGCTTGCGCAAATCTTCCTGATCGATGCGGCGCAGGTCGATGCCGTCCACCGTAATCGAGCCTTGATCCGGGTCGTAAAACCGGCATATCATGTTGATCATCGTCGACTTCCCGGCGCCGGAATGGCCGACGAGGCCGATCATCTCTCCGGGCTCGACGCTCAGGCTGACGTTTTTAAGCACCGGATGATGCTTCTCGTAGCCGTACGTCACGTTGTTCAGCTCGACCCGCCCGGCCACGCGGGGAATCGAGACGGCGTCGGTGGCGGTCGGCACCTCGGATTGCGTATCCATAATTTCGAAGACGCGATCGGCCGCGGCGAGCGCGCGACTCGTCCAGTTCATCGCCTGGCTGAACCATTGCAGCGGCCCGAAAAACATGCCCAAATACGCCGTAAACGCTACCAACGTGCCGAGCGACAATTCGTCGCGGATGACGCCCCAGCCGCCGAAATACCAGACGAGCAGCGCGCCGGACGTCGTAATGAGCGCGAAGAACGGAAAGACGCCCTGCCAAATGCCCTCCATCTTGATCGTCTCGTGGACGAGCGTCCCGTTGGCGTCCCGGTACCGGTCCTTCTCCGCAAACTCCTGTCCGAACGCCTTCACGACGCGAATGCCCTGCAGGGCGTCCCCGACGAGCATGTTGATCCGGTTGACCGCCCGCCATTGGCGGTACCACAAGTTGCGGATCGACGGCCATATCGTGACGGACGCGATCAGGATGAGCGGCGTCGGCAGCAGCGCCAGCAGCGTCAGCTTCCAGCTCAGGCTCGCCATCATGCTGATGATCGCCGCGAGCATGAGCACTTGGCCGGATATCCAGACGACCCCGTCGGTCAAAAACTGCCGCATCGCCTCCGAGTCGCTGTTGATCCGGCCGATGAACTGGGACGTCTGCCGCCGGTCGAAGAAGCTGAGCGACAAGCCCATAAGCGACTGGTACGTGTCTTTGCGGATGTCGCCCATCAGCTTGCTGCCGACCCATACGCCGATATAGCCGCGCAGCGTCTGCATGACCGACAGCATGACGCGCGCCCCGGCCAACCCGACGACGAGCCAGAGCAGCGCGTGCCCGACCGATTTCGGCTGGATGACGTCGTCGACGATCACCTTCGTCAAGTAGGGCGGCACGAGCTCCATCAAGGTGGCGAGCATGAGCAGGAGCGCCGCCGCGATCATATGCTTCTTGTACGGCTTCGCGTAGCCGAGCAGACGGACGATGACCTTGCCTTTGTCCATGCACGTCGGGCATACGTTCGTCCCTTCCGGCAGCCGGCTTCGGCACGTCGGGCACGTCTTCGGCTCGTCTTTGGCGGACGGGACGGGCGGCTCCTCGTCCTTCAGCACCGCCTGGATCATCTTGACGGCGAAGCCCATCTTGCCGTTCAGCGCGGACGTGTACCGGGCGAGCGCGACCGGGCCGCCATCGGTGTCCGCGACCAGAACGCCGCCGCCGACCGAGGAAACGATGCGCGCGTCCTTCACCGCATCGATGGCGATTTCCCGGATCGCGCTCCCGTCCGTCCCCTCCGTCTCGATCCGGTCCGCAAACACGCGGATCGTCCCTTTCGCCGGCCTTCCGTCCGGACCGATGTCGTAATCGACGGTCCATAACGGCTCCGTCCGCCTTTCCCGGACCTTCGGCCCGTCTTCCAATTGTCGTTCGGTTACGCTCAAGGCGTCCCCTCCTTTCCTGCGGAACAATTGTTCGCTTTCTCCATTGTATACCAAATGGTGGAAAAGAGGATACGATAAATTGAACTAAATCGAAATTCTCCGATATGCCTCGCATCGCTCGACGAACCGGCGCGCCATCTCCGGATTGGACGCGAAATGAACGTGAACGTAGCCCGCAAGCACGCTTCCCCGCGCGTATCCGTCGAACGACTCTCCCCGCAGCCCCGTCGTCCGGTAGGCGTAAGGAAAATCGTCGACCGACGGCGAGACGGCGGAATAATGGAATACGTGGCCGCGAACGGCGTCGCCACGCCCGAGCAGCAAATTCGGCTCGTTCGCGACCGCTTCCCGGTAGCCGAGAGCGGTCAGCTTGTCCTTCATCTCGAACGTCGCCGGAATGAGGCCGGCCATCGGATGCACGCGGCCTTCCCGGTCGCGGATCGATTCCGACAAGAACATATACCCGCCGCATTCGGCGTAAATGGGGAAGCCCCGTTCCGCAAGACGGCGCAAATCGGCCTTCAACGTCTCGAACCGGGACAGCGTCTCCGCGAATTCCTCGGGAAAGCCTCCGCCGATATAAAGCCCGTCCGCCTCCTCCGGCACGGTCTCCGACGCCAGCGGACTGAAGTAAACGAGCTTCGCGCCGAGCCGCTCGAGCAGCTCCAGATTGTCCCGGTAATAAAAGTGGAACGCCGCGTCGCGGGCGACGGCGATCGTCGGTCCGTTCGTCCCGGACGCCGTACCGGAGCCGCCTACCGACTCCGCGCCGCCGGCCGATGCGCCCTCGGCCCAGGCAAGCGCCCCTCCTTCGCCGGACAAGCGGACGATCGCGTCCAAATCGAAGCGCTCCTCCGCCTGGTCGGCCAGCGCCTCGAACAGCGGGACCAGCTCGCCGCGGCCGACGGCGGGCAGCAGGCCGAGATGGCGCTCGGGAATCGCGAGCCGCTCGTCGCGGCCGAGCCAGCCGACGACCGGCACGCCGCACACTTGGCCGACCGCCGCCTTGACCAGCTCGTAGTGCCCGCGTCCGCCGCATTTGTTGGCGATGACGCCGGCGATCCGGAGCCGCTCGTCCATCTTCTGGCAGCCGAGCACGGTGGCGGCGGCGCTTCGGGCGTTGCCCTGCACGTCGACGACGAGCAGGACGGGCGCGTCCAGAAGCGCCGCGACGTCCGCCGTCGAGCCGGCGTTCGAGAGCGGATCGCGGCCGTCGAACAAGCCCATGACGCCTTCGACGATCGAGAGGTCGGCGCCGGCCGAGCCTTTGGCGAACGTGCTCCGTACGGCCTCCTCTCCGCACATCCACACATCGAGGTTGCGCGATTCCCTTCCGGTGACGGCCGTATGATAAGTCGGGTCGATATAGTCCGGCCCGCACTTGAACCCTTGCACGCCCATCTTCCTGCGATGGAGCGCCGCCATCAGCCCGAGCGTGACGGTCGTCTTGCCCGCCCCGCTTCCGACGGCCGCGACGACGATCCGGTTTCGGCTTCCGCCGTTGTTCGTGTTCGTCCGTTCGTTCATTCGATCTCTCCTCGGTTCATCGTGTACTGCTTTCGGGAGGTAGTATAAGCGAAGGGCGATGCCGCGTCCATCATTTTCCGTATCGCCGAATAAAGGGGGTCTTTGCCGGTTTCCGCCCGCCGGCCGACTGGAAACGATTTCCTTGTCAAATTTTCATAAATGAAATTGCTGGCGGACAAGGGTACAATTGCTTCAGGAGGGGATGAAATGAAGAAGAGGATGATTAGTCTAATTTCCGCGGCGGCCATTACGCTTACGATGTCCACGAGCGCATGGGCTTCGCCCGGTACGGTAGAACGATCGGTAAACCTTCGTTCGGCACCATCCACCGACAGCAGCGTGTACCAGACGTTGAAGCCCGGTACCGCGGTCGACATCATCAGTCAGGTGAACTCGTATTGGTACAAAATATCGGTCGGCGGCAAAGTCGGCTACGCATCAACCGATTACATAAGCGGCTCCGCTTCCTCGGGCGGAACGACCGCCACGATCGAGCGAGGAGTCAACTTCCGGTCCGCGCCTTCCACCGACAGCCGCGTGTATCGGCTGTTGAAGGCCGGTACGCAGGTGCAAGTGCTGGAGAAGGTGAACAGCTACTGGCTCCATATTTCCGTAGACGGTCAAACCGGCTACGTCTCCACCGACTACGTCAGCGGCGGATCTTCGCCCGCTCCGGCTCCGAATCCGTCGCCGTCGGTTCCGTCTTCGGCGAAAGCCGACCGGATCATCGCCCACGCCCAAGCGCTGATCGGCAAGGTCCGCTACGATTTCGGCGTGAACCGCCCGACGTCCGTCATGGACTGCTCCGCGTTCACGAAGTACGTGTTCGGGTTGGAGGGCGTCTCGATGAAATGGGGTACCCGCTTCCAAAAAGACATGGGCAGCTTCGTATCGAAGAGCAGCCTGCAGAAGGGCGATCTCGTCTTTTTCTGGACAGGCACAAGGGGCGTCATCAGCCATGTCGGCATCTATATGGGCAACGGCCAGTTTATCCACAACAGCCCGTCGTTCGACGGCGTGGGCACTTCGTCGCTGAACTCGGGATATTGGGAAGATCATTACGTTACGGCGCGCCGCGTGCTGTAACGCCGTACACCCGCACGCTTTGTTCGAATTCGCCAAACGTCCGGCGCGCAGCCTTGCGCGTCGGGCGTTTTTTTCATGCGCGAGCGGCCTCGGGGAGCCAAGCCACGTCCGGCTATTCACACGCGGGCCGTCCAGCCCGCCGGTCGCCTCGACCACCCGGATTGCCATTCGCCGCCCCGTCTGTGCTACAATATGGAATGACTTGTTTTGTCGGATGGAGGACACTCGCATGGAAGTTACCCGTATCGCCGCTCGCAAAATCTATGAAGAAATCGCCGAGCAAATCAAGGAGCAGATCGTCGGCGGCAAGCTGCCGCCCGGTCATAAGCTTCCGTCGACGCGCGAGCTGACCGAGCGATATCAGGTCGGCCGATCGACGATGCGCGAGGCGCTCAGCATGCTGAAGGCGATGGGCTTGATCGAAATCCGCCAAGGGGAAGGCTGCTTCGTCCGCAGCGTCGACGAGCTGGAGATGGCGGTGCCCCGGTTCGAGCATCTGTTCACGAGCATGGAGGCGGTCGTCGAGCTGCTCGAGGCGCGCATCTCGCTCGAGGTGGCGAACGCGGGGCTCGCCGCGGCGAAACGGACCGACGATGACGTCGCCGCGCTCGAGAGCGTCCTGTCGGACATGGACAGCGAGCTCGGCACCGAGACGGTCGGCGAGAAGCAGGACATGCGGTTTCATATGACGCTGGCGCAAGCGACGCACAATTCGATCATGGTGAAGCTGCTCGAGACGATATCCGCCCAGGTCGAGCTGACGATCCGGGAGACGCGCCGGGTGCGGCTGTACGCGAACAAGGAGATCGCCCGCCAGCTGTGGCACGAGCATAAGGCGATCGCCGACGCGGTGGCGGCGCGCGACCCGGAGCGCGCCCAAGAGGCGATGCGCCACCACCTGAAGCTGGTCGAGAACGAGATCATGGCCGCGCTCAAGCGGAACGGCTGATGCGGCGGACGAAGCTTCTTCCTTCCGCGTCGCGGCCGCCGGCGCAGGAGTACGGCATAGGCCCGCACCCCAAAAAAACGGAACCGCTCCAGCCGCGGTTCCGTTTTTTGCGTTTGCGTATGCGGACCAAGCGCCTGCCCTCGAGAGCGTCAACGGTTGACGACGTTGACCGGCGCACCGGCCACAAACGCGGCTACGTTGCCGACGGCCGTATCCATGAGCCGCCGCCTCGCCTCCAGCGTCGCCCATGCGATATGCGGCGTCACGAGGCAGTTCGGCGCCGCGAGCAGCGGGTTGTCCGCCTCCGGCGGCTCCTTGGACAGCACGTCGACGCCCGCCCCCGCGATCGTGCCCGCTTCGAGCGCCTCGGCCAGATCGCGCTCCGCGATCAAGCCGCCGCGCGACGTGTTGATCAGAAACGCGGTCCGCTTCATCAGCGCCAGCGTCCGGGCGTTGACGAGCCGCTCCGTCGCCGGCGTAAGCGGACAGTGCAGGCTGACGACGTCCGCCGCCGCGAAAACCTCGTCGTTGGAAGCCATCCTCACGCGTTCCAGGCCGGCGACGGTCTTCGGCCGGGTCGCGGAGGCGATCACGTCCATGCCGAACGCCTGCGCGATTCGCGCCACTTGCTGGCCGATCGCACCGAAGCCGATAATGCCCATCGTTTTCCCGGCAAGCTCGGTAAGCGGCGCGCGCGTGAAGCAGAAGTCGGGGCTGCCCGCCCATTCCCCCGAACGGGCCGCGTCGCTGTGCAGGCGCACGTGCTGGCACAGCTCGAGCAGCAAGGCGAAGACGAGCTGCGCGACCGAATGCGTGCTGTAATCCGGCACGTTCGCGACGGGAATGCCCCGCTCCGCCGCGGCCGCGATGTCGACGACGTTATAGCCCGTCGCCAGCACGCCGATAAAGCGCAAGTCGGGAAGCGCTTCGATCGTTTCCTTCGTAATCGGCGTCTTGTTCGTCAGCACGACGTGCGCGCCGGACGCCCGCCCGACGATATCGCCCGCTGACGTGCGATCGTAGACGACGACGCTGCCCAGCGCCTCTAGCCCGTCCCAGCTCAAGTCGCCCGGATTGAGCGTGAAGCCGTCCAATACGACGATGTTCATCGTTCAGTTCCTCTCCTTCGAATCGAAATAAGCCGCTGTCTCCGTCCGGAGGACGCGGGCGGCGTGACGGCGCCGCAAGGCGCTTTCGTCATACTCTACCACAATGTGCGGCCGAAAAAAAACCTTTTCATTTCTCCACATGTCTGATAACCTGATAATAGGATAACAAACCCATGTTCAACGAAAAACATTCGCGAAAAGGGTGGACATCGACGATGAGAGTTTCGCTCTTCATTACTTGTCTGGCCGATCTCATGTATCCCGAGGTCGGCGAAAGCGTCGTGCGGCTGCTGCGCCGCTACGGCTGCGAGGTCGACTTCCCCGAGCTGCAGACGTGCTGCGGCCAGCCCGCCTACAACAGCGGCTATCAGGACGAAGCCCGGACGGTCGCCCGGCAATGGATCCGCGCGTTCGAGCACAGCGATTACGTCGTCTCCCCTTCCGGCTCGTGCACGGGGATGGTGCATCATTACTACCCGGACCTGTTCCGCGACGAGCCGGAGTGGCGGGCCAAAGCCGAAGCCATTATCGCGCGGACGTACGAATTTTCCCAATTTCTCGTCCAAGTGCTGGGCGTTACCGACGTCGGCGCGACGTTTCCGCACAAGGTGACGTACCATCCGTCCTGTCACGCGATGCGGCTGCTCGGCGTCCGGACGGAGCCGGGCACGCTCATGGACAACGTCCGCGGCATGGAGACGATCGAATTGCCGCGACGGGACGATTGCTGCGGCTTCGGCGGCACGTTCGCCGTGAAGATGGCCGACATGTCCGAGGCGATGGTGTGCGAGAAGGCGAAGCACGTGCTGGAGACGGGAGCCGAGGTGCTCGTCGGCACCGACATGGGCTGCCTGATGAACATCGGCGGCCGGCTGAACAAGGAAGGCAAGCCCGTCAAAGTGATGCACCTCGCCCAGTTGCTGGAAGAAGGGAGTGCGGGCCGATGAGCGGAACGGCACAGCATGAACGGGACCCGGTCTTGTCGAAAATCGGCAGCGGGCTGAAAAAGAGAACCGAGCTGGCGCTCGAGGACGATTTTTTGCGCAAGGCGGTCGCCTTCACGACGGATAAGCTGAAGACGGGCCGGCTGAAGGCGATGGACGACTTCGGCGATTGGGAGACGTGGCGGGAACGGGGCCGCGCCATCCGCGAGCACGTCGTGTCGCACCTCGACTATTATTTGACGCAGTTTTCCGACAATGTGGCGAAGGCGGGCGGTCACGTCCACTTTTGCCGGTCGGGCGAGGACGCCGTGCGCGCGTTTCTCGATATCGCCAACAAGGCCGAGGCGAAGCTCGTCGCCAAAGGCAAGTCGATGGTGTCGGAGGAAATCCATCTGAACGAGCGACTGGAGCAAATCGGCATCGAGGCGGTCGAGACCGATCTCGGCGAATACATCCTGCAGCTGGCCAAGGAGACGCCGTCGCATCTGATCATCCCGGCCATTCATAAAAACAAGCGGCAAATCGCCGATTTGTTCTCCGACCACGCCGGGGAGCCGTTTCCGGCCGAGACGAGGCCGCTCGCCGATTATGCGAGGCGGAAGCTGCGCAGCATTTTCCTCGAAGCCGACATCGGCTTGACCGGCTGCAATTTCGGCATCGCCGAATCGGGCACGATTACGCTCGTCTCGAACGAAGGGAACGGACGGATGGTCTCGACGATTCCGAAAATTCACGTCGTCGTCATGGGCATGGAGCGTCTCGTGCCGACGTTCGCCGACGTCGAGGTGATGCTCAACCTGCTCGCGCGCAGCGCGACGGGGCAAAAGCTGACGACGTACACGTCGTTCATCACCGGCCCGCGCCGCGAGGGCGATCTCGACGGGCCGGAGGAGCTGCACGTGCTCGTGCTCGATAACGGGCGGTCGTCGCAGCTCGGCGACCCGCAGTTCCAGGAGGTGCTTCATTGCATCCGCTGCGCGGCGTGTCTGAACGTCTGCCCCGTCTACCGTCACGTCGGCGGCCATACGTACGGCTCCGTCTACAGCGGACCGATCGGCGCCGTCCTGACGCCGCTGCTTCAGCAGGATTACCAGGAGGCGGGCCAGCTCGCCTACGCGTCCAGCCTGTGCGGGGCGTGCTACGAGGCGTGCCCGGTCAAAATTCCGCTGCACGACATGCTCGTGCAGCTCCGCCACCGCAAGGTGAAGCTGAAAATGACGCCGGCCGCGGAACGGCTCGCCTTCAAGACGTACGCGACCGCGTTCGGCAGCGTCACGCTGTACCGGATGGCGAACAAGGCGGCGTACTGGATGCAGCGCCCGCTTCTGAAGGGCGGCGCGATCCGGCGCGCGCCCGGACCGCTGGCCGGGTGGACGCAGTCGCGGTTTCTCCCGATGAAGCCGAAGCGCTCGTTCCGCGAGCGATGGGCCGAGCTGCAGCGGGAGCTGGCGGACGCGCCGCCGTCCGCGAATGCGACCGCACCCGCCGACGCGGCAAGAAAGGAGGAGCGCCCATGAGCGGCCTGAACAACGGCAACGGCAGCGGCATCCCCGCCCCCGCCGCCGGCACGATCGCCGGCCGCGACGACTTCATGCGCCGCATCGCCGGGCGGCTCGGCCGGCAGACGCCGCTGGCGGCACCGCCCGCGCGGCCGTTCGCCGGCGTGCCGGAGGCGTACGCGGCGGTCCGGACGACGCCGCAGGAGCGCTACGACCAGTTCGCGGCGAACTGGTCGGCGCTCACCGGCACCGTCTGGACCGTCCGCGCCGCCGACGCGGCGGACGCCGTGCCCGCGCTGGCGCGGCGCATCTGCGCGGAGCGCGGCATCGATCGGGCGATCCGGATGGATCACCCCGATCTCGCCGCGCTGCCGCTCGACGCCGCGCTTGCCGCGGACGGCGTCGCCGTCGTGCCGTGGCGCGCGGACGGCGCCGACGGCGCGGACGGGTTCGCCGCCGACGGCGCGGACGCCGCGGGCCCCGGCTCCGCCTGGAGCCGGCGCAGCCCGCTGCTGCGCGCCGCCGAGCGGTGCCGGCTCGGCATCGTCTGCGCCGACTACGCCGTCGCGAACACCGGCACGCTCGTCGTGCTCGCGCACGGCGGCCGCGGACGCTCCGTCAGCCTGCTGCCCGACACGCTGTTCGCCGTCGTCCGGGCCGACCGGCTCGTGACGCGGATGGGCGAAGCGTTCGAGGCGATCCGCCGGGACTATCCGGACGCGGCGACGATGCCGTCGTCGATCACGCTCATTACCGGACCGAGCCGAAGCGCCGATATCGAGAACGATTTGACGATCGGCATCCACGGTCCCGGCAGCGTATACGCCGTCGTCATCGAGCCTTGACGAACGTTCGGGCGGCGGCGGGTACACGGCCCGCCCGGACCGCACATTTCATCCCATATTTCCGAGAGGAGCATATCCCCCGTGAAGCTGTTAACGATCCAAACCGCGAACGGTCAACGCCTCGGTCTGCTGACCGAACACGGCGTTCTCGACGTCGAGGAGGCGCTGTCCGTCCTTCCCGCGGACGGGCAAGCCGCCCCCCGCACCGTTCATGCCGCCATCGAGGGCGGCGAATCCGCCCTCCAGGCGCTGCAGCGGCTCGCCGACCGGGCGGCCGCCTCGCCCGAAGCGAAGGCGAAAGCGTTCAAGCCCGAAGCGGACGTCCGTTTCGGGCCGTGCGTCCCGAATCCGGGCAAAATCATTTGCGTCGGCTTGAATTACCGTAAGCACGCCGAAGAAACGAACGCCCCGATTCCGGAATATCCAATCCTGTTCAACAAGTTCAACAACACGCTGAACGGCCACGGCGGCGACGTGCCGCTGCCGAAGGTGTCGTCCAAGGTCGACTACGAGGCCGAGCTCGTCGTCGTCATCGGCCGCAGCGCGAAATACGTGACCCGGGACGAAGCGCTCGGCCGGGTATTCGGCTATTGCGCCGTCAACGACGTCTCGGCGCGCGACTTGCAGCTCCGTACGCCGCAATGGCTGCTCGGCAAAAGCTGCGACGGCTTCAGCCCGCTCGGCCCGTATCTCGTCACCGCCGACGAGGTCGGGGATCCGAACGATCTGGACATCAAGCTGACGCTGAACGGCGAAGTGCGCCAGCAGTCGAACACGGCGGACATGATTTTCCGCGTCGACGAAATCGTCAGCTACATTTCCCAGCATATGACCCTGCATCCGGGCGACATCATTTTGACCGGTACGCCCGAAGGCGTCGTGCTCGGTTTGCCGGAAGCCGAACAAGTATGGTTGAAGGACGGCGACGTCTGCACCGTCGAGATCGAGAAGCTCGGCGCGCTGACGAACCGTTTCGTCAAGGAAGCGTAACGTCGTCCTGCATCCTCGCCCGTCCCCGGGACGCCGCTCCTTTCCGAAGGTGCGGCGGCTCCCGGGTTTATTGGTTTCTCGCCTTCGCCGTTTTCCGCTTGCTCCTTCCCTTCTTCATGACATGCACCGCAAACAGCACCCCCGGAATAAACAGGCCGAATAACATGTCCATTTCGATCCAATACGGAAACATCGAGCTGAAGAAGACGACGTTCGGCGATACGATATAAGCAAGCCCGAACAGCAAAACGCCGAACGGCACGGCCAGCGCTCGGACGTCCCGGAGCCCCAGCAGCTCGGATATGCCGATCAGGAAGGCGTAGCCGTTCAGCATGCTTTTGAAATAGGTGGAAATGATCCAATTGATCGCGAGAATCGGTTCGACCCGCTCGACGAAATGGCCGATGCTGATCTTTTGCGCCAGAACGTACGAGGTGTACCGATAATGCGCCGACAAGTCCGCCCCGAGCACGAGAATCGACAAGGTTGCGATCGCGAAGACGGCAATCCCCCCTATGGAGGAGGCCAATACGAAGTCTCTGGCCGCATGCCGATTCCGGACGACGCTCGGCAAAATCATCAGAAACAGGCACATCTCGCAAAACGAATACGTAAACAGGTACATCGACCCTCTTACGATATTCGGCAGCCCTTGCCCCATGATCGGCTGAACGCGCGAGAACTCGACCTGCGGCATCAAAAAAACGAACAGCGAGGTCAGCAGGAGGGCGAAAATCGGGAAAAACACTTCCCCCGTCCGGGCGATCGTTTCAAGCCCGCTCTTGAACCCCCATACGAGAATGAATACGACCATCAGATGAATGACCTGAATCGGCGTATTCGGGAAAAACTGCGTCGTCGTAAAATCTCCGATTTCCCTCAGGATGACCGATGCGTTTATCAAAAAATAACACAAATACAGGACGACGACCGCTCCCCCCGCCCAGCGCCCCAGAACGTCGCGAGCGAACCCGACCAGCGTCGAATCCGGCTTCAGGCGCCCGAACCGGAACAGGAACCAAGCGGCGCCTAGTCCCAGCATAATCCCAAGCAAGCCGGACAGCCAAGCGTCCTGCTTCGACACCGAGGCGGCGATGGACGGATAGACGAGCAGATTGTCGCCGATGACGAAAAACAACACTAACGCCGCCAGCTGTTTGACGCTGATGCGTCCGTTGTCGATCACGGGCTCCACCCTCTATTCAAAAAAAGATCGTGTATCGGTTTGAACACCATTTGCATGAACAGGAGTGGACTCGGGACGTCGGCTTCCAGGACGGCCGCAATGCTGATCGCGATGCCCGCTGCAAGAAGCAGGGCGTATGCCGCCGCTTCCTTCCGCCACCGTTTCCGCCACATCGCCGGGAGCTCGAACGCCGCCGCCGCCCCCGCCACGGCCAACACCAGCAATATTCGAATCATGACGCTCTACTCCCTCATCTGCGATTTGATCGAATTGTTCGTCAAGCCGATGTTGCGGAAACGGACCTCCGCCTTGTACGTCACCTTCAGCTTCGCGAAGTGTTCGGTCCAGTCCGCCTTGAGCCGGCTCCACGCTTTCGGATCGGCCCGGTAAAGGGCCTGCCCGAAGCCGAAAATATCGACTTTGTATTTGCGGGTCACCAGCTCGACCGTGGACCTCATCATCGTTTCGAGCCGGTTTTCGGCCAATTTTTGAAATTGCTCGATTTGCGCGGGATCGGTCAAATCCGTCTTGCAGTTCGCCTCGGAAATATTCATTTCGTTGTGAAGACGAATGTCGATCGCCGGCCGGCCCTTGTCGATCCGCCCTTTCATCTCGGTTTTGCTGCGCGTCGCTTCCACGGCAAGCATCCCTCCGTCCGGACACCGCTGGTGCCCCACGCCGCTTTGTACCCGATCGGTTATGAAGTTGAACCCCCGGCTTTCGTAGTCGCCGAGCCAGCCGATCAGCTTGTCTTTCCGGAACACGCCCAAGCCGGAATAATGAAGCCTCACCGCCGATTCGATCTGCTCCTGGTTTTCCTTCCGCTCGCCCTCCTCGGGGTTTCCCAAAATTTCGACGCCGGTCAATACCGGATGCGTGCTCTCGCTGAACAGCTTCTCGACCAGCTGATCGAGCGTGACCGTCGTCGTGGGCGCCCACGCTTTCGCCGACGTATCGAGCGATTTGAACAGCTTGTTCGCCGGGATCGTTTCGAGCGAGGTCAATATTTTCAACACGTTTTCGGCCGACGTGCGGCGCGCGATCATCAAGTAAAAATCGCTGCGGACTTCCGAATCCCTCTCCAGCAAATCGAGTACGTCGGAAATGCCTTCGCGCGCCATCTCCTCGCTGAAGACGAGCACCCGAATGTGCGAGCCGTAAATGCGGCGCGGACTGATCTCCGTCAGCTTCCGAAACGCCTCGTGCAGCGTCGGCGCTTCCGCCTTGTACATCGTGACCGGCACCCGGTTGCCCCCGCCCTTTTTCGGCGACACTTCCGAGGGGATGACGACTTGAACGGAGATGCGGTAGTTGTCTCCGGCTTTATCGATGCCGGTCCCCACTTGGATGCCCAAATCGTTCAGCTCGCGCCGGTCCCAGCAGCCGGTCGCCGTCGCCAGCGCCAGCAAAGCCGTCGCGACGCGCCATACGACCCGCTTCAATCGCCATTCCTCCTTTGGCCGGCTTGGGGTCCTTTTTGCCGTTTGACGGCGCGCTCGCTCGGAATGCCGACCGGCCTTTTCCGCATGAACGGCCAAGGCATCCGAAACATCGTATCCTTCTGGTCGCGGAGCGAGAACGGGCCGAACGGGGTCATGTACGGGACGCCGAACGAACGCAAGCCGGACAGATGAAGCATGATCGGCACGAGTCCGACGAGAATGCCGAAAAAGCCGAATGCCGCGGCCAGCACCATCAGGACGAACCGGATCATCCTCACCGATATCGACATGCCCGGCGCCGGAATGACGAAGCTCGATATCGCCGTAATCGAGACGATAATGACCATCGCGGCCGAGACGATGCCGGCTTCGACGGCCGCCTGTCCGATGACGAGCGTGCCGACGATCGAGACCGCCTGTCCGACCGTTCGCGGCATCCGAACGCCCGCTTCGCGCAATATTTCGTACGTCAGCTCCATCAGGATCGCCTCGATCAACGCCGGGAACGGTACTCCTTCCCGTTGGGCCGCCAAGTTGATCAGCAGGCTGGTCGGGATCATTTCCTGGTGAAACGTCGTGACGGCGATGTAAAACGACGGGGCGAGCATGACGATGAAAAACGATAAAAACCGGATCATCCGAAGCAGCGTGCTGATGTCCGCCCGCTGGTAATAGTCTTCGGCGGATTGAAAAAAATGGACGAACAAGGCGGGAACGAGCAGCACGAACGGCGTCCCGTCCACGACGATGGCGACCCGCCCCTCCAGAAGCCCCGCTGCGATCGTATCCGGCCGCTCGCTGTTGTAGACGGTCGGAAACGGCGAGAGCGTCCGATCCTGAATGAACTCTTCGATGTAGCCGCCTTCGAGAATGCCGTCGATCTCGATCCGATCGAGTCTTCGGTGAACTTCCCGCACGATGCTCGGGTCGGCCACCCGATCCACATAGACGACGGCTACCTCGGTATGGGTAATCGAGCCGATTTGCCGCAGCTCGATGCGCAGCGCCGGATCCTTGATCCGACGCCGGAGGAGCGACGTATTCGTGCGAATGTTCTCGGTGAAGGCATCCATCGGGCCGCGGACGACCGATTGCGTCATCGGTTCGCCGACCGATCGGGTTTCGCCGCCGGCGGCGCCGATTCGCAGCCCTTCCTTGCAGCCTTCCATCAGCACGATCGCGTCCCCGGCCAACAAATAGTGGCAAAGCGCATCCGTATCGCGTATCGTGCCGACGTCGCCGGCGGACAGCACTTCTTCCCGCAATTGGCCAAGACGATCCGGGATGGCGTCGGTTTCGCGCTCCCGTTCGCGACTCCGCTCGAGTCCGCCGCCGCGTTCGCGATCCGATTCGTCCCCTCCGCCGTTCCGGCCTCCCCCGTTTTCCGTCTTTTTTCGCAGAAACGGAGTCAGGATGGCGGAGTGAATGAAGTCGCTGTTGACCAATCCTTCGATATACATCAGGACGATTCGCCATTCGCCGGACGAGGCGTATTTCCATATCAAATCTTCGCTGTTTCCGAAAGCCCGGCGCACGGCCTCGACGTCATCGGCCAAATCGCCGCTCAGCGGGGACGGGGGACACGACGTCCTTCGATCGGTTTCGTTCATGGCGACTCCTCGACTCGGTGGATTGATTTTCCTATTGTAACCCGCATGCGATGGGATTATGAGGAAACCGCCGGAACCGTCGAAACGATCAACCCCACAAAGTGGGATACTTTGCGGAGAACTGTAATGCAAGTAGCGGCAAGTTTTTCGCGAAGAATCTCGAAGGAGCCTTCAAACGCTGGGAAGGACCGGGATCAGCGGAAAAGGCGGACGTACTGTCAGCAAGTTGTCAAAAAGAAATGGACTAGCGTAATATCGAACGCTAGTCCGTTTTGGTTTGTTCATTTTTCTCCCTTATGAGCTGCTTTCGCTCGATATGGGCCACTCCCCATTGATGCAAGGTTTCCAACACCGGAGCCAGGCTCATGCCGTATTCCGTTATGGAGTATTCCACTTTCGGCGGGATTTGCGGATAGATGACCCGTTTAACGATCTCTTCCTCCTCCAATTCGCGCAGATGGAGCGTAAGCATCCTTTGCGTGATATCGGGCAGCAATCTTCTTAGCTCATTGAAACGCAAAGGTTTGCCTTGAAGCAAATGATAAAGGATAATCGGCTTCCATTTGCCGACAATCGAATCCAGCGCCGCAACGAATTGACATTGGGCAGGGTTCTTTTGCATACGTTTGCCCCCATTACAGTACCTTTTTCAATACTATACCACATTATTGTGCCTACTTAACATAAGTAAGTATATATTATATGCTCAAACCTGAACGTGTACTTCAAATAATTACAGAAAGGAAGTTTTGAGTATGGCAACTGTACTGTACATCACCGCGCATCCCCTTGATCCTCAGGAATCTTTTAGCCTCACGGTAGGCAAACAATTTATTGAAGCGTATTGCGAGGCAAATCCAACTGATAACGTTGTTCATTTGGATACGTATAAGGAGGATATTCCACCATTCGATGCCGACGTTTTACGCGGTTGGGGAAAGCTTAGATCGGGTTCGTCATTCGAGCAGCTGTCGGATACCGAGAAAGTAAAAATAACTCGTCTTGAGGCTATTGTTGATCAATACGTAGCAGCCGATAAGTACGTGTATGTTTCCCCCATGTGGAATTTCTCGATCCCGCCGGTTTTAAAGGCATACACGGATGCGACTTCAATTCCGGGCAAGACGTTCAAATATACCAAAAACGGTCCTGTAGGTCTGTTATCGGGCAAGAAAGCTTTACACATTCAAGCCAGTGGTTCCGTTTATTCGGAAGGTCCTCTTGCTTCAATAGAAATGGGATACAGCTATCTTACTAAGGTATTGCAGTTCTATGGGATTCAATCTATCGGGTCCATTTTTGTTGAAGGAACGGCATCATTGGAGCAAGCTCCAGCTATTAAAGAAAAAGCAATTGCCCGTGCTAAGGAATATGCCAAACGTTTCTAAATAAAGGGCATCGTTCTCGAACCGCAACTAGTAAAGTAATGCTTCGAGACGGATTCCGATTACTTTTTGGAGAGCCCCGGAATATATAAATTCTTTATCCGCGAAAAAGCCGCGCGGTCGCCCGCACGGCTTTCGGATTCGGTGATTCGGTTATCGTCCGGCGAACTCGTGCGCTTGCGCGACCGCTTAACGGACCGCAGCGGCCGCGCCGACGGTTTTCAGCCAGGCGTCGGCGATCAGCGCATGGCCGGCCGGGGACGGGTGCACGCCGTCCGGCGCCCAATACGCCGCCGAAGCTCTCGTGGACGCCTGGGCGAACAAGCCGTCGAGCGGGACGAGCAGCGCGCCGATTTCCCGCGCCAGCTCGCGAACGACGTTGATTTTCGGATCAAGGTCCTCGCGCCACGTCTTCCGGTCCTCCGGTACGGGCAGCACGAACGGCTCGACCAGGATGAGGCCGGCGTCCAGCTCCTCCTTCGTGCGGACGATCAGCTCGCGGTAGCTCTGCTCGAACTGCTCGGCCGACGTCGGGTCGTTCCGGTCGAATTTTCTCCACGTATCGTTGATGCCGATGTAGATCGACACCCAGTTCGGCCGAAGGCCGATGCAGTCGTCCTGCCAGCGGTCGACCAAATCTTTCGCCCGGTTGCCGCTAATGCCGCGGTTCAGAAACCGGACCTGCATCTCCGGATACGCGGCCGAGAACAGGCCCGCCGTCATGAGCGCATAGCCCTTGCCCAAATCGTGCGGCTGCTCGCGAACGCGCCCCGCGTCCGTAATGCTGTCCCCCTGAAAAAGGACGACATCCCCCTGCTTGATCCGCAATTCCATCGTTTCATCCTCCCCAATCCGTCACGTTATCCCCTCGACACGCTGCGGCAGCCGACATCCGCATTCGAATTCGCCGCCGCCGTCCCAAAGCCCATTTTATTCCATTCGATACCGGTTGTAAACGATGAGTTCGGCTTCGGGAAGCTTTCCGCGTCAGGCGTTTTTGCCGAACACGACGCCGCCGTCGATGTAGAGCGGAGAGCCCATCATGAACTTCGATTCGTCCGAAGCGAGGAATACCGCCGCGTTCGCGACGTCGTCCGGGCGCCCGAGCTCGCCGCTCAGCTGCCGCTTCTTCAGCGACTCGATCGCCGCCGCCGGATCGTCGTACGACGTCTTCAAGTAGTTTTCGACGAAAGGCGTCATGATCGTGCCGGGCAGCAGCGCGTTGACCCGGATCCCGTACGGCGCGTAGTCGACCTGCATCGACTTCGTCAGCGACAGCACCGCCCCTTTGGTCGCGGCGTAGGACGCTCTCCGCGCCAAGCCGATTTCGGCGATGCACGACGACATGTTGATGATCGAGCCGGACCGGCGCTCCATCATAGGCGGAATCGCGTACTTCGACGGCAGGTAGACGCCGCGGATGTTGACGTTCATGACGCGGTCCCATGCGTCCGGCTCGATTTCGTGCAGCATGCCGACGCCGCTGATGCCGGCGTTGTTGAACAGCACGTCGATGCGGCCGTACAGCCGAATCGTCTCGTCGACCATCGCCTTGGCCGACTCCGGATTCGTCACGTCCGCGTGGACGAAGACGGCCCGTCCGCCCGCGGACGCGATCGCCTGCGCCGTCTCTTCGCCCTTCTCCCGGTCGATGTCGGCGACGACGACGATCGCCTGCTCGGCGCCGAACCGGACGGCGGCGCTTTGGCCGATGCCGGAGCCCGCCCCGGTAATGATGCATACTTTATCCAGAAGTCTCATAACTCGTTCCCTCCCGTTTCCATTCGTCCCGTTATCCGGATACTATGATGATATTCGCGTAAGGAGCCGAATCTCCTGTTCGGACGACGGCGCGGGATTCGGGGCAAATGTGCTTGAACCGGACGTGCGGCACTTGCATGAACGCGATATGCGGATAGTCGGCCAGCAGCTTGGCGTACCGCTCCGGACTCGCCTCCGCCATCTCCTCGGCGACGATAATCCGGTCGATCACAAACTCCCGGTCGATCGCCGACAGCACGTCGAGCACCGTCGGCACGTCGTCGACGAGCGCGAGATCGAGCCGCTCCGGCCCGGCCGGCACCGGAAAGCCCCGATCGCAAATCGTGATCATGTCCGTATGGCCCGTCTCGGCCAGCAGTCGGCAAAGCGACGGATTCAAAATGCCGCTTTTTTTCATCCGCCGCTCCCTCCTTCCGATGCCGCATCCAGCGCGTGCTTGCGCTGTTCGAGCGTAATTTGCTCGCGAAGCGACGGAAGAGGCCGCTTCAAATAAAAGCGCTCGCCTCCGCCCGGCTGCGCCGTCACGCCGACGAGCTCCCAGCCTTCCGCGCCGAGCGCGTTCAGCTCCTCCGCCTTTGCTGCGATCGCATATTCCCATCGATGGAAAGCAGACACGCTCATCCCTCCGTCCGAATCGCCACGACGCGCGCCGGCGCGCCGCTCGAATCCCTGATTTTGACCGGCATCGCGAACACGTGCCAGCTTCCTTCCGCAAGCTCCGGATCGTTCAGCTGGAGCCCTTCCGCGACCCAGATCGACGCGCCGAGCAGAATGCGGTGCGTCTCCCGGTTCTCGTCTCCCGTGCCGCCGATGCTGAAATGGTCGATGCCGACGCCGCGCACGCCGCCTGCGACGAGCAGCCTCGCCGCCTCGTTGGACAAATACGGCGACCCGTACACCCATTCCTTGGACCAGCTTCGCTTCTCGCCCCAGCCGGTGTATAGCAGGACGACCGTTCCGTCGTGCATCCGCTCCCGGTACGGCTCGAGATCGGCCGCCGTAATCGGCTCGCCCTCCCGTTTGCCGTTCAGCGGCACGAACAGCGCTTCCCCCTGGAACCGCTCGACCGGGATGCGGTCGAGCGTCAGCGAGAAATCGCCCAAGTGCGCCGGAGCGTCCATGTGCGTGCCCGAATGCAAATTCATCGTGACGCGCTCGAGCGTCCATCCGTCGCGGGCCCCGACGAGCAAATAGTCCAGCTTCGGCGGCTCGAATTCCGGCAGGACGGGACAATTGTGATACAGCTCCTGCGACAGATCGATCATGTTGGCGATGCGCATGCCGTACGCCTCCTTACCGGTCCATATGATCGTCCGGCTGCGCCGCTTTCACGGTCAAGCCGCCGTCCACCATGAGCAGATGACCGTTCACCTGCATCGCTTCCTCCGAGGCGAGAAAGACGACCGCGTCGCCGATCTGCTTCGCCGTGCCGAGCCGCTTCATCGGGTTCGCCTCGACTTCCTTGCGGCGAATGTCCGGATCGGCGAGAAAATCGGTGCACATGTCGGTGTCGACGGTGCTCGGGCCGACCGCGTTGACGTTGATGTTGTAGCGGCCGAGCTCGATCGCCATCCCTTTCGTCAGCATGTGCGCCGCCGCCTTCGACGACTGGTAGTGCGGTATGACCGGACTCGTCACCATCAGGCTCGCCGTCGAGAGGACGTTGACGATTTTGCCGAAGCGTCTGTCGACCATGCCCGCCGCCGCCCGCTGCGAGCAGAGGAAGATCGATTTGACGTTCGTATTGTACGTGCGGTCCCACGTCTCCTCCTTCACCTTCAAAAACGGCTCGAACGGAGCGATCCCCGCATTGTTCACCAATATCTCTACCGGTCCGAGCTCGGCCTCGACTTCCTCGAACATCGCCTCGACCTGCGCCTTGACCCCGACGTCGGCGCGAACGACGATCGCCTTGACGCCGTGCGCTTCGGCCCGCTCCTTCACGCCCTCCGCCAATACGCGCGACTTCTCCGACGTGTAGTTGATCGCGACGTGCGCGCCTTCCTCCGCGAGCCGGAGGACGATCGCTTCGCCGATGCCCCGGCTTCCTCCGGTGACGAGCGCCACCCGGTTTTCCAAACGTTTCATATCGCTTGCCCCTCTCCCTTCGATAACCGATCGTTCCGCCGTTCCCTGCCGTTCCGCGCCGATTGCCGCGCGCTTACAAACTCGGGCCGATCCGGTTGATGCTGAATTCCTGGTGACCGAGAATTTCCGCCTTCGTCAGCTTCCCTTCGCTCACTTCGCGAATTTCCCGCCAAATGCGCGCCCCCGCCTCTTCCAGCGAAAGCGTGCCGCTCAGCATGTCGCTCACGTCGACGTCCATATTGTCGGACATTCGCTGGAACATCGCTTTGTTTCCCGTAATTTTGATGACCGGAATAACCGCCGCCCCCGTGGGCGTGCCGCGGCCTGTCGTAAAGCAGACGAGATGCGCCCCGCCCGCGGCCATGCCGGATACGCACTCGATGTCGTTGCCCGGCGAATCCATGAAGTACAGCCCTTTCGCCGGAATCGCTTCGGCGTACTCGATGACGCCTTCGATCGGAGCCGTGCCGCACTTCGAAATGCAGCCGAGCGACTTCTCCTCGATCGTCGACAAGCCGCCGGCGATGTTGCCCGGACTCGGGTTGCCGCCGCGCATATCTTCGCCCATCCGCTCGACTTCCTTCTCGAACCGGTCGACGATATGGTACAGCTTGTCGGATACTTCCGGCGTCCGGCACCGCCCGGCAAGCACGTGCTCGGCGCCGATGATTTCCGTCGTTTCGCCGATGACGACCGCCCCGCCCTCGCGGATGAGGCTGTCGGCCGCCACGCCGAGCGCCGGGTTGGAGGCGAGACCCGACGTCGCGTCGGAGCCGCCGCACTTCACGCCGATTTTCAGCTCGCCGAACGGAATGTCCGTCTTCTCCATCCGGTCCAGCTCCGCTCTCATGCGGCGGGCCAGCTCGACGCCGTGCTGAATCGCCTTGACGGAGCCGCCGACGGATTGAATATCGAACACCTCGACGGGTTTACCGGTAACTTTGATCGCCTCCGCAAGCGCTTCCGGATCGACGACTTCGCAGCCGAGGCTGATGACGATGACGCCCCCGACGTTCGGATTTTTGCCCGTGCCGGCCAGCACGTCGAACGTCCGCTGCTTGTCGGCGCCGATCTGGCTGCAGCCGTGCTGATGCGGGATCGCCACCGTATCGGGGACGAGCTGGGTAATGCGGCTGCATACTTGGTTGGCGCATATGACGGTCGGGATGATCAACAGATGATTGCGGATGCCGACCTCTCCGTTCGGTCTGCGGTATCCGGGAAACGTGCCGCTCATGACGCATTCGCTCCTTTCGCCTTGTCTCCGCGTCCGCGGATGCCTTCCAAATTGTGGACGTGCACGTGACGGCCCCGGGCGATCGCCGTCGTCGCCCGTCCGATCACTTCGCCGTACTTGCGCACCTTCTCCCCCTCGGGGATGTCCGTTACGGCGATTTTGTGACCGAACGGGATCGGCTCCAGCGCCGTCAGCGCCGTGCGGCTGCCCTGCACGACGTATTGGATCGTCTCGCCCGCCGCGATATCGCGGATCGCGGTCGCGACGTGGTCGGCCGCGTCCATGACGAGCGCGTCCGCGCCGGCTTCGATGTGTCCTGCCATAGGTTCTCCACCTTTCGACAAAATTAAGTTTACCGATAACCCCAACATAACAAGCAATCGATCCGCTGTCAATCGTTTTATTGTCTCCGGCCGGGCTGTCCGCTGCGGCAAACGGCTCGGACGCGCGTGTCCGGTGTTTCGAACCAGTTTCTGCGCCCATTGCCGGCCTGCGGAAGAAGCCGACGCGCATGGAATTAGCGGTAACCTTTGGTGGACGAGCTTTCCCTTGCCGTCGTTCGCCCCGATCCTGTACAATGGTCAATAGTTACGTAAACTTTGCGGACAGAAGGAAGGAACGCGTTGGTTACCATTTACGATATCGCCAAGCAAGCGAACGTATCCGCCATGACCGTCTCCAAGGTCATCAACAATACGGGCAAAATTAGCGAAAAAACGCGGGCGCGCGTCAAAAAGATCATGGAAGAGATGAATTACGTCCCGAACTCGATGGCCCGCAGCCTCGTGCTGCAGGAGACGAAAATGCTGTCGCTGCTCATTCCGGACATCACGAACCCGTTCTTCACGACGCTCGCGCGGGGGGCGGAGGACGCGGCGATGCGGCTCGGCTACAAGCTGCTGTTCGGCAACAGCGACGAAAGCTTGACGAAGGAAAAAGAATACGTCGACATGATTTTGTCGACGCGCGTGGACGGCGTCTTGTTCTCCGCGGCCTCGGATTTGTCCGAGCCCCACCTGCAGACGCTGCGCAAGCACCGCATTCCGTTCGTGCTGCTCGACCGCGAAGTGCCCGGCGTGGAGAGCGACGCGGTGACGGGCAACAGCCGGGAGGGCGCGAGGAAGCTCGTCGAGCATCTCGTCGGGCTCGGCCACCGCAGAATCGCGCTGGTGAACGGCTCGCTGTCCGTCTCGACCGCCCGCGACCGGCTGGACGGCTACAAGGACGCGCTCAAGCTGAACGACATTCCGTTCGACGAGTCGCTCGCGTTCGAGTCGAGCTATAAGCATTTCGAGGACGAAGGGATGCTGCGGCGCATGCTCGAGCTGCCCGACCCGCCGACGGCCGTCTTCGCAGGCAACAACTTCCTCGCCGTCGGCTTGATCCGCAAGCTGCTCGAGCTCGGCGTGAAGGTGCCGGACCGGATGTCCGTCGTCTGCTTCGACGACCTCGGCGCCTCGGTCATCGATCCGTTCTTCACCGTCGCCTCCCAGCCGGCTTATCAATTCGGCGCCATGGGCATCCAGCTTCTCGTCGACCGGATTAAAGGCGCCACGACTCCGGAGTGGAAAAAGCTCGTGCTGCCGTCCGAGCTGATCGTGCGCGGCTCTTCGGGGCGGCCGCCGGCTTGATCGGGTACGTACGTCCGTTACCGGCACGGCTTCGCCCGTCGATACGTTCGAATTAAGGTGCTGGCTCGCTTCGATCCCCGCACCGTCAACCGATCGCCTTGTCGATCGGCGTGAAGCTCCCCGACCACGCCTTCATCGCCGTCCAAGGCCGATCTTCGCCGCTCCAGAACGGGTCGGACGCGGGCAGCCCGAGCGGCAGGAACACGGCTGTACACAAGTAGAGACTGCCGGTCGAGATGTACGACTCCCCGAGCTCCGGCTGATGCCCGCACAGTCCGATGCGCAGCCATCCCCCATCGTCGAACGTCCCCGGAGCCTCGATCACCCGGCGGATGACGGCGGTCAGCGCGCACCGAACCTGGGCCGGCTCGACCTCCTCCGGCAGCTCGCCGCGCAGCGCCGATTGCGCGAGCAGCTGGAACGCGCCGAACCGGTACGCGATCGACCGGCCGACGACCGGAAACGTCCCTTCCGGCGAAATCGACCGCTCCTGGATCGCCGCATACCGGCGCGCCCGTGCCGCGATTCGTTCCCGCGCCGTATCCCAATCCGCGTATTCGCCCCGCACCTGCTCCGTGACATCGACAAGCATCGGATGGATGACGAAGCTGTTGTAATAATCGGCATGATGCTGCGGGCCGTCTCCGTACGTGCCGTCGCCTACATACCATTGCTCGTGCTGCTTCAGCGCATAGTCGACGCGCATCGGATCCCAATCGTCGCCCATGCGGCGCAATGCCGCTTCGATCGTCGCCGCGAACAGCAGCCAATTGTTGAAAAACGGCTTGCGCGTCCGCGTGCGCTTCAAGGCGGCCGCCAAGTTCGCCCGCACGCGCGGCTCGAGCTTCTCCCACAGCTCCGTCGGCGCCCGCAAAACGGCTTGCGCGAGGAAGGCGGCGTCGACGATCGGCTGGAAGCCCTCCTCGAAATTCAGCCGGTCCGGCGAAGCCGGGTCCGTCCCCGCATCGATCGCCTCTCGCGCGAGCCCGGCGAACCGTAGCCGCAGCCGCTCCTCCTGTTCGTCCGCACCCCTTCCTTCCAGCCAAGGCGCCATGCCGGCCAGCGTCCGGCCGAGCGCCTCGAGATGCGTATACGCCGGCCGGTCGTCCGTCTTGCCCTCCACGGGCATCGTAGCTTTCAACCGCCGTTCCGACAGCGCTTCCAATACCGGCCCGGCGATTCGAATCAACACGCTCGCCCAATATCGGCGATGCTCGAGTCCGTCCGCCATCGTCCCCACTCCTTCCTGATTCCGTTCGCAAACCGTTTACTCCCGCTCCTCGACGATCGGGATAAATCCGCCCTTCTCGATCGCCTTCCGGCCGTCCTCGCTCGAGACGATCCAGCTTAACATTCTGGCCGCCGGTCCGTCCTCCGGATCGCCTTCCCTCGTGACCGCATACAAAACGGCGGTAAACGGGTACCCTCCGGAACGGATCGTGTCCTTCGTGCAATCGACGCCGTTCACGGCCAAAAACTTGACGTGTTCGCGCTTGTGCATCTCGTTCGCGAAATAATAAAACGAATAGCCGAGCGAATGGCGCGCGTTCGAGTACGCCGCCACCGTATCGATCAATCCGCCCATGCCGTATATTCTCCGTTCCATCGGCGGCTCGGCCAGCTTGGCGCCGGCCATTACCTTCGTCTCCATGTACGTCTGGCTGCCCGAGTTCGGGTCCCTCTGGTACGCGGCGATTTCCGCGTCGTCGCCGCCGACTTGGTTCCAATTCGAGACGGCTCCCGAATAAATGTCGCGGATTTGCCCGACGGACAGCCCGTTAACCGGGTTGTCCCGATGGACGAGGAAGACGAACGCGTCTTTGCCGACGGGCGTCAGCTTCAATCGGACGCCCCGCTGCTCCGCCAGCCTGCGCTCCTCGCCGGACGGCCCCGCTGCGAAAATAATGTCCGCCTTGTTCTCGATCAAATGGACGTACGCCTGATGCGTCGTGTTGAACCGGACGAACATTTCGGCTTCCGGACGGCTGACGCCGGCGAGCCGGTGCGCCAGCTCCTTGCCGAGCGGGACGGCCGCCGTCGCCCCGTCGACGCGCGGATAGGCGCTTCGCTCGAACAAGTAATCCCGCGGAAGAAAGGCCGACAAGGCGAAGCAGACGGCCAACGCCGCGGGTACGGCCGCGATGACGCCGGCGAGCCGCAGCTTGCGCGCCCTCGACCGCGAAGCCCACGGAACGAGCGCCGCCCCGGCCGCCGCAAACGCGGCCGGTACGAACGAAGCGGCCAAAGCGATATACTTGACCGTGAAATCGGGAACGTAATGCCGGACGTAATCGAACAGCGGGGCGGCCCAAAACGCGTACGCCATGTAGCCGAACCAGACGAAGCCTCCGAAGCCGGCCATGGCGCCTTCGCTGCTTCGGTAACAAAACGTCCATACGATCGGGCCGAGTAACGTCAGCGGCACGAAGGCCAGCAGGACGAACCTCGTCCGTCTCCGGCTCCGCACGGCGATGCCGCAGCCGGCCGCGGCGAACAAAAGTCCGATCGCGAACAGGTAAAACAGATGAACGGCCGCCAGCGCGCCGTCGCCGAGCCGGCCGGCCGCTCCGCGGGTAAAGGCGTGGGCGTCGGACACGATGCCGGCGACGATCGACACGATCAAATAAACCAACGCATAAACGATGGCCCAGCCTGCCGCGGCGAGCAAGCTGGCGGCGATTCCGCCGCGCGACGGCGGCCGTACCGAAGAACGTCCGTCGTGCGCCTCGTCCTTGTCGTTCATGAAGGCTCTCCCCTCCTTGCGCTCCCGGACGCCAATCCCGTTACTCGTCCGCGAGATGCTTCGTGCAATTGTACAAATCGCATTCCCACCGGCCGTCTTCCGTCCGGCGGACGAGCGATAGCGACGTGTTGTCCAAAAACGCGGACGTATCGACGTGCGGGACGAGCCGCTTCAACGTCAAGCCGAGCAGCCCGCCATGGCTGACGACCAGCACGCGCTGGCCCGGATGCCGGTCGGCGATTTCGGCGATCGCCTGCGCGCCACGTTCGGCCACCGCGTCGCGGGGCTCCGCTCCCAAATCGAGCGAGTGCCAGTTTTCGCCCCATTTGTTCACCCTTTCCTCGATCGTCATCCCTTCGATTTCCCCGAGAAACACTTCGCGAAGCCTGACGTCCGTCTCGATCTCGAGGCCGCGACCCGCCACCGCCTTGCGCGCCGTCTCGAGCGCCCGTCCCAGGTCGCTGCTGTAAACCGCATCCCACGCATCGCCGCGCAGCCGTTCGCCGAGCCGTTCCGCTTGCCGTCTGCCCGTCTCGTTGAGCGGAATGTCGGTATGCCCTTGCGCCCTCATCTGCGCGTTCCAATCCGTGACGCCGTGCCGTACCAAACCGATTATCGTCATGTCGACTCTCCATCCTCTCCGTTGTCCGTCTGAATGTGTACGTCTTCCATACCCAACACTATACCAAACAAAGGGGGGCGCGGATATGCAAAAGAGACGTTTCCGAATCGGCCGCGAACCGGAAGAAGCGAAAATAGATAATTAGACCTACGACCCGATTCTTATAAACAAAATGCGGGACTTTTGTAGTACAATGGTAACGGAAGACATCAGGGGAGGGTATCCAGGCATGAGCGAAACGTCGCTTCTTCCGATTCGGGAAAATAGGAGGTACGGTTATATAAACAGGAAGGGGAGCGTCGTCATTCCCCCTCAATACGAATATGCGGGATCTTTTGCGGAAGGCCTCGCGAACGTCCGGCTGTCCGGCAAACACGGGTTTATCGATACGACCGGACGAATCGCGATTCCGCCCAAGTTCGAGGAAGTGCACTTCGGCTTCAAGGAAGGGGTCGCCATCGTCGAGGACGATTTCTATCAATACTGCATCGATACTACCGGGAAAGAAGTGCTCGGCGCCGGTCTGGAGCAGGTGAAGCCGTTCGTCGACGGATTGGCCGCCGCTTGCGTGGACCGGCTGTGGGGGTTTATGGACAAATCCGGCTCGTTCGTCATTCCCCCGGCGTTCGAGGACGTTCGCGGCTTCTCCTGCGGCTTGTCGGCCGCGAAGCGGAACGGCCGGTGGGGATTCGTGGACAAGTCCGGCCGGTTCGCGATCGAGCCGCAATACGCTCTCATCGACAGCTTCTCCGGCGACGGGCTGGCGTGCGTCAGCCAAGACGGTCGAACGGTCGAATATATTAACGTCCGCGGCGAAACCGTCATCGGCGGCGGGTATGCGATCGCCAACCCGTTCTGGAAGTCGCGGTTCTCGGAAGGGCTGGCGGCGGTGTTCATCGACGGGAAATGCGGAGCGATCGATACGAAGGGCTTGCTCGTCATCCCGCCGATCTACGAGGAGATCGGACTGTTCTCCGAAGGCTTGGCCGCGGTCAAAATCAACCAGCTGTGGGGATACGTCGACAGAACCGGCCATGTGCGCATCCCGGCCGTCTATCGCTATGCGGCGCCGTTCTCGGGCGGTCTTGCCAAAGTGACGATCGAATACATGCAAGGGGGATCGGATCATAAGGAAGCGTACATCGATTCGCGCGGCGAGTACGTATGGACGAACGGCTAGCCGGGCCGGCTCGTTCCGGTTCGGTATCGCCGTAAGCACGCGCCGACGATAGCCCGGCGCCACGCAAACAAGCGGTTGCCTTTCCTCAAGGAAAGCAACCGCTTGTTTGCGTCTATTTTACGAGCAGGATCGGCACGACGACGAGCAGGACGGCCAATACGGCCAAACCCGCGTAGGCGACGCGCCGGCCGGACAGCCGCTCCTTCCATCGGCCCCACAGCTTGCGGCGAACGTCCGTCCCCCAGCCTTCGTACCGGCCCGCCAACGAGCTCGCGAGCTCGTGCAGCTCGGCGACGGCGTCGTTCATATCGCCGATCGCGATCGGCTGGTGCTTGCTGAGGACGAGCGTGTGCGGCAGCGCCGGCATCTCCGTATCGTACTCGGCGTTGACGACGATGTAGCCGAGACGTTTGGCGTTATCGGATGCCTTCCGCATCTCGTCCTTGCTGCCGAACCGCAGCCAATGGTAAACGTCCCGCGCCATGTCGAGCCGGTCGCCCTTGTCCGACAACGACTGGAGGAGCACGTTGTTTTTGGCGTACAGCTTCTCGACGTCGCTCGGCCTCAAATAGTCGTAGAACGACCAGTCGGCGTCGTCGCGCTCCGCGGCGATCCAACGGTACTTCGGATAAGCGGTCATGATCTGGCCGGCCAGCTTCTGGTGCGAAGGTCCGTCCGGCTTGGCGTAATAGTAAAATTCGAGACGCGATTCCGTATTGATCCGGCCGACGTAAACGGCTTGCAGCCGTTCGGCGAACGTGCGCTCGAGCCGACGCTCGATTGCCCCGAGCTTCGCCTGGGCGCCGTCCCGCTCCTCTTTATCCGTCGCGATCGCGTACAGGTTGACGACGACGGACAGAAGCCGGGTGAGCCCCGATCGCGGGGCGTCCGCCGCGTAGGTCGCGTCGACGAGCACGCTCATGTGCTCGCGCTGTTCGGTTGTCCGGTGAAAGTAGTCCCACTGCTTCCCCATATCGTTCATCCCCTGTTGCGCCCGGATCCGGCCGCCGGCTCCGCTTTTGTGTATTCAATTCTACGTCGGGACCGGCATTCCTGTAAATCGCGAAAAAAAATGGCCTTCCCCGGCAATAATAGTGGCGGACCGAACGCGCTGGAAACCGCTTCTAGCGACTAAACGAAAAAAAGGGGATGTCGCCTATGGAACCGCATATCGAACCGATCGTCGACCGGATTCGGCGGGATTCGTTCCGGCTGAACGGCCCGGACGATCTAGACCGGATCGTCGAAGCGGCGGGGAACGCCAAGTATGTGCTGCTCGGCGAGGCGTCGCACGGAACGAGCGAATTTTATACGCTCCGGACGGAGCTGACGAAGAAGCTCGTCGAGCGGAAAGGATTCCGGTTCGTCGCCGTGGAGGGCGACTTTCCGTCGTGCCAGGCGGTCAACCGGTACGTAAAGGGCGCCTCCGGCAAGCCCGATTGGTTGGCGTCGTTCGACCGGTGGCCGACCTGGATGTGGGCCAACCGCGAGATCGTCGCGCTGGCGGAATGGATGCGCGGCTTTAACGAAGCGCGCGGGTTCGCCGGTGCGAGCTCGCCTTCGGGAACCGGAGACGTCGGGTTTTACGGCATCGACGTCTACAGCTTGTGGGAATCGATGGAGGAGACGATCCGGCACCTCGAATCGACCGGAGCGCCGGAAGCGGAGCTGGCGAGACGGGCGTTCTCGTGCTTCGAGCCGCATTTGCGCGACGGCCAATCGTACGGCGTGGCGGCGGCGTTTTTCTCGGAGACGTGCGAGGACGAGGTCGTGAAGCTGCTCGCCGCGCTGCGGACGAAGCGGGCCGCCGCGGAGAACGGGGACGAAGGGGCGCTCGGCGCGGAGATCAACGCGCTCGTGGCGGTCGACGCGGAGCGGTATTACCGCTCCATGGTGCGCGGCGGCGAGGAGTCGTGGAACATTCGCGACCGCCACATGGTCGAGGCGCTGGAGCGGATCGCCGCCTTTTACGGCCCCGATGCGAAGGCGATCGTCTGGGAGCATAACACGCATATCGGCGATGCACGGGCGACCGACATGGCCGACGAAGGGATGGTCAACGTCGGTCAACTGCTCCGCGAGCGGCACGGCGAGCGCGATGTTTTCGCCGTCGGCTTCGGCACGTACGAAGGAACCGTCATCGCCGCCCGCGCCTGGGGCGCCCCGATCGAAACGATGCGGGTGCCGCCCGGCGTCCCCGGCAGCTGGGAGCATTGCATGCATCTCGCCGGAGCATGGGACAAAGCGATCGTATTCGGCGGCGACCAGCCCGAATTCGAACGGCCGATCCCGCATCGCGCCATCGGCGTCGTCTATGCGCCGGAACGCGAGCGGTACGGCAACTACGTGCCTTCCGTCATGGCGGACCGGTACGACGCGTTTGTCCATGTCGAGACGACCCGGGCGCTGCAGCCGCTCGAAGCCGAACCGGCCGCAGGCGCGAGGTAAGCGGCGGCGGCGGCCGCATCGGAGCCGTCCGTGCCATGAACAACAAGCTTCCGGCGAAACGGTATCGCCGGAAGCTTGTTGGTTTACTCCACCCGAATGGCGTCGCGCTGGGCGATGAGACACAGCTCGGCCGCCTTGAACGCATGCGCCTGCGTCATCGCGTTCTCCGTCCGGTTCAAGCAATCGAGGACGAGCTCGCCGAAAAACGGATAGCCGATTTGGCCTCTCACCGAAAAGTGCTTCTCGCCTTCGTGATTGACGAGGAACAGATGATCCCCTTCCTTCGTACGGGCGATATCGATATATTTGCGCAGCTCGATATACCCGTCCGTGCCGAGAATGATCGTCCGCCCGTCGCCCCATGTGCCGAGGCCGTCCGGCGTCAGCCAGTCGACGCGGAAGTAATTCGTCGCGCCGTTGTCCCCGACGAGCGTAGCGTCGCCGAAATCCTCCAGCTCGGGGTAATCTTTGTTTTTATAATTGGCCACCTTGCTCTGCACCACTTTGGCGTCCTTGCAGCCGGAGAAAAACAAAAACTGCTCGATCTGATGGCTGCCGATGTCGCACAAAATACCGCCGTACTTCTCCTTGCGGAAAAACCAGTCCGGCCGCGAAGGCGCATTCAGCCGATGCGGACCGGTGCCGATCACTTGCACGACGCGGCCGATGACGCCTTCGGCGATCAGCTGGCCGGCGTATACGGCGCTCTCCACGTGAAGCCGCTCGCTGTAGTACACCATATATTTGCGCCCGGTCCGTGCCGTCGCCTGGCGGGCCGATTCGAGCTGCTCCAGGCTCGTAAACGGGGTTTTGTCGGTAAAATAGTCTTTGCCCGCCTCGATCGCCCGCAAGCCGAGCGCGCACCGCTCCGACGGGACGGCCGCCGCCGCGATGAGCCGAACCTCCGGATCGTCGAGCACCTGCCGCTCCGACTCGGCCGCCCGCGCCTGAGGGAACTTGGCGAGAAACGCGCTAACTTTCGCCGGATCGGGGTCGTACACCCATTTCAACGTCGCACCGGCTTCGGTCAAGCCGTTGCACATCCCGTAAATATGACCGTGGTCGAGCGCGATCGCGGCAAAAACGAATTGTCCCGGCTCGCATACCGGCTTCGGCTTCCCTTGCGGCGCGTAGTTCATGCCGTCGTTTTTTTGCATCGGTGTTCAGGTCCTCCTCCTCGCTTCCGGTCGCGGAAGCTTTATCGTCCCCATGCTACCACGATTAGGAAGGAATGTCTTTATCGTAATTAAGCAAAGGGCGGCGGACATTTGACTGTCGTTGGCGTTCCCGACACCAAAAGCGCCCGTCAAGGCGCTTTCGATTCGCTACGACACGCTTTCCAGGAAAAGCTTGCCGATTTCCTGTTGCGGCATCGGTTTATGGAAGTAATACCCTTGGATCCGGTCGCAGCCGAGCGATTTCAAAAATTCGTACTGCGCCTGATCCTCCACGCCTTCCGCGACGATCGTCAGCCTCAGGCTCGTCGCCATCGCCACGATCGCCCGAACGATGCCGGCCAAGCTCTCGTTCCCGGATACGTCGCGGATGAACATCTGCGATATTTTCAACGTATCGACTCCGAACGACTGCAAATACCCGAGCGAGGAGTAGCCGGTCCCGAAGTCGTCCATCGCAAGCCGGATGCCGAGCCGCTTCAGCTCGGCCAGCTTTCGCTCGGCGTCGTTCGTCTCCTCGATCGCGACACTCTCCGTTATTTCGAGCTGCAAATCGTGCGGGTCCATGCCGGTTTCGTCCAAAATCGCCTTCACCCTCTCCACGAAATCGTCCTGACGAATTTGCCTCGGCGACACGTTGACCGCCATCTCGACACCCGGCTTCCCCCGTTTTTTCCACGTTACCGCCTGCCGGCAGGCGGTCCGCAGCACCCATTCGCCGATCGGCACGATCAAGCCCGTCTCCTCGGCGATCGGGATGAACTCGGCCGGACTGACGATGCGGCCGTCCTTCGCATGCCAGCGGATCAGCGCCTCGACGCCGACGATCGCCTGCCCTTTCGCCTCGACCTGCGGCTGATAGTACAGCACGAGCTCGTCGCGCTCGAGCGCGCGGCGCAGCTCGTACTCCAACGTCCATCGACGGTACATGTCGCCGTTCAACCGCTCCGTATACGCCTCGTACCGGTTGCCGCCCAGCTCCTTGGCGCGGTACATGGCGGCGTCCGCGTTTTTCATGAGCGTAAACGTATCCGTCCCGTCGCGCGGGTAAACGGCGATGCCGATGCTGGCCGTCATCCGCACTTCGTGCTCGCCGATCCGGATCGGCTCGGCCGCCGCTTCCGCCAGCAGACGTGCCATACGGCACACCCGCTCGGGGTCGCCGGCTTGGCGAAGCAGCACCGTAAACTCGTCCCCGCCTTGACGGGCGATCAGGTGCGGCTCGACCACGATCGCGCGGAACCGGTCGGAGACCATCCGGATCAGCCGGTCGCCAGTCAGATGGCCAAGCGTATCGTTGACGTACTTGAACCGGTCCATGTCGATGAACATGACCGCCATCTCCGATCGGTCGTTCCCGGCTTGCGCGATCGCCTCCGACAGCGACAGCTCGAAGCACCGGCGGTTGGGCAAATTGGACAGCGTGTCGTGATGGGCGAGAAACCGGGTCCGCTCCAGACTCGACTCGAGCTTGCGGAACAAAACGTCGTTCTCGATCAGGACGACGACTTGCCGGACGACGATGCAGACGATCGTCGCCACGCAGCCGAGAAACAGCAAGTCCCACGAGCCGATCCGGATCACGAGAAGCAGCAGCAGGACGAACAGCACCGCATACGGGACGAACACTCTCATCCATTCCGCGGCCGTACCCCTGCCGCCGGAGTCGCCCTCGGCTTTCGCCCGGTGCTTCACGGACAAGATTCCGGCCAGCCCGACGGTGAACATGCCGAGCGACCAAAGCGGGTCGACCCACGATCCGATCTCGAACCGGTTCGTCGCCAGCATGGCCAAGTAGCCCGTATCCGCCGTTACGGTCATCATCATCCCGATCGTCAGCGCCCTCATCACGTATGGATGAAAAATGTTCCCGTAGGCGAAATGAGCGAGAAACAAGCACCCGACGATGCCGAGGTCGGCTACCGGATAACCGACGACGGTCGCCGTCATCGCGTACGAATTCGTTTCGAGCATCGTCGAAACGTTCGGCTTGATCAAATATTCCCAGCTTAACGTCCCCGCCGACAGCAGCAAAATCGCCGCATCGAACGCGAACCGGATACCTTG
Source organism: Paenibacillus flagellatus (assembly GCF_003217775.1). Taxonomy (GTDB): domain Bacteria; phylum Bacillota; class Bacilli; order Paenibacillales; family NBRC-103111; genus Paenibacillus_AB; species Paenibacillus_AB flagellatus. The sequence continues at coordinate 416,046 of NZ_QJVJ01000004.1, forward strand.
AAAAACGCTTTTCTCCTTGAAAAGCTTGTAGCCTAGCGCGAGGACGACGACGCCGCTCTGCACGTTCCACAACAAATCGGCGATGCTCGGAACCGGGGCGGGCTTGTCCAGGAACCATTCGTAGCCGTTCCATATCATTTGCGCAAGCGCATACATGAAATTGCTGACCGAGAGCATCCGCCAGAACAGCCGCTCGCTGCCGTCATGCCGCCGCGACACCGCATACAGGACCGCGCACGAGACCAGCGGAGGAACCGTCTCCGCGGCGAGCACGATGTCGATCCGTTTCGGGACCGCGTAGATGAGGACGTACTCGAAAGCGGCGTACAAGACGACGAATGCGATATAAGGATTACGGATACGGTGCATGGATCCAACCATCCCTTCCTCTGGGCCGACCGACGGTGTCTCGGTTTGGTTTTGCTTCCCGCGTCGCCCTCCGGATCGGGGAAGACGACATCATGACGAATTATAACGATTTTTGTCGAATGGTTCTTTGTGCCTATTATACCAAACGATTCTGGATTCGCCTACACCAAATATGCCGGCCCCTCTTCCGCCCCCCGAAATCGTATCGACCGCCCATGTATGTTACAATGAACCTGAATCGTTTATGAACCGCGGGAGGTCAGACATCCTATGGAACAGGTCGTCATCGTAGGCGCGGGGCCTTGCGGCTTGTCCGCCGCGTTGGAGCTGCAAAACGTCGGCATCGATCCGCTCGTCGTCGAGAAAGAGTCGATCGTTCACTCCATTTACTCGTACCCCACCTATTTGCAATTTTTCAGCACGCCGGAACTGCTCGAAATCGGCGGCATTCCGTTCTCGACGCCCAACGATAAGCCGACGCGCGCGGAGGCGCTGCACTATTACCGGAACGTGGCGCTGCGGCGCAACGTCCGGATCCGCTCCTACGAGCGGGTAACGAGCGTCGTCCCGACCGAATCGGGCTTTCGGGTCGGAAGCGTCGACCGCGCCGGCCGGGAAGCGAGCCGCGAAGCGCGATACGTCGTCATTGCGACGGGCTATTTCGATCACCCGAACATGCTCGGCATTCCCGGCGAGCAGCTGTCGAAGGTGAGCCACTTTTTCCGGGAAGCCCACCCGTACACGTCGACGAAGGTCGCCATCATCGGGGGCAACAACTCCGCCGTCGACGCGGCCATGGAGCTCGTCCGGGTCGGCGCGGAAGTGACCGTCGTTTACCGGGGAGACGCGATCTCGCCCAGCGTCAAGCCATGGGTGCGCCCGTTGTTCGAAAGCTTGGTGAACAAGGGCCGAATCCGGATGCTGTTCGGATCGCGGGTCGTCGCCATCGACGAGACGCACATTACGATCGATCGCGGAGGAACCGTCGAAACGGCGGAAAACGACTTCGTCCTGGCGTTGACGGGCTTCCGTCCGGACCGCGAATTTCTGAAGTCGACCGGCATCCGGATGGAAGGCGAGCGCGAGAAGCCGTACTTCGACCCGGAGACGATGGAGACGAACGTGCCGGGACTGTACTTGGCCGGCGTCATCGCGGCGGGAGCCGAGGCGAACGAAATATTCATCGAGACGGGACGCCATCACGGCGCCGCGATCGCGAAGCATATCGCCTCCCGGCCGCTCCGATCGTAACGTCTCTCCACCGATCGCCGTTCGCGGTCGCGCAAACGGCCGCCGGGGCGATTCGGCGGCTTTTTTCCGCCGCTTCGCCGCTTCGCCGCTTCCCGTACGTTCCTCCCGAGCGCTATTCCCGTCCCGTTCCCGAATTTTTCCCGAACCGGCGGCGCGATTTCCCGAACCGTTCGAAGCGGCGGTATGGTATCGTTGCATCATGAGAACGCCAATGAACTGGAGAGAGATTCGGATGTGGACATGGAAGGAAATCGATCGGTTTATCGCCGGTACGCGAGACGGGAACGAGGATGTGGAGAAATGCGTCGACTTTTTGCACGACATGCAGCAATCGTGCAAAGCCCGTTCCGTTCCGCCCGTCGGCGAGCTCGTCGCGGTGCTGAAGGTCGAACGGCCGCTCCTCTTCCTGCATGTAAAGCAGCGTGTACAAAGCAAGCCGGGCCTTCGGCTGCTGTTCGACCTGACGCTCGATTACGAAGCGGCGAAACGAAGGCTGCAGCTGAAATGAATAGGGGCGCTTCCGCTCCCTCCGCCGGCAAGTCGATCCGAACGGGTCGGCTTGTTTTTTGTTTAACGGACAGGCTGCGGGAACTTTGTTACAGGCTGAGGGAACTTTGTTTCGTCACCCGCTTTACAAACGTAACAATGTTATGTTACACTCTTTTTCGTCAGGAGGTGCCGATGTGGATCAAGAGCTTATTTCCAAAAAAGAGCTTCTCGAGCTGACGGGCATATCGTACGGCCAGCTATACCGCTGGAAGCGGAAAAATTTGATTCCCGAAGACTGGTTCGTGCGCAAATCGACGTTTACCGGACAGGAAACGTTTTTTCCAAAAACGCAAATATTGGCCCGGATCGACAAAATCAAAAACATGAAGGACGACTTGTCGCTCGACGAGCTGGCCGACGTCTTCTCCCCCGTCGGAACGGATTTGTCCATGGGCAGACAGGAGCTGCTGGAACGTAACATTGTTTCAAAATCATCGATGGAGCTGTTCGCCCGAACGTTCGGGAACGGCCCGGTTTACCCGTTCACCCGGATTTTGTACGCTTATCTGCTCGACAAGCTGCTTCGGGCGGGCGATATCAATCTGGACGAAGGCGCGATGATGCTCCAGACGATCAAAGATCACGAAGCGAAATTCGAAAACAAAAACTGGGAGCTCGTCTTCATCCGCAAAATGGGGATATCGTCGTTTCTGATGATCGTCTCCCCGGGCGAATATGCGATTGAGGCCGGATCGAAAATCGTCGTCCGGCTGAATGCCGCGGCGGTCATCGAAGAATTGAAGCTCAAGCTGAGCTGACGGAAGGAGAAAAATCGGATGACGATCGGGACACGGCGCAATTTGACCATTACGGGGAACGGCGGCTCCGGAGGCGGACTGTACAAGGACGTCAAAGTCGTCGGGGAAGCGCAATTCAACGGCGACATGGACTGCTTGGCGTTTCGGTGCAACGGATCGGCTACCGTGTACGGCACCTTGAAAAGCACGTCGTGCCGCATTAACGGCACGCTGGGCGTCAACGGCGACTTCGATACCGGCGAAACCAAAATCAACGGCAAGCTGGACGTCAAAGGGAGCATGAAGGCGCAGGAAATCAAATCGTACGGCGAAACGAGCGTGCACGGCAACGTCGCCGGCGAGCAGGTCGTGCTGGAAGGCTACTTCAACATTAAGGGCCATTGCGAGGCCGAGCAAATCAAGATCAAGGGTCTGTTCCGCATCGGCGGTCTCGTCAACGCCGGCACGGTCTCCCTCCTGCTGCACAGCCGCTGCGAGGTGAAGGAAATCGGCGGCGAACGGATCGACATTCGCCGGGCGGAAGGCAACGTGCTGAAGAAGCTGCTCGGCTCGCTGTTTCTCCCTTCGGACTTTTATGAAGGGACGCTTGAGGTCGACACGATCGAAGGCGACGACATCTACGTCGAGCACGCCTCGGTCCGGACGATCCGCGGCGCCAACGTCGTCGTCGGTCCGGGGTGCCGGATCGGACGCGTGGAGCATACGGGCCGCTTCGAGAATGAATTCGGCTCCGTCGTAACCGAGCGGGAGCAAATATGAGAGGAATGGGAGCGAAGGCGATGACTGCGAACCTACGAAGAGACTTGAACATTTCCGGCGTCTTGGGTGGCGCCGGGGGAGGCGAATTCAACGTCGTCTCCATCAACGGGCACGGTACGATCGACGGCAGTCTCGACTGCATCGGCTTCGTGTGCAACGGAAGAGCGACCGTAAACGGCCCTCTTTTGTCGGAAACGGTGGAAGTGAACGGTTCGACTTCATTTAACGGCAAGCTGGATGCCGGTCGGATGCGGGTCAACGGCAAATCCGACATTGCCGGACCGATGGCCGTGCGCGATTTCCGCGTCGACGGACATGCGAAGGTCGGCGGCCATTTGTCCGGCGAAGAGATCGAAGTGAACGGCTACTTGACCGTCAAAGGAAACTGCGACGCCGAGTCGTTCCGTTCCCACGGCTGCTTCCGCATCGACGGGCTGTTGAATGCGGGAACGATCGAGGTCAATTTGATGTTCGCCGAATGCCGCGCCAAGGAAATCGGCGGCGAGACGATCACGGTTCGCAGAACCGGCAACGGCAGCGCGATCGGCAAGCTGGTCAAGGCGCTCGTATTCTCCCAAGACGCGCTCGTGGCGGACGCGATCGAAGGCGACGACGTCCGGCTCGAATATACGAAAGCCGGCGTCGTCCGCGGGACGAACGTCGTGATAGGTCCCGGCTCCGAAATCGGCTTGGTCGAATACAAGGACAACCTCAGCGTCCATACGGACGCCAAAGTATCCGCGAGCAAGCAATTGTAATCCGGCGGGCCGATCCCGGCGCAAGCCGAAAACGTGAATAGCGAAGGAGAATCCAAATGACGGCAACAAGCAATACAAGCAAATTGGGCTTCGTCGTCGCCGGACTACTCATCGGCATCCTGGTGGCGGCGATGGACAATACGATCGTGGCCACCGCCATGGGGTCGATCGTCGCGGACTTGGGCGGGTTGGACAAATTCGTCTGGGTCACGTCCGCCTACATGGTTGCGGAAATGGCCGGCATGCCGATATTCGGCAAGCTGTCCGACATGTACGGACGGAAGCGGTTTTTCATTTTCGGCCTCGTCGTGTTTCTGCTCGGCTCCGTCCTGTGCGGAACGGCGCAAACCATCGTGCAGCTCAGCATTTACCGGGCGGTGCAAGGCTTGGGCGGGGGAGCGCTCGTGCCGATCGCATTCACGATCGTCTTCGACCTGTTCCCGCCGGAGAAGCGGGGCAAGATGGGCGGCTTGTTCGGGGCGGTATTCGGTCTGTCGAGCATATTCGGCCCGCTGCTCGGCGCTTACGTGACCGATTATATCGATTGGCGTTGGGTCTTTTATATCAATTTGCCGCTCGGGCTGCTCGCGTTCGTATTCGTCGCGTTTTGTTACAAGGAATCCGTCCGCCACGCCAAGCAGCGAATCGACTGGGCCGGCGCGTTTACGCTCGTCGGCGCGATCGTCTGCCTCATGTTCGCCCTGGAGCTGGGCGGCAACAAATACGACTGGGACTCGGCCGTCATCCTCGGCCTGTTCGCCGGCTTCGCCGTCTTGTTCGTATCATTTCTGCTCGTCGAGCGGAAGGCGTCCGAGCCGATCATCTCGTTCCGCATGTTTCGGGTACGGCTCTATTCGTCCAGCACGCTGATCGGCTTGTTCTCCGGCGCCTCGTTCATCGTCGCCACCGTCTACATCCCGATCTTCATTCAAGGCGTACAGGGCGGCTCGGCCACTAATTCCGGCCTGCTGCTGCTGCCGATGATGCTCGGCACCGTCGTCGCGAGCCAAATCGGCGCCTTGTCGGCGATGCGCACGAGCTACCGCAACGTCATGTTCGTCTCCGGCATCGTTCTGCTCGCCGGCATCGGCCTGCTGACGACGCTTACGACGGATACGTCCCGCTTCGCGGTTACGCTGTTCATGATCGTCGCCGGACTCGGCGTCGGCGCCTCGTTCTCGGTGCTCGGCATGGCCGCCATCCATCATTTCGACGAGACGCAGCGCGGCGCCGCCAATTCGACGATTGCGTTTCTCCGTTCGCTCGGCATGACGGTCGGCATTACGATATTCGGCATTTTGCAGCGCAATTTGTTAACCGGCCGGTTGACGGAGCTGTTCCAAAACGCCGGAGGCGCCTCCACCGCTTCCGCGGGAGGCCCCTCAGCGGGTAATCCCGCGATGCCTTCGGCCGAGCTGCTGCGGGACCCGCGCGCGCTGCTGTCGCCGCAAGCCCGCGAGGCGATTCCGCCTGAGGTCTTGAACCATATTACCGATGCGCTGTCGTCCTCGATTTCGCAAACGTTCGTCTGGACGTTGATCCCGGCGGCGCTCGCACTGCTCAGCGTCTTCCTCATGTCCAAGGAGCGGCTCGTCGTTCATCGGAAGCCCGAACCGGCCGTCGAGGCGGGCGCCGGGACGCACAGCAAGTAAGTCGCCGTGACCGTCGCTTCAGGCCGGCCCTTCGGGGTCCGGCCTTTTCGCTTGGTACGGAAATTCCTCGATCCGGCGGCAAATGTCGTGCTGCCATTCGGTGTCCCGGGTCATCGAAGCGAGCAGCGACGCGTTGTCGAGCGCCGCCCTCTCCCAGCACAGCTTCGCGTTCACCTGCAAGCACTGCTCCAGCTCGTGCCGTTCGGCTTCGGTCAACGCCCGCTTGCGGCCGAACGTCCACAGCTCCGCCATCCGCAGGTGAACCGGGTGTAACGTATGTCCCATCTGGATCCCTCCATAGGAGCCAGTGTAACCAAAAGTCGGACGAACTAGAAGGGACGCGGTTCGCAGGTGAAGTCCAATAAAAAAGGAGATGACCGGTCGATATCGAAACGTTAGACGAGGCGGAAGCGATCGGAACTACCCGATCCCCCAATCCAAAGCGAGGTGGAACCGATGATATTCAGGACTTTGGGTCGCACGGACGTTCGAATTCCGGCGATCGGCCAAGGGACGTGGAAATTCGGCGAGCGAAAAGAGAAGGAGCGGGAAGAAATCGAGGCGATCCGATTCGGCATCGAAAACGGACTGACGCTGATCGATACGGCCGAATCGTATGCGGACGGCGGCGCCGAAAAGGTGGTCGGCCAAGCGATCCGGGGCGTTCGGGACGACGTCTTTCTCGTCACGAAGGTATCCGCGTCGAACGGCTCGTACGACGGCGTATTGCGGGCGGCCGAGGCGAGCCTGGCACGGCTGCGGACGGATCGGATCGACTTGTACTTGCAGCATTGGCCGAGCGAGAAGTTCGACGTCGCGGAGACGATGGAAGCGATGGCCGAGCTCGTCCGACGCGGGTATGTCCGGTTCGTCGGCGTCAGCAACTTTGACGTCGATTTGCTGGAGAAAGCCCGTGCCGCGCTGGACGGCGTCCCGCTGACCTGCAACCAGGTCGCCTACCATTTGAAGGACCGGCATATCGAGCGTTCGATTTTGCCCTACTGCATGGAGAACGGCATCACCGTCATGGGCTATTCGCCGTTCGGCTACGCCCCGCAATTTTTCGGCAAGCCCGGCTTTCCGGAGACGGGCTCGGCGGAACGTGCCGTTCTCGACGAGATCGGACGCAAGTACGGCAAGACGGCCCATCAAGTCGCTTTGAATTGGGTGCTGCGTCAGGAATATGTCGTATCCATCCCGAAAGCGGCACGGCTTGAGCATATAACGGATAATTTGGGCGCGCTGGGCTGGGCGTTGGACGAAAACGATGCGGCCCGCATCGACGACGTCTTTCCGGCAACCGGGAAGCCTCGGGCCGATTACTAGCATCTTCGGCCGGTTATCCAAAAAAGCCCGACCGGCCGGAACGTCGCGTTCCGGTGCGGTCGGGCTTTTCGAATGCGAACGATTTGCGGCGCATCGTCGTCTACCGCTGCTCGGTAGGAACGGTGCCGCCCCTTTGCTGGACGACGTGGGTCAGCTCATGCCCGAGCAGCTCTTGACCTTGGCGGCTGTCCGGGTTGTACTGCCCTTGGCGGAAAAAGATGTCGCTTCCCGTCGTAAACGCGCTGGCGCCGATCGATTGGGCCATGTCGTCCGCTTGCGGGCCGGTATGGATGTTGACGTCCCCGAATCCGGTTCCGAACGCGGATTCCATCTTCGCCTGGATGCGGGTGTCCATCGGCGCACCGCCGCCCCGGCTTTGCTCGATTTGCCGCTCGAGCGAGACGTCGGCGTCGAACCCTTCTCCCGAGCGCTTCAGCTGAAGCTCCTCCTCGTCCTCCGGTCCGCCCATTCGCTGGATGGCTTCGGGTGCCCGCTTCAGCTGAAGCTCTTCCTCCTCGATCGCCGACCGTTGAACGCCTTCGGGGGCGCGCTTCAATTGAAGCTCCTCTTCGTCCTCCGGTCCCCCCATTCGCTGGATGCCTTCGGGAGCCCGCTTCAGCTGAAGCTCCTCTTCGTCCGCTTCGCGCTGGACGGACGAACCGCCGTCCGGCGCGGACGAAATCCGGTCGGCGACGAGCCGGCCGACTTGATCCGCTTCCTGCTCGAACGAATCGCCGGCCGGGCCGACGGTCAGCTTCGTCTGAACGCCGGCGGGCAGCGCTCCCGGTCCGGCGCCCGACAGCATATCGCCGAGCGCCCGGTTGCCGACCGTGCGCTGCAGCTGCATCATCGGGTGCGCGGACGCCGACCGTGCCGGTTTGGCGGCCCGTTTCGCGCCGGCGCTCCATTCGCCGTCCGGCTTTCTTTGCATGCTCGTATGACGGGTACTCATGCGTACGACCTCCTCGTATCAATGAACGGGAATACGAATCCGATGCCGATCCCGATTTCCGTCTGTCCGTTCATCCGGTCCGTATATCGCTTCTCCCTGAACTATACCACAAAATCGGGACGTGAAGACGGATTTTTTCGGATGTCCAGCTCCACGACCATGACGGCGATATCGTCCGATTGCAGCGCACCCGCCGCGAACGCGTCGACGTCGGCGACGACCGTCTCCGGCAAGCCGGCCCCGGGCTCCCCGCGAAGCCGCACGAGAAGCTCCCGCAGCCGGCCGGAGCCGTACTGACGCCCCGATTCGTCCTCCGCTTCGGTAATCCCGTCCGTGTACAGCACGATCCGGTCTCCGGCGGCGAGCGCCGTTTCCTGATCGGCGTACGCCGTATCGTCCATGACGCCGAGCGGCACGTTTTTGCGTCCGGCGAGCGGCTCGACGGCGCCGTCGCGGCGCAGCACGTACGGCGTGCAGTGTCCGCCGTCGCTGAACGTCAGCGTCCCGGTCGCCACGTCGAGCACGCCGCAAAAGATCGTGGCGAACATCGTCGAGTCGTCCTTGTAGAGCTCCCGGTTGACGACCGTCAGCAGCCGGCCGGGCGTCATTCCTTCGGCCATCCTCCCTTTCAGCAGCGTCATCGTCATCGCCATAAAGAGCGCGGCGGGGATGCCTTTGTCCGAGACGTCGCCGAGCGCGAAAAACAGCTCCGATTCGCCGATGCGGAAATAGTCGTAAAAATCGCCGCCGACTTCGCGCGCCGGCCGGAGCAGCGCGTGCACGCCGGCGGGAAACCGGTCCGCCGCCTCCGGCCGCGCATCGCCGCCGACTCCGGCCTCCGCTGCCGCCCCCCTATCGCCGGCCTCTTGCCAGAGCGCCGCGGCGGTGCGCTGCCGCGACAGCTTCGTCGGCAAAAAGCCCATTTGGATTCGCTGGGCGATCCGCAGCTCACTTTCCATCCGTTCCTTGGCCGCCACCGTCTGTTTCAACGCTTTCATCGATTTTTCCAGCGCGTCGTACAGCATCGCGTTTTCAAGCGAAACCGCCGTCGGCGCGGCGATCGATTCGAGCAGCTTCACGTCGCGCTCGGTAAAGGCGCGGCCTCCCCGCTTGTTGAGCACCTGCAGCACGCCGATAACCGTCCCTTTGCTGAAAATCGGCACGCACAGCAGGCTGCGGGTCGGGTAATCGACCCGGCTCGCCACCTTGGACGACCAGCGTTCGTCGAGCGCGGCGTCGTCGATTTTGACCGGCTTGCCGTTGTCCGCCACCCAGCCGGCGATGCCTTCGCCTTGCTTCAACCGGATTTCGCGCACTTCGTCGCCCTTCGATCCCGTCGCCAGCTCGAAGTACAGCTCTCCCGTCTCCGGATCGACGAGGATGACCGAGGACGCCTCCGCGTGCATAATGCGGGCGCTCGTCTCCATGATCCGCTCGAGCAGATCTTGCTTGCGGATCGTCGCGTTCATATCGAGGCTGACCTCGAACAGCTGCATTGTCCGCTTCAGCTCGCGTTCCGACGCCCGGCGCCGACGCTCGCTCCATAACCAACCGCCTATACCCGCGGCGGCCGCAATCGCCAAAGCGATCGTCGTCGCGTCCATCGTCCGTCCCCCCTTCCCGAATACGGATCCGGACGCCCATGCCCGGCGTTGCCGCCATGCCGATCTTCCATCCGGGGCCCCGTCGTCAACGGACGGCTTGCAGCGCTTCGTCCTCGGTAGCGCACAGGGTGAAAATGGCGCTGAACCCGGACATGTCGAACACTTCCTTGACATGCTCGTTCAGGTGCGCCAGCGCGAGCCTCCCCTGAATCGACTTCGTCTTCTTCGCCGCCAGCAGCAGGCTGCGCAAGCCCGCGCTGCTTACATAGTCGAGAGAAGCCAAATCGAATACGAACCGGCTCGCTCCCCCCTCGACAAGCTGCAAAAACCGGCGCTCCAGCCCTCCCGCCGAATTCGCGTCCAATCGGCCGCCGATCGCCAGCACCGCAACGCCGTCTATCGTCTTCTCCGTGATGTTCATCCCGTTCGCTCCTCGTCCGGCATAAGCCGTTTGATCGTCAGACGCAATACGTTCCGCTCCCCTTCGCGCGTGTACAGAGCCGCGTCGGTCAACGTTTTGGCGAAATGGATGCCCAAGCCGCCGATGCCGCGCTCGTCCACGTCCGCACTCAAATCCGGAGCGGGGCGGGACAGCGGATCGAAAGGAACGCCGTCGTCGGCGATCCGGATTTCGACGCCGTCCGGACGCCCGGTCAAGCTGACCTCGATCCGGCGCGTCCCTTTTTCGCCTTCCCCGTAGCCGTACGATACGATGTTCGTGACAAGCTCGTCGCAGATCAGGTTGAGCCGGTACAGCGTCCGGTCGTCCAGCGAGTACGCCCCCGCCGAGTCGGCCAAAAACGACCGCAGCCTGTCGAGCTCCTTCAGCTCGTTGACCAAATGCAAGCTTCTCGTCGTCAATCCGATGCCCCTTTCCCCGCGCGCGGGTCGCTTCGCCGTGTCGTTTCGCTACGCCATTTTCATCAGCATGTTTTCGAGCAGCCGAACGCGCGCGCTCGTCGCATGCAGCAGTCCGATGCCGATTTCCGGATAAAGCCGGATGAGCCGCGACAGCTGCTCGCCCTGGAGCGCCAGCAGCCGGGCTTCGTCGAAAATGACCTCCGCCGTGACGGACGACGGCGCCCCGTCGAACGCCGACGTCTCGCCGAACGACTGCTTCGCGCCGAGGACGCCGATCGTGCCTCCGCCGCCGCCTTCCGTATCATGGCTCAGCTCGACCGTGCCTTCGATCACAATGTACAGAGTCGGCGATGCGGCGCCGCGGCGAAGCAGCACCGTCCCTTCCGGATGCGCCACTTCCTGCGAGATGCCCGCCAAATGCCCAAGCTCGTCGACGGATAAATGGGAAAACAGCGGCACCTGCTTCAAAAAGATGACTTTGTCGAGCATCGACAGCTTGCTCCGTTCTTCCTTCACGTTCGTCCGCTCCCCTTCCTGCAGCGCATGCAAGGCGATCCGGCTCAGCCATTCGTCCGGCCACGACGTCGCGTCCTCGACGATCGCCTTCGGATGGCCCGAGCCGCCGTCGGCGGCGCCGTCCTCCCGCTTGAGCAGCGCGAGCAGCGCGCCGGACAGCCTGCGATCGCCGATCCCTTCGGCCAGTACCTCCATGCCGTTCTCCCGCACTTCCTCGTTGTCGTCCTTCACCGTATCCCGGAGGGAAAGGACGACTCGTTCGTCGGCCAATTGACGCAGCACCGCCCATAGGCCGTCGGCAAGCGCTTCTAAAATTTCGACGCGCCGCTGGGCGGCCAACTCCGCCAGCTCCGGCTTGCCGAGACGGCGCAGCGCCTCGGGAAGCGCCCCTTCCCGGCTCGAGGCCGACAGGCGGGCGAGGCACGGCTCGACCAGGACGGCGCGGATGCCGTCCTCGTCCAGCAGGCGGGCAAGCGCCGACACGGTCAAGTTCCAGACGAACGGATCGCCTCCCGACGCATGCTGCGTCAGCAGAGACACGCACGACTCCCCGATGTCGACGAACGCGTCTTCGATCGCCTTGCGCAGCTCCTTGTCGGCGGCGGGCACCATCGCCAGCAGCGCCGGCACGGCGTCCGCATGGCGAAGCTTGCCGAGGCCGTGCACGGCGGCGACCTTGACCGCCGGCTTCGGGTCCTCCAGCAGCGTCACGAGCCACGGTGCGTAACGGTCGAGCTTCAGATCGGCAACCGTCCGGCAGCCGTATATCGTCCACTCGCCCCCCCGGTCCAGCATCGTTACCAGCGCTTCCTCGCAGGCGGGATAGCTTTCCTCGCTTTCAAGCGCGTACAGCGCCTTGATCCCTTCGTGGACGACCTGCGGCTGCGAATCGAGCAGCTTCACCCGCAGGAAGAAGTGCGCCTGGCTTCTCAAATGCTTCGCCCTGCCGAGCAGCTTGACGCATTCCGCCCGCACCTCCTCGTCCGCGTCCTCCAAAAACGCCGCCACCTGGACCAACTCCTGGAGCGTCGCGCTTTGCAAATTCATCGCCCGGAGAGCGGCAACGCGGATACGGGCGCTCCGGTCCCCGATCAGGCCGACGAGATGCGGGAAAAACGACGAGTCTCTCCCTTTCCCGATCAGCTCGAGCGCCAGCTCCCGGACGTAATCGTCCGGATGCTTCAAATAACCGACGACGGCGGACAGCGCCTTCGAATGACGCATCGCGCCGAGGAACGAAGCGGCGCTTTCGGACAAGTCCGAAAACAGCGACTGGACGCTGCCGACCAGCTCGCGGATGTACAGGTGCCGTCCGTACCAGGCGACGAGCATCAGCACGACGCTCAACGCGATCCCGGTCCAGGCGAGGGCGTTCAGCCCCACCCCTTGCATCGAATGCGTCAGCGACAATAACGAGCCGAGCAGGATGCCCCCGGAAGCCGCGATGCCTTGCGCGAAATAACGGAACCCGTCGCGCTCGGAAATCGGCATCATTTTGAAAAACAGCTGGTAGCACGGCTCGGCGATGTAATACAGCAAAATGTACAGCACCGCGTAGGAGACGGATACCGCCCCCAGTCCGAGCGGTCCGTTCATGAGCAGCGACACGAGCCCGAAGGCGCAAAGAAAGACGACCGAAATCGACAGCAGCACGTTGCTCGCGCCGAGACGGTCCATCAATCGGCCGGATACGGTTTGCAGGCCCAAGCAGAGCGTAAATTGCAGCGACGTGATGAGCCCGTAAAAGGAGGTCAGCTCGCTTTCGCTCGCGAAGCGCGCCTCCGCCGCGTTGAAGTATTGGTATTCCATCGCGAAGTACAGCGTCGGCATGAGCGTCATGAGCGCGATCGCGGTAAGCAGGAACGGGCTCGCGAACGTTTTTTTCCAATAGCGGCTGTTCGCCTTCCCTTCGCCGCGATCCGCCGGCTCGCCCTGCCTGCGCGAAGCTTCCTTGATCATGAGCGGCGTCAAGTAGCGGGACAGCGACTTGCGGAAAAACCGGTACCCGATCAACAGAAGCATCGGCGCCAACGCGTATACCGCTTCGGTGCCGAACCATTTCCCGACGAAGTAGGCGATGACGCCGGCCGTAATGCCTCCCGTCGTCGTCGACCCGACGAAGATCGGCATGAGCCGCTTCGCCTGCTGCGTCGGGCACAAGTCGAAGGCGGTGCTCCACAGGAGCAGCGTCAGCTGACGGACGACGAAGTTCGACGAGAGGAACAGGAGCGGATAGTAGTAGTCGAAATCGACGCCGCCGAGCTTGAAGCCGAGGAGAACGAGCGCGTTCAGCAGCAGGACGCCGAGCATGATCAAGTACAGCATCTTCATGAACCGGTCTTTGGCCGTCCGGCTTGCCAGCTTCGACAGGAGCCACCCTTCGACGGGCATGATCGCCGCTTCCGCCATGTAGACGTACGGCAAATAGTGAACGCCGAACCGCTGGTTGAACAGCGCCATGAAAGCCGTATAGTTGAGCGACTCCGCGATCCCCCCGCAATAAAAAACCGGCAGCATCGTCATCAGCTTGCGGGCGTCCTCGCCGCGCAGCCCGAACCACCGAGATAAAGCAGCCTGCATGCAATCAAGTCCTATCCGTATGGTGTGAAGGATCTCTTTATTCGGTCAGCTTTTTGCAAAAGGCGATCCGGTCCTCGCCCTCGTAGTAGTAGTTCGGGTAGCGGCCGATCAGCTCGAACCCGCGCTCCTTGAACATGCGCTGGATCGGAACGTATTCCGGCAAATCGCACGTATACGTCAAAATGTAGCGACCGCCGATCGAGCGGATATACGACTGCAGCGCCTCGAACAGAAGGCCCGCGATGCCGTAGCGCCGGTACTGCCGATGGACGGCCAAATAGTCCCACAAGAAGCCGCCCGTCCGGTGCTCGTTCTCCTTGCAGCTCGTCACGCCGACGATGTCGCCCGTTTCGTTTTCGACGTACCAATACAGGTGATGCTCCTGGCTCAGGCTGTTCGCCGGCCCGTGGCGGAAATGCTCGATCTCGCCCGGCGTGTGCCTCCGATCGTCGAACGACCATTCGGACAAAAAAAACTCGCTGATTCGGCGGGCGTCCTCTTCGGTCTTCATTAGCCTGACCTTCGCTTCGAATCGCGAAAGGGGTTGCGGCTCGGCGCTCATCGTCGCTCTCTCCTTCGTTACCGTCTCTCGTCAAGATACCGACAGCGTACCGTTCCAGTCCTCGGTCGTGCCGTTCTGGAAATATTCGTCGCACAGGTAGAAGTACAGCTGCGCCGCCTTATCCTGCCGGTTCGCCTTGATGACCATCAGGAACGCCTCGCGGGCGTCGTAGAACCGGCCGACCTGGTAGTAGGTGACGGCCTCCTCGAAGCGCGCCTTCGTCCGGTCCTTCAGCGCCCGGATCGTATCCGGATCGCCTTGGTAAACGTCGTACAAATGAAGCGGCTCCTTCATGCCGCCGACCTGGACGAGCCCCAGGTTCCGGTATTGGAACTTGGAGGCGTCCTCGAGCGAGCGGACGACGCTGTCCGTCATGAGAATCGAGGCGCCTAACGGATCGGTGAGCCGTTCCAGCATCGTGGCGATATTGACGTTGTCCGAGATGACGTTGCTCTCGAGCCGCTGCTCCTCTCCGATGATGCCGAGCCGGAGCGGTCCCTTGTGCAGGCCGACGCCGATGTCGACGGGCTTGTAGCCGGAATTGTCGCGGTGCGAGTTGTATAGCTCCACTTCCTTGCGCAATTCGACCGCGGCGCGCAGGGCGTCGTCGGCGGAGGCGGGGAACAGCGCCATGAAGCCGGCACCCAAATATTTGTTGATCATGCCGCCCCGGCTGCGAACGTACGGCCCGAACCGTTTCAGGAACGAGTTGACGAAGTTGAAGTTTTCCTCCGGCGTCATTCGTTTGGACAGCATGTAAAACTGGCGGATGTTGCATATCATCGTGCTCATGTTTTGCTCGACCTGATCGCCGAGCTCGACGTCCAGAATCGTATCTTTGTGCAGGAAGCGCAAAAACTGCTGCGGCACGAACCGGTAATACGCCTGGCTGAGCGACTCGACCTTGCGGATATATTCGCGGATGCGGGCGGCCATCGTGTTGACGCTTTCCCCGAGATCGGCGATTTCGTCCCGGGTGCGGATGTTGACGACCGTGTCCCAGTTGCCCCTCGCGATGTCGCCGACGCTGCGGCGGAGCTTGCGCAGAGCGGACAGCTGGATGAACGTCATGAGCAGCAGCACGAAGAGCAGGCCGACGGAAATGATGACGATGTTGCGGACGATTTCCTGCAGGACGCCTCTCCGGTGGGCGAGCAGCGTTTCCATGTTTTTGCTCGTCTCGAAAATGCCGACGATTCGGCCCGACGAGTTGTAGATCGGCGCGATCGCGTAATTCCAGACGCCCGTATCGTCCTTCCAGCCGCCCGTCATCACCTTCCCTTCGCGGAAAACCGGCCCGTTCACCTCGGTGATCGGGAACGGGTTGAACATGTGCATCTCGTCGTCGTCCTCGAGAATCCGGTAAATGATGCCGTTCTCCACCTTGTACACCGCCTTGTAAAACCCGCGGTTGGCGGAATCGGCGTTGTTGTCGAAAACGCTTCTGATTTTGGTCCGGAACTCGTTGAACGCCTCGCCCCGGTACTCGATCGGGGACGAGATCGCCTCCAGCTTGTCGCCGTCGACCAAATTTTGGCCGTTGGCGGCGAGCAGCGACAGCTCGCGGAACGTTTCCTCGTCCATCTTGGCGACGAAATTGTTGTAGATGACGGCCGACAGCAGTATCATCGCCGCCGCCACCGTCGGAACGAAAACGAACGCCTGCTTGACGAGCAGCGACACGCGCCGCTTCATGACGTCGAAGTAGAGCAGCTTGATCGCCCACAGGAGCAGCAGCGCGCCCGCGGCGGCCGCCGCCCAGACGGTCCAGCGGCGGAGAACGTAGCCGTCCGAATACCGCGCTTTGTCCATCGTGGGGGCGAAGCTTCCGTCCGGCATCCGCCGGTTCAGCCGCGTATCGTCGACGATGATGACGTCGCCGTCGGGACCGACGCTGATGTCCGTCTTCTCGTACGGGATGTCGATGCCGCCCGCCTGCGCCTTGGCCGGGTTGACGAGCTCTTCGATGATGTAGGGCTGCGCCGGATCGAGACGGCTGATCGCCTTCGAATTGTAGTCGATGAAGACGAGCCGTCCGGCCGTATCGATCCGCAAGCTTTCGGGGAAGTTGCGCCTCGTCCGGTCGAGGCCCGGGAGCGGATAGACGAGCGTCGACGCGCCGTCCGCGCCGGCGCGATACACTTCCCCGCTGCGCGCGGAGTAGTAGATCGAGCCGGGCGCGAGGCCGTCGATTTCGGCCAAATATTTGTTCCCGGGCAAATCGAAGCCGAACACCGGCTTCGGCTCCGTCTCCCCGGCCCCGAGCCGGTACTGCGTCACCCGCGCGCCTTCGTCGTTGAAGAAAAACAGCTCGCCCTGTTTGATTTGCGGACTTTTCAGCCCGCCGATCCGGTATCGGCGGTTTTTCGGATCCGGATAGTCCTGGCTGAAAATGACCCGCTCGAACTTGCCGTCCGGACCGTACCGGACGATTTGCTCCGACCGGACCGTCAAGCCGAACGGATCGAGCAGCGTCCGGACCGCGTACACCCGGTTCAGCTCGTCGACGGCCATGTCGTTGAACCGGAACAGCTCGCCGGTTTTGCCGGCTTCGCTATGGATCGAATATTGGAGCGTCCCTTCCTTGTCGAGCTTCAAAATCGTTTTTTTGGCGTTGTCGATCAAGTACAGGTTGTCTCGCCGGTCCGCGATCGCCTTCGACAGGCTGACGAACGGCAATTCGCGGTTCAGCGGATTTTGCGCGAGCAGATGCCGCTCCCGGAACGTGAACGTTCCGGCCAAGCCGGCAAGCAGGACGACGAGCAGCAGCGCCGCTACGGACTTCTTCATCGGTTCGTTTCCTCTCGTTTCGATCTACTTGCGCCTTGCGCTTGATCTCATTCGTAGAGCGCGATCGTTTGGGCGCCGTCGTTCCAGACGACGTCCAGTCCTAGCGATTCGGCCAAAAACCGCAGCGGCACGTACGTCCGTTCCGCGATCAGCTCCGCCGCCCGCTCCAGCTCGACCGGTTCGCCGTTCAAGTAAGCGACCGGCTGTCCGATCGTGCACTCGATCGTCCCGTACTCGGCGCTTACCGTCGCCGTCATCGTCTCCTCGTTCCATTCGACGGCCGCCCCGAACGATTCGGACACCGCCCGAAGCGGGATGAACGCCTGGCCGTCGAGCATAATCGGCGGCGCGTCGAGCCGGAACGGGATCGTCGGCGAGACGAGCCGCTCGGGGGGCAGCGTCGTCGCGGCTCCGCCGGTTTCGGCCGCGATGTCCGCGGCGACTCCGGCGAGCGACTGCAGCTGCTCCTCCGAGTACGCTTCCTTCCGCTTCGCGACGATCGCGGCGAGCCGCTCGGCTTGCTCGCTCGCGAGCCGCTCGGCGACCGCCGCCTGCGCGGCTGCGGCCGCGCCGCCGGGCGCGGGGGCGGGCTCCGCCGCCGCGAGCGCCTCGAGCAGCGCGCCGACGCCGTCCATCTCCGCGAACAGCAGCTCGGTCTCGAGCTGCTTCGCGGACGACTCGACGGCGGCGAGCGTCGTCGCGATCGCGTCGGCTTGGGCGGCGTCGCCGGCCGCCTCGGCGCGCTTCCGCTCGGCGCCGAGCGCCGCCCGCGACTCGGCGAGCACGGCGTGCGCCTCCGGCACGCCGCTCGCGGCGGCCGCCGCCTGCGCCATCGTCGCGAGCAGGCCGTCGGCCGCCTTCAGCGCGGCTGCGGTATCGCCCGCGGCGATGGCGGCCTGAACGGCCGCTTGCCGCTCGGCGGCCTGCGCCTCGAGCTGCTCGGCGCTCGGCGCGGGGCCGCCGGTCGCTCCGTCTCCGCCGCCGGAGCCGTCTCCTTCCCCGCCGCCCGGGTCTTCCTCGCCTCCGTCCGGGTTTTCCGACCACTCGGCGAGCGATTCCAGTATCGCTTCCGCGTTGTTGACGAGCGCCATTTTGTCCAGCGCCGTCTTCGCGTCGCCCTTCTTGAGCGCTTCCAGCATGGCGATGCGCGCCTTCGCGTCCTCGACCTGCGTCGTCAGGCCGGCGATCCGGTCCGATTGGCCGCCGTCGGTCGCCGCCTGCTTGTCGGCTTCGAGCTTCTCGAGCTCCGTTTTGAGCGTCGCGATCTCCTTGTCGAGCTGCTCCGGCGTTTGCAGCGATTTCAGCTCGCCCGGGGCGCTTACCTCCATCGTCACCTTGAGCGAGGCCAGCTCGTCGGGGGCGACCGCCGCCTTTCCTTGCGGGTCGTCGAGCGCTTCCGCGTCGGCGACGCGGTCCATGCCGAACCAGACCGCGCCGTCCGGGCTGTAATAGATGCCCTGGCCCGACGATTTCATCGTGGAGGCCGCCGCATTGTACAGCTCGGGCGTCAGCGCATCCAGCCTCGCCTTCGTCGTCCCGATCACGATGACGGCCGGCTTTCCTTCCGGCGGCTCGGGCGGCGCCGCGACCGGCGTGCCCCCCGCGGGAAGCGAGAACGTCCCGAGTGTCGCGCTTCCTACGAGCGGCGCCTCTCCGACGACGTCCGTTCCTCGGTACAGGACGATTTTCAATTGATCCGGCTGAGCGAAAAAGATCGACAGCGCCCGGAGCGGCTTCCCCACCTTCGTTCGTTTGCCGATCGGCTTCCCTTTGGCGTCGAACAGCGCGTAGTCGGTCGCCTTCAGCTTTTTGTCCGGCGTCGCCGTAAAGTCGCTCAGCAGCTCGCCGACCGAAGGCTTCACCGTCCATTTGCCGCTCGCCGGCTTCTCCGGCGCCGTCTTGACCGGACTCAGGCCGTCGTCGATTCCCTTATAAGGAAGCAGCCCGCGCTTGTACGTCTTCTCGAGCGCCCCGCCGGTTTCGACGTTCAGCTTGCCGATCGCGCCCATGTAGGCGATTTGCGCGGATAGTAACGCCTTACCCGTCTGCTCGTACGCCTCCTTCGCCAGGGCGACCTCCTCGGCCGGCGCGAGTCCGAGCTTGCGCTTGCTTTCGGCTTTGCCGATCGCCTCGAACGCGGCGTCCCGCATTCGCAGCGCCTGGGCGTAGCTTTCCTCCGCCCCTTTCGCGTCCAAATACGACTGCCGGACGGCCGCGATGACGGCGCTTCGGCTTTCCTTTTCTTTGAGCGCGGCTTTGCTCTGCTCCATCGTCGCGATCGGCAAGCCGTTGCGCAAGTCGTCCAAATAACGGAGGCCGTCGAACTCGCCCTGGAACAGCTTTTTCGGAATCGGAAAGATAATGAACCAGAAGTAGCCCTGCCAATCTTTGCGAACCTGTTCGAGCAGCGCCTCGTATTGGGTCGTGAACAGGTCCATGTCGATGTCGGCGCTCTTGAACATCCGGTCGAACACCTTCATCCGCCCGGCGCCGAATTTCGAGCTGTACAAGTTGCGCGTCGTGTTCAGCTTCTCGTCGGCGAGCCTTCGCGTCTGCACGTCTTGGATCAGTCCGACGTTCGTCCGCAGGGCGGCGTCGATGTAGCCGGGCAGGGCGCGCTGGGACAAGTCCGCGTACACCGGCTCGAACGTCATCGCGAACGGCCGCTCGAGCGCCGACCCGACTTTCTCGCCCAAGGCGAGCCTCGCCCCCTTCGCCGCCAGCTGCGCCTGCTTATAGGCGGAAGACGCCTGCTCGAGCGCTTGCTCGGCGGCTTCCCGATCGGGCTGCTTCGCCAAGCCGTAATTCAGCTTTTGTCGAACCGCGTCGAGCGCCTTCTGCGCTTCGTCGCGCTTCGCCAGGGCCAGCTGCTCCGCCTGCATCGCCTGATATACTTGCAAGTACGACTTCTCGGCGTCGGCTTTGACCTCGACCGATTTTTGCCGCAGCGTCTCCTGCGCGATCGTCAGCTGCTTTCTCGCCTCGGGCACCTTCATCTTGATTTGCAGCTGCTGGCTTAAATTTTTCGGCTTGGCGAACAGGCTCGACGCCTTCTCTTCTTCGCTTTTTTGCGAATAATACGCCTGCTCGAGCTCCACCTGCTTTTGCCGGACGTCGTTGCGCGCATCTCGCAAGGCCGGGCTTCGCTTCAGCGTCATGTCGACCGCCTCCGGCATCGACATCGACTTCGGATCGGCGGCGTACGCCCGGGTCGCGGCCGCGAGCGGCGACGACAGGGCGAGCAGGACGGCCAGCCCGAGCTTCATTCGGCTTGCGACGTTCAAGAAAGCGCCTCCTCACTTGTTCGGCCCGATCGTCGCGGCGGCGACGGGACGCCCGCTTCATGCGGCTGGGCCGGCCTCGGCCCGTCGTTTTGCGCTTTCGCGTTTCGGACGTATCGTCGGACTTCGGGCATATTGCCGGTACCGTTTTTTTCTAGTACTATGAAACTAATTATATCATTTCTTTTTCCAAAAATGAGCAAGAAGATTGGAAGAATGTCGAATGGGAAACGTCGTATGCGGCGGCGCGATGCTGCAATGCAGCTTCGGCGCGGCTCCTAGCACGCTGATGGTGCTGCCGGCCAACCGGGTCGTCACCTCGATGCCGATCGCCAACATTATGGACAACAAGCCGATGGTCAACATTTTGCCGTTCGGCATGTGTCAGTCGATGGCCAACCCGGTCGTGGCGGCCGCGACCGCGGCCAAATTCGGCACGCTGACGCCGATGCCCTGCGTACCGGTAACGGCCGCGCCGTGGGCTCCGGGGTCGCCGACCGTACTCGTCGCCAACATGCCGGCGCTGAACAATACGTCCAAATGCATGTGCAACTGGGGCGGCGTCATCCAGGTCGTCCAGCCGGGTCAAATGACGATTCAGGTGCCGTGACGCGGACATGCGTGACGCGTCCCGCGCGGTAATCAAACGCCTCTCCTATACATACGTATGAACGATCGGGCCTAGTTCGCACATTTATTGCGCCGAAAGTCCGGATAGCCGCCGCACGGGTCGGCCTCCGCGAGAGGCGCCTCCCGAAGCCGGTTAAGCCGGGTCCCGGTCGGCTTCGGGGCCGTACCGTTCGTCACACCCGCACCGCTTTCGCCCCCGCGCTGACCCGTTCGGCGCCGCCGGCCCGACCGTAAACGAAATCGCTGTAGACGAGGAAGTGACAAGCTTGGCGTTCAATCCCGTGAAGACGCTGGAAACGGTATTCAAGCCGATCGTCAGCCCGATGGCTTTCAAGCTTTTGAAGCCTTTGCGGGAAGCGAAGAAGCTCCCCGGCATTTTGATCAAAAAGTTTCAAGCCGCCGTCAAAACGATACTCGGCACGAAAGAAACGTCGCTGCGCAACTATGTCGCGATCGGCTCCTACTATGTGTCCAAGCGGCTGCTTGTCGTCATCGCCTTGATCATCCTCGCGCTCGTCTACTTTCTGTTCGTCAAACCGCCCGCCTTCGTCAACAAATGGTTCAACCGCGTCCCCGTCGTCGTGGAAAACACGCCGAAGGCGATGACGTTTTCCGGCAACGCCAAAGTCGTCGATACGACGAAGAAGCAGCCCCGCTACGTAGGCGGTTTGGCCGACGGGCTTTATATGGGCGCCGGAAAGCTGTACGACGAGACGGGGGTGCTCCGGTACGAGGGCGAGTTCGACAAGGGGCTCAAGCACGGCGCCGGCACGCTGTACGACGATAAAGGACATCTCGTGTACAAAGGTCAGTTCGCCGCCGACCGATACAACGGTTCCGGTACGCTGTTCAGCAGCGATCGGCGCATCCGCTACGTCGGCGAATTCCAGAACGGCAAATTCGGCGGTGCGGGCAAGCTGTACGACGAGCTCGGCGGCCTCCTGTACGAAGGCGCCTTCCTCGAGGGGACGTATCACGGGGCCGGCAAGC
The DNA here is from genome assembly GCF_003217775.1 of Paenibacillus flagellatus. GTDB lineage: Bacteria > Bacillota > Bacilli > Paenibacillales > NBRC-103111 > Paenibacillus_AB > Paenibacillus_AB flagellatus. Next base: position 438,234 of record NZ_QJVJ01000004.1, read on the forward strand.
TGTTCGGCGCGAACGGTCAAGTCGCGTACGAGGGCGAATTCGCCGCCGGCGAGTTCAACGGTTCGGGAAAAGCGTACGACGCGCAAGCCCGCCTCCTCTACGAAGGCGCGTTCAAAAACGGCCGCTATTCGGGAGAAGGTACCGAGTATTATGCCGACAAAGGACTGGTCAAGTACAAAGGAACGTTCGCCGCGGGGGCGTACGCCGGCACGGGTGAGCTTTACGACGACAAAGGCGTGCTGCGCTTCAAGGGCACGTTCCGCAACGGCGTGCTCGCAGGCCAAGGGGAAGCGTTCGACGAAGCCGGCAAACCCTCCTATAAGGGCGAATTCGCGGACGGCCAATACCAAGGCATCGGCACGCTGTTCGATCGGGACGGAGGCGTCGTGCTGAAATCGTATTTCGACAAGGGCCGGGTCAGCCTGCAATCGTTCATCGGCCTGCCCAGCAAAAAGGTCGAGGAGCTGCTCGGCAAGCCCGGCGAAGTGGCGCTGCTCGACCAGCCGCAGCCGCTGACGGAAGCGGATGGCGCAGCGTCAACCGCCGATGGCGCACCGTCGGCGAGCGACGCGGACGGAGCCGGAAGCGCCGAAGCAACGGCCGCGGCACCGCCGCCGGACGCCGCTTCGGCGGGGGCCGCATCGGGGAACCCGGCGGCGTCCGACGCTTCGGCCGCTACCGCAGCCGGTCTGAAGTTCCAAATGATATACCCGGACCTCCAATATACGTTTCTTGTGGAGACGTCCAAATCGAATCCGAAGGAAGCCGTCGTCACCGAGCTTAGCGTATGGGGCAGCAAGCCGTTGTCCGCGCTGCAGCCGGCGATCGAAACGTTCAAGCCGGACGAGAAGACGAACGCCGAAGGGTTCGCCGTGCTGGAGCTGCAATCGCCCATGCCCGGCGGGTTAACCGTCAACCGGTATTACAGAGGCGATTACCTGTACTCGCTGACGTTTTTCGCCGGCAACAAGTCGGCGCACCGGCTCGATATCGTCGCCATCGAACGGATCCGGCCTTAAGGCGCGGAACGTCTCGCAAGCGTCGATTCCGCTTCGGACGCCCGGCTCGAACACGAACGGAAATGAGCGGACCGGAACCAAGCAAAAACAGCCCGAGCAGGGCTGTTTTTTGCTTGAAAGGGAATCCGGACGTCCGCCGCCGACGCATAAGCCGGAAACGGGCACACGGCATCTCTTGCCATGCAATGTCTTGCCTATCGGGTCCGGCACGGCCGTTAAGCGCCCCTGCCGCCCCGCCGTCACTCCGGTGCTCTCTCCGCGCCTGCGGCCGCTTCGCCGCGCGACGAAACGTCGGGGACGCCGGTCAAGCAGTCGTCGTCCGCTTCCTGCTCCCGGCCGTTGCGGTACGCCCACCAGCGGACGCGGACGGTTCGGGGCTCGCCGATTTGCCTCAGCTTGATGCCGACGCGGAACGTCCCCTTCCGCGGATACGACAGGACGCCGAGCTCGTACTCCGGCAGCGTCGATTCGTACTCGCTGCCCGCGAATACGTCGGCCGAGCCGAAGTATTCGCGCTGTCCGCCGTCCAGCATGTCGGCGATCGCGTCCGGCGTACGCTCCTCCACGCTCGTCACGATCAGCACGTGGCCGCCCCCGAGACCGTGCTCGATTTCGGGCGAGACGAAGCTTTTGACCGCCTTGCCGAACGACAGCGCCGATTTCGCAAACGGGGACACCGCGATGTCGACATACCCGGATTGAATGTCGGCCGCTCCGGGGATCGAAGAAGCGGACCGTTCGGCCGGCTCCCCCGCCGCGGGCCGATCCGCTTCGTTCGGCTTCGGCGGCTCCGGCCGCTTTTCAACCGCGGCCGGTTCCGCAGCCGACGGCGAGCTTCGCCGACGCCGCGAGTCCGCCAGCGCAAGCCGGTACGCGGCAGACGGGTTGTAGACGAACTCCTCGAACGGCACCTGCTCCACCCGTTCGATGACATAGGTCGGCCCCATTTGCAGCAAGCCGATCTTGGCCAAGTACAAGCACGGATCGGACGGGGAATCGAGCGCCGTCTCGAGCGGCTGCTTCAGAAAATCGTCCATCAGCCGCTCCTGCACCGGGTCCGGAATAATGAGCACCGTCGCCGCATCCCGCGACAAATCGTCCGTCTGCTTGTCGCCGACGCGCAGGAAGCCCGAGCCGGCCTGCAAGCCGACGTGCGCCTTGCCCGAGGCGATGCCGTCCGCGCGAAGCGTCACCCGAAACTCGTATTCGGTCTCCTGCGCGTCCTGCGGCTCGACGAACCGGACGGTACGGCCTTCGAGCGGTTCGAGCCGTTCCGTCGCAAGCGCGTACTCCAGCTCGATTTTGCCCGCCTGCAGAGTCTTCTCGATCCGGATCGACGCTTCGAACGTCTGGCCCGGATTGACGTACTTCGGCGTCGACTGCAGCACCCGGACTTGCGCATCCTGGTACAGGACGACCGTCTGCTCCGTCAGCCCGCTCATCGGCAGAGACGACGGGTCCGGCGCCTCCTCCCGGATGAATAGCCGGTAGCTTTCGAGCACCCGGTTGTATTCGCTGACTTCGTCCGAGCGGACCGTCGAGTTGGCGATCGAGTGAACCGGCTCCTTGCCTTTCTCGTCATAGGCGATGCACAGATAGACGTTTTTGGCGTATTCGTTGTTCGTAAACCCGTCCATCATCGACAGCTTCAGCGTGACCGGAGCGGGGACGACGATTTCGCGGCCGAGCGCGTCGATCGCGACGCCCATCTCCACCGAAACAGACTTGTCGTCGACGGCGATAACCTGCAGCCCCGTCACGACGCCGCTTCCGAACAGAAGCCGGTTCATCATGCGGCGCTTGTCGTTGAAATATTTTTGCTCCGATTCGAAATCCCGTACGGTCAACAGCTTGCCATAAAAATACCGGTTTCGCTCGAACGGATAATACCGCGATTTTTTCATGGGATCCCCTTCCCTTCGGTTATTCCAATTCCGAATCCAGCTCGAGACGGGTATGGATATCGATCCGTTTGTCCCGGTCCACGTCGATCAGCACCGTATGGTGCGGCATTGACGATTGCTCGTCGAGCGTCAGCAGCGTCGGCTCCGACAGCACCGTATTGATGCCCAGGTACGTGTGCATGTCCGCATGCATCCACGGCTGCAGCACGACGAGCTTGCCTTCGGCGTAGGCGGGCTTCTGATCCTCGATGATCCGCTCGACCATCAGCCGCTGCTTGTCGGTGCGGACGCATTCCGGCGGCAGCATGACGCAGAACGTATACGGATCGTCGCCGTACAGCCGCTGGAACATGAGGCGAAGCTCCGACGTCTCCTGCATCGTTTTCAACTGATGGTGCTCGACGATATATGGCTCCACGCCGGTATACAAATGCAGCATCCGCGCCAGACCTTGCCTCGTGCCGCGAAGCTTATACAGCTCGGGCGCCCGCTTCAGCAGCGTCCGCAGCTTGTGCTCCTCCCAGCCGTCCGCGACGTCGAGCGCCAGCCAGCCGCCGAGCCAGCTCAAGTAACGACCGGCGACCGCATCCGCGTCGAAATTCGAGCTGACCTTGTCGATCTTCTCCTCCATTTCCGCGAGGAAGGAACCGAACAAGGCGAGAAACCGTTCCAAAAATCGGGTTCCGTCCGGATCCTCCTGATAGATGGACGGCAAATGGACGATCGGCGACTGCCGGGGAAAAAACACCCGCATCCGGCGTATCGTCGGCGCCGTCCGGTCGCTGCCGACCCATTCGATCCGCAGGCGCAAATACCGGCCTTTGGCGTTCGGAAGCAGGGCGTCCTTCGGATTGACGATCGGCTCGGACCACAGGTGCGCGCTCTCCCGCCATTTGCGCTCGTTCGGCACGTCCGGATCGGCGAAATAGTCCGAGTAATCGACGACCCGCCCGCCCAGCACGCCGAACGTCTCGTCCGTGGCGAAATACGATACGCGAAGCTGCGTCTCCTCCGGGATGTCCGCCAGCAGCTCGATTTTGTGCCACTCCGTCTCGTCCTCCGCGCTGTCCAACTCGCCCGACCAATACCATCCTTCCGGCAGCCCGGTTTCGGCCGAGGCGTTCACCCGGGATTGCAGCTCGAGAAGCGCGATCGCGCCCTGCTCCGCATCCAGCACGTACATCCGGCCCCGGTCGTCGTGCAGCAGCTTGTCGGCCCTCTCGCGGTAGCCGGACACTTTGGCCGTCAGCTCGCCCTGCATCGTATATTGCAAAATAAATCGCTCGTCCCGAGCGTTGCCCGGACTCGAATCCCCTATGTACAGCACGCCTCCGCCGCCCGTCGACAGCCCGGCCGGTTTGCCGGCCTCCGGGGCCAGCCCGAAAGCCGCCCGGGCCGCTCCGTCGGGCCGGAACGCGATCGTCGTCCCGGTCGCCGCATCGAGCAGCACCGGGCTTCCCGGCTCCGCCGCCGTCACATAAAACCGGCCGCGCAGGGCGTGAACCGCGCAAGGCTGCTCGAGCCGAAGCGAATCGTGCTCGTACAGCTGCGTCACTTCTCCGGAAGGGCTCCATTGCAAAATGACGATCCGGCCGCCCTGCGGCACCTCCGGATGGCCGAGCGGTCCGACTTCGCAATCGAGCGGCACGACCGTATACAGGTTCCGTCCGGCGTCCGCCGCCGTCGCGAGCGGGAACAGCTCGAGCCCGTTCCATTCCTGAGCCGCCCACAGCAGCTGGCCGTTCGAGGGGGAGACGGAAAAGACGCGCCGCTCTCCGACGGGATCGGCGATATAAAGCGCATCGCCGCGCGACGCCAGCAGCGCCCGGTGCGAGAACAGTCGGTGTCCGGGCGAATATAGCGGCTCGGAGTGCCGGTTTTCGTAATCGTGCACCCACAGGCTCGCCCGCGCATCCAGCACGTACAGCTTGCTGCCGGGACCGACGGCAAAATCGGCGACGGCGTCGGCCCCGTCGATGTCGGCGGCATGCACGATCCGGTAAAGCGAATATTTCTCCGTTCGGCTAACGGTGACGCCGTCCTCGCGAACGGTCAAGTTGGCCGAGGAACCGGCTTCCCAGTCCGACGGCTTGTTAAATGAAAAAAATCGAGCCGGCCGCTGCATCGGTTTCCCCCCTGTCCGTATGGCCGCATGGCGGTTACAAATCGGTCACGCCGATCAGCTCGATTTCGTGCTCGCCCGAGTAGACGAGCCCGAACGGCGGGAGATGGATGTCGCCGCCGCCGTCCTTTCGAACCGACGGCCCTTCGGCGTCGATCCACAAATCCTGCACATAGACGACGCCCTTCAGCTTGCTGATCGCCCCGTAAATGTCGCCCTTGTGGACGGAGCGCCCGAAGCGCCAGCCTTCGTCTTCGCTTTCACCGTGCCCGATCGGCCGAAGCAGCCGCCGGAGCACGCCGGCTATGGCGGCCCCGTCCTCTTTGCGTTCCGGCTCGACGACGACGACGGCGTGCACCGTAATTTTGATATAGGCGGCCGGGATGACATGAAGCTCGGTCGCAAGCAGGCGGTGCCGATCGAGATGCCGGCGCACCGTCTCGAGGAAGCCGGGACCGGCGGTCGGCTTCTCCCGTTCGCTGTACGGCACGACGACGACGGTCATTTGTCCCGCCGCCTTTTCCCGCGGATAATCTTTCATGCCGGGCCGGTACAGCGGAATCGCCTTCACGCGGGCGACGCGCAAACCGGGCGTATCGCGGGCGATCGCTTCGTAATCCTCGACCGTCACGGCCCGGGTCGGGGCGCTCAGCTCGCGCTGCACCCGAAGCTTCGCTTCCTCGATCGTCTCCTCCTCGGCGCCGCCGGTCGCGGCCGCCGCATTCGCGACCTTCAGTCCGGCCCATTCGGGGACGTCGGCGGCGATCGTGTCGACCATGCCGACTTTCACGTTCCCCCGTTGGCCGCCGCCCGCCGTCAGCGAGACGAAGCGGATGTTCGGGACGTCCGATTTGGCGGGAATGCGGCCCTGCTCGTTGTTGCCGAACCGGAGCAAGCCTTCGGTCCGGTCATACACGTAATGCCGGTCGGTCGGGAGCGAACGGTCGAAATCGTCGACCCGCTCCCAGTCTTCCCAGCTGCGCTCCCCCGTCCCCGCGACGGGAACGGCCACTTGCAGCACCATATCCCGCTTCCGGAACGGACCCGACCGGGAGAGGTCGAACTGCTGCTCCGGCAGCCCGTCGCTTCGCCCGACCCACAGGCGCGCCTCCTCCTCCGGATCGATCGCGACGATCCGGATCCGGTCGCGGCCGGGCTGCGGGATGCGTCCGTTCGTACCGTCGCCGAAGCGGATGCGGACGGAGCGGGCGGCAAGGTCGCGCTCGGCGGCGCAGCAGGCGTCGTCCGGCCCGCAGCGATCCAGGCCGGGCACGATTTGCCAATCCCGCCATCGGTCCCGATCGTCGCGCACTTGGACGGTCAGCTTGCCCGCGTAAGCCCAATATCCGCTCATTTCGCATACGAGACCCGGCTCTCCGTTCGAGTGGAAAAGGGCGAACTCGCTGTACGTGCGCCGTTCCACCGCCCGTACCGCATTCATGCACAAGCTGTCCAGCTTGGGCGACAGCTCGTAGCCTTCACGGTCGAGCGAGCAGCATATCCAGTACCGCTTCCGGTCGTCCGCCGGATACATCGCGAGCGGCCTCATCGGACCCGTTACCCGGAACGTCAGCCGTCCCGACCGGGACAGCTGGGAGGTCGTGTCGGATACGGTTTCGACCGGCGCCCAGCTTTCCCCTTCCTCCCGGTCGCACGCATACGTCCACGATACGGCCGAGGTCGCGATCGGCTCGGGCGGCTCCTCGGAGCCGTAGACGTCTCCGCCCCGTCCGACGGGAACGGGATACCGCTCGGACAGCCGGATCGACAGGACGATGTCCGTATTCTGCGGCAGCTCCCGGTCGAAGCCGATGAACAGCCGGCTCCCCCGGGCCGCCTCCGGACCGAACGCGTAGAAGGCGATGCCGGATTTCAAGTTCGAGGTGAAATCGCCGACCGCCGTCGCCGTGCGGACGATCACCTTTTCCAGCGACGCCGGCACGAGCCGCAGCGTCTCGTCCGTCTCGAACGTCTGGTCGTACGCCCGCATCGGCGTGCCGCGAGGAATCGTAAGCGGCCGGTCCGTCCCGGTAAACGCCACCTCGCACGTCGCGGATAACGCCTCCCGGGGGCTTGCGCCGAGCAGCTTCAAAAACTTCAGCTCGTTTTTCGCCGTAATCCGGTTCAAGTAATATTGCTGCATCTCGGTCATCCAAGCCAGCAGCTCGATCATCGTCATGCCGGGATCGTGGGCGTTCTCGTCGGTCCATTGCGGAAGCAGCTTCGGGATCGCCTGGCGGGCTTCCCGGACCATTTGCTCGTACATGCGGTCGTCCAAATCGGGCAACGGCAGCATCGTCTTCACCTCTCCTTCGCAGCCTTGGCGGCCAAAGTGATGATTCTCATCAGAGCGCGCGTACCGTCACTTTATGCTTGCCGCCGGCGATGACCCCGTGCGGGATGTGCAGCGGCCGGTTGCCGTCGATTTCGGTTCGGCGGTCGTCCTCCAGCAAATGGACGGTCATGTACAGCTTCTCCACGTATTGAATCGGGCGGATCGTCTTCAGCAGCGCGTAAAAGACGGAAGGGTGCACCGTCTGTCCGATGTCCCATCCTTTGCCGTCGAAGTTGCCGGTCAGCGGGTCGAGAAACCGTTCCAGCTTGCGGATCGCCTCCAGCTCGACCGGCAGCACCTCGTCCAGCTGCTCCACCGTCACGACCGCCGCGACCGATATTTCAAGGAACACCGGCGGCACGGCCCGAATGTTTTCCGGCCAAGCGACGAGCCCGGAGGCGCGCTGCAGCAAATACGACTCGACCTTCCGCTTGAGCTCCGGGAAAGCCGGCAAGCCGGCCCTTCCTTCCTTGGGCAGCACGACCAGCGTCATCGAGCCCGGCTGCTTCTCCATCCGCGCATTGCGGTTCGCCATGCATTTCACTTTGGCGATGTTCGGATACGCTTCCCGCGCCAGCCATTCGTAATCTTCCACCGTTACGGCCCGGCCGCGGTGCTTCAGCACGTGCGGCCCCCGTTGGACCGCCGAATCCGTCGTCTCCGGATCGCAGCCGCCGGCCGCCGGCTCGACATTGGTCACACCGCCGACGAAGGCGATCGAATTTTGCAGCGACGCGATCGTGCCCGCCGCCGTATTGCCTCGCCGTCCGAGCGTAACCCGATAGGAGACTCGCACCTTCTCCAGCCCGTCCTGCGGCGGCTCCATGCCGTGAATGCCGTCTCCGAACCGAATCCGGCCGAACGTGCGATCGATCGCATAGTGGCGGTCTTTCGCTCCGGAATCGGCGAAATGGGCCGTTTCGCTCCAACGCACCCACAGCTTCTGCAGATGGCCGTCGCTGTCGCGAATCGCCTCGTACGGAGGCGCGCCCGCCTCCTCGAAGGCGGCGACGTCCTCCTCGGTCGCGCGCCCCGTCTCGTCCACCCACACTTCCTCGGACACGATATTGCGGCCGGCAAGCTGATACGCCCCGCCGTCCGCCTCCCGGCTCTCCGGGTATTCCGCCGCAACCGATTCCTGCTGCACCGCCCGGACGGTATTGATCAAGAGTCCGCGCGCCTTCGGCAGCGAAGCCGTGCCGGCGAGATCGTCGTACCGGTCGTCGCGGTTGACCGCCCGGATCCAGCAGCCTTCGACGCCGAACACGGAATGCGCCGCGAAATCGCCGGGACCGGCGAACTGCAGCGTGCCGCTTTCCGTCAACCCTTTCGTCCCGTCGATCAGCTTGAGCGGCGCCCATTCCGGCTTGACGGCCCCGGGCGTCGCCGGCGTCCGCAAATATTCCCATTCCAGCCAGGGCGGCGATTCGCCCTTCGTCCGCTGCGGAACGATCGACGCGTAGATCGAGAGCGGCCCGCGCACCGGCGGCCGGTCGAAGCCGACGTACAGCGTCGGATGGCGTCCGTCGATCGGCGCGAACGGCTCGAACCCGCCGAGCTCGGAGCGGCTGTGCCGCGTCCGGTCCTCGTACACCGTATTGTTGAGCGTCACGCACCGGTCGGGCGCGTAAGCGCCGTCTCCGTCGAATTCGTACCGGATCCGGACATCCTCCATCCACGGGGACAAATAAACCGGCATCGGGGCGTACGCGTTCTCGATTTGTACGATGCGCCCGCGAATCCAGTAATTGGCGTGGCCGTTCACGTATACCGGCTCCAAGTCGTTCGGGCAGCGGAACGCGAGCCGCCGCCGCTTCCCTTCGTTCCCGGGATGGTAGAACAGCTTTTCCGCCGCCTTGCCGGCTTCGAGCCGCACCCAGGAGCCGCCGTTCCAATATTCCCAAACGACTTGCGCGATCGACACCTTCGGCGGATCCGGTCTTTCGAACTGCGCCTTCCGCATGATCGGCTTCCAGTCGATATTCGGCTCCTGCTCGGGCAAAAACCGGTTCTCGATCGCCTTCAGCGTAAAATCGATCGCGATGCGGCCGTCCCGCTTCGTAAGCGCCTCCCGGCTCGCCACGTAAAAGGAGCCGTACTGCGCAAACTGGTCGCCGAACGGATAAAAGCCGTCCGGGTCGGCCTGGAGGTCGTTGTAAAACATCAGGTCCGGCGTCAAGCCTCCCCGGTCCGACACGTCGAGATAGTCGGTCTTCACCGCCAGGCGGTCGACCGCGATGCCGCCGTCGGCAAGCGACCGGGCGCCCGGCTCGCGCGGCTTCAGCCGGCATTGGATCCATCGGCCGGTCGTCCCGTTCACTTCGCGCTCCGCCAGTTCTCCCGGCGTCGACTTCGTCAATACGATCCGGTTGTTCCGGGCGTGCACCCGGTCGAACGGCACCCATCCTTCCGCGGCGGCATACAGCCATTCCGTCAGCGACGGGTCCGCAAGCAGGCTGCTCATGCCCGTCTCGTCGAAGCGCCGGGCGGCGTTGCCGATCTCCACCTCGATGACCGCCGTCTCGTAAACGGTGAACAGCAGGTCGTGCGCCAAATAGAAGGCGTGCACCTGCAAGTTGTCCGCGCCGGCGATCCGAAACAGCGGGGTCGGCTCCGCCAGCCCGGAGGCGGCATCGGCCAATAACGGCTGCGGGAGCCGTATAATCGCGTCGTGCGTCTTGCTCGCCAAAAACGCCGCATGAAGCCGCGCCGGCGTCAGCAGGACGGTCCGCTCCGTCTCGAACGGAATGTCGCCGTCCGGTCCGCTCGAGTTGATGCGCGTTCCGGCCGGAATGACGACAGGCTCGCGCGTCCCCTCGTTCAGCGAGAACGTGACGTAGCCGGCCGACGGCCGGGCCGGCAGCAGCGACACGTCGAACAGGTTCAGGAAGGCGACGAGGTTTTTCGCCGGAACCCGGTTCAGCCGTTTGACGTTTTCGTGGTACATGTCCGCGAACAGCAAAAACAGCGCCGTTCCGGGATCCGGATCATCCGGATTGAATCTCCATTCCGGCGTATAATAAGGCGCCAGCTCCTTCATGCGGGCGACCAGATCCGCCATCGTGCGCGCGTCGAGCTGCGGAGGGTTCACGACGATGCCACCTCCTCTCCGTTCGGTTATGTATCGTTAAGTCGTACCCTCGTACAGGTAGAACGGGTATACTTGGTTGAACAGGTTGTTCGTCGTCCGCACGACGTACCGGACGCGGACTTGAACTTTACCCGGGTTGTCGCGGTCCGGTATGGCGGCGACGTCCACGTCCTCGACGCGCGGCTCCCAGACGCGGATCGCCTCGCGAATGTCGCCCTCGAGCAGCCGCAGCGTCGTGTCGTCCGTCGGGCCGAACGCGAATTCGCGCACGCCGCAGCCGAACCTCGGCCGCATGACCCGTTCTCCCTGCGTCGTGCCGAGAATGATGCGGATCGCTTCCGCGATGTCGTCCTCGTATTCGGACATTCGGATGCGGCCCGTCGCCGGGTCGACTTGAACCGGGAACTTCCACCCCCGCCCCAAAAATTCGCTAGACACTCGCTTTGACGCTCCTTCCGCGAAGCGACGCCGGATGCGTCCGGCACCGCGCTTCCTAGTTGATTTTGACCAACGTTCCTTTGATGTTGATCACGCCGTCCGACTTCAAGTCGAGCGAGGCGCCCGCCTTGAGCGCCATCGTCGCCGACGCCTCGATGTTCACCTGCGTCGACTTGATTTTGACTTCCTTCGCGCTTTCGATGGCGACGCTGCCTTTCGCGTCGATCGTTATTTTCGTCGAGCCGCTCGTGATCGAAATTTCGTTCGCCGAGCCGCCCTTGATCAATATCGTATTGTTGCCGCTCTGGTCGGCGATTTTGAGCGAATCGTCCTTGTCGGCCAGAACGACCGTCTGCCCTTTTTTCGTCTTCACCGTAATCGTCTCTTCGCCGGATTTGTCGTTGAATACGATCGTGTTGCCGGAACGCGAAACGATTTTGCGCTCGTCGTTTTTGTCCGCGAACGGAGGCGGCGTCTGCTTGTTGTTCCACAGCATGCCGATGACGATCGGGTAGCGGATTTGGCCCAAATGGAACGCGACGAGCACCTCGTCGCCGACCTCGGGGATGAACAGGCTGCCCATCTCCTTGCCCGCCATCATCGTGGCGATGCGCACCCAATCGGTTTCCGCCTTCTCGTCGTGCAGCGGCAAGTGCAGCTTGACCCGGCCGAGCTTGTCGGGATCGTTGTTGTTGGTGACGATGCCGATCATGACGCCGTCGATGCGCGGGTTGAGCGCGTCGGACATCCGGTCCGAGGGAAATTCCATCATATGGCGTTTCCTCCCAGCTTGAATCGCGTGATGTAGCCGTCCGAATCGAGCATGTGGCTGACCGACGTCAAATAATACGGCTGGTTGAATTTGGCGCCCGCCCCGTCCAGCTTCAAGTAGCGGCCCGCCCGCAATTCCGGTATGCCGTTGCATTCGCCCGTGCCGCTGACGAGCTTCATCGCCCGGTTGGCCAGATAGGCGGTCGCGTAATTTTTCGCTTCGTCCGCCGAGCTGGCGTTCATGTACAGCGTTTCGGTATAGTCGCCGATGGCGGCCAGCACGTCCTTGCCGGTTTTCGAATTGGAGCCGAGCTTCGTAATGGCGCCCGCCTCGCCCGTAGCCACTTTTTGGTCCTTGTCGTCCCAATGGCGGATTTTGACCGCGGTCAGCTGCTCGGCCAAATTGTGCTCGATGGACAGCGAGCGCAGCTCCGATCCCCATTTGAGCGTGACGACGGGCGTCGTCTGGGTGAGCGGCTTGCGGAAGTACAGATGCTTGCCGACGACGAAAAAGTCGTAGTTCATCAGTCGGGCCAAATGCTGGACGAAATGAAAATCGTCCATCATGTTTTGCGAGATCGTCGGCAGCTTGTCGGGCGTGTCGTCCACATGGGGTGTCGCTTTATGCCGGGAAGCGATCTCCTTGACGATGTCGCTGTATTTTTTCTCGTTCCACGTCTGCATTCGCGTCCCTTTCATCATGAAGAAGCTGAGGTCCATCCCCCTGACGAGCAGGACGGCACCCTCCCCCTCTTGAAATTCGACGGTCACCGAGGTGATGTAGCCGCTGAATACCGGGGCGAACTTGTCGACGTAGCCGAGCTTGATGTCGATCGGCGTGCCGACGGCGAACAAGTCGAGCCAGTTCCACTCGCTTTTCTGCCAGTCGAAGGCGTTCGAAATCCGGATCGCGAACGAGTCCGCGGTCGGCTCGACCGTCGTGTCGACGCGTACGAAGGAGACCGGGATGCCGTCCGGAATTTTGTTGCCGTTGACCGTAATTTCGGCCGCGGGCGCGAAAAAGTTTTTATAGGTTTTGGCCAAATCGGCGTAGGTGAACGAATCGGTACTCAATTCCAGCTGCGCCATCGTCTTAGTCCAACCTCGGAACGATTATTCGTCTGCCGGTTTGCAGCCGGGCCGGATTGTCGATCCGGTTCGCCTTGGCGATTTCCCGCCACAAGCCGGGATCCTGGTATTCGTGGGCGGCGATCATCCACAGCTCGTCGCCCTGCTTGAGCGTCGTCTGCTTCGTCCGGTCGGCGGAATGGCGCGGAATGTTCTGGAGCTGCTCCTCCTTCGTGTACCACGAGCGGAACGACACCTTCAGCTTCGCGCGCACCGGAATGCCGGATTCGAGAAACATCGTGAACGATTGCGTCACCTTCTCGACGACGCCCTTGAAATCGATCGAGCCCCACACGAAACGGCAGACGGGCGGAGCGTGCAGCTCCTTTTCCACGTCGAGCAGGCCGGAAATTTTTTTCGTATAGTCGCGGACGTCCGTTCCTTTCTCGTACGTGTCGAAGAACAGGTCCAGCGACAGCGTCGTCGTATTGCCGCTGACGAACTGGCCGACCGGCATCGACAAGCCCGGTACGTTTTCCCAGTCGTACTTGTTGCTCGAATCCAACGAATATTCGCTCGGGTTGAACAGCACCTCGACGTTTTCCTTGCTGTTGCCCCGGTCCACGATGATCATCGCTTTTTTGAGCGGCACTGGCACCCCCGCCTTTCGGTTTTACAAGCCTCGCGTCTGCCGGTCGAACTTGAGCTTCCGCTCGATCTCGCGATAGACGCGGTCGGCGATTTTCTTGATGTCGAATTGCGGCAGCTTCTTGACCATTTCCTGCAGCTCGGCCATGTCGATGGAGGCCGCGGACGTCTCCGGAACGGCCGCGGCGGCCGGCGCATCCGTCCTTGCGGCGGCGCGCCGGAAGTCGAGCTCGGCCGGCTCGTCGGCGAGCGCGCTCGGCGCCGCCGAGGCGGCCGGCTGCTTATGCTCGAGCGCCGCCGCACCGGCGGCCGCTCCGGCTGTGCCGGCCGCGAGCGGCGGGCGGCCGTGCGCCGGCAGCGCCAAGGCGAGCGCCGCCGTCGGCGGAAGCGCCGGCCGCAGCGCGGCCAGCGGCTCGCCGCCGCCCGGCACGGCGGGCCGCCATGCGGCTGCGGCGCCCGGCACGGCGCCCGGCGGCTCGCGGCGCAGCCGCAGCGTCGCCGGCGCTGCCGCGAGCGCGGCCGCCCGCGGGGCGGCGCCGGCCGGGCGCTCCGCGCCGGGCGTGCGGACGATGACGCTGCGCATCGTCCGGACCGTCTCGCGGAGCGTCCGCGCGAGCGACGGCCCCGCCGGTCCGGCGGGGGCCGCGACGCTTCGCGGCGCGATGCCGGCGGCGCCGATGCCTGCGCGGCCGAGGGCGCGCGAAGCGCCCTCTCCGCTTCCGCGCGCCGATCCGGCGGACAGCCGCGCAAGCTCCGTCCGGGTCCAATCGTCGCGGAAGCGGCGGTATACCGTCGCGCTTGCGCTTGCGGACGCCCACGGGCGCCCCGCCGACGCGACGTCCGCCTCGCCCGCGCGTGCCCGCGCCGGAGCGGCCGCTGCGGCAAAGGCGCCGGCGGCGCCGCCATCGCCGGCGTCGGCGTGCGCACGGCCGTCCGCGTGCGCGAACCGGACCGCCGCCGTCCGGCGGGGCGGCATCGCGTCCGCGCCCCGGCCGGCGGCCGGCGCCGGGCTTGGCGCCGCGGTCGCGAGCGCCCCGTGCGGTCGCAGGCCGTCCGCCGCGAACGGCGACGCCGCCCGCAGCGGGACGCGGCCGATCGGCCCGCGCGCCGGGACGCCCGCTTCGGGCGGCGCAGGCTCGGCCCGGCCCGCCGGGCGGCGGCGCAGGACGACGGCCGCGGACGCTTGCCCGGCCGCTCGGGCCGGCGCTCGCGCCGCTTCCGGCTCGCCGCCGGGGTCGCCGCCCGCCGCGCGGTTCCCTTCGCGGACGGCCGAAGCGGTCGGGGCCGGGCCGGCGGACAGGCCCCGACCGCTTCGGCCAAGCCGGTGACCGAGAGCCGCCGTCGCCGGCGGCTCCTCGCCGAAGCCGGGTCGCCCGGCCGGAAACGCGCGGTCCGGCACTAGCGGCGGCTCAACTGCGAGGAATCGGCCGACCGTGCCGAGAGGCGCCCCCTCCGCGCCGAATGTCATACTCTTGGCGGCTCCGTCGGAAACGTGTTGCCGCCCCCAGCTTCTGCGAAGGAAGGACCGGGCGTTCGTCGGTCCTGGGCCCCGCATCGCTTCGGCACTACCGGCCGAAGCCCCGCGCCGATCGCCGTTCATTCCGAGTCCGTAAAGCGAGTTGCCGTCCGATCCGTTGCCGACCGGCGCCGACCGCCCCCGCACGAGCGTTGACGCCTGCAACCCCGTGCCCGCCAGACGCGAGCTCGTCACCCTCATATTCGCATGCTCGAGCAGACGCGCGGCGAGCCTCGACACCGCCGGCGGGATGCCGCGCGCGCTCGCTTCCCACGGGCCCGCGGGCAAGCGCCCCGTTGCGTTTCCGGCCGCCGTCCGAACGCGATAGGCCCGTGCGTCGAGACGTTCCGCCGTTTCCGCGCTTCGCCGGAGCGGAGGCGGGACGACTGCGGCGTCGGGCGCCGAGTCCGCCGGAGCGTCCGCTTCTTGGCTGTACGCCCGTTTCGTCCGCCGTCCCGTCCGCGCGGCTTCGTTCGGCTCCGCTCCGGCTTCGGCGCTTATTGCCGCGCCGCGTCGGAGCGTCAGCCGAAGCGTGGCGCCGCCGTTATCGCGAGCGTCCGCCCCGCCCTCGTCCGACGCGCCGAACAAGCCCGGCGCAGCTGCGGACAGATCGAGCGCGCGCCGAAGCGCGAACGAGCGCAGCAGCTCCGACGTCTCCCGCTCCAAGGAAGGCTCCGACGAAAGCTTCGCCGCGGCTTGCCGCCCTTCCGCTCCTAGGGCAGATGAACCCTCGCGCCGTCCGTGCGCCGCCGATTCACGGCCACTCCCGGTTCGTTCGGGATTCGATACGGCCGTCTCTGGCACTCCGCCGACTGCGGCCTCGGTCCGCGCGGACCGGATCGTCGGCCTCGCCGCCGGCATCCCGGGCCGGCTTCGTACTTCGCCGGCTCTCCCCCGTCGGTTCGGGCGGGCTTCCTCGTTATTCTCCCCCTTGTCGGACGATGCCGGCGGCAGCCGGCGAACCGGCTCGGCCTGGCCGTCGGCGCGCCCCGCATAAGAAAGCCGTTCCGTCTGTCCGCCGCTCTTCGGCGCATGGCGCAGCCCCGCAGCCCGGCCACGAAACGCCGCTCCGCTCGCCGTATAAGCCCCGGTCGGGCCCGGCCGCTCGTCCGGAGCGGCTCCGGCGCGCGACAGAAGCCGCTCCGCCGCTTCCGCGTGCCTACTCCATAATGCGAGCGCTTGGCGCGTCGTCCGCTCCGGAAGCGACGCCTGCGCGCGCGGCGGCGGAAGTTCGCCGTCCGGTCCGCCGACATTCGCCGCCGCGCGTCGGACAATCGCGCCTCGTCCGCGGCCGCGCAGCAGCGGCATCCCCGTAACGGCCGGCGGAAAAGCTTCCCCGCCGTCCTCCGGCTTTTTTCGCCCGGAAGCATCCGCAGCGGCGAATCGGTCCGCCGAAGCGCCCATACGCCGCACGGACGCATTCGCCTGAGGCCGTTCGGGCGGCGCGTCCTCGCGGAGCGGCTCCCCCGGAGCGGCGGCCGACTGCCGCCTTACGAACGCCGTCGTCGCTTCCTCCGCGCCCGCCCGTTCCGTGCGGGCCGCCTGCATCGCCGCATGCGGCGTACCGGCCGGCTCCGCATACCGTCCGAGCGCGAGCCGGAGCGTCTGCGGGACGTACGGCCGATGAACCAGATGCCGCGAAGCTTGGGTCACCCCTTCCGGCCGCAGCCGTATCGGCCCTACGCCTTCCGCGCCGAGCCGATGCCCTCGTTCCCGTCGGCCCGCTTCATCTCCGCTTCGCGGAGCGTGGCGAAGCGAACCCCAAAACATCCGCCGCGCGGCCCGTTCCTTCCTCTCCCGTTCTCCCGAAGCGCCGGTTGGCCCCCCGTCCCCGGAAAACGGTTCCTGATCCGGCCTTGCCGGCGCGAACGATGCGCCGAATCGCAACATCGTCCGAGCCGTTGCCGTATATGTCAGCGGGATCGGTTCCCGCGATCGAACGGACGCGCCCGCTTGCTCCCGGACCGCGTTTCCCGCTGCCCGCTGCCGCCGCCGTCCGTCTTCGCCGGAATGTCCCGCGCCGATTTCGTTGGTTGACGCCGCGCCCGCCTCGATCGTGCGAACGGACGCGCCCGTTTGCTTGCCCTGGGTCGCCAAAAGCTCGATTCCGTGGTTCTTGCTCGCATGCGCGAACGTTTGCGCATGCGGATCGACGATGCTGTTCAGAAAAGTCCGGTTGCGGATAAAGGGCGTCCGGTACCGGTTGCGATGAATCAACAGCCGTTGTTGCCCCGGCGCGTTCCCGCTCCCGAAACTCGCTTGACTCGTTCCGTCTTCGCGGCTTCCCGCCCATCCGTCTCCGTAAACCGGGTAACGGACCGGCTTCAACCGGACGACCGCTGCGGATACGGGACGGTTTGTTTCGTCCGATCGGGTCCCGCCGATTCCGGTATCGTCGGCTTTCGCCGCGTCTGCCTGGCGCCCTCCCGTTTCGCGCTTCCCTCGCCGTCGTCCCGGCTTTCCGTCCGCCGGCTTCGATCCGCCCGACTCCGGGGCGCCCGCTCCCGCACTCGCTCCGGCTTCGCTTTCTTCGATGGCCTGTTTATTCGGCCTCGTCTTCGGTTCCGGCTCCCGTTCCTTCCCGGCGCCCCGCTTTCGCCGCCCGCGTCCGCCTTCGGACCCGTTGTCCGCCGCGCGCTTCCCGCCATCGGCCGAATCCGGTTTCCCGGCGGCCGCCTTCGCATCCGGAGGAGCATCCGTCCGATTGTCCGAGCGGGTGCCCGGGCCGGCAAGCTGCCGCTCCGTCACGACGCGTTCGGTCAGCCGGACCGTTTCGCGAACCGCAATTCGTTCCGGCGGCGTTGCGGCCATCGCCTGCTGCAGCTGCTGCAGCCGGGTCAGCCATTGCACCGTCATGACGTCGCCGCCTTTGCCGCCGCGCATCGCTTGCGCGACCAGCTCGCGCTGAAGCTTGAATACGAGCGACAGACGACCCCAGCGGCCGTCGCGCGTAAAGCCGTACTTGCCCATGATGTCCGCGGCGAACCGTCCCGCCTCCATCGCCGCACGTCCGGCCGACGCCGAGCCGCCGCTGCGGATCGAGACGGGTAGCGGCGCCTGACGATCCAAACGTCGGATTCGCGCTCGATCTTGTTTTCGGGAAGCCATGTCGAATCCCTCCGCCTTGCCGCTACTTGCTCTACTTGCTGAATATCGCCTTCAAGCCGTTGTGGACGATCTCGACCGATTCCACCGCCACGTTGCCGCCCGTCGCGTTCAGGTCGGGGCCGTGCCACTTGACGGGGAACGCCTCGAAGAAGTTCCACCGGCATATTTCTTTCCCCGCGTGGTTGTACAGGATGACCGCACCGTTTTTGCGCTTGATTTTGCCCGCGGCCACTCCGTCGTACCAGTCCCACAGCTCGCTCGACGAGGTCATTCCCCGCTTGAGCACGATGCGCGGGTATTTCGTCTGCTTCGGCAAATAATGGATGTGCGTGTTCAGTCCGCCTTCGGCGAATTCCATCACTTCGGTTTCGGACTGGATGCCCGTCACCTCGGAAAATCCGGCCACCAGCAGCCCGTCCAGCTCCACCTTGAAGCGGAAAGCGCCGCTTACGTCGTTGGTCCGTTGCACGGTCACCGGATCGATCACCTCTTGTTAAAGACGTCGAACGGATTGTTCGGCTTTTCTTTGCCGTCGTCGTTCAAATTGCGGTTGATTTTCGATATTTCCTCGCACCAGCGGCGGCGCTCCCGATGCTCCATCGACATGATCTGCTCGTGGGGCCAATGGAAGTAATACGCGATAAAGCTGGCCTCCTCGTAAATTTTGTCGATGGGATATCCGGTTATGCCCCCGCCGTCTCGTCCAAAAAAGACACGTCCACGCTGAACTCGTGCTCGCATTTCGGGCATACGCAGTGCACCTTCGGCACTTCCGCTTCATTGATCGTGCGGTACAAATTTTGCAGGTAAGCGAGATCCGCCGTGAACATCCGTTCGATGACGCGGGTGTCGATGGCGCGCAAATCGCCCAGCTTGATGATGACGCGGGCCAGCAGGATGATGCTCAGGTAGCCCGGATTTTGCTGTACCCGCTGGTCGCGCATCGGCAAAATTTCGTCGGCCGCCGTCGCCAGCCGCATGACGCCGCGCCGGTGAAGCGTGCCGCTTTCGTCCACGTAACCCCGGGGAAGCTCGAATTCGTATTCGGTCTGAAATGCCATGTTCTTGTCCTCCTAAGGTTCATCCGGGTGCGGACGGCGAGGGAACGCCGAACGCGATCGGCGCCCCGCCGCCACCGCCGCCTTTATTTCGTGCGGGTCATGCCTTCGTGGGCGAGCTCCAAGTTTTCGATCGCCACTTCGTTGCCGGAGCCGTTGAAGTTCGGCGCCGTATATTTGGACGGCCACGCCTCGATCACTTGCCACGTCGCCACGTCCTGGCCTTCCTCGTCGATCGCGATGATCGTCACCGTCTTGCGCGAAATTTTCCCCTGAATCGACTCGGCCATCCAGTTGTACATGTCGAGCGAGTCGGTGACGCCCCACTTCAGCGTAATGTTGCCGTATTTCGCGAGCCCCGGCAGCTTGCGGGGCGTAATCGCCTGGTTCCCCTCCCGGTATTCGATTACGGACAAACTGGCGTCGAAGCCGGACACCTCGCTGAAGCCGGCTTGCTGAATGCCTTCCACTTCGATACGGAACCTAAAATTGCGGTACGGATCTTTGCGTTCGCCTGCCATACTATACCCCTTCCCCTGACATTAGGTTGATAGCGGATCTAGATTTGCGTCTTGCGCCGCGCCGAAGCGAGCGATTATTCTTCTCTCGTCTTCTGCGTAATCCGGAAGATGACAAATTCCGCCGGCTTCACCGGCGCCACGCCGATCACGCAAATGAGCCGTCCGTTGTCGATATCGTCCTGCGTCATCGTGCTGCGACCGATATTGATGTAGAACGCCTCGTTCGGACTGGCGCCCACGAGCGCCCCGTCTCTCCATACCCGTGTCAGGAAGGCGTCGATCGTGCGCTGCACGCGGGCCCACAGCTGTTCGTCGTTCGGCTCGAAGACGACCCAGTTCGTCCCGTTGCGGATCGATTCCTCCAGGAAAATGAACAGGCGGCGTACGTTGATATATTTCCAAAGCCCGTTGGACGAGCAGGTGCGCGCGCCCCATACGCGGATGCCTTGGCCGGCGAATTGGCGGATCAGATTGACCCCTTGCGGATTGAGGATGTCCTGCTCGCCTTTGTTGTACTGGCAGTCGAGGCCGACGACGCCGCGCACGACTTCGTTCGCGGGCGCTTTATGGACGCCGCGCGAATTGTCGGAGCGGGCGTAGATGCCGGCCATGGAGCCGGAAGGCGGTATGTAGATGTTGCGTTTGTCGAGCGGGTCGAACACTTGCAGCCACGGGTTGTACATGGCGGCGTATTGGCTGTCGAAAATGTTGCGGTGCGTCATGACGTCCGCCACTTTCGTCTTGTCGCGAGGAATGTCAAGGATGGCGAAGCGGCTTCCCAAATTTTCGCAATGCGCGACGAGGGCGAGCTGGACGTTCGGGTCGGTGACGCCCGGCACGGCCATGATGCTGACGAAATCGTTGTCGATGAACGCCTGTATGCCCGTGCGCTTGCCCGGTCCGCGGTCTTGACCCATAAAGTCGGACGCCGCCAAGTTGGCGACGGAACCGTCGCTTCCGCCGGATAGCGCGATTTGGAATTTGCCGGCCGATTCGTTTAAACCGGAGATGACTTCGAAGGGAGCGACGGCGCCGAAATTGCCGCCCGATACGTCCTGGACGACGACGATGTTGGAGCGCGCCATCACTTTCTCGATATGGTTCGCCGCGGCCACGTTCAGCGACATTTTCTCGAACGTTTCCGCTTCGTCCCCATAATAGACGTGGAAGGTGAATTCGCAGGTGGTCAGTACTTTCGCCGGCAGCAGGTTGGCGTCGATCACGTCTTCTCCGCCTTCGAGCGCCGACTCCAGCTCGATGATGTTGTCTTGCGAGGATACGATTTTGTTATACTGCTTTTGGCCGTTCGCCTCGAAAGCGACGACGTCGCCTACGTTGAAGCCGGCGTTGCTTTTCACACGGTATTGCTTCGATTCGGAGGCGTCGCCCAAAATTTCGTAAATTTGCGTTTTCGCCTTGCTCGACGGGACGACCGCGATGCGTACCTGATTGCCCCAGGCGCCCGGGTTTTTGGAGCGGATGTTCAAGACCGCCGCTTCCTTATTCGTCTCGGCTTGGTTGCCGGCCGGCTTCGCGTCGGAAGGCGCTACGCGCATAATGAAAGCGCGGGAGCCGCCGTTCAGGAAAAAATGCTCGACCGCGTAAGCGAGATATCGGTATTCGCCGAACGCGTTTTCCGACAAGTAGCCGCCGAAAATGCGGTTAAAATCGGCCACGCTCGTGACGAGCTGGGGTAATCCCTCGATCTCCCCCCGCTGCGCCAGCCCGATAAATCCGGCCGTACTCGTGCTTGCCCCTTCCAGCGGTTGGGCGCCGCTGTCAAACTCCTCCACATACACCCCTGGCGATAAATACTCAGCCATTGTTTCCCGGTCGCGTTTGCCGCTTCGGCTTCTTGGCGAAGCCGTTCGTGCCGCAAACCCGTACCAGTTCTCTCCTTTCAGCTTGGGTTTTTAGTATGCAAAATGGATTGGGATCCATCCTACTACACGATCCACGTACCGATATTCGTCGTGGCGCCTTCCGTCACGACGATTTCCTTCGCGGCGGTCTTTCCTTCGCCGCCCGGAATGTCCAAGCTGATCCGCAGCGGGTATGCGGACGTCCTCCCGCCGGCTATCGCCACCGCCAGCTCGCCCCGTTCCGTCGTCCGGGCCCGGTATACCGGATACACGAGCGATCCTCTCGCATAGGCGGAGGAAAGCGGAATATCGAGCCGGAATCGCTTCCGGTGCTCGATCGCCCCGCTCACGACAACCCGCTCGCGTCCTTGCTTCGCGGCGCGGCCCGCCAGCTCCAGCGCATCTCTCGGGTCGATCCGCCCGATCAGCGACGCGATCGAGATTTCGTCGCTTCCTTTGCCCGCCTTCTCGTCGGCGACCCGTCCGACGGCGCACTCCTCGGAAAGCGGCGTCGCGGTCGCTTCCGCTCCTCCGATCGGGCGTCCCGCGGAATCGGTCACCATCGCGCGGACGAGCGTATCGTTCGGGCGGAACGGGTACGACGGAAGCGGAACGAGAGGAAAATGGACGATTTCGTTCGCGTTACCCACCGAAACGTCCAGCGTCTCGCGAAAGTAATAAGTGGAGGCGACGGCGAGCTTGTAATCGCCCGGCTCCAAATCGTTGAATACGTATGTACCGTCCGGCTTGCCGATCGGCTTTCTCGGAAATCCGAGCAAGCGGACCTCGATGTTTCGGTCCGTCGGCGGACCGGAGCCGAAGCCGTCGCGCAGCCATACGACGAGCGACACTCTCGTCCGCATCCGGACGATCCGCAGCTGTTCCATATCGGTCTCCCCTTAGCCTTGGATGCTGACGTCGCTCGACAGCACGCGCTTCGTCGACTTGATCCGGGTCGAGTCGATCATGACGGGGCCGACGACATAGCTGACGGACAGCCGGTACGGCGTGTCGGCATAGTTCCACATGTTCAGCATCGCTTCCCCGGACACGTTCTCCATGACGACGCGCAGCTCCTCGCCGCTCTCCGCCAACGTCCCGACCACGTTCGGCCCGCGGAGCACGGAATGGTCGTAGAGCACCTGCATCGCGCGGCCCAGAATGCGCTGCTCGTCTAGCGCCCGCGACTGGAGCTCGGCCGGAGATTGAACCGTCATCAAGTAATGCAAATCGACCGTCATCGGCGGGTACTGGATCTCTCCCGCCCCCCGGGACACCATCTGGGTTTTCCGATTGTCTCCGCTTTCCCGGACGCTGTACAGAAACAAGGACAAATAAAAGTCCCCTTTGTCGACCGGACTGCCGAGACCGATCAGCTCGGGCTGCGGAATCGGGTCGGGCGTCATCTTTTCCCGCAGCAGCCTAAGAATGGAAGCGCTAACATCAGCTATGACGGAATAATCCCCTATAGGTATTCCCTCCCAACCGCTGCGAAAATATTGTCGAATACGATGGCCGGAAGCCGCGAATGACATTTTCCGACTCTGTTATATTATACTGGCAATCGATCGGACTGACTATATGCTTTTTCGGACAATCGACACGATCGGGACTTCTTTAATAGTCCTCCCAATCGGTTCTGGATATGATTTTCCCCGATTTTTGCAGCTCGTGCCTGACCGCCTGCACGATTTCGCGCATGCCGACCGCAACGCCCTTCTCCGCCGCCAAAAACGCCGCGGAAAGGACGACGTTTTTGATGTTGCCTCCGGCGATTTCGTACTTGCCCGCCAGCCACCGGAAGTCGACGTCCTCCGCCAGCGGCGTCTCGCGCGGAAACGTGGCGCGCCAAATTTTTTCCCGGTATTCGGCGTCCGGGAACGGAAATTTGATCACGTATTGGATTCGGCGCAAAAACGCTTCGTCGATATTGTTCAGCAGATTCGTCGCAAGAATCGAGATGCCTTCGTACTCCTCCATCTTTTGCAGCAGGTAGGCCGTTTCGATGTTGGCGTATTTGTCGTGGGCGTCCTTCACCTCCGACCGTTTGCCGAATAAAGCGTCCGTCTCGTCGAAGAACAGGATGGCGCTGCTTTTGTGCGCCTCGAGAAACAGCTCGTGCAAGTTTTTCTCCGTCTCGCCGATATATTTGCTGATCACCTGGGACAAATCGATTTTGTACAGCTCCATGCGCAGCTCGCGCGCGATGACTTGGGCGGACATCGTCTTTCCCGTGCCGGGAGGGCCGGCGTACAGCATCGACAACCCTTTGCCGTAGGCGAGCTTCCGTTCGAACCCCCACTCCCCGTACACGAGGCTGCGGTATTTCATCTGGGCGCACGCGTTGCGCAGCAGCTCCTTCTGCTCGTCGGGAAGGACGATATCGTCCCACCCGTACCGGGGCTCGATCCGGACGGCCTTCCGCTCAAGCCTATGCCGGATTTGCCGATAACATGCCTGGTCGACGACGGCGGCCGCCGGCTTGCCTTCCCATTCCGCCAGCGCGACGGCGTCCGCGACCGCATCGCGTATTTGACCGGGCGTAAACCGGTATTTGACCGCGGGCCCGCTCCAATCTTCCCCGTCCGGCAGCCCGGCGGCCGAAGCGAACGTCCGCCACAGCGACTCCCGCTCCTTCTCGCCGGGAACGGCCAGCTCGCGTTCGAGCCAGATGCGGCCGCCGGAGCGGAAGTCCGGCTTCGCCCGGCTTTCGGTCAATACGAACAGCGGCAGCGGAAACCGGTCCGTCTCCTCCTCCACGATGCGAAGGCGCTCCCTCGATTTCGCGTCCGCTTCCTCCGGGAACAGGGCGTCGGCATGGGCCAGCGCCAGCGCGGCTTGATGGAGCACCGCTTCCCGCACGATGCGGGACAGCTTCTCCGCGAAGCCGGCGCCGTCCTCCGCGAACACGCGCATGTCCGCCACGAGCAGGCTTTTGCCCCAACCGGCGCAGCAGTGGCGAAGCTGCAGCGTTTTGCCGGAGCCGGGCGGTCCCCACAGCAGGACGCCGACCGGCCCGTTCCGGGTCGAAGCGACGGACGCGAGCTGCCGCTGCGCGTCGAGGTGAACGACCAGCGGGGCGAGCGGCTCGTCCGGGTAATGGATCGTGACGGCGGGCCGCAGCGTCTCGTCGGGCGCGCCCGTGTCGAGCAAAAACGTCGCCATGCGCCGGTCCAGCGCCAGCGGCTTCGACAGCAGCGAGCGGCCGAACGGCTCGCCGCCATCCTCCCGCGCCAGCAAATAGCGCGCCAGCTTGCCGTTCGGCGCGAAGGCGAGCCGGGCCGTCCGCATCGCGTCGGCGTCGCGGCAGACGACTTGAAGCGCCAGGCCGACATTCGGCAGCCGCACCGTCAAGTCGTCCGCCATGAAGCCGAAGACGCGTTCGTATTTGCGGTCGAGCTCGACGGCGAGCAGCAGCATGACGACGCTCTGCTCGATCTCGTCCAAGCCGAACACCGCGCTCAAATAGACGAGCGGCAAAAATACGTTCCGCTTCGCGCTCTCCGCCTTGCGCGACGCGATGACCGCCTCCGCGTTCCGGATGTCCGCCGCGAGCGCGGCCAGCTCCGGATCGTCCTCCGCGCCGCCGTCGCGCCCTCCGACCATGCGCATGAATTCGTCCTCCGATACGTACATGCCGCGGAAAGCGTCGGCTTGCGGATCGGAGGCCGTCTGTCCGCGGCGGACGTACAGCCGCTGCAGCTTCAGGTCGAGCAGCCGCAGCTCGTCGGCGTAATGCTCCCATACGTGCGAATAGGCTCGCCCGGCGCCGGTCTCCTCCCGCTTTTCGCGAATGTCTCTCTTGCGCAAACGACTTGGCCTCCCCTTTCGTTGTCGTACCGTTATCATGTTCAGTTTAATGGAGGCGCCGCGAAAAGGAAACGAGCAATTGAACGGCAAAAAAGGAGGGATCGCTCCCTCCCCGCATGTCGGCCCTCGCCTCTTCCGAACCCGAGTCCGACGAGCGCCGCCTCCCGGCAAAGCCCGTACCGCTCCGGCCCGCCCCCCGTCTCAGCTTCGGCACGCGTCCACGAACGCCTCGAACAGCTTGCGCGACACGCCGTCCGTGGCGGCGGTATCTTCCGGGTGCCATTGGACGCCGAGGACGAACCGGTGCGTCTCGCTTTCGATCGCCTCGACGACGCCGTCCTCCGACTTCGCCGAAATGCGCATGCCGGGCGCGGGGCGCTTGACCGCCTGATGGTGGAAGCTGTTCACCTTGAACGACGAGGCGCCCGCGATCCGTTCGATCAAGCTTCCCTCCTCCGCCCGCACCCGATGGGACAAATGGGAGCGAGGCGCCTTTTGGCTGTGCTGGAGCGTAGCGGCTTCCGTGCCAATATCTTGATACAGCGAGCCGCCCAGCGCGACGTTCAGCACCTGCTCGCCCCGGCATATGGCGAAGATCGGCTTCCCCGCCGCCGCGAACGTACGAGCGAGCAGCACCTCGAGCCGGTCACGCTCGGGCGTTACTTTGCCTAGCACGGGCAGCGGCTCCTCCCCGTAATAGTCCGGATCGACGTCCGGTCCTCCGGTAAGCAGCAGTCCGTCCGCGGATGCGCACAACCGGCGCACGTCGTCCTCGTCCAGCCCGAACGGCACGGCGAGCGGCAAGCCTCCGGCATTTCGCACCGAGTCCGTATAAGCGTGCTTCAAGCTCGCGACGTCGTCCTCGTAGTTCGCCGTAACGGCGATGATCGGTTTCAAACGTCTCCCCGTCCTTTCCCTTGCGCTATTCCGCTTTCTCTATTCAGTATAGCGGGCCGCGGCCGTCGGGGGAACCGAATTTTATTCGTCTCGTCAAACGCATTTTCGCACAAAAAAAGGGGCGCCTTCGCGCCCCTTCCCTTATTCCGTCTCCAGCACCGTCTCGAAGCCGACCTCGAACATCCGGCTCCACGGCAAATGGACGTCCTCGATCCGTACCCGTCCCGGACAACCTTCCTGCACATACTGCTCGAAAAACTGCTCGAGCTTCCGCCGAATGACCGCATACACCTCGGACCGGACGTGATCGAGCTCGTAGTAGCTCGCTCCGAGCTTCGGCAGCTCGTTGTGGATGACGTCCTTGCGGACGATCGCCTGATAGCCCCAATCCTCGATCAGCCGGAAGTAGTAGTACGCCCGGCTCCGGTTCAGCCGCTCCGCCGAGACGTCCCCGCGGCCGCGATAATACGATTCGACGATCGCGTGCGAGATGACGGTCCCGAGCGTGTTCCCCGACGTGTTCCAGGCGGCGTAAGCGGCGATGTCGTGCAGGATGCCGGCGCGGGCGACCAGCTTCATGAACGGATGATCCGAACCGTTGCTGACGGCGACGTCGGCGAGCGCGACCATGTGCCCTTCGCGGATATAGTGGCGGATCGCCTGCACGAACTCCTTCGTGTTCGTCTCCGAGAAGTAGGCCCGGTTCCGCTCTCCGTACGGCGTCGAGCATTCGGCCATCTCCTTCTGTCCGACCGGAGGTGAGTTCGTCATCAGCACGAAATCGGTGCCGCACGAGTTGTCGTGGGAAACCGCGCCCGCCGCCGTCAGCTGGTACTTGATGCTTTCGCCGAGCGAGCGGTCCTCGTACTTCGGCACGACGAACGGCCCGTGAACGGACGAATACCGGACGAACGCCTTCGGCACGTATCCTTTCGCTTCGCAAAACGCCCGGGCGAACAGCGTGCAGCCGATTTCGTCCGCTCCCGGATAGATCATGACGCGGTCGTTCACGTCGAGCTCCTCCGCAAGCAGCGACAGCTTGCGCTGCTCGAGCGGGCTGAAGCCGTACTTCGAGTTGTCGTCGAGCGGGATGATGAGGAAATCGATGACGCCGTCGCGCGTCAGCTTCATCGTCTCCGCGTTGACGAACGCGTTCGTCTTGCGGCGGGTCAGGAAGTCGTCGAGGACGTCCGCCGGAATTTTTGCCGTTACCGCTTCGAGCTTCGCCGCTTCCTCCGCGTCGAGCGTCTCCTGCTCGGCTTTGTCCTTCAGCCAGCCGTACGTGTACAGCTCGTTGCCGTAATCGGCGTAATAGTCCGGCTCCTCCTCCGAGCTCGAGTAAGCCGGCACGCGGGTGATCAAATTGAAGGCGTACGTGCGCAGCTTCGGGTTGCGTTCCTTGAGCGTCTTAAGGACGGCGAGCCGGTCCAGGCACTCCGCCTCCGAGCGGTGATGCAGCCGCGACGGCACGATGCCGCCGTGCACGAGCATGTCGACCGAGACGATCAGCGCGTCGGCGTCCTTCGAAGCGTCCAGCAGCCAATCGCGGACGGCGTCCGTATCGGCGGACGTCTTCTTGCGCCCGAGCATGCCGATGTCCGGCACGCGCAAGGTCAGGTCGGTCATGGAGGCCAAATATTGAGGATATCGGTAATTGCAAGGTCTTTCGTCCAGCGGAACGTACACGATCGTTTGCATGGTTTCTCTCCCCGGTTGTTTGGTTTTTCGAAAAGTTTTTTCTAAACGAACGGATAGTATTGGAGAATACCTCCATTCTACCACGAATCGGACCAAGGGGGAAAGCGAAATCGGGCCTTCGGGCGGCGCATCCCGCAACCTATTCCGCCCCGGTGCCGTCAAACCATTGACGCGCGGGTATTTCCGCCCGTCCGCATGGGCATATTGCTGGGTATATCGACGAGGAGGAGAGACGGAATGCGAAACGTGCGAATCGGTGTTGTCGCGCTGGCGTTGGCCGTGACGACGGCCGGCTGTACGGGATGGACGAGCGGGAAGGACGAGCCGGGGGCCGTGACGCCCCCGCCCCCCGCGGCTGCCGACCCGATCCGGGACCGGGTCCGGGCGATGCCGCTCGAAGACAAGATCGGGCAGATGGTCTTCGCGGGAGTGGACGGGACGGAAGCGTCCGCCGAAGTGAGGAGGCTGATCGCCGACGACCGTGTCGGCGGGTTGATTTTATACAAGGACAATATCGAATCCGTCGAGCAGACGGTCCGTCTGCTGAACGGGCTGAAGGAAGCGAACCGGGAGGCCGGAGCCGGCCGGCCACCCCTCTTGCTCGGCGTCGATCAGGAGGGCGGCAAAGTAAGCCGCCTCCCGCCGCAGCTCGAGCCGTTTCCGTCCAGCCGGGACGTGGCGAAATCCGGGGACGCGTCGAGGGCGCGCGCGATCGGCGAGGCGCTCGGGGAGGAGCTGTCCGCGCTCGGCTTCAACGTCGACTTCGCGCCGGTGCTCGACGTCGACAGCAACCCGCGCAATCCCGTCATCGGCAGCCGGTCATTCGGCTCCTCCGCCTCCGTCGTCGCCTCGTACGGCGTCGAGGAGATGCTCGGTCTCCGCTCGAAGTCGGTCGTTCCGGTCGTGAAGCATTTTCCGGGACACGGCGACACGTCCGTCGACTCGCACCTCGAGCTTCCGGTCGTGAACAAGACGGCGGACGAGTTGCGCAAGCTGGAGCTCGTCCCGTTCGCCGAAGCGATCCGGTCGAAGGCCGACGCCGTCATGATCGCGCATATATTGCTGCCCAAGGTCGATCCGGACCGTCCCGCCTCGATGTCGCCCGAGATCGTCGCCGGCCTGCTGCGCGGCGATATGGGGTTCGACGGTGTCGTCATGACGGACGACATGACGATGGGCGCGATTTTGAAGCATCACGACTTGGGTGCCGCCGCCGTCCAGTCCGCCAAAGCCGGCTGCGACATTGTATTGGTCGCGCACGAATACGCGAACGCGCGACTCGTGCTGGACGCGCTCAAGGAGGCGGCCCGATCGGGCGAGCTGCCCGCGGAGTCGATCGACCGGAGCGTCTACCGCATCCTGTCGCTCAAGGAGCGGTACGGCTTGCGCGACGGAGAGGTCGGCCCCGTCGACGTCGCCAAGATCAACGCGGCGATTCGCCGGGCGACGGCGAAGCCGTAGTCCCGCTTCACTCCTCGTTCCCGCCCTCGCCCGACTTGATCCGGAACCGGACCCGCGTCCCTTCTCCCGGCCGGCTCTCGACGCGAATGCCTTCGCCGTACAAATGAAGCAGCCGCCGGTGGATGTTGTCGAGGCCGATGCTTTTCCGTCCGCCTCTTCGCGCGGGCTCGGCTCCCGCGTCGTCCGGCGCCGGCCCGCTCCAGCCGGGCGGCATGCCCACGCCGTCGTCCTCCACCTCGACGACGACGTCTCCTTCCGGGCCGACCGCCACGGACACGCGGACGAGCCCGCCCTCCTCCCGCTTCATGACGCCGTGGCGGACCGCGTTTTCCACGATCGGCTGGATCGACAGCGACGGAATCATCCGGTGATTCGCGCTTTCATCGACCTCGATCCGGGTATGCAGTCGTCCGTCGAACCGGGTCCGCTCGATGTACAAGTAGGCTTCGACCAGCTCCATCTCCTTGCCCAGCGCGACGAGCTGATGGCGGTTATGGTAGTCGAAGCTGCTCCGCAAGTAGGACCCGAATCGCGCCAGCAGCTCCTGCGCCCTCGGCAGATCGGTTTCGCTGACGGCCAAAATCGTATTGAGCGTATTGAACAAAAAATGCGGCTTGATCTGCGCCTGGAGCAAATCGAGCTCCGAGCTCACCCGGTCGCTGACCGAGCGTTTCATCGCGAGCAGCGTCCGGATGCGGGCCCTCAGCTCGCCGGCCTCGACCGGCTTGCCGAGGAAATCGTTCGCCCCCGCCTCGAAGCCGGCGAGTACGTCCTCGGGCCGGTTCCGCGCGGTGAGCAGGAGCACCGGCATCGCCGACAGCGACCAGCGGCGCCGCATCTCCCGGCATACGTCGCCGCCGGAGATGCCCGGCATCATCCAGTCGAGAATGACGAGATCGAAGCCGGCTCCTTCGCGCTCCAGCAAGCGGAGCGCTTCCTCGCCGCTATCCGCGGAGACGACCGCATAGCCGTCGACCGACAGCAGATTGACGAGCACGCGGCGGTTGGCCGCATCGTCGTCCACGACGAGAATGTTCGCGCCGGTTCCGGTCGACGGGGCGCGGGGAGGCGGCGACGACGATGCGGCCCCGGCCGGGGCCGCCGGGGCTGCGGCGAGCAGATCGCCCTCCCTCCCCGCACGCGCTTCGTCGTTCGTCCCCCGCGCCGCCGCTTGCCGAGACGCTTCGCGAGCGATCGGCAGCGTGAATGCGAACGTCGAGCCCCGTCCGACCTCC
Organism: Paenibacillus flagellatus; assembly: GCF_003217775.1. Taxonomy (GTDB): domain Bacteria; phylum Bacillota; class Bacilli; order Paenibacillales; family NBRC-103111; genus Paenibacillus_AB; species Paenibacillus_AB flagellatus. The sequence continues at coordinate 468,796 of NZ_QJVJ01000004.1, forward strand.
GACCGGACCCGGATGCGGCCGCCGTGCAGCTCGACGAGACGTCGCGTAATGTCGAGACCGAGGCCGACGCCGCCGAGCCGGCGGGCTTCCGCTCGTCCGAGCTGCTCGTACGCGTCGAAGACGGCGTCCTGCCGGTCGGCCGGAATGCCGATGCCCGTATCGCGCACCGACACTTCCACCCAGCCGCCCTCCGCCTTGGCCGTCACCGTAATATCGCCCGCGGCCGTAAATTTGAGCGCGTTGCCGATCAAATTGGACAAGATTTGGACGAGACGGTCTTCGTCCGCCTCGACGAGCGGCAAATCGTCCGGCAGCCGCTCTGTCAGTCGTACGGGCTTGTCCCCCGCCAGTCTGCGATGCATCTCGAATACGAAGCGGACGGCGGGGCGAACCGCCACCGGCCGCCGCTCCAGGAACAGCTCCCCGCTTTTCAGCCGGGACAAATCGAGAATATCGCGAACGAGACGGGCCGTCCGCCGACCGGTCGAGACGATCAGCTCCATATTGTCGAGCTGGCGAGGGTTCAGCTTGCCCGCCGCTCCGTCGATGAGCGACTGTGCGATATTGATCATGACGTGAAGCGGCGTTTTCATTTCGTGCGACGTGTTGGCCAAAAACTCGTCCTTCAGCCGATCCGCCGCCAGCAGCCGCTCGGCGAACAGCTCGTTCGTCTCGAACGCCCGGGTGAACCGCCGCGACAGCAACAGCACCTGCGAGAAAACGGCGCACAGGACGGCGATCGGCAGCAGGACGGACACATCGGCCGCGCCCAGCACCTGGAGCGAATAAAACGTCGCCAAGGCGAGTACGGACAGGACGCCCGCCGTCATGTACCCGGCCCCTTCCATGCCGCGGACGACGCCGATCAGCATGACGATCGCGACGAACAGGATGGCGACGATCGTCATCGCGAACGAAACGTTTTCCATAGCCGAAAAAATCGGAACCGGCGCAGCCAGGACGAGCAGCAGCCGGACGCCGACTCCCGCGGAAAACAGACGCATCGTCCACGCCTTGAACGTATCCGGGAACGAAAACCGCGTATAGCGCAGCAGCCAATATTCGGCCAATATGCCGGAGCCGAACTGGATTCGCGTGAACGGCCCGTACGGAAGCGAAGGCAAGGCGGCCGCGAGCAGCTTCTCGCCCTGCGTGATCGAATAGACGCAGGCGGACAAGGCGAACAAGCCGAAATACAGCCACGACCGTTCCCTTCGCCGCATCAAATGCAAGGCCAGCAAGTACAGTCCGAGCAGGAGAAGCCCCGTCCAGACGAAGAGGTCTTTCCCGACCGCGAAATCCCGGACCGCCTGAATGCTCTCCTGATCGCCGAACAGCATCGAAACGGGAATGCCGCCCGTGTAAAAGGAAAAATTGGACACGTGCACGACGATGTCCACTTCGTCGCCGGCTACCGGAAAAAAGCGGACGTACGGGACGTTGCGGGCAATCGTCTCCTCCCCGCTCGTACCGGGCCGGCCGCTGCCGCCGACGAGCGCCCCGTTGACGAACAGGGCGTGCGCCGTCCGGACGTTCGTCGCCTTGATGCCGAATACGCGTCCGGGGCCCCCCGCCCCGTCCAATTCCGCATCCAGCTTGACGCGCAGCCGGAACGTCGCGAAGCCGTGGGCGGACGCGCGCATCTCCCTCGGCGAATACCGCTCCCACCTGCCCGGCACGTCCGCGTATTCGACCGACGGCTCCGCCTCGGGGACGATCGCGTTCGGGGCGAGCAGCCGCCCCGGATAATATTCCCATTGCCCGTCCAGCCGGACGACCTCGTCCCCGCTCCATCGTTCCCCGCGCAAGTCCAGGACGCCCCGCACCGCTTCGGGACCGCTTCCGGTCGACGGAACTCGCGGGGAGAACCGGTGGGCGGCGGCGAACAAGGCGACGAGAAGCAATACGGCAAGCGCGGCATGTATCGTTTTTTTGATCGGCATCGTTTGGAATCTTCCTTAGCGGTTCGTTTCGAAGGGCGCCTGTCGGCCGCCTTTCGGGTTTCCCTATTCTAGCATACCGGCTCGGATTCGGAGAAGCGTCGGCACGCACGAAAAAAAGACGGCCGAGCCCGTCGCTCGCCGTCTCGCCGTCAAGTCGCATGAATGCGTCCGTCCCGCACCCATTCCAATATTTGATGGGAAGGAATTCCCGTCCGATCGGCCAAATCCTGGATCGTCAGCTTCGGATGGCGGCGCATCTGCTCCCTGACGCGGTCGAACATCCGGTCGTACCGCTCCGCGCACGTCCTGCACAGCGTAACGTCGCGGCGGGCGTTCGCGAACAGCGCCCCGCAATCCCGGCAATTGCCCAAATGCATCGCCATGGTCCGTCAACCGTTCGCGCGGGCCAGCATGTAGCGCCGCACCGTTCCCAACGCCTCGACGAATTGGATCAGCTCTTCCTTGGACATTTTATTGAAACTTTGGAGCAGCCCGGTAACGCCAGCCTTGCTGATCATTTGCTCCAAATCGTTCGTCAGTTCGCTCATGCCGGTATGGTTCATCGGTCTTCATCCTCCGTTATCGAATATTCCGCCTTCATCGCCGCCGCTTGCGACCGCCGCATCCTTCCCGGCATAGGCGCATCCGTTCGATGATCCCCGGCCGTCCGCCGCGGCCGACAAAAAAAGCCGCCCGATAACGGGCAGCGATGATAACGCTCGGGGGAAATCACCGCTATTTCGGTAACCCAGCCGCCGTAGGAAGTTCCGTTAGGCCTGAAGCTTTGCGTCCCTACCTTTCGATAGGTTTGCCTTGTCGATGGGGTGGCAGTGCTTATAGTCCTATTATAGCATACCTTATACGGAAAAAGAACTATTCGTCATAGTTCGATGGAACCATTTTCGAAAGCGTCATATTCGAAAAAAAGCTTCGCGACCGTCCACGATCGTCCTCGACGATACGAACAAAAACGTTTGTCGAATTCCGGCAAATTCCGCGACATAATCCGATAGCGCCTCGTACGCCTGGTAATACGGAAACAGCCGATGCGTCTCCCCCGCTCCCCCGGCCGTCAGCAGCTCCGGGCGAAGCGCCTTCAGCATAAGCCCGACCGGTACTTTCCGGCCGTGCATGACGCGCTCCTGCAGCCGGACCGTCAGCCCGATCGCCCGGATGAGCCTTAGCCTCTCCGGATGGGACAGGTCCGCTTTTTGCAGCGCTTTGGCCAAGTCGCGGATCCGCTCGGTCATCGCTTCGTACGTCCGGAACAGTCCGCCGGGCTCGATGCCTTCGCCCCGGTTCAGCCACCGATCTTCCCGGATGAGCGCGGATATGTCTTTTCCCGATTCGACGTACTTGCGCACCTCCTCGATCTGCAGCTGCATTTGCGGCTTGTAGGGCGTCATCCGCCCGCCCATCAAATCGAGCTGGATGTAATACAGCAGCGTGCGGAGCATGCTCTCCGATTTGACGAGCAGCACTTCCTCCCGCTCCGTATGAACCGGCTTGCGGACCAGGTTGACGGCCGTGCCGACGAGCATGCCGATGACGACGAGCATGAGCTGGTGGTAGGCGGCGTTGCCGTGCAGCTCGTCGGACGTGCCGATCGTATTGACCGCCACGATGACGGCCAGCGTCAAGGAAGCCGTCCGGCGCAGGCGGACGTGAAGCGCCATGACGAGCAGGGCGACGGCCGCGATGACGATCGCATGATCGCCGGCAACGAGAGCCGCGCCGATGCCGAGCAAGGCGGCGAACAAGGCACTGGCCAGATGGGACAGCGTCGACGTGAGCGACCGGTATACCGAGGGCTGAACGGCCAGCATCGAGACGATGCCGGCGAAATGGTCCGGCTCCAGGTGCAGGAGACGGGCGATCGAAACGCTGATGCCGATGGCGATGACGGTTTTGACGACGCGAAGACCGACAACCATACAAAATCCCGCCTCTCCGTAATGTTTGTGTTATAAATTATAACACAAACAGCGAATAAGCGGGGCGTTTCTACTCAAATGTTATTTTTATTTACATATACATTACGCAGCTTCCTCCGCCCCGAGACTTTTCCCGCCCTTCCGCATCGCCAAAAAGCCGACACCGCCGATCGCGCACAGCAGCGAGGCGACCCGGAACATCGTCCCGAAGCCGGCGTAGTCGATCAGCCATCCGCCCGCATTGCTCGCGATCAAGATGGCCACATTGACGTAAACCATGCTGAAGAGCGATTGGCCCGTCGATTTCCAGCCTTCGGGGCAAAGCGCGTTCGCGACTTGGACCCCCGCCGCGTAGAACAGTCCGTACGCGACGCCCTGCAGCAGCTGGCTTGCGAGCAGCACGCCCGTCGGCGGATCGAAGGAGACGACGAGCAGCCGGATCGACCCGGCGAACGCCCCCGCCGCCAGCACGGTCCGATAGCCGAACTTGTCGGCGAAGCGGGACGCGAACAGAAAAAACGGCAGCTCGGACAACGCCGACACGGCGGTCAGCCAGCCGATTTTCTCCGTTACGTTGCCGCCGGTCGAGCCGACGTAAACGGAGAAAAAGACGCTGAAGCTTTGCGTGCCGCACGCGACGCACAGGATGAGCAGCAAAAACAGGGCGAACGGTTTTCGCCCCAGCAGCTTGCCGATGTCTCGCCACGACGCATTTTTGCGAACCGTGCCTTTTTCCAGAACGGCCGTGATGAAGAAGACGACGATCATCAGTCCCATGTAAAACAGGAACATGCGGCTAATGCCGATACGCTCGTACAGCATGCCGATCGGCGAGACGACGAGGGCGAAGCCGATCGACCCCCATACTCTCGCCCCGCCGTACGTTTGCCGGTGCTTCTGCACGTGGGCGACCGCGACGGCGTCGGACAGCGGCACCATCGGCGACGAGAAGACGGCGAGACATACGGCCGTGGCGGCGTAGACGGCAAACCCGGCCCCGCTCGAATACCCGAAGGCGATGGCGGGAGTCGCCAAGCCGCATATCATGAGCACCGCTTTTTCGATGCCGTATTTATCGCACAAAAACCCCCACATCGGCTGGACGAACAGCGCCACGAGCGGGCCGATCGCATAAATCGCCCCGACCTGCTGGCTCGTCAAGCCCGTTTCCTTCAGCCAATAGGCGAGAAACGGCGAATACGAGGCGGCCGCCGCGAAGAAGAAAAAAAAGTAGACGTGCGGCGCATAACGAGTCATTCGTTCCAATGCTGTCATCTCCCATAACGTTCGGTCTCGCCCGGCGTTGCATCCGTTCTTGTTCGGCCTTCGGTGCTAACGATAACACGTCCTTTCGCCAACCGTCAATCGCGTCCGGCGAATCGTCCGGCCCGCGTGAAGTCCGGCCTTCGGCCGTTCTGTTCCGGGGCGAAATATGCTACACTTGGGGGTATCGTGAACGATGCGAGGAATATGAGGAAAACGAGGAACCGAAACGATCTATGAATCTATTGACCGCGGAAAACATAAGCAAAAATTTCGGCATGAAAACGCTGTTCGAGGACGTGTCGTTCAGCGTCGCCGAGGGCGACCGGATCGGCCTGATCGGCGTCAACGGAACGGGCAAATCGACGTTTTTGAAAGTGATCGCCGGCGAGGAGCAGCCGGACGGCGGAACGATCGCGGTGCGCAACGGCATCGCCGTCGAATATTTGCCGCAAAATCCGCCGTTCGACGACGAGGCGACGGTGCTGCAGCAGCTGTTTCGCGGCCAATCGCCGCTTATGCGGCTGCTGCGCGACTACGAGAGCGTGATCGGGCGCATCGAGCGGGGCGACCCCGATCCCGGCCTGCACGAGCGTTTGACGGAGCTGAGCGGCCGGATGGACGCCGCCGGCGCCTGGCAGCTCGAGAACGAGGCGAAGCGCATTTTGACGAAGCTCGGCATCGGCGACTTCGAAGCGCGCATGGGAACGCTGTCCGGCGGCAAGCGGAAGCGGGTCGCGCTCGCGGGCGCGCTGATCCGCCCGGCCGACCTGCTCATCCTGGACGAGCCGACGAACCATATCGATACGGAGACGGTCGACTGGCTCGAATCGTATTTGGCCAAGTCGAAGTCGGCGCTGCTCATGATTACGCACGACCGGTATTTTCTCGATCGGGTGGCCGACCGGATCATCGAGCTCGATCAAGGCAAGCTGTACGGGTACACCGGCAATTACAGCGTCTTCCTGGAGCAGAAGGCGGAGCGGCTCGCCCGGCAGCAAGCGTCCGAGGAGAAACGGCAAAATTTGCTCCGCCGCGAGCTCGCCTGGATTCGACGCGGCGCCAAGGCGAGATCGACGAAGCAGAAGGCGCGCATCGAGCGGTTCGAGAAGCTGCGGGAGGCCGGTCCCGGCGAGACGGCTCAAGAGATGGACATCGCGCTGGCGGGGGCGCGTCTCGGCAAGAAGGTCGTCGAGCTGCACGGCGTGACGAAGCGGTACGGCGAGCGCGACGTCATCCGCGGCTTCAGCCTCATCGTGCAGCGCGACGACCGGATCGGCGTCGTCGGACCGAACGGCGCGGGCAAATCGACGCTGCTCAAGCTGATCGCGGGCCGGCTCTCGCCGGACGAAGGCGAGGTCGACGTCGGCTCGACCGTGAAAATCGGCTTCTTCTCGCAGGAGAACGAAGGACTCGACGAGTCGCTGCGGGTCATCGAATATATTCGCGAAGCGGCGGAGCAAGTCCGCACGTCCGACGGCGAGACGATCAGCGCGTCGCAAATGCTGGAGCGGTTTCTGTTTCCGCCGTCGGCGCAGTGGACGCCCGTCGCCAGCTTGTCCGGCGGGGAGAAGCGGCGGCTTTACCTGCTGCGCATCCTGATGGAAGGACCGAACGTGCTGCTCCTCGACGAGCCGACCAACGACCTGGACATTCAGACGTTAACCGTCCTCGAGGATTATTTGGAGCTGTTTCCGGGTGCGGTCATCGTCGTCTCCCACGACCGGTATTTCCTGGACCGGACCGTCGATTCGCTTTTGGTCGCCGAGGGAGGCGGCGAATTCGCCCGGCACGAGGGCAACTATACGGACTACCGGGACCGGATGAAGGAGCTCGGAGCCGGCCCCGGTTCCGGCGGATCGGCCGGCAGGGAGAAAAAAACGCCGTCAGCCGACAATCCGGCGGCCGACGGACACGCGAAGGAAAAGGAACGGCCGTTGAAATTTTCGTTCAAAGAGCAGAAGGAATTCGAGGAGATCGACGGGAAAATCGAGCATGCCGAGCGCGAGCTGAACGAGGTCGCGGACGCTCTATCCGCGGCGGGAAGCGATTACGAGGCGCTTCAGCGGCTTACCGTTCGTCAGCAGGAGCTCGAGGCGGAGCTCGAACGGCTGATCGAGCGATGGACGTATTTGAACGAGCTGGCCGAACGGATCGAGAAGCAGCGCGGCGGCGTTTAATCGGCGTTCGGCGCGTGCTGGGGCGGTTCGCCCGGTTTCACGGCTATGCTCTTGAGTTGTTGGGGAGGTTTCGAGGTGGATCCCGTTTTCCATATCCGCAGCTTTATCGGCACGTTCGACGAAGACTGGTACGACGTCGGCTTTCACGAGAACGTCACGCTCGAAATCGAAATCGTGCTGGAAGGACGCGGCTTGTTCGAATGGCCGGAGCGCAAAGTATTCGTCGAGAGCGGCCACGTCGTCGTCATCCCGCCAGGCATTCCGCACCGGTTCGCGGCGGTAAGCAAAGTCCGCTTCGGCGTCTTCCACCTGCAGCATATGCCGCCGACGCTTCGGGACGTCGCGGACAAGCTGGCGCAAGGCGGCGCTCAGCCGCGCGTTTACGCCTTGTCCCGGCTCGACCGGGACCGGTTCGAGAAGCTGTTCCGCGAATGGCTTCGCGTCCATTCGTCGACGCCGAAAGACCGGAGCCGCACGAACGCGGTATGGGCGGAGCTGCTGCTGCTTTATTTGCACGAGCACTCCCAGTCGGATTTGCAGGCGATGACGATTACGAAGGCGGCCGACTTCTTGCGCGAAAATTTGCGGCAGCACGTCCAGATGGCCGACCTCGCCGACTTGACCGGGATGACCGTCGCCGGGTTCCGGAGGACGTTCGAGAAAATTTACCGGCTCAGCCCGAAGCAGTACCAGCAGCAATGCCGGATGCAGGAGGCGAAATGGCTGCTCAGCGCGACGGACAAAGATTTGAACGAAATCGCGGAGCAAGTCGGCTTCCATCGGCTTCATTCGTTCTCCCAATGGTTCAAATCCGCGGAAGGCGTATCGCCCTCGGCGTGGCGGAAGCGGCAAAAAACGATGCACGGCCGCGAGCACGGGCCGTGACCGCAGACGGACGGTCGAGGAACGCCCCAGCACTCGGCGCCGGACGCGAGGACCGACGTCCGACCGATTGCAGCCGGCGGCGAGACCGCCTCCCTTGAGTAGAACAACGTACATTTGTACGTTATTTCGTGCCTCGAACGGGAATTTCGCCGGAATAACGTACGTTTGTACGTTAGTTCGCGGCGGGAGCCGGCGTTCCAGCCCTTTCCGACTGAAATAGCGTACGTTTGCACCTTATTTCGTACCTCGAACGGGAATTTCGCCGGAATAACGTACGTTTGTACGTTATTTCGCGTTAACAATTCGGCAAGCAAGCCGTTCCCAAGCGAACCGGCGAAACGCTGCCCTTGCCAAGAGCCCGCGCGGCTCTTTTTCTTTTAGCCGCTCCTCTTCCCGCCCTTGCCCCCCCGCTCCGTCCTTTTTGCGTAAATTCCGGCTCCATTTCGATAAATACTTTTCCGGGTTTATCCACTATCGTTGTTCGTGTAACCAACCGTTCCGCTAACGAGGAGGAGTTCCCCATGGAAAAAGTGAAAGTCGGATTTATCGGCGTCGGCGGCATGGCCGAGCACCACATCAAGACGCTGCAAAAGCTGGAACGGGCGGAGCTGACCGCCGTACACGACATCAACCTCGAGCGGGCGAACCAGATCGGCTCGGCCTACGGCGCCGACGTCTACGCCGATGCGGAGCAGCTGCTCGACTCGGGCAAGGTGGACGCGCTGTTCATCTGCACGCCTCCGTTCGCCCGCGACGACATCGAACAGAAAGCGGCGGCCAAAGGCATCGCCCTGCTGTCGGAAAAGCCGGTCGGACTCGACCTCGAAGCGGCCAAGCGCAACGCGCGCGCCATCGCCGCCTCCGGCGTCGTCAATTCGTCGGGCTACTGCCTGCGCTACTTGGAAACGGTGCAGAAGGCGAAAACGTACTTAACCGGCAAACAAATCAACATGGTGCTCGCCTACCGGATCGGCGGCTTGCCCCCGGTCGCGTGGTGGAGACAGCAGCATATGTCCGGCGGCCAAATGGTCGAGCAGTCGACGCATCAGGTCGATCTTGTCCGCTACTTGGCCGGCGAGTTCGATCAAGTTCATTCGATCTACGCCCAGCGCAGCATTCGCGACGTTCATCCGGAGGCGACGATTTCGGACTACGGCGTCGTTTCGTTCACGATGCGGTCCGGCGCCGTCGGCTCGATCGTCAATTCGTGCGGCTCGCCGCACTTCGGCCGGGGCGAAGTCGAAATATACGGACCGGACTTTTACTTATGCATCGACGGCAAAAGCTTGACGATCCGCGACGGCGAAACGAAGCGGGACGAACAATGCGACACCGACTTCTACCTGGAGCAGGACCGCGCGTTCATCGAGGCGGTGCGTACGGGCCGGCAGGAGCTCGTGCTCGGCGACTACGCCGAGGCGGTGGCGACGCTCGAGGCGACGCTCGCGTTCAACGCCTCCGCGGATGCGCATAAGACGGTTTCCGTCGGCTGATCCGATCCGATTCCCATCCGATAAGGAGCGATACTTCCATGCTGAAAAGCGTCAACCAATGGTGCTTTCCCGAAGGCACCCCGCTGCCCGAGCTGTTCGAAATAAGCCGCGACGCCGGCTACGACGCCGTCGAGCTGAACGTCAATCCGCCCGGCTCCGTCGGCCTGACGATCGAGACGACCGCCGCCGAGGCGGAAGCCGTCGCGAAGCTGGCCGGCGAATACGGCCTGAAGCTGCGAAGCGTCTCGACGTCGCTCTTATGGCGCCATCCGCTCAGCTCGGACGACCCGGCGGTTCGCGAGCAGGGCCGCGCCGTCGTATCGAAGCAGCTCGAGCTTGCGGAGATCATCGGAGCCGATACCGTGCTCGTCGTCCCCGGCGCCGTCAACGCGACGACCTCGTACGACGATTGCTACGAGCGGAGCCGCATCGAGCTGGAGAAGCTTATCCCCGAGGCGGAGAGAAGAGGCGTCCGGATCGGCGTCGAGAACGTGTGGAACAAATTTCTGCTGTCGCCGCTCGAGATGAAGCGGTATATCGACGACTTGAACTCGCTGAGCGTCGGCGTCTATTTCGACGTCGGCAACATATTGGCCTACGGCTTTCCCCAGCAATGGATCCGCATTCTCGGCAGCCGTATCTTCAAAATTCACGTAAAAGATTTCAAGACGGCGGTCGGCAACGGCGGCGGCTTCGTTCCTCTTCTGGCGGGCGACGTCGATTGGCCGGAAGTCGTCGCGGCGCTGCGGGAAATCGGCTACGCCGATACGTTGACCGCGGAGATCGGCATTTACGGCAAAAGCCCTTACCAAGCCGTCTACGATACGGCTCGTCAGCTGGATGCGATTATTACCGGCTCACCGGGTTGACAGGCACGCCAAACGGGCCGTTCTTCCGCTCCTTGGAGCGGAAGAACGGCCTTTTGTCATCTCCTTATTCCCCCCACTCCCTCTCCGGCGTCCGACGATTTCCGAGCGTTTCCGTCATCAGCGGTCGAACGGCGCGATTGTCCGGGAAATTAAAAGCCGTAAATCGTCATGCCCCCGTCCACGAACAACGTTTGCCCGGTAACGTAACCGGACGCGTCGGAAGCGAGAAAGACGACCGCACCGACCAAGTCGGGCAGCTCGCCGATCCGTCCGAGCGGCGTCCGGGAAACGACCTCGGCGACGAACGCTTCGTCCGCCAGCAGCTTCTCGGTCAGGGGAGTGCGAAAATACCACGGACCGACCGCGTTGACGCGGATTCCGAGCTTGCCCCATTCCAGCGCGAGCGTCTTCGTCATCTGGATGAGCGCCGCTTTCGTCGCCCCGTAGACGACTCCCGTCCGTAGCGCCACGTGTCCGGCGACGGACGAAATGTTGACGATGCGTCCGCCGCCCCGCTCCCGCATGTACCGGGCGCACAGCTGGGAGGCGAGAAACGCCGACTTCAGGTTCGTATCGACGATCGTCCGCCATTCCTCGTCCGTCACGTCGAGCGCGGGCGTACGAATGTTCATCCCCGCATTGTTGATCAAGATGTCGATCCCCCCGGCGGCGTCGGCGATTCGATCGACAGCCGCCTCCAATTGGTCGCGTGACGTCGCGTCCGCCGCGATCGGATACGCCTTCCGCCCGGTCCCGCTTTCGATTTCGCGCGCGACGAGCCGAATGTCGGCCTCGGTACGCGCCAGCAGCGCGACGTCGGCGCCGGCTTCGGCGAGACCGATGGCAAGCGCCCGGCCGGCGCCGGTGACGATCGCGGTTTTGCCGTCCAGCCGAAACGATGGCAGCATCATGTCCATCTCCTCCTTTTCGGAATCCAATGCTTGGCAGCCCCCGATTAACGCAGCATGACGGCCATCATGACCGCCATGACGACGACCGCGGGCAGCAGGTTGGCCACATGAATCCGCTTCAGCTCGAGCAAGTTGATCCCCACTCCGATAATGAGCACGCCGCCGACCGCGGACACTTCCTCCGTAATCGCCGCGATCGCTTCCGCGCTGAACATCGACGCCACGAACGTGGCGCCCAGTGCGATCGCCCCTTGGTACAGAAAGACGGGCACCGACGAAAACGCGACGCCGACGCCGAGCGCCGAAGCGAACACGATGGACAAAAAGCCGTCCATCAACGATTTGGCGTACAAAATATCGTGATTGTGCCGGATGCCGCTCTCGATCGACCCGAGAATCGCCATCGCCCCGATGCAATAGACGAGCGTGGCGTTGACGAACGCTTTGCCCACCTTGCCTTCTCCGCGTGCGCTCACTTTGCTTTCCAGCCATTCTCCGAGCCGCTCGAGACCGCGCTCCAGCTTGGTCATCTCCCCGATCGCGCCGCCGATCACGAGACTGACGACCATCGCCAAGTAATGATCGGTCTTCATCGCCATCGTCAGCCCGAGCACGCACAAGGCGAGTCCGATTCCTTGCGTGACCGTCCTGCGCAAGCCGTCGCCCAGCCGGGGGACGATCAACCCCGCCATGCTGCCCGCCACGATCGCCAGTCCGTTCACCAACGCCCCCCATAGTACCATCCGTCGCTATCCTTTCCGCTTCCAGTCTCCCTCTCCCGCTTCCACGCAAAGAAAACGGAGCGCTCCCCGTCTCCGGAAAGCCTCCGTTTCCGTCCCTTCCGGCCGTTCCCGCTTCGGAACGCCTTACCCCGTCACGTACCAGATCAAGGCGACGCAGGCGACGACCGCCGCCACGACGTAAAACACCGTCAGCCGAATCGTATTTTTCCCCGTTCGCTGGTCGTATTCGGGGTTTCCTTCCTTGTTCTGCTTGGAATTGCCGATCCATACCGTCGCGATGGCGGCAAACGCGATCAGCGCCAGCAGCAGCGCCACGACTCCGATCTCCACGATCGAACGCCCCCCTAACTTGTCTCCGCTTCCGGACTCCTTTTATTGTAACCTGCGATAACGGAAAGTAAAGCGTTCCGGTTGAAAGGTTTGTGAACCGGCCCGCTCGCGGATTTTTGCCGCCGAACGGGCTGGCACGGCGTCGGGTTCCGAATGCGCCGCATACGATGTTTCAGGAGGTGAGACAAGTTATGACCAGCTTGCGTGCCTTTCTGAATGCGGCGGAGCTCGTATGGTTCACCGTCATCGACTCCGAACGGGTCGGACCGATCATCGTACGCGGCGGAATCGACTACCAGGCGCTGCCTCCCCGGTTCGACTCCGTCGCCAAAATTCGTCGTTTGTTCCGCCGGTACTGGGGCGTCCGCTTCACGAACATCCTCATTTGCAATTTGCGGCTTCTCCGCATCAACGGCCGGCTGTACGCTCCGGTCGGCGATCCGCCGGAACTGCCGACGACCGTGGTCGCGCTGCGGATCGTCAAGCGAAGCGGCGATTCGATCCTCGTTCGCGCCGCCTTGACCGGATTGGGCGAGGGACGGACGACGATCTTCTACACGATTCGATTCGACCCGAAAACCGGCGCCGCCCGTATCGTGAACCGAACCGGCCGGCGCAACGACATCCGCTACCAACGCTGCGTGCGCAGTTGCAGTCGGTAAAGACGCCGAGAGCGGCGTCCCTTCGTTTTTCCGGTTGAGTTCATCACCCGCGCCGGACTATAATAGAATCTATGCGATCGATACAATTCCTCCAATTTTTCATAGAAAAAGGTGCACGATGAGCATACTAACCGTAAAAAACTTGAGCCACGGCTTCGGCGACCGGGCCATCTTCCGCGATGTGTCGTTCCGCCTGCTCAAAGGCGAGCATATCGGGCTGATCGGGGCGAACGGCGAAGGCAAGTCGACGTTCATGAATATCATTACCGGCAAGCTTCAGCCGGACCAAGGCAAAATCGAATGGGCGAAGCGGGTGCGCGTCGGCTATCTCGACCAGCATTCCGTTCTGGCCAAAGGCCAGACGATCCGCGACGTGCTGAAGACCGCATTCGCCTACTTGTTCGAGATGGAAGCGGAAATGAACGCGATGTACGAGAAGATGGGCGAAGCGACGCCGGAAGAGCTCGAGAAAATGCTGGAGGACGTCGGCACGATCCAGGACACGCTCACGAACCACGACTTCTATATGATCGACGCGAAGGTGGAAGAGATCGCCCGCGGCCTCGGATTGGAAGATATCGGGCTCGAGCGTGACGTGAACGACTTGAGCGGCGGCCAGCGGACGAAGGTGCTGCTCGCCAAGCTGCTGCTCGAGAAGCCGGACATTTTGCTCCTGGACGAGCCGACGAACTATTTGGACGAGCAGCATATCGAATGGCTGAAGCGGTATTTGCAGGAATACGAGAACGCCTTTATCCTGATCTCTCACGATATTCCGTTTCTGAACAGCGTCATCAACCTGATTTACCATATGGAAAACCAGGAGCTGTCCCGGTACGTCGGCGACTATGACGTGTTCCGCCAGCAGCACGAAGCGAAGATGATGCAGCTGGAATCGGCGTACAAGAAGCAGCAGCAGGAAATCGCCGATCTGAAAGATTTCGTCGCCCGCAACAAGGCGCGCGTCTCGACCCGCAACATGGCGATGTCCCGCCAGAAGAAGCTCGACAAGATGGAAATCATCGAGCTGGCGAAAGAAAAGCCGAAGCCGGAGTTCCGGTTCAAGGAGGCGCGCACGTCCGGCAAGCTCGTCGTCGAGACGAACGGTCTCGTCATCGGGTACGACGAGCCGCTGTCCCGCCCGCTCGACCTGCGCGTCGAGCGCGGCCAGAAGATCGCCCTCGTCGGCGCGAACGGCATCGGCAAAACGACGCTGCTGCGCAGCATTTTGGGCGAAATTTCGCCGCTGGGCGGCCGGGCCGAGCTCGGCGAGCATTTGCACATCGGCTATTTCGAGCAGGAAATGAAAAGCTCGAGCGGCCATACGTGCATCGACGAGGTATGGAATGAGTTCCCTTCGTTCTCGCAGTTCGAGGTGCGCGCGGCGCTCGCCAAGTGCGGGCTGACGACGAAGCATATCGAAAGCCGAATCGACGTGCTGAGCGGCGGCGAGAAGGCGAAGGTGCGGCTGTGCAAGCTGATCAACCGCGAGACGAACCTGCTCGTGCTCGACGAGCCGACGAACCACCTCGACGTCGACGCGAAGGACGAGCTGAAGCGGGCGCTGCAGACGTACAAAGGGACGATTCTGCTGATCTCCCACGAGCCGGAATTTTATCGCGACGTCGCGACCGACGTATGGAACTGCGAGTCGTGGACGACGAAGCTGCTGTAGAGAGCGGAACGATAGAAAAAGCCTGATTTTCCGTGCGGAAAATCAGGCTTTTTCCGGTTTTGGCACACGGCTGAGCGGTTCATGCTGCCCATGTCCTCGCTTCTCGAACCTTATGCCGCTTGCTTGGGACGTTTACCTACTCCCACTCCCATTCCCTTTCCCCTCTCGGACGATCTCGATCTTCATGACCGAGGCTTGACCCGGATACGATTGCAGCATCATCCCCGTCGACCAGGCTTTCACCTGCTGGCCTGCGGCGAGCTTGTCGAACGCGAGCGGCTCCTTGCCGCCGCTTTCCACGATTTTGCCGTCGGGCTCAACGTGACCCATGTCGCGACGGGATCGTCCGTATTGCCGTTCTTTTTCGTCTCGTCCACGATCAGGACGCGGCCGTTGTCGATCTTTTTGATTTCGCCCGTAATATCGGCTTGCTTGCAGCATGGCTGCGCCGCGAGCTTCAGCGGGAACTCGGAGCCCGCATAGTCGAACAGCGCCTTGCGGATGCGCGCCAGCTCGTCCTCCCCGATCGGCTCGTCGACGTCTCCGTATCGGCGAATCGTCATCAGCAGATGATCGCTGCCCGTACCGACCGCCAGCATCTCGACGGCGTACTCGTTCTTCAACGTTTCCCGGAACCCGGTCAGCTTCTCCTGAATCGCTCTCAGATCGGTTTTGTCCGCTCCCGTAATGTCGTCCGCCAGCGACGCGGGAGCACTTTCGACCTTCGTCGCGCCGCCGGGAAGCGCCGCGCCGGACGATGCGACGGGAGGCACCGGCTTGTTGCCGCAGGCGGCGGCGAGCAGGACGATCGCGACGAACGGGAGCGCGACCGCAAACCGCAATCGACTCGACAGCATGAGCATGCCCTCCTTCCGATATTCCACATTCCGGAAACCTCGCGTCCTTCCTGACGTTCGGAACCGGCCGAATGTTGCGGCAGGATCGGCCGTTTTCGCAAGCGGGCGCCGCGCACCTCGATATGCTACGATAGGCATTAAGAAAATGTCAGACTGTCGGGCACGTAACCTTTTGCCCGCTCGCGGGCACTACAAGGATGAAGCCGAATATCGGAAAGGAGCGACGAATGTGAAGGAATGGGTCGAAGCGGCGATGCGGGGAGACCGCGATTCGTTCGAAAAGCTCGTTGCCCGCTATCGCCCGATGACGCTCGCGGTCGCCCGGTCCCGGTTGAACGACGCGCATCTCGCGGAGGACGCCGTGCAGGAATCGTTCGCCGAGGCGTACCGCGGCATCGGTGCGCTGGCCGATCCCGAAGCTTTTCCCGGATGGCTGAAGCGGATCGTGGAACGTCAATGCGGCCGGATGACGCGACGCAAGCGAATCGCCACGGTCCCGCTCGATTCGGTGCCGGACGCGGTCGCCTCCGCCGCATCGCCCGCCGAGGCGCTGCTCGCCAAGGAGGAGCGCGGCCGTATCCGCGCCCGGATCGACGCGCTTCCGCCGGGACAGCGGATCGCCGTTCTGCTGTTTTACATGCACGACTATTCGCTCGGCGAAATATCCGCCTTTCTGGGCGTCCCCGTTTCCGCGCTCAAGAAGCGTCTGTTCGACGCCAGACGCAAGCTGCGGACGTCGCTGCCGATCGCGAATCCGGTATCCGTCTTTCGAACCTTGTATGAAGGAGGAGTGCAAATGCTGCATATCGTAAACGGCGACGCCGTCGGCGACAAGCTGAAGCAAGGCGGCGTGCCCGGCGACGTGCTCGTGTGGAGGGAATTGTATTCGGAGGGTCCGGTATTCCCGGATATGGACGGGGAGGATCGACTGTCGATCCGGGCCGATTGGCTCGAACGGACGCTCGGCATTCCGCAGGACGTGTGGAGGGCCCATACCGCCGCGCAGGAGAGCGCGCTGTCGAACGCCGGGCAATACGGCGAAATCGTGCTTTGGTTCGAGCACGATCCGTTCGATCAAGCGATGCTCGCTTACTTGTTTCGCCGGCTGGCGGGCGTTCCGTTGTCCGGAACGAAAATAAGCTTGCTCCAAATCGGCGCGTTTCCGGGGATCGAGCCGTTTCGCGGCTTGGGCCAGCTATCCGCCGGGCAGCTCGCTTCGCTGTGCGGGACGTGGCGCGAGATCGGCCCGGACGAGCTAGCGTTGGGCTCGCGGGCTTGGGAGGCGTATGCGTCGCCGGACCCGCGGGCGTTGACCGCGCTGCTCGAGACGGACACCTCCGCCCTTCCTTTCCTGCGCGACGCCTTCCGTCATCATGCCGACCGGTTTCCTTCCGCCGCCGACGGCCTCGGTTCGGTGGAGCGGGCGACGCTCGCCGCCGTACTGGACGGGTGCGAATCTCCCCTCGACTTGTTCCGGCGCGTCGGCGACGAATTGAACGGTCTCGGCATGGGCGATCTGGCCTTCTGGGCGTATGCGAGAGACATGACGCGGGGACCGCATCCGCTTCTGCGACTGGAGGGCGCGGCGGCGTTCCCCGGCTTTGCCGAGCCGCCCGGCGATTTCGGCCGGGCGCGCCTCGTGCCGACCGACCTCGGCCGGCGGATGGCGACCGCTCCCGACGGCGATTGGATCGCGCTGAACGGCATCGACCGGTGGCTCGGCGGCGTCCGGCTGTCCGGCAGCCGGTCCGTCTGGCGGCGCGACGGGAGGAACGGGTCGTTCGTGCGGGGATAAGCCCCGCCCGGGATGCGTTGCGAGCGCGGATTTATTCCTCGGACGCCGGGACCGGTTTCGTCATATACGGGTAAAGGAGGACGAGTCCGGCGACGAACAGCGCGAACGCGAAGTACGCCGGCAGCAGATGGACGAAGTCGCCGTAGCCGATCGCGGCATGCACGCCGAACCCGGCGGCGAAGCCGGGCAGTCCGCCGACCAGCAGCGTCCACCACAGCCATCGCTCGCCTTGGCGGACGCCCCAGAGCGCCGCGGCGAGCAGCGCCAGCGCGTCGGACAGCAGCGCCCCGCCGAAGCCGGCCCGATCGTGAGCGATCAGCGGCACGAGGCGCGGATTGATCCGCGACAGCTCTTCGGCCGTGGCGCCGATATAGTCGATATCCTGCGGCACGAACACGTGCGTAATGCCGACGATCGAGATGACGCCGCCGCCGAGCGCCAGCGCGAAGCCGAGCGAGACGAGCATGAGCTGCCCCCATTGGGCGCGGCGCCACAGCCGGTCGCTTCGCAGGTTCGCGGGCGTGCGCGGCGGGTCGTCCGCCTCCCGGCGCATCGCCAGCATGAACATCGGGAGCAGGACGGCGGCGGCGAGCGCATGCAGCGGATCGAAGTAGCCGTACCCGAGGTACAGGAAAAAGCTCGAGAAGCCGACGATGCCCGAGACGAGCAGCGCCGTCTTCGTCCAATGCAGCCGCCGCCTCAGCCCGTGCCGGGCGAATTGGGCGTACAGGATGCCGATCGAGACCATCGTCCCCGCCAGCGTAATCCGGTCGTGCGACATGAACGGAAGCACGTTGCCGTTCCCTTCGTGCAGCTCGTGGCGGTGCGCTCCGAGATACGCTTCGTCATAAGGCAGGACGACGGTCGTGGCGGCGATGAGGAACGCAATGACGCCGCCGACGATCATGCCGATGCCGAGCAGGAACATCCATCCCCACCCTTGCCAAAACGTCTCCGGCTCGGGCGGTTTCTTCCCCCGCATCGCGTCGTGCAAAATCGCTTCGTTGATTCGCTTCGGCAGCCCCGGCCCGGCGAAGACGAGCCCGCTGTGCAGCTGCACGTAATCGGCGCCTTCGCGGACGAGCGTCACCGCTTCCGCCGGCTCGTGCACGCCTCCCGTCGCGATTACGGGACAGGCCGCGTCGTATTCGCGGATAAGCCGCAGCTTGCGCCGCGTAGGCGCAAGCCCGCTCCGGCCGACGGCGTACAAGTCGCCGGCCCGGATCGTATCGCCGATGACGAGCCCGTCATCAAGCCTCCCCCGCTCCCGCCGGCGGGCCAGCAGCGATTCGAGACGGTCGTCCGGCATATCGAGCGGTACGTAGACGAATACCGGCGCGCCTTCGCCGAGCATGCGCCTGGCCGCCCCGATCGTCTCCTCGGCTGCGGCGAACCATTCCTCCTCCGTCCACCGTTCGTCGAACGTGTCCAGGATGACGCCGTCGGCAAGCTCCTTCGTCCTCTCGACCATCCCGCTCACTTCGGCCGCCGCCCGCCTCGAGTCCGACTGCGGCATGTGCCTCAGCCGGAACAGCAGCGGCTGCCGCCGCTTCCCCGCGTTCGCCCGCTCCCTTGCCAGCACCGCCTCGATGCCGTCGCTCTCGTGTCGCACGGGATAGTGCAGTTCCTCCCGCTCCGCGTCGAGAACGATCGGCCCCCCGCCGGCGATCGGCTCGGGCGTCACCGGCCCGACCTCGACGTAGCCGAAGCCGAACTGCGCCAGCGCCGCCGGAGCTTGGCCGTGAGCGTCCACGGGGCCTCCCAATCCGACCGGATAGCCGGTCCGCAAGCCTCCGAGACGGTCCGACTCCAGGTCGCGGTACCGGTCCATATGGCCGAGCGTCTTGATGAGGAGCGTGCCGCCCGGCAGCCGGCTGAGCGCTCCCATTGCTCCCAGCGTTACCGCACGCGCCGTCCGCGAAGGCATGGCGAACAGCAGCGGGCGAAACAACGTTCGGTACGACCAATCCGGCATGCTTTCTCCCCCTTCCGATTTGGCATAACAAACCGGCCAATAAGAAAAGCTTCCGATCGAAGCCTTTCGATAAGGTACATTCGTGTTCCAGCGGTAGCTTATTGTTGGTGAAGAAAGTCGCATTCGCTTTCGTGCTTTAGTAGCGAAGTTAAACTTCCTGCAACGTTAAAAAAACGCCATCCGGCATAGATGGCGTAGCGTGGCTATATCGTGCAGGACGTACCTTAAACCGAATCATACCACCCGACCCGGAATAAGTCTATTCTTTTTCCCTTTTTCATGAAATACTGGAGCCGGGAGGGATACCGATGACAAGCTGCACCTATGACGTCGTCCCGCTGGACGACGCGAACGTGCGGGCGGCGGCGCCGCTGCTCGCCGAATACAAGCACGGCGATGCTCCCGTCACCGACGCCGCCATGGCGGAATGCAAGGAAAGCTGGCGGCGGCTGATCTTAACCGGCCATTCGTACGGGCTGCTGGCCCGCTGCCGCGAAACCGGCGAATACGCCGCGTTCGTTACGTATTCGTGGGGATTCTCCTCCACGAAAGGGATGCCGGTCCTGCGCATCCAAGACGTCTTCACGGCGTCCCGCCGCCGCCGGACGGGAGCGTCCGAGGCGCTGCTCGCCCGTACGGAGACGATCGCGCGCGAGGCGGGCGCCCACCGGCTCCAGCTCGAAACGGACGTCGACAACGCCGCGGCAAGAGCGCTTTACGAGAAAGCGGGCTACCGGCCCATCGAACCGAAGCTCGTCTATATGCGGCCGCTCGTCCCGCCTCCTTAGAACGGATAGCGGATAATGACCTGCAGCCACGTCGGGGCGTCCGTATCGTTGACGTACACGTGCCCTTGGTCGGCGTTGAACCGGATCGCGTCGCCCCGGCTGACCCGGTACGAGTCGTCCCCGATTCGCAGCTCAAGCTCGCCCTCCGTCACGATGACGAATTCCTCGACCCCTTCCTGATGCGGCTCCGATTGGTGCTCGCAGCCGGGGCCGATCGATACGGCGTACACCTCGAAATGGGTCGTCGGGTCGAACGGGAATTGCGGAAACGCCCGGTACAGCCCTTCGTTCTCCGTCATCGGCTCGACGTCGGCGAACCGGACGACCGACACCTCGGGCGATTGCTCCGCGATGAGCGCCGTCACCGAGATGCGCAGCCCGTTGGCGATTTTCCACAGCAGCGATATCGTGGGATTCGAGTCGCCGCGCTCCACCTGCGCGAGCATCGCCTTGCTCACCCCGGTCAGCTCCGCGAGCTTGTCGAGACTGAGATCGCGCGACTTGCGGATCGCCTTCAAATTTTTGCCGACCTTGATCGGGATATGGTCCATCCGTTCCATGCGTCCTTCCGTCCTTCCGTCTCCATGTCATGCCAAGTCCCTTATATTGTAAGCCGAATCCGGCCCGCCCGCAAGGAAACGGGCGATTCGGGCGATTCGTCGCCGTTTTTTCCGCGATCGTGCAAAAAGCCGACATGAGGGCGGGTGGCGCAATAGAACCGCCTCCGCGTAGCCGAATCGGGAACGGGATACGATGAACCTCATCACGGGAATGATGCCGTTGATCGCGGCGTTCATGTCGCCCGGCATCGTCATCAGCATGCATTCGAACGATCGCCCCGATTACGCCGCACCAATACCCCCGACGTCCAACGTGCAAAGCTCGTCCGTGCTCCGCCCCTCGCTGCGGTCGTCTCCGGTACTAGGGGAATCTAGTACTTTCCAAAGGACGAATTATGCGTACAATGAAGTTAAGACCTGGTCCCAATCCGCCCTCGCCACCGCGTCGGCCGCGGGACCCCCCTACCGGAAGGAGATGATCGCCGTGAAGGTGATGGTGGCCGTACTTCGATGGATCGTATTTCGTCTGTTCCGTGTCCGTCTGAGCGGATTGGGCCATATCGACGCGACAAAGCCGGCGCTGCTGCTGCCGAACCACGTGTCGCTCTTGGACGGCGTCTTCCTGATGCTGGCGCTGCCGCCGGAAGTCGTCTTCGTCGTCAATACGGGCATCGCGAAGCGCTTCGCCCCGTTTCTGAAATTTTGCCGCATCGTGACGGTCGATCCGCTCAATCCGTATTCCGTCCGTCATATGATCAAAGCGGTGCAGCAAGGCTCTCCGCTCGTCGTCTTCCCGGAAGGGCGCATTACGACGACGGGCGGGATGATGAAAATATACGGCGGCGTCGCCTTTATCGCGCTGAAAACCGGGGCGCCGGTCCATCCGGTCGCGATCAACGGGCCGGAACGTTCCAAGCTGTCGTATTTGAACGGGCTGCTGCGCCGAAGGTGGTTCCCGCCGGTCGACGTGACGATCGGCAAAGCGTATCGGCTCGAATCCGACTCGGGCTTGCCCGTCAAAGTCCGGAAGGAGCAAGCAGCCGCGCAAATCGGCCGCATGCTCATGCAGGAGCTGTTCGACAGCCGCATGAAGCCGGACGTCAACCTGTTCGACGAGCTGATCGCCGCGGCCGCCCGGAACGGAGCCGGCTTCCCGGCTTGCGAGGATGCTTCGCAGCGTATCGGCTACAAGCAGCTGCTGCTCGCCTCGCACGTACTCGGACGGAAGCTTGCGGCGAAGCTCGAAGGCGAGACGAACGTCGCGCTGCTGATGCCGAACGCGGTCGGTCACGTCGTGGCGCTGTTCGCGCTGATCCGCATCGGCAAGACGCCGGCGATTCTCAACTTCTCGAGCGGCATGCAGGCGGTGCTGGACGCCTGCGAGACGGCCGGGGTGCGGACGGTGATAACGTCCCGCCAATTCGTCGAGAAGGCGAAGCTGCTGCCGCTTGCCGGCCGGCTCGAGGAGCGCGGCGCGGTCCTCTTCCTGGAAGACGTGCGAAGCGGGGTGACGCTCGGCGACAAGCTGCGCGGGATGATCGATTACCGCATGAAGCGGCGCGCCGACCCCGGCGCGAACGAAGTCGTCCTGTTCACGTCCGGCAGCGAGAGCAAGCCGAAGGGCGTCGTGCTGAGCCACCGGAACATTTTCGCCAACGTCCAGCAGGCGCGCACGGTCATCGATTTTACGTCGCGGGACAAAGTGTTCAACGCGATGCCGATGTTTCACTCGTTCGGCTTGACGGCCGGTACGCTGCTGCCGCTGTTAAGCGGGATGAAGCTGTTTCTGTACCCGAGCCCGCTGCACTACAAAGCGATTCCGGAGCTCGTCTACCATAATAACGCGACCATCCTGTTCGGCACGTCGACGTTTTTGGCCGCCTACGCCCGAGCCGCGCACCCTTACGACTTCTACTCGCTCCGCTACGTCGTCGCCGGGGCGGAGAAGCTGAAGGAGGACGTGAGGCAGCTTTGGTACGACAAGTTCGGCATCCGCATTCTCGAAGGCTACGGGACGACGGAGACGGCGCCGGTGCTGGCGCTGAACACGCCGCTCGCCTTCCGGAAAGGCTCGGTCGGCCGGCTGCTCCCCGGCATCGAATGCGTATTGGAAAAAATACCGGGGATCGAAGGCGGCAACCTGTACGTCCGGGGGCCGAACGTGATGAAAGGCTATTTGCTGCACGGCCAAGGCTTCGTGCCGTGTCCGGACTGGTACGATTGCGGGGATATCGTCGACATCGACGCGGACGGCTTCGTGACGGTGCTGTCCAGACGGAAGCGGTTCGCCAAAATCGCCGGGGAAATGGTGTCGCTGAACGCGGTGGAGGAATGGATCGCCCGCGCCTTCCCGGACGGCGAAGCGGCAGCGGTCAGCGTCTCCGACGCCCGCAAGGGCGAACGCATCGTCCTGTTCCATACGTCGCCGGATGTGACCGTGGCATCCGCGAAGGAGGCGATTTTGGCGGCCGGAGGCACCCCGCTCGGCGTACCTTCCCGGCTCGCGCGCGTCGAGAAGCTGCCCCTGCTCGGCAGCGGCAAAACCGACTACGTGGCGCTGAAGCGAATGGCCGAGTCGGACATCGGCGCTTGACGTCCGTCATCGACGGCCAACGCTTCGAGTGCATGAAGGAGGAACAGATGGACAATCGGGTTGCGATTTTGAAAGATCGATACGGACTGGAACGGATGAACGTGATCCCCCAACAAGGCGGTTGGGCGGCGCTCGCCTATCGCGCGTTCGACGGCGAACGGACTTTTTTCCTCAAAGCCTACGAAAAAAGCCGGGCGTCCACGCCCAAATGGACGGCGCTCATCGACGCGTATGCGCCGATCCTCGTATGGCTCGCACGCCATACCGGCTTGAGCGGGAACGTTCCCGTGCCGATCCCGACCGAAAGCGGCGCCTTCCGGTGCGAGGACGACCAAGCCGTTTACATGCTGTACGAGTATATCGCCGGGGAGACGGTCGGCGGCAAGCCGCTGACCGGCGGCCAAATTCGCCGGCTGGCGGAAATCGTCGCGGAGCTGCATCGGTACGGGGAACGGATACCGGTCGATACGGACGCCGTCAAGGAGCGCTTCGACGTCCCTTTCTTGAAGCCGCTCAGGCGGCTGCTGCACGAGCCGTCCGACCGGATGCCGACGGACGTCGGCGCCTTGCTGGAGCCTTTCGCCCGGTCGGTCGGCAGGCTGGCCGATACCGTGGAGGAGCTGTCCGGGAGGCTCAAGGCGGGCAGCCCGCGCATGGCGCTTTGCCATACGGACATTCATCGTTGGAATATGATGCAAACGGACCGGGAACTCATCCTGGTCGATTGGGAAGGGTTGAAGCTCGCTCCGGTCGAAGCCGATCTGACGTTTATCGCGGAGGAGCCTTATGCGGACGACTTTATGGCCGTCTACCGGGAGGTTCATCCCGATTACGAGCCGAACGCCGACGCGATGCGGTTTTATCGGGGCCGGCGCAAGCTGGAGGACATCTGGGAATTCGCCGAGCAGCTGCTATACGATGATCCGGACGCAAGCGGACGCGAAGCGGCCATGGACGGCTTGACGAAGGAGCTGAACGGCTTGGACGAAGCGTAATCGTTATGTACGCAAAAACCGCTCGATCGCTTCGTTCACCCGCCCCGCCTGCTCCGCCATCAAGCAGTGTCCGGCGCGCGCGATCGACTGCGTCTCGGCGTGAGGAATCGCGGCGGCAGCCCGCTTCACCGCTTCTCCCGCCCGGTAAATGCGCTCCTCCTCCCCTACGAGAAACAGAACCGGCGCCGTTACCCCGGCCCATTCCTCCGTCGGGAATACGCTCGGCACGACGGCCAGGCGTATCCGGCAGTGCGTATAGGCGACGACGATCTGGTCCAAGACCGCCGGAGGCAGCTCGTTCCCTCTCGCCAGAAACCAGTCCCACGCCCGTTTGACGGAACGTCGTCCGGGCATCAGGAGCGCCGGGTAAACCCGCCAAAGGAACGTCAGCCACGGCACGGGGAGAATCGTCGCGATCGGCGCGAGGAGAGCGAGCCTCTCGATGCGGCCGGGGCGGGCGATCGCGTAGTTGGCCGCCAGCCAGCCGCCCATCGAATGGCCGATCAGCGCCGTCGTCCCGATGCCGAGCGACGCGAGCGTCTGGTCGAGCCATGCGGCGCAATCGTCCCTCGTACGAAGCGGACGGTCCGCTTCGCTCAAGCTGAAGTCCCCCGGCGTGTCGAGACAGTACGTCCGGAACCGCCGTAAGGCGGGCATCGTATCGGCCCACATGCCGGAATTCGCCGTCATGCCGTGCAGCAGCACGACCGGCTTGCCGTCCGCGGGGCCGCTGGCGATGACGCGGATTCGGCCGAACGACGTGCCGACGGAGAACGTTTCGTATGGAACGGTCCAGCGCTCCATCGTACGCGCATAAGCTTCCTCGAACAGCCGGCGGCCGGTCTCGCTTTTGAAAACGGAACGGGTATCGTTCACTCGGGATTCCCCTCCTCGGTTACGGCCGACGCTTCGCCGGGCATCAAGACGGAGCGGAGCATGTCGGACAGCACCCGGAATTGATCATCCAGCCGGATGCGTTCCGGACCGGAAACGATGCTTTCGAAGAACATCCCGTCCAAAAACGACATGACCGTAAGGGCGATCGCTTCGACGGGGATAGTCGGCCGGAACGTCCCGGCCTCCGCGCCCGAACGGAGCAGCCGTTCGATCGCGCCGAACACGGCGTCGTGGCGCTCCCCGATCAGCTTCATGCGCCGTTCCTCCTTGCGGCCGACGATCAAATATTCGTACAACACCGGGGCCAGACCGTTGTCCGCATCGGCGGCCCGGGCCAGCTGATCCCGCAGGAAGCGGCCGACCGCTTCCCAAGGCGCGGTGCCTTCCCCACCCTCCGCCGATTCGTTCATCTCCCGGTAAACGCGGCCGATCAGCTCCAGGAACAGCTGCTCCTTGTTGGCGTAGTACAGGTACACCCCGCCGAAGCTTCTGCCGGACTCGGCGACGATGTCCTTCATCGAAGCCGCTTCGTACCCTTTACGCTTGAAAACGCGGCCGGCCGCCTCCAGGATGTCGTTTCGGACGGCGTCTTTGCGGGTTTCGGACACTTTCGGCAATGGATGCGCCCCCTTCATTTCGCTTCACCAAAAAAACGAGAGAGTTCTCGCTTATTATAGCGAGAACTCTCTCGTTTTACAACCCCCTTGCAGGCATATGTCCCGCAACAGCAGTGCAGCAAGGGCTCGTCCGCGCCGGTCGGATTCCGCCTCAAGCCGTGGAATAGCGGGGGATGTTCCGCCGCAGACCGTCGCATCAAACGAACGAACGACCGTTCGCACGTTCGGTGACCTGTCTTTGCGCTTATGCAGCGCGAGAACGGCCCCGCGAGCCGGGTTAGGGAATGAAATGCTGCAGGACGGTTCCCGCGCCGTCGTCCACATCGATTTCCGCATAAGCGCCGTTGACGAAAGTCATTTGCGGAGGAAGATGGCCGCAGTCGATGTCGTACACGACCGGGACTCGAAGCTCACTCGACAGTTCGCCATAAACGTCTTCCAGCGAGTAATGATCGACGGGACGATGAACGCCGCTTCTGCCGAACAGCACGCCCGCGCAGCGGTCGAACCAGCCCGCCAATCTCATCTGCACCAACGACCTGCGCAAATCGGTTGTCGATAGCTCGCAATTTTCCAAATACCAAACGATAGGCTCCTTTTGAATAAACCGATCTTGGAAACTGCGAACGTCGCCGTAAGGCGTCCCGATCAGATGTCGGATGACATCGATGCACCCGCCCAACAACCGGCCGCGAAGGGACGCGCCGTTTCCGGAAACGGTTTTCCAGCGGGTCGGTTCGGTGAGATGGAAGACGCACGGCGAAGCGTTGGCGTGATCCCATTCCTTTTGATAGTTCGGGGAAGAACGTTGAAGAATCGATTCTCCCGCGGGAGTGGAGAGAACGGCTTTCCACATCGCCGTCGTTTGATCCGAATATTCTCCCCTCAAGTCGATGAGATTCGTACCGTGTGCGGTCGCAATGCCCGTTTTTAACGTAATGGCGAGCAGCAGCACGCTGATATCCGAATACCCCAGCACCCATTTGCTCTCGATTCGCCCGAAGTCGAGATGTTCGATCGTTTCGATGGCCAGCTCTCCTCCCCAAGGAGGAATGATCGCATCGATCCGGTCGTCGCGCAGCATGGCGTTTAACTCGTCGGCACGGCTGGCGGCCGGGGACGATTTCGCTTTCGATTGCGTCCACGCCGTATCGCCGATGACGACATGGAAGCCTTGCGCCTCCATCCGGCCGCAAGCCTGCCTGAGCAGGCCGTGCCACTGCTCCTGCACGCCGGATGAAGGCGCCGTTACACCGATCGTCGCTCCTTGTTTGAGAATCGGGAATATGATCGGAAGTCCCTCCCCTTCACCGCTACTCTACGTTTCCGAATTCATGATTCGACGCTCCCGCGGCGCAATCCTTCACCTCGCCGCGGTGAGTTTTCGCGGGAGATGGCGGTCAAAATGACCGCGTTCGAGCCCGTAAGCGCCGCCGCCCCGGCCCGTGCTCGCGCCACCGCCGCCTTTACCGGCCCCTTGGCGCCGAAAGACGACAAGGCCGGCTGCCGCCCCGCGGCCTCCTGCCTTCCCTTAGCTCTCGCCGTCCTTACGCCATAACCGGCGGCCCCTCATCCTCGACCGGTACCGCTCCTCCGCTTTCGGCGGAACGGTGGGCGGCGAGCGCAAACGCGAGCGTCCGCATCCCGTCCGCATAGCCGCATAAGATCGAGTCGCCGGACCCCGACGCCACCGCCTCGACGAACGCTTTGTCCTGCTCGTAGCTCGGATCCCGCTTCGACGTAATCGTGACGTGGCGCTCCTTGTCGATGATCGTAACCGTCTTCCCGTTGCCGCTCAGCTGGACGTAAAAATCGGGGCCGAACAGCTTGATCTCGGACTCGCCGTTGAACGGCGAGATGCACGACTCCGTAATCGTGCCGACCGCTCCGCTCTCGAGCGTGAACGAGACGGCGCCCGCGTCCGCAATCGTCGCATCCGGGTACAGCTCGCCGATCGCGCTGCGGCCGAATCGGGCGCTCACGTCGCGGTACTCGCCGACGAGATAGCGGATCAGGTCGACCTGATGCGTCACCGCGTCCGCCAAATGCCCGCCCGATTGATGCTGCTGCCTCCACCATGCCGCCGGATGCGACGTGCCGAACCGGTAAGCCTGCACGAGGTGGACCGTACGGCCCTGCAAATAGTGCTTCGCCTGCTGTACCGTATCGTAATACCGGAGCACGTATCCGACCGAATGGAGGACTCCCGCCTCGCGAATCGCCTTCTCCTTGCGGCGCACGGAGTCGAGCTCGAGCCCGAGCGGCTTTTCGACGAACAGGTGGATGCCCCGGCCGGCGGCGACGGCCTCCAGGTCGTCTCTCGCAAACTGCGGCGTGCAAATGAAGACGGCGTCGATGTCGGACCGGTTCAACAGCGCGTCCGCGCTGTCGGCCACTCTCGCTCCGACGGAGGCGGCGGCCCGCTCCGCGCTTTCGCGGTTCACGTCGAATACGCCGACGACTTGCGCGAGCGGAATTTTGCTTAGTGTATTCAAATGGTGCCGGGCGATGCCTCCGGCGCCGATCATCCCGATTTTGACGGTCATCCTTTGTCCCAACCTTTCGATAAACTTTCGCGATGCGTCCGAATTACTCGGCAAGGGGCAAGCTGACGCTGCGCCCCGTCGCGATCGATTCGTCGATGGCGAAGCTGACCTCCATCGACCGGTACGCGTCCGCGAAATCGCAGCGCGTCCGCGTTCCGTTGCGGATCGCACCGATGAAATCGTCGATCTCCTCCGCGAACGGATGGTGCGTCACGTCGCCGCTGTCCGGCAATATCGTCGGAATCGTCGCATAGTCGGTTTGCCCCGGCAGCTTGTGGCTGAACAGCCGGTTGTTCATAATGGCGCCCTTCTCCCCGAGCAGGTGGACGTTGAACTTGTACGGCGTTTTGCATTCGAGCGAGGACGACACTTTGCCGATCCCCCCGTTTTGGAGCTTGAAAATGGCGATCGCATTCGGATCGAACTCGTAGTCGGAATCGGCCCACGTCCGGCAGCCGTAGGCGGTCACCTCGGCAATGTCGCCGGCGAAATAGCGGACGGCGTCCACTGCATGGCAGCCCGCGGACAAGATGCTGCTGCCGCCCTGCGCCTTCGTCCTGCTCCACCGGTATTGCGGATATTTCGGCCCGACATGATGCCAGTAATCGACTTGGGCCATG
This sequence comes from Paenibacillus flagellatus, assembly GCF_003217775.1. Taxonomy (GTDB): domain Bacteria; phylum Bacillota; class Bacilli; order Paenibacillales; family NBRC-103111; genus Paenibacillus_AB; species Paenibacillus_AB flagellatus. Next base: position 497,927 of record NZ_QJVJ01000004.1, read on the forward strand.
AAGACGCGGCCGATCGCGTCGTCTTCGATGAGCGCTTTCGTGTTGGCGAACGAGGGATTCCAGCGCAGCACGAAGCTGACCGCCGTCGCGACCGGATGGCGCGCCAGCGCCTCCGCCATGCGACGCAGCCCCTCGCGGTCCATTGCGAGCGGCTTCTCCAGGACGAGATGCTTGCCGTGCCGTGCCGCGACCACCGCCTGCTCCGGACGCAAATCCGGCGTCGAGCAGAGGACGACCGCATCGACGGTCGGGTCCTTCACCGCCTCCTCATAGTCACCCGTCACGCGGGCGGCGATGCCGAGCGAATCGAGTCTCGCTCTCGCATGCTCCGCGTTCCGGCTCACGACGGTGGCCACTTCGGCGTCCGTCCGGCTTGCAATCGCTTTCAAATATTCCCCCGCTACCCATCCGGTCCCGACTACAACAAAACGCAACGTCCCCATCCGTTCTCCTCCTCGGATCGTCGAATCGAATGTGCGGCTCCGGCGTCATCCCCGTCCAGTCGTTTGTCCCGCCGACATTTGTTTCTTTCAAACATCATTGTGTTAGTTTCGAACATCCCTCTTCATTGTACTCCACCGTCTTCCGATCCCGCAACCGGAAAATGGGCCGGCCGCCTGGAAAGACGCCCGCTTCTCCGTTGGCCTGGACCGCTCCTCCCCTTTCATGTATGCTCGGAAATTCGTCTATATTCGGTTCATCCGAATGCTCTCCTCTTTTTCCCCTGCCGGCGATACAAAATTCGTTGCAATCGGCTCCGCATTGGGCTATCATCAGGTCACATCGAAAGCGACAACCCGTACGGAGGCGGCGATATCCGATGGATTACGCGAAATTCGAGCTGCGTGAAGAGCTGGCGGTTCGAAAGCTGATCACGTTTTTTTACAGGGAAATGCCGAAGGACTACTTCTTCGAAGGCGAGAAGCACGATTTCTGGGAAATCGTCTTCGTCGACAAGGGGGAATGGGACGTTACCGTCGACGGGAAGCCGTTCCATCTCGAGCAGGGCGACCTCGTGTTCTACGGACCGAACGAATTTCACCGGGGCGGGGCGGCGCAGAGGTCGACGCCGAACGTCATCATTTTGACGTTCGAATGCGATTCGCCGGCGATGGGTTATTTTGCGGAGAACCGGGTATTCCGGCTCGACGAACGGGAGCGCGCCATCTACGCGAGCCTGGTCCGGGCGGGACTCGACGCGTTCGACCCGCCGATCGATTCGCCGCGCATGCGCAGGCTGAGCCGCCGGGCGGACGCGCCGTTCGGCAGCGAGCAGCTGATCCGCAACCATCTGGAAAACCTGCTCATCCACCTCATCCGCCGGAAGCGCGCTCCGGTCGCGGCCGAGAAGCCGGCATCCGCGGTCAAGGAGAACAAGGACCATGTCATCGCCGCGGACGTCGCCGAGTACATGAAGACGCACATGGCGGACGATTTGACGGTAGACGAGCTGTGCCGCCGGTTCCGGGTTAGCCGCACGCTGCTGAAGACGGCGTTCAAGCAGCATACCGGCCAAGGCGTTCTGGAATATTTCAACCACCTCAAGCTCGAACGGGCGAAATCGCTTATCCGCGAGGAGAGGCTCAACTATACCGAAATCGCCGAAGCGCTCGGATACAGCAGCATCCATTATTTCTCGAGACAGTTCAAGAAAACGACCGGCATGACGCCGACGGAATACGCCCGGTCAGTGAAGCTGCGGGCGCTGGACGATCAGTCGGGCTGCTGGGATTTGTCGTGACGCAAAGGACGTGACGCCGTGAAGGACGATATCGTATCGTCGCTGCTGGAAATGGCCGAGCTGCGCGTGCTGACGTTCGACGTTCACCGCCGCCGCGAGATGAACTACCGGAACCGCGTCTTCGACCGGTTCTACATGATGACGTACGTCCGGGAAGGCTCCGCCAAGCTGAAGGTGCGCGACCGGGTATACGACAATCGCCCCGGCACCGTCATCTTCATCCCGACGTTTCTCGAGCACGACCAGTATAAGGACAGCGACGAGGAAACCGAGTTTTTGTGGTGGCATTTTACGTACAAGATTCACGATACGATCGACGTGCTGCCGTTTCTGCACGTCCCCTACATTTATCCGCTGCGCGAATACCGGAAGTTCGAAGCCGTCTTCGACGAATACATGCTGTCGAAGTCGGAAGGGAGCCGGGTTCCGAACGTGCTGCTGCGAAAAGCCAAATCGCTCGAGCTGCTGTACCTGCTGCTGAAGGACGGCTTGGAGCATGTCGGCACGGTGGAGGAGGAGCATCCGTCCCGAACGTTTCTGGCCGTCCTGCTCCGCATCGTCTCGTGGCCGGAAGCTCCGCTTTCGCTCGCGGAGATCGCCGAGGAGCTGAACATGAACCCGACGTATGTAAGCAACCGGTTCAAGGAGCTGTTCGGCAAACCGCCCATTCTGCTCCATCGCGAAATGAAAATCGCCAAGGCGAAATCGCTGCTCCGAACGCGGGAAATGACCGTTTCCGAGATCGCCGACCTGCTCGGCTTCAACGATATCCAGACGTTCGCCCGCCTGTTCAAGAAATATACGGGAATCGCTCCGGGACAATACAAGTCGCTGTTCGGCGATCCGGCCGAATGACCTGTAAAAGTGCCAAACTTCGGCAAAGTTGTGTTCTGTTCTCCGCCGCTTGAACTTCATACACTTGGGACGTAGGCAAATCAATCGATCCTGGAGGGTATGCGGATGGAAGGATGGCGAATCGTATTCGCGGAGAAGGAGCGCGTCGAGGTGCGCAAGGAGGCGATCGATCCCGCGCTCGGCCCGACGGAGCTGTTGTGCGCCGCGGTGTGCTCGCTGATCAGCACGGGCACGGAGCTGCAATGCTTGAAGGGGGTATTCGATCCGGACACGAATTGGTCCGGCTGGGTGAAGTATCCGTTCCACCCCGGCTATTCGATGGTTGCGGAGGTGCTCGATACGGGGCCGGCTGTCGCGGGCGTCCGGAAAGGCGATCGCGTATTCGTCGAATACCCGCACGCTCAATATTTCAAGACGGAGGCGAAGCACGCGTACGTGCTGCCTGCGGAAATCGGCAACGAGCAAGGCGTTTTTTACAATCTCGCGAAAACGACGCAGCTCGGCGCGAGACGGGCGGAGCTGCGGCTCGGGGAGACGGTCGGCGTCATCGGGCTCGGCCTGCTCGGCCAGCTCGTCGCCCGGTACGCGTACTTGTCCGGCGTCAAGACGCTGTTCGCCATCGATCCCGCCGAGAGCCGGCTGGCGCTCGTCCCGGACCGGCCGGGCATCCGGCGGCTCGCCGTGGACGCCGGATCGGCCCGCGAGGACATCCGGGAACATACCGGCGGCGGCATGCTGGACGTCGTCTTCGACGTTACCGGCCATCCGGCCGTCCTGGCGCAGGCGACCCGGCTCGTCAAGCCGTTCGGACGCGTCGTGCTGCTCGGGGATACCGCCACCCCCTCCAAGCAGGAGATGGGCCGCAACGTCGTGTCCCATTCCGTCTCCATCCTGGGCATTCACGCCTTGGCGGAATTCAAAGGCTGGACGCACGCCGAAATGGCCGGCCTGTTCGCGAGCTACGTCGTCCAAGGCCGAATGGAGGTCGCGTCCTTGATCACCCACCGCCTATCGCCGCTGGCGGCCGCGGACGCATACGGCATGCTGGCCCGCGACCGCGGCTCGGCCATGGGCGTCCTGTTCGATTGGACGGCCATCGCGGAATAGCGCTCTCCGCCTACGCCGGAGGCCGCCGGGGCGGCGGGCGTCTAACGCGTGGCGACCTTGAACAGGCCGGCGTGGCGGATCGGCAGCTCGGTCCGCTCGTCCCGTTCGAGCCCGTCGGACCGTCCGTTCAGCGCGACGTCGACGAGCCATCGCGTAAACGGGGCGACGTTCATCTCCGCCATCTCCTCCGGCCCGAAAAAGCCGGCGGCGTCCACCTCCCGGTTGTCCGGCTTCGGCTCGCCGCTCACGTACTCCATCGCGAACGCGATGTAGACGTTGTGGACGTCGCGCGGCTGATCGCGCACGGCGACGATACCGGCCGCCCGGGCGACGACGCCCGCCTCCTCCTCGACCTCGCGCTCGATCGTCGTCTCGATCGGCTCGTGCTGCTCGATGTAGCCGCCCGGATTCGTCCAGTAGCCTTTGCCCGGCTCCTGCGCCCGGCGGACGAGCAGCACCTTGCCGTCGCGCACGAGCAGCGCCCCGACCCCTACGCTGTAAGAGCCCCAATGGACGAACGAGCAATCCGGGCTCGAGCAGGCGAGCCGCTCGACGCCGTCGATCGTCCTCGTTTCCAGTTTCGTTCCGCATGTCGAGCAATAGCGTACCGTTGTCATGTCGGCGTTTCTCCTTTTCGAATATCGGGTTGTGGGATGAAGAGGCGGCATCGGCCGTCCCGGTTCAGATGGCCGGCATGACGTTGCCTCCGTTGACCGGAATATACGCCCCCGTAATGAAGCCGGCCAGATCGGAGGCGAGGAACGCGACCGCGTTGGCGATTTCCTGGTCCGTACCGCGGCGCCGCAGCGGCACGCTCCGCTCGTACGCCTCTTGACGCTCCGTGCCGTTGTCGCGGTCCCGCTCGCTGATCGTCCAGCCGGGCGCGACTTGGTTGACCGTAATGCCGTGCTCCCCGACTTCCTTGGCGAGGACGCGGTACAAGCCGTCCATGCCGCGCTTGCCCGCGACATACGCCGATTGATTCGGGAAGTTTTGCATCGCGCATTCCGTATTGATGCCGACGATGCGTCCGTATCGCCGCTCGATCATTTGCGGGACGAACGCTTTGGCGAGCAGCACGTTTTGGACGACGCACGCTTCGAATTGGTCGACGTAGTCGTCGAGCGGCTGCTCCAAAATCGACGTCCACTTGTATTGGCTGACCGCGTTGGCGACGACGATGTCCAGCTTGCCGAATCGGCCCAGCACAGCCTCTTTCATGGCGGCGACGGAATCCGCGTCCGTCACGTCCGCTTGGACGGCGATCGCGGCCGCGCCCGCTGCGGCGAGCTCCCGGAGCAGCGACTCCGCCTTCTCCCCGTTCCGGTAATAATGGATCGCGACCGACGCCCCGCACGACGCCAGCGTCCGGGCCATCACCCTTCCGAGCTGGCCGGTCGCCCCCGTGACGAGAGCCGTCTTGCCCGACAAATCGATTTGGACCATGTTTACCCTCCTGCGCCGGTTTGGCGGCATCCGGCATTTCGCAGCCGGTTCGTTTCGACGCACCTTCCCATTGTATCGGAGCGCCGGAAACGTTGTAAACCGCCGCCCCGGCCGCCATAGGCGCAAAAAGACGCACCGCGCCGCTCCGGCACGATGCGTCCTTCCTTGCTCGCGTCAAATCACTTCAAGATCGTCCTTTCCCGGCATCGGCGCAAACGGCGCATGCGGCTCCGCCTGGTACCAGAACGCCGTGGAGGCGATGTCGTCCTGCAGCGGCAAATACCGCTCGCTCGACCGCCAGCCGAGCGCCTGAATCGTCACGCGCAGGTCGGTTTCGAACCGGATCGGGTCCATGACGTGCCACCGGTACATCCCGAACCGCTGCTGGCTCCGGTACAGCCCGTCCGGCTTCAGCACCTGGTGCATGCCGAGGTACGGCGTCGAGTACGTGCCGTATTCGCCCTTCGGCTGCTCCCAGTTCCACGCTCCGCCGAAATAGTCCTCCGTCCCGGTGCCGCAAATCGTCGGGAACTCGTCGCCGTCCATATAAAACTTGATCTCCCCTTCGCCGAACCAGCCGCTGTTGTTCGACTGCCAGGCGATGTACGTGCCGACATAATGCCCGCGCCCGCGCACGCCGTCCAGCAGCGTATGGACGTCCTTGTACGGCAGCGGGTTGCTGCGCCGCCATTGCGCGTGGAAGTAAGCCGCATCGTCCGGCACGTCGGTCAGCGTATAGTCGATTTGGTAAAACAGGACCGCTTCCTTATCGTCGATGTTCTCGATCGTGATTTTCGCCGACCGGCGGAACGGCATTTCCCAATAGCAGTTCATCCCCCCGGCCGGATTGACCGCCACCGGCAGCGAGTTGACGTTGCTCCGCTCGCACCAGCCGTTGCAAAAAAAGTCGCCGACCGGCACTTCCACCGACGGCTCCGGCTCCCCGTCCCAATACATGCGCACGATCAGCGTTCTCCACGTCGTCGGGAAGCAAGTGAGCCATATGTGCTGAATCGCCCCGGACTCGCCGATATCGGCCAGCGTAACCGTCGAGGCAGCCGGTACGCGGATCGAGGGCGATATTTTCCAGCCGAGCCCCAAATCGCGGGCGTATTTTTGGCCCGTCCCTTCCGCGGCCATGCCCCCCTTGCCCTTCTCGCCCGTAAAGTTTTCCGGGCTGATCGACCGCGTCTTCGCCTTCGACAACCGCGAGAGCGTGCCGAGATTCATTCCCAATCCGTTAAACGGCTGCATTCCGCGTTCCTCCTCGTTCGGCATCATGGCCAAGCGCCATGCACGTCTCTTATTGTAACGGTTCGGAGCGCGAAAGGATTTAGCCGGAATTGGCGTCTTGTTAACCGAAATTGCCATAACCGATTATTCCGATTTGATAATAAGAATTTTCTGTTGACACCCGTCCGCGGCAAATGCTACCATACGAATCATTCACATTTCCGATTTCGGATTGGAGGAATCCTCATGTACAAACCGTTGCGCACGTCGTCCGGCAAATGGCTGGCGTCCGTCGTCCTGTCCGCCGCCCTTCTCGCCTCCCCGCTGCTCCCGACCGCCTGCGCGGCCGCTGCCGCGGCGTCGGCCGAATCGGCGCCAAGCACCGGCGAATACGCGGCATTCCTGAAAAGCGAGCTCGGCATCGACTTGCCCGAAGCCGCGACGAAAGGCGACTTCATCCGCGCGGTCGCCCGGATCGTCGGGGACGGCGCTAAAGACGTTCCGGCCGCCTCGTTCGGCGATTTGAAGCCGGACAGCCCGTATTACGCCGCCGCCTCGCTTCTGCACGGCCAAGGCATTCTGACCTCGCCCGACGTCGGCGCCGAACGGCCGCTCGACCCGCTTGCGGCGACCTTCATCGCCGTCAAAGCGGCGGGGCTGAAGGAGCTCGCCTATACGTATCCCGCCGGAAAGGCGGCCGCCTCGCTCGCCAAGGCCGGGATCGATCCTTCGACGCTTACCGCTCAGGCCGCCCAGGAGATCGCCGCCGCCATCGACTCCGGCCTCGTACCCGACGGCCTGTACGACACGCTTCGGGGTGGTGCGGATGCAGCCGTCGACGATTATGCGGACGCGCTGCTCGGCCGCATCTTGACGTTCCGGGGGCAGTACAAGCATTACATCGGCTACGCGGCGGACGACGACATTTATACGAAGCTGATCGACGCCTACGAGACGTCGGACATCATCGATGCGCCCGCCCTGCGTGCGATCGTCAACGAAGCGCTCAAGCAGAACAAGGTGACCGGCTACAATTTGAAGGACAAGCGGTATGACGCCAACTTCGACGAGTCGCTCGCGATCGCGTACGGCCACGACGATATTCGCCACGCCGTGCAGCTGATCGGCTTGCTTCGCAGCGAAGGGCTGAACGCCAAAGTCCAATTCGAGCCGAAGACGTCCGCCTTCGTCTACTTAAAGGAGTGGGGCGAGCCGAAGGAGACGGACAGCTACCGGGTCGAGCGGATCGAGAACGGCAACTATATCGCCTACGCGAAGGAATACGACCTCGTCTTCGAATTCGCGACCGCCGAGGACAAGGCGAAGTTCCAGCCGATCGTGCTGGCCTACGCCAAGAAAAACGAAGACGATCAACCCGGACTTCTCGCCGGCTCGTGGTGGCAGCCGCTTTATTACTCGCTCACGGAGCTGAGCGACTACAGGGTCATCACGAACAACGTCATCGCCGACGGGCATTATTACGCCCAATCGTTCTCCCTGAACGAGAAGTCCGCGGACATCGTCGCGGCGTTCCGACAGCTCGATCCGAAGGCGGACGTGACGACGTACACGTTTTGGGTCGATCAGCCGTTTTACAACTATTTGAACGGCGAGTCGAAGTAAAGTCGCGAAAACGCCCCCGGCTGCCGCACGCGCGGTCCGGGGGCGTTCGTTTTCTGCGACAACTGCGGCTTCTCGCTGTCGCCGGCGCCGCGGCCGTTCCGGTCCACCCGGCACGAAGGGGGGCAGCCTTCCGCGGAAGACGGGCCCGATCCGCCCGATCAAGCCGAGCGCCCCCTCCCCTCAACCGTTGAAGCTGTCCCGCCAGCGCAGCAGCTTCTTCTCCAGGAAGCGGACGAGCGAATCGGTCGCTTTGCCTACGACGGCGAAGATCAGAATGCCGACGAAGACGACCGACGTCTGCGAAAACTGTCTGGCGTCCAAAATCAGATAGCCGATCCCCTCGCTCGACCCCATCAGCTCCGCGACGACGAGCCCGAGCCAGGCCACCCCGAGCGACAGCCGGACGCCGAGCAGCACGTTCGGCAGCGCCGCCGGCAGCACGAGCCGCGTCATCTGCTTCCATCGGCTGAATTCGAGCACCCGGGCCACGTCGAACAGCTTCGAGTCGACGCTGCGGATGCCGAGAAACGTATTGACGTAAAGCGGGAAAAACGCCCCTTTGGCGATCAGCAGCACCTTCGAAAACTCGCCGAACCCGAACCATAAAATGAACAGCGGCGTTACTGCCAAATGGGGGATCGTGCGCAGCATTTGCAGCGAAGGGTCGAGCGTATGCTCCACCCGCGCCGAGAAGCCGACGGCGAGCCCCGCCGCCAGCCCGAGCGCGCCTCCCAGGAAAAAACCGAGCGCGGCCCGGTACAAGCTGATCTCCAAATGGCCGAACAGCTCCCCGGACCGGATCAAGTCCCCGAACGAAACGAAAATCTCGGCGGGCGTCGGCAAAATCGTCGCCGAAACGTACCCGCTCCAGCCCGCCAGCTGCCAAACCGCCAGCACGAACGCCGGGAAGCCGAGCCCGAGCAGCAGCCGTTTCGTGCGGGACGCCGGCCGATTCGCCTCCTTCGTCGTCCTTCGCTTCGCCGCGGCGGCCGGAACGACGGCCGCGGGACGGGGCAATATCTCCGCCTGATTGCTCATAAACGCTCACCTCGCATACGGATTGTTTGACGCTCCGGTCGTTAGATGCCCGAGCTGTCGACCAGCTCCAGCTCCTCCACCTTCTCGAATTCGCTCAGGACGAGATGCCGCAGCTCTTGGAACGAGCGGCTCGCCTTTTTTCGCGGGAAGGGGAGGTCGATCGGGACGATTTTGCGGATCGTGCCGGGACGGGCGTTCATGATGACGACCCGGTCGGCGAGTACGATCGCCTCGTCGATATCGTGCGTCACGAACAGCATCGTCGTCCGGTTCGTCTGCCATATGTCTTGCAGCACCTCCTGCATGTGCGAGCGCGTGAACGCGTCCAGCGCCCCGAACGGCTCGTCGAGCAGCAGCACCTTCGGGCTGCGCAGAAGCGCTCTCGCGATCGCCACCCGCTGCGCCATCCCGCCGGACAGCTCCCGGGGATACGACTTTGCGAATCCTTCCAGCCGGACGAGGCGGATCAATTCGTCCACCTTCCGGCGAACCGTCGCGTCCGAGAGCGACAAGTCGGCGGCGATGTTTTTTTCCACGGTCAACCAAGGGAACAGCCGCGGCTCCTGAAAAATAAACCCTTTGTCGATGCCCGGCTTCTCGACGCGCTCGCCGTCCAGCCGGACGTCTCCTTCGTAGTCGGCGTCGAGCCCGGCGATAATTTTGAGCAGCGTGCTTTTGCCGCAGCCGCTCGGGCCGATGACGGTAAGAAACTCGCCTTCCTTGACGGACAGACGGATCTGCTTCAAAGCTTGGGTCGAGCCCTTCGGCGTTTCGAACGTTTTGTGCAGATCGGTCAGCTCCAGCAGCGGCAGCGACATGACGGTATTCCTCCTTATCCGATGACGGCGCTCACGCCGTCTCGATCGCTTCGGACCGCTCCTTCGCTCTCGCCGCCAGCTTGCGCTTGACGAGCGGCAGCAGCAGCCGGCCGGTGATGTCCGCCTCCTCCAGGTTCGGATAACCGGACAGCACGAACGAAGAGATGCCCAAATCTACGTATTCGAGGATGCGGTCGGACACCTGCTCCGGCGTCCCGACCAGGAGCATCGAGCCGCCGCCTCGCACGATCGAGAGCCCGCTCCACAAGTTCGGTCCGAGCACGTACCCTTCGTCGCGCGACCGTTCGCGCAGCTCGTTTTGCCGCTTCTGGTTGACGGCGTCCGTCTTCGTGAACCGCTCGTTCGATTGCTCGATCGCCTCCCGGTCGACGCGGCTGATAATGTCCCACGCCTCCCTCCACGCCTCCTCCTCCGTCTCGCGGACGAGCACTTGGGCGCGCAAGCCGTAGCGCAGCCCGCGGTCGATCCCCCCGTCCCGCTTCAGCTCGGCCCGGATCGCTTCGAGCTCGTCGATCTGTCCGGCGATCCAGTCGAGCGGCTCCGCCCACATGAGGTAGACGTCCGCCGTTTCCGCCGCCGTCCGTTTGCCCGCCGGCGAGCTTCCTCCGAAGTACAGCGGGGGATGGGGCTTCTGCACCGGAGCGGGGTAGCTGGCGCCGCCTTCAATCTCGTAGTAGCGTCCCTTGAACGACACCGGCTCCGCGCCTTTATACGTCTGGTGGCCGGCCAGGAATCGGGGGCGGCTGTCATTGGAGCTCGCCCAGACGCTTTTGACGATGTGCAAAAATTCGCGCGTCCGCTCGTACCGCTCGTCGTGCGCATCGGCGAGCGGATCGCCGGTCGCCCGCAGGTCGTTCGGGGAGCCGCCGGTCACGACGTTGATCAGCGCGCGTCCCCCGGATATCGCGTCGAGCGACGCCGCCATTCGGGCAGCCAGCACCGGCGCGATCAGCCCGGGCCGCATCGCGACGAGCGGCTTGAGCGTGCGCGTATGCGTGACGATCGCCGAGCCGACGATCCAGGCGTCGATGCACGAGCCGCCCGTCGGGATGAGGGCGAACGTATAGCCCGCCCGTTCGGCCGTTTGGGCCACCCGGATCATATAGTCCGCGGTCGATTCCCTCTCCGGCTCGACGCCGATATATTTGCCGTCCCCGGTCGTCGGTATGAACCAGCCGAACTCCACTTCTTCGTGCGCCGCCTCGTTTCTTACGCTCATGTCCATCTCTCCTCTTCTCATTCAAATGAATTACGACAAAAAAATCCGAAGACACCTCCCGTCAAGGATGCATCTCCGGATTTCCGGTCGACATTTTAAACCACTAATTCCAATTGATTTAGTGCGATTTTAGCTTATGGTACCACCGCCCGCCCGGACTGTCAACCGGTTCTTTTGCGAACCCGGCCGGCGCCCGACCGGTTACAGATGCGAGCCGCCGCTCGCGTCGATCGTTTGGCCGGTAACCCATCGCCCGTCCGGCGATGCGAGGAAGGCGGCGACGTCCGCTACGTCCTCCGGCTCGCCCCATCGGCCGAACACGGAAAATTCGGCGCCGAACTTGCGGGCGTCCGGATCGTTCAGCGACGCCGCGTTCATATCCGTCGCCACGAAGCCGGGGCGGATCGCATTGACCGTAATGCCGCGCGAGCCGAGTTGCTTCGCCAGGACGAGCGTGAGCGTGTCGATCGCCCCTTTGCTCATACTGTATGCGATAATGTCGGGGATGGCGATTCGCGTCACGGCGGACGACAGGTTGATGATGCGCCCTCCCTCCCTCAGCCGCGGAAGCGCCTGGCGAATCGCGTAGAACGGAGCTTTCACGTTGACCGTCATGACGTCGTCGAAAAACGGCTCCGTCGTATTCTCGATGCTGCCGTAAAACGAGACTCCCGCGTTATTGACCAAAATGTCGAAGACCGTGCCGCCGGTACGCACCGTCAGCCCCGCGTCGAGCGATTCGAACAGCGTCTCCGTCCCTCCCGGCGCCCCGAGGTCCGCTTGAATCGCGAACGCTTCCCCTCCGGCCGAGACGATGTCCCGCACCGTCTCGGCCGCCGCCTCCCGGTTGCGGCCGTAATGGACGGCGACAAGCGCGCCCTCCTGGGCGAACCGCCGCGCGATCGCCCGCCCGATTCCCCGGCTCGCTCCCGTCACCAAAGCAACTTTCCCTTTCAGCTTGCTCATGTCCTCATCTCCATCTCCATATTCGAAATCGATTGCCGGTCGCACCTCGCTATCCGGTTTGTGCTTCCGAATTAAGTTGTACCACGGATCGGTTTTCGATTTGTTGCCCGGTCATTTTGCGATTGACAGCGGGAACCGAAATTGCTATGATTCTTATCAAATTAATCCAATGCGTTTTATCGGTATTATTCGACCGGATCGCCGGAGACCGACGCCATCGTGCCGTCGCGTCTCCTTTTTGCGTTTCGTTTCCGGCCGGCATTTCCATGAAGAAGGAGTGGTTCATGATGATCGGATGGATCGGCAAGCCCGGATGGCGGGCCTCGTTGGCGGCCGCTGCGATGGCGGCTTTGCTGGCGGCTTGCGCGGGGGGCGGAGCGGCGAACGGCGGCAAGACGAATACGCAGGCGGCGTCGGAGGCGAAGCCGAAGGAAAACGTGACGGTCAACATCGGCGTGCAGGGCAAAACCGGCATTTTGCCGTATGCGCGGGAGAAAGGCTATTTCGAGAAGGCGTTCGCCGCGGCGGGGGTCGAAGTGAAGTGGCACGAGTTCGCGAGCGGCCCTCCCCATTTCGAAGCGCTGGCCGCAGGACGGCTCGATTTCGGCGCCACGGGCGGCACGCCCGTCATTTCGGGGCAGACGGGCGGCGTCGACTTCCGCGCGATCGCCGTGACGTCCGACGGGAAGAAAGGCAACTTCATCGTCGTGCCGAAAAACAGCCCGATCCGGAAGCTGGACGATCTGAGAGGCAAAAAGGTCGCTGTGGCGAAGGGGAGCAGCGCCTACAATTTCTTGTACATGGCGATCGACAAGGCCGGCCTCAAGGGAAGCGACATCAAGGAAATTCAGCTTCAGCCGGACGAGGCGAGACCGGCGCTCGATACCGGCGCGGTCGACGCTTGGTCGATTTGGGAGCCGTATGCGACGACGGCGGTGTTCCAGACGGGAGCGACCGTTTTGGCGTCGGGACAAGATTTGGGCTTGAACGCCCCGAGCTTCCTCATCGCGAGAACGAAGTTTACGAAGGATCATCCCGAGCTGACCGTCTTGTTTTTGAAAGCTTACGAGGAGGCGCGCCGCTATTTCGTCGGCCATTTCGACGAGGTGACGGACGACCTGGCCCGCTCGCAAAAGCTCGACAAGGCGATCATCGGCCAAGTGCTGAGAAACTCCGAACCGATCCTGTCCCCCGCGACGCCCGAGTACACCAAGGCGCATCAGGAGCAGGCCGATTTCCTTTATTCCGTCGGGGCGATCAACAAAAAGCTCGACACGTCCCAAGTATTGGACAACCAATTCGTCGAACGGGCGCTGAAGGAGCTCGGAGGCGGCAAGTAGAACGGATCGGTTGAGAGTCGCGGAGGCGGCTCTCTTTTGCTGCCCGCGATATTTGCCGATACGCTGTTTATCCGCCGGCGATCCGGACGCGGCCGTTACGGAGACGAATTGCGATCGAATGGCGATCGGGGCTCCGCCGGCCGGCGGACGCCGCCTTCGCTCGGAGCCGCCTTCCTCCGGGAAGGCGGCTCGTTTTGTTGGAACGCAACCGTCCTCGCCCGTTCCCGCCCGACAAGGAAGGGATACGCCAAAACGGCAAGAACGGGACGCCTCACGTTCGCATACCGGGCAAATACGGGTCAAAATCGGGGCTTCCGCCCCACGAGCGCGGATGAAATATTCGGACTTGCGACGTATAATGAACCTTTGAGACTAAAATCCAATACGGGAAGTGGTACGGTTGCAATCCCCGCGTCTATTGGCCGGCTATTTGCGCGCGAACTGGCCCATTTACGCCATGGCCGTCCTGGCCATCGCCGTGGCGAACGTCGTCCAGTCCTATTACCCGCGCGTGCTGGGCGATTTTACCGATACGCTGCAGGCGGGCGGCATCAGCCGGAAGGCGATCGTCGACGCCAGCCTGGCGCTGCTGGCGATCGGCCTCACCTTCGGCATTTTGGCCGGCCTCGGACAGTTCGTCATCATGTGGCTCGGGCGGCGGTTCGAATTCGTCACGCGACGGAAGCTGTTCGCCCATTTTACCGGACTGAGCGAGCACTACTATTCGAAGAACGGCGTCGGCCGGCTGCTGAGCTACGTCATGAACGACGTGACGTCCGTCCGGGAATCGATCTCGATGGGCGTCAACCATACGACGAACGCCGTCATCCTGATCGTCTCGGTCATGGCGATGATGATCGCAAGCTCCATTCCGGTCCATCTCATGCTCGTCTCGATGATCCCGCTGCTCGTCATTCCTTGGGTCGTCGTCCTGTTCGGCCCCCGCATTCGGCAGCGATCGCTCAACGTGCAGGAATCGCTGGCCAAAATGACGGAAACGGCCGAGGAGCAGTTCGGCGGCATCCGCGTCACGAAGAAATTTGCCGTCGAGCCGATCATGCGGGGCCGCTTCGGCCTCACGGTCGACCGGATCGTCGACAACCAGCTGCGGCTCGTCCGGATGTCGTCGCTTTTCCAGGCGCTGCTTCCGTTTCTCGGTGGCTTGTCCTTGATCGTTGCAATCGCTTACGGCGGCTATTTGGCGATCCACGGCTCGATCACCATCGGCAGCTTCGTGTCGCTGACGCTGTACTTGCGGATGATCGTCAACCCGCTCCAGCAAATCGGCAACGTCATCAACACGATGCAGCGGTCGCGCGCCTCGCTGGAGCGGCTCAACGGCTTTCTCTCCATCGTGCCCGACATACGCGAGGACGCGGACGCGAAGACGCTCCCGCCCGGCGCTTCGGGCATCCGTATCCGGAATTTGTCGTTCGCCTACCCGGGAAGCGATCAGGAAGCGCTGCGCAACATCGATTTGACCGTGGAGCCGGGCAAGACGCTCGGCATCATCGGCAAAACCGGAAGCGGCAAGACGACGCTCGTCAAGCTGCTGCTCCGCGTCTACGATCCCCCGGCCGGCACGATCCGCATCGGGGACGACGACGTTCGCGCCCTCACGCTCGAAAGCTTGCGGAAGCATATCGCCTACGTGCCGCAGGACGGGTTTCTGTTCAGCACGACGATCCGCGACAATATCGCGTTCTCCGACCGGGGCGCGGAGGAGGATCGGGTGCACGAGGCCGCCAAGCGGGCGCAAATATACGATAACGTCCTGGACTTCCCCGACGGGTTCGCGACGAAGCTCGGGGAACGCGGCATTACGCTTTCCGGCGGACAGCGGCAGCGCACGAGCCTCGCCCGCGGCTTCCTGAAGGACGCCCCGATTCTCGTGCTGGACGACAGCGTCAGCGCCGTCGACGCGGTGACCGAGACGAACGTCATCGGCAAGCTGCGCGAGCAGCGGCGCGGCAGGACGACGATCATCATCGCCCATCGGATCAGCGCGCTCAAGCATGCGGACGAAATCGTCGTGCTGGACAAAGGAACGATCGTGCAGAAGGGCACCCACGAGCAGCTGATGGCGCAGGAAGGACTGTACGCCTCGTTATATGCCATCCAGGAGGAGGGGACGCGATATGCCGAAGGGAAAAGCTGAGACGGCCGCCTCGCCGGCCGGCGCCGTCGGCAAGGAAGACCGGCGAGCCGCGTTCCGGACGATGCTCGCGTATGCGAAGCCGTACCGGCTCCGCTTCGCGCTCATTTTCCTGTGCACGCTGCTGGCGATCGCCGCCGACCTGCTCCAGCCGTATTTGGTCAAAATCGCGATCGACGACAACCTGATGGACGGCCGGAACGATTACGGCATGCTGCTTATCATCAGTATCGTTTACTTGGTTTTCGTCGTCGTCAGCCTGCTGTTCACATATTTGCAGAACAACATGCTCCAGTACGTCGGACAGCATATCGTGGCGACGATCCGCAAAGATTTGTTCGGCCATATTTCGAAGCTGTCGATGTCGTTTTTCGACCGGTTTCCGAACGGCAGCCTCGTCACCCACGTCTCGAGCGACACGGAGACGCTGAACCAGTTTTTTACGCAAGTGTTTTTGAGCTTGATGCGAGACGGAATGACGCTGCTGTTCATCATCGCGCTCATGTTCCATCTCGATCCGGAGCTGGCCGGCTACAGCATGATTTTGCTGCCGATCATCGCGGGCATCGCCATCGGCTTCCGGTCGTACATGCGCAGCATATACCATAACGCCCGAACGCAGCTGTCCCGGCTCATCGCCTTTACGGCGGAAAATTTGGCCGGCATGAACCTCATTCAGGCGTTCCATCAACAGAACGAGCAGCAGCAGTCGTTCGACGACCAGAACAAACGGTTTTTGCGCGCCAATTTGCGCGAGGTGCGGACGAACGTGCTGTTCAACCGGTCGTTCGACATTTTGGGCAACGTTTCCGTCGCGTTTATCGTCTGGATCGGCGGGATGGCCGTATTCGAGCGGACGATGGAGTTCGGCGTGCTGTACGCGTTCATTACGTACATCCGGCAGTTTTTCCAGCCGATCAACTCGATCACGCAGCAGTGGAATACGCTCCAGTCGGCGACCGTGTCGATGGACCGGCTGTGGCGGCTGTTCTCCACCGAGCCGGCGGTTCGCGATCCGGACCGGCCGAGGACGGTCGACCCTACGTCCGTGCAGGGACGGATCGATTACGACAACGTCCATTTCCATTATCAAGAAGGGGTCCCGATCTTGTCCGGGCTCGATCTGCACATCCGTCCGGGCGAAATGATCGGCATCGTCGGCGCGACGGGAGCCGGGAAAAGCTCGCTCATGAGCTTGCTGTGCCGGTTTTACGACGTGCAGCAGGGCAGCGTGCGCATCGACGGCGTCGATATCCGGGAGCTGCCGCAATCGTCGCTCCATCGGATCGTCGGGCTCGTGCAGCAGGAGCCGTTTCTGTATTCCGGCTCCATCGTCGACAACGTGCGGCTGTTCGACGAGTCGATCTCGCGCGACGAGGTGATTCGGGCGTGCCGGTTCGTCGGCGCCGACGAGCTGATCACGCGGCTGAAGGACGGATACGACACGATGCTGTCGGAGCGCGGCAGCGGCCTGTCCGCCGGCGAGCGGCAGCTGATCTCGTTCGCTCGCATCGTCGTATTCAAGCCGCGCATCCTCATCCTCGACGAAGCGACGGCGAACCTCGACTCGCACACGGAGCAGCTCGTCCAATCGGCGCTGCACGTCGTCTCGCAAGGGCGGACGACGCTCGTCATCGCCCACCGCCTGTCGACGATCATGCAGGCCGACCGCATCATCGTCATGAAGCAAGGGCGGATCGTCGAGCAGGGAACGCACCGGGAGCTGCTCGACCGGCAAGGCTATTACGAGCAGCTGTACCGCCACTCGCAAGGAACGCAGCAGCCGGTCGGCCGCCGGTAACCGGCGTCGACAAGCGAACAGCCCTTTCCGGATTCGCCGGAAAGGGCTGTTCATCGTTCGGCGGGCGATGCGGAGCGCCGCTTGGTCCGCCCGGGGCGGCGGGAGGGCGAACCAACGTACGCATGTACGTCTACGTTATTGCCCGCTTTCCCCGACCTTCGGTGCAAATCGTGTACGAATGTACCTTACTCCGCGGCCGCGCTTCAAGGCCGCTGCGGCCCCGCAATCGGACCGTTCGTCCGCTCCCCGAGACGGGGCAAGCGCGCCGAGCGCCGCCTTAGACGGGCTTCACCATGCGGACGAACCGCTTCCCGCTTACTTGCAGGACTCCATCCTCCCGGTAGCCCATGTTGCCGTACAACCCGATCGCCCTTTCGTTGTCCGGCTCGACGATCAGCGATACGCGGGCGAACCCGCTCTCCGCCGCCTTTCGCTCGAACGCCCCCATGAGCGACTTGGCGATGCCTTGTCCTTGGAACGGCTCGGCCACCGCCAAGCTGTCCAAATAATACTCGTTCGGCTGCGGCTCTTTCGCGATCGTGTAGCCGGTCCGGCCCGTCTCGCGCTCGATCCGTTCGACGAACGGCCGGTCCAGCCGATCGGCCGAGCCGCCGTCGTAGGCGAGCGCCATGCCGGCGACCCGACCGTCGCGTTCCTCCACGATGACGTTCTCGTAGCTGATCCGGTTCCCCCTCACCCGATAAAACGACGTCAAAATACGGTTCGCTTCCGCATCGTCGTCCGTTCCGGCGAGCGAATGCGCGATCGTCCCGATGGCGCTCCAAATCAGCGGCATAACTTGCTCGGCGTCTTCCGGCCTGGCGTTTCGAATCATGATGCCCCTCCTCGTTTCCTTAATCGCTTGCACCTCCGGCATGGACCGCCGCGTGCCGCCACTCCGCTTACCGACCGTGAAGCCGCCGGATTTCGCGGATGCGGCGAATATGCGTGTTGGCGTGGCCGGCCATCGCCTTCAGAAGCCGCGCCGCCGTCTCCACGCGGCCGCCCGACGAGACGACGCTCCGCGCGAGGGCGCCGGGAATGTGCCGGCACACGCACAGCGTATGGTCGCGCAGCGCGCGGAACAGGGCGACCTCGGCCGCGATCGGCCGTTCCGAGTAGCACATCCCTTCCGCCCACGCGTCCTGCGTGAAGCGGCTTGCCGTATAGGCTCGCCCGGGCTCGTCGGAGGCGAGGGCGAACTTCAGCTTGTGCATCGTCGCCAGCTCCAAATCGACCGTATGCAGCACCTGCTGGCGGATGCTCCACTTACCCGGCGCGAGCGACCAGTCGAGCGCCGCGTCGTCGAGCCCGGCCAGCGACCGCTCCAGCGCGTCGGGACCGGCGGCGAAGAGCGCGACGATCGTGTCGTCGCTTGCGTCCAGCTCCTGCCAATACGCGGCGCGGTACCCTTCCGGCGTCCCGATCGTCAAAGTCCGCCAGCAAGACGGCTCCGTCTCGTCCGCTACCGGCGCGCCGGCCGCTTCCGCCCTGCGCCTAAGCTCGTCCAAGCCATCCGGACCGTCCGGCACCGGAACGTAAAACCGTTCGCCCGGCTTCGGGCGACTCGTCGCCCCTCCCTCGAAGCCCGCCCCCTCGTTCCCCGCTTCGACCAGCAGCGCGAACCCGCCCCCGGGCACGCGCAAAACGGCCTGCCGCTCGGATTCGTCCCCGGCCGAGCCGCTCCAACCCAGCACGTCCTCGTACCAACGGCGGGCCGCCGACAATCCGCGAACGTCCAGCAGCAGCGCCGGCCTTTCAACCGCCTCCTCAACCTTGCCGCCTTCGCGATCGCGTTCGTTCCGCTTCATCCTCATTCCCCTCTCGTCGCTTACTCCCGATAGGGACAGTATATAGGGAATGCGCCTCCGTTTCAAAACGACGGCAAACAACCCCCGTTCCCGCTACCGGGGTCCGGAGGTTGTTTCGCTTTCATCGTATGGTCCGAGCCTGCCTTATGCGCCGAACGAATCGTCGCCGCGACGGAACAGCAGCAGCGGCATCTTGAACACGAACGCCACGACGACGAAAATGCCGATGATCATGCCGACGATGACGAGCACGCTGCTGATCGACAAGCCGCCGATACCCGTTATGACGTTGGCGATGTTGCAGCCCGGCGCGATCCGCGACGACACGCCCATGAGCAGCCCGCCCAGAACGGCGTACGGCAGCCGCGACCGGCGCGGGAACCGCAGCTTGAAGCTGCCGCTGAGCAGGGCGGCGGTCAGCGAGCCGACGACGAGGAACAGGACGAGCGTCTCCTCGGGGCCGAGCCCCACCTTCGGAAAATCGGCGAACAGCGAGTTCAGATACGTATTGCCGAATACGAAATCGTCGCCGAACAGCTGTGCGGCCGCCACCGCCCCGATCCGGGTCTCCGGACCGGTAATGCTCACGTTCGACATTACCGCGAACTGTACCGTGGCGACGATCCCGATCAGCGCCGCGACGAGACGGATGTCCCAGTGCGACTGCTTGAACGGGTTCCCCTCCCAGTCGGTCAGCGCGCTCTTGAAGCCTTGCGCGAAGCCGCGAAAGCCGAATCGGAGCACGGCGATTGCCGCCATGACGACCACGATCGCCACCGGGATGACGTATACCGGCAGCGGCAGGCTGTACAGCGTGTATCCGCCGTCCAGAACCGTCAGCGGTTCGATCGCGTCGCGCGCCCAAGGGTCGTAGACGAGCGCGAACAGCAAATTGCCGGCGATCGAGAACAGCAGCACGATCCAGAACTGCACATAGCCCATCCCGCACCGGTACAGCGTTCCGGATCCGCAGCCGCCGGCAATCGTCATGCCGATGCCGAACAGGACGCCGCCGAGCAAGTTCGCCCCGCCGAACGGGACGGTCCATACGTCCGCCGCGGATCGGACGCCGCTCGTCAGCACGAGCGCCCAGCCGAGCAGCGAGACGGCGATCAGCACGAGGACGCCGTTCAAAATGCGCGTATCCTTCACGCTGATCCAGTCCCGAACGGACGCCACGAAACAAAAATCCGCCTTTTGCAGCAAGAACCCGTACGCGAAGCCGAAAACGGCGGCCAACAAAAAGACGTCCCACGTATATGCCATCGAAGCTTACCATCCTTACTTCTATGCGTGATGTGCGCGAATCAAGTTTTTTTCACGAAAATGTGGTACTGGCCGCCCTTCTTGGCGACGCCCAAAAATTCGCCGATCTTGTTCATCTTCACGGCCGCCGGAATCGTCTTCGTGGCGATGCTGTGATCGGTCACCTCCACGACGATGTCGCCCGGCTTCGCCTTCTTCAACCCGTCCAGCGCCAAATTCAGCGTATGCGGGCACACTTCGCCGACGGCGTCGACGACGATGTCCGGCTTCAATTCCAGCAGTTGTTGTTCGCTCAAGCTCATGCGGAAATCCTCCCCCAAGTTAGCGTTCCAATCCGTAATGTTCGATCGGTCCGGCCGGTCCGGCCTCCGTCTCGAAGCCTTCCCCCGTCCAGTCCAGCATGCCGCCGCCGAAGTTATGGACGCGGTCGAAGCCGTTGTTTTTGAAATATTTCGCGACCTCCAGGCTGCGCCGGCCGCTCCGGCAGACGAATACGTACTCCCGGGACGGGTCGAGCTTCTCCGTCCAGTCGATGATGTCCCCCATCGGAATGAGCGGGAGGCCGCGAATGTGCGCCTCCTCGTACTCCTCCGGCTCCCGGACGTCGATGACGATCGCCGTTCGGCCGGGATCGTCCAGAAGCCGCTTCAGCTCCCGGGCGTCCAAATGCGGGACGTCTTCCACATCATGTGCCATTTCCGTCTCTCCTTCCGCCGTATCAGGACTTCACGACCGGCGTATCGTCCGCGTTGCCCCATTCCGCCCACGAGCCTTCGTACGGACGGATGTCCTTGAAGCCGAGCAGCCGCAGCGTGAAGTACGAATGCGCCCCGCGAATATTCGTCTGGCAGTACGGGATGATCGTCTTCTCCTTGTCCGTGACGCCGGCATCCGTATACAATTTGTTCAGCTCCGCAAACGATTTGAATTTCGGCACCCCGTCCGCCGGATTTTGGTCGATCGCCTCGCTCCACTCCTTATGGATCGCGCCTTGAAGATGGCCGCCTTTCTTGTTCCCGCGCAGATCCTCCCCGCTGAACTCCTTCGCCGAGCGGGTATCGAGCAGCGTGCACTGCTGCAGGTTCGCGTTCAGCAGCTGGTCCTTCGTCGTGATGAGCTTGTCGTTCGGTACGGCGGTGAAATTGCCTTTTGCGGGCGTCGGCGTCTCGGTCGACTGTTCCTTGCCGGCCGACGTCCAAGCCAAGTATCCGCCATTCAGCACCTTCACCTTATCTTTCAACCCGTAATACTCCAGTCCGTAAAATAGTCGGGTCGCACCGTTACCCGCCCCTTCGTCGTAAACGACGACGGTCGTATCGTTGTTGACGCCCGCCTTCTGGAACAGCTCCGTAAACGCCTCCTTTCCGATGATCGCGTTGTTTTTCCCGTCCTTCAGAAGCCCGGAGTTGATCGAGATCGCGCCCGGAATGTGACCTTGCTCATACCCTTTGGAACGGGCGTCGATAATTTTCACGTTCGGGTCTTTGGCGTGCTCCTCGACCCATTTCACGTCGGCCAGCAATTGAGCGTTCGGATACGTCTCCGGCGTTTTCGTCTGCTGCGCCGTCTGTCCGCCCCCGCCCCCCGACGCGTTCGTCGGACCGCTCTCCGGCTTGCTGCCGCAAGCGGCGGCGACCCCCGCCAATACGAGTAAAGAAATGAGAACCAGCTTGCTTTTCATCTGTCCGTTCGCTCCCTCCGTCACAATCGCTTCTTGCCTTTTTCCTGTTTTCTCCTGTATAATACACCTATTCCGATTGTTATACAAGGATTTATTTTGCAGCAGGGTTGGGAGAGTTTGCTATGAGGACAAGGAATCGCATGTGGGTCGCAGCGATCGCGTGCGCCGTTCTGCTTGGCGGCTGCGCGATGGAGACGAAGGAGCAAGCCCGGCAGCGGCTTCAAGCCGGCGGCGGGAAAACCGGAGAAGCGGCGGCGCCCGCGTCGACGACCGCCGGGGCCGCGCAGAACGGAGCGGGCAAGCTGACGGCGGTCCAGTTTTACGTACCCAGCGAGAAGGAGAACAGCTTATCCGTCATCGACGTTCCGACCGGACAAGTCGTGGGGAAGGTCCAGCTTCAGGAAGCTCCGTCGACCGTCGTTTTCTCGAGTACGATGCGCGAGGCGTATGCCGCCAACATGAACAGCAGCACCGTTTCGATCATCAATACGCAGACGCTGAAGGTCGAGAAGGAGGTGGCTGTCGGCCCGATGCCTCACGGCATGGCGCTGTCGGCGGACAACAAGACGCTCTACGTCGCCGCGGTCGCCGACCAATTCGTCTATATCGTAGACACGAAGGAAGGGAATGAAGCCGGCACGATCGATCTCGGGACCGGGGCGAAGACGAACTACCTCGTCCTGTTCGGCGACCGGCTCTACGTCAGCGACCATGAGAACGACAAGGTATACGTCGTCGACGTGAAAACGAAGCGAACGGTATTGACGATTCCGACCGGCAAAACGCCGCGCGCGATCCGGGTCAGCGACGACGGCAAGAAGCTGTACGTCCCGACGGCCGGTGAAGGCGCCCTCGAAACGTACGACACGGCCGACGGCAAGCCGCTCGGGCGTATCTCCGTCACGCCGGGAGCTACGGACGTCGTCGTATCCGAGGACGGGACGACCGCCGTTGTGACGTCGATGGAAGGCAGCGCCGTCACGTTCGTCGATCTGCAGGCCGGCAAGCCGGTGGAGACCGTGACCGATTTGCCCGGGGCCCGGCACATCGAGTACAACCGCCAGCAGACGAAAGCGTACGTCACGCTGTCCGGCTCGAACGAAGTCGTGTCGATCGACACGTCGACGAAGCGAGTCGTCGATCGGATCCAAGTCGGGGCGACGCCGCACGGCATCCGCATCAAAGCGCTGCCCGGCATCGGCGGCAGCTGCTGACGCGTCCGATAAAAAAACCGGCCCTTCCGTAATCTGATATGCTCCCCTTAAAGTAGACAGGTGAAAATAATAAAACCTGCTGCTGTAAGGGGAGTTTTTTTCATGCGCCAAAAATGGAGTGCACAAGAGAAGCTAGCGGTGCTACAAGAAACCGACGAGATGGGATTGCAGGCAACCTCCCAAAAGTATGACATTGGAAGAACAACGCTGATTGAATGGCGAGATCGTTATGAGCAATGGGGATATGAGGGATTGGAGAACCGGACCCACAACAGAAGCTATTGCGCTGGGCTCAAGCTCCAAGCAGTCGAAGATTATCTATCCGGGGAACTATCACAAAGTCAAATTATCCGAAAGTACAAGATTGCTTGTCGTACCCAACTC
>NZ_QJVJ01000005.1 GCF_003217775.1 Paenibacillus flagellatus
CGACGCGGGCGCGGGCGGCTCGGCCGGCGCGGACGCCGCCGGGCTCGCGGCCGCGGCGGCGCCGGCGGCGGAGCCGGGCGCGGCAGGCGCCGTGGCGCCGGGCGCCGGCATCGCGCCGGCGGCGTCGCGCACGGCGCGCATCGCCTGCGCGAGCTTGCCGAGCAGCTCGCGCAGCTCGCCGGACGCCGCCTGCGGCATCGGCGCCCGTGCGGCCGCGGCCGCCTCCGCCTCCAGGCGGTCCAGCTGCGCGTGGAGCGGCGGCCCGAACATCGCCTCGCGCAAGCTTCGCACCGTCTCGCGGGTCAGCGGCAGCTGGCGCTTGTGCGCGACGAGCGCCGCCTCGAGCCATTGGTCCGGCGCCGCATCCGGCGGCGCCTGCTCCATGACGCGCTGAAACGACTGCAGGCTGCCCTTCGTCAGCGCGACGTCGGCCTGCTGCAGCTGCCTCGCCAGCTCCCGGACGGCCGGCTGGTCTTTCATTCCGAATCCTTTCAACATGTCCGCCAGCGTATCGTCCGTCAGCGGAACGTCCGTTCCGTTCACCGGCTTCAGCACCATTTGGCCGCCGTTCGACTCGGGCTGGACTTGCAAAAACGTCACCTGGCCTTGCTGCAGCGGCGCCTCCAGCCTCGCCCGCACATGGACGCCGCCGATATTGACGAGCGCGTCCTGCTCGCCGAGCAGCTGCAGCACCATCCCTTTGACGATTTGGCCGACTTTCAGGTCGAGCGTCTTCGCGTCCGCCGGCTGCAGCTCGCCGAGCAAACTTCGCATCAAGGAACCGATTTGCATGCTCATGCCGCTCTCCCCTTTTTCCGTTAGACGTTCTCTTATGTATATCGGTACGAAAGGCCGTTCGGATTAACGATTATCGCCGCCCTCGATTCGGCGCTTCAGAACAGCTCCAGCTGCTCGTTCAAAATGCCGCCCAGGAACGACCGGCGATGCATCGGGCTCGCGCCGTACTGCACGATCGCCTCCCGGTGCGCCTTCGTCGCATAGCCTTTATGAACGGCGATGCCGTATTCCGGATAATCCATGTCCCATTGCAGGCAGAGCCGGTCTCTCGTCACTTTGGCGATAATCGACGCCGCCGCGATGGACTGGCTGAGCGCATCCCCGTGAATGACCGCCAGCTGCCGGATCGGGCTGTCCACCTTCTCCGCGTCGACGAGCAGATAGTCGGGCTCCACCGTCGCCGACAGCTCCTCGAGCGCCCGCTTCATCGCGAGCCGCGCCGCCTGCTTGATGTTGATCGCGTCGACCGTCGCCGCATCCGCCCGGCCGATGCCGATGGCGATCGCCTTGTCGCGGATGATGTCGTACAGCTCGTCGCGTTTTTTCTCGCTCAGCTTTTTCGAATCGTTGACGCCTTCGATCTCGAGCCCTTCCGGCAGCACGACGGCGGCCG
Source organism: Paenibacillus flagellatus (assembly GCF_003217775.1). Taxonomy (GTDB): domain Bacteria; phylum Bacillota; class Bacilli; order Paenibacillales; family NBRC-103111; genus Paenibacillus_AB; species Paenibacillus_AB flagellatus. The sequence continues at coordinate 1,412 of NZ_QJVJ01000005.1, forward strand.
CCACGACGTCCCCGAACAGGCAGCCCCGCCCGACCTCGTCGATGCCGGCGACGAGCCGCTTGCCCGATTTCCATAAATCCCATTCGTAATCCAACAAGATACGTTTCCCCCATGATCCTCGTCTTGCTTCCATTGTACCGGGAATGCGGACAAGAAGGAAGACCGCGCGACGCAACCGCCGCCGCAAAATCCGCTGCCTCTTTTTCCCATCGGGTCCCGACGCAAACCAAAAAGACGCGGAGAATGTTGCTCCGCGCCTTTCCTTATGCCTTCATTCCGGTATAAATGAGAATCGCATCCCGCAAAAATTCGGCCGTACCCGGCTGCTTCTCGTCGTAATACGCCCGGAACCGCTCGTCGTCGACGTACATTTGCGCGACGCCGGCGTGCGCCTCCTTCGTGTATTCGCCCCAGTAATAAGTCAGCCACCGCTTGTGCAGCTCCGCCGCCTTTTGCGCGACTTCGCTTCCGGGGTCTCCCGTCTTGAACGCCTCGGCCAACGTATCGGTCACTTCGGCCGCAAGCCGCGTCACTTCCTCATATTGTTCCTTCGTCATGTTTTTCACCTTAGCGTTCGACTTGTCGACCTTCTCGTCGCCGTATTTCTCGCGTACTTCTTTGCCGTATTTGGCCTCGTTGTCATCGATCAGCTTCTGCTTGAAGCCTTCGAACTTCTCTTTATCGGTCATCGTCATTCTCCCTTCGCTCCACGCTAGCGTTTTATCCACGTTCGCGATTAGCGCATCCAATTGTTTGCGTCGGGCGAGGAGCTGCTCGCGGTGTTCCTTCAGCGCCTCGATACCGTCGAAGGACGGGTCGGTCACGAGTTCTTTGATCCGATCCAGATTGACCCCGAGCTCCCGGTAAAACAATATTTGCTGGAGCCGGTTCACTTCCGCTTGACCGTAAATCCGGTACCCGGACGAGTTCATTCTCGCCGGCTTGAGAATGCCGATCTCGTCGTAATACCGCAGCGTCCTCGTGCTGACACCGGCCAGCCGTCCCAGCTTCTGTACGGTGTATTCCATCTGTTCACCTCCCGACATCTATACGTTACACCTTTACGTTACGTAAAGGTCAATCCCTTTTTTCGATTTTTTGTACAAAAAAAAGCGCCCGGCGAACCGGCCGCTTTCCATTCAGCCTTCGCGGGTGCTTTCTAACGGTTGAGGTTGAGTCTGCGGCTCGGGCCGCTCCAGACTGATCCGCCCCAGCTTGCCGCCTCGCAAGTCGCGCAGGACGACCATCGACGCTTTCTCCAGGTTGACGGAGCCGCCGCTCTGCAGGCAGCCGCGCTTGCGTCCGATCCGCTCCATCACGTCGACGATGTCGTGCGGCTCGGCTTCGTTCGCCGGTACGGCGTCGAGCTCGTACCGTTCCATCAGCCGGTCCGGATAAGCCGCGCTCAGGTAGCGTATCGCGTGAAACGCCACATCCTCGACCTGCAAAATTTGATCGTTGATCGAGCCGATCGCCGCGAGCCGGTACCCGACCTGCTCGTCGTCGAACTTGGGCCACAAAATGCCCGGCGTATCGAGCAGCTCGAGATCGCCGCCCGTCTTGATCCACTGCTGCCCCTTCGTCACCCCGGGCTTGTCGCCGGTAGCGGCTACGTGTCTTCCGGCAAGCCGGTTGATCAGCGTCGATTTGCCGACGTTCGGAATGCCGACGATGAGCGCCCGTACCGCCCTCGGGTTCATCCCTTTGCGCAGCTGGGCTTCGATTTTGGCGCGCAGCGCATGCTTCGCCCGCTCCGGAATGGAGCGAACCCCTTCACCCGAGACCGAGTCGATTTGAACCGCTTCGATCCCCGCCTCCGCGAAATGGGCGACCCATTCGCGGGTCACGTCCGGATCGGCCAAATCCGCCTTGTTGAGCAGGACGAGACGCGGCTTGTTCATCAATACGTCGTCGATCATCGGATTGCGGCTCGACATCGGAACGCGGGCGTCCAGCAGCTCGATGGCGATATCGATCAGCTTGAGCTTTTCTTGGATTTGCCGTTTCGCCCTCGTCATATGACCGGGAAACCATTGGATCGTCGCCATGCCGTCACCTCCCGACGCGATAGCCTAGCTTCGCGTTAATGAATGTATTGCCAATCCGCAACAGGCCAAAAGACGATTTCGGCGCGGCCGACGATTTTGTCGAACGACACGGGGCCGATCATCCGGCTGTCGGTGCTGTCCGAGCGGTTGTCGCCCAAGACGAAGACGGTCCCTTCCGGCACCTTCGTCTCCGGCCAGTTCAAATCGTTGTACGGCTTGCCGGTCTTCTTCGCCTGCTCCACGACTTCCTGCAAATACGGCTCCGGCAGCGGCTGGCCGTTGATGTAGACGGTGTCGCCCTGCACCTTGATCGTTTCCCCCGGAAGCGCGATGACGCGCTTGATGAAATCTTTGTCCGTCGGCGCATGGAAGACGATGACTTCGCCGCGTTTCGGCTCGCGGATGTCGTACAAAATTTTGTTCACGATCAAGCGCTCGCCCGTATGAAAATTGGGCTTCATCGAGGGGCCGTCGACGATGTAGGAGCCGAACAGGAAGTAGCGGATCAAAAAAGCGAGGCCGAAGGCGATGACCAACGCCTTGATCCATTCCCATGCTTCGTTTTTCACCTTGGACACCGCACCCGGCGCCGTCTGCCCGTCCCGTTCTGGCTGCGCTTCGTTCGTTGTCGGAGGGGCGAGATCGGTCCGCTCGTCGCTTCGATCCGCGGCATCGTCGCGCTCCGCCGGCTGTGCCGCTGCCGGTACGTCCGCTTCCGCCGGACGGTCCGAACCGGTTTCCGGACGGCTTCGTTCCTCCGCCGTTCCGTCGGCGTCCGAGCGTTCGGGACGGTCCGTCCGATCGTTCTCGCTCATAGCTTCTCCCTCATTTCTCCGGATTAACCTATTCATTGCCTATATCGAAAAAGGCTATGCCTATCCTCGTTTGCGGATAAATGAAAAGGGACTTGTTTGTGACAAGCCCCCGTCCCATTAGCGAATTTCTTGAATTCTTGCCGCCTTGCCGCGCAGCGCGCGCAAGTAGTACAGCTTCGCGCGGCGAACTTTACCCCGGCGAGCCACCTCGATCTTTTCCAGCTTCGGCGAATGCAGCGGGAACGTTCTTTCCACGCCTACACCGTACGAAACTTTACGAACCGTAAACGTTTCGCTGATGCCGCCGCCGCGGCGCTTGATTACGACGCCTTCGAACAGCTGGATCCGTTCGCGCGATCCCTCGATAACTTTAACGTGTACCTTCAGGGTGTCGCCCGGACGAAAGTTCGGCAAATCTTTCTTGATTTGCTCTTGCGTAATTTCACGAACGAGATTCATAGGTTGACTTCCTCCTTCCACTCAGATGTTCGTACTCGCTCCGCAAAGCCCATCGGCTTCCGTCATCGCGCGCAGAGGACCACCGAACTAAAACATGCAACAGGTGATATTTTACCATAGACATCCGACCCATTGCAAGCGACTCTTTCGTAGATTTCAAGCTTTCGCGAGAAAAAGAGCTGCTTCCCCCCGAACACCCCGTATCGCGCCGCCATTTCGGCCGATATTTGCAAGTTTCCGCCCCTTTTTCACGGCCATTCACCCTTCTTCACACGCTCGCCGCCGTTCCAGCCATTCCCGTTCCTTCGGCGTCAAGTCCGCCGTCTCGAGCAGCTCGGGCCGCCTCTCGAGCGTGCGCAGCAGCGACTGCTCGCGTCTCCAGGAAGCGATCTTCTCGTGATGGCCCGACAGCAGCACGTCCGGCACGGTCCAATCGCGGAACGTCGCGGGGCGGGTATAGTGCGGGTATTCCAGCAGACCGGTGCTGAACGAGTCCGTGACCGCGGACTGCTCGTTGCCGAGCACCCCCGGCAGCAGGCGGACGACGCTGTCGATGACGACCATCGCCGGAAGCTCCCCGCCGGTCAGGACGTAGTCGCCGATCGAGATTTCGTCGGTGATCAGATGCTCGCGAATCCGTTCGTCGTATCCTTCGTAATGGCCGCAGACGAAGACGAGATGGGATTCCTTCGACAGCTCCTCCGCCTTGCGCTGCGTGAACGGCTCTCCTTGGGGACACATGAGGACGACTCTCGGCCGGGCGTCCTCCCCTGCCGTCAGCTCCTCCACGGCGGCGAAGATCGGCTCCGGCTTCAGCACCATGCCGCCGCCGCCGCCGAACGGGTAATCGTCCACCGTGTTGTGCTTGTTGTTGGCGTAATCGCGGAAGTTGACCGTCCGCAGCGAGACGATGCCTTTCTCCCGCGCTTTTCCCAAGATGCTCGAGCCGAACACCCCGTCGAACATGTCCGGAAACAAAGTCAGCACGTCGATCCGCATCAGTCGACCAAACCTTCCATCAGATGGACGCGCACCTGCTTCGCCTCGACGTTCACGTCCAGGATGACGTCATCGATGACGGGCAGCAGCACCGGTTTTTGCTTCGGCCGATCGACGACCCAGACGTGATTCGCCCCCGGCGCCAGTATGTCGGATATGGTGCCGAGCTCCTGCCCCTCATCGGTGACGACCCGGCAGCCGATGATTTCGTGGTAATAATACTCGCCTTCGTCAAGCGGCTTGCGGTCCTCTTCGGACACTTTCAGCATCCAGCCTTTGTAAGGGAGCACCTCGTTGATGTTGTCGTACCCTTTGAACTTGACGATGTAGACGTTTTTGTGCAGCCTGGCGTTTTCCACCTCGACCCGGAGCTGACGCGATTCGTCGTTCGGCTCGGTCAGGACGAGCCGGCTTCCTTTGCCGAAGCGCTCCTCGGGGAAATCGGTTTGCGAGACGACTTTCAATTCTCCCCGAATGCCGTGCGTATTGACTACTTTTCCGACGTTGAACAGTTTTCCGCTCATCGATTCCCTCCATGGTCCGGCCGTCGCGGGTACCGTGCCTAACCGGCACCGGACGGGCGGGGTGCAGCGATCGGACGGGCGCCGTGCGGCAATTCCCGTCTATCGAGAAAAAGGGCTAGGCGCTCGACCTAACCCTCCTACCCGCAGTTTGCCCGCGTTTCGAGCCGTTATGCAGCGCATGCCGGCTCGTCCGGCAACTGGACGAACGGCGTTCCGCGCCAAACCGTCAGGAGACGATTTCTACGGATACGCGCTTGTTATGTTTCACGGCCGCCGACGTCACGACGGTGCGCAGAGCTTTGGCGATCCGTCCCTGCTTCCCGATCACCTTGCCCATATCGGACGGGTGAACGGAGAGCCGGTACACGATCTCGTCTTTCTCCTCGGCTTCGCTCACCGCGACGTCTTCCGGATGATCAACCAACGCCTTCGCGATTACGGTGATCAAATCTCTCATAGCAACCTCCAGATCAACGGATTATTTCTGTTGTCTGATTTCGTGAAACTTTTTCAGGATGCCGGCTTTGCTGAACAGGTTGCGGACCGTGTCGGACGCTTGCGCGCCGTCTTGAAGCCATTTCAACGCTTTCTCCTCGTCGATCGCGACGGAAGCGGGCGTCGTCAGCGGGTTGTACGTGCCGATTTCTTCAATGAAACGGCCGTCGCGCGGGGAACGGGAATCCGATACGACCACGCGGTAGAACGGTGCTTTGTGAGCGCCCATACGTTTCAAACGAATGCGAACTGCCATTATGTTTTCACCTCCCTTAAAGGCCCCCAAAAAGGGACGTATCGCTTCGCAGCTTATTCCGATTCCTTACGGGGAGCCCCATACTTTCCCCGCAGTGTGACCGGAGTTTGACTTAGCCGAACGGGAACTTGAAGCCGCCCCCGCCTTTGCCGAGCTTGTTTTTCAAGTTTTTCATGCCCTTCGGGCCGCCCGGGCCCATCATGGACGAGAACTGCTTCATCATTTTGCGCATGTCGTCGAACTGCTTGATGAGCCGGTTCACGTCCTGGATCGACGTGCCGCTTCCGGCCGCGATCCGCTTGCGGCGGCTCGCGTTGAGCAGCTCCGGCTTGCGCTTCTCCTCGGTCGTCATCGACTTGACGATCGCGACGACGCGGCCCATCTGCTTGTCGTCGACCTTCAAATCTTTCATGCCCTTCATCTTGTTGGCTCCGGGCAGCATGTCCAGCAGCTGGTCGAGCGGGCCGAGCTTCTTCACCTGCTCCATCTGCTCGAGGAAATCCTCGAACGTGAACTCGGCGTTACGCATTTTGCGCTCCATCTCGGCCGCTTTCTCGGCGTCGATGGACGACTGCGCCTTCTCGATCAGCGACAGCATGTCGCCCATGCCCAGTATGCGCGAAGCCATCCGCTCCGGATGGAACGGCTCGAGCGAATCCATCTTCTCGCCCATCGAAGCGAACTTGATCGGACAGCCGGTGACGGCCTTGACCGAAAGCGCCGCGCCGCCCCGCGTATCGCCGTCCAGCTTGGACAGGATGACGCCGGTCAGCTCGAGCTGGCTGTGGAAGCTTTCGGCGACGTTGACCGCGTCCTGCCCCGTCATCGCGTCGACGACGAGCAGCGTCTCGTCCGGCTGTACGGCCGCCGTAATTTGCTTCAGCTCTTCCATCAGCTGCTCGTCGATGTGCAGCCGGCCGGCGGTATCGACGATGACGTAATCGTTGCCGTTGTCCTTCGCGTGCTGCAAGCCGCCCTTGGCGATGTCGACCGGGCTCGTCTTGTCGCCGAGCGTGAAGACCGGCACCTTGATCTGCTCGCCGAGCACCTGCAGCTGCTTGATGGCCGCAGGCCGGTAAATGTCCGCCGCAACGAGCAGCGGGCGGTGGTTTTGCTTCTGCAGCAGCTTGGCGAGCTTGCTCGAAGCGGTCGTCTTGCCCGCGCCCTGCAAGCCGACCATCAGTACGACCGTAGGCGGCCGATTCGACTTCGCCAGCTTGCTCTGCGTACCGCCCATGAGGGCGGTCAGCTCTTTGTTGACGATATCGATGACGACCATGCCCGGCGTGAAGCTTTTCATCACTTCCTGGCCGATCGCCTTCTCTTTCACTTTCGCGACGAAATCTTTGACGACTTTGAAGTTGACGTCGGCTTCGAGCAGTGCGAGGCGCACCTCGCGCAGCGCTTCGTTCACGTCGTCCTCGGTCAGCTTGCCTTTGCCGCGCAGCTTGCTCAGCACGTTTTGCAGTCGGCCGGTCAATCCTTCGAATGCCATGGTCATCCCCCGCTTCCTCGGTGGAGTCGAATGCGAACCAAACTTCCGTTCAATCTATATTGTACAGCTTTCTTACAAGCTCTTTCAATTCGTCCTGCCGGGCGGCGACGTCCCCCGCGAAAATCGCCTCTACGCGATCCGCGACGGCCTTCCGCTGCTCGTGCTTCGCCACGAGCTGAAGCTTCGTCTCGTAATCTTCGAGCGTCTGCTCCGCCCGCTTGATATGTTCGTAAACCGCTTGGCGGCTAATGTCGAATTCGGCGGCGATTTCTCCCAACGAGTAATCGTCGTGGAAGTAAAACCCGAGAAACGTCCGCTGCTTGTCGGTCAACAGCGACCCATAAAAATCGAACAGCATGTTGACTCGGTTCGTCTTGCCCAACATTTCCTCGCTCGTCATCCGTGTCACTCCTCCTGTAAAGGAAAAACACTTTACATGACAACAAACCTTATCTTACCGAGTCGCCTGACCGTTGTCAAGTTTTTTTCCTTGTCACCGCCAAAACGCCGGAATCCGAACATCGGACCCTAAGAAAAGCTTCTGATCGAACCCTTTCGATGAGCTACATTCGTGTTCCGGCGGTAGCTTATTCTTGGTACAGAAAGCCGCATTCGCTTCCGTGCTTAAACGTTAAAAAACGCCCTCCGCGATGGGCGTTTCTCGAGCGTTCCTACCCGTTCAGCGCAATCGTTCCTTGATGCCGACGGCTTCGTTTACCAAATCGCGGATCACCGATTGCGTCGACCGGAACGTAAAGCCGGTTGAGACGGCCAGCTCATTGGACGTTTTCAGCGTCTCTTCGACGCAGTACGGGGATGTTTCGTTTGGATCGAACAGGGGCGGGATCCGCAGAATCTTCCCTATCTCTTTCGCTAATTGCTCCGTGTCGTAATAACCGTCATTATTGGCATTGATCGGACCGGCGAAGTCCGTCTTCGTGCCGATGTGAAGAAGAAAGTCGGCCAGCTCGTCGGCGCATACAAAACTGATTGTCGAAGACCCCGATGTACCTATGGGCTCGCCTTTTCTTATCTTGTCCACATAAAAAGCAAATCGTTTATCGTCGCTGCCGATCACCACGGGAGGGCGCACCGAAACGACCGGAAAAGGCGCATTTTGATGAAAGTAAGCTTCCCCTTGCCGTTTCCCCTCTTTGTAGCTGTAGGTATCGAGAGTGGGGTCCGCGGCATACAGCAACGGATTGAAATCGGATTCTTTCAGCAATCCCGGCGACCCGTCGTAAACGGCCATCGATGAGGTAAAGACAAATCGTTTTACCCGTCCCGAAAAAACGTCCACCGCTATTCGGGCGTCCACGGGATTGAAACAAATTTGATCGTAAACGACGTCATACGTGTCGTTACCCAAAGCTCTTTCCAACGAATCGAGGTCGGTTCGATCGATAACCAGCCGCCTGACTCGGGAGGAAATGTCATCCTCGATTGGGGTCCGTCCTCTGGTGGCGATCGTAATATCGAATTGATTTTGACGGATTAATTGTTGAACGAGCTTTTTTCCAAAAAAGCTCGTTCCGCCGAGTATAAGAACTTTCATAAAAACACCTCTCCCCCCGCCCTTCATTGGGTACGAATCCGGCGGCTCATCTTCGTCTCCGCCCCAAACCGGTTAGCATCGAAAAAAGAAAAACGCCCCAACCGGAAGCGTTCCATTCAAGTCGTCAGCGCCCTTTCCGTCTGCGGAGCAGCAGCAGAAGCAGTGCCGTCAAGACGGCGTAAATGGCGATCACGACGGCCAGCGTCCATACCCGCTCCGTCGCCGAACCGTCGGCAAGCAGAACGGGCCCGAGCCCGAAAAAAGTGACAAGCGCGTACAACACGACAAACAACAAAACGAGCGCCGTTTTCCGCATCCGACCCGCCTCCCGAATCTTATTCCTCTCCAGTATACGGGAACGCCGCCATTCGCATGCGCCGCGATGCCGGTCGTCTTCGCCTTCGCAATCCCTCAGGCGATCGGCGTCCCGTTCGCGACCGGCTCGTCCGGGCGCAGCAGCACGACGTCGCCTTCGCCCGGCACGCCGCCGAGCACGAGCACCTCGGAGACGAAGCCGGCGATCCGCTTCAGCGGAAAGTTGACGACCGCGACGACTTGCCGGCCGATCAGCGACTCTGGCTCGTAGCGGGCCGTAATTTGGGCGCTCGTCCGCTTCAACCCGAGCGGGCCGAAATCGACCGTCAGCTTGATCGCCGGCTTCCTCGCCTCCGGGAACGGCTCCGCGGCCACCACCGTACCGATCCGCATATCCAATTGAACAAAATGTTCAAACGTAACCATCCGTCTCAGCGCCTTCCTTCCGCATTTCGATCATACGGCTATCTTCCGGTAAATATGGCGCGATGTCAACGGAACGTTCGGGTTAAACGAAGTTGTCCGGGCGAGCCTCCGCGCGTGCGGCCCAGGCGGAAGGAATCCGAACCCCCGGCGACGGGCGGAGCGTTCCGCAGGCGCTACTCCCGCTCCCTCGCCTCGAAGCGCTCGACCTCGGCCCGCGTCGGCAGCGACGATTGCGCGCCGAATCGGGTGACGGTCAGCGCCCCCGTCTTCGATGCGAAACGAATCGCCTCGTCGAAACCGGCGCCCTCGCCCAAGCGGACCGCGATCGCGGCGTTGAACGAGTCGCCGGCGGCGGTCGTATCGACGACGTCGACGTCGTAAGCGGGAAACGCGTTGCGCTTGCCGCCGATATCGGTGCGGACGCCCTTCCCGCCGACCGTGACGAGCAGCGCCGCGTCGCCGGCGATCGCCCGAAGCGCATCCAGCCGCTCGTCCAACGTACCGGCCCCTTCGACCGTGCCGGTCGCAAGTATGGCCGCCTCGGTCTCGTTCGGCGTGAGCGCGTCGATCGTCCGCAGCAGCTCTTCGGGCAGCTTGCGGGCAGGCGCCGGGTTCAGTATCGTCCGCACGCCGTGCTTGCGGGCGAGCCGAAGCGCCGCTTCGACCGCGGGCAGCGGAATTTCGAGCTGCACGAGCAGCACGTCGGCTTCGCGGATCCGTTCTTCGGCCGCCTCCACCTGCTCCGGCGCGACGAGCGCATTCGCGCCCGGCACGACGACGATGCTGTTGTCCCCGTCCGCCAGCACTTGGATGAGCGCCACCCCCGTCGAGACGCCGGCCTCGATCAGCACGCAAGACGTGTCGACGCCCTCCGCCCGCAGCTGCTCGATCATCCTGACGCCGAACAGATCGTCTCCGACGCGGCCGATCATCGTTACGTCCGCGCCGAGCCGGGCGGCCGCCACCGCCTGATTCGCCCCTTTGCCGCCCGGGATCATGGCGAAGCCTTCGCCCATGATCGTTTCTCCGGGAACCGGCGACTTCGCCGACGTGACGACCAAATCCATATTGATGCTGCCCGCTACGACGATTTTGGCTCTACTGCCTGCTCCCATCTGTTCCGCCATTCCCCTTTCCGCGACGGGTCGTCCGCCGTCTCCTCATGGTTTGATCGTCTCGTACAGCTCCAACTCGACCGTTCCTCCCGCTTCCATCGGCTCGCCCCAACGCTTGCCGATTTCCACGTTCCAGGCGTCCGGCTCCCGCTCCAACCCGGCTTCCCGGATCAAACGATGCAGCCGCTCGTACGTCTTGCCGACCTCCGTATTCGGTCCGTAATGCCATTTCAGCGCATACCGCTGCGGCGGAACGGTGATCGTCGTCATGCCCGCGGGCACTTCGCCGAACTGTTCGACCCGGACGCCCAGCCAATACCCGTCGTCCTCCTCGCCGTCTTCGACCGGCTTGAAGGCGCCGACCATCCATTTCGGTTCGACCGCGTGCTCGATTTCCGCCAATCTCGCTTTGAGCCGGACCGCGGCCTTCGGAATTTCCGCGGCGTATTGATCGCCTTCGCAGCGAACCCGAAACCCGACCAGCTTCAGCTCGTCCAGTTCGACGACCCGCATGTCGAACGACTGAAGCGCAGCGAGAGCGTTCCCGTCCGGATCGCGGAACCGGAACGACGCATGGTCCGCTTCCCACCGTATCGCATCGCAGGCGACGCCTTTCGCAACAAGCGAAGCCCGGCTTAGCTCAATATCGTCCGAATCGAACAGGAAGACGGCCCGATCGATCGGCACGAGGCGTTCCCCGCCCCGGATCAGATGAAGCCAATAGCGGCCGTCGCGGCCCATTTCCGCATACTGGACCCCATCGTTCGGACCCGCCTCCAAGCCGAGCGTCTCCGCATACCATCGCATCGATTCGCCTACGTCCTTCACGTGCACCGAAATCGCCCGGGCGATCCCTTTGATTGCTTCCCCCATACTCCCACTCCTTTGAACGACGTGACCTGCGTCCCAACTAACGTTCCAAACCGGCCAAACCATACGCGAAACAAACGATTATTTCAACGCCCGCGCGACGATTCGCTCGAGCAGGCGCCAGGGGAGCAGTGCCTTCGCCGCAAGAAGCACCCGCGAGCCTTTGCCAAGCGCGTAGCGAAGGCGCGGAGCGGGGTCGTCGGCGATCCGGCCGATCCGCTCGGCCACCTCGCGGGGGTCCGGAGCGGTCTCCGCCGCTTTGCGCGAATAGGCGAGCACCGCCAGCAGCCGTTCCTCGTAAGGAGATCCCGGCCGGCCGCGGATGGCGCCCAGCCCCTTTTCCCATATCGGCGTCTTGTAGGCGCCGGGCTCCACGAGGACGACGCGGACGCCGAACGGAGCCAGCTCGTGGCGAAGCGTTTCGCCGAACCCTTCGACCGCGAACTTGGACGCGGCGTACGGGCCGTACCCCGGGAAGGCGATCCGGCCGCTGACGCTGCTCACGTGGACGATCGTCCCGCTTCTCCGTTCGCGCATCGCGGGAATAACCGCTCGGGTCATCGCGACCAGCCCGAAAAAATTCGTCTCCAGCTGCTTCCGCCAGTCGGCAAGCGGCACGTCCTCGACGAAGCCGCCCATGGCGAACCCCGCGTTGTTGACCAGCAGGTCGATTCGTCCGTACTCGGCCAGGACGGCGGACACGGTCTCCTCGATCGCCGCTTCGTCCGTCACGTCCAGCCTTCGGATATCGAGCCGCCGCGCGACGCCGGCTCGTCCGGCTTCGGCTTCGAGCGCCGCCTTCTTGCCCGTATCGCGCATCGTCGCTACGACGCGGAACCCTTTTTGCGCCAATACGATCGCCGTCGACAGCCCGAACCCGCTCGAGCATCCGGTAATGACGGCGACTCGTTCGCTCGCCTCGCGGCTGCGGCTGACGCCCGTTTCCATCATGACTCCCGCCCCTCCTTCATGAGCTCAAATTCCCGGTAAAGCACGAGCCGCATAACGACGGACCGTCCGAAACGAACGGTCCGTCGCCTCCGGAGATCCGCCCGGCCGCGGTCATTCCTTCTTTTTGCCGGCCCCGAGCATTTCCCCGATCGCCCCGATGCTGCCGAGCGTCTCCAGCGCCTTCGTCGGCAAGAACACTTTGTTCGCCGCCCCGTTCGCGATGTCGGTCAACGTCTCGAGCGACCGGTACGTGAGCACATGCTCGTCGAGACCGGCGGCGCGCAGCAGCTCGATCCGCTGCTTTTCCGCCTCGGCGACGGCCTGGATCGCCTTCGCCTGACCGAGCGCTTCGAGCTCCTGCGCCTGCCGGAGCCCTTCCGCCTCGCGAATGCGCGCTTCCTTGTCGCCCTCGGCTTTCAAAATTTTGCTCTGCTTGTCGCCTTCCGCCCGCAAAATCATATCCTGCTTGGCCGCTTCGGCCTCGAGCACGATGGCGCGCTTGCTGCGCTCGGCCTTCATCTGCTTATCCATCGCTTCCTGGATGTCGGCGGGCGGCTGAATGTCGATCACTTCGACGCGCTCGATGCGGACGCCCCATTTCTCCGTCGCCTCGTCCAGCGCAACGCGGATGTCGGTCGATATTTTTTCCCGGCCGGACAGCGTCTCGTCGAGCTCCATCTTGCCGATGATTTGGCGCATCGTCGCCGTCGTGATGTTGCGGACGCCGTACACGTAGTCGGATATGCCGTAGGTTGCCTGCTCCGGCCCGGTCACCTGGTAGAAAATGATCGTGTCGATTTGCACCTGCACGTTATCCTTCGTGATGACCGTCTGCGGCGGCACGTTCGCCTGCTGGATGCGCAGGTCGTGATACGTGCGGACATGGTCGATAATCGGCACGAGCACGTTGACGCCCGGCGTCAGCAGCCGGTTGAACTTGCCGAGCCGCTCCACGACGCCCACCCGCTGCTGCGGGACGATTTTGATCGACAAAGCGGCGAATACGACGACGATCGCCAAGACGATCAGCGTTACAACAATTCCCATTTACGGACGACCTCCCCATTTTTGCACTTCCAATACCGCGCTTCCGCGCCGGACGACGATGACGGCTTCGCCTTTGACGAGCCGCTCGTTCGACGTCGCGCTCCACGTTTCGCTGCCGACCTTGACGATGCCGGGCTTTCCGTCCGCCACCTCTTCGACGACGATGCCCTGCTTGCCGACCAGATCGTCCACCGCGTCGCGATACCCCCTAGACGGCCGGAACCGGCGCGTAATCGGTTTCGTGAACACGGTCAGCAGCGCGACGACGGCGCAGCCGACCAACGCTTGCAGCGCGAACGCGTCCGGCATAAGCCAAGCGACGATAGCCGCCGCAAGCGCGCCGAGCCCGAACCAGAGCAAGTAAAACGTCAGCGTCAGCATCTCGACGACGACGAGCACGCCGGCGGCGATCAGCCACAGCGCCCATAGCTCCATCTTGTCACGTCCTTTCTTGCCTAAGTGTATTCGGCGGCTTTCCGCTTTTTTCCTCTTTTTTTGCTCGGTTTTTGTCGAATGAATCGATGGAGGAGGAGCGCGATCCGCAAGCATGAGAAACGGGCCAATGGAAAAGAATAGGGTTGTTCCGATCGACATCGCCAAAAAAAGGGTGGGCCCGCGCATGGTATTTTCCAGCTTCGTATTTTTGTTCGCGTTTTTGCCGGTCGTGCTTCTTCTGTATTTCGTTACGCCGGATCGCGCGAAAAACGCCGTCCTGCTCATCTTCTCCTTGCTGTTTTACGCTTGGGGGGAGCCGGTTTGGATCGTCGTTCTGCTGCTGAACGCGGCCGTCGGATGGGGCTGCGGGCTGTGGATCGAACGATGCCGCGGCCGGAAGAAGGCGGCCGCCGTCCTGTTCGGCTCGGCCGCTTTTCAGATCGCGCTGCTCGTCTATTTCAAGTACACCGGCCTTTTGCTGCACACGCTCCAAGCCGCGATCGGGGTCGCGCTTCCGTTCCGCGAGCCCGGCCTGCCGATCGGCATCTCCTTTTTCACCTTTCATCTGATCTCCTACTTGACCGACGTATACAGAGGGGAAGCGCGGGCGCTGAAGTCGTACTCGCAGCTGCTGCTGTACCTCTCGCTGTTCCCCCAGCTCGTCGCGGGTCCGATCGTCCGCTTCGCCGACGTGCATCGGCAGCTGGAAAGACGCCGCGTCACATTGGAAGACTTCGCACGGGGCATATCGCGGTTCGTCATCGGCTTGGGGAAGAAGGTCGTATTCGCCGATTCGCTGGCGGGGCTGGCCGCCGTTTATTTGGAAGGCGATCCCGGCAAGCTGTCGGTCGCGGGCGCTTGGTTCGGCATCGTCCTGTTCGCGCTGCAAATTTATTTCGACTTTTCCGGCTACTCGGATATGGCCATCGGGCTCGGGCGGATGTTCGGGTTCGCGTTCAAGGAAAATTTCGATTACCCGTACGTCTCCCGCAGCGCGACGGAATTTTGGCGACGGTGGAACATATCGGTCGGCCGCTTTTTCCGGGATTACGTCTATATCCCGCTCGGAGGCAACCGGCGGCGGCCTTGGTTCAATCTGTTCGCGGTATGGGCGCTCACCGGGCTATGGCACGGGGCCAGCTGGAATTACGTCGCATGGGGGCTCTATTTCGGCCTCCTGATCGCGATCGAGAAAAGCTTCTTCTCCCGGCTGCTGGAAGCCGCTCCATCCCTGTTTTCGCATCTGTATTTCGCGATCGCCGTCTTGACGGGATGGGTGCTGTTCTACTTCGAAGCGATCGGCCGCGGACTCCTGTACTTGCGGACGATGTACGGCTTCGGGGCCGCGCCTTTGACGGATGCCGAGCTTGCGATTCGTTTGCAAAACAACGTCTTTTTGCTGCTTGCCGCCATCGTCGCCGCCACGCCGCTGCCCGCCGCCATTCACCGTGCGCTGGCGGAGCGTCTGCGGCCGGGCGCCGTCCGAGGCTTGTATACGAACGCGCTTGTGCCGGTCGTCTGCTTGGCGATATTGGCGGTTTCCGTTCTGCTCTTGGTCGGGAAAACGTACTCGCCTTTTTTCTACTTTCGCTTTTGAACGGAGGACGTGGACATGCGATACGGACCGTTGCTTCAGGTCGGATTGTTTCTAACGTTTCTTTACGCCGGTCTCGGGGTCATGCTCGCATTCGGCGGGTCCGACGCCGTCTCGGACACGGAAAACCGCGCGCTTGCGCCGCTCCCCCTCTGGTCGATCGGCAAGCTGCGGTCCGGCGAATATTTCCGGGATCTCGAAAATTATTGGGCCGACCATGTGGCCTTTCGCGGCGCCTTGGTGAGTGCGGGCAAAAGACTGACGTCCTGGTACGGCGTAGCCGGCAAAGACGACGTCATCCTGATCGCTTCGGACGCCAACAATACGGGCTCGGGAGCCATCGCCGCCCAAACGGACGAAACCGTCTCGCCGGCGGCAACCGGTCCGACGGCCGAAAGCGGAACGGCACCCGCGAGCATGGGGGCGGGCGCTACGCCGCCCCCGGTTGGGACGCCGGCTCCGGCTCCCGTTCCGGCTCCGGCGCCGACGCCCGTTTCGGGTGAAAAAGAGCGTATCGTCGGCAAAGTGTTGATCGTCGGCGATCGGGCGATGAATTTGTTCGCGCACGACCCGAACGCCGGCACGGCGTATGCCGACGTCGTAAACCGGTTTGCCGACGAAGCCGCCCGGCGGCTCGGGCCGGATACGAGCGTAACCGTGCTGCTCGCGCCGACCGCCGCGGAGTGGGCGCAAGCTTCCGCGAAGCGCCCGCTCTCCGACTCCCAGCGACAGGCGATCGAGGACATTTATAACCGGCTGCGCCCTCGTGTGAGAACCGTAGACGCTTGGACCGCTCTGCGCGATCACGGCGGCCAAGAGCTGTACTTCCGCACCGACCATCATTGGACCGCTACCGGCGCCTACTACGCCTATGCCGCTTTCGCCGGCGCGGCCGGCATGACGCCCGTTGCGCTCGAGCGGTACGAGACCGAATCCGTTCCCGGATTTTTGGGCTCGCTGTACTCGGCGACGCTGAGCCCCCGGCTCCGGCAAAACCCGGATTCGGTCAAGCTGTACAAGCCGTTCGTGAGCCACGAATACACTGTTCATTACAGCGGCCCGCTGCGGATGAACGTGCTCGATATGAGCCATGCGTCCAAGACGAACAAATACCGCATTTTTTTAAGCGGCGACCGTCCTTGGGGGCTTATTAAAACCGACTCCGCCCACGACAGGCGGATCGCCGTCGTGAAGGATTCGTACGGCAACGCCTTCGTGCCGTTTTTGCTGCCGCATTACAAAGAAATTTACGTAATCGATCCCCGCCAATTCCATATCCCGCTAACGGATTTTCTCGCGGAGCGGCGCATTGCGGAGGTGCTGTTTCTGAACGATGCGGAAGTCTCGATGTACCGCGGCTTCACCGACCAGATCGACAAGCTGCTGCGAAAATGATAGGCCGGAACGACAAGAAAGAAGAACCTCCGGCGCTCTTCCCGCACATTCCCTGTCCATCCGCTCCAAGCGGACCGCGGTGGGGAACGGCGACGGGAAGCGCCCGCTTTTCAGAAACGACGTCCGATTCATCGTTGGATTGCCTCTTGAATGAATATCTCTATTCCTCCGCCCATCCGCCGTGGACCCAATAAAAAAGCCGGGAGAAGAGGTCATTGCCCCTTGCTCCCGGCTCATGCGCTTGCCTGTATCCGTACACGGCTGCGCCGCCCGACAAGCTTCCCCTGCCGATTACGCTTCGGCTTCCTCGGCCGCTTCTTTCTGGATCAGCCCGGCGAACAGCGCGTGGACGAACTGCTCGGAGTCGAAATCTTCGAGATCGTCCATCTTCTCGCCGAGTCCGACGAGCTTCACGGGGATGTTCAGCTCGTGCCGGATCGCGATAACGATGCCGCCCTTCGCCGTGCTGTCCAGCTTGGACAGGACGAGACCGGTCACCCCCGTCTTCTCGCCGAACAGCTTCGCCTGGTTGAGCGCGTTTTGGCCGGTCGTGGCGTCGATGACGAGCAGCGTCTCGTGCGGCGCATCCGGAATTTCCCGACGGATGACGCGATAAATTTTGTTCAGCTCCTCCATCAGGTTCGCCTTGTTTTGCAGACGGCCCGCCGTATCGCACAACAGCACGTCGACGCCGCGCGTCTTGGCCGCCTGGATCGCGTCGAACATGACGGCCGCCGGATCGGAGCCCTCCGAATGCTTGATGACGTCGACGCCCGCGCGCTGGCCCCATACTTCGAGCTGGTCGATCGCCGCCGCGCGGAACGTGTCGCCCGCCGCGAGCAGCACTTTTTTCCCTTGCGACTTGAACCGGTGGGCCAGCTTGCCGATCGTCGTCGTCTTGCCGACGCCGTTGACGCCGACGAACAGGTAGACCGTCATGCCGTTCTCGGACATGCGCAGCCGGTTATCCTCGGCACCCTGCAGCATCCCGACCAGCTTCTCGGACAAAATCGGCTGCAGGTCGGCCGGATTTTCCAGCTTCCGCTTGCGCACCTCGGCGCGCAGCTCGTCGATCAGCTCGAGCACCGTATTGACGCCGACGTCGGCGCCGATCAAAATTTCCTCGAGCTCCTCGTAAAACTCCTCGTCGATTTTTTTGCGGCGGAGAATCAGCTCCTCCACCCGTTCGACGAAGGCGGAGCGGGTTTTGCTCAAGCCCTCTTTAAATTTGTTCGTCACCGTCTCCGCTTTGGCGGAAATGCTTTCGCGCAGCTTTTTGAAAAAACTCATACATTCGCTCCGTCCGTTCTTGGTTTAAAAACGCCTTACGCCGTCATCGCGTCTTCATCGTCCAGCCGTACCGAGACGAGCTTCGAGACGCCGCCTTCCTCCATCGTGACGCCATACAGCACGTCGGCCGACTCCATCGTCCCTTTGCGGTGGGTGACGACGATGAACTGCGTCTGCTCGGAAAACTCGCGCAGGTAGTCGGCGAACCGGCTGACGTTCGCCTCGTCGAGCGCCGCCTCGACCTCGTCGAGGACGCAGAACGGGACCGGCTTCACGTGCAGGATGGCGAACAGAAGCGCCATCGCCGTCAAGGCGCGCTCGCCGCCGCTCAGCAGCTGCAGGTTTTGCAGCTTTTTGCCCGGCGGCTGCGCCACGATTTCGATGCCCGTATCGAGCAGCCGGTCCGGCTCGGACAAGATGAGGTCGGCCCGCCCGCCGCCGAACAGCTTCACGAACACGACGACGAACTGCGAGCGGATCGCGTCGAACGTCGACTTGAACCGCTTCGACATCTCCTCGTCCATCTCGCGGATGACGTGGTAGAGCGCCGTCTTCGCTTCGACGAGGTCGTTTTTTTGCTCGGATAAAAACTGGTACCGTTCGTTCACCCGCTGGTATTCCTCGATCGCGCCCAGGTTGACGTCGCCGAGCGCGGAAATTTGCCGCTTCAGCTCCTTCACCTCGGCCTGCATGGCGGGCACGTCGTCGGGCACCGGGTACCGCTCCTTGGCCAGCTCATAGCTCATTTCGTATTCCTCGGCCAGCTTCTTGAGCAGATTGTCCAGCTCGACGTCGAGCCGGTTGACGCGCACCTCGGTTTGGCGAAGCTGCTCCTCGACCTGCTTGAGCTGCATCCGCTGCTCCTTGGTCAAGCTTTCGCCCTCCTCGAGCTTCTGCACCCATTTCGCCCGCTCGGCGCGCTTGAAGTCCATCTGCTCCGAGCCTTCCTGCTTTTTCAGCCGCAAATGGTTGAGCTGCTCGATCTGCTTCACCGATTCCGCGTCGTTCGCCGCGATGTCGTCCAGCACTTGCTGCATCAGCCGCTTGTTGCCGGCCCATTCGCGCTGCGAAGCCGACAAGTCGTCGTCGAACCGGCTCAGCTGCTCCTCGAGCGACTGCTTTTCCTGGCCGACGGAAGCGGTTTTCACCTTGAGCGACGTCAGCTGGCCCTGCAGCTCCTCCTTCGCCGACTCCTTCGCCTTGCGCGCCACCTCGGCGTCGCGAATCGCCTGCTGCAGCTCCGCCTCTTCCCGCTGCAGCTCGGCGAGCGCCTGCTCCGCGGCGTTTTTCTTCCGCTCGAACTCTTCCCGTTCCAAGACGAGCGCCTCGCGATCCTGCGAGTACAGCGAGGTTTGCTCCTCCGCGTTTTTCCCTTCGCTGTCGAGCTGGCTCAGGAGCGATCGGAGCTGCTGCTCCTCGATCCGCTGCTGCTCGCCCGACTGGCGCAGCTCGTCCAGCGTCCGGCTGCCGTCCGCCAGCTCGCGCTTGATCTGCTCCAGCTTTTTGCGCAGTTCCCCGAGCTGGCTTTCTGACGTGCGAATTTCTTTGTCCAAATCTTCGATTTGCCGCTGACGGCCGAGCAAGCTCGTGTTTTTCTTTTGCAGGCTGCCCCCCGTCATCGAGCCGCCGGGGTTGACGACGTCGCCCTCGAGCGTGACGACGCGGTACCGGTACTGGCACTTGGCCGCGATCCGGTTCGCATCCTCCAGCTTCTCCGCGACGATGACGTTGCCGAGCAGGCTCGACATGATGTTCTCGTACTTCGGGTCGAAACGGACGAGCTGGACGGCGATGCCGACGAAGCCGTTCATGCCGGAGACGCCGTTTCTCTCGTGCTCCGGGACGGATCGTCCGCGAATGACGTCGAGCGGCAAAAACGTCGCGCGGCCCGCCTGCCGGCGCTTCAAGTAGGCGATCGCCTCGCGCCCGGACGCCTCGTTCTCGACGACGATGTTTTGCAGCGCGCCGCCGAGGGCGGTTTCGATCGCCGTCTCCACCTCGGCCGGCACGTTGACGAGCTCGGCTACCGCACCGTGTATGCCCTTGAGGCCGTCGGGGCGATTTTTCGCCTTGAGCGCCTCCTTGACGCCGAGGGCGAAGCCGTCGTAGTCGTTTTGCATCTCCCGCATCGTATCGCGGCGCGAGACGAGCGCGTCGAGCTTCTGCTCCCACTTGCGCACCGTATCCTGCACCTGGCCGAGCAGCTCCTGCTTCGCCTTCATCTCTTGGCCGAGCGCCACGTACCGGTCCCGGCCCTCCTGCAGCTCGCGGGCCAGCTTCTCGGCTTGCCGCTGCAGCTCGCTCCGCCTGCGGACGATGTCGTCGCGCTGGCCGGACCATTTCGCGTACTCCTCTTCCATCCGATCCAGCCGCCGCCCGATCGACTCCATGCTCTGTTCCGCGTAGCGGATTTCGTTGCGGGCTTGAGCGGTCTTGTTCAACGTCTCGAGCAGCTCCGCCTTCAAATGCTCCTCCTCGGCGCTGGAGACGCCCCCGGCGACGCCGAGCAGCCGCTCCTCCTCCGCGGTGAGCTTCGCCTTCAGCTCCGCCAGCTCCTTCTCGAGCGCGGCGTGCTTCTCCCGATAGCCGGCCGTCTCGGCCTGCTTCTCCTCGATCCGCTGCCGCTGCGCCTCGATCGTCTGCTCGAGCTGGACGCGGTTCGCCTGCAAGTTTTTGCCGCGCTCCTTCAACACCTCGCCTTGGCCCTCGCACTTCTCGAACTGCTCGCTAAGCGCCAGCACCGTCTCGTGCAGCCGGTCTATCTCCTCCTCGAGCCGGCGCGCCTCCATCCGCTCCTTCTCGAGCAGGGCGTCGTGCTTGCTGACGATCGCGGACAGCTCGAGCTCTTCCTTCTGCAGCGCGGTCAGCTTCTCGCTCGCCTCCGACCACGAACGGTGTATGTTTTCGATCTGGTGGACGTACATCGAAATTTCGCCGGACTTCAGCTTCTCCTTCAGTTGCTTGTAGCGGATCGCCTTCTCCGACTGGTCGCGCAGCGGCTCGATTTGATCCTCGAGCTCGGAGACGAGATCGTGGATGCGCAGCAGGTTTTGCTCCGTATCCGCAAGCTTCTTCTCCGCTTCCTTTTTGCGCGACTTGTATTTGACGATTCCCGACGCTTCCTCGAAGATGCCCCGCCGGTCCTCCGATTTCGTGCTGAGGATTTCCTCGATCCGGCCCTGCCCGATGATCGAATACGCTTCCTTCCCGATCCCGGTGTCCATGAACAGCTCGGTGATGTCCTTCAGCCGGCAAGGCTGCTTGTTGATAAAATATTCGCTGTCCCCGCTCCGATGAATGCGCCGCGTCACCGTCACCTCGTTGAAATCGAGCGACAGCGATTCGTCCGTATTGTCGAGCGTAATCGACACTTCGCCGTAATTGACCGGCTTGCGGGCGTCACTCCCGGCGAAGATGATGTCCTCCATCTTGCCGCCGCGCAGCGATCGCGCGCTCTGCTCGCCGAGCACCCAGCGGATCGAGTCGGATATGTTGCTTTTGCCGCTGCCGTTCGGTCCGACGACGGCCGTAATGCCGCGAACGAACTCGAGCTCCGTCTTGTCGGCGAACGACTTGAACCCGGCCAGCTCCAAACGTTTCAAAAACATGGCTTCACCTCGAACGAGACTTTCTGCAAAACAACGTTGACTCTTTTATGGGAGGCCAAGCCCGCGACTGCCCTCTACCCGATGCGGACCGCCGGCGTTTCCGTACTTGGACTTGCGCTCGCCCGGCAAGGCCGATCGCATGCAAGCCGAACTTCCACAGCTTATTGTAGCATAGTTGAGACGGTTGTTCATCTGGGACACCGTTTTCTCCGGACCGATCCTGTGCTAGAATACGAATATTACTGGACAAAGGTGGCCTATCGATGTGGAAAGAATTTAAAGCGTTCGCACTTAAGGGCAATGTGCTCGACTTGGCGATCGGGGTGATCATCGGCGCCGCATTCGGGAAAATCGTCACCTCGTTGGTCAACGATTTGCTGATGCCCGTCATCGGCCTGCTCGTCGGCGGCATCGACCTGAACGACCTTCAGTTCAAGTACGGGGACGCCGTGCTGAAGTACGGCGCTTTTCTGCAGACGGTGATCGATTTCTTCATCGTTTCCTTCTCGATCTTCCTGTTTATTAAAGGACTCGGGAAATTGAAGCGCAAGGGCGAGGCGAAAGAAGAAGCGAAGCCCGATGCCCCGCCTCCTCCCAGCAAGGAAGAGCTGCTGCTCGCCGAAATCCGCGAT
This sequence comes from Paenibacillus flagellatus, assembly GCF_003217775.1. Taxonomy (GTDB): domain Bacteria; phylum Bacillota; class Bacilli; order Paenibacillales; family NBRC-103111; genus Paenibacillus_AB; species Paenibacillus_AB flagellatus. The sequence continues at coordinate 23,736 of NZ_QJVJ01000005.1, forward strand.
TTGCTGAAGCAAAGACAGACGGATTGAAGCTTCGGCGTGCCGGTTTAGCAATCGCATGAAAAATCGCCCCTCATTCGACCGATTGGCCGATTGAAGGGCGATTCGCCGTTTACGGGGAAGGCGGCGACGTTCGTTCGTCGTCCGGACGCGGCATTCGCCGCCTGCCGGCTTCGAGTCGTGCCGTCCGGGCTGCCTGCCGCTTTTACCCTCGCCTCACGCCTTCTGCATCTCGTTAAGCCGCGCGAGCGCTTGAGAGGCGGCCCGCTGCTCCGCATCCTTCTTCGAACGGCCGGAGCCGGTGCCGAGCATCCGCTCGTCCATCCATACTTCGGAGACGAACTCCCGGTCGTGCGCCGGTCCCCGCTCCTCCACGATCCGGTATTCGACGGCCCCCATGCCCCGCCGCTGCGCGAATTCCTGCAGCTTCGTCTTATGGTCGCCCGTCAAAAGCAGCGTATCCTCCGGCAGAAACGGAAACAGGTGCGCCTGCAAAAACGACCGGACCGCCTCCAGCCCTTGATCCAGATAGAGCGCGCCGACGAACGATTCGAACACGTCGGCTAGCAGCGCCGGACGGGTACGGCCGCCCGTCAGCTCCTCTCCTTTGCCGAGAAACACGCAGGCGCCGAAGTCGAGCCGTTCCGCAAACTGGACGAGCGACGGCTCGCAGACGATCGAGGCCCGCTGCTTCGTCAGCTCCCCTTCCGGGCGCTCCGGATACGTGCGGTACAAATATTCCGAAACCGTCAGCTGCAGGACGGCGTCGCCCAAAAATTCGAGCCGCTCGTTGTCCTGCGTATCTTGCGTCCGCTGCTCGTTGACGTAGGAGGAGTGGGTAAACGCTTGCTTCAGCAAGCGGGGATCGCGAAACGCGATGCCCAGCTCGGCCTGCAGCTTCTTCAATGTTTTCACGCAAATCCACCGCCTATCGTTAGCGAATCCCGTAGTAGGATTCGCCCGCTTCGGCTCCGTTTATTCTCATTCGGCGAAGCGCTTCAAAATGATCGTCGCGTTATGGCCGCCGAAGCCGAACGAGTTCGACATGGCGATCTTGACGTCGGCTTCGCGAGGTACGTTCGGCACGTAGTCGAGATCGCATTCCGGATCTTGGTTGTCGAGATTGATCGTCGGCGCGATTTTGCCCCGCTGCAGCGTAAGTCCGGTAATGACCGCCTCCACGCCGCCGGCCGCGCCCAGCAAATGGCCCGTCATCGACTTCGTCGAGCTGACCGCCACCTTGTACGCATGGTCGCCGAGCGCCTTCTTGATCGCGATCGTCTCCGACTTGTCGCCGACCGGCGTCGACGTGCCGTGCGCATTGATGTAATCGATCTCGGCCGGCTCGATGCCCGCGTCCCGGATCGCCCGCGACATGCAGCGCGCCGCGCCTTCCGGATCGGGATCGGTCATATGGTACGCGTCGCCGCTCATGCCGTAGCCGATGACCTCGGCATAGATGCGGGCGCCGCGCTTCTTCGCATGCTCCAGCTCCTCCAGGATGAGGATGCCGGCGCCTTCGCCCATGACGAAGCCGTCGCGGTCGACGTCGAACGGCCGGCTTGCCTTCTCCGGCTCCTCGTTGCGCGTCGACATGGCGCGCAGCGCGCAAAAGCCGGCCATGCCGGTCGGACGGATCGTCGCTTCCGCGCCGCCGCATATCATGACGTCGGCGTCGCCGCGCTGGATCAGCTTGTACGAATCGCCGATCGAGTGCGTGCCCGTGGCGCATGCCGTAACCGCCGTACTGTTCGGACCTTTCGCGCCGAACAGCATGGAGATTTGTCCCGAAGCCATGTTCGCGATCATCATCGGGATGAAGAACGGGCTGACCCGCTTCGGTCCTTTCTCCAGCAATATTTTATGCTGCTCTTCCCATGTGCCGAGACCGCCGATGCCCGATCCGACGTAAACGCCGCACCGTTCCGGATCCGTATCCCGCTCGATGTCGAGACCGGCGTCCTTCATGGCGGACTGGCTGGCCGCTACGGCGAACTGCACGAAGCGGTCCATGCGTCGAGCTTCCTTTTTGTCGATGTAATCTTCCGGATTGAAATCGTGGATTTCCGCGGCGATGCGGGTCGTGAACTCGCTTACGTCGAACGATTCGATGAGCGAGACGCCCGATTTGCCGGCCATCAGGTTGTTCCAAAACGTATCCAATTCGTGTCCCAGGGAAGACATGACGCCCATCCCGGTAATGACGACTCTCCGTTTCATGAGTTCCACCTCTTCGACTTCAACGACTTTGGGACTCTATCGAAAGCTTCGGCCGGGGGCCGAAGAATCGTTTGCACGCCTTAATGAGGAGAAGTCCCGTTCCTCAGGCGAAAACGGGACTTTAAACTTGCGTTTAGGTATGAGACTTTATGTATTCTACTACCTCTCCTACACTGGTAATCTTCTCGGCATCTTCGTCGGAAATTTCCAAATCGAACTCGTCTTCCAACTCCATTACCAATTCGACTACGTCGAGGGAATCTGCACCTAAATCGTCTTTGAACGATGCTTCGAGGGTGACTTCAGATTCTTCAACCCCTAGGCGATCGACTACAATTCGCTTCACGCGGTCATAAATATCGGACATCCGGTTCACCTCCTCTGTGTATTATACGAGAAACGAAAGCAAAATGCCATACCTGTCCGACGAAGCGGCCGCACCGGACAAGGAGCGGCACGTTTCGACGCGTTTATCCCATGTACATGCCGCCGTCGACATGAAGCGTCTGGCCCGTCATATAAGCGGAATCGTCGGACGCCAGAAACCGGACGACGCGCGCGATATCGTCGGGCTGCCCGAGCCGGGCGAACGGAATTTGCTGCATCATCTGCTCGCGCAGCTCCGGCGTCAGCTTGTCGGTCATGTCGGTTTCGATGAACCCCGGCGCGACGGCATTGACGGCGATGTTGCGCGAAGCGAGCTCGCGCGCCGCCGACTTGGTCAAGCCGATGACGCCGGCTTTGGCGGCGACGTAGTTCGCCTGACCGGCGTTGCCGAGCGCGCCTACGACCGACGAAATGTTGATGATTTTGCCCGAGCGCTGCTTCATCATCGGACGCGTCACCGCCTTGATGCAGTTGAACACGCCTTTCAGGTTCGTATTGATAACTTGGTCAAATTCTTCCTCTTTCATGCGCATGATCAAGTTGTCCCGCGTAATGCCCGCGTTGTTGACGAGAATGTCGATCTTCCCGAACTTCTCGAGCACGAGCTTCACCATCTCCTCGACCTGCGCCGAAGACGCGACGTCGGCCTGCACCTTGATCGCGCGGCGGCCCAAGCTCTCGATGTGGCGGACCACTTCCTCGGCCGCCTGCTCGCTGCCCGCATAATTGACCGCTACGTCGGCGCCCGCCTCGGCGAGACTGACGGCGATCGCCCGGCCGATTCCTCTAGAGGCGCCGGTTACGAGCGCCACTTTCCCTTCCAGCATCGCAGTTCCTCCTTATCGGGACGTTTGTCGCGCGGTCTGCCAATCGGCGGCGAACTTATCGAGCGCCTCTCGGCCGTTGATCGACACGACCTGTACCTGCTTGTCCACCTTTTTGATCAGACCGGCCAGGACGGTGCCGGAGCCGATCTCCACGAACGTATCGACGCCCTGCGCGATCATCCAGGAGACGCTGTCCTCCCACAGGACGGGGGAGACGACCTGATCGACGAGCAGACGCCGGATGTCCTCCGCTTGAAGCACCGAGTCCGCCGTCACGTTGGCGACGACGGGCACGCGCGCGTCGTTCATCGGCACGCCGGCAAGCGTGCCGGCCAGCCGATCCGCCGCCGGCTGCATGAGCGACGAGTGGAACGGGCCGCTCACCTCGAGCGGAATGACCCGCTTCGCCCCGGCTTCCTTCCCGCGCTCGACGATCGCCTGGACGCCCGCGGCGCTGCCGGACACGACGATTTGGCCCGGGCAGTTGACGTTCGCCATCTCGACGACGCCGATCTCCTCCGTCACCTTGCGGCACAGCTCGGCCAACTGCTCGCGGTCGGCGCCCAATACGGCCGCCATGCCGCCTTGACCGCTCGGCACCGCCTGCTCCATGAATTCGCCGCGCGCCCGAACGGTGCGCACCGCGTCCTCGAACGAGAGGACGCCGCCCGCCACCAGCGCGGAATATTCGCCGAGGCTGTGACCCGCGACAAAGTCCGGCTCGATGCCGAGCTCCAGCACCGCCTGCAAAATCGCGACGCTTGTCGTCAGCAAGGCCGGCTGCGTATTGGCCGTTTTTTTCAATTCGTCCTCGGGACCTTGGAATATGAGCTCGGTCAGCTTGAACCCGAGCGCCTCGTCCGCTTTGTCAAAGATGGACTTCGCGCCCGCGTGGCTGTCGTAAATATCTTTGCCCATGCCGACGGCTTGGGCCCCTTGACCGGGGAATACGAATGCGATCCGTTTCATGATTCGTGTCTCTCCTTTCGCCTGACCGGCCTACCACACCAGGACGGATGCGCCCCACGTCAAACCGCCGCCGAAGCCGACGAACAGCAGCGTGTCGCCTTCCTTGACCCGGTTTTCCCGCACCGCCTCGGCGAGCGCGATCGGAATCGACGCCGCGGACATGTTGCCGTACCGGTTAATGTTGACGACGCATTTGTCCTCGGGCAGCTCGAGCCGCTCGAGCGCCGATTGGATGATGCGGATGTTCGCCTGATGCGGGATGAGCAGGTCGATGTCGCCCTTCTCGACGCCCGCCTTGCGAAGCGCTTCCTCGGCCGCGCTCCCCATGATTTTGACCGCGAACTTGAACACTTCCTTGCCGGCCATATAAATGTACTGCTGCTTCTCGTCGAGCACCTGCTGGCTGATCGGATGGCGCGAGCCGCCGCCGCACGCCTTGAGCAAATGGCCGCCGGAGCCGTCGGCGCCAAGCTCGAACGACCGGAAGCCGCGTCCTTCCGGAACTTGTCCGATGACGACGGCGCCCGCCCCGTCCCCGAACAGGATGCACGTGTTGCGGTCCGTGTAGTCCGTAATTTTGGACAAGCATTCCGCCCCGATGACGAGCGCGTTTTTGTACATGCCGCTTGCGATCAGCGCGGACGCGTTGGCCAGCCCGTAGATGAAGCCGGAGCAAGCGGCGGACAAGTCGAACGCCGCCGCTTTCTTCGCTCCCAGCCTGTCCTGCAAAATGCAGGCCGTCGACGGAAACGACATATCCGGCGTAATCGTGGCGACCACGATCAGCTCCACGTCCTCGGGCGCGACGCCGGCGTTGCCGAGCGCTTCGAGCGCCGCTTCGTACGCCAAGTCCGAGGACGCCTGCTCCTTCGAGGCGATGCGCCGCTCGCGGATGCCGGTGCGGCTGACGATCCACTCGTCGTTCGTCTCGACCATTCGCTCCAAGTCTTGATTCGTCAACACCCGCTCCGGCACGTACATGCCCGTTCCGAGTATTCCTACCGGTATCCCGTTCATCTTATCCCTCTCGCTTCCTGCTGGTTTCCGTAGAGATCGCCTCGACCAGTCGATTCGCCAAGGCGATGCGCGCTTGCCGGACGGCGTTTTTGATCGCGTTGGCGTCGGAGGAGCCGTGGCTTTTCAGCACGAGGCCGTCGATGCCGAGCAGCGGCGCCGCCCCATGCTCGCCGTAATCCATTTTTTTCTTGAAAGCGGACAGCCCGGGCTTCAGCACCGCAGCCGCCAGCTTGCTCATGAACGAACGGGTGAACTCGGTTTTGAGCGCGGAAAAAATCGCCCCCACCGTTCCTTCCATCGCCTTCAGCATAATGTTGCCGACGAAGCCGTCGCAGACGAGCACGTCGCAATTGCCGTGAAGCACGTCGCGCGACTCCACGTTGCCGACGAAATGGATCGGGGCTTGTTCCAGTAAAGGATATGCCGCTTTCGTCAATTCATTCCCTTTCATCGCTTCCGTGCCGACGTTCAACAGCCCGACTCGCGGCTTCGGAAGGCCGTGCACCTTGTTGCGGTAAATGGAGCCCATAATGGCGTACTGGAGCAGCTGCTCCGGCGTGGCGTCCATGTTGGCCCCCAAGTCGAGCGCCAGCACGCCGCTCCCGTCCATCGTCGGGAGCATCGGCGCAAGCGCCGGCCGCTCGATGCCGTCGATTCGGCCGACGACGAGCAGCGCCGTCGTCATGAGCGCGCCGGTATTGCCCGCCGATATCATCGCGTCGGCCTCGCCTTCGCGGATGAGCCTGCCGGCGACGACCATCGAGGCGTCCTTTTTCCGGCGGACCGCCTTGACCGGCTCGTCGTCGGCGGCGATCACGTCGGACGCGTGACGGACCGATACGTTCGCCGGCTTCGCCCCGGCCGGCATGAGCGCGCGGATCCGCTCCTCGTCGCCGACGAGCACGATGTCGACATCGCTCCATTCCTTCGCCGCAAGCAGCGCCCCTTCCACCGTCGCATCCGGCGCGTGATCGCCTCCCATGGCGTCAATCGCGATTCGCATGCCGCTCTTCCCCTCTTTCGCTCAATTCGTTCGCGAAGCGATAGATCAAAAAGTTGCCCTGGAATACCATTTCCTCGCCGACGTACGTAAACACTTCGACCTTCGCTTTACCTTTTTGTCCGGTCATGGACCGGACGTACGCTTTCGCGATGCATTTCTCTCCCAGCTTCACCGATCGGATGAACCGGATGTCCGCCGAAGCGGTCAGCGCCATCTCGTTGTTGACGACGGCGATCGCCAGCGAATTCGCCTGAGCGAAAATGTGATGGCCCCGCGCGATTTTCGTCCGGGAGAAGACGTGCTCCTCCTTGATCTCGAACATCGAAATTCCGCTTTTGTCCAGCTGCAGGTCGATGATGTCCCCGATGACCTCGTGCAGCGGCAGCGACCGGACTTGGTCGTACGTCCGTTCCGCCATCAGCTTCAGCCGTTCCCGAAGCTCCGGTATGCCGAGCTCCAGCCGGTCGAGGCGAATCGTCTGGATGCTCACCTTGAATATGCGCGTAAGCTCTTCGTCGGTGACGAACGGGTTTTGTTCGAGCTCCTTCGCCAGCATCTGTTGTCTTTGGCGCTTCGGCAAACGTTCGATAACGGGCACCGCCTTTTCGTTGTGACGCGGTCGTATCCTTAAACCGGTCTATTTCGCTGTATGATGAATCGACGCATCGATTATTACCAGGTACTAAACGTTAGTATATATAATTCCCGGGCAAAAAGAAAGCCCCGTCGTCGAGACGGAGCCGAAACGGCTTGTCGCCGGCCGTTATTCTTCCCGGGACCTACCTGAAAAAAGAAAAAAGCACCTCACCGAAATGAAGTACCTTTTGCATCTTGCCGATTGTTATTGCTTCACGATCTCTCTGCCTTTGTACGATCCGCACACTTTGCAAACGCGGTGAGCGAGCTTCAGTTCGCCGCAGTTGTCGCATTTGACCATGCCCGGTACGGACAATTTAAAGTGAGTACGGCGTTTGTCGCGACGGGTTTTCGATGTTTTACGAAAAGGAACTGCCATATTCCCACCTCCTTCACCAGGTCTTTACGTTTCGCTTCCTTGGTCCAGCCATTGCTGCAAAACGGCCAATCGCGGATCGATTCGCGCTTCCGGTCGGGCCGCGGGATCGATATTGAGATTTGCCCCCGTTTCCGGGTTCAAGCCTTTGCACTCCGGTTCGCATACCGGAACGTAAGGCAAACCGAGTTGTACGCTCTCTTCGATATACGGCGTCAAATCGACGACGTCCTCGTCAAGTACGTGCACCTCTTCGTCGTCTTCGCCCGAACGGCTCTTCTCGCGCTTGAATCGTTCCCGAAACGGGATCGTCAGCCGCTGGCCGTAATGGCACAAGCAGCGCGAGCAGGCGAATTCGGCCGGCAGCGTCAGCGTTCCGGTCACGTCCACAACGTCGGAATGCGCCTTCGCCAGTACGTCGACGTGAAGCGGTTCGACCCGGAGCACGTCGGTCCGGCCTTCCATGAGGCCGCCGATGTCCAAGTCTTCGATGCGTCGGACCTGTCCCGATTTGGAGAGCAAGTCCCGAATGTTCAGCTGCACGTTAATCACTCCAAACAAACATAGACTATTATATCGACTCTATTCCTCTTTTGTCAACATTTTGCGTCCATGATATAGTAAAGTTACCCCAAAAAGTGAAGACGGCCTCCGCAGCGTATGCCGATTACTTTCCGGGGACCCCGGATACTTATCCCCACAAAGTGACGCATCCCTAACGAAGCTTATTCCGATTACTTTGCGGGGACCCCGGATGCTTTACCCCAAAAAGTGAAGACGGCCTCCGCAGCGTATGCCGATTCCTTTCCGGGGACCCCGGATACTTATACCCACAAAGTGACGCATCTCCTACATATGAGGAAAGAAAGGCGGAATCCATGAAAACCGTCGGCATGATCGTCGAATACAATCCGCTACACAACGGTCACGTATATCATTGCCAACAAAGCAAAATCGTATCAGGGGCCGACGCCGTCGTCGCCGTCATGAGCGGCAGCTTCCTGCAGCGGGGCGAGCCCGCACTCGTGAGCAAATGGGCCCGCACGGAGATGGCGCTCCGAATGGGAGCGGACCTCGTGCTCGAGCTGCCCGTCGCGTTCTCGACGCAGCCCGCCGAATGGTTCGCCTACGGCGCCGTATCCGCGCTCGAGTCTACGGGGGTCGTCGACGCGTTCTGCTTCGGCAGCGAGAGCGGCGATCTCGGCCTGCTGCAATCGGCCGCGCGCCGGCTGCACGCGACGGATCGCGACGCTCCGTATGCGAAAGCGGGCGCAGCCGGCGACGAAGCCGCACTTGCTTCGCCGGCCGACGGAGCCATGCCCTTCCGCGAAGCGATCCAGGCGCAGCTGAAAGCCGGCGCCAGCTACCCGTCCGCCTACGCGGCCGCTGCGGCCGGAACCGTATTGGACGGCGACGCCCCCGCCGACTGGCTCGCCCAGCCGAACAATACGCTCGGCCTCCATTACTTGGTCGCGCTGGAGCGGCTCGGCGGCACGATGCGGCCGTATACGATTCGCCGCCAAAAGGCGGAATATAACCAGACCGACATTACGGACGAACGGATCGCGAGCGCCACGGCGCTGCGCAAGCTGCTCGCCGACTCGACCGATCCGGCGGCGCTGCGGCCGTACGTGCCGAGCTACGTCGCGGACGTGCTGGACCGCGAGCTTCGGGCCGGACGGGCCCCTGTCGGGTGGGAGTCGCTGTTCCCTGCCTTGTTCGCCCGCCTCGCCGTCGTCCACCCGAAGGAGCTGGCCGAATACGGCGAAGTGACGGAAGGACTCGAGCACCGCATTCTCAAAGCCGTAACCGAAGTGAGGCCGGACGAAGGCGAGCCGTTCGAACAGCTGCTCCAAGCGCTGAAAACGAAGCGGTACACCCGCACGAAGCTTCAGAGAGCGTTGACCCGCATCCTGCTGAACCATCGGAAGGACGAGCTGACCCCGGACGCGCTGCGCGCCGGCGTCCCCTATTTGCGCGTGCTCGGCTTCTCCGACCGGGGCCGGACGCTGCTGCGCACGATGCGCAAGACGGCGTCGGTGCCGGTCGTCGCCAAAGCGGCGGCGTTCCGGCACCGGTTCCTGGACTTGGATATTCGCGCCGCCACCGTGCATGCGACCGCTTTTCGCCAGCCGACCCGGCGCGACTTGTATCGCGATTACTACGAGCCCCCGATACGGTTAACGGAGACGAGCCCCGACTGACGCTCACAATACAGCGGGGCCAGACGGGGGCGAACGCCTTGCCGCCGTTCGAGCCGAACGTTTACGTTTTCGGCTTCAAGCCTTCCAAATAACGGACCGCTTCGTCCAGCGTCGCCACCGGCACCACTTTCATCGGCGTTTTGATTTTCCGGGCTTGGTCGGCCGCATCCGACGCATTCGGCACGTCGGCGATCAAGTTGCACTCGCCTTTTTTGCGGTCGGCCGGTGCGAAAAAGATATCGGCCTTCTCCCGGTCCGCCGCCACGATTTTTTGCCGGATCCCCCCGATCGAGCAGACGTTGCCCTCCGGATCGATCGTCCCGGTGCCGGCGATCCGGTACCCTTTCGACAAGTCCCCCGGCGTCAATTGGTTGAAAATTTCCAGCGAAAACAGCAAACCGGCCGAAGGACCGCCAATCGCTCCTGCGTCGATCGTCACTTTTTTGTCTTCGTGCTCGGGAACGATCTCGAGAAGCTCCGCGGTTGTGATGCCGAAGCCGATCCGGCTCTCGTCCGGATTGGCGGCCGTTCCGGCCGCTCCGCCCGAGGCGGCTTTTCCTTTTTCTTTGTCGATCGCGTTCAAGTCTTTCAGCGTAACGGCCACTTTTTTCTCCGTTTGACCGCGCATGACCGTAATCTCGACCGTCTCCCCCGCTTTGCGCTGCTTGATCTCGTTCAATATGTCCTCGTGCCGGTGAATGTCCCGCGTCCCCACTCGGACGATCCGGTCGCCCGGATGCAAAAGGCCGAAGGCGGGATAGTCCTCGATCGTCTGCATGACGAGAACGCCCTGCGAGTCGATCGTGAACGGAATGGCGGCACGCTTGTAGGCCGCTTGGATGGCGCTGCTCTGCGAATCGAGCATGACGTATTCTTGGCGGGTCGAATATTCTTCCTCCGAACTCCCGCGCAGCACATCTTCCTTCTTGCGAATTTCGGCGTTCGGGCTCAGCTTCGCCGCGATGAAGCCGAATATGCTTGACCGGCCCATCGTGACCGTCGTCAGCATGAACGTCCCTTTCTCTTCGGCGTCGCCGTTTTTGACGCTGACCATCGGCTTCACTTCTTCCGCCGTCCCCGGCTTGTAGATGTAATATGGCACAGGGATGAAGTAGAACGCGTACACGATCGTCAGCGTCAGGAGAAACGTGGAGAGGAAGCTTCGCGTCCATATCAGTTTTTTGCGTTCTCTTCGGCGATGGTCGATCACCCGTCTGTCTCTCCTTTCCGGGCCGCCGGCCGGTCGTTGGGCTCAGCGGGCTTGGTCATAAAGCGTTTCGGCTTCGCGTACACATGTACCACCACCGTGTTTGGAGGCGATGAACCGATGCGATTCCCGACGTTCCGCACGAGAAGCCGCGAATTTACCGTTGCGCTTGCCGCGCTGACGGCCGTCTTGGTGCTCTCGATCATTGTATTTCCGGAACGTGCCTTTCAGTCCTCCTTGAACGGACTGTCGATATGGTGGAACGTCGTCTTCCCTTCGCTGCTGCCTTTCCTTATGCTGGGCGAGCTGATGACCGGCTTCGGCGCCGTCCGCGGACTCGGTACGCTGCTGGAGCCGCTCGTGCGGCTGCTGTTTCGTCTCCCCGGCATCGGCGGCTGGGCGATCGCGATCGGCGCCGTGGCGGGCATGCCCGCCGGAGCGGAGACGGTCGGCAAGCTCCGGCGGGACAATCTCGTCTCCCGCGAGGAAGGCGAAACGCTTCTCGCGGTGTCGCACGTAGCGAGTCCTTTTTTTCTGTTCACCGTTATCGGAGCCGGCTTCCTGCATAACCCCGCCACTGGAGCGGCCTTGGCCGTCATCCACTACGGCACGGCATTGTTAACCGGCCTGTTGCTGCGTTTCCGCCGAAGCAAGACGAGCATGGCAAGCGTCCCGGGCGCGGCGGATCGTCACTCGCTTCCGCGGGGCCGATGGAAAACGCCCGCTCCCCGCGAGCGGTCGCTAGTCGCCAGAGCTTTGGCGAATATGCATGAGGCCCGGCTCGAGGACGGCCGATCGTTCGGCAAGCTGCTGGGCGATTCCGTATCGGGCGCCATCCAGACGCTCATGATGATCGGCGGCTACATGATCGTCTTTTCCGTATTGGCAGGCGTTCTCGATACGATCGGGATCGTCCGAATCGCATCCGAAATCGTGGCCTTGCTTGCCCCGTCCTTGCGGGATACGGCCGAAACGGTCCGAGCCGTCTTCTCCGGCTTGCTGGAGCTGCACATCGGAACGAACCGGCTGAGCCGGCTCGACGGCGCCGACGTATGGATGGCCGCCATGGTCGGGGCGGCACTCGCATGGAGCGGAGCGGCCGTCCATTTCCAAGTGAAGACGGCGATCCGCCAGACCGATTTGCGCTACCGAACGTTTCTCGTCTCCCGTCTCGTTCATGCGACTCTCGCCTTCGCCGCCACGCCGATCGTATGGAAGCCCTTATCGGGTATGCTTCCCGGCGGCGCGGAAACGAGCTTCCTGCAGCTTACGGCCGAGACGACCGTCCCCCCGGCCGATCCGTTATCGGCTTGGGGCATCTGGAGCGACGTCCCGCACCGTATTCTCGTCCTCGCATCGGTCGTGGCGGCCATGGCTCTATTATCGATCATTTGGGCCGGTTTAAGCCGGACGGCCAAGACAACGTAGCCGTTATTCCCGCTCGTGCGCCTCAAATTTGACGCGAAGCGCCGTCTCGACTTCGGCCGGCACGAGATCGGACACCGGGCCGTTGAAGCGGGCGATTTCCTTCACGATGCTCGAGCTCAAGTACGAATACTGCGGGCTCGTCATCATGAAAAACGTCTCCACCTTGTCGTTCAGCTTATGGTTCAGCGACGCCATCTGCATTTCCGATTCGAAATCGGAAATGGCTCTCAGCCCTTTCACGATGACGTTGGCCTGCTTCTGGGACATGTAATTGATCAGCAAATCGCCGAAGCTGTCCACTTCGACGTTTTCGATGCCGCGCGTCGCCTCCCGGAGCAAATGCTTTCGCTCCTCGACGGTGAACAGCGGATTTTTTTTGCTGTTGTTCAGCACCGCCACGATCACCTTGTCGAACACTTGCGCCGCGCGGTGAATGATGTCCAGGTGCCCGAACGTAACCGGGTCGAAGCTGCCCGGGTAGACGGCGACCGTGTAGTCGTGTTTGATTTCGCTCATCGTCTCATCTCCTGGTCGGTATGGTCGTTTCATGCGGAATCGCTATGTAAAAAGAAGACGCTCCCGCGATTACATGCGGTAGACGGATACGGCGGTTTCCCCGTATTCGACGAGCCGCGTTCGAGTCGCATCGCCGATCTGCTCGGCGAAACGGTTCGCCGCGTCGTGTTCGACGACGATGACGGCGGCCGGCGCGAGCAAGTCCAGCTCCCGCATCGAGCCGATCAGCTCCTCGATCGCGGTCATTTTATAGGGGGGATCCAGAAAGACGAGATCGAACCGCACATTCCGTTTGCTAAGCGCCTTGAGCGCGCGGTAGGCGTCGTTGCGGTACACCTCCGCCTTGTCCGACAGCCGGGTCGCCTCCAGATTGGCCGTAACGACCTCCACGCTTTTTTTGTCGGCATCGACGAACACGGCGCGGTCCATGCCCCGGCTCAGCGCCTCGATCCCCAGTCCGCCCGTCCCGGCGAATAGATCGAGCACCGTCCCGCCGTCGAAATACGGGCCGATCATACTGAATATCGCTTCCTTCACTTTGTCCGTCGTCGGCCTCGTCCCCATGCCCGGTACCGCTTTGAGCGGTCTGCCTTTGGCCGATCCCGATATGACCCTCACGCTTGTCCCTCGCTTCCTCCGTGCCGGAATGCGGTAATGCGCCGCGTCGAATGACGGGGGCGAGCTGGCGAAATCCCGTCCCCACACGGCTTTGCTGTTGCTATCGTATCACAAACCGCAAATAAACCACAAAAATTTTGCGGAGCGATGTATATCTTTTTCCAAAACGGGCCATATTGAAGATATCGACATCCACAAAATGTCGTAGACAACCGCGGAGAAGACTTACGTTTCCCCATAAGCTCTTCGTCCGGTTTCTCCTCTCCCATGAGGGGGTCCGCGCAAGCGGCCCCCAAGACTATTCACCGCGAAGCCTTGTGCTTAGCGGTTTTTTTGTGCTTGTCCGGTCATTTTTCAGGGCGCGTTGGGAGCAAATGAGGAGACTTCGTGCGGGGCTGGGACAGGGTGTCCGGTCAAGCTTTTTTCAAACAAATCGATAATCAATAAGAACCGTTCCGCCTCGCGGAATACATGATCGGCCAAGAGGGGATGGATAATGCTCTTTATACGGCAAGCCTCAATTAATTCACGGGCAGTCCTTTTAAAATCACGAAGCGATTTGACAGAAACTTTATTCTGATCAAGGAACTGGTCAAGGAGAGGGCCAGTCTGAGATTGCGGGCGCATTGATTCCAAATCTCTTGCTTGAAATAGCAATTGGTCGAAATCATGGCTGAAATCGTTCGCTTGTTCGACCAGCTTCCGTTCGGATGGGTCAAGCAAATGGCTTATAAACTTCGCATGGTCAGCCATAATTCTCAAGAAAAATACATTTTCATCGATGATAGCGTCGGGCAGGGGCTCCAATTTCCCGCTGTTAAGCTCGGCTAAGCGATTTCGGAAATAATTTGCCTCCCTGCTCACATGATCGACCAATAACGGAAAATTCGTTCCGCCAGGCAGCTGACACGCCAAGATCAAACCTAGCACTTTCCGTTTGAAAGCCCAAATGTGAGATACGGCAACGAATGTTTCTTCGTTAAACCTCCGAATGGTATAAGGATCGGTTCCAATAGAGTAAGTATTTGCCCGATGTTCGATCGACTCGAACACCGCATAAAAATGATTTGCCTCCTGAATCAATTGAGTATCTTCGCACCGAAACCCCAGTTTGAGGAAAAAGGAGTGCTCTTTCATGATCCTTGACCAAAACAGCACTTCGTCCAACGAACGCGCAACAAAACCATCCGACATTCTGAACCCTCCCACGAAATCGTCTACCCGATAGTCTATGTGCATTCGCCTAATTGGTTCATGATTGCCACCGGTATTTTCAAGCGCATGGCAGTATGATCATGCGTCGCAGCGAAACGGGCGCGTTAGTACCTGATCGTCCTCCGATGTCACGTGAAGCGTGCCGAACAGCGACGCCAAACGGTCTCGATGACGGCATGCAAATAACCATACACACCCGTCGGTAAGCCCGGAGTCATCAATTAACGCGCAATTCGTTCCAGCCTCATTAAAGATACGGGGTCGGCATACTCTCTTAAGCACCAATCCAATTTCTCGAGAATCTTGGAAGGAACGTCGGATGTATCGTCGACTTTTTGAAAGCCATGTTTGGAGTAAAACGGACACAGCTTTTCAAAGGGGATGCAGTACAAATGTTCGGCCTTTATTGCCCGGAACCTGTGAACGAGAGCAGCGACAACCGAATCGGCAACCTTCAGTCCCCTGTACCACTCCAAAGTATAAATTCCGCCAAGTTCGTAAAGAAACGGATCCATCTTAACCAGCCTCCCGATCCCTGCTCGTTCGCCCAAGTAGTCGGCGATCAATACCAAGTCCGTTGCGGGAGCGGAAGGAACAAACCCGATCCTCTCATACTGTCGGTTAATCCATGCAAAATCTTCCGCTTTGGCTTCCTGAATCGTAATCATTGGATAACCCACTCCGCTAAAGAAACGTTTGAAGTACATGTACGGGATTCATTATACCGATTTTCGACTTGAAAATGGATGGAACGTTCAAATCATACTTAAACCATCCGCCGGCCTCGCAAGCGGCTGACGAGTAGTTGGGGGCGTACCCGGTCCTCACAAGTCATTCCGGACAGCACAAAACCCCGCCGGCCAGGCCGGCGGAGCATAAACATTTCCCGCTAATACTTCCTTATAAAAGCATCGATGAGGCAGCAACACGGATATCATCCAGCTGTTCGGCGATCAGATTCGCTTTGGTCTTCTTTCGAATGGATCCTTCCAATACGATTTGGATCTCTTGATCTTTGTCGATCAAGACGGAGACCACTTTCGGAGCGTTTGTAAGCAACCTACGACGACGGCACTTTGCAGCGGAGTTCAGTTGGGGGGAGCAGACTTTTTGTTGTTTTTCCCATTCTCCTTCGCTCCCGAGTTATCGCTTTCCGCAACAACCTCCCGGCACTTCCAACTTGGAAGAACGGACCGGTTTCCGTTCAGCGCGAGCCTGCCTGTTGCCTCAACCCGTACCGCTCCAACAGCGGCTGCATCACCTTGTCCCCGTAATTGGTGCCCATAATCGTATACCCCGTCCCGTCCGGATGCAGCTCGTCGGGCAAATGCTCGGCGTACGACTCGTCGAAAATGGTCATTCCGTCCACATAATGAAGACGGGTATCGCCCAATGCGGACATCGCCGCGACCGCTTCTTCGATTTCCTTCCGCATTTCGGTCAACGTAAACTCGACCGCATTCGGCGTCGTTTCCCGCGGCGGCGACCAGATCGGGGACATGAGCGCGATCGGCGTATCCGGATGCTTCTCCCGGACGATTTGGACGAAGCCGATGACGGCCGCCCGAAACGTTCGTTTGCCGAGCGAGCTGCCGCCGTAGACGTTGATGCCCACGCACATCGAAATCAAGTCGGCGTCCCGATCCCGGATCTGGCGAGCGACCATCGGTTCGAGATGACAGTTTCCGGAAAAGCCGAAACAGGTCAAATCGAGGCCGAACCGGCGCGCGACGAGCGCCGGCCACGTTCGCGCAGGGCTGAACGCGCCGCCGCACTGCGTGATGGAGCTGCCGTAGGCGATCCATCGGAGAGCCCGGCTTTCGGGCACGCGCCAGGCCGCTCCGTCGTCAATCCCGAGCGAACGGACGATTGTGGGCGCTTTTTGCGGCAAATAGATCTCGATCGTCTTGTCCCGCCCGGGAAGTTCGCCGAACGAGACGGCCGTCTGTCCGGGCTCCAGCCTCCGGGTGGCGATAAGCTCATCCTCGATCACGAGATCCACCTCGACCGGAATGCTCGACGGAGCCAGCTCCAGCGCAACGTTCGTCGTATCGCTCGCAAACGTTACCCGGACGCCTGCCGTTACCTCCGCCGTTCCGCCGATTCCGTTCGGTGGAAACAGCTCGAACAGGTCGTACGGAATACGCCACGGCTTCACTCCGCCTTCCTTCCGTTCCAGCGACACGGCACCCCGAAACAACGACGGCTCCAACACCATGCTTTGCATACGCTTCCACTCTCCGATTGGGAATTTCAAGTATATACCAACGATGTCACCCCAAGTGTAACACATCCCTCGCCTGCTTGGGCATCGTTTTCGGCCGCAGACGCGTGTCGAAGCCGTCGCCGAGTATTTCGCGGTCCATCGTCAGAAGCCCTTTCCCCGACTCGGCCGCCAATCGTATTTTTTCCGCGCCTACAAGGCGAATGTACAAACTGGGTGGACGTTTTTGCCGTATACTGTGATGAATCTCCCGCAAGAAAGGAGGTGCATCATATGTCCAAATGCTACAACCATTGTCCGGCGCAAACCGTGTACGATCCGCCCAGAGTCGTCTACCGCGACTTTTACCATCCCCAGCTCGTTCAAGTCATTCATCCGGTCGAAATCGTCAATCGCCATCATTGCGTGCCGGTTTACCAGCATCTCGTCACGTGCACGGTGAAGGACGAATATTGCGACAATCAAGCCTACATTAGCGTGAGAGGAAGAGCGGCTGTCAGCAGAGCGCGTTCCAGAGGCCGTCGATAGACTTTCCAATCGAAAGCGCCCCTGTCGACGACAGAGGCGCTTTCCAACGGTGCTGAAGGAGCTAAGCTTCCAAATACCCGAACAGCTCGCGCATCGAGCGGATATGCCCGATTGGGGCAACGCCCCGGCGTTCCAGTTCCCCGGGGTCCGCCCGGTAAGCGAGAAAAGGAACGCCCGCCTCTCCGGCCGCCTTGCCGTCGATCCAGGAATCGCCGACCGAGAGCCAGCTCGCGGCCGGAATGGCCGGATAACGCGCCAACAGAAGCCGAGCGCCCGAAGGCGACGGCTTCAACGCCTCCATCTGCTCGCGGCACGCCACATGGTCGAAATACCGGATAATCCCGGTTCGCTCCAACGCGTCCAACGCCGCGTCCTGCGCATTGTTCGTCAACACCGTCAGCGGCATCGTGCCGTGCAGCCGCTCCAACGTCTCCGGTACATAAGGCTCCAGACCGGCTCCGGCCATTCCTTCCCGTTCTCCCCGAACGACGATGTCCCATACCGCCGCTTCCAGCTCCGCGGACATGCCGTCCGTACGGCGCGCCGTTTCGATCAGCGTGGCGATCGTATGCTCCCGAACCGGAAACTCCGCCGGCAGCAAGCCGGTGTTCGTCAGCATGACGAACACGTCGTGCTTGATCCGCGGAAAATCGATCGCGGAGCGGAGCAGCGTGTTGTCCATGTCGAACATGATCGCATCGAACCGGAGCTTTCGCTTCATGACGTTCGTTCCTCCCGTATAGATGTCGTCCCGCCGAGCGAATGCGGCATAGTTCACTCGGCGCCGCCTCGCCCGGCCCATCGATCCAACTGGGCGAGCAGCTGTTCCGTATGCGTCACGTACAGATCCGGGGTCGTGTCGAACGTATGCGTCTGCACGTTCGCGAGCCAATGCGCCCCGATCGTAAACACGCCCGCCCCTTTGCCCGCGCGCATGTCCGCCTCGCTGTCCCCGACGAAAACGGTTCCGTCCGCGGTTGCGCCGAGCGCGTTCATGGCGGTCAAGACGCCCTCCGGATCCGGCTTCGGCCGCTTCATTTCGTCTCCGGAAACGGTCGTGTCGAAATAGTGCGCCATGCCGAGACGGTCCAGTGAAATGTCGAGGGCGTCCCGTCCTTTGCCCGTGACGATCCCGAGCCGGTATCCCCGTTCCTTCAGCCGGTCCAGCATCGTAACGATATTCGAGTCGGGACGCACCATCCGGTCGTGCTCCCTTGTATAAATGTCGTAAAAATGCCGAACCGCCTCTTCCGCCGCCTCCCGGTTGGCGAGATGTCGCCGAATGATGTCGGCCTCCGTCGGTCCGAACAACGCGACCACATCGGAGCCGGTCAAGGTTTTCCCGTCAAACTTCAAAAACGAATCGCCGATCGCATGGATGCAGATCGGCAGCGTATCGGCCAACGTGCCGTCGAAATCGAATAAGATGGTCGTAACGTTCATAAAAACGCTCCCGTCTAAACGTATTGAATGAAGGCGCGATTGTCGAATGACAGCTTTCTCAATTGATCGTCCGTCCGATCCGAGAGCATCAGCAGCGCCTCGTACGGATCCCCGTCCAATCGGAAATACCGGGCGAACGCGGGCTCGGTTTTCAAGCCTTCCCGCTTCAGCCGCCTGATCTCGCCCTTCAGCCTCTCGCCGTGCAGCTCGAGCAGCCGATGCTCCACCGACATATGCACGTAGCCGTTTTGCTGCAGCACCGGCTTCGCTTCCGCGTACAATTCGACCGGCAAGCCGTCGCATACGAACCGTACGACGACGTTCTCCCCGCGTCCGGACTTCGCCGGCTTACGCTTGCAGACGAATCCGTCGAGCCCGCCGAAGCATTGTTCCGCCGTACGGGCGAACGCATCGAAATCGGACGTCTCGCAAGCGATATCCAAGTCGCTTCCCTCGATGTCGATATCGATCGGAATCGTGCCGACGACGATCGGGCGAAACGGCTGCAACGATTCGAGCAGCCGATACCGGACGATCCGTTCGTAGGCGCCCCGTTGAGCCGGGGTTCCGCTGCGCAGGCGGTCGGCGTCGAACCGGCTCGCCGCCGGCAAGTCCGCAACGGACCGTTTGTCTGACGAGCGGCAGCCGTCCGGCAATGGTACCGATTTCGGGCGGTTCTTTTCGTGGCCGTTCATGGCTCCCTCCGTTCGATCGGAAACTGTGGGGCGGTTGATCCCATTATAGACGGAAACTTCCGCAAAACAAGTCTTTTTCTTTCGTCAAGAGTCGACTATATGGAAACGATCCGTTCGAATTCGATTTCGTGATCGATCGGAATCCCGTTCAGCCCGATCAACGGAATTTGCGGCTTGATCGCTCTCGCCTCGCGGACCGCATCGACGTGAAGGGCGCACATCCGGAAGCCACGCTTTTGGTAAAAGCGGATCGCCGGCGTATTGTCGTTCGTCGTCACGAGCCATACTCGCTTCCGCTTGCTCCTTGTTGCTTCGTCCACGACCGCCCGGACCAGCAGCGTGCCGATTCCTTGACACTCCCTCCAGCTGTCCAGCGTAACGATTTCGCATCCGGCGTTCGAGTAGGCGTACGTGACCAAGCCGACGATGTCGTCCGAATCGACGGCAACGTAACCCGGCAGCTCGTCGGCCCGATGTGCGTTCCCGCGCGATACCATGACCGGCGAGCCCCATTCCCGGGCGATCAGCTCCGCGACTTGAGGACGAAGCGAAGCCTCGATCGGTCGAATCGCGATCATCATGTGTTCACTCCCTGCTGAAAAAGAGTTGAATAATAATAAGTTAAGTGGTATTTTTATGCAGTAAAGAAATTCAAAAAAGCGAGGGCGATGACGAATGGTTTCGATCAAGCTAGCGACTCCGGACGATTCGGCGGAGGTGGCCGCGCTAGTCCGCCGGCTGATGGACGAAATATCGGAAAGAACCGGCAGCGCCGCTTTTCGGCTGCAGGAGCCGGAATCCAAATGCAGGCGTTATTTGGAGAACGGCATCTACACCGTCCTGTTGGCGAAAACGGCGGACGGCCGTACGATCGGCTTCTTGTCTCTGTGCGAAAGCCATTCCTTGTACGCCGACGGGCCGTTCGGCATCATTCAAGAGCTGTATCTGCTCCCCGAGCACCGCTCTTCCGGCAACGGCTCGGCCCTGTTGGACGAAGCGGTCGCCGTCGCGCGCGACAGAGGCTGGGGGAGGCTTGAAGTATGCACGCCGCCTCTGCCGGCGTTTGATCGCACATTCGCGTTTTACGGAAGGAACGGCTTCGACATCGCCGGAGGCCGGAAAATGAAAAGGCTGCTCTAACCGCGAGCAGCCGTCGGCGGGAGGCTTCCCTCGGCCTCTTACGCTCGAACCCTCGGTCAGACGTCCCTCGAATAAAGCAAAATGCCGTTTCTGCGCTCCCAGCCGCTCCCGGCCCAGTAGCGGTTGCCGATCTCGTTTCCCTCGAGCGCAAATAGATGACATTTGGATATTCCGGCTTCGCGCAAGCCGTCCAGGCAGCGCTCCACCATCCGTTTCGCGACGCCGCGGCCCCGGTACTCCGCCCGAACCGCCACATGATAAAGAAAGCCGCGTCTCCCGTCATGCCCGCATAACGCCGTTCCGATTACGGCTTCGTCCTCGACGCCCACGAAGCTCAGTCCGGGATTGCGCCGCAAAAACAGCTCCATGCTCCGTTCCGAATCGGCCTCGCTCAGCACGAGCCCTTCGGTGGCCCGCCACAACCCGATAGCGGCTTCGTAATCGTTCATGGTCATTTCCCTGATGTGCACGGGCACGCCTCCTATCGTCTCGGTGAATCCAAAACTACTTTCCCGGGAAAGCGCAGAATGCAGCAATCTGCGCGTTACGCTTCCTTTACAGCCGCTATGAAATAACGCTTCGCATTCGTACGAATCCCGTCCGGTCCGCCGAACTCGCGGACGAACGCGTCCAGCCTGCGGAAGTCGTCGTCCGTCCGGCCGAAGTCCGGCACGATCGGCGTATGCTTCAGCAAAAAGATCAAATCCTCAACCGTGCGATACGTCTCGACCGCATCGTATTCCCTTGCGTCGATCCGGGTAAACCCGGCCTCTTCGAGCCGTGCGATATATTCCCGCATGCCGCTGCCGTCTTCGACCCCGTCATGCTGACCGCGACCGAAGGCGCGCTTCACGTTCGCTTTGTCCGCCTCGCCGACTTGCTGGGTGACGAGCCTTCCGCCCTTCTTCAACACGCGCGCCGCCTCGCGCGCATCGAACGGCGCATGCCTCGCGCATACGACGTCGAAGAAGCCGTCCGGAAACGTCAGCCGCTCGGCTTCCATCCGGTGAAACCGGACGTTGCGCTTGCCGGATTCGACGGCGTTTCGCTCGGCCGTCGCGATCATGCCCGCCGACCGGTCGATACCGATCACCAGCATGACTTCATCCGCCAGCGGCAGTATCCGCTCGCCCCCACCTGTCCCGAGATCGAGCACGATGTCGGTCTTGACGCAGCGGTTCTTCACTTCTTCGGCGTAATCCCACGTTTCCCCTGTCACGCTCACCTGAAGACGGCTGAAATTCCAGCCGTTCAATAGCCCGACTCGATCGTAGAACGACCGATACTCCCGCTCCTTCACCTTCATACCTCCTTGCGCGCCGTTTCGATGAATCGCCGCAATTCCTCAACCTGCCCGAAGCGTCGCGTAATTGCTGCGAATATAATGAAAGCCCGACAATACCGTTGCCGCAACCGCTGCGGCCATCAGCCAGCCTCCCGCCGCTTCCACCCCGTCCATCGCGGCGGGAGCGGACT
This sequence comes from Paenibacillus flagellatus, assembly GCF_003217775.1. GTDB lineage: Bacteria > Bacillota > Bacilli > Paenibacillales > NBRC-103111 > Paenibacillus_AB > Paenibacillus_AB flagellatus. The sequence goes on from NZ_QJVJ01000005.1 coordinate 45,862, forward strand.
GCCCGAGCATAACGACGGCCAGCGCCGCCACTTGCAGCACCATCTTCCATTTGCCGAACCGGTCCGCCGCCAGGACGATCCCTTTCGCCGCGGCAAGCAGACGAACGGACGTGATAACCGCCTCCCTGCCGATCAGGACGACGGCGATCCACGGGACGAGATGGCCTCCTTGTACGAGCAGGATCAATACGGTTAACACGAATAGCTTGTCGGCAAGCGGGTCGAGCAGCTTCCCGAGATTTGTAACTTGATCGTATCGTCTCGCCACGTATCCATCCAGCTTATCCGTTGCGGCTGCGACCAGAAAGACGATTAATGCCGTTATCATTCCGTATTCGTCCACTAGCCGGATGAGCTCGTATCGCTCCGACATCCATGCCGGATAAGGCTGCATCAGAACGACCAAGAGCGGCAGCAAGGCGATTCGCGCGATCGTAATGCGGTTGGCGGCGTTCATCATCTGCCTCGTTCCCCCCTTTCGTTTGCGTACAAATTCGTTCCGCTACCATTTCGTAATAATCTTTGTATAATGCAACCATTTCTTCAACCGACGCTTCCAAGCGTTCATTCCGTCTCCTCCTTGTCCGACAAGGTCCAAAACGATTCCGGATATCGGAGCTCCCCTCCGATCTCTTGCAAAGCGCCCTCGCGCAATTCGCGTACCATGAAGACGTCGTCCGGGACGCGAAATTGCTTCAGTTCGAGGCCGGCTTCCTTGGCCGGCCTGAAGCCGAAACGCGGGTAGTAGTCCGGATGACCGATCAAGCATACGACCTCGAAACCGAGCCGGACGCATCGTTCGAACCCTTCTCCGATCAACGCTCGTCCGATCCCCTTCCTCTGCTCTTCGGGCAAGACGGCAATCGGAGCCAACACGACGGCTTCGTGCCGGCGTTCCCCATCGACGATCTCGGCCTTGCTCAGCAGGAGGTGGCCGACGACCCGCCCGTTCCGTACCGCGACCAGCGACAGCTCCGGGATGAAGCCGGCCGAGCCCCGAATCCGCTCGACAAGCCGGGACTCCGTCTCCCTGCCGCCGAACGCCTCCCTATTCAGCCGAAATACGGCGTCATGATCGTTCGCCGTCTCCGTTCGAATTAAGATCAAACCCACCCGCTCCTTCCGCATGCCGTACGTTCGGCTTTCGATTCGCATCGACCATTAGGCTCGGCCGCTTTTGACCGGGAGCGCCTCTCGGGCCTGCAGACGGTGCAGCCGCAGCGTCAACCTTGCATCGGCTTCAGTTTGACGCAAGGCGGCTCTCTTTACTATGCCGAAAACGGTTATGTCCGTTTTTTCGCCTTTCTCATCGCCGACTCATCGCCGCAGGCTCGTACGGTTCATCACCCCGAACGGAACGTGTACGGACGGCGCGATTCTCGCCACGCCCTGAATATGCCCGGCCTGATCGTCGAAAAAAATGTGCGGCTTGAAAATTTGCAGCACCCGGCTCTTGGCGATGCCGCCGAGGAAAAACGCTTCGTCGACCCGAATGTCCAGCTGCCGGAGCGTAGAGATGACCCGTTCGTGGGCGGGCGCGTTGCGCGCCGTGGCGATGGCGATGCGAACCTTCGGCTTGTAGCCGGGGTCCGTTTTCGCTTTGTCGATTTCCCGTTTCTGGAGCTTGCCGATCTCCACGAAAAACTTCAGCAGCGGACCGGCCGGAAGCGGCTCTCCCGCCTTGCCCCGCTCGTGGCGGTGGAACAAGTCCAACGCTCCCCGCTGAAACACTTGCTCCGCGGAATCGTCGGCGATAATGCCGTCGAAGTCGAATGCGAGCCGCAGCTCCTCGTCGCTCTCGTCGTCGACGAAATCGGTCGGAAAGACGCAGCCGGCCGGGAAGCCGTGCTCCATCGCCTCTTGCACGTCCGTCGGATTGCCGGAGAGAAACAGCGAAGCGTTCAAGGCGCCCATATATTCGAACGGATTTTTCCCCGCCACGAAAACCGCGCGCGTAATCGGCAAGCCGTAAGTCTCGATCGATTTGAACACCCGAAGCCCCGTATCCGGATCGTTGCGCGACAGCAAGACGACTTCGACGGGACGGTCGCCGGCCGACTCCTCGTTCAAGCTGAGCAATCGTTTGATGAGAGGGAAGGCAACGCCGGTATGCAGCTTCTCGTTCTCGTGCTCGCGCTGGTAGCGGCGGTACTCTTCTTCGCCCTTTTCCCGAAAAATGCGGTCGGATTCGGACAAATCGAACAGCGCGCTCGATGCGACCGCGATGACGAACTTTTCTTCGATATCGTAGGACATGCTGGTCAGCCTTTCGGTTTAAGTTGCGGGATTGCCGAATCCTTCGTCCGAATCTCCCTCTCCTCCATTGTACCCGTTAAGCGCGACGTCATCGAGCCTTTTCCAGCCGAATGCGACTTCGGCCAAAAGCTCCTCGCCGATCCGCTCTTCTTTGCGAAGGAACCTTTCGCCCCCGAGCTTCCGATAGAAGGCGACAGCCCGGTTCCGCTCCAATACCCATACCATCATCGATTGGAACCCGTTCCGTTTCAAGGCGGCCGCCGCTTCGCCGACCAGCCTCGTTCCGAGCCCGATTCCTTGATAATCCTTCAACATGTAGATCGCGTACAGTTCCCCGTCGTAGCCCGAGTCTTCCGTCCGGCATCGGCCGCAACTGGCGAAGCCGACTATATGGCCTTCCCGGTCCTCCGCAACAAACACGATCGCGTCCGGATTCGACTGCCCGAGCGTCCGCTCCCACATCGCTTTCCTCCGGCCGACGGACAGGTTGGACAAGTAGTCGTCCGAAACGATCCCTGCGTACGTCGTCCGCCAGCTTTCCACATGGACGCGGGCCAGCGCCTCGGCGTCGTCGATCGTCGCCTCCCTGATTCGCATCGCTGCACTCCTCCTTGGCTTACGGCACACCTTTCACGGAAGCCGTAACGGTTGATCACAAGTTTACAACATTTGAGAGTTATAGTGAACGATAGATTGCAAATGGCTGCGATCCGAGACTTGACGGGAGGAATGAACGATGGAAACGATAAGGAAAAAGAAGCCGGGCGGACGCGGGCAGGTGCCGAGACTCGTCTATGCGGCATTGGCTTGGGGGATGGTCGGCTGCTTGGTGGCGCAAACGTTTTTGGCCGGCATGGCGATTTTCAACAACCCGGAGCACTGGGGCAACCACGCGCGTTTCGTTCATCTGTTCGAATGGATTCCGATTCTGATGCTGATCGTATCTTGGGCCGGACGGCTGCCGAAAGGGACGGGACGGCTTAGCTTCGCATTGTTCGCGCTCGTCTTTTCCCAATACATGACCGCGAATGTGCCCGCGGCGGGCGCGCTGCACCCCGTTATCGCCATGGCGCTCGTCCTGCTGTCCGTTCACGTTGCCGTGCGGGCGACCAAATGCTTTGGGGACAACCTGATACCCGAGGAAAACGCGGGTGCATAAGAAAAAGGCACAGGATACGTTCTGTGCCTTTTTGCCATTCCGGCCGCCGACTCGCGGCGCCCCGTCCTCTTTATTCCGTTAAAAGAACGACCTTCCCCCGGACGTGTCCGGTTTCGACCTCCCGGTGCGCCTCGGCCGCTTCGCTCATCGGGAACGACTTCCAGATATGGATCCGCAGCTTCCCTTGCTCGTACAGCTCGACCAGCTCGGCCAGCCGTTCCGCCGTACGCTGGCTTTGCAGCCATCGGGCGCCGAGCCGTTCCGCCAGCTCGGCATCGACCAGCGTGCCGACCCGGCTTTTATCGGCTACAAGCTCGACGGAGACGAGAAGCGCATCGCCTCCGACGGCGTCCAGCGCCGCATCGACGCCGTTCGGGGCGAGCGCCCGTACGCGTTCCGCGAGGCCTTCCCCGTATGCAACGGGAATGGCGCCGAGCGCGCGAAGATAGTCGTGGTTGCGCGGGCTGGCGGTGCCGATGACCGTAGCCCCCCACGCCCGTGCCAGCTGTACCGCCACCGTCCCGACGCCTCCGGCGGCCGCATGCACGAGCACGGTATCGCCGCGGCCGACGCCGAGCAGCTGCAGCGCCCGATGGGCGGTTTGCCCGGACGCCGACAGGACGCCGGCCTCTTCCCACGGCATGCTCTTCGGCTTCGCGACGACCTGGTCGCTCCCGACGACGACGTATTCGGCGTAGCAAGACATCGGCGCCCAGCCGAGCACCTCGCTTCCGACGGCGAATCCGGCTGCGCCGTCGCCGACTTGGTCGATGACGCCCGCAAACTCGTTCCCCAGCTTTTGCGGAAACTTCACCGGGTACATCGGCCACGGTCCGCTGCGCACGGCGGTATCGAACGGCTGCACGCCGGCCGCCTTGACTCGGACTCGTACTTGGCCCGGCCCCGCCTGCGGCTCGTCCGTCTCTTCCCATTGCAGCACGTCCGGCGGTCCGAAAGTATGGAACACGATCGCTTTCATCGATAGATCCTCCTTCTGCGGAGGGGAAACCTCCCCTTGATCATGAATAACCGCAAAGCTCTGTTATAGAAGGCGAATAGGGTTGCCTGCCTGCATGGGAATATTTTATAATGAGTTTTAAATATTGGATAATACATATTAAACATCATATCAATATACTAAAGTATATGAATGAAATGGAGTTGAGCCGAATGGAGCTGCTGCAGCTGCACTACTTTCGCACCGTCGCCAAGCTGGAGCATATGACGAAAGCCGCCCAAGAGCTTCGTATCGCGCAGCCTGCGCTCAGCAAGACGATCGCCCGGCTCGAGGACGACTTGGGCGTGCCGCTGTTCGACAGACAGGGGAGACACATTCGGCTGAACGCGTTCGGCAAAGCGTTTTTGAAAAAAGCGGAGGCGGCGCTTTCGCTTTTGGAGGAAGGCCGGCAGGAGCTGGCCGATTTGGCGGGGTTGGACAACGGCACGATTTCGCTCGTGACGTCTACGTTGAACCGATTGTCGGAACCGATCGGCGCGTTTCACGCCCTCCATCCCGGCGTTCATTTCCGAATCAGCCATGCGTCCATGGAACGGATGGAGCAGCTCATCGAGCAGGGCGACATCGACTTCGGATTTACGGCGATCCCGATCGAACGGACCGGCATACGCGATACGCCTTTGCTCGACGAGGAAGTGTTTTTGGCCGTCCCGCCCGGACACCGGTTCGCACAGCGGAGCACCATCTGCCTCAGCGACGTTGCCGGGGATCCGTTTATCGGGTATAAAGAAGGGTATCCGTTTCGGAGCATGAACGACGAGTTTTGCCGAAAAGCCGGGTTCAAGCCCAACATCGTCTGCGAGGTCGACGAGCCGGCCGGGATCGGGAGGCTCGTCCGTGCGGGGCTGGGCGTGGCGCTTGTAGGGGCTTGCCGAAGCGACGGAGAGACGCCGCTTCGGCTGCTCCGGATCGTCGATCCGGCCTGCCGGCGGACGTTCCGGCTCGCCTGGCACGAGTCGCGCTACATGTCCGCTGCGGCGCGGCGGTTCCGCGATTATTTGGCCCGCTATTTCGAGGAGATGAAGCGGGCGGACGTTCCGGCCTTTTCGGGAGAGGTTTGATCGGCGGGCGTCATATTTTTGCCGTAAAAGATTTCGTGCATTTCCGTCTGCAGCTGATCCGTAATCGCCTCCGCTTCTTCCGGCGATAATTTGTCCTTCGTATAGCCGAACAGGTAGTTGTTCAAATCGAATTGCCGGAGCTTGCATTTCGTATGAAAAATATGCTCCTGATACACGTTCACGTCGATCATGTCGTACAAGCGGCGCACGTTTTCCGGTATATAGTTTTGGATGGAACTGATGTCGTGGTCGATAAACAGCTTCTGTCCGCTAATATCCCGGGTGAAGCCCCTCACGCGATAATCGATCGTCATGATGTCTGTATCGAACGAATGGATCAAATAATTGAGCGCCTTGAGCGGCGATATTTCCCCGCAGGTCGATACGTCGATATCCGCGCGGAACGTGCTGATCCCTTCGGTCGGATGGTACTCGGGGTACGTATGAACCGTAATATGGCTTTTGTCCAGCTGCATGACGACCGCTTCCGGAAGGGGCCCCGGCGATTCGGCGAACGATTCGGTCGGCACTTCCACGACAGGCCCCTCGGATACGAGCAGGGTGACGCTGGAGCCTTGCGGCACGTAGTCCTGCTTCGCGATGTTCAAGACGTGCGCGCCGATTATGTCGGATACCGACTTTAAAATATGGGTTAGCCGCTCGGCGTTATACTGCTCGTCAATGTATTCGAGGTACGCTTCCCGTTCCTCTTTCGTTTTCGTGTAGCAGATGTCGTACATATTGAAGCTTAACGATTTCGTCAAGTTATTGAAGCCGTGCAATTGAACGACTTGTTCCGGCGTCAATTTCATCGCCGCTTTCCCCTCGCTCTCGGATTTTTTTCCTATTGTTCCCTCCGTCGCGAAAAAGAACCGGAGAACGGCGAGAAAAAGCGTAAGCTCCGAACCGACCGTTCATGATCAGCCTCGGAGCTTATGCTCTCCTTCGTTCGATATCCCTCGACAGCGTTGGCTTGCATAAAGGTGTCGGGGTGCCATGCCTCTCAGTCACCTGTACCCTCTGCCCTGTACATGCCCGGTATTCGAAATCGTTTCACACGCAGCCCATCGATAACCCGTTCGCGAAAGGACCGCTCTTCGTATTCTTTCGCGATATGCCGAAAAATAGCGGCGATCAACCGGCAGTCGCCGAGCGCGTCATGCCGCTTAAAGCCGCTTGCGTCGATACCGTAATAGCGGATCAGGAAGTCGGTCGAGACGACGTCCGGTATGTCCGGATGAATATTCGTGAACAGCGCTTTCGTATCGAGCACGACGTTGTCGAACATCGGCAGACCGTACCGGTGGCAATGCTTCTCCAACATCGGGACATCGTACTCGTAACCGGCCTGGGTCACAAGGACGGCGTTGCCAACGAATCGGCGAAACCGTTCATACGCGTCCGGAAATTCGGGGGCTCCCGCCATCGCCTCGTTCGAAATCCCCGTCAATCGTTCGATAGCCTGCGGAATCGGCTTCGGTGAACGGACAAGCGATTCGAACGATTCGGCCGCACGGTCCTCCCCTTCATCGACGAAAACGGCGCCGATTTGCGTAATGCATTCCGTCTCGAAATGAATGCCCGTTCCTTCCAGATCGAACACGCAAAACGATCGGCTCGACCAGTCCGGCAGACGGACGCCGTGCAGCTCATACTCGGCTTCGGACACAAAAGTAATGGTCATCGGAACTCCCATTTTCGGATCTCCTCCGCCCCTCATCAGCAAATGCACGTCTTTTTCTTCACGCCGAGCTTGCCGGCTTGCTCGACCTTACGGATATAGTCGGAGGCGAGCGGCACTTTGCATGCCGTCTGCCCGACGTCGACGTGAACCGGTCCGATGGCGGCCGCAGCCTCCATCGCTTCCTCGTACAGCGCCGGAACGTAGCTGCCTGCGGCGATGACGAACGCGTTCATCGCATACCGAACCCGATTCCGTTCCTCGTGAAGGGTCGACTTCGCCTTCCCGAGCAGCTTGCGGATTTCATCCAGCTCAAGTCGTTCGTCGGGCGTGATCGACATGTAGTTGGCATAGGTGCTCCACCCGCATACCGCGATCATTTCTTCGGGCGATTCGATCCATTCCCGGGCGAGCTCGACGGCGTACGGGCTTTCCGCAGCCACCCAAGCGACCGTATATTCCGCCGGCATATACCAATTCGCCGCCCGGACCCATTGCCGCAGCATCGCTTTCGTCGCCGTCTTCGGGTCGACGGTCAGACCGGCCAAATACATCGCGTCGCTATTCCCCGTCTCGTACAAGGCGCGGGCCAGCTCCTGGTCCTTCCTCACCTCTTTGACCAGCTTTTTCAAATCGCCGACCTTGACCCCGAATAGTGGCTCGCTGGCCCCATGCCGCATAAAGGTTTTTTTCGTCTGCGCGTTCCCCATCGCTTCGAGCCTGCTCATGATTTCGTCCAAAGTCATCGCCTGCGCCCCCGTTTTCAAACCGTTATGCCGATACGTATTCGCGTTTCTTCGATCATACTCTTTCTGGCGGGCAACGACAAATCCTCGATGGCCGTCCAACATATCGCACCGCAAAAACGTTACCGCCGGCGAAAGCCGGAGGCTTTCTCGGAAAGCGCCGCGAAAGAACGATAGTACGGGGACCTCAGTCCGTTATCCCGCCGTTGAAATCCTCGATCGGATCTCCGAAGTAAACGACGTCCAGCTTCGCATAAGCGTACGAATCGATGTCGCCGTCGACGACTCCTTGAAACGGGACGACTTGAAACGGATTATCCGCCCAACCCCCGAGCGTAATCAGCTTCTCCGACGTGCCGAGCCGCTTGTCGTTCCGGTCGTAGAAATGGAGCCGCACCCGGGTTTGCATGAGCCGTTCCGATTGGATCCGGTCATCCGAGCTGTCGAGCAGCAGATAAGCGTCGACAATCTTATATTCCCCGTTTCTCCCGATGCCGGCCACGCCGACGGAGAGGCTGGGATAGTCCTCGTCTCTCAGCACCGGTCGATTGGATTCGTTATGCATGACGGTGATCGTTCCGGTCGCGGCGTCGAAGCTGACGGACGCGCCCAATCGCTCGGCGAAAGGCCTCAGCGGAACATAAGCGGACCCGTCATAGTTGAAAATCGGCTTGTCGTCCAAGCTCGCCGGCTTATCGTTCACCTTCAGCTTCACCGGAAATCGGCTCCATTCCCGAACCTCCTCCGCATACCCTGCCGTTCCCAAGCATAACGCAACGCCGCACAGCAGCCCGGCCGCAAACTTTTTCATGAAAGGCTCACCTCTCCCCATTCGTTGAAAGTTCTATCTTTCACCGGTCTAGCTTTTTTCCCTGTTGTGGAATCGCCAATTAAGCTATCGGCTTCATATCCGTTACCTGAACCAGCCTTCCTCGGATTTCGCCGATCGGCGCCATGTTCGATACTTCGTCGGAAACCAGTTCGCCGACGATCGTATACAATTGCCCCTTCTCCGGCAGCAGGCGGTCCATGTGCAGAAGCGTAAACGGCTGTCCGTCTTCCGTACGGATATACGCTTTAAACAGGTACATCCCTCTCCTCTCCTCGAATTCCAGCTCCGTCAAGACGCCCCGCAGCCGGATGCCGTTGTCGGGCGACAAGCCGCCGATCGCTTCTTCCACCCACAGCGCGTTGATCTCATCTATCGTTTTGTCCCGGTTGTCGTGCATCAACTGCCAGTCGTTCGAAAACGGAAAAAAATCGTAGCTTTCCGACTTGTAAAAATCCACCCGCTCGTTATACAGATCGTCCTCGTAATCTTCGTTATGCTCGGAGACGACCCCGATCTGCTCCTCTCCGCACTGTTTCGTATGATAAGCGAGAAACTTGAACGAATCGATGATGTCGAAATTTCCCCACCCCCACGCTTGGCGGGTGTAAAAGCCGCCTTTCCGACGGCATTTTTTGCAAACAAAATAGTAGGTAGTAGACATGTGTGCACCTCTCCGACTTATTCGACATGAATGACAAAACCGTATTCGGCATCTCCTCCCGTATTTTCCTTACCGGACCAAAAAGCGGTCATTTTATAGTAATAAGTTCCTTTTTCCGTTGGCAGTTTTACTTTACCATTCATAAGCACTTCATCTACAGCAACCTGCCGCTCATTCGTGCGCCTTACCTTTATCGGACTATCCGGCTTATTATTGCCGCGGAACGAAACGGTAAGTTCGCTCCCGCTTCGGGCAGCCGTAGCGGGCAATGCTTCATAAACGATTCTTCCAGTAGCGCAGCCCAACCAACAATACGATCCTATTCCAATTCGGGGGACTTTTCCATCAACATAGACTTCCGGAATAGGCGGATGATTTTGATCGGACAATAGCGCTATGAATAATTTCGCCTTAGCATAACTGGAGAAATCTCCATATAACGTTTCCTCAAAATGTTGCATGTGCAGCGGATTCACCGTCCTGCCATAAGTGATTGAAACCGGGGAACTTCCGAGCACTTGATCCGCATGATCGTAAAAAACAATTTTACCATAAAGCCGAAGACCGGGGCCCGCCTTCTTTATCTTTGTGTCGTCAAGCAAAACCAAGCCGCTAACGACCTTACCCTTCTTTTTTTCATGGATTTGAATGTTCCCGATGGAAACTTCCGGATAGCCCGGATCTTGAAGAAGGGGGCCTCCGGCAGGGGACAATATGGAAATCGTACGATCGCCTTCATCATAGCTGACAGTCGACTTCAAGTTCTCGGCTACAAAACGAATCGGAACATAAACGTGGTTCTTGTAGTTCAACACATCATAGCTATCGCTTACGGCTTTCGTTTCCCCATTAAAGTTGAAGGTCGACGGAAATAAAACGGCCTGTATGGCATCGCTGGCATAACCGACGCTTCCTAAACCTAGAATGAGTCCAAACAACATACCGCCCAAAAATTTTTTCATTCGTAACGATCCTCCTCATGCTAGAACCAACGGGTACGTTTCGATGCGGCAAACCGGAAAAACATTTCATTCCCGATCATGTTGACGCACCGCAACCCAAAAAGTTCCATCATCACACAAAAAAACCAACCGTTTTCATTCCAATATGAAAGCGATCTAAACACGCTTGACACGTTACCATTAAGTAACTTATAATAAATTTGTAATATGTTACTTATTAGTCACATTATAAAGCGAAAATGACTTGCTTGTCGGCCGGCGGCATGCAACAGAACGGAGAATGTAGTGATTCGCCAATACTGAGGAGGAAAAACGTATGAGTGATTACCCAAGCATTGTTGATCGCTTCGAGATCGAAGCGCTGCGCGGCGAGTTCACCGACGCGGCGATGATGCGCGATCCCGACCGGCTTGCGTCGCTGTTCACGGAGGACGGCGTGTGGCGGATTCCCCATGTCATGGAATTCGTCGGCCGGGAGCGGATTCGCGCCGGGAGCAAGCGGCTGCAGAGTCAGTGGGACTTTTTCGTGCAGACGACGCATCCGGGTACGATCCGGCTCGAGGGCGATACCGCTGTCGGCCGCGCCTACATCTCGGAACTTGCGCGCCTGCTCGACGGCAGGAGCGGACTGAACTACGCCGTGTACCATGACCGCTACCGGCGCACAGAGGATGGCTGGAAGTTCGCCGAGCGCGTCTACGAGATCAAATACCTCGATACCGCACCACTTTCAGGTTCGCCGAAGATCGACTCATTAGAGTAGAAGTCCAGAGCCGCAGAAGCTAGCAGCCTCGAATGGACCCTGCTCCAGCCCGTTGAGTCAGCACGCGAACGTATGAGGGAGCAGGGAGCGCCAGCGGACGCCATCGATTTCGTCCTAGGATGGTATGCCAAACCTCCAAAATCTGCTTACCGTGGCTCCGACCGTTATTAGACCGGCGCTCCTTTCGGGAAGAAATGTGAAGCATAAGAAAAGCTTCTGATCGAAGCCTTTCGATGAGGTACATTCGTGTTTTAGCGGTAGCTTATGCTTGGTACAGAAAGTCGCATTCGCTTTCGTGCTTTAGCGAAGTTAACGTTCAAAAAAAGGACGAGTCGGACTCGTCCTTCCATCGTACCCGGTATTTCGAATTCTAGAAGGCGATTCCGACAAGCCCCTTTTCAAACGAGTGTTTGTAGCAATCGGCTCAAGACTTGGCGTACGGCTCGACGATTCGTCTCACTCTCTCCAATCCTTCCCACATATCGCCCGGGCCGTCATAGATGAGCACGTAGGCGCCGTCGAAACCCGACTGCCGCGACGCGTCCAAACAGCGGCGAAATTCCGCCTCGTCCGGCATACCATCCTCGTCGAAGCTGGCCTTGGCATGGACGGAGACGCTGTGCGGCGACAGGAGGGCGATCTCTTCGTACTTTGTCGTCCCCCCGTAGTTGCCGAAATCGGTAATGAAGCCGACCTTCCGACCGGTCAGCTCCAGCAGCCGGAAGGAGCTGGCGCCGGTCGACGTAAGCGGCTTGAAGTTTTCGGTCACGACGCGAACGCCCCGGGCGTCTCCGTATTCGGACAGCTCGCCGAGAGCCGAAGCGGAACGGCGAAGTGCCTCTTCGTCCGTCGGCGGCGCCTCGCCGGCAATGATGCGGATCTGCCTGGCGCCGCAAGCGGCGGCGACATCGGTCCACTTCTTCGCCAGCGCAAGGTCCGCCGCGGCACGGCGACCGTCCGCCGATGTCAGGTCGCCGTAGTCGAGCAGCAGCGTATCCAGCGAAACGCCGGCCGCAGAAAACGCCGCGTGCAATCGGAGCAAATATTCCGTATCGGTAGCGGGGAAGTGAAAGTGGCATATTTCGACCGCCGCGTAACCACGCTTGGCGGCTTCCGCGGGGAGCTCGAGCAGCGTAATAACGTTCGGCTGCTCCTGAATGCGTGTTTCATGAGTACCATCAACCGCGTTCCAGACGGTCCAGCGCAAAGGACCGAGCAGCCGATGCAGGCTCCACGTACTTACGGATATGTAGGACATAGTAGGCCGTCCTCCCCTAACCCTTGTTCTCGATTCAACGGCAGCGCATACGGATGTTAAACCCGATCCAACTCCAAGCGGTAGCGGCAGCATTCGTTGCCGTCGTCGTCCCGGAATTTTTCGATTTCGGCAAAGCCGAGACTTTCGAACATGCGGCGCGATCGATCGTTGAATACGTATACCCCGTTGGTCGTTACGCTATCCCGCCCCAATTCCTTCGCCCGCTCGACGACGCGGCGCATCACCCGCTTGCCGATCCCCCGCGATCGGTAAGCCGGATTGCCGATCACGATCGGGACGCCGCAATCGTGGAAGAGCGAGACGTCGCCGATCGGAATCCATCCGTTTTCTTCCAGCACTTCGATCATATAAACCTCCGCCCGTTCCGTCAAGTACTGGTACATCGTTTCGATGCGTGCGGCGTCATACGGGTCGGCTAACTCTCCACCTTCGGAGTAAAATAAAACTTCCGGATCTTGATACCACGGCACCGCTGCCGCGATATCGTCCGGCAATCGAATCGGCCGCAAGCGCAAGTTTTCACCCGCCGTCAGCAACGTGATCTCCCCCTCTTCGGATTCATTTCCAATGAGAGGATCGTCCCCCTCTCAGTTCCCCATCGTTTTCTCGATGACGTCCAGTCCTTTGGACTGGCCCATTGCGAGCGGCCCGACGATTTCCGTGTCGACTACGATCAGCTTGCCGCTTCGAACCGCCTTCAAGCTCGTCCAAACCGGGTTCGTCTCCAGCTGTTTCAACGTCATTTGGGCCGTCCGGGTGAAGTCTTCGCCGACGAACAAATAATCGGGATCGATGGCGCTGACGCCTTCCAGACTGATTTCGCCCCAATCCTTCATCCCGTCGAACCGGCGGAAGCCGAGCTTATCGTAATAAGGCTGCATGCGCACACCCCCGTAATAGTTGAAGCCGTTGCCCCACGTCATCATGAAGATCGCGGACTTGCCCTTCTCCCCCGACGTCTCCATCTTCGCAGCGAGCCGATCCAGCTTGGCGTTATATTGATCGATGTACCGCTGCGCCTTCTCCTCCTCGCCGAGTACGGCCGCCACCTTCGTGATGGTATCCTGCCAGTTTTCCGACTGGGGGATGACGATCGTATCGGCGATTTTGGCCAAGTCGTCGACGATTTTCTCATCCTGCTCCCAGGCGATAATGACGTCCGGCTCGAGCGCCAAAATGTTCTCCAGATTCGCCTGATCGCCGAGGTCGGCGATGCGTCCGTCCTTGACGAACGGCTCGTATACCGGGAAGTTCCGAAGGGAGGACAGCCCGACGACGCCCGCCACCGCCTGCTGCTCGCCGATCGCGAACAGATGGTCCGCGTAAGGGAAGTACAGGATCGCTACTTTTTGCGGCTTCCGCTCCAGCACCGTCTCTCCTTTGGCGTGAACGATCTTTTTCGGGAATGCGGACGAGGGACCCGGGGCCGGTTGGGCTTGTCCGGAAGGGCTGTTCCCCGTTTCGGACGCACCGCTGGATGTGGCGGGCGGCTTGCCGCCGCATGCCGACAACGCCAGCAGGATAAGGACGAGCATACCGAACGCTGCGCTTTTTTTCTGAATGAACATGAATACGTCTCCTCCGTCTTCATTTCAATGATAACGATTCTCATTATCACATTATAAGGAGCGAAGGTCCCTTTGGAAATAGACGATTCCTAAAAAGCGCGTGCATAATTTCCGAAACGGCTCCGGAACCCGCTGGGAGTATACCCCGTATGTTTGCGGAACAGCCTGCTGAAATAGTGGGCGTCCTCGTAGCCGACGCATTTGGCGATGCCGCTGACCGGGCCGTTGCTCGCGACGAGCAGATGCTTCGCCCGTTCGATGCGGTGACGGATGACGTAGTCGATCGGGAATAGGCCGACCGCCTTGTTGAATGCGTACGAAAACGGCTTCGCGTCCATTCCCGCGATATCGGCCAGCCGCTGCAGCGTCAGCGGCTCCATGTAGTGATGGTGCATGTAGTCCAGCACGATATCGACGATTCCCGCACTCTCCCGGTTCGCCCGGTTGTGGGCCGACTTGAGCGTCTCCAGCGTGACGCGGTAGAACAGCTCCTTCGCTTCCAACGCATGCAAACTGCCGGGCGTCCCCGCCGCCTTGTGCAGCCGGCGGAGCAGCTCGACGATCGCCGGGTTCTCCCCCGTTTCCAGCACGAAATGACGCTTGGAGCAGTCGCCTGCTCCCGTATTCGACGGCGCATCGGCCGAATAGTGGATAAGCACGTACTTGAACGGTGCCGGTCCGGGAACGTCCAGCGACAGCGTCATCCGAGCCCCGCCGTGCGCCACCTTTCCCGGTGCCAGCTCATACCGGGTACCTTCGAATTCGAAGAAGGCGCGCCCATGCAGCGCAAAGACGAATCCGGCATACGGAGTCCGATTGTCCTGCGAATGGCCCCTGTAGCTTCCCGGCTCGATTTCCGATTCGTAAACCCCATGGACCGAAAACGCCCCGCTCGCGAAATGGCCGGCCAGTTCGTTCGGATCGACCACGCCCTTCCCTCCTTTCCCAATCGGCGTCGGCGCCGGATTCCGCTACGGCTCCATCATTCGATTGCGGATCAACAGGCCGATTCCTTGCCGCTTATAATGGCGGACGAAGCCGTTGTCGATATGCAGATGGCTGAGGAGTCCCATTTGATCCGCTCCGGGCTTCGAAGGCTTATAGTCCGTCCGAACGTAATACAGATTAAAGTAAACGGTATCGTCATCCGCACGGGGCTCGATCCGATCCAGAGCTTCGATCGCTCCTAGCCGGTCCGTATACGCAAACCCGCCGTTCTCTATGATGTAGAAAGGATATTGCAGCCCGGTCCTTTCGATAAGGGCGTGGAACGGCTTAAGCTCGTCCGGAATCGTGTCATCGTACGTTTTCGCATCCTCCGCCCGCTGAAAGATACCGGAAATCCACAATCCGGCTTCGTTCCGCGCTTCATAGATGTACAACGGAATCTTCTCCCCCTCTCTCCGCTTCCGGACCCGTTAACCTGCCCGGTTAAAGTCGTATTTCGTATACTTCCGGATCGTCTCGTCCCCGGCCAAATCGTCGAACCAGTCCGAATGAATCCAGATCGGGATTTGCAAAATCGATTCGAATTGCTCCGCCGCCTGCTCCGGATTGTCCGTCTCCAGCACGTTCAATAGCCGTCCGACGTGTTCATGCCCCAGCAGCTCGGACAGCACGCCGACATCGGCGCTCTTCTCCTCCATTTCGTAGTCCGCGTAAAGCGATTGCCACCCGTGTCCGGTCAAGGTTTCACCGTTCGCGAACACGTTCATTTCGAACACATCGTCGTCGAAATAAGAAAATGTAAAGACAGGCGATCCGATGTAGCCGGACAGCGTCTCACCGAACGCTTCCGTCTCTCCCCAGCCGAAGCAATCGTTCAAAATCGTAATCCATCCCGGCTTCCATTCGGCGATATAAAAGATGTTCTTACGCTTGGCGACTTCCAGGAGCAAATGTCCGAAGCCCGGCATCCTTTCCAACGCGGCTTGCTCCGCCGAACCGTTTTCGGCAGACGTCATGTCCTTCAATGCCGACAAGACGGCTTCCAGCTCGTTCGTCATCACATGTACGTTTCCAAATTTCGTTCCCATAGCGTTCCTCCTCTCAGGTCGCAAAACCGGCTGCATGATTGTACCGAATGGATGCCCCGAGCACCGGGCCGTTTTCGGTTTTACTCCCCTCGCTCCATAACGACGATGCTTCCGTCCCCGCAGCCGACCATCACGACATGCGCCATGTTCGCGAACAGCCCGTTGTCGACGACGCCCGGTATCGCATTGATCGCCTGCGCCAACGGTTCCGGCTCCCGGATCAAGCCGAAATCGCAATCCAAGATGAAGTTTCCGTTGTCCGTTACGTACTCGCACTTGTCCGCCATCCGAAATCGGGATGCGCATCCCAACGATTCCAACGCCCGCTTCGTCGCCTCCGCCCCGAACGTTACGACTTCGACGGGCAGCGGGAACGCGCCCAGCCGATCGACGCGTTTCGTGTCGTCCACGACGACGACGAAACGCCGGCTCGCCGCCGCCACGATTTTTTCCCGCAGCAGCGCGCCGCCGCCGCCCTTGATCAAGTTCAACGCCGGGTCGACCTCATCCGCGCCGTCGATGGTCACGTCGAGAACGTCCGTTTCCGCGAAGGTGACGAGCGGGATGCCGAACTCCACGGCCAGCGACTCGGAACGGGACGAAGTGGCGATCGCCTTGACGTTCAGCCCTTCCTTTACTCTCTCGCCCAGCTTCCGAATCGCCCAGTATGCCGTCGAGCCCGTCCCGAGCCCTACGGTCATCCCGTCCTTGACCTGCTCCGCCGCCGCTTCCGCCACCCGCCGTTTGATCTCCTCCATCGTCCGCTCGCCCCCTAGTCGTATCCGCGACCGCGAATCGCCCTCCTCGCGCCGCCTTCATTTTCCATCATACTAAAGGATGCGCGGACGAAGATCAAGACGGGGTTGCCGCAAAAAGCGAAACGACCGCCCCCGAACGAATTCGGGAGGCGGCCGCCAACGATTACTTGATTCCGGCTTCGTCCAAATATTGAAGCCACTGCTTCTTGTACTCGGCCTGGATTTTATCCAACCCGGCCGCTTTCGCTTTCTCCATGAACAGCTTCAGTCCGCCTTCCACGTCGTCGACGAGGCCCATTTCGAGCGGCGCGAGATACTGCTTCGCCACCTGCTCGAGCGCGGCCCGCTCCGCCTGGTACGACGTGAAGTCCTCGGCGAAACCGGAGTAAATGTCCGGCTTGGCGATTTTATCGAGCTGCGCGAATATTTCTTTCACGCCGTCGTACCCTTTGTCGAACAGCATATATTCCGGGTTGCGCCACGACCAGCCGTTCATCGCTTCCCGCGGGAAGCCGTTCGTCTTGCTGTCGCCGATCATTTTGTAATACCCGTTCTCGACCGTATAGTTGACGCCCTCGATGCCGTACTCGGTCAGCTGGTTGTACTGCTTGTCGGTGACGAGCTTCTCGTAGAACGCGATCGCCCGTTCCGGGTTCGGACTGCTCTTCGGAATGGCGAAGCCGTTGCCGATCGGGGTGACCGGCGTCGCGTACCCTTTGATGAAGGGGAACGGCGAGTACGCCAGCTTCCAATCCGGGTGCGCCGACTGCGTCTTCGTGTTCATGTCGTTGAACATCGACGGATTGTGCGAGAACAGCGCGGCCGATTTGCCGTTGATGACCAGGTTATTGCCAAGCTCCTTCTCGTTCAGCACGTTTTTCGACCAGAACCCTTTGTCCGCCCAGCGCTTCGCCACTTTCAGTCCTTCCAGGTGAGCGGGAGACCCCCACAGCGCCGTCATGTCGCGCGGCTTGGAGTAAGGCGCCGTCATCCCGTACGGGAACGAGCCGGCCGGGTCGATCGTCAGCTCCAAATAGTTGCGCATGTTGAAGCCCGATGCCAGCGGGAACAAATCCGGCACGTTTTTCTTGATCCCGTCCAAGTAGGCTTCGAACGTCGCGATCGATTCCGGCTTCGGCAGGTTGAACTTTTCCCTCAAATCGTCCCGGTAAATGAAGCCGCCGGTCGTATACTCCTTGTACGTCGAAGGCACCGTAAAGATTTTGCCGTCGATTTTCGCCGCGTTCCACATATCCTTCGGAACGAAGTCGTTCAGCTTCGGCGCATATTTCGGAAGCAGCTCGTCGAGCGGCTGGAACGCGCCTTTCTTCGCGTACTGCTGGTAGCCGAACCAGTTGGCCGTGTAGATCAGGTCGATCGGCTGGCCGGACGTGAGCAGCAGCTTGTACTTGGTCGTATTGTCGGTCCACGAAATGTAGTTGAACTTCACCGTGGCGTTCAAATCTTTCAAAGCGAGCTCGTTGATCTTCGCTTCGATGACCGGCAAATCTTTGGGCGGATCGCCCAGCATGTACAATTGCAATTCGACTTTCTTCGAAATGTCGAGCCCCGGCGTCGACGATGCCGGCTGCTTCGCCGCCTCTCCCCCGGCGCCCGGCTTGCCGCCGGAGCAGCCGGCGACCAGAGCTGCGGCCATCGCCGCAGCCAGGAAGCGGGTACTCCATTTCACTGCCTTCTTGTTCATGTGAAGCCTCCCTTTGATCGTTGTCTATATGTCAGCCGGCGAAATTGCGTTTCCGCCGGAACTAACCCTTTACCGCGCCGACCGTGAGTCCCTTGACGAAATACCGCTGCACGAACGGATACAGCAGCAGGATCGGCCCCGTTACGACGAGCGACATCGCAAGCTTCGTCGACTCCATCGGAATGTCCCCGGACAGCGTAATGCCGGCGCTTGCTCCCAAGTCGGCCAGGAACGACATCGTGTTGATGATGTTGTACAAGTAATATTGCAGCTCGAATTTATTCGGATCGTTGATGAACAGCGACGACAAAAACCAGCTGTTCCAATAGCCGAGCGCCATGAACAGCCCGACGGTCGCGATGCCGGGCATCGCCAGCGGCATAACGATGCGGTAATACATTTTGAAGTCGTTTGCGCCGTCGATTTTCGCGGACTCGATCACTTCGTCGGGCACGGCCGACTTGATGAAGCTTCTCATCAGGATGATGAGAAACGGCGAGGCCAAGCTCGGAAAGATGAGCGCCGTATACGTATTCGTCAGCTTCAAGTACGACGTCATCATGATGTACCACGGGACAAGCCCGCCGCTGAACAGCGTGGTGAAGTAAATGTAGAACATGATTTTGTTGCGGTACTTGAAGTCTTTCCGTTGAAGAACGAAGCCCGCCATCGTCGTCATGAACAGCCCGATCGTCGTCCCGACGACTGTGACGAACGTGGTGACGCCGTACGCCCGAAGAATCGGCTCCGGCGAAGCGAAGATCGTCTGATACGCCGTCAGCGAAAACTGCTTCGGGATAAGCCGGTAGCCGTCCCGGACGATCGATTCGTTCAACGTAAGCGACCCCGACAAAATCAGCAGAAACGGAAACAGGCAGGCGACGGCGGCCAGCGAGACGACCGTATAGGCGATTACGCTGAACGCGACGGATTTTTCCGATGCTCTCACATTCATGGCCATTCCTCCCGTGTCGTTAGAACAACGCGTAGTCGTCGTTGATTTTTTTGATCAAATAGTTGACGGAGACGATCAGGACGAAGCCGAAGACGGATTGATACAATCCCGCCGCCGTCGCCATGCCGATGTCGAACGTTTCCTTGAGCGAGCGGAACACGTACGTGTCGATAATGTCCGTCGTGCCGAACAGCAGGCCGTTGTTGCCGATGAGCTGATAGAACAGGTCGAACTGCCCCTTCATGATGCTCCCGATCGAGAACAGCAGCAGCAGGACGAACGTCGGCATAAGCATCGGCACCGTGATGTACCAGATGCGCTGAAGGATGTTCGCGCCGTCGATCCGCGCCGCCTCGTAATATTCGTCGTTGATGCCCGTGATGGACGCCAAATAGATGATCATGCTGTAGCCGATTTGCTTCCACAGGTAGAAGCCGATCAGCAGGAAGATCCAAATCCACGGCGTGTTGTAAAAGTTGAACGGCTCCATGTCGAACGATTTCAGCAGTGTGTTCACGAATCCCGTTTCGTAATTGAACATGTTGTACGAAATGGCGCTCAGCAGCACGAACGAGACGAAGTAAGGCAGGAATAGGATCGACTGCGTCACCTTTTTGAACCATTTCCCGCTAATTTCGCTGAGCAGGACGGCAAGCGCGATCGCAAGCACGTTTTTCAAGACGATAAACGCCAGATTGTAGCCGATCGTATTCATCGTGAGCTCGAGCAGCTTGCCGGATTTCCATAAAAACTTGAAATTGGCCATGCCGACGAACGGGCTCCCGAAAAGTCCTCCATTGAAATCGAAGCTCGTGAACGCGAAATAAATGCCGACCATCGGAACGTAAGAGTTGATCAAGAAAAACAGTATCGTCGGCAGTATCATCAAAAACATCAGCTTGTTTTTGTTCAGTTCGTACCAAAATCCCCGTTTGGTCACGTTTCGTTCCTCCTCCGGCTGCGGGTGTGTTGGTTAGACATGAATCGGATCTCGATGGCCGCATCCCCCTTCCGCCACTCATCGTAACCGAAGTCGTCCGGACGGCGAAACTCCACTTTCCGGCATAAACATGCATTTTTCCGCGGTTTTGGCGCCAGTTCGGGGAGTGAACATTTCGCACTTTCATACGTTCTTTCTACTTTTTGTGGTTCCCGTCTGGTATCCACAGCTTCATTTACGGTATACTTTTTTACGAAACCGAGCAAGTCCGTAATGTCCCCGACATCCGGAATCGCACATTGGCAAGGGGTGGTCAAGAGATGAACCTGTCCAGCGAGAACAGGAGCTTTTACAAAAACATTTTGATCAGCTTGTCGGTCAGCATCGTGCTCACGCTGCTCATTTCCTCGACGCTGCTGTTCATGAATTTCGAAAGCATCGCGCTGCGCCAAGTGTCCCGGTCCGATCTGAACAGCCTGAAGCAGACGAGCCGGGAAGCGGCGAAAATGACCGATACGGCGAAAACGCTTTCGTTTCAAATTTACCGGGATTTGACGATCGCCAAGCTGATCTTTTTCCCGAAGCCGGACATTTACGACGTAACGATCGCGATGCAGCAGCTGGACAATTACCGGCTGTCGATGCCGTTCATCGAATCGATTTACGTATACAATGCGAATTCGGGGACGTATTATATCAGCTCGGATACGTTCCGCAACGGGAGTCAAACCGAGGAGGAGCTGGACGATCGGGGAATCGTCGATATTTTTCGCGACATCGACAAGTACCGGCCCTACTATCCGATACCGAGAACGTATACGATCGGGGACGAGAAGCAGGTCAGCAGCTACTCGTACTTGTCGTTCGACGAGCTCGACGCCGAGCTGAGCGCCGCGGTCGTCGTCAATATCGCCGAGTCGTGGGTCAACAAAGATTTCGACAGCTTGACTGCCGGCACGGGCGGAAGAACGTTCATCATGAACGGGCGCGGGGTGCTGCTTTCGAGGAACGGGGACGATCCGATGCTGACGGATTATTCGGGAAAGGCGTACATTCGGCATATCGTGGAAAACGAGTCCGGCTCCGATTATTTCGTCGATACGGTCGATGGCGTCAAATCGCTCGTCTCGTATACGGCTCCGGATGCGCTTGGCTGGAGATACGTGCGAACGACGCCATACGCGGACATCACCCGCGAAATTGCGGTCATGCGGGCGAAAACCGTCTATTTCAGCCTGGCGCTGCTGCTCGTCGGCTTGCTCGTGTCGGTACTCGCCACCCGTAAGCTGTACGGTCCGATCCATAACGTGCTGCAGCGGTTGAAAGCGCTGGAAACGGAGCGAAGAGACAACCGGCATATATTGAAGCAGGACTTCCTTCGCAACATCGTACTGGGCCGGGAGAGCTGCGGTCCCGCCACGATGCAGACGAAGCTGGCCGCGTTCGGCTCCCCGATCCGCGTCGACCGCCATTCCCGGCTCGTCCTCCTCAAGCTGGACCGCTATTCGGAATGCGTCGACAAATACCGGGACGGAATCCGGTTGGTCAAATACGCCGTCCTGAACATATGCGCGGAGATCGGCTCGGCCGCGATGCATGTCGAGACCGTCGATCTGGGAGACGACCGGATGCTGCTGCTGCTGTCCGGCGACGAGCCGCGCCGGATTTCCGACGACGACGCCGTCGACGACATGCTGCGGTCGATGCAGGCCGCCGTCGTCAAGCATCTTCGGCTGTCGGTTTCCGTCACGGTAAGCCCGGTGCGGACTACGTTCGACCAAAGCATCCTGCTGTATAACCAGGTGAAGGAAGCTTCGCTGCACCGGCTGTTCCACGGGCACGGCTGCCTGCTCCGGTCGGACGACGTTATGGCCTTGAAAACGAAGGAATATGCGTTTCCGGTTCAGCGGGAGAAAGTGCTGGTCGATTGCCTGATGACCGGCAAAACGGACGAAGCGAAGGCCGTTCTGGCCGAGATGATCCGGGCGACGTCGGAATATCCGTATCCCGTCGTGCAGCTGACGATTTCCCACTTGACGTTCACCGTCATCAACGTCTTGAACACGATTCGGAAAAACAACGCCGTGCCGATCGAAGCCGACTTGGATTCGGCGCTCGTCTTGCCGGACCGGGTGGAGGTCCTCGACGAGATTTTGGATCAATTTAACGGGATATTCGACCGGCTGAGCAAACGGCTGGAGGACAAGCGGAGCGCGAAGCAGGAAGAGTTGGTGCGGCGGATCAACGAAATTATCGAGCGGGATTACGGCAACCCCAATCTGTGCCTGAACTCGATCGCCGACGAGCTGGACATGTCGCCGATCTATTTGAGCCGCCTGTACAAGCAGCTGACCTTCTATACGTTGACGGACGTCATCCAGGACGTTCGCATGAAGGAATCGAAGCGGCTGCTGCTCGAATCCGATTGTTCCGTCGCGGATATCGCCAAAATGACGGGTTTTACGAGCAGCTCGTATTTTTACCGCATGTTCAAGAAATCGAACGGCGTGACGCCGAACGATTTTCGGAAGCGGACGGCCCAAAACGGGACCGTCTAAAGGAACGGACCGGCAGGCGCCGGTCCGGGTATGCGTGCGACCTTCGGGGGCGTTATGGCGGGGCCCGTCCCCCGGCTCTCCCCCTTGCCCGCTCATCCGCCGTTCAACGTCCGTTCCATCCGGTACCGGTTCAAATAGTCGGCCCGTATCGCCTCGTCCTCTTCGACGCGCGGATCGATCCGGGAAGCTCGCCGCTCGGTCATCCTGCCCTTGGAGAAGACGCAATGGTAATCGAAACACGCCTCGTCGAGAAGCGCGTTCTCCAGACAGCCCGCCGCGCTCGAGGCGACGCCGGCGTTGTCGGGATGCGTAACCCACCCGATCTCTTTCCAGTCCGGTATCCCTTCATCGTCTTGACCGGGGGCCGATACTCGTACGACGCCGGCAAATCGGCCGCGTACAAGTACAACCCGCCGAATCCGGTTCCGTCCACGCTCGTCCAAGTCGGCAAACCTTTAAACGGTAGCGAGAGGTCGGCCGGCCGGATTCCGGACTCTTCTTCGGGCTCCGGGAGAAGAAAAGAATAGAAACGTCCCAGTAAAAATCGATTTTGACCGTTTCACGGGGTTTCGGCGGACTGCTAGGATGGGAGTAGATGCGACCTCCAGAATCCGCCCGCCATTACACGTTGAAAGGGTGTCCGCCCCTTATGCTAACCATGTTCCACACGCGCAACGATTTCGAAGCGCATTCATCCGTTACCGCCGTCCTCCCGATCGGAGCGATCGAGCAGCACGGCAGTCATTTACCCGTCGGCACCGATACCATTATCGTCGGAGAGCTCGCTCACCGGCTTGCCGAGAGGCTCGACGCCTACTTGCTGCCGACGTTGAGCATCACCGCCTCGATCGAGCATCGGAAGAGCAAAGGCACCGTTTATTTGAAAGCGGATACGCTCGCCCTCGTCATTCGCGACATCGCCGATTCGTTAAGGGTCACCGGCTACCGGAAACTGATCCTCGTCAACGGGCACGGCGGCAACTGGATTTTGAAGCCGACGATCCGGCAATTGAACCGCGATTTCGAGGATGCCGGACACGCGATGGAAGTGATCCTGATCACGACGGGAATCGTTAATAAACGTACGGTCGGGATTGTCCAGCATACGGAAGGGGACATCCATGGAGGCGAGAAGGAAACGTCGCTCATGCTGCATTTTTGCGAGGAGCATGTGAAGAAGCCGGTGCAGCAGCCGCCGACCGCCGTTCCGCAAGATTTCCTCGATTACTTCGATGCGGTCGACTTGACCGGCGACGGCTATTGGGGATTCCCGGAAGCGGCCTCGAAGGAGAAAGGCCGCCTCATCGCGGACCTGTTCGCCGACTGCGCCGTCGATTATTTGGACCAAATCGAGCGGGTTCGGAAATCGTTGAAGACGGAATAGCCCGAAAGGCGAATTCTCGCGCCGCTGCGGAGGATTCGCTTTTTCGTGTGCGATTCCGTTAAAGTGAACCGGACGACGGAAGGCGGACGCATTACCGCTTTCGGCCCGCTCTCCATAACAAATACCGAATCGAATAGTACAGCGCACAGAGGATCAAAAAGACGATCGAATGTTCAAGCCATCCGATGGGGCGGGTTCGTCCTATCGATACGCTGTCGGATAAATAATCGACGTTGTCGTACGCCTTGACGATATCCGGGACATAAGTGTCGGTTACGTAGAACCCTCTCGCTGTCAAAAAAAGCTGAACCCCCGCGACCGCCGCGAACGAAGCCGCCGCCGCCTCCAACAGCCATCTACCTTCTTTCCTCATCCGGCTTCACCGCCGCTATCAATAGAAAAAGGGGCCGGCGCGTCTCGTCCCGCATGTCGGGATGCTCGGCCAACGCTTCCGGCGTCGGTTGAGGCTCGGACAGTCGCGTTATGCGGAATCCGGCATCGAGCAGCGCGTTGACGTGGGTGGCGACGGTTCGGTGGTATTTGACGACGTCGTGATCGAGAAATCGCGTCTGGCGCGGTCCTTCGTCCTGGTAGTCGTCCACGGGCCAATGCAGCCGCTCTCCCTGCGGGCCGTAATGCCAATCTTGGGCGGCCCGAGCCGTGAAGATCGGATGCTCGACCGAAAGGACGAACGAACCGCCCGGCGTCAGACAATGGTGGACGTTGCGGCAGGCGTCGTCGAATCGCTCCACGTAATGAAGCGCAAGCGAGCTGATGACGACGTCGAACTCCCCTTCGGCGAAATCGACGTCTTCGATGGCGCCGCGGCGGTATTCGATCGCGGGATCGTCCGTGCTCGCTCTGGCTCGCGCCAGCATATTCTCCGAGAGGTCCACGCCCACCACCGATCGAGCCTGCCGTTCGCGCGCATACCGGCAATGCCAGCCGTAGCCGCAGCCGAGATCGAGCACGCGTTTGCCCTGCAGCTCGGGAAGCATCTCCCGGAGCGCGGGCCATTCTCCGGCCGCGTCCAATCCGCCGACCGAGCGCGGCATTTGGCCGTACTTCTCGAAAAAGGCGATATCGTCGTATTTGTTTTGCTTCATTTCTTACGACCCTCCATTCGTTGCAGTCAGCGCGATTGCTCCGTACCGGGGCCGCCGAGCCTCGAACGGGCGTAATCCCTGAAGGCGAACAGCTTGTCCCGGTCCCATTCCCGGCCCCCCGTTCTTCTCTGCTCCTCCGTGACGGTCTCCGAGGAGCGGTAAACCTCGAGCGCCTGCCGGATGACGGGGTGATGCTCCCGGGGCAAATGGACGAGCCCCCAAAGGCCCCCCTCCTCCTTGCTGTACACCGTGCGGCTGTCCGAAGCCGTCAATTGGAAAACTCGGCAAATATTCAGCACGCTGTAGAAAGGCGTCTCCGCGATATGCCCGTCTTGCAAAATCCAGTCCAAGTCATCCCGGACGGCATCCCATAAAAACCGCCACTCCACTTGACCGAACGTTTCGGGGATCGGCCGGCCGTACAGGCGGATTCCTCGCTTCGTTACGTACATCAAGTGCGAGGGCAAGTCCGGGTCGGTACGCTCTTCCCGGTAGTCGACCTCGCGGTTGACGATCCGGTCGTGCCAGCTGGAGCTGTAGTGCCATTCGAACGGCATCGGAACCGGCACTCGCTTGGCCGTCTCCTTCGTGATCGCGCTCATCTCGACATTGCCGACGGTCGGTCGGCGGGACGCCTCCTCGGCGACGGAGATCGCGGTCTTTTCGGCCAAATCGGCTGACAGCCTGCCGTCCACGACCGCGATCAGGTCGATGTCGCTTTTCGGACGATAATAGCTGCCCATCGCCAATGAGCCGTGAAGGTAAACGCCGGTCAGCCGGTTTTGCAGCTCGCTCTTCAGCCGTTTCACCACATTCCCGACGAATCGTCGGATATCCTCGTCGCAGTCGGGCCACATTTGGGCGCCGGGCATCGTCATCTTCCTTTCGATTACCGGTTTCTCTTCATTGTAGAGGCACCCGGGCGCGTTCACAACGGATAGAATGGGTATAACGAATTCGGTGCGTTGCCCGCCTTTACCGCTTATGTCGCGTCGGTTTTTCCAGCGCATACAAATCGTCTTCGATTTGATTGACCCTTTCGTTGATCAACCCTCTCGCATCGGAAAGCGCTTTGTTGTACACATAAGGCCCGATCGCTTTCATCATGAAATCGAGAATGTGCTCCGCCGCCAAATCGCCGATCGTCTCGGACCGTTCTTCCTCGAAAAATGCTTGCACGTCTTTCACGATTTCCGCCCGTTCCTCTTTCGTCAGCTTAATGGGGATGATCATTGCGGTGGTCCCTTCTTTCATTTGGTATGGAATGCAAAGGCCCTATGCCTTAATCTCCGATCACGCATACGCCCGCGACCGGCAGCAGCTCGTTCTCGAATATACGCCGGATTCGAAAACCGGCGTTCAGCAAGTTGCGGCTCGTCCGCTCGGCAATAAGCGGGAGCTTGTCCGCGGCGGGAGGCTGATTGAACAAGTAGAGGGCGCCGCCCGGCGACAGCCGTTCGCGGAGGATGGCCAGCTCCCGGTCCGCGTCCATCCAGAACACATTCACGTTTACGGCGAATATTTTGTCATATCGGTCCCGGCCTAGATCGGCTTCGTGCAGCGCACCGGCCACAAAAACCGCCCTCCCGGACGATACATGCCCGGCGTTGCGACCGGCCGCGATTCGGATCGCGCCCGCCGATCGATCGATGGCGGTAATCGTCCCGCCGACCAGCATGTCGCCGATGAGAGATACCGCCGCGCCATTCCCGCAGCCGATTTCAAGCAACCGGTCCGAAGGGGCCACCTTCAATGTGTCGACGGCCCATCGCAGCCGATCGGCAACGGCTCCGCCCATCGGTTTGCACCTCCCTCCCCATTCTCTCCAACTTGCTTCCCTCCCCATCTTACAACATCGATTACAAAAAGCGCATCCATAAAAAAACGAGGCAGCCGATACGCTGCCCCGTTTTTGTCCTTGCTTCATTTCCAGTTCCCCGTGAACTTCAACCCCGTTCCGGCATAAAGCGGAGGCGCCGACGGATCGCTCGCATCCCTGACGATCAACGACAATACGGTCGTTGCGGGATTATCGGACGCCGGTCCTCCCATCAGGCGAACCGCGTAGCTTCTCCCGCTCGAATCGGTTCCCGTCCCTTGAAAGGACAAACTGTCATTCGTGACGACGAGCGATTCCGCGGCCCGAACGTCGAGCTCCCGCCCCTGGGGCTCCGCGTGCATCCGCAAGCGGGCTTCCCGCGGCCCGTCGACCGTCCCCCCTCCGCCGCTCAGCGTCAGATGAAGCTTCTTCGCCCGCTCCCCCCAAAAGGAATCGTGGTCGAGCGCCATCCATCCCGCCGCCCGGAATTCGCCGTCGTTCGAGGGTTCCGCCGACTTCTTGATCGTCACGTAATGGGTTTTTCCTCTCGAACCGGCGGTCGCGACGACCAATCTAATGGACTCGGTGCCCGCATCGGCTTGGATCGAATCGTCCTTCTCGACGACGGTGCCGGCGAGGCGGACATCGATTTCGATCTCGCTCCGGGTCTGGGACGGATCGGAAACCGCAACGGTGACGCGGTCGCCTACCTCCTTGATCATGACGGCCGCCGGATGACGGGCCGTTACGTAGCCGACGGTCCCCGCCTCCCAAAAATTCGCCGCCGTGATGCCGAGCTTCCGATCCCGCACCGCCTGCAACGCTTTCGAATTTTCGACGATGTCGATATCCGGACGTTCGCTATACGCTTGCGTCGCCTCCGCCGTTCGGCCGGGCAGCACAACGTAGGCATACGCGGCGTCCGTCGGATTCGTGCCGTGATTGAACGCAAGACTCATATAGTTCCGGACGATCCGCTGATCCGGCTGTCCGCTGTTGATTTGCTTCCACGACCCTTCCCGGGATTCGCGCTTTCCTTGGATGGAAGAGGCTCCGGGAAACACGTAGCCGATGTCCGATCCCGCCGCTTCGCCGGACAAGTGGGCCCATTCGACACGCTCCATCGTTTCGGACCAGCCGAGTCCGGCGGGCTTCGGGGCGCCGTTTACGATCAACGGGTTGCTGCCGGACGCATTCAGCTTTCGGTTTTCCGCGATCGTCTCCACGGTCCGATTATCCGCGCTCGTAATGCCGGCTCCCAGCGCGATGACCTCATCGTCGAACAGAAACCACGACTTTTTGCCGCGAAGCGTGCTTCCCGGCGGCGCCAAATCCATGCCGACCGCGCCGTATACGCCATCCATCGATACGCCGCCGACCCACGATTTCTCGCTTTTCCGGTTATACGGCCTTTCCAATCCGTCGGACGTCGTGCCGGGCAGCCGATACGGGTCGACCGTCGGCCAGAAGCCGTCGCCGAACTGCAGCTGATCGCCGTTGTACAAATACGTCATCCCGTCGCCGGTATACCAGCCCTTCAAATTTTCCCCGTTGCCCAGCTCGAAGTTGGCGATTCGATCGGAGAACATGCTGATGCCGAAGCCGTAGCCGGGGCGGCGCTGCACGGCCCGGTCCATCGAAGCGTATTGGCGGTAGGTCACCGTCGGCGCAGCCGGTACGACCGAGGGATCGTTCATAAGCGATTTCGCCGCGATGTAATCGGTCACGTTCAAGTTGCCGCCGTAAATATTCGGGTTATCCCCGTAATAGTTGGCGAACGTCCGATCCTCCGCGATCCATGCCTTCACCCTCCGCTTGATGCGCATGGCGACATCTTCGGGGGCGAACTGCGCCAGCCGGAGAATCGGCAGGATCGCCGCCCTGCCCGCCTTATGGTCCTCCGTCGTGCGCGAGATCGATCTTCCGCGCGTCATGTCCATCATCGCGCCTTGGTAGATCAGCGGCTCGAACGAATCGAACGCCCAGCGGTACACGTTGCCGACGTTCGGGTCGTTCACCTCCCACGGGGAGTGGGCGAAGAGCAGCAGCACATTCGTGATCTGGTCCATGAATACGGCTCCGTAGCTTCCGGTATAGGCGTGATGCTCATGAGCGATAAACGATCCGTCCGCGTAAAACCCGTCGCCTTTCGTCGTATACAGCAGGGCCGGAGCGAGGGCGTCTCGGGCCATTTCGATTTTGCCGGCATCCTTGACCAAGATCCCCCTCAGGCCGACGATCTGCACCCGGTTGATGCGGCCCGTTCCGTCCGTCGTCGCCTTTTGCAAAATCGAATAGGTCGGGTCGGGGAGAAAACGGTCGATCGGTTTCAGGTATCGGATCCGTTGCTCCGGCGATAATTGCTCATACATCAGCGTGACGATGTTGTTCAGCTGCAGCGGTGTGCCGACCTCCCAGTCCCACCAGTTGCCGAACGGCTGCTTCGACTCGTTGTACCACTTGTCGTACATCCAATCCAGCGACTCGACGATGTCCCGTTTCAACGGCTCGCTGCCGTACAGGGGTGAGCCGTTCATCGCAAACGCCGCCGCCATCGTGAAGAGACGGGAATACGCGCTCGTAATATGGGCCGACGGGGTTGTCGTATCAAGCCCGTCCCATAGATAGTCCCGGTCGGCGCTTCGCTTCATCGTATCTTGATACGTTTTGGCTCTGGTGGCGAACGATTGGACGAACGTTCTCAAATCCGGGTCGGCCGGATCGAGCAGCGAGCCGCCGGTCAGCCGGTCTTTCCACGCCTCCCGAAGCTTGTCGAAATCGTCGGGAGCGTCAGCCGACACATTCCCCCCGCTCGAATCCCCTTCCGCCCTAACCGGCCCCCCGCCGATCGTACCCACAACCGCCATGACGAACGTCAACAATCCGATCAGAACGCCCTTTCTCATGCTTGCCGTCGAAATCATGGAACGACAACCTCCCCCAACTGGGTATTAGTCCATCCGTTGTCAATCGAGCAAGCGGAGAGACGTTTTGACGAACGGCCATACCGGTTCCTTGTAATACCGATGGCCTCCGTGGCCGACATACAGCCGGCACCGATCGGGCGCTCCCATGGCCGCATAGATGCGCTGCACGTGGCCGATCGCCTCCCGCGCGGAATCGATCGGGAAAATGGCGTCGCGTTCCCCGTTCACGCACAGCAGCGGCCGCGGCGCGATCAAGCCGGCCACGTCGTACATTTCGCCGAGACGCAGCATGCCGGGCACGAAGTTGCACATGCAGTGCCAAACCGACTGCTCGAGAAGCGAGCCGCGGAACGTGCTGAAGAACGAGCCCGGCACGCACACCGAGATGCGCTCGTCGAGCGCCGCCGTGAACAAGGACACTTGGCCTCCCCCGGAATTGCCCGTTATGACGATGCGCGACGTGTCGATTTCCGGCCTCGTGCCCGCATACGCGATCAGCCTCCGCATATCGTGCACCCGCTCGCCGATGAGCGTGCGGCCGTACATCATCGCATGCTTTTGCAGCTCCGCGCACGAATTGTTCTTCTTCGCCTCGACCTCGTCCGCCCGCGCCATCTCCCAGAAGCCGCGTACGTCCATGGCGATCGCAGCGTACCCTTCCGCCACCGCCTGGAGCGCGATATCGCGCTCCCCTTCCAAGCTTTCCTGCCGCTCCTGCTCGTCTTCGAAATGGCCGACGTACACTTCCTTCCCGCGGCGTCCGTGGCCGTGAACCGCCAGCACGAGCGGATACGGCTCCTGCCCGTTCGACGGCAGCAGCAAGTAGAACGGGATCCGGATGCCCGCCTCCGTCTGCACGTAGCTTTTTTCCCGAACGTATCCGGGAAAGGACAGCCGCTCCACCGTTTCCGGCGACAAGGGCACATCGGCGTTGACCCGGTCGATATGCGCAAGCCCCGTCGCCTCCCACAGTCTCGCACGGAATCGGCGCTGCCACTCGTTCCAATCGCCCTCGGCGCCGACGCTGCGGTAGTCGAACTCCCGCTCGACGATCGCTTCCATATTGCGCACATACACGTTCGTATCGAAATGAATCATCGCGTTTCCTCCGTCGCTCCGAAAACGGATCTTATTTATACATGTCCTCCGTCAGCATCGCTTTGCCTTTGTTTTCGGCGTGCCACGCTTTCAGCCACTCGTCGACCTTCGTGCCCCCGCCCTTCTCCCAAGCCGACTTGGCGTCCCGCACCGCTTGCTCGACGGTGTAACCGCCGCTCACGACCGCCTTGACCAGCGTATCGCTGACCTGCTGAAGCGAATTGGCGCGGATCGTCACCAGGTCGTTCGGAAGCGCCGGCCACCATTCGACGTGCGTCAGGCTGGACATCGGCCGGTCTTTGCTCAAGTAAGCCTCGCGCGCCAGCTTGATCGCGTTCAAAAACGCGGCCTCGATCGGCTTCGCCGGATCGTACTGCGCGTACTTCAGATCGTGGTTGCACTTGCCTCCGAACAACACCGGGGACAGCATCTGGTTGGCGGCGAAATAATCGACCTCCTTGCGGTTTTTCTCCGGATCGATCGCTTGCGGACACCCGTTGGCGTTCAGCTTGTAATGGACGCCCTCTTGACCGAGGTTCAGCATCTTCGCCGTCGGCTCCGAGACGAGGAAGTCGATGAAGCGGATGACCGCCTCCGGGTTTTTCGCCTTCGCGTTGACGACCGCCGTCATTTGGAACGGGACGTTCAGGATCGGACTGAATTGACCGAATGAGCTGGCCGGCAGCGGGATCGGGATCGGCTCCGCGGTCGGATTGTTTTTCATGAACGCTTCGAAGGTGGGGAAATCCTGGAGGCCGACATTGGCCGCATACATGCCGAGCTTGCCGTTGATCCAGTCCTGCTTCGCCTTCTGCCCGTTTTTGTCCGTCAAAAAGTCTTTGTCGACGATGCCTTCCTCGAACAGCCTTTTGCGGAAAGCGGTCGCCTCCCGGGCTTGCTCCCACGCGTGCTCGACGACGCCGTCCTTGTTCACGAACCAGTGCTGGTTCTGGAACATGTGATCAAGCGTATATTCGCCGATGAAGCTGATGTTCATGCCGAACGTATCCCGCTTGCCGTTGCCGTCCGGATCGTTCTCGGCGAACGCCTTCGCGACTTTGTACAAGTCCTCCGTCGTTTTGGGCACGTCCAGCTTCAGCTTCTTCAACCAATCGTTCCGGATGAACAGCACGTGGTTCGTCTGCAGACCGGGCGCCCGGCCTACCTCGTACAGCTTGCCGTCCGGCTTCGTGCCGAGCTTCTTCAACGCCGGGTACTGCTGCATGAGCTTCTTGTATTCCGTGCTGTGCTTTTCGATCAGCTCGTCGAGCGGCATGATCTGTTTTTGCACGTACAGGTCGTTGCGGAATTGCGCGCTGTACTCGAACACGAGATCCGGCGCGTCGCCCGCGGCGAACAGCGCGTTCAGCTTCTCGACCGATTCGTTGCGCGGAATCGCCACCCACTTGACTTCCACCGGCGAATGCTCGTTAATCCACTCCGTCCACCGGTTTTTCTCAATCGTGCCTTCCTCCTGCGGCACTTGGCCCCGATCGTAGGCCGATACGGTTATGACCGGTTTTTTCGCCGGGGCCGCCCCGTCCGCTCCAGGCTTCGGATCGCCGCCCGTGCAGCCCGCGACGGCCGAACCGAGCACGGCGATACCGCCAAGCAGCGCCATGCTCCGCTTGTTGTTCCACCACTTCATGCCCATGGACCTCCCTTTTGTCTTATCCTTTGACCGAACCGAGCAGCATGCCCTTGACGAAATATTTTTGCAAAAACGGATAAATGATCAGCATCGGCAGCAGGCTCGCGACGATGCCGGCCGCCTTGATCGACTCGGGCGTAAGCCCGACGGAGCTGTCCGGCTGGACGTAGCTCATTTCCTGCAGCAGCGACTGGCTCCGGATCATCTGCTGCACCATGACCGACATATTGAGCTTTTCGGTCGAATTGATGTAGATCAGCACGTTTTGAAACGCGTTCCAGTACCCGACCGCGTAAAACAGCGTAAGCGCGGCCAATACCGGAAGCGACAGCGGAAGCGCGATCCGGACCAAATATCGCAGCTCCCCGCAGCCGTCCATGCGCGACGCGTCGTCCAGCTCGCTCGGCAGCTGCTGGAAAAACGAACGAAGCACCAGCATGTTGTATGCGCTTACGAGTCCGGGAAGCCATATCGCGGCGTATGTATTGATCAAGCCCAACGCTTTTACGACCATGTACGTCGGGATCAAACCGCCGCCGAACAGCATCGTGAATACGATCGCCGCCGTGTAAAACCTTCGGCCCGCCATGTACGGCCGCGACAGCGGATACGCGGCCATAATCGTAAACGTCATGCTGAGCACGACGCCGACGACGGTCAGCGTCACGCTGTTCCGGAACGCCCGGACGATGCCTGTGCCGGCGATCAAGCTTTCGTAAGCGCCGAACGTCCACCCTACCGGCCACAGGCCGACGAGGCCGGATAACACCGCCTGCGAATCGCTGAGGGATAACGCCGCCACATGAACGATCGGCAGCGCGCACGACAGTCCCGCCAGCGTCAGCAAAACGTAATTGAACGCGTAAAACCATTTTTCACCCGTCGAGACGCGCATGTCCTTCACCTACCACAATTCATGATTGTACGCTCGTGCGATCCGATTCGCCGTTACGACCAGCAATAATCCGACCAGCGACTCGAACAGGCCCATTGCCGTGGACAAGCTGAACTGAGCGCGCTGCAAGCCGAATTTGTACATGTACGTGCTGATCACCTCGGAGACGTCCGACACCCCCTGATTTTGCAAGTTCGTCACCTGCTCGAACCCGACCTCCATCACGTTGCCGATGGATAAAATCAAGACGAGCACGACGGTCGGGCTAATGCCGGGGAGCGTGACGTGAACCATCTGCCTCCATTTGCCGGCGCCGTCGATGCCGGCCGCCTCGTACAGATGGGGATCGATCGCCGTAAGCGCCGCCAAATAAATGATCGCACCCCAGCCCGCCCCCTTCCATATGCCCGAGCCGATGAAGATCGCGACCCAAGACGTCTCGTTGTACAGAAACGGAAACGCCTCCCCGGTCCACTTCTCGACCCAATGGTTCACGATGCCGCTTTGCTGAGAGAAAATCGTGATGACGATTCCCCCGACGATGACCCAGTTCAGGAAATGCGGCAAGTAGACAAGCGTCTGCACCCATTGCTTGAACCAGCGCCTTCTTACCTCGTTCAGCATAATGGCCAGCGCGATCGGGACGGGAAAGCCGACGACGATGCCGAGTATGCTCAACAGGAGCGTGTTGCGGATAATTTGCAGCATTTGCGGGTTGCCGAATATCATCTCGTAGTGCTTCAGCCCGACCCACGGGCTGCCCATGATGCCGTCGGCGAAATTGTAGTCTTTGAAGGCGATAACAAGGCCGAACATCGGAGCGTACTTGAATATCGCGAAGAAAACAATTACCGGTACGAACAGGAAATATAGCGGAATATTTCTTCGAACAGCGCGCTGCAACCGCCTTAGCCGGACCGTCGATGCGTCCGCGCCTGCCTCCCATGCCGGTTTCATCGATTCACCTCCTCTTCCCTTGCATGTTCGGTCGATGCTTCCGCCGTTTTCGCGGCGCACCCTTACTGTAGGCGATCGGATTCGGAGGCGGCAATCGACAAGATCCGAAATCGATATACCGTCTGCGCAAAATGCGGTCGGCGAGCGGGCATATACAGAATCGGCACGGTTAACCGATTCGGACCGTTACCTGCGATATTCCCCGGGAGTCATGCCGACGGCCTTCTTGAACGTGCGGATGAACGAAATCGCATGGGTGTACCCGACCTGCCGGCCGATTTCCTGAACCGGCAGCGACGTGTCCCGCAGCATCGTTTTGGCGTTCTCGATCCGGACCTTCATCAAGTAATCGACGAACCGCTCCCCGAATTCTTCGCGAAACAGCCGGCTCAAGTAACTGCCCGTAAACCCGAACACTTCGCTCAGATGGTCAAGCGACAGGTCGGGATTCGCATAACGCTCCTCGATATACTGCCGCACCTCTCGCGATATGGCATGGCCGGATTTCGTCTCTCGCAGCGCATCCATCTGATTGGCGCCGTCGTCAAGCGCCTTCCGAAACCGGGCTTCGATTTCC
This sequence comes from Paenibacillus flagellatus, assembly GCF_003217775.1. Classification (GTDB taxonomy): domain Bacteria; phylum Bacillota; class Bacilli; order Paenibacillales; family NBRC-103111; genus Paenibacillus_AB; species Paenibacillus_AB flagellatus. The sequence goes on from NZ_QJVJ01000005.1 coordinate 81,214, forward strand.
TCAAGCGTGTCCGAGCCCTCCAGCGCTTCCGTCAGCCGGGGCAGCACGGTTCGGCTCCAAATGTCTTGATAGGACTCCGGCAGCCGGCCGATTTCCCGAGAAAACGAATAGACGAAGTAATTGGCCAGGTGGACGATATCGTCGCGGGGGATCACGCTGCTTCTCATCCGGCGGAACATTTCATCGAAGCTGTCCCGCCACTGGCGCTGCCCGATTCGAAATTCGTGGGCCATCCGATGAATATGGTGCAGATGCTCGAAGCCCGATCCGCCGCTGCCTCCTCTTCCGAGCTCCCCGTATCGAATGAGCCGGTTGCCGCCGAGCGCCGGTCGATAGTTCAGCGCTTCCTGCGCATCCGCATACGATAAAGGCAAGTCGGCGATTCGGCTTACCGTCGTCCCGATGCCGAACGTCACGGTGAACGTCACGTTCGCTTCCAGCCAATCTTTGACTTGCTCGCAATGCCGCACAATTACTTCTTCCGTTTGCATGCTCGCTTGCCATCCGTACAGAATGCCGATCCGGGAATTGGAGAGCCACTCCGCCCATACGGATCCGTTCATGGATTGGGCGATTTCGTGAAGAACGCTGTTCAGCACATGCTTCAGCAAATATTGGTCCCGCTCGTCATACCGGCTGCAAAATTCCGCATACTTGTCCATCTCCGCGATCGCGATTCCCCATCGGTCGCTGCCGCCGGACAACGGCCGAAGGGCCGCCTCGTCCGCCCATTCTTCGGGAACGAACGCGCGGTGGCCGTCCAGCAGCTCTTGAAACAAATGCTTTCTTCGAATCAGCAGGTCCTCCTCGAACCGCTTCTCGTATTTGTTCGCTTGCTCCATCAGCTTGTCGAGCGACATCTCGATGAAGGCGAATTCGTCGCCGCTCGATTTGCCGAGCAATTGGCTGCTTTTCTGGACGGAATAGGTGTGGATTCGCGCAAGAACCGATTGAATCGGCCGGTAGTGTCGGCCGGTTACGTAAAAGATGATGACGGCTCCCGCCAGTACGACCGCCAGCCCGAGGAACGGCCAGACGATGGAGAAGGCGGAGAACAGCTCTCCCGCCGTCGCGTTTTTCAACCCGCTTCGAATGGTCCAGCCGGTATAGGGCGATTCGAGCTGGCTCAATTCGATTCCGGAGGACGGCTGCGACACGTTGCCTTGTCCGTCCGGCCGTGCGGAGCCGGTCACGTAACCGCCGCCCGGTGCGAACACGTTCACGTAGCTGATCCCGATCCCCGACATGTCGTCGATCAGCTTTTTGAGCGAGTCGACGCGAACGTTGACGACGACGAAGCCCGCCGACCCGGATAAGATCGGCGCCTTGTGGACCAGACTGACGACCGGACGCGCCTGCTCCCGCTCCGGCAGCTCGCTGAACGGCCGCCGTTCCGTCCATCGCCCGGGAATGCCGTCGCGAACGACGGACTCGATAAACTCGCGGTCGCCGAACTGCTCGAGCGGGACCATCGTATTCGGGCTCAAAATCATGCGGTCCGACAGCCGGTAGGCGTACATCGAATCGACGTACGGCGTATTGACGACGATCGTTCTCAGCTTTTCGGACAATTCGTATGCGGCCAAATAGGCGTTATCCTCGCGAAAGAAAAACCGGCGAAACGTTTCGGTTTGAATATCTTTGATCAGCGTCTGGTCGATGCTACGCAGCGAATGCTCGATCGCCTGCGCCACGTGGCGTGCGAACACATCGTTCGCCTGCCGCGCTTGTTTTCGGGAAAGATCGCCTACGGCGAGAAAAAAGATGATCGCCAACAGAGAGACGATCATGAAAAAGATCGGCAAATAGGACAGGAGCAGCTTTCGATACCATCGTCTGGACAAGCGTCTTCCCCTCCGAAAAAAAGATAGCGCTTTCATTTTACTTTGCGCTTTATTTCCATCTTAACCCTTACCTTTGCCGTTTCAATATACATCGTCGTCAACCGATATACATAATCGACTTCCGCTCACAGGCTCGCGCATTTTCCGAGGGATTGGAGCCCCTCCTCCATTCCGGCATGCCGCCGTCCGCCTTGCTATGAACGCCTGTGAGCGGCTACGGCAGTTCCTTTGCGTAATAAATAAGCCCCCGCCCTTTCCAGTGAGTTCGCTTCGTTTCTTTGTACCCGTTTCGTTCAAACAACGTTTGGGCCGGCGTTTGACTGCTCGTCGTGTCCAAAATCAGTGTGGTGTATCCTTTCGCCTTCGCCGCTTCCTCCAAAGCGGACAGCATCTGCCGCCCAAGCCCTCTCCGCTTTTTCCTATACGATCGGATGATCATGACGTCAACTCCCTGAGCGTCGTTCGGCCGGCCGGCCGGGCTAGTCCACCAATTCCGCAAGCCAGCCCTTCAGTTCGTCGGAAGTGTCGGCGATAAAATCGCGGACGCGTTCTTCCGTGAAATAGATCGGCTCGATGCCGGGTTCGTTTGCGGCATATCGAAAACCTCCTTATTTGCATCTAGCATCGTTTCAGCTGAAGGCTTCGATTTGCAACCTGCAGGCCGGTCCATTTGCGGCATCGGTCAGCTAAAACTTTTTCGATAATCGTCGGTCAGCATCCCGGAATAGCCCCAGTTCTCCTCCTCGATCTCCTGAATGACGATATGGGTATGCTCCGGTTTTTTCCCCAGTACGGTGACCAACGTTTCCGTAAACTGCTGCACAATGAGAGCTTTTTGCTCGCGGGTGGCGCCTTTCGTAATTTGAAGATGGATGTACGGCATGTTGGATCCCTCCGTTTTTAACTGTGATCTTCAATAAGCGATATCTTTCCGTTTTTCATCCTGAATACCGACTATCCTTGCAGCTGCAAGCGTTCTCCGGCTTTTAGCCCGTTGGGCAAATCCTCCGCAACGTTCTCGCCAATCGCTTTCATATCCGTAATCGTTCGTCGATGATCGTCCTCGCTTCTTCCATATTCATATCCATGCTCCCTCCACAATGACGCCATAGGTTTGAAAAGCAGTCTCAATCAAATGCGTATATTTTATATTCTCCGTTGCCCGAAGCATATCTCAATAGGTTCCCGTCGGCAGGCATCCCTTCGAAATAAGCGCCAATACAGCCGGTCGTGCATCGATGGCCGGACAATAGGATGCGGACATCTTTGCCGCCGTATCGGCCTTCCAGCTCGCGCATATAGTCGAACACTCGGTTGACGAAGCTTTGGATCGGTTCAACGCCCTTGTACAGTTGAGGATCGGGGACGCCGCCGGACATGTTCACCTCGCTTCTTCGTAAGCCGTCCGCTTCGCCCAAGTCGAAAACGTCCAAACGCGGATCCGTCATCGCCTTCTTGCTCGTTGCGATTTCCGCCGTCTGAACGGCTCTCTGCTGCGGGGAAGAGAACACGTAGTCGAAGGCGACGGATGCGAGCCGCTCCTTTAGTCGTTCCGCTTGCCGGATTCCATTGTCGTTTAACGGCAGGCCTCGTCTTCCTTGGAGTCGACCTTGTTCATTCCAATCCGTTTGCCCATGTCTGATGACGTAAATCAAACCGGCGTCCTCCTCTTCTCTTTCGTTACCCGAAGGCTACGATCAGGCTTGTCGCCAGCAACAGCAAGGAAACGGGCGCCCAAACCGTTCGTTCCCGTTTGCTCCTCGTCATCACGTTCAGTACCGTCGCCAGCGCCGAAAGAGGGACGACGAACCAAGCCGCCGCCGCGCTTGCGAACGACTGCCAAGCCGGAAACAGCAGGCCGGCTTTGCTGAGTACAACGATGGCCGCGATTGCCAAGATCGCCGCTTGAACGAGCGCAGCTACGCGCATAGCAGGCGGGAGCGTTTCGGTAAACGCACCGCCCATCGCGTAACTCCCCCATGGCGCCCCTGCCGCCAATGCCAGCTGAAAGAGGATGACCACTCCGATCGCTACCGCGAACACAAAGGCCGCTATCGATATGTACACGTTCGCACCGACTTTCCAAACGAGTTTTACTCCCGAATAAGCCTCGCTTCGGCATGGCTCATAACGCCTTAGTCAACCGCCGCTAAGCATTAAATTCAACGAGAAACGGTTCATCCCTGTTCAAGCACGAGCGGATTTGGTCTTTGAAAATCGGCCAAGTGATCCGATCCAGGGCCTCCTCCACGGAAAAATAGCCGATTTCTTGGCTTTCCGCCGACGTCTGAAACTCGCCTCCGACGGGCCGCGCCAAAAACAACGTACTGCAGACCGAGTCTTTCACGTTCTGATACATTCCGCAAAATCTCACAATCTCGATATCGATTCCGGTTTCTTCCTTCGTCTCTCGGACCGCGGCGGAGGCTAACGACTCCCCTTCCTCCACATGCCCGCCCGGCATTTCCCATCCTCTTTTCGGCCCGTTCAGCAGCAAAATCCGGTTTTCCCGATCCAACACGATCGCGGCCGCGGTTACGATATGCTTCGGCGGCAAGCTCATGGGTGTTTGTCCTTTCGTTCACCGACTTCGTTCGGCGTTTCATAAAACATCATATGCTCCTTCTCGGCCTTATAATAGGCCAAGCGGTCCTCCAAACAGCCGGTATGAAATTCGAACAGATGACCGTCCGGATCCGTAAAATAAATCGATTTCTTATCCTTCTCGTCTCTCTCTCGGCCAGGCAGGATCGTTGCGTTCGTTTCACACAGCCGTTCCAGCATGAGCTCCAAGTCCGTTTCCTCGATCGTAAAGGCGATATGCGTATAAGACCGGATGGCTGGCGTTCTGGCGATATCTTCCTGATTTAATGCGATCCATAGACCGTTCAAGTCGAAATACGCCAGTTTTCTACCCTTTACCAGCAGCTTGGCTTCGAAAACTCGTTTATAAAAATCGATCGAGGCCTCCAAATCCGATACGGAGAAACAAAGGTGGTTGATCGCTTTTACTTTCATGGTTACGATCGCTCCCGGTTTCCTACTGCTTTTTCCCTTGGTCGAAATAAGCGATGCCCGGTTCTTCGATCAGCGCTCGTAACCCTCCCTTGTAATAAGGCATCAACTCGTCCGCCTTGTCCAAATCGATCCAAGCGACTTCGGAAATTTCACCCGGTCTTGTAATCTCTTCTTTACCGCCTGCTATTTCCGCCTTGAACGTAACAAACAGGGCATGCTCTTGCTTATTCTCGAATCGGCACTCGTTGATCGCCACGATTCGTGAAACCCGGACCTCGAGCCCCGTTTCTTCCTTGGTTTCCCGTATGGCCGCTTGTTCCAGCGTCTCGCCCTTCTCGACCGCGCCGCCCGGAAGGGACCAGGTGGAGTTCCCTTTATTGTTCACCATCAACACTTTCGATCCGGAACGATCTGCAATAAGGGAGTATGCAACGTCTACTCTTCTCATAAGGGTAGTCCTTTCTGCGTCATGTCCTATATTACGGTCCGTACAACGCCCGTCATGCTCTCCGGCGTCTTTCCTCCAACTCCAGAATCGCTCTCTTCAAATGGTTCTCGTCAAAATCCGGCCACAACGTATCGATAAACATCAGCTCCGCTTTGGCCGATTGCCATAATAAGAAGTTACTCAACCTCCGTTCGCCGCTCGTCCTGATGACTAGATCCGGTTCCGACCATTCTTTCGTATATAAATAAGACGGAAACGATTGTTCCGTAATGTCTTCCATGCTGGCAGTATCCCGGATGCATGCCTTGATCGCTTGAACGAGCTCCGCTCGGCCGCCGTAGTTCATCGCGAAATGGACAACCATGCCCGTATTTCCGCTCGTCCTGTCGATGGCGTTCTGTATCACCTGCCGGATGGATTCGGGAAAGCCGGATAAATCCCCTATACACTTTATTCGTATGTCGCTCCGCATCAGTTCTTCCATAATACCGTCTTGAAAAAATAATCGAGGCAAGTGCACGAGATATTGAACCTCTTCCCGGGGCCGTTTCCAATTTTCCGTCGAGAACGCATATAACGTGAGACACTTGACGCCAAGCGCGTTGCACGTTCGTATCGTTTCTTTCATCGCCAACATGCCTGCATAATGTCCGGCCGTTCGCGGCAATCCCCGTTTCACGGCCCATCTTCCATTGCCATCCATCATGATGGCGATATGGTCGGGTACCGCGCCGGTCTTTTTATCGCCGGGTTCGCCCGATCCGGATGAATTCGTCAACATCCCGATACACCTCCTTGTTCCCACAAATGCGTTCGAGTTCTTACACTTCTGCGGCTCAGCCACCACAAGTCTATTCGAATCATCAACGATTCGATCTGCGATAGACAATGCGAATGTGTCAACACGAATCGTTTAATCGCATTTTTGAGTGAAGTAGGTCGTTTTCTCTCCGAATGGTTTATTCCGATAAAGGACTCCTCTCTTCATTGTTTTTAGGGACTTCATTTAAATATCCTACTTTGATTGTTCCGTCATGAGAAAATTCAATGACAAAATCATCCTCCTTAAACACCCACACATCGGGTGAAACTGCTAAAACATCATCCAGATTTTTAATTACATTGAACAATGCAGCTCTTATTACCGGGTCATTTCCATGGCTCCATAAAACATAACATTCTGGATAATCATCAAAATACGACCGTATTCTATCAATTGTTACAACCTCATGGTTTACCTTTTCCCAATTAATTTTTCCAAAGTCCAATAGAGGATATTGCGCTTGAAATCGATCATAAATAACACTCGATTGTTCATGACTAAAAATGATAACTCCATTGGCTAAAGCATCGACACATTCTCGGAATAAAACACTGTACTCCACTTTCTGCGATTGCCGTTGTTTATATAACCGTTTCTCTAATCGAAATCTTTTACCGTCATCGCGACCCATAACTACCTCATTTGACGAATCATTTGTTTTTGACTTGAGGACCCGTCCAATACATAGATTATAGGCCACCGCCCCATATCTTGGAAACAAAAAAAAGACGGACTGCCCCGCCCATGGCGGGGGCCGCCAATCTTCGATGCGATACTCCCATCCGATCATATTCCCAACTTCAGGGTCACTGCCCCTTCATCCTCGCCCACAGCACTTCCGTCAACAAAAAGGACAACGTCGACTCCGCTCCTTTGTTCCGGTTTGCACCGCGTTCGCCGATCCCGTCGCAGCAGGCTCCTTCCTCCGCGTCGACCATCGGGACGGCCGCGTCGTTATCTCCGTAGTACCACCCCCGGCAGCGCCGCGCCATATCCGCATACTTGGGGTCGCCCGTCACTCCGTACGCTTTCGAGACGGCGAGCGCAAGCTTCATCACGTCGATCGGCTGCTGGTCCCACAAAGCTCTCCGCCCCGGCGTACACCACCCCCGATTCCCGATGGGGCGAACGTGCATCTTCTCGTTCACCGACAGGCGGATCAGGAAATCCAAGCTTTCTTTGGCGACCGCCAACCATTCCTCCCGCTTCGTCGCTTCGTAGGCGCACAGCAGTCCCCAAGGCATAACCCCGTTGCTGTAGGACAGCACCGGCTCGTACCAGAGCCAGTCCGCCTTCGCGTGCCGGCGGTACAGATCCGTCAATCGACCGGCCAACGTCTCCAAGACGGGCGTCAGTCGCCACGGATCGCCATGACGGATCGAGAGGGCCACCGCGGCAAGCGCGTAAGCCCAACCGCGGGGGTACCGCATGCCGTCGATCCGGGGCAGCGCCTTCTCGAACAAGTCGATCGCCGCCATCGTCCGGTCCCGGTCCCGAAGCTTGACCATGGCGAGCGCGCTTGCCCACAGGCAGCGCCCCAAGCAATCGTCCGAGGGCGTCTCGTCCTCCGGCGTCCGGTCGTAGGCGATATTGTTATGGAAATGTCCGTCGTCCCGCTGCACCCATTGCAGAAACGATAAGTACGTATCGATCAACTCGCAGAGCATGTCCGCCTCGGCGCCTTCCGCGTAATCGAGCCACTCGAGGCAAGCCCAAAGCGCGCGGGCTTGATCGTCGGTGCTATAGCCTTCCTTTCGCCGGGGGATGAAGCCGAGGGCGTGCTCCAGCAGGCCGGTATCGTCCGTCAGCCGACGCACATGCTTGAAGCTAACGGGTAAGGGACTCAACCGTCGTCACCTCGGCGAACAGCTGCTGGTGCCGCCTGCCCACTTCCGGCCAATGCATGCCGGAGCCGAGGCTTTCGATTTTTTTGCTCCAGCTTTTCAGCCGTACGTCATTGGTCAGCAGCGAGACGATGGCATCGGTCCAAGCGGCCGGGCTATCGTAGGGCAGCAGCAGCTCCGGGTAATCGGCCAGCAAATCCTGCGCATAGGCGTAAGGAGTCGTCAGCACCGGCCTGCCCAAGCCGACCGCGTAGGCGAGCGTGCCGCTCGTAATTTGCTCCATGCCCGGATAAGGCGTGACGTAAAGGTCGCAAGCCATCATATGCTTGACGAGATCGGACTCTTCCATATACCGGTCGAGCATGACCGTATGCCGCTCCATCCCGCTGCTTTCGATCCGCTTCCGAAGCTCCTCGCGGTACCGCTCTCCCTCCCGTTTCTTCACCTCCGGGTGCGTCTGGCCGACGATCGCGTACAGCACGTCGGGTACCTTCTTCGCGATGTCGGGGAGGATGTTCAGAAGAAGCTCGATGCCCTTGCCCCGGCTCAGCAGTCCGAAGGTCATGAGCACCTTCCGGTTCCCCCACCCGAGCCGCTCCCTCACCCGGTGTCGGCTTTCGGCATCCGGCGCGGGCGTGCCGTGAGGAATGAAGATCAGCTTCTCCTTCGGAATGCCGAACGATTGGTGCAAGTAATCGATCGCTTTGCGGTTCATGACGACGATTCTAAAGCTCTTCTCGGCGATTTCGCGCTGGATCGAAGCGTAAGGCTCCGGCGGCTTTTCGAAAACCGTGTGAAACGTCGTAATGAGCGGCTTGTTCAAGCTCCGGACGAACGTCAGCACGTGCGCGCCCGCATCGCCGCCGAAAATGCCGAATTCGTGCTGCAAGGATACGACATCGATATCCGATTGGTTGATTCTCCGCGCCATGCGGGCGTACGCTTCCTCCCGGTCGCGCGGCAGCGGCCACAACAAAGGGTCGTTCCCCTTATCCGCGTCGGAGCCGGTCAACACGACGACGGGGTCTTTCGGTCTCCATTCCTTGGCGCCGTGAACGGCTTGTCTCAAATGATGCGTGTAGGTGGCCAGTCCGCACTTTTGAGGCACATAGGTGCTGACGTAACCGATTTTCGTCATGCTTGCATCGCCTCCATCCGATTCATGACCGCTTCGTGCAAAATTTGCTTGGAACCGAGCTCCAGCCCGTAGCCGAAAATGCAATTGTTCAAATGAATGGCGTCGTTCACCTTGCACCGGTCCCACATAATCGTCTCCGAGCAGCGGACGTACCGGCCGATGGTGCAGTCGTCCCCGATGACCGCGAACGGACCGACGATGGAGCGCTCCCCGATGTCGACGCGATTGCCGATCAGCACCGGGGGGACAAGCAGGACGCCGGGGCCGATTCGGCAATCCTCCCCGACCCATATGCCGCTTCCGCTCTCTTGTCCGGGAATCGGGAGCCGGCACGTCCGGTTGAGCAAGTCCCAATGAATCCGGCGGTACCTTTCCTTAGTCCCCATATCCATCCAATAGCCGGTGACGACTTTGCCGTAGACGCCTACGTTCCTCTCAATGAGCAGCGGGAACGTCTCGCGCTCGATCGACACTTCGCGGTGATCGGGAATATGCCGGAGCACGTCTTTCTCCATCAAGTAAATACCGGCGTTAATCCGCCGGGACGGGGCTTCTTCGAGCCGCGGCTTTTCCACGAACCGCAAAATGCGGCCGCTTCCGTCCTGCTCGACGACGCCGTATTGGGTCGGGTCGTCCACCTCCGTCAGACCGATGGTCACCTTCCCCCCGTGCTGGACGTGATATTCCAGCAACCGCAGCAGATCGATTTCGTGCACGATATCCGCGTTGACGACGAGAAACCGGTCGTCGAGCAAAGGCTCCGCGTTCTTGATCGCGCCGGCCGTTCCTCTTAATGTCGGTTCGACGGCGTACCGGATGGACACCCCCCATTTGCCGCCGTCTCCGAAGTAATTCCGAATCTGCTCGGGATAATGCTTGACGGCCATCACGAAATCGCGAATGCCCTGGTCCTTCAGTTGGATGACGAGATGCTCGAGCCAAGGGCGGTTCGCGACCAGCGCCATCGGCTTCGGCATATGTTCCGTAAGGGGTCTGAGCCTTGTTCCGAGTCCTCCTGCGAGCAATAGTGCATTCATATCCGAATCTCCCTCCAACGATAAAAATAAAAAAAAGAAGCATGTTTCGAACCGGGGACATTCACGCCTTTCGGCCAAACATTTCGTAACACGCGCCCCCTGGAGCAACCGCGCATTGCGGAATCATTTGGTGGACGACGAGCGTCGTCCCGTAAATATCGGCAGTCGGAAAATCCTTCTCTGCTTTGTTCTTATCTTTGGATGAGGTAAAGAAACGATCGTGTGCGTTCCGTTCAGGCAGCGCTCAAGCACCAATGGACCGGCGGCTTCCACGTTCCGGCGGACCGGATGAGGCGACGAAGCTGCCTTTTGTACACTCTCCTGCTCATGGCACCTTACCCTCCTTTCCTACCATGGGCTTGTTGCCCGAGTGTTTGGCACTCACTCGAACCAAGTGCTAACACTAGTGTATGGAGAATGGCGATCATTTTTCAATTCCGATTTTGGTTCAAAATCGGCTTTCGATTTTCAATAAAGCGGATTTAAAATAATTTGCGGTGCAAGTGCTCCATGTTTCTCGCCCTTTTTCCAACTTTCGCCTTTCTTGTTGACTGACGACATCAATAATTCAAGAAATTCCGCACAATCGTGAGCAGGATGAAAAAATAGCCGTGATCTCTCCTTTCCCCCGGCTCCTTTTTCCCCTAGCGCCCGTTTTTCGGAATTGAACGGGAGTCGAAAATCCGTATAGTAAAAATTGAATTGGCACTCCACGCCAGCGAGTGCTAACACCTTATTTCACAAGCAAGGAGGACGTAATCGATGTTGAAACCTTTGGGCGACCGAATCGTCATCGAACCGCAGAAGCAGGAAGAGCGAACGGCCGGCGGAATCGTCCTGCCCGAGAACACGAAGGAGAAGCCGATGAAAGGAACCGTCGTCTCCGTCGGACCGGGACGGCTGGAAAACCGGCAGCGGATCGCTCCGGAAGTGAAGCCGGGCGATTTGGTAATGTTCAACAAATATGCCGGAACCGAAGTGAAGGTCGACAACCAAACGTACCTGATCATGAGAGAATCCGACATTATGGCGATATTGGAACCTTCCAAAGAAAAGGAGCTGGTGGCGAATGGCTAAGCAACTGCTGTTTCAGGAACAGTCCCGCAGCGCCATGCTGCGCGGCGTAGATACGCTGGCGAATGCCGTGAAGGTGACGCTCGGACCGAAAGGCCGCAACGTCGTGCTGGAGAAAAAGTTCGGTTCCCCCCTCATCACCAATGACGGCGTGACGATCGCCAAGGAAATCGAGCTGGAGGATCCGTTCGAGAACATGGGAGCCAAGCTGGTCAAGGAAGTGGCGACCAAGACGAACGACACGGCCGGCGACGGGACGACGACGGCGACCGTGCTGGCCCAAGCGATGATTCGCGAGGGGATCAAAAACGTCACCTCCGGCGCCAACCCGATGGGGATCCGGAAAGGCATCGAGAAAGCGGTTCGCATCGCCGTCGACGAAATCAAGAAAAACGCCAAGCCCGTCGACCGGAAAAACGAAATCGCGCAAGTGGCGGCCATCTCCGCGGCGGATGAAGAGATCGGCCGGCTGATCGCCGAAGCGATGGAGAAGGTCGGCAAGGACGGGGTCATCACCGTCGAAGAATCGAAAGGCTTTGCGACCGAGCTGGAAACCGTGGAAGGGATGCAGTTCGACCGCGGCTACATCTCCCCTTACATGGTCACGGACAAAGAAAAGATGGAAGCGGTGCTCGACGAGCCCTACATTCTGATCACGGACAAAAAAATTTCGAACGTTCAGGAGCTGCTGCCCGTACTGGAGAAGGCGGTGCAGCAAGGCAAGCCGCTCCTCATCGTCGCCGAAGACGTGGAAGGCGAAGCGCTCGCAACGTTGGTCGTCAACAAGCTGCGGGGCACCTTTACGTGCGTTGCCGTGAAGGCGCCCGGCTTCGGCGACCGGCGCAAGGCGATGCTCCAGGACATTGCCGTCCTCACCGGCGGGCAAGTCGTTACGGAGGAGCTCGGTCTCGAGCTGAAGAGCGCCGGCGTCGAACAGTTCGGCAAGGCGCGTCAAGTGCGCGTCACGAAAGAGTTCACGACGATCGTGGACGGCAACGGGGCCAAAGCGGATATTGACGCCCGCGTCCAGCAGATCAAGAAGCAAATCGAGGAAACGACGTCCGACTTCGACCGCGAGAAGCTGCAGGAGCGTCTGGCGAAATTGGCCGGAGGCGTCGCCGTCATCAAGGTCGGCGCCGCCACGGAAACCGAGCTGAAGGAGAAAAAGCTGCGCATCGAAGACGCGCTGAACGCGACGCGCGCGGCGGTCGAGGAAGGAATCGTCGCCGGGGGAGGCGTCGCGCTGATCCAAGCGATTCCGGCCGTGGAAAAGATCGCCTCCGACAACCCGGACGAAGCGACCGGCGTCAATATCGTACGCCATGCCCTTGCGGCGCCGCTTCGCACCATCGCCTCGAACGCGGGCGTCGACGGCTCCGTCGTCATCGAACGAATCCGCAACGAGCCGGCCGGCGTCGGCTACAACGCCGCTACCGGCGAATGGGTCGACATGATCGCCAACGGGATCGTCGACCCGGCGAAGGTGACTCGGAACGCGCTGCAAAACGCCGCTTCCGTCGCAGCCCTCTTCCTCACCACCGAATGCACGGTCAGCGACAAGCCGCAGCCGAAGTCGAAAGGCGGCGCACCTGCGCCCGATATGGATATGTAACCCGAGAACCCGTCCCGTCCGCGTGGGCGGGTTTTCCGCAAGGGGGGATGGTGGTGAGCGCTAACGAATATTTGCTGTACTGCGACCCCTGCAACGAATATACGGCGCTCGGCAAATATATCGACAAGGAAGGCCGTTTCGAGGGCGAATATTCGTTGCTGTACAACCGGCACATCCATAGCGACGACATGCTTTGCCGGTTCCTGATCCGGCATGCGGACCATGCGCTCCGTCTGCACCCCAACCGGACCGAGGCGTACTCCGACATTTTGCGGAACGGGAACCGCTTTATGGACCAAGACGTCGATGCGTTTCTGGAGCTCGACCTGGACCGTAAGGAACGAATGAAGCACGAGCTGGACATGGAGCGCGGGCTGGGGCAGCTGCAGCTCCACGTTCTGCTGGCCATGCTGAAGGAGGAAGCCGAAAGCTTGTCGAAGAAGCCGACCGCCACACCGGCCGAATCCCAATTTCTGCTCGGCAAGGAGGAAGGGGTCAAGCACGCGATATCGGTTTTGGAGGAGCTGCTGGACAAGACGAGCTTGTATTACAAGTGAACCGCGTAGAAGCGGCCAAGGGATGCGCCCTTGGCCGCTTTCGCATTTCGGCTTCTCTGTTCGTCACAAACTTCGATCCCATTCCGTATTGACGCCTTCCCACTTTATAGGTATGATGGACGATAGTAAATCGTAATATTTACTATTACATAAGGTGCAGGAGGATGCGTCATGAAGAAAAGGGTTGCTGTATGGTGTGCGCTAGTAACGGCCCTTCTACTGCTTGCGGGCTGCAGCGGCGGCAAAACGGAAAATGCGGGGGCGGCGGAAAAAGCCGACGAGCTGGTCTATGCCACGGCCAAAGATATCAACGACATGAATCCCCATCTGTATACGGGTTCCATGCCGGCGCAAGGGATGGTGTACGAGTCGCTTGTCGAGAACACCAAAGACGGCATCAAGCCGCTGCTGGCCGAATCCTGGGATATTTCGGCGGACGGCAAAACGTACACCTTTCATTTAAGAAAAGGGGTCCGCTTCCACGACGGCGCACCGTTTAACGCCGAAGCCGTGAAAAAAAATATCGATGCGGTCCAAAGCAATTCGAGCAAGCATGCCTGGATCAAGCTGTCGACGATGATCTCGGAGGTCCGCGCCGTCGATGAGCATACCGTCCAACTGGTGCTGACCGGGCCGTATTACCCGGCTTTGCTGGAGCTGGCGATGACGCGACCTTATGTGTTCCTGTCCCCCAACGATTTCATCAACGGGGGAACGAAGGATGGCGTTAAAGGCTTCAACGGCACCGGTCCCTATAAGCTGACGGAGCATCAAACCGACCGGCATGCCGTTTTCGAGGCCAATGAAAGCTATTGGGGAGGCGCGCCCCGGCTGAAGAAGATTACGGCGAAAGTGCTTCCGGCCGGAGAAACGACGTTTCTGGCGCTGCAGAAAGGAGAAGTCCAATTTGTTTTTACGGACGACCGGGGCGCGGACATCATCGATGTGGAAGCGATGAAGAAGCTGGCCGATTCGGGCGATTACCGGCTTGTCCGCAGCGAGCCCATGAACACGAAAATGATCGTGGCGAACAGCGGCAAAACGGGCAGCCCCGCGCAGGAAACCGCCGTTCGCGAAGCGCTCTGGCATTCAATCGACAGGGAGACGATCGGCAGGCACATTTTCAGCGGCACGGAAACGGCCGCCGACACCTTATTCTCCTCCAACGTCAGCTATGCCGATGTCGAATTGAACAAGAGAAGCTACGATTTGGAAAAAGCGAAAGCGATTTTGGAAAAAGCGGGCTGGAGTCTGGAAAAGGGCGGCGAGGTTCGAACAAAAGCCGGGAGCCCCTTAACCATGAAGCTTTATTACGACGCCAACTCCTCCACGCAAAAGACGCAAGCCGAATGGATTCAAAGCTCCGTCAAAAAGATCGGGATCGGGCTGGAGCTGATCGGCGAACAATCTTCTTCCATCGCCAAGAGAAGATCGACGGGAGACTACGATTTGCTGTTCAACCAGACATGGGGTCTCGCCTACGATCCGCAGAGCACGATCGCGGCATTCACGTCCGAATCCTCTTATTACCACGCGACCCGCGGCATCGCCCGAGCAGACGAGCTGTACCAAAAAATCGGCGAGGTCAAGGTTTCCCTGGACGAGAATAAGCGAAAATCGTTATATGCGGACATTTTGAGGATCGTCCATGAGGAAGCGGTGTTTATTCCCATTACGAACGGAAGCGTCACCGTAGTGGCTCCGAAGCGGCTGCAGGGCGTCTCGTTCAAGCAAACGCAATTCGAGCTGCCGTTTGAGCGGATGTACTTCGAATAACGAATCACGCTGCGCGCCTCCCCCCTTTTATTCGTTTGGAAAAGGAGATTGCCATGGGTCGTTATATCGCCAAAAGGGTTTTGCTCACGATTCCTTTGCTCGCGACGATTACGTTTTTGACGTTTATATTAAACAACCTGTCCCCTTTCGATCCGGTCGAGGTAGTCCTGCACGCCCAAGGTGTGCCGACCATCACGGAGGAGCTGATCGCCGAGACGAAAGCCGCGCTCGGGCTGGACCAGCCGTTCGCCATTCGCTATTGGAAGTGGCTCCTTTCCTGCCTGCAGCTCGATTTCGGTAGCTCCTACGTAACCGGACAGCCGGTATGGTCTTTGCTTGGCCCGGCATTTCTCCATACGTTGAAGCTGACGTCGGTTTCCTTCGCGGCCATTATCGCGCTGTCCATCGCACTCGGCGTCATCTGCGCATTAAAAGAAGGAACATGGACGGACAAATCCGTCAGAGGCATCGCTTTCTTGTTAACCTCCATGCCCTCCTACTGGTTAGCGGCACTGATGGTCTGGTATTTTTCGGTCAAGCTGGACTGGCTGCCGACAAGCGGTATGGACGCTTACCGAAGCTATGTGCTGCCGGTTGCGGTGATCACGGTCAGCTATGCGGGCATCTACTTCCGATTGATCCGAAGCTCCATGCTGAGCAATCTCCATGAAGACTATTTGGTGTACGCCAGGGCATGCGGATTGCCGGAGAGCAGGATCACGCTGCATCTGCTGCGAAACTCGTTGCAGGTCGCCGTTTCCGTGTTCGGCATGGCCCTCCCCATTCTTTTGGGAAGCACGGTCGTCGTGGAAAACCTGTTCGCATGGCCCGGTTTGGGGACGCTTAGCGTAAAAGCCGTTATGAGCCGGGATTTCCCGATCATCCAAGCTTACGTTCTTGTGCTTGCGTCGGCCTTTGTGCTGTGCAACGCCGTCTCCGACATGCTCCATGCGGTTCTGAACCCCAGGCTGAGGAAGGAACTTTAAGATGAGACTGTTCAGACAAGTATGGAAAGATAAGTTGGCCGCTTTATGCTTATTCTTTCTCGCGGCCATTCTCGTTGCCGGGATATTCGCTCCCTTCCTCGCACCGCATGACCCGACGGAAGTCCGTATGGAGCTTCGCTTCGCGGCGCCGTCCTGGGACTATTGGTTGGGCACCGACCATCTGGGGAGATGCGTATTATCCCGATTGATTTTCGGCATCCGCCCGAGCGTGCTCTGGGTTTTGGCCGCGCTCTCCGTATCGGTGGGATTGGGGGCAATCGCGGGCTTGATTGCAGGCTATTACAGAGGAAAAACGGATGCCGTCCTGATGCGAATTTGCGACGTCATGCTTTCTTTTCCGGGCTACGCGATCACATTGGCGGTCATCGGTATGTTGGGGCCGGGTCTCGAACATATATTACTCGCATTCGTTTGGATGAAATGGGCCTGGTTTGCCCGGATCGTCAGAACGTCCGTCCTGCAGGTCGCCGACGCCGACTATGTGAAGTTTTCCAAAGCGCTCGGCGTCAGCGACTTCCGCATTATGGCGAAGCATATCGTACCCGTGTCGTTTCCGGACATCGCCGTCGTTTCCAGCAGCTCGTTCGGCTCGATGATTTTGCAGATTTCGGGCTTTTCCTTCCTCGGATTAGGCATTCAAGCGCCGAATGCGGAATGGGGCATGATGCTGAACGAGGCAAGAGCCGTCATGTTCTCCAAGCCCGAGCTGATGCTGGCGCCCGGCATCGCGATCGTCCTTGTCGTGTCGGCCGTCAACTTTTTGTCCGATGCGCTCCAGGTTGCGTTCAATCCGAAATTGATGACATCCCGGCATAAGCTGCAGAAGCCTTCCGCGGCAGCCGCCGTGAAGCTTCATGGAAAAGAGGTGGCCTGATCGTCTATGAACCGGTTGGAAGTGTCCGATTTGAAAGTATGGGATAGCCGTACCGGCAGCGTGATCATCCCGGGCAGTTCCTTTCAGCTCAAGCAAGGAAGCTGCCTGGCTCTTGTCGGCGAAAGCGGAAGCGGGAAGTCGTTGACCTGCCGGTCCATCATGCGATTGAATCAACCCGGGCTTCGGCAGTCGGGCGATATCGTGCTCGACGGAGTCAACTTGACCGGCCTCTCCGAAAAGGAAATGAGGAAACATAGAGGAAAGCGGCTTTGCCTGATTATGCAGAACGGCATGCGGGCTTTCGATCCCTCCTGCGCAATCGGGGTTTACTTGCAAGAAACGTTGCGCCGGCACTTCGGCTGGGGACGCGACGAGACGACGGCCAGGATGAAAACGGCGATGGAAAGCGTCATGCTGAAAGACCCGATCGGCGTCATGAATCGGTATCCGCACCAGCTATCCGGCGGCATGCTGCAGCGGGTGATGATCGCGCTGGCGATCGTGCTGGAGCCCGACGTGGTGATCGCCGACGAACCGACGACGGCGCTCGATACGATTTCGCAATTCGAGGTCGTGGAACAGTTTCAACGGCTCCGGGAAACAATGGGCTGCTCGATGATTTTCGTCTCTCACGATTTGGGCGTCGTGAAACGGATCGCGGACGAAGTGCTGGTCATGAAAAACGGAGAAATCGTGGAACGCGGGACGACCCGGGACATCCTCTCCGATGCCCGGCACGCCTATACCCGCAGCCTGGTGGCGTCGAAGCTGGCGCTGCATCAATACTTCAAAAAAATGACGGGGGGCGTTGGCCTTGCTGACCGTTGACCGGGTTGAGAAATCGTATCGGACCGGCGGATGGTTTTCCAAGGAGCGCAAGCAAGTGTTGACCGACATCAGCTTCACGTGGAGGTCCGGCGAATGCCTCGGCGTGATCGGGGAAAGCGGAAGCGGCAAATCGACGTTGGGCCGGCTGCTGCTGGGCATCGAAAAGCCGGATCGGGGAACCATCGTATGGGACGGCATGCGAATCGGGGATCGACCAACGAGACTCGGCAGCATCAGCGCCGTTTTTCAGGACTATACGTCCTCCATCAATCCGTTTTATACCGTGGAACAGGCGATTCTGGAGCCGTTGAAGCTGCACAACAAGACGGGACGCGATCACGCCTTCAAAGTGGATCTGCTTCTGCACCAAGTCGGCTTGGACTCGACCTATCGGCATAAGTATCCTCATGAATTATCCGGTGGCGAAGCTCAACGGGTATGCATAGCAAGAGCCGTTTCGACCGAGCCGCGCTGCATTCTTTTGGATGAAGCCGTCAGCTCCTTGGACGGATCCGTCCAATTTCAAGTGCTGGAGCTGCTGAAACACTTACGAACCGTATACGACATGGGCTATATCTTCATCACTCACGATATTCAGGCCGCCGCTTATATTTGCGACCGGATCATGATCGTTCGAAACGGCCGGATCGAGGAAATCGTCGACACGGAGCAATTGCACGAGGTTCAGTCTCCCTACGCAAAGAAATTGCTGCAGATGGTGATGACATGACGGAGATTTTTAAATGGATTGGGGATTTAGGAAGGGAGCAAGCGTATTGAAGGGAGCGTTGTCTTGGCCTTTTCTGCGGTTGTATGGATTGACGCTGTTGTATTTTAGCGCGAATGCGATACTGAATGTCGTCATCCCTTTGAAGGGCGAATCTCTGGGCGCAACCAATACGACAATCGGTATCGTTATGGGAGCGTACTTGTTTACGACGATGCTTTTTCGCCCGTGGGCCGGTCTCATGATCCAAACCTACGGGCCGATTCCGATACTCCGAACCATACTTGCGGTCAACGGACTGGCACTCCTGCTCTACACGTTCACCGGCTTGGGGGGCTTTTTCGTCGCTCGCGTGCTCCAAGGGGTGTGCACCGCATTTTTCTCGATGGCCCTGCAGCTCGGCATTATCGACGCGCTGCCGGACAAAGACCGTTCGCAAGGGATTTCGATGTATTCCTTATGCGCCTCCATGCCGGGCATCTTCGGTCCCTTGCTGGCTATAGCCATCTGGCAAGCGGGGGATTGGCCCTTGTTTACGGCGGCCATGGTCGCTATTGCCCTCCTCACGGGAGGCGTAGGCTATACCGTTCAAATGGATCGACAAGACACCGAACCCGCTGCGGGTCGGACGAAACAAGCAACGGCGATTCGGAAATCGTTCGGCCAGCTGGTCAAAAATTCGCATTTATTGAAGTGCAGCGTGCTGATGCTGGGCGCCTCCCTCGTATTTGGAGCGGTAACCACCTTTATCCCGCTGTACGCCGGGCACATTCGGGGCGGCAATGCGGCCGTTTTTCTCATGCTTCAGGCGAGCACCGTAGTGGCGGCACGATTCGTCTTTCGCAAGAAAATTCCTTCGGACGGAAAGTGGCACTCCGCTTTTATCATGACGGTGATGCTGATCCTGACTGCCGCCGCGCAAGCCGTAAGCTTCTCGGCCGCGGGCGGAGCCGCGTTCTTTTATATCGGAGCGGTTCTGATCGGAATGGCTCAGGCCCTACTCTATCCCGCTTTAACGACGTATTTGACCTTCGTGCTGCCTCAGGCTGACCGGAATGTGCTCATTGGCTTATTCATTGCCATGGCCGACTTGGGCGTTTCCTTGGGCGGTATCGTCATGGGTCCGATCGCGGATCTTTCCTCTTATTCCGATATGTATTCGATTTGCGCGCTCCTGGGCGTTGGAATGATCTTTTGGGGGTATGAACGGCGGCGACGAGCTGCCGGATCCGGATAAGCACGAGGATCTCCCCCTTGGGGGAGATTCGGTGCTTGCCGATAAGTACCTATTTAAAATAACTAACGATAAGCGATGCCGCCAATATGAGCACCAGCCCGATCATAAAAGACAGGAGTACCCCTTTAATAAACTCGATCAGGCCCGTTTTTTTATTGGTAAGGACAAAATAATCCTTAACCCAAATCCCCGCCATCGTAAAGAGAGACAGCAAGGAAGAAAACCTGATAAGTTTGATGATGTAGGCCCTCAGCGGTTCGTACGTCACTTCCCTTATTCCGGAAATATACCTGGTCGTTTCCGTATCGGGGAACAGCACTACGCCGACCAACAAACCGATCAGGAAACCGTAGACGCCGCCTTTGACCAATTTGCGCTCCATGGAATCCACCCTTTCTTGGTTGCCGCTCTAATTCGTGTTCTAGCTAGGCGCCTCTTCCATTAATCCCTCTTTGTCTGCCTACCGGCACGACGATTCTTGTATTAATTCATATATTTGATCAACGCAATGTTCGATGTATGCAATAATATCCTTGAACTCATAGATTTCCAACCCCTCCTTCATTGGATCATTATGATTATCAAAGTCTTCTTCAAATTGTTTCAAAAGGATCGGTAAATAAAGAAGATTGACCTCTTCAATCTCCGTATCAACCTTTATCGTTGTGTCAGGTTTCTCTATGCCATAATAGGTAATAAGCATTCCATTCAGTTTTCTGAAATCTGCATAGCCCTTCTGGACTGCCGCTTTTCTCCCTTCATCGGGCAATGCTTTAAAGTATTTTACAGTTATGAGATCATACCATAAATAATCGGCGACCAAATGGCTGAAGTATCCGACACTGAAAGGCTCCTTTAAGCTATTTTTGTATTTGTGCAAGAACATTTTATAGTCAATTCTCTTTTTCCCGCTAGGCTTTACCGTCACAAAGTGTGATTGGTCTTTCGTAGCATGGATGTCCTCTTGAACGTCCGGTGCGATTCCTCCAATATGAATGTGGGCAGACTCCATATTCAATAGCTTGGCTAACCTCGATGTAATGCAGTAGTGCATAATCCTTGAGCCCATTCCTTTGCCTCCAAGCTATTCCGTTATTTCTAATGAGCGCCGCAAGATACGCAGCATGAACAAGAGATTGCGCGTCAACCCGGCATCCGATCTTCCAATTCCTTCAATGCTCCAATCGATATTTTTTATCGACTTGCGCCATCGCTTTTCGCCTATCTTCGATTATAGGGCATCAGTCCATATATTGGAAACGGGAAATCTTCCCCGCATAGTCCGCCCGGTAAGAAAACCGTACGAACAGCCGGTCCTCCTGCTCTTTGCCGATCACGATCTCCATCATCGATAACCTGCCTCTCTCTCTTAATTCGGGGTTGCATCCCCTCTCTACGGAAAATAAAAAAGGAGACCGGCGCACCCGTTCCGTTCGGGTACCGCCCATCTCCGATGCTTCCGGATAGGCTGTTGTTATTGTTTTCCGTTAACCGTACAGCGCCCGCAGCCACACATACAGGCCGCAAAGGGTGACAAACAAGGTCGGGACTGTCAAGACGACCCCGATTTTGAAATAGTAGCCCCACGTGATGCGGACGCCTTTGCGGGACAAAATGTGCAGCCAAATGAGCGTCGCGAGGGAGCCGATCGGCGTCATTTTCGGACCGAGGTCGGTGCCGATGACGTTGGCGTAAATGAGCGCTTCGCGCAGGACGCCTTCGGTCGTCGTGCCGTCGATGGCCAGGGCGCCGATCATGACGGTCGGCAAGTTGTTCATGACCGACGACAGGATGGCGGCGAGGAAGCCCATCCCCATCGTCGCCGCGAACAGCCCCGAAGCGGCCACATGCTCCAAGGCGCCTCCGAGCAGGTCGGTCAGTCCGGCGTTGCGCAAGCCGTAGACGACGACGTACATGCCGATCGAGAAAATGACGATCGACCACGGCGCTTCCAGCACGACCTTCTTCGTCTGGATGACCGGGCTGCCGCGGGAAGCGAGCAGGAACAGCATCGCGGCGGCACCGGCGATAAACGACACCGGTACGGCGATCCACTCGCTGAGCAAGTACGCGGCCAGCAGCAAGCCGATGATGACCCACGACAGGCGGAACAGCCGCTTGTCCTTCACCGCTTCGGCGGGCGGCTTCAGCCCGGCGATGTCGTACCGGTCCGGAATGCTCCTTCGAAAAACAACGTACAGCACCGCCAAGCTCGCGCCGAGCGAGAACAGGTTGACGACGAACATGCGCGACGCGTATTCGACGAACCCGATGCCGAAATAGTCCGCGGACACAATGTTCGTCAAATTGCTGATAATAAACGGCAGCGACGTCGTATCGGCGATAAAACCGCTCGCCATGACGAACGGTACGATGCGCGCTTCGCCGAGCCGGAGCGCCCGCACTTGGGCGAGCACGATCGGCGTCAGGATGAGCGCCGCCCCGTCGTTGGCGAAGAAGGCGGATACGCCCGCTCCGAGCAGCACGATGTAGACGAACATGCGCCGGCCGTTGCCGCCCGCGAGCCGCGCCATGTGCAGCGCCGCCCATTCGAAAAAGCCGATTTCGTCCAAAATGACGGAAATGACGATGAGCGCGACGAATGTCAGCGTCGCGTTCCAGACGATACCCGCCACCGTCGCGACGTCGTGCCAGCCGACGACGCCGACCGCCAGGGCGAGCAGCGCCCCGCCGGATGCCGACCAGCCGATGCCGAGATTTTTAGGCTGCCAGATGACGAAGGTCATCGTCAGCGCAAACAACACGATTGCCAATACGATCAGGGTCGTTCCCACTTCCGCCGTTCCCCCAAGCTGCGATTTGCGGCACCGGAAGCGGCTTTGCCGGCATCGCTCCGGCACCGCTTCCGTGAACACGCTCTTGATCCACCACGTCTTACTATACTATAGATTCGTCGTTTCGGTAAGGAACGGAAAATTCGGTTACGTCCGCATCCTTCTTATGGTATGGTGAGGGGGAATCGGTTGAATCCGGGAGGTCAAAGCGATGCACCCTTTTTTCGAAAACGAAGCCCGCCCGTTCGTACGAAGCGGCGATATGGCCGCGGACGTCCGGCGGTTTCTGGAGGAGCGCGGCTGTCCGAAAACGGCGGAGCACTGCATGGCCGTCGGCGCGGAAGCCCGCGCGCTGGCGCTCCGCTTCGGCGACGATCCCGATGCGGCGGAGACGGCGGGCTGGCTGCACGACATTAGCGCCGTGTACCCGAACGCGGAACGGGGCCGCATCGCCCGCGAGCTCGGCGTGGACGTGCTGCCGGAAGAAGAAGCGTTCCCGATGATTATCCACCAGAAGCTGTCCGTCGAAGTCGCCCGGCACCTGTTCGGCGTCGACCGCCGGGACGTGCTGGACGCCGTCGGCTGCCATACGACGCTGAAGGCGCCTTCGACGCGGCTCGACCGGATCGTCTTCGTGGCCGATAAAATTTCGTGGGATCAAACCGGCACTCCGCCTTACTTGTCCGAGCTGTTGAAAAGTCTCGAACGGTCGCTCGAGGACGGCGCGATGGCCTACATCGGCCATCTGTGGGCACAGAGGGAGAAGCTCAAGGTCGTCCATCCGTGGCTTGCCGACGCGTATGCGGACTTGAAGGACGCGATCGCCCGCTCCGAGATCACGCCGCCGGTTCGTCCCGCCGACGGCTGACCGGGTCGGCCTTACCGGCATACCGGCTCCCCCGTCAGACGGGGAGTCCACGATGATGAAGGAGGTTGGCAAGGTGACGTTGCATGCCAAGGCGCTCGTCGTCTTCAGCGGCGGGCAAGACAGTACGACCTGCCTCGTCTGGGCGCTCCAACAATTCGAAGAAGTTCAAGCCGTCACGTTCAATTACAACCAGCGGCACGCGCACGAAATCGAGGTGGCCGCCGGCATCGCCCGCGACTTCGGCGTCCGGCATCACATTTTGGACCTCGGGCTCCTGAACCAGTTGGCCCCCAGCTCGCTCACCCGGGCCGATATCGCCATCGGGGCCGGAACGGACGGCGGCCTGCCTTCCACGTTCGTCGACGGGCGGAATATGGTATTTCTTACGTTCGCCGCCATTCTCGCCAAGCAGCTGGGCTATCCCCACATCGTGACGGGCGTCTGTCAGACCGACTTCAGCGGTTATCCGGATTGCCGCGACGTGTTCGTCAAATCGCTCAACGTGACGTTGAACTTGGCGATGGACTATACGTTCGTCGTCCATACGCCTTTGATGTGGCTGACTAAGAAGGAGACGTGGCGGATGGCGGACGAGCTCGGCTATTTCGACTACGTGCGCGACCGGACGCTGACGTGCTATAACGGCGTCATGGGCGGCGGCTGCGGGGAATGCCCCGCCTGCGAGCTGCGCGGCCGGGGCTTGCGGCAATACGAGGAGGAACGATTCGGGGAAGGAACGCACGGGTAACAAGTCCGCCGAGAAGACCGGCATGATACCTATCGCAACAGGAAAAAAGCGAACCCGTTCATAACCGGGCCTTCCTCCTCAGCAAATACAGGAAAAACGGCGCCCCGATGATCCCCGTTACGATGCCTACAGGCAGCTCGACGGGAGCGAAGGCGACGCGGGCCAACGTATCGCACGCCGTCATGACGATGACGCCGAGAAGCGCCGAGCATGGGAGCAGCACGCGATAATCGTTTCCGACGAGAAGCCTTGCGGCATGCGGCACGATCAGGCCGACGAAGCCCAAAAGCCCGACGACGCTCACGGAGCTGGCGGCAAGCAGCGTCCCGACGGCCGTAAAGAACAGCCGGTAGCCTTCCACGGGAAGGCCGAGCGAACGGGCCGTCGCGTCGCCGAGCATCAGAACGTTCATCCGCTGCGCGGCCATCCAGGCGAGCGCCGCGCCCGCCGCCGTATACGGCAGCAGCGTGTCGACGTGCGCCCAGCTTTTGGCGGCCAAGCTCCCGACCATGAAGGAGACGGCGCCTTCGACGCGGTCGCTGTAAAACGTAAACAAGCCGGAAATGGCCGAATTGAGCAAGGCGGACACGGCGACGCCGGACAAAATAATCCGCATCGGCGAGACGCCTTTGTCCCAGGCGAGCGCATAGATCAGAAAAGCGGCGGCCATCGCGCCGACGAAAGCGGCCGGTACGAGCAAGTGGCCGTGCGACGGAAAGACGAGCAGCATCGCGATGCCGAGCAGCCCGGCTCCCGACGATACGCCGATGATGTGCGGGTCCGCCATCGGGTTCCGCATGACGCCTTGCAGCAAAGCGCCCGACAGCGAAAGACCGATCCCCGCCAAGGCGGCGGCTATCGTCCGGGGAAACCGGATGTTCCATAATATCGGGTAATGCTCGGTATTCGTCTCCCCCCAAGCGACCCGAACGACTTCCGACAACGGAACGTCGACGGCGCCGACCGTAAAGCCGAGCAGCATGCCGCACACGGCCAAGACTAGGAAGACGAGGATGACGGCGGAACGCCAGCCGGCGGTTGTTCGGTACCCGTTTCGCATCATGGAGCACCGAACCGTTCGGGATAGACGATTCGGGCCAAATAAGCGAAGGACCGGTCCAGCTCCAGTCCGGGGTTGTTGACGAACAGCTCCGACGGAATGAATCGGTACTTGTCGGCCTTCACCGCCCGCAAAGCGGTCCACGCCCCGTTCGACTGCAAGTTCGAGCGAAGCGCTTGCCGGCCTTCCTCGTCCGTTCCGTGAACGACAAAAAACAAGAAGTCCGGATCGAGCTCCACCAGCTTCTCCATACTGAACGGAACGGACTCCGTCGCAAGTCCCGACTCCACCGATCCCGCGACGTTGCGCATGTTCAGCCGGTCCGCGACGTCCAAGGCGATCGAGGAGCCTTTTTGCAGCGAGACGGTATTCATCATAAACGTCAATAGGGCGTACGTCGGCTTCGTATCCGGCACGCGGTCCGTAATCTGCTTGATTCGCTCGTTCATCCGGGACACCCCGGCGGCCGCGGCATCCGCTTGCCCGACGATATCGCCCAGCAGCAGCGCGTTGTCCCGCATATCGTCCATCGTCTTGATCGTCAATATGGCGAACGGAATACCCGCCTGCTCCATCGTCGGGGCCAGCTGGGTGTGAAATAGCGGTTCGCCGATGACCAAATCCGGCTTCAAGCCGAGCACCCTTTCCATATTCACCTGGCTGATCAAACCGACCTCCTCGGCCGCCTTCGCCCGTTCGGGGACCGGCACGCCGGGAGCCGTGGCGCGGCCGACCATCGTCCCTCCCACCTGCTCGAACAGCTGGAGCAGCTCGGTATTCAGGACGACGATCCGCTCCGGCTTTCGGTTCAGGACGACCTTCCGCCCTGTCTGATCCTCAAAGGACAAGTACGTCTCGGCCGCGGACGTCGTCGGCGCGGTCGCGGCGGGTTTGTCCGGCCCTGCCGCGGCGGGCTGGCCCGAGCGGCCGCACCCGGCCGCCGCCAAGCAAATCGCCGCCCCCAACGTCAAGGCGACAAGAAACCGTTGTTTGGGATTCATCTTTCATTCTCCTTCGCGATCGATTCGGTCCGGAACGGGGCCCCTGCTCCCGAACCTTCACTTGAATGATAGCCGGGCGGTTCTTCCGTTGGAATGACCCGTCGGAGTCATAGATGTTACCGATATGTGAAAGATGGGGGGAACCCGTCAGCCGATCCCCGAGATGCCTTTCTCGAACGCATACCGGGCGAGCTGCACCCGGTTTTCCAGATGAAGCTTGTGCAAAATGTTTTTCAAATGGTTTTTGACCGTATGCTCCGAAATGTCCAGCTGCAGGGCGATCTCGCGATTGGGCAGCCCTTTCGCCACCAGGCGCAAAATGTCGTGCTCCCGGCCGGTCAGCGGGGACGGCTCGGATTTCGGCTGCCGCTGCGGCGAGAACTCCTGCAAAATCCGCAGCGCCAGCTCCCGGCCGAGCGGCGCTTCGTCCAGGGCGACCGCCCTCAAATAGCGGCGCCACTCCTGCGGATGCAAGTTTTTCAGCAAATAGCCTTGGGCGCCCTTCTTCAACGCCTCGAACAGATGGGCGATATCGGCCGATACCGTCACCATGACGATTTTGATATAAGGATACTTCTCCTTGATCGCCTTTGTCGCTTCGAGCCCGTCCATCGCCGGCATATGGATATCCATCAGGACGAGATCCGGCATGCAGCGCTCCGTCAGCTCGATCGCTTCCCGGCCGCTCGTCGCCTCGCCGACGATTTCGAACGACGCATCCGTTCCCAGAATCGCCCGCATCCCTTCCCGCGCATGCTTGTGATCGTCTACAATCAAAACCCGAAACATCGCATTCACCGCTCTCCCTTTTTCTCGATCCGGAAAACCGTTCTTCCGTTCTCCCGCACGAGCCCGAACGTCCATCCCATCTCGTCCGCGCGCTGCCTCATGATCGGCAAGCCGAACTTGTCGGCCTGCCGCATCCGCTCCTCGTCGAAGCCCGCTCCGTCGTCCGACACTTCGCACCGCCAGCCCGCACCCGTTGCCGCCGAGCGGACCCGGACCCGCTCCGCGTTCGCATGCTTGCGGACGTTGATGAGCGCTTCCCGTACGGAAGCGTAGAGCTCCACCTTTTCTTTGGCGGACAGCTTCTCCTCCGGCAGCCGCCACTCCCATTCGACGCCGATCCCCGTCTCCTCGGCGAAGTCGGCGCGCAGCGACTCCATCAGCTCCGTCCAGGGCCGCGAATCGGACGCCGCCGGGTACCGCAGGTTGGCGATCGCTTGCCGCACGTAGTCGTTCACCTCGTGCACCGTCCGGCGGAACGCCCGGATGTCGGCACGTTCTCCGCCGGCGCCTCGGTCCAGCAAGTCCGTCTGGACGGCGAGCAGGAAGAGCGACTGGGCGATGCCGTCGTGCAGCTCGCGCGCGATCCGTTCCCGCTCCTCGAGCGCCGCTTTCTCCGCCCGGGCCTCCTTCAGCTCCTCCTGCATATGCTCCAGCAGGGTGAACAGCTGGGTCAGCACGATCATCGTCACGGTAAAGACGAGGACGGGAGCGAGCCAATTCCCCGCCTCCATCGACAAGTACGGCAGCAAGTACCGGTGCCGGACATACTCCCATAGGCCGATCGTGACGGTCGGGATGGTCAGGATCAGCCACTTGATCGATTTGGTCGACATGATACGCCCCCCTCTCGTTCGATGGGCGCGTCCCTCCCGACGCGCCTTACGCTTCTCCATCGTACCCGATGTTTCGCCGGGCGAGTATGACTCGATAGGGCTAAGGGGGCTTCGAAACGGTGAGGAAAGGATGAACTTTTTGGTCATATGCAACGGGGGGACGTTATGGTACGAGATTGGCGAAAGAGGAGGAGGGAAACCCGTCATGCGAACATGGACCATCGCCGTGTTGTTTTTCGGGGCGTGCGCGCTGGGGATCGTCCTGTTGACGGTTAGCGCTGTCCGGGACAAGCCCGCAAAGAGCCGCAGGCGCAAGCCCCGTCGATGCCCGGCGTCACGCTTGGCCAGGCATCCGCGGAAGCCGTTTACAAAAAGTCGTGCGTCGCCTGCCACGGCTTCTCTTCCCCGCGACGAAATAATCGAGCGCATGCGGCCGTTCGGAGCACGCCCTGCGGGTCTGGCCACTTGGTCAGCACAGGAGGTACGTGTATGAGAGCATTAACAAAAGCTGCCGGATCGCACACGCTCCGCGAAGAGGTTATCCGTACCATTCGAAAAACGGTACATCGAGGTGGGGGATTTTTGCAGCGACAACTGCTTTTCCGAAACGAAACCGAAGCCCCGATATCCATCTAACGGACACCGGGGCTTCACCCAAGAACAACAGCAACTTATGGGCAATCAGGTCATTCTTCCCCTACAACTCCGCCGTCATGCCGCCGTCGGCAACGAGGACGGATCCGGTCATGAACGAATTCTCGTCGCTGGCCGCGAACAGGATGACGGCCGCGATCTCGTCGGGATCGCCGACCCGGCCGATCGGCTGGGCCGCGTTCCAGCTTTCCATGATTTGCTCTTTCGGCGTATCGAGCGTCTTGACGCTCGCCTCGAGCATCGGCGTATGGACCGCTCCCGGGAGCACCGCGTTCACCCGGACGTTTTGCTTGGCGAAATCGAGCGCCATCGCTCGGGTTAACGATACGATCCCGCCCTTGGAGGCGGCGTAGGCCGAATACCCCTCCAGCGTGCCCAGGGCGTGGACGGACGCCACGTTGACGATGCTGCCGCCGCCGGTCCGCAGCATGTGCGGGACGACCTCCCGGCCGAACAGAAACACCGAGGTGAGGTTGCTCGCGAGCACCCGATTCCATTGCTCCAGGCTCAGTTCCGTCAGCCGCACCTGCGGGCACACCGCCGCGCAGTTAACGAGCACGTCGATTCTCCCGAACCGGTCGATCGTCGCGGCGACCGCCCGCTTCGCATCCGCCTCCGAGCCGACGTCGCCCTGCAAGGCGATCGCCTCGCATCCCGCCTCGGCGAGCTCCCGGGCGGTCTGCTCGCCCCGATCCGCCGCCAGATCCACGATCGAGACCTTGGCTCCCCGGCTCGCCGCCTGACGGACGACCGCCCGGCCGATGCCGCTTCCCGCTCCGGTGACCAATACGACCTTGTCGTGCCAGCTCATCGCGCATGACCTCCGTTCTCCCGCGTATTCCAACCGTCAAGCTGCAGGGGTGAACCGCCCCTGAGGGGACATCCCCTACTCCAAAGTCAATAAAATTTTCGCAACCTTCCCCGGGCCTTCGACCAGCTTCTCGAAGCACGCCCCGCCCTCCTCCAGCGGCGAGGTGACGGTCCACGGCAGCAGGCTCACGCGTCCTTGCGCGATCCAGCTCACGGCGGTGGCGAAATCGTGCTCCGAATAGGCGAACGCCCCGATCGTGGCGATCTCGCCGCGAATCATATCGTTGATCGGCAGCTTGCTCTCCGCCTCGTGAAGGCCGGTAAACACGACCCGGCCTCCCGCCCGGACCGCCCGAACGGCTCCGAGACGGGTCGCCCCCGCTCCGACCGCGTCGATCGCCGCGTCGAACTCGCCCGCGGCGGCCGGCGACCGCTCCAGACCGGTCACGGCGATCCCGCCCAGCTCCTCGGCGATTTCGAGCCGCGCCTCGTTGAGGTCGACGACCACCGCGTCGCGGATGCCGTAAGCTTGAGCGGCTTGCAGCGCGAACAGTCCGATCGGACCGGCGCCGTATAGGATCAGCCGGTCCGTCGGCGCAAGCGCGAGCAGCCGGCATACGTGGATCGCGCAAGCGAACGGCTCGGCGAACGCTCCTTCCTCGAAGGAGACCGCATCGTCCAGCTTGAACACGTTCCGTGCGGGCACGGCCACGAACTCGGCGAAAGCGCCGGGACGATGGGCGCCGAGCAGCTGGCGCTGCCGGCATAACTGCGATCGGCCCGTGCGGCAGTACGAGCAGCTTCCGCAAGTGACGAGCGGATTGGCCGTCACCCGGTCTCCCGGTTGAAGCTGCGACACTTGCGATCCGGTCCGTTCGACGATCCCGGCAAATTCGTGCCCCATGACGAGGGGCGGCTTCCGCAGCGAATTGTGCCCGAGATACCCGCTCAGCTCCGAGCCGCATATGCCGGCCCGGCTGACGCGGACGAGCACCTCGTCCTCTGCCGGGACCGGGATCGGCACGTCCCGCATATTCATCGTGCGCGGGTTCTCGTATACGAGCGCTTTCATGGTCGACACGCTTATGCGCCCCTCTCCTATCGGTTCGATTCCCGCTTCTCCCAGCCTTGCTTGAACAGCGGCAGCCAGTTGCCCGGGTGATACGGATGCTTGCCCACTTCCTCCAGGTTCAGCTCGACGCCGAGCCCCGGACCTTCCGGCGGCTGCAGGTAGCCGTTCTGCACCTTGAGCGCGGGCTGCAGGACGTGCTCCTCCCACGGCTCGTTGAACTCGTCGAATATTTCGTGCAGGAAGAAGTTCGGCGTCGCCATGTTCAGATGGCTGCATACGACGGAGCATACCGGCCCCTGCGCGCTGTGGGGCGCCGTCACGCCGTGGTGGGCGTGCGCCATGCCGCATATTTGCTTGGAGGCCGAGATGCCGAGAAATTGCGGCTCCAGCTGGATGATATGCACGGCATCGTGCTTGAGCAGCTCCGCAAACTGCTCGCGGCAATAATAGTCCTCTCCGCATGCGACCGGCACCGGGCTGCGACGCGCCACCTCCACCATCGCGGAGATCAGCTGCGGCGGAACGGGAGCCTCGAACCAGGTCGGCTTGTACGGGAGCATCGCATCGGCGAACTGCAGCGCGGTATGGACCGAGAACCGGTTATGGCCCTCGATCAGCAAATCGACGTTCGGGCCTACCGCCTCCCGGACCGACGCGATAATTTCGAGCGCCAGGGAGAAGTCGCTGCGGTCCACCGTTCGCCAGGCCGCGCCGAACGGATCGAATTTGAGCGCCGTATATCCTTTGGCCGCGACGATCTTCGCCTTCTCGAAGAAGTTTTCCGGCGTTCTCGGGCCGCGGTACCAGCCGTTGGCGTAGCAGCGGAGCTTGTCGTGGCACCGGCCGCCGAGCAATTTGTACAGCGGCTGGTTCGTCGCCTTGCCCATGATGTCCCAGCACGCCGTCTCGATCGCGGCGAGCGCCGAGCCCTGAATTTGCCCGCCGTCCGAATAGACGTCGCGGAACAGCCTCAGTCCGATCGTCTCCACGTCGAACGGATCCCGGCCGATGATCAGATGCTTCAGCTCGTGAATCGCCGCCTCCACCGTCTTCGCAAACCCGTTCAGTGTGCCTTCGCCGAGGCCGGTAATGCCTTCGTCGGTGTCCACCTGGACGAACAGCCAGTTTTTCCACGGATTGCCCAAAATGTACGTGCGCACGTCGGTAATGTTCATGCCGTCTCCATCCTTTCGGTCCGTTATAGCCTTACCGTAGCATAGCGGTTTAGGACCTACAAGATGTCTAACTTGTATACATCAAGCGGGCAAATCGGCGACGAGTTGGGTGACGGTCAAGCGGCTCGTTTGACGGCGGACCGGTCGTCAGGTCGGCACGGGGTGACGGCCGGTTCGATGCCGGGTCGGCACAGGCTGGCGGCGAATCGGCGCCGGCTTCGCGGCATGCTTACAGCATGATCGTCTTCACATACTCGATATGACTCGCCACCAGCCGCTCCGCGAGGGGGGCGTCGTCGCCGGCCAGCGCGTCGCGTATGCGCAGATGCTCTTCCCGGCTGCTCCACAGCCGGCTTTTGTTCTTCATGAACGTGGTCCGCACGACCATCACGAATTTGTCCTGGAGGCGCGACATCGCTTCCGTGTACTCCTCGTTGTCCAGCGCCGCTACGATCGTTTCATGGAACTCGCGGTCCCAGTTCACGTACTCGGCGATATCCTCCCGCTCGATCGCCCGGGCCTGCCGCTCGAGATTGTCGTCCAGCCGGTCGAAGAACCGCTGGTCCAGCTTGCCCGTCAGCCGCCGCGCAGCGAACGTTTCGAGCGCCAGGCGCAGCTCGTAGATCTCCAAAATCTTCTTGAGCGACACCTCCTGGACGATGACGCCCTGATTCGGGGACAGCTTGACGAGCCCCATCATCTCCAGCCGGTCCAGAGCGGAGCGGATCGGCGTCTTGCTCATTTGCAGCAGCTCGCTGAGCGCCTTCTCGGACAGGAAAGTGCCCCCTTCCCATACGCCGTCCACGATATTCGTCTTGATCGTCTCGAACGCTTTCTCCTTCAATGTCTTCGCTACAGGCAGCTCGGCCATGGTTCCCTCCGTTAAGGTGAAAGGATTCCGATCCTGATCTTGTCATGCGTCTAACCCTGCGCTCGATCGGTCGGATACACGATTAGGGTAGCACAAAGTTCGGCCGGTTGAAACGTTTCCCGTCCCGGCTGTGCTATAATCGGCTTATCCCCACATTGCATGACGGAAACAGGTGAGTCGCCTTGCAAACCCGCTCGCTGCGGCAACAAGCATACGAGACGATCCGCGAATGGATCGCCGCCAACCGGCTGCCCAAGGGCAGCGTCACATCGGAGCTGCAATTGTGCGCCATGCTGAACATGAGCCGGACCCCGATCCGGGCCGCTCTGCAGCAGCTCGAGACGGACGGCTTCTTGCGCATCGCGCCGAAGCACGGCATCCTGATCCTCGACTCTTCCGCCCAGCGGGTCGGCGATTTGCTCGACATCGTCGCCTCGCTGGCGCTGTATGCGTTCGAGCAACAACGGCACAGCCGGCCGGACGGCCTGCCGGCGTTCGCGGACAGCCGGCTGTCCGAGCTGCGGGCGCTATTCGCCCATTCGGAGGAACGGGGTGACGACAACGCGGACGCTCTGTGCCGGTTCGAGCTGGACATGCTCCATCGGCTCGTCTCGCAGTGTCATAATGCGGAGATGGAGCGCCTGCTTCGCACGACGTCCGAGCGGCTGTTCTGGACGCTGAACGTGCGACGGTGGAACGCGCCTTATCGTCCCGAGACGAGCTCGCTGCTCGCCGGCCTGCTGGCTTCCATGAAAGAATCGCCGGACGGGTTCCGGCTTCGGCTGTTCGCTTACGTCCGGCAGCTGAAGCGAACATGGACGTAAGGCCGTTACAAATAGCGGCCCTCCGCAAATAGAGGTGCAGGACAAGAAGACTCGAGAGAATGAAACAAAATCCGGAATCCGGCAAAAAGGGCCATAGTCCCAACGACCTGGCCCCTCCCGTTTCGCCCCCGCCTTCTCTGCAACGCCCCACGCTCACTTCGCCGCCAATTTGCCGGCGATTTCTTTCACATACTTGGCCAAGCGAATGCCGATCTCCGATCGCATCACGTCCCGAACCATGCCGAACCGATCCTCGTAGCCTCGGCAAATAAAACGGTGATAGACGATCAGGTCCACCTGCTCGTCGTTTATAATTTTGATGTTGCGCCTGGACAGTTCGCGCCGCAGGCCGTACAAGTCCTCGCTTATTTTGTTCATGACCGCTTGACCCGCCATCACGTACAGCTGCTTCAGCAAATTGGAATGATGCCCGATGTCGTCGATGCTCTTCTGCACCATGCTTAACATGTGGGGGAGCAAGACGTAATCGCGGATCATCGTCAGTTCCTCCTCGGTAGGCTGCTTGCGGGAAGTTTTGGAATCATTACGCTGTTCGTATTGCTCTTGATGCTCCGTGAGCAGCATCTTCGATTTCCACCGCTCATTGCCGTCCAGTTTGCTCATTTGTAATGACCTCCTATCTGTTCCGCCCTCTCGCGAGCCACTCCGGCCTTCAGCAGCGAGGAAGTTCGCATAATCGCGGCACTGCCGTAGCGGTCCTTGATTTCGTCGATCGCCCTTTCCAAACGGTACGCCTTGAC
This sequence comes from Paenibacillus flagellatus, assembly GCF_003217775.1. Taxonomy (GTDB): domain Bacteria; phylum Bacillota; class Bacilli; order Paenibacillales; family NBRC-103111; genus Paenibacillus_AB; species Paenibacillus_AB flagellatus. Next base: position 115,319 of record NZ_QJVJ01000005.1, read on the forward strand.
CCGGTCGTCGAACAGCGTAAGCTGAAACACGCTGTCGTCCGTCAAATCCGTCAGCGAAATATGGAGGTGGCTGACGGGCAGGCCGCTCCAATATTTCCTGAATATCCCGCTCGCCGCCGCCGCGACTTCATGCGAAAGGGAAGTGGGCTGCGGAAGCGTGACCTGCCGGTTGAACGATGCCGAATGCGTTCCGTCCGTTTCGGCGGCACCGACGGAGACGACCCGCCCCATATAGCCCCATCTTCTGCTGCGCCGGCACACCTCCACGACCAGTTCCAAGAGGACGACCTCGATATCTTCCAGCTTGCGGTACAGACTGCTTCGGAGCGTCTTGCCGTGGCTGACCGATTTCAATTTGTTGCGAATGCTGGGCACGACCGGGCTCGGGTCGATCCCTCTCGCCGTCTGCCAATAGTATTCGGCCTGGATATCGCTTTGCTTCCCCATTTCCTTGCGCATGCGCCTTTTGAAATCGCCGAGCTCCAGACGGGCGATGTCGCCGATCGTCGGAAGGCCCATCCGGATGAAATGGCGGGTCATGCGGGAAGCGACCATGAACATCTGATGGACCGGCAGCGGCCACAGGACCGATTCGATATTGTCGGCGCCCAGCTTGAAAATGCCTTCCGGCCTTTTTTTGGCGAAGTTATCGGTAGCCATCTTCGCCAATATTTTGGTAGGGCCGATCCCGCACCGGGCCCAAACGCCCGTCGACAGCAGAACACGTCTCTGAATCCGGCGGGCCATCTCCTCCGGCGTACCGAAATAACCGATGGAACCGGTAACATCGAGAAATTGCTCGTCGATGGAATACGGTTCGACCAAATCGGTAAACGATTCGAATATTTCGGTAATGAACATGGAGACGGTAATGTAGGTCTGCATCCGCGGACGCAGGACGACCAGATCGGGGCATTGGGCAAGCGCTTCGCCCACCCGTCCGGCCGTCGTGACTCCCCGTGCTTTCGCAATCGGGCAAGCGGCCAATATAATCCCCGACTTTCGCTCGGGGTCGCCTACCGCTACCGGTCTATCCTTCAGATCCGGCCGGGACGCCTTTTCGATGGAGGCATAAAACGACTGCCCGTCGATAAGCATAATGACGCGATCCACAAACAACACCCCTTCGCCGCGGCGAAGGCCGATCGTAGCGGAGTCCGGTTCATCCCGTCCGTCGGCCTCCCGGAACCGAAACGGCCAGAATGCGGTCCAGCTTGAACCGCCGCGGCTCCCGCTTGCGCAAGCAGAACGCCTGCACCTCGCCGTCCCCGACGCCGAGAACGACGACCGTCCGCTGCGTAATCCGGTCGTGCCGGTCGATATAGACGATTTCGACGGTCCGCCCGGCGTACCGCCCCATGTTCGCCACCATAAGCATCGCCTCCGAAAATAAGAACGTCTGTTCCCTTTTTATTATATACAATAAGCGAACATATATTCCCGTTTCAAGAGGTAAAATATTGGTGCGCGCGAATTCGGGCTCGTCCGGCGCGGCAAAACCCGGGCCGCCCTCCGCGGTGGCGGCGGGGCCGAAAAAGGCGTACAATGGAGCTGGACGAAAACGAACGGACCGAATCCGGCAGCCGAAGGAGGAACGACAGCCGATGTGCGGACGCTATACGATCACGATCTCGCTCGAGGAGCTGATGCTCCGGTTTCATCTCGACCCGGATTTTCAGCTGGACTATCGGCCGCGGTATAACGTGGCCCCGGGGCAAATGGTGCTCGCCGTCGTGAACGACGGGCGGAGAAACCGGCTCGGGGAGCTGAAGTGGGGGCTCGTGCCGCCATGGGCGCAGGACGAGACGATCGGCTCGAAGCTGATCAATGCGCGGGCCGAGACGGTCGCCGAGAAGCCGGCGTTCCGGCTTTCGCTCGAGCGCAAGCGCTGCCTGCTGCCGGCCGACGGCTTCTACGAATGGAAGAAGGCGGCCGACGGCAAAAAGCGGCCGATGCGCATCGTGCTGCGCGACGAATCGCCGTTCGCCCTGGCCGGCCTGTACGAAACGTGGACGACTCCCGACGGCCGCAAAATCAGCACGTGCACGGTCGTCACGACGACGCCGAACCGGCTCGTGGCCGACATTCACGACCGGATGCCGGTCATCCTGCGGCCGGAAGACGAATCGACCTGGCTCGATCGCGACATGCGCGACACCGCCCGGCTGCTCGACCTGCTGAAGCCGTATCCGGCCGAGGAGATGACGGCGTATCCGGTCGCCGCGGCCGTCGGCAACGTGAGAAACGACGGCCCGGACTGCATTCGCCCGGTCGAGCCGCCCGTCCGGCCCGGCGACGGCGAGTAGCTCCGAGCCGCCGGATAACGCGTACCAAAGACGAAACCTCCGGACCGTCCCGCCAGCGGCGGAACGATCCGGAGGTTGTTCGTCGTCAAAAAATGCGGTGCCGCCAGCCGCGCAGCTTCGCGAGCGTCTCGACGTAGAAGAAGTCGCCGTAGATGAGCGAGACGTTGACGTTTTGCCCCGCCGGCTTGTGCCCGGTCCCTTCGCGCAGGATGCCCTCCTCCGCCGGGTCGTCGAACGACGCGTAGCGCTCGGTCAGCGCCAGCACGAGCCGCTCGGCCGCGGACGTATACAGCCGCCCTTCCTCCGGCGGCAAGTGCGAGGCGATCTCGAGCAGCCCCGATGCGGCGCAGGCGCCCGCCGACGTATCCCTCGGCTCGCCCGCCGGGTCCGGCACGCGAAAATCCCACAGCGGCACCGGATCGTCCCCCGTCGCCGCCAAAAAATAATGCGCCACCCGCTGCGCCGCGCGCAAGTACCGGATATCGCCCGTATACCGGTACGTGTTCGCCATCCCGTACAGCGCCCACGCCTGCCCGCGGCTCCACGCCGAATCCGGCCCGCAGCCCTGCCCGCCGAGCGATTCGAGAAATTCGCCGGTATGCGGATCGAAGCTCGCGATATGGACGACCGAGCCGTCCTCGCGGATGAAATGCCGCAGCACCGTATCCGCATGAGCGCAGGCGATATGCCGGAAACGCGGGTCCCCCGTCGCCTCGGCCGCCCAGAACAAGAGCGACAAGTTCATCGACGAGTCGACGATCGCCCAGCCGAGCTTGTCCTGATTCCACGCCCGCAAAAACCGGCCCGCGATATTGAACCGGCCGGCCAGGAAGTTGGCCGCCGCGATGCCACGGCGCAAGCCGTCCTTGTCGCCGGTCAACCGGTGCTTGATCACCGCGGTAGGCAAAAATTGGAAGCCGACGTCGTGATGCAGATTCGACTCCGTCACGAAGCATCGCTCGATCCTCGCGTCCCACTCCCACGCCTCTCGCCGGTACGTCTCGTCTCCGGTCATGTCGTGCATGATCCACAACAGCCCCGGCCAGAAGCCGGACGTCCACCAATCAAGGCGCATGTCGTCGTAGACGCCGTCCGTCGTCTTGTGCGGGCTTTTGCCGCGCAGCCGCCCGACCATCCGGTCGGTTTTGCGCCGCACGTCCGCCCATATCGCGTCCCATGTTCCGTCCGCCGTCTTCGTCATCGTCATCGTCATCGTATCGATAGCCTCCTTCGCATCAGACCGGGCCGGCCCGGAGCCGAACCGCCCGCCGGCACGAGAGAAAGCGCGGCCCGAGGCCGCGCTTCCCGCACCGAAGCCGTTCCGCCCGCTTACCGGCGCGGCATCGTGATGCCTTCCTTCTTGTTGAACTTGTCGGTCGCTTCCTTGACGACGTCGTTGCCGCCCTTGGACTTCCACTCCTCGATCACCTTCGGCCAATCGGAGATCGGCTCCTTGCCGTACACCATCTTGACCATATGGGTGAGCAGCAGCGGCGGCGCCGTATCGGAGTTCGGCGACACGTCCGGGTTTTTCGTCAGCGATTCGAGACGCGGCTCGAACGTGATGCCGTCGCGGCCTTCCTTCGCCAGAACGGTGTCGTATACCTCCATCAGCTTCTTGCCTTCCGGCGTCAGCGAGAGCGAGCCTTTGTTGTACGTCGTGTCCTGCACCATCCACAGGAACGCCTGCCTGTAGCGCTCCTCGTCGACGGCGTTCGGCTCGGTCGGCGACTTGTAGACGATTTTGCCGTTCTCGGTCGTGAACGTCTCCCCTTCGACGCCGAAGGTGAAAAACGTTTCCGCCTCGTCCGATACCATCCAGTCGAAAAACTTGACGATCGCCTCCGCGTTTTTCACGTCCTTCTTGATGAAGTACGAACGGGTGACGGAGCCGTACAAGTAATGGCCGCCCTTGCCGTCCGGACCGGTCGGCGACGGGATGATCTCGAGCTTCGCGTCCGGCACGCTCGCCCTCAGCTGCGCTTCCCACTGCAATATTTCGTTCGCGTTCATCGTCCACATGCCCGCCTTGCCGGCAAGAATCGTATTTTTGAACGTCGTCGGGTTGATCGTGGCGAATTCTTTGTTGATCAAGCCTTCGTCATACATCGTCTTGTAGACGCCGAGCGCCTTCTGCATGTTCTCCGAGTCGAAAAACTTCGGCACGACTTGGTCGCCCTGCTTCTCGAACATCGACAAGTACGGATAGACGTCGTAGGCGCCGAAAAACGTATCCGCGTATTTGAAGTCTTGCCGCCCCATGTACGGGTTCTCGACGCCGAGCTTCTTGAACGCGCGCAGCACGTCCATCGTCTCCTCGACCGTCTTCGGCACCGGCAGGCCGGTTTTGTCGAGCAAATCTTTGCGAATCCACGTCGCGCGGCGCGACGGGTTGGACAAATATTCCGGAATCGCGTAAATTTTGCCCTGGTACGACACTTGATCCCAAGCTTCCTTCGGAATTTTCTTCAGCAGGTTTTGCCCGGACTTCTTCAGCAAATCGTCGAGCGGCATGAACACGCCGGCCTGCACCGAGCCCGCCATCTCCTTGCCGTTGACGCCGCCGCTGCCCTGCATGACGTCCGCGACGTCGCCCGTGGCGAACATTTGCACCATCTTCTGTTCGTATTCCTTGTGCGGCACGAGCACGATGTTCAAGTCCGCGTTCGTCTTTTCCTCGAGCCGCTTCACCCATTTGTCTTCGTTGATGTTCGGGGACTTTTCCACGTAGTTGAAAGCCAGTGTCCGCAGCGCGATGGAGAACTTCGTTTTCTCCGCCGGAGCCGCTCCGCCGCCGTCGTTGCCGGACGTCGCATCCTGCTTCGTGCCGCAGGCGGCCAGCGTGCCGAGGGCGAGAGTGGCGACCAAGCTCACTTTCATCCATTTTCTCATTGTTACCCCTCTTTCCCGTTTCACGATAATGTGAAAGCGCTTCATCCGCAGCGCTAACCTTATCTTAAAGTCGGGCAACGTTTTCAACAATGGAATCGCTTTATGTCGGTTTGTCATTCTTTTAGGTTTCGGAGCGCTTTTAGTACGCCTTTGCGATCTCGATCCGCTGCGTTACCCCGTCCTCGGTAGCATACAGATGCACGCCGTGGTCCTGATCGTCTATGAAGTGCGAGACGTATTTGCCCTCGCCCTTCTTCACCGGCACGAGCAGCGCCGCGATGCGGTGGCTCGCCGCCTTCCGGGTGGCGGCGCGAAGATGCCAATGGAGCGGCAGCCCTTCGATTTCGGACGGATCGACGTCCGGAAACCCTTCGTACTGCGACAGCTCGAGATCGCCGGACGAGCAGTAGACGAACTTGCCGTCGAGGTCGGCCTTCTCCCCGTTGACGCGGAACGATTGGCCCTTGATCGTCATTTCGCGCAGCGCGTGGAGCTGCCAGTCGATCGTCGCCGGCCGCTCGAGGTCGACGGAGTCGACGACGACGAAGTACGATTCGCGCACGAAGTAGATGTCGCGGACGTACGTTTTCAAGTACGGCACATGCTCCTTGTACGCCGCCGTCGCGTCGGCGCGAACGAAGCCGTAGCCGGGAGCCGAGCCCGCGTCCAGCACCGTGCCCGAGGCGGCCATGCTCAGCACCTTGTCGGCGCCGGCGTACTGGCCTTGGCCGTCGATCAGGATGACGTTTTTCGAGCGCGTCTGCCGCCGCCAATGACGGTGCATCGTGCTGCCGAAGGCGACGTAATACCCGCTCTCGATCGCGAGCGGCTCGCCGTACGCATGGAGCAGGAACGCGTTCTGATCGCCGTGGCTGTGGCTGATCGAGCCGTACCGGCTGCTTTTCGCGAGCAGCATGATATGCTCGGACGGATCGTCCATCCGGCTGTGCATCGCCACCCAGCCGACGTCCTTGAACCATTTCACCGGCTCGATGCCGATCGGCGCCTCCGCTTGCACCGCCGGGAAGTCGCGACGGTACATCATCTCGTCGAACCGGAAATCCCACCAGCCGTAATTGTAAAACTTGCTCTCCGCATCCGTATCGATTCGTTTCACTTGCTCATAATACCATTGATACCAGCCGTTGCCCGTCACGCCGGCGAACTGGCGGACGTTGAAGCCGGTTTTCAGGCTTGCCGGATCGCCGAGCGTCGACTGGTCGCAGAAGCTCGCCCGGGTGACATCCGGCGGGAAGACGTACAGCGGGAAGTCGCCGGTGCGGCGGAAAAACGGGCGGCGGTACAAGTCGATGCCGACATAATTGCGCAGCAGGTTCATCGCCTCGGTGACGAACGCCATCCCCGTCGTCCAATACATCGGCCCTTCGGCCCATCCGCCGTCGCGGCCTCCCCACGGCGTATAGACGGCCGAGTAATATTCGAGCGTATAGTCGAGCCATTCCCGCGCCTGCGGCTCCTCCCCGAGCATCGCGATGCAGCACGGGACGAGCACCGACGAGAGCGACCGGACGGCGTGGCTGTCGTACGGCACTTGGTGGATGCTCGACCGTTCGATGACATGGAGCGCCACCTGCTCGGTACGGCGGAGCAGGCTGCGCCGCACCGCGGCCCGCTCGTCGGCGTCAAGCTCGCCGTGCAGCCAGTCGTAGCCCCAAGCGAGCGCGCCGGCGACGCGGAACGCGGCCTCGTCGTTGTAATCGCGGCACGTCGTCCCTTCGGTATCCCACGCCGCGACGTGCAGCAGCCATCGCTTCGCGTGCGCGATCAGGCCGCGGTCCTCGAGCACGACGCCCGCCACGCTCATATGGCGGATCGCGTACAAGATTTCCTGGCAGTCGATGTACATTTGCCGCCACAGCCGGGCGACGCGCTTGTTGTCCGGATACGGAGCCGGCTCCGGAATGAGCGGCCGGTCCGTCCACGGAGCGACCGACTTTTCCAGAAAGTCGGCCCAGCCGGTGCCGGACGGATCGCGGCGGACGTCCTCGCGGAACGAGGCGAGCTCGCGCGCCGGCAGCCACAGCCGCGGATGCGCCGCGTCCGCGCCCGCGTAACGGTCCGCGCGTCCCGGCAGCGGCGTCTCCGGCAGCCCCTCGGGCACGACGAACGCGCGCGTCCGGCTCCAGGCGGAGCGTTCGCCGCTCTCCTCCAGCAGCGCATAGCGCCAATAGTACGCGCCCGGCGCGAACGGACGGTCCGGCGTGAACAAATTGTACGGAATCGGCTCGTACAGCGTCGTCGTCTCCTCGTCGAAGTCCGGCGACGACGACACCTGCAGCGCGTACCGGTCGTCGTCCGCCCTCGCCGCCATCCACGTGAACCGGGGCGGATTTTCCAGCAGCTCCGTGCGCTCGTTCGGCTCGTATTGGACGGTCAGCATGCCGCTTTGCGGCTCGTACAGCTTCGTCATTTCGGTTTCCCCCCGCTAGTCGGATTGCGTTAGCCCGCTTCTCCGTTCTCCGTTCTCTGACCTCCGTCCCCGTTACACCGGCTCCGCCGTCAGACCCGAGCCCGGGACGAGGCGGAACGCGCGCGCGCCGGACGGCGTCCGGACGTCCACACGCTCCGCTCCCGCCGCTTCGCCGCTCCAATGAAGCGCGATCGGCTCTTCGCCGTCGCGGTATACCGTAATGAACCGCCCGTGACGGCCGGCTTGCCGATGCACGATGCCGGCCAGCGGACGGCTCGGATCGACCGGCGTGCCCGGCGTGCGGACGAGCTTCGCCTCGGCGCCCGGCGGCAGCCACATCGCCGCCGTCACCGCCGCGGCCTCGGCCCCGCCGTCCGCCGGCGCGCATACGCCGAGCCGCCACAGCAGCGTCGCCGGCTCCGCGGCCGACGGCTTCCGGCTGCGGACCGGCCGCACGTGGACGTAGCCGCCCGTCTCGCCGAGCGGAGACGCCTCCTCGGCTTCCTCGACCCAGCGGGACGGATCGTCGCCGAACGGCGCCGCGGTCCCGAGCGGGTGCAGCCACCAGTCGATGGCGGCCGCCTCGCCGGTGCGCGCCTCGAACCAGTCGAGCAGCAGGCCGTCGTCGGTCAGCAGCACGTGCCGGTCGAGCGTCGTATCGTTGTAAGCGCCTTCGGATCGGAGCCAGACGTATGAAGCGTCCTCCCCGTCGACGAACTTCATGCACCGGCCCGCGTGCTCCGCCTGCGACCGGCCGCCGATCGCCACCGTGTTGTGGCTCGCCGTCTCGGCGTACCAGCCTTTGCGCAGCGCCGATCCGTACGGCACGACGCCGAGGTCGGGCGAAATCGCGCCCCGCTCGTGGACGAGCGACAGGTGCAGCTTGTCGAAGTGGCCGTGCGAGCCGCCGTGCGGACCGAAGTCGGCCAAGCCGGACAGCTTGGCGCCCGGCCGGCGCAGCGCGACGAAGCCCGAATCGGCGAGCAGCAGCGAGCGCCGCGTCTCCAGCGCGGCCGCGGCGTCCCGCCCCGCCGGCCATTCGCCCGTCCCGAACGCGAGCGCCTCGAGCCCGGTCCGGATCGGCGCGCCGTACAATTGGCGGTTCGCCTCGGCGGCGATCGGCACGAAGCCGGCGTGCCCGTACCGGGTCAAGCCGATCTCGCATATTTCCGCGATTTCCCGGGCGTACGGCTCCCGCGCATACGGGCCGTCGTGCAGCGCCGGCAGCTCGCCCTGCCGGTTCGCCAGCGCGACGAGCGCACCGAACATCCCTTCGAACGACTGGCCGTCGGTACCGCGAACGCCGAACAGGTCGACGCCGAGCCGCTCGCCCATCTCCGCCGCGATCAAATAAGCGCGAAGGACGAAAATATGGTAATACGCGCTTCCCTCGAACTCCAGCTGGTCCGGCTTCACGCCGATCGACAGATGGTGGATCAGCCCGCCTTCCCCGTCGACGAGCGCCGACAGCTTTCCACGCTCGCCGCGCGCCGCGTAGACGCACGCGAGCGCCGCGTTCAGCCAGGCGGTATAGTTGTTCTCGGCGTTTTTCTTCTCGTGGATGAGAATATGCCGGTACTGCTCCATACTCCCCTCCAGCATGCCGAAAAACGTCGCCATGACGCCGTCGTCGTCCGGCGGAGCCGCTCCTTCGTCGCGGAGCAGCAAATAGGCGCGGATAATCGTCGTCGCCCAGATCGCCTCCGTCAGCGCCTGATGGAAGGCGCGGCCCTTCAGCATCCACGGCTGCGCGTCCGGGTGAACCGGGTACCGCGGAAACTGCGCCGCGTAATCGCGCAGCAGCCGGGCGCCGAGCCGGGCGTACCCGTCCTCCCTGGTGCCGGCGCGGACGACCGCCGCCTGCAGCGCGTACCGCGCGAGCGACTGGTGCTTGAAGACGAGCCACGCGCCGCGGTACGGCTCGCCGCCCAGCCGGCAGCCGCGCGGGCAGACGAATTCGTGCGCGTCCGCCTCGCGCGGATCGAACAGAAGCTCCGCATGGTGCGTCGGGCAGACGTACTGGTGCCACCAGCCGCCCGGCTCGGACGGCACGGCGAGCGCCTCCGCGGGCAGCGCGTCGAGCTCCCCGCGCAGCCGGGCCAGCGCGTCGGCCGCCCAGACGTACGAGCGGACGTTGTCCCGAATCCGGTCCGCGTTCGTCATCGCATGAACAAGCCTCCGTTGATCTCGATCGTCTCCCCGGTCACATACGCGGCCAAGCCGGAGACGAGGTACAGCACCGCGCCCGCGACGTCGTCCGGCGTCCCTTCCCGCCCGAGCGGCACGCGGCCGACCGTCGCCTTCCGGCCTTCTTCCGACGTGAACGTGGCGTGGAACGCCGTCCGGCCGATGAAGCCCGGGGACACCGTATTGACGCGAATGCCGGCGGGCGCCAGCTCCTTCGCCAGCCCTTTCGAGTACGACACGATCGCCGCCTTGCTGGCCGCGTACACGCTCGCCCCCGGCCCGCCGCCGTCGTGCGCCGCGAGCGACGACAAGTTGACGATCGCGCCCCCGCCCTTCGCCTTCATCCCCGGCAGTACCGCCTTCGTGACGAAGACGGCGCTCTTGAAATTGACGTCCATGATCGTCTCGTACAGCTCCTCGGTCATGTCGGCGTTCGGGCATCGCCGCACCAGATGTCCGGCGTTGTTGACGAGGATGTCGACGCCCGCCCCGAACGTTTCCTCGACCGCTCTCACGAGCGCCTCGATCGCGTCGACCTTCGAGACGTCCGCCTGGAACAGCTCCGCCTCTCCTCCCGCCTCGCGGATCGTCCGCACCGTCTCTTCGCCGTCCTCGCGGCTGCGGAGATAGTTGACCGCCACCTTCGCTCCTCCCGCCGCGAGGGCGACGGCGATCGCCCGGCCGATGCCCGAGCTGGATCCGGTTACAAGCGCGATTTTCCCCTTCAAATCGATCGTTGCCATACGTCCATTCCTCCCCATAAATTCCGCCCGGCTATTCCGACTGCGGATTCGATCGTTCCGGATTCGGCCGCTCCGAATTCGGCCGCTGCTGATGGCGGTCCGCGATGCTCAGCTTGTTGCGGATGCCCGGCATCGTCAAGACGATGCGGGTGCCGCGGCCGAGCTCGCTCTCGACGGTCATCCCGTACTGCTCGCCGAAGACGAGCTGGATGCGCCGGTGCACGTTCATGAGGCCGATGCCGCCGCGGTGGTAAATCGAGCCGGCGTCCGATTCGGCGAGCCGGTTTTGCCCGAGCTTGCCGCGCAGCGCCGCCAGCCTCTCCGGCGTCATGCCGGCGCCGTTGTCCTCGACGATGACGAGAAACCGTTCCTCCTCCCGGCGGGCGTCGATCCGGATCGTATGCCGGTCCTCGATGCCGTTCGGGAACGCATGCTGGAAAACGTTCTCCACGATCGGCTGCAGCGTCAGCCGCACCATCTTCTCGAGCAGCAAGCCCGGCGGCACCGCGACGTCGATATCGAAGTCGCGCCCGAGCCGATGGCGGAGAATCGTCATGTAGCGGAGCACGTGCTTCAGCTCGTTGGCGACCGTAATCTCCTCGAGGTTCGTCTGGATCGAATAGCGCAGCATGAACGCCATCGCCTCGACCATCTCGGTAATTTCCCGCGAATCCTGCACGACCGCGTAGCATTTGATCGTCTCCAGCGTGTTGTACAGGAAGTGCGGATTGATCTGCATTTGCAGCGCCTGAAATTCCGCCCTCTGCCGCTCGAGCCGCGTCTCCTGCAGGTCGAGCAGCGTTCCCTGCTGCTTCAGCTCGGCCTCGTACACTTGCTCGATCAGCTCGGACAGCCGGGTGACCATCCGGTTGTAGCTCAGGATGAGCCCGCCGATCTCGTCCAGCCGCTCCGGCACGTCGAGGCGGACCCAGTTGCCCTTCTCCGTCCGACGCATCCCGTCCTTCAGCACCTGAATCGGCTTGACGATCGAGCGGCCGAAGCGAAGCGCGACGAATATCGCCGCGACGAGCGTCGCGAGCCCGACGACGAGCGTCGTCGTCCGGATCGTCGCGATCGGGCCGCGCAGCTCCCGCACCGGAACGGACACGACGATACTCCAGCTCGAATAGTCCGACTTGCGGGTGACGAACAGCCGGTTTTCCCCGTCCAGCTTCCCGACGAAGCTGCCGCTGCCCGCCGCCAATACGTTCCGGACGAGCGACCCGTCGAGCTCGTCATGCGGCTCCGAAGGCCGGAAGATGAGCCCGCCCTTGTCGTCGACGATGAAGAAGAAGCCCTGCTCCCCGATATCGAGCGGCTGCCAGATGCGGGCCAAGTCCTGCTCGCGGAACTCGATGGCGAGCACCCCGTTCGGGGAATAGCTTTGCACCCCCCGGACCCTTCTTGCGAGCGTAATGACGCGGTCCGCCTGATCCGGCTTGATGCTCCCTTTGAAAATGGCGATCGCTCCGTTCTCGGGCGTCCGCTCGAGCAGCTCGCGGTACATGTCCGCCGGCCGGAAGTTCGGCGTATACGCCTGGTTCGAATTGTCGTCGGCGACGGCGCGGCCGTGCTCCCCGATCAAGTAAATCAAATGCGTTTGCGGATGAAGAATGAAGACGGTCGGAAACAATCGCTTTTGCAGCGCGTCGTAATATTGGTAGTAGGCGAAGCTGTCGGTCGGATTGATGTCGAGAAACCGCTTCAGGTCCAAGTCCGTGAGCAGCGACTCGCTGGCCCGTTCGTACGTTTTCAAGTACAGGTCGCTCTGATAGACGGCGCTCGACATGATTTGCGAAATGTACCGCTCCGACTGCCGGTCGAGCGCCCGGGACGACTGCGTGTACGCGAAGACGCCCACCGTCGTGAGCGACATGACGATGACGACGAGGAAGTAAACGAACAGCCGCTTCGACAGGCTCCTCATCAGTCGATCCCCAGACTGCTGCGGTATTCGGACGGCGAAAGCCCCGTATGCTTTTTGAACATTTTCGTGAAATGCGGATGATCGGCGTACCCGACCTCGTACGAAATGTCCGTAATCCGGTAGTGCGGCTGCTCGAGCAGCCTCTTCGCCTTCTCCATCCGGCGGCGCGTCCGGTACTGGACGAACGTCTCGTCCGTCGACTGCTTGAACAGCTGGCTGAAATACGACGGGTTGAGCCCGAGCATGTCGGCCACCTCCTCGAGCGACACGTCCTTCGCCAGATGGTCGTCGATAAACGCTTTCGCCGCCTCGACCGGATTGCGCGCCTTGCCTTTGCGCTTCGCCTTCAGGTCGCGGAATACTTGGCGCACCGCCTCCTCCAGCTTCGCGAACGACTCGCCGCTCGTCGCGATCCCTTCCAGCTTCAGCTCCTTGTCGGCCGGGACGACGTCCCGCTGGACGAGCTTCTTGACGAGCAGCGCGTACAGCTCCTGCAGCGCTTCGTTTTGCCGGCTGACGGTCAGGTGGGCGAAGTCGTAATCGCGCTTCAGCCGCTCGAGCAGCGTTTCGAGCTCGTCGGCCTGCAAGCTCCAGACGGCCAGCTCCATCCGCTCGACCCATTCGTCGAGCTTGGCGACGGACAGATAGACGGAGGACCGCTTCTTCTCGCGGGACGCCGCCAGCTTGGCGAGGATGTCCCGCACTTCCGCGGTGCCGACCGGCTTCAGCAAATATTCCTTCACCCCGTACGAGACGCATTTCCGCGCGTACTCGAAATCGCCGTACCCGGAGACGACGACGACCTGCACGTCGGGCTCCGCCTCGGCCAGCCGGCGGCACAGCTCGAGCCCGTCCATCCGCGGCATCCGGATGTCGGTGAAGACGAAGTCGGGCCGCTCCTCGCGGATTCGCTCCAGCGCCTCCTCCCCATTCTCGGCCGTCCGGACCGAGCAGTCGAAACCCTCCGTCTGTACGATCAATTTTTCCAGCCCTTTGCGAATCATCGGCTCGTCGTCGACGATCAGAATGCGGTACATGGATAACGCCCCTTTGGCGCTACCGTTCCTCCGCCGGCTGGCGGCGCGGTCCGGCGCGCGTTTCCGTTTCGTTTCCGTTACACACCGTTTTTCGCCAACGGCGCCCGGGCTATCCCGGCTTCCCGCTCCCGCACGCGGCGCGGTCGCTGGACGACAAGCGAACGACCGCCGGAATGCGCGATTACGATTTGACCGAGCCGACCATCATGCCTTTGACGAAATGACGCTGCAGGAACGGATAAATGAGAATGATCGGCAGCGTCGCGATGATGATGACGGCCATCTTGATCCCTTCCGGCGACGTGTGGGCGAGCGAGCTGAACACTTGCGACGACGGATCGATGCTGATGTCGTCCGTCTCGAACAGCTTCTTCAGCTTCACCTGCAGCGGCCACAGCGCCGGCTTGTTGATGTAATACAGCGCGCTCATGTACGTGTTCCAATGGTTCACCGCGTAGAAAATGCCGAGCGACGCCATGACCGGCTTCGACAGCGGCAGCACGATGCTCGAGATGATGCGCAGCTCGCCGCAGCCGTCGATGCGCGACGAATCGATCAGCTCTCCCGGAATTTGCATGAAAAACGAGCGCATGACGAAGAAATTGAACGCGCTGATCGCTCCCGGAAGAAGCAGCACCCACAGCGTATTGACGAGGTGCAGGCTCTTCATCAGGATGAAGTTCGGGATGAGCGGCGCGGTGAACACCATCGTGATCAGCACGAACATAACGACCGCCTTGCGCCCGACGTACTCCTGACGCGACACCGGGTAAGCGAGCGACGCGGTGGCGATCAGGTTGATCAGCGTGCCGACGACTGTGATATAGACGGTAACGCCGAACGCCCTCCAGATCGACGCGTCGCTGAACACGTAGCGGTAGTTGATCGTCGTGAATTCGACGGGCCACAAGCCGACCTTGTTGTTGATGATCGCCTCGGAGCTGCTGAGCGACTGCGCGACGACGTTCAGGAACGGCAGCAGCATCGTCAGGGCGACGATCGCGAGCAGCGTGACGTTGAACGCGTTGAAGACGTTTTGTCCACGGCTATATTGTCTCAAGGTTGCCACCTCCTAGTAAAGGCTTTCACCCGTCGTTTTGCGGCTGAACACGTTGCCGATGACGATCAGGATAAGTCCGACGAGCGACTTGAACAGACCGACCGCCGTCGTGTAGCTGTATTGCTGGGACAACAGCCCCACCTTGTAAATGTACGTGTCCAAAATTTCGCCGTTCTCCGTGTTGAGCGGGTTCAGGAACACGAAGACGCGCTCGAAGCCGAGGTCGAGAAACTTGCCGATATGCAGCAGGAACAAAATCATGATCGTCGGCAGCAGCGACGGAATCGTAATCGACATCGTCTGCCGCCAGCGGCCCGCCCCGTCCACCTCGGCCGCCTCGTACAAATCCGGGTTGATGCCGGCGAGCGCGGCCAAGTAGATGATCGTGCCGTACCCGGTGTCGCGCCATATGCCCGAGCCGATCAAGATCGTGCGGATGTACGAGTTTTCGCCCAGGAAGTAGACCGGATCGGCGCCGAACAGGCCGAGCGCCTTGTTCAGCAGGCCGGTCGACGGCGACAGGATGCCGATCGCGATGCCGCTGATGATGACCCACGACAAGAAGTGCGGCATGTAGACGATCGTCTGCAGCACCCGCTTGTACAGGACGACCCGCAGCTCGTTCAACAGCAGCGCGAGCACGATCGGTGCCGGGAAGGCGATGAACAGGTCGTACAGGCCGAGCAGAATCGTGTTGTTCAAAATGCGCAGGAAATCGTAATGCTCGAACATCGTGCGGAAATGTTTCAGGCCGACCCAGACGCTGCCCGCGAAGCCGTTGAAAATGTTGTAGTCCTGAAAGGCGATGACCGACCCGAACAGCGGAATATACTTGAAAATGAAAAAGTAGACGATCCCCGGTATCGAGATCAAATAAAGCGTCCGGTATTTCCACATGTAAGACAGCAGGCTGCCGCCCGTAGCCGGCCTCTCCGCCTTGCCCGACGCGGATTGAAGATGTGCCGCCATGTTCGCTCCCCCCAAACCCGTTGATTTCTCGCGAACGTTTGCCACGGGAGACGACGGGCGTCCCGTCCCGTTCCGGTTCGACGTTCGATCGTGTAAGCGCTTATCCTCCTTTATCTTAAAGCGGAGGGGCGCATGCCAACAATGGAGTCCCTTTGATTGGCCTTGTGTTTTTTTTAGGTTGGCTCGCCTAAGGAGGCGCAGAAAGCAAAAAAACGCCGTCCCGGTGAGGGACGGCGGCGCGCCGTATGCGGCCGGAGAACAGGCGTAGGCCGGCGGCTATGTTTCTTCTCCCGCGCTTCGTTCGTTCCGTTTCGCGGTCATGAGGTCGTACTTCAATCGGAACAGCTCGACAGCCTGCACGATGTCCTCCTCCGAGTCGATGTAAAACGATACCCAGCCGGAATCGGGAACTATATGATGGGGCTTCGCGCGCCCTTCCGCCAAAAGCCGGTCGCGCACCGGCTTGGGGAAGAGCAGGTCGGCCAGCCGCTCGCCGTGCAAATGACCGATTTCGCGCCCGTCGAATCGGAGCTCGATTCCTCCGAACCGATGGGGGTGCCGGGTCACCCCGGGCCAAGCCAATAATTCGTCGATCCACGACCGCTTCGAAGATAAGGCCATGGGACATTCTCCTTTCCGTTTCGGTGATGCTCCCCTCTCGCCGCCTATTCGCGAGCCGGGGAAAGCGGGACGGCCACGCTCGGACGCCCCTTGCGAAGCCGCAATCGATATACCGTCAACAAGACGACATGCGCGGCGGCCAACACGAGGTACACGTTGCTGTACAAGGCGCCGTCGGGACCAGCGAGCAGCGGATTCCAATTCGCGGACGCCCCTTGCGCGGCGGCGATGCCGTACACGCCCGCCGCCATTCCTTGGGCGATGAAGCTGATCATCGAGAACAGCCCCATCCCGATTCCCGTCTGGTCTTGGGGCAGCGACCCCGACACGGAATTGGACATCGCGATTTGCAAAAACGACTGGCCTACGTTGCCGAACATCAAGAAGACGGCGATCCATACCGGCGATATTCCCGTGAAGACGGACAACAGGGCGAAGCAGCCGATCAAGCAGGCCGAGCCGACGGCGTACAGGTAGGCGTTTCCTTTCCGATCCGCCAGCTTGCCTGCCTTTCTTCCCAAGATGGAGGAGGCTGCCGCCGCCGGGACCATGGCGAAGCCGATCCACGCGGAATCCAAGCGGTAGACGTCCGAAAGCATAATCGGAGTCAGAAAGTATAACGAAACGCCGATCCCCGCGATGAGAAAAGCGAGCGTCAACCCGACGGCGTACGCCCGGTTCCGGAACAGCCGGGGCTGCACGAAAGGGTGCTCGGCCCGGCGGATTCGCACGATGAAGAGGAGTACGGCCGCGACGCCGCAAGACACATACAACCAGGACCGGTTCGTCACGCCGAGCAAAAGAAGCGTAACGGAAGCGGCAAGCAAGCTTCCGCCGAGCCAATCGAAGGGCCGCGAACGTTCTTCCTTCGGCTCGTTCTCCAAAAAACGGCGGTACAGCGGAAGCAGAGCCAGCATGAGCAAGGAAGGCAGGAAGAGCCATCGCCAGCTTGCGACGCTGACGACCGCCGCCGACACGACGGGAGCGAGCGCGCCGCCGAGCGCGAGGCCCGTCGCCGTCATGCCGATCGCGGAGCCCCTTTTCTCGCGCGGAAAATAGCGGGCGGGGATAATGAGCGCCATCGCCGGAACGGCGGCCGCCCCCGCCGCTTGCAAGCACCTTGCGAGCAGCGCGATCCCGAACGATTGGGACAAAAGTCCGACGAGAGAGCCCGCCGCGAACAGCGACAATCCGAACGTCAGCAAGCTTTTCAGCTGGAACCGGTCGGCCAGCTTCCCGTACGTGACCGTTCCGAATGCGTAAAGGAGCGTGTAAGCCGACGACAGCCAGCTTGCCTGTGCGAGCGTAAGACCGAACTCGTCGCCGATTTGCGGAAGGACGACGTTAAACATTATGGCGTTCATCGCCGAAATCATGACGGTCGCCAGCAATAAACGCATTAAAACCGTACCTTTTCGCAGTTTGGCATCCGTATGCATGAGCATGATACCTCCTCGGGAAATCGAAAAATGTGTGCAAGCACATACTTGCATTTTGTCCGAAAAAAGAGCTAGGGGGCTAACGCCCTAGCGAACAGCCGTACGCTCTCCTCGATAAATTCGTCCATCGAGTTTTCCGGGTCGTCGTCATTGGGGTTCAGCTTGCTGATGAATGCACCGTAATGCATCCACATGAACGCGAGCGCCTGCATGGCGGGGTTTGCGGCCGCCGCCTTGCCTTGCGCCGTCATGGCCGTCAAGTAGTCCGACAGCAGCTTCCTCAGATGGCGGGGATGACGCCCGGCCTCCCGTTGAATGTCCGCCGGGAGATGACTGCCTCCCTTTTGCACGATGGAGAGCAGCTTCCGGTTCCGGTTCATGATCCGATGGTACGTGCGGCCGATCAGGAGCAGGTCTTCGTAGAGCTCCCAGCGGATCGATTGCTCGAACAGCTTCGTCATCTCGTCGGCGTAATGATACCGGTTGAACGCCGCTTCGAGCAGCTTCTGCTTCGTTCCGAAATGGCGAAACAGCGTCACCTCGTTAACGCCCGCGGCGGCGGCGATTTCCTTGGTCGTCGTGCCGTCATACCCTTTCTCCGCCATGAGATCGATGGCCGCCAGCATCAATTTGTCGCTTGTTTGGAGATTGCCGCCCATGGACCGTCCCTTTCTTCGATGCAAGTGATCACTTACATCGCAATCATATTCGATCGCCGGCGCCGTGTCAAGAGATGGAAAACAAAAGGGTTAGTGTGCGGTTATTGGATTTTATCCAACAGATCGCCGCGCATGGCGGGTCATATGCGACTCTAATTGGAAACGATCCGATTGCTTTTCCCAAAATGGCCCTAATGCGGACGGTGCGGAACTTTCTATTGGATATGTTCCAACGGAAGCCCCTATCGCGTCCCCGAACGGGAAATCCGTTGGATGGAATCCAATTGCTCCCGGCGCGCGGCGTGGCGTCGCATGATGGTAGTCACCCTCACGAGGCCGTCCCGCCCCGGCTTGCGACTTCAGCTCGCCGGGAGGGTCCCCCTCCGCTCGAACGAACAGAACTTGATAAACCAAGTCATGACTGCGCCCCCGAGCGGGCGACCCTCAAGCCCGCCGACCCGAGCCGAACACGCCAAAAGCCCCGTTGGCCGCCGGGGCATCGCGTTCCTATGTACGCCAACGTCGAGCGTGTCCGGCGAACCGGCATCCCGTCCGACCCGGGCTCCGTCCGGACGAAAGCGCGCCTCTGCCGAACCTTCGTCAACGATCGCCCGAGCGGCGCGCGCCCCTACCGAAACATCCCCCACAATTTGATCAAGTGGAACGTATTGTTCGGATCGATCTTCAAGTCGAGCACCATCTGCACGATCTGGTTCGCGAGGCCGTCCGAGATCGGCTCGCCGAGCGCCTTCGTCAGCTTGGCCAGCAGCGACTTCACTTTGGCGCGGTCCTGCAGGTCCGACTTCGTCACGCCGTCCAATATCGCTTTTACCCGATCCTTCGTATCGGGATTTTTCAGCTTGAGCTTGACGCGCTCCACCAGCTCGCGCGGGATTCCGTACTTCTGATACGACACGGTCGACACCTCCCGAAGTGGTCATTCTCCAGTGTATGCCGGAAGGGCCGCCGTTTTGCCGATCAATTTTGCTTCAACTCGGAGAAAAACGCCTGCAAAAACTTTTTCACGTTCACCTTCGCATTCGTCCCCTCCGCCTCCTGCTCCAGCTCGCGCATCCGCAGCCGCACCTCCTGGAAATCGAACAGCCGCGAAGCGAAATGCTCGAACACCGGATTGCCGAAATCGTTCAGCCCGAGCGACGAGACGTTCGTCAGCGTCTGCAGCACCATCCGGCGCATCCGCTGCTCCATCGCGCGAATTTCCCGCTCGCGCTGCTCGGGGTCCGATTCTTTGCCTTTGCGCAGCACGTACCCGTACATTTCCTTCAATGCCGGCAGCTCCTGGACGGGGCCGCTGCGTCCCTCCTCCTCCTCGAGCCAGCGAACCAGGTTCAGCAAGTCGGCAGCGCCCGCTTCCCCGGCGATGCCGAGCTGCAGCATGAGCGAGCGCGCCTTCTCCTCGAGCGACGGCTTCGCCGGCCCCGGCGGAGCCGCGCCCCCCGCCTCGCCACCCAGAGCGCTAAGCGAATGACGGATCGTATCGAGCGAGCGGACGAGCTTGATATGATGGGAGACGCGCTTCAGCACGGACAGCACCTCGAACCGGTTGATCGGCTTGCGGATGAACGTATCGATGCCTTCCTGATACGCTTCGCCGACCATGTCCTTGTGCTCGACTTGGGAAATCATGACGAACGTCCCGCCGTACCCTTCCCGGCGAAGCGCCTTGATCGTCTCGATCCCGTCCCTGCCCGGCATGAGCAGGTCCATCAGCACGACGTCCGCGTCCGCCACCTGTCTCGCCGAGACGTACAGCCCGTCCTCCGCCTCGCCCACGACTTCGCCGAGTCCGCTTTCGGCGATCATGCGCTCGAGCATTTTGCGCACCGCCGCATCGTCATCGATCAGAAAGAGCCTCATCCGCCTCGTCCTCCTCCTTTCGCATCAGCTGGTCGACCGGGACGCGCAGCTCGAACCGGGCGCCGCCGACGGCTTGCTCCCTTAGCTCGAGAGCACCGCCCAACGACTTCGCGATGTCGCGCGCATGCGTCAGCCCGATTCCCGTCGACGAATACCCCTCGCTATCGAACTTCGTCGTATACCCCGGCTCGAACACCCACTCCCGTTCCGGATTCGAAATGCCCGGCCCGTCGTCCCGCACTTGAAAACGGACCCAATCGTCGACCAGCTCGGCTTCCACGACGACCTCACCTTCCTCTGCAATCGCTTCCACCGCGTTAGCAAGCAAGTTGTTCAAAATCGACAGCAGCGCATACACCTGATTCGTCGACAGCTGAACGCCGGCCTCGACGCGGAACGCAATCCGCTTGCCGAGCGAGTCCGCGTACTTCTCGTTCGCCCGGACGGCCAGGCCGCACAGCTCCGGGATCGGCAGCCTCTCCCCCGCTTCGTTCGGACGCATCAGCTTCGACAAGCCGGCCATAATGCGCTGCATATCCTTTTTCAATTCGTGCACGTTCTCCGCCATATGGAGCGCCGCCCGATGCTCGGCGACGCGCTGCTCCATCAGCCGCCGGTACAGCCGGTAGCTTTCCCGCGTCAGCATCTCGACCTGCGCCATCAGCTTGCGCAAAAAGAACGATTCCTCGTACAGGCTCGAGTTCAGCAGCATCATCCGGTCGAGCTCCAGCTTGCGCCACTCGGCCTCCTGCCGAACTTGCCGGATCGAGAGCATATTGTACAGGCCGACGACGAAGAAGCTGCGCAGCACGCCGGCCATCGCGACGAGCAGGATGCCGTGCCACGTCGGCGGAGCTCCGTCCAGCAGCAAGTAGCGCCCCGTCAGCTCCGCCACATTCGACGTGAAGTCGGCCGCGGCCCCGATTAAGCCGACGCGGATCGGAAATTCCGCCTGCTTGCGGATGCGCATCAGCTTCACGGCGACGGCGAAGCACAAATAAAAGCCGAACGTCGAGCTGTGCCGCATAAAGCTCTCGAACAAGCCGGCATCGCCGCCGGCCAAGTCCATCCCGACCCGGAACAGGACGACGGCGCCTCCCGTCAGCAAGCCGGTGGACAGCACGGGGACGGAAAACCATAGCAGCCCGAAAAAATAAACGACGATTCCGAGCGATATGCGAAACGTATCCCCGAAAGGATTCAGCTTCACTTCGCCGAGCAGCGCCGTCGCCGCCATAATGACGATCAAAATCCGAATCCGATCCGACATGACTTAGCCTTCACCTCCGGGAACCGCGTCGAAAGCCGGCAGACGATTTCGAGCGGATGCGAAAAAGATCCCCGTTTCTTAACTTACCCAAGAAACGAAGATCCGTATCGCCGATTCAAATTTGTCTGCTCTCCAGCTTCCTCGACAAGACGGACAACGCGTAATTGACCGCGAAATAAAGCAAAGCGACCGCGATGAACGTCGGGATGACGTAGTTGACGTTGCGTCCGTTGATGATCTGCGCGTGGTTCATCAGCTCCGGAAGCGCGATGACGACGGCGAGCGACGTATCTTTCAGCAGCGAAATGAACTGGCTGACGATCGGCGGCACCATCCGGCGCAGCGCCTGCGGCAAAATGACGAACCGCATCGTCTGCAGCGCGGACAAGCCGGACGACCGGGCCGCTTCCGTCTGTCCTTTATCGATCGAGGTCAAGCCGCTGCGCACGATTTCGGCCAGCATCGCCGATTCGAAGATGACGAGCGCCAGGATGGCCGCGTTCATTTTGCTCATCTTGATCCCGACCTCGGGCAGCGCGAAATAGGTGAAAAAGATAATGAGCAGCAGCGGCAAGTTGCGGATCGTCTCCACGAGAACGCCCATGACGTGCGACAGCACCGGAATGCGCCAATAGCGGACGATGCCGACGACCGTGCCGACGATGAAGCTGAGGACGATCGAGACGAACGCCACTTCGAGCGTAATCCAAAACCCTTGCAGCAAAAACTTCAAATGGGCGGGAGAGTATGCTCCGGCGAAATCCATCGGTTCCCCCTCCTTATCGCGCCCGAGCCATGCGGCGTTCCAGATGGCGGACGCCGAGGCTGAGCGGAATCGTTAACACCAAGTAGAAGAGCGCGACGAAAATGTAAACGTCGAACGTGACGAATGTCGCCGAGGAAACCAAATCGCCGTAATACATCAAATCGAGACCGGCGATGACGCCCAAGACGGACGAGTTTTTGATCAGGTTCAAAAACTGGTTGCCGAGCGGCGGAATGACCATTTTGACCGCCTGCGGCAGCACGATGTACCGCATCGTCTCGACGTAGCCGAACCCCGACGACCGTCCCGCCTCCATTTGCCCTTTCGGCACGGAAGCGATGCCCGCGCGCAGCGTTTCGGCGATGAACGCCGAAGTATAAATCGTAAGCCCGACCGTCCCGGCCATGAACGGGTTCAGCCGGATTCCGACGACCGGCAGCCCGACGAACATGAAGAACACGACGAGGATCAGCGGGATGTTGCGGATAAACTCAACATATGCCGCGCCGATCGCGTTTAAAACCCGGACGGGCGCGATGCGGAACACCGCGAATACGGTACCGAGGACGAAGCTGGCGACGAGCGCGATCAGACTCGCCTTGATCGTGTTGACGAACCCGTCCATGTACATGCCCCAATGCTCCGTCAAGATGGAGAAGTCGATCATCCCCGTCCCTCCTTTGCTTTCAAAATAAAACGGGATGGGCGAGTCGGCCCACCCCGGCGGCTTTCATTATTTTTTCGGCTTTTCGCCGATCCATTTTTCGTACAGCTTGTCGTATTCGCCGTTCGCCTTCATTTCGGCGATGACGTCGTTGACGAGCTTGACGAGGTCCGGCTCGTTTTTGCGCATGCCGATGCCGTACGGCTCGGTCGTGAACGTCTCGGTCGTGACGCGGAAGTTCGGGTCCTGCTTCGCCATACCGAACAGAAGCGCGTTATCCGTCGTCAGCGCGACGCCCTGTCCCGCCTTCAGCGCCGTGAACGCCTCGGCGTAGTTTTCGAACTCGAGCACTTGCGCGTCCGGCGCCTTCTCGCGAATGTTTTTCGCGGACGTCGACCCTTTCGCGGTCAATACTTTCGCGCCTTTGCCCAAATCGGCCAAGCCGTTGATGTTGCTGTCCTTCTTCACGAGCAGCGATTGGCCGGCGGTGAAGTAGACGTCGGAGAAGTCGATCTCCTGCTTGCGCTCCTCGGAAATCGTCATCGTCGCCACGATCATGTCGATCTCGCCGTTTTTCAGCATCGGGATGCGCGTTTTGGACGTTACTTCCTTCAGCTCGATTTTGTTCTCGTCGCCGAAAATTTTCTTCGCGATCGCTTTCGTGATGTCGATGTCGAAGCCTTCCACTTTGCCCGACGCCGGGTCTTTCAGCCCGAACAGGTTCAAGTCGTACTTCACGCCGGCGACCAGCTTGCCGCGCGCTTTGATCTTCTCGACGGAGCCGGACGCCGCTCCCGTGTTGGACGCGTTCGTCGCGTTATCCGCCGCTTTGTCGCCGCTTGCGCCGCCGCATGCCGCGAGCGATACGGCCATGACGGCCGTCAGTGTCAATCCGGTCAACGTTTTCATCATTTTCATCTTTTATATCCCCTTTTCGTCAATTGGTATGAGCGTACTGCCAAGCGATTAATGGTTTAGCACCCGGCTCAGGAACAGGCGCGCCCGCTCCTCGCCCGGGTTGGCGAAAAAGTCGGCCGGAGCCGCCTCCTCGACGATTTTGCCTTGGTCCATGAACACGACGCGATCGGCCACTTCGCGGGCGAATCCCATCTCGTGCGTCACGACGACCATCGTCATCCCTTCGCGGGCAAGCGTTTTCATGACGTCGAGCACTTCGCCGATCGTCTCCGGATCGAGCGCGGACGTCGGTTCGTCGAACAGCATGATTTTCGGCTTCATGGCGAGCCCTCTCGCGATGGCGACACGCTGCTGCTGGCCGCCGGACAGCTGCCACGGATACGAATCCGCCTTGCCGGAGATGCCGACCTTTTCGAGGTAATACATCGCGGTTTCGCGCGCTTCCTTCTCGGAGACGCCGGCCACCTTCATGGGGGCGAGCGTAATATTTTTCAAGACCGTCATATGCGGATATAGATTGAAATGCTGGAACACCATGCCGATGTTGCGCCGGAGCAGGTTGATGTCCGTCTTGGCGTCGTTGACCCGGACGCCGTCGACGAGCAGCTCGCCGTCCGTAATCGTCTCCAGCCGGTTGATGCAGCGGACGAGCGTGCTTTTCCCGGAGCCGGAAGGTCCGATGACGACGACGACCTCGCCCGACTTGACCGACAGATTGATATCCTTCAGCACGTGGAACGGGCCGTAATGCTTGTTGACTTGATGAAACCGGATCATGTTCTCCCTCCTCCTGGATGGAACGTCTTGTGAATGTATTGTAAGCGCCACCAAACCGAATCCGACCGAAAACGACACAAACTTGTTAAAAATTTTTGAAGACGCCATAATAACGCATCATAGTTTCCTCTATACGAAATTTCCTTTACAGGAAAATTCCTTTTGTGGTATATTGGATGCGTAAAGACGACGCGACCCGGTTTCCGGGTCGAGGAAAGGAGGCCGATCCATGAACGCGGCCACGTTGAGCGCGCTTGCCGAACCGAACCGGGTGAACATCGTCGAGCTGCTGCGGGACGGGGGAGCTTTGACGCTCGGGGAAATCGCCGAGCGGCTCGGACTGCGGCTGCCCCAAACGTCCAAGCATCTCCGGGTATTGAACGATACCGGGCTCGTCGACGTGCAGGCCGTAGCGAACCGACGCATCTTCAAGCTGCGCAAGGAGCGGTTCGCCGAGCTGGACCGCTGGGTGCAAACGTTTCTGGACGCCAAGGAGGAGCAATTCGACCGGTTCGACGCTCTTCTCCGGAAGGTGCAGGAACAGGAACAGGAAAACGAATCGAAATGACTCTTTCAAGAGGAAAAGGAGAATGAAAACATGGCCAAAACATCGATCGTTGCAGAACCGAATAAGCAGGAGATTGTGATTAGCCGGACGTTCGAAGCTCCCCGCGAGCTCGTCTTCCGGATGTGGACGGATCAAGCCTCCATTCCCGAATGGTGGGGACCGAGCGTCATGACGACGGTCGTGGACAGCTTGGACGTCAAAAAAGGCGGCGTCTGGCGATACGTCCAACGGGATCCGGCCGGGAACGAGTACGCGCATAACGGCGTTTTTCACGAAGTGGCGGCGCCGGAACGGCTCGTCCATACGTACGAGTTCGAAGGCGTTCCGTCCGTCGGGCTGGTCACGGTCACGTTCGAGGAATTGGATGGAGGAAGAAGGACGAAACTGACGGAAACGTCCCTTTACCCTTCGGTCGAAGTACGCGACGGCGTGCTTCAATCGGGGATGACCGAGGGGGCGATGGAGCTGATGGATCGGTTCGCCGACATTCTGGACAAACAGAAGTAAGAACCGCCGGGGCTTCCCCCGACGGTTCAACGGATTAGTGCGTATAACGAACGGGACGGCGGCAGCTCAATCGAGCCGCTCCCCGTCGAAAATTTGCTCGCGCTGCAAAAACTCGCGCAGCGGCAGCATCTCCGCCGACGTCCAAAACTCCGGCGATGCGACCAGCTCGGCCGCGTCGTCGCGCGCCAGCTCCATGATATCGAAGTCGCTCATCATGTCGGCCAGCTTGAACTCCGGCAGCCCGCTCTGCTTCGTGCCGAAAAAGTCGCCGGGCCCGCGCAGCTCCAAATCGCGGCGGGCGATCTCGAAGCCGTCGTTCGTCTCCGTCATGACGCGCAGCCTCTCCTTCGCCGTCTCGTTTTTCGGATCGGCGATCAGGATGCAGTGCGATTGATGCTCGCCCCGGCCGACCCGGCCGCGCAGCTGGTGAAGCTGCGACAACCCGAACCGGACGGCGTCGTAGATGACCATGACCGTTGCGTTCGGCACGTCGACCCCGACCTCGATGACGGTCGTCGAGACGAGCACCTGGACTTCGTTCTCCTTGAACGCGCGCATGACCTCGTCCTTCTCCTGCGTCGACATCCGTCCGTGCAGCAGGCCGACGCGGAATTCCGGGAAGGCGTGGGACAGCTGGGCGTGGACGTCGAGCGCGTTCTGCACGTCCAGCTTCTCCGATTCCTCGATGAGCGGACAGATGACGTACGCCTGCCGCCCGGCCGACACTTCGCCGCGGATGAAGCCGATGACGCGCTCCAGCTTGTCGTGGCCGACCGCGTACGTCTTGATCGGCTTCCGCCCTTGCGGCAGCTCGCGCAGCGTCGACACGTCGAGGTCGCCGAAGGCGGTAATGGCGAGCGTCCGCGGAATCGGCGTCGCCGTCATCGTCAGCACGTCCGGGTTCATTCCTTTTCGCCGCAGGACGGTGCGCTGGTTGACGCCGAACCGGTGCTGCTCGTCCGTCACGACGAGACCGAGCTTGCGGAACAGGACGTCGTCCTGGATGAGCGCATGGGTGCCGACGACGACGTCTATGAGCCCCATATGAAGCGAGGCGATGACGTCCCGGCGCTGCCGGTCGGTCAAGCTGCCGGTCAGCAGGCCGACGACGATGCCGTACGGCTCGTACAGCCGCTCCAGCGACCGCTTGTGCTGCTCGGCCAATATTTCGGTCGGCACCATGAGCGCGCCCTGGCAGCCCGCCTTTACCGTCGCGAACAGCGCCGCCGCGGCCACGACTGTCTTGCCCGCGCCGACGTCGCCCTGCAGAAGCCGGTTCATGCAGTACGGCTCCTTCAGGTCGTGCAAAATTTCGCCGATAACCTTTTTCTGCGAATCGGTCAGCTTGAACGGAAGCCCGCGGACGAAGTTGCGGACGTCCTCGTTGTCGAACTCGTGGGCGACGCCGTCGGCGCGCTTGCGCTGGATGGCGCGGAACGCGTGCAGCTTCAGCTGGAAGAAGAACAGTTCCTCGTAGACGAGCCTCCGGCGCGCCTGCTTGCCCTCCTCGACGTCGTCGGGATGATGGATCCGGTAGATCGCCTGCTTGCGCGGCATGAAGCCGTACTTGTCGACGAGCGGCCTCGGCAGCGCCTCGGCGACGAGATCGCCGAACTGGGCGATGCCCTGCTGCACCGTCTTCCGCATCCAATTTTGCGTAATGGCCCCCGTTACCGAATAAACCGGTTGAAGCGTCCCGGATCGGGACGTGCTGCCGCCCGGAAACTCCGATTCGGAGACGGTCAGCTGCTGCCGGCGGCCGTCCCATTTGCCCGTCAGGACGATTTCCTGTCCCGGCTTCAGCCGATCCTTCAGAAAGTGCCGGTTGAACCAGACGGCGGTTATAAACAGCGGGTCGGCATATACTTTGCAGGACATGCGCGATTTGCTGCGCCCGTACATTTGCACGGACGGCTCGCTATACAGCTTGCCCTGAATCGTTACTTTTTCCCCGTCCTTCACGCCGGTCAAGTCGCGAATCCGGTAGTCTTCGTACCGGAACGGATAATATTCGAGCAGCTTGGCGACCGAATCGATGCCGAGCGTCTCGAGCTCCTTCGCCTTGGCCGGCGTGACGCCTTTGACGGCGCGGACGGACATCGCGTGCAGGCCGGCACTCATGACGCCGGAACGACGAACACCGCAAGCACTCCGGGACCCGTATGGGCGCCGACGACCGGGCCGACTTCGGCGTACGTCATCTGCGTAATGTTGAACTGCTCCCGCAGCAGCGCGGCGAATTCGTTCGCCGCCTCCTCCGCCTGACCGTGCGCAACCGTCATGTGCAGCTCGCGGTCGCCGAACTCTTCCTTCAGCATCTCGACGATGCGCCCCATCGCCTTCTTATGCCCCCGCACCTTGTCCACCGAGGCGACTTCCCCGTCGTCGTCGATCGTCAGAATCGGCTTGATGTTGAGCAGCGAGCCGAACAGCGCGGCCGCCTTGCCGATGCGTCCGCCCTTCTGCAAATATTCGAGCGTGCCGACGAGGAAATAAATGCGCGTCTCCCGGCGCAGCTTCGCGACCAGCTCCAAAATCTGCTCCTTGCTCTTGCCTTCCCGCGCCGCCTTGGCCGCTTCGACGACGAGCAGGCCGATGCCGTAGGACGCCGACTTCGAATCGACGACCGAGACGTCCCCTTTGTCCTCGAGCAGCGACTTCGCCAGGACGGCCGACTGGTACGTGCCGCTTACCGCCGACGACAGATGGATCGAGACGACCGACGTGTCCGGCTCGTCCGCCGCCCGCTTGTACGCTTCGAGGAAATCGACCGGGGACGGCTGCGACGTCGTCGGCATCGCGGACGCGCTTTTCAATTTATCGTAAAATTCGTTCGCTTGGATCGTGACGGCGTCGTAAAACGTCTCCGTCCCGAAATGAACTTTCAGCGGCACCATCTCGATGCCGTACTGCTTCCGGACCGCCTCCGGAATATCGGACGTGCTGTCCGTCACTATCCGGACGTTCGCCATCGGAGCACTCCCTTCCGTATGATCGCCTCGCCGCTTCATTCGACGGCGATCAAGTAACTGTATACCGGCTGCCCGCCGGGATGCACCTCAAGCTCGGCGTCGGGGTACGCTTCCTCCACGTACGCCGCGATCGCCGCGGTGACCGGCTCGGACGCCTCCGCTCCGGTCAGAATCGTCACGACTTCCCCGCCGCCCGCCATCATGTCGTCGATCAGCCTGCTGCAGGCGGCGAGCAGGTCCGGCGTCGAGACGACGATATGCCCGTCCCGGATGCCGAGATAGTCGCCGGCGCGAATGTCCATGCCGTCGATTTGCGAATCGCGCACCGCATGCGTCACTTGACCCGACCGGACGCGCGCGACCGCCTCCTCCATCGACTCGGCGTTGCGCTCCGCCGTCGCGTTCGCCCGGAAGGCGAGCAGCGCGGCCATCCCTTGCGGGATCGTCTTCGTCGGCACGACGACGACGCGGCGGTCGGTCATGTCGCAAGCCTGCTTCGCCGCCAGCACGATATTCGAATTGTTCGGCAGGACGAATACGGTATCCGCGTCGACGCGCCGGATCGCGCCTACGATGTCTTCCGTGCTCGGGTTCATCGTCTGGCCGCCGGACAGGACGACGTCCGCGCCCAAGCTTTCGAAGATGGCGGCGACGCCGTCTCCGGCCGCGACCGCGACGAACCCGAACGGCTTGGACGGCTTCGCCGGTCCGGCCGATCCGGCGTCGTCGTCCGCTGCGGCCGCCCGCACTTCCGCCGTCGACGGGGACTCGTCCTCGACGATATGGGCGTGCTGCTCGCGCATATTCTCGATTTTGATCTTCACCAGCTCGCCGAACCGCTGCGCCGCGGTCAGCACCTCGCCGGGCCGCTCCGCGTGCAGGTGCACCTTGACGAGCTCGTCGTCCGCGACGACGAGCACCGAGTCGCCGTACCCCGACAGCTCGCCGCGGAACGCCGCCTCGTCGAAGACGGCGCCGGGCGTCTTGCCCGGCTCGAGCCGGACCATGAATTCGGTGCAGTAGCCGAATTCGATATCTTCCGTCGCCATATGCGACTGCGCCTTTTTGCGATCGGACGCGCCGTGTCCGGGCATCGTTCCCGCTTCGGCGAACGGCGCGGGCCGGGACGGCGATACGGGCTCATACGCCGGCGCCTCTCCCGAAAGCGCCGCGACGAAGCCCTCGTAAATGCAGACGAGCCCTTGCCCGCCCGCGTCGACGACGCCGACCTGCTTCAGCACCGGCAGCTGCTCGGGCGTCTTCGCGAGCGCCTCCTTCGCCTTGGCCAGCACCTCGTCCATCAGCTCGGCGATATCGCCGTCGCGGCGGACGGAGGCGACCGCATGCTTGGCCGCCTCGCGGGCGACGGTCAAAATCGTCCCCTCCACCGGCTTGACGACCGCTTTATAGGCCGTATCGACGCCGCTTTGGAGCGCCGCCGCGAATTGCGCGGCGTCGATCTCCTCCGCATCCTGGATCGCTTTGGCGAAGCCTCGGAACAATTGCGACAGGATTACCCCGGAGTTGCCGCGGGCGCCCATGAGCAGCCCTTTCGACAGCGCTTCGGCCGACTTGCCGATATGCGGCGACGTCTTGCGGCGAAGCTCCTTCGCGCCGGAAGCGAGCGTCAGGTTCATGTTCGTTCCCGTATCGCCGTCGGGAACGGGAAAGACGTTCAGCGCGTTGACGTTCTCCGCGTTGGCATGAAGATGTTCGGCGCCTTTAATGATCATGCTGGCAAAATTTGGTCCATTTAGCGTATTAAAGCGCTTACTCAAAAAAGATCCCCTTCCTGTCGAAAAAATGCCGGCTCGCCGATCGCGATCGGTCAGCGGGCGATGCGTACCCCTTGTACGATAATGTGCACGAAATCGACCTTCAGTCCGACGACATCGTTCAGCACGTATTTCACTTTGGACTGCACGTTGTGGGCCACCTCGGAAATTTTCGTTCCGTAGCTGACGATGATGTGCAGATCGATATGTACGCCGTCCGGCTCGGTACGGACTTCGACGCCCCGGCTCAAGTTTTCCCGGCCGAGCAGCTCGGCGATGCCGTCCTTCAGCTGCTTGCGCGAAGCCATGCCGACGAGTCCGTAGCAATCGAGCGCGGCCGAGCCCGCGATGACCGAGATCACCTCGTTCGATACGAATATTTTGCCGCATTCGCCGTCGATTTGCATGGGCATGGCGATCCCCTCCGGTTCGATGGTTGTGAGCGATAGTATTAGGTCGGCGGCGACGCCGGCCGGAGCCGAAGCCGGCTCGGCGGTCGTGCTGCCGAACGTGCCTCCTGAAACGGTTGCTACCATTTTACTATAATCGACAAAAGAAATAAATGCAAAAACCGCTCCAACCGGAATTGACGGCCCCTTGCCGCATATGCTAATATATTGGGGTATGTGTTCGGTATAGTTGCTTTACAGGAGGTGTAATTCATGGCCCGCAAATGTTTCATTACCGGTAAAAGCCCGCGCCAAGGCAACCACGTGTCCCACGCCAACAACAAGAACAAACGCACTTGGGGCGTTAACGTGCAAAAAGTCCGCATCATGGTGAACGGCAAGCCGAAGCGCGTTTACGTAAGCGCCCGCGCTCTGAAATCCGGACTCGTCGAGCGCGTGTAAGTCCGAATCGCATGGCGTTACCGCCTTGCGCAATGAGCCGAATAGACAAAAAGCACCCGATTCTAGGTGCTTTTTTTTCGTTGAACGGCCGTTTTCCGGCCCCCGGGCGAGGACCGGACCCGCTTGGACAATATTCCGCCGCAGCTTGAAGCGAGGGCAGACCGGCAGGCTTGGACCGGGAAAGCCGCGACGAACGGCGTCCGTAAGTATGCTTGTTGTCGTTCCCTTCACCGGCATGGTCGAAAAAACACCCGGCGCAGATCGCGCTATGTCCGGGCGGCCGACTAGCTTTTGCTGAACGAGTTCAAAATCGCCTTCACGACACCGCCCAAAAACTTCGGTAGCTTGATCGTATAAAATTTCATTTCTACCCCTCCCTCGCATGTTCCGCACGGCCACGAACGCCCGCCTGCCGTCTGTCCCTCATCCTTGCGCCGCCGCGCGGATTCACCTTATGTCTTTAGTATATTCGCCGCTGCGGAAAAGGTGATACCCGAACAAAAAAACTACAAGAGCGGCAACTCTTGTAGTCATCTATATGCGGGCATGCGGGAAAAGATGCCAGCGGCATGGCTCACGGCTCCACTTTCAATCCCGGCGGCTCCAGATTCAAAATCGGGATTTTGCCGAGCGCGACATAAACAACGGTCAGTAGGAGCCAAAAGACGAGTGACGTCAGGACGAATCCGATCCGCAGCCCTTTCGATTCGAAGTTTTTGAAGTAATAGATGCCGACGAACAATGCGCCCAGCGAATATATGTAACGGAAAATCGAATAATCATGCCACGAAAAAATAAGCAGCAAGTGGCCGGCCAAAAAGCTGCAGACGAGCAGCCAAAGCGTCTTCCTCAACGGGCGCCCCCTCCTTTCCCGCTTTCGTCAAGCGTCGAGTGCGGCGTCAGCCGCGTATGCGGGCGATCGCCTCGCGGCGGTCCGGCTGCCCGAACACGGCGCTGCCGGCGACGAGAACGTTCGCGCCCGCCTGCTTGACGAGCGGCGCGGTCTCCTCGTTGACGCCGCCGTCGACCTCGACGTGGACGCCGGCAAGGCCGCGTTCGTCCAGCAGGCGGCGAAGCGCCGCGATTTTCGGAACGGCCGAGCCGATGAACCGCTGTCCGCCGAAGCCGGGATTCACCGTCATGAGCAGGACGAGGTCGACGTCCTCGACGATATGCTCGAGCGTCGAGAGCGGCGTCGCCGGGTTGAGCACGACGCCCGCCTTGGCCCCTTCGCTCTTGATCAACTGCACCGTCCGGTGCAAATGCGCGCAAGCCTCGATGTGCACGGAAATATAATCCGCGCCCGCTTGGGCGAAGGCGCGGACGTACTCGTCCGGCCGTTCGATCATCAAATGCACGTCGAGCGGCAGCTTCGTGTGCGGCCGGATCGCCTGCACGATCGGCGGCCCCAGCGTAATGTTCGGCACGAAATGGCCGTCCATGACGTCGACGTGAATCCAGTCGGCCCCGCCCCGCTCGACGTCCGCGATCTCCTCGCCCAACCGGGCGAAATCGGCGGATAAGATCGAAGGCGCGATCAGCAAATCGGGCATCCGTCAATACCTCCGTTTCCGTTCTTTCATTTCCTGCAAAAAGACGAGGTAATGCTTGTACCGGGTCGGCGCGACGTCGCCGCTCTCCACGGCGGCGATCACTTGGCAGCCCGGCTCGTGCTGGTGGAGGCAGCCGCGGAATTTGCAGCCGGACGCGATCCGCTTCATTTCCGCGAAGCAGCCGGACAGCTCCTCGGCTTCCATCTGCAGGAAGTCGAGCTGGCTGAAGCCGGGCGTATCGGCCACGAGCCCGCCGCCGCTTCCTTCCAGCGCGATCAGCTCGACGTGACGGGTTGTATGCTTGCCCCGGCCGAGCTTCGAGCTGATTTCGTTCGTCTCGAGCGTCAAGCCGGGGACGAGGGCGTTCAGCAGCGACGACTTGCCGACGCCGGACTGCCCGGAGAAGACGCTGATGCGTCCCGCCAGCCGGGCGCGCACGTCGTCGAGCCCTTCGCCCGAGGCGGTGCTCGTCGCGATGACCGTATAGCCGATCCGCTCGTACAGCCGCTTCACGTCGTCGACGGCCATCGGCTCCTGCCCGGACGCGAGCTCCGCCGTATCGGCGTCTTCAAGCAAGTCGCGCTTCGTGAGGCAGATGACCGTCTCGAGCCCCGCCCGCTCCGTATGCACGAGAAACTTGTCGAGCAGCTGCAGGTTCAGCGCCGGCTCGGTCAGCGAAAACGCGAGCACCGCCTGGTCGACGTTCGCCACCGGCGGACGGATCAGCTCCGTGGAGCGCGGCAAAATTTCGTCGACCGTCCCTTCCCCGTTCTCTGTCACTTCGTAGACGACGCGGTCCCCGACGAGCGGGGAGACGCCCTTCTTCTTGAAAATGCCGCGCGCCCGGCATTGGAGCGGCTTGGAGCCGGATTCCGCCGGCCGGACGTAATAGTAGCCGCTCAACGCTTTTACGATAACGCCTTCGGGCATTCAGTTCCGTCCTCCCGTACTCGTGTTCGAACCGCCGGAGGAACCGGAGGTCGTCTGCGCGCCTCCGGTTCCGGTATTGGCCTTGGTGTCGCCCGTCGTGCCGCCGGTGCTCGTCCCCGTACTCGTGCCGGTCCCGGTGCCGGTGCCGGGCTTTTGGCCGCCCGGCTGCTGCGTGCCGCCTCCCGGAGCGGTCGTGCCGCCGCCGGTGCCCGGGTTCGTCGTCGTTTTGCCCGCATACGGCACCGTGTCGATGTCGACCCGGTTCCCGTCGCGGTAATACGCTACCGAGCCGTCCTTGTCCGGCGACAGCACGAGCTGCACGTCGAACGTTTGGGTATCGGTAATTTTGCGCGGCGAGCCCCATTCGATATTGTCGCCCCGCGCGTCGCTGTAGACGATCTTGATCGTGCTCTCCTTGCCCTTCTCCGCCGGCGACAGCACTTTGGACACCGTCACTTCCTTCGCGTTCGCCGGATAGCCGGAGCTGACGAATATTTTCACCTCTGCGCCCGGCGTCACCGGATCGTTAGGCTTGAACGGGAACTGGTCGAACACTTTGCCTTTCGGCTGCTTGAACGTCGGGGCCTGCTCGGTGACGACCTTCAGGTCGAACCGTTTGGCGAGCGCCTCCGCCTCGGCCTGCGTCTTGCCGATCAGCTCGGGCATCGACACCTGCTCCCGGCCTTTGCTGACGGACAGCTTGATCGCCACCGTCTTCGGATCGTATTCCTCTCCCGCGGCGGGCGTCTGCGCGACGACCGTGCCGGCCTCTTCCTCGGCGAACACCTGTTCCTGCTTCAGCTGCGTTTCGGCGATGCCGAGGGTGGCGAGCTCCGCCTTCACGTCGGCCGGCTTTTTGCCTTTCCAATCCGGCATCTTCTTCTTCTCCGGACCGAGGCTGACGTACAGCGTCACCGTATTGTTGATCTTGAGCCGGATCGGCTCCGGATCTTGGCGGATGACGATGTCCTTCGCCACCTGCTCGTTCGTCTCCGTGACGATTTTGCTTTGCAGCTGCGCGTCCGCCAGCGCCTTCTCCGCTTCCTGCACCGTCTTGCCGACCAAGTTCGGGACGTCCGTCTCCGGCACTTCGACCATGCTTTTCACGTACCGGACGCCCAGGTACATCAGAAACAGCAGAAGCAGCGTGACAACCGTCCAGACGACCGGCTTCACCCACGCCTTTCTCTTGCGGCCTCCCGCTCCCGCCCGACCGTCGTCCTGCACCGGCTGAGCATACTGATCCCCGCGGATCGCCGGGACGACGCGCGTCTTTTCGTTGTCGTCGTAGTCGTCGGAGGCGAATACGATTTTCGATTCGTTCCGCCGGTCCGGCGTCAGGCACGTGTCGAGATCGAGCAGCATTTCCTTCGCGGACTGGTACCGCTCCTGCGGATTTTTGCGCATCGATTTCATGATCAGGTTTTCGACGCTTTGCGGGATAAGCGGATTCACTTTCCGCGGCTCTTCGAAATCTTCCTGCAAATGCTTCAAGGCGACGCTGATCGGGCTTTCCCCGAGAAACGGCAGCCGGCCGGTCAGCATCTGGTACAGGACGATGCCGAGCGAATACAAGTCGGACTGCGCGCCGGTCAACGTCCCTTTGGCGTGCTCCGGCGAGAAATAATGGACCGAGCCGACGACCGAGCCGGTCTGGGTTAGCTGCGTCGAGTCTGCGGCGCGGGCGATGCCGAAGTCGGTTACTTTGACGCGGCCGTTTTTGCCGATCAATATGTTGTGCGGTTTGATGTCGCGATGGATGATCTGGTTATGGTGCGCATGATCGAGCGCGTCGCAAATTTGGCTCGCGATCCGGATCGATTCCTCGACGGGGAGCGGCGCACGCTCCTTGATCAAGTCGTTCAGCGTCTTGTTCTCGACGTATTCCATGACGATGTAATGCGTCTCGTCCTCTTGGCCGACGTCGTAGATGCTGACGACGTTCGGGTGCGACAACGACGCGGCCGCCTGGGCTTCCCGACGGAACCGGCGGATGAACTCCTCGTCATGGACGTACTGCTGCCGCAGCACTTTGACGGCGACTTTCCGATTGAGTAAAATATCATGCCCTTTGTATACCAACGCCATTCCGCCGCCGCCGATCCGCTCGAGAATCTCGTAGCGCCCGCCCAACACTTGGCCGATCATGCGTCATCCCCCCTTTCCGGATCGTTCGCGGCTTCCGCCCCGTCCGCCTCGTCGTTCGCGAGCAGCACGACCGTAATGTTGTCGCCGCCGCCCTCCTCGAGCGCCCGCTGGACGAGACGATCGACCTTCCACGACAGCGCCCGGCGGTCCGCGACGATGGCGTACAGCTCCGGTTCGCCGACAAGACCGCTCAAGCCGTCGCTGCACAGCAGCAAATAGTCGCCCGGGCGCCAGCCGTTGTGGTAGACGTCGACCTCGACCTGCTTGTCGGTGCCGAGCGCCCGGGTGACGACGTTGCGAAGCGGATGCACGTTCGCCTCTTCGGGGGTAATTTGCCCGGATTTGATCAGCTCATTCACGAGCGAATGGTCCTCCGTCAGCTGGCGGATCGAGTCTCCCGAGACGAGGTAGGCGCGGCTGTCGCCGATATGGCCGATGACGATATCGTAGCGGGTGACGAGCGCGACGACGACCGTCGTGCCCATCCCCTGGTAGCGCGCCTGCTGCGAAGCGAATTCGAACACCTTGTCGTTGGCCGTCGAAATCGCCCTGCGCACGGCCTCCTTCCGTTCGTCCACCGTCATGTCCGTTTCGACGGAACGCATCTCGGTTTCCACCAGCTCGATCGCCATCTGGCTGGCGACTTCCCCCGCTTGGTGGCCTCCCATGCCGTCCGCGACGACGGCGAGCGTAAACCCGTTCCATTCGTCCCTTACGGCCGCCCGGTCTTCGTTGATCAACCGGACGAGCCCGGCATCCGTTCGATGCGCCGTTTGCATGTTCCCCTCACCTCACTGTGACTCCAAGTGCTTCGCGCGCAGCTGTCCGCACGCGGCGGCGATGTCGCTGCCGTGCTCGCGGCGAATCGTCGCCGGGATGTTGTGCTTTTCCAGGATGCGCTGGAAGGCGAATATATCGTCCCGCTCCGTCCGCTTGTAGTCCCGCTCCAGCACGAAGTTGACCGGGATCAGGTTGACGTGGCAAAGCGGCAGCATGTCCTTCAGCACCTCGGCGAGCTCCTCCGCGTGCTCCTTCTTGTCGTTGACGCCGCCCATGAGGGCGTATTCGAACGTGATGCGGCGGCCGGTCGTGCGCAAATAATATTTGCACGCCTCGATAAGCTCCGCAAACGGATAACGCCGGTTGACCGGCATCAGCCTCGAGCGGAGCTCGTCGTTCGGGGCGTGGATCGAGATCGCCAAATTGATCTGCATGTTCTCGTCCGCGAACCGGTATATGTTCGGCACGATGCCGCTCGTGGACACGGTAATGTGGCGCGCGCCGATGTTGAGCCCTTTCTCGTGGTTCATCAGCTTCAAAAACTTGAGCATCGCATCGTAGTTCTCGAACGGCTCGCCGATCCCCATGATGACGATGCTGCTGACGCGCTCCCCCGTCGCATCGAGCAGGCGCTGCGCCTGAACGACCTGGGCGACGATCTCGCCCGCGGACAGGTTGCGCTTCAGCCCGCCGAGCGTGGAGGCGCAAAACGTGCAGCCGATCCGGCAGCCGACCTGCGTCGTGACGCAGACGCTGTTGCCGT
Organism: Paenibacillus flagellatus; assembly: GCF_003217775.1. Taxonomy (GTDB): domain Bacteria; phylum Bacillota; class Bacilli; order Paenibacillales; family NBRC-103111; genus Paenibacillus_AB; species Paenibacillus_AB flagellatus. Next base: position 152,710 of record NZ_QJVJ01000005.1, read on the forward strand.
AGTTGTGCTTCATGATGACCGTTTCGATCGCGTTTTTGTCGGCCAGCTCGAACAGAAACTTGACGGTGCCGTCCTTCGACTGCTGGCGGGCGATTTCGGTCAGCGAGACGAATTCGAACGAAGCGGTCAGCTTCTCGCGCAGCGGCTTGGACAAGTTCGACATCTCCTCGAACGAGCCGACCCGCTTCACGTACAGCCAGTCGAAAATTTGTCCCGCGCGAAACGCCGCTTCGCCGTTCCGCTTCAACCAATCCTGCCATTCTTCAAGCGAAAGGTCGTAAGCGGACAGCTTGTCGGGAATATGGGGTTCCAAAGGTTTGAGCGGTTTCAAAGGCTTCAAAGGTTCCAGCAAAAGCATCCCTACCCGTTACTTCGTATAGTCAGTCGCGTATGGCTATCTTACATAGTGTAGCATAACCGGGCACGCTTCAAAAGTTTCGCGGCGGACCGGACGTCAATGCCGTTCGGATTTGCGGCGCAGCCTCGCGATGAAAAATCCGTCCGACCCGAACCGGTGCGGCAAAATCGTAACCGCCCCGCTCGCGCCGACGACGTCTTTCGGCAGCCGGTCGAGAAGCTCCACGGGCGGCATGTCCGGCTCGAACGCCGGATGGTCGCGCAAAAACGACTCGACGACCCGTTCGTTCTCTTCCTCGGCGATCGTGCATGTGCTGTATACGAGGACGCCGCCGGGGGCGAGCAGGCCGGCGACGCCGGCGAGAAGCTCGCGCTGCAGGGCCGCGATTTCGGCGACGTCCTCCGGCCGCTTCGCCCACTTGATGTCCGGCTTGCGGCGAATGACGCCGAGTCCCGAGCACGGCGCGTCCAGCAGGATGCGGTCGAACGCCGCGCCGCCGCCGAACGTCTCGGCGAGCTTCCGCGCGTCGATCGTCCGCGTCTCGACGGAGCGGAGACCGAGCCGCTTCGCCTGCTCCTCGATCAGCGCCCGCTTGTGCTCGTGAATGTCGCAGGCGACGATGCGCCCCGTGTCGTTCATCCGCTCGGCCATGTGCGCCGTCTTGCCTCCCGGCGCGGCGCAGCAGTCGAGCACGGACATGCCGGGACGCGCGTCGACCATTTCGGCGACGAGCATCGAGCTTTCGTCCTGCACCGACAGCTCGCCGCCGGCGTACCACGGCGTCAGCGCCATGTTGCCTCCGCCGGCGACGATGACACCCGCGCCGGAAAGCGCCGACGGCCGCGCCTCGCAGCCGGCGGAGGCGAGACGCTCGAGCAGCTCGTCGCGCGACAGCTTGAGCGCATTGACGCGGACGCTTGTATGCGGCGGCTCGTTGTTCGACCGGCATACGGACTCCGCCGTCTCCTCGCCGAAGCGGCGAATCCAATCGGCGACGAGCCACTCCGGGTGCGAATGCTCGAGCGCAATGCGGGAGACGGCGGGGAGCCCGGCCGGTACAGTGAGCTCGCTCTTGCGGCGGATGACGTTGCGCAGCACGCCGTTCACCATGCCGGATATGCCGGCGTGGCCTTTCCGCTTGGCGATGTTGACCGCTTCGTTGACGGCGGCGTGCTCCGGAATCCGGTCGAGGTTATGCAGCTGGTAGAAGCTGAGACGGAGCAAGTTTCGTACCCAGGGCTCGAGCTTCGCGACGCCTTTGGCGACGAACCGGTCGAGGAAATAATCGATCGTGTTGCGCCGTTGGATCGTCCCGTAGACGAGCTCGGTCGCAAGCGCCGCATCCGGCTTGTCGGGCCGGCTTCTCTGCAGCGCCTGGTTCAGCAGCAGGTTGCTGTAAGCGCCCTCGGTCTCGACGCGCGTCAGCACGTCGAGCGCAAGCTCGCGGGCGGTCGGCGGCCTGCGGTTGTCTTTGCCGGCCGGGGCCGACTTCGCGGCGCCGGGGCGCGGCTTGCCCGTTCCGGCGGGGGCTTGACCTTTCCGGCCGGCGGGCTGCGATTGGGCAAAGTTCGGTTTCGGCTTCGGCTTCCCGGCAGGCTTCGACGTTCGATTGTCGGTCGGCTTCACGTCGTCTCCGCCCCCAATATCGTGCCGGGCGCGATCGGCGCACCCCGTCTCAGCTCGGAGACGCTCATCGCCTTCTTGCCCGCCGGCTGGACGCGGGTCAGCCAAATCGAGCCGTCGCCGGTCGCCACTTCGAGGCCGTCATCGGTCATTTGCAGGACGGTGCCGGGGGCGCGATCGGCGCCGGACGGGCTTCGCCCGGACGGCTTGCGGCTTTCCCATACCTTGAACACCTCGCCGTTCAGCAGCGTAAAGGCGCCGGGTACCGGGTTCAAGCCGCGTATATGGTTAAACAGCTCGGTCGACGTTTTCGTCCAATCGATCCGTTCCTGTTCGCGGGAAATATTCGGAGCGTAGGTCGCCTCGCCGTCGTTTTGCGGGACGGCCTCGATGCGGCCGGCCAGCAAATCGGGAAGCGTGCGGACGAGCAGGTCGGCCCCCGCCTCGCTCAGCTTGACGAACAGCGTGCCCGTCGTGTCGTCGTCGAGTATCGGAAGCTCCGTCCGGCTGATCATGTCGCCGGTATCGAGCCCCTCGGCCATGTACATGATCGTGACGCCGGTCGTCGGCTCGCCGTGCATGACGGCATGATGAATCGGCGCGCCCCCCCGGTACTTCGGCAGCAAGGAGGCGTGCACGTTGATGCAGCCGTGCTTCGGCATCGACAGCACCGACTTGGGCAAAATTTGCCCGTAGGCGGCGGTGACGATCAAATCCGGCCGCAAGGCGCGGATTTCCTCGACGGCGGCCGGATCTCGCAGCTTGAGCGGCTGCAGCACCGGGATGCCGTGCGCGAGCGCCTCGGCTTTGACCGGCGTCGGCGCCAGCTCGCGCTTCCGTCCTTTCGGCCGATCCGGCTGCGACACGACGGCGACGACGTTGTACCCTTCGCGAATAAGGGCTTTAAGGGAAGGAACGGCAAAATCGGGCGTTCCCATGAAAACGACGTTCATGTCTTCACTCCTCGCCCTTCTTTTGCCGTTCCTCTTCGCGGTATACGCTTTGCGCCAAATCGGTAAACAGCACGCCGTTCAAATGATCGACCTCGTGCTGAAACGCGCGGGCGAGCAGCTCCGAGCCGGTGATGACGATCTCGTCGCCGTTGCGGTCGAGCCCTTTCACCGTTACCGTCATCGCCCGGTTGACGTCGCCGCGCAGTCCCGGAATGCTCAAGCAGCCTTCCGGTCCGAGCTGCTCGCCTTCCTTGCTGACGATTTCCGGATTGATCATCTCGATCAGCCCGTTTTCGTCCCCGACGTCGACGACGATGACCCGCTTCAAAATGCCGATCTGCGGGGCGGCCAGTCCGACGCCCTCGGCGTCGTACATCGTGTCCGCCATATCGTCGAGCAGCTTGTGAATGTTGGGGGTTATTTTCGGAACCGGCTTCGCCTTCTCGCGCAGCACCGGATCCGGTTCTTTTACGATAATCCGAATGGCCATATGGAATCGCCCTACCTTTCCGCTTTCCGTCTCGTTGCCTCGTTACATGAGCACTTGCGGGTTGACGTCGATCGAAATGTGCAGCTTCTCCTGGCGTACCGTTTCGTCGAAAGCGGCCGCCGTTTCGGTCAGCATGCCGGAGACGTCGACATCCCCCCGATATTTTACCATGCATTGGAACCGATATCTATCCTTGATTCGCGGGATCGGCGACGCCACGGGGCCGTACACCTCGAAATAACGGTCTTCCGCTCCGGCACCGGAAACGCTGTCGAACTCCGTCCGCATCCGCTGCCACTTCTCCTTGAGCCGGGTCGCGAACGACTCGGCGGCGCGGACGACCATCGCCACCTGCTCGTGCGAGAACGTGACGAGGACGAGCTCGCAGTACGGCGGATAGCCCCGCTGCCTGCGGCTGTCCAGCTCGGTTGCGATAAACGCCCCGTAGTCGTGGCGGCTCGCATGCTCGATGCTGTAATGGTCCGGCGTGTACGTCTGGATGAACACTTCGCCGGGCAACCGGTGGCGCCCCGCCCTTCCCGCCACCTGCGTCAGCAGCTGGAACGTTTTCTCGGCGGCGCGGAAATCCGGCAGGTGCAGCACCGTATCCGCGGCGATGACGCCGACGAGCGTAACGTCGGGGAAATCGAGCCCTTTCGCCACCATCTGCGTGCCGAGCAGCACGTCGCCCTGCTTGTTGCGGAACTTCGTCAGCAGCCGCTCATGCGCACCCTTCTCCGACGTCGTGTCGACGTCCATCCGGATGACGCGGATGCCCGGGAACAGCTTGCCGAGCTCCTCCTCGACGCGCTGGGTGCCCGTGCCGAAGAAGCGGATATGCTCGCTGTCGCAGCTCGGGCACGTCTTCGGCTCCGGCTGCGTCAAGCCGCAATAATGGCAGCGCATCGTCCGGGACACCTGATGGTACGTCAACGAAATGTCGCAGTGCGGACATTGGACGACGTAGCCGCAGGACCGGCACATGACGAACGTCGAATAGCCTCTCCGGTTGAGCAGCAGCACGGTCTGTTCTTTCTTGTGTAACCGTTCTTCGATCGCTTTATACAGCCCGCGGCTGAACATCGACCGGTTGCCCGCCTTCAGCTCCTCGCGCAGGTCGACGATGCGGACGGCCGGCAGCGGACGGCCTTCGACGCGGTCCGCCATCGTCAGCAGCCGGTACGGCGCGCCACGGCCCGACGTGCGCGCGAAGCTTTCGAGCGACGGCGTCGCCGAGCCGAGCACGACGACGGCGCCGTGACGGGCCGCCCGCTGCACCGCTACTTCCCGGGCGTGATACTTCGGGCTTTCCTCCTGCTTGTATGACGATTCGTGCTCTTCGTCGATAATAATGAGGCCGAGCTTCGTGAACGGCGCGAACACGGCCGATCGGGCGCCGATAACGACGCTGACCCGCTTCAAGCCGATTTTGCGCCATTCGTCGTACCGCTCTCCCTGCGACAGCCGGCTGTGCATGACGGCGACGGCGTCGCCGAACCGGCTTTTGAACCGCTCGACCATTTGCGGGGTCAGCGAAATTTCCGGGACGAGCACGATCGCTTCCCGGCCTTGGTCGAGACATTGCTGGATCGACTGCAAATATACTTCCGTCTTGCCGCTGCCCGTGACGCCGTGCAGCAAAAACACGTCGTGCCGCTCGGCGCCGAGCGCATCCGAAATGGCCGCGAACGCGCCGCGCTGCTGCTCGGTCAACGGAAGCGGCTCCGTCCGCGCGAACGAACGTCCCGCATACGGATCGCGGAACACTTCGCGCTCGCGGATCGTGAGCCAGCCTTTGTCGGCCAGCGCCTTGACCGTCCCCGCCCCGACGTTCAGCTTGTCCGTCAGCTCCGCGAGCGGTACCGGGGACGGATGGGCGGCGAAATGGAGCAGCAGCTCCTTTTGCCGCTTCGCGCCGGCGGCGAGCTTGCCGCTTTCTTCGGTCAACGTGCGCGGGTCGGCGGCCGGCTCGACGTACAGCACTTTTTTCGCGTTCAGCCGGTCTTTGACCGTCTGCACTTCGACGAGGACGCCGCGCTCGAGCATCCGCTTCAGCAGCGGTCCCGCGGCGGGAAACCGGCGCAGCATCGCGTCCATCGGCACCGTCCCTTTTTGCCGGACGAACGCCGTAATCTCGTCCTCCTCGGGGCTTCCCGCGAGGAGCAGCGCTTGCCCTTCCGGCGGCGGCGCCGAATGCCCGTCCGCCTCCTCGGCGACCGCGACGTATTTTTCGTACTTCGCCTTGAGCGCCCCCGGAATCATCGCTTGCAAGGCGGTAATTTCGTGGCAGACGTACGTCCGGCTCATCCAGCGGGCCAAGTCGACGAGCTCCGGATTGAGCGGCGGCACGAGATCGAGCACCTGCTCGATCGGCTTCAGCTTGCGCGGGTCCATGCCGGTCGATTCGGACAGCCCGACGACGAACCCCTGCAGCGTCCTCGGCCCGAACGGTACGCCGACCCGGCTGCCGACGCCGACCCACGCCTCCAGCTCCGGCGGCACGATGTAGTCGAACGGCCGGTTCGTCTGCTTCGCCGGCACGTCCACGATCACCTGCGCGTACCGGCGCCCCGGCTCGGGGCCGTCCAGCGGCAGCAGCGTCTCGTCGTACAGCGCGGATTCGCGGCCCGCCATTACGATCCGCTCCCGCCGCCGCGCCGCGCGCTCGCGTTCAACCGTTCGGCCACGAGGCCGAGCAGCCGCTCCGCGACGTCGCGCTTGCTCATTTGCGGCAGCGCCTCGACAAGGCCCGCCTCATCGTAAATGCGCACGATATTCGTATCCGTCCCGAAGCCGGCTCCGGGGACGGTGACGTCGTTCAGGACGAGCAGGTCGCTTTTCTTGCGCTTCACCTTGTCGAGCGCATACCGCTCGCCGTCGTTCGTTTCGGCGGCGAATCCGACGACGAATTGGTTCGTTTTCCGCTCGCCCAGCGTCTGCAGAATGTCGGGGTTTTTGACGAGCTCGAGCGTCATCGTGTCGTCGTTCTTTTTGATTTTTTGATCGGCCCGTTGCGCCGGGCGGTAATCGGCGACCGCCGCCGCCTTCACGACGACGTCGGTTTCGCCGAACCGGGCGAGCACCGCATCCATCATGTCGAGCGTCGACTGGACGCGCACCACTTCGACTCCGGCCGGGAGGTCGGCCGTCGCATTGCCGGTCACGAGCGTGACGTCGGCTCCCATCCGCTTCGCCGCTTCGGCGATGGCGTACCCCATCTTGCCCGACGAATCGTTCGTGATGTAGCGGACCGGGTCGATGCGCTCGACCGTCCCTCCCGCGGTGACGAGCACCTTCTTGCCCGCCAGCGGCTTGGCCGGGTTGAGCATGCGCACGATCGCCGCCATGATCTCCTCGGGCTCGGCGAGCCGGCCTTTGCCGACGTAGCCGCAGGCGAGCTGGCCTTCGCCGGGCTCGACGAACGAGACGCCGCGCTGCGCGATCGTGCGCATGTTCGCTTGGACGGCCGGATGGGCGTACATATGTACGTTCATCGCCGGGGCGACGAGTACCGGCGCCTCCGTCGCGAGCAGCGTCGTGCTCAGCATGTCGTCGGCGAGCCCGTGCGCCATCTTGGCGATAATGTTGGCGGTCGCCGGCGCGACGACGACCAGGTCGGCCCGGTCGGCCAAGTCGATATGCGTGACGACCGAGGCGTCCCTCTCGTCGAACGTATCGACGGCGACGTCGTGACGCGACAGTGTCTGGAACGTAAGCGGCGCCACGAATTTCGTCGCCGACGCCGTCATGATGACGCGGACGTCCGCGCCCGCCTGCGCCAGCTTGCTGCACAGCGCGGCCGCCTTGAACGCGGCGATGCCGCCGGTGACGCCGAGCACGATCGTTTTCCCATGAAGCATGCGCTTCCCCTCCTTTAGCACCCCAAAAAGTGAAGTAATGCTTCGCAGCGTTTTCCGAATCCTTTTCGGGGCCCCCCAAACCTTGCCTCAAAAAGTGAAGAAACGCTTCGCAGCCGTTTCTTTCCCCGCAGAAAAAAATAACAACCTGTTTCAAGGTTGTCGGGAGAAGCGTCTTACTTTGTGGTTTCTTTATGCTGCGACTCGACGTTTACGTAGTCGCCGTAAATTTCCTCCAGCGCGACGCCGACGTACTTGCTGGCGTGCGGGTCGGCCAATTCCGTTTTGGAGCCGTCGCGGAGCATCCGGGCTCGCTTGGCCGCGGCGACGACGAGCGAATATTTGCTGTCGACTTTGTTGATCAGCTTGTCGATCGATGGGTACAGCATTCAACGCACCTCTTCCATCCATGAATTCACATAAGGCATGATCCGTTCCCGTCTGCAATGCTCGGCCGTAATAATCGAACGGATCCGGGCGCAAGCCGACTCCACTTGATCGTTGACGACGGCATAATCGTAATGCTCGAGCAGCTTGATTTCGTCCACGGCTACGGACATCCGGCTGCGGATCGAATCGTCGGTTTCCGTGCCGCGCGTCACGATGCGGTTTTTCAACTCGCCGAGCGACGGGGGCATCAGGAAAATGAAGACGCCTTCGGGAAACTTCTGCTTCACCTTCATCGCGCCCTGCACTTCGATTTCCAATATAATATCTTTGCCGGCTCGGATCGTGTCGTTCACGAAGCTGCGGGGGGTACCGTAATAGTTGCCGACGTATTCGGCCCATTCGAGCAGCTCGTCCCGCTCGATCATCGATCGGAATTGTTCCTTCGTTTTGAAAAAATAGTTGACGCCGTCCACTTCGCCCGCACGAGGCGAACGAGTCGTGGCGGAGACCGAGTATACGAGCTCCGGGGCCAGCTTGCGGAGCATGGAACAGACAGTACCTTTGCCTACGCCGGACGGGCCGGACAGCACGATCAAAAGGCCTTTGTCCGCATTATTCGTCATGATCATCGTCCTTATTGTTCGTAAGTCGATGCGCCACCGTTTCCGGTTGTACGGCGGACAAAATGACGTGATCGCTGTCGGTGATGATCACCGCGCGCGTGCGTCTGCCGTAAGTCGCGTCGATCAGCATGTGCCGGTCGCGCGCTTCCTGGATGATCCGCTTGATCGGGGCGGATTCCGGACTGACGATCGAGATGATCCGGTTCGCGGACACGATATTCCCAAAGCCGATATTGATCAATTTAATGGCCATCATTGCCCTCCTACGTATTCAAGACCCACTGGTCCGCCTTTTACCGCAAACCGTCACAGCCTTGCACTATTCTTGCCTTTTCCCTATGCGCTCATACTTTTTCGGAAGGCCGATCATTCGATATTTTGCGCTTGCTCGCGCATCTTTTCCAGCTCCGCCTTCATGTCGACAACCCGATTGACGATGTCGAGACGGTTGGATTTCGAGCCGATCGTGTTCGTTTCCCGATTCATTTCCTGGATGAGAAAATCGAGCTTGCGCCCGACGGGCTCTTCGGCTTCCAGCAGCCGCCGGCATTGGCCGATATGGCTCTCGAGCCGGCTCAGCTCCTCCGCGATATCGGTCCTCTCGGCCATGATCGCGACTTCCGCGACGAGCCTCGGGTCGTCCGGCTGCATCGCCGCCGTCCCGCCCAACAGATCCGCCAGCTTCTCGGCAAGCTTCGCCCGGTAATCCTCGACCGCCTTCGGCGCCTCCGCGCCGATCTCGCGCACGAGCGTCTCGAGCCGGTCCAGCCGGCCGGCGACGTCCCGCGCCAAATGCGCGCCTTCGGCTTCGCGCATCCGCACGAGCGACTTCACCGCCTCGCGCACGCACTCGAGCAAGGCGTCGGCGATCGGACCGGCATCCGGCACGTCTTCCCGCATCGCGACGACGCCGGGTACCGCAAGGACATCGCGAAGCGTCAGCGAATCGCTCAGGCCGAACCGCTCCTTCAGCCGTTCCGCCGCTTGGCGGTACGCTTCCGCGAGCGGCCAGTCGATCTCGACCGTCTTCGCCGTACCCGCTTCCCGCTCGATCGCGACATACGCGTCTACTTTGCCCCGCTTGACCGCCGCCTGAATTTCCCGCTTGACGCCCTCCTCCGAGGAGAGCCATTCGCGCGGCATCCGGACGGCGATTTCGCCGTATCGGTGATTGACCGATTTCAGCTCCGCGCGGATCGCAAACCCGCCCGCGGCGCGGTCGGATTGCCCGAATCCGGTCATGCTTCGAATCATGCGGCTCACATCCGTACCTTATTTTAATGCATTTTGCAAGAGGGGACAAGTGGAAAACGAGTTTCCGTCCCGCCTCGCCCGTCAGCGGCCGTTCTTGTCCCACACGTACCGGGTCAGCTGCACGCTCATGTCGTAAAAATGCATCGGCGTCATGATGTAAATGCCGTTGAATTTCGGCATCGCGACGTCGAGCAGCTCCTTCGTAATTTGGACGCCCATCTCCCGTCCGGCCGCCCCGCTCAGCCCCGCCATCCGGCCGCGCACTTCGTCCGACAGCTGGATGCCCGGCACCTCGTTGTGCAAAAACGTCGCGTTGCCTTCGCTGACGATCGGCATGAAGCCGATGAAGATCGGCACGTTCAAATGCTTCGTCGATTCGTACACGTTCTCGATCAGCTTGGCGTCATAGACGGGCTGGGTCATGATGAAGTCGGCGCCGGCCTCGATTTTTTTCTCGAGCCGCTGCACCGCTTTGTCCAAATATTTCACGTTCGGGTTGAACGCCGCCGCCACGATGAAGTTCGCCTTATGCTTGAGCGGTTTGCCGGAAAACGCGATGCCTTCGTTCAGCTGCTTGATGAGACGGATCATCTCGAACGAGGTCATGTCGTACACCGAGCTCGAGCCCGGCAAATCGCCGAACCGCGAAGGGTCCCCGGTAATGACGAGCGTATGGTCGAGCCCGATCGCGTGCATGCCCATCAAATGCGACTGCGTGCCGATCAAGTTCCGGTCGCGGCAGGCGATATGGAGCAGCGGCCGGACGCCGAGCCGTTCCTTCACGAGAAAGCCCATCGGCAAATTGCTCATCCGCGTAATCGCGAGCGCGTTGTCCGCCATCGTGATCGAGTCGACGCGCGCCTCCTTGAGCGCCTTGGCGCCTTCCATGAACTTGCCGATATCCAAATCTTTCGGCGTGTCCCATTCGACGATCACCGTATGCCGGCGCTTGACCAGCTCGATCAAGGACGGCTCCACGGCCTCGGCCGCGGGCGGCGCCTCGGTCGCCGGCCCGATGACGACCGGCGCGGCCGCGCGGGCTTCGGCGCTCGGCTCGTGCGCCGCGACGGCCGCCGATTTCGGCACGTAGCCCTGCAGCGCCTTGCTCATCGCGGCGATATGATCCGGCGTCGTGCCGCAGCAGCCGCCGAGCAGCCGCGCGCCCAAGTCGGCGAACTTGATCGCGTTTTCGGCGAAATAGTCCGGCTTCGAGCCGAACGCGTACTTGCCGTCCACGTAGCTCGGCAGCCCCGCGTTCGGGAACACCGAGAACGGTACGCCGTCGACCGGCGCGAGCTTCTCCAGCGTGCGCAATATGCCGTTCGGCCCGCTGTGGCAGTTGAAGCCGAGCACGTCGGCGCCTTCGGCCGCCAGCCGCTCGAACGCGTCTTGGTACGCAGCCCCGTCGTTCGTAATCGTCCCGCCGTCGGTCGCGAACTGGCCGATGACCGGCAGCTTCGTCAGCCGGCGGGCGATGCGCAGGGCGATGCTCATCTCTTCCAAATCGTAAAACGTTTCGAGCAGCAGCCCGTCGACGCCCCCTTCGAGCAGCGCCTCCATTTGCTCGCCGTAGGCGAGCTCGAGCTGCTCCGCGGTCACGTTGAGCCGCCGGGCCGCCCGGATCGAGCCGACGGCGCCGACGACGTAAGCGTCGTTCCCGACCGCCTGACGGGCGATCGCGACGCCGGCTTGGTTGATCGCGCGGACGTCGTTCTCGAGGCCGAACTTCGACAGCTTCTCGCGGTTCGCCGAAAACGTATTCGTCTCGATCAGCCTGGCGCCGGCCGCGTAATATTGCCGGTGAACGTCGGCGATGACGTCCGGCTTTTCGATATTGTATTCCTCATAGGAGACGCCGACCGGAAATCCGAGCTGATACAGGAACGTCCCCATCGCTCCGTCGCCGATCACAACGCCCTCCCGGAGCGCTTGACGCAAATCCGCTTTCATCCTCGTTCGTCACCGTGCTTTCTGGATATGGCTTCTCTCTCTCCCCGACGGCCGCGAAGGGCCATCGTCCTCCTTACTGTATCACGACCCCCTGCGGGGGCATAGGGGCATCAGGCCAGCGAGCCCCGATATACCGTCTCCGCCGGTCCCGTCATATAGACGCGATTGTCCGTCTCTTCCCATTCGATCTCCAGATCGCCGCCTTTCAGCGAGACGACCGCCCGGCGATCGGAGGCGCCGTTCAGCACCGATGCGACGAGCGTCGCGCATGCGCCGGTGCCGCAGGCGAGCGTAGGACCCGCTCCGCGCTCCCAGACGCGCATGTCGATATGCGTCCGCGAGCGGACGGTCGCGAATTCGACGTTGATCCGCTTCGGAAACAGCGGGTGCGTCTCCAGCTTCGGACCGTAGCGGTGCAGATCGAAGCCGACCGCGTCGTCGACGTAGATGACGGCGTGCGGATTGCCCATCGAGACGGCGGTGAAGCGGAATTCGCTCCCGTCGACCTCGACCGGGTAGTTCAACACCGGATTGGCGTCGACGGTCGTCGGCACGGCGAGTCCTTCGAGAATCGGCGCGCCCATATCGACGCGCACCGTGCGCACCTTGCCGTCCTCGACCCGAAGCCGGACGGGCTGAACCCCCGCCCCGATCGTCTCGATCGACAGCTCCGTCTTGTCGGTCAACCCGTTATCGTATACGAACTTGGCCATGCAGCGGATCGCGTTGCCGCACTGCTCCGCCTCCGACCCGTCGGAATTGATGATGCGCATCATGAAATCGGCCCGCTCCGACGGAAGCGCGTAGACGAGCCCGTCCGCGCCGATGCCGAAATGGCGGTCGCACAACCGTACCGCTTGCGCCGCCGCGTCGTCGGGAAGGCGGGATTCGCCGCCGATGACGATGAAGTCGTTGCCGAGACCGTGCATTTTCGTAAAGTTCATAACCGTTCCCCTGCGCTTTATCGTTTGGATTAGACCTTATTATAGTGCAAAACGACCGGTATGCCTAGTGATTTCGTAAGGACGGACGTATCCGGCGGAGATAACGGCCGCTTCGCCGCGCCGTTTCGCCCGAAACGTGCCGAAACGGCCGAAAAGAAGCCGCCGCCTTCCGAGCGGGCTCGGACCCGTACGAAAAGCGGCGGCATATCCCGCATCGCGGTGCGGCCATCGGAGCGGACGGGCCGCGGTCCGTCACAGATCGATGGAAGCCCGATACAGCGCCTGGTTCCACGTCACCTTCGCTCCGAACGTCTCGGCGACGAACCGAAGCGGAATGTACAAGTGGCCGTCGACGATGCGCGGAGCGGCGCTCAGCGCCACCGGCTCGCCGTCGACGGTCGCGGTCGCGACGTCCGGACGGAGCAAGACGGTCCGGCCGTTAAGCTCGGCCGTCACCGTCCGCTCGTCACCGTTCCACCGGAACGGCGCGCCGAGCCGCTCGAATATGCCGCGGAACGGCGCCATCGTCGTCTCGTTCTCGACGTAGCCGCGGAATTCGTGGACGAACGAGCCGTTCACGACGACCTGTACCTGCGGATTGTCGTGGCGCTTGACGACGAAGGCGTTGGACAGCGGGCGGCCCGGCCGCGTGACGACCGCGCCGTCGGCGTACAGGGCGGAGCTGGCGCCGCCGTCCAGATTCATCGCCTCGACGAGCCCTAGCGACACGGCCACCTGCGCGAGCTCGGCGATCGTGGCCGACGGCGTCGTCCCCATCGCCAGCCGGCCGGAGCCGTCGATGCCGATGAAGCTGCGCGCGCCGGACGCGGTCGTCAGCTTCGGATCGTCGAAGCCGTCCCGCGCGAAATCGACGTCGACGGCGCCTCCGCCGACGAGCTTCGGCCCGGCTCCGACCGCAGCCAGCACCCGGCTCGCGTCCGCCGCCGTCGAGCCGTCCGGCGCGACGAGCGTCGTGCGCAGCGCCGCGCGGGCGCCTACGGCGACGTTCGGCAGCAAGTACGTCCGGTTGTTGTCGCTCAGCCCGACGAACAGGACGTAGCCGTCCTCCGGCACGTCGGCCGCCGTATCGGTTACGCTTCGCACGGCGCCTTCGCTCACGACGATTTTCATCCCGCCGGGATAATCGACCGGCCGTCCGAAGTCGGGGGTGAACAGGACGACTTGGTCGGCAGACGATTCGCCGTAATACGCGTTGACGCCCCAAGGGCGTACCGGATACGCCGACGCCCCGCTTCCGATCCGGATTTCGGTCTGCGTCTTCCACCGGGCGAGCCAGCCCGTCTTGTCGGCGCCGATCGCAAACGTCGGGCCGTCCCCCGAGTGGACGACGTCGCCGCTCCGCATCATCGCGCCGTTCGGAAACCGCCGCAGCGGATCGTCCTCGTAAGCGTCGAAAAACGTGCCGTTGATGCCGGCCACCGCCCCGCTCGCCGCCATCATGGCGCCGAAGATTTGATCCGTTCCGATGCCGCCGCCGGCGACGACCGGCTCCACGGACAAGTGCGGATCGGTCAAATCGACGGTGACGAGCTTGACCGGAAACGTTTTGCCGGCGGCCGCGACGGACCGCGTCTCGTACCGGACCGAGTCCGCCGACGCATTCGCGAAGCCGGACGGCGCGGCCAGCGTGACGGCCAGCACGGCCGCGGCCGATACGGCGATGAGCGCCGGCGGGAACCGCCGGGTTTTCGTGGGATATGTAGCCTTCAGATCGTTTGTCATGCGTTTCCTCCGCCCATGCTGAAATCGGTTGCCTGTCTTTCTTCCATCATATAGCGTTCGGACGCGGACGACCAGATGGAGGGAGGGCCGGGGCGGACGTGCAATGTTTTCCAGTTGCGCGGCGAACGCCAAAGGGCGCCTTGCGAAAGGCGCCCCCTCTGCACTTGCTTGCCGCACTCACGCCTGCGCGGGCGCCCCGTCCGCCGCGCCGGTCAGCGCGAGCGATTTCCGGAAATCCGCGAATTCGTGTTCGAGCACCGTGCGCACTTGGGCGATTTTCCAGCGCAAATGGTCGGCGTCCGTCATATAGTCCATGCTCGGCTCCCAGCCGAGCCGCGAATCGGCTTCGACGAGCGGAATCGCGGCCTCCGCGTTGGCGATTTCCGCGAGCGCCACGCGAGCCAGCTGCTCCAGGATCGGCTCGGCCGCAGCCGGATCGGGCTCGGCGAACAGCCGCTGCTTCAGCAGCCACCACATCTTCAGATGGATCGTCGTTCGCACGCACAGCGCGATGAACCGGTTCATGCCGAGCAGCCGCTCGCCCTCCTCCCGCTTCCGCTCCGGCGTCAGCGCCAGCGCCCGCTCCAGATGGGCGTTGCCCTCCCGCCACAGCTCCTCCATCCGCTCCAGGCTGCGAATTTCGACGCCGAAGCGCGACGCGCCGAGCGATTGGCGGCTTCCTTCCAGCGGCCCGTAAGCCGTTTTGACGATGTCGTTGCCGAACATCGCGTGCCAGGCGGCCGGCATCCGCACGCCGAGCCGGAACACCATCGGATACGACGGACCGACCCGGAACGGCCCGTACTGGTCCTCGTTCGTCGGCACGTAGTGGCGGATGCCGTCGCTCCAGCACCGCCACGCCGCCAGCACGTGCGGCGCCGCCTCCGCGCCGAAGTCGCGTCGCGCCACGGCCGCGAACGTCTCGTCGGCCGGCGGGCTCGGCGACCAATACGACCATTTCGCCAAATCGCTGACGAACGACGGCCACCAGCCGTAATGGTGCGATTCCATCAGACCGGAGAGCCCCCAGTCCCGGCGCGCCCGGTGCAGCGCCTCGTGCCGGCGCGCCCACTGATACGGCACCGGCTCGTACGGGATGACGCCGATGTCCCAGGTGAGGCCTCCCGTATTGCTCATCGTGTACAGGCGGATGCCCCGTTCGGCCGCCGCCTCGGCCTCGCTCCGGAAATAGCGGCCCGGTCCCTCGAACGATACCGTATAGTCGACGCAGACGTTCGTCACGTGCTCGTTGCGGCGCTGCTCGAACATTTCGAACGTGACGAGCAGCGTCACGTCGTCCGGAATGGCGCGGATGAGCTCGAGCCGTTCCTTCTCCGGCGCGTAGCCCCAGTTGTACGTCCAGAAGACGATGTCGGCTTCGGCGTTATGCTTGCGGACGACTTTTTTGATCATATTCAGCCATTGCGGATAATCGGCGCACGGCCACCAGCCCGGGCTCGGCTTCGTGCGCGGTTTGTCCTGCGGCCACTCGAGCCGGAGCATGCCCGTCGTACGCGGATCCTTGCTCGGGAACTCGCACGATTCGCCGACGAAGACGACGCCCTTGAACCCCGGGCACGAAGCGAACAGCCGGCCGTACGTCGAGTCGTAATAGTCTTCGGCGTCGGGGTCGTCCGGATGCTTGCGGCTGATCATGTAGCTGTATGCATAAACGTCGATGCCGTACGAAGCGGCCTTGTCGATGAGCGCGTTGAAATCTTGATAGCCTTCCGGCGTTTTGTCCACGTCCTTGACGAAGACGAGAATCGCGTCGATGCCCGCATGCGCCATCGCGTTCAGATGCGCGTCCGGGAACCGGTCGAGCCCCCAGCCGGAATGGGCCATCCGCGGCGAGAACAGCGGCTTGCGCGTCGTATCCCGCCAAGCGACGAACGGCGCCTCCCGCAAGTTCATCACATCCTCGAGAAAATAGCTGCCCTGCCCGACGCCGCGGTCGTCGAAGCCGCAGACGACGATCCGCTCCGGTCCGACGACGAGCCGGTATTCGCGGCCGACCGTAAGGCCCGCGCCGAGCTCGGGCAAATCGCGCTTTTCGGCGAGCACGATCGTCTTCTCGCCTTCGCGCGCCTCCTTCTCCGGGTCGTCCGTCAGGCGCAGCGTGACGGATACGCCCATGCTTTCGAAGAAATAGTCCTGCAAATCTTTGGCCACGTTCCGCACGAGCGGACTCGCCCGTTCGGCGATCGCGATCCGCCAGCCGTCGCCGACGATCGTCTCCCCCTCCTCCGCCGCCGCCAGCGGGTCTCGTCTGCCCGGCTTATGCACGACCTCCAGCCGGCGTCGGAATGCGTATCGGCGTTCGACCTTCATGCCCCGGTTCCTCCTTTTCGGCTCCCGCGCCCGTCTGCCGCGTCACCCTTTGACGCTGCCGAGCACGATGCCTTTCATGAAATATTTTTGCAAAAACGGATAGACGAGCAAAATCGGCAGGGCGCCGAGAAAAATTTGCGCCGCGCTGAACGTTTTGTCGGAGATGAGCTTGAGCAGCTTGTCGTCCGTCATGGAGAGCTGCTGCAAATCCTGCTGAATGACGACCGTCTGCAAATACGATTGCAGCGGATAGTTTTCCGGCTTATGCATATAAATCAGGCCGTCGAACCAGGCGTTCCAATGGCCGACCATCGCGAACAGCGCCAAAGTGGCGAGCGCCGGCACCGACAGCGGGACGAAAACCCGCCACAGGATGACGAACTGCCCGGCCCCGTCGATGAGCGCGGCCTCCTCCAGCTCCTTCGGCAGCCCGCGAAAAAAGTTAAGCAGCAGGACGACGCTGAATACCGGCACGGCGTGCGGCAGGATCAGCGCCCAAATCGTGTTCAGGATGCCCGTCTGCTGCACGACCATATAGGTCGGGACGAGTCCGCCCCCGAACAGCACCGTCAGGAAAAACACCCAGACGTACACGGTACGCGGCCGGAATACGCGCACTTCCTTCGACAGCGGGTACGCCGTCAGGACGATCAGCACCATATTGACGAGCGTGCCGAGCGCCACCCGCTTCACCGAGACGAGCAGGGAGCGGAGGAACGCCTCCTGGCGCAGCACGTACTCGTAAGACTTCGTGTTGAACTCGACCGGCCACAGCTTGACGAGTCCCGCGGCCGCCGCCGTGTTGGAGCTGAACGAGACGGCCAGCACGTGGACGAGCGGCAATAGGCAGAGCAGCGCCATGGCGGCCAAAAACGCCGTATTGCCGACGACGAACAGCCTTCTTCCCCAAGAGCGATCTTCGACCATTCGGCCGCCCTCCTCAAAAAATCCGATAATTGGCGAACCGGTAGGCCAGCCAATACGACACGCCGATCAGCGCCAGCGACACGACCGACTTGAACAGCCCGACCGCCGTCGCCACGCTGTACTGCATTTGCTGCAGCCCCATCCGGTACACCATCGTGTCGATAATGTCCCCGGTTTCGTATACTTGGGGGCTGTACAGGACGAATACTTGATCGAAGCCCGCGTTCAGCACGTTGCCGAGGCTGAGCGTGGCGAGCAGCACGATGACCGGCCGCATGCCGGGCAGCGTCACGTGCCACGTCTGGCGCAGCCGCCCCGCCCCGTCGACGACGGAGGCTTCGTACAGCGAAGGATCGATCGACGTCAGCGCGGCCAAATACACGATCGTCGCGAAGCCGAACTCCTTCCATTCGTTCGAGGCGACGAGCACGAACCGGAACCAGCCGTTGTCGCCGAGGAAATAAATCGGCTCGACGCCGAACGAAGCCAGCACCCCGTTCACGATCCCTTGCGACGGCGACAAGATGTTGATGAGGATGCCGCCTACGATGATCCACGACAAGAAGTGCGGCAAATAGACGAGCGTCTGCACGCTCCGCTTGAACCATTTGTGCCGCACCTCGTTCAGCAGCAGAGCGGCCATGATCGGCACGATCAGCCCCGCGGCGATTTTCATGATCGCGATCGCGACCGTGTTGCGGACGACCTTGATCGTATCCGGCAAGCTGAACACGTACGCGAAGTTGTCGAAGCCGACCCAATCCGATTTCCATATGCCGAACACCGGAACGAAGTTTTGAAACGCCATGACGATGCCGGCCATCGGCCCGTAGCTGTACACGAGAATGACGAGCAGCCCGGGCACGAGCATCAGATGGAACGGCCATTCCGATTTCAACCGCCGGATCACGGGATGTCCCCTCCTTCGAATCGGTCGGCGGGAGGGGCCGAAGCTCGCCCCTCCGCCCTCCCGTTATCGTTTCGAATACCAGTCGTTCGCTTCTTTCGTCATGTCGTCGCCCCCGAGCCGCTTCCAATCCTGGACGAACTGATCGAACGTGTCGAGGGGGGCGCCCAGCACGATTTTGGTGAACGTCTCGAGCTCCATCTTGTCGAGATTCGCTTTCTTCTGCACCATGCTCGGCGTCGGCACCGTAATGAACCGATCCGGCATGAACCGGTCCTCCTTCAAATAAACGTTGTTGACGATCGGTCCCGCCCCCCACGAGTCGCTGCGCGACGCTTCCTTCCACGACGATCCGGACCCTTTGCGGTACTCGGTAATTTGGGCGTATTCGCCCCGCTCCTCCGGCGTCAGCTTGGCGAGGGCCGCTTCGTCGGCTTTTTGCGGGCTTTTCAGCAGCGGCTCGAGGTGGACGGAAATTTCCGCGTTTTTGAACGGCTTGTAAATTTTCACCGGCGCGTTCGTCCAATGGGCGATACCGTTGCTGTCGTTATAGTTCGCGTACACGTCGTCCTTCGTGTTCAAGTAAAACAGCTGCAGCCAAATGTCGGCCAGCTTCAATACCGCTTCGGGGTGCTTCACGCCTTTTTTGACGACCCAGAAGCCGCCGAAAATGTTCAGCCCGTGCTGCAGCTTCGCCGGACGGTCGTCGATCGAAGGAGCGGCGAACGGCAGCCAGCGCACGTTCGGCGTTTGCACCGACAGCGGAGCGAACCCGGCCGTCAAGGCGCCGTAGTAAATGCCGAGCTTGCTGCCGCCGAAGCTTTCGTACACCTTGGCGGCGTCCTTCACGCCGAACTCCTTGTCGATTTGCCCGGCCTTGTACATCTCCTGCAGCTTGGCGAGCGCCGTCTTCATCTCCGGCTGGATCGAGCTGTACGCGAGCTTGCCGTCCTTATCCTGGATCCAGATGCTTTTGTAGGCGTGAAAGCCGTTCAGGAAGCCGCTTACGATGCCGAACTCTTTGTCGAGCGACAAGCCGAACGTATCGTGTTTCCCGTTGCCGTCGGGATCTTTCGTTGTAAACGCTTCCGAAATAGCCAGCAAGTCGTTCATCGATTTCGGCGCGGACAGCCCCAGCTTCTTCATCCAATCTTCGCGAATCCAGACGACGGGCACCGACTCCTTCGCCACGCCGGTGAACGGGATGCCCATCAGCTTGCCCCCCACGGTCGCCGCCTGCATCGGCTCGGGGCCCGCATCCTTCATCACCTGCTTGATGTTGTCGGTGGCGTAATCGTTGTAGACCCGGGTCAACTCTTCGAGCAGCCCGGCGCGGTTCAGCTGGGCGAACTGGTCGGGCGTCGCCAGGAAAAAGTCGGGGATGTCGCCGGACGCCATCATCAGATTCGTCTTTTGCTCCAGCTCCTTGCGCGGGCCGTCCCACACCGTATTTACTTCGATGCCGGCCGTTTCTTTCAAATACCGTGTCCACGGATTGTTGTTCATGTCGTCGCCCTGCGCGAACTTCGGCACGCCGTAATTGAAGCTCGCCGTCGTCAGCTTGACGGGCGGGGCGAATTTGTCCGGCAGCCCTTTCGCCTCACCCGGCTTCGCCTCCCCGGACGTCTCCGACTTCGCGCCCCCGTCCGATTGCCCCGCTTCGTCCGCGCCGCATCCGGACAACGCGGCCGCCGTCCCGAGCAGTCCGACGAGCGCCCATGCAACCGTCTTCTTCATCGTATCCCTTCCCTTCCCCCGTATCATGCGATCGATCGCAAGCCATCGATCCCATTCCCCGCTTCCTCTTGTCTCTCCATCCGCCGATCGATCGAAGCGATCCCCCTTTCCTTTTTCCGCTTCCTCCGCCGTCACCGGTTCCGGCTTCGCAGCTTCATGATCGCATCCGGTTGGGCGGGAGCGCCATCGCTACTTTCGGATCCGATCTCCGATTGCGGCGATTATCCGAACTTGCATACGGGATGAACAATTGCATATTGATCCGGTCCGCCGATACGGTAAGATAGATGGGAAGGAGCGCAGCGCGCAATGTAAGCGCTCTCCATCCGATCCGCGCGCGAACGCTTCGGGCAACCGAAGGAATGCGCGCCATCGCGAAAGGAGCCGGAGCCGATGACGCCCTCCCGATTCCGCATCAAGCTCAAGCTGAAGCGAAACTCGCTGTTCATCAAGCTGCTCGGCGGATTTTTTTCCGTCATCCTGTTACTTCTCTCCTTCAATCTGTTTTCCTTTGCCTATTTCAGCGAGAACATCCAGGAGGAAGTGATCAAATACAACAAGCAAAACGTCGGCGTCACGGCCGAGCGGTACGAAAACCATATCCGCATCGTACAAGGGACGATCGCGCGGCTGTACTTCAATCCGAAGGTCGTGCTGCTGACCGAGCTGGCCAATTCCGAGCAGTTCGAGCCGGTCAACCTCGTCGTGGACGAAATCCGCGCGACGATCGGCAACGAGCTGCTGTTTCTAGACAATATCGTGCTCCAGTTCGCGAAAAACGGCTTTGTCCTCGACAAGCACGGACCCGGCCGCACGGAAGAAACGTTCGCGCGCACCTACCTGAGCGCCGACTACGGCCCGTCGTACTGGACCGGGCAGCTCGGCATGACCGAAACGATCCGGCTGTTCCCGCAGTCCGTCTTCACGGACGTGCCGTACAACCGGTCGGGCGCATACATCCCCGTCATCATGCGCAACAAGATCAATGACGCGCTGTACATCGCGGTCCTGCTGGACGCCGAGAAGATGTTCCGCTCGTTCCACAGCTCGATCGACCGGCGGTTTTACGTACTGGACGACGGTGGGACGACGATTTATCGATCCACGGACGAGCCGCTCCCGGACGGCATCATCGGGGAGCTGGCGGAAGGCGACGGCTTCGTCAAGCTTGACAGCAGCTACTATTTCTATAAGAAAGGGCCGACGGGACTGACGTATGTCAACGCCGTTTCGGATGCGAACGTCGCCCGCGAGGCGTCCCGGCTCAAGGTCGTGCTGCTCGCCGTCCTCGCGCTGGCCGCCGCGATAAGCGTGGCGATATCCGTCTTCGTCAGCGTCGGGTTCAATACGCCCGTGCGCACCATTATCGACACGATCGAGCACGCCGATCCGGACAGCCCGCTGCAAAGCAAAATCGACGAGTTCAACTTCATTCACGACAAAATCAGGACGATCCTGCGCACGAACCGCGACATTCACGACGATCTGCACGAGAAGACGGCGATGCTGCGCCAATTCGGCTTTTTGAACAAGCTGAAAAACATTTACTCCGCCGCCGACCCGCTGACCGAGCCGAACAAGCCGTTTTATCTCGTCCTGTTCCAGCTTGCGCTGACGCGGCAGTTCCACGAGACGCTCGCCGTCAAGCCGGAGCGCGCCTCCTACCTGATCAAGGAATATATCGCGGCGACGATGGCGGACCGGTTCGGCGATACGATTACGCTGCAGGCGGAGAAGGACGAGATCATGACGCTCGTCTTCGCCGACAAGCCCGCGTCCGAAGTCGTCCGCGCGCTCGAGTTCGTGAAGTCGGTGTTCGATCGCGACAAAGCTTACTGCTTCCTGACGATCGCCTTCCACCCGGAGCTTCGCGAGCCGACCGGCTTCACGGCCGCCTACGAGACCGCCCGGTCCATGGTGCAGCAGCGCATGCCTTCGGGCGAGACGGAGCTCGTGCTGGCGTACGATCCGCCCCCGGTACGAATCGGCTTCCTTCCGGCCCAAGAGCGCGAATTCGCCGGCCGGCTGCAGGCCGGCAACGCGGAAGCCGTGCTCGAGCTCGTCGGCCGCGTTCTCGTGCAGATGGAGAAGAAGCGCTCCCCGGCCGCGCACTACGTCGAATTCGCCAAGGAGGCGACGGCGAAGACGATGGCCGCGCTCATTGCGATGAATTTGGACATCAGCGGCATTTTCGACGGCCGGACGCCTTACGACGACATCCAGTCGTGCGCGACCGTCGACGACTTCGTCCGGTTTTTCGAAACGTTTCTCGGCGAAGCGTGCCGGCTCGTCGCGCGGAAGAAGGAGGAGAGCCATCCGGTGAAACGGGCCGTTCTCGACTATTTGCACCGCCACTATCACGAGGATATTTCGCTCGAGACGGCCGCGGACCGGTTGAACATGTCGGCGGGCTACATGTCGAAGCTGTTCAAGGAGCAGACCGGAATGAACTTCTCCGATTACTTGAACGACCTGCGCATGGAAAAGGCGAAGGAGCTGCTCCGGGACACCGATCTTAAAATTCAGCATATCGCCGAGAAGGTCGGCTACTACAACGTCAATTCGTTTATCCGGATGTTCAAGAAAACGATCGGCGTGCCCCCGGGAGAGTTCCGGCGGATGCACCGTTTCGGCGGGGAGAAGGAAGCTTCTGAAGGCGACCCGGGGAAGCCGGGCTCGGTCCCGTGAGGACGATTCGGGGGCGGTGCGGATGCGAGGAGATTGGCGGGAAGGCGCCGGTGCGGCGTTCCCGCGCGTCGGCGGCCGACCCGTTCGCCCGGCCGGGCGGCCCGCCCGCTGGACCCGGTTTACCGGGTTACCGTTTTGCGCATGTACCATCTTTCATTAAAGCCGGCCTGCTTGCGGAAGAAACGCTGCTTTTTTTTGCGGAATACGGTGAAGCCGAGCTTCTCGTACAGCCGGATCGCGTTCGTATTCGTGTCGACCACTTCCAAAATGAACTCGTCGCAGTCGAGCGCCTCGATCAAATGGTGCTGCAGCTTCGTCGCGATTCCTTTGCCTCTCGCCCGTCTGTCCGTGGCGACCGATTCGATATAGCACTGCCTGCCGGTCAGCCCGAGCGGCTTCTCCATCTCTCCCCGAACGAACGTATGGAAGAGCCAGCCTTTCCACGCACCGAGCGCCGCTTGAGCCTGACGCTTATCGAACCGGTGAGCGCGCCCTTCCGAGGTGGAGTAGCCGAATATGCCGACCACCCGCCCGTCCGCGAGCGCGGCGAAAAAACGGTCCCGCACGAACGAATGCTTCATCGCCTTCGCCAGCACGGCCCGGTCTTTCGAAAACATGCGCAGCGCTTCGTAAAAGCTGTCGGCAAAAATGTCGGCCGCCTGCTCGACGCCCGCCTCGTCCAATTCGGACAACCGCTTGATCACGACTTCTTCCATGCGTTCCTCCCTCGTCCTCGTACGGCCGCATCCCGGGTGTCAGGACCGGCGGCGGCACGTTTTACTCCCACTATACTCCAGCCGCTCACGGGAAAGAACCGTCCGGAGCACGAGGGCTTCGGACGGACGAAGACGTCCGGCCCGGGAACGAAAGGCGATACGCCGTGCGAAGGTCTAAGGGCGTCTTGGGCCGTCTCGCGCCGCGGTCCTCCCTTGCGGAAACGTGTCCGGACCCCCGCCGTCCGCGGGAAGCTATCGGACCGAATCCCAGGCGGCCTTGAACTCGGCCACATGCGCATATCGGAGCGCCCGATCGGGCGAGACGGCGCGGAGCGCGACCTCGTGGAGACGCGGGCCCGCCTCCCACCGGGAAAGCGACCGGTCCAGCTCGCCTCCGAGCAAACCGAAGGCGACGGCCCCCATAAGGAATACGTTCGACCGCTCGTCGATCGGCGCGCCGAGCTCGAACTCCTCGGGCGACTTGAACCGTCGCGCCCCCCAAAACGTCTCCCCCCTGTCGTTGACGGCCGGCCTTTTTCGGTACAAATCGATATCGCATATTCGGGTCGCATCGGAGGCGAACTCGTACAGGATGCTGCCGTCGTAAAAATCGACCGCCACGTAGCCTCTCGCTTCGACGTGCCGGTGAAAGTCGAAGAGGACGTCCAGCGAATGCAGCCGCTTCTCGACCGACAGCCGCCGATAGCGGTAAAAGGGCGAATCGGGGTGGCCGTATTTGGCCGGTCCCGCAAACGCCCAGTGCGGGTGCAGGCATTCGCCGCCGAACCATTCGAACACGACCGCGAAGCCGGCTCCGGTATCGAAATGATCGATCGGAGCGATCAGGGCCGGGTGCCGCAGCGCTTCATACACCGGCACCGCCTGCCGAAGGGCCGCGACGGCGTCCTCGGGGTCGCCCGCGAATTCGGCGGTTTTCGCCCCCGCATATTTCACGAAATAGTTCGATCCGCCACGCTCCACGCCGAACGAGATATTGCCCGAATCCTGCTGATCGAAGACGGCGAACGTCCGGCCGAGCCGGCGCAGCCAGCCGAAATCGTGCTCCTCGCGGAGCCCGAAGACGACGTCGTCCAGACGGACGGTATGAAGACGATCGTCCATGTGACCTCCTATTGGTCCTTCATGATGAAAGGCGTTTTCTTCTCCCATCATGCGCGGTGGAGCACGGTTCCGCAAGGGGAAGAATGGTTGTACGGGATTTGGTCCGGAGTGGGCGTACAGCCTGCAAGCAGGTGCAGACGCCCGGGAACAAGCGATCGGCCTCGAGGAGGCGAGCGGCGCATCCCGGTAACGGAAAAAGGTCTTCCGCGTCGAACCGCGCGAAAGACCTTGCCGATCCGCGTGACGGTGCGCCACCCCATCGCCCGCGCGGGCGAGCGGCGTTCCCTCGGAGCGTGCGGCTCGGCGCTTTCCCCGGCCTCGCGGGCGAGCCGCGTTCCGTCCGCTACCGCGTCCCCCCGACGCCCAGCCGTTCCAGCAGCTCGAGCGCGAGCCCGACCATCCGCTCCCCCGTTTCCTCGGGAAACCGGTTGCGGAACGTCATCCGCGGCTCGTAGCCGCCTTGGCGGAACGCGTCCCGCGTACAAATGTACGCCCGAACCGAGCCGTTGCACATCGTATCGATCATCGTGTACGCGAAGCGGGATTTCCGCTTCACATCCAGCCCGAATTCGACGAATATTTCGCCCGGGAAGCCGACCAGCGCCATGTCGCCGATCCGCATCGCCTGCACTTCCACCGTCCGCGACGCAACCGGGCATTCCGCCGCGATTTTCAGCAGCTCGCGGGCGTACGTCGCTTCGCGGACGTCGTCCGTCCCTTCCTCGAGCAGCCGCTTCGCCGCCGCAAGCTCCGCCTCCGGGGGCGACCGTAGGTCGACCTCGAACGTTCCGCTCAACGCGGCGACATCCGCTTCGTCCGCGACGTCGATCTTCTCCCGCGTCCTGACGACTTCGGCGCCGAGAATGCGCCCCATCCGCCGGTAATGGTCCGGCGACTTCGCCCGCTTCCCCGACACGTCGATATGGTTGATGTCGCCGCAGCTGCCTAACAGAAACAGACTGACCGCCTGCTCCCCGAGCGCCCGCTTCACGAACCGGCTCAGCTCACCGGGAAAGTCGGCGCCATACTCGGTGCCGCCCACCGTATCGGTGTGGCAGGCGTAATTGGAAACGACGCCGATCGGCCGCCCCTCCGCGTCGTCGATCCGCATGACGAGCACGTCGGGATCGATCGGCCCGGCGGGCCGGTCGATATTCGGATTGCCGACGCCGGGGTTCGTCCGGAACGAGCCGTCCTTCATGAAGTACCGGCGGTTGAAGGCGATGTCCGCCTCACGGCCGAGGCCGAAGCCGATGCGCGCCTCGCGGCGGCTGCGGTACGCCAGCAGCGCGCTGTCCGCCGCCTTTCGCGCGAGCCAGTCCAAATAGCCCGGATCCTCGGTGCAGCCGAAGCCGGTCGACACCGGACCGCCCGTATGCGTATGCGTCGTGGAAACGAAAACGTGCGCCGGGTCGAAGCCCGCCGCTTCCTTCAATCGCTGCCGCACCGCTTCGACCGTTTCCCGCGGCACGGATAGGGCGTCGACGGCGACGATCGCCGCCAGCGTCCCGTCGGACGATTCCAGCACCAACGATTTCGCGTACAGCGGATCTCGAACGCCCGTCGCCGTCCGGGGGCCGAAGTAGCCCGGAATTTCGCCGCCGAGCGGCGGGGTGACGTCCACTTCGCTCATTCCGCATCGGATCACGAGAGATCCCTCCGTTCCGTTCCAAACGCCGCCTTCATCAAATATTGCGTGTACGCCGTCTCGAAGCCGGCCGCCTTCAGCCATTCGACGACGGCCGGGTCGGACATCGACAAGTTGTCGGTCGCTCTTGCGCAATCCGCCTCCGCCGGTCCGAACGCCGCCTCGAGCGCCGCGTGGAGCGGCCCCGTTCGGCGGTCGCCCAGCGCCGGATCGGCGGCGCAATGATACAGCGTGACCGCGCGCAGTGCGCCGTCCTCGTCCTGAGCGCGGCGGACGAGCGCGTAGGCGAGCGGCTTGCCGTCGACACCCGAGACGACGATGCCGTCGTCCTCGGCCCGGTTGAACCATTGACCGGACCATGCGGCATCGAAGCGGAAAAAGGGCAGCCTCGTCAGCTCGCGCGGCTTGACGACGGAGAGCGTATAGCCCTCCTTCCCGCCGTTCTCGTCGTCCGCCTGCGGATAGCGGCCCACAGGGCCGGTCCGCTTCGCCCCGATCAAGCCGTCGACGATCCGGAAGCCGACGCTTTCGTACACCGCGACGGCACCCGCGTTCTGCTGCACCACTTCCAGGTATGCCAGCTCGGCCCCGCCCCGCTTCATCGCCTCGACCGCTTCGCGCATCAGCCGCTTCGCCAGTCCGCGGCCGCGGCAGGCCGGACTGACGCCGGTGCCGCCGTTCCATGCGATCTTGACGCCGCCGGCTTCCTTGAGCGCCACCAGCACGAAGCCGGCCGGCTCGTCGCCCGCGAAGGCGGCGACCGACAAATCCGGGCGAATCGATTCGCGCCCCAGCCGCACGGCGAATTTCTCCACCGTCGTCGTCATGTCCGAATAATAGCCGGAAAATCCGGCGTTCCACAGCTCCACCGCCTGGCGGAACGTGCAGTCTTCCAATCGGCATAGGCGAATGTCGCTTCGGTCCGCGGAGCTTTCCATACCGGTCCCTCCTTTTTCGGTTTCGGCTTGCAGCCCGTCACCCGTCATACCGCGTATCCGGCGGCGGCCAACAGCCGCTCGAGCCGGACGCGCGCCGCCGCGATCCGCTCGTCGAGCGCGCCGACGGCGACGCCCGCGCCGAACTCCCCGTGCGCGCCGTCCAGCCGCTCCACGATGACCGGCCCGGCGAAGCCCGCCGCATGCAGCGTCGCGAAGATGGACGCGAAGTCGACGTCGCCTTCGCCCGGGATCGGGAAATCGTCGTTCGCCCGCGCACCGCGATGGTCTTTCGCCACGAGCGATACCGTCTTCGCGGCGATCGCCGGCAAGTCGCCAGACGGGTCGACGCCTTCGTAATAGCGGACGTTGCCGGGATCGTAGCTGGCGAGCACGTGCGGGGAGCCGATCGCTTCGAGCGTGTCGGCGATGACCCGCGCCGTCGCCGTATTGCCCGTATGCGGCTTGATCGAGACGACGAGCCCGCGCTTGCCCGCCTCTTCGCCGATGGCGCGATATTTCGCCGCGAACGCGTCGTTCAGCGGCTTCATTTCGTCGGCGGGAATCGGCTCGGACGGAAATCGCCGATAGCTCGTCGTGCCGAGCGACAGCAGCTCCTCCGCCCCGATCGCCTTGGCGAAATCGAGCCGCCGGATCACCCGCTCGATCGGCGCGTTCGGATGAAAAACGTCCGTGCTGACGAGCGACACCGGCTTCAGGCCGTGCCGGTCGAGCAGGCCGGCGATCCGTTCGGCCTCCCCTTCCCCGGCATCGTCGAACGCCGGCTTGCCTTCGTGGGGCAGGCCGAACGAGACGTACCGGTAGCCGGCGCCGGCGATTCGCTCGAGCGCGAGCTCGAACGGATGCTTCGTATAAATCCAAGTCATGCAGGCCAGCTTGACGGTCGGCTTCATGCTTGCCCCCCGCCCCCGGCGCGCGCCGCATCGCGAACCGCCGTATAGTCGACCGCCACCTCGCGCCGTTCCTTCAGCGAGCGGTACGCCGCCTCGGATACCGCGATGACGCGCAGGCCGTCCTCGAGCGAGATGAGCGGCCGCCTGCCGTCGCGGATGCACTCGATGAAATGGCCGTTCAGCCGCACCCACATGTCGTTGTCCGCAAACGACGTCCGCCGTTCCGGGCCTTCGTCGTCCTTCACGAGCAGCTGGCCGTTGTTGTTGACGGCCGTCAGCTTCTCCGTCGCCACCCCTGTCATGTCGTACTCGACGCGGGTCACCCACGGCGTGCTCACTTGCCCGATGCCGCCGTTCGCGAAGCGGAGCGATACCGTGAACGCGTCGGCGACGCTTCCGGGAGGAAGCAAGTACGTGCCGCCGTAGGCGAACACCGATTCGACTTCGCCGCACATCCACATGAGCAGATCGTAATCGTGCGAGCCGTGGGAGAAAATCGGCCCTTTCGCCGTCGCGTCATCGAAATACCAGCTCGGCGTATCGTAGTAATGGTCGCGGTACTTGTCGTACACCCGCTGGTTCGGATCGAGAAAGTGCGTCCGCATCGACCACGCCTGGATCGGCTTGCCGGCTCCGTCCATCGATACGGTCTCTTTCATCGCCCGATAAACGGGCGCAAACCGCAGCGGGTAGCCGACCATCGCCTTCAGATCGGGACGCTTCGCTCCGGCCGCCACGATCTCGGCGCCGTCGGCGACCGACGTGGCGAGCGCTTTCTCCAGAAACAGATGCTTGCCCGCCGCCAGAACCGCCTTCGACGCGTCGACGTGGAGGTGATCCGGCGTCGCCACCCAGACGGCGTCCACGTCCTGCTCCAGCAGCGATTCGAACGAGTCGTACACGGTCGCCCCGACTTCGGCGGCGAGCGCCTCCGCTTTGTCGCGCGTCCGGTTGTAGACGGCCGTCACCTTCACACCGGGCAGCGCATGCAGCGTGCGCGCATGCAGCGACCCCATCAGCCCGCAGCCGATAATGCCTACTTTGATCGTCATCGGTTTCACCCTCCTCGTATTCGGCTCCGTCACAAGCGGACGGGGACGCCCGGGCTGCCGTACATCGCCCAAATCGTCCGGTGCGACTTTAGAATTTCGCGGCCGTCCGTCTCCGGCCGGTTCCCGGTGGCGATGCAGTCCAGAAAATGCTCGATTTCGAACAGCACGTTTTGTCCCGGCCGCGCCGGGTATTCCGGCGGACGTTGGTACAGCGTCTCCGTCCCGTCCTTCGTCACCGCCTCCACCGTCCACATGTCGTTGTTCAGCTGCAGCATCCCTTCGGTCAAATGAATTTGATACCTCGCCGGAGTCTTTTTATACTTCAGCCCCCAGCTGCTGATCAAATGCGCGAGCGCGCCGCTCTTGAACTCGATGATGCCGTGTGACGTCCCCTCGCCCTCCATCCAGTCCGTGCCGACCCGCGTGCCGAAATGCGATACGCGCGCCGGCTCGCCGAGCAGGTACAGCAATATGTCGATGTAATGGCAGCCGTGGCTGAACAGGACGCCGCCGCCGAGCTTCTCCTTGCTTGCGAACCAGGTGCCGGGCATCGGCTCGAGGAACGCCTCGACCCACCCTTGGGCGCTGATCGGCACGCCGTAGCGGCCGCTGTCGATCGCTTCCTTCAGCTTCCGAATCGCGGGCAAATAGCGGACGACGAAAGCGAGCATCAGCGTCACGCCGTTCCGCTCCGCCGCTTCGATCACGTCGAGGCAGTCCCGCTCCGAATTGGCGAGCGGCTTCTCGAGCAGCACGTGCTTGCCCGCGGCGATCGCCGTCAGCGCCTGAGGCGCGTGCAGATGGTGGGGCGTGCACAGGCTGACCGCGTCGACGTCGTCGAGAATCGCCGTCCAATCGGTCGCGTAGCGGCAGCCGAGCTGCTCGGCGACGCGAGCCGCCTTGCTTTCGTCCAGATCGACCACCCAAGCGAGCTCCGACCGTTCCGCCATCTTGTAGGCGTGGGCGTGGTCCAGCCCCATGTTCAGTCCGACTACGGCCGTACGAATGTTACTCATAGCGTCTCTCTCCTTCCTTGACTGGAAAACGTTTTCTCCCCGTAATCATAACGGCGGAAGGAGGCGAAAATCTTTGGCAAAAACGACGCAAAAGTTGCACTTTCGAAAATCGGTTCGCCCTTTGTTGACAGATCCGGAGAGCCGTCTTACGATAGCGGTGTAAGCGATTTCAGCAAAAGGACGGGGCGCCCGTGAACCGACGATACCGGCACATCAAGCTCAAGGAGCAGCTGTCGATCGACAAAATTTATTCGTTTCATTACAACGAGCTGTTGAAGGATTTCGTCTACGACGGCGAGCGGCACAACTTCTGGGAATTTTTGTACGTGGACAAGGGCGAGGTGGAAATTACGACCGAGTTCGCCACGTTTCATTTGAAGCAGGGCGACATGGTGTTCTACTCCCCGAACGAGTTCCACAGCTTGCGGTGCAACCGGAAGACGCCTCCGAACATCTTCATCGTCTCGTTCGACTGCAAGTCGGAGGCGATGCGCTTCTTCACCCACAAGACGGTGCGGCTTGGCGACGAGGAACGGCGGCTGCTCTCCCTGCTGATCGAGGAAGGGAACAAGCTGTTCGCAATGCCGGTGGCGATTCCGAGCCGGCTGTCCGGGGACCGTCGGCCGAAGCATCCGCTCACCCGCAAGGAAAAGCCCGAATTCGGCGCGGAGCAGCTGATCAAAATGTATTTGGAAATGCTCTTCATCCGGCTCATCCGCCTGAACCGGACAGCCCCGGCGAAGGTGAAGCTGACGCCGATCACGAAGGAGAACGAGCAGCGCGAGCTCGTGAAGCGCATCCTCGACTATTTGGACGCCCATTTGCCGGAGAACCCTTCCGTCGACGAGCTGTGCGCCGAATTCGCCTTGAGCCGGACGCAGCTGCGCGCCGTCTTCCGCGAGCATACCGGCTGCGGCGTCGCGGAGTACGTCGGGCGGCTGCGCATCGAGCGCGCCAAGACGTACATCCGCGAGGAGACGAGCAACGTGACGGAAATCGCCGAACGGCTCGGCTTCTCCAGCATCCATTACTTCTCCCGCCAGTTCAAGAAAGCGACCGGCATGTCGCCTTCGGAATATTTGAAAACGATGAAAGCCCGCATGTAGCGGCGGTCACGCTTCCGGCTTCGCGGTCCACTCGTAATGGTAAAACGACGTATCGCGCACGTAGCCGTTGTTCTCGTAAAGCCGCTGCGCGCGCACGTTGTCTGCCCCCGTCTCCAGGCCGATCCCCTTGGCCCCGATCGCGAGCGCGTACTTCTTCGCGCGATCGAGCAGCGCCGTGGCGACGCCGCCTCCGCGGCATTGTTCCGCCACGTACAGATCGTTCAGGATCAGCGCCCGCTTCATGGAAATCGACGAATACGTCGGATACAGCTGCGCGAAGCCGACGAGCCTCCCCTCCGCCTCCCGTTCGGCGGCGAATACGATCGAATCCCTCATCGTCATCCTTTCTCGCAAAAACTGCCGGGCCCCTTCCGCATCGGACGGTTTGCCGTAAAAAACGCGGTACGCGTCGAACAGCTCGGCGAGCCGGTCCGTATCCTCAATGGTCGCTGGTCGAACGATATAATCGGGCTTCGTCATAAAGTCATCGATTCCTTTCCAGTCGGATGGCGGCAAACGGAATGCGCGGAACGCATCCTTCAACGGATGGGCAGCGGAAACCGGATGTCGAACGTCGTCCCCTCCGGTCCGCTGGTCACGCGAATCGTCGCCCCGTGACGGGCGGCGATGCTGTAGCAGACGGCGAGCCCGAGGCCGGTTCCGTTCTCCTTCGTCGTAAAAAACGGGCGCCCGAGCTTCTCCAGGTCGTCCTCGCGGATGCCGTGCCCTTGGTCCGCGATCGTCAAGACGACCTCGCCGTCGTCCGTACCGGTCCGGATGCGCAGCACCCCGCCGGGGGACATCGACTCGAGTCCGTTCAACGTCATGTTCAACACGAGCTGGCGAATTTCCTTCTCGTCGAGAGGGATGTCGGGACATTCGCCGTACTCGATCTGGACGTGCTTGCCGGACACCATCGCTTCCGCGTGAATAAGCGGCAGCAGCGATTCGACAAGCCGGTTCAGCGGCCGCGGCACCATGACCGTCTGCTTGTTTTTGGCCAGCGACAAATATTCGGTAATGATGCCGTTCGCCCGGTCGAGCTCCTCGAGCATCATGTCGACGTGCTCCTTCTCCATCCGTCCCGGAGAACTTTGCGACAATTGCAAAAACCCGCGTATCGTCGTCATCGGATTGCGGATTTCGTGCGCGATGCCGGCCGCCATCTCCCCGATCAGGTTCAGCTCGGCGAGCCGCGACATTTCCTTCTCGAAGCGGACGTTCTCGGTCACGTCGACGACGACTTCGAGCAAGCATTTCTCCCCGTCCAGCTCGATCAGCTCCGTCGAGAGCAAGCCGTCCCGCCATTCGTTCGACCTCGTCGCGTACTTGATCTTCGCGTTGCGCACCGTGCGCTCTCCGCATCGGACGGCTTCATCCGGCGCATCGGAAGCGAACCGCAGCGCCTCGGAAGGAGCCGGCATCGTATCCGGCCCGAATCCCGTCATGCGCAGCCAGCTTTCGTTCACGTCGATGCAGGCCATGTCCGACAGCCGGCGGATCGCCATGAGGCACGGATTGGACATGAACATTTTGCGAAACCGCTCCTGCGACCTGCGCAGCTTCTCGTTCGTCTCGCGCAGCTCGAGCGTCCGCTCCTCGACCATCGATTCGAGCCGCTCGTTCTGCAGCTTCAGCAGCGCGTCGGCCTCCGCGAACCGCCGGTTCGACTGCTCCAGCTCGAGCGCCCGCCGGCGCAGCATGTCTCCCTGCTCGATAATTTGCCGGTGGTACCGGTGCAGCTTCGCGAATGCATCCACCTTGAGCCGCAGCAAATCCGGATCGATCGGCTTGAACAAGTAATCGATCGACCCCGCGTCGTAGCCCTGCCGCACGTGCTCCGTCGACGTGCTGATCGCGGTCAGGAAGATGACCGGAATTTCCCGGCACCGCTCCCGCTGCTTGATCAGCTTGACCGTCTCGAAGCCGTTCAAGCCCGGCATCTGCACGTCCATCAAGATGACCGCCAAATCGCTGACGTCCTCGAGCAGCAAGTAGCGAAGCGCGTCTTCACCCGATCGGAGCGAGACGACCTCGTATTGGGGCGAGGCGAGCACCCCTTCGAGCGCCAGCAAATTTTCCGGGCGGTCGTCTACCGCCAATAGTTTGATCATTCGGTTCGATCCCTTCCGGTCGGATCACACTTCCGGTATAGTTTCTCTTGCCCGTCGATCGTCTCGAACGCTCCCTCCTGCAGCTCTCTCGGGAGACTTTCCTTCCGCCCGAGCCCGAGCATGCCCTCCGGCACCAGGCTCGACCGGAACAGCTCCAGCACGCGACGCTGCATGACGTCGTCGAAGTAGATGAGCACGTTGCGGCAGACGATCAGATGAAATTCGTTGAACGAGTGATCGGTCGCGAGGTTATGCTGGGAATAGACGAGGTTTTCCGCCAAAAACGGATGGAACGCCGCCCGCTCTCCCAATACCGTGTAATATTCCGAGAACGCCCGCCGTCCGCCGGACAGCAAATAGTTTTTCGTGTACTGCTGCATCCTCTCGAGCGGGAAGCGTCCGCCCTCCGCTTGGCCGAGCGCCGCCGCGTTCATGTCGGTGGCGTATAGGCGGGCTTTCCGGTACAGCCCCTCCTCGTGAAGCAAAATCGCCATCGACACGACCTCCTCCCCCGTCGAGCAGCCGGCGTGCCAGATGCGGACGAACGGCAGCGCGCGCAGCAGCGGAACGACCTTATGGCGGAGGGCGAGGAAGAACGTCGGGTCCCGAAACATTTCCGTCACGCCGATCGAAAAGTCGGCGAGCAGCCGTTCCATGGCGGCCGGATCGTGGAGCACTTTGGCCTGCAGCGCGGATATGGTCGGGAGCCGCTCCGCGCGCACGCGGTTCCAAATTCTCCGGCGGATGGACGAATACGTGTAATTGCGGAAATCGTGACCGTAATGGCGATACACCCCTTCGAGCAGGAGCGACACCTCGATCCGTTCCAGCGCCTCCTGCTCCTCGCGGCGGTCCGGGTTGGGGGAAAGGCGGCTCATCGGTGCAGCCACACTTTCAGCAGCGAGACGAGCTGATCGAATTGGATCGGCTTGCTGATGTAGTCGTTGGCGCCGGCCTCGATGCACTTCTCCTTGTCGTGCTTCATCGCCTTCGCCGTCAGCGCGATGATCGGCAATTGGCGGTAGGGGGCGTCGCTTGCGCGGATCGTGCGAATCGCCTCGTAGCCGTCCATCTTCGGCATCATGATGTCCATCAGCACGAGGTCCGTATCGGTGTTCCGTTCGAGCAGCTCGAGCGCCTCGAGTCCGTTTTCGGCGAAAATGACGTTCGTCCCGAACGATTCGAGCACGCCTGTCAGCGCGAAAATGTTGCGCATGTCGTCGTCGACGAGCAAGATTTTCCGGCCGCTCAGCCGCTCGGCCGCGTCGGCCGCATCGGCGCCGCTTCGGCTCGTCTCCGCCGCAGCCGCGCTTTCATAACGGGCATCGGTCCCGATTGCTTCGGCCTCATCCGTGGCGCCCGTCATAAGCGGCACGGCAACCGTAAACGCGCTTCCTTTCCCTTCCTCGCTTTCCAGCGCAATCGTCCCGCCGAGCAGGACGACCAGCTCCCGGCTGATCGACAGCCCGAGTCCGGTGCCTCCGTATTTGCGGCTCGTCGTGCCGTCCGCTTGACGGAACGGCTCGAAGATCGCGTCCCGCTTCTCCGCCGGCACGCCGATTCCGGTATCGGCCACCGTCACGCGCAGCGTCCCGCCGCGTGGGGACTCCCCGCCTCCGGCCGGCGGTTCCGGCGATGCGGGCTCGATTCCGATCGATAACGTCACGGTTCCGCTTTCCGTAAACTTGATCGCGTTGGACAGCAAATTGCCGACAATCTGCTCCAGCTTCCGGACGTCCGTCTCGATGACGGCGTTCTCCTCCCCCGCCCGGACGTCGATCCGGAATTCGAGTCCTTTGCGCGACGCGAGCGCCCAAAACCGGCTTTTCGCGAAATCGGCCAAGCCGGCCGGCGTAACGGTTTCCCGGACGAGCTCCATTTTGCCCGCCTCGATTTTCGACAAATCGAGGATGTCGTTGATCCGGTTCAGCAGATCGGCCCCCGATCCGTAAATCGTCCTGACATATTCTTTCTGCTTCGGCGTCAAGTTTCCTTCCTTGTTCTCGGCGAGCAGCTGGGCGAGCAGCAGCAGGCTGTTGAGCGGCGTCCGCAGCTCGTGCGAGACGTTGGCCAAAAACTCGGTTTTGTAGCGGGAGCTTTGGACGACTCGCCGGTTCGTTTCCTCGAGCGCCTGCCGCACCAGCTCCAGCTCCTTGTTTTTGCGGTCGGCGTGCTTGTACTGCACCTCCAGCTGCTCGTTGAGCGCCCGCAGCTCCTCCTGCTGAAGCTGCAGCTCTTCCGACTGCGCCTGCAGCTCCTCGGAGAACAGCTGCGACTCGGTCAGCAGCTTGCGAATTTTCGCGTAGGCCGACACGCTGTCGAGCGCGGTGCCGAGCAGCGCGTTCATTTCCTCGAGCATGTCGAGCTTGGACGGATCGAACGGGGAGAACGAAGCGAGCTCCAGCACGGCGATCGCCTTCCCTTCGAACGATACCGGGAGAAGAAGAAGATGAGCCGGCTCCGACGAGCCGAGTCCGGAGCGGACCCGGATATGGCTGCCCGGCACGCGATCGAGCAGGATCCGTTTGTTCTCCCGGGCGCATTGGGCGACGAGCCCGACTCCCGGCTTCGCCTCCCCGCTTCCGACGTCCTCCCCGTCGTCCGCATAGGCGGCCAGCTTATTCATGCCGGAGGCGACGCCATCCTCGGAGTCGACCTGGTACAGCACCGCGTACCCGGCCCCCGCCATCGGCGCGATTTCGTTGACGAACAGGCTGCCCAGCGCATAGACGTCATGGACGCCTTGAAGCTTCGCGGACATGTCGGCCAGCCTCGCCTTGTGCCTGGCGTAGTCCTCCAGCTTCGCCTGGTAATGCAGAACGTCCAGCGCATGCTTCTCGAGCGCGGCGGCCATTTGATTATACGCCCGCGCGATATTGCCGATCTCGTCGTCAACCCGCACCTCGATGCGGGGCAGCCGGCTCGTATCGTCGAACGTGACGCCCTTCATGACGTTCGCCACCTCCCCGAGGCTTCCCCCGACGCTGCGCAGCACCCAGCCGGCGACGGACGCGGAGATGGCGACGAGCAGGACGACGAAGCCGGTCAGCATGTACAGCGTCGACCGGTAAACGCTTTCGTACGAAGCGATCGCCTTCTCCATATCGTCTTCGTAAACGGCGCTGAACGTGCGGATCGTCTCGAACAGCGCCGTGCTGGTCGGCTGGACGGAGTCGTAATAGGCGGTCAAGGCGCCGCTCCGGTTGCCGTCCTCCGCCAGCTGGATAAGCCGGTCCACTCCGCGGCTGTATTCGACGTAGTAGGCGCTTAAACGGGCGAGCGCCTCGGTATCGCCGGGCGCCGTGCTTAGCGACAACAACTGCTCCCAATATCGCTCGATCCGGCTGCGGCTTTCCAGAATCGGCTGCTTGTGCGACTGGATGCCGGCCGTGTCCAAGTTCAGCAGCAGGGCGTTCAGCTCCCGGCCGATCGTATTGACTTCCCCCCGTATGGACGTGACGAGCTTCACGCCGACGAAATTGTCGTTGACGATCCGTTTCATCGTGCCGTTCATATCGCCGAGCAGCACGGACCCCAGGCCCGACAGCAGCAGGAGCATCGCCAGCACGATGCCGAACCCGGCGTATAGCTTCGTTTTGAATCTCATGATCGTTCGCCCTCCGTCGCATGTTCTCCCCTAGTAAATTCTGATCGGAAGGACGAACTCCTGTCGCGTCCGGAAATATAGTTTCCGACAAAGCCCGGACACGCCGAAAGCCGGGCCCTGTACGGACCCGGCGCATTCGACCGCGGCGGCGGCCGTCGCCGGTCATCGGACAACCGGCTTGGAGCCGTAGCCGGAGACGAGCTTCCGGCGCTTGCGGCGCTGCGTCGTCATAACGCTGCCGAACCCCATCAGGAACGTCGGAATGCCGGCGAAGACGAGCGTGACGACCCACTCCTTGACGCCGAGCGGCACCGTCTTGAAGATCGGCTGAAGCGACTCGACGTACAGAACGCCGAGCAGAAGCGCCACCGAGGAAAGAACGGCCAGCACCAAATATTTGTTCTGCAGCGGATTGCGATGAAAAATCGAGCGCGAGCTGCGGCAGTCGAACACGTGGATGAGCTGCGCCATGACGAGCGTGGCGAATGCGACCGTCTGCGCCTTGACGAGCCCCTCGGCGCTGTCCGGGTTTTCCTGCAGCGTCAGCCAAAACGCCGCGAGCGTGCACAAGCCGATCAACAGGCCGCGGCTGACGATTTTCCAGCCCAGCCGGCGGGCGAAAATGTTTTCCTTCGCCGGACGCGGCTTTTGCTGCATCAAATCTTTCTCCGCCTGATCGACGCCGAGCGCCATCGCGGGCAAGCCGTCCGTCACCAGGTTGACCCACAAAATTTGGATCGGCACGAGCGGCAGCGGCAAGCCCATCATCATCGCGAGGAACATCGTCATGATCTCCCCGACGTTCGAGGCGAGCAGGTAGCGGATAAATTTCCGGATGTTCTCATAGATGCCCCGCCCTTCCTCGATCGCCGATACGATCGAGGCGAAGTTGTCGTCGCTTAGGACGAGCGCGGACGCTTCCTTCGTCACGTCGGTGCCGGTAATGCCCATCGCGATGCCGATGTCGGCCGCCTTGATTGCGGGCGCGTCGTTCACGCCGTCGCCGGTCATCGCCACGACGTGGCCTTTGCGCTGCAGCGACTTGACGATGCGAAGCTTGTGTTCGGGCGAGACGCGTGCGTAAACGTACACTTGATCGACGCGCTCGTCCAGCTCGTCGTCGGAGATCGCCGCCAGCTGCTGGCCGTTCATCGACAGCCCGTTCGGCGGCAGCATGCCGAGCTGGCGCGCGATCGCCTCCGCCGTCGCCTGATGGTCGCCGGTGATCATGACCGTCTTGATGCCCGCCCGCCTGCAGGTGACGATCGCGTCGCGCACTTCTTTGCGCGGCGGATCGATCATTCCGGCCAAGCCGACGAAGACGAGCTGGCTTTCAAGCGTATGAGGCGTATCCTCGCGGTCCGTCGGCTTCAGCTCCTTGTAGGCGAGACCGAGCACGCGCAGCGCCGAGCGGGCCATTCCTTCGTTCGCGGCGAGCACCTTCTGCTTGAGCGTCGGCGTGAACGGGATCACTTTCCCTTCCCACAGCACGTAAGCGCACTTCTCGAGCACGACGTCGGGCGCTCCCTTCGTGTACAGCAGCCGGCCGCCCTGATGCTGGAGCAGCACCGACATCCGCTTCCGGTCGGAATCGAACGGCAGCTCGCCCTTCCGTTCGTACAGCCCTTCGAGCGAATGCCGGGTAATGCCGGCTTTGGCGCCCAGGACGACGAGCGCGCCTTCCGTCGGATCGCCCTTGATCGAATAGACCGGCTTCACCGGACCTTTCGACGACTTCCGCTTCTGGTCCGGGAATTCCTCGTGGAGATGGGCGTTGTTGCACAGCACGCCGATTTGCAGCAGCCGGCGCAGCATCTGGTTTTGCCGCAAATCGACGAGCTGGCCGCCGGACAAAATTTGACCGGACGGCTCGTAGCCGTCCCCCGTCACCTCGAGCACGTCGCCGCCGAGCCAGACGTGGGTGACGGTCATTTTGTTTTGCGTGAGCGTTCCCGTTTTGTCCGAGCAGATGACGGACGCGCAGCCGAGCGTCTCGACCGACGGCAGCTTGCGGACGATCGCCTTCCGCTTGATCATCCGCTGCACGCCGAGCGCCAGCGCGATCGTCACGATCGCGGGCAGCCCTTCGGGGATCGCCGCCACCGCGAGACTGACGCCGGCCAGGAACATCGCGTACGGCGGCTGGCCGTGCAGGATGCCGGCGACGACGACCATGATCGTCAGCCCGATCGCCACCGCGATCAGCACTTTGCCGAGCTGCTCGAGACGGTGCTGCAGCGGCGTCTCCATCGTTTCGGTGTTTTGGATCAAGTCGGCGATTTTGCCCATCTCGGTATCCATGCCGGTCCGCACGACGATGCCTTTCGCCGTGCCCCGGGTCGCCATCGTCCCCATGAAGCCGACGTTTTTCTGATCGCCGAGCGGCACGTCGCCGCCGCCGAGCGCCTCCGTATGTTTGCCGACCGGCACCGATTCGCCGGTCAGCGCCGACTCCTCCACGTACAGGCTGTTCGTCTCGATCCACCGGACGTCGGCGGGAATCCGGTCTCCGCTCTCGATGAGCACGACATCGCCGGGCACGAGCTCCTTCGCCGGAATTTGCGCGAGCGTCCCGTCTCGCAGCACCTTGGCGGACGGAGCGGACAGCTCCTTCAGCGCCCGCAGCGAGCGCTCCGCCCGAAACTCCTGGATGAACCCGAGTATGCCGTTCATGACGATGATCGCGACGATCGTGATCGCGTCCAAATATTCGCCGAGAAGGCCGGAGACGAGCGTCGCCGCCATCAGCACGAGCACCATGAAATCTTTGAACTGGTTCAAAAACAACGCGATCAGCGAAACGTTCCGCTTCTCCGTCAGCTCGTTGTCCCCGTGACGGCTCCGCCTCTCCTTCGCCTCCTCCCAGGACAGCCCCCGGGCCGGAACGACGTTCAGCACCCGGGCCGTTTCCTCCGTTTCCATCTGATACCACTTGTTCTGTTCCACGCACTCTTCCCCTCCCGAAGCGCTCGTCGTACACGCTCTACTCACGGTAAATGTATTCGGACAAACCGAAAAATATCCCAACGCCCGTCCGCTCGCCCGCGATTTTTCGATAACCCGCCGACAGCCGGACGGGGAACGGATTTGTTCGGCACCCCCGTTTATGGCATGATAGGGAAGGATTCTTTTTTTCGACTCGATAAAGGGGTGTTGCTCTATGTCGTTGGACGGTCTCGTCACCCGAGCCGTCGCAGCCGAGCTTGCGACGTGCGAAGGCGGCCGCATTCATAAAATTTATCAGCCCTCCGGGCACGACATCGTGCTCCAAATCCGGGCGCAGGGTCACAACCGGAAGCTGCTGCTGTCGGCGAACCCGACGTACCCCCGCGTTCATTTCACGGAGGCGCCGTTCGTCAATCCGACCGAGGCTCCGATGTTCTGCATGCTGCTGCGCAAACATTGCGAAGGCGCGGTCATCGAATCGGTGACGCAGGTCGGGCTCGAGCGCATCATCCGGATCGACTTGAGGCAGCGGGACGAAATCGGCGACGTGAGCGCGAAGCGGATCGTCGTCGAAATTATGGGGCGGCACAGCAATATCATTCTCGTCGACCCGAAATCGGGGACGGTGCTGGACGGCATTCACCACGTGACGCCCGCGATCAGCGCGTACCGGATCGTCATGCCGGGAAGCGCGTACACGGCGCCGCCCGAGCAGGGCAAGACGAATCCGCTCGACATCGTCTCGGAGGAAGCGTTTCGGGAAGCGATGCGCCCCGCGGAGGAGGAAGGCTCCGGCCTCGTGCGCCAGCGCATCGTCGACCGGTTCAGCGGCATCGGCCCGCTCGCGGCGCGCGAAATCGCCTATCGAGGCGGCGCGGAAGGCGCCACCGCGGAGGAGGCGGACTTGGCCGCGGTATGGCGCGCGTTCCGCGGCGTGATGGAGGCGGTGGCCGCGCACCGGTTCGAGCCGGTCATCGCGGAGGAAGCCGCGGGCGGCAAGTCGCACTTCTCCGTCATCGCGCTGACGCACGTGCGGGGAGAATCCCGCCGGTTCGACACGGTCAGCGCCTGCCTGGAGGCGTACTACGGGGACAAGGCGGAGCGCGACGCGGTCAAGCAGCGCGCGTCGGACCTGCTCCGTTTTTTGCAGAACGAGCGGAACAAAAACGGGAAGAAGCTCGACAAGCTGCGCGAAACGATCGAGGAAGCGAAGGACGCCGACCGGTTCCGCAAGCTGGGCGCGCTGCTCACGGCCTCGCTGCACGAGGCGCAAAAAGGCGACAAGTCGATCGAGGTGATCGACTATTACGACGAGGAGCAGAAAAAGATCCGCATCGAGCTCGATCCGCTGCTGACGCCGTCGGAAAACGCCCAACGGTACTTCAAGAAATACGCGAAGCTGCGCAACAGCTTGTCGGTCGTCGGCGAGCAGATCGAGTCCGCGCAGGCGGAAATCGTCTACTTGGACACGCTGCTCGCCCAGCTGGAACGGGCGTCGCTCGGCGACATCGAAGGGATTCGCGACGAGCTCGTCGAGCAGGGCTATCTTCGCGATCGCGGGGGACGGAAAGGCGCGAAGAAGAAAAAGCCGGACAAGCCGGCGCTGACGTGTTATACGTCCGGCGAAGGGATCCCGATCTATGTCGGCAAAAACAACGTGCAAAACGAATATTTGACGAACCGGCTCGCTCAGCCGAACGATACGTGGCTCCATACGAAAGACATTCCGGGCTCGCACGTCGTCATCCGCGCCGGCGAATTCGGCGAGCGGACGCTGCACGAGGCGGCGATGCTCGCCGCCTACTACAGCCAGGCGAAATCGTCGAGCCAGGTGCCCGTCGACTATACGCTCATCCGCCACGTGCGCAAGCCGAGCGGAGCGAAGCCCGGCTTCGTCATCTACGAGCGGCAGAAGACGCTGTACGTGACGCCCGACGAAGAGGCGGTCAAGGCGATGCCGGTTTTGGTGAAATAGCGCTGCGGGCGCACGAAGGGCCGTTCCCGGCGTATGGGAACGGCCCTTTTTTTCGTCAGCTCGCGGTCCGTTTTGCAAAGTTCCGCCGATTACGGCTTCTTGATGTCGTCCGTCCAGGCGGGACGTTCGGTTTTAAGCCTTCGGACAGCCGGCTAGCCGAGAAGCCGAGCTTCGCGAAGTCGCCGCGCGACAGCGCCGAACCGGTTTTCCGCATCCCAGCGAACGACCGGCCGCCGCTCCGTTATTCCGTACGGTTCGGCTCGGTCGCCAGCACCGGGTGCAGCAGCTCGATCGTCGCACCCGCCCCGTCTCTCTCCGGGATGCGGAGGCCGTACGGTTCGCCGAAGTAAAGGTTCAGCCGCGCGTGCACGTTGCGCAGCCCGACGCCGCTCCGTTCCCCCGAATCGGGAGCGCCGGGGCTCAACAGCCGGGCTCGTACCGGCTCGGGAATGCCCGGTCCGTTGTCGCTGATTTCGAACCGTACCATCCCGTCCTTCCATTCGCCGCGAATGACGATTTTGATGCCCGAGCCGTCGGTCCGGCTGCGGATGCCGTGCTTGATCGCGTTTTCCACAAGCGGCTGGATGAGCAGACGCAGAAACGGGAGTCCGGCGATGTCCGCGTCCACCCCGTAGACGACCCGGATCGGCACCGCCTGGCGGGCGATCTCGATGTTGACGTACTGCCGGACGTGCTCGATTTCCCGCTCCACGGTCGTCAGCTCCTTCCCGTCGTTCAAGCTGAGGCGGAGCAAATTGCCGAGCGAGCTTACCATCTCGCTGATGTCGTCGGCGCCGCGGCTTTCCGCCTTCCAGCGGATCGCTTCGAGCGTGTTGTACAGGAAGTGCGGGTTGATCTGATGCGTCAGCACCTGGAACTCCAGCTCTTTTTTGTCTTTGGCCGCTTTTTCCGCGTTTTGCACCAGCCGATCGATCCGCCGGACCATCGTATCGAATCCGCGGTACAGCCAGCCGATCTCGTCCTGGCGGCGCGCCTGCGGCAAGCCCGGCGACGGGAAATCGCCCCGCTCCACTTTACTCATCGACCGGACGAGCCGCTGGATCGGGTTCGTGAATCGAACCGTGATGTAGACGACCGTGAAGACGGAGATCAGGAAGTAAAACAGGAGAAACAGGACGCTGATCCGCTCGATGCCCGAAACCGGCTGAGTCAGCACCGACAGCGGAACGAGGCTGACCAGCTTCCAGCCGTTGCTGCCGAGCGTCGTGAACGTGACCATGTGCTTCACGCCTTCCAGCTCGATCGTCTCCGAGCCGCGGACGCTGCCGGCCAGCAGCCTTGTCAGGTTCGACGATTTGACGCGGGTCCCGAGCCGCGACGCATCTTGGTGATACGCGATCGCACCGTTCTCGTCGAGCAGCATCACCTGCTGGTTGGGCAGCATCTTCACCGGAGCGAGATAGTCCCCGAGCGTGCTTACCTTGATGTCGGCGGCGACGATGCCGCGAATGTCGGCTTGTCCGAGACTGTACAGCCGTTTGATTTTCGAAATGACCGGCTCGGCCGGAATCGTCGGCGTGTCCCGCGGCAGAAACAGCTGCCAAAACGGCGACCTCGTTTCTTTCGCCTGCCGGAACCACGGCTCGTTCTCGATGTCGATCCCGTTATAGATCGATTCGGTAAACGTCGGGAACCGCGAAGGCTCGATCGGAAACAGGCGGATCGAATAGGCGTGCGGGTTGCTGCTGAGCGAATTCGTCAGCTGGATGAGACGAAGGGCGAACTCCATCTCCTCCACCTTCGTCTTCGGCTCCTGACTGAGCAGCTCCTGGATTTCCGACGAAAACATCAGCTCGTTTTGGGCCGAGCCGACGAGATTCAAATAGTTGTCGAGCGTCTTGCCGTTTTTGTCGATCATGTCGAGCGATACGACGGAGCTGACGTTCTCGATCGCTTCCACCGATTTCGTGTAGGCGAAATACCCGATGAAGACGAACGGCAGGACGATCACGACGAAGAACAGAAGCAGCACTTGATGACGGATCGAAAACCGGCTCCAGTCGCGCAGCCGGCTATTCAAGATGGTTGCCCCGCTTGTTGCGGTATTCGTGCGGCGTACAGCCGTACTTCTTCTTGAACAGCCGGGAGAAATGAACGGGGTCCTGGTACCCGACAAGGTAGCTGATCTGATACACCTTCAAGTTCAAATCCATCAACAGCTCCGTCGCCTTCCGCAGCCGGACGCCGGTCACGTACTCGAGGAAGCTCATGCCCGTTTCTTTCTTGAACAGCTTGCTCAGCCAGACGGGCGTCACGTGCACTTGATCGGCCACCGTCTGGAGCGTCAGCATGTCGCCGTAATTCCGCTCGATCCACCGTTCCGCCGCATGAACGATCTGGCTGCGCGGCGCCAGCTGCTCCTGCATGCTTTCGGACGCCTGCAGCAGCCTTGCGGTCGCTTCCCGCTGGAGCGATTCGAGCGTATCGAACCGTTCGAGCTGCTCCCAGATCGCGATCGGATTTTTTTCCCACGACGTCTCCTTCCAGCCCAGCTTCTGCGCCGTACGGAACGTCTCGAGCAGCCATTCGAACGTAAGCTGCTGCAAATCTTTCGGATCGTGGACGTCCCGGCTTTTCGCCCAGTTCGGGTAATGCTCCATCGCCGCGCGGATATCGCGCTCCGTTCCGTACAGAAGCAGCTCGGTCAGCTGCTTCGGGCTGGCCAGCACGAGCTCCCCGTTTTTCTCCAAATAATCCGTATGCTCCTCGCTTGCCGCGATGCCTTTATAAATCTTATGGTAGTCAAGCGATTCGACGGCCCGGCGGTGCATCGGGTACAGCTGCTGCATCGTCCCCGGCTCCGGCGCCATCCCGACGCTTACGCCGACTTTGGCGTACTGCCCCGCCCGCTCGGCGGCCGCGAGCGTCGTGCCGGCCCAATCGTCCGGACGGCCGTCC
The DNA here is from genome assembly GCF_003217775.1 of Paenibacillus flagellatus. GTDB lineage: Bacteria > Bacillota > Bacilli > Paenibacillales > NBRC-103111 > Paenibacillus_AB > Paenibacillus_AB flagellatus. The sequence goes on from NZ_QJVJ01000005.1 coordinate 197,555, forward strand.
CCGTCCGCCGGGTCCCCGAATACCGCCACCCAATGGTCAAGGCTGGACCGGAACAAGACGTAGAAGGGCACCTCTTCCTTGAACAAATGGTCCAAAACGTTCCCGACGGCGAACAGCACCAGCTCCTTTTCGCCGGGCGGCTTCCCTTCCGTTAGCGCTTTCAAGTTGTCGATGCCGAATACCGCCAGCCGCAGCGGCTCCTTCGCCAGCCAGTCGAGCCCCGCCTGCCGCAGCTTCCGCTCCGTCCGTCCCCCGACGTCTTCGCGATACGACCGTTCGACCAGCTCCCGCATCGTCTCTTCGCGAAGCTTCGGAATGACTTGCACGAGGCTTTGGCGAAGAACCGTCTCGTCGCGGTCCCGTTCGCTCCGCTCCCGCCGCCTCTCGAGTGCGGCCGCGACGGCCCGGCCGAGCTCCTGCTTGTTGATCGGCTTGAGCAAATAGTCCGAGACGCCCAGCTTGAACGCCTCCTTGGCGAAATGAAAATCGTCGTAGCCGCTAATGACGATTACGTCGCCCGTATATCCGGTCCGGGACAGCCCGGCGATCAGCTCCAGCCCGCTCATGCGCGGCATGCGGATATCGGTGACGATCAGCTCGGGCCCGAGCCGCGTCGCGAGCTCGAGCGCCGAGTCGCCGTCGTCGGCGGCGTCCACGTGCCGAACGCCCCATTCGGACCAAGGGATATGATGCACGAGCCCGTTGCGAATTTCTTTCTCGTCATCGACGACAAGTACCCGAACCATCGCGCCACTCTCCCGTCAACGAGTGTTTTCCCCCATTTTACCATTCGACTACGCCGCCTACTACCCATAATAACGGACGCGGCACCCTCATCCCATTTTATCATACGGCGACCCGGCGACGGCTGGGACGGTTTTAAACTATTGCCGGTCATTTTTAAACGGACGCACGCGAAAAAGAGCCTTCCGCTCCGCGTCGCCGCGGCTCGAAAGACTCTCTGCGATAACCGTCAAGGCAGCGCGATCTCGACCTCGCGCTTCAGCTCGGAGGAGCGCAGCACGCCGTCGATAATCGCCTGGTTGTACAAAATTTGCTCGCCCGGGATCGGGGCGCCCCGCCCTTCGCGGATGGCCGCGACGAAATCGCGCACCTTCTCATGGAACAGGTTGATCGAATGCTCCTTGACCGGTATCGGGCTCTCCGTATGATGGCCGAGCAGATCGTGAAACAGCGTGATGCTGCCCACCTTGCCGTCCCATACGCCGCTCCACGGCCCGACGCCGGCGGGCGTCACCTTCAGGCCGCCCTCGGAGCCGAGAAACATCGTCGCGCCGAGCGTATCCATATGCATCGCCCAGCTGATCTTGAAGTTGAGCGCGATGCCGCCCTCCAGCCGGACGAGCGCCACCCCGAAATCTTCGACGTCGAACCGCTCCGCCTCGCGATGGTAGCGCGGATTCGTGCCGAACAGGTTGGACGTGTACGCGCTGACGGTGAGCGGCTTCGGATAGCCGAGCGCGTTCAGCGCCATGTCGAGCGAGTAGCAGCCGATGTCGGCCATCGCGCCGGCCCCCGCCAGCTCCTTGGAGATGAACGTGCCGCCCGGCATGCCGCGGCGCCGGCCGCCCCCGGTCTCGACGTAATAGACGCTGCCGAGCCGGCCGGACTGCACGATGTTTCGGACGATGTCCATATTCGGGTCGTAGCGCGGCTGGAAGCCGATACTCAGCATGCTGCCCGTCCGCTTGCTCGTCTGCACCATGTCGATCGCCTCGTCGAGCGTGACGGACATCGGCTTCTCGAGCAGGACGTGCTTGCCGGCCTCCAGCGCGTCGACCGCCGTCCGGTGGTGCGCCTTGTTCGGCGTGCAGATGCTGACCCCGTCCAAATCGAGCGCGAGCAGCTCGCGGTGGTCTTCGAACGGTTGGGCGTCCTTCAGCTCGTCGCGGTCGATAAACTGCTGCGCCTTGCCCGGCACGACGTCGGCCACCGCCGCGATCTCCACGTGGTCCATCGTTTTGTAGGCGGCAGCATGGGCGCGGGCGATGCCGCCGCTGCCGATAATGCCGACCCGGATCGTCTTCGATACGGTCATGTCGAATGTTTCGCCTCGTTTCGCCTGGAATCCCGGTACGCGCCCGGGGTCGTGCCGAACCGCTTCTTGAATACGTAGTACAAGTAATTCGCGCTGGAAAACCCTTGATCGAGCGCGATCCGCTCGATCGGCTCGTCGGAATCGAGCAGCGCCTCGCACACCCGCCCGAGCCGCACCTTCTCCACGTAGTCGCTGAACGAGCCCAGCCCGTTATCGCGAAAAATGCGCTGCAGCTGCCGTCCGCTGATGCGAAGCTTTTCCGCCACGTCCTCCAAGGCGATCGGCTTCGTCGAATTCGCCTGTATAAACCGGCTCGCCAGCTGAATCCGGTACGCGTTCATGTCCCGCGTCGGCAGCGCCGGCTCGGTTTGCTTGTCGCCGTAGGCGCGCACGGAACGGAGCAGGATTTGGATGATCGACTGCTTGACCGTCGTGTACAAACCCGTCTCGTTGTCGGCCCAGGCGCGGAAGGCGGTCATGAACCCGTCCATCGCCTTGTACCGGTCGACCTCCGGTCTGCGCGGCAGCTCCCGCAGCAGACGGACGCATTCCTCCGCCTCCTCGGCCTCCGAATCGGCTCCCCACGCCGGAACGGCACGGTCCGAACCGCCTTCTTCGCCGCCGTCCTCGTCCTCGTCCTCACGGAGCTTGACGATGTCGATATGGAGGCACAGCTCATCCATCCCTTCCCGTTCGTCCGCTTCCTGGCAATGCTCGACCCCGGGACCGGTCAAATAAAACATCCCCTCTTGAAACGGATGACGGATATTGTCCATAATGACGATCCCTTTGCCGCGGGGGATGAAATGAAATTCGAACTCGTCGTGCTGATGGAAGCCGATTACCTTGGAAGGAGCGAACGTCGTCCAATGGAACCGGAGAACGCGAAAGCCGTAGTCGCCCCACCGGAACCGGATATCGTGACGCTCCAGCTCGTTGTACCGTCCCTGCAAAAAGTCGAAGGCGTTCCGTTTGTCCGCGCGTTTGGACGGCGGCGCTTCCGTTCCCCCGCCGCCCCGTTCGGTGCGATCCGTCGCCATGCTCCTCGTCCTTACTGCGCCAGCTCGCTCAGCTTCACCGCTTGATTGCGGCGCGCCGACAAGTTGGACGCCTCCATCAGCTTCGTCAAGTCGAGCGCGAGACCGATGTTTTCTTCCGCGACCGTGCCGTCGACGATGTGGCGCACCCATTGCTGGATCGCGGACGGACGCGGGTCCGGCTGCTCCTTCACGGTCCACGATTTGGACGCCTCCTCGCCGAGCTTGGACGTGCGCAGCACGATCCGGTTGTCCGGCGTTCCGTACAGCAGCGATCCTTCCGTACCGTGAAGCTCCACCGTAAACGGCGAGAACCGGTTGACGAAGCCCGCTTCCACGATGCCGAGCGCGCCGTTCGGATAGCGGAGCACGGCGACCGCATTGTCTTCGACGTCCTTGCCCGTCACATACCCGTAGCTGGCCGTGACGCTCTCCGGCAAGCCGAGGAACAGGCGCGCCAAGTACATCGGATGGCAGCCGAGGTCGATCAATGCGCCGCCTCCGGTCTGCTTCGCGTCGAAGAAGTGCGCCGGCAGCCAGTTCGCCGTCGCGCCGTTGTGCGAAAGCCGCGTCCGGACGAGCGTCAGCTCGCCGAGCAGCCCTTCCCGGAGCACGTCCTGAATCGCCAGCGTGTAGCTGTCGTTCAGACGCGGAAGCGATACCGTCAGCTTGACGCCCGCCTTGTCGACGGCGGCGACGATTTCGTTCGCCTCGCGGAGCGTAATCGCCAGCACCTTCTCCGTGAAAATATGTTTGCCGGCGTTCGCCGCTTTCACCATAACGTCGCGATGCATATCGGAAGGCGTATCCACGACGACGGCGTCGATGTCCGGCTGCGCGAGCAGCTCGTCCAGCGACTCGTAGAAGCGGACGCCCCGTTCCTGCGCTTCCTTCCGTCCGCGCTCGGGCTGCTCGTCCCATACCGCCACGATTTCCGTCTCGGGATGCTCGGTAATTTGTTTGGCGTAATCTCTCGCATGAACGTGCCAGAAACTTAACATGGCCACTCGAATCACGGCGAATCCACTCCTTCGGTTTGGACTGAAAAAATACGACACCTTCTACAAAATACCACAGTTCCGCCCAGTTGATTAGTTCTATTTTGTGACAACCATACTCCGATATTGCGACATCAGCACATTCTCCGCCACCTTGGAACGGCGGAAGAACGGCCGTCTTCGCGGGCGGCGGCGGATAAAAAAAGAAGAGCGGCTATGCGCTCTTCCCGCAGGCTCCTTTCGGCGAAGCCCCTTGCCGTCGTTTTCGTTACGTCCCGCTCGCCGGCTCGGCCGGGATGCCGACCCCGACGTAGCGGAAGCCGCGCGCCCGCATCGCTTCCGGCTCGAACGCACGCCGCCCGTCGAGCACGACCGGCGCGGTCATGAGCCGCTTGACGCGGTCGAGATCGAGCGCGGCGACCTGCGGCCACTCCGTCGTCACGACGATCGCGTCCGCGCCGGCGATCGCGCCGTACGGCTCGTCGAACAGCTCGACGTCCGGCAGATGCCGCCGCGCGTTCGCCGTCGCCACGGGATCGTAGGCTCGCACGTCCGCTCCCTTGTCATGAAGCAGACGGATGATGTCGATCGCCGGCGCGTCGCGCACGTCGTCCGTGTGCGGCTTGAACGCCAAGCCAAGCACGGCGACCCGCTTGCCGGCGAGCGACCCGCCGAGCGTCCGCTCGACCGCGTTGGCGAACCGGATGCGCTGCATCGCGTTGACGTGCACGGCGGCGCGCAGTATTTGGAAGTCGTACTCGACGTTCTCGGCGATGCGCAGCTGCGCTTTCGTATCTTTCGGAAAGCAGGAGCCCCCGTAGCCGATGCCCGCGTTCAAGAAATGGGGGCCGATGCGGCGGTCCGCCCCGATGCCCCGCGCGACGGACCGAATGTCGGCGCCCACTTTCTCGCAGACGTTGGCCACCTCGTTAATGAACGATATCTTGACCGCGAGAAACGCGTTGGCCGCATACTTGATCAGCTCGGCGCTTTCGCGGTCGGTCATCTGGACCGGCCGGCCGAACGGTTCGTACAGCCCGGCCAGCCGCTCCCCGGCCTCCGGGTCGGCGCAGCCGATCACGATCCGGTCGGCCTCGAACGTGTCGCGTATGGCCGAGCCTTCGCGCAAAAACTCGGGGTTCGAGACGACGTCGACCTTTACGGGCCGCGGAAGCGCCCGGGCGACGAGCCGTTCCGCCTTGCGCGCCGTGCCGACCGGCACCGTGCTTTTGATGGCGAACAGCTTGGGCGTGCGCGTATGCGCGGCCGCCTCGGCCACCGCCTCGAACAGCGGCCCGGTATCGACGTCGCCGTTCGCGAGCGGCGGAGTGCCGACGGCAAACAGGACGACGTCCGACGACGCCACCGCCTCCGCCGCATCGGAGGCGAACCGGAGCCGTCCGGCTTCCGCGTTCGCCCGGACGAGCTCCTCGAGCCCCGGTTCGTATATCGGCACGACGCCTGTGCGCAGCCGTCCGATCTTCACCTCGTCCCGATCGGCGCAGACGACCCGATGGCCCGCCTCCGCCAAGCAAGCTCCCGTTACGAGTCCGACGTATCCCGTTCCGATGACCGCCACGTTCACCAAGCCCCATCACGCTCCCGCCTCGATTTGACCGCGCGTTACGTTCCCGCCTGCGTCCCCCAACCGTCGACCAATGCCGTCAAATACCGCTTCACGTCATCCCGCAAATCGTCCCGGTTCAGGGCGTACTCGATCGTCGCCTCGATGTAGCCGAATTTGTCGCCGATGTCGTACCGCTTCCCTTCGATCGGATAAGCGATCATCGGCTTGTCGGCGTTCAGCATGCGCAGCGCGTCGGTCAGCTGAATTTCCCCGCCGCGGCCCGGCTTGCACTGCTCGAGCATGCGGAACACGTCCGGCTCGATAATGTACCGGCCGATGACGGCCATGTTCGACGGCGCCGATTCCCGGTCCGGCTTCTCGACCAAATCGCCGATCCGCGTCACCGGCGCCGGCACGTCGAGCCGCTCGGCCGGGGAGACGATGCCGTACTTGCTGACGTCTTCCCACGGCACGTTCTGCACGGCGATGACGGACGTCCGATGCCGGTCGTACAATTCGATCATCCGCTTCAGGCAGGGCGGGTCGGAGTCGATGATGTCGTCGCCGAGCAGCACCGCGAACGGTTCGTCGCCGATGAATTTCCTCGCGCAATAGACGGCGTGGCCGAGCCCGAGCGGCTGCTTTTGGCGAATGTAATGGATGTCGGCCATGTTCGAGATGTCCTGCACGATCCGGAGCAGATCGGAATTCGCCTTCTCCTCGAGCGTCGCCTCCAGCTCGACCGACTTGTCGAAATGGTCCTCGATCGCCCGCTTGTTGCGGCCGGTTACGATGATAATGTCCTCGATGCCGGATGCGATCGCTTCCTCCACGATATATTGGATGGCCGGCTTGTCGACGATCGGCAGCATTTCTTTCGGCTGCGCCTTCGTCGCCGGCAGGAAGCGGGTGCCGAGCCCTGCAGCGGGAATAATCGCTTTGCGTATCGTCATGTCCGCTCTCCGCTCCTTTCGTTCGCCCGGCTCGCCGCTTTCAGCCGTTCCACGACGTCCGCGTCCGCCCGGCGCGAGCCGAGCGGCGCATGAAACACGACGCCGCCGCGGGAGCCGTGGAAATCCGAGCCGGCCGTCGCGATCAGCCCGTGCCGTTCGGCGATCGCCGCATATCGCGCCTCGTCCTCGGGCGAATGGTCGGAATGGTACGCCTCGATGCCGGCGAGCCCGAATGCGATCAGCCGTTCCACGAGCGCATCGTCGCCGTACAGCCCGGGATGGGCCAGCACGGGCGCGCCGCCCGCTTCGCGGATCCATTGAATCGCGTCCTCCGGACGGATGCGCGGCGGATTGACGTAGGCCGCCCCGGTTTTCCCCAAATATCGGTCGAACGCCTCCGTCATGTCGGCTGCGTAGCCTTTGTCGATGAGCGCCTGCGCGATATGCGGCCGGCCGATCGTCTCGTCTTTGCCGGGCGTTTTGCGCGCGGCCGCCATCACGTCGTCCATCGTGACCGGCATGCCGAGCTCCGTCAGCTTCGCCACCATCATCTCGTTGCGCCGGTCGCGCGTCCGTCTCAGCTGCTCGAGCCGCTCGCGGAACGTGCCGTCCTCCGTATCGACGTAATAGCCGAGCACGTGAATGTCTTGACCGCCGTCTACCGTGCTGATTTCGACGCCGGGCACGACGTCGACGCCGATGGCCGCCCCTTCGGCCGCCGCCTCCGCGATGCCGGCCACCGTATCGTGATCGGTAATCGCCAAGCCGCGAAGTCCGGCCTCCTTGGCCAACCGGACGTTAACCGCCGGCGCGTTCGTGCCGTCCGATGCGGTTGTATGCGAATGCAAATCGTACGTTTGCTTCAAGTCGATGGTCCTCCCCGTTTCCCTTATCGTAGCGCGTGCCCGTCAAGCGGGCGTAAAGCCGGGATGAAGATTCCGTAAAGGACTCTCCCGGTTACAGCCAGGCGTTCAAATCCCGTTCCCGCAAAAACGTCAAAAAGGTCACCGCCGAAATCGGCAGCAGCGCCGCCTGCAAATAAATCGAATAAAAGTGCCGGGTGAACGTCAGCCCTTCGATCGTCTTCACCTTGAAAATGCCGAGCGCCGTCTCGTGGCGTACGGCCGTTGGCGACAGCAGCGTAATGCCGAGGCCCGCCTCGACCGCCGATTTGATCGCCCCGGTGCTGCCGAGCTCCATGACGATATTGAGCCGGTCGGACCCGATGCCCGTCCGCTGCAGCTCCTGCTCCATCACCTGCCGCGTTCCCGAACCCTGCTCCCGCAAAATGAACGGGTGCGCCAGCACGTCGTCGATCGTCACGACGTCCCGGTCGGCGAGCGGATGATCCGACGGCACGATCAGCTTCAGCTCGTCGTTGAGCACGATTTCCGTCCGGACGTCCGGATGATGGACGGGCGCTTCGACGAGGCCGAACGTCAGCTGGTGGTTGAATATTTCCTCCATAATTTGCGTCGTGTTCATCACTTTCAAGCTGACGGAGATGCTCGGGTATTCTTTGCGGAACGGCCCGAGCAGCCGCGGCAATATATATTCGCCGATCGTCAGGCTGGCGCCGAGCTGCAGACGCCCCTCCAGCATGTGCGTAAACTTCGCCATCGCGCCGTCCGTTTCCTTGATCAAGTCGATGCTGCGCCTGGCGAACGGCAGCAGCGTCCGTCCCGCTTCGGTCAGCTCGATTTTTTTCGTCGAGCGCTGGAACAGCTTCGTGCCGAAGTAATCTTCGAGCGACTGCACCTGCATCGTCACCGCCGGCTGGGTCATATGGAGCGCCTGCGCCGCCATCGAGAAACTGCCCTTGTCCGCGACGGTATAAAAGATATGCAGCTGATGAAAATTAAGCGCCAAGTCTCCCGCCCCTTTCTGCTTCCTTACTACTGTAGCGAAACGCCCTTTCGTTTGCAACAATCGCCGGCGGCGGAGTACCGTCGCCGCTTCCGGGCAAGAAAAAAAGGCAAGCGGCTGTTCGCCCGCTTGCCCGGTTTCGGTTTCTAGTCATTTGCGTTTGCGGCTGTTTTTGATCAAGGTCATCCGGCGGGAGTGGCGAAGCCACGAATAATAAGACTTCAAGTCTCTCAATTCGATCACCTCGGACATCCGTCCGAGAAACGTGACGATAATCATCTTGTGCAGCGGATTGCCGGCGATATCGAATTCGTTGTCGAGGACGGCGAATTCGGCGACCATGACGAGATCGTCTTCGACGACATAGACGTCCTTCTCGTTTTTGTAATAAGGCTGAATCTGGTTTTTTTTCAATCGATCCCATAGAAAAGCGCAGATGTCCTCGAAGCCGGTCTTCTCGCTCTCCACGCGATCGATCCAGCGGGATCGGGCATGATTCGTAATGATGATGTCGGCTACTTTCTTATCGCCCAGGACGACGTGAAACGGTTCGTAGGTGCTCCAGCGATCCATGATTTTATCCTTCATAATCCCAACCCCTCTCCTACCCGATTTAGGCCTTATTACCTATGTACATCGAAAGTTAACTTTATTTTACTCGATCTTTAATATTTTTCCAAATGGAAAATGCACCAATTTGCAAGATTATTAGCCCGATTCGTGTACATCAATTGTGCAAAAAAACACCGTCCGTCGACTATCTCGCGAGCGGTCCGGTGTGCTATACTGAAAAGATCCGGTTTTTTTCGCGCTCGCATCGCTGGGCTGAATATCCGGAAAGCGGTCGGTCCGTTTACGTGTAAAGCTTCGCTTTATCTGGAACATTACTATTATATTCCGTGCGGATCTCATTTCGGTACGACCGCTCGACTTTTTTTACGAACGGGTACTTTTGAGCCGCTTTGGCCGTCTCGTCCGCTTTGTCGGCGTTGACGTACAAGACGACGTAATGCATGCGCTTGGAAACGTAATGGACGGTTCCGAGCTTCTCGAGATGCTTCGTCTGCTTCACGTCGGTCACCCATATGATCAGGCCGGTGCGTTGTGGGTACATCGTCTTCGATCCTTTCCGCCGTCCTCGCGCCGGGACGGGCTCGTTTTCTATTCATCTATCGCCGATATCGGGGGAATCCATCATGTCCAACGAACCACGCATTCGCATCGAACGGGGGCCTCTGACCGAGTCGTCCCATCGCGTCCATATCGCCGTCGTGGACGGCGGCGGACGGATGATCGCCCATGCGGGCGACCCGTACCGCGTAACGTTCGCCAGATCCGCCGCCAAGCCGATTCAAGCCGTCCCCGTCATCGAGGCCGGCGCCCGCGAACGTTTCGGCTTGACCGGGGAGCAGATCGCGCTGCTGTGCGCTTCCCATAACGGAGAGCCGGAGCACGTCGCGGCCGCCGCCGACATCTTGAGCCGGATCGGCTTGTCGGACGAGGCGCTGCGGTGCGGACCACACTACCCGTACCACGAGCCGAGCGCCGACCGGATGAAGCGCGCCGGCGAGCGGCCGACCCGGCTACATAACAATTGCTCCGGCAAGCACGCCGGGATGCTGGCGCTCGCGCGCCTGCTCGACGCGTCGCCCGACGGGTATATGGAGCCCGGCCATCCGGTGCAGCGGGCGATGCTCGCCGCCGTCGCCGACATGTCCGGCGTCCCCGCCGATCGGATCCCGCTCGGCACCGACGGCTGCGGCGTCCCCGTATTCGGCTTGCCGCTCGACCGGCTCGCCTTCGCGTTCGCCACGCTCGCAAGACCCGACCGGCTCGACGCCGGACGCGCCGACGCCTGCCGGACGATCGCGGACGCCATCCGCCGCCATCCGCACTACATCGCCGGCACCGACCGGTTCGACACCCGGCTCGTTCAGGCGACCGGCGGCCGGCTCATCGGCAAGATGGGCGCCGAAGGCGTGTTCGCGCTCGCGTCGCAAGCCGAAGGGGCGGCGCTCGCCGTCAAAATCGAGGACGGCTCGCTGCGCGCGCTCTATCCGGCCGTCGTGGAAGCGCTTATTCAATTGGAATGGATCGGGCCCGACGAGCGGGACGCCCTCGCTCCGTTCCATCGTCCGCCCGTGCGGAATTGGAGCGGCGACGAGGTCGGCGCCGTCGTGCCCGATTTCCGGCTGCTCTGACGAATCCCTTCAGCCGCAGCCGCCGTTGCAGTTGCCGCCGCAGCCTTTCGTCGGCAGCGGGTTGTTGCTCGGCACTTTGATCGTATCCGAAACGGAGTGCGCGATCGTTTCCGACACGCGGAACAGCAAGTCGTCGAGCCGCGCCTCCGCTTCCTTGAACCGCCGGACGGCGTCGAACGAATCGAGCCGCGCCTGCGCTTGTTGTACGACTTCCAATGCGGCGTGGTAATCCGGATGAAAATGTCCGAACCGCTCGCAATCCTGAAACGACTCCTTCGCCTTGGCAAACGCCGAGACGGCGTCTTGGACGTCCGGATCGCGTTCCACGGCTTTTTTCCAGTGCAGATAATCCGCCACTTCCGCGGAGCTGTTGATCATGTCACCGATTTCGTACGCCTGCAGGAGCAGCTGCCCCATGTCCAGCGTTTCGATCGTCCCGATCATGGTCACGGTACCGTCCTCCTCGGTCGCCCGGGATCAATCGTTGATGCCCGGCAGTATCAGCTGCATTTCCTCCCACTGATCCGGCGACAGCCGCACTTCGTGCGCTTCCTCGAAGCCCGTCACCGCCCAATCGTCGCGGATGCCGTCCAGCCGGAGCGGGATGAACGTCGTCTCGGCTCCCGCCTTGCGAAGCTTGAGACACGCTTTCCATTCCAGCGCCTTCTGGATCATCTGCTTGCGGGTCGAGGCGTGGTACGACCGGAAATCGTTCAACCACATGGAAGGAACTTCCTGCAGTCCGGGGTACACGTCCTCGATCGGAGGAAAAGGCCGCTCTTTATCATAATACTGCACCGCCGCCTTCGAGTAAATAAGCCCTTGACCGGGAACTTCCCCCTTCGTCGCCCCTTCCGGCGCCTCGACGTCCGGCTCCTCCGGGGAATCGGGTTCGTCCAACCGAGGAAACAGACCGTCGACGCCCTCGCCGCCCGGCTTGCCGCCGCCCGGACTGTAGCCGCTGCGGGCGAGCAGCGCGCGCAGCTCGCCCGCCTTGTCCGGCTTCACGATCCAGGCCGCCGGCCCGAGCGGCTCCGCGAGCAGCGGCGCGACGCGATCGTCCGCCGCCAGCGTATTCGCCGTCGCTTCGTCGCGGCATTTCAGCAGCACGACCGTCTCGACGCGAAGCCGCTCGTGCGCGTCCCCCCATTGGGCGATCGCCGTCTTCACGTTGTCCGGCAAGCCGTACTTGGCGTGGCGCTCGAGGAAATCGATCGTGCCGCAAGCCGTCCGTCCGTAGTCGAACGCGCGGACGACCGTTTCCCGCGTCATCCGGTATACGGCGACATGCTCGTGCCGGACGCGCTCCGCGATCATTTCCAGCTCCCACCGAACCGGATACGGGCATTCCGGCGGCACGATCAGCTCGAAATCGGGCTGGACGAACAAGCACTCTCCCGCTTCCGGTTCCGAAGCCCTCTCCGCGGCCGACAGCGGCTTCGACGTCCAGCGGAACAGCGGCCGACCCTCCGGATCGACGCCCGTCTCCGCCCATCCCCAAGCGGCGAGCGGCTTCAGCCAGTCGAGCAGCTGGGCCGTCCGGCGGCGCGTCTCCGCGGCTCCGGCCGCTCCTTTGTCCGCCGGGCCGACGCCGGCCGCGATCAACCGTTCGGCCGCGTCCGCGACCGAAAGCCACTCGCCTTCCGCGGCCTCCTCGGCGAAAGCGACCGCATGCTGCAGCCAGACGTCGGCAGGCGCATTGCTGCGTTTCCACAACGCGTACAGGCGGGCGTTCATCGCCGCTTCGGATAGCCGAAGCCAACGTCTCAGCGGCTGCGGCTTCGTCTTCAGCCGATCCTTCGTCTTGTCCAGCAAGCCGAGCTCGACCGCCATTGCGCACAGCCAGCCTGCCGCGGCCGAGCCGCAATCGGCACCGGCCGGCGGCGCGGCGTCTCCACCCGCGGGCAGCTCGTCGTCCTGCACGGGGACGAGCGCCGCCAGACGTCCGGCGTGGCGCTTATGCAGCCCGCCCTTTTGCGTAAGCGTCACGTCCTCCTTGGCGGCGTAGGCGAGAACGGACAGCAGCTGGGACGCCATCCCCGGACGATACGGCGAATCCGTCGACGCCCCGCCTTCCGCATACGTCGCCGCGGCGGTTTCCGGCGGCAGCAGCCTTTTGCGCCACACGACGAACGACTCCTCGGGGAGGACGTAGTCCGTCTCCCCCCATTTCCGCCGCAGCGCGAACAAGATCCCTCTCCGGCATAGCCGGATCAAGCCGACCTTGAGCGCGGCGCCGGACATTTCCTTCCGCCCGGCCTTTTCGAGCTTCGCCCAATCGAACGCGGCGTACCCGAACCGGCGCACGACGAGCTGCAGCGTTTTCCGTTCCAAATCGTACAGCGCGGCTTCGACGTTCCGCGCCTCCTCCTCCGACAGAAGCAGCGCTTCGATGGCGGCGGACGCCCGGTCCCAGCCGTTCGCCTTGCGGATTTCGTCTTGCATCGGCTCCGGCATGCCGGCCAGCAGCTCGGCAAGTTTCATGTCGCTCCCTCCGTTTCCCGTTCCTCGCGAACGTCCGTCTCCGCCGCTTTCCGGATTTCGTACCGGTAACCTTGCTCCAGCAGGAACAGCTGGCGGTGGATCGCAAACTCCTGCTCCCGCGTATCGTCGCTGACGAGCGAATAGAAGTAGGCGCGGTTGTCCTCCTCCTTCGGCCGCAAAATGCGGCCGAGCCGCTGCGCCTCCTCCTGACGCGAGCCGAAGCTGCCGGACACCTGAATCGCGACCCTCGCGTCCGGCAAGTCGACGGCGAAATTGGCCACCTTCGACACGACGAGCGTCTTGATGTCGCCGCGGTTGAACCGGGCGTACAAGCCGTCGCGCTCCTCGTGCGGCATCTCGCCCGATATCATCGGCGCCCGCACCGAATCGGCGATCGTCTTGAGCTGGTCCAAATATTGGCCGATGATCAGCGTTTGCTCTTCCTTGTGCTTGTCCAGCAGGCGCGACAGCACCTCTAGCTTGACCGGGTTTTCGCCGGCGATCCGGTGCTTGTGCTTCGGCTCAGCCCGGACGTACCGCTCACGGACCGGCTCCGGCATCGGCACGCGCACCTCGGTGCATTCGACGTGAGCGACCCAGCCCTTCTGCTCGAGGTCTTTCCACCCCGCCTCGAACAGCTTCGGCCCGACGAGCGAGAAGACGTCCTCCTGCCGCCCGTCCTCGCGCACGAGCGTCGCCGTCAGCCCGAGCCGGCGCGTCGCCTGGATGTCCGCCGTCGCCCGGAATACCGGGGCGGGCAGCAGATGCACCTCGTCGTATATGATCAAGCCCCAATCCCGCTCGTTGAACAGCGACATGTGCAAGAACGGATCGTCCTTCCGCTGGCGGTGCGTCAAAATTTGGTACGTCGCGATCGTCACCGGCCGAACCTCCTTCCGCTCGCCGCTGTACTCGCCGACGAGCTGCTCGTCCAGATCGGTTTTGTCCAGCAGCTCGCGCTTCCATTGCCGGACCGAGGCGACGTTCGTCGTCAGGATGAGGGCGGCGCACTGGAGCCGGGCGAGCGCGGCGATGCCGATGACCGTCTTCCCCGCTCCGCACGGCAGGACGACGATGCCGCTGCCCCCGTGCAGACGCTCGCCGTCGTAGAACGCGTCGACCGCCGCCCGCTGGTAGTCGCGCAGCCGGAACGGCCGGCCGCCCGCCGTCGCGTCGCGCAGCCGGATCGGCATCGTCTCCCCGTGATGGTAGCCGGCCAAATCCTGCACGGGAAACCCGAGTCGGATCAAATCCTGCTTGATCATGCCTCTGTAGGCCGGGTCGACCTCAAGGCCGCCTTCGCCGGGCGATCCGACGAAATACGACTGGAGCGACTTGTACCCCGCCAGCTTGTCCAGCAGCTCCCGTTCGTCCGAGACGAGCATCAGCCTTTGCCCGTCGAGCGTCAGCTTGACGAGGCCGTACCTTCCGACGAAATGGTTGACGTTTTGCCGCACCTGCAGCGGGACGTCGAACTTGCCGTAGCCGTTCAGCACGTCCAGGATGCGCTCGGCGCCCATGCCGGACGACGCGGCGTTCCATAGCGACATCGGGGTCATCCGGTACGTATGGATGTGCCCCGGCGTCTTGACGAGCTCGGCAAATCGGCTCAGGGCGGCGCCGGCCGCCTCGCTTTCCGGATGATCGGCCTCGAGCATCAAGGTCGAGTCGCTTTGCACCATGAGCGGCTTTCCGGGATCGTATCGCATGCTGCTTCCTCCTCGCTACGGTTCCGAAATGTCGATTCTCTTTTAGTATGAAAAAAAACGGCTGGAAATAAACGGACCGCTTCGCCGGCCGTCATTGAAACGCGGCCGCGAAACGGCTAGTATAGAAGACGGAAAACCGAACGAGAAAGAGGCCGACACGCGATGACACGAATTCGAATGCTGCTGCCGCTCCTGCTTCTGCTCGCCGCGCTGCTTCCGGGATGCGCCTCCCCTGCCGGAGGCCGGGCGCCCGACGACTTGGCCGGCATATGGAGCCGCTACCCCGAGTTGAAAGGAAGGCCGTATACGACCGCCGAGGTGAAGCGGGTCGTCGACGGCGATACGTTCGAGACGAAAGCGGGCGACAAAGTGCGCCTGATCGGGATGAACACGCCCGAGACGGTCAAGCCGAACAGTCCGGTCGAGGCGTACGGCAAAGAAGCGAGCGCCTATACGAAGAAACGGCTGACGGGCCAAACCGTCTACCTGTTCGCCGACGCGGGGGACAAAGACAAGTACGGCCGGCTGCTGCGCTACGCGTTCATTCGCGGCGAATCCGAGATGTTCAACGAGACGCTGCTGAAGGAAGGATATGCGAACACGATGACGATCCAGCCGAACGTCATGTTCGCCAAAACGTTCGTGGAGGCGGAGCGCGAGGCGCGGAACGGCGGCAAAGGCTTGTGGGGCAAAAGCGGAGCCGCCTCCGGAGCTGCAGCCGGCGCTTCCTGCAAGGAGCCGAAAATCAAAGGGAACATCAATGCGAAGCACGAAAAAATTTATCACGTGCCCGGCGGACGCTCGTACGAGCAGACGAAAGCGGAAGCGATGTTTTGTACGGAGGACGAAGCGGAAGCGGCCGGCTTCCGCAAGGCGGGTGAATGAATAACGAACGAAAGACCGCCTCGGGCGGTCTTTCGTTCGTTATGGCGCTCCCGCTCAGACGCGGGGCTTCTCGCCTTGGGCGATCCAGTCGTCGCGGGTCGGACCGAGCACGTCCGGCACGCGCAGCCCCGCTTGGCGCATGAGCACCGTCATCTGTCCGCGATGATGAATTTCGTGCCGCAGCGAAAACCGGAGCGACGCGCCGTTCTTCCAATCCTCTCCGAACATGTTCACGACGCGCGACAACGTCTCGTCGGTCCATTGGCTCCGCAAGGCGCGCATGAACGTTTGCGTCATCCGGCGATATTCGGCGGCGATCGCCGCGGCCGACGAAGGAGCTTCCTCGGCGGCCAACGGTTCGTCATACGATAAGCCCAAATAGGTCATATAGTTGTACGAGCCGACGATATGCCAGGCGATCTGGCCGAGCGTCCGGTAATCGGCCGCCACGGCCTGCCCGAGCGATTCGTCCGTAAGCGAATCGAGCACGCGCGCCGTAATAGCGGTCTCCGTCTCGAATTCTTCCAAGAAAGCGTCGATCGATGTGAACATCTTCGTTCCCTCCACTATTCGTTTTTCATCTCCCATTATAACGAGCGATCGCTGACAGGCGCGGTCAGTCATTTTCACATTCCCCCGAAAAATAAGAAAAGCTTCCGACCGGAGCTTTTCGATGAGGTACATTCGTGTTATTGCGATATAACTTATTTTTGGTGAAGAGAGTTGCATTCGCTTTCGTGCTTTAGCATTTCTATAACGTTAAAAAAACCGCCCTCGCGAGCGGCGAGTGCGGCCATCTATAACCATTTCTGCCCTTCATCCGGTTTTACCGGTATCCTTTGCCTCCGAGCGGACGAAGCTTGACCGGCTCGACGCCCGCGATGAGCGGCTTCGCCCGCATGATCATGGCCAGCGTCTCCTCGTCGCGCAGCGAAGCTTCATGCGCCGCGGCGTCACGCCACAGCTCCGTCACCCAAATCGTATCGGGATCGTCTTCGGCGACGTTGACGATATAAAGCTCGCAGCCTTCGGTCGTTTCCGCCTGCTCCGCCGCCTCCAGCAAGATGGCCGCCAGCGCTTCCCCCTGACCCGGATGCGCCTTGAGCTTGCCGTACATCGCAAATTTGCCCATCGTCTCACCCTCCTTCCCGGGACGGCACTCCGCTTCCGTCCCCGTCTTGTTTTTCATCTCCCCGTAATGATCGGCCAACTCTCCGCACAGATCCGCCATCCGCTCGATCAGAAAGTCCGGCTCGACGATCGTCAGCGCCTTGCCGTAGGGCAGCAAAAAATACGGGACATATTTCTGCAAGGAAGACGTCCCGATTTGGTACGCCGCATGGCCATCCCCGCGTTCGACGACCGTATGGGCGAACAGCCAGTGCTGGCCGAGCAGGTCCAGCACGCGCTCGTCTCCCCGCAGGCGCACGAGCGTCACCTCATCCGCATCGAGGGCGTCGGGCAGCAGCTCGCGCAGAAGATGCTCCTTCGCGGAGAAGCCGTCGGGGCGCTCGAACCGCCGCTCGGCCGGCTCCAGCCGGACGATGCGGTCCGCCCGGAAGCTGCGCAGCTGTCCGCGCAGGCAGCAGAAGCCGACCGTATACCAGGCGCCCTTCCAATGAACGATGCCATACGGATCGAAGATGCGGGCAACGGGCGCTTCCCCCTTGCCCTTGTCGTACTCCATCTTCACGGAACGCCCGTGGGAGGCCGCTTCCTCCAGCGCGCGAAGCGTCTCCCTCTGCCGCACCTCGACGGGCGGATGGATGACCGAGAACGCGTCCATATGGCGCTCGATCCGGTCCAGCTGCTCCTCGTTCGTGTACCGCTTCAGCTTGTCGATCGCCCGGCCGAGCGCCTCCCCGAACGGATAGCCCGCTTCCCGGGCGAACGTCGAAGCTTGCACGAGCGCTTTCTGCTCCTCCATGTCGAACAGCAGCGGCGACTCGGCAAAATGGTCCAAAATGCGGTAGCCGCCGTTCGGGCCCGATTCGGCGACGATGGGAACGCCGCTCGCGCACAACGAATCGATGCACCGGTAGACGGTCCGGATATGAATCTCCAGCTCGTCCGCCAGCTGCTGGGCCGTCATTCGCCGGCCCTCTCGGAGCAGCCATAAAATGGACAGCATGTTCGTCGATTTGGACATGATTCGGTCACCGCCTGTCGCCTCGAACTAATTCCATCATACGCGACGATCACTGACAAGCACGGTCAGCATTTCCTGAAAAAACCGAGGACGTTTGCCGTATTACGTCTCACGCGGCGTTCGTCCGGCCAGCTTCGCGAACACGTCGGACATGCTGCGCATCCGCTCCTCCACCTTTCGGGCCGCCGCGTCGAGCGTAAAGCCGTCGTCCATCAGTTCCTTGACGAGCAATATTTTTTTAATGTTCAAATAATCGTATTTCCGCGTGCCGCCTTCCCCGTCCTTCGAAGAGACGATGATGCCTTTCTCTTCCCAGTATCGGATTTGGCGCTGCGGCACGCCCGTAATGTCCGACACTTCCCCGATGCCGACGACGAGCTTGCGCAGCAGGTCGAAATCGAGCAGGACGTGCTCCGGTTGATCTTTCGGTTCCATTGCGACTCCTCCAAGCTTGCGTTTCCTTGAAGCTATTTTACGACAAACGAAACTTATTTACAACGATTCGAAACTTATTGACATCAATTGTAGATATGTTACAATTAACGCAAATAAGTTGCGCAACTTATCCAAATCATTCGAATCGATAGGAGCGATCAAATATGCCGATCATTAATGTGGACTGCTGGGAAGGGTTCAATGCGGAGCAAAAGCAGCAATGGATTCGCGGCTTGACGGACGTGACGGTCAACCTGTTCAATCTGCCGCCCGACAAAGTGCTTGTCATCCTGCGCGAGACGTCGGTGGCGAATTGGGGGCAGGCCGGTACGGTGGCGACCGACCCGGATTTTCTCGACAAAAGCCGGATCACGACGGTAGAGCGTCTCCAAGGGGAGCCGGCATGAAAACGGCGGAGAACGCCGGACTCGAACGGACGCTTCGAATCGTGGACATCCCGGACGAGTACGAGTTCCGCTCCGCGCATGACCGCCGGCAGAACGGGGAGGACGTGCGCGTCGTCCGGCACGAGAAGAAATCGGGCGTCAACAACGGCTTAGGAGGGGAGCACGTCTCGTTTACGGTCGAGCGAACCGGCATGAGGCTGCTCGGCTACACGCGAATCGACGCCGGCGACGCCGAGGGGCCACTCCCCGATCGGGAGCGAACGGCCGCCATCGCGTCCGCTTTCCTCGATCGAGTGGAGCCGGGACTGTCGCTGCGACTGCGCCATTTATGGACCGACCGGCACGACGAGCGCGTCACCGTCGTCCGGGACGGGAGGCGCGTCACCGTTCCGATTCCCTGCATGAAATACAAGTGCTATTCGGAGCAGGACGACAGCTATGCATGGGTGATCGTCGGTGCCGAGGGACGAATCGTCTCGTTCGAGCAGGGGATGGTCTGGCGGGACGGCCGCGTTACCGAGAAATGGCTTCACGATTCGTGGATAGCGGAGAGAATGAAAGGGAAGTAAAGAAGAAACCCCAAAAGCGCGGAACGTCTTTCGTCCGCTTTTTTGGGGTTTCGTTCTCGTTATCGGGCCGTCGCCATATGGTCGACGTTTTCCGATATTTCGCTGAGCGCTTGACCGGCTTCGTTCACGAACACTTCGCGAACGGCCAAGTCCGCGATCGCGACGACGCCGACGAGCTCGCCGTTTTCGACGACGGGCAGGCGGCGAATTTTTTCGCGGGCCATCAGCTTGGCGGCTTCATCCACGGTCGTCTCCGGCGTCACGGTTCTCACGTCTTTCGAGATGACCTCCTCGACCGCCGTCGAGCCGGAATGCTTCTCGGCATAGCCGCGAATGACAAGGTCGCGGTCGGTGACGACGCCGACCAGCTTTTTGCCTTCCACGACGGGAATGAAGCCGATGTCGTTCATTTTCATTTTGACTGCGATTTCGTAAATGTTGTCCTTCGGCGTGACGGTCACGCAGTCGGTGCTCATGATCTCTTTGATCGTTTTCATCGGGGCTCCTCCTCTGCAGTCGGTTTGACGGATTGCATCGTTAGGTTCCCCCGCATCGGGAGGAGACATCCCTGTGAGTTTGTGCCATCGAATAATCCGAAATGCAGGCTCAACCGCCGCCGTTCAAAAAATCCTCGGCCATGCTCGCAAGCAGCGCAGCCGATTGCAGCATCGACGTCTCGTCGATATCGAATTTCGGATGATGGTGCGGGGCGTCGATGCCGGCCTCGGCGTTGCCCGCTCCGACGAACATGAAGCAGCCCGGCGCGCGATGCAAATAATAGGCGAAATCTTCTCCCGCCATAATAAGCGGACTTTGCCTCACCCGCTCGGAGCCGAACAGGCGCCCGGCCACGCGGGAAAACCGTTCCGATTCGGCCGCATCGTTCACGACCGGCGGATAGCCGACCTTGTAATCGAGCTCGATGTCGGCGCCGAACAAATCGCCGGTCGATTCGCAAATCCGTTTCATCCGTTCGACGATCCGGTCTCTCGTCTCGACGCTGAACGAGCGAACGGTTCCGTTCAAGTACGCCGACTCCGCGATGACGTTGAAGCCGTTGCCCGCCTGAAGCTTCCCGACCGAGACGACGCAGGGCTCGACCGGATCGACGCTGCGGCTCGCGATCGTCTGCAGGTTGACGACGAGGTGGCTGGCGACGACGATGCTGTCCACCGTCTCGTGGGGAAGCCCGCCGTGTCCGCCTTTGCCGCGAATCTGGATGACGAACTCGTCGGCGGCCGCCATAAGCGGGCCCGGGCGCGAATAGACGGTTCCCGCCGGGAACGGCGTCCATAGGTGCACCCCGTATACCGCATCGACGCCGTCCATGGCGCCGTCCGCGATCATCGGTGCGGCTCCGCCCGGACTGATCTCCTCCGCCGGCTGGAACAAAAACCGGACGCTCCCGCGCAAGTCGCCTTTATTCGCCGCGAAGACGTTCGCCACCGCCAGCAGCGCCGACGTATGGGCGTCGTGTCCGCACGCGTGCATGACGCCCGGAACCGTCGAGGCGTATTCGCACGTCTTTTCGTCTTGGATCGGCAGCGCGTCCATGTCCGCCCGCAGCGCCACCGTCGGCCCTTCGCCGCCTCTTACGGTGGCGACGATGCCGTAGCCGCCGACGTTCGTCCGGACGTCGAGCCCCCATTGCGTCAGCAAATCGGCGACGAAAGCGGACGTCTGCCGCTCCCCGTACGAAAGCTCGGGATACCGGTGCAGATGTCGACGCCACCGGACCATGTCCGGGTACAACCGGCTCAGCGCTTCGACCGTCTTGTCCATGCTTCCACCTCCGTCAATCGCATCGTAATCGTATTCCTTCCATTGTACCAAATGCCGGCTTCCGTTTCATCCGCATCGGCGGAATCGCCATCAAATGTTTAAAACTCCGCGTCTTAATAGGCTTGCGCATGTAGGGGAAACATACTATCATGAATAGAGGACTGCACGCCTATCGGAAGTTACTTTTAACGAAACGCAGGAGGTTTCCCTATCGTGATTATCGAGAATAGCGGCATCAAAGGCTTGAAAAGCGATCTGGCCCATCTGGACGGCGCATCGTCGAAGCTCGGCTTCGTGCGTTGGCAGTGGGAATATTATCGCGCTACATACGATTTGAAATTGGAAGATAAAGCGAACAAGGCGGATTATTACCTCCGCTTCAACACGAGAGCCGTCGAAGGCAAGCTCGAATCCCCTTACGCGATTCTCGTGCTGGAGGACGCCTACATCGGACGGTCCACGTTTCCTCACGGTCTCGACTATCAATCGCCGGTACCGGATCAAATTTTGAAGCTCGCGAACCAAAAGCTGGCCGAGCTGAAGAAGCAGCTGAGCGAATAAACGAGAAGGCGGAACCGATATGAACGAACCCCGCAGGGGCACACCGGATTTCCTGTTGCTGCTGCTTACGTTTCTGCTCGTCGGCTTCGGGCTCGTCATGGTATTCAGCGCCAGCTCCGTTACGGCGCTTGCCAAAGAAAAATTCAATAACGATCCGTTATATTTTGTCAAAAAACAAGCCATCTTTGCCGTTGCCGGCACGGTTGGCATGTTTTTTCTTATGAACGTTCCGGCCGCCAAGCTGCGGCCTTTGCTTCGCCCCGGCTTCATCTGCGTCCTCGTGCTGCTCGCCCTCGTCCCGTTTCTGGGCATCGAGGTGAACGGGGCGCGCAGCTGGTTTTATTTCGGCAGCTTCGGCATGCAGCCTTCCGAGTTCGCCAAAGTCGCCGTCATCCTTTACTTGGCGCTGCTGATCAGCAAGAAGGGCGAGAAGTTCCGGGATTTGAAAAAAGGGCTGCTGCCGACCGTCATTATCGTCGGCATCGTGGCGGGCATGATCATGATGCAGCCGGACTTCGGCTCGACGATGATTCTCGTCTTGGCCGCTTCTCTCGTCATCGTCGTCGGCGGCGCGAATTTGAAACATATTTTTCTCGCCATCAGCTCGATCGCGGGGATTGCCGCCGTTTTCCTGACGATTTACGTCCTGTCCGCCAGCTCGCTCGGCTACCGGATGGACCGGGTCGCCTGTTACTTGAATCCGTGGTCCGATCCGCAAGGAAGCTGCTATCAGATCGTGCAATCGCTTTACGCGTTCGGGCACGGGGAGCTGACGGGCGCCGGCTTCGGTCAAAGCATCCAAAAGATGCATTACTTGCCCGAGGCGCACAACGATTTTATTTTCGCGATTATCGGCGAGGAGCTCGGCTTTTTCGGCACGCTTTTGTTTTTGTTTCTTTACTTGGCCTTTTTGTGGCGCGGCTTCATCATCTCGCTCCGGTGCCCCGACAATTTCGGGAGCTTGGCCGGTACGGGCATCGTCGGTCTGATCGGCATCCAGGCGCTAATCAATATGGGCGGCGTCACCGGCACCATTCCGATGACCGGGGTAACGCTGCCGTTCATCAGCTACGGGGGGTCCTCCCTGCTCGTCACGATGTGCAGCATCGGGATACTGCTCAGTATTTCAAGAGAGCATGCGCGGCAGGAAAAGGAACGAAAGTCCGGCAACATACGCAAGGTGGGATAAGCCATGTCCGTTACGATTCGCGAGGCGGTCGTCCAAGACGTTCCGCAGCTGCTCGACATTTACAACGACGCGGTCGTCAACTCCGTGGCCACGTTCGACCTTCAGCCGCAGACGCTGCCCGAACGGGAAGCGTGGTTCCGGCAGTTCGGCGACCGGTATCCGATTATCGTCGCCGAGACCGGCGGCGAAGTCGCGGGGTATTGCTGCCTGTCCCCGTTTCGTGCGAAGCCCGCTTACGCCGGTACAGCGGAGCTGTCGATTTATTTGGACAAGCGGTTCCGCGGTGCGGGGATCGGCACGACGCTGATGGAGCGCATCATCGGCATCGCCCGGGAGCGGAAGTTTCACGTGATCGTCGCCGCCATTACGGGGGGCAACGAGACGAGCGTCAAGCTTCACCGCAAGTTCGGCTTCGCGGAAGCCGGCGTTTGGCGCGAGGTCGGCTACAAGTTCGGCGCTTGGCAGGACGTGCATCTGTATCAATTGATTTTAAATGAGCGATCTTGAGGGAGCGGACAATTCCGCTCTTTTTTGTCGTTTCGGGCGGTGGGATCCGAGCAGTTCCTAGCGGGTTGGCGGATTCGAGGGTTCCCGGTTCGCTTAGCCGTTCGGCATTCGTCAACGTTCCCGTTTCGTTTACAAACTTTTACAAAATCCCCCTCTTTACAAACCAACTCCGCTATTCCAAACTAAAACGTGGTAACCAATTTCCAATCCAGGAGCGTGAGTCCGATGTCCAAATCGATCTTGATCGTCACCGGAGACGCCGTAGAGGCGCTGGAAGTGTATTATCCGTTTTATCGCGTGCTCGAGGAAGGCTATCGCGCGGTCATCGCGTCCCCGACGAAAAAAGTGCTGCGAACGGTCGTCCACGACTTCGAAGGCTGGGACACGTACACCGAGAAGCCCGGCTACCAGCTCGAATCGCACGTTTCGTTCGCGGAGGTCGACCCGGCGGAGTTCGACGGGCTGCTCATTCCGGGCGGACGCGCTCCCGAATATATTCGGCTGGACGAGAACATGCCGCGCATTTTGGGCCATTTCTTCGAGGCGAACAAGCCGGTCGGCGCGATTTGCCATGCCGCTCTCGTCTTCTCCGCCTTGAAAAGCAACCGGCACTTCGAAGGGCGGACGATGACCGCCTATACGGCGTGCAGGCCGGACGTGGAGCAATTGGGCGCGACGTACGCGAAGGAGACGCTTCACGTCGACGGCAACCTCGTCTCGGGTCATGCTTGGCCGGATTTGCCCGGCTTCATGCGCGAATTTTTGAAGCTCGTGCGGGGATGATTCCACGAAGAAAGAGCGGCTGCGCTTGGCGGCCGCTCTTTTCATGTTCCGAAATGGGCTAGGACGCCGGGGCGTCCAGCGCCTTGAATTCGTAGCCGAGCTCCCGAGCGCGGTCGATTATGCTAGCCATCGCCTCGGCGTTGTCCTTCGATACCGAATGGAGCAAAATGACCGCCCCGGGATGCAGCTGCGAGATAACTTTCTCGTACGCATATTCCTTTCCGCGCTGCTTGCTCGTATCCCAATCGACGTATGCGATCGACCAGAAGACGTTCGTATACCCCAGCTTGCCGCTGACCGCCAACGTCCGTTCGCTGAATATGCCGCGGGGCGGACGCAAGTACCGCATCTCCTGCTGCCCCGTCAAGGCGGCGACGCTTTCCTTCACCCGGTTCAGCTCGGACGCGATCCGATCGTCGGAAATTTGCGTCATGTCGGGGTGGCTCCACGAATGGTTGCCGATGATATGCCCCTCGCTCACCATCCGTTTGAGCAGCTCGGGCTGGTCCTCGATGTAGTGCCCCGTCACGAAAAAGACGGCGGGCACCTTTTTTTCTTTCAGCACGTCGAGAATTTTCGCCGTATAGCCGTTCTCGTACCCGTTGTCGAACGTCAAGTACAACGTTTTCCCGGTGCCGTCCCGCCGGAATATCGCACCGTGCTTGTCGATGACGGGCTTGAATCCCTCCTCGTCGATCGACGCCGGGGCGCCGTTTTTGCTCTTTTTGAAGCCGAAGTGGTACGGCCGGTCGCCGGCCGCCTGGACGTCCGCCGCCCCGATTCCCGCAACCAACGCCAAACAAACCGCCACGCGCAGCAGGGCGCTTTTCATTCGCATCGTGCTCTTGCTCCTCCTCATTCGGGTTACTCGCTCACGGCTAGTTTCTCATCGCGAGCGTACCGGTAACCAAGACATTGATTTCCATCGGCGGGCGATGGGTGGGAAGCGCGTAGGCGCGCGGATAATGGGTGGCTAGGAAGCTGAAGGCGGACGGGCCGGGAAGCTTAACCGGAAAAGGTACCTCTAATTTTCTCCAAATCAATGGTATACATACATTTAGCTGGAATTTCTCCATCTAATACAAGGCAAACCGTCCATTCGAGATCATGTGGGTCCAATTAGCAGGAGCTTTTCCATCTAAGGGGTGTCCTTCGGGCGGACTCTTACAATTAGCGGTATGTTTTCCTTCTAATTGGGTCGGTCGCCCCCCTCCCTCCCCCGCCGTCGGCGCGAAGCGGACGCGGATTGCTATAGAGGCTTCGCGCCCAGCGAGGGTCGAGTGGGCCGCGTACGCGACCGATTCACGCGACGGGAGAGCCGAAGGTTCAACGGAGCGCGAAGGCCGTTCGGCCACGCAGTGTGGGCTTGCCCCGCCGTCGGCGCGAAACCGACGCGTCTCCGTTTACTGCGGCGCCTCCTCCCTCGCCCCGACAAACAAAAGGCGACGCCTAAGCGCCGCCCTCTTTCACTTGATCCGTACCGTCGTCTCTTCCGCTTCCTCCTCGCGGAACGCGACGCCCTCCACTTTCACGTTCACTTCGACCACGTTCAAGCCGGTCATATTTTCGACCGCCTCCTTCACGTTTTCCTGAAGGCTGCGGCAAACCTCCTGTATTTTCGAACCGTAGTTGACGATTACACGCAGATCGATCGCGGCTTCCAACTGTCCGACTTCGACGGACACGCCCTTTTGTACGTTTTTTCCGCTCAGCCGTTTGGCGAGCCCTTCCGATATGCCCCCCGACATGGCGGCTACGCCCGGCGTCTCAAGTGCAGCCAGACCGGCGATGGTGGCTACGACGTCATCGGAAATGCGGATCATTCCCGTTTGATTTTCAGCGGACATGTTCTCACTCCTTGATTTACGGATATTCCCATTGTACCTTTTTGCAAGGCCCGTTCGCAACCGGACCCGAGGCGGGATTCCCCCTTTGCATTTGGAAAGTTTTCCTTTATAGTAGAATAGGATTTGCAGCAGACAGGAACACTGGTACATAACGGAAGGAGCAAGAAAAGAATGAAGCAGAAGTTGTTCTACGTCATCCTGATCGCCAGTTTCGCGCTGAGCGCCGTCGCCCATTACAGCCACATGTCGAAGACGCTGCAGTTCGTACTGTGCTGTATCGCCGTCGTGTTCGCCGCCGGCTTCATGGGCAAAGCGACGGAAAGCGTGGCCCACTACGCGGGCGAGCGGATCGGCGGCTTTTTGAACGCCACGTTCGGCAATGCGGCCGAGCTCATCATCGCGATATTTCTCGTCAAAGACGGCCTGTACGATATGGTCAAAGCGAGCATTACCGGCTCCATCATCGGCAACATGCTGCTCGTCTTGGGGTTAAGCGTCCTGCTCGGCGGCTTGAAGTTCAAGGTGCAGAAGTTCAACGTCATGCTCGCCGGCTACAATGCGTCGCTTATGCTGCTCGCCGTCGTCGCGCTGTTCATTCCGGCGCTGTTCGCGAAAAGCTTCACGACGAAAGAAACGGATACGCTCAGCCTGATCGTCGCGGTCATCCTCATCGTCGCCTACGCCCTGTGGCTGCTGTTCTCGATGATCACCCATAAGGAAGAACTGGCGGACGTAGCCGCCGTGCAAGCGGAGGAAGCCCACGCGCACGAAATCAACTGGAGCAAAGGCAAGTCGGTGCTGTTCCTCGTCATCGCCACCGTCATGGTCGCGTTCATCAGCGAATGGCTTGTCGGGACGCTGGAGGAATTCACCCATAAATTCGGCTTGTCCGAGCTGTTCGTCGGCGCCTTCCTCATCGCGATCATCGGCAACGCCGCTGAGCATAGCGCCGCCGTCTTCCTCGCGCTCAAGAACAAGATCGGCGCCGCCGTCGAGATCGCAATCGGCAGCAGCCTGCAAATCGCCCTGTTCGTCGCGCCCGTGCTCGTCCTCGTCAGCTATTTCATGGGGAACACGATGAATATCGTCTTCACCGTGTACGAGCTGGCCGCGATCGGCGTTTCGGCCGTCATCGCCAAATCGATTTCGCAGGACGGCTCGACGAGCTGGTATGAAGGCGTCCTGCTGCTTGTCGTCTACGTCATTCTCGGCATCGCCTTTTATTTGGTATAACCCGCGTACATCAAAAAAACGAGTAACTCCTTCACGGAGCTACTCGTTTTTGCTTAATGCCAACGCCTCGTACAGCTGGGCAAGCTTGCGCTCCAGCTCGCTCAAAATGTGCTTGCCGGCCGATTCCGTCAACAGCCCCGCGCGAATGGCGAAGTCGATTTCCCGGGACAGCCCGTACATCTGTGTATCCAATACCTCTTCGTAAAGAGGGCATCTGCGATTCGTTAACGTTTCCATCTGGATCTGAATCAGCTTCTCGATGTTATCCGCATCTTCCTGCAGCAGCGTCAGCGCTTTCTGATGCAGATTGACCATCACGTCCGATGTAGACATGCCGTTTCCCCCTTTGCGCAAAGCTCTTCCACCCTTATAAGCTTATGATAGTCGAAAATCGTTGATTACACAAGCATAACGGATACCGCTTCTCTCCCATTTCGCGATTGAATCGTCCGGCGCCAACCGATACAATAGAATCGAAAAGATTCTGGAAGTCCCGACAAGGAGCGTACGCTTGAACGCCGACACGAATCCCTTCAACCGGCATTTCGACCATTTGGAAACGTTGGCCGACACGATCGGCGAATCGCTTCGCGCCCCGGTCACGATCGAAGACGCCGGGCACCGTCTGCTCGCCTACAGCAAGCACGACCCGAAAACCGATCCGGCGCGTATCGCGACGATCATCGGCCGGCGCGTCCCCGAGAACGTCGTCGGCAGCTTATGGCGGGACGGCGTCATCCCGAAGCTGATGGAAACCGACGAACCCGTCCGAGTCCGCTCGATCGACGAGGTGGGGCTGGGCGACCGCGTCGCCGTTTCCATTCGCCAAAACGGCCGCGTCCTCGGCTACATTTGGGCGCTGGAAGTCGAGCGAAAGCTGGATGATGACGCCCTGCACCTGCTGAAGGCCGCCGCGGAAGCGGCGAAAATCAAGCTGCTCCGCCTGCAGTCGCAGAAGCGGAAAGAAGACGAGGAACGCCGCGACTTGTTCTGGGAGCTGCTGACCGACCGGCATCCTTCGGGCCCGCAGGCGAAGACGAAGGCGGAGTCGCTCGGCATCCGGATTCCGGACGCAACCGCCGTCGTCGTCGTCCAGTTCGCCGCGGACGTCGAGGAGGCGCTCCATCAATCTATCCATTATATCGTGACGTCGAGCCGCCGGGTCCGCCCGCTTCTGCATGTCGTATCGGGCAGCCAGCTGATCGTGCTGACGGAAGCTTCGGCCGGCCCCCGTTTCGAGGCCGACGCGTCGGAGTTCGTCGGTTCGCTGCTCCGCCAGCTGGGAGAGAGGCTCGCGAACGCTCCTTTGGCGGCCGGCATCGGCTCCGTCCAAGAGGACGCAGCCGCCGTCGGGCAAAGCTACCGGGAGGCGCTCGCCCTCGTCCGGATCAAGCGGCAATTCCCCGCGGAAACCGGCGCGATGACGTTTTACCGCGAGCTCGGTTTTTACCGCCACCTGCCGTATTTGGTCGAGCAAAAGAAGCTGCACCGCTACGAGAATGCGGCGCTGAAGCGGCTGCGCGCCTACGATCGCGAGCACCACGCCAATCTGGTCGAGACGCTGGAGACGTTTCTCGCCCGGGACGGGAACGCCAAGGAAGCGGCCGACATGTTGCACGTGCACGCCAACACGCTCGCCTACCGGCTGAAGCGGATCGCCGAGATCGGCGGAATCGACTTCGGCGATGTCGATCAAAAAATAACGCTGTATTTGGACTTGAAAACGGACAAATGGAGCGGAACGACGGAGCGTTTGTGAATTTTCACAATGACGCTCCTTTCTTTTCTGGTCAAGGGACAAAGCAAGCCGGCCCGTCCATTCGTATACTGATATCGGATAACGTATACGGGGGAGTTGGGCTCGACATGAGAATCGGGGTACCGAAAGAGATCAAAAACAACGAAAACCGGGTGGCGCTAACGCCCGCCGGCGCGCAAGCGCTCGTCAAAGCCGGGCACGACGTGTTCGTCGAGACGAACGCGGGCGTCGGCAGCGGCTTCCGGGACGACGACTACGCGACGGCCGGCGCGAGGCTGTGCGACGAAGCGGCCGACGTCTGGAACCAGGCGGAGCTGATCGTGAAAGTGAAAGAGCCGGTTCCGGCGGAATACGCGCATTTCCGCGAAGGGCTTCTCCTGTTCGCGTATTTGCATTTGGCGGCCGAGCCGGAGCTGGCCCGGGCGCTCGTCACCCGCGGCGTAACCGCCATCGCCTACGAAACGGTCGAGGCGAACCGGACGCTGCCGCTGCTCACGCCGATGAGCGAGGTGGCCGGACGGATGGCCGCGCAGATCGGCGCGCAGTTTTTGGAGCGGCCGCATGGCGGCAAAGGTATTTTGCTCGGCGGCGTTCCCGGCGTCCGCCGCGGCAAAGTGACGATCATCGGCGGAGGCGTCGTCGGCACGAATGCGGCGAAAATCGCGACAGGGCTCGGCGCGGACGTCACCATCGTCGACGTGAGCACCGAGCGGCTCCGGCAGCTCGACGACATATTCGGCACGAGCATCCGGACGCTGATGTCGAACCCGCTTCATATCGAGGAGGCGGTCGCCGAATCCGATCTCGTCATCGGGGCCGTCCTCATCCCCGGCGCCAAGGCGCCGAAGCTGGTCGGCGAAAGCGCGGTCCGGGCGATGACGCCGGGCTCGGTCATCGTCGACGTCGCCATCGACCAAGGCGGCATCTTCGAAACGGTCGACCGGCTGACGACGCACGACAACCCGACGTACGACAAATTCGGCGTCGTCCATTACGCCGTCGCGAATATGCCCGGGGCCGTGCCGCGTACGTCGACGATGGCGCTGACGAACGCCACGCTGCCGTATATGCTGCGAATCGCTGCGAACGGCCTCGATGCGGTCCGTACCGATCCGTCGCTGCGCAGCGGACTGAACGCGTACAAAGGAGCCGTCACGCACCGGGCCGTCGCGGAAGCGCTCGGCTTTGCCTTTGTCCCCGCCGATCAGGCCCTGTAACGGGTAAAAATCCCGATCATGACGAAAGGCTGCCCCCGCATAGCGGGAGCAGCCTTCTTCTCGTCTCGCGAACGACGATCAGCCGTTCACGACGTTCACTTTCAAGTTGTGCTTCTGGAACACGTCGACCATCGCCTTCGTCGCTTCGTCGGCATCGGGACCGTGAACGTGCAAATCGTAAGTGCCCGAGTCGAGCAGCGTCGTAAACAGGCCGAGAATGCTTTTGACGTCGATGAATTTGTTCTCGTATTGGAGCACGATGGAAGATCTGAATTTGTTGGCCGTTTGCGACACTTCCACAATCGCCGCGTTGCTTGCGCTTGACATGGCACAATCCCTCCAAAGAAGCGGATGTTAGCCCGGCTTCCGTATTTGTTACTTCTATATTAGCGTGGAACAAGTTTTCGCGCAATGCTCAATTTACCTGAATTTGCTTAAAGGGTAAGCCCTTACTTCAAATGCTCCGGGTTGAGCCCTTCGAGCTCCGGCACGACGAACCGTCCGTCTTTGCGAATGAGCACGTCGTCGAAATAAATGTCGCCGCCGCCGTATTCCGGACGCTGGATGAGCACCAAATCCCAATGGACGGCCGACCGGTTGCCGTTGTCGCAATCCTCGTACGCCTGACCCGGCGTGAAGTGCAGACTGCCGTCGATCTTCTCGTCGAACAGCGTATCCTTCATCGGGTGCAAAATGTACGGGTTGAAGCCGATGCTGAACTCGCCGATGTAGCGGGCGCCTTCGTCCGTATCGAGCACTTCGTTCAGCCGCTTCGTATCGTTCGCCGTCGCTTCGACGATTTTGCCGTTTTCGAACCGGAACCGGATATTTTCGAACGTGATGCCGGAGTTGACGCTCGGCGTGTTGTATTGGATGACGCCGTTGACGGAGTCGCGCACCGGACACGAGTACACTTCCCCGTCGGGAATGTTCCGGTGGCCGGAGCATTTTTTCGAGCCGATCCCTTTGATCGAGAACGACAGGTCGGTGCCCGGTCCCGTGATCCGGACTTTGTCCGTCCGCGCCATCAGGTCGGCGAGCGGATCCATCGCTTTGTCCATTTTCCGGTAGTCGAGGTTGCAGACGTCGAAGTAAAAGTCCTCGAACGCGCGCGTGCTCATGTTGGCGAGCTGGGCCATGGACGGATTCGGATAACGGAGCACGACCCATCTCGTCTTCTTCACCCGCTGCTCCAGGTGAATCGGCTTGTAATAAATGCGCTTGTACATGTCGTTCTTGTCGGCCGGCACGTCGGCCAGCTCGTTGACGTTCTCTCCGGAACGTACGGCTATGTAGCAATCCATCTGCTCCATACGACGCAAATCGAGCTCCGCCCAATGCTCGAACTGCTCCTTCGTCATCGACCGGAGAAGCGAGCTTAACACCGCCCGGTCTTCGTAAACGACGTACGGATAACCGCCTTTCTCGTGAACTTGCTCGACGAGGCAGCGGACGATTTCCCTTTCCGAGCCGATCATTTCGATCAGCACCTTGTCGCCCGGCTTCACGTCTACGGAATAGCCCACCAGATTGGCGGCCAGCGTTTGCAAACGGGGGTCGCGCATCGACGAATCATCTCCTTACATCGTATCGGTTTCATCCCGCTTCAGCGTCCATCTGCTCTTCATGTAATGACCGGCCCACAGCAGCAGCACGAACAGCAAAAGAACGACAAAAAGACGCCCCTTGTGTTCCTTGAAGCGGAGCAAGTCGTGTCCGATCAACGTTTCCATCAGGACGATCGGCAGCTTGCCGATGACCGTCGCGACGAAAAACGGACGGAACTTGATTTTCGAGACGCCCGCACCGAAGTTGATGAGCGAGGACGGGATCACCGGGATCAATCGGCCGAGCAGCGTATAAAAGAAGCCGTGCCGCTCGAGCTTTCGGTTGAACGACTGAACCGAGGCGTATTTCGCCAGCTTCCCTTCGACATAATCGTGGGCGACGTAGCGCGCGATGACGAAGGCGGACACCGCGGCCGCGCAGGACATCACGTAATTGATGGCGAAGCCGCCGCACAGCCCGAATACGTAGGCGTTGGCTCCGGCCAGCAGAACGAAAGGAACGAACGGAAACCATGTCTGAAAAAAAATCGCCAGCATGCCCGCAATGACGGCGAAAATGCCGAACGAGTGCAGCAAATCGGCGAGCTGCTCGACGTTTCCGTGGCGAAGCTCGGAACCGGCTTCCGTGAAGAGGACGAAATAGGCGACGGCCGCGAACAAGGCAATCGGTATGCCGAATTTCAATCGCGAACGAATGGTGTTCAAGCCTGCGCCCCTCCCCTGTGTATACCCTTACCTATTGT
The DNA here is from genome assembly GCF_003217775.1 of Paenibacillus flagellatus. Classification (GTDB taxonomy): domain Bacteria; phylum Bacillota; class Bacilli; order Paenibacillales; family NBRC-103111; genus Paenibacillus_AB; species Paenibacillus_AB flagellatus. The sequence goes on from NZ_QJVJ01000005.1 coordinate 230,063, forward strand.
ATCACGGAAACGGACAATGTAAATGGAAAGTAAACCGGCTCCGTCGAAGGCCGTCGAAACCGGATTATTCCGCCTTCTCCGCGCTCCCGGCCGCTTTGCCGTAGCCGGTGAATTGGTAATCGACGCGCGTTTTCTCCCGCTTCGGCTGCCCGTCGACCGTGTAGCTCATGTCGGTTTCCACCTGCATCTTTTGCGGCAGCCGGTCGACCCGGCCGACCCAGATGCGATAGACGGAGCTCGCCTGCAGCGAGCCGGCCGCCTCGTCCAGCTGCCGCTTCGTCTTTTGCACGTTCCGGTCCAGCTCGTCCTTCAGCCGGGACGCTTCCGCCTCCGACATGCCGAGCTTCGTCCGGAGCTCGGACAGCTTCTTGTCGGTATCGAGCATGCCCGACTGCCGCGTCAGCTGCCGCTTGACCGATTCCGTGACGTCGCCCGGCTCCGGGGTGACCGTCAAGACGGTCAGCTTGCGGTCCGACTCGTCGCGGGCGCCCTCCACCCGCTTCGCCATCGTATTGAGCTGCTCCAGCTTGAAGATCGGGCTCCACGGGAGGAGCAGACTGGCATCGCTCTCCGAAGCGGGCTCGGCCAGCACCCACTCGTTCTGCTTGCGGCTGAATACGACGGGGGCATCCGACTTCGCTCCCATCGCGCCGATCGCGCCGGTCCCGGCACCGCGCTTGAACTTCATGGACAGCCGGTTGTGGCCGGTGACGACGCCTTCGAATGCCGCCGCTTCCTGCATCGGCCGATCCCCGACCGACACGTTGGTCGTGCCCGTGAACCGGAAATCGTCCGTACCGGACAGGCCGGACACGGTTTGCTTCAATAGTTCGCCCGGTTCGGTCTGCATCCCCGTTATCGAGCAGCCCGACGACCAAAGACCGGCCAACGTCAACACCGCCAAAACGGCCGGCAATCGACGAAGCCGGGACCGACTCCCTTTCGTTCGCATGATATCTCTCCTCTTGGAAAAGCGTGATGGATCAAGCCGTTCGCGCTTATCGTTTCCATGAAGAGCAATGTTATGCGTTGGAAGGCACGGCTTCAGCCGGTGCAGATCCGATTTTTACCGGAATGCTTCGCCTTGTACAGCGCCATGTCCGCCCGGTAAAACAGCGACTCCACGCTGATTTTGTCGTCCTCCCAATTCCAGTCCGACACCCCGCACGAGACGGACACCTTGGGAGACGTCTCCGTCTGCACCTTGCGGCGGATCCGCTCGGCCACGACGAGCGCTTGCTCTCCCGTCGCCTGCGGCAGGTAGACGGCCAGCTCCTCCCCGCCCCATCTCGACGCGGTATCTCCCTCCCGGATGCAGGAGCGGATAATCGCGCTTACTTGGATGAGGACGCGGTCGCCGATCTGGTGGCCGTGCGTGTCGTTCACCTTCTTGAAGTCGTCGATGTCGACGACGATCAGCGAGCCGCAGTAGTCTTTCTTTTGCAGAAGGCCGATCTGCTCGTCCAAATAATGCCGCGCGTACAAGCCGGTCAGCCGGTCGGTCTGCACCATGCGCCGCACTTCGGCGTGCAGGCTCGCGTTCGAGATCGCCAGGCCGATATGGCCGGACAGCGTTTGCAGCAGCTTGTAATTTTCGTACGTGAAATAGTGCGGCCTCCGGTGGGCGACGAGAATAACCCCCACCACGTCGCCTTCGACCAATACCGGGCAAGCGAGCAGCGACCGCGAGCGCGTCGCTTCCATCCAGACCGACGGCACGGCCTCGTCCGTTTTATAATCCGAAATGATGACCGGCTCCTTCGTCGCGACGACGCGTCCCGCATAGCCGTAATCGGAGGCGAAATGCTCGCTGAAAAACGAGGCGGGCTCGCTCGCCCGGACGACGAGCTCGTCGCGGTCCCGGTCCAGCTCCAAAATGCATGAAAACTCCGCGTCGAAAATATGGCGCAGCTCCGTCGAAGCGAACAAAAAAACGTCCTGCAGCTTCAAGCTTTGATTCAGCCGCTGCGTAATCTCGTTAATCAGACGCAGCTCGCCGACGAGGCGGTTCGACTGCTCGTACAACCGGGCGTTTTCGAAGGCGCTGCCGGCGATGTCGGCCAAAATCGCCGCGCTGCGAAACAAGTCCTCGTCCCCGGATTCGCCATCCGCGAGCTCGAGGCGGACGACGCCGTAGACGCCCTGCTTGCCGCGCAGCGGGAAGACGGCTTCGGCATGAACGCGACCATCGCGCCTGCCGACGACCGGCTTGCCCTCCGTAAACGCCCGGAACCGCATGTCTTCCTCGGACGGGCCGAATCGCAGCGGCTTCACCGACGGGATCGGGCCGTATTGTTCCTGCGACAAATAAATGTCGAACGGCCGTTCCGACGCGAGCTCCTCCAGGCAGCGGGTCAGCTCCGCCATCACCCGGTCGGCTTCGGTGCGGGAATGAAGCCGGACCGCCATGTCGAACAGCGCTTCGTTGCGAAGCGCCGTCCGTTCCGCCGCGTCGAGCTTCCCGCGCAGCTCCGCCGACGCTGATTCGGACCGGTGCGCTCGCAAATAAGCGCCGAAAGCGAGGCCGGCCATCTGGGCGGCGGCCGCCGGGTCGGCGTCGTCCGTTTCGTCGGATATGCGGATCAAGAATGCGATCGGGTCGTCGTGGCGATCGGTGCGAACAGGATAAGCGGCCAGTACGGATGGACGAGCTTCCGGATGCCGGGGCGGCCAGACGACCGGGGCGATGCGGAGCTTGCGGGCGGCGCTGCAATCGGCGATGGCGGCGGCGATAGGTGCGGTATGGAACGGCTCGGCGTCCGTCGCGGCGGAGCGCTTCGAGCCCGATTGGATCGGATCGGACGGGTGGTGCGTCAAATATCGGCCGTCGGCGTCGAATACCGCGTACACGTCCGGACGGACGGACGCACGATTCCCGAGGTCGGCCGCGAACGAGCGGAATGCATTCGTTATCCAGGCGGCGAGACGTTCCTGGTGTGGCAACTCTTCCATAACGAACCCCTTCTATGAAACGTCAATGTTTCTATCATACTACGTCTCGACGGGCAACTGCATTAAAATTTGCTTCAAGTTTTGCTAAAGCGAATTCTCGCTTGACATTGCCTATGCCGATCTTTTAAAATTAATAGTCGAGTGGAAAAAGGTGTTTGTTTAATTGGCGACGCACGATGCGCACCCTCACGGCTTTCGTTACCGGCAGGCCAGCGGCTGAACTGTTTGCCGGGAAGCGGGCGCGAACCGCCCCGTTTCGCAACGATCGCCGCGTCGGAACGTCTCCCCTATTCCGCCGCCCAATAGAAATTAACACTAACGGTCAAAGGAGCAACTCATACATGGCACGCTATACAGGCCCCAAATTCAAATTGAGCCGCCGTCTCGGCGTTTCGCTCAGCGGCACCGGCAAAGAACTGAAACGCGCATTTCCTCCGGGACAGCACGGTCCGGGACAACGCAAAAAGCTGAGCGGCTACGGCATCCAGCTGCAAGAAAAGCAAAAGCTTCGCCACATGTACGGCTTGGGCGAGAAGCAATTCCGCAACCTGTTCGACAAAGCGTCGAACATGCAAGGCATCTCCGGCGAAAACTTCATGATCCTGCTTGAAAGCCGTCTGGACAACCTCGTCTACCGTCTCGGCTTGGCGAACTCCCGCGCGGGCGCTCGTCAGCTCGTCGCTCACGGTCACGTAACGGTCAACGGCAAAAAAGTGGACATCCCTTCGTACACGGTCGCTACCGGCAGCGTCATCGGCTTGCGCGAAAGAAGCCGCGGCCTGTCCTCGATCAAGGAAGCTCTTGCGAACCGCAACTTCCTGCCGAACTACCTGGAGTTCAACGATTCGTCGATGGAAGGCAAGTACATCCGTCTGCCGGAGCGTTCGGAGCTTCCGCAAGAAATCGACGAGAAGCAAATCGTCGAGTTTTACAGCCGCTAAGAAGAACCGCAACCCCCAAGCGACCGCTTGGGGGTTTTCTTGTGCCCGCCGTGTTGACGGGCGCGGCTCTCAGCGCAGCCGGATGCGCGCGAACTTGCGTTTCCCGACCTGCAGCACGTCCCCGTCGCCGACCGTCACGACGGCGTTCGGATCGGTCACTCTCGCTCCGTTCAGCCGGACGCCTCCCTGCTCGACGCTCCGCTTCGCCTCGCCGTTCGACGACTGCAGCCCCGCGGCCACGAGCAGCCGGACGAGCCGGACCGCGCCCCCTTCGTCCGTCAACTCGGAGAGAACCAGCTCGGCCTCGGCGATGTCCTCCGGCAGCTCGCCTTCCCGGAACACGGCGACGAACCGCTGCTCGGCTTCTTCCGCCGCGGCTTCGCCGTGGTACATCCGGACGAACGTGCAGGCCAGCTTCATCTTCGCGTCCCGCGGGTGGACGGTCCCGTCCGCAAGCCCCGCCTCCAACCGATGCAGCTCCTCGTCCGGCAAGTCGGTGGCGAGCCGGAAGTAGTCGATCATGAGCGCGTCGGGCACCGACATCGTTTTGCCGTATATGTCGGTCGGGGACTCGTCGATGCCGATATAATTGCCCAAGCTTTTGCTCATTTTGTTGACGCCGTCGAGACCGGGCAACAGCGGCATCGTGATGACCGCCTGCGCCTCCTTGCCGTATTCCTTCTGCAGCACGCGGCCCATCAGCACGTTGAACGTCTGATCGGTTCCGCCGAGCTCGACGTCGCTCTCCAATTCGACCGAATCGTAGCCCTGCATAAGCGGGTAAAAAAACTCGTGAACCCCGATCGGCAGCCCGTTCGCATACCGTTTCGCGAAATCGTCGCGCTCCAAAATGCGTGCCACCGTCACCTTGGCCGCAAGCTGGACGACGTCGGCGAAATGCAGCTTGCCGAGCCAATGGGAATTGTAATGGACGGTCGTCCGATCCGGATGCAGCAGCTTGAACAGCTGGGTCCGGTACGTCTCGGCGTTGCGCAGCACGTCCTCCTCGCTCAGCTGCTTGCGAGTCTCCGACTTGCCCGTCGGGTCGCCGATCCGACCGGTAAAATCGCCGATAATGAGCTGCACCTCGTGCCCGAACTCCTGAAATTGCCGCAGCTTGTGCAGCACGACCGTATGCCCGACGTGAATGTCCGGCGCGGACGGATCGAGCCCGAGCTTCACTTTGAGCGGCTTGCCGGTAACGACCGAACGCTCGATTTTCCGTCTGAGCTCCTCCTCCGGCACGATATCGGCCGCCCCCCGGCGAATCGCCGCGAGCTGGCGCTCGACCTCGCTCCTTTGCTCCTCCGTCAACGTCATGTTCCTCTCCATTTTGCCCCATCCCCTCGTTGTCGATTTGCGGTTGTCCGCGGCAGTCTCTGCGGAAAAACGCAAAAAAGCCTTCTCGTCCACAAGGGACGGGAAGGCTCAAACCCGCGGTACCACCCTAATTAGAACGCCGTGCCGGATCGAGAGCGGCGCCCCGGCGCGCTGCATCCGTATCCGATCCGAGCGTTCTCGCTCGATTCCCTGTAACGGGAGAACCCGGCGGAAAATTGGCGCCGCCCTTCGCAGGCGCGCTTCCCTTCCCGCTGCTCCGGACCGTAATTCGGCCGGCGGCGGCGTACCGGCTCGCACCACCCGCCGGTTCTCTGAAACGCCCGCTTCGCCCGCTTACTCGCGCCCGCCGGAGACGATTCCGCGGCGCAGTCCTTCGTCGCTTTGCAACAGAACGGCCGCTTGGGCCGTCAAATTTTTAATTACCTTATCACAGAAACCGCGGCAAAGTCAAACCATGAATTTTGTGGTATAATAAAGCCTGTTATGCCGAAGGAGGAAAGTGAATGGCCAAGGACTTATCGAACAAGCTTACGTTCATTCGCAACATGAAAGCGAGAAAAGCGGTCTGGATAACCCTGGTCACCCTCAAATGGATGGTCTTTACCGGACTCATCGTCGGATTTTTGGGGGCGGGGGCCGCATTCGGCTACGTGAGCGCGCTGGTGAAGGACGACCCGGTCCGGCCGCAGAGCGAAATTTTGGAGAAAATCAACGAAAATGCGATAACCGGCTTCGTCTATTTCAACGACGACACGCAAATCGGCCAGCTCCGCTCCGAGGAAGACCGCCGGCCGATCGGCATCGAGGAGCTGCCGAAGCTCGTCGAGGACGCGGTGCTCGCCATCGAGGACCACGAGTTTTACAACCATTACGGCGTCAACGTGAAAGCTTTTTTCCGGGCCGTGACGCAGAAGCTGACGAACGCCGACGTGCAGACCGGCGGCAGCACGATCACGCAGCAGGTCGCCCGACGCGTCTTTCTGACGCTCGACAAGAGCGACAACCGGAAGGCGAAAGAAATCTTTTTGGCGCTCCGGCTCGAGCGATTGCTGTCGAAGGAGCAAATCTTGCTCGCCTACCTGAACAAAATTCCGTACGGCAACGGCTCGTCCGGCTACAATCTGTTCGGAATCAAGGCGGCGGCCAAAGGGATTTTCAATATCGACGACCTGAACCAGCTCAATACGGCCCAAGCGGCCTACCTTGCCGGGCTGCCTCAGCTGCCGTCCAAATATTCGGCGTTCACGAGCCGCGGGGAGCTCGACGAGAAAGGGTTCGCCGGCGCGGTCGACCGGATGAAGCTCGTCCTGAAGCGGATGCTGGACGAAGGAAAGCTGACGCAGGCGCAATACGAAGAGGCGCTCGCCTTCGACATCAAGGGCTCGCTCGCCAAGTCCGAGCAAAAGGCGTACAATACATACCCGTACCTGATGCTCGAGGTCGAACGGAAAGCGGCGGAAGTGCTCGCCGATATCGCCAATCCCGATCTGAAAAAGGATACGAAGGAAGGCCAGGAGCAGTTCGCGGAAGCGGTGAAGCAGACGCGGGAGGAGCTGCTGCGCAAAGGCTACCACATCTATACGACGATCGACAAGCAGCTGTACGACGAGATGCACGCCATCTCCGACAATAAGGCCAACTTCACCCCGGACGACAAGGAGAAAGGGATGGAGCAGATCGCCGCGATCGCCCTCGACAACAAGACGGGCGCCATTCTCGGCATGATCGAGGGCCGCGACTTTTACAAAGAGCAGATGAACTTGGCGACGCAAATGACCCGGCAGCCGGGCTCGACGATGAAGCCGATCGCCGCCTACATCCCGGCCATCGATAAAGGCGCGATATCGCCGGCGACGGTTATCGACGACGTGCCCGTCATTTTGAAGGACGGCTCCAAAGGATTCCACTTGCCGGAAAACTGGGACAACGACTTCCACGGCCTCGTCACCGCGCGCCATGCGTTGAACCAGTCGTACAACATCCCGGCGATCAAAGTGTTTCTCGACGTCGTCGGCATCAACAACGCCTGGGATTTCGCGAAGAAGCTCGGCATTACGACGCTCGAGAAAAGCGACTACGCGGCGCAAACCGGCGTCATCGGCGGTCTCTCCAAAGGCGTGACGGTCGAGGAGCTGACGAACGCCTACAGCGCCATTCCGAATAAGGGCGTGTTCACGGACGCGTTCCTCATTCGCAAAATTACGGATTCCGAAGGCAAAGTCGTCTACGAGCACCAAGTGAAGCCGACGCCGGTCTTCTCGGAGGAGACGGCCTACATCATTACCGACATGATGAAAACGGTCATCAGCTCCGGCACCGCGTCGCTGTTGAAAAGAGAGTTCAAGTATTACGGCAAAACGCCCGTCGCCGGCAAAACCGGCTCCACCCAAAACGACGGGGACGCCTGGTTTATCGGCTATTCGCCGGACATTACGGTCGGCGTCTGGGCCGGATACGACCAGCAAAAGCATACGCTGAAAAAATCGGGCTGCAGCATGTCGAGCGAGCTCGGCTGCGGCACGCAGCGCGCCATGAAAATTTGGGCGAAGGTGATGAACGCCGTCGTCGAGAAGAAGCCGGATCTGCTCGTGACGAAAGATTTCGTCAAGCCGGCCAACATCGTCAGCATGACGGTGTCGGGCTATTCGGGCAAGCTGCCGAACGAGCAGACGAGAAAAGCGGGCAAGCTCGTCACCGACATCTTCAACAAAAAGTTTATTCCGACCGAGGAAGACTCGGTGCTGATCAACCAAAAGTACGTCACGTTCGACGGCAAAGTGTACCTGCCGCAGCCAAGCACGCCGGACGATATGGTGCTGCAAAAAACGGTCGTCAAGCGCGAGCGGCCGATCGCCGCCATCATCAAGGAAATCGAGGCGATCTTGCCGCAGCTGCCGGCGAACAACCGGCCGAGCATCGACCATTATTATCCGCTCGATTACGAGAACGACGCCGCTTCCGAGGTCGATCCGCGCGCCGACGACGGGCAAAATCCGAATCCGCCCGGCGCCGTCGTCTTGAAGCGGTCCGGCGACAAAACCGAGATCACGTTCCAGGAAGCCGGCAGCGCCGACATCGTCGGCTACCGGCTGTACAAATCCGACTCGACCGCGGGCTTCCAGCGGGTCGCGGGCAAAGTCGTCTTGACCGGCCAAGACCGGCTGTTCACCGACATCGCCCCGGGCCAGCATATCGCGGGCTACTACATTACGGCGGTCGACGTCGCCGGCCGGGAGTCGAAGCCGAGCAAGGCGGTATACACGGACGGCCATTCCGCGGATGTCTCGTCTCCGCTCGATCCGTTCGGCGTGCCTAGCGGCGGGTCGTCGGGTTCGCAGCCCGGCGACGGGTCCGTCCAGCCGTCGGGTGAGAAGCCGGGCGAGAAGCCGGACGAGAAGACCGACGTCAAAACGCCGCCGACCGCTCCGAAAAACGTTTCCGTCAAGGCGTCCGGCGTCGGCATCGAGATCGGCTGGTCCGCCAACCCGAAGGCGGAAGCGGTGAAACGGTACGACGTCTACTACAGCGACAAGCAGGACGGCACATACAAGAAGCTGCAGTCCAGCGAATCCAACAAGCTGAGCTATTACGCGATCGTTTACGACGGCTGGTACCGGGTCGTCGCCGTCAACGACGCCGGCGAATCGAAGGCGTCGCAAGCGGTGCAATATACCGGCAAAAAAAAGCAGGAGTAGCCTGCAAAAAGCCGCCCCGCCTCCATGCAAGAGGCGGGGCGGCTTCGTTATTTCGCCCGGGTGACGTCTCGGACGAATTTCTCCCGCCTCGGCATGCCCGTAACGGCCGCTTCCCGAAGCGCTTCATCGCGATCGTAAGGAATTCGAACGATTTGCACCGAGAAGGCGGAGCTCTCCTCTCCGTGCAAGAGGCCTTCCAGCACGACGTAGGCGGCCAGCGGATTTTCGTCGAGCGGCAGTCCGACGCTCCCGACGTTGACGAGGAAGCGATTTTCCAAAGGCAGGGCGTATGCCATATGGATGTCCCCGTACAGGACAAGATCGGGCGCCTCCCCCTTCCTCCCCAGCCAATCTACGGTTAACGGCGTGTTGTCGAACATGGCCATTTTTTCGGCCTCCGTCGCTTTTAACCGGATTCGATCGTATACGCTCGTCGGGGAAGCGTGCAGAAGCCTCGCTTTGCGCCCGCTCCAATAAAAATCGTGCGAGAACGGCAGGCCCCGCAAATAATCGAGCCGGGCGTCCCCGAGCAGCGGCTGCCCCCACAGCTGCCATACCCATTCCTCGTTTTCCGGCGGAAGCGTCATCTTGTGATCCCAATTGCCCTGCAGCACGACCTCGCACCGCTCCCGCACGAGGTCGACCGCCTCCGACGGATGCGGCCCTTTGCCCACCAAATCGCCCAAACAAAAGATGCGCCGGATATTCCTCCGATCGATATCGGCCAAGACGGCCCGCAGCGCCGGCAAGTTGGCGTGAATATCGGAAATGACGGCGATTCGATCCATAGCCAGTCCCCTTTCCGGACGAATGAGCGTCTATTGTACTACGACCGGTTCGCCGCAGGAAAGGGAACGTTTCGTTATAACGAACCTATGCGCACGAAAGGCAACCACCCCATCGGCGAGCCGACGGGGTGGTTTCGAAACGATATACCGATTCTAATCCTCGATCGTCGACAGGTCCCCGGTCGGCAGGCCGAGCTCCCACGCTTTCAGGACGCGGCGCATTATTTTGCCGCTGCGCGTCTTCGGCAGCTTATCCTTGAACTCGATCTCGCGGGGAGCCGCATGCGCGGCGAACCCTTCCTTGACGAATTTGGCGATGTCGGCCTTCAGCTCGTCGCTCGGCTCGAACCCTTCGCGCAGCGCGATGTACGCCTTGATGATTTCGCCGCGAATCGGGTCCGGCTTGCCGATGACGCCCGCCTCCGCGACCGCCGGATGCTCGATCAGCTTGCTTTCCACCTCGAACGGTCCGACCCGTTCGCCGGCGGTGTTGATGACGTCGTCGACGCGGCCCTGGAACCAAAAGTAGCCGTCTTCGTCCATGTAGGCGGAATCTCCCGATACGTACCAGCCGGGAAAGCGGAAATATTCCTCGTATTTCGCCGGATTGTTCCAAATCGCCCGCATCATCGACGGCCACGGCGTCTTGATCGCCAGGTTGCCCATCCGGTTCGGCGGCAGCACGTTGCCGTTATCGTCGATGATCGCGGCGTCCGTGCCCGGAATCGGCTTGCCCATCGAGCCCGGCCGAATATCCATGCTCGGGTAGTTGCAGATGAGCTGGCCGCCGGTCTCCGTCATCCACCACGTGTCGTGGATGCGCTGACCGTACGCTTTGAATCCCCAACGGACCACTTCCGGATTAAGCGGCTCCCCTACGCTCAATACATGGCGAAGGCTGCTCAAGTCGAACGCTTTTACCGTGTCGTCGCCCGCGCTCATCAGCATCCGGAACGACGTGGGCGCACTGTACCAGACCGTCACTTTGAACCGCTCGATCGTATCGTACCAGTCTTGCGGCTTGAACCGTCCGCCGCGCACGACGTTCGTCGCTCCGTTCAGCCACGGGGCGAATACGCCGTAGCTCGTCCCCGTCACCCAGCCCGGGTCGGCCGTGCACCAGTATACGTCGTCTTCCTTCAAATCGAGGACGATGCGTCCCGTATAATAATGTTGAATCATCGCGTTGTGAACGTGGAAGACGCCTTTCGGCTTGCCCGTCGAGCCGGACGTGTAATGCAGGATGAGCCCGTCCTCGCGGTCGACCCATTCGATCGCCAGCTCGTCGGAAGCTTGCGCCATCTCGGCCTTGAAATCAACTTGTCCGGCGGCCAGCTGCAGCAGGTCGTCTCCGACGAGAATGACGTGCTTCAGGTGAGGCAGGTCGGCGACCGGGACACGCGGCAATTGGGAAGGCGTCGTGACGATGGCGACCGCTTGGCTGTCCTCGAGGCGATCGCGAACCGCCTGTTCCATGAACGCTTCGAACAGCGGCCCGACGATGGCGCCGATTTTGATCGTGCCGAGCAAGGCATAGTACAGCTCCGGCGAGCGCGGCATGAAGATGAAGACGCGGTCTCCCTTCCCGATGCCGAGCTGGCGCAGCACGTTGCCGAACTTGTTCGAATTCGCTTTCATCTGCGCGTACGTAATCGCTTCCAATCGGGTCGCGTCGCTGTAATGCAGCGCCACCTTGTCCGCCAAGCCGCCTTCGGCATGCCGGTCGATCGCTTCGTAGGCCATGTTCACTTTGCCCGTCGAGTGCCAAGTAAAATGCTTCTCCACCTCGGACCAATCGAACGTCCTGCGCGCTTCTTCGTAGCTGGTCAAGTTGGCGTTCGCGGCGGTCGCACGCAACGTTTCCTTCTGCTCGCTGCTCATGAGCTTTCCCTCCCGGTATAAGATCCTATCGAATCCTAACGCCGCTTCCCGGGGACGCTCGTCCCCATTGTTCCGTTCCGTCGTCTTTCGTTCCAAGATGTGAAAAGTTTGGAAGTTTTGTGGCCATTCTATTATAGCATAGCTGAAAATATGCGCCCATTCCTTTTCAACTCCCCCCGAATCTGTTATAAGTAGCTTAAGGGAGCTCGTGTTCAAGGAACGATACGCATCCGGAAAGGAGCCGCTCATGGAGCACCGCAAACTGTACCATTCGTGCGAAGTCGAATACGAGGGCCGCCCGCTGCTTGTGGAAGGGCCGGTCGAGCCGGGCCGTCTGCGGGATATGCGCATGCATCCCGATTTGGACGCCTTTCGTCGTCCCGACGAGCAGCACGAGGCGCTCGTCGAAATCGCCGAACTTCCCGAAGGCCGCATCATTCTCGCCCGGGACGGCTCCACGATTGTCGGCTACGTCACGTTCCATTATCCCGACGAGATGGAACGCTGGTCCGAAGGCAACATGGAGGATCTCGTCGAGCTCGGAGCGATCGAGGTGGCGGACGACTACCGGTCGGTCGGACTCGGCAAGACGATGATTCGGCTCGCGTTCGAGGGCGGGCAATTGGAGAACATGATCGTCTTCACGACGGAGTATTATTGGCATTGGGACTTGAAGGGCAGCCTGTCCAACGTATGGGACTATCGCAAAATGATGGAGAAGCTGATGAAGTCGGTCGATATGATCTGGTTCGCCACGGACGATCCGGAAATATGCTCCCATCCCGCCAACTGCCTGATGGTGCGCATCGGCAAGGAAGTGCCGCAGTCCTCGGTGGAAAAATTCGATACGATCCGTTTTCGCCAACGGTTCATGTTTTGATATAACGGAGGAACTGCCATGAGCCAACATGCGGTGTACGTCTATCATCCAGACGAAACGTTGTACCGCTTCAACGATACGCATCCGTTCGACCAGGAACGGCTGCTTCTGACCGGAGACCTGCTCCGGAAAGCCGGCGCGCTGGACGATTCGCAGATCGTGACGCCGACCAAAGCCGGAGAGCGCGATCTGCTCCTCGTTCATACGCCCGAATACGTCGAGGCGGTCAAGCGGCTGAGCGAGCCGCATCCGTCCGAGGAGGCGGTACGCGACGCGGAGCGGTTCGGCTTGAATACCGACGATACGCCCTACTTCGCGGGCATGCACGACGTGACGCTGCAAATCGTCGGCGGATCGATCGAAGCGGCGGAGGCCGTCATGTCGGGTATGACCGATCACGCCCTGCATTTGGGCGGCGGCCTGCACCACGCCATGCCCAATAAGGGCGCCGGTTTTTGCGTCTATAACGACGCCTCCGTCGCAATCGCTTACATCCGCGCCCGCTACGGCGTCAAGGTGCTGTATGTGGATACGGACGTCCATCACGGGGACGGCGTGCAATGGTCGTTTTACCACGACCCGAACGTATGCACGCTATCGTTTCACGAGACGGGCAAATATTTGTTTCCCGGCACGGGAGCGGCGAACGAGCGCGGCGAAGGCGAAGGCTACGGCATGTGCGTCAACGTGCCGGTGGAGCCGTATACGGAAGACGAGTCGTGGATGGAAGGGTTCGACGAGGCGCTCGATCGGGTCGTCCGCTTCTTCAAGCCGGACGTCATCGTCAGCCAGCACGGCTGCGACGCCCACGCGCTCGACCCTCTCGCCCACGTCCATTGCAGCACCCGCATCTACGTCGATATGCCGCGGACGATTCACCGGCTGGCGCATCGGTACTGCGGGGGACGATGGATCGCACTCGGCGGAGGCGGCTACGACATCTGGCGCGTCGTGCCGCGGGCGTGGAGCTTCGTCTGGCTCGCCATGACGGAGCATCCGCTGCTCGACCGGATCGAGCGCGAGCCCGATTTGCCGCTGCCGGCCGACTGGCTGGCGGCGTGGGCGGACAAAAGTCCCGTGGAGCTGCCGACGACGTGGCTCGACCCGACCGACTTGTGGACGCCGATGCCGCGGCGCCGGGAAATCGTCGAAAGCAACCGGCGCGCACGGGAAATCGCGCTGATGTACGTGCCGAAATGAGCGCTTCGGCAGGCTGCAAAAAAAGGCGTACGACGGGAAATCCGTTCGTACGCCTCTATTCGTTTACATCGAGCCGATCATCCGCTCCACGATGCGGTACGAGCGGTCCGCCGCCTGCACCGCGAATTCGGCGAAATTGACGTGCGCCGACCCGTCCGCCTTGTCCGACATCGAACGGATGACGACGTACGGCACGCCGTTCATCGCGCACACCTGCGCGACGGCGGAGCCTTCCATCTCCGTGCAGGCGCCGCCGAGCCGCTCGTGCAGCAGCCGGACCGTCTCGCGGTCGGCGACGAATTGGTCGCCGGACAAGACGCGCCCCTGCAGCGTGCGGCCTTCGGCCAGCCGCTCGCTCGCCTCGACGGCGAGCCGGACGAGCTCCGGATGCGCCGGGAAGACCGACGTCTCCGCGAACGGGATCGTGCCGCGCGGAAACCCGAGCGGCGAGGCGTCCATATCGTGCTGCTGGCAGTCGGTCGAAATGACGATGTCGCCGATGTCGAGCGACGGGTCGAGCGCGCCCGCCACGCCGGTGAAGACGACGGCGTCCACGCCGAACCGGTCGATCAGCAGCTGCGTGCAAACCGCCGCGTTCACTTTGCCGACCCCGGATTTGCACAGCACGACCGGCTTGCCGCAAAACGTTCCTTCCATGAAGCGGATGCCCGCTTTATCCGTGACGGTCCGGCTTTCCAGCCGTTCCTCGATTCGTTGAATTTCTTCGACCATCGCGCCGATCAGGCCGATTTTGTTCCACATGCGTCAACCGCCTCCTTCTCAATCTCGCTGCCGCGGGTTTGCCGGACAAAGAAAAGCGGCTCATTATGCATGAGCCACCGATTTGCGCTGAATAATTTCGTGAGGCAACGTCACTTTGGACATTTCGACGTTTTCCTTGTTCATCAGCTTCGTCAACAGCCGCATCGACACGGCGCCGATATCGTACATCGGCTGGGCGACGGTCGTCAGCTGCGGGCGAACCATCGAAGCCATCCGGATATTGTCGACGCTGATGACGGATAGATCGTCCGGCACCTTCAGCCCTTGGTCCTGGGCCGCATGAATCGCCCCGATCGCCATCTCGTCGGTCGCCGCGAATATCGCGGTCGGGCGGTCGGACAGCTCGAGGAAATATTTCATCACTTCATAGCCGGACTCGTACCGGTAGTTGCCGACGCGTACCCGTTCCTCGGTGACCGGAATGCCCGCCTGCTCGAGCGCCTTCTTATACCCTTGATAGCGCGCGTAGCCGTTGGCCGGATCCTGCAGCGTGCCGCTGATCATGCCGATCTTCGTATGGCCTTGTCCGATCAGCAGCTTGACGGCGTCGTAAGCGGCCGATTCGTGGTCGATGTCGACCGAAGGAATCGTATCCTTGTCGTCCGTCGTGCCGCACAGGACGATCGGGACGGAAGCCGTTTTGAACGCCTGCAGGTGATCGTCGGTGACGGTGCCGCCCATGAAGAGGAGCCCGTCCACCTGCTTTTCGAGCAGCGTGTTGATGACGCGGATTTCCTTCTCCTTCTTCTTGTCGGCGTTGCACAAAATGATATTGTAATGGTACATGTTCGCAATATCTTCGATCCCGCGGGCCACCTCGGAGAAAATCGAGTTGGAGATGTCGGGAATGACGACGCCGACGGTCGTCGTCTTCTTGCTGGCGAGACCTCTCGCCACCGCATTGGGGCGGTAGCCGAGACGCTCGATCGCTTCGAATACCTTTTTGCGCGTTTGGGGTTTTACGTTCGGGTTGTTGTTGACGACGCGCGATACGGTCGCCATCGACACGCCGGCCTCGCGGGCGACGTCATAAATCGTTACGGTCACTATCATCTACTCCAGTATTCAGTGTAAAAGCGAAAGGAAACGTTTTCTCTTCCATTTGCATACATCATACGACAAAACCGCCCAAATCGCAATGAAAACACGGTTACATTTCGGTTACAGAATCGCCGCCGAGCACTTCCCGCAGCACCGGCTCGGTTATCCGTCCGTGCGACGTATGCCATACCGCCCGGCGTCCCTTGACGAGAATCGCCTGGGGCGATTCGTGCTTCACGTTCAGCGTGTCGGCGATCAAATTCGACACGGGGCGCGATTCGACGACAAGCACGATCGCGTATTCGATATCGGGATTGGGCGAATCGCCCAAGTAAGACAGCCATTGGTCATGGGCTTCGGCGCTGATCGGGCAGCGCGTGCTGTGCTTGAACACGAGCACCGGCGTCTCGGAGCTCGATTCGAGCAAGCTGAGCCATTGCTTCTCGGATTCCAGTTCGATCGTTTCCAATCGGTCGTTCACACCTCTCGCATTCCGTTTCCTGCCTACTATTAAATACTACCAAAAACAAGGCAAAAAAGCCAACTTGCGTCGGCTTGTCGCTCGCGGCGCGAAAACGGTCCCGTTTCCTTCGCCGATATCCCCTTCTTTCTCAAGACAGACGATATGTAGTGGTCATATGACTCGTAATTTGCGTCAACCGGTGCCGGACGTTTTCCGCCCACGCGCCGTCTTCGAGCGACCGGGCAAGCAGAAGCAGATCGAGCAGCTCGTTGACCCGATCTTCGACAATCGATTCGACGGAACGGTGCTGGTGCTCCTTGCTCGTCGCCATCTGCATCAGGTGCGCGAGCTCCGATAAATCGCCGAACGACACCGTCGCCGGCTCGGGCTTCGGACCGAGCGTCCGGATGTAGCCGGTCAGCTCCGGCTTGACGGGCGGAAACACTTCCGAACGATGGCAATCGTCGCACGAGTAAATCGGCACGTTCTCGATCTCCACTTTATTTTGAAAAATGACGGTGCGCAGACGAATGTGCATCGTCGCTCCGCAATTGCATGGCTTTTGCACTCCCAAAAGCACTCCTTCCCGGTCGGCCCTCGCTGTCTATGGACGGTATGTGATGTATACCAATTCGATTTTCGTCCCGAATCTCCTTCCGCCCGACGCTAGTATTTTTTGCTAGCGTCCGAAGCGCGGCGGAGAAGCCGGTCGATCGCGGGAAGCGAAACGAACAGCATGGCGAGCGCCGCTCCGATCGCGTCGTTGCGAAGATCGCGCACGTCGGACATCCGGCCTTCCACGAATCGTTGATGGAATTCGTCCGTCACGCCGTACAGCACGCTCAGCAGCACGACGAGCGCCTTCCCTCCCCATCCGGACAGCCGGGGCAGCAGCGCCCAGTAATACGTGAGCGCGAGCCCGAAATAGGCGAAGAAATGCCCCCAGTCGAAGCTTTCCATCGCCGGCAGCAGCCGTTGAAAAAAAGGAAGCAGCGTCCCGAGGTCGTCCCCCGTCTGGTGGGACAAATAAAAAATGGCCGCCATACAGGCGACGGCCGGCAGCCAGCGCACGATCCGATGCATGGCGTTCCTCCCGTCCGGTCCTCGAATAGTCGACGAAACGGCGAACGCTCTGCGGCGGGCCCGTCCGTCCGATCATTCCCCATTATGTAAGGAGCGGGTAAATTTTGCAACGGTTTTATGGTACAATGTTGCACGGAGGGATGTAACGATGCGATTGAACGGCAAGCAAGTGATCTGCCTCGTGGACGAGGAGTTCGAGGATTTGGAGCTGTGGTACCCGATATACCGGGCTCGCGAGGAAGGCGCCGTCGTCAAGCTCGCCGGCGCGGACAAAGGCAAGACGTATACCGGCAAATACGGCGTGCCGGCCGTATCCGACCTGTCGTTCGACGAAATGGACGCTTCCGCCGTCGACGGGCTGCTCGTACCGGGCGGCTGGGCGCCGGACAAGCTGCGGCGGTACCCCAAAGTGCTGCAGCTCGTCCGCGACATGGACGCGGCGGGCAAGCCGATCGGACAAATATGCCATGCGGGCTGGGTGCTCGTATCCGCGAAAATATTGCAGGGGCGCAAAGTGACGTCGACGCCCGGCATTCGCGACGATATGGAGAACGCCGGCGCGATCTGGATCGACGAGCCGGTCGTTGTCGACCGGAACCTCGTGTCGTCCCGCCGTCCGCCCGATCTTCCGCCCTACGCGAAGGCGTTTTGCGACGCATTGGCCGGCGAATGACAAGATGGCGCCGGCGATGAAGGAGCCCCCGATCGAAGCCGGGTACCGGCCGACACGGGGGCTTTTCGCCTGGGCGGTCCATCGCAAGATCAGAAATACTGAAGGAGAGGATAACGTGGAACACCTAGTCATTCGTCCGCTCGCGGACGGCGAGCCGGCGCCGCTCGATTTGCTGCTGCTGGCGGATCCGTCCCGCAAGGCGGTCGACGATTATTTGCGGCGCGGCACGTGCATGGTCGCCGAGCTGGCGGGCGACGTCGTCGGCGTATACGTCCTGATCGCGACCCGTCCGCTCACGGCCGAGCTCGTCAACGTCGCCGTGGCGGAGCCGCTGCACGGGAAAGGCATCGGCAAGCGTCTCGTCCTGCACGCCATCGAAACGGCGAAAACGCTCGGCTACGCCGATATCGAGGTCGGGACCGGCAATTCCGGCATGCTGCAGCTTGCGCTGTACCAGAAGTGCGGGTTCCGCATTACCGGCGTCGACCCGGACTTTTTCGTCCGGCATTACCCGGAAGAAATCGTCGAGAACGGGATTCGCTGCCGGGATATGGTCCGCCTATCGCTTTCGCTTTCCCGCGTGCAATAACCCGCGGCCGGTTTAGTCCGCCGCTTCCGGAATGCGCTTAATGCGCGGATCGGTGAACACGTCGAACTCGTCGCGGCTCGTGCTCGAAAATTCGGATACGATCGCGCCGGCATCGCCGGCTTGAAACCAATGCAGCGTATTGGGCGGAATCGTGTATTGGTCGCCAGGATTCAACACGATTTCGCGAAATACCGTGTAGTACGGCTCGCTTCCTTCCGGAATGCGGGCTTGCGGCCGTTCCGCCGGCTCTCCCTCGACGTAGAGCAGCACGTTTCCGTGCCGGCACCGGAACGTCTCCGTCTTGCCGGGATCGTCGCCGACCGGCGGATGGCGGTGCTCCGGACACGTCTGACGCGGGAACAGCACGAGCTCCTTCGCGCAATAGCGCTCGTTGTTCACGTAAGTGACGAGCTCGAGTCCTTGCCGCTCCAGCTCGTTCAGCCCGAAATCGGCGATTTCGATGTTGTCCCTTTCCGCGGCCGTCAGCACGATTCCCGCTTCGCGGAACAAAGCGGCCGTCCTTTCCTGCGCCGCGCGCAGCTGATCTTTCGTCAACATGGCCCTTCCTCCCCATACATCAAAATGGAACGACCCGTCAAGCCGGCTCACTCCCGTTCGAGCCGGTGCCGATCGCGGGGAGCCGGTTTTTCGTCCCGCCTTCGTCCCCGGCGACGGACACGCTCGCGACACCGTGCAGCAGCGCCTTCATCTCCGCGCTCGTGCGGCAGTCGAGCAGCTTCTCGAGCAGCCTCTCGCTCTCCTTCTCCGAGCTTTCGATGAGCCGGCTGCGGACGTCGAGCAGCGATTGTCCGGACATGCTCAGTTCGTGCACGCCGAGTCCGAGCCAGATCGGCAGCGCGTCCGCGTCTCCCGCCAGCTCTCCGCAGACGCTGACCGAAATGCCGTTCCGGCGCGCCGCTTCCACCGTCAGCTTCAGCATCCGCAGCACGGCCGGATGATACGGCTCGTACAAGTGCGCGATCCGCTCGTTCATCCGGTCGACCGCGAGGACGTACTGGACGAGATCGTTCGTGCCGATGCTGAAAAACTGGACCTCCCGCGCCAGCAAATCGGCGATCGCCACCGCGGCCGGCACCTCGATCATGATGCCGACGTCGATCCGTTCGTTGAACGGCTCGTTCGCCTTCCGCAGCTCCTGCTTCGCCAGCTCCAGCACGTCGCGCGCCCGGCGCACCTCCTCGACGGAGGAAATCATCGGCAGCAAAATTTTGACGTTGCCGTAATGGCTCGCCCGCAAAATCGCCTTCAGCTGCGTCTTGAACAAGTCCCGCCGGTCGATGGAGATCCGGATGCCCCGGTAGCCGAGCACCGGATTGTCCTCCTCCGGCAGGGAGATGTAGTCGAGCTGCTTGTCCCCGCCGATGTCGAGCGTCCGGATAATCATCGGACGGCCCTCCAGCATGACCGCGGCGCTCCGATACACTTCGAACTGCTCGTCTTCCTTCGGCCACGTGTCCCGGTCCATATACAGCATCTCGGTCCGGAACAAGCCGACGCCCTTCGCCCCGAGCTTGAGCGCCTGCTCCAGCTCCTGCACGGAGGTGATGTTCGCGGACAAATTCACTTCCCGGCCGTCC
Source organism: Paenibacillus flagellatus (assembly GCF_003217775.1). Classification (GTDB taxonomy): domain Bacteria; phylum Bacillota; class Bacilli; order Paenibacillales; family NBRC-103111; genus Paenibacillus_AB; species Paenibacillus_AB flagellatus. The sequence goes on from NZ_QJVJ01000005.1 coordinate 249,971, forward strand.
TTCGTCACCGACGGGACGCCGACGACCTCCCGCAGGCGCTCCCGGACGGTATCCATCCGCTTGCGCCGCTCGCGGTACGTCGCGACGACGTCCTCGTCGGGGTTGACGTACACGTCGCCGGATTCCCCGTCGACGACGAGCAGATCGCCCGTCTGGATGCCGCCCTCGACGCCGAAGACGAACGGGATGCCCATCGCCCGGGCCATGATCGCCGTATGCGACGTCTTGCCGCCCGCTTCCGTCACGATGCCGAGCAGCCGCGTCGGATTCAAGTGGGCGAGCTGCGACGGCGTCAGCTCCCGGGCGACGATGACGAACGGATGGTCCTCGGGCGGCTTCGCCTCCTCGAACGCGCCGAGCAAATGTTTCAGCAGCCGCGTCCCGACGTCCTTGATGTCGAGCGCCCGCTCCTTCATGTACTCGTCGTCCAGCAGGTCGAACATGTTCACGAACTTGTCGACGACTTCCTTGACCGCCACCTCCGCGGCTTTGTACTGCCGCTGAATGATGGTCGCCACCTCGTTCATGAACACCGGATCTTCGAGTATCGCCAAGTGCGCGTCGAAAATGTTCGACTCTTCCGCGCCGATCACTTCCGCGATTTCCTGCTTGATCTGCTGCAGCTCCGCTCTGGAAATGCGGACGCCTTCGTACAGCCGCTCGAACTCGTTCGCCATGTCGCCCACGTCGATCGAATGCTCGGACAGCTCCCATTCCCAGTCCGGCATGACAAACGCTTTGCCGATGGCGATCCCGACCGCTCCTCCGCTGCCTTTAACCATGCGATGCGTCACCTCCCGAGAGCTTGGCGTCTTGATCGCCGGCTTCCTTCATAATGACCGACATGACGGACGCCTGGCCTTTCTTCACGTGCTTGAAAGGAGCGAACGCCCACGATTTGACGACGTTCGGGTTCGTAATGACCATCGGCGTTGCGAGCGACTTGGCATGCTTCTTGATTTTTTGCAAATCGAAACGGATCAGCAGCTGGCCGACCTCCACGTCGTCCCCTTCCTTCACGACCGCCTGAAACCATTTGCCCGTCAGCTGGGACGTATCGATGCCGATATGAAGCAGCACCTCGAGACCTTCTTTCGTTTTCAAGCCGATGGCGTGCATCGTCGGGTAAATATGGACCACCTTCCCCGATACGGGGGCCAGCAGCTCGCCGCGCTCCGGGTAAAAGGCGACGCCGTTGCCGACGAGCTTCTGGGCGAAGATGGCGTCGGGGACGTCTTCGATCGGGATCATATCGCCTTGGACCGGCGCGTGAAAATGAACCTGATGAATTTCCTTATGCAGCACTTTCACGATTTCTTCCCGGATCAATTCGGAAAACGTCCCGAACACCACCTGCACATTGCCCCCTCCGAGCCGGATGACGCCGGCCGCCCCCAAATGCTTCAACGCGTTGATATCCATCTGCTTGTCGTTCGCCAGCGTCAGCCGGAGCCTGGTGATGCACGCCTCGATTTCGTTGACGTTGTTTTTGCCGCCGAGCGCCTGCAGGATGAGCGGCGCCCGGTAACGGACGTCGCCCGCCCATTCCTCGAGCTGGGAGCCTTCCTCCCGGCCCGGCGTCGGCAGCTGGAACCGCCGGATCGCCCACCGGAACAGCACGTAGTAGACGCCCGCGAACAAGACGCCGATCGGCAGCAGCAGCAGCCCGTTCGTCGCCAAATGCTCGTTGATGACGAAATCGATCGCCCCCGCCGAAAACGAGAAGCCGTGCCGAATGTCGAGCTCGTACGCGAGCCACATCGCGACGCCGGACAATAGCGCGTGAACGACGAACAAGTAAGGCGCCACGAACAGAAACGCGAATTCGATCGGTTCGGTCACGCCCGTCAAAAACGAAGCGAGCGCCGCCGTCAAAAACGTCGCCTTCACCTTCGGCTTCAAATCTTCCCGCGCCTCGTGAATGATCGCGAAGGCGACAGCCGGAAGCGCGAACATCATGATCGGATACAGACCCGCCATGAACATGCCGGCGTCCGGATCGCCGGCGAAAAACCGCGGCAGGTCGCCGTAGACGACGTGTCCGTCCTCGCGCATGTAAGGCCCGACCTGAAACCAGACGACGTTGTTCAAAATGTGATGCAGGCCTGTCGGCACGAGCAGCCGATAAGCGACGCCGTAGACGAACGTGCCGGCCGCGCCGTGCGTCAATATCCATTCCGCGAGCCGGTCGAGCACCGACTTGACCGAAGGCCCGACCTGGATGACGACGGCGGAGAACAAAATCGAGGCGAAGCTCATGAACAGCGGCACGAACCGCGGTCCGCCGAAAAACTGTATGTATTCGGGAAGCTGGATCGACTTGAACCGGTGGTACGACAACGCGGCCAGCAATCCGATCAGGACGCCGCCCGCCACCCCCAGCTCGAAAAACGTTCCCATGTAATATTTCGTAAGCGAAAAAAAGATGAAATAACCGAGCAGGGCGGCCATGCCCGCGATCCCGGCGTTCTGCGTCAAGCCGAGCGCGACGCCGATGGAGAACAGGAAGGGCAAATAAGTAAAGATCGCGTTGCCGGTAAAGTTCAGTAGTTCCGCGAACCGCTCCATCCCGATCAAGTCCCACGGCAAATTGCCGAGGAACAGCAAAATCGCCGCGGCCGGAAGCGCGATCATCGGGATCATGAGCGAGCGTCCGAATTGCTGCAAATTCCCCATCCAGTTCAACCGTTGTCCCCCCTTCTCATCCATCGTAAAGGTTCGCCCTTCTTTTGTCAAAACGTATGTAGCCCCGCCCTGCGCCGGACGGGGCACGCTTGCGAAGCCGATTTAGGAGAACGTCGGAAACTGCGTTTTGTAATTGGAAAACTGCTGGTGCGCCTGCCCGATTTCCTGCTTGTCGGCCGCCTTCATTTTGTACCAGCCCTTTTGGAACATCAGATCGAACAGCTGGAACTGATTGTCGTGAACGTCCCGCAAAATCGACCCGATCGCCTCGCGGAGCTTCGGGTTTTGCATTTCGTTCAATCCGGTGTTGTAGCCGGCGGTCAAATATTTCTCATAGGACAAAATGTCATTGATCCGGTCCCGGTCGTTGAACTCGGGCCCCTTCACCTTCGGCAGCTGTCCGGTTTGCGGTACCGCGATTTGCGTAGCCATCGGCCTTCTCCGTCCTTTCGGTTCGAATGAATTATTGCAGCAGCGACAAGATCGTATCGAAATGGGCGATATGCGTCTGGCCCGTCTGCTCGATCCTCGCGCGAATTTCGGGATCGGCGCATTGATCCGCGGCGTCCTTGCACTTCTTCATGGCAAGCAGCTCCCACGACAAAAAATCTTTCAAGTAATGAAGCTCTTTGTCGGAAAGCTGGCTCCGGTCGGCGGTCATCGTGGCGTTCGATTGCTGCGATTGAGTCATGCGTTCGCTACCTCCGTCTTTTTTCCGAATGGATGCATCCTTCGCATAATAGAAGGAGCGGACCTTGCGGCCCGCATCCGTCGATCGCGATGTTTAGAAACGATAGGAGCTTGCGCCGAAGCCGGAGAAGGCGTTCGTCGGTTGAGTCGAATCGGCGCGCAAGTACGAGTCGTGACCTTGCTGGTTGCCGCGGTAGTTCGCCGTGTGGAACGATTGCGGCGATACGCTCGATTGGCTTTGGAACTGATTTTGGAATTGGCCTTGGAACTGGCTTTGCGGCTGATATTGGCTTTGTACGGAAGAGCCGGCGAAGCCGAATGCGGATTGGCTCGGATTCGTCGAGTCCGCGCGCAGATAGTTGTCATGGCCTTGCTGGTTGCCGCGGTAGTTCGCCGTATGGAACGCGTTCGGGTTTTGATTTTGGTACGACGAAGCGCCGCCGCCGAATGCGGAAGAGCCGATGCCGAATTGGCTGGATTGGCTGATCGTGCCGAAGGACGCACCCGCAGCCGAACCGCCGAATTGGGACGGATTGGTCGAGTCCGCGCGCAAGTAGTTGTCATGGCCTTGTTGGTTGCCGCGGTAGTTCGCCGTATGGAACGCGTTCGTGCTTTGAGCGCCGAAAGCGGAAGTCGGCTGGTATTGCGTCGACGTACCGAACGATTGGTTTTGACCGTATTGCGATTGGACGAGGCCTACCGGCTGATACGGCTTTTGAATGCCGCGGTATTGCGACGATACCGGCGCGCCGAAAGCGGAAGCATTACCGAAAAAGGAGCTGTTTTGTTGACTGTACACGAGTGGGGTTCCTCCCTTGGAAATAGAAAAGTCTTCAGCTTCGGGTCCGTATTGCGTTCCATGCGGCATCCGTTGCTGAAGCCTTTACTATTTTTTTCGGTTATGCGATTTTTTATGGCTGGAAGTCGTTTACTGCTTCGGCCGCAGTATCGAATCCTCGACTTTGATGCAGCGGTCCATGATCGCCTCGATGCCGGCCGCTTGGACGAGGGCGGCGGCTTCTTCGTTATAGATGCCCAGCTGCAGCCAAAAGACGCTCGGCTTATGCTTCATCCTAAGCGTATCCTCCGCCACGGACACGGTATCCTCGCTCCGCCGGAACACGTTGACGATGTCGACCGGTTCATCGATATCGGCGAGCGACGCGTAGCTTTTCTCGCCCAGAACGGATTCGACGTTCGGATTCACCGGGACGATCCGGTATCCTTTTTGCTGCATCGCCTCCGACACCATGTAGGACGTCCGGTCCGGCTTGTCGGACAGGCCGACGACGGCGATCGTTTTCGTTTGCTCCAAAATCGTTTTGATCCGTTCGCGAGGCGGGTTTTCGAATGCCATCGGCACGTACCTCCGTTCGATTGGGAATACGAATCCCGGATTACTTGACGTAAGACAACGCTTGCTTCCCCATCGCATCCCATGTCGCCAAAAATTGGTCTTTGTTCAGCTTGTGGGCTTTTTTCCCGCTGAGCGGGTCGTTGACGAACACGTGCGTTTCGTCGTAGCCGACCAACAGGACGGCGTGCTCCATGAACGTCGTTTCGATCGGACCGACGGGCGTATCCCACGATACCCATTTTTGCGGAACCGCAAAATCGATCGTCGTCCAAACGACAACCGGATAGCCGTCGGCGATTTGCCGCTCGACGGCGTCGAACGCGGAGCCGGTCAAATCTTTGGCCGTCGGTACGTAAGCCTTGAGCGTGTCGAACAGCGCGGCGTGATAAATGCCGAAGCCGCGCGACTTGCCGGTGGCGTCGCCTACGTAGCCGGTATTCGGGTGGCCCCAATACGCGATCGCGCCTTTTTCCCATCGGATCGGCGTAGGGTCCTTTTTCATTTCGCCGAACAGCTCCATCTTCCCTTTGTCGATGCCGTAATAGTTCAGCAGCATCGTCAAGCTGACGATTTCGCAGCCGGCGGGCAGCTCGGGCAGCTGGCGGACGACCGGGGCGTCGAGCATCGCCGAAGCCGGCTTCGGCTTGACCGGCTCGGGCGGCTTCTGCCCGGCTTGCCCGGCTTGGTCCGGGGCCCCTTCCGCCAGGACGACCGCGGGAGGACTTTCCGCGAAAAATTCTTTTCCGGTCATTTTCGCATAAAGCAGGACGCTGAAGACGCCGCTCGAGAACAGCAGCCCGACGATCAGAAAGACGGTGAACAAAGACTTGACGATATTCAAGACGATCATCATTCGCAATCAACTCATTCGCATGTTGTAGGGATAGGCGCGGGGCGGAAACGGACCGGCTTCGGCGGCCGCGACCGTGCGACCGCCGGCCGGGGCCGGCTCATTGGTCCGCCAGCTCGACCTGCGCGCCGATCGATCGCAAATGATCGAAATATTGCGGGTACGACTTGGCGACGTGATGCGCGTCGCGGATCGTAAGTCCGCGCTTCGAGCGGAGCCCGACGACGGTCAGCGCCATAATGACGCGATGATCGAAATGCGCGTCGATCTCGACGCCGCCTTCGACGCCTTCCGGCTTGCCGTGGACGATAATTTCGCTTTGCCGCTCTTCGACGTCGGCTCCGGCCTTGCGAAGCTCGTTCAAATAGTCGGTAATCCGGTCGCATTCCTTGTACCGCAAATTTTCGACGTTATAAAATCGCGACGTTCCTTCCGCGAATACGGCCGCCGCCACCATCGCGAGAACGGCGTCGGTAAAATGGTCGCCGTCGAACTCGACCGCCTTCAGCTTCCCGTCTCCGCGTACGTGGACGATGCCGTTCTCGTGCGTCAGCGGGACGTTCATGGCGCGCAGCACGTCGATGACGGCGCGCTCGCCCTGCTTGCTCGCTTCCTCCAGCCGGAGCACTCGCACGTCGGAGCGGGTGACCGCCGCCGCCGCCAATATCGCCGCCGATCCGGGATAGTCGCCCTGAACGACGTACTCCTTCGCTTCATAGCGTTGCCGGCCGGGGATGCGATAATGCATCAGGTCGTCGCTCGACTCGAGCCGGATGCCGGCTTGACGAATGACCTCGAGCGTCTGGCCGACGACGACCTTCGATTTCAGGTCGTGCAGCACTTCGATTTCGCTATCCTCGTCGAGAAGCGGCGTCATGAACAGGAGCGAGCTCAAAAATTGCGAGCTGACGTTGCCGGACACCTGAATGCGTCCGCCCTTCGGATGGCCTCCGCGTATCGTAATCGGCAGCTTGCCGTTGTTATGGTCGATCGAAACGTTCATTTGGCCGAGCGCCGCGATCAGGTCGTCGTGCGGACGTTTGCCGAGCGAATCGGGGTACGCGTTGACGAACGTCACCTCCGGACAGAAAGCCGCCACCGACATGAGGAAGCGGAGGACGGCGCCCGCATTGCCCACGTTGAGCTCCCGTACCGGCTTCGGATGGCGGCCGAAGCCGCGGATCGTCATCGTGTCGCCTTCCTCGATCAAGTCCGCGCCGAGATCGCGGATGCAGCGCCGCATCGCGTCGCTGTCCTCGCTGTGCGCCGGAAACCGGATCGTGCTCGTCCCGTCCGCCAGCGCGCCGACCAGCATGTAGCGCGTCGTATAGTTTTTCGAGGAAAGGGCGTTGATTTCCCCTTGCAATGCCGCAGTCGGTCTTACAATCGCTTTCATCGTGAATTCATCTCTCCCTTATGCTGTGGACGCGTCAAATCGATCGACCGACGCAATATCCGATATAACACCATGCGATTCCGAGCGAATAAGTCGCCGCTATGTAACCGATCAGCGCGCCGTAGCGCGACTGCCGGGCGAGAGCGACGAGCTCCGCCTTGAAGGTGGAAAACGTCGTATACGCTCCCATGAAGCCGGTCCCCGCCAGCAGCGAGACGGCGTGTCCCCAATCGGCGCCGACGAGCAGACCGAGCGCGAAGCATCCGGTCAGGTTTACTGTCAGTGTACCATACGGGACCGCGCTTTGGAATCGCCCTCCAATCTTTTTGGAGACGTAATACCGGGCCACCGCCCCGAGAAAGCCGCCTGCCGCCACCAGTCCGACGTCGGTCCACATCATGCCGTCTCCCCTCCGTCCGACCGTGCGGCCGCCAGTCTGTCCCCCGCCCATGCGAGAGCGATACCGCCCCACATGCTCGTCACGATGTAGACGACGGCCAGCCAGCCCTGCCCGCCGTCGATGAACCGAACCGTCTCCGCGCTAAACGTCGAAAACGTCGTATACGAGCCGACGAAGCCGGTCGCCATCGCCGTCCGGGCCCTTTCGGACAAGCTCGTTCGCGCCAGTCCCCCGCCGAGCATCCACCCCAAAGCAAAGCTGCCCGTCCAGTTGCAGAACAAGGTCGCCGCGGGGAACAGCGCAGGCGGGACGAAAGGTTCGAACGCCGCGCCGATCGCGAAGCGGAGCAGGGCGCCCCCAATGCCGGCCAAGCCGACGAACAAATAGGTCATGAGCCCCGTCAGCCTCCCGACGCCGCGGTCGCCGCCCAGCCGGCGATGCCGCCGGCCAGGACGAGCCAGGCCGAATTCCATTTATACCGGACCAGAACGAGGAACGCCGCGGCGGCCAGCGCCCCCGTCGTCCAGTCGACGACCGACGAGACGGCGAGCTTCCCGCTAACGGCCGTCATCATCGCGAGCGAGGCGACGTTAACCCCGTCGAGAAAGCCGGACGTGCGCGGATGCGACCGCAGCCTGGCGGCCCAACGGCCGATCAACGCGATGAAGACGAACGCCGGCAAAAAGATGCCGGCCGTCGCCGCCAGCGCCCCCGGTCCCCCATGGACGAGGTAGCCGACGAACGTCGCCGTCGTGAACAGCGGTCCGGGCGTAAACTGGCCGACCGCCACCGCGTCCATCAGCTGCCCGGCGGTCAGCGCCGCCGTCCGGTCGACGAAGTCCGCCTGCAGGTAGGCGATCAGCACGTAGCCGCTGCCGTACAGGACGGAGCCGATTTTCAGAAAAGTGAAAAACAAGGCCGCAAGCGACAAGCCCGCCGGCTTGAGCGCCGAAGGCTCGGCTGCCGCGGCCGCGGCGGCCATCGCCGGCCAAGGCGCGAACGAGGCCGCGCCGCCGGGAGCGATACGCCCCGACAGGGCGGCGCCGATGAACCCGGCAGCCAGAAGGACGGGAAGCTCGTTCGCCCCGAGCGCGACCGCCGCCAAGGCGGCGACGCCAAGCGCCAGCGTCGTCCGCGATTTGACGGCCGTCCGGGCGAGGCTCCAGAGCGCCTGCGCCACGACCGCGACGATGACCGGCTTGATCCCGTACAGGACGCCGGTCAGCTCGGGCAGCGTCCCGTAGCGGACGTACAGCCACGCGAGCAGCCAAACGATCAGCATCGCCGGCGCGATGAAGCATATGCCGGCCGCAAGCAGCCCCGGCCAGCCGGCCCGCTTGTAGCCGATATGGATCGCGAGCTCCGTCGAGTTCGGGCCGGGGATCAAGTTCGCGGTGCCGAGCATGTCGAGAAACGATTCCCGGTCGACCCAGCCTCGCCGCTTGACGATTTCCTCGTCCATCATGGCGATGTGGGCGGCCGGTCCGCCGAACGCGGTCGTCCCGAGCTTCAGGAAGACGAGCGCCACCTCGGTAACGTTGCGCATTTACGATCACCTGCTTGCTGAGAACGAATTGACTTCTCCGATTCGTTCCCCTATGATTAGCGTGACTATTCGTCGTCCGATTCCGATCGCTTCCTTCGGAAGCGGCGGCGGGCGGCAAGGAGGATACCCTCATGAGCGATATCGTATCGATCGATCCGTCCGACGTGAAGCTCAGACTGGAAGCCGGCGAGCGGCTGACCGTCGTCGACGTGCGCGAGGACGAGGAAGTCGCCGCGGGCATGATTCCCGGCGCCAAGCACATCCCGCTGGGGCAGCTGCCGGAGCGTCACGAGGAAATCGACCGTTCCGGAGGCGAGATCGTTCTCGTCTGCCGCAGCGGTAACCGGAGCAGCCGCGCCTACGGCTTTTTGGAGTCGATCGGCTACACCGGACTGAAAAACATGACCGGCGGCATGCTCGCCTGGGAGAAGCTGTAAGGCGCTAACGCTGCGCCTTGCAGCTTTTTTCGTTGCCGGGAAGTCGTCTTACCGCGCGAGATGCGCGGCGATTTCGTCCGCGATCCGCTCGACGGTCTTGTCCGACGTATCGATGCGGACGTGCGCGAAATCGTAGGCGTGCTTGCGCTGCCCCAGCAGCGTACGGACCCGTTCGCGCAAATCTCCCTGCAGCAGAGGGCGATTCGGATCGTCCTTCACCCGGCGCACGATCGTCTCCTCGTCCGCGGTCAGCGCCACGACGAGGCCGTTCGCCGTCATGATCGCCCGGTTCTCCTCCGCCAGCACGGCTCCGCCTCCGGTCGCCACGACGCGTCCTTCGACGCCCTCGAGCTCCCGCCGCAGCGCCTCCGTCTCCGCCCGGCGGAAGTACGGCTCGCCCTTGTCCGCGAACAGCTGCGGGATCGTGGCCTTCTCCGCTTCCTCGATCGAGGCGTCCAGGTCGACCCGCTTCCAGCCGAACCGCTGCGCCAGCTCGTGCGCCACGGTCGATTTGCCCGTGCCCATAAATCCGATCAACACGATGTTGCGCGCATTCATTCGCTCGCGCCCCCCTTCCGTTCTGTTTCCTATCCTATCATAACGGCTCCCCCGCGAAAAAGAAACCGTCGCACGCAACGATCTCGCCGCCCGCGACACGATTAAACGCCAAAAAAGCGCCCCGCAGGGAGCGCCCGGCGCTTCGGACATTCAACCGTTCGCGTCCAGAAACCGGTTGATTTTATCCGGATTCGACACGCTGTAGATGCGACGGAGCACCCCGTCGCGGACGTCGAACGTAACGACCCAGACGGCCGCCTCGCCCCAACGCGTGACAAGACCCGGTCCGCCGTTGATCGTCCGCCATTCGTAGCGAAGCTCCTCCCCGTACTTGTGCCGAATCCCTTCGAAAAACCGCAAAATGCGATCCGCTCCGAGCAGCGGGTTGATCGCCGCCCGTACTTTGCCGCCCCCGTCGGTCAGCATGACCGCATCGGCCGCCAGCAGCTCGAGCAGCCGCGGCACGTTGCCCCCGGCGAGCGCTTCGACGAACTGCTCGACGACCGCCCGGGCTTCGCCTTGCGCCGGCGCGGCGGCCGGAATCGCCTTCGCCTCGGGCCCGCCGTGTAAGCTCCGCTTCGCCCGGCGAAATATTTGCCGGCAGTTGGCCGCCGTCTTGCCGACCATGTCGGCGATTTCCTCATAGTCGTACTGGTACACTTCGCGCAGCAGGAAGACTGCCCGTTCCGTCGCCGACAGCTGCTCGAGCAGCAGCAGGTAGGCGGTCGAGATCGACTCCTTGAGCGCGAACGATTCGTACGGATCGTCGGCCGAGACGTCCGTGGCGAGCGGCTCCGGCAGCCACGGTCCGACATACGTCTCCCGCTGCCGGGTCGCCGACTTCAGCCGGTCGAGACACCGGTTCGTCGCCATCTTGCACAAATACGCCTTCATGTTGCCGATACGAGACTCATCGACGCCCGCCGAGGCGACGAACGTATCTTGAACGATATCTTCGGCGTCCGCCGCGCTGCCGAGCATCCGGTAAGCGAGCGAAAACAGAAGCGGCTTGTAAGACGCGTACCATTGCTCCGTGGACGTGGTCATGAACGTTTCCCCCCCGTTATCCGCCTATCGATACGATGCGGTCGGCCGCGGCCGATCCGCCGGACGATTCGGCGATCGCTTGAACGGCGCGCGCCGCGCTGGCGACGGCCGCGTCCGCCAGCTCCTCCCCGTGCCCGGCCCAGTCGCCGGCGACATACAGGCCGCGTATGCCGGGCACCTCCGGGCCGATCCACGGCGCGGGCGAACCCGCCGGACGCGTCTCGTACATCGCCGTGAGCCGCGGCAAAAATTGACGCCGCACGACTTGCCCGCGCCAGCCGGGGACGACGACGTCGAGCGCCGCCTCCAGATCGGCCTCGTCGCGCGCCGGGTCCATCCGGCTCGCGTCGGCGTACTTCGCCAGCGTGGCGACCAGAATGCCGTCGTCGGCCATCTTGGCGCCCAGCGATTGGGCGCTGAAAAACACAGGCGTATCGAGGCCGACCGCCAGGTTGCGCCCCGGCTCCGGCGCGCGCCGAAGCGCGATATCGAGCGCCGCGACCGTCACCGGGCGGGCTTGCCGGCTCCACGCCTCCAGCGCCGCCGCAGGCTCCCCGCCCTCGACGAGCTTGCAGGCGGCGGCCGGCGGGACGGCGGCGATGACCGCCGACGCGTCGAACGCCGTGCCGTCGGCGCAGCGGACCCGTCTCGCCTCCCCGTCCTCCCGCTCGATGCGGACGGCGGCGGTGCCGGTCAAGACGCGTGCGCCGGCCCGCTCGGCGGCCTCCTTCAAGCCGTCGACGAGCGTCTGCCAGCCGCCGTCGATATAGTGGACGCCGTCGACGACCGAATGGCGCGCCTGGCGCAAAAACGTTTCCGCCCGCAGCGCGCTGACGTCGGAGCGGAACGTCCACGTCCGGCTGAGGGCGTATAAATAGTGGCGGACCATCGGGTCGCGGAAGCGTCCCTCCGCCCATTCCCGCAAGCTTGCGCCGCCCGCCGAGCTCGGATCAAGCCGGCCGAGGCCGGACAGAAACGACGCCAGCTCGAATTTGCCGGTCCACGACAGCAGCTTCGCCTTCAATAAAGTGCCGACCGATACGGGCATCGGATAAGCGGCGCCCTTCCACAGCCCGAGCATGCACAGCGGCGGCGTCCCGCCGCTCGGGAGCAAGCCGAGCCGCCGGTACGTCCGGTACGCTTCCCCGCCCTTATACAAGGCGTGAGGGCCGAGATTGAACGAGACCCCTTCTTTGCGCACCGTAGCGGCCCGGCCGCCGGCCCGACCCGCTTTTTCCAGCACCGTCACCCGGTGTCCCGCTCCGGCCAGCCATACCGCGGCCGTCAAGCCGGCCAATCCTCCTCCTACGATCACCGTGCCCGCATCGATCCCCTTGTGTTTCACCGTCATCGTCACCACACCTTTCGACGTTATACCCGCATGACGATCGACGGCACTTATTTGTGACAAATCGGGACCGATCGGCGACGGGTTTCGGCGGGTTCAGCCAAACATTGTGAATAATTTCCATCGCGAATCGTAAAGTTAATAGTAAACCTTCTACGCCGAAAAGGAGTTGACCGTTCCGATGCAGCATGCCGCCGTTCCGAAAGCTTCGCACAACCGGCTCGCCCAAATTTTGAGCCCGAACCACCCGCTGTGCAAGGAAGACGTCGTCTGGGTGCTCGAATACGTGAAAAAAAAGGTGGCCGAGCAGGACCCCCGGTTGCTGGACCTGTCTCAGCCACGCCTGTTGAAAAACTTTCAGCATTTCGCCGAAGCGGCCACGATGCTGATGCAGCGCCGACCTTGCTACGGCAACGAAGCGGACAGCCTTCGCAGCTCGCTTCGCGAAGCGGCATACGGCTTGCTGACGCCCGCTCCGGGGGAACGGACGCCTTAATCCATCCAGTGGAAGTGGAACGTCCCCTCTTTATCCACCCGCTGGAACGTATGCGCTCCGAAGTAGTCCCTTTGCGCCTGCAGCAAGTTCGCCGGCAGCCGCTCCGTCCGGTAGCTGTCGTAATACGCCAGCGCGGACGCGAAGCACGGCACCGGAATTCCCCGCGAGACGGCGACGGAGACGACTTGTCTCCAAGCATCCTGGTAAGACTCCACGACTTCCTTGAAATACGGATCGAGCAGCAAGTTGCGCAAGCCCGGCTCGCGGTCGTACGCGTCCTTGATGTTTTGCAGGAAACGGGCGCGGATGATGCAGCCGCCGCGGAAAATCATCGCGATGTTGCCGTAGTTCAAATTCCAATCGTATTCGTCGGAAGCGGCGCGCATTTGGGCGAACCCTTGTGCGTAAGAGCAAATTTTGCTGGCGTACAGCGCCTTGCGCACCGCTTCGACGAACGCCGCCTTGTCCGGCGTCTCGCCGGTCGTTTGCGGCCCCTTCAGCAGCTTGCTCGCCTGCACGCGCTCGCTCTTCATCGCCGACAGCATGCGTGCGAACACCGACTCCGTAATGATCGAGAGCGGCACGCCGAGATCGAGCGCGCTTTGGCTCGTCCATTTGCCGGTGCCCTTCTGCCCCGCCGTATCGAGAATGACGTCGACCATCGGCTTGCCGGTATCCGGGTCCGTTTTCGTGAAAATGTCGGCCGTAATTTCGATCAGATAGCTGTCCAGCTCGCCCTTGTTCCATTCCGAGAAAATTTCGTGAAGCTCCTGGGTGTTCAGCCCGAGCACTTCTTTCAGCAGCTGATACGCTTCGCAGATGAGCTGCATGTCGCCGTACTCGATGCCGTTGTGTACCATTTTCACATAATGGCCGGCGCCGCCCGGACCGATGTACGTGCAGCACGGATCGCCGTTCACTTTGGCGGAAATCGCCGTAAGGATCGGCTCGACGAGACGGTAGGCGTCCTCTTGGCCGCCCGGCATGATCGCCGGACCTTTGAGCGCCCCTTCCTCGCCGCCCGATACGCCCGTACCGATAAAGCGGATGCCCTTGCTTTCCAGCTCCTTGTTGCGGCGCTGCGTATCCGGGAAGTAGGCGTTGCCGCCGTCGATCAAAATGTCGCCCTCTTCAAGAAGCGGGACGAGCTGGTTGATCGTATCGTCGGTCGGCTTGCCGGCCATGACCATGAGCAATATTTTGCGCGGACGCTCGAGCGACTGCACGAACTCTTCGACCGTATAGGTCGGCACCAAGTTTTTGCCTTTCGCTTCGTTCGCGATGAGATCGTCCGTTTTCTCGCGGGAACGGTTGTACACCGAGACGGTAAAACCGCGGCTTTCGATATTGAGCGCCAGGTTTTTGCCCATTACGGCTAGGCCGACGACGCCGATTTGTTGTTTCGACATGGATTCTCAACCACCCTTATCCGAAGTATGTATACGTCTCAAACAAAAAGTCGCACGAACCTATTTTATCCCATTCGGTCAAATTGTCATAGCCCCAAATCCGCCGTCGACCCGAAGCAGCGTTCCCGTCACGAATCCGGACGCCCGCTCGGACGCCAAATAGACGGCCGCGCCCTGCAGCTCGCTCGCTTCGCCGAACCGGTTCATCGGCGTATGCGACATGATGGAGGCGACCCGCTCGGGGGACAAAATTTTGCGGTTTTGCTCGGCCGGGAAGAAGCCCGGGATGATCGCGTTGACGCGCACGCGGCTCGGCGCGAACTCGCGCGCCAAAAACTTCGTCACGTTGTTGACGGCCGCCTTCGACGCCGAATACGTAAACACCTTCGACAGCGGCGGCTCGGACGAGACGGACGAAATGTTGATGATGCTGCCGCCTTCGCCCTTCTCGACCATATGCTTGCCGAACACTTGGCAGGCGAGGACGACGCTTTTCAGGTTGACGTCCATGATCGAGTCCCATTCCTCCATCGTGATATCGAAAAACGGCGTCGCGCTGTTTTTGCCCGGGCAGTTCATGAGCACATCGACGCGGCCGGTCCAGGCAAGCACGTCGGCCAGTACGGCGCGCAAATCCTCGACGCTCGTCGCGTCGGCGCTGAAGCTTTTCGCGTTGCCGCCGACTTCCTCGATCTGCTTGACCACCTGCTCGCACTTCTCCTGATTGCGGCCGACGATGGCCACGTCCGCGCCGTGCCCGCCGAGCGCCACCGCCATGGCGCCGCCGAGCGTGCTGTTCCCTCCGATGATGACCGCCGTTTTCCCCGTCAAATCGAACAAATTCATCATGATTCATCCTCCCCGTTATCGCCGAACGGCGGTTATGGCTGGCGTCCCCCGACGTGCTGTTTTTGAAACGCCGCGATCGCGTCGAACTGGTCCTTCAATTGGTGGTAGACGGCGCTGTAGATCGCCGTCAGCTCCTTGTAAACGGCATGGTTGCTTCCGTTCGGCTCATGGCGCACGGTGGAGCGCACCCAGTCGTGCACGGACGAAAAGTCGCGAATTTCGCCCATCGCGAGCAAGCCGAGCAGCGCCGCGCCGAGTCCGGAGCTTTCGATCGAATCCGGCACCGTCACCGGCGTATTCAGCACGTCCGCCATCATCTGGCGCCAGAACGGCGAGCGGGCGAAGCCGCCGGACGCGCGGATTTCGTTCGTCTTGCCGCCGAGCTCCTCGAGCGCCGTCGCGACGGAATGGATCCGGTAGACGACTCCTTCGAGCACGGATCGGATCATATGCTTCTTCTCGTGAAACAGCGACAGTCCGAAAAATACGCCGCGGGCGTTGGCGTTCCAGTACGGCGCCCGTTCGCCGGCCAGCAGCGGCAGGAACAGGAGACCGTCCGAGCCGGGAGCGATCTCGGCCGCCAGTCCGGTCAAGTAGTCGTACGGATCCATCCCGCGGCGGCGTCCTTCCTCGGCTTCCAGCGTGGCCAGCTGGTCGCGCACCCAGCGGAACATGATGCCGCCGTTGTTGATCGAGCCCCCGACGACCCAGAAATGTTCCTTCAGCGCATAGCAAAACAGACGGCCTTGCGGGTCGGTCAACGGCTCGCTCACGGCGCCCCGCACCGCGCCGCTCGTGCCGATCGTGACGGCGTAGACGCCTGGCTCGAAGGCGCCGACGCCGAGGTTCGCCAGCACGCCGTCGGAAGCGCCGACGACGAACGGCGTGTCGGCCGCGAGCCCCAGTTCCGCAGCGTACTGCGGGGACAGCCCCTGTACGACGTGCGTCGTCGGCACCGGCTCGGAGAGCTGCTCCCGCGTCACGCCGGCGACGTCGAGCGCCTCGTCGTCCCAGGCGAGCTTGCGCAGATTGAACAGGCCGGTGGCGCTCGCGATCGAATGGTCGACGACGAACGTGCCGAACAGCTTGGCGAAGACGAACTCCTTGATGCCGATAAACTTGTACGTACGGGCGACCAGCTCCGGCTCGTGCCGGTTCAGCCACATCAGCTTGAGCAGCGGCGACATCGGATGGATCGGCGTGCCGGTGTTCCGGTAGATGCCGAGCCCGTTCCGCTCGGCTTTAAGCGGGCCGACGAGCTCGGCGCCCCGGTTGTCCGCCCACGTGATGCAAGGGGTGAGCGGGTTCAGCTCGCGGTCGACGGCGATCAGGCTGTGCATCGCCGAGCTGAACGAGACGCACAGCACGTCGGAGGCGGCGATGCCGGCCTTCGCCGCGACTTCGCGGATGCCGCGCACGACGGCCGCGAATAGTTCGAGCGGGTCCTGCTCGGCCCGGTCCGGCGTAGGCGTATGGAGCGGATATTCGATCGAACGGGAGGCGAGCACCCGTCCGTCCCGGTCGATGACGAGCGTTTTCGCGCTCGTCGTGCCGAGATCGGCGGCGATGACGTATCGTTTCGTACGGTTGGCGATGTCGGTCATTTCGGCAAATACCCCTCGTCGTCGAACGTCCAATCGTACGGCTCCGTCAACACTTCGATATCCGGATGCCGGCGCGCTTCCTCCAGCATGTTCACGGAAATTTCGATTTCGCCGAGATGCAGCGTGTCGCGGATGCGGACGAGCCGGCACGTCGTATAATCGAGAATGTTGCACGTTTTGACCGCGGCCTTGATCGCGTACAAGTCGTTTTCGAGCGTCGTCGCCTGCTTCGTCGGCGCGCAGACGGTCGAGGTGAGGCCGTTCGCGTACGTGCCGGGCCAGTCGGTTTTGTCCGCAAGGCGCTGTGTCGTGAAGTCGGCCGTGCCGACGCCGTTCGCGTTGCCCTTCGATTCGGGCGTCAAGTCGAGGACGACCATCTTGGACACGTCCGGCCCGCCGTGGGCGTAGGGCGTCGGGTAACGTCCCGTCACGTTCGGGTCCATCCCGTCGCCGCTAATGTTTTTGCCGATGTAGTCGATGACGAGCACGTCGATTTGGTCGAACAGCAGCTTCGGCAGGCGCGACTTCGCTTCCTCGAGCAGCTGCTCCTCCCGCTTCTCGATATCGGCCGCGGGGAGCACCTCGACGCGGCACGTCTCGTCGTAAGCGTTCTCGACGAGGGCGACGCCGAAGACGATCGGCAGCTTGTTCAGCATGATGTTCGCCATCGCGGGCACGTTCTCGGCCATATATTTGAAGCCGAGCTGGTGGCACGCCTCGGCGCCCTTCTGCTTGCCGAGCCCGATGGCGATCATTTTCATGATGCCGCTTTCGATGCGTCCGCGGAAGGCGGTATGCGGCTTCACCCGGTTGATGACGACGATGGCGTCGGCCTCGTAGGCGTACTTGTCGACGTAGACCGGCAAGCCGTTCGGCATTTTGTCGATTTGGACGACGTCCATCGACGACAAGATCGGGGCGCCCATCGCTTCCTCGGTGACGCCGAGATGGTGCAGCACGTCGCGCTGCCCTTCCGCCGTGGCGCCGCCGTGGCTGCCCATGCACGGCACGATGAACGGCTCGGCGCCGGCCTCCTTGATCGCGTCGATCGTCACGCGCGTGAAATCGGCGATGTGCGCCACGCCGCGGCTGCCGACGGCGACGGCGACCCGCTGCCCCGGCTTGATCGCGTCGATCGCGCCCGGCTTGGCCAGCTCGGCGCGCAGCGCGCCGGCGTAGTCGTCGACTTTCGCGGCGTCGAATTTTTGGCGAATCCGCACCATTTGCGGAATCGGAATGTCGTCCAGCAGCGTTCGCAATATGCTCATCTTTGGGATGGCCTCCTTGTCCTCGTTTCCATGTCCGGACACGTTCGTGCCGGGCCCGCTTGCCTATAGGTTCCGCACCGAATCGCGTATGACGAGCTCGGTATCGACGTACACCGTCTCCTTCGCAGGCGAGCCGCGCTCGATGTCGCGCAGCAGCTTCTCCGCGCCGATCCGGCTGATCGTCTCGACGGGCCGCTTCACCGTCGTCAGCGCCGGCGACAAAAACGCGGAAAAGACGTCGTCGTCGAAGCCGCCGACGGAAATATCGCCCGGCACGGTGAGCCCGTGCTCGGCAATCGCCTTCATCGCCCCGACCGCCATCTCGTCGCTCGAGCAGAAGACGGCGGTTGGCAGCGGCGACGTCCGCAGCAGCTCCTTCATCGCCCGGTAGCCCCCCTCGAGCGTATAGCCGCCGACCGCCTGATAGCGGGCGTCCGCCGCGATGCCGTACCGGCCGAGCGCTTCGAGGTACCCGTCCTTCCTCGCCTGCGACGACTTGAACGTCTGCTTCCCTTCGATGATGGCGATCGTCCGGTGCCCTTGCCGGATCATATGCTCGACGATACGGTAAACGCCCGCCCTGTCGTCGGCGAGCACGTTGACCGGCGACAGCCGTTCGGCATTCCGGTTCAGCACGACGAGCGGAATCCCCTTGTCGTGAACGTAACGGATGAACGCTTCGTCGCGGTCGCTCTGGCTCATGACGATGACGCCGTCGAACGTTTTGCGCGTAACCGCCGAGAAGTTGCCTTCGTAATCGTCGATCGCATTCACGATCAGATGATACGCGGAATGGATCGCGCCGTGGACGCCCTTGACCGTCTGTTGGAAAAAGTTGGAAGACGTCCCCGTCGACAGCGTCGAAAAAAACAGGCCGATATGATACGATCGCGACAGCACCAAGCTTTTCGCGCTGTAATTGGGCGTATAGTCGAGACGTTCGGCGATCGCCCGTATTTTCCGCTTCGTCTCCTCGTGGATCAGCGGGCTGTCGTTCAACGCCCGCGATACGGTCGTATGCGACACGCCCGCCATCCTCGCGATGTCTTTGATCGTAACGGTCATCCTACCACCTCAAGCGTTTCGTCAGAACCGCACTTCGTAACCATGCGCTCTTGTCGCCTTGATCATAGCACATCATGCACACGTTAACAAGAACGAATCGGCGCGGCCGTCCTCGTTCTCGGCCGACATAGCGGCGTCGGCTCGGAAGGGATCCGGCGCAATCCGAAAGGCGTTCGCCGGCCGCTTCCGGCGCAAGCAAAAAGGCCGTCCGCTCCCCCGCCTCCGGGGCCGAGCTGACGGCCGCTACCTCGTATCGTTATCGTTCATGCTCACATTTCCAGCTGCAGCATCTCGCTGCGCATCCCTTTCAACCGTTCTTTGCAGGCCGCCGTCTTCTCCGCGTCGCCCGCTTGCATCGCTTCGTGGAGCACGGCAAGCTCGTAATCGAGCTCGAGCCGCAGCACCGCCGCGCGCTCCTCCGCCCGCTTCGATTTGAACGCCTGGATCATTTCGTCCAGCGTCACGACGGGCTCCTTTTGAAACAGCACCTTGTGCTCGACCCCGGATATTTCCACCATGCGGATAATTTCGCCGAACATAATGTTTTCGATCACGATTTGACGTTCGCGGAACCGCTTCACGATGGCGTGCCCGCGCGTATCCCCGATCATTTTCTCCATCAGCTCGGACAGCTTCTCGTCCTTGAACGAGTAGTCGCCGACGATTTTGTAGCGGTCTCCGATCCGTTGAAACTTCAGCTTGATCAATTTGCGGCCGGTGCGGATCGAAATGACGAACTGCTGTTCGTTTTCGTTCCAATACAAGGAGTAGCCTTCCTGGATGAGCGACTTGATGAAGTTGCGGATTTGCCGGCGGTCAAAACGCAACTCCAGGTTGCAATATTCCACTTCGTAACTTTTATTCACGGCAATCCCCTCCCTAGTAACGATGGAACACCCTTGCTCGACCAACAACTTCTCGGCGTTCCCGGCCGCATGTTCGTCGTATTGCGTCCGCCTGCGGCCGCGGAGGCGCGCCGTGCGCCGCGATTCCGTACCCGTTTCGGTTTAGGTAAGTTTTGACAGAATGTTCAGACAACTTCGTTTGCTTACTACTATCTTATTATGGATCATATGTTTTAGCAACTTGGATTATTGATTATTTTTTAAGCCGGACGGGCGGAAAACGAAACAGGCCCGCCCCGGCGGGACGACCGTCCGACGGCGCGGCGGGGCTGCGAACGGCAAAAGCCCCGCCCGCCCCGAAGGGGCGAAAGCGGGGCGAAACGGGCGGCGCCGCTGCGCTTACGATTGTTCGTTCGGCTTCAGGACGATGGCGCCGAAGCCGAGCAGAACGACCGCGAACAAGCCGAGTATCGCCAAGTTCAACGAAACGGCCGCGATCGTCTCGCCGGCGGCAAGCCGCTGCAGCGCGTCGATCGCCCATCGCTGCGGCACGACGAGCGACAGCTTCTGCATGAAGTCCGGCGTAATCTCGACCGGCCAGAAGCAGCCCCCGAGCATGCAGGTCGGCACGACGACGAGCGAGTTGATCGAGCTCAGATGGTTCGGGTTTTTGACCATCCCCGCGATGGCGCAGCCGATGCCCATGGCGGCCAGCAGGAAACATTCGATGACGAGGAAGTGCGCCCAAAATCCGACCCCGTAATCGAACCGGAGCACGTACCGCGAGAACAGCAGAACGATGATCGTCTGCAGCGTTCCGACGGCGAAGCTGCCGGCGAAATTGCCGAAGGCGATTTCGATCGCCCGGACCGGCGCCGTATACATGCGGGACATCGTTTTATTCTCCCGATCGTCCACGACGGCCGACACCGAATTGTTGACGAGGCCGAGCATGAACAGGAACAGCATGCCGGTCGCCGTCGCGACGGCCGGATTGACGGACAAGTTGAAATCCGTTTTCTTGACGCTCACCTGCTCCTTCTCCTGCTGGCGCACGATGCGCTCGATCGCCTGCTTCAGCTCCGTCCCCGCGAGTCCCGACGCTTTCGCGTATCCCGCCGCCTGGGCGACGTCGCGGACCGACTGCTCGAGCCGAAGCTTCAGGACGAACGTCGTTTCGTCCATTCTGCGCTGGATCAGCTCGACCTCGGGCGTCTCGCCGCGCATCGACCTCTCGCCGAACGACTCGGGAACGATGACGGCGGCCGTCGCCTTCCGGTCGCGTACCGCCGCTCTTGCCGATTCCGCGCTGTCCGCCGGCGCCAGCTCGAACGTCCCCGCCTTCGCGATTCCGTCGGCGATATGGGCGCCCATCCCTTCCCGGTCCCCGTCGAAGTACGCGACCGTCGGCCGCTCGTCGGACGAATGCCCGAGAAGACCGATGACGAGCGCCACGACGATCGACGGAACGAGCAGGAAGAGCAATATGCCTTTCTTGGTGCCGAGCGTGCGGCGGATCAAATTCAATGCGATAGGAACACTGTTCATCGATACCCCACCTTCCGGAATACGCCGATCGAGACGGCCAGCAGCGTCGCCCCGATGGCGGCCATGATGCCGATGCCGCCCAGCAGCGGTTCTAGCTCGGAGCCCGTCATGATGCGCATGACGCTATCCGTCGCCCAGTAGCTGAACGTGAAATGACCGGCACGCTCGAGAAACCCGTGAATCTGCGTAAAGCCGCCGCTCAGCAGCGTCATGACGATAATGACCGTCTGGAACGCGGCGATCGCCGCCCGGCCGGACTTGACGAGCAGCGAGACGAGCAGCGCCATGCTCATCGACGCGATCACGGCGATGACGACGACGAGCGCGAGCAGTCCCCAACGGTTCCCCCAATCGACTCCGTACAGCCAAGCCGTGCCGCCGATAATGACGGCAGCCTGCAAAAGGGCGAGCAGCCCTTGACCGAGCATTTTGCCGGCGATGACGGTCGAGGACGATACGGGCATCGCGGCGAGCCGCTCCAGCGTATGGCCGGCCTTCTCTCTCGCCAAGCTGTTCGCCGCGAGCATCCCGGCGTACAGAAGGAACATGATCAGCTCCGCCGCCGCGTAATATTGGAGGGCGGATACGGACTTCGCCTCCTTGTTCAAGCTTCCGATGCGAACGGGGGTATCGCCTGCCGGCGCGGTTCCCGTCATCCCCGCGGACGCGGTCGGGCCCCCGCCCATCGCGATCCGGATCGCCTGCATCGCATTCGTCTGGCGGACGAACGCGCCGAGCGCGTTTTCCGCGGTCATGTTTTTGAGCCGGTCGCGGCCGTGCATCATTTCCCATTCGGCGGGCTTCCCTTGCAGCACCGACTCGCTGAAGCCTGCCGGCACGACGAGACCGAAATCGGCGTCACCCGCCCGCACCGACGCTTCCGCCTCCTCTCGCGTTCCGACGTAGGCCGGCGTGACATACCGGGCCATGTCCTTGTTATCCAGGAACGAACGGATACCGGACGCAAGCGCGCCACCGTCGGCCAGCACGACCGACACCCGCGCCGGCTCGATCGTTCGGTCCTCTTGACTGAACGCATCCTCCAGCGCGTTGCCGAGGATCAGGATGAGCGTGAACGGGAGAAGAAACAAGACGAAATAAAACGCGCGGGTTCGGGTCATCCGGACGATTTCCGTCCTCATTACGGTCCACAAGCGCATGCTGTCACTCCCCTCCTCAATCCCGCAGCGTACGGCCGGTCAACGACAGGAACACCGTTTCCAAATCCGGCTCCACCCGGGTCAGCGTCTGAATCGATACTTCGTGCTTCGACAGGATGAACAAAATGTCTTGCAAATACGAGGACGACGACGGCAAATAGACGGTCAGTTCGTCCCCCTCGACGTCTACGCGCTGCACCATTCGATGCTCGCGCAGCTCTTCGATCGCGGACAATTTCGCGCCGTCCGTCCGGATGACGAGCTTCTCCTCGCGCGCCAGCTGGCGGACCAGCTCCTCCTTCGTGCCGCTTGCGATCAAACGGCCGTGATCCATGATGCCTATGCGCGTGCCGATCGCTTCGACTTCTTCCATATAGTGGGTCGTATAAATGATCGTCGAGCCGGACCGGTTCAGCGTCCGAACCGATTCCAAAATATGATTCCTCGACTGCGGATCGATGCCGACCGTCGGTTCGTCCATGATGATCAAGCTCGGGCGGTGCGTGATGGCGCAGGCGATGTTCAGCCTCCGCTTCATGCCGCCGGAATAGGCGCCCGGCTTATCCTTTTGCCGGTCGAGCAGTCCGACGAAGCCGAGCGCTTCGTCCACGCGGCTTTCCAGCTCCTTGCCCCTCAGCCCGTACAGCTTGGCGAAAAACGTCACGTTTTCCCGTGCGGTCAAATCTTCGTAGATGGCCAAATCCTGCGGCACGACGCCGATCCGCTTCTTCACCTCGAGCGGATGCGATCGAACCGACAAGCCTCCGATCGTAATGTCGCCGGAATCCGGCTTGAGCAGCCCGCACATCATTTTGATCGTCGTGCTTTTGCCGGCGCCGTTCGGTCCGAGCAGCCCGTATACTTCCCCTTCGCGAATCCCGAAGCTCAAATGGTCGACCGACAGCTGGCTGCCGTATCGTTTGACCACATCTTTCGCTTGCACGTAATCCATTCCGACCCTTCCTCCTTCGCGTCTTCGACGGTTTCGATTGATTTCATTGTAACGCGCCCCGGCCGTCGTAGCAGGTAGAATAAGTCATCCCGACGACATGACGAAAGTCACCAAATTTCCGATGGACCTCCCTGCGACGGCGAGTATAATGGAGGGGAAGCTGAATTCCGGAGGAATGCTTGTGCCTGCGCCGCTCCGCGCGACCCGCTACTTGCTCGTCATCGTTCCCGCCGTGTCCGGGCTGTTCCTGTCGGACATTCGTTCTTATTCGCTGTATACGCTGTACGCGCTGGCGCTCGTCTGGCTCGTCCAGATCGGCGACAAGCTGCGCGGCCGTCCGGTTCGGGCGATCGCGTTGGGAGGCGAGATCGGCCTCGCCTTCTGGATATGCTGGACGTACGGCGGCATCGCCCACGCGATGCTGTTCTCCCCGCTGCTGGCCGTCGTCGAGGCACGGAGCCGGTTCGCCGCCTTTGCGCCGGCGGCCGTGCTGCTCGCCGCCGTGAACGTTTCGGCCTCGTCCGCGACGCCGTCCGTCCGGCTTGCGCTCAATCTGGCGCTCGTCGCCTGGGCGGCCGCCTTGTACGCGCTGCGCGCCGCTTCGTCCGGCATGATCCGGGCCGAATCGTACAACGACGCGCTGCGCCGCAAACATTACGAGCTCGAGGAAGCGCGCAACCGGCTGGCCGATTATGCCGCCAAAGTCGAGCATCTGGCGCAGGTCGAAGAGCGGAACCGGATCGCCCGCGACATTCACGACGAGCTCGGCCATAAGCTCGTCCGGCTTAAAATGATGATGGACGCCGCCTGTGCGGTTATTCCCGGCCAGCCGGACAAAGGGTTCGAGCTCGTCCGGCAAGTGCGCGACCAGCTGACCGACAGCATGGACATATTGCGAAGCACCGTCCGCAACATGAAGCCGCGCGAGGCGGAGCACCCGTATTCGCTGGCCGCCCTGATCGAAGATTTGGGCAAGCAAAACGGCATCCGGCTCGACTTCGCCACCGAAGGGATGCCTTACCCGCTCTATCCGAGCGAGGAGATCGTCCTGTATCGCAACGCGCAGGAGGCGGTGACGAACGCGATCCGTCACGGCGGCGCCGACGCGTTCCGCATCCGGATTTCGTACGGGGAGCGGCAGGTGGTCATGACCGTGTCGAACAACGGGGCCGTGCCCGAGTCGATCGCCCGCAGGGGGCTCGGCTTGAGCGGCATGGAGGAACGGGTCGCGCTGCTCGGCGGCTCGCTCGCCTTCGAGCTGGGTCCGGAATTCGCGGTCACCACCGCCATCCCGAGACACCGCAAGCCGGACGAACGTTAACGAACCGAGGGGGAAACTGTCATGAGCGACATCCGGCTGTTGATCGTCGACGACGATCCGTTTATACGCGAAAGCTTGAAAATGATCGTGGAGCTCGATCCGGACATTACGGTGGAAGGCGTCTGCACGAACGGAGAGGAAGCGGTCCGGTTCGTCGCGGAGCGCGAATCGGTGAACGTCGTCCTGATGGACATCCGCATGCCGGTGTGCGACGGCGTGGAAGGGACGAAACGGATCAAGGCGGCCCGGCCCGACGTCGCCATCCTCATCCTGACGACGTTCGACGACGACGAGTACATCATCGAGGCGCTCAAAAACGGCGCCGGCGGCTATCTGCTCAAAAACATTCCGCCCGACCGCATCGTCGAAGGGATCAAAACCGTCCGCCGCGGCAGCGTGCTCATTCATCCCGACATCGCCAAAAAGCTGACCGTCTTCCTCCACCCCGCTTCGGCCCCCGCAGAAACGGCCGACAAACGACTCGCCGATTACGGCTTGACCGCCTCCGAGCGGCAAATCGTGGAGAAAATCGCGGAAGGGCTGTCGAATAAAGAAATCGCCCAAGAGCTGTTCTTGAGCGAAGGCACGGTAAAAAACTACATAACGGAAATATTGGGCAAGCTCGGCTTGCGCGACCGGACCCAGATCGCCATCTTTTATTTGAAACGGTAAGCCGAAGGAGCCGATCGATCCCGTTTGCGCCCGGCCTCCGTTCTGGTGTACGATTTGGCGAGACGGCTACAAGACACGCAGGAGGATTACGATGACCTTTCCGACATTCGACGCATCCGATTTCGACGTATTCGCCATTCCCGGCCTCGCGCCGCGCATGGAGGCGCTGATCGAGCGCGTCCGTCCGAAGCTGACGGCGCTCGGCGCCGAGCTCGAGCCTTATTTGTCCGTCCTGTGCGGAGAGCCGATGTTCGCGCACGTCGCGAAGCACGCCCGCCGGACGATCAACCCGCCCCAAGATACGTGGGTGGCGTGGGCGAACAGCAAGAAGGGGTACAAAGCCCACCCCCATTTCCAGGTCGGGCTATGGTCGACCCACCTGTTCGTGCAATTCGCCCTCATCTACGAAAGCGGTCAGAAGGAAACGTTCGCCCGCCATCTCGAGCGCAAGCTCGACGAAGTGCGCCGCGACATTCCCGGCCACTTCCGCTGGTCGACCGACCATATGCAGCCCGAATCGACGCCGCAGGACGAGCTTGGCGACGAAGGCTTCGCCGCCCTGATCGACAAGCTGAAGCGCGTGAAAAAAGCCGAGGCGCTGTGCGGCATCCGCATCGAGCGCGACGATCCGCTCCTCTCCGACCCGGACAAGCTGGCCGAAACGGTCAAACGGACGTTCGAGCGGGTCATGCCGCTGTACCGGATGGCGTTTTAACCGGTACGGCTTCGCCGCCCGGCAAGGGCGGTGCTTGCCGCCGACGCGTATGATCGACCAATCTTTGGAACAAACTACCCGGGAACGAATACGAAAAGGAAGGTGATGTTCCATGAACGGCCGTCATGCGCTGAAACGTCTTGCGCTCGGCGCCGTCGTCCTCGGCGTGTCGGGGACGATCGCTTTATCCGCGCCCGAAGCGTACGCGCAAGCCGCACCGTCCGAGCCGGCCGCCCCGGAGGCGCAGCGGAGCTCGCCGGGCGCCGATCCGTCCGCAGGCGAGCGCGGCGAGATCAAGCGGCATAAACGCTTTTTCCTGTTCGAGGACGCCGCCGCCGTGATCGGCATCGACAAGGACGAGCTGAAAAAGCAGCTGAAGGAAGGCAAAAGCTTGGCCGAAATCGCCAAAGCGAAAGGCATCCGCGAGGACGACCTGATCGACAAGCTGGTCGCCATCCGGACGCAAAAAATCGACGAAGCGGTCAAAGCGGGCAAATGGCCGCAAGAAAAAGCGGACCGGATCAAGCAAAAGCTGCCGGACCATTTGAAAACGCTCGTGAACCGGAAGGATTGGAAGGAACGGAAGGACGACAAGCCGCACCGTCATCCGCACCCTCAAGAAACGGGAGCGGACGAATCGTCCGCCGAATGATCGATCAGCATGCGAACGAGCCGACTCCGCCGCGACGGAGCCGGCTCGCTTTCGTCGCCCGGCCGTTATCGTATGCCGCGATACGCCCGTTACGTCAGCCGTTTCGCCATCTTCACGCTCCGGCCTTCGCGTCCGACGACCGCATACCCCTTGCTCTCGTAAAACCCGACGGCGTCCGACCAGTCGTGAATCGTTTTGAGCATGACCGACGTATAGCCGCGCTCCTTCGCCTTCCGTTCCAGCGCGTCGATCAACCGGCTTGCCAAGCCGTTTCTGCGGTACGGCTTCCCGACGGACATCCGCACGATGCGTCCCGTTGCTTCGTCCGCCTCGACCAAGGCGCCGCAGCATACGACCCGGTCGTCGACCGAGCCGGTCAGGAAAACGTGTCCTTTATCCGCGTAACTTTGCGCAATATCGTCCAAATCCGGATTCAAGGATTCGTCGAGAAACCCGAAATGTTCCTTCAGCCCTTCCAGCACCAGCCGTTTCGCCTCCAAGTGCTGGCTTTCCCGAATCGGCGCGATGACGACCTTCGACAAATCGACATCCATCGTTCCCCGGCTCCTTTCCCCGTATTCGACGCAGGGTACCGCTTGAAGTTTCGCGGACAAAATTTTCACATTTGTGTAACCGTCTTTTAAGGTTATTTTAATGTTCATTATTTAAATTATTTATAAGAGCTGTACGATCGAGGCATTCCTAGCGAAGCGGCCGCGCTTCGTCGACTTATTGGGGCGCGGAAGCGAGGCGGACCGATACGAAAGGATGGTTTCCGATGAGAACGTTGATACATTTCCAGAATAGGCGCATTCCCGTTTACTTCATAAATTCGACGTCGAAAAAGGCGTACAACAAGCTGCTGAAAGCGTTGGAGACGAAAATCGAAACGGGCAAATCGGCGATGAAAAAATGTTTGGCTTCGCTCATCAGCATCGAAATCGACGGAGGCGAAGCGATTTTGCACTGCCTCAACGAAAACGACTCGCTCGCCTTGTCGCTGTATTGATCCGGCCGAACGCGGACAAGCCCCCGACCTTCCTTGCGGAAAGTCGGGGGCTTGCCGTTTTGCGCCGGGATGGCGCAGAGGTTACAAGGAACCGCGGCCGCTTTTGTTCCGGATATAATCGAGCAAAAACGCCCGGTCCTCCGGAAACGAAAGCGAAAGCGATTCGATTTCGCCGGCCGTTTTCCACGCGATGTCGTGAATGAGTCCGTCCGGATCCTGGATCGCGGCCGTTCCGCCGACGAGCTCGATCTCGTAGTACGTCACCGAAAACTCGACCGAGCCGACCGTTCCTTCCTTGCCGAATACCTGTTCGACGACCCGCGCCCGGAAGCCGGTCTCTTCCCATACTTCCCGGACGCAGCATTGCTCGAGGGTTTCCCCCGCTTCCATGCCGCCGGAAGGGACGGACCACCGCTTCTCTTCGTCCGGCTTCCCTTGCAGCACCATCAGCAGCCGTCCCGCCTCGTCGACGCAGACGCCAGCCGCGCCGTGCCATTTGTCCATGAACCGTCACCGCCCTCGTACTAGTTCGTGGCGATCGCCATCGTTCATGCCGATCGATTCCATTGTGCCACAACGGGACAGTACGGGGGGTGACGATTTACCGAATTTTGCTTAGCGGAACACTTTCAGACGGTCATCGACCGGGCTGAACTGCTTCTCGCCCGCCGGCGCCAACGGTTGGCCGAACGGCAGCTGCGCCACGAGCTGCCAAGTGGCCGGAAGGTTCCATTCCGCGCGCACGCTGTCGTCGATGAGCGGGTTGTAGTGCTGCAGCGAAGCGCCGAGCCCTTCGTTTTCCAGCGCGGTCCAGACGACGAATTGCAGCATGCCGTTCGATTGCTGCGACCAGATCGGGAACCGGTCGGCGTAGGTCGGGAATTGCGCTTGCAGCCCTTCGACGACGGATTGGTCCTCGAAGAACAGGACGGTGCCGTAGCCGCCGCGGAAGCCGTTCATCCGCTGCTGCGTCGATTCGAATTGATCCGCCGGGACGATCGATTTCAGAATGGCGGTCGTCATGTCCCACAGCTTGTCGTGCTGCTCGTTCAGCAGAACGACGGCGCGGCCGCTTTGGGAGTTGAACGACGACGGCGTATGCTTGACCGCTTCGCGGACGATTTCCACAATTCGATCGTCCGAGATGGGGGACGTCTTCCCGATGCCGTAAATCGATCTTCTTTCGCGGACGGAAGTCAAAAAGTCTTTGGACATTCTGGTTCTCTCCTCTTTTCTTATGATTCGTACAGTTGCTATTTTAATTCTACAACTATAAAATGTGAAGTACGAAAATAATTTATATGTGGTGAATAAAAGTATACTTAGTTACTTATTGTAACAGGAGGTATCCCAGATGTCCGAACCGTTCTGCCCTATCGCTTGCCGCGCCAACGTGTCCAAAGTGCTGGAAATATTCGGCGGCAAATGGTCGTTTCTCGTCCTCGATTTGCTGTTCTCCGGCACGAAGCGGTATAACCAGCTGCATCGCCAGCTGCCGCAAATCAGCTCGAAGGCGCTGTCCGACACGCTCCGCCACCTGGAATCGCACGGCATCGTCGACCGCCGCGTCTACGCGACGACTCCGGTGACGGTCGAATATTCGCTTACGCCGAAAGGAATCGACTTTCAAACCGTGCTGCACGAAATGGACGCATGGGGGATCAAATGGCTGGACGACGTGCAGCACGAGAAAAGGGCGTCAACGCCCGAACCGGCCGTCGCTCCGGATAACCGGGCGTGACGCCGTCGCTCCGCTCCCGCCTCCGCCCGATTCATCCAAACGGCATTTCCGGCGAGTTCTCCCTTCCCGATCCCTCCTTCTGTTCAGCCGTAACGTGCCGGATCGCGCCTCCACCGCGATTCGGCGGCGGTTATCGTACGGCATCCCCAAAAAAAGTGAGTGCTTGCTCATTTACAACATCACATCCGATGACGTAGACTAATAATGAGTGATTACTCACTTCAACAGAGAGGATGGATGCGACATGACACGGACGGATTGCATCCGATTGGAGTCGGTCGGGCGGAATTTCGGCGGCAAGACGGTGCTCGAAGGCATTACGCTTGCCGTCAACGAATCGGAAATATTCGGACTGCTCGGGCCTTCGGGCTCGGGCAAAACGACGCTCGTCAAACTGATCGCGGGCATCGACGAGGCGAGCGCGGGCGACGTCTACGTGCTCGGGGAGCGGATGCCGAAGCTGGCGCAGCTGCGGCGCATCGGCTACATGGCGCAGTCGGACGCGCTGTATGCCGAGCTGACCGCCCGCGAAAATATGGAGTTTTTCGCGGCGCTGTACGGGCTGGCGGGCGGCCGCCGTAAGAAGCGGATCGGCGAGACGATCGAGCTCGTCGGCTTGACGGCGCATTTGAACCGCCCCGTCCGCAGCTACTCCGGCGGCATGAAGCGCCGGCTGTCGCTCGCGATCGCGCTCCTTCACGAGCCGCCGGTGCTTCTATTGGACGAACCGACCGTCGGCATCGACCCCGTGCTTCGCCAGTCGATTTGGCGGGAGCTCGAGTCGCTGGCCCGGTCCGGCACGACGGTCGTCGTCACGACGCACGTCATGGACGAGGCGGACCGCTGCCACCGGCTCGGCCTGATTCGCGACGGCCGGCTGATCGCCGTCGGCACGCCCGAATCGATGAAGCGCGAAACCGGCTCGGCTACGATCGAGCAGGCGTTTCTCCGTTACGGAGGTGCCGCCGGATGAGAATTCGCGCGCTCATTATCCGCATTTTGCGCCAATTTTGGCACGACAAGCGCACGCTCGCGCTCATGATCGTCGCCCCGATGCTCGTTCTGCTGCTCATGTCGCTCGTCTTCAACGGGGAGCCGTACCGGCCCGAAATCGCCGTCGTGCAAGCTCCCGACAGCTTCGTCCGGAAGCTCGAGCAAAGCGACGCAATCGTTCGCCGCTACTCCGCGGAGGAGGCCGAACGGGCGCTGGCCGACGCCCGGATCGACGCGATCGTCTCGATCGAAGGCGGTGCGCCGTCCGTCCGGCTGGAAGGGAGCGACCCGTCCGCGAACAAAGCCGTCCTCCTGCTGCTGCAGCACGCCGTCCGGGCATTGAACCCGGCCGCCGCCTCGGCGGAGCCGGCCGTCGCGTATTTGCACGGATCGGCTTCGATGGCCGCCTTCGACCATTTCGGTCCGGTGCTGATCGGCTTTTTCGTCTTCTTTTTCGTCTTCCTGCTGTCCGGCGTCTCCTTTTTGCGCGAACGGACCGGCGGCACGCTGGAGCGGCTGCTCGCCTCCCCGCTGCGCCGCTGGGAAATCGTCGTCGGCTACGTGACCGGCTTCGGCCTCTTTACGACGATTCAGTCCGCGCTCATCGCCTGGTTTGCGATCGACGTTCTCGATATGCGGATGGCCGGCTCGTTCGTCTACGTCCTGCTCGTGACGCTGCTGCTTGCCGTCACCGCGCTGACGTTCGGCACGTTTTTGTCCGCATTTGCCAACAACGAATTTCAGATGATACAATTTATTCCGTTGGTTATCGTGCCGCAGGTGTTTTTCTCCGGCCTGTTCAATATGGACACGATGGCCGAATGGCTGCGCTGGATCGGCCGGCTCATGCCGCTTTCATACGGCGCCGACGCGCTGCGGGACATCATGATCCGCGGCAAAGGCTGGGCGGATATCGCGACCGACGTTTACGTCCTGCTCGGCTTCTCCGCCGTCGTCCTCGTTTTGAACGTATTCGCGCTGAAGAAGCATCGGCGCATCTGAACGAAATCGCAAGCGACATGCCCGTTTCGAGAGGAGGGGAGCCGCATGTCCGAACCGGTGGAGCAATGGGTGAAGGAGCTGCTCCAATCCTACGACGAAGAAGGGAAAATGACCGAGAAGCAGCTGCGCATCCTGAACGCGGCGATCGAGGTGTTCGCGGAGAAAGGGTTCGCGGCTTCGTCCACAAGCGAGATCGCCCAGCGGGCGGCGGTCGCGGAAGGTACCATTTTCCGGCACTACAAAACGAAGAAGGAGCTGCTCCTGTCCATCGTCGCGCCGATGATGAGCAAGCTGATCGCGCCGTTCGTGCTGCGCGACTTCTCGAAGGTGCTGGATGCGAAGTACGCCCGGTACGAAGATTTCATGCGCGCCGTCTTGATCAACCGGGCGGAATTCGCCCGCAACCATTTGCCCGTCATCAAAATCATGCTGCAGGAAATCCCGTTCCATCCGGAGCTGAAGGAACAGTTTGTCGAACGGGTCGGCAAAAAGGTGTTGGAGCGGATCGTGCCGGTCATCCGCAAGTTTCAGGACGAAGGGCAGATCGTACCGATTCCGCCCGAATCGGTGCTGAGACTGTCGGCCTCGGCCATTCTCGGCTTCCTGCTTATGCGCTTCGTCATGCTGCCGGAGCGCGAATGGGACGACGCCAAGGAGATCGACACGACGCTCGACTTCATCCTGTACGGCTTATCGGCATCGGGCCGACCCCCGGTTGCGTAACCGTATCGATCCAACAAACGAGGGCTATCCCCCGGCCGATGACTGGCCTTATAGGGATAGCCCTCTGATTTACGCATCTAATGGCGGCTCTCCGCCGGAAACGGCGTTTTCGATTGAAACGACAGCGCCGTATCGAGGTACGAGTCGTCGTTGGCCAGCTCGGCTACGTCCTTTTTCCCGTCGCCGTTCATGTCGCAGACGAACAGCTCCCCCGTCGAATGTCCCCACGGTCCCATCCGGGACAACAGCTCGAACTTCATCGGATCGGTTTGCCGGTACACGGCGAATCGCTTCTCCTCCGCATCCCAGAACAGGACGTCGTCCTTGCCGTCGCCGTTGAAGTCGCCGACCTTGACCGTGCCGTTCTCTCCGGTCGGTATGTCGAGCTCGAGCACGCTGCGCTTCCACTTTTTCGCCTCCGTGTCCGGGATGAGCTCGATCCACCGGGACGAATGCGGGAACGGGATGAGCAGCGTATCGCGGCCGTCGCCGTCCAAATCGCCGACCGTCAGCCGTACCGGAAATTTCCGGTCCCACGCCCGCGGCGCGAGCGGCGTGAGCTCCCCCTGCCGAAGGGAGAAGCTTTCAAGCTGGCTGCCGTCCGCCGCTTCCCCGGCGATGACCCATTCTTTCGGTCCGCGCCTCAACGCATACATGTCGGTCCATCCTTGCTTGCCCTTCCTCCACGTACGGGCCGGAACGAACCGGTCCCCTTGCGACCGGTACGACTCCATCGCCCCCGTCGACCGCATGACCCATAAATCCGATTTGCCGTCTCCGTCGTCGTCCAATAGCGTCCAGACGTCTCCTTTTCCGTACGCGACGTCGCACCACTTCCGGGGAGGACCGCTTTCCTCGTTGCGAAGGCCGCGGAACTGGCCGTCCCGAACGACGATCTCTCCTTTCCCCCGGTCCCAGACGACGACGTCGGCTTGGCCGTCACCGGTGACGTCGGCCGTCTCGACCGCTCCTTCCATCGACGTCCCTACCTTGACGCTGTGCGCCGGGACGAACGGAATGAAGTCGGTGAGCGAGATGAAGCCGTAGCCTTTCTCGGCCAACCGGGGCAGCAGCCGCTGCAGATGGCTTTTCTCCGCGTCCGGATACCGGTACAGCGGCAAGCCGTCGCGAACGACCGGATTCCCTTCGTCGTCCGTAACCGGGATCAAATGACGGAATTCCAAAAATGGATGGAAGAAAAAAGCCGGAAGCTTATCGGATTTGCCGAGCTGGTTCATGATGATATCGACGTCCCGGTTGTATGGGATATAGGAAAGCGGCGTCGGCACGTTGACCGCTCCGAGCGACGGCGCCCCGTCCCCCGCGTTGCGCGCGGTCGAGTATTGCGGGTGCAAAGCGTTGCGGTTCGCCTGCATGTCCGCCTGGAAATGAAGTCCGAAATAGTTGCGGAAGACGGCGTCCTGCTCCGGCAGCGTATGGTAATGGGGCGCTTCCCAAAAATACGGGAACAGCCCGGCGCGGCGAAACGTTTCGGCCGCCTCCTCCACCCGTTGCGAAGCGAATTGCGGCGTCATCGTCTCCCCGGCGTCCGGTACGAAAAATTCGTTGCCGATACCGGATTCGTGCTGGCCGTCGTCACGGAAGACGCCGCCGACCTGATGCGTGTAGCCGTGCATCCCGACGACCGCTCCGGAACGGGCCGCATCCTGAAGAAGCGACACGAACGAGCGGACGTATTCGTTGTCGAGCTGGTCGATCGATACGTCGTACCGCTTCCCGTCCTTCCCGATGTTGACCCAGCGCGGAATGACCGCGATCTGGAACCGGACGCCGCGTTCCTTCAACAGGTCGAGGACGGCACGCAGCTTGCCGAGCTGCTCGGGGCCTTCGTACTGTCCGCCGGGGCCGACGTCTTCGAGCCGAAGCAGCATCTGCTTCGGCTTGTTATCGTTGCCTACGACGGGGGCGAAGTGCAGCGCGTACAGCAGCACGAACGCGATCGCGGCGGCTATGGAGAAGCGGATACGGGCTTTGCGGCCGAACAGCCATCCTCTCAATGCGGGTCCCTCCTGATGTCCGACAAGCCGGTGCGGTTCTATCACGAGTAATTATAGCTGAAGCGTTTACAGAAGTCACCAACAAAAAATCCCCTTTTCCGCGTGCGGAAAAAGGGGATCGAGGTTGTCATGACATGATGCGGCACCGAATCGGATGCCGGGTATCGGGGCCGGCTCAGACGTCGGTTCCGCTCTTCAGCGGCTTCGCGCCGCCGCTCGGACCGGCGATCGCCGGAACCATCTTCATCGTCCGGGTCATCGGCGACAAACAAAGCCGGCAGGTCGGCGTATGATCGAAAGCGAAATCGTCCCTCATCCAACCGTTGCATCCGTCGTTCGTACAAGACCAAATTTCGGTCTCCTCGAGCGGGAGCTCTTCCGTAAACCGTCTGCGCTTGTTCATCGGGGTACCCCTTCCGATAGTGGTATGGATCGCCAACACAGGGCCTGAAGTAAAAAAGCCGCCCATACGACGAGGCAGGGCAGCTTTTTCGATTACAGCTTGACTACGTTTTCGGCTTGCGGTCCGCGATTGCCTTGAACCACGTTGAATTGTACGCGTTGGCCCTCGTCCAGCGACTTGTAGCCGTCGCCGGTAATGGCGCTGAAATGAACGAATACGTCATTTCCGCCTTCCGTCGCGATAAAGCCGTAGCCTTTTTCCGCGTTAAACCATTTTACTGTTCCGGTTTGCATGGAGGTCACTCCTTCCATCAGAAACTAATATGTTCTTTTTATTCGAAAATAAAAATTCACACATTGATAATGGTACCATTCTCACAAATGATAACGATTATCAATATGTGAATCGGATTACGTTTTCCAGTTAGTTATACTTTACCACAGGCGAACGGAAAAAGCAAACGAAACGTTCCGCCCGTTCGCCGAACGGGCGGCGGGCATCGGATTCAGCCCGCCGCTTTCCCCGCCCGCCGGTCGAGCGCCCGGAACGGCACGAGCAGCGCGATCGCCGCCAGACAGAGCGCTCCGCCGATCGCGAACGGCAGATGGACGTTCAGATGGTACGCCCCCATCCCCATCAGCGGGCCGGCGATTCGCCCGAGGCTGTCCATCGAGGAGTTGAGCCCGGTCGCCACCCCTTGGCCGGCCTTCGTCTTCTGCGTAATGAGCGACAGGACGCATGGCCGAATCAGCGCGTTGCCGGCCGCAAAGACGGTCATGTAAACGGTGGCGGTCAGCAGGCTCGAAGAAAGCAGGATGAGGAAGAAGCCGATCGCCGACAGGACAAGCCCGATCGCGATCACCTTCGTCTCGTCGCCCGGCTTGACGAGCCGGCGGACGACGCCGCCCTGGATGCCGGCGCCGACGATGCCGCTGACGAGGAACATGATGCCCATGTCCATCGGCCCCGCGCCGAATCGGAGCGCCTCGAAATATTGCAGCGTTCCTTCCAGGCCGGCGAGCGTAAACGTTACGAAAAACGACAAAACGTACAAATATTTCAACGAGCCGGAAAAGGCGCTCCACCGGGACGGCCGCTTCCGCGCCTGACCCCGCTTGTCGGCCGGCAGCGATTCGACGAGCCGGCTCGCCGCGAACAGAAGCGTGACGAGAGACAGCGCCGACGAGACGAAGAACGGAACGGACAGCCCGAACCCGCTCAGCAAGCCGCCGACGGCCGGACCGAAAATAAAGCCGAGCCCGATCGACATCCCGACGAGCCCCATTCCTTTCGTCCGGTTCTCCTCGGTCGTCACGTCGGCGACGTAAGCGACGGCGCACGACGTCGCGGCTCCGGAGAACAGACCGCCGAGCAGCCGGGATCCGTACATCAGCCACAGGCTGTCGCCGGCGAGCCCGAGCAGCAGGAAGCTGACCGCGAAGCCGAGCAGGCCGAGCAGCAGCACCGGGCGTCTGCCGATCCGGTCGGACAGCGAGCCCCAGAACGGCGACATGACGAAGGAGACGGCGGAGTACAGCATCAGCATCATATTCAGGTGAAACGGGCTGACGACTTCCGGAAGCACCGGAATGATGATGCCGAACCCGATGAAAATCGTCATCAAGATGAGCATGATCGCGGACAATTGTTTTCTCATTGAACGAATGGCCTCCCCTATTCCGAACGAAACATCCGTACGCAAAAAGAAAGCGCCTGCGGGCGCTCTCCTTATCTTACCATAACTTTTCGCCGGGCGAAAATGAACAATTGGAGAACGAACAAAGTGGCGAGGACGAGGCCGCTCGCCACAAACGGCGAGCGGTGACCGAGCGTGTCCCACAGCTTGCCCGATACGATCGGGCCGATGACGTTGCCGGACCCTTCGATCGTCAGGAAAAAGCCCCATATCGCCCCCCGCTTCTCCTTCGGGACGACCGAGGCGATGAGCGCGTTCCACGACGGAATGATGAGCGCGTAGCCGATGCCGAGCAGCGCGACGAGGACGAGGACGAGCGACACCGAACGGATGTACGTAAACGTAAGGAGCGATCCGGCGCTAAGAAGAAGGCCCGTATTGATAAACGGACGAACGCCCCATCGGTCCACCAGCTTGCCGACCGGGATGAGGCACAGCACCGTGATCGCCCCCCCGGCGACCAGAAACAAGCTGTATTGGGACGGCGTCAACTGAAGCACCGTCCGCGCATACAGCGTCAGCACCGGCGTCAGCAGCCCGATCGCGAACGTCTGCGCGAACAGCGCGGCGTAAAACGCCCAGCCGACGTTCAGCGACCGGTTCGCCTCGTCCAAATAGCGGCGCATTTTGTCCAGCTGCCGGACGAACACGTTGCCGCCTCCCGCCTCCGCCGGCCCTTTGCGCTCCTTGAAATCGTGCACGAGCGTCTTCAAATCGGCCGCGTCCCGGCGGCGTCCCGGCAAAAAAAAGGTAACGACGACGCATATCGCCATCAATCCGATCAATACCCGGAATGCCGGCGTATACGAGTCCGCGATGAAAAAGTTGATGACGACCGGCCCCAAGCCGACGCCGGAAAGCCATGAAATGTACACGACCGACATCGTCGTGCCGGTCGCCTTCTCGCCCGCCGACTCGGTCGCCCCCGTAATGACGCAGGGCCACAGCGGCGACGTTCCGACGCCGAGCAGCGTGCAGGCGAGCATGATCCAGTAATGGTTCGAGAACGTCACGAGAATGACGACGGACAAAAACGTCAGGACGATGCCGGTCAGCATGACCGGCCGGTAGCCGACCTTGTCGATCAGCCAGCCGATCGGCGAGCGGAACAAGTTGTCCCCGATGTATTGAAGCGCCATCGTCCATCCGATAATAAACGTCGTAATGCCCAGCGCCGACTTCATGTAAATCGGCAAGATGGAGACGAGGATCGCTCCCTTGACGAATTCGACGATAAACATGATGACGAGCAGCAGGACGACGAACGGCGTGAAAAACTGCCTTTGCGTTGCCCAAAACGTTTGGAGCCGGTTCATGCCTTCACCTCTGAGATTCGCTTTATGTACGGCGTCCGGCCGCAGGATGCGCGGACGCTTCCTTCCAGTATTCCCCCGACTCGCTCCGTTCATGAAAGACGGACTTGCATCGCTCCCCCAATTTGATATACTCAAGCTTGTTTAAGCATATCATTCGAATTCGTTGGAAGGAAGGGATGACCGCATGGATCACAGCCGCGCCCCTTTATTCACCGCATTGACCCGACATGCGGCCAGACGCCCGATTCAATTTCACATCCCCGGGCACAAGACGGGAGCGGGAGCCGATCCGGAGTTCCGATCGTTTATCGGAGACAACGCGCTCTCGATCGACTTGATCAATATAGCGCCGCTTGACGATCTGCATCAACCGACCGGCGTCATCCAGGAAGCGCAGCAGCTCGCCGCCGACGCGTTCGGAGCGGACTATACGTTCTTCTCCGTGCAGGGGACGAGCGGCGCCATCATGACCATGATCATGTCCGTCGTCGGGGAAGGCGACAAAATCATCGTTCCCCGGAACGTACATAAATCGATTTTATCGGCGATCATCTTCTCCGGCGCGAAGCCGGTGTTCGTCTCCCCCGTGCGCGACCCGAACCTGGGCATCGACCACGGCGTCACGACCAGCTCCGTGCGCAAGGCGCTCGAGAAGCATCCGGACGCGAAGGCGGTTCTCGTCATCAATCCGACGTATTACGGCGTATGCGCCCATCTGAAGGAAATCGTCGAGCTCGTGCACGGCTACGACATTCCGGTGCTCGTGGACGAAGCGCACGGCTCGCTTATCCATTTCCACGACAAGCTTCCGCTCTCCGCGATGATGGCGGGAGCCGACATGGCCGCCACGAGCGTCCATAAGCTGGGCGGCTCGATGACGCAAAGCTCGGTGCTGAACGTCCAAGGCCCGCGCATTAACCAACGGCGCATTCAGACGATCATCAGCATGCTGACGACGACGTCGACGTCGTATTTGCTCCTCGCCTCGCTCGACACGTCGAGAAGGAACTTGGCGCTGAACGGCAAAGCGATGGCGGAGAAGGCGATCGGACTCGCCCAGTACGCGCGCAGCGCCATCAACGAAATTCCCGGCTTGTACTGCTTCGGCGAAGACATCCTCGGGACGGAGGCGACCTTCGACTACGATCCGACGAAGGTGACCGTTCACGTCCGCCATCTCGGCATTACGGGATACGACGCGGAAAATTGGCTGCGGGAAAGGTACAATATCGAGATCGAGCTTAGCGATATGTACAACATCCTTTGCCTCATCACGCCGGGAGATACGCAGGAAAACGTCGACACGCTGCTCGAGGCGCTGCGGGAGCTTTCCCGTGAGACGGGCGGCGCGCGCGAATCGAAGGAGCTCGTCATCGAAATTCCGGAAATTCCGCAGCTGTCGCTCACGCCGCGCGACGCGTTCTACGGCGATACCGAGCTCGTGCCGTTCAAGGAATCGGCCGGTCGTATCATGGCCGAATTTATTTACGTCTATCCGCCCGGCATCCCGATCCTGCTCCCGGGAGAGGTCATCTCGCAGGACAACATCGATTATATCGTCGACCATCTCGAAGTCGGCTTGCCGGTGAAAGGGCCCGAGGACCGCACGATCGAGTACGTCAAGGTGATCGTCGAGACGAAGCCGATCTTCTAAACGAATGCGCGATAACGACAAAGAGCGTTCCCATCGAAGGGGAACGCTCTTTCCGGTTGCGTCATGGCGCGCCGGACGCCCGCCGAGTCAATATTGATCCTTGGCCGGCAGCGGCGGGATCAGCTGCCTGAGAAAGGACGACACCTCGGCGGCTTCCACCGGAGTCAGCCGGAACGATTTTTGCAAATGCGTCAAGTTGTCGAGGTCGTGGTAGTCCAAAAGGGACGATCGGTTCGTCTGCATGCACACGACGAGCGGCTTGCCGAAAAACGCGTTCGTATAGACGATGCCGAAATCGTAGCGGGTCCGTTCGGTCGCATACCCGACAAATTGGATATTCGCTTGCTCCGCGGTATCGTACAGTCGTTCGAACATGATGCGTCACACTCCTTTTGGTTTGAATATTCTGAATATTTGTTCTGTTTTCATACTATACCACGCCGACGGTTCGGTGACAATGCCGAATTGACATTGCCGCCGGCGCGCATGCGCCGCTTCGCCCCCCGGTGGGACATATTGTCATCGGGAATCCGAAGTGCTATGATGGTCATGGAAAAACGCCAACGACAAAGGTGGTGCAACGATGGCGCAAAGCGCTTACATTTATCTCGTGGACGGATCCGCCGCTTCCGCCTTGACGCTCGACGAACTGAAGGAGCATCTGGACCGCTACAAGGAGCAAACCTCGTTGACCGGCCGGCAGCTCGGCTGGGATTACGCCGCTTCCGCCTTCCCGTATTCGGTCGAGACGAAGCCGGAGGGCGAAGGCAAATGGTTTTATTTGAAAGGCCTCAATCCACTCTACAAATATATTTTGTTCGGCGTCGGCACCAAGACGGAGGGCGACAAGGAAAAGGCGTACGTCCAAGTGACGCTTCCGGACGATGCGACCCACGGCGACAAGTCGAAGGGCAACGAGCTGTGCAAATATTTGGCCCGCCGCCTGAAGGCGGAGCTGCGGTTGTTCAACGGCCGCACGATGTACTTCAATCCGCGCAAATAAGAGAAAGGCCCGCATGCGCGGCTTGAACGGAACAAAAACCCCCTCGTCCTGCCGGACAAGGGGGTTTCGCCGCTTTACGCGTTCGCTTCCGTCTCCACGATCTGCTCGTACACCGCGGTTACGTGCTCCCACTCGGCGTCGTCCTCGATATTGACGAGGAACGATTCTTCGCCTTCCTCTTCGATCCGGAAAATGATGCTGTCCGCTTCCGGTTCGTTCCGGTCGAGCAATACGGCGTATGCTTTGTCTTTCGTTTCAAACGTATATACGATCACCATCTCGTGCTCGTTGCCGTCTTCGTCGGTCAGGATGAACACTTCGTCCTCGTGGTCTTCGCAGCCGCAATTCTCGTCGTGCTGATGCTCGCTCATGCCAAGCCCTCATTTCATCGATAGAATTTCAAATCTTTCCTATCGTACCATTTTCCAAATGGCGGGTCAATGAAGGGCCGGGAGCGAACCGCTCCGCCGGGGTCATTCGGACGTAATCGTCTTCTCGGAAACGACCGCATAATCGCGGGAATCGTCGAGCTTGATTTTGAACTGCACCTTGTACGTGCCCGAAGCGTCGAAGGTGACGCCTTCGAGCGGCCAGCTGTACCAGAAGCTGTCCTTGCTTCCTTCGAGGGCTACCGCGTCCGTGCTTCGAATGACCGAGCCGTCCGGCGCGACGAGATCGATCCGGAACGAATGAATCGGCGTGGCGAGGCTGTCCACTTGCGCGGCGACGACGAAGCTGAGCTTTTTTCCTTTGCTCACTTTGCCGAACGGCGTCTTGGGCGAGTCGTCCTTGGCGATATCCGTCGCTACGAACATATGTACGTTGGGCTTGTAGATCGATGCCGTCTTCGTGTCGTCGTCCCACTTGACGATCGCATTGAGCGAATCGGAGAGCGAGCGAAGCGGAAGCACGACGCGGCCGTTGATCATGAAAGCGGGTACGTCGTCGGTGGCGACGCCCGAATTGTTCAATTGCACTCTGACTTTCGCAAATCCTTGGTACTCACCCCAAGGCGAGCTTGCGTAAACGATCCCAGCTCCTAGCACGACCAGCGTGGCAGTTAGTGCTGCAAGCCGCTTCACCTTCATTATCGGATACCCCCATCAAGCGTGTCGTTCTGAATCGTTATACTCGATGTCGAACGAAAAGTTGCGGGAGCGGGCGGAGAAATGTTTTGCATTTCGACGTGAATATAGTTACAATAATGTTTTATATTACCAATCGACTCCAAAAATAGTCCCCGATCCGCCACGGCGGACGATGCCGGAAAGCGGCTTCGCCGCAGGCTTCGGGGCTCGCGGTCAGATGATGCCTTTGCGGTGCAGGACGGTCAGCAGACGGTAAAAGTCGTACGAGCCGCCCTGCGGCGTATCGATCAGCCCTTGGCTGACGGCCGCCTGCACGGCATCCTGCGCCCATGCGGGCACTTCGTCCAACCGCTCGAGGCTTTCGAGCGCCGCGACGCGGTTTTGCAGCTCCTGCAGCTGCGCGAGCAATTGTTCCATCTCCTCGTCTCCCTCCTCCATCTCCGCAAGCGTGGCGTACAGCTGCTCCCACGGAAACGCCGGCCCCGGACAGTTCGGCTTGCCGACCGGATTCACCTGATAATGGCCGATGACGTGGTATTCGTCCAGCGGGAACCGTTTGCCGTATGCGCCGGCGATATAATCCCGAATGTACCGGTGCAGCCAGACGGTCGCTTCGAATTGCGCCTGCGTCAAGTCGCCGTCGTACCCCTCGTGCTCGATCGATACGCAGTACAAATTCGGATTGACGCCCATATCGCGCACGACCTGCGCCCGCGCCTGCGGAATCCGGTCTGCGGGAATGCCTTGCGCCCACGCCATCCGTTCGATCTGCACATATTGGTGAATGCGGCCGTCCTTGGCGACGCCGAAATGGGCGGACGAGACGTTGTTGTTCGGGTCCGTGAACCAATTGTCCAAGCTCGACATCGTACCGACCGAGATATGGTCGACGATGACGAAAGGGACGTAGCCTTCCCTGCTGCTGGAGTTGGTATTGGCGTTTCCCTTCCATACGATGTCCAATCCGGTTCGCCTCCTGCCTGTCGATCCTGTTCGTGCAGCCCGCACGATACATCGTATTCACCGGCAGTGGTAACGGCAACCGGAAAATCCATATATTTTACACGAAATACCCATCTTTTGTAAACAAAAATAAGCATGCTCAGATTGAAGTTACGCGATGGGATAAAATCATGTAAACTGATACAGAAATATACAATCGAAGGGGAAGCGGGAGTCATCATGAGCCATCATATCGGATTGAATCGTGAAATCAACCAATTGAAGCAGCTGCTCGTTCGGACTGCGAAAGAGCACAAGTACAATTTCGGACATCCCCACGTGTTGGAAATCAGTCAGCAATTGGACCGGTTGATCGTTAAAGTGATGAGATACACCCGATAACCGCTACCGCTTAATCGATATGTCCGAACCCCTTCGCCTTTCGCGAAGGGGTTCTTTGTCGCGCCGGAAGAGATCGGCCTTCTCCGGCTTCGTCATGCGGCCGCGGGGCCGCTCCGTCATTCCGTGCCGACGTCCAGCTCGGCGATGCGGCGCTCCGCATACCGGGTGTCTTTGAAGGCGAAAAACGTCTCGGCTTTCTCGACGATCGCGGTCCCGTTATATTCCGGGATGCCGGCATAAGGCTCGTAGACCCCTTTCGGGAACAGCACGTTGCCTTCCGGCCAATACACCCCGATGTTG
Organism: Paenibacillus flagellatus; assembly: GCF_003217775.1. Taxonomy (GTDB): domain Bacteria; phylum Bacillota; class Bacilli; order Paenibacillales; family NBRC-103111; genus Paenibacillus_AB; species Paenibacillus_AB flagellatus. Next base: position 293,131 of record NZ_QJVJ01000005.1, read on the forward strand.
CCCGGCGCCATCTCGGCGAGCTTGGCCCGGCCGTACAGCGTGCCGCTCCGGTTGTACACGACGATCGCCTCCCCGTCCGCGATGCCGAGTTCCCGCGCGTCCGACGGGCGAAGCAGGACGTCGTCCCGTTTCGCGTCGTTAAACGGGTCGACGGCGGCGTACACCATCGAGTTGAACTGCTTGCCTCTCCGGGTCGTCACCCGGAAATGGCCTTCGGGCTTGCGCAGCTCCGGGAGCTGGATCGGCAGCAGCTTCCCCTTGCCGTCGGCCGTCGGACATTCCCCGTCCTCGCAAAGCCAGGCGCCGCCCCATTGGAACACGTCCCCGGCTTTGGCCAAATGCTGGATGCCGTCGTAGTACGGTACGGCTGCGGCGATCTCGTCGCGGATATGCTGCGCCGAGCGGAACCGGATCTTCCCCCGCATCTCCGGCTTCACCCGCGCCGCCACTTCGGTGACGATGTCCCATTCCGCGCGCGCTTCCGCGATGCGCGGTCCGTCGATTTCCGGGCTGAAGTAGACCATCCGCTCCGTGCTCGTCGACGTTCCCCCTCCCGGCTGCTCGTAGCGCGTCATCGCCGGCAGCACGATCACTTCCTCCCTCGCGTCGGCCAGCGTCGACGTGTTCAGGATAATATCCTGATGGACGCGGAGCTCGACGCTCTCGAGGCATCTCCGGACGAAATCCGGCTTCGGCATCGTCTCGAGGAAGTTGCCGCCGCTCGTATAGAACACGCGCGTCCGCCGTTCGTGGCCGTCCGGCAGCAGCGCGTTTTCGAGCGACAAGCCGACGATGTCGCCCTGCCAATCGGGGATCGGGAACCCCCACAGCGCCTCGAACCGTCTGCGGCTCTCGTCGTCGATCGGCCCGCCGCCCGGCAGCGACATCGGCTCCGCGCCCATCTCGCCGGCGCCCTGCACGCCGCTGTGGCCGCGGATCGGCATGAGCCCGCACTTCTCGCGGCCGACGAAGCCGCGCAGCATCGCCAAATTGGCGAGCTGGGAAACGTTGTCGGTGCCGAACCGGTGCTGCGTCAGCCCCATGCTCCAGACGAATACGCCCGTCTTGGCTGCGGCGAGCAGCCGGGCGAAGTCGGCGATCTTCTCCCGGGTCATGCCCGAACTTCGTTCGAGCGTCGGCCAATCGAGCGAGGCGACGTGGCGCCTTACGTCCTCGACGCCCGTCGTATGCGCGTTGACGAAAGCGCGGTCGATCGCCGAGCCGGGACGCGCCTTCTCCATCTCGAACCACGTCTTCATGACGCCGTTCATCAAGGCGATGTCGCCGCCGATGTTCACCTGGACGAATTCGTCCGCGATTTTCGTACCGAACAGCGCGCTTTCCGCTATGGACGGGATCCAGTACCGTTCCATCGACGGCTCGCGGTACGGGTTGACGACGACGATTTTCGTGCCGGCCTTCTTCGCGGCGTACATATATTTCGTCGAGACGGGCTGATTGTTCGCGGCGACGGACCCCCAGAAGACGAGCACGTCGGTGCCGATCCAATCTTTGTAGCTGCAGCTCGACGCGCCGATGCCGAGCGAACGCTTGAGCGCCGTTTTGCTGGGCGAGTGGCATATCCGCGAGGCGTTGTCGATATGGTTCGTCCCGAGGAAGCGCGCCGCTTTGGCCGCCGCGTAATACGTCTCGTTCGTAATGCCGCGCGCCGTCCAATAAAAGGCGAGCTGCTTCGGATCGACGGAACGGATTTTGGCGGCGATCCGATCGAGCGCCTCGTCCCACGTTAGCCGGGTAAACCGGTTCTCCCCTTTCCGGCGGATCAGCGGATACGGAATGCGGCCGAGCCGGCGCTGCGACGCGCTGTCCATCGCCCGGAGCTTCTCCACGTCCTCGAACCAATGCGGCTCGATGGCGGGCATCGTGTTCAGCCGCAGCACGTTCAGCCGGGTCGTGCACAGATGCGGCCCCGTCAGCGTGCGGTCGCGCAGGCCCGATACGCCGAGAGCGCAGCCGTCGCATACGCCCTTCGTCAAAATACGGTAGGCGTAGGGCAAATTGTCGCGGTTTTCGTAAAGCGCTTTCAACGTATCCCGAATATGGCGCGGCTTCACCTTGCCGAGCCCGAGCGGAGCCGCACTGACCCACAGCGCCGGCTTCGGCGTCCGGTCGAGCTTGACCGGCCCGGTATGCTTCGTTTTACCCATGAGGGGCTCCTCCGTTCGCGTTCGTTCATGCTATTATGAGTATAATACCACGAACGATTTCCTCGCGGCATCCGCGATTTCGCGAACGACAAGGAGCGATCCGACATGAGCGACATGAGCGACATCATCGGCACAGGCCGCTGGCTTGCGCGCAAATACGACGGCGACATCTGGACCGAAGCGATCGATCCCGTCGCCGAGGAATACCCGCTTACCGTTATCGTCAACGATGCCGAATTCGCCACGATCGTCTGCTCCCCCGATCATCTCGAGGAGATGACGGTCGGGTTTCTCGCTTCGGAAGGCGCGATCCGGGGGACGGCCGACATCGCCAGCCTGGCGATCGACGAGAACCGCGGCATCGCCTATGTCGGGCTCGTCCGGCGCGACGCGCTCGATCCCGCCGCCTTCGCGAAGCGGCGCATCGGCTCCTGCTGCGGCAAAAGCCGGCAGTCGTTTTACTTCCACGCCGACGCGCGGACGGCGCGGCCGATCGGCGCCGACCCGTCGTTCGCCGTGACGCCCGGCCGCTGCTACGAGCTGATGCGCGCCCTGCACGACGCGTCCGCCGAGCACCGGCTGACCGGCGGCGTGCACGGCGCCGCCCTGTTCGGCGAGGCCGGCATCGAGGCGCGCTTCTCCGACATCGGCCGGCATAACGCCTTGGATAAGCTGTACGGGCACAGCTTGATGCGCGGCTTGAGCGCATCCGGCAAAATCGTCGCCTTCAGCGGCCGGCTCTCGTCCGAGGTCGTCCTGAAGGCGGTCAAAATCGGCGCACCGGTCTTGTTGTCCAAATCGGCGCCGACCGTGCTCGGCCTGCAGCTCGCCGACGAGCTCGGCCTCACCGCCGTCGGCTTCCTGAGAGGCGGCGCCATGAACGTGTATACGCATCCGGACCGGATCCGATAATCATTTGAAATAACGGGTGAGCACGCAGGGAACGCCGTTGCCTACCGCCCCCGGCCTTTCCAGCCGGGCCATGTACCGGATGCCGCGCTCGCATTGCTGCCGGCATACGGCGCACACGTCGGAGCTGACGATTTTGTAGTGCGCCTGCACCCTGCTCCCCGGCGCCTGCTTCTTCACTTTTTTTCCTGCCATCGCCTTCGTCCTCCCGCCCAACGCATATCGCGACAAAATCGCACTGTATCGTATGCGAATGCGGAAAAACGGGACTCCGCTCCCGCCCGGATACCGGGCCCAATGGGCGATCGTCCGGTTCGGCAAGCGAAGATTTTGTCGAATCAGGGAAGCGCATTCTTTCATTTTCGCTGGAAAAATGGTACATTGGATGTAATATGTCTTTTTTCGCCATCGCCATCGATCGATTCCGATTGCTCGAACCCGCTTAAGGAGGACGCTTATGCGCATTGATATTCAAATGATCGGAACCGGCTCCGCTTTCGCCAAAAACTACTACAACAATAATGCGCTCGTCGCCTGCAACGGCTATAAGCTCATGATCGATTTCGGCATCACCGCCCCGCTCGCGATGCATCGTCTCGGCCTGCCGCTCGACGTGATCGACGGCGTATTCATCACCCATCTGCACGCCGACCATATCGGCGGCTTCGAAGAGCTGATGCTTCGTCTCCGGTTCCATTACGGCAAGAAGCCGCAGCTGTTCATCGAAGGGCGGCTGATCGAGCCGTTCTGGGAATACTCGCTCCGGGGCGGCTTGGAATTCGGCGCGGAGGAGCGCCAGACGCTGGACCAATTTTTCGACGTCGTTCCGCTTTCCGTCGGCAAGCCCCACGAAATCGTTCCCGGATTCCGGATGGAGATTTTGCCGACGAAGCATTTTCGCGACATGCCGAGCTATTGCGTCATTTTGAACGACGAGCTGTTCTACAGCGGGGACACCGTGTTCGATCCGGAGCTGATCCGGTCCGTCCACGAGCGCAATTGCACGTACCTGCTCCACGACTGCCAGCTGGACGGGCACGGCCTCGTTCATGCGACGCTGCAGGAGCTGCTGACGCTGCCGGAGTCGATCCAGCAAAAAATATGGCTCATGCATTACGGAGACAATATGGAATCGTATATCGGCAAAACCGGCCCGATGAAGTTCCTGCTTCAGCACGAAACGTACTCGTTCCCCGTTTCGGCACCGGCGACGGCCGACTGATCCGATTCCGCCCGAACCGGACGATGCGGCGAAACACGACGAAAAACCGGGCATTCGCATCGCCCGGTTTTCCGCGTTTCTTCCTTATATAGCCGTTATTAAAACGTCGGCAAGTTGTCGAGATTGTTGCTCGGATCTCCGTCGGCGTCGCCGCGTATATACGTCTCGCCGTCTCTTCCTTTAAAAGCGTTGACGCCCTGAATCGCGCCAGCCTTCACTTCCTCCAACGCCTGCTCGTAGTTCAGCGTGCGTCCGCCCGATGTCCGGAAGGCGGTAATGTCCCCGTCTCCGTTTTTTTGAACGGCTACGAACGATTCTCGCTCGTTCCCTTGGTTCGAGTTCATGCGATACGCCTCCTTGTAATCGAATTCCCGTTTATCGTTTCCCGTTTGACGCCGTTTTATGAAAACTTTATCATTTTTTTAGCAAACCTGAAGAACGCTCCCTTACCATTCGACGGTTTGGCATGGTATTGTGGTGATAACTTTCTTAACATTACGATGGAGGTAATGTTATGCTGTACGTCTTATTGGCCGCGGGCTGCGCCGGGATCGTCCTGCTCGGCTCGGTCAAGTACCGCGCCTTCATCTCCGGCGGCTGGAGCCGGCAAAGCGGCTCGGACAAGAGGCCCGCGGAGACGCGCGATCCGCTTACCGGACTGATTGGCCGCGACGAATTCGTCCGCCGCATCGACGGGCTGAACCGTTCCGCTTCCCGCGTCCTCATGGTGCTGATCGATTGTTACGAAATCAAGTCGTTGAGCGAAGCGGAAGGCGTCGAAGGAATCGACCGAATGTTGAAGCAAGTCGCCGAGATGCTGTACGAGTCGATCCCCGACGCGACGCTCGTCGCCCGTTATGGAGGCAACGAATTCGCGATGGCGTTTCGAGGCGGCCGTACCGACGACGAGATCGGGGAGATCCGGAGAATGCTCGACTACGACATTCCGAAGCGGTCCGGGGTCCGGCTCGCATACGGGTTCTCCGCGTCGCCCGACGACGGGAAAGGCTGGGCGAAGCTGCTGCACGCCGCCGAGACGCGCTTGAACGCGATGAAGCGGGAGCTGTGGGAGCAGCGGGAAAACCATATGGCGCGGTCGGAGAAGCTGCGCGTCGTCGGCGAGCTGGCGTCCGGCATGGCCCACGAAATTCGCAATCCGCTGACGACGATCAAGGGCTTCCTGCAGCTTTCCCGGGCGAACGGCTACAACATCGAGCCGTGGTACGCCCTGATCATGAACGAGGTCGACCGGATGTCCGAGCTGACGACCGAGTTTTTGCGATTTTCGAAGCCCCGGGATGCGCTTTACGAGACGATGCCTTTGCACGTCTGCATCCAACGGGTCGTCTCTCTGACCGAATCGGAAACGAGCCGTCTCGGCCACCGGCTCGTCTACGAGACGTCGAACCCGGGCATCGCGGTCCGGGGCGATCAGGACAAGCTGATCCAGGTGCTGCTCAATTTGGTCAAAAACGCGCTGGAGGCGATGCCCGGCCAAGGTCTCGTCACGATCCGCCTGATGGAGCAAGCCTCCCGCGCGGTCATCGAAGTGTCGGACACCGGCGTCGGCATTCCGCGCGAGGAGCTGGATCGCATTTTCCAGCCGTTCTATACGTCGAAGGAGCAAGGGACCGGACTCGGTCTATCGATTTGCCAAAAAATTGTACATGATCATGGAGGGATGATTGAGGTCGAAAGCGAGCCGGGCGCGGGAACGACGTTCCGCATTACGCTCCCGCTGCATCGCGAAGGGAAGGACGCCGGGGAGTGAACGTTTTCCCGGCGACGTCGTCGCGCGGTGCATGGGCGGGCTCCCGAGAGAGCAAACGCCCAAAAAACGAAAAACGCCTCGGGGATTCCCGGGGCGTTTTTCGTCTTTTGCGGCTTACAGCTTTTTTTTCAGCCGGACGTGCAAAATGCCGGCATCGTAAAACGTCTCCTCCGACTCGGCGGCGTATCCGAGCCGCTCGTAAAAAGGCCGCGCTTGAAGCTGCGCGTCCAGCACCGCGTAGTCGTACCCGAGCTCGCGGGCCGCCCGCTCCGCGGCCTCCATCACGAGCCGCCCGCAGCCTTGTCCGCGGCTTTCGCGTCTGACCGCGACCCGCTGCACTTTGGCCGTTCGCCCGTCGTACGCCTTCACCCGCGCCGTCGCGACCGGTTCCCCGCGGTCTGTCAGCAAAATGTGGCGGCACGGCGCGTCGAGCGCGTCCAGCTCGTCGATTTCCAGCTCCTCGGGTACCGCCTGCTCCCCGACGAACACGTCCTTGCGAAGCTTCAAGCACGAAGCGAGCTGCTCCGGCTTCTCGACAACGAATGCTTCCATCGTTTCCCCCATCCTTGAACTCCGTTCGGTCCACCCTCCGTTGCCCGCGGTCACTTCGGCTTGCCAGTCAAATGGCCGCACAGCCCGACGGCGACGCCGAGCAGACAGCCGCCGACCACTTCCCTCGGCAGGTGACCGATCATTTCCTTCAATTCCTTGTCCCGCTTCCGATGATAAATGCCGGGATGTCGCTCCGCCAGCTTCTCGACCGCCGCGTCGAGATCGTTCACCTCGACGGCGATTTCGCCGGTGCGCCGACGGACGCCCATCGCATCGTACATGACGATCAGGCCGAACAGCGAGCTGATCGCGAATTCGACCGACGCGACGCCCCGCTTCAACGCGACGGACGTGGCGAGCGAAGCGGCGCCGGCGGCGTGCGAGCTCGGCATCCCGCCGGCATCGAATGCCTTGGACCATTTCCAGCGTCCCGTTTTCGCATAATGGAACGGCACCTTCAGCGCTTGCGCGATTCCGATGCCGGCAATCGCGGTGGAGAGCGCTTTGTTCATGGCTGTCATCACCTCGATTATAGCATAGATGAAAACGGGAGCGTCTATGCGCTACGACCGGAGCGTTATCGCGTTGCCGGACGAATACCGCTTCAATCCGCGGTAGAACAGCAAAATGCCGCCCGCCGCGAGAAGCGCCGCCATGCCGGCGGCTCCGGCGACGAACGTCCACTGCGTTTCGCGAAGCAGGCCGATCGGCAAATAGCTGATGAAGCCCGCCGGAATGACCGTGAACAGGACGAGCCGGCCGAGGCCGCGGAAGATGTCGGTCGGATACGTGGAGAACGTGACGAACCCGATGAACACCTGCTGCCCGATCCCTTCCGCGTTGCCGATATAAAAGGCGAGCGTCTGGGCGATGACGTTGAAAAAGACGAAAATCGCCGTGGCCAGCGTCAGCGCGAACGCGAACTTGAGCAGTCCCGTTACCGTATGATCGCCGAAGACGGCGTACAGCATCAAGCCGAAGACGACGTCGCCGATCGCGGATACCGACATCCGGCTGATTAGGACGTGAAGCAGCACCGGCTTCGGCTGGGTCAAGTACGTGTCCAGCTGGCCGTTCGCGATCAGCCCCGCCATCGCGTAGCTGTTGCCGAACAGGACGGCGGACAGCCCGAACCCCCCGGCCCCGACCGCCCACATCATCATGACGTCCCGCAGCTCCCAGCCGTTGACGACCGGAAATTTCGTAAAGTAGACGGCCCAATAAAAAATCCAAACGACGTTGTTGACAACCATCATGCCGGCCGTCAGCAGGAAGCTCATCCGGTATTCCATCGCTCCGGCCAAATTGAGCTTCCAGCACGCCAAGACGAACCGGAGCAGCTTAACCGCCGTTGACATTTAATTTGCGCACCCCTTTCCGGTAAACGAAGGCCGCCGCCGCCGCAAGCAGCGCCGCCCACCCCCATTGGATCGCGATCATCCGGACCGTCTCGGCCGCCTCGGGGCGAACGGCCGTCTTCGCCGCGAAGTAGGCGACCGTCTGAAACGGCAGCCATTCGCTGACCGAGCGCAGCGCGTCCGGGAACATTTCCAGAGGCAGCAGCATGCCGCCGACCGTAAACAGCAGCTTGTTGTACACGAAGTCGAGTCCTCGCGTCTCCTCGACCCAGAACGCCGCCAGCGACAGCAGCATCGTCAGCAGGAAGTTGACGGTGAACGAGCCGGCCATGACGAGCAGGCAGAGCGGCACGTTCCAGCCGGGCGTCTGCCACCCGAACCAGAGCATCGCAAGCGCCGAGCCGAGCGCGAGGTTGACGACGACGCGAACGGCCGCCTCCCCCATATAGCTGCCGTAATGAAGCAGCAGATAGCTCGCCGGACGGGTCAGCTGGTAGGCGATGTCGCCGTTTTTCACCTCGGCCTCCACCTTGGCGTTCAGCTTCGGGGAAGCGAGGATGACCGATTCGGCGACGGCCAAATACCAGATCATCTGCTCGAACGTATACCCGCCGATGACACTCTCTCCGACGCCGCCGTATGTAACGGACCAGAGCTGGAAGAAGATGAACAGGATGACGACCAGAAACGCCGACCGGATCAAAAAATCGGGCACGTACGCCAAATGGCTGCGCACGGTCACCCGGGCGTACGCGACGTACTTGGCCGCCTTGCGAATCGCGATCACGGCGCTCCCTCCTTCAACGCCCGGCCTTCGTAAATGTGCGTGATCACTTCCTCCATCGGCGGATCCTCGATCGTGACGTCGGCGAGCCGATAACGGGCGACGAGCTTCGCCAGCACGTCCTCGACGGTCGTCAAGGACGTATCGACCGACAGCTTCAGCCGGCGGCCGGACCGCTCCAGCTCCTCGATGCCGGCGCCTTCGAAGCGCTCCGGCTCCTCCTCCAGCAAAAGACCGATCGTCTTGCGGGTCATGTACGTCCGTTTCAGCTCGGATACTTGGCCGTCCAGCACGATGCGGCCGTGATTGATGACGATCGCCCGGCGGCACAGCTGCTCGACGTCCCCCGCGTCGTGCGACGTGAGAAACACCGTAATGTTCTCTTTCTCGTTCATCTCGCGCAGCAGCTCGCGGATGCGCTGCTTGACGACGACGTCGAGGCCGATCGTCGGTTCGTCCAGAAAGACGATGCTCGGGCGATGCAGGAGCGCCGCCGCGATTTCGCACCGCATCCGCTCTCCGAGCGACAGCTTGCGCACCGGCACGTCGACGTAAGGACCGAGCTCGAACCGTTCGATCAGGTCGGCGCGTCGGCGCTTGTAGTCCCCGTCCTCCAGCTCGTAAATGCGGCGCATCAGCTCGAACGTATCCGAAGGGGGCAGATGGTACCACAGCTGCGATTTTTGCCCGAACACCGAGCCGATCCGGTACGCGAGCTTCTTCCGGTCCGTCCACGGGCAAAGCCCGAGCACCTCGGCCTCCCCCTCCGTCGGATGGAGAATGCCGGTCAGCATTTTGATCGTCGTCGATTTCCCCGCCCCGTTCGGTCCGAGAAACGCCAAAAACTCGCCGGCCTCCACCTCGAAGTCGATCGGATGGACCGCCGTCTTCTCCGTATAGTCCGGCCGAAATAGCGCGCGCACGCTTCCCCCCAGCCCTTCCCGCTTCCGTTTTTGCCGGAATCGCTTCGTCAGGCCGTTCACCCGGATCGCTTTCATTCGTTTTCGCTCCTCTCTTTCCCCTCAGCCGAATCTTTACCGTTGTAAAGCAACAAAGACCCGTGGCGTTCCGCTCGTCATGAGCCGGAACTTGCCACGGGTCTTTTATCCCCACGGTGTAACGCAATCGTCGAAGTCGCGTTCGGCTCCGCTCGGTTCGCCGGCGGACGCTGTCGACGCCGCCGCGGATCCCTAGAAGCCCTTCCAGGAAGTTTGTTATATATTACCACGCGACCGATTCGCTGGCAATATCATTTCACCGCGAATCTCAAATCAAGCTCGCCGCTGCCTTGCGCGTTCCGCGGCGCCTTCAGCCGGAACGCCCCCCGCTTCAGCAGCCGCTTCACGCCGGCCGGCGACAGCCTCGGACGCTTCTGCAGCAGCTGCGCCGCGCCGCCGGCGACGATCGGCGCCGCCATGCTCGTGCCCGTCAGCTTGAAATAGCGGGCGCCGACACGGGCGGACGGATCGTCGCGGTCGATCGCCGAGCCGGGCGCCCGCAGCGAAACGATACCGACGCCGGGCGCGGTCAGGTCGGGCTTCGTCCGGCCTCCGGCGATCGGCCCGCGTCCGGAGAACGCGGCGACGCGGTCGTCCGCCTGCCGGACGGTCCGACGGTCGTCGACCGCTCCGACCGTCAGCAGCAGCGGGCTGATGCCGGGCGACGTGACCGTCCTCGGGCCGGGACCGTCGTTGCCCGCGGACGCCACGACGACGAGTCCCGACCGCCAGGCGCGTTCGGCCGCCCGGCATATCGGATCGTCCGAGCAGCGCGAGACGCCCGGCAGTCCGAACGACATGTTGACGACGCGGATGCCGTACTTTTTCCGAACGCGCAGCACCCAGTCGATCGCCGCGACGATGTCGGAGCTGTTCCCTTCCCCGTTCCGATCGAACGCTTTGGCGACGACGAGCTTCGCTCCGCTCGCGGGACCTCGGTATTTGCCCTTCGAGCTGAAGCCGTTGCCCGCCGCATCCCCGGCGACGTGCGTGCCGTGGCCGTTGTCGTCATAAGGCTTCGTGCGCCCTCCGACGAAATCGCGGAACGCGGCGATCCGGTTGACCGGCTTCGTCAAGTCGGGATGCGGATATACGCCGGTATCGATAATGGCGATGGCGACGCCCTTGCCGGTGCTGCCGCGGCTTTGCAGCGCGGACGCCCCGACGGACGGCGTTGCGACGTTCAATCTGACGCGCACCTTCCGGTCCAGGTGGACCCGCGTCACGCGGCGATGCCGGCACAGCGTGCGCAAGCACGGAATCGACACGATCGCGGACACGAGGCGCAATCTCGGCATCCGCCGCAGGACTTGGAACCGGTAGCCGCGCGAGGCGAAGCCGCGCTTCAGCGATTCGACCCAGCCCCGGGAAGGCCGGCGATCGACTTCGAGCAGGATGCGCATCGTCCTGCCGCCGCCGGACCCTCCGGCTTTCCGCCGGGACTCGGCCGATAACGCCTTTCGCAAATGCGGGCTCATTTTTCGGGCGATATCGTCAGCCCGTTTCCGTTGTTGACGTTTCATCTCTTCCATTCATCCCCCTGCCGTCTGTACGTTTGCCCTCGGTAGTATACGCGCCGCCGCCGGCTGCGGCGTGGGCTCGCGGGCGGCCTCGTTTTCCGCCGGATGCGAAAAAGCCGGGAACAAGCTTCCCGGCTCTTCGATCTATCGCACCGTCCGCTAGCACTTGGCGCGGCTAATGATGACCAGCAAAATGAACAAGACGAGGATGACGCCCGTCGACGAATAGACGGGTGCTTTTTTCTCCACCACATGCGCATGCACGTAGTTGACCGTCACGTGTTCATACGACGGCTTGACGACCGGCAGCGGCATCGGGGCCGGCAGCGGCGCCGCCGCGATCGGAGCTTGCGGAACCGGCGCGGGCAGCGGCATCGGCGCGGTAGACGGCTTGACGACCGGTTTGGGCGTATATTCCATTATGACACCTCCCTTGCGACCTGATCTACCATCAGTCTATGGGGAAGCACCTACCGGGAACACGGTTAAATACCCAGTCTAGACAAATTGGTCGGACGCCCAGCCGGTACCGGCGCGATCGCCGTGCCGGGCTCGGCTACCGTCGGCTTTCGCCCCGTCTCAGCGCGATCGTCTGCGCGAACGCGGCTGTCATGTCCGCATCCCAATCGCGGACCGCCGCGGCGAGATCGAAGAAAAGCGGACGGCCGGCGTACAGCTCCGCCGCGGCCCGGACGAGCTGACGCAAGCCCGGCGGCAGGCCGCCGACCGCCTCCGACTCGGTCCGCCTTTCCAGCGTCGTATCGTACGGCCCCCAATACCAGGTGAACGGATTGCCGCCCGTTCGGCCGTCCGGGATCGCTTCGTAAATGCCGGGATAGGCGAGAACGTAGCAGGCCGCGGCGAGCTCCGGCTCGTCTTCCCCGGCTTCGTATCGGGCAAGCAGCCGCTCGTATCGTTCGCGATGGGTCGTTTCGTCCTTGGATGAGAAGTACATGCTGTCAGCTCCCGTCGTTGGCATCGGCCGTCGCTCCTTGCTGGGAGCTTCCGGCGTTATACGCTTACGCCTATACTGTACCACGTTTCGCCGCGCGGATAAACGGACGGCGTCCCGCATACGCTACGGTTTGGCGGAATCGTCTATTTGGGACGGACCGGACAAGCCGGGATTGTTCAACGTTTTGTCAAAAAGACGATTCAGGGGCGAATGGATTTGAAATCCGAAATAGCGTATAATCTTCTAGTGACATTTCGTTCGAGGAGGACCACACATGTATAAATGGTTAATGTCCGTCTTGTTTTTCGGCGCATGCGCGTTCGGACTGATCTTCCTGTTGGTCAGCGCAAAACCGGAAAAAAGCGAAGAAGATGCGGCCGCCGAAAGCGGGAAGCCTCAACTGAAAATTACGGCCAGCAACTTCCAGTTCGACCAACCGGAGTACAAAGTGAAAAAGGGCGAGACGCTGCAAGTGGTATTGAAAAATAAAGAAGGCGTCCACGGCATGGAAATCAACGGTCTCGGCGTTACGCTGAGCGGTAAAGAATTGTCGAAGGACGTCACGTTCGACAAAGCGGGATCGTACGAAATCGTATGTACCGTTCCTTGCGGCGCGGGCCATGTGAACATGAAAGCGAAACTGATCGTCGAATAAGACGGCAAAAAAAGAGAGGGACTCCCCCTCTCTTTTTTGTTGCCTTTCGGACCGTCAGCCCGGAGGACCCGCCCGTTCGACGAGACGCTCCGTCTCGATATAACGGCGAAGCTGCTCTTTTTCGTTCTCCGTAAACTTGTACTCGCTGTCGCAGCCTTCGTCCAGCACGACGTATTGGATCGGCTCGCCGGCGGAATCGCAAATGATCAGCGCCCCCGGATCGGCGAGCTCCGCGGGCCATTCGGCTCCGCCGCGCTCCAGCTTCAACAAAATGTCGATATACGCGCCCCGCCGTTCGACGATCGGGCGGTACGGCCGAAGCTCGGCCTCGAACATCAATTCGGCATCAAATTTGATCATGAGGGGCCTCCCTTCCCGGCGCATGGTGTATAATAGAAGGGTACCCCAACCCTTCGCGATCGAGGTGACCCGCATGGCCAAATTGCCCGACGAGCGCATCCAGGAGCTGCTCGGCGACAGACCCGGCTGGACGCGCAAAGACGCCAAATGGCTCGTCAAAAAATACCGGTTTCCGCAGTTCATGAAAGGCATCGAATTCGTCCAGCAGACGGCGATGACCGCGGAAGCGCTCAACCATCACCCGATGATCGCGATCGAATATAAAGTCGTTACGATCAGCGTGACGAGCTGGAGCGAAGGCGGCATCACGCCCCTCGATTTCGAGCTGATCGACCGGTGCGACCGGCTGTACAACGCGATGTGCGGAGGCGGGGATAGCTCATCCTGACCGGGAAGCCGCCCCTCCTCCGCGCTGTTTCCGCCACGAATACACGAGCAAGCCCGCCGCAAGAGCGAACTCCAAGACGAATACGACCGCATCCCAGAACGCGGCGCCTCCGTCCCAATCGGCCAAGTGGGGAACGACGGCGGCGGCCGACGCGATCAGCTGCGGAGCGAAATAGAACGCAAGCAGCCCGAGCTGGAACGCGTACCCCGCCACTAGCAAAACCGCATACAGACGGACGGCGCGAGGCTCCTTGTCCGCACCGCGCCCGCCGTCGCTCCCTCCCCCGAGCGTCACCGCCAGCCACCGGCGGCTCCTCTCCATCAAGTTGTAGCATCCCGTCCCGTTTTCCAGCACGTAGTACAAGTCCGTCTTCATGAACAGGCAGCATTGGAATAACGTTTTGACGAACAAGTCCATCGCGGCGAAAGCGGCCAGCTTGAGCGCCCATCCTCCTTCGCCGGGGTAGGCAGCCTGAACGGCCAAAGCGAGAAGCAGCACCAGCTGATCCGCGCCCATCCCCGCCAAGTAGGCGACGTGACGCTGCTTCGGCTCCAAACGCCATATGCCGTCCATCTCCGTTTCCAGCACGACGAATATCGTGCGATGTCCGATGCCGAGCTTGGCCGGCAGCCCGTACGCGCGCAGCGCCATGATGTGTCCAAGCTCGTGGAGCAGCACGAGCGCCAGCGATACGACGAGCCACGTTACGCCGTTGAGCGCCATCGATTCAAACGGGAAGGCGTCCCGGTATCGCGGGAGCAGCTCCGGTTTCGCCGCGATGAGCGCGATATTGGCGCATACGGCCGCCGCCGCGATCGCTCGCACCGCCGGATGTACCCACAGCCGGGCAAACGACTGCGGAATCCAAAGAAAGCCGCCGCGTTCCCGACGGTTCCTCCCCGCCACGCCGCCTTCGATTGCGGCGGACGCCTCGCTCTCTCCGTCGGGCCTCCCGTTTCCGATCGCCGTCCCGTCTACCTGCGCGACCAGCCCCAGCTCGAACAGCTGCCCGGCGAAGCCGACCATATCGATCTCTTCGTCGGGATACCGCCCGGCCAGCTCCGCTCCGATCTCGCCGAGCGTCCCGCCTTCGCGCATTCGCCTCAGCGCTTCTACCGCGGGCTCGGGCATTTCGTAGTAATCGCCCGTCCGGGCGTCTTCGACGATAAAACCTCCGCGATCGGGCCGAACCGTCAGCTCGACGGGTACGACCCGGCTCTCTTTCGTTACGTTCACGAGCCGCCCCTCCTTCCCAAGCCTTGCCCAAAAAAAGGGAAAGGATGCAGCCGCGACGGCTGCATCCCGCTTCCCATATCGATCATTAGTGCCAAATGCCGCACCACCAGCAAGTCGTTTTCACTTTCGCGAGTTTGCGAATGATCATCTTGATTCACCCCCTTTCAATGGGAATCGTATAGGTCATCCGGATAAAGCCGTTTCCGACGGCCGTCCCGGAACGACGGCGGAATTCGCTTGCTTCGACTTGACGTAATTGACCCAAATCGGGAATACGTCCTGGAACACTTCGACGATGGAAGGATCGAATTGCGTTCCTTTGCCTTGGATGATCCGGTCGTACGCCTCCTCGACCGACAGCGCGCCGCGGTACGACCGCTTCGTCGTCATCGCGTCGAAAGCGTCGGCCACCGCCGTTATGCGGGCGAGCAGCGGAATTTGTTCGCCGGCCAGCCTATGCGGATACCCGTTGCCGTCCCATCTTTCGTGGTGATGGAGGACGACGTCGACGCTATCGCGCAATCCTTCGATATCGCGAATGGCGTTCACCCCGACGACCGGGTGGGTTTTAATAATCTCGTATTCCTGTTCGGTCAGAGAAGAAGGTTTCGTCAAGATGCTGTCCGGGATGTTCACCTTCCCGACGTCGTGCAGCAAACAGGCGTAGTAGTAAGACTTCATCTCCTCTTCCGAAAACCGGTTCATCCGGTTCGCCAGCACGAGCGAGAAATGGGCGACCCGCTCGCTATGTCCCCGCGTGTACGGATCTTTCAGCTCCAGCGTGGCGACGATCCCCCGGACGATCCCTTCCATCTGCGCGTTGTACGAATCGCGGATCGCGTTCACGTATCCGATAAACCGATTCAGGATGATATACGCGATCGAGGACAAGATCGGGTACAGGGCGAGCGCCATGATGAGCACCGGCTGGCGGATGACGAGGAACAGAACGATATATTTGGCCGTAATGCCGCCGATGACCTGAAAAAAATAGTTGCGATTCAAAAAAATCGGAGAAAACAGAACGAACAGCACTTCCGCCACGTTGCTCGCGTCGTAAGACTTGTCCGAGCCCGCGTAAACGATCAGATCGTTGCACGTCGTAACGGCCAAGTAGCCGTACAGGTACACATATTTCACCGCGGTCGGCTTGCCGTGGCGGTACAAGTATACGGCGAACGGGATCATCGCCAGCAGGACGACGTACAAGCCGAAGCCGAAGCCGCCCTCGGTCATGCCGACCGCTCTCGTATCGCTCATATATTTGGGGTAGATGTAGAAGTAGAACGCATCGAATGAAAAGACGATCGTGTAAAACAAGGTCAAAAACAGCCTGATCGCCCGCTGCTCTTGGTTGATGATGGTGGAATGTAGCCATCCTCTATGCATTCGTTCCCCCCTCGACCGCGATGAATCCTTGACCGCCGCACCGCGAAACCGAGAATCGGAATCCTCGTACTATTTCGGCGGCTGGAACGAAATTCCTGCTTTTCATCGTCGAATTTTTATAAAAAATTGCAAGTTGCGAGCCGTTTCAATCCGTTTCGATCCGTTTCAGCATGGAGAGCGGGAAGCTTGCCTCGTCCTCGCGGCCCATTGTCCCCCATGCCATGACGCCGTTTACGTACCGGAGCTCGAATCGCTCCGCGCTGCCTTCGACCTCGTATGTACCGGGCGGAAACGAATCCGGCGAGAGCAAGTACGACTCGGCCATTTTGATTTTGCGTTCGAGCATTTCCGCTTGGCTCGGAAACGAGGCGCCCTTCTTCTCGCGCTTCAGCTTGTCCACTTCCGCGAGGAGCTCCTCGCGAGTCATTTCGCCATACCGTTTCATCGGCTCCTCCGCCTGCATCAATCGGGTAGTTTCGGCCTATTCGGCCTTATTTTTACATTATCACATCTTGTCGATTAAGAACAACGTGAAAAAAGTATGAGAAAAATCGGACGACAGACCGTAGAAGGAGATCCGAAGAACTAGGGAAACAACAAATTTTGCCCTTTCTCCGCTTCGATCGTCGGACGGCCGTCGAACTAGAAAGCGCCCGGCGAATTTCGACATTCTTCTCCCCCTCCCCGAACGGAATAAGTTCGAGGATTCCGGCACATACTTCCTTCAACAACGACAGGGGAGGGATCCGTGATGCCGAACGACCGGCAGCCGTCGGACTACGACGAGACCCAATCGCAAGTCGCGAATACGCAACAACCCGGTATCGATTACACCGTCGACTTTATTTACGGGAGCGACCAGGATCAATATTTGGAGCGGGAAGACGAGCAATCGACGCTCTCGTAGTTGCGCTCTTTTCGTCGGCCGAACCGGACGGGTTCGGCCTTTTCCTTTTTTCGCGACCGCTTGAATGGCGCTGCGGATGGGAAGCGAACGGGAAACGATAGCTCCATTACCTCCCTTCTTCAAGGCTGTCTTCAGATCGTCAAAATCAACAAAGGAATGTAATATCACCTTTTTTTAAAAAAATGCGGACAAAGTGTTGACTTCGGAAACGATCCTTGGTATTATAAATCTTGTCGCCGCGAGGTAAACGAAAATGAAAGACAAAAACGAATAAACAAGACCTGTTAGCTCAGTTGGGAGAGCACTATCTTGACAGGGTAGGGGTCAGTGGTTCGAGCCCACTACAGGTCATAAGCAAGAGCCCTTGTATATCAAGGGCTCTTTTCCTTTTTGGCACAACGAAGCAAGCCCAAGCGAGCCCCATTTTTCCGATTTGGTGCCGAAATGGTGCCCTTCATTCGACTAAAGCGATTTGGTGCCTTTTGGTGCCGTGAAGAACATTTCTCCGAATGCATCCGCTGTTTCCTGCTGCATATGCGGCGTAATGTGCGAATAACGGTCCAGCATCTTCACGCTCGCCCACCCCATCCTCTCCGCAATACGCTTATTGTTTTCGCGCATCTTCAAAAGCATTACAACGTGGGAATGTCGAAGGTCATGGAAGCGAATTTTCTTTACGCCGGCCTTCTCGATCAACCTATAGAACGATCGATTAAGATTACGAGGCGATACAGGCGTCCCGTGAGCTGTGCAAATCACGAGGTCGTGGTCCTCGTATATGTCGCGATGGTGCATTTTTTCTAGCTTCATTCTCCGCTGAAGCTTTTCAAGTTCCACGGCCGTCACCCTGTCAATCCCGATTGAACGGATTCCAGATGCCGTTTTTGCCCCGTGCTCGAGACTCTTTCCATCATGGCTCAAAATTTGTCGGACTGAAATGGTCCGGCTTTTCAAATCGACATCCTGCCACCGCAAGCCGAGCAATTCCCCCTGTCTCATGCCCGTTGTTACGGCCAGAAGGAAAGCGGTATAATACCGATCCTCCCGAGCTGCCGCCAAAAATTGGTGGGCCTCCTCGTCGGTCCAGAACAACATTTCCCCCATCTCTGCTTTCGGCCGATCCACAACAGCAGCGGGATTCTTGATAATCATGTCCCACCCCGCCGCCTTCTTTAACGACTCGTTGATGATCGTGTGAACCTTCTGGATGTTCTCCCCGGATAGACTCCCGTTCTCGCGCAGATAGTTGTATAGGTTTTGAATGTGCCGCGGCGTGATTTCGGACAAAGCCAGCTCCCCAAGCCCTACTTCCTTGCCCTGCTCGTTTTTTCGCATCGGGAGAATGTGATTATTAACGAGTGCCCTGTAGGTATTGAGCGTGCGCCCCTTGACGCTGGCTTTCTTGTCCTCCAACCAATCGTGCATGAAATCCTTATAAAGCGTCTTCGAAGCCTGCAAGTCGAGCCCCCGTTCCAGCTCTTTCAAAAGATCGCGTTGCGCCGCTTCTGCATCCTTCTTCGTCTTGAAACCACGCCGTTTGATCCGCTTCCGGTTTCCGTTCTCGTTCACCTCAATCGTGAAGTACCACGGGTTTGTTTTTAGGTTCTTGTCCTTGGTTACAGCCATTCGAAATCCTCCTTCGATGCCTTGGGAAATACTCCGGGAAATAATGAAAAATGAACAGACAACTAACAAAGTAATTAACATAGTTTCCAACAAAGCGACGACATGCCGAGAATCCAGTCGTATCAAGGGATTTCGGCGTTTCACCTGTTCGGTCTAACAAAGGGTCTAACAGTCTTTCTACTCGAAAACTAACAACTAACAAGAATTAAGAAATAAAGAATATATAAAAACATATAGTCATCCATCGATCATCGATTATTTATTTCTCTCCGGGAATAAAACGGCCAGCATGTCCAAGATGCGGCGACGATCGTCGCTTGTTAGAGCGTGCCCGTTATACGTTAAGTCCTCTCGATGAATAAGTATCTTGGTGATCTCCCTTTCCATTAATCTCCGATCGTTATCAATCAACTTTCGGGAATATGCATCATGCAGTTCCTTGTCATACCCTTCCTCATCTTCTTCTGCTAAATAATCAGCAAAGGTGAAATGTCCAGCTTCAACCATTAATTCAGCATGTGACACCCCTAGCGGTTCAGCCAGTTTCTTCAATATCTCCGGGGACGGCACCCCCTTTACTTTGCCATTCTCAATTTGTGACAAGTAGGGGTGCGAAACACCCGATAATTGAGCGATTTTTGAAAGCGTAAGCCCTTTCTTTTCACGCAGGCTCCTTAGATACGAACCAAATTCATCGATATTCAAGTTAATTCATCCTCCTTTAACCATATAATACCCCATTGTTGGTGAATCAACAACAAAAATGTTGACAGAGAAACAGAGATGTATTATATTTGATACATCAACAGAATGTTGATACATCAACAATCGGAGGTGAAGGAACAAATGGAACGTATGAGCGTGAAAGAAGCTGCTCCTTATATCGGTGCGAGTGAATACAAGCTGCGCGAGATGGTCCGGCAAAAAGAAATTCCCTCGTATCGCATCGGTAGCCGCATCCTTTTCCGCAAAACAACGCTCGACGATTGGATCGCACAACAGGAACGGGAGAACTGCAAGGCGGCAAGGTAATGTTTCCTCGTGACAATCCCATTATCATGTTGAGATCGTCACGAAAATCGGTATGGAGGTGAAATCCGTTGCAGTATTCGGCAGAAGAAAAGGAAACGACCTGCGTCTATGATTACATCGACGATCAATGGACGGTTTACAGCTGCGTACCCCGGCACATAACCAAGCTACGAAAGATTGCTGAACCTTGTTGGGAAGAAAAAAATGGCGACCGCGTCACCGCCGCCAAATGGAAATTACGGGGCAACCAAGTGCGTTTTGCTGTCGAGATCGTTTCGAAAATGACTCCCGAACAAAGGGAAGCGTCAAGGTCGAGGATGCTACAACGACATGAAAAACGCAAAGAGATCGTTACGAAAAAGTGAGGAAAACCCATGGACAAACCTACTCGCCGCATGATCGAAGAAATGCTTATCCGATCCCGCTTCTACAAATCGTTAGTTGAAGATGAACCCGAAGTCGTCATGGGATACACAGACCCGGAGCAGGGCAAGCGATACGCCGAAACAACCGAGCAGCGCAGACAGTTTATTCTTCGCATCGAAAGGGCCGTGTCGAAACTAGCGTCTATCGAAAAAGAGTTGATCGAACGCCGCTATTTACAGGTCGATTCGGATTATTTGAACGACCACCATGTTTATAATGCGATGCAGATCAGCCACGTGCCATATCGGAAAATCCGTGCCCGAGCATTTGAAAAGCTGGCGGAAGCATTGGGGATTACGAGGAGGGAAATGGAAGATGTCGCAGAGTAAGCGGGCCGTTTGGCTTGCCGCTAGCAGCGATAAGGGCGATCGCCTCTTACAGATCGCCCTAGAACATACGCGCCTTGCCCGCAGGATCAGCGAAATTCGGAAAATGGGACTCCGAGCGGCATCCGCTCTCTATGACCGTATCGACGAGCTGCGCCGCGAGCGGGACGAGATCATTGCACAATTTGAAGGGAGGTGAACACGGTGCAACCGGTAAAACTTTTGCCCCGCAATCAATACGGACGGGTCCAAAACGCCCTCCTCGTGGATGAAACCCATGTCGTCGTATCCGATCGATTTTGGGTCGATTTGGTCGAGGTAGAGCGCGTCGGCCCGGACGAATACAGGGCCGCTTACGACTACGCTTATATCACAATAGCCAAGGGCGGTCGCACGGTTTCGGCGCTGGAGAAGATCGTAAGGAAACTCCGGGGCATGTCGGGGTACGAACTCATAACGAAGCATTATGATGCACGCCAACAAATCTTTCTCGTCAACAAGGAAGTAGAGAACTGCGGGAGGTATAAGCCAACTGGGGAGGAATGACGATGGCGTTAAACACTGTCGATATGGAACGTATGTGCATTGAAATCCACGAATGGAATGAGGAATGCCGACTCCTCCAGATGCGAATAATCGAGGCACGCGCAGAACTGGAGGCGCTCGAAGCCGATCTGGTTGAAGTCACCCGGAGCAGAAACGAAGTAATCGCACGAGCGCGTGCGTGCGGTCTGTTTGAAGAAGTGCGGCGGATCAAAGAAAAAACCGTTCCCACTATTGGCAGTAGCGAGAACGGCAAACGTTTGAAATGACTCGAAACATTCACATTATAGCACAAGCAGCAGCGTATCGCAAAGGGAAACATGCGCGAGGCCCCCCCTATCCCGGAACAGGGTGCCCCGGCCGAGGACCGGTGAGGGGACTTTCAGAGAACACACGGGCCTCGCGTATAGACCGGGGGGGTAAAAATTCGACTTGAAGGGGAGGTGAAAAGGTGCAAAAACGATCTTTGTATCAAATTATGTTTGGCAATCGCCCGAAAGTGAACGACACCGACAAAAATTATTTCCGCGTTCTCAATGGCTTCGTACCGACATTCACGCCCTTTTCAGGGAATGCCTACGATAGCGATGTCGTCCGCTCAACTGTTGACGCAATCGCACGGAACGCCGCGAAATTCAAGCCGAAGCACGTCCGGCGAGTGAACGGCGAGATCGTAAAGACGGAGTCAAATTTGGAAAAGCTTCTCCAAGTCCGTCCTAACCCGTTCATGAATTCATTCGCCTTTCTGTACAAGGTTGTCACGCTGCTCATGATGACGAACAATGCGTTCGTGTACATCGATTGGGATGACGAAACAGGGGACGTCCGCGGCCTGTACCCAATTGATTTTTCAACGGTCGACTTCTTGGAGGCTCGAAACCAGCCGGGGGAAGTGTACGCCAGATTCCGATTCCGGGGCGGTCAAGCGGTGACGTTGCCATACGAGGACTTGATTCATTTGCGGCGTTTTTTCTACAAGGACGATATGTTCGGGGAAACATCCGAAAAAGCCCTTACGCCTACGCTGGAGCTTATCAACACGACCGACCAAGGCATAGCGAACGCGGTCAAATCTTCCGCTTTCCTCCGGGGGTTGCTCAAATTCACGACCATGCTTAAGCCGGAGGATTTGAAAAAGCAGAGGGATGATTTTGTTAAGGACTACCTCGACGTAAGCAACAACGGCGGCGTAGCGGCGACGGATTCCAAAACCGAATATCAGGAATTGAAAAATGATCCGAAGATGATCGACGACAAGCAAATGGCCGCGATCAAGGACAAGGTGTACAAGTATTTCAGCGTCAACGAGAAGATCATTGCCTCGAACTATTCCGAAGACGAATGGAACGCATTCTATGAGTCCGTTCTCGAACCGCTGGCAATTCAAATGAGCCTTGAATTTACGGCAAAGATTTTCACGAACCGCGAGCGGAGTAACGGTAACGAGATCATTTTCGAGGCCAACCGCCTGCAATATGCGTCGAACGGAACCAAGATCAAGCTTATCGAAACATTGGTCGACCGCGGATTGCTTAACAAAAACGAAGGACGCGAAATCTTCAACCTTGGCCCGATTCCGGGCGGCGATAAGTATATCGTATCGCTGAATTTCGTGCAGGCTGACAAGGCCAACAAATACCAATTGGGTGAAGACGAAAACGAAGGAGGCAATTAAACCATATGAACAGACTGAAAGAAATCGAAGCACGTATGAAGGAAATTCGCGCCCTGCTGGAAGGCAGCGAGCCCATCGATTTGGATGCATTAGAGAAAGAGGTGCGCGATTTGGGCGCTGAAAAGGAACAAATCGAAAAGCGCAAAGAGATCGTGGACGGAATCAACAACGGGAACGTCGAAACTAGGGCTATCCACCCCGGAACGTCTAGCTTTGAAACGGCAATAACTAGCACCGGTGACGAAGTGAGAATCTACCGGAGAAATCACCGTTTGTCCGACTTCCATCCGAACAAAGAGGAATTGAGCCTCGGCCGCTATCTCCGCGGGGCCATTACCGGGGATTGGAAGAACGCCGATAAGGAACAGATGGAATTCCGTGCTTTGTCCACGGCCACGTCTAGCGTCATGATACCGGAAGTCCTTTCCGCGCAGGTGATCGATTTGGCGAGGAATAAGAGCATCTTGTTTCAATCCAATGTGCCAATGGTCGAAATGACCTCTAACAACCTGACTATTTCAAAGGTGAAGACCGATCCGACGTTCGGCTTTAAGGCCGAAGGTGCTGCAACTACTGAAAGTGTTATGGAATTCGAAGGTGTAACACTGAAATCGAAAACCGCATACGGCTTGATTTCCGTTACGCTGGAAGCTCTTAAGAGTAGCGGGAACCTCGAATCTGTTGTAACAAATGCAATCGCCGAAAGTATGGCTCGGACGATTGATCTCAAATGCTTGTACGGTCAAACGGCCAACAACGAGCCGAAGGGAATTTTGACATACTCCGAAATCGGCGAACAAGCTGAAACGGCGGCCTTGGCGAACTATAGCCCGTTCGTTAAAGCTATTGGTAAAGTACGCAAGGCCAACGGAGAACCGACAGCGTGGGCGCTTAATGCGACAACGGACGAAATGTTGAACCTACTCCTTAACACGCAAGGCGACCCGATGACAATTCCGCCGGTGGTATCCAATCTTCAAAGGCTAATCTCAAATCAATTGCCGAGCGATGGCGGAACGGGCACGAACGAAAGCACCTCTTTGATTTATGACCCTAGCGCTCTGCTGATTGGACTCCAATCGCCGCTCATGGTGGAGATTTCGAGAGAAGCAGGCGACGCATGGCAAAAGGGAATTGTGTATTTGCGGGTTTACGCCATGCTCGACATCGCGGTTCTTCGCCCGGAGCGAATCTGTAAAATCACTGGTTTGAAGCAAGCCTAATTTAAGGGGGGCCAAAGTGCCCCCTTTTTCCATAAGGGGACGGTGAGAACGATGATTTGCGCGAATTGCGGCAAGCAGAGCGCCGGCATATTGAAGGCGGTACGTATCACGGACAAACGGGACAATCGGAAAACCGATATTCCCATGCGTTATAAGGGCTCGCCTAGGCCGATATGCGCCGGGAAGTGTTGGGAAGTCGTTCGGGAAAACGCGATGATTTGGAGCGTTCCAAAGCGTTACCGGAAATATGCCTTGATAGAACCAGTGTTCGAAAGCAGAGGTGAACAGAATGCCAAGTGAAACGATCGCTAGTATGGCGGTGCGGATAGGGGTTGACCTCTCCGATTTCACGAAGGACATGGCCGAATTTCAGAAAACATTTGGTAAACTCGGCCGGCAGCTCCAACAAGTCGGGACACAAATCGGGGCTGGATTCACGGCGGCGGGTGTAGCGGTTGCGGCCGGACTGGGGACGGCAGTTTCGACAGCGATGGACTTCGACGCGCAGATGTCCCGCGTTGGAGCAATTGCAGGAGGCACGGCGGCGGAATTGGAAGCCATGAGGCAGACCGCCCTCGAACTTGGAGCGAGCACGTCTAAGAGCGCGTCAGAAGTTGCCGTGGGCATGGAGCTGATGGCGACCAAGGGGTACGAAGCGTCCGAGGTAATGGCCGCCATGCCCGGCGTCATCGCGGCTGCGGAAGCATCCGGGGAGGATATGGCGCTTGTCGCTGACACGGTCGCCAGCGCGCTTAATGCGTTCCAGATGAAGGCCGCAGACGCTTCCCGTGTAGCCGACATCCTCGCAATGTCCGCCAATACGTCCGCTGCCGGGATTCAAGACCTCCAATATTCGTTCAAGTACGCGGCCCCGGTTGCGAATGCTCTCGGCATATCGATGGAACAGCTCGCCGCCGCGACGGGGATCATGGCCGACAGCGGCATGAAAGGCGAACAGGCCGGCACGACTCTGCGGGCTGCACTCCTCCGTCTGACCGATCCACCGAAGGAAGCGGCAAACCAATTGAAGGCGCTCGGGGTGTCGGTTACGGACGCGGCCGGAAACTTCCTGCCGTTCGACCAGATCGTCGCCCAACTCTCGGCATCTACTGCCAACTTGAATAACGCGCAAAAGGCGCAGGCGTTGTCTACTATTTTCGGAACCGAGGCCATGACCGGGATGTTGTCGCTTATCGAAGCCGGCCCTGAAAAATTTCGGTCGCTCACGACCGAAATGCAAAACTCCGAGGGCGTTGCTCAATTAGTGGCAGAGTTGATGAGAAAAAATTTAAAAGGGTCATTCGAAGAATTATTTGGTGCTATTGAAACCGCTCAAATTCTGTTCACAGATTCCTTAAAGCCTGCTTTAATTGCCATAACTGACGCATTGAGAGACACGATAAATTGGTTCAGTAAGCTTTCACCGGAAACTAAACAATTAATTGCAATCGGCGCATCCCTTGCTGCCGGACTGCTCGTTTTGACTGGCGTCGTTGGATTCCTCGCCGTAGCCCTTGGATTCCTCGCCGCGGCAGAGTGGGCCGTCATACTCCCGATCGCCGGGATAATAGCGGCCGTCGTCGCGGTCATAGCGATCATTGCTGCGTTGGCCTACGTCATATACGACAATTGGGATACGATCGAAGCCTACACGGTCAAAGTTTGGGAGGCCGTTAAATCCGCATTACAAGCCGCTTGGGATTGGATCGTCGGCCTGTTTAAGCGCTATTGGGCAATTGTTGGCCCGATCGTGACAGCGGGATGGGACGCGATAAAGGCATACTTCAAGGCCGCGTACGAGACGTTGAAAACGATCGTATCGACTCTATGGGAAACCATCAAGACTATATTCGCGACCGCTTTCCTTGTTGTTTACAATCTTGTTACGGGCCGATGGGACGAGATCGGCAAGGTGTTCGCTGCTGCCGGCGAAAAACTCAAATCGATTTTGGGTGACGCTTGGGACAAAATCAAGGGGATATGGTCGAGCGCATTCGAAACGATCGGGAACGCGGCACAGGCAGGATGGGACCATATAAAGGGGCTGTTTACTGGTGCATGGGATGCGATCAAAAAGTTTTTCCTCGGCGTTCCTGACCAAGCGTTTGAGATCGGCAAAAACATGATGCAAGGCATGATGGACGGTATCGCGAGCATGGCGAACGCTCTCGCACAAAAAGCCAAACAGGTTGTAGAGTCTGCCGTCAATGCTGCGAAAAACTTCCTCGGGATAAACTCGCCGTCCAAACTGTTCATGCAAATCGGCGCATGGACTGGCGAGGGCTTCGCAATCGGTTTGGATGACAGCTCCAGCATGGTCGGCGCTGCCGCTCAAAACATGGCAGCCGTTCCGCTTTCCGGTGTGACCGATGCGGTGGCTAGCACGCCGAACGTCAGCATGTCGGGACCGTCCGCAGTCCCTACAACGCTTATTTTGGAGATGGATGGCCGTGTGATTGCACAGAAGACATTCGAACGCATGGGGGGCACGCTGCGGCTGCGGGGGGCGGTGACTTAGACCCCTTCAAGCATGTACCATGGTCACCGGGAGGTGATCCAGTACATGTTAACGAGGGAATGTTATCCATTAGTCCTTGGACCAGAAGAAATTCAAGAAATTCTTTGCATCGGGCGGAGACAAACATACGAGCTGTTAAAAAATCCGCCTTTCCATGTTGTCCGAATCGGGAAAAGGCGTTTGATCAAGGTGTCAAGAGACTCGTTTTTTAATTGGCTGGAAGGGCGGTAATCCCTCTCTTATTTTGGTGCCGAAAATGGTGCCGAAAGTTAAAAATCCCCACCAACCGAGAACTAAATGCAACAAACACACAAAATTAAAAATCAGCATAAGATCAAGGTTTAGCAACATTCAACAAAAATCAGCAGCAACGTAAGTTCTTCTTGACAGGGTAGGGGTCAGTGGTTCGAGCCCACTACAGGTCATCTCAAAACCTCTTGATTCCAAGAGGTTTTCGCCTTTTATACGAACGATTTTCCGATTATGAAGACGGACGCTTCCGAGCATTCGTCTTTTTTACGTTTCGCAGCGCCCTTCCCTCTCCTTCGCTTCGAAACTCTGCTCCCTCCACGGCTTTCGCCCATTTCGACTTTGCCAAGTTTCGTTTTATGGAATGGGCCATATGCTGATCGTGAATAATCCCGAAGGAGTGAAAGTATGGCTTACAACCCTTACCAAACGTATTCGTACCCCTCCTATCATCAGCCGCACCACATGGTTCCGTATCATGGTCATTACTATCATCATGCCCCTTATTGGCACCCGCACTATCCGCATCATCACCACCATCATTACGGCTATCATCCGTACGGGCAATATCACGGTTACGGCGGCGGGCACGATTGGGGGCACGACCACGGCTGGCGCGGCGGCAAAAACAAAAAGTAAGATCGCCTTCTTCGAACGGACCATAACCAAGAGCCCTTGACGGACGGCAAGGGCTCTTTTCTTGTTTTGTCGCTCGTCCGGCTTGCCCGCGACTGCGCATCCATCCGTCGGGCATACTGGATAAGGGGGGTGAACGTCTATGCATATACCGAAAATCATGATCGTTTCCGGCATCGCGCTCGTGGCCATCGGCCTCGTCTGGATGCTCGTCGGCCGTTTCGTCCCTTTGGGCAAGCTGCCGGGCGACATCGCCATCGAGAAAGGCAGCTTCAAGTTTTATTTCCCGGTCGCGACATGCGTGATCGTGAGCGCGGCGCTCTCGCTGATCGCTTTCGTCGTACGCTGGTTTATGAAGGAATAACGGGCTTATATGCGTCCGCAATCAACGAAACGAACCCCAGCCTCCCGTCCCGGTTGCGATGGTCGAACCGTTTGGACCGGTAAATGAACCCTTGCGATTCGTCCCAAGGGACGGCATGGAATTGGCCCGACTCGTCGCAATATTCAAGCAGCTGCACCCGATAGCCGGCCTGCTCGAACATCGAGGTCAACGTTTTGTAGGAATGGACGATTTTGTGCGAGGCTGCGGGATGGTCGATAGGGCCGGGACCGCCGACTTGCACGAGCCGTTGGTAATCCTCGTCCGGAAAGTACGCATCGGGAACGGCGCAGCGGATGTAGCCGCCCGGCTTCAAATACCGGTAGCACACCTTCGCCGCCCGAACCCCTTCCTCGTAAGTCAAATGCTCCCAGACATGCTCGGCCAAAACGGCCGTTACGGAGTCCGGCTCGAACGCGCGATCCCAATCGTCGGGATGCAGCAAATTCAACTCGTCCTCCTGCGTATGAATCCATCCCGGGTTGTTATTCGTCGTCCCGGCTCCTATTACGACTCGGATCGGTTGCGTCAAACTAGGTTCCCTCCTTTGGGGCAGGCCGGATTCGAAATGGTATCGCGGAGTAAAGCGACGGCTAACGGGAGATACTGGTTTCCATATACGCATACGGGGAAGTGTGACTCCATGGCTCTGACAATCGTATCCGTAATCGTCTTCAACCTTGCCGTCACATTCATGCCGAAACGGATCAACGCGATTGAAACGTATGCAACCGCCTTGTTCGCCCTCGGCTTGAACAATCTTTGCGACTTTATTTTCAATTTGCAGTTTCATTTGTACGGCTATTTCGAGGAAGGCGTCGACTGGAAAGGGTACCTGGTCATCTATGGCATATACCCTCAGGTTAATATGCTGTTCTTGAACTTTTTTCCGTTCGGGAAAGGGCTGGGCACCAAAGCGTCGTACATATTGGGATGGTCGATTTTCGCGACGGCTTACGAGGCGCTGGCGACGCATACCGAGATGTTTTATTACAACGGCTGGAAATGGTGGTATTCCGCCTGTTTGTACCCGATCGCCTTCCTGCTACTCATATCGAATTTAAAGGTTGTCCGGCTGCTTAACCGAAAAAGCGCCCCGTAATCGGGACGCTTACGCTTACCGCTCCGCAAACACGAGCCGGACGCCGATTGCGGCGAATAGAACCGATTTCGCGTACCCGACGACGCGGGCGAACGACGGCCTCGACCATAACCGGTGGCCGACCGTTCCGGCGAATAGCGCGATCAAGCCGAACAGGACGAGCGCCTGAGCCATGAACAGCAAGCCGAGCCCGATCATCTGAGCGATCATGCTCCCGGCCTCGGGATTGGCGAATTGCGGAAGAAACGCGATGAAAAACAAAGATACTTTCGGGTTGAGAACGTTCATGACGATTCCTTTGACGTATAAGGACGACAGCTTTTGCCGCGGTACCGCGAGCGCCCCTGTCGGCTCGCGCCCTTCCCGGAACGCCTGCCAAGCCATGTAAAGCAAATAGGCGGCACCGGCATATTTGACCGCTTGGAACGCCAACGAGGAGCCGTACAGAACGGCGGAAACGCCCAAGGCGGCCGCCGACGTATGGGCGATCAGTCCCGTGCACAAGCCGAGCGCCGTCGCAATCCCCGCCTTGCGGCCGTTCGCGATGCTTTGGGCGGCAACGAACAAATTATCCGGTCCAGGCGCAATCGTCAGCAGCATCGATACGCCCAAAAACGGCCAAATAACGGTCCATTCGATCATGACATACACCTCTTAGCGAAGAACATAGGATGATGGCCCCTCCATTGTATCATGTTCGCTCGACCGGAAGAAGCCGCATTGCTATTCGCTTCTGCCGACGATGCGAATTAGGATTCACCCGCGCTATGCGATCCTCGCTTTTTTTACTTGCCTTCTGCACCGATACCGATGTCGTCCGCCGGTTGCGGTTCGACGTAAGACGCTTGGAGCGTGCCGATGCGTGCCGTCACTTTCTCCCGCCCGTATCCGCCGTACACGGCCGGTCGGACCGCTATCGCCCGGAGCAAGCGCACCGCCTCCCGCACGACCGTCTTTCGGTAGCGGCCGCTGCAAAACAAATCCCCGCCCGCCGGCCCGTTTTCGTCCACGTACTGCTTGACTGCGATAAAATCGCCGACGGCTCCGGCTCGCGCGATTTGCTGCAGCCAGACGTCCACGTGCACCGCCTTGCGGTACCCGTCGCGGTCCGTATCGATTACGACCGCGTAGAAGCCGTCCTCGTCGCGGGGACCGAGCATGAACGATTGTCGCCGAATGAGTCCGTTCAGCTTGGCGTTGTCCGTCAAGACGTACAAATGCTTGTCCTTGTGCAGCTCGATATGAATCGTATACATCGCGATCCCTCCGCTCCGTCATAGTCGTCTTCCAGCATACCATGTCCGGATTACGAGATTTGTCAAAGCGTGGGAGCCGCCCCATTCTTTTTCCGCTTAGTGGCAAAACAAGAGCCAAATGACGAATATCCAGACCGGCGCGACGATCAGCGTCGCGAACAAGAGACCTCTAACGGCCGAGCCGTTGCGTTCCATGCGGTTCACCTCTTCCATACCGGGTGACATCAGTATATGAATACGGACGCGCCGTCATGAACGCGCATGGCGGAATCGCACTCGGAACGAGGAAATCGCTTTTGTTGAGCTTGAACCGGTTGGCTCCATATACGCGAAAAAGGACGGTTTTCGGGCACCGTCCCTTTTCGCGCTGCTTATAGCGATAATCGCGCTTGTTCTATCATCGGATCAAATCGACGAGCGTCTCGTACACGTATTCGAGCTCCTTCACCGTAATGCCGAGCGCCTCGGCCTGCCGCTTATAGCTCGCGTCCGGCTGCTCCGATACGACGCGAATCAGCCCGGTCACCATGCCGAGAGCGGTTCGCTCCACTTCCGTATGTACGATTTTGTACGATTTGTCGTCCAGCTTCTCGACCAAGCCGAACCGGATAAGCCCGTCGATCCGCTCGACGGCCGACTTCGGCGTAATCCGCATGGCGGCCGCCATTTCTTTGCGGGTCACGAGGCTTACGCCGTCGGCGTTTTGTTTCGCCTTCAGCAAGAAGAGCGTCTCCGCGAATTGCTCGGAGATGACGTTCAGCTTGTCCCTCACAAGGCGCATGTCGATCGTGTTGACCATCTTCCCAGCTCCAGTAATAAAATAACGATGTACTAAGTCCGACACCAGCTTATCATTCGGTCCGAACGATCTCCAATTACGCCCGGTCGACGAGCAGCTCGATGCCGATGACGTCCGCGAAGTCGATCCAGCTGTATTCGGCCGCGTTCTCGATCTTAATCCTTCTCCGTTCTTTGTCCAGCTTCGTAATCCGCCCTTGAATCGATTGGTCTTCCCCGTCTCCCCAGACGGTTACGATCGTTTCTCTCTCCGTGAACAGAGCGACGGCCAACGAACGTATATTCTCCTCGTATTGCAAATCGTCGATTGCCGGAGCTCTTCGCGCGGAACCGGAATCGATCGGGAACGAGACCGGCGAGCCGGCTTCGGCCGTTTGTTTGATCATCGTAACGACCTCCCACACAGGAACATTTGTTCCTATATTATACCGGCAAGCTCCGATCGAAGTCAACCTAGACGGATTGTCGCCTTTAAATGGCGATTTCCATCTTGATCGACGGGTGGTACCGGTAATCGATCAGTTTGAAGTCGTCGATCGTAAAATCGTCGAATCGTTTAATCTCCGGATTGATCCAAAGCCTTGGGGCCGGATAAGGCTCCCGCTTCAGCTGCTCCCGAAGCGGCTGCTCGTGGCGCTCGTAGATGTGCGCGTCGTTCGCGTTAAACGTCAGCGTGCCGAGCTCGTAGCCCGTCACTTGAGCGATCATCCGCTGCAGTACGTAATATTGGAACACGTTCAACGGGTTGCCGAGACCGATATCGTTGGACCGCGCGTTGACGACGAGATGCAGCTTGCCCGTCTTGACGAGCCACTGGTTGTTCCAGACGCACGGATACAGCTCCATCTGGTCCAGGTCGTCGATGTTCCATAACGAAATGACGTGTCTTCTCGACGCGGGATTATGGATCAGCTCGTCGATCAGATGATCGACCTGGTTCGTGATTTTCCCTTTGATGTAAATCGGCTTGCCCAGCTGATAGCCGTACGCCTTGCCGATGTTGTTGTGCGCGTTCGTCCATTCCCGCCACAGCTTGACGTCATGCTCGTCCAAATACGAGCAGTCGCTCGTCCGCTTTACGTAAAACCAGAGCAGCTCGTGGATGGCCGACTTCCAGGGCACCCGCTTCGTCGTCAAAATCGGCACTTCGGTATTGTCGAACCGGATTTGCTTGCAAATGACGCTTTTCGTATAGGCGGGCGTCCCGTCCGCCCACACGGTCCGCACCCGCTGGTCGCGGTCCCATTCGCCGTTCTCCAAAATATCGGTCACCAGCTCTTTATAAATGTCGTCCGCTATACTCATAGTCGCTAATCCTCGCTTCTTCTATCTAATTGTTCATCGCCTGGCCCGAACGCGCGCCGCGCTTCCTCGTAGGCTTCGGGCGTCCCTACATCGTACACGGCTCCGTCCGCGAAATACGCCCTGACGTCCTTCCGCCTGCACAGCCACGCCGGAAAGTGTCCCGGGGCGTCCGGATCGTTGCCCTCGCTCAAATAATCCGCGAACAGCGGAATCGTATCGCGACGATAAGCGTATAGGGCGAATGCGCCGACATTCGACCTCGGGTTGGCCGGCTTCTCCTCGAACGAGACCACCCTCCCGTCGCCGTTCAGCTCCACGACGCCGACCCGCTTCAGTTCCTCGAGACGGTCGACCGTCCGCACAACGATGCAATCGCGCTCCACCCGGTAAAAATAATCGACATACCGGCCCAAATCGAACGTAAACACGTTGTCGCCGGCTATGACGAGCAGATCGTCGTCGATCCCCGCGCGCTCCACGGCCAACCGGATGTCGCCGATCGCTCCCAGCTTATCCGCGTCCGAGGCCGTACCGTCGTCGACGATCGAGATCGGTACGGAGGCGCCCCGCCCGTCACGCCACTGCCGGAACCGATCCGCGAACTTGTTATTCGTAACGACAACGATTGCGGTAATCGGACGAATCCGCTCCAGCTGATCGACGATCCGGTCGATGATCGTCTTCGATCCGACGGGGAGCAGCGCTTTCGGCTTGTCGAGCGTCAGCGGATACAACCGGGTCGCGTACCCGGCGGCCAGCAGCAATGCTTTCATCGCGTCTCTCCTCGTCATTGTCCGACATATTCAACACCATTTACCCATTCTACGACAAGGCTCCGATTCCTTCGCGTTTGGAAAAAAAGGAATAACGGCGCGTGTTTCCGGCGACCCTATTCCCGTCAGCGCGGCGGTCGCCGTCCGTGCGTCCGCCCGAAGCGCGAATCATCCGAGAAGAGAAGGAGCGTTTCCCATGTCCACCCGAAACGAATACGAATACGCCGATTTGAACGACAAACCCGAACTGGTCGACGAAATCGTCGAGCTGGAGCGCCGCCTGCACAAGCAAACCGGCCGTTCCGTTACGCTGATCGCCTATGCCCGTACCGATGCCGAAGGAGAGGAATCGTGCAGGGCCGGGCTGAACGACTGAACGTTGACCGGCCGAGGCCGAGTCGGACGCCTTTCCAAAAAAAGGAGTCGGGTCGTGCAACATTTTCCTGATGACGTCCGTTAGGAATAGTGATCGATCGATCAAACTATTCGAAAACATAGGTGATGCGCATGAAAAAACGTTGGACGTTCGCACTCGTTGCGGCATTGGTGTTGACGATGATGCTGGGAGGCTCGGTATTTGCTTTTACGGACATTCAGGACGATCCGAACGCGGCGGACATTAACGCGCTTCGGCAGTCCGGCGTCGTCAACGGCGTAACGGCGGAGCTGTTCGCGCCGAAAGGAAAAGTGACGATGGCGCAGGGCGTCGCCATGCTCGTGAAGGCGTTCGATTTGAACATCGCTCATATGACGTTTATCAAGGAGCCGAAGGCGAGCGACTATTTCACGACGATTCCGGACGACGCCTGGTACGCGCAAGCGTTTCTGTACGCCCAGCTGAACGGTCTGCCGCTCGCGAAAGACGTCGATCCGGCGCAGCGGCTGACGAAGGAGCAATTCGCCGATCTGCTGTTCCACGCGATTACGGCCAAAGGCGACTACGCCTTCATCGAAATGTGGGTCATGCTGAAGGACGAGAAAGACGTGAATCCCGATTATATGGGCAGCATCCAAAAATTGCTGGTCGCCAAAATCGCCGAGCTCGACGAGGGCCGCTTCCATCCGAAGAGCGAAATTACGCGAAGCGAAGCGGCTCGACTCGTCCACAAGGCGGTCCAATTCGTCAAAAAAACGGAGCCGCTTCCGAAGCCGCCGGTCGAAGAGCCGAACATCGCCCTGTCGGTCGCGAAGGTCAACGACGAGGTAAACAAAGTGACGCTGACTTGGGGCGAGATGCCGAATCCGGGCTACCGCATCACCGTATCGAACATCGAGTTCACGAACGGCGGAGAGGCGGTCATCTCGTACGTGCTGCACGAGCCGGAGCCGGGCAAAATGTACCCGCAGGTCGTCACCGAAGCAAAGGTCGACACGTTCGTCGCCGCCTCCTACAAGCCCGTATTGAAAAGAGCCGCCGACTGACGGCCGGTATGCGGCAAAAAAAGGACTCCCGGATATCCGATTCCGGGAGTCCTTTTCGTTCTAGCCGATCCACCGACAGTCGCGGAAGATCAGGTGCCCAGCACCTTTTTGCCGCGCGGCGCGCTGCCCCGCGAATCGGGCTCGAGCGTAA
Organism: Paenibacillus flagellatus; assembly: GCF_003217775.1. Taxonomy (GTDB): domain Bacteria; phylum Bacillota; class Bacilli; order Paenibacillales; family NBRC-103111; genus Paenibacillus_AB; species Paenibacillus_AB flagellatus. The sequence goes on from NZ_QJVJ01000005.1 coordinate 327,746, forward strand.
TGCCGATCGCTTCGAATTCCCCGCCCGTCTGCGGCAGCTCGTAGACGAGCACGCCGCTGCCCTGGGGGTCGACCCAGAACGTGCCGGCGTTTCTGCGTTTGCCCTCGTGAATGAGCCACACTTGATACGCTTCGTCGTCGTTCGTTTTGACTAGACCGTTTACGTTCAAGACGAGCTTCTTTTTGTTCCCTTGGCAGACGATCCATCCGGTTCCGCGCGCGTCGGCCATCGACTTGTCGGAGGCGTTCAGCACGTACGTCTGCTCCACGTATAGCGGCTGATCGACGGCGTTTACGACGTTCGCCTCGTCGAAGCGGGACGAAACCGTCCAGATCGAGGCGGCGATGAGCAGCACGGCGGCCGCAAGGGCGATCCCGTATGTGCGGATTCGACGCGGACGCGCGATGGCCGCCGTTTTCGCGGCGGCGTCCGGGGCGGTTCTTACATCCGCGACGGCGCGGGGCGCATCCGCCATCTCGGCGCCAGAGGGACGCTCCGTACCGAAAATGGCGTTCATGACGTCGTCCTTCAAACCGGCCGGCGGTTCCGCTTCCTCCGCGACGAACGGCATCGCGTTCCATACTTCCGTCATTTCGTTCCATTGCTGCAGGCAGGAAGGACATCCTGGCAAATGGCGCTCAAACGCCTTGCGCGCCTCGTCTGGCGCTTCCCCGAGCAAGCAGTCGAGCAAATGGTCGCAAGGATTTCCGTTAGTCGTCTCCATCGTCAGATCCCCTCCTTCTTCGGTGTCAAATGTTTGCGCAGCACCTTCAACGACTGGTGAAGCCGGCTCTTGATCGTCCCGAGCGGCTCGTTGTTCATTTGAGCGACTTCGCTTAGCGTGTAGCCTTCCCAGTACACCCGCTCGATCAGCCGGATCTGATGCTCCGACAGCATATGATAAGCGCCCCGCACTTCTTCCCGTACCCATCTCCGCCCGATCTCCTCCTCGGGCGTTCGGCCGCTGTCGTCCGGAATGTTCGCCCATTGGTCCGGTTCGATCGAGACGGACGAGTCATGACGGCGCTGCTTGCGCAAATGGTCGATGGCGATATTGCGGGTGATCGTAATGATCCAATTGGCGAATTGGCCTTTCTCCGGATCGTAGCCGCTCTCCGTCGTCCACAGCCGCGTGAACACGAGCTGCACGACTTCCTTCGCCGCCTGCTCGTTCCGGGTCGATTTCAAGGCGAACGAATAGACGAGCTTGACGTACCGGTCATACAATTGTTCAAAGGCGGCCCTGTCCTTCTGGCGAACTTGCCGCATCAACTCTCCATCGGTAGCTTTGTGCATCCAGCGCTCCCCGGTCGAAGTCACGACCTCTATAGGAATATACGTACCATACGTAGAAACAGTTCACGTCCATCTTCCTACAAGTGCCGCCGTTTGGCAAGAAAAAAGCCCCTTCTCCGCCCATGGAGCCGGAGCGGGAGAAACGGGGCGGAAAAGCAAAAAAAACGTTCGGAGGAGCGGTGCAAGACTAGCACCTTCCCGTGCGTCCGAACGTTTCGCTTGCTAGCCTGCTAGAGAAATGCCGAGGACGAGACTCGAACTCGTACGGGGTTGCCCCCGCAGGATTTTAAGTCCTGTGCGTCTGCCATTCCGCCACCCCGGCATGATCGTATGCGCTTCTGCTCGATTGTTGCGTCATCTACCGCTTCGCCAATTTCGTTAACAGATGTGAGGCTTGTCCCGCAGGCTGCCTTCAAACCGCCTCTAGAGCTGCGCTCATTTGCAACAAAATCCGGTACGTTCGCGCTAGTCAACGAATTTGATAATATCACGCTTCGCAACCGTTAGTCAAGCGATTGCAAGACTTTGGTAACACGCACGGCACTTTTCGGTGCCTATATTACCTTTTGGTGCTTATAGCACAGAAAAGTGCGTTCTTCCTTTCTTTCCCGGTACAACACATAATTTGATTGTACCAGATAAAGAAGTACAGACGGATCGGACGGAAGGGGAAAACTATGAAAATTTTGGTTGTCGTATCGCACCCTCGGGAAAATTCTTTAACGTTTTCCGTGGCATCCCGGTTTATTTCGGGACTCGCCGCTGCGGGGCACGAAGCGGAGATGCTGGATTTGCATCGCATCGGATTTCATCCCGTGCTGGGGGAAGCCGACGAGCCGGATTGGTCATCCAGCCGCAAAACGTATTCGCCCGAGGTGGAAGCGGAAATCGAACGGATGAAAGCATGCGATGCTCTCGCCTTCGTTTTTCCGATCTGGTGGTACTACTTGCCCGCCATGCTGAAAGGATATATCGATCGGGTGTGGAATAACGGTTTTGCGTACGGCTCGAACCGATTGCACCATCAAAAAGTGCTGTGGCTCGGCTTGGCGGCCGCGTCGAGGGAACATTTCGAGAAAAGACAATACGGCAAGACGCTCTCCCACCTGCTGAACGTCGGAATAGCCGAATACTGCGGCATTTCCAACAGCCAGGTCGAGATTTTATACGACACCTTGGATACAAAGCCGGAAGTTTTCGAACAAATTTTGGCCCGGGCATACGATCTCGGTCTCCATTATGACAACGATGTGAAGGCCGTCGGCGAGTCCCCGCAGCAAAAATAACCCCTCGATGGGGTCAATTACCGGTTACGTTGGAAAAGGGCGGCGAAAGCGTGAAGACAGGGGGATTCGGCCGGGTTCAGCCTCGCGATACAGTCCCCGAACGGAAAAGGCTGGCGAATGAACGTATCGGTCCGCGTCCGATTAAGAGTCGATATAAAACAAAAAAACCTTGCTCAAGATCAAGGTTTATCGCGGATGGGCCCTGAGGGACTCGAACCCCCGACCAATCGGTTATGAGCCGACCGCTCTAACCAACTGAGCTAAGGGCCCCTATGGGTTAAGAGGAATTGCGGGGGCAGGATTTGAACCTGCGGCCTTCGGGTTATGAGCCCGACGAGCTACCGGGCTGCTCCACCCCGCGTCGTTGGAAAATGCTGATCAATATCGAACAGCGACAAAAATAACTATACACCAGAGCGGAAGCATATGTCAAGCGTATTTTGCAAAGGCCGAGCGGCGGCCGCTACAGCTGGTACCGGACGCCAAACCGTCCCTTTTTCGAACGGAACACTTCGACGGATTGGGGGCATTCGTAGCCGTAAATCCACCAATCCTCCTCCATCCGTTTGGCCAAGCAGCCGGCTTGGAATTTGCTTTCGTACAATTTCACCCAATATACCCATTTGATCACGACCCAACGTTCCTTTCGCGAGAATTGTTCCTTTATAGCATATCCCATCTCCTTCTCTTTTTTACGGGTCGTGCGAAAAAAACGAAGAAACGCGTCGTTTTGACCCCGAAAAATCGCGCGCGCAGCCGCCGTCCGACGGCGGAAATAAGCGGAAAACCTCTTTCCCGGCGGGAAAGAGGTTTTCGCAAATCCGATCAGCCGGCGTTTTCCTCGGGAAGACGCGAGGAGCGCATCGCTTCGTCCCGGCTCTCTTCTTCGTCGCGAAGACGGTGCGCGATCCGGCTGGCGGCCGATGCCGCGATGCTCGCGACGAGATCGTCCAGAAACGTATGAATGCCTTTGCCGCTTTTCGTATCCAGACGCTTGATAATGCCGATCTTATGCTTATCCAAATGCCCGAACGTCGTCACCGCGATGCTCCCGTAGCCGAACACCGATCCGAGCGCCAACGTTTCGTCGCAGCCGAACAACCCTTCGTCCGACTCCACGATCGTCTGCAGCGGCTCGGAGAGCAGCTTCTTCTCGGCAAGCTGATCCAGCTCGATGCCGACCAGAATGGCGTGCTGCAGCTCCCGCTTCTCGAGCACGGCATGGACGCTTTCGAGACACGTGTCGATCGTCAACCCCGGGTTGTAGGGAGATTGCATTTCGTAGACGATATGGGCAACGTCCTCAAGCAGGACGCCGCGTTCCGCGAGCTTGCGCCGGGCGGCTTCCTTGACTTCCTTACTGTGTATCCGCTGTGGCATAGGAATCTCCCCTTCGATGTCAGACATACCCTCATTATAGCACGTTACGGTCCGTGCGGATGCAGGAATTCGGCCTTTCTTCGTCCAATCTATATCCAACCCAGCTTCCGGAGGGATCGGGAATGAACGGCAGAAAGCTTGCAACGGATGCGGACTTGTACTTGGCGATGCTGTTCCAAACCCCGGTGACGGTATTCGTTCGGAACGTCGCATACGAGCCGTCCCGGGGAGGCGTTATCGAGACTTTCGACGACAAGCACGTCGTCGTAGGCGGCAGCCACTACGCCCGGAACGTCTGCGACATCCGCGAGGAACGCGAAAAGCCGGATCGCTGATCGCGATCCGGCTGCCTGCTACGGCCGATTAGCCGGCCGGTACGGCAATCGCCTTGCCCGGCATCGGGTTGATCGGTGCGTTCGGATTTTCTTTCATCTGCTTCAGCGCGGCGTCGCCGGCCGTCTGCCATTCCTTCAAGGCGTCGCGTACCGTGGACGTTCCCTCCATCGCCTTCTTGAAATACTCCATGCCCATTTGGCTCACTTGACCGATGTTCGGGTATTCGCGGTACAGCTTGCTCATTTCGTTCTCGATCGGGATCGGCTTGTTCGAATAGAACGCCTTGACGTTGTACTGCATGCCGTCGCGCGGCTGAATATATTTTGCGCGGGATACGAGCTGATTAACGCTCTTCGACTTGAGCTTCGCCCACTCTTCGCCGTTGATGAACTTGATGAATTTCCAGGCGTCGTTCGGGTTTTGCGCTTTGGCGTTAATGCCCATCAGCCCGTTCATGTACACGTTGCCGCCGATTCCTTTCGCGTCGGGATGCGTCGGCACCGAGACGATGTCCCAATCGATCGGCGTATAGCCTTTAATGTTTTGCGCGCTTTTGTTCGCATTGATCAGCTCGTTCAGGTTATACGTTTGGCCGAGCGTCATCGCGACCTGGCCGCTCATGAACGGATTGCCCTGGAACGGATTGTATTCGCCCTTGTCCATGGCCGCCCGTCTCGCCGCGTCCATCTTGCTGTAGTCGATCGGCTCGGGGAAAATTTTCTCCTTGCTGAGCGAAATCATCGTCGACCATACTTTTTCCCACTGGTCGGAATCGACCGTCATTTTATCCGCGGTATCGTTGAACATGCGCAGCTGCAGCGGCGCCGTGTACGTGTTCATTTCCCAGAACAGGTTTTCCTTCGAGCCGTAGTTGTAAGGATTGAACGAGAAGCCGTATACGCGGTTCTCCCCTTCGCCCTTCGATACGCGGCGCGCCAGATCGAACATTTCGTCCCAAGTCATGCCGTCCTTCGGGTATTCGACGCCGGCGTCGTCGAACGGCTTCTTGTTGTAGAGCAGCACTTGGGACGAGAACGTAGGCGCGAGCGCGAACAGCTTGCCGTCGCCGGCCGACTTGATTCCGTCGATGACGGCGGGGACGAAGTCGCTGATGTCGAACTTGTCTTTCGTGATCATCGTATCGAGCTGCTGCAGCAGGTTGCTTCCGATAAAGTCCGGAAGCTGGCCGTAGTCGAGCATGACGACGTCCGGCGGGTTGTCGCCGTTCATCAGCTCCTTCATTTTCTCGTTCGGATCTTCCGGCTTCTCCCCTTCCGGAGGCGGACCGTACCGGTACCGGTCCTGATTCATCGCGGACACGATTTCCACTTTGATGTTCGGGTTCGTGTATTCGAAAATTTCGGTGAACTGCTGGCGGAAGTATTCGTCCTCCTCGCCGTAATAAGGCGTGGCGATGCGCAGGACGCGCTCCGTCTTGTCGTCGGCGCTGTCGCTCTTGTTGCACGCCGCAAGGACCGGTACGGTCAAGGTGACCGCCAGCGTCAGCCCGGTAATCGTTTTGAGCCACCGCGGTTTGTTATTGTTCATCGTTCGTTCCCCCCAATTGTTTAGGCGCCCTGATGACGATCGTCTCCCCGTCGAATTCCATCGACGCCTTGTTCGTAATGTTCAGCGCCTGCAAAAACGGCTTCGGAATTTGCAGACGGCCCGCCCGGTCCAGCACGACGTATTCCTCGTGGCCTTCCTGGATCGACCGGCTGCGCCCGGTGCCGTCAAGATTTTCGTTGCGTTTCACAAACTCGGTGCTCGTCAAGCCGTCGCGGATCGCCACGACGCGGTCGACTTTGCTGGCGAGCGACAAGTCGTGCGTAACGATGACGATCGTCACGCCGATTTCTTTGTTCAGCCTGCGGAAGATGTCCATGATCATGTCGGACGTCTGCGTGTCGACCGAGCCGGTCGGCTCGTCGGCGAGCAGGAGCGACGGCCGGTTCGACAGCGAGATGGCGATGGCGACGCGCTGCTGCTCGCCCCCGGACAGCTGGTACAGCTTGTTGTGCAGCCGTTCCTTCAGGCCGACCCATTCGAGCAGCTGCTTGGCGTACTCGCGGTCGACTTTGCCGTTCAGCATCATCGGCATTTCCACGTTCTCCAGCGCCGTCAAATACGGGAGCAGGTTGCGCGCGTTGTTTTGCCAGATGAAGCCGACCGTCTTGCGCTTGTACTCGACCAGCTGATCGTCGGTAATTTTCAGCAAATCCCATTCTCCGACCTTCACCTGTCCGGCGGACGGCCGGTCGAGGCCGCCCAAAATGTTGAGCAGCGTCGACTTGCCGCTTCCGCTGTTGCCGATAATCGCCATCATCTCACCGGGCTCGACGGTAATGTTCAAGCCTTGGAGCGCGACGACTTCGATCTCGTCGGTTTTGTAAATTTTGACTAGCCCTTCGCAATGGATCATCGGTTACCGCTCCTCCCCCAGCTTGACCGCCTGATGCACGCGCAGTCGGCGGATGTGCAGCAGCAAGAGCGTCGCCCCGGTCACCATCATGAACGCCACGACGGCATACAGCTGGTACATGTCCCTCGCCTCGAATACGACGCGGAACGGAGGCACTTGCGTCTTCGCGCTTTCCGCCGTTTGCAGAAACGGCAGGAACAAGATGCTCGTCAGCTTGCCGATGACAAAGCCGAGCACGATGGACAGCCCCGCGGTGAACAGCTGCTCGAGCAGCAGCATCCCGGTCAGCTGGCGGCGCGACAAGCCCATCGCCCGGAGGACGCCGAATTGGACGACCCGGCTCGACAAGTTGAAAAACCAGTACAGCACGTACCCGATCAGCGACACCAGCACCGACACGAGGAAGCCAAGGCTCAAGATGCCGAAGACGCCGCCGCGCGAAGGATGCTTGCTTTGCGTGATCAGCTCCCGCCGCACGTCCTTGTAGCTGACGAGCTGGATGTTTTTCGCCTGGAGCTCCTCGATGACCGGTGCCAGCAGCGCCCCTGGCTTCATTTTGAGCCAGACGTTGTACGGGACGACCGGAGCCTGATCGAAAATGTAGTCCAGATTGGCGATGAAAAACGGCGACTGGTCCGGATACAGCGAAGGCCAGTACGGGAGCGTGCCGACGACGACGAATTCGACCATCTGCTGCTGGATCGCAAGCGAGATCAGGTCGCCCGGCTTGATCTGGTGCTTCTGCGCGAACGATTCCGGAATGATGACGGCCTGCTCGTACGAGCCGAGCAAGTTCAAATATTGCCGCGGATGAGCCGGGAACAGGTCGTTGCGGAACCACGCCACCTCGGCGAAATCGACGTTGTCGATGCCCATGACGGTGCCTTGGCCGAGCGATTTGCCGGAAACGACGATGTTGCCTTTCGTCTGAAGCACGCGCGCGGCATGCTCGACGCCCTCGAGCGTCCGGTACATCTCGAACGGAGGCTCGACGTACAGCATTTTCGAATTTTGCTGCTCGCCTCCTCCGCCTCCCGGTCCGCCCTGGCCCCCTCCGGAGCCGCCCGAACCGGAACCGCCGCCGCCTTGGCCTTGACCTTGGCCTTGTCCCTGGCCTTGACCTTGACCCTGTCCTTGTCCCCCCTGGGAAGGAAGCGGCGTCTCCGAGTAAGCTTCCCATGCGGTTTCCAGTACGACGTCGGTGCCGAACTGATACAGCGTCCGTTCGGTCGAATTCAAGTCGATCGTTCGCGCCGCCGACGAGTTATAGACGCCCAGGCCGAGCGTCAAAATGAGCAGCAGCATGAGCGGATAATACGACTTGGCCGAGCGCGACAGCTGCGTCAGCGTCAAGTAGATCGGCACGGGCAAAAACGTTTTGCCGAGCCAGTTGAACAGCCGCAGCAGCCAAGGGAACAGCCGCAGGAAAAACAGCCCCAGCGCGAAAATGGACAGCGCCGGCACGAAGAACAGAAGCGGATGCACTTGCAGCTGGTCGTTCGTCAGGCCGGTTTTCGCCGAAAGCACCTGGTAATTCATGAACGAATAGTACCCGTAGCCTGCCAGCGCGACAAGCGCGATATCGAGAAACCAGCGCTGCCATACCGGCTTCCGGTCCGACCTCGCGAGCGACTGCTTGTAGCTGACGATCGAAGCGCGCGCAAACGACACGGCCGGAATGATGCTGGCCAGGATGGCGATGGCGACGGCTCCGACGCCGTACAGGAGCGCTTCCGTCGTGACGCCGACCGGAACCGACTTGCGCTCGACGAAGGCGAGGAAGCCGTTCGACGAGCCGATGCTTTTGGCCATCATCCAGCCGATCATCGGGCCGATGACGAGGGCGACGGCCCCCAGCAGAAGCCCTTCCAGCAAATACACCCAAATGATTTGGAAGGTGCTGCCTCCCCGGCTTCGCAGCACGGCGATGTCGCTCCGCTGTCGGTCGAGCGATTGGCGCGCGTTCATGACGATATAATAGAAAACCATGGCGATCATCGGCGCGGCCAACGTGAACAGCATCATCTGCATCTGCACGCTTTGCTTCCGGAATTCGGACAGCATGTCTTGGAACGAGAAATCGACTTTCGTATCCTTCAGCGTCTGGTAGAGCGTAATGTCGAGCCGGTTCAGCTTGCGCGACAAATCGGACAGCTGGCTCGTTTTGATTTCCCGCAAATCGAAGGCGTAATACCAGTTCGCCAGGTTCAACGGAATTTTTTTCTTCTCGAGCAGCTCCTTCTGGAAGACGTCGTCCGGGACGATCAGGCTGCTCAGCAGTCCTTCGAACCCTTGATACCAATAAGGATCGTCGTCCTGCTTCGGCTTGAACGTACCGACGACCTTCACCTTGAGCGGGGCGATGCCGAGTCCCCCGCCGATCGGGTAGTTGAATTCGTCCCCGACGCGGAAGTCGTTGCGGTACATCGCTTCCTCGAAGACGACCGCTTCGATGACGCCGTTCTTGACCTGATCGGAGGCCGGGTTGCCGTTCGTCATCTCGACATGATCGGCGAGGCCGCTCCAGGAGGTCAGCGTCATTTGGCGACGTTTGCTTGGATCGGTTTTGGACGGATCGACCGGCGTAATCTGCGAGCCGCGGATCGAATACGTGCGCACATACGTCGTATGCGGAAAGCCGATCATCGGCGGTATTTCGTCGCGAATGTAGTCGTCGACGTTACGGAGCGATTCGAGATCGGCCTTGTCGGAGCCGACCGCCTGGTAGCGGATCAGCGTCGACCCCGGAGGCAATCCGTCCGTGTTGTCGAGCAGCGTGTTGGCGACGACCCGCTTGAGCGAGCCGTCCGCGTACATCGGGATGCTCGTCGTGAACGCAACCGCGACGATAAGCCCGAGCAGCGTGCTGAGCGTCATCCAGCGGTTGTTCCACATTTTACGATATAAAAACCGCAGCATCGGCATAAGCGTTATCTCCCCACCACTTTTTGCCCCGGCTGCAAGCCTTTGACGATTTCCACTTCGGTGGACGTCTGCTGACCGATTTCGACGTCGACCTCCCGCTTGCCGCCTTTCTCGTCGACCACCTGGACGTAATTGCGTCCGGAGTACGTACGGAGCGCCGCGGAGGGAATGACGACGGCGTTTTCCTTGCGCTGCGTAATGACCGTCACGCTAAGCGGCGTTCCGCGGTTCAGCCCTTGCGGGAATTCGTCGAGCGCGACGACCAAGTAGTTCTCGATCGTATCCTGTTCCTTCTCCTGACCCGGGTTGCCTTGGCCTTGACCGTTTTCCGGCTTCGGCACGGGCAGCTGCAGCACCTTGCCCTTGTGCTGGCCGGCGGAGTTGATGTCGACGATGGCCTCCATGCCGACGGCCACCTTCTTCAAATCGTCGGCGCTGGGGTCGGCCGCGACGGTCAGCGTGTTCAGATCGGCGATGACGGCGATGTCGTCGTACGCCTTCACGCTGTCGCCCTTCTTGACGGAGACCGATACGATCGTGCCGTCGAACGGGGCGGTCAGCTTCGACTTCGCGATCGACTCCTCGAGCTTCGCGAGCTCTTCCTTTTTCAGCTCGAACTGGATCTTCGCCTGCTCCAGCTCCGCGGCGGATTGCGATCCGTCGTTTTTGCGAAGCATCTCGATCATTCTAAGCTCTTCGCTTCGCTGCTGCAGCCTTTTCTGCCGGAGATCGCTCTCCTGCGTCGAGGCGTCGAGCTCGGCGATCAGCTGGCCGGCTTTGACGGCGTCGCCTGTTTTGACGTAGATGTCCTTGATCCGCTTGTTGTCCTCGGTGAAGTAAAGAATCTCTTCCTTCGTCGACATCAGCCGGCCCGAGGCGCGAACCTTCGTTTCGAGCGTCGTCGTCTTCACCGTGTAGGTGGGCTTCTCCGACAGCTTCGGCGGCGTAATCGCCGGAAGCGTCTCCTCCTCTTCTTCCTTCGGAAGCAGCGAGCAGCCGGAGGCGGTCGCCAGCGCCGCGATAAGTACGATCGACAGGAGCGATCGGGAACGCTTATGTAGTGATGAATTTTCCGTCAACCATTTGATAGACATGGTCGGCTACCTCCAAAATCGTAGGGTCGTGTGTCGTCATGCAGATGGTTACCCGTTCCGTGTCGATAATTTCGCGGAAAACCGCCATGACCTGCGCCCCCATTTGCGAATCGAGCTCGGCCGTCGGTTCGTCCGCCAGCAGCAGCGTCGGCCGGTGTGCGATCGCCTTGGCGATGGCGACCCGCTGCTGCTCGCCTCCGGACAGCTCGAACGGCCGGTGGTGCATCCGCTTGCCCAGTCCGACGAGCTCGAGGCAATGCTGCACCCGCGGCTTCCATTGCGACCTCGGAACGCCCGCCATGCGCAGCGACAGCTCGACGTTCTCCCAAGCGGACAAGAGCGGCATAAGCGCGTACGTCTGGAAAATGAACCCGATTTGCTTCCGGCGCACATCGGTCCGCTGATCGTCGTTCCATAGATGGAACGGATGTCCCAAAAAATAAATTTCTCCCCGGTTCGGCTGGTCCAAGCCCCCGATCATGTTCATGAGCGTCGTCTTGCCGGAGCCCGAACGGCCCCGCAGCATGACGAGCTGGCCGGGTCTCAGCTCCATGTCGATTCCTTTCAACACGTGAAGCTGCCGGCCGCCGACCGGAAACGACCGTTCCACACCGCTGACGGTCAAGATCGGCTCGTTTGAAACCGGCAGCGCGCTAACCCGCTCGGCGGCCGAGGCGATCTCCGAATGCGCGCCCGGCTCGGCCGGCATGTCCTTCCCGTCGTCGGGCAACGGTTCGGTCGGCGCTGTTCCCCTCTTTGTCTTTGCGGCGAAACGCGGAAGCCACCCCATTTCCCGGCTCTCCCTCCCATCCTGTCGTTCATACTCCGTTCATACAATGTTTAGACGTCGCGACCTTAAAAAAAGTTACATGGTTTGCAAAATATTTGCAAACCGGGTGTCGCCGGCGATTGTCAGCATTTTGCAAATTTCGCGCCGCATCGCGGCGAGTCGGGTACAAGGGGATGAAGGAATTTCGGAAATCGGAGACGCCATGCGAGGACACGAAAAATCCCTAGTATTTCGCTCCGGAATGAGGTACAATACCGGTATCGGATCGTTTCGCGAAAGGAGCTTGGACGGATGAACAGAGCAAAAAAATGGGCCGGTTTCGCCGCAATCGCCGTCATAGCGGTCGTTATCGCCCTCTACGGACAAAAAGACCGCACGAGCGTCGTCGAGGCAAAGCCGTACGTTCCCCAGCCGCTGATCGTGCTCGACGGAGGCACGATTACGTACAACGACGCCCCGGACTGCCACTGAATAACCGATAAGCATTGAATAAGGCGCCCTCGCGGGCGCCTTTCGTATGGTTCCATTTCCCGGGCAAGCGCAAAAGTCGCGGCCGTCCGACAAACTTCCCGCGGCTCACGTCGCCGGAGAATCGTCCGGCTCCGTCTGCCGAACGGCTTTCGCCGGAATCGTCGCACGGAACGTCGTGCCGCGGCCGATCTCGCTTTCGCAGACGATGTCGCCGTCCAGCAGGTCGACGATCCGCTTCACCGTCGGGAGCCCGAGACCGCTTCCGCTCGCGCCCGCCTTCGTCGTCGTAAACGACGTGAACAGCCGCTCCTTCTTCTCCTCCGGCATGCCGCAGCCGTTGTCGGCTACGGTGATCCGCAGCGCACCGCCGCCGTCGGCGCCCTCGAACGCGATGTCCAGCCGGCCGTCGGCGCCCAAGCTTTCGATCGCGTTTTTGCCCAAATTCGTCACGAGCGAATAGAGCATGTCCGCGTCGCTGCGCACGACGAGACGCTTCGGCGCGACGTCGACCGATACCGTCCGGCGTTCGCCCGCCAAGGCGCCCAGCTCCCCCGCGATTTGCGCCGCGAGCGCCGTCACGTCGACCGGCTGCCGCTTCGGCTTCGTGAAGCGGAAGAAGGAGGACAGCCGATGCACTTTGGCGAGGCATGCTTGTCCGAGCCGGTGCAGCTCCGCTTCGCTGCCGATCCCTTTTTTGCGGAACAGGGCGATCCTGTTCTTCAAGATCCACAGCCCGTTTTTCAAATCGTGCATCCATCCTCCGACCGGACTCAAGCTCCGAACCGCCTCCACCTGGCGATCGTGAAGCCAAAGCAAGATCCGGTCGGCGGCTCCCGCCTCGCCCCGCTCCCGCAAACGCAAAAACGAAACGCGGACGGTACCCGGCTCGACCTCGACGTCGGCGAACGAAAACGACGCGAATTGCGTCACGTAATGGAGATCGCGGTAAAACGGCTTCCGAACCCGCTCCCGGTCGAACGTCAGTTCGACGGCCGCGTCGCCGGTATGCTCCGCCCGACGGAGCGCAATCTCGACCCGCAGCGGCTCGTTCCCTTCCAAATGATCGTGGAGATTGGACAGGATGCTGTACAGAAACCAGTTCAAAAACGTCGTCTGGCCGAAGCCGACGCATTCGCCTCCGCCCGCCGCCACGCGCGCTTCGAGGCGCCCCGGCAGTATGAGCAGCACGTCTTCGACGACCGGCAGCAGCGGCACGATCGAGAACGGACGTTCGGTCACGAGCCGGAACACTTGGACCGTATCCGCGATATTTTTGAAAAACGGTTCGAGCTCCTCGGTCGACGACTCGGGGTTCAGCCGTTCCAGCCATCGGATCAGCCGTTCCAAATAGTCCTGAATGTCGAACACCCCGTACTGCCGCTCCGTCAACAGGCCGGAATGGACCAGCAGCTTCCGGTACGTCTCCTCCGCGTCCGCCGCGCCGATCGCCTGCAGCCGGTCCGCCGTTCGGCGGATGTCGTCGTACGCTTCGCGATACGACTTCCCGGCGAGCGCGTCGATCCCGAAGCCGCCGCACAGCCGGATCGCCTCGCGGACCCGCTTCGCCCCCATCGTCTCCGGCGCTTCCAGCTGCCGCAGCAGCGCCCCGAGCATGTAGCGGTGGGACTCCCGCCCGCGCAGCGGCGAATCGGCGCGAAGATCGAACGCCTCGCGAAGCTCGTTCAGCACCGCGCGGGCGACGTCGGCCGACGCTTCCTTGCCGGATCGCCCGACGGCCCGGCGGCTTAGACGCACGCGGTCGCCCTCCAGCAGCTCCGCGGTGCTCGCGACGCCGGGGTTGGCCGGGTTCGTCGAGACGACGTCCCGCCGGAGGCGGCAATGCCAGTCCGCTCCCCACAGCCGGACGAGCTCGGTCAGCACCGATACCGGATCGAACCGTTCCCGCTCGAACTTCCGGCCGTACGACGGCACGTGCTGATGCAGCAAAATGCGCAGCATGTCGTGGGGCTCGGCGCCGAAGTCGCGCTTGGACAAATAATGGGCTCCGAACAGCGCGAGCACCGCCTCCGCCTTCATCGACGCCGATACGGTCCGCAACGTGCCTCCCATCCATAGAAGCGGCATCAGCTCGAGCCGATCGAACAGCGTCGCGTTGACGTCCGCGCTGCCCAAGTAGGCAAGCAGCGGAGGCAGAGCGGACGGATCCGCAACGTCGAGCGCGCCGTCGTTCCAGAACAAATAGTGCGCGTACAAAAACGTCTGCGCGTATTTGCCCAGCGCCGCGAGCGGCGACAGCTCCGGGCCGGTTTCCGCCGGGCGGTCCCGGTAATACGTCTCGTGGGTCAAGCTTTGATGAAGCAGCGCGGCACGGGTCGCCTTGAAAAACGGGATTTTCTTCAGCCGTTCCGCGTCTCGGCCGGGCGGTAGCGCTCCTCGCGGCATGTCGTACGTTTGCGGACGCCAATTTTTGAGCGGCAGCCTCCATTCGCTCTCGTCGACGTGCCTGACGAAATAATCTTTCGCCGCCCGCTGCTCCGCCATTTCCCGGGTCGCGCCCTTGCCCTTCCCGCGCTTGCCCTTGACGAGCGCCGCGACCCGGTAGACCGGCTCCCCGCTATCCGCTCTCGTCTCCACGCCGAGCGGCTCCATCTCGACGGCGGTCCGTTTTCGGGCGGCCCAGCTTTCCAGCGCGGCGACGTAATCGTAGGTGCGGTTTTCTTTAATGTCATGAAGCATCCGATAAAAGGGCTCCGATACGATCCGGAGCACCTCCTCGTAGCCGAGCTCCAAGTAGACGGCGGCCAGGAAGCCTTGGACGAAAGGCTCCAGGCGCGCCTCCTCCGGAACGAACCCGTTGCCTACGGCGATATACGACGCAAGCGACACCCGCTCGGCGATCCGCGCGACGAATCCGCGGCGGAACAGCTCTTCCACGAACGGGTGAAACGTGTCCGGCTCGGAGCCGACGAACCGGAACGTCAAGTCGGCGGCGGCCAGCCGGACCGTTTTGTCGCCGAGCAGCAGCAGCTTCTCTCTCCGCTCCCAGTCCGCCACGACCGGATGCTCGTTGGCGAAGCTTTTGTGCAGCAGCGCCAGCTTCAAAAAAGCGGTATGGTCGAACCGAAGCCCGGTTTCGCGCTGCAGCCTCTCGATCCGTTCGGCAAGCGGCATGACGTCTCCCCCTCCTTCCCTATAGCCGGCACAGGACGGCGAACGGCGACGTGCAGCCGATGCCGAGCATGTGCGCGCGGAACAGCTCGTACGAGCGGATGTCCGTAATTTCGCTGTGGACGGACTCGTTGCGCGGCTTGAGCAGCTTCTCGAAAAACGCGATCAGCATCCCGTAGTCCTCGGCGGAGACGCCTTTCGAGGCGGCGAACTGCCGCGGTACGGCCTGCCTCAAGATGTAGACGACCTGTCCGAGCGTCATGGCGGGCTCGTCGTCGCCGAGCGAGGCGAGCGGCACGACATTCCCTTTTAACGTACGGACCGTGAAATCCAGCCGCGTCTCGCGCAAAAACGTCTTCAAATCGTTGATGCAGATCCGGTTCGCCTCGATTTCCGCCGCCTTCGCCAAAGGGCCGAACGAAGCCATAAAATCGAAGTCCGTATCGTGCGAATGCTCGTGATAGACGCGCTCGCTCGTGGCGAGAATCGTCTTCGCCTTGTCCGAGAGCCGGTTCCAGACGTCGTCGCCGAGCCTCATGCGCAGCATCGGATAATAGGCCTGCGCCTTCTGCGCCTCTTCCCGCTCGGCCGCGCCCGCTTCGAGCAGCACCTTCTCGATCGTGGCCACAAGGTCGCGGTCCATGTTCGTCTTCTCGACGTACTCCGCCGCGCCGGCCTTGATCGCTTTCGCCGCTTCGGCCGCGCCTCCCCGCTCGGACAGCACGATGAACGGCGTCCGACGGGCCGGGCGGATTTGCTCGATGAGCCAGGTGCCTCCCCATTCGCCCGGCGGCATTTGCAGGTCGGTCACGACCAGGTCGTACCGGTCCGTTTCGCGGATCATCCGGGCCGCCGCGATGCCGTCCTTCGCCGTCTCCACCTCGTAATCGAACTCCTCCAAGATCATGCCGACATATTCGCGCACCATTTCGTCGTCGTCTACGACCAACACGACGGCCATGCCCATCTCCCCTTTACGTTTCTTCCGATGACGGTTCCTTCCCGCGTCCGTTGCCCCGAATGGCGGTCCGCGTCCGGGCGGAGCGGCGGTCCCAGACGAGAAGCGCCCCCAGCAGGACGAAAGAGAGCAGGACGAACCCGGCGATGCCCGTCCAATGAATGTCGCCCTCGAACACGAAGCCGAAAAAATTCGCGATCAGCGCGAACGGGAAGCCGTATATCGTCAAGACGCCGATCAAATAGTTGCTCCGGGTATCCGAATAGCTTTTCAAAATCGATTCGAGTTCGGACAAGCCCGCGTACAGCTCCTCCAGCTGCGACTGCATGCCCCATCGGCTTTCGACCGATTGGCGGAACGCGGCGATCGCGTAATCGGCGGCCGAAGGAACGGTGCGCAGCAGCGTTTTCCGCATGTCGAGCTTGATCCGCGCGAGCCGGTTCGACAGAAGCAGCTGCTTCCTGCCGCGCAGCAGCCCGTTCGGGCCCAGCTCCCCGTCGACGAGCGACCGGATTTCTTCCCGGTGCGTGCGGATGCGGCGGAACCGCTCCTGCAGCCGGACGAACTCCTCGCGCAGCGCGCGGATGTCCATCGGCTCGCGGTTCCAGTCGTCGAGCAAAAAGACGCCGTCGCCATGGACGACCGCGAAGCCGCCGGGCAGCTCCAGCCAATCGAACGAGCCGACGGGAGGCAGCATGTCGATGTCGGGGATCCGGGTCCGGTCGGCGCTCCCGATGCAGGCGGCCATCACCCGCTGCAGCGTCGGCGTCAGCAGCATCGCCTGCTTGTCTCCGCGCTCCCAGCGCGCCGCGACGAGCGATTTCGGGCCGGACGCGGGGTCGGGCTCGCAGCGGTACAGGCGGCAAGGCTCCGCCTCGGCGCCGTCATCCCGATCCGGCCGCACGACGATCGATTCGGCCGGGTTGTATTCGTCCCACAGCGCGCGGACGACGTCGTCCCAGCCGAGCCTGGAGCCGGGCACGCCGCCGATCCGCTTCGGCGCCGCCAGCAGCGTGTACGTTCCTTTGCCGTGAAACCACGGCTCCTCCGCATGGGAGATGTCCGGGAACCGCGGCTTGGCGGACGGCCGGTCCGCCCCCCATCGCTCGTCCTCCATCCGCTCGAGACGATGCCACAGCTCCTTCAAGTACACGCCGGAGGACGGGTCGACGGAGATCGTCATGTCGTTGCCCGTTCCCGCCAAATCCGGACGATACACCGCCATCAGCGTGAATCCGTCGCGGAAATGGGGATGCTCGGCGTCGGTGCGCAGAAACGCCTTCGCCGCCCCCGTAAACGACCGGTCCTCGCCGATGAAGGCGTCGACCGTCATCCGGCGCGAGGAGCCGGCGAGCGGCAGCTCCAGCTGGAGCAGCTGGGCGTGCTTCAATGATTGCGCATATTCTTGATATTCGCGGCGAAGCAGGCCGGTCGCCCTGGCGTATTCCGCATTGTCGGCGATCGCCGGGACGCGCGCCGGGTCCGCGTCGCGCGCGAGCAAGGCGAGCACGAGCCTCACGCAGGCGGCGAACCCGGCCGACGCGTCCGCCGGACGCGGAAAGTAGCTGTGCGCGAGCGCGTTGTGCAAGCACCCCCACGACGCGAACGGCTGTCCGGTCGTCCGGACGTCGCCCTCCTCCCAGCGGTCGGCGTAATCGACGTATCGCCGGACCGTCTCCGTCGCCTCCGCCCCGGCGCAGCGGACGCAAAAGACGACGAAGGCAAGGCACGTATCCGGTGAAAAGTCTTCCACGACATAGGCCGCTTTCAGCGGATCGCCGACGGCCGCGCGCCAGCGCTCCGCCGTCTCCTCGTCCGCTTCGAGCACGTATCGGCTGACGGAGCGATGCGGCGTCTGTTTATGGTTCAGGCAAACGCCCGCTCCGCCGGCGGCCGGAAGGCCGAGACCGATCGCCACTTCGCCGGCCGCGGCGTCGGTCGTCTCCGGATCGTACCGGACTTGCGGAGCGCGGCCGTCGTCCAGATCGGCACGAAGTCGCCCGATGATGTCCTGATGAATCATGCCGGATGTACTCCTTCTTCGGTAATAGGTCCCGTACACTATTCTACAAGATTCGACCGTCTCCCTTCTGCGAACGAGAAAAAGACTCCGCCGTCCCGATCGGGAGGGGGAGTCGATAGGCGCCGCGGTGCGGCATCGGCCGGACCGTCCGTCCGCTATAGGCGGATCAAGCGGTCGCCCGCCGAAGCAGCCGGTACGAAGCCAAGGCGTACGCAGCCGCGATCGCGAACAGCCAAACGGCCAGCTCGGAGGCGGAGCGGTCGAACAGCGAGCCGAAGACGGCGATCCATTTGCCGTAATAGGTCAAAAGATAGGAGCCGACCGAGCCGCCCAGAAGGAGGACGGCGAACAGGACGTACAGCCCCGTCTTGCCGAACCGCCGGTACAGGCTCGCGATGACGAAACCCGAGAAGAAGACGTGCATGAGCAACGCGAACGATACCCACAGCTGCGCGACGATCGGACCGTCGTTCAAATACGGAAGGTGGAAGAAGTGCAGATTGACCCCCCAGCCCCCGGTCAAGTGGCGCTCCATGGCCCCGAGCGCGATCAGGATGACCGCAAACAGCGCGCTGACCGCGCCCCCCGTCGCTGTCGTTCCCCAGAAATAGTCCGTCCGCCGAACGCCGAGCCCGAGCGCGAACGGAAACGTCTGCGCCAGCACGATCAGCCCCATCACGAACATATAGACGTAGATGGAAGCGATCCCGCCGGTATACATGCCGTTCTCCTCGCTCAGCAAATAGCCGATAACGAGATTGATCGCGAAGCTGATTCCCAGAATAAGCCACGGGATGTAAAACCACGACAATTTGTCTCTCGCGTTCATTCGAAATACGCTCGCCGTTCGATTCATCGCGCTTCCGCCGCCTTTCCTTCGGATTTGCCGTTCGTCAAATGGACGATCAGCTGCTGCAGCGATACCGGCTGGATGTCGAGACCGAGCGATTCGGCCTGCTTCCGGTCGTCGCCGTACAAATTCCCCATCACCGTCGCCGAGACGAAACCGCCGAACGGCTGCCGGGCGATCGTTTCCTTGCCCGCCGCATACGCGTCCACCGTAGCCGCCGGTCCGACGACCGTAAACGCCCGGCCGCGCAGCGAATCCGCCTCCTCGTTCAAGATAAGCCGGCCGCCGTCGATGACGAGCACGTGCTCCAGCATGCGGCTGACTTCGTCGATCAGATGGGTGGACAGCACGATCGTCCTCGGATGTTCCGCGTAATCCTCGATCAGCCGGTCGTAGAACAAGCCTCGGGCTACGGCGTCAAGCCCCAAGTACGGCTCGTCGAAAATCGTGAGCGGCGCCCGGCTCGCCAGACCGACGACGATACCGACGGAGGAGAGCATGCCGCGGGACAGCTTCTTCATCCCCCGCTTGGGCGGAAGACGGAACAGGTCGACCAGCGTATGGGCGTACGCCGCGTCCCAGTTCGGATAAATCGATGCGGCCACCTCGAGCACGTCGGAGATGCGGTAATTGTCCGGATATTTCTGGCTTTCCTTGATGAAGCACATTTGGCTCAAGACGCGGTTGTTCTCGTACGGCGCCTCCCCGAACACCTTGACTTCCCCGCTCGTCGCGAACAGCTGCGCGGTGATCATGTGCATGATCGTCGTTTTCCCCGCTCCGTTGCGTCCGAGCAAGCCGTACATTTTGCCGGGCTCGAGCGCGAAGCTGACGTCGCTTACGGCCGTCACGTTCCCGTACGATTTCGTCACCCCGTTCAACTCGACTGCGTATGTCATTGCGCCTTATCCCCTCTCCGGATCATCTCCGCCAATTGTTCCGTTCCGATGCCGAGCTTCTCCGCCTCCCGGATCATCGTTACGACGAACTGCTCGTAAAATTGCTCCCTCCGCTTCTCGATCAGCTTCGCGCGGGACCCCGTCGCCACGAACATGCCAATCCCCCTCTTCTTGTACAAAATGCCTTGATCCACAAGCAGGTTAACGCCTTTCGCCGCCGTCGCCGGATTGATCTGGTAAAAGGAAGCGAACTGGTTCGTGGATGGGACCTGCGCCTCTTCCGGCAGCCCGCCTCCGATGATGTCGTCCTCGATCCGTTCGGCGATTTGCACGAATATCGGCCGGCTGTCGTCGATCATTGAGCTCATGTGTTCACCACCAAACTGGTTAGTTACTCATGTAATTAACTATATATCCATTGTCGTTCCTTGTCAATCCCGATTTCCGACCGCTCGTCCGGAACGGCCCGCGTCGAGGCTTGCATCGAATGAATGGCGGCCGTCGGCGTCCAGGCCGGGGTAAGCACCCGCGTTGCAGCGGCTTGTTTCTTTGGCAAAGAAAAAAAGCCCCGGGCATTCGCCCGAGGCTCGTTTGCCGGCCTGCAACCGGATCACTTCAAAGTCGGCAGCCCGGATGGATTCGGACCTGGATCGGCGTCCCCATACTCGATCTTCTCCAAAGGCTGCTTCATGACGTTTTCGATGAACGAGTTGTCGACGATTTTGACCGGGTCGACTTCTTTTTTGATCGTCCCGTCGGCCAAAGCCGTTTTCGCGATTTGTTTCTCCAGCTCGACGAACCGGTCCGTGATCGGTTCATAGACGACCGGGTTGTTGGCGGCGATTCGGCGGACGACCTCCTTGTCGACCTTCGTTACGCCGGAGAAATAATCGATCGCCTCCTCCGGATGGTCTCTCATCCACTCGGCCGCTTGCCGGTTCACCTTCAGGAACAGCTCGACGTATTCGGGGTATTCCTTCGCGAATTTGCCGCTCGCCATGACGAAGTTCGGCGTCGGCAGCCCGAGCTTCTCCCCGTCCGTCAACGCACGGGCATCCGTCTTCACGGACACCGTCGTCAAGATCGGATCCCAGATGCCCCAAACGTCGACGTTTTTGCTTTCGAACGCCGCCTGGCCTTCGTCGGGCAGCAGCTGGATGATCTGCGCGTCGGACGGCTTCAATCCCGCCTGCCCCAGCGCCTTCAACACGAGATCGTAAGCCATCGTTCCTTTGGCCACGCCGATTTTTTTGCCTTTCAAGTCTTCGAGCGTCCGGATCGGGCTATCCTTGTGCACGACCAGGGCGTTGCCTTTGCCGAACACGCCGTACGTCGCGACGAGCTTCAAGTCGACGCCGTTCGCCGCAGCGGTAATCGGGGGCAGCGGCGCGATGCTGCCGATGTCGAGATGGCCGCCGGCTATCGCTTCCAAGGAAGCGGCGCCCGTCGGGAACGTGGACCATTCCACCTTGATGCCTTCCTTGGCGAACGCCTGCTCCATCCACCCCTTGTTTTTGGAAAACATGAGCGGGACGTACGTGCTGACATAGTTGAACCGGACCGTCTTCAGCTCCTTCCGTTTCGGAGCGTCCGCCTGCTGTCGGCCTGTGTCGCCGCCGGCCTGCGGCTTCGTCGCCGCTTCCCGGGGGGCGCATCCGGCCGTGACGGCGGCGGCCGTCAGCAGGACGGCGAGCGCGAGCGTTAGTATCGGGTTTGTCGTTTTCATCCGTCTCATCGTGCTTCCTTCCTTTCGCTCGTCTCGTCGAACGAAGCAGCCGCCCCTGAGCGGGCCGCCAGCTTCCGCTTCAGCACCGGCAGCAGATGGCGGCCCGTATGGATCGCCTCCTCCAGGTGCGGGTAGTTGGACATAATAAAGCTCGAGATGCCGATGTCGATATAGTCGAGCAGCCGGTCGGCCACCTGCTCGGGCGTTCCGACCAATTGGACGCCCCCGCCTCCGCGGATGTTGGACAAGCCGGACCACATGTTCGGTCCGATGATGTAGCGGTTGTCCTTGTACCGATCGCGGAGCCGGTTCATCCGGTGCTGAATCGTCGAGTCCGTCTTCGCGAGCCGTTCGTTGCCCGCCCGGATCGCCGCCTCGTCCGCCTTGCCGATGATCCGGAACGCATCCTCCCAAGCCCGCTCCTCGGTGTCGCGCACGAGCACTTGAATCCGGACGCCGTACTTCAACGGCCGGTCGACGCCCGTCCGCTCCCGCAGCTCGCTCCGGTATCGCTCCATCTCATCCAGTTGCTCGCGCATCCAGTCGATCGGCTCCGCGAGCATCAGGTAGACGTCGGCCGTCTCCGCCGCCACCCGTTTGCCGATCGGCGAGCTGCCTCCGAAGTAGATCGGGGGATGCGGCTTCGTCACCGGGTCGGGATAGCTCGCCCCGCCTTCGATGCGGTAATAGCTTCCTTCGTACCGGACCTTCAAAGCAGGGTCCAACGCTTCTCCGGAATAAAATTCGGAGGCGTTCCGCACCTTCGGCTTCGACCAGGCGCTCCGCATCACCTGCAAAAACTCGCGCGTTCTTTCGTACCGCTCGTCATGGTACGAAGCGTCGGCCAGCGGGTCGCCGTTTTCGGTCAAATCTTTGTAGTTGCCGGTCACGACGTTGATCAGCGCGCGGCCTCCCGTCAGCCGGTCCAGCGTGGCGGCCATGCGGGAAGCGTACAGCGGCGCGATCAGCCCCGGCTGTACCGCCACGAGCGGACGCAGCGTTCGCGTATGCGCCGCCACCGTAGCCGCGACGATCCAGCCGTTCATGCATTGATTGCCGGTCGGCACCAAGGCGAACGTAAACCCCGCCTCCTCGGCCGCCCGGGCCACTTGGATCATATAGTCGGCCGTCGATTCGCGCTCCGGCTCGACGCCGAGATAGTGTCCGTCCCCATGCGTCGGAATGTACCAGCCAAATTCCACATCGTCCCGATGAACGGTCATCGAATGTCCTCCTGTCTCGTCGCCGCAATCTTTACGTTATTGAATTCCATAATATCTTATAGTTATACTTGGAATTAATACATAAGGTAGCATCCCGCTTCGATCCGGTCAACGGAATGAACGACATCGAGGCGGGATGACGACGAACGAGGAACAGTTCCAGTTCGTTCCAGCGGATAGGAGGTTTCGGACCGATGCGGCTAATGAATATGTTGACGATGCAGGAAGCGATGGACCAGCTCGGCGTGAGCCGGTCGACCGTCGACCGGTGGCGCAAGGAGAAACGGCTGCCGAGCTATAAAATCGGCAAAGAAGTTTATTTCGACAAAACCGAGCTGGCCGCATGGGTGAAAACGTTCGCGAGCGCCGATCCGTTCGTCCGTCCGGCCGCGGCTTCCGCCGGACCGCTCAAGGTCGGGTTTACCGCCGCAGCGGCTCAAATGTGGAGCCCGCTGCTCATGAGGCGGCTGGGGCTGCTGGAAAGCGAATTGCGCCAACATGGCGGTCCCGTCGGCGTCGACGTCGAGTGGCGCCGCGCCGAGAACGGGATGCGGCTCGTTCAGGAGCTGGTCGCCGGCCATGTCCATATCGCGACGTTCGGCGATTACGCGATATCGCTGTGCGGCGTCATCGGACGGCTGCTGCCGGCGTTCCGGGCCGTGCTGCTCGCCTCCGACGGCAAGGCCGCGGACGGCAAAGGCTTCGCCATCGTCGTCCCGCCCGGGCTAAGCGTCGACTACCCCTCCGGGCTCGCCGAGCTGCCGATCTCGACGACAAGCCGCAGCAACGCCGAATACCGGATCCAATCGATGCTGGCCGCCATCGGGATAGAGAACGCCCGGCTCCTCTACGAGCCGGTCGAGCGGGCGATGGAGCGTTTGGCGGAACGGAGCCGGATCGCCGCGGTGCTGTGGGAGCCGTACATCAGCATCGCGGACTATTACCGCATCGGCGTCCCGATCGGGGAGTGGCGGGGGAGCGGCTTCACGACCGGCGTCGTGGCCGACGAATCGTGGGCGCGCTCGAACGGCGACCTCGTCGAGGCTTATTTGCGCGCCCACTTGAAGGCGCACCGTATGCTCCGCTCCGAGCCGTCGACGGCCGCCCGGCTTCTCGCCGAGGAGACCGGCCATCCCGTCGATGCGGTTAGACGGGCGATCGCGAACGTTCGTTGGGACGCCGCCCTTTACGAAGCGGATTTGCAGGCGTTCGGCCGCATCGATCCGCATTCGCCCCGGGGCGGAGCGCGGCCGACGGGAGGGGCGCCGGCGCTTCGCGTCGACCTTCGTTATTTGCAGGAAGCGGTGCGCCGGTTGCGGCTGCCCGATATCCCGGCTCATCCTTTGCCGGACGCCGCGTCCGCTACGTTGTATTGAGCGGCCGGGTCGTCAGACGAATGGCTCCGACAACAAGAGGGGCGTAGCCTGCGCGGTAGTTCCCTCAATTGGATTTTTCCCAACGAATGGACCTCAATCGAACGCGAAAACGCCTCGCCATGGGATTCCATCCAGCAGAAACGCCCGGCAGGAGCCGGACACGCCCCGTATACGGCGATTTCGTTGGAGAAAAATCCAATGAACCGCCTGACCGGGAACTTCGTCGCCCTGCTCCGTTGGATGAAATCCAACAGAAGCCACGAGAGCCGAAGCATGGACAATCGGCGGTCGCGCATCGTAAATAAGATTACGTGCCTTTCCTTCCACTCCCGACAATTGGAGGAACAGTGAACCTGGAGTTACTTCTTCCTTAACTGATGTACGCCCATACATAGCCCGAATGGTTGTTGTGGCCTTCATCTCAAGGACGCTTGCATGGTATATACCATTCGAGAGCGGCTGCCGATTGAAGCTCAACCGAAAAGGTTTCAAATCTCGGCTGCGACAAATCGATGTTATACCTCGTCTGGTTCTCGCTTGTGCAAATGTTGCTCCAAAAATCGCCTACACGTTTCTTCTCGAACCGGAAAGCGACGTAGTCGCCCTCCGGGATGTTGAAGGCGATCATCCCTTCCGGAACTTCGCCCAATGTGGTGACCTCCACTGCAACTATCGGACGGAAATCGCCCGGAATGACAAGATACGGACTATCACTTGTCCGATTGCCGATTTCATTTACTCTCGCCGTCAATTCGCCGAATAATCTTTTCTGATCGTCCAGATCCCGGCCTTGAAGCCCGACGAGACTTACCGCCTCCATCTTGACGGTACGAACTTGCATAAATTCCGCGATGTCCACATTGCCGCTCATCTTCCTCATCCTCCGATATGAATAGTTATGGATATGTACGTTGAATGGGTCGGGATGGAGCCGTTGACGGCTGTCCTAACGAAGCTTGCAAAACGGTAAGCATGCTCTCTAACAAATCGACGCCTTGCTTCTCCGCCTCCTCCGCTGCCGACAGCAACGAAATAGCCCGATCCGCTTGCCCGGGTTGGTTCGGCTCCCCTCCTTGCGGAAAAGGAAACATGCCGCGCAGTGATACAAGAGCATCTGCCGCATGCCGGTAATGAACCGAAGCGTCTTGCGCCAGCCCGCCGATCTTAGCGCCGATCCCGTCTTCCTGTATCCACTCGGCCGAGACTCTTCTCAGAAACTCCGATGCGAATTCTCTCGCATCGCTAATAACCCCTACGTTATACGCATTGGCGAACGCTTCAACCGTCCGGGCGGCAAACGCTTCTTTCCATGCCCCGTAACCGGCAAGGCCGTTCCGGAAAGGCTGGCCGTCTTCCCGGATGATCGGTATTCGCGCATGGTCGACAATCATCTCCAGCGCATCCCGCAGCGACTCGCGTCGATCCGGGTCAAAGCTTGATTCGATGCCGAGCAGAAACAACTCGCCGATTTGGCCTTGGCCGAGCTTCGTATAGGGGATATTGCCGTCCTTCCAATTATCTTTGCAGCGAAGCGTCCGGGAGTCATCGTCGTACCCGTATATGACGCCGAATTCGGGCGTAAACAAATCCCAAGTCATTACCGGTATCCCCCGGTCGATGCTCTTCTGAACGAACGCCAAGCCCTCCTCGAGCTCCTGGAGTGTCGGAGGCACCGGAGGAGACGTTATGGTCCCCATAGACTTGCAATGAAACCCTAGGTTTCGCATCCCTCTGGAGAACGTAGCTCCCCAATCGAATGAGGCGTAAGGCCCGCCGATATCGACGGTCTCGGCATGTATGTTGAGTCGGAATGCGAGGCCGGTATATCCCATTACATCGACCAAATCGTGCTGTTTCTTATCCGTATAATGCATCATATTGGCCATTGCTTGTGCAGCAGTTGTCCAGGTTACGGAAAAATTGGTTCTTCCATTCGGATTCATCGCTCATTGCCTCCTTCTGATAATCAAAATGGCGGGGGTGCCAGCGAACGGGCCCGGGGCAGCCCGTTTTGTCTGCGCTTGTCCACGTACATGCTGACGTGAACGCGCAGCCGTTCCTGCTTCACCTTGCGTCTGGAATTGGCAATGTGGTTATAGATGTTGGCCGTCGAGGTATGGAACAACCCCGCTATATCGGCAGGCGTCAGCTGATCGAAGAAGAACGCTTCGAATATTTCCCGCTCTCTGCGGCTTAAGCAGTGCAGCAAGCTTCGAATATGGTCGACCGTTTCTTTTCTCAGCAAGAGAACCGCCGGGTCGGAGTTATCCGTATCCCGCTCGGCGGAGGACTGGGACAACCGTTGCAGAATGCTGTCAAGATCTCCCCATTGTTCTCCTCCTCGGACAGAACCGCCTCCGCCCATATTTGCGACCTGCCCTTCCCAGCTTGTTAGCGGCATCTCCTTGCCGTACGGACCGCCGCGTCTCAGCTTCATCAGCGCCTGATTTCTGACGATCCGATGAAACCACGGTAAGAAACGCTTCGGATCGGTTATCGTTCCTATCCGGAGAAAAGCCCGAATCAAGGCGTCCTGCACGATATCTTCCGCCATATATTCATCTCTCGCCATCGATTGAGCCAACCGGCATGCTTTCGACCGGTGCCTCCGCACGAGCTCCCCGAAGGCAGACCGATCGCCGGTCTTGGCTTGCTCCGTAAGAGCTTCATCGCTGAGCGACCGCAGCTGTCCGCCTTGCTCCGCTTCCTCCCGACCGCATGGATCGGTGTACGATTCGACGCTCTTCTTTCTCCATGCCGACTCCAATTGTCCCCGGGTTTCCGATATGAGCAATGCAGCACCCCATTTCCGCCTATACTTCATTGATGCCAAGGCAAATGGATATCTATATAGATTCGAAGTCAATTTTTCCGACAGTAACTAATTCCCATATCCATGGCCGGAATCCTGCCCGAACATGCTCAGCATGCTTCAGGAACGAGCATGCCGCTTCCGTTTGGCGGCTCGCAAGGAAATGCCGACGCACCCGCAGCTGCAGCATCGATGTGCACTCCGTCGGCGAGCTTCGGCATCGGTGCCGTGCCTATAAGCTGCAAAAAGAGGCGGAATCCGCTCTTCCCCCCCAAAAAAACTTATAAACTCTAATATTTCAAAAAAAACACCGCAAGGGCTCGTCTCCCTTGCGGTGTCACTCTCCGTATTATCCCCCGTAAGCCTCCGGATTCGTCCGCCACGACTTCAGCAGCTCGACGTCGTCCGGCGAAATTTTGCCCAGTTTAAGCGCCACGTTAATCAGCGCCGTATAGTTGGACAGCGAATCGAACTCCATGTTCGCCTGCTCGAACGCCTGCTTCGCCTTGTCGAACTGATAGCTGAAGATGGCGAGCACGCCGAGCACGTCCGCTCCGGCGTCGCGCACCGCGAGAGACGCCTTGATCGAGCTCCCTCCGGTGGAGAACAGATCCTCGATCATGACGACCTTCTGCCCCGGCTTCAGCGCGCCTTCGATCACGTTCTCCTTGCCGTGCCCTTTCGCCTTGTCGCGCACGTAGATCATCGGCAGGTTGAGCTTCTGCGCGACGAACGCCGCGTGCGGGATGCCGCCGGTGGCGATGCCGGCGAGCACTTCCGCGTCCGGGTACCGTTCGCGGATCGTCTCCGCGAAGCCGAGCGCGATCAGGTCGCGCACGGACGGATGCGAAATCGTGATTCGATTGTCGCAATAAATCGGCGATTTCAACCCCGACGTCCAGGTGAACGGCTCTCTCGGGCGCAAGCTGACGGCGCCGATTTCGAGCAGCGCTTCGGAAATTTGTTCGTCCAAGTAACGCAATGCCATAGTTCGATCCTCTCCTTATTCCGTTATCGATGCGACGATGGACTCGAGCGCCTCGCGCGGATCGGCCGCTCCCGTAACCGGCCGCCCGACGACGATATAGTCGGTCCCTTGCGCGAACGCTTCGCGCGGCGTCATGACGCGGGATTGGTCGCCGAGCGCCGCTCCCGCCGGACGGATGCCCGGCGTTACGGTCGCGAACGCGTCCCCGCACCGCTCCTTGATCCGCGTCACCTCGAGCGGAGACGCGACGACGCCGTCGAGCCCCGCCGCCTTCGCAAGCTCGGCGTAGCGCACCACCGCGTCCTCGACCGGACCGGCGATGCCGATCTCGTCGTTCAGCGTCTGCCGGCTCGTGCTCGTCAGATGGGTGACGCCGATCAACATCGGCTTGTCCGCACCGGGACGGCCGGACAGCGCCAGCTCGACGCCTTCGCGCGCCGCTTCCATCATCGCCCGTCCGCCGGCGGCGTGCACGTTGAACATGTCGACGCCGAGACGGGTGACGCTCGCCGAGCCGCCCTTGACCGTATTCGGGATGTCGTGCATCTTCAAATCGAGAAACACCTTATAGCCGGCTTCCTTCAACCGGAGCACGAACTGCGGCCCCGCCGCATAAAACAGCTCCATCCCGACCTTCATGTAGCACGGAATGCCTTCGAGCCGCCGCAGCAGACGCTCCGCGCCTTCGGCGTCGGGGTAATCGAGCGCGACGATGATCCGCTCGACCGGATAACCTTTCATTGTCATCGGGGGAAGCCCTCCTATGGCGGTTTGGGGTCATAGTAGAGCCGGTTTTTCGCCAAGCGACGCTTGGACGGAAAACCGGCTTCTTCATACGACGATATGCGGTTACACCTTCGCGACCGGCATCGAGCGGGACGAGAAGTTGATCGTGTTGAGCACGTGCAGCAGCGCGCGCACCGTATCGAGCGACGTCATGCAGACGACGCCGTTCTCGACCGCCTCGCGGCGGATGCGGAAGCCGTCGCGCTCCGGCGTCTTGCCCTTCGTCAGCGTGTTGACGACGAAATGCGCCTCGCCGTTGCGGATCAGGTCGAGAATGTTCGGCGAGCCTTCGCTCAGCTTGTGGACGCGCTCCACGCGCAGTCCGGCCCGCTCGAGCGCGTCGGCCGTGCCGCCGGTGGCGACGATTTTGTAGCCGAGCTCGAAAAATCCGCGGAACAGCTCGACCGCTTCTTCTTTATCTTTGTCCGCGATCGTCGCAATAATCGCGCCGGTCGGCGGAATTTTCATGCCGGAGCCGATAAACCCTTTATACAGCGCCTTGGCGAAATTGAGATCGCGGCCCATCACCTCGCCGGTCGATTTCATTTCCGGACCGAGCGTCGGCTCGACGCGGCGCAGCTTCGCGAACGAGAACACCGGCACTTTGACGGACACGTGATCGTCCTCCGGCCAGAGGCCGTTCTCGTAGCCCATGTCGGCCAGCTTTTGGCCCATAATGACGCGGGTTGCGACGTTCGCCATCGGCACGTTCGTCACTTTGCTCAAGAACGGAACGGTCCGGGACGAGCGCGGGTTCACTTCGATGACGTACACTTGATCCTGATAAATGACGAACTGGATATTGACGAGTCCGACGACTTGCAGGGCGCGAGCGATTTTGATCGTAATGTCGACGATTTGCTGCTTCAGCTCCTCGGAGATCGACTGCGGCGGATACACCGAGATCGAGTCGCCCGAGTGAACGCCCGCCCGCTCGACGTGCTCCATGATGCCCGGAATGAGCACCGTCTCCTTGTCGCAAATCGCGTCGACTTCGACTTCCTTGCCGAGCATGTACCGGTCGATCAGAACCGGATGCTCCGGGTTGATTTTGACCGCGTATTCCATGTAGCTGAGCAGCTCCGCGTCGGAGTAGACGATCTCCATCGCGCGGCCGCCGAGCACGTACGACGGACGGACGAGCACCGGGTAGCCGAACTGCGCCGCCGTGCCGACCGCTTGGTCGACCGACGTAACCGTGCCGCCCGGAGGCTGGGCGATGTTCAGCTCGCGCAGCAGCGCCTCGAATTTTTTGCGATCTTCGGCCGTGTCGATGCTTTCCAGACTGCTGCCGAGAATGCGGACGCCCGCCTTCGCCAGCGGAGCCGCCAGGTTGATCGCCGTCTGGCCGCCGAACTGGACGATGACGCCGATCGGCTTCTCGCGCTCGATGACGTTCATGACGTCCTCGAAGAACAGCGGCTCGAAGTACAGCCGGTCGGACGTATTGAAGTCCGTCGACACCGTCTCCGGGTTGTTGTTGATAATGACCGCTTCATAGCCGGCCGCTTGGATCGCCCATACCGCGTGAACGGTCGAGTAGTCGAACTCGATCCCTTGACCGATCCGGATCGGGCCCGAGCCGAGGACGACGACTTTTTGCTTCTCCGTCTTCTGCACTTCGTCTTCCGTCTCATAGGTCGAGTAGTAGTAAGGCGTCGTCGCTTCGAATTCGGCCGCGCACGTGTCGACCATTTTGTAGACCGGCTTGATGCCGAGCTCGAGCCGGTACGCCCGGATGTCGGCTTCCTTCACGAATTTGTCCGCTCCGGCCATCGTCCGTACTTCGGCGATCGCCCGGTCGGTAAACCCTTTCCGCTTCGCCTCGAGCAGCAGGTCGCGCGTCAGCTCGCCCGCGAGCTTCGCTTCGAACTGGATGAGCCCTTCGAGCTTGCCGAGGAACCACCAGTCGATGCTCGTCAAGTCTTGGATTTGCTGCAGCGTATAACCGCGGCGGAACGCCTCGGCGACCAGGAACAGCCGCTCGTCGTCCGGCTTGCGCAGCCGCGATTCCAGCGTTTCCACGTCGAGCTGGTCGGTGCCTTTCAGGAACAGGCGGTGGACGCCGATTTCGAGCGAGCGGACCGCTTTATGGATCGATTCCTCGAACGTCCGGCCGATCGCCATCACTTCGCCGGTCGCTTTCATTTGCGTGCCGAGCTTGCGGTTGGCGCTCGTGAACTTGTCGAACGGCC
Organism: Paenibacillus flagellatus; assembly: GCF_003217775.1. Taxonomy (GTDB): domain Bacteria; phylum Bacillota; class Bacilli; order Paenibacillales; family NBRC-103111; genus Paenibacillus_AB; species Paenibacillus_AB flagellatus. Next base: position 358,711 of record NZ_QJVJ01000005.1, read on the forward strand.
AACGCGGGATTTTCGAAACGATATAGTCGAGCGTCGGCTCGAAGCAGGCGTACGTTTGGCCCGTAACCGGGTTGACCAGCTCGTCGAGCGTATAGCCGATGGCGATTTTGGCCGCCATCTTGGCGATCGGATAGCCCGTCGCCTTGGATGCGAGCGCCGACGAACGGCTGACGCGCGGATTCACTTCGATGACATAATATTGGAAGCTGTGCGGATCGAGCGCGAACTGGACGTTGCAGCCGCCCTCGATGTTCAGCGCGCGAATGATTTTGAGCGACGCGGAACGGAGCATTTGGTACTCGCGGTCCGACAGCGTCTGGCTAGGCGCGACGACGATGCTGTCGCCGGTATGGACGCCGACCGGGTCGAAGTTTTCCATGTTGCAGACGACGATGCAGTTGTCGTTCGCGTCGCGCATCACTTCGTATTCGACTTCCTTCATGCCGGCGATGCTGCGCTCGACGAGACATTGGCCGATCGGGCTGTAGCGGAGCCCCGACGAGACGATTTCGACGAGCTCTTCTTCCGTGTTGCAAATGCCGCCGCCCGTACCGCCGAGCGTGTAGGCCGGACGCACGATGATCGGATAGCCGATTTCGTTCGCGAAATCGACCGCCTGCGGCACCGTCGTGACGATGACGCTCTCGGGTACCGGCTGCTCCAGCTCGCGCATCAAATCGCGGAACAAGTCGCGGTCTTCCGCCTTCTCGATCGCCGTCAGCTGCGTGCCGAGCAGCTTGACGTTCTCTTTCTCGAGCACGCCCGCTTTCGCGAGAGCGACCGCCATGTTCAGGCCGGTTTGGCCGCCGAGCGTCGGCAGCAGGCCGTCCGGCTTCTCTTGGCGAATGATTTGCGAGACGAAGTCGAGCGTGATCGGCTCGATGTATACTTTGTCGGCCATGTTCGTGTCGGTCATGATCGTGGCCGGATTGCTGTTGATGAGCACGACTTCCATGCCTTCTTCTTTCAGCGCTTGGCACGCCTGCGTTCCCGCATAGTCGAACTCGGCGGCCTGGCCGATGACGATCGGGCCGGAGCCGATGACGAGTATTTTTTTGAGCGAATTATTTTTTGGCATATGCGAGTTCCCCTTTCCGTTGCGGTGCCGAAGCTCCCCGGGCGGCGACGATTTCGGCTTGACGCGGCGCGCGCGGATTTTGCTCCTTGAAGCTGTGGATCATCGTGATAAAGTCGTCGAACAGGTAGCTCGAGTCGAACGGTCCCGGAGCGGCCTCGGGATGGTACTGCACCGAGAACGCCGGATAGTGCTTATGCTTCAGCCCTTCGATCGTCTTGTCGTTGTTGTTGATATGCGTCACGATCAGGTCGGTGCCCGCGATCGAATCTTCCTTGACGGTGTAGCCGTGGTTTTGCGACGTGATGTAGCACCGGTTGGAAATCAAATCTTTGACCGGATGGTTGCCGCCGCGGTGGCCGAACTTCAGCTTCTCCGTGTCGGCGCCGCAAGCGAGCGCGAACAGCTGGTGGCCGAGGCAGATGCCGAAGATCGGGAATTCGCCGAGCAGCTCGGCGATCATCTTCGCCGCGTGCGGAACGTCCTTCGGGTCCCCCGGGCCGTTGGACAGCAGGATGCCGTCCGGCGCCAGCCGGCGGATTTGGTCCGCGGTCGCGTCCTGCGGCACGACGACGACGTCGCAGCCCCGCTTCGTCAAGTCGCGGATAATGCCGCTCTTCGCGCCGAAGTCGACGAGCACGACACGCTCTTTCGTCCCCGGGCAGCCGAACACGCTCTTGGTGGAGACGCGGGATACTTGGTCGGTCATGAGCGGCGTCGCCTTCAGCTGCTCCATCAGCTCCTCCACCGGACGGTTCGATGTCGTCAAAATGCCTTTCATGACGCCGTGGTGACGGATACGGCGGGTCAGCATCCGGGTGTCGATGCCGCTGATGCCGACGATGCCGTATTCCTTCAGCAAGCTGTCGATCGTGTACTGGGCGCGCCAGTTGCTCGGCACCTCTTCATGCTCCCGTACGACGAAGCCGTGGATGAACGGACGGATCGATTCGAAATCGTCGCGCGCGATGCCGTAGTTGCCGATGAGCGGGTACGTCATCGTGACGATTTGTCCGCAGTAGGACGGGTCGGACAACACTTCCTGATAACCGGTAATTCCGGTATTGAACACGACTTCCCCGACCGAATCGCCTTCGCTGCCGAACCCTTTGCCCGTGAAAAGCGTGCCGTCTTCCAACAATAATCTAGCTTGCATCCTTTCATTCCTCCAATCGATGTGCTGCCTGTAATCTGTATCTGAAATCTATTCCGATTGCGAAGCCGCGGTCGATTCCGCGGGTAATCGTCATTCGCTCCAAACCGTCTTGCCCGCCACCATCGTCAGCGTCGGCCAGCCGTACAGCTTCCAGCCGCCGAACGGCGTATTGCGGCCTTTGCTTGCAAATTGCTCCGGATCGACCGCCTTCTCCGTCTCCAGATCGACGATCGTCAAGTCCGCGTCGCGGCCGACTTCGAGCGTGCCCCACGGCAGTCCGAACAGCTCGGCGGGCTTGGACGTCATCCGGTCGAGCAGAAACTCGAGCGTCCACCGTCCGGTCCGGACGAACTTCGTATACAGAAGCGGGAACGCGGTCTCGAAGCCGACGATGCCGAACGGCGCCATTTGCAGGCCGCGCGCCTTCTCCTCCGCGCTGTGCGGCGCATGGTCGGTGACGATAATGTCGATCGTGCCGTCCTCGAGGCCGGCGATGCACGCCTCGACGTCTTTCGGCGACCGGAGCGGCGGGTTCATTTTCCAGTTCGCGTCGTCGGTGCCCGGGATGTCCTCGTCGGACAGCAGCAGATGGTGCGGGCATACTTCCGCCGTCACCTTGACGCCGTGCTGCTTGCCGTGGCGGATGAGCCGCACCGACTGCTCCGCGCTGACGTGGCACACGTGGTAGTGGACGCCCGTCGCCTCCGCGAGCAAAATGTCGCGCCCGACGTGGATCGATTCCGACTCGTTCGGGATCCCCTTCAAGCCGTGCTTGCGGGAAAACGCTCCCTCCGTCACCGCCGCCCCTTCCACGAGCGTATTGTCCTCGCAGTGGGCGATGACCGGCATGCCGAGCGAGGCGGCGAGCGCCATCGCATCCTTCATCATCTGCGCGCTCTGCACGCCGACGCCGTCGTCCGTGTAGCCGACGACGCCCGCGTCCTTCAGGGCGGCGAAGTCGGTCAGCTCGCGTCCGAGCTCGTTTTTCGTAATGCAGCCGTACGGCAGCACGCGGACGATCCCTTCGCTCTCCGCCTTGCCGAGCACGTACTTGACCGTCTCGACGGTGTCGATGACCGGACGCGTATTCGGCATGCAGGCGATCGTCGTATAGCCGCCGCGCGCGGCCGAGCGGGTGCCCGTCGCAATCGTCTCCTTATATTCGAAGCCCGGCTCGCGCAGATGCACGTGCATGTCGATGAAGCCGGCGGAGAGAAGCTTGCCTCCCGCGTCGATCGTCTCGTGACCGGTCGTGTCCGGAACGCCTTCCGTCGCATGGTCGCGAATGGCGGCGATTTTGCCGTTTTCGATATATACATGTTTCGGCGCCAACCGGTTTTGCCCGCGTTCCGGCACGCCGCCGTTCAATATCCAAGTTCCCATCGTTCGCCTCCTGATCGGTTATGCGAGCGCCCGTTCGATGACCGCCATGCGGATCGGGACCCCGTTGCTCATTTGCGTAAAAATTTTCGACCTCTCGCACTCGACCAGCTCGTCGTCGATTTCGACGCCGCGGTTGACCGGCGCCGGATGCATGATGATCGCGTGCGGCTTCATCATCCCCGCCCGCTCGACCGTCAAGCCGTAATGCTCGCGGTATTCTTCGGCCGATCGGATGAAGCCTTTGTCGTGACGCTCGAGCTGCACCCGCAGCATCATGACGACGTCCGCCTGCAGCGCCTCGTCCATGCTCACGTAGTTCGCGTATTCGGCCAGCTCCGGCGCCTGCATGTTGTCAGGCGCGCAAAACTGCACCTTCGCGCCCAGCTTCTGCAGTCCCCACAAGTTCGACCGCGCGACGCGGCTGTGCAGGATGTCGCCGACGATCGAAACCGTCAGCCCCTTGATCTCGCCGAACGTCTTGCGCATCGTATACAGATCGAGCAGCGCCTGCGTCGGATGCTCGTTGTTGCCGTCGCCCGCGTTGATGAGCGGCACTTTGATTTTGTCCGCCAGCTCGGCCAGCAGGCCGATCGGCTTCATCCGGATGACGCCGGCGTCGATACCCATCGATTCGAGCGTCCGTACCGTGTCGTAGATCGATTCGCCCTTCTCGACGCTCGAAGCCGCGGCCGCGAAGTTGAGCACCTGCGCGCCGAGCCGCTTCTCCGCCACTTCGAACGAGAAGCGCGTCCGCGTGCTGTTCTCGAAAAACATGTTCGCCACGAACTTGCCTTCGAGCAGCGGCGTCACTTTGCCCGCTTGCTCCCAATGGGCGGCGCGGTTCAGAATGCCGACGATTTCCTCTTGGCCGAGGTGCTTCAGTCCGAGCAGGTGGCGGTCCGTTTTCACGTTCGTTTGCGACATTCCCGTTATCCCCTTTGCTGAATGATGACGACCTCGTCGTTCCGGTCCACTTCGTTCATTCTCACTTCGATTTGCTCCAGCTTGGAGGTCGGGACGTTTTTACCCACGTAATCCGGCCGGATCGGCAGCTCCCGGTGTCCCCGGTCGACCAGCACCGCCAGCTGGATCATTTTCGGCCGCCCGAGATCGATCAGCGCGTCCATCGCCGCCCTGACCGTCCGCCCGGTGTACAGCACGTCGTCGCACAAAATAACCCGCTTGTCCTGGATGTCCGGCGCCCGGAGCGCGGACGCGCTGCCGGCCGACTGGATGCGCACCCGGTCGTCGCGGTACGAGGTGATGTCCAGCTCCCCGACCGGCATCGGCACTCCTTCGATATCGCGGATGCGCTCCGCGATCCGGTTCGCCAAGTAAATGCCGCGGGTGCGGATCCCGATCATGATGGTGTCGTCCACCCCTTTATTTTTTTCCAGTATTTCGTGCGCGATGCGCGTCAACGCCCGGCGTATCGCCGTTTCGTCCATGATGACGTGCTTTTCCGGATTCATGGTTCGCACTTCCCCGCCTCCATCGATGCTTCCAGTGGCCGCAAAAAAACTCCTTGCCCATATGGCAAGGAGTTCGGATCGTCCGCTTCAGGCCGCGCGAAACCTCACCCGCGTGCAAGCGCCGCAGCGCCTTACTCGCGTATGGATCGGGTTCGCAACCGGCATGTCCGTTACGATTTCGCGACTTTCTCGTCGACCACCTTGCCAGCCTCACGGGACCGGCTTAAAGGCACTATTTTGTTCCAAACGATTATCTCACGTTCGACAAATGATGTCAATCGTCAATTCCGCCGGACGAATCCGTTCCGGTCGACGGCCCCTCGATCGCCGCGCGGCGCGGACATTGCTTGCCCTTTCCATTTGTGCTATAAAGGGGTTATAGTTTTATTCCCATGTCGAAAAGGAGAATGCTGTCCCATGTCCGAAATGAACACGATGGAAATTATTAACTTCATTAAAAACAGCACGAAAAAAACGCCGGTGAAAGTATACGTGAAAGGCAAGCTTGACCAAGCCGACTTCGGCGCCGACATCCGCGCCTTCGTCTCCGGCGCGAGCGGCGTCCTTTTCGGCGAATGGCCCGCCGTTCAACAAGCGCTCGAAGCCAACAAAGCGCTGATCGAAGATTTCGAGATCGAAAACGACCGCCGCAACTCGGCGATTCCGCTGCTCGACCTGAAGCCGATCAACGCGCGCATCGAGCCGGGCGCCATTATCCGCGACAAAGTGACGATCGGCGACAACGCCGTCATCATGATGAACTCGACGATCAACATCGGCGCCTCGATCGGCGACGGCACGATGATCGACATGAACGTCGTCGTCGGCGGCCGCGCGCAAATCGGCAAAATGTGCCACATCGGCGCGGGCTCCGTCGTTGCCGGCGTCATCGAGCCGCCTTCGGCGCAGCCGGTCGTCATCGAGGATGACGTCCTCGTCGGCGCGAACGCGGTCATCCTCGAAGGTGTGCGCATCGGACAAGGCTCCGTCGTCGCCGCGGGCGCGGTCGTGACGCAGGACGTCGAGCCGTACACCGTCGTCGCCGGCACGCCGGCGCGCGTCATCAAGAAAGTCGACGACAAGACGAAGTCGAAGACGGAAATTATGCAGGAGCTGCGCCAGCTGTAAGCCGCGCGTTTCGAGTTCGAGTCAACGAGCCAGGGGCCTGCCCCTGGCTTCCTTTGCGAAGGAGGACTACATGAATACGGCGTTCCAAACGTTTGTCGATATCCGGCGCCAGCTTCACCGCATCCCCGAGCCCGGCTTCCAGGAATTCAAGACGCAGCGGCTGCTGCTCGACCGGATCGCCGAGCTGCCGCAGCACCGGATCGAAGTGCGCACGTGGCGGACGGGCATTCTCGTCAAGGTGAAAGGGACCGATCCGCGCCGTACGTTCGGCTACCGCGCCGACATGGACGGACTGCCGATCGAGGAGGAGACGTCCCCCGCATCCGGCGATTTTCGCTCGACCCATCCCGGCTTCATGCACGCTTGCGGCCACGACCTGCACATGGCGATCGGGCTCGGCGTGCTGACCCGTTTCGTCGAGCTGCCGATGGCGGACGATCTCGTCGTCTTGTTCCAGCCGGCCGAGGAAGGCCCGGGCGGCGCCAAGCCGATGCTGGAAAGCGACGAGCTGCGCGACTGGCTGCCCGATCAAATCGTGGCGCTCCATATCGCGCCGGAGTACGAGGTCGGCACGATCGCGACGCGCCCCGGCATTCTGTTCGCGAACACGTCGGAGCTGTTCGTCGACTTGACCGGCAAAGGCGGTCACGCCGCCTATCCGCACCGCGCGAACGACATGGTCGTCGCCGCGGCGCATGTGCTCGTGCAGCTGCAATCGATCGTGGCGCGCAACGTCAATCCGCTCGATGCGGCCGTCGTCACCGTCGGCAAAATCGAGGGAGGCACGAAGCAGAACATCATCGCCGAGAAAGCCCGGCTCGAGGGCACGATCCGCACCTTGTCCGCCGACACGATGAAGCTTGTCAAGAAGCGCATCGAGGCGATCGTCGCGGGGACGGAGGCGGCGTTCGAATGCAAGGCGGACATCGACTACGGCTCCAACTATTTGCAGGTATACAACGACGAGGCGATCACCCGCGAATTCATGGATTGGCTCGACGGCGAAGGCGGTTCGGGGGAAGCCGGTCCGGTCCGGCTGATCGAATGCTCGGAGGCGATGACCGGCGAAGACTTCGGCTACTTGCTCGAGCGCATCCCCGGCTTCATGTTCTGGCTCGGCGTCGATACGCCGTACGGCCTCCATCACGCGAAGCTGGAGCCGGACGAGCGGGCGATCCCCGTCGCCATCGATACGGTAACGCGGTACTTCCGTTGGAAGTCCGAACGTCTGCGTACCGGAGGGGATTCGGCATGAGCGAATCGGCGCAACCGAAGCCGGCAATCGACAAAGTGACGATTATGGGCGTCCCGTTCTCGAAAATGAACATGGACGAGACGATCCGCCACTTCACCGACATCGCGAACGCCCCCGAGCGCCGCGTGTACCATGTCGTGACCGCCAACCCGGAAATCGTCATGTCCGCCTCGAAGGACGCGCAGCTGATGCGGATTTTGCACGAAGCGGGACTCATTACGGCGGACGGTATCGGCATCGTCCTCGCGGCGAAATGGCGCGGCAACCCGGTCCCCGGACGCGTGACCGGCTACGACATGCTGCTTCGCCTGCTCGAGCTGGGGGACCGGAACAAGTGGTCGTTCTACTTCCTCGGCACCGATGAAGAGACGAGCCGCAAAGCGGTTCAGACGATTCAATCGCGGTATCCGAACGTGCGGGTCGCAGGACGGCGAAACGGATTTTTCGACGCGAGCGAAGAACCCGCCATCGTGGAGGAAATCGCCGCAGCCGCACCCGACTTCCTCATCGTGGCGATGGGCGCTCCCCAAGCGGAGCGATGGATTTACCGCAACAAGCCGAAGCTGAACGCGAAGCTCGTCATGGGCGTCGGCGGCAGCCTCGACATTCTCGGCGGCAAGGCGAAGCGCGCCCCGGACATCTGGATCAAGCTCAATATCGAATGGCTGCACCGGCTGCTGTCCAACCCGTCGCGCTGGCGCCGCCAGCTCGTCCTCCCGGTGTTCGCCTTCAAGGCGTTCCTGACACGGAAGGAGCGTTGATCGGAAGCGGCTTCCGCCCAAACGCCAAAAGATCGTCGATATCCCGGCCAAGAAGGCGGGTATCGGCGATCTTTTTTATATAGCTGTACTGTTTTTTTATACGGAAGCGCCGGACTCCCTCGCCTTCTTCCGGGCGATTAAGGAAGCGAGGGCGGATTCGTTGAATCCTTTCGCGAGGAGCCATACCGCAAGCGTCATTTCATTCGCCGCTACCGGCAGCGACATCAGCGCGCCCCACACCGAAAGCTGAGGAAAAACGCCGAACATTTCCAGCAAGGACGCCGCAAACACAAGGATGGAGCCTGTGATGCCCAATACGGGAATAAACCTCGGGACGAGCCCGGATTTATAAAAAATATAGCTGTACATGATCGTATTGACCCCGAGCAGGAAGTTCGGACCGATCATAAAGGTCCAGTCGTGGATCGCTTTCAATACCGTGCCCGAAGGCTGAAACGATGCGATATCCGGGGCTCCAGCCGCTACATATTCCCGGCTCAAGGTTAGCAGCGACAGGACGCTGATGATGCCGATCGTAATGACGACCGCTTCGAGAAACCGGAAGCAAACGTGCCAAAGCGCGATCGTTTCATTATATGTTCTTAAAAGGGGGAACATCGTCGTCGCGGTTCCGATCGCCGATACGACCAGCACCAGCTCCATGATCGCGCCCAGAATGATCCGGTTCGCATGTTCGGCGCCGCGCGTCATATAATCCGGACCGTTCAAAATCGGATCGTATAGTACGAGACCGATGACCGCCGTAACCGCGGCAAGGAGAAACAGCACTCCCACAATGATCGAGCTCTTTCGGATGGAATTCATTTTGTCGTCCCCTTTTATTGTGGTGTCAATCCCGTACTTCCTCGTAAGTGAACACGTCCTCGACCTGCCGGTCGAACACCCGCGCAATGCGAAAAGCGAGCTCCAACGACGGCGAATATTTGCCTTTCTCGATCGCAACGATCGTTTGTCTCGTCACACCTACCAGATCGGCGAGCTGCTGCTGGGTCATCTCGTTCTTGTTGAACCGCAGAGTGCGAATGTTGTTGCTGATGTGACACTTGACCATGTCATACTCCTTTCCGGTAAAGATGGAGCCGCCAGAGGATGCCGGCTACGTCGGCCGTGAATCCGGCCAGAAACAGGATGACGAACATGGAGGTAAGCGACGTTTGAACGACCAGGGAGCCCATCGCCATAAAAAAACCGAGAATGAATACGAAGTAGGAAATGCGAATGGCCTTCAAATCGATGATCTTGTCGAGCTCGTCGGTGAAGGAAGGCGCCGCTTCTTTCGTCGAGAGCCAGTTGATGACGATGAACAAAATTTCGATGATCAACCTCGCCACCATCGTGACCGGGACGAGAATCAACATGGCGGCGCCCCAAAACCGGATCAGCTCCGTCCCTTCCGGAAGCATATCGTTGTACCGGATGTACACGATCCAACAATAAGCTCCGAATACCAAAAACGCGCTGAACAGCGATACGATTTGTTTCTTCTCTTGATAGGACACCGAACATCTCCTCCATGTACGAAATCGAATTTAATATGTAAATTTTTCTATACACAATATATCATTTACATTACATTATGTCAAAAATTTTTTACATGAATTTCATCAACAAAAAAGCCCCGAATGCAATCGGGGCTTTGCCGGCATGTCGACGACGGAAAACGGGCTTCCGCTTTGCCGCACCTGCTCGAAACGGCCTGTGCGGTCACCATGCGTCCGTCGATACGCGCAGCTTGATGTTGTCGATGTGGGCTTTGCCGTTCGTTACCGTCGCATTGTCGTTCGTCACGTACGTGCGGACGACGTCGGTCGGGCTGGCCGGGGACGTGAACGTAACCGTCTTGGCCGTCCAGGCCGTATCGTGGAACGACAGGCTGGCGATGATCGCGCCGGTCGTCTCGTTTTTGACGTACACTTTGCCGCCCGCTCCCGTTCCGTCCGTTTTCCCCATAAACGTCATCGTGTATGAGGTCGACGGCAGCCAATGCGTCCACGTCTGATTTACCTGCTGAGCCGTAGAACCGTTCGCCTTGATCGTCAGCCCGTACTTGCCTTCGTACGCGTTGGCGGCGTCCAAGTAGGCGGTCGACGCCGTCGAGCCGATCCGGTTCCATTGGGCGGGCTGCGTCGTGTCGGTCGAGGTCGTCAGCTCGAACCCTTGGTTGACGATTTTCGACCGGTCCCATTTCATGATTCGCGCGAGCGTCAGCAAGTAGGCCGTATTCGTCGGCGTGAAGCCGTTATACTGCCCCGCCGCGATCGGGAATACGCCCATGGCGAACTGGCCGAGCTCCGTCCAGTTGGACATATATTTGCTGAAATCGGTCGCCCCGGTGCCGTTCACGTAATGGGTCAGCGTCGGAGCCGTCGTCGAGCCGTTCCACATGACGTCGGTCAACGTGTTCGTGAATTTGTCCATATCCGCTCCGGTGAAAATTTGGCCGTTCCGGTACATGTCCAGCACGAACCCGAGATCGACGTTGGCGTGAGACGTATCCTCCACCGTCGCGGCGTAGTAGGCGTAGTTCCAATTGTACGCCGTTCCGTTCGCGGTCAGCGCGTTTTTGAAATATTGCCCGACGCGCTTCGCCCTATCCAAATACGTCGCGTTGCCGTTCACCTCGTACAGGACGATCAGCAAATTCGCGTACGCCAGCGCCTGATTGTACGGCAAATACGTCCACGTCGCCGTATGCGAGAACGCGTCGAAGTTGGCCGACTGCTTGTACATCCCCGTCGTCGAGGAGAGCGGCGCCCACGTGTTGCCGATGTAGCTGCTGTTTTCCCAGCGCGGTACGATATGGCTTTCGAGAAACGTCCGGTAGCCGTTCGCTTTGGCCGAATACGCGGGCTGCAGAGAGGCGTTCTGATGGATGAGCCGCACGAACTTGGCGATCGACGTGCCGATGACGCCGTCGTGCACCATGAACGGCAGCTTCGCGCTCACCTTGACGTTGTCGAAAAACGCTTTTCCGTTGGGCACCGTATACGTCTGATGGCCAAGCCACACTTCGAGCACGTGTCCGGTCGCCGCGGGGGTCCGGCATTCCGTCGTCTTGTACTCCCACGCCGTATTCTCGAACGGAACGGTGCACAAAATCGTATTGGTCGTTTTATCCCGCAAGTATGCCCGTCCCTTGGCCGCCGATCCGTTCGTCTTGCCGTAAAATTGCAGGACGTACAGCGTATCCGGTTCGTACGTATTCAGCTGCTGGTACAAGCTTTGCCATTTCGTCCCGGTCGATTCCGTCCGAATTTCGACCGCATAGCTCCCCGCCGTCTGGGGCGGATGGTCCGTCGTTCGCAGCGCCGTGGAGGATGTGGATTGAAAGCGGGTCCAGTGCGCGGGAAGCGTGCTGTCCGTGCTCGAAGCGTCCTCGAAATCCCAGTTGTCGTCTTCGACGGGCGTATATCGGGGGCTGCTCCAGCCCAAATAGCCGTCGTTGTCGATATCGTCCGCCGTCGCGACGACCGTATCGGCATGCGTCACGAATTTGTCGAGCCAGGACGCGTCCTTCGTCAATCCGTACAGATCGAGGTAGCTGTCCAGTATATAGCTTTCGCCCCAAGCCAGTAACCCGCTGTCATCGCTTGCATAGTAATCGTCCCCCAGATTGCTTTCCGCCGTCAAATACGTGTCGTACCAGGCGTTCGACGAGGCGGATGCGCTCCATGCGGGGCCGAGCGCCAGACAGACGGCTAGCGCCGCCGCCACCCATTTTGTCGCTTTTCGATTCCGGTTCACGATTCATTCCTCCTTCGATTGAACGTTCGTATGCGTCTCGACGATGGAGCATCTGGGCTGCATCTGCGAAGCATACCCGGTTGTAACGGGCGACGGGATCGCCTCCTTCGGAATGGACGGCGGCACGCTTTCTTGTAACCGCTCTCATTTCAAATTGTAGCATAACGATGAAAGAAAGAGAACCTATATCATACCTGTATTTTAAAATCGATCTGTCTTCCTTTCAGAGGTTGCGCCATATCCCGTACGAGCCGATTCTGATATAGTGGTATCGAGAACGCCATCATAACATTCGGGAGGTCCTTGCATGACTCGACCGTGGTCGGCCGAACGAATCGTCACGGAGACCGAAGCCGCCGCCTTGATCGAAGCCCAGTTCCCCGAGCTTGCGCCCGTCTCCGTTCATCTTCTGGGCGAAGGCTTCGACAATATGGTGTACCGGGTCAACGACCGGTACGTTTTCCGTTTCCCCCGACGGACCGTCGCCGTCTCGCTGCTTGAACGGGAATGCGCGCTTCTTCCGGAAATCGTCGGGGACGGGCTGCCGCTGGCCGTGCCGGTCCCGCTCTTCATCGGGAGGCCGACGGACGACTACGCTTGGCCGTTCGCCGGATACCCGTTCCTGGACGGCTTCGCGGCGCTCGGGATTACGCGCGAGCAGCGCGTTCGCTCGGCAGAGCCTCTAGCCGAATTTATGGCGAAGCTGCACCGGTTCCCGGTCGAACGAGCGTTCCGGCTCGGGGCGCCGGGCGACTTGATCGGACGGCTCGAGCCCGACGGACGGCTCGCCCAGCTGACCGTCAATCGCGATAAGGCGATCGCGCTCGGACTGTGGTCCGACCCGCACCCGATCGATGCGATCGTGGAGCGGATGCGCCGATACGAAAAGCCGGCGCATCCGCCGGCGCTCGTCCACGGCGATTTCCATTTCCGCAACGTGCTCGTCGACGAAGAAGGCGTTCTGTCGGCCGTCATCGACTGGGGCGATCTTCATGTCGGCCACGCGGCCGCCGACCTCGCCTTCGTTTACAGCTTCCTGCCTCCGGAAGGACGAAGCCGTTTTTTTGCGGTATACGGGGAAACGGACGAAGCGACGCTCGCCTACGCCCGCGTGCGGGCAGCCCATACGACGATGTTTCTGCTGCTGTACGGGCACGATCTGGGCGACGAACGGCTCGTCGGTGCCGCTCAAGCGACGCTGCGGCTCGTTCTCGAGGACGACGGGTAGCGGCCGGAGCTCGTTCGCTTGTTTCGAACGTTATCTCGATACCGATTCCGGCTCATTCCCAACGTCAAGCAGGGAACGCTTTCGAGTCAGCTGCGGGAGCTGGAGCGGGACGGCCTGTTGACGCGCCTCGTCTATCCGGAAGTTCCGCCGCGGGTCGAATATTCGCTGTCCGAGCACGGGCGCACGCTCGCACCCGTGCTGACGCACATGTGCGAATGGGGATTCTAGCATGGCGAAACACAAAGCGAGGAAAGCGGCGTTCCTCTTGCCTCGGAATAGCGTTGCGTCAAACGCGCAAAACCCCGATCCGTCGCCGGATCGGGGTTTTCAACATGCTGCCGATTAAAATTCGTACTGCACCGTCACGTTCGTCGTCACCTTCAGCTCGCCCGTCGAAATGCTCGTCGGGGCACCCGCCGCGTCCATCGCGGCCGATTTCGCTTCAAAGGCGATGTTGCTGTATTGGGACGGGATCGCCACGCCTCCGCCTTGGTTGACGGCTACGATGCCCTTCAGCTCTTTGCCGGCGTACTTGGCGATCGCTTCGGCTTTCGCCTTCGCGTTGTCCATCGCCTTCTGGATCACCTGCAGCTCGTATTCCTGCCCCTTCTCGGTGCTGAAGCGGACGCCTTCGATCTGGTTCGCGCCGGCGGCCGAAGCGGCGTCGAGGAACGTGCCGAGCTTGTCGAGATCGCGGTACGTCACCTGCAGCATTTGCGTCGCGCTATAGCCTTTGATTTTCGGATCGCGGTCCGTATACGTATATTCCGGCTGGACGCGGAAGCCCGACGTCTGGACGTCCTTCTCCGCCAGCTTGTACGTGTCGAACAGCACCGCGCGCAGCTTCGTGTACGCCTCGGCGTTGGCCGCCTGCGCGTCCTTGGCCGTTTCGGCTTCCGTGCGAATGCCGAGACTGATGTAGGCGACGTCCGGCGAGATCGTCATTTCGCCGGTTCCGTTGACGGTAATGACCTTCGCCGCAGCCGTCTGCTCCGCGGCGTATACCGATGTCGGCCCCAAGCTCGGCATGCTGCGGGCGTACAGCGCCGTCGTCAGCGCAAGAGCGGCTACCCCTGCGACCAGCCATTTTTTCTTCGCGTTTACCATCGTCACATTTCCCCTTCGATTCCGATTTTTGGCTTTCCGCCCCTACTAACGGACGATCCGGATAAAAGGTTGCAGAGAAAACGACGGCACCCGGAAATTTTTTTAGCCGAGCCTCGAAACGAACGTTTCCAGCTTATCCAGCGCCCGCTCCAGCACGTCCATCGAATACGCGTACGAGATGCGGACGTAGCCTTCCCCGTATTCGCCGAAGGCGTCGCCGGGCACGACGGCGACCCGCTCCTCCTCGAGCAGCCGCATCGTGAAGTCCATGGAGGTCAGTCCGAATCGGCCGATCGACGGGAACAAGTAAAACGCCCCTTCCGGCTTGTCCGCTTCCAGCCCGATCCGTTGAAGCCTGGCGTGAACGAAGTCTCTTCTCGCCTCGTATTCCCGCTTCATCGGCAGCGCGTCGTCGAAGCCGGCCGTGAGCGCTTCGAGAGCGGCATATTGGCTGATCGAGCTGGCGCACGTGACGTTGTATTGATGCACCTTCAGCATATGCTTCGATATGGCCGCGTCCGCAAACGTAAAGCCGATCCGCCAGCCGGTCATCGAGTGCGACTTCGACAGCCCGTTGATGACGATCGTCCGCTCCTTCATGCCCGGCAAAGCCGCGATCGATCGGTGCGGGACGCCGTACGTCAGCTCGCTGTAAATTTCGTCGGAGATGACGAAGATCGGCCGCCCGCGCAGAAGGTCCGCCACTGCCGCCAGCTCCGCTTCGTCCATGACGCGCCCTGTCGGGTTGGACGGGTAGCAAAGCACGATCGCGCGCGTCCGCTCCGTCAGCGCGGGCTTCAGCAGCTCCGCCGTCAGCTTGAATCCCTTGCTCCGCGTATCGACGTACACCGGCGTTCCGCCGCACAGTCGCACGATTGGCTCGTACCCCGGGTAAATCGGCCCCGGCAAAACGACTTCGCTGCCCGGACCGATTATCGTCCGCAGCGTAATGTCGAGCGCTTGGCTCGCCCCGGCCGTTACGATCACTTCCTGCTCGGGGTCGTAGACGAGACCGTACTTGCGCTCGACAAAAGCGGAAGCCGCCCGTCTCAGCTCGGGCAGCCCCGCATTCGGCGTATAGACCGTCTTGTTCCGATCGAGCGCCTGTTTCCCCGCTTCGACGATGTGTCCCGGCGTCGGAAAGTCCGGCTGGCCGATCGTCAGCGTAATGGCATCCTTGTACGTCGCGACCAAATTCGAAATTTTGCGGATGCCCGATATTTGAATGTTTTGCACCGCGGCGTTGACCAAATGCTCCACCGATGCACCCTCCCCGTATGTAAGCGTCACAACGTTTTCAACACTTCGAGCAAATGCTTCATGTCGTCCGGAAGCTCCGCTTCGAACTCCATGTAGTCGCCTTTCGTCGGATGGACGAAGCCGAGCACGCCGGCGTGAAGCGCCTGTCCGTCGATCGGATTTCCCTTGCTGCGTCCGTACATCGGGTCGCCGACGAGCGGGTGGCCGATATATTTCATATGAACGCGGATTTGGTGCGTCCGGCCCGTCTCCAGCTTCAGCTGAAGGACGGTATAGTCCTTGATCCGGTCGACCACGATAAAATGCGTCACCGCATGCTTGCTGTTCTTGTCCGTCACCGTATACATCTTCCGGTCGCTCGGATCGCGGCCGATCGGCGCGTCGACCGTCCCCTGGTTGTGCGCGACGATGCCGTGGACGACGGCCGTATATTTGCGCGTTACGGTGTGGGCTTTGAGCTGCTCGGCGAGCGACTTGTGCGCGCTGTCGTTTTTGGCCGCCATGATCAGTCCCGACGTATCTTTATCGATCCGGTGGACGATGCCCGGCCGCAAAACCCCGTTAATGCCGGACAAGTCGCGGCAATGATGGAGCAGCGCATTGACGAGCGTGCCGGTATAATGGCCGGGAGCCGGATGGACGACCATGCCGCGCGGCTTGTTGACGACGATGACGTCGCCGTCCTCGTAGACGACGTCGAGCGGAATCGGCTCGGGGCCGATATGCACTTCCACGGGATCGGGTACGGCCAGAACGACCCGGTCGCCGGCGGACAGCTTGAAGTTCGGCTTCACTGCGACGCCGTTGACCGTCACGTCGCCATTGCGGACCCATTGCTGGATTTGCGAGCGGGAGACGTCGTCCTCGAACGACTCGGTCACGTATTTGTCCACCCGCTCTCCGGCTTCGCCGGCGCCGACCGTCCATTCGTGAACGGCGTCGTTGTCTTCGTACTCCGCGGATTCGTTAAGCTTGATCTTGGTGCTCATGAGCCAGCCCTCTTCTTTCTTTGCGCCAGACGAGCAGCGAGTCGAGGAAAATGAGCGCTACCCCGATGACGATCGCCGAATCGGCCAAATTGAATATCGCGAAATCGTAGTCGACGTCCGCGCCGAGCAACGAAAACTCGAAATGGAAATGCATGAAGTCGACGACTTCCCCGAACAGAGCCCGATCGAGAAAATTGCCGATCGCGCCGCCGAGCAGCAGGCCGAGCGCCGTTTTCAACAGTTTTTTCGGTTCGCCGCTTTTGCGAAGCTTTTGCAAATACCAGACGATGCCGATGACGACGATCGTCGTGGCGATAATGAAAAACCACCGCTGGTTTTGCAAAATGCCGAAGGCCGCCCCCCTGTTGCGATGGGACGTCAGCATGAAAAAGTCCCCGATCACCGATCGGGATTCGTATTCCTCCATATAAACGACGACGAGCCGCTTCGTGATTTGATCGAGGATGAATACGATAAGCGCGTATACGTAATAGATCAACTGCAGTCCTCCCTGGCCACTTTTAGGTCCGATACCTCGCATTGTAGCACAGCGTTCGCCCGCCCGTCCAATAACGAAACGGCTCCCCCGATGCGGCTAATAAATGTTGGATTTCATATTTCGGCGCCGATGGCAAACGATATACGTATCGGCTGTTACCGACAATCGTTGCAGGAAAGGGGAACGATCGACCCGTGAGCCCACTAAGCAACCGACAACTCTCCGAGCTGCGCGAAACGCTTCTTCAGGAGAGACAATCGCTCGAGCGCCGGCTCGACCAAAACGACCATTTCGGCGCCGCCGATCCGCTGAGCGCGACGACCGGCGAGCTGTCCAGCTATGACAACCATCCGGCGGATATCGGCTCGGAGACGTTCGAGCGCGGCAAAGATATCGCGTTGAACGAGCACGAGGAGCATCATTTGTCGGACGTGAAGGACGCGCTGGAACGAATGGATGAAGGAACGTACGGCGTATGCGCGATATGCGGACGCGACATCCCGTTCGAGCGTCTGCAGGCGATGCCCTCGACGGAATATTGCATCGATCACGTGCCCGACCGCGACATTTCGCAGCGCCGCCCGGTCGAGGAGCGCCTGCTCGAGCCTCCGTTCGGACGGACGAGCTTGGACGAGCTGCCCGAGCAAAACCAGTTCGACGGCGAGGACGCTTGGCAAATCGTCGAGAGCTGGGGCAACTCCAGCAGTCCGGCGATGGCCGAGGATCCCGAGGTGCACGATTACAACAACCTGTATATCGAGGCCGACGAGAACGAAGGCTTCGTCGAATCGTACGAAAGCTTCGTCGCCACCGATCTGTACGGCCAGCACGTCACCGTCGTCCGAAATCGTCAATATCGGGAATATATGAACAAGAACGAAGGCGACCCGCTGCTCGAGCCGGATCCATACCGCGACTTCGATGACGATGACGGGCGTTAATTTAGGCGGCAGTCGGATCGGTCGGGCCGTTAATACGCCCGGCCGTCCAGCTGTACCTGCACGATTTTGACGATATCGGCGATAAAGTCGCCGATAATCGGCAAGTTAAGCGCCCCGAGCATGCGCAAAAAATAGACGATCAATGCCGCGAACACGGTAAACCCGATGGCGATCCCGACCCCCCGGGCGATTCCCGAGTACAGGTTGATGAAGATGAGCCGTCTCGGACGGTTCAGCAGCATGACGTAGTCGGCGATTTGCGTTTTCTCCATCTGATCGGCTATTTTTTTCAGCCGTTCGTTCAATTCCTCCATCGCCTTCGATTCCGTCTTGGCATCTTCCATCGTCATACGAATCCCTCCTTTTATTCAGGCTACAGGCCGCGAATAGCATTCATGGAGAACCGGCGTACCGGCTCTCCATGAATGAACGTTCGCATCGTCGCGTCCCGTCGGACGTCGTTTACATCGATTTGACGATCGGCGCGCACCGGCCGCACAGCGTCGGATGCTCCTCGTCGCGGCCGACGTCGGGGGTGACGACCCAGCACCGTTCGCACTTTTCCCCTTGCGCCACTTCCACGAGTACGGATAGCCCCTTCAGCTTCATCGCCGATTCCGGTACGGCTGCGCCAGGCTCCTTCACGTTCACCGCCGAGACGATGAACAGCTGGTCCAAGTCCGCGAATCGGGCAAGCAAATGGGCCGTTTCCGCGTCGGGGTACAACTGTACGCTGGCGCCGAGCGAGTTGCCGATCATTTTGTCTTTGCGCGCCGCCTCGAGCGCCTTCAGCACTTCGTCGCGCACTTCCGTCAGCTTCTCCCATTTTTGCTCCAACGCCGGATCGTAGACGGATACGTCCGCCGTCGGCATGTCGGTCAGCTGGACGCTGAGCGCGCCCGCCGCCGGCGTATGCTTCCACACCTCGTCCGCCGTATGGGGCAAAATCGGAGCGATCAACTTAGTTATTACCGTTAACGCCTCGTATAATACGGTTTGGCACGCCTTGCGGGCCGGATCGTTCGGCGCGCTCACGTACAGACGGTCCTTGACGATATCGAGGTAGAAGGCGCTCATCTCGACCGCGCAGAAATGGTGCACCGCCTGATAGACGAGATGGAATTCGTAGTTTTCGTACGCCTTGATTACTTTTTCCGTCATCCGGTTGAGCCGGATCACCGCGAACCGGTCGAGCTCATTCAGCTTGTCGAACGGCACCCGGTCGGCCGCCGGATCGAACCCGCTCAAATTGCCGAGCAAAAACCGCAGCGTATTGCGGATTTTCCGGTATACCTCGGTAATTTGCGTCAATATGTTGTCGGAAATCCGATGATCCGCCTGGTAGTCGACCGACGATACCCACAGCCGCAAAATGTCGGCGCCGAGCTTGCCGCACACTTGGTTCGGATCGACTGTATTGCCGATCGACTTGGACATTTTCCGTCCTTCGCCGTCCAGCGTGAAGCCGTGGCTCAAAATGCCTTCGTACGGCGCTTGGCCGCGCACCGCGACGCCCGTGATGAGCGAGGAGTTGAACCAGCCGCGGTATTGGTCGGAGCCCTCCAAGTACAGATCGGCCGGCCATTGCAGCTCCGGACGCGTCTCCAGCACGGCGGCATGGCTCGAGCCGGAATCGAACCAGACGTCCATGATGTCCGTTTCCTTGCGGAATTCGCCGTGTCCGCATTCCGGGCAGACGGTGCCTTCCGGAAGCAGCTCGCTCGCGTCCTTCGCGAACCAGACGTTCGAGCCTTCCCGTTCGAACATGCCGGCGATCTTGTCGATCGTCGCATCGTTGACGAGCGGATGGTTGCAGCTGCGGCAGTAGACGATCGGAATCGGCACGCCCCAGACGCGCTGGCGGGAGATGCACCAGTCGCCGCGTTCGGCGATCATGTTGTGCAGCCGCACTTCGCCCCATTCCGGCGTCCAGTCGATCCGCTTGATTTCGTCCAGCATGTCTTGACGGAACTTGTCGACGGAAGCGAACCATTGCTCGGTCGCGCGGTAGATGACCGGCTTTTTCGTCCGCCAGTCGTGCGCATATTGGTGCTGGATAAAGCCCATTTTGAGCAGATGCCCCGATTGCTCCAGCTTCTCCGTAATGAGCTTGTTCGCCTTGTCGTAGAAAACGCCCTCGAAGCCGGGCGCTTCGCTCGTCAAATGACCTTGATCGTCGACCGGGCACAGGACGCCCAGATTGTAGCGCTGCCCGACGATGAAGTCGTCCTCGCCGTGTCCGGGCGCCGTATGGACGCACCCCGTACCGGCGTCCAGCGTCACGTGCTCGCCGAGAATGACGAGCGACTCGCGGTCGTAGAACGGATGGCGGCACGTGACGAGCTCGAGCTCGGCCCCTTTGAACGTCGCCTTCTTCGTGACGTCGCTCCAGCCGATTTCTTTCGCAACCGCATCCAGCAGCCCTTCGGCGATCACATATGGCTTGCCGCCCGTCTCCACAAGCACGTAATCGAACTCCGGATGAAGGCTGATGCCCAAGTTGGCCGGCAGCGTCCACGGCGTCGTCGTCCAGATGACGATGGCGGAGCCTTCCGGCAGCTTGCCCTTGCCGTCCTTCACGTCGAAGGCGACGTAAATCGAAGGCGACGTCTTCTCGCGGTATTCGATTTCCGCCTCGGCCAGTGCGCTTTCCGACGAAGGCGACCAATAGACCGGCTTCAGCCCTTTGTAAATGTACCCCTTCTTCACCATTTCGCCGAATACGCGAATTTGCCGGGCTTCATATTCCGGATTCAGCGTGATGTATGGATTTTTCCAATCCCCTCGAATGCCGAGCCGTTGGAACTGGGCCTTCTGCTTTTCCACCCACTGGAGCGCATATTGCTTGCAGTAGTCGCGGAATTCGAGCACGCTCATCTGTTTCCGGTCGACCTTCCCGCTGTTGGTGATCGCCTGCTCGATCGGCAGCCCGTGCGTATCCCAGCCGGGAACGTACGGAGCGTCGTAGCCGCGCATCGACTTGTAGCGGACGATAAAGTCTTTCAGCACTTTGTTGAGCGCGTGGCCGATATGAATGTCGCCGTTCGCATACGGAGGCCCGTCGTGCAGCACGAAAGTCGGGCTGCCCTTGCGATGCTCCCTCACTCTCTCGTAAATGTCGATGTCGTCCCACCATTGCTGCATCGCCGGTTCGGCCTGCGGTAAGCTGCCGCGCATCGGAAAATCGGTTTGCAGCAAATTTAACGTTTTGCCGTAATCCATCGTCACCCGCTCCTTCACGATAGTTGAAAAAGGAAAACAAAAAAGCCTCCGTCCACTAAGGGACGAGAGGCTGCTCTCGCGGTACCACCCTCATAAATGCGCATACGTTCGCCTTCCGGTCGGCCGGACGGTGACGCCGCATTCACTCGCACGATCTGTAACGGGATCTCCCGTTCCCTTTACTGGCAAGCTTGGCAAGCTTGCGTTCGAGAGACGCTCCCGGGTGATGTTCGATCCGGCTCGGATGTCGGGCTTGCACCGTCTCCCGACTCGCTGGTTCCGCCACTCCGGATGTACTCGTCCCGGTCATCGCATGGTTAACGATTTCGACTTGTCGTGATCGCCCTGGAAGAAAAACAACCGCTGGTCGGCGGTCTGTTGTTCATCAGTATAACCGAACGCCGCCGTTCTAGTCAACGGCCGGAACGGGATTTCCGCCGGAGGCGGAAGGAAGCGCGCTTATTCCCGTTCCGCCTCTCTCGTTTCGAGCGAATCCCACTGATCGCCGCTCAGCAGCTCGAGCTGCGCTTCGACGAGCGTCCGGAACCGGGTCCGGTAAATCGACGCTTGTTTTTTGAGCTCCTCGATTTCGAGCGCGATTTTGCGCGACTTGGACAGCGACTCGTTGATAATCCGGTCGGCGTTTTTCTCCGCTTCCTTGATGATCAGCTGCGCTTCCTTCTTCGAATTGTTGCGAAGCTCGTCCGCCGCTTCCTGGGCGACGATGATCGTCTTGCTGAGCGTCTCCTCGATGTTGGCGAAGTGGTCGAGCCTCTCTTGGAGCGCCGCGACCTGATTTTGAAGCTCTTTATTTTCTCTTATATACATTTCGAAATCTTTAATGATCTGATCGAGAAATTCGTTCACCTCGTCTTCGTCGTAGCCGCGAAGACGTTTGCCGAACTCCTTGTTATGTATGTCCAATGGCGTCAAAGGCATTGGCGCACCTCCTGGTTGTGATGACCGATGCATCCGGCCCGTAATCCCGATATACACCTTTCGACGGGAACGCCGAAAATCCTGCAACGATATTACACGAATTTGCCAATTTTCAGCCGAATTCTGCCTTTTTTCGTTTCGCCTTCGACCTCGAGCAGCCGGAACCGTCCGAATCCTTGGAACGAGACGACATCGCCTTCCTTGAGCGGCTTCGACGGATCCTCCTCTGGCTTCCAGTTGATTTTGCACCGGCCGGATTTGATCGGCTGCAGCACTTTGGCCCGGCTCAGCCGGTATACGTCGCTGACGATGCCGTCGAGACGAAGCGAAGCCACGGTCAAATTCATTTCCTCGAGCGCGGGCACGATCGGCCGCAGCCGGTCGAGCGGAAGCGTTTCCGTATACACGTGCACCCGGTGCACCTGCTGCAGATTGAGCCGGACGAAATCGATGATCTCGTTCGCGATCAGGCAATGGCAATAGTCCGGCCCCACGTGGATATCGCCGATTTTGTCCCGCTTGATGCCGACTCCGAGCAGCGAGCCGAGGTAATCGCCGTGATCGAGCTGGGACAGTCTGGCGTCGTCCGACGTAACGGCCAAGAGGCCGATGTCGGCATCCTCCGCATCGGCGTCCCGGTAGACGGGCGTCAAAATCGCCCGCTTGCGTTCGGCCTGCGCATACCCGCCGTCGAACCGGAGTCCGACGTCCCCGCTCCGGTTGACGAGCGACTGCACGATGAACGCTTGTCTCGGATCCAAAAAATCGGTCCGCTTGACCGCATGCTGCTCGGCCGCCCGGCGGACCCACTCCTGCGCTTTATCGACGAACCGGTGTTCGTCGGGGTGAAAATGCGAATACAGCTCGTTCGTCATGAGCGCTTACCCGAATAAGTTGAGCAAGTAGGCGACGACCGCCTGCAAGCCGACGATGACGAAGCGAAGCGCGATCAGGGCTACGATCGGAGAAATGTCGATCATCCCGCCGATGGGCGGAATAAACCGGCGAAACGGCGACAAGTAAGGCTCGACGAGCTTGCCCAATATTTCGCCGATGAAGCTGTCGCGGGCGTTAGGCAGCCAAGAAAGGAGCACGTAAGCGATGATCAAATACGTGTATACCGTTCCGAGTTGGCCGATGTACCCGATAATGGATTCGATCGTTGCCTGACTCAATGCATTCACCTCGATCTGTGGATTTCGTCCTGTTCGTCAAGCATTTCCGAAATGGCGCCTTGAATTTCGACCGAATCGGGCGTGCACAGAAAAATGTTCGGTCCTACCTTGGAGATGCCCCCGTTCAAGGCGTACACCGTTCCGCTCAAAAAGTCGACGATGCGGATCGCCTGATCCGTCCGCACGCGCTGCAAATTAACGACGACCGGGCGCCGCGAGCGGAGATGGTCGGCGATATCTTGCGTTTCCTCGTACGAGCGCGGCTCGGTCAATACGACGCGGACGTTGCGTTGGGAATGGATGCTTACGATATTTCCCTTATTGGATTTACGCGATTCGGCCGGAACGGTTTCATGTTCCTCCGTTTCTTCCGGCATCCGCGTCTCGCGCTGCTCGATCACTTCTTCCTCGTCCTGCAGTCCGACAAAATTCAAGAAACGATTCATAACTCCCATTACGATTGTCCTCCTTCGTGATCGTTTTCATTCGTGCTGCCGTTCAACATCGTCCGTTATCGCCGGGCGGCCAATCGACGCTACCCTTCCTTGCCGACCAAAACGGTACCGAGCCGGATCCATGTGGCTCCTTCCTCGATCGCCACCTCGAAGTCGCCCGACATGCCCATCGACAAATGCTCGACGCCGTATCCGAGCGCGCCCGACGCGTTGAGCCGGTCGCGCAGCTCCCGGAGTCCGCGGAATACGGGTCTCGTCGCTTCGGCCTCCGCTTCGTATGGCGCCATCGTCATCAAGCCGACGACGCGGATGCGCGGATAAGCGGCCAGCTGCTCCGCAAACGGAAGGAGCTGCTCCGGCGCCAAGCCGTGCTTCGATTCCTCGCCGGACACGTTCACCTGCACGAAGCAATCAACCGTAATGCCCTGCTTCTCCGCCTGCCGATCCAATTCCTTGGCGAGCGAAAGCCGGTCTAACGAATGGATGTACGCGAATTTCCCGACGACGTCCTTGACCTTATTCGACTGCAAATGTCCGATAAAATGCCATACGGCATCCGTACCGATCGATTCCCACTTCGCCTGCGCGTCCTGCCAGCGGTTCTCCCCGACATGGCGCAGTCCGGCATCTACGGCGGCGCGCGCCGTCTCCAGCGAGACGTATTTGGTGACCGCGATGACGTTCACCTGCTCGCGGCTGCGGCCGCTTCGCTCGCACGCTTGCGCGATCCGCGACTCGACGAGACGAATTCGTTCCTGCATGCTCAATCTTGTCCAACCCTTTCCGAGACCGCCCCGGCGGGGCGCCTAATCGCCGATGGCCGGCTGTCCGGGCGATCGTGTCCGTCGTCGCGATTACGATCCGGGCGCCGACGACCGCATGTCCAGTCCGATCCACGACGCCATCCGGCCTGTCGATCCTTTCTCCTTCCGATGGGAGAAGAACAAGTCGGTGCGGCAGCCGGTGCACATCCCACATATTTCGATATGCGTCGGCAATATTCCTGCTTTTATCATAATTTGTCTATTCATTTCTTGCAAGTTGAGCATCGATTTGCCCGGCTCTTCGGCGGGACGGTAGACGGTCCGGCGCACCGACTCGTCCGCCCCGAGGCGGTCCAGGCATTCGTCGATCCGGCCGATGACGTGGCCGTCCACCTCGTAGCAGCAGTCGCCGATCGACGGCCCGATCGCCGCCCGTACGTCCGCCGGGCTCGAGCCGAACGTCTTCGTCATCGCCTCCACCGTGCGGGCGGCGATTTCCAGCACCGTGCCTTTCCAGCCGGCGTGGGCCAAGCCCACCGCTCGCCGGACCGGGTCGAACAAGTAAAGCGGTACGCAATCCGCGTAAAACGAAGTCAGCCAGACGCCGGGCCGGTCGGTAATCAAGGCGTCGGTGCCCGGCAGCGCGTCCTCTCTCTCCGCACGCCCTCTGCCGCGCTCGTCCTTCGTCACGACGGTGACGACGTCGCCGTGCACCTGCTCCCCGCACGTCCACGCCTCGAACGGCACGTGCAGCGCCGACGCCAGCCGCTTGCGGTTTTCGACGACGTGTGCGGGGTCGTCCTGTACGTGAAGCGCGCAGTTGAGCGACGCGAGGCTGCCGCCGCTGACGCCCCCTTTCCGCGTCGTAAATCCTGCCGTGACGAACGGGTACTCCCGCTCCCAACGATCTATCGTAAAAAAGGCGGGCTCCCCCGGCCTTTCCGTCAATCGGAACGATGCCATGCTTGTCCTCTCCCTTCGGATACCAGTATACCATATCCGGCTCGAGCCGACCGGAGGACGAGCCGGCACGACGGCCGGCTCCGGTTCCCGCATTCGCTCCCGCCGCGATTCAGCGGTACGCCCTGCCGTAGTCGCCGGACGACGACTCGCCCTCGCCCTCGACCCGGTACGCGCGGGCGTCGTCCAGCTTGACGAGCACGACGTCCATGCCGATCTTCACGATGTTTCGCCACGGAATGACGACGTCCGTCCCGTTCCCGAAAAAACCGAAAAATTTGCTCTGGTTCGGCACGACGATCGACTCGATGCGGCCTTGGCGCAAATCGAGCTCCAGGTCGCTCACTTGCCCGAGCTTTTTGCCGTCGACGATATTGATGACGTCCTTCGATTGAAAATCCGATATTTTCAAAGCGAATCACCACGAATCGCAAAATTGGGAGCTTATCTTATCCGCTCTACTCCCATTATATGTGCCCCCGGGGCAAAATGTCCTGCTCTTTGGGCGTGACAAGCTGTATATTTCCGGGCCCGACGGAAAACCCGCACCCTAGCCCGCCGCATCATTAAAAAAAGCCGTCGATCGACGGCTTGCGGTATGCGCGATCGATGCTCCCGTACGGGACGGCCGTCGCGCCGGCTTCACGTTTTGACGTGCTTTTGCATTTGCGATATCGCCGATTTTTCCAGCCGGGACACTTGCGCTTGCGAAATGCCGATTTCGTCGGCCACTTCCATTTGCGTCTTCCCTTCGAAAAAGCGCATCGATAAGATCATTTTTTCCCGTTCGTTCAGCTTGCGCATCGCTTCCCGGAGCGCGATGCCTTCGATCCATGAAATGTCCTTGTTACGCTCGTCGCTGATTTGATCCATCACGTAGATCGGATCGCCGCCGTCGTGGTAGATCGGCTCGAACAGCGAGACCGGATCCTGGATCGCGTCGAGGGCGAAGACGACGTCCTCCTTCGGCACGTTCAGCGCCTCGGATATTTCGTAGACGGTCGGCTCGCGCGAATTGGAGTTCGTCAGCTGGTCGCGGATCTGCAGCGCCTTGTAGGCGATATCGCGCAAGCTCCGGGATACCCGGATCGGATTGTTGTCGCGCAAGTAGCGCCGGATTTCCCCGATGATCATCGGTACCGCATACGTCGAAAACTTGACGTTTTGGCTCAGATCGAAATTGTCGATCGCCTTCATGAGCCCGATGCACCCGACCTGAAACAAATCGTCGACGAATTCGCCGCGGTTATTGAAACGTTGGATGACGCTTAAGACCAACCGTAAATTGCCGTTTACCAATTTCTCTCTTGCTGCTCGTTCATTCTGCGTCTGAAGCTGCACGAACAATTCCCGCATTTCCGCGTTGGTCAGAACAGGCAGTTTCGAAGTATCAACACCACAGATCTCGACTTTATTTCGGGTCAACGTGAATACCTCCCAAGGAGAAACATTACTGTTAATTATCTCCCTGGAAGTTTTTTTTATGCGCTTGCGGACAGGAACGCACGTTCGGGAAACGTCGCTGAAACCGCTTAACGCCTACTCTCCGTTCGATCTCCTTCCGCCCGATAAACGGCAAAAAAGAGAAGCCGTGGAACGCTTCTCTTCTACACCATTTTATTGAACTCCTTGCGCAGCCGCTTGATGATGCGCTTCTCCAGCCGGGAGATGTACGATTGGGAAATGCCGAGCATGTCGGCGACGTCCTTCTGCGTCTTCTCCTCTCCGTCCTGCAAACCGAAGCGCAGCTCCATGATGATGCGCTCCCGCTCCGTCAGCTTGTCGAGCGCCTTGTGCAGCAGCTTCCGGTCGACCTGCTCCTCGATATTCCGGTAAATCGTATCGTTCTCCGTGCCCAGCACGTCCGACAGCAGAAGCTCGTTGCCGTCCCAATCGATGTTGAGCGGTTCGTCGAACGACACCTCCGTCCGCACCTTGCTGTTCCGCCGCAAATACATGAGGATCTCGTTCTCGATGCAGCGCGACGCATACGTCGCCAGCTTGATCTTCTTCTCCGGATCGAACGTATTGACCGCCTTGATCAGCCCGATCGCTCCGATCGACACCAAATCCTCGATGTTGATGCCCGTATTCTCGAACTTGCGGGCGATGTAGACGACCAGCCTCAAGTTGCGCTCGATCAGCATCGCCCGGATCGCCGAATCGCCCGAAGGCAGCTTCTCCAGCAAATACTCCTCTTCCTCGCGCGTCAGAGGCGGCGGCAACGCTTCGCTTCCGCCGATGTAATAAATTTCGTCGCTCTTCAGACCGAGCAGGAACAGAAGCCGGTAATAGAACAAGTGCATCATCAGTTTCCACTTGAGAAGCATAGGTTACCTCCTGAGGGCTTTGTGGGAGCAAAGCCTGCATCGTAAGCATTCACCGGGCTTTTCGAAGAAAAGCCTGCATCGTAAGCAAAACATGGGCTTACTCGCCCTTTATTCGACGCTGCACGCCTCCGTGCGGGGGACGATTCACGCTTCCATTTGCACCAAATTCGGATGAATGATCGCTTGGTACGATCCGTCGGCGCACAGCTTGCCGCCGTCCAGCCCGACCAATACTTTTACGTTGACGATTTCCGTTTCGTTATGGACGATCACCACCTTGTCGGGTTTCAAGGCGAGCATGAATTGCGTTCCGCGGTTCACCCCCCGGTACGGAATAAGGCGGAGACGGTCTTGCCATACGAACGAGTCGTCGGTACCGATCGCCGCCACGAGCTGATCCACCTCGGACTGCCGGATGCGGCGCATCCACGCTTCGGGCAGCACCTCGCCCCACTGGGTCGCCTCCACGACCATGACCGGCGTCCGCGTCAGCGGATCGTACAGCTGATTGCCCGTATCGATCAGCCCGGTGCACACGGACTCGTGCTCGTCGATCCGGATCCGCACCTCGGCCAAGTAGTGCGTCATGTCCCGCTTCCGCTTCGCGCTAACGAAGACGGTTCGGAACAGCCAGAGCAGCGGCACGAGCGTGAACGCGACGAAAAGCGCACCGATATGAATCCGGTAAGCCAAGCCGCCCGAGCGGGTGACGAGAATGCCGTTCATCACGTCGCCAGGCGATTGCAGCAAATAATGAAGACCGAACATCCCGCCCGCCGCCGCGAAGCTGACGACGTAAAACGTCCCGGCGTTGCGCAAAAACGTTTGCAGGCCGCCGAATCCGAACGCGATCCAAATCATCGCTGCGGAAAATAAGCATTTCGCGACGAGCGTAAACATAAATGATAAGGAAGGCACCAACATCATGACGACGTACGAAGCGCCGAGCATGGCGGAAGCGCCGAGACGCCAAAAACGCGGACGAATATGGCGGATGCGGGCCGTAACGGCCAAGATGGCGCCGTCGATCAACAGGTTGGTCAGGAAGATCAGATCCGGATAAACGATCATGTGCGTCTCCTCCCGCCCCGCGACGAAATCGAGTGCGGCGACCCGAGGCTCCCGGAAGCCTGTACGCTTCGCGGGGTGCGGCCTGCGGAATCGCATGGGCATCTTCGAAATCGTTTTTAGTATATAGTAAGCATATTTCAAAGTCTGTCTAAACTTGTCACTCCGGAGCGTCTTTTTTTAGCGAAATTTTAAGCGAAGACGCCACAACGGATCGGAGCCGCGGCGTGGTGCAAAAGTACGGTGCCGTTGGCGGAAACGGCCAAAGATTCGTGGCCCGATCTGTCGGAGCGCGGCCGGCGGCGATTCCCGCTTGCGGATTGTCGGCGATTTTCGTCAGATGGACTCGAACGAGAGGCGAACGGCGCAAGAAAAAAGAGCGGTTCCCCGCTCTTTCTTTGAAATCGCGCCCCGTTCGACGGACGACACGTTCAAAAAAAATGCGGTGAACCACTCTTTGCGCGTTATGCTGCGCGACTCGCGCCGGAACCCGTGCGGATTAGCGGCCGGTCGGATTGTTTTTGCCGCGATTGCGCAAAAACGTCGGGATGTCGAGCTGGTCGCCGGAAGGCTGGCTTCCGAACGGACGCAGGCCGGACGGCTTGTCGACGGACTCCGCCCCGCCGATTCCCGGAGCGCGACGCTGCGGCTGGACCGGGGCTGGCTTGTGCTCGAAGCCGGTGGCGATAACCGTTACGACGATTTCGTCGGTCAGCTTCTCGTCGATGCCCGCGCCGAAAATCATGTTCACTTCCGGATCCGAGGCGGAAGCGACGATGTCGGCCGCTTCGTTCACTTCGTACAGGCTCAAGTTGACGCCGCCGGTGATGTTCATCAATACGCCGCGCGCGCCGTCGATCGACGTTTCGAGCAGCGGGCTCATGATCGCCTTTTTGGCCGCTTCGGCCGCGCGATTCTCGCCCGTCGCCACACCGATCCCCATCAGCGCGGATCCGCGCTCGGTCATGATCGTCTTCACATCGGCGAAGTCGAGGTTGATGAGTCCTGGTACCGCGATCAGGTCGGAAATCCCTTTGACGCCTTGGTGAAGGACATTGTCCGCTTGGCGGAAAGCTTCGAGCATCGGCGTTTTCTTATCGATGATCTCGAGCAGCCGGTCGTTCGGAATGACGATCAGCGTATCCACTTTTTCTTTGAATGCCATAATGCCTTGCTCGGCTTGTGCGGCCCGCTTCCGGCCTTCGAACGTGAACGGCCGCGTAACAACGCCTACGGTCAGCGCGCCGCACTCCTTCGCGATCTCCGCGATGACCGGAGCCGCGCCCGTACCCGTACCGCCGCCCATGCCCGCCGTGACGAACACCATATCGGCGCCGCGTAGCGCGTTGACGATCGTTTCGCGCGACTCTTCCGCCGCTTTTTTGCCTACCTCGGGATTGGCCCCCGCACCCAAGCCGCGGGTCAGCTTTTCGCCCAGTTGAAGCTTCGTTTCCGACTTGGCCGTTTGGAGCGCTTGCGCGTCCGTATTCGCGGTAATGAATTCGACGCCCTTCAGGCCGAATTCGATCATTCGATTCACTGCGTTGCTTCCGCCGCCGCCGACGCCGATGACTTTAATTCGCGCCAACGATTCGTTTTCCAGATCGATTTCAAACATACAAATAATATCCTCCCTCAATTGCTTGTGTTCGTTGCCGCGAGAGCTCGGGGCTTTGCACAGCAAAGCCGGCTTCGAAAGCGCAATCTAAATGAATTCGCTCAAATAATTTTTGATCCGTTCGAACAGTCCGGGTTTGTTTTCCTTCGAGGCCGATTTCTTGCTCGCCGCCGGAAGCTTTTTGACGGTCGTGCTCGTCCGTTGACGGGCGAACTTGGAGACGTAGTGGATGATGCCGACGCCGCTCGTATAGGCCGGGTCGCGTACGCCGACGAAGTCGGGAACGGCCATCCGGACCGAATTCTCGAGCTCGGCTTGCGCGATCTCGAGCATCCCCGGCATCGACACGGCGCCGCCGGTCAGCACGTAGCCGCCGGCCGCTTCGGCGTACCCGAGACGGGCCGCTTCCGCGCGGATGAGCTGGAAAATCTCCTGAACCCTCGGCTCGATAATATGGGCCAAATCGATCTGGGAAAATTCCTTGTCGACGTTGCTTCCGATCCGGTTCACCTTGAACACTTGATCGGCGGCCGCGTCCTCGACGACGGCGCAGCCGAACTTCAGCTTGATCTTCTCCGCGATGTCGAGCTGCGTACGGAGACCGATCGAAATATCGTTCGTAATGTATTCGCCGCCGATCGGCAGCGTGGACGTTGCGGTCAAGCTGCCTTCCTCGAACACGGCGAGCGTAATCGCGCCGGCGCCGATATCGACGAGCACCGTTCCGACCGTCTTCTCGTCCTTCGACAGGCAAAGCTGGCCCGCGGCCAGCGACATGAGCACGACGCCGGACACGCGCAAGCCCGATTTCTCGACACAGCGCAGCAAATTATGTATGGACGTCTTCGTGCCGGTAATGATCGTCGCTTCCACTTCGAGGCGGACGCCGATCATCCCTCTCGGGTCCTGGATGCCCTCGAGACCGTCGACGACGTACTGCTTCGGCACGACGCCGATAATTTCCCGCTCCGGCGGCAGGGCGATCACTTTCGCGGCCTGCAGGACGCGCTCGATGTCCTCCTCGCCGATTTCCCGATCCTCGTTCGATACGGCCACGACGCCGTGGCTCGATTGCAACGCGATATGATTACCGGCTATGCCGACGTATACTTCCGCAATTTGAATGCCTACCATCCGCTCGGCATGATCGATCGCACTCCGGATCGACTGCACGGTCTGATCGATGTCTACGATGGCTCCCTTACGAATCCCTTCGGAATCGGCGGAGCCGACCCCGACTATATGAATGGCGCCGTTGTTCAATTCGCCGATAATCGCTCGCACTTTGGACGTACCGATGTCCAGACTCACAATGATGTCATTGCTGCTCAACCCGTGGCACCTCCCGCATTTCGTTTCAAATTGGCAGTCTTGCGAAAAACACTTCTGTACTTATTCCACACGGCTCGGGGTTTCCCTCTTTTTTCAACAATTTTTTATGTTTTTTTAACGGCATCAAATATTACCAATTTCGCATCGGCCGCTCCATAAGCTCGCACGACCCCATAATTACGATTCTACCATTTTTTAATAGGGTTGAGTAGTCTATTTTTAAGGGGCCGTAAACGGCGGCGAAACGAAAAAGAGGCGATGAAGTCGCCCCTTTTGCATAACATTCGGATCAGTTCGCGTTTTTTTGGGTATCTTTGGCGTCCGTTTTCGTGCCGTCGGTTTTCGAGCCGTTCGATTTGGAGTCCGATCCGTTCGGCACGTTTTTCTTCGGGTCGTAATACATCTCGAACGGAATGAACGTATTCGCCTCCAGCAATTCGAGAACGCCGGAATCGACCTTTTGCTCGTCCATCATCTGCATCATTTCTTCCAGGTATTTGATTTTATCCGGCAAATACTTGACCGTCGTATACACTTCGAACTGGGAACGCGTATACATTTTGATTTTATCCTCGTACACGTTCGTCGGCGACGGCTTGATCTCCGATATTTCCGCGAGCAGGTTGTCCGGGATGCGACGGAGCGCCTCACACAGCTGCGTCTTCCACGGATCGTCGTCGCGCCAGCCGGACAA
Organism: Paenibacillus flagellatus; assembly: GCF_003217775.1. Classification (GTDB taxonomy): domain Bacteria; phylum Bacillota; class Bacilli; order Paenibacillales; family NBRC-103111; genus Paenibacillus_AB; species Paenibacillus_AB flagellatus. The sequence goes on from NZ_QJVJ01000005.1 coordinate 391,287, forward strand.
GATGGGCTTGTCCGTAACAAGACTCGCGTCTTTGGCCGGGATGGCCAGCCCGTTGGCGAGCAGCAGCTCCCTTCCGCCCGACGCGTTCACTTGGAAGGCGACTTGAGGGTATTCGCTCACCTCGATCTTGAGCAGCCCGGGAAACTTTTTGCGGACGATTACGCCCTCGACGGCCGGCAGCTGCCGGATCCGTTCTTCCACGGAGGCCGAACGGAAGCCGAAAAAATTGTCCCCGACGACGACGCCCGACGCTTGTCCGATCTCCTCCGGCGCAAGCGCCGACTGGCCCGTAATTTCGATCCGCGCGATTTCGCTCAGGGACGAGCGGAAGAACAAGACGGCAAGCAGCGTTATGAAAAGGAGCAGCAAGAAGAAAAGCAGCTTGCGGCTGCTGCGGCTTCTCTTTTTCTCTTCCCGGAGCACGGGCATTCTTTCCTGCAAAGCGACTACCTCCGATCGTAAAACGGGACGAACACAAAACGCCCTTCATCCCCTTCCGGTTCGAGAAGGGGACCTGCAGGCGATTATGAGATTGTGTCACGGAACTTTCAGTTGTCGCGCATGGCTGAATCGTTCGATCCGCGCCCCGAGCCTCGCGAACATCCGCTCGATCCGGTCGTAGCCGCGGTCGATATGGTGAATCTGCTCCACGACCGTCGTACCGGCGGCGGCCAGACCCGCGATGACGAGCGCGGCGCCCGCGCGCAGATCGGTCGCTTCGACCGTCGCGCCGTACAGCCGTGGAACGCCCCGTACGAAGGCGCTGTTGAAGCCGACGCGGATGTCGGCACCCATGCGGCACAGTTCGTCGACGTGCTTGAACCGCCCTTCGAACACCGTCTCCTTGATGACGCTCACGCCGTCGGCGAGCGACAGCAGCACCATCATCTGGGCTTGCAGATCGGTCGGGAACGACGGGTGCGGCGAGGTGACGATCCGTTCGACGGCTCTCGGCCGCGTCGGACAGCTCACCTGTATTATATCATCGTCGACGGCGATTTGAACACCCGCCCGCTTCAAGGCGTGGATGACGGAAGTGAGATGGGCCGGACAGACGTTTTCCAAAGTCACGTCGCCTTTCGTCGCGGCCGCGGCCACCATGACCGTGCCCGCCACGATCCGATCCGGGATGATGCGGTAGGCGCGCGGCGCCAGACGGGAGACCCCCTCGATCGTAATCGTATCGGTACCCGCGCCGATCATCTTCGCGCCCATCGCGTTCAAGAAGTTTTGCAAATCTTGAATTTCCGGCTCGCGCGCCGCGTTCGATATCGTCGTGACGCCTTCCGCGAGCGCCGCGGCCATCATGATGTTTTCCGTCGCCCCGACGCTCGGGAAATCGAGCGTAATGTCCGCCCCGACAAGCTTGTCGGCGCGGCACGAAATCGTGTTGCCCGACTCGTGGATCGTCGCTCCGAGCGCCTGAAGTCCTTTCAAATGCAAATCGATCTTGCGTTCCCCGATCGCGCAGCCCCCGGGCTGATACACCTGCACATGCCCGAAGCGGGCGAGCAGCGGTCCCATCAGGAAAATGGACGACCGCATCTGGCGCATCAGCTCCTCGGGAATATGAGACGAATGGGCCGACGACGTTTCCAGCGACACGACGTCGTCCTTCAGCTCCGCCTTGCAGCCGAGCGCGCGCAAAATGTGCAGCATGACGTGAATATCGAGCAGATCCGGCACGTTCCCGATCCGATGAACGCCTTCGACCATCGTGCTTGCCGCCAATATCGGCAGCGCGGCGTTTTTGGCGCCGTGAATCCGGACAGTGCCGGACAAGGGTTTCCCGCCTTCGATAACCAGCTTCTCCAATGTAATACCCTCCCGAAAGCCTGCATGGCGCCGGGAACCGGAGCGTTCGCCGTTTACCGTTCGCCTACGACCAGCACCTCGGGCACGAGCGAGACGCCGAACTTGTCGGATACGGTGCCGCGAATATGATCCATCAATCGCAACACGTCCTCGGCCGTCGCGCCTCCGGTGTTGATGATGAAATTGGCGTGCTGCGGCGACACTTCCGCACCGCCGACCCGGTATCCTTTCAAGCCGGCTTCCTCGATCAGCTTCGCCGCGTGGTGACCGTCCGGGTTGCGGAACGTGCTGCCGGCGCACGGCAGCTGAAGCGGCTGCGTTTTGAGACGTCGGTCTTTGTACGACGCCATCGCGGCGGCGATTTCTTTGCGGTCGCCGCGCTTCAGCTGGAGCACGGCTTCCGTTACGATGCCGGGCCGCTCGTGAAGCAGCGAGTGCCGGTAAGCGAACTTCATTTCGTCGTTGCTCAGGCGTACCGTTTCTCCGGTTTCCAGCACAATTTCGGCTTCTTTGAGAATACGTGACATATCCGAACCGTGAGCCCCCGCGTTCATGTAGACGGCTCCCCCGACCGTGCCGGGTATGCCCGAGGCGAACTCGAGACCGGTCAACCCTTCTTTGCCGGCCCTGACGGAGAGCGGAATAAGCGAAACCGCCGCTCCGGCCGTCACGACGTCGCCGTCGAATTCGACTTTGTCGAGCTCTCTGCCGAGCTTGCCGCCGGATCCCCGGGCGCCTTTGTCGGAAAGCAGCAGTACGACGCCGCGGATGCCTCCGTCGGACACGAGCATGTTGGAGCCGCGCCCGATCGTCGTAAACGGCGTGCCGTGACGATGCAGCAGACGGACCGTCTCCGCGAGCTTCGCCTTTCCGCTCGGAACGACGAGGACGTCCGCGGGTCCGCCGATTTTCCACGTCGTGTACTCGGCGAGCGGTTCGTCGAGAAGAACGTCGCCGACTTCGGCGGCCTGCAAATCTTGAATGAGCTGACGCATGGGGAAGCAACCTCCTTCACGAAACATCGGGGACTGGATGACCGGACGCCGCAGGCGCCTGCAGACGCGATCGACGTCCGGAAAGTCCGAACACTTGAGAAAAACGGCCATTTTTCCGCATGGTGCAGGAGCGGTATCCCGGTGTCTGTCACGGTTATAGTGTATAGTATGTTAGCCGCCCCGATGTGTGACAAACGCCTATACGGACAGCCTCTCCCGCCTATCGATGCGGCGGCGGGCCCCTTGTGCCGGCAGCGGTTTCAGCGCCGGGCCGAACGTTCGATCAGCCCGACGATGCGGGCGATGCTGTCTTGATTCGAATGGCTCTTCATCCGCTCCACGTAGCGGTCGCGTTCGTCGTACAGCCGGAAGACGGCTTCCGCGAGCGTACCCGCGGTCATCCGTTCCTCCTCCAGCACTTCGCCGTACCCTTGGGAGCGGAACGACTCCGCGTTCAAAATTTGGTCGCCGCGCGATGCGTTCCTCGATAGCGGGACGAGCAGCATCGGCTTGCGCAGCGACAAAAACTCGAAAATCGACGTCGAGCCCGAACGGGAGACGACGACGTCCGCCATCGCGAGCAAATCGGGCAGCCCGCCCGTCACGTACTCGAACTGGCGGTAGCCGCGCTTACCGTCGAACGCCGGGTCGAGATTGCCTTTGCCGCAAATGTGCGCGATCTGGAACTTTTCGAGCAGCCGGTCCAATCCGCCGCGCAGCGCTTCATTGATCGCGCGCGAGCCGAGACTGCCGCCCATGACGAACAGGATCGGCTTCTGCCGATGGAAATCGCAGACGGCCAGTCCTTTCAGCGCGTTGCCGCGAAGCACTTCGTCGCGGATCGGCAGTCCGGTCCATTCCGCCTTGCCGCCGGCCAGATGGCGGATCGTCTCCGGGAACGTGACGCACACCTTCGTCGCGAACGGGATCGACAGCTTGTTCGCCAGCCCCGGGGTCATGTCCGATTCGTGGATCAGAACCGGAATCCGGTTCATCCAAGCCGCGACGACGACCGGAACGGACACGAAGCCGCCTTTGGAAAAGACGGCGTCCGGCTTCAGCTTGCGGATGATCCGGTAGGCGTCGTAGACGCCCTTCAACACTTTGAACGGATCTTTGAAGTTTTTCAAATCGAAATAACGGCGAAGCTTGCCCGAGGAAATGGCGTGGAACGGAATGCCCGTCTCCCCGATGATCGATTTCTCGATGCCGTCCGCCGAGCCGATGTAGTCGACGGTCCAGCCTCGCTCCTTCAATCTGGCGATCAACGCCAGGTTGGGGGTTACGTGCCCCGCCGATCCGCCGCCGGTGAAGACGATCGATTTCAATGGGCTCACCTCGCATAGCGGGAAATGTTCAACAAGACGCCGATGGCCGTCAGCATGAGCGTCAACGACGAGCCGCCCGCGCTGATGAGCGGAAGCGTAATGCCGGTGACGGGGAACATGCCGATGACGACCCCGATATTGATGATGACCTGTACGGCGATCATGCCGACGATGCCGACCGCCAGCAGGCTGCCGAACGAGTCGGGAGCGGTGATCGCCGTCCGCATCCCTCTCCAGACGAGCAGGGCGAACAGCAGCAGGACGGTGGCCCCGCCGATAAAGCCGAGCTCCTCGGCGATGATGGAGAAAATAAAGTCCGTTTGCGGCTCCGGCAAGTAGCTGTACTTTTGCCGGCTCATGCCGAGGCCGAGACCGGCCAAGCCTCCGGGGCCGATCGCGTACAGCGATTGGATCGACTGGTAGCCCGCGCCGAGCGGATCCTGCCACGGGTCGAGAAAGGCGGTAATCCGCTTAAGCCGGTAAGGCGCCGCCGCGATCAGGCCGACGAAGCCGGCTACGCCGACGAGCGCCAAATAGCCCAGATGGGTCATCCGCGCGCCGGCCGTGAAAATGATCAGGAGCGACGCGCCGACGAGCACGGCGCCGGTCCCGAGGTCGGGCTGAAGCATGATCATGCCGAACGCCAGCCCCATGATGCCGAGCGGCGGCAGCAGGCCGGTCGTGAACCGGGTGATGCCCGATTGCTCCTCGGACAGCAGCTTCGACAAAAAGACGATCATGCCGAGCTTCATGAACTCGGACGGCTGAATGCCGAGCGAGCCGATGCCGAGCCAGCTGCGCGCCCCGCCGCGCACGACCCCGATGCCGGGGATGAGCACGATGACGAGCAGCGCGAAGCAGACGATCAAGCCGACCTTGGCGTACTTTTTCCATACCCAATAGTCGACGTTCATCGTCACGAACATGGCGGCTACGCCGAGCACGGCGAAGATGAGCTGCCGTTTCAAATAATAAAAGTAATCGCCGTAGTCGTGGAAAGCGAGCACGGCGCTGGCGCTGTATACCATCACAACGCCGATCGTCAGCAATAGCAGGGTGGAGACGAGAATCCACGGATCGGGTGAAGAACGCATTTTCGACATCGCCGCATACCTCCATAGACGGGGGCGGTCGGCAGAGAGCGCTTAAAGGGTTGGACGGCGCCGTTCCGATGGGCGTCGCGTTTCCGAGCCTCGAAGCTTGAACCTTCGCAAGCGTTTTTTTCTCTACGACCTTCCCCACTCTAGGGCTTGTTTGCAGCGACGCCGCGGCCGGAGGCGACGATTCGGGAATCGGTTCGCCATCTCTTGCGGGGGAAACATGAATCGGATCCCGAAACGCCGAAGGAGCGAACGGACACGACGGAAAGCTTGCGACCCGTCTTTGAAATCGCGTTCTTCCCTGCTTTTGCTCATTCAAGAGAACGCGATTTCAACCGAGGGTGGAGTGTGTCCGTCGCTCCTGACTTCACCGCTTCATCCGATTCCCATGTTTCGTCCCGCAGGCGTTCCGCGAAGCGTTATCCCGATTGATCCGCGCTTCCGGCCGCAGCTGATGTAAACAAGCCCTTTCTACAACTTATGCGCCGACTCCTTAAACATGCGTCCCCGAACCTCGAACGATTCGAACATATCCCAGCTCGCGCAAGCCGGCGACAGCAGCACGACGTCGCCGGGCTCGGCGAAGCTCTTGGCCGCACGGACCGCCTGATCGAGCGCATCGGCCGCATCCTTAGCAGTATCGACCGTTTTCACCGCGCTAATCCCCGCTTCGGCCGCGAGCGCCGCGAATTTGCCGCGCGTCTCGCCGAGGGCGACGACCGCTTTTACGTTTCGGCGGAAATAGGGCAGCAAATCGCGAAAGTCCGCGCCGCGCTCCAAACCGCCCGCAATCAGCACGATCGGCTGCTCGAACGTCTCGATCGCATTGATCGTGGCGAGCGAATTCGTCGCCTTCGAATTGTTGTAATACGTCACGCCGTCGCGCTCCAGCACGAGCTCGAGCCGATGCTCCACGCCGCGGAAGTCGCGCAGCGCCTTGCGGACCGACTCGACGTCCGCGCCCGCGGACATCGCGATGGCGATCGCCGCGAGCGCGTCCGCCGCGTTATGCTTGCCGGGGATGCCGAGCTGCTTGACGGGCAGCACGTCCACCGCCTCGCCGTCCGCTCCGCGGTACACGATGCGGTGCGCTTCCGTCAGCGGCTCCCCGGGAGACGCGAGCGGCGGCTCCACGTATACGCCGCGCGCAAGCCGCTCGCGCATCGAGAACGGGACGAGCTGCGCCCGCACCGTGCCGGCGATGCGTCGGCATTCGGCGTCGTCCCAATTGAGCACGGCGACGTCGTCCGGCTGCTGGGCCGCGAACAGCTTCGCCTTCGAAGCGATGTAGTCGTCCATCGTGCCGTGATAGTCGAGATGCGCTTCGCTAATATTGAGCAGGCAGGCGATGCGGGGGCGGAAATCGGACGTCCCCTTCAGCTGGAAGCTGCTCAGCTCGACGACCATCGTGTTGGCCGGCGTCGCCTCCTGAGCCGCTTCGCACAGCGCGCGGCCGATATTGCCGGCGATAATCGGCTGAAGCCCGGCTTCCTCGAGCATCAGACCGACCCACGTCGTCGTGGTCGTCTTGCCGTTGGAGCCGGTAATGCCGATAATCGGTGCGGCGCATATGTAATTCGCCACCTCGACCTCGGTGACGATTTCGATGCCTAGCCGTTCGGCTTCCCGGATCGGAGCGATCGAATACGGGATGCCCGGATTTTTGACGAGCAGCGCTACGCCGGGGTGAATGAGGGAGTCGGGATGTCCGCCGCAAACAACAGAAATACCCAGAGCCGTCAATTCGTCGGCCTCAGGGCATGCGGAACGGTCCTTCTTATCGTTGACGGTAACGGCGGCGCCGTGCTCGTGAAAGAGCTTCGCCACCGCGACGCCGCTTCGCGCGAGGCCGAGAATGACGACTTCGCGGCCCCGGTAACGCTCGGGATGGTTCATAAGTAAGCAATCCCACCTTTACAAGTTGAAAAGCGCGAGTCCCGCGCAGACGAGACCGGCGAACCAAAACGTAATGACAATGCGCCATTCCGACCAGCCGACCAGCTCGTAATGATGATGGATCGGACTCATCTTGAACACGCGTTTGCCTCGCGTCTTGAACGAGACGACCTGAATGACGACCGACAGCATTTCGATGACGAACACCGCGCCGACGACGAGGATGAGCAGCTCCGACTTCGTCAGCATGGCGACGGCCGCGAGACCGCCCCCGATGCCAAGCGAGCCGGTGTCGCCCATAAACACTTTCGCCGGATGGGCGTTGAAGACGAGAAAGCCGAGCACCGCGCCGACCATCGACGCCGAGAATATCGCCGTCTCCATCTCCGAATGCACCATCGCGATGATCGTGTAGGCGCCGAAGGCGATGGCGCTCGTGCCGGCCAGCAGGCCGTCGAGACCGTCCGTGAAGTTGACCGCGTTCGACATGCCGAGCATCATGATGACGACGAACGGCACGTACAGCCACCAGCCGATTTCCAGCGAATAGTCGGTGAACGGCACGGGAAGCTCCGTGCTGTGCCCGCTCCGATATAAAAGGTAACATACGACGCCGGAAAAAAACAACTGGCCGATCAGCTTCTGCCTGGCCGTCAGTCCGAGCGAACGCTTGAACAAAATTTTGATGTAGTCGTCCAAAAAGCCGATCAGCCCGTACCCGAGACAGGCGACGAGCAGGATGACGGCGTCGGCCGTTTTGTCGGAAAACCGCAAAAACGCGATCGACAGCGCAAGCAGGATGATCGTGCCGCCCATGGTGGGGGTTCCGGCTTTTTTCAGATGGCCTTGCGGACCGTCGGTACGTATTTGCTGGCCGAACTTGAGCCGCCGCAATATCGGGATGCAAATCGGTCCCAGTATAAGCGCGAGCAAAAAAGCGGCGCCCATCGTAAACAAGATCACTTTCAGTTCCATGACGGTCGGTTCCCCCTCCTCTCTACAGCTGTTCGGTCATGAAGCGCTGGACGACTTCCTCTAGTCTCATGCCGCGCGAGCCTTTCACCAGGACGACGTCGTCCGGCCCGGCCACCTTGGCGACCTCGCCCGCGAGCGATTGCTTGTCGTCGGGGAACCAGCGTACCCGGCTCCCGTCTTCGCCGTAAGCCGGCAATGCCGCTTCCGCGATATGCTTCGACAGCGGACCGTATGCGAAAACGTAATCGATCCGGTCGGGCGCAAGCAGCGCTCCGATCTCCCGGTGAAAGTCCGCTTCCCGGTCGCCGAGCTCCAGCATGTCGCCGAGCACGACGATTTTGCGCCGGAACCCTTCGAGCTCCTTCAGCAGCTCGATCGACGCCCGCGTGGACGACGGACTGGCGTTGTACGCGTCGTTCAATACGGTAAGACCGGACGGCGCCCGGAGCCGCTCGATCCGCATCCCCGTCGGCCGCATCGTCGCGAGCCCGCGCGCGATCGCCTCGTCGGCCATGCCGAAAAAGCGGCCGACGGCGACCGCCGCGAGCGCATTGACCACGTTGTGCCGTCCGGGCAGCGGGATGCGGTAAACCGGCTCTTTCTCCCCGTTGACCGTGAAGGTCGAGCCGTCCGCATCCATCGCGATGCCACTCGGCGTCAGGTCGTTGCCGGCGCCCGCGCCGAACCGGACCGCCCGCAGCGACTCCGGCTTCGGCGTCGACGGGAGCAGCGCCGCAAGCAGCGGCTCGTCGCCGTTGTAGGCGAACAGGCCGCCTTCCTCCAGGCCGATCAAAATTTCCAGCTTCGCCTTCGCAATCCCTTCCCGCGAGCCGAGACGCTCCATATGCGCCTCGCCGATCATCGTCACGACGGCCGCCTCGGGCTTGGCGATCCGGGTCAGCAGCTCGATCTCCCCGAAGCCGCGCATCCCCATCTCGAGCACGGCGAACTCCGTCCGTTCGTCCATCTGCAAAATCATAAGCGGAAGGCCGATGTCTCCGTTCAAATTGCCTTCCGTCTTGTGCACGTTATAGCGTTCGGCCAATACGGCCGCGATCATGTCCTTCGTCGTCGTCTTGCCGTTGCTTCCGGTCACGCCCACGATCCGGACCGGCAGCTGTCTCCGGTACGCCGCCGCCAGCCGCTGCATCGCCGCGAGCGAATCGTCGACGACGATCGCCGGCACCCCTTCCGGAGGAGCGCCGCGGTCCCGCTGCCACAGCGTGGCGGCGGCCCCTTTGCCGATCGCTTCCTTCGCGTAGTCGTGCCCGTCGAATTTCGCCCCGATAATCGGGACATACAAATTGCCGGCTTCAATCGTCCGGGTATCCTTGGAGACGCCGCGGACGACGATCGTCTCGTCTCCGCCTCGCGCTTCTCCCGATACCATGGCGACGATCTCGCCGTACGTCCGAATGATCACTTCGATCTACCCCTTATCGCTTCCTGGGCGACAAGCCGGTCGTCGAAATGAAGCTGGACGCCGCCCACGATCTGGTATGGTTCATGCCCCTTGCCCGCAATTAATACTACATCGTTCGGGCTTGCCATTTCAACCGCTTTATGAATCGCCTCGCGCCGGTCGACGATCAGCTCGTAGCGGTCCCGGCCGATGCCCTCCGCCGCGATTCCGGGCTCGATCTCGCCGAGAATCGCCTCCGGCGGCTCCGACCGCGGATTGTCCGACGTCGCGATCACGTAGTCGCTGTAGCGCGCGGCGATACGTCCCATGATCGGACGCTTCGTCCGGTCGCGCTCGCCGCCGCAGCCGAATACCGTAATGATCCGTCCTTCGCAAAATTCGCGGACGGTCGACAACGCGTTCTCCAAGCCGTCCGGCGTATGGGCGTAATCGACGACGACAAGAAAATCGGCGGAGCCTTCCACCGCCTCCATCCGCCCGGGCACGACGCCGACCCTCTCCAGACTATTCGCGATCGCCGCAAGTGGAATCCGCTCGACCAAAGTTGATGAAATGGCCCCGAGCGCGTTATAAACGTTGAATTTGCCGACGAGCTTCATCTTGACGTCGACCGACTCCCCGAAGGCGGTGACGGTAAATTGCGTCCCCTTCGCGGTCAGCCGGACGCCGGACGCCCGGACGTCCGCGCCGTCGCCGAGCCCGTACCGGATTACCTGCGCGCTCGTCTGCTTGGCGAAGTAGGCCGACGCGTCGTCGTCCGCATTGAGCACGGCATAGGAGGCGGCGTCCGGATCGTCGGCGAACTCGTTGCCGAGCCGCGAGAAGAACAGCCCTTTCGCCGCCCGGTACTGCTCCATCGTCTTATGGAAGTCGAGATGGTCCTGCGTCAAATTCGTGAACAGCGCGGTGCGGAACCGGCACCCCTTCACCCGGCCCAGCTCGAGCGCATGGCTCGACACCTCCATGACGGCGTAATCGGCTCCGGCGTCGCGCATCCTCCTCAAGTTCATCTGCAGGTCGATCGCTTCCTGCGTCGTCCGTTCCGTATCGTACCAGCGGTCGCCGATCTTCATGTTGATCGTGCCCATGAGACCCGTCCCGAACCCTCGGTCGCGCAAAATATGCTCGATGATCGCCGCCGTCGTCGTCTTGCCGTTCGTCCCGGTGACGCCGATCAGCTTCAGCTCCCGGCTCGGGTAGCCGTAAAAGCGGCAGGCGACGGCCGCCATCGCGTATCGCGCATCGCGGACGAACAGCTTCGGCAGGTCGACCGGCACGTCGCGCTCGACGACGAGCGCCGCGGCTCCCGCCTCCGCCGCTTTGGCGGCGAAATCGTGGCCGTCGCTGACCAAGCCGGGGACGCACAGAAACAAGTCCCCCGGCCGTACTTTGCGCGAATCGGCCTGAACGCCCGTGACGAGCGTCCCGGCGTCTCCCTCCAACCGGGAAGCGATGAATAGCGAAGACAGCTGTTCCAGCCGCATGGCCATGGCGATCCCTCCTGAACCGACTGTAATGTACGCTATGGTGTTACCAGTATAGACCAAACGACGGCGGGCGCAATCAGGAATCGGGATGTTTTCCCATATAAATGCGGATCGTCGACCCTTGCTCCACCCGTTCGCCCGCTTTCGGCGCCTGGCTGATCACTTCGTCCCCGGTCCCGAACTTCTCGAGCCGGAAATTCATGTTCATGTCTTCGTAAATGTCGCTGACCGAATGCCCGATCAAATCCGGCACTTCGACGACCTTCGTCTCGCCGTAGCGGTATTCCCGCTCGAGCTGGTCTTTGCGCGGCTCCACGCCCATGTAGCGAAGCGCGTCGCCCAAAATGTTTTTGACGATCGGAGCGGCGACGAGACCGCCGAACTGGATGCCGGCCGGATCGTCCACCGCGACGTAGACGACGATCTTCGGATCGTCCGCCGGCGCGAAGCCGATGAACGACACGATATGCTCGTCGGGCGAGTACCGGCCGTTGATGACTTTTTGCGCCGTACCCGTTTTGCCGCCGACGCGGTAGCCGTCCAGAAAGGCGGGGCGCCCCGTCCCCTTGGCGACGACGCTTTCGAGCGTCTCGCGCACCTGCTTCGACGTCGCCTCCGAGATGACTTGGCGGACGAGCTCCGGCTGAACGTCCTTCACCTTTTCGCCCGTATCCGGGTTGTACCACGCCTTCGCCACGTGCGGCTTGAACAGCTTCCCGCCGTTGATGGCGGCCGATACGGCCGTAATTTGCTGAATCGGCGTAACCGACACGCCTTGGCCGAACGCGGTCGTCGCCAGCTCCACCGGTCCGACGCGCGACGGCTTGAACAAAATGCCGTTCTCTTCACCGCCCAGATCGATCCCCGTCTTTTGGCCGAAGCCGAACCGGCGGATGTAATCGAACAAGCTTTCTTTGCCGAGCCGCTGTCCGAGGACGACGAAGCCCGGGTTGCACGAGTTTTGCACGACCTGCTCGAACGTCTGGCTGCCGTGTCCGCCCTTCTTCCAGCAGCGGAGCCGGGCGCCGCCGACTTCGATGAAGCCGGGATCGTAGAACGGCTCGTTTTTCAAATCGACCTTCTTCTCTTCGAGCGCGGCGGCGAGCGTAATGATTTTGAACGTCGATCCGGGCTCATACGTCATCCAGATCGGCAAGTTCCGGTTGTACACTTCGCTCGGATAGTCGCGGAAGTTCGTCGGGTCGTACGTCGGACGGGCCGACATCGCCAATATTTCGCCGGTGTTCGGATCCATCGCGATGGCGATCGCGTTTTTCGCCTGATGCTGCACCATCGCCTGGTCCAGCTCCCGCTCGAGATAGGACTGGATGTTTTTGTCGATCGTCAGCTGCAGGTTCAACCCGTCCTTCGGCGGCTCGTATCGCTCCGACGTGTTCGGCATCTCCCGGCCGGCGGCGTCGCTCAAATAGGAGATGCTGCCGGAAGTGCCGGTCAGCTCCTTGTTATAGGACGCTTCGACCCCGGTCAGCCCTTGGTTGTCGATGCCGGTGAAGCCGAGAATGTGGGAGGCGAACGAGCCGAACGGATAATACCGTTTGTTGTCCCCGGCGACGACGATACCCGGCAGACGGAGCTTGCTCACTTCCTCCGCCTTTTCCTCTGTCATTTTACGGCCGCCCGGCCGGATATAGACGCTCGATTCCCGTTTCGTAATCGTCTTGTAAATATCTTCCTCGTTCATCTGCAGCACGCGGGCCAGCTCCCTCGCGGTGGCGCGGGCGTCCTTGATTTGCGCCGGAATGGCCAGCACGGACGGCGAGCTGACGTTGTACGTCAGCCGAACGCCGCTCCGGTCCCATATTTCCCCGCGGTTGGCGGCGAACGGAATGTTGCGGCGCCACGAGTCCTCCGCCTTCCGCGCCAGATCGCTTCCGATCCACAGCTGGACGTAGGCGAGCCGGATCAAGAGCGCGGCGAACAAAATCCCGCTGCCGAGCAGCGCGGCGAACAATCGGCGTCGGACGGTTACGCTGGATACTTTCACTGGATATGCCCTCCTTCGGAAGCTTTCGCGGGAAAGCTTTGGCTATGACGATCGTAGGAACGTTTCATAGTCATAGCTATTCCGATTGGGGAGGGGTTAGAACAAGCTGTCCGGGTCGAGCCCGTCATGTTACGGCTTTTTGTCCGTCTTCGCTTTGCCGTTGTCGGTTTTGGACGTCGTCGACGACTGCGTCTTCGCGGCGCCCGTATCGGCTTTGCCGGCATTCCCGGCGGCGTTCGCGTTGGCCGCCGTCTTCGCCGCCTCCGCCTTCGCCTTCTCCAGCTCGTTCCACGGCACGAGCTGGAGCGCGACCGTCTGCGGCTCGCCGCCGGGAACGACGGCTTGGGACGCGACGTAGCCTTCCCCGTTCACCTGGCAGCTCACTTTCATGAACGAGCAGACGGCGAGCGCATCGCGGAGCGATTTGCCCTGCAGGTTCGGCAAATCCATGCCTTCCTTTTGTTCGGTCAACAAATAGATTCGTTGGTTCGGGCTGATTTCGGTACCTCCCGCCGGAAGTTGGGCGAGGACGGTTCCGCCTTTGCCGAGCACGTCGTACTTCAGCTTCGCGTCGCCGAGCGTTTTTTTCGCGTCGGCGACCGGCCTCGAGACGACGTCCGGAGCCGCCGTTTTTTTGTCGACGCCCGACAGCTCCTGCTTCACGGTCGCCGTCACGTTCAAGTACCGCAAGCTTTGCGACATGATTTCTTTGAAGATGACGGGCGCGACCAAGCCGCCGTTATGATAGTTGCCGTGCAATTCCGGCTCGTCGGCCAGCACGATCACGGCGATCCGAGGATCTTCCGCGGGCGCGTAGCCGGCGAACGTGATCACCCATTTCTCGGTCGAGTAGCTGCCGTCGATAACCTTTTGCGCGGTACCGGTTTTGCCCGCGATGCGGTATCCTTCGATGGCCGCGTTTTTCCCGGTGCCGTCCGGATCGACGATAACCTGCTCCAAATATTCGGTCACCTTGTGCGCCGTCGCTTCGCTGACGACCTGACGCACCTCCTTGGGCGCGAACGTCTCGATCGGTTCGTTCGTTTTCGGATCGAGCACCGCCTTGACGACGTGCGGCTGCATCATCCTCCCGCCGTTGGCGATCGCCGAATAGGCGGCGATTTGCTGAAGGGCGGTGACGGATACGCCGCCTTGCCCGTACGTGGCGGTCGCGTAATCGACCGGATACTGGAAGCGGATCAAGCCGGGAATTTCGCCGGGAATATCGATCCCCGTCCGTTCCCCGAACCCGAACTTGGCGATATACTGCTTCAGCCGCTCCGGCTTCAGCTTCTCGTAGCCGAGCTTGACGAACGCCACGTTACTGGAGCGCACGAGCCCTTTCAAATAGTTGATCGTGCCCCAGCCTTTCACGTTATGGTCGCTGAGCGTCCGGTCGTACACTTTGATCGAGCCCGACTTGAACGTATCGTTCGGATCGAATAGGCCTTCCTCGATCGTACCGGCCAGCGTGACGAGCTTGAACGTCGAGCCGGGCTCGTACTGCGAAGCGATGGCATGGTTTCTGAAGCTTTCCGGCTTCGCTTCCCAATATTTCGCCGGATTGAAGCTCGGCGCATTGGCCAAGCCGAGAATTTCGCCCGTCTTCGGATCCATCGCGATCGCCGTCATGCTCTTCGGCTTCCATTCCTCGTAGGCGCGGTCGAGCGCCGTCTCGAGATAAGACTGGATGTTGCGGTCGATCGTCAGCTGCAGCGTCTTGCCGTCCTCCGCCGGCTCGTAGCTCGCCTTCGCATCGGGCAGCTCGTAGCCCATCCGGTCTTTCTCGGTAATGATATGGCCCGGCTTCCCTTTCAGCAGCTCGTCGAACGACGATTCGAGCCCCATGACCGCCTTGCCGTTCTTGTCGAAGTAGCCGAGCACGTGAGCGGCCAGGCCGCCGGCCGGGTAATACCGCTTCTGCGATTCTTCGAGGTAGACGCCGTGCGTATACAGGTTGCTCTGGTTGTTGATCGGCTCGTCCAGCTTGAGCTCCTTCGCGATTTTGTCGGCAATCTCGGCGTCGATTTTCCACCCTTCGCTGCGCACTTCCACCCACGGCATGAGCGTCCCGTCGTCCCGCCGCTTCGTCACGAGCTCCATCAGCTCGGATTCGGGCTTGTTCAAAATCGAGGAGAGCGTCTTCACGATTTCGGAAGCGTTTTTGAGCGAATCGATGACTTTCGGATTGACGACAACCGTATAGGAAGGGCCGTCCTCGGCCAGCACCTGGTTGTGCCGGTCGACGATCGATCCGCGCACCGGCTGCAGCACTTTGTTGCGCTCCCACATCACTTGCGCCTGGCCGACGAGCCACGAGGCGTTAACGACTTGAACCCAATAGATTTTCCCGATGAGGACAATAAAAAATAGGGTGAACAATCCCCCTATCAAAATGGTGCGCAATTTAACTTTCTTGGTCATTTCCGCTTTCGACCCTTTCTACTCTTTTTTCATCGCGATCGACTCTCCGCCCGTTCCGGCTTTTTTGTCGGTCACCTGATTCAAGTCGTCGTTCGGCACGAGGCCGAGCTGTTTCGCTTGATCGAGCAGTCTTTTCGGATCTTGGTATTTCGTAATTTCGAGCTTCAGCTTGTTGTTTTCGATTTGCAGCGCTTTGATCTGGCTTTCGATCTTTTGCATTCTCGTGTTCATCTCGTAAATTTGCGCATACCGCCAAATGATGACGCCCGCGACGAGGACGCACACGATGACGGTGAACAAATACAGCAGCTTCTCCTGAACCGGAATCGACTTCCGTTTGACGACGACCTTCTTCTGTTCCTGCACTTTCGCTTTCTTGACGGGCTTCTGCTCGATCGCCAAGTTTCCGTTGATGTATGCCGACACTCGGGTGCATCCTCCTTCGGGCGTTATCCCTTTTAATGTAATGTTTCCCTTACGCGTCCAGCTTTTCCGCCGCCCGCAGCTTCGCCGATCTCGCCCGCGGATTCCGCTCCAGCTCCTCGTCGGACGGAACGACGGGCTTTCGGTGCACGAGGCGAAGAATCCCCTTTTTTTGACAAACGCACATCGGAAAATCGGGCGGACACGTGCATTTTTCGATAAATTTCGCAAACGCGTGCTTGCAAATCCGGTCTTCCAGCGAATGAAACGTAATGACGGCCACCCGTCCGCCGGGTGCCAAGCAGGCGATCGACTGCTCGAGCGCGTCCTCGAAGGCGCCCAGCTCGTCGTTCACGGCGATGCGCAGCGCCTGGAAGCTCCGCTTCGCCGGATGCGGCCCGGTCCGTCTGGCGGCCGCGGGGATCGACTCCTTGATCAGCTCGACGAGCCGGCCGGTCGTCTCGATCGGAGCGGCCGCGCGGGCTTCGGCTATCGTCTTGGCGATTTTGCGCGAAAACTTCTCCTCGCCGTACTCGAACAAAATGCGCGCGATATCCTCGGGACTCCACTCGTTGACGATCGTCTTGGCGGTCAGCGGCGAGTCGCGGTCCATCCGCATGTCCAGCTCCGCGTCGTGATTGTAGCTGAACCCGCGATCCGCTTCATCCAATTGGGGCGACGATACGCCGAGGTCGAACAAAATGCCGTCCACCTGCGGCACGCCGTCCTTTTTCGGCACGAAGTCCAGGCCCGCCAGCACTTCGCGCAGACGGCGGAAATTGCTTTTCACGATATGTACGCGTTCCCCGTAAGGGGCCAGCATGATCTTGCCGTTGGCGAGCGCGGCGTCGTCCTGATCGAAGGCGATCAGCCGGCCGGCCGGACCGAGCTTCGAAGCGATCAGCGAGCTGTGTCCCGCTCCGCCCATCGTGCAATCTACATAAATTCCGTCGGGCCGTATGTGCAGCGCCTCGACGGACTCTTCCTTCAACACCGTCACATGCTCGAACAAGTTGCGTCCTCCACCAGCCGCGGCCGGCATGCGCCGAAGCTGTTTCTCTATAAGTCAAAATTGAAGTCGACGAGCTTCTCCGCAATTTCGTTGAACGACTCTTCCGACTGCTGGAAATAGTTTTCCCAAACCTGCTTGCTCCAAATCTCCACCCGGTTCGAAACGCCGAGCACGACGCAGTCTTTGTCCAGCTTCGCGTATTCGCACAGCGTGTTCGGGATGTTGATGCGTCCCTGCTTGTCGAGCTCGCACTCGGTCGCGCCGGAGAAGAAAAACCGGGTGAACGCGCGGGCGTCGGCCTTCATGAGCGGCAAGCTCTTCAGCTTCTGCTCGAGCACGGCCCATTCTTCCTTCGGGTAGACGAACAAGCAGTTGTCGAGTCCGCGGGTGACGATGAACTGGGCTCCCAGGGCTTCGCGGAACTTGGCGGGAACGATCATCCGACCTTTGTCATCGATCGAGTGCTGATATTCCCCCATGAACATCCCTAGGTCTCCCCCTTTCCACCACTTTCACCCACTTTTCACCACTCTGAATGGATATTCGTCGCCAACGAATAAAATCCTGCCGCAGGCGGCAGGATTTCGAAAAAAAATATTTCATCCCATTAAATGTCAGTCGTCGCTCCCGGTATCGGCCCGGCTCGCCGATTCGCCTTCCGGAATCCCGTCCGCGTCCCGGTTTTGCAGCCGGATGAGCCGGCTCCGCTCCTCCCGTTCCGCCGCCCGCTTCCGCCGGCTTCTCCAGACGAGGAAGGCGGGGATGCCGACGACGAGCAGCACGGCCGCGACCGGGAGCGCGGCGGCCAGCGCGATCAGCAGCGCTTGGAAGAAGCCGACCACGACACCCGCACCCCCGCCGAGCGCCTTCGACAGCTTGCCGGCGAAGCCGTCCTCGACGTTTTCGCTCGCCGCCTTCGCTTTCTCGATCTTCTGGTACAGCCGGATTTCGATCGTGGAATAAGCGACGTTTTGCTCCAAATATCGCATGCGCCCCTTGATCTGTTCGATTTGCGCCTGGACGCTGCCGAGCTGGCTCGAAAACGCGACGAGCTCGTCGCTCTTGGTCGCCTTCTCCATAAACGAGAGAAGCCTCGCCTCCTCCGTCTCCTTCGCCTTGAGGCGCGAGGACAGGTCGACGTACTCCTCGGTCACGTCCTGCCCCTGGACGCTGCGCTGGATCGATTTCGGCTTCATCTTCTCCAGATCGGCGAGAAAGCCGGTGAAGCCGTTCGAGGGCACTTTTACGACAAGCGTGCCGCTCTGCTCGTAATCGGTCCGATTTTCGGAAAACTGCATCAAGTAGCCGCCGGACAAATGGATCAAGTTGTTGATGTCCGTATGGGCGGCTCCGTAATCGGTCACTTCCATCGTCACGTTCGCTTTGTAAATGATTTGACGGGCCGGCGCGGCTTCCGCCATGTCGACGACGGAGCCGCCCGGCGGCTGCGCCCCCGCTCCTGCGCCCGACTGCGGCTTCTCCGCGGCGGCCGCTCCTTCCGACTTCGCGTCCTGCTTGGCTGCGGTTCCCGGCGCGGCTTGATCCGCCGCGCGGTTAGCGACCGACTGCTGCGCCGCCGACGCTTGCGGCGCCGATGCGTCCGCCCCGCTCGACGTCTTGTCTTCGCTCGAGCCGCAGCCCGCCAATGCGCCGAGCAGCAGCGCGCATGCCGCCGTCGCGGCGAGCTTTTGCCTTCCTCCGATTGTCCGTTTCAAGACAATCCCCCCTTCGATCCGATCGTTTCTCGATCAGACGGCCCCTCCGGAAAAGAAGAAGCGCCGTCAACTCCTAAACGGAGCTAACGACGCCCGTGTTGCAACATTCGGGTACGAAACGAAATTTTTTCCAGCGGTTACGCCTTGAGGCGGTACTCGGCTTTGTATTCGCGGTATTGCGGATTTTCGCCGCAAATCATGAGCCCCTGTCCCCAATTGACGTGATCGTCGTTCGTCGGCGGATCGGACGGATCCCGGTACTGGAACAGGACGTTGCGGCGCGGACGGTCGCTCCGGTTCACGTCCGAGCCGTGGATCGTCAAGTAATTGAAAAACAGCACGTCTCCCGCTTGCGCCGGACAAGGGGTCGCCGACGACAACGGATAGTCCCGGTGATCCAAATAGTGCCGGCCGACGTGCGGAATCGGCCCGAGCTTGTGGCTGCCGGGGATGACGCACAGGCAGCCGTTGTCCATGTCGGCGTCGTCCATATGGACGCTCGCGGCCATCATCGTATGGTTCGCGTGCGGAAAGTACGGATGGTCTTGGTGGAGCGGGAACGCGGCGCCCTTCTCCGGCGGCTTCACGAGCATTTTGGAATGATGCAGCTGCACGTTCGGGCCGATCAGCTTCGAGACGATCGCCGTCATATTCGGGTGGCATACCGCCCGGGTGAATGCGGCGTCCTGATAATGGACGTCGTGGAACCCTTTCAGGACGAGCTTCTTCAGCTCCTCCGGAGGCAAATAGTCGCCCTGCCACGTATGGCTTTGGGCGACGTTTTTCGCTTTGGCCGCCCGGTCGACGATGCCGTCGACGGCTCGCCGCATCTCCTCAACCTCTTCGCGGGAAAAGACGCCTTTGACGAGCAAATAGCCGGTATCCTTGTAAAATTGTACATCGTCTGCTTTAATCATCGTAACGGACCGCTCCTTCGGTTTGATGGTGAAAGGGCTTAACTTGCCTTGATTATAAGCTTCCGCGTACGCCGTTGTATTTGCCGTTATCGGCCTCGCATTTGTACAATTCGGACAGGATGTGATGAATGCATGTTCCGATTCGATCCGGACCGCGCCTTGTCGCTGCTGGACGCGTACGCCTTGCGCCCGGGGGATAGCCGACTCGGCTTTGCGGTTCATTATTGGGGAATCACGCCCCGCCACTACGATAACCCGGTTCACAAGCATTCGTTTTACGAAATATGCTACGTGCTGGACGGCACCGGCTCGTATATGGACGACGGGCATTGGCATCCGCTCGGACCGGGCACGCTGTTCTGCTCGCGTCCCGGCGTCCTTCACCAAATTCGCAGCGAAGCCGGCATGTATTTGCTGTTCGTGGCGTTCGAGGTCGACGAGCGCGTATCCGATCCCGGCGCGGTGCGGACGTACCGGTCGCTGCGGGCCACGGACCGCATCGTGCTTCCCGATGCGGACACCGTCTCCGCCGCGCTGCTATGGCGGTCGCTCATGCTTATGCTGGAGCGGCCTCCCGGCTTGCGGGAGAGCGCCTTGGCCGGGACCGCCTTCGCGCTGCTGCTTTCGTTTCGCGACGCATTCCGCGCGTCGGACGAAGACGAAGGCGGGGATCCGGGCGACGTCCCGCTTCGCAAGTCGGCTCACCAATTGCTGAACCGGGCTCTCGTGTTCATCAAGGACAACTTGTCCCAGCCGCTTGCGCTGGAGACGGTCGCGCGATACTTGCACGTGTCCGGGAGGCATTTGTCGCGCCTGTTCGCACGGGAGCTCGGCCTCAGTTACGTCCACTACGTCCGACGGGAACGAATCCGTCACGCGACGGAGCTGCTCGACTATACGGACATGACCGTCCAGCAGGTGGCCGACGCCGCGGGCTTCGCCTCGGTCCATTACTTCACGCGCGTCTTCGCACGGGAAACCGGCTGCCCGCCGGGCAAGTACCGGCAGCGCGGGCGCAGCGGAGGCGACGGGGACGGTGCCGCGGCCCCTTTGCCTGTTCGGCGCGAACGCGTATAAAGTAGGTCCGGATATGGGATACCATCTAAAGAACGGTAAAAACGGTACGAACCGGAGGTTAGCGATGGAGAAGAAGACGTATTACGTATCGGTGCAGGCCGGAACGGTATTGGAAAACGAAGGGGACGCCGCTTACGAATTCGAGATTCAAGCGACGGAAGCGGAGCTGGACGATTTGGTCGAGTCGTTCGAGCTGCTGAGCGACTTGGACAACGATTCGGCCGCACGGGCGCTCAATCCGTTCGAAGATTATTCGCAGGACGAGGAAAACGACAATTACGACATCACGTTGACGCAAATATACCGGAAGCTGTACGACATGGGCACGGAACAAACGCGGCGAACGATCGCCGGCATGGGCATGATCGGCGAGCAGGAGAAGCCGATCGCCCCTTGATGGAGACGGATCGCCTCACGTGTGGCGATAAACCGGCTTGAACGAAGCAAAGCCCCTTTCCGATGAAAGGGGCTTTGCTTCTCCGGACGTGTCCGATCAATGTTCGACCCAGCTGTCCAAGTACGCCTTCTGCTCGTCGGTCAGCGCGTCGATGCCGATGCCGAGCGATTCCAGCTTGAAGCGGGCGACCTGCTCGTCGAGCTCGTACGGGACGTTGACGACTTTGCTGCCGATCTCCTTGTAGCGATCGTTCACGTATTTGAGCGACATCGCCTGCAGGGCGAACGTCATATCCATAATTTCCGCCGGATGGCCGTCGCCGGCCGCCAGGTTGACGAGACGGCCTTCGGCCAGCACGTACACTTTGCGTCCGTCCTTCAGCTCGTACTCCTCGATGTTGCGCCGCACGGTGCGCTTCGAGACGGACCGCGCCTCGAGCTCCGGCTTGTTGACCTCGACGTCGAAGTGGCCGGCGTTGGACAAGATCGCTCCGTCCTTCATGACGTCGTAGTGCTCGCCGCGGATGACGTCGCGGTTGCCGGTCACGGTGACGAAGTAGTCGCCGACCTTCGCCGCTTCCACCATCGGCATGACGGCGAAGCCGTCCATGTACGCCTCGACCGCCTTGATGGCGTCGATCTCGGTGACGATGACGTTGGCGCCGAGACCTTTCGCCCGCATCGCCACGCCTTTGCCGCACCAGCCGTAGCCGACGACGACGACCGTCTTGCCGGCGACGACGAGGTTCGTCGTCCGGTTGATGCCGTCCCATACGGACTGCCCCGTTCCGTACCGGTTGTCGAACAAATATTTGCAGAACGCGTCGTTGACGGCGACCATCGGGAATTTCAGCTGGCCTTCCTTCTCCATCGCCTTCAGGCGAAGAATGCCGGTCGTCGTCTCCTCCGCGCCTCCGCGCACTTGCGCGAGCAAATCTTGACGCTCCGAGTGCAGGATCGTTACGAGATCGCCGCCGTCGTCGATGATCAGGTCCGGCTTCGTTTCGAGCGTATGAATGAGAAGCTGCTTATACTCTTCCGGGGACGGGTTGTATTTCGCGAATACGGTAATCCCGTCTTCGACAAGCGCCGCGCACACGTCGTCCTGCGTCGACAGCGGGTTGCTGCCCGTAATCGTCACGTCCGCGCCGCCCGCTTGGACGACCTTGGCCAAGTACGCCGTCTTCGCTTCCAGGTGAAGCGAAATCGCCACTTTCAGCCCTTTGAACGGCTGCTCCTTCTCGAACCGGTCGCGAATCCGGTTCAATACCGGCATATGGGCGCGTACCCAGTCGATTTTCAGATGGCCGTCCTTCGCCAGCGACGGATCGGCGATAATGCTGTTTTGCTTCGCGCTTGCGCTCATCCTTGATAATCCTCCTTCGAGTGATCGGCTTCAGCCGTCCCCATGCTCAAAAGTATACTATGCGGTGACACCCGTCTCGGGACAGGGGCACGTCAATCAATTCGCGGAGCCAACCGTCGCCGTATTTTACGGTATATTGGAACGGGTTGTACACCCGCTCCTGCGGTTTGCCCAGCGGCAGCACCGACAGCCGGATCCGCTCCCACTGCCGCAGCGCCGAATCGTGCTGCGTCCGGAATGCGTCCGCCGTCTTCGTCTGCAAAAATTCGATCTGCTCGACGATCTTTTGCCGGTTCGTCTCGGACAGCTTGCGCAAGCCCGGGTTGATGCCGGACACCGTCTCGACGACCGGGTCGTACAGCGCCGCGAACTTCGCCTTCGTCTCGGCGAACAGCTCCTCGACCTGCAGCGAGCCTTGCGCCTTCAACCATTCGTCCTGCTTCTCGTCGAGCCGGCTGACGACGTCGTCGAAGCCGAGACCGAACTTGCCCATCTGCTTCTGAACCGTCCCTTCGAGCAGCGTGAACTCGTATCTCGGCACGACGATCGGCATTCGCATGCCGAACAGCGCGAAGGCGCCGCGCAGCAATCCCCAATAAGCGATTTCCGACGGACCGAGAACGGCGGACAGCACCGGGAACAAGTAATCCTGCATGAGCGGGCGCGTCATGACGTTGTTGCTCAGCCGCTCGGGCTCGCGCTCCGCCAGCTCGGCCAATTCGCCGGCCGTAAACGACACGTTTCCTTTGCGGTCCGCGAACGTATCCCCGCTCCGGTGCAACAGCAGCCGCTCGCCGCGTTCGTACGCGAACAGGTGCGCCTGCTCGGGAGCGAGCTCCACCTGCGCCGCGTAACCCGCTTCGGCCAGCCGCTCCTTCGCTTCCAGGAGAGCGGCGCTCAGCTCGCTCTGGCGGGCGACGATCGGCCGGAACATGCCCGACTCGAGCTTCCGCAAGGAAGCGTCGTCCGAATCGACGAAGACGAGCCCGTATTCGCCGAACAGCCATGCAAGCGTCCGGGCGAACTGGTCCGAGAGCGTGTCCGATTCGGCCGCGATCGCCCGCAGCCGCTCCATCAGCCCGGCCTTGAATTCCGTGTTCATGAGCGATCGCTCCAGCTGGTCGAGCGCGTCGTCCCACGCTTCCCGTGGAACGCTCCATCGGCTTACCGACGTCTTCACGTCGGGCGCCGCGTTCAGCTTGATTTTTTGCACCGCGAGCGAATCGGTCAGCACATACGTATGGTTGACCTCGTCCGTATCGTGATCCTCGCCGGCGATCCAGAAGACGGGTACGACCGTTCGGCCCAGCCGCTCGGACGCTTGACGCGCTTCGACGAGGATCGTGATCGCCTTATAGAGCACGAGCAGCGGCCCGGTGAACAGGCCGGCCTGCTGGCCTCCGGCGACGACGAGCGTGCGGCGGTCGCGCAGCGCCTCGATATGCGCCGTCGCGTTCGCTCCCGTATTGCCGATTTTCCCGTTGTAGGCGAGCAGCGCTTGGACGAGGCCGTCCCGGTCGGCTTGCGGCCTTCCGTCGCGATCGAGCCACGCGGCGCGCTCCCGCTCGCTTCCTTCCTCCCACGGATTGTACTCGTAGAAGGGGGAGACGGAAGCGAATTGGTCTATGTAATCCCGAGTAAGGGGCTGACCGGGCGCCCATCGGAAACGTTCCACTTTCATCCGGCAACCCTCCGTCTGCATGCGTACGATAGCGTAAAGCTACTTCCGATTGTACACGTAAGGGCCCCGTTCGTCAAAGCGTCCGGCGACGTTCCCGGCTTTTCCCGATGCCCTTGATCAACGCCGGGATATAGAAGCACGGATAGAGCAGGAGATACAAATTCGGAATCCACCACGAGACGTCGAAATCGAGCCGGATGCTCCAGAACGAAATCGCCTGCAGCCCGGAGCAAAACGTCAGCGCAAGCGACAGCAGCGCCCAACGCTCCCAAGACGCGCTCCCCCGTTTCCAGGCGTACAGGCTGGCGAAGCCCGTGGCCGAGATGAACAGGTCGAGCGGAAAAAACGACCAATTCCATGCGACCAATACCGGATTCCGGTAGTCGCTGTACAAATAGTCGGCGGGAATCAGCTTCAACGCCGTTACGAGCCAGTACAGGACGAACCCGACGTCCGTCACCCAAAACCAAATGCGCAGCGAGCGCGCCATCGGCTTCCCCTCACTTTCCGGCCGCATCGGCTTGCGCCGGCTCTGGCGGAGACGCGGAACCATGCCCGTCCCCGCTCATTTGCAGGCCGACGACGCCCGCGACGATCAGTATAATGAACAGCGCCTTGCGCCAATGAAACGATTCGTGAAACCACAGCGCGCCGATGACCGAGATGGCGGCGATGCCGACGCCGGACCAGATCGCGTAAGCGGTGCTCACCTCGATTTTTTTGAGCGCCATCGTGAGCGACGAGAAGCTGGTCAAGTAAAAGACGATCATCAGGGCGGACGGCAAAGGACGCGTAAACCCTTGCGCCAGCTTCATCGACGTCGTGCCCGCCACCTCGAGCACGATCGCCGCGGCCAAGTACAGCCAAGCATTCATAACCTTTCCTCCTTTAATATAAGGACTTGTTCCGCCGCCAGGCGGCCGTCAACGTTCCCGGCCGGCCAGCCCGAAGACGAACATGTCGACCGCAGCCGCGATCGAATCGTTCAGATTGGCGCTGCTTCGGATCAAGTAAGAGGTGTCGAACAGGGCGGCGAACGCCCCCCGCATCGCCTGTACGGCGGCCGGAACGTCCAGCGCGACGAATACCCCCGTCCTGATCCCTTCCTCCAGCAGCGCGGTGACGACGCCCCACTCCTCCTGCATGAACCGGTCGATCCGCTCCCATTCGTCCGGATAAGCGCGCTTGATCTGCGCGAGCAGCCTCGCATCGACGAACCGGACGTCGTTCGGCAGAACGCACAGCACCCGCCGCAGCTTCTCGGTCAGCGTGAGCGAGCCGTCTTCGAAAATGACCCGCTCCGCGTCCTTCATGTCGCGAATGGCCGAGTCGACGAGCGCGGCCACGATCGCTTCCTTCGAATCGAAATGCTCGTACAGCGTCCGCTTGCTGATCGCGAGCCTGGCGGCCAAATCGGCCATCGTGAATTTGACGCCGCTGTCCAGCAGCTCTTCCGCCGCGGCGCGAACGATCCGTTCTTTCATGGGCTCCTCCTTCTCGGAACGACGAAAACTATTCTGGTTTTTTCAGTACCAGACTAGTATAGCTTCGTTTTCCGCCTTTGGCAATCTTTCCGTTCGCGCGGACGAAAAAACGCCCCCGGCCGGCGGGAGCGTTTCTCATCCTTTCGATTAAGCGAAATGACACGCCGTAAAGTGCCCCGGTCTCGCCTCGACGAGCGCCGGCTCGACGCTGGCGCATTTCTCCGACGCCGCGGGGCAGCGCGTCCGGAAATGGCAGCCGGTCGGCGGATTGATCGGGCTCGGCAAATCGCCGGACAGCACGATCCGCTCGCGCGTCGCCTCGATATCCGGGTCCGGGATCGGGATCGCCGACAGCAGCGCCTTCGTGTACGGGTGCGTCGGGTTCGCGTACAGCTCCTCGCTCGGCGCGATCTCGACGACTTTGCCCAAGTACATGACTGCGACGCGGTCGCTAATATGCTTCACCATCGACAGGTCGTGGGCGATGAACAAGTAGGTCAAGCCCATTTTCCGCTGCAGCTCCTGCAGCAAATTGACGACCTGCGCCTGGATCGACACGTCGAGCGCCGAGATCGGCTCGTCGCAAATAATGAATTTCGGATCGACCGCGAGCGCCCGGGCGATACCGATCCGCTGCCGCTGGCCTCCGGAAAATTCGTGCGGATACCGGGTGGCATGGTCCGGATTGAGGCCGACGAGATCGAGCAGCCGCTCGACCCGCTTCTTCCGCTCGGCCTTGCTGCCGGCGAGCCTATGGATGTCCAGCGCTTCGCCGATAATGTCGGTAATCGTCATCCGCGGGTTCAGCGAGGCGTACGGGTCTTGGAAAATCATCTGCATGTCGCGGCGCAGCGCCTTCATCTTCGAGCCGGACAGCGAGTAAATGTTCGTGCCGTTGAAGTTGACGGCGCCGCCCGTCGGCTCGTACAGCCGCAAAATGGTGCGGCCGGCCGTCGACTTGCCGCAGCCGGATTCGCCGACGACGCCGAGCGTCTCGCCCTGCTTGATGTCGAAGCTGACGTCGTTGACCGCCTTCAGCGTCTGGCCTTTGCCGACGTTGAAATATTTTTTCAAGTTGCGGATTTCCACCAATGGAGCGCTCATCTCGCCACCTCCTGCGCAAGCGGATGCGTCAGCCAGCACCGCACCTGATGCGTGTCGCTGAGCGACACGTTATCGGCGTCCCGCTCGGCGCAAATGCGCATCGCGTCGTCGCAGCGGGCGCAGAAGCCGCAGCCGGCCGGAGGCTTGATCAAGTCCGGAGGCGTCCCGAAAATCGGGATAAGCGGCTCGTCCTTGGGCTGGTCGAGACGCGGTACGGAACGGAGCAGCCCTTTCGTATACGGGTGCTTCGGGTTTTTGAATATTTCGTGCTTCGTGCCGGTTTCCACCACTTTGCCGGCATACATGACGATGACCTTGTCGCACATATCGGCGACGACGCCCAAGTCGTGCGTAATGAGGATGATCGACGTGCCCAAGTTTTGCTGCAAATCTTTCATCAGGCGCAAAATTTGCGCTTGGATCGTCACGTCGAGCGCCGTCGTCGGCTCGTCCGCGATAAGCAGCGCCGGGTTGCACGCGAGCGCGATGGCGATCATCGCCCGCTGCCGCATCCCGCCGGAAAATTCGTGCGGGTACTGCTTGATCCGCGCTTCGGCGTTCGGGATGCCGACGAGCTGCAGCATTTCGACGGCACGGCGGTTCGCCGCCTGCTTCGTCATGTTCTGATGCTTGATCAGCCCTTCCGTTATTTGGCGGCCGATCGTCATCGTCGGGTTGAGCGACGTCATCGGGTCCTGGAAAATCATGCCGATCTCTTTGCCCCGGATGCGCTGCATCTCCTTCTCCGTCTTCTTCAGCAAATCGTCGCCCATGAAGCGGATCGATCCGCCCTTGATCAGGCTCGGCGGCGAAGGAATCAACCGCATGATCGTCTGCGCCGTCACGCTTTTGCCGCAGCCGGACTCGCCGACGATCGCGACGGCCTCCCCTTTGTTCACTTGGAAGCTGACGCCGCGAACCGCTTGCACTTCACCCCCGCGAACGCGGAACGACACTCGCAAATCCTGCACGTCCAATATCGTCTCTTGTCGATCCAAGCGATTCTCCTCCCCTCGGGAGCTGGTAAATTATTTTTTCATTTTCGGGTCGAACGCGTCGCGCAGTCCGTCGCCGAACACGTTGAAGGCGAACATCGTCAAGCTGATCAGAAACGCCGGGAAAAACATTCTCCACGGCAAATACATCCACGACGACAGCGCGTCGGATATCATCGTCCCCCACGAGGCGGCCGGCGAATTGACGCCGAGGCCGAGGAAGCTCAAGAAAGCTTCGGCGAAAATCGCCTGCGGCACCGTCAGCGTCAGCGTGACGATAATCGGACCGGACGCGTTCGGGATCAGATGCCGGAACAAAATCCGGAAAAAGCCGGCGCCGAGCGAGCGGGACGCCAAGGCGTACTCGTGGTTTTTGAGCAGCATGATTTGCCCCCGCACGATCCAGGCCATCTTGATCCAGCCGGTGACGACGAGCGCAAGGATGATCGTGTACATGCTGGGCTCGAACACGACGACCATCAAGATGACGATGAGCAAATAAGGAATCGAGTCGAGCACTTCGGAGAAACGGTTCATCACTTCGTCGACTTTGCCGCCGAAATACCCCATGATGCCGCCGTAAATAACCCCGATCAGCAAATCGATCAAGGCGGCGAACAAGCCGACCCGCAGCGAAATCGAAGCGCCCATCCACGTGCGGGCGAACATGTCGCGTCCGAGGTCGTCGGTGCCGAACCAATGCTCGGCCGAAGGCGGCTGGTTCGTATTTTGCAAATCGTTGGCGTAATAATTGTAGGGCGTCATCATTTGCCCGAAAAAAGCCATGAACGCCAGCACGACGAGGATCGCCAAGCCGATCATGGCCAGCCGGTTCGAGCGGAGGCGCAGCCAGGCGTCCTTCCACGAAGACAAGCTCTCGCGAACGATTTTTTCGCCTTGGCGGCTTTCCTTGTCCAGCTTCTGAAACAGCTCCGGCGAAATCGTGTCCGGCGCGTTCCGGACGTTCTGTTCCGTCATCATGCCTTCTCCTTCCCACCGGTCAATTTGATCCGCGGATCGACCATGCCGTACGCCACGTCCGTGAAGAAGCGGGCGCACATGAGCAGCGTGCCGTAAAACAGCGTCAGCCCCATAATGAGCGTATAGTCGCGGTTTTCCACGCTCTCGACGAAATATTTGCCGAGGCCGGGAATGCCGAAAATTTTCTCGATGACGACCGATCCGGTAATGACGCTCGTGGCGAGCGGTCCGAGGTACGTGACGACCGGCAAAATCGCGTTGCGCAGCGCGTGGCGAAGCGTGATCGCCGTGCCGGCGAGACCTTTCGCCTTCGCCGTCTTGATGAAGTCGGACTGCAGCACCTCCAGCATGCTGGAGCGGGTCAGACGGGCGATGAAGGCGATCGGCATGAACGCCAGCGCCAGCGTCGGCAGCACGTAATCGAGCGGCTCGTTCAGCCCCGCGACGTTAAAGAGCGGCAGCTTGACGCCGAACACGTACTGCAGCAGCGTCGCCATGACGAAGCTCGGCACCGCGACGCCCAGCACGGCCACGACCATGGCGACGCTGTCCAGCAGCCTGCGGTGGCGAAGCGCGGCGACAGAACCGAGCGTAACGCCGACGGCGACGGCCGTCGCGACCGCGCACAAGCCGAGCCGGAGCGAGTAGCCGAACGCGCCCTCGATGATTTGGTTGACCGAGCGGTTTTGCCATTTCATCGACATGCCGAGGTCGAACGACGCGACGTTTTTCATATACTCCGCATATTGGACGATCAAAGGTTTGTCCAGTCCGTAATAAGCCATCAAATTCGCCTTGATTTCGGGCGGCACCGCTTTTTCGGACAAAAACGGATCTCCCGGGATCGCTTTCATCAGAAAAAACGTCGCCGAAGCCAGCACGAATAAGGAGATGATGACAAAGAGAAGCTTCCGCAGCAAGTAGCGAGCCAAATCCGCGCACCTCCAGAGCATAATGCGAAGCGATCGAACGAAGCGCTTCGATAAGTGCGGATAGTAAGTTTACATAATGCATGATTATTGTAATCTCCAACGCCGTCAGCGTCCAACAGAACCATTTTCCAAGGCAGAAAAAAATCGGGGTATATAAGACGCCCTATACACCCCGAGAGTTGCTGCGATTGCTATGAGACGGCGATTACTTCTTCTTCTCGATATACCCGCGGGTAAAGTCGATGTCGCCTTTGTAATCGACGAATACGTTTTTCACGTAGTCTTTTTGCGCCCAGATGCCGGAGTAGTAGTAGATCGGCGCGATCGGCATGTCGTTGATCATCATTTTCTCCGCCTGCGCCATCGCCTTCATCCGCTTCGACTCGTCGGACGTGCCGTATGCTTCCTTGATCAGCTTGTCGTATTCCGGATTGCTGTATTTCGAGTTGTTGTTGCCGCCGCCGGTCATGAGCAGGTCGATATACGTCATCGGGTCGTTATAGTCCGCTCCCCAGCCGGCGCGGGCGATTTGGAAGTTGCCGTTTTGACGGTTTTTGATATAGACGCCGAACTCCTGTACTTCGATTTTCACGTCTACGCCGAGGTTTTGCCGCCACATGTCGACGACCGCTTCGGCGATTTTTTTGTGGGCTTCGCTCTTGTTGTAAATCAGCGTCACGGAAGGCAGCTTCGCCAGCCCTTTTTCCTTCAGCCCTTCTTCAAGCAATTTTTTCGCTTCGGCTACGTCTTCCTTGAAGTAATCGTCCTTCACTTCTTCGCGGAACGTTTTCTTCTCGCCCTTGATTCCCGGAGGAACGAGGCCGAACGCCGGTTTTTGGTCGCCTTGCGTAATTTTGTCCACGATCGCTTGACGGTTGATCGTCATCGCGAACGCTTTGCGGATTTTCGCGTTGTCGAACGGCTCCGCCTTCGTGTTGAACTCGTAGTAATACGTCGACGCGATCCCTTTGATTTGCAGGTTCATCGCTTTGTCCTGCTTCAGCTTCGGCAGCTGGTCGACCGGGAATTCGGTCGTCGGACGGCCGGCCCAATCGAGCTGGTTCGTGTTGTACATGTTCAGCATCGTACCGGGGTCGTTCAATATTTTCATGTTCACTTCGTTCAGCTTGATTTCGTTGGCCGCGTAATACTTGTCGTTTTTGACGAGCGTGAGCGAATCGTTGTGCTTCCAATCCTTCAGCACGAACGCCCCGTTCGTCACCATCGTGCTCGCTTCGGCGGCGAATTTCGGATTCGTCTTGACGTGCTTCTCGTTAAGCGGGAAGTACGTGTAGAACGAGACGAGGCTCAAGAAGTAAGGCGTCGGCGATTTCAGCTCGACTTCGAGCGTAAAGTCGTCCTTCGCTTTAACCCCCACCTGGGAGGCGTCGGTTATTTTTTTCGTGTTGTACTCTTCCGCGTTTTTGATGTAGTACAGCTGATAAGCGTATGGCGCCGGAGGCGTCATCCCCGGGTCGAGCGCGCGCTTCCAAGCGAATTCGAAATCGCTTGCTTTCACCGGATCGCCGTTGCTCCACTTCGCGTCTTTGCGAAGGTGGAACGTGTACTTCAAGCCGTCCGGCGAAATGTCCCACTTCTCGGCCGCGGCCGGTTTGACTTCCCCATTCTCGTCTTTGCGGGTCAGGCCGTCGTAAATCGGGCGAAGCACCGTCGACGAGTTGTTGTCCTGGGCGAGCCCCGGATCGAGCGTAGGCGGCTCGGAGGCGATCAGCATGCGGAACTTCTGATCCGCCGCGACGAGTCCTCCCGCGTCTCCCGTGGCGCCCGTGCCGGTTTCGTCTTTTTTGCCGCAGCCGGCCAAAACCGAACCTAGCAGCAAGGCGGCACCCGTGAAAACGATTACACTTTTGTTGATCCCCTTAAGCATTGGCAAGCGTCCTCCTTATTTTAGGAACGTTGTTTCCTTCTTTTTTGCCATACACGAAATAATATACTTCCGTTCCGTGTAAAAAAACACGCAAAATATTGATCGAAAAGGTGTAAAAAATTGATATTGTCTTTAAATTGTCTTTAATACACAAAAGGGTCAAAACGTTGATGCGTCAATGCCCCAGCCCTTTTATGCTTTGCCGGTTAATCCCATTAACTCTTAGATCCTTTAACGTCCGTCTTCGTTGAAGCGATGAAGCGGGGTGCGGCCTACTCGCGCGATTGGCCGGCGAAACACGGAATCTATTGGCGCCTTTCTCTTATCCATTCCCGGCAGCCGCCCGATTTATGCGTTTTTGCCGACTATTGCGCCGTTTCGCGCGAAACGAAAAAAAGCCGCTCCCGCAATCCGTCGGATTGAAGGTCGGCATGGTCTGGACGTTCCGGCTCGAAGGACGAACCGGTCAGTCGGTCGTCAACACTTTCTCGATCGCATGCGTCAGCTCGCGGTATACGTCCGTTTCGACTTGCTGACGAAGCTGCGTCTTGGCGAACATTTCGCCTCGTACCGTCGAAACGTAACGGGGCGGCAGTTTATTCAAGGCGAGCGCCATAATGTCGCTTTGCTGCTTTTCGTCGAGGCCGGACAGCCTCGTCTGATTGTGCATCAAGTCTCTCAAGCAATTGCGCACGATTTCTTCCATCATGTTGTGAACGGTCATGGGGAAACACTCCTTTTTGACGAATCGTCATACCGACAAGATCGACTTGCCGAGCCCGATAAACAAAAACAGGACGTACACGGCGCTAAGTCCGAGGAAGCCGAGTCTCCACAGCAGCCGGATAATTCGGCGGTGATCGATCCGGCCCTTGATCCGGTACTGAAAATTGCCGACAAGCCCGTATCCGATCAGAAAAAACAACAGAATCAAAAAAAAGCCGAAATTCGAATGAAACAGCTGATAGTACATGACCGACACGGAGCCGATCAGCAGCAGCGTCGTTACGTCCATGGCCAGCTTCGTCGCACGCTTGCCGTCTCTCCGCCAATAATAGACCCCGATCCACAGCGCGAAAAACCAGACGAACGGCACCGCGGCCGAAAAAGCGTAAATATGGATCAACACGTTCATGAGTCCGCTCAACTTGCACCACCCGGATATCAGCTTCGTGACGCGCGTTACGGAGAAAGCGGTCCGCCGGTTTGCCCCGATTCGGGTACGGACGCTTTCACGAGATCGCAGACGGTTTCGTGAACCGGCACCGGAATGCCGAACCGCCGCGCCCGCTCGACAATCGCCCCGTTGATCCAGTCGATCTCCGTCGGCCGGCCGCTCGATACGTCCTGGAGCATCGAAGACGCGTTGTCGGCCGTCTTGGCGCAAACGTCGACGATTTGCTCCCATACGTCGTCGCGGACCGGTATTCCGCAAGCTTTGGCGACGGCCGTTCCTTCGTCGAGCAGCCTGCGCATGAGGCCGATGCGCCGCTCGGTCGCCAGAAGCTCTCCGTTGCGGACGCGCAGCAGAGCGGTCAACGGATTGACGACGGCGTTGATTAGCAGTTTGTTCCATACGATCTCCATCATTTGGTTCGACGGGAACGTACGAAATCCTGCTTCGTTCAACGTTTTTACCGCTTTTTTTTGCGCATTGTCGATTTCGGGCGAAGCCGTACCCGGCTCGTCGTTTCCGAAGGCGGGACCGATCCACGTCGAACCGGCTCCGGTATGCGCCACCTCGCGCCCGGACAGCTTCTTCGCCCCTTCCGTCGTGACGGCCAAAAACAGACGGGACGGATGCACGAAGCGGGACAGCCGTTCGGCGTGCCCGATGCCGTTCTGGAAGCAGAGCAGCCTCCCCCCGCCGTTCCCGGCCGCCATGGCGCCGAGCAGCGCGAGCAGCGGCTCCGACAAATGCTGCTGCTTGACGGTAAGCATGATCCAATCCGCGCCCTCCAGCCGCTCGGGCAGCCTGTCTTCGGCGAGCCGTTCGAACGAATACGCCGGCACCCGGCAAACCGTCTCCGTATCCCCTTGCCTGAGCGCCAATCCTTCCCCGTTCAACAGCGCCGCCTGCCGCTCGGTACGGGCGACCAAGGCGACATCCGCACCGGCCGCCGCAAGCTTCGCCGCCGCCAGCATGCCGATCGAGCCGGCCCCCACGCATACGATATTCATCGCCTTCACCGTCCAGGAATCGTTTCCTGTACTATATCATGTCCGGTCTCCTTTCGAAAAGGGAGCCGCCAAGCGCAAAAAAGCTCGACGGCCGTGGTTCGGCCTGCGAGCTCCCCTTGTTTAACCGTTCCCTGTCCGGCGTTCAGTCGATACGCTCCAGGTTGCCGTTCGCATCCATCTTGAAGCGATGTTTTTGCTCGTCTTCCTCTTCTACGAGAAACGCAAGCTTCCGGGCACGGTCCATAATTTGAATAAGCGCCTTGTAATCGTCGTTGACGACCCGATAATCGGTCTGCACGTTGTTGATTTCTTTGTCGAGCTTCTCCTTGTCGCGGCGCAGCTCGTCGAGCTCCTCGTCTTTTTCCTTCAGCTCCTTTTCAAGCGCCTTGATTTGCCGCGTCATCTCCTGATAGGTTCCTTTCCATTGACGCAAAAAACGAATGACCGCATCGATCGAGATCGATTCCTCGCTGACATCGTGCCTGGAACCCGCCGCTCCCGATTCCCCCGGTTCGAGCGTCGCTACGGAAGTGACCGTCGAGCCGACGTTCGCCTGCTTCCGGTATTGGTTCCGCTTTTGCCTTTGCGCTTTCGCGATCGAAATCGCGGCCTCGTATTTTTTGCGGACGCAGCTGTTCCACCGGAAGCCGCAAGCCGCCGCCGTTCTTCCTATTTTCTCCCCTACTTCTTCAAACGCCGCAAGCTGGGTGCTGCCTTCGCGAATATGGCGAAGCGTCACCTCGGCCAATATCAGATCGTCCTCTTCGCTCCATGCGTCTTGTCTGACCGCAGTCATGATCGAAAACCTCCCACCAAACTGAAATCGCCACTACTTATCTCTATGCCCAAACTAGAGTTCATAGAATCTATTTGATACTATTTGGTATTACCATTTTTTCGACCGCTCATACATGTTTTCGGGCCGAGCCGGTTATGCTAGTAAAGGCCGTACGAAAAAGTTTGCTAATTCGTCACGGAATCCCGTTTACAAGTCGAAAAGGCAACGTTTATAATGGACAATAGGATTTTGCGTATATCGATCGTTTCAACAGAGAGGGGGAGTAATGGTGGCTCGCATGTTCAGAGTGCTCGGCTTTTGGACGCTCGCGATCGGTCTGATGGCGCTGGCCGGCGACATGAAGGAGATGGCGCTGCTGTTCTTTTTCCAAACCGCCGCTTTCGTCGTCTTGGGTTATATGAATTTGTCCGAACGTACGTACATTTTGATTTTTTGGGGATACATGGTTCTTTCCTTCTTGGGATTTACGTACTGGTCGTTCTTCCAGATGGAGCTGTAAGCGACATCCGTCCCGATGACAACCGAAAAGGTGACCTGCCGGAGCAATCGTACATAACCGGCGGTCACCTTTTTTTCGTCGGGTCAGCCCGACTTCGTTTGCGTCAGCACCTTGAACAGCTCGCCCATCCGATCGCCGACGAGCAGCTGCCGAATCGCCCGGTTGCGCCTCGCCTCGGGCCCGAACGGATCGGTGCCGTCATGGGCGGCGAGCAGCCCGAGCGCGCCTTCGTCGAGCAGAAACCGCTGCTGCGTCCTAAGCGGACGCGACGTCAATCCGACCGCCTCGCCGGCGCGGATGCACGCCGTAAAATCGACGTGGGCCGTCATATCCTGCTCGCCCGGATACGCGAACGGATCGTCGAACGCTTGATGGTTCCGGTAACAAAGAAACGTCCCCTTCATCCGGTGCGGGGCGTACAGCTCGTCGGCCGTATCCCCGTAATCGACCGTCACGATCGCCCCACGCGTCATCCGCGAGCCGATGCGGGTTATCCATTCGGCGGCTTCCGGATTGAGGTCCACGATTTGCCCCTCGCAAGGCGTTATCCCTTCCCGCTCGAGAAACCGCATCGCCGCGCCGCTCTCGTCGATCGGCACCAGCCTTTCGGCGAACCGTCCGGCTTTCTCGTCCCACTCCACGTACCACTCGTACAGTCGGCCGTTTCTTCGCTCCACCCGATGGATCGGAAACGCGTCCAGCAGCTCGTGGGAGAACACGACGATCGGCTCGTCCGGCACCGACTCGAGCCATTCATCCGCATCGACATGCCGCACGGCCCTGTGCCGGGCCAGCTCCTCCCGCTGCAGCGCGCGGTGATGGGCGCTGATCTCGATCATCGCGTAATCGAGCCGGTCGTACGCGGAAGGCGCGGCGGACGCGATCGCGTCGAGGATATGGCCCGCCATTCGTCCCGTCCCTCCGCCCCACTCCGCGATCCGAAGCCGGTCCGCGAACCCGAGCTCGTCCGCCAGTCGGACGAAATAGCGGCCGAGCATCTCGCCCATAATCGTACCGACCGAAGCGCTCGTGTAAAAATCGCCGTCCTTGCCCACCTTCGTCCGGCTCCGGCGATAGTAGCCGTACGGGTCGTGGTACAGGCACAGCTCCATATAATCCCGAAACGGAATCGCGCCGGCCGGACGACGGGCGATTTCGCCTCGTATGATCGCCTCCAGCGCATTCCCCGGGTAAGTCTCGTTCGGCATGCCGCCTCTCCTTCCGCTCGATCTGGTACGACTTGACATACAGACAAATGAGAACGGACCGAGTATAATGGTAACGTCCATCATACCCGTATCCGAAATTCAAGGAGAGATCCGTCGTGAACAAAAAAAGGCTGCTCGTCGTCCCCGCCCTGTTGACCGCCGCCGCTTTGCTGTTCGGCGGGTGCTCGGACGGCACGAAGCAAAAAGAAGCGGTCCGGCAGGCGATCCGCAAGCAGGCCGAAGTCGGCCAGTACCGGTTCGCCGGCAGCCTGTCGGTCGAATGGGAGGCCGCCGCCGATAGCGCCGCCAAGCCGCTTGCCGCAGGACTCCTGAACGCGCTGAACGGTGCCGCCGTCGAGTTTGCCGGAGCGGCGAGCCGCGACCCGGTCCGGCTGGAGGCGACCTTCAAGATGACGCCCAAATCCGGAGCGTCCGTCTCCGTCCCGATTCTTATCAAGGATAACAAAATGTATGCGCAGTTTCCACTGGTCAACAAGCCGGACGAATATATCGCGTTCGACTTGGCCAATCCGGCCGCGGCGCCGGCGGCCGGTCCGCTGTCCCCCGAAGCGCTCGGCCGCTCCAACGAGGCGATGGCCGGCATGCTCGACAAGCTGCTCGCCGACATCGATCCGAAATGGTTCGCGGAGACGAAATCCGGCGATGGCGGCACGGCCGTCACCTATGCCGTCGACATCACCGACCGGAACGCGCAGGAGCTGTCCGCGCTGCTCCGGACGAAAGCGCCCGAATGGGCGGGGATGCTGCGCGACGCCGGGCTGCTTGCCCAAGCGAAGGCCGACGCGGCGGCGAAAAGCGCGGGAGGCGCCGAGCTTCGGCTGAAAGCGCCCGGCTCGATCCGGATTACCGTCGGCGAGAAGCAGTTCGTCGAGCGGATCGCCCTCGACGTGAGCGGAGAAACGGCCGTTTCCGCCGGGACGCCGCGCGGCTTCCGGATGAAGCTCGACTACGCGCTGTCCGGCATCAACGAGCCGCCCGCGTTCGAGAAGGACGTACCGGCGAAGACGAAGCCGTTCGAGGATTTGCTGAAGGGGCTTCCGAAAAAATAAGAAGGAATGCGGCCGCACCGTACACACGGTGCGGTTTTTCGTAAGCATAAATCGCCCCGCCGTTCGATACATTTAGTACGGAAAGAACGGGGGGACAACCGATGCCGAAACGATGGATGCGATTGGCGGCGACGGCGCTGCTCGGCTGTCTGCTGCTCGCCTCCGGGCCGTGGGCGGCGGCGGCGCAGCCCGACGCCGGCAACCGGCGGCTGCTGGAGAAAGGGCTGACCGTCTACGAGCTGGACCGCGAAATCGCCCGGCTCGCCGACGAGCAAAGCCGGCTGAGCGTCCGCATCCGGGAAACGGAGCGCGACGCGGAGCAAGCCTCCTTGCAAATCGCGGAGATGAAGCGGAAAACCGCGGACGTGCTCCGTTCCTATTATACGGGCGACCGCAGCTCGATCTGGCTGGCCGCGCTCAGCGTCCGCTCCGTCCGGGACGCGCTGTACGTCTGGGACCAGCTTCAGCTCATCGTGTCGCGCGATCGCCGAACGATGGACGACTATAGGGAACGGTACCGTTCCCTGAAAGCGAAAACGAACGCGCTCGAGGAAGACCGGCGAAAGCTTGGCGACACGATAGCCGCCTATGAAGCGGAAAAGCAAAACCGGATTCGGGCGCAGCGGGAGGTCGAACGGCTGCTGGCGGGAAACGCGGAGCGCGCGAAGCTGGAGAAGGAAATGGCGGAATTGAGCAAGCGGTGGGAGGAGCGCGGGCTCCCCCTTTTCAAAACGTATTTCGCCGCTTTGGCGGCGGCCATGCCCAAGCTGCCGGAGCTGCTCGGGCAAAACGGCGGCTCGGTCGCGATCAAAGGGCTGAACCCTACGGTGGAAATCGCGGACGGCGAGCTGAACCGGTTTTTGCAGTCGCACGACGAGGCGTTCCGCGGCTTCGCCTTCTCCTTCGGGGACGGGTCGATTACGGCGGGAGGCCGTTCGGACGACGTAACGATAACGGTACAGGGACGCTACGCGGTCGAGAACGAGCCCGCCAACGCCGTCCGGTTCAAAATCGACGGCGTCACGTTCAACGGCTACCCGCTTCCGGCGAGCACGGCCCAATCGTTGGAGCGCCAATTCGACCTGGCGTTCTACCCCGGCAAAATCGCGCCGTTCCTTCAAGCGACCGGCGTCAAGACCGTTCCCGGCAAAATGACGATCGCGCTGAAGCTCGCCTTGTAAAACCGTCCGCCGGAAGCGAACGTCAATTCCCCTTCGCGGTCGGACGAATCGCCTCCCATTCCGCCTCGGTCCGTTCGGCGAACGCCTTAAGCGCGACGTCGCCCCGCCACAGCGTCTCGAGCTGCGCCTCGAGCGACGCCGTCATCTTCGCCCGCTGCGGAAAGGCGGGCGAGGCGTCGTCTTGGTCGATGAACGCGGCCGCGCGCTTGACCGCGTCGTCGGCGCTGATGCCGGATGCATACACGCCGGCCTGCGCCGGCAAGTTGCCGGCTGCGGACCAAAATTTCATCGCCGAGCCGGCGGAGACGAGCTCCCGGATCAGCTCGTACGATTCTTTGCCCGCCTCCGACCGGGCCGATATGGCGAAGCTTCTGCCGGACAGCCAGGCGCCCTTCCACGGCTCTTCACCCTTCGGCAGCGGGAGCGCCGCCATCGTAACGGCGGGCGAGCCGTTTTGCTTCCAATCGGACAACGTCGTCACGTATCCGGTCAGCCGCCCCTGCGCAAGCAGCTCCCACGGCTTCCAAGAAGCGCTTTCCGGCGGAAACGACTTGCCGAGCGGCCTCGGCTCGTCCTTGACGCCGTCCGGATTGGCGTACAAAAACGTTTCCAGCGCCTTCAGCACGGACGCGTCGTTCAGCTTGACCGGCATCGTCTTGGACGCCGTTTTCGAGCCGGCCACCATGCGGACCAGCGCCGCGAACGAGCGGCCCTTCTGCGGATCGAACGCGATCCCGTACTGCCCCTCCTCCGGCTTGTGATTCTGCCTGTGCAGCGCAAGCGCGTCCTCCGTCGAAGCGGGAGGCTTCTCGCCGCCCCATTCGTTCAGCTTCTTCGCATTATATACGATCACGTAGACGTCCACGTCTTTCGGGACGCCCCACAAATAGCCGTTCCATTTCACTTGGGCGAGCGCCTGCTCCATCTGCCGCGCCTGAAGATCGGCCGTCAGCATCGAATCGACGGGAGCCAAGTAGCCGAGGGCGGCGAATTCGCTGACCCAGTCGTTGTCGAGCAGCATGACGTCGGGCGCATCCCCGACTTGGGCCGCTTTCTTGAGCTTCGCATAGGCGGTCCGCTCCGGCACGTTCTCGAGCCGGACGACGACGCCGGGATGCGCGGACTCGTACTGGTCCTTCAGCTGCTGCAGCAGCTGAAATTCTTTCGGCTGCATCGCTACGGTCATCCGGAGCGGCTTCTCGGCGCTGCCGGCGGCGGGCGGCGGCTCGTCCTCC
Organism: Paenibacillus flagellatus; assembly: GCF_003217775.1. GTDB lineage: Bacteria > Bacillota > Bacilli > Paenibacillales > NBRC-103111 > Paenibacillus_AB > Paenibacillus_AB flagellatus. The sequence continues at coordinate 430,879 of NZ_QJVJ01000005.1, forward strand.
GGCGGTCTTTCCCCCGCGCTCGGCTTCGTCCGGTCCCCGGCTCCGCCGAACAGGACGGAAGCGAGGACGACCGCGAAGAGAACCGCGGACGCGAGCAGCAGCCAGTTTCGATGGCGAAACAAGGCTTCCCCTCCTTCTTTCGGCTGCGGCGAAAAGAAACGATAGTCCGAAAGTCTTAATTTCCCACATCTATACTATATCAAAAAAGCGCTTTCGTGAACCTTTTTTTGCGTGCACGAAATGCGCCGGAGCCGGGAGAGCCGTTCGACACGAAGCGGCGGAATTGCTACAATGAGGAATACCGCGGCGCCCGGCGCCCGGATACGAACGACAAACGGAGGAATCGTCATGCTGGCATACGGGGTGGAGATGCGGCTGCCCGAAGGGAAGCGGCCCGGCTATTACGCCCAATTCGTCAAGGCGCTCGCCGCCAAAGCGCGGCTGGCCGATCGCGACAAGGAGATGCTCATTACCGGGGACGAAGCGAACCGCGAAGCCGTCAAGCGGCTGTTGGAGGAATACCGATTCGAGTACGAGGAATTCGACCTGCTCGCCTTGCCCGAAACGGCGGAGACGACGCCGCTTTTCGACGATTACGGCTTCGTCTCGGTATCCGAGCGGGCTTACTTGTACGCCCGTCTATGCGCCGTGTTCCGGTTCGCCGATGCGGAGAGCCCGGAAGCCCGGGCGAACGCGACCGCGCAAATGGAGGAGCACTTGATCGCGCGCTTCGCGGACGGGAACGAGACGAGCTACGCCGTCGACCGGACGCTCGCCGAGCTGATGCACGGGATCGCGAAGGCGTACCGGTGCCGGGTCGAATTCGTCTATGGAGAGTGACGTCAGGCGTTGCAATCGTACATCGTCCGAACGTCCGATTCGAGCCGGTACTCGGTCGGCGACCGGCCGTACCATTTTTTGAACTGCTTGGAGAAATAAAGCGGGTCCGTGAACCCGACGGAGGCGGCCACCTGCTCGACCGTCAGCTGCTCGAGAAGCAGCAGCTTCGCCCGTTCCATGCGGATTTTGAGCAGGAAGTGCATCGGCGTCATGCCCGTGTACTGCTTGAACATTTTGGACAGATGCGTCCGGTTGTAGCCGAGCGACCGCGACATGTTCTCGATCGAGATCGGCTGCGAATATTGCACGGTCAACCACCGGATCGTCCGTTCCACCTGCTCCTCGATCGGACTCCGCTTCCCTTCGCTTCCTCGGGATTCGTTCCCGTCCTCCCGCGCGTACTCGGCCAGCAGCTGCCGCATCAGCCCTCCGCTGCGCATGTCGCTTCCCGGCTCCGCCGTCTCGAACGTCCGCTCGATCGCGCGGAACAGCGCGGCGGCCCGCCGGTGGCGGATCGGCTTGGCGACGGCCCGGTGCTGCGTGATGCCGAGCCCGCTTAGAAGCTCCTCCGCGCGATCGCCGCGGAAGCCGATCCAGCGGTACGTCCAGGGGGAGTGCTCGTCCGCGGTGTAGCGGATCAGCTCCCCGGGGAAGATGAAGAAGCTGTCCCCGGCCGACAGCTCGTACGTCCGGCCCATGCATTGAAACGTTCCACGGCCCGACAAGACGTGATGGACGAGATAATAATCGCGCACTTGCGGGCCGACGTTATGAGCCGGAAGCGTCCGCTCCCGGCCGCTGAACAGCACGGTCAGCTCGCCCTTGCCGGGGCGGGGATTGACGGCAAACGAATAACGTTCCTCCATACTCACAGGCACCCGCTCCTTTCCCGATAACGTTCTCCCTTTTACTCTTCTTCTATTGAAAACGAAGCCGCTGCACAAATCAAGCGCATTTTCGGCCGTCCGGAATAACGCCGCATTGTTCCATGTCCAACACGCTTTTCTCCATATTCATTTTAACGGACGGATTATATAGTTGCTGTAGAACGATACCAAGGGAGGAACAATCGACATGTCGAAAATTACGTTCATCGGAGCGGGAAGCACCGTCTTCGCCAAAAACGTGCTCGGCGACGTCATGATGACGCCGGCGCTGCAGGAGTTCGAAATCGCCCTTCACGATATCGACCCGGTGCGGCTCCAGGATTCCGAGAACATGCTGAACAACTTGAAGGCGACGTCCGGCAGCCGCTGCCGCATCGTCTCCTATCCGGACCGCCGGGAAGCGCTCCGCGGCGCCAAATACGTCGTCAACGCGATTCAGGTGGGCGGCTACGATCCGTGCACGATTACCGATTTCGAAATTCCGAAAAAGTTCGGCTTGCGCCAGACGATCGCCGACACGCTCGGCATCGGCGGCATTTTCCGCAACCTGCGCACGATTCCGGTCATGCTCGAGTTCGCGAAGGATATTCGGGAAGTATGTCCGGACGCCTGGTTTTTCAACTACACGAACCCGATGGCCGTGCTTACCAACGTCATGAATACGGACGGAGGCGTGAAAACGGTCGGCCTGTGCCACAGCGTCCAGGCGTGCATTCCGCATCTGTTCAAGCCGCTCGGCCTCGACATGGAAGGCGTGCAGGCCAAAATCGCCGGCATCAACCATATGGCTTGGCTGCTCGAGGTGACGAAGGACGGCGTCGACTTGTATCCCGAGATCAAGCGCCGCGCGGCCGAAAGACAGAAAGAAAAGCATAACGATATGGTCCGTTACGAGCTCATGTTCCGGTTCGGCTACTACGTAACCGAATCTTCGGAGCATAACGCCGAATACCATCCGTACTTCATCAAGCGGAACTACCCGGAGCTGATCGAGCGCTACAACATCCCGCTCGACGAATATCCGCGACGCTGCATCCGCCAAATCGAAAGATGGAAAACGATGCGCGAGGAGCTCGTCAACAACAAAAACATCGAGCATACCCGCTCTCACGAATACGCGTCGTACATGATGGAAGCGATGGAGACGAACAATCCGTTCCGCATCGGCGGCAACGTCATGAATACCGGACTCATCACGAACCTGCCTAAGGAGGCGTGCGTCGAGGTGACGTGTCTCGTCGACCGCAACGGCGTTACGCCGACGTATGTAGGCGACTTGCCGCCGCAGCTCGCCGCGCTGAACCGGACGAACATCAATACGCAGCTGCTGACGATCGAAGCGGCCCGCACGCGCAAGAAAGAGCATATTTACCATGCGGCGATGCTCGACCCGCATACGTCCGCCGAGCTGTCGATCGACGACATCGTGGCGATGTGCGACGCGATGATCGAAGCGCACGGCGACTGGCTGCCCAAATTTCATTGATCTCTTCGATCCCGCCATTCGGCGCGAACGAAAAACCGGCCGAGGAACTTCGGGTTCCCGACCGGTTTTTCGTTGTTTCGGAGCTATTGGCACCGCTCCGACGTTCCCCTATGACCCGGCAAGGCTGACCCTGCCGCCCGGGCGCTTATCCGTCCGCGCGTTTCCAAACCATCACATGCTCGCGCGCGCCCGTCGCCTCGTCCACCGTTTCCTCCCGGACGACGAAGCCGTTGCGGGCATAGAAGCGGCAGGCGCCGGCATTGTCGCGATACACCTTCAATTCCAGCTCCGGTTTCAGCGTTGTCGCGTATTCCAGCAGCTTCCGCCCGATGCCTTGGCCTGCGTGGGCCGAGTCGACGAACAGCGCCGCCAAATAACCGTCCACCAGCGACAGAAACCCGACGGGGCCGTTCCCCTCGTCCTCCACGTACGTTTCCGCCATGGGCAAGTACACTTGCGCCATCTCTTCCTTTTTCGATATCCAATAGTCCCGGTCGATGAAATGGTGGGCCCGGATCGAGCCGTCCAGCCAAATGTCGACGAGTCGGCCGATGTCGTGCTCCGTTGATTTGCGAATCATAGGTTCCCTCCTGTTCGGCTCCGGCTTTTGGCGAGCAGCCTCCCTATCGTACCAAACGAATTCGCAAGCGGGCAACCTTTACTTCGTAACGGAAGCGGCTTCCCCCGTCATTCCGGCCGCAGACTGGGGCATGACGGAAAAGACGAGCGTACCGGCCGCCGGCGCCGCCGCTTCCGCCGTATAGCCGCCGATCGCGATCGAACGCGACTCGTTTGGTCTTTTATTTGACGATTACGGTAATCACACTGCTCTCGGTAACCCCGGATACATGAATAAGCTCCGCCTTATACTGATAAGTCCCCGCCGCTTTTCCCGCAACCGTCGTACTGGCCGACTGGGCATTAGGCGTATTAGCCGAAAGCTGCTGAGTATCGATCAACAAGCCGTTTTCGTACAGCTTGTAAGTCGTGCCGTTCACGCCCCACCACATGTTCATCGTGATCCGGTATTCTCCGTTGTTGTCCCAATTATCATGGGCCAGCACCGGTTTCCCAGGGTTCGCGTCCTTAACAACTACGGTTACAGGTTCGCATGCAGTCGTCCCGCGTGCATTCTTTAGCTCGCATGTATAAACGTAAGTACCGTTAGGCTTGCCTGAAACGATCGTTTCCGCGCTTTGCGCGCCAGGGGACGCGTCCGTCAGCCGTTTCGAATCGATAGCCACCCCGTTCTCGTACAGCGTGTAGCTCGTTCCGTTCTGGCCCCACCACAGATTCATAGTCACCTTGTAGTTTCCGTCGTGCAAACCGTTCGCATGTCCGCTGTTGCTCGAAAGCACCGGCTTCCCCGGAACTCCCGCCGCCCGGGGCACAAGCGCTCCCTGAGCCGCTTGCAGAGCGGCCAATGCTCCATCAACCTGGTCTTGGGTCGCCTCCACATCGTCCCGTACAACAATCGCATTTGACAAAGCCGTTTGCAGCGCCGTCCACGATGTCTGCGTATAGTCCTCTGCGTATATGGACTGCGTAACTGTGATCTGGGCGGAAAGAGCGGTTTTGTCCGCTTCGCTTCCTTCCACTTTAACCAGTCCGACCCAGTCGATGTTCATCGGCCCTGCCTGGTGCCACATGGTCAAATCCACCGTGCCTTGTTCCAGATACTTTCCTGTATGGACTTGCAGCGCCTTCCAATATTTAGGATCGGTCCCCCAATCGAAGGTTCGCTTAATCTTTGTCGTGTACATGCCATTCCCCAGCTTAATTACGCGAGTAGTTCCATAATCGTCGTCGAGAATATTCCATCCGCCTACATACTTCACCACGACGTCATAATATCCGGAGCTCGGCACATCCAATTTCCAGGAGATGTTCTGTCCAGTCGTTTTCCATTCGGCAACACCCGTTCCGTTTGATAAATGATCACGTGTGTACACGTCAAATTTACCTGCTCCTCCGGTATACTGGAAAAACTCCGCTTCTTTAAAAGAGGCAAGCCCGCTTCTGACAGCGTTAAAATCGTCCAACTGCTCGGAAGGCGTTATGGAGCTGGAACCAGCCGATCGTAAGCGCAGCGTTCCGCCGATTCCTTGCAGGATTACTTTAGGCGATGCTTCCAGGAACATGACCGGCTTGGTCGAACCGGTTTTCTGGAATACCAGTCCCGGCGGTGCCTGAAGTACTTCGTATAGTCCTGCTTCAACATTCGTTAAAGCTCCCCAACCGGCAACACTTCCATCGAAAGTTCCATAAACATTAAGCGAAATAGTAGAAGTTTCTCCGTCCACTTCGACGTTAAGCGTCATCGGCGTTTTCTCCCCGGGCGGCTGCGCCGGGTGAAGCTTGAAGCGTTTTTCACCATGCTCCGAAGTTACTGTCACTACGTTGCCGGATTTACTCCAATGTACACCCTTGGAGCGGACCGTATCCGTGACGTCGCCGCCTTGTGGAACGGACTCATACCTCTCGTTCACCAGCATACTGACAGTCGGCGCATAAATCGAGGCTTGAACCTGTTTGTCACTCGAAATCGAGAGCTCGTCAGCGTTCAATGAGATTGTTGCCGGTTGATCCGTCTGGAATAGGGTAATCCCGTCCTTGACCAGCTTCGTGCCCCCGACCATCAGGAGGTTATCTCCTTTGACCGCGACGGCGACGGCATCGAACTGGAGGTTATCCGCTTGAACAAGCCCGCTGCCGGAAAGACGAGCATATACGTTAGTTCCGTCGGCAAAAGTAAGCTTCTGATAGTCTCCTGCGTTAACCGATGCCACCGCACCTGTAGGCTGCGTCCCTACGCGATAAGGTTCAAAGGTGGACACGAGCGTAGCGCTCTGCGCCTTCGGGAACGTAAACTTGGCGTGCTGCTGCAGCGGTGCGTTCTTAAATGGATCTTCAGGCTTAACTTCAATGCCGTCCGCATCCAAATATTGATTCGTCACGGAAGCTTCCTCTACCGCCGGATAATGAAAGTCGGCTTTCAGCGCCGCAGTGTTCTGCACGATGGTAGCGCCTTGGTGATCGGCATCGAGTGTCAAGTTATTGTTGGCATGCAGCAAAAACTCGAACTCGGAGCCTGCCGGATTTTTCGCCTTCAGATTGTCAATGACTACGAACATATTCGGCTTCACATAAATGATGCTTCGCTGCGCTTGATCTAGCCCAGGATTCGCCGGGTCTACATTGTAGGCTTGCGTGGCATCGCCTATAGTAGCGTCGAAAGCTTCGCTTGTGGCAAAGCCGGTGATTTTCCCCGAAGCGTTCATATCCCATACTTTTTGCCCCTTGCCGTCGTCATACGTAATCGCATTATGCGCGACCGTCGCCCTGTGGAAGCGCGTATCGTGCGGACTTCCATAGCGGTCAAAGCGTCCGGCGTCAATCGCCAGTTGTTCTCCGAAAGCACTGATGACGAAGCTGTTCTGATCCGCATGACTGTGATTGTAGCTGCCGTACCTGCTGGATTTGAAATAAAGCGAAATCCGTTCCGGATCATAGAGACTGGAGTGCATGGCTACCCAATCTACGTCCTGGAGCCATCTTGCAGTCGGAAGATCCACGGGCGGGCGCTCCGGCACACTCGCATCTCCGTAAGGGTAACTATATAGATAATTACTGTCTGCAAGGTCTCGTTGGACACCAGCGGCGTTCGCATACCACTGCATATGCGGATCTTTCAGCTTCTCCGCCAGCCGGAGCGAGTTATTTACGGTAGTCGGACTGATACCTTGAGTTGTATCGTCTCCAAATACGCCATGCTTCTGACCGTTCGGCAGAAAATACAAGTCGAATAAGGGCTCGTTGCGCGTGTGCGCCTTCTTGTATAAATCAACCCCTGTTGCTGCCAATATGGCGTCGGCCACCGTTTTGTCCGAGAAATGGGAGTACTGATAGTAACCCGTACCGGAAGCCCACCCGCCTTCGTCCCCGCCTACCGGTGGAAACGTGTTGATCCGGACCGGAACAGAAAGACGGTACCAATCGCGGGCTCTAACTGAAATAGGCTCTCCGTTCACAGCGGTGCTGTCGTTCAGCAGAACGGTCGAAATCATGGCTACATACCCTGTTGCCGTCCCTCCGTGGGAATTCCACGGATTTTTCATCATCGAATTCACACCCAAAATATCGTCAACCAGAACTTGTGTGCGGCCGGCAATCATGGATAGCACAGCCTCCTTATCGCTTTCCGAAAGCAGATCATAAATCCAGTCGAAGGTAATAGCTCCCGTTAAAGCGATTTCCCTGAATGATTGATCTCCTTTCTTATAACTCGTATCCCCGTTGATGTAATCCCAGGTTGTTAAATTTAACAATCTCGTTCTGGCAAATTGGCCGTAAGAGGCATCGCCTGTAATCAAATAGACAAAAGCGGCCGATGTCATGATTCGGGTCTCTGCGAAGGTAATCCTCCTGACTTCTTTGACCTTATTCTGATAAGCCTCTGTACCTGGTGTAAGTCCTCCCAGTAGGTCGGGTTCATCCGGTAATTTCGCATTTTTATCTGCGTGTCCCACTGCACTAGCGAAGACAGGCTTCCCGATTCCATCCTTCAATTCGCGGAAGTCCTCCAGGTCATCCGGGGTCGTAAAGATTCTTGGATGTGCCAGCGGCACCGATTTCATCATCGTCTCAATATCGGGAATCAGGAGCTCTACGGCATGCGGATCCAACCGGAATTGGCGGCTCTCGCTCCATTCCGACCAGCCTATCGTTTTATGAAAACGCACGCGCCAGTTATAAGTCGCTCCTGGAGTTAACGGATCGGCAAGACTTTGAAAATTGGTCTTGATGTCATTCTTGCTGTAAGCCAATTGGGAGAAGGCTTCGTCTGACGCAATCTGAAGCTCATACTTATCCGCATCAGCGATATACGGCCAAGCAAAATCAGGAGCATTCTGAACGGTCACAATTCCGTCCGCCGGGCGAAAATGCATATATTCACCGAGCTTTAAATCCACCGGCCAAGCTAGCGGGTTCACCCTTTTCATGCTGACCGCGTCGATATAAGCCAGTGTCGGCTTCTCAAGTTCTCTCTCATAGATCATAATCACCATATAAAGATTCGGCGTCAGTGGAGCCGTTACCGTAAGCTTCATATCCTGCCAAGCATTCGGCGCCGCGCTCAATTCCGCATACCCTTGCTGAGAAACATATTTCCCGTTTGCCTCATAAAATCGGGTAATCGCATACAGCTTCCCTTGCACAACCTTAGCCTTTAGCTTAACCGAATAGCTTTCGCCAGGCTCAATCGCGATTTTCCCGGTTTTCACTCCCACTTCCCGGTCCCCGAGGTTTCCATCGTCGTGCAGCTTTAAGCTCTTCGTACCTTCATAGACATTGGCGGTATCCGAAGTAATACGCGAAGCTTGTGCGGGTACGGTCGGTTCCCACCCCGTAGGGAGCCCGTCCACGCTCGGGACGTCCTCGAAGCCGCCGTTAGTCACCAGGGAGTGTCCTTCCTGTACCATGGAAACAGCATCTACATAGGTCAATGAAGGCGCTTCCGATTCTCTTTCATAAATGTATATAATCACATGATCGCTGTACGCTTGGGGAGGCTCAGCCGTCACAGTCAGGTCTTGCCAACCCGCCGCAGCACTCAGTTCCGCATGTTCTTGATCGATGGAATCGCCATTTGCGTTAAAATACCGGGCAATCAAATGAATGTTCCCTTGTTCCACCTTCGCCTTCATTTTGACGGAGTACGTTTCGCCGGTTTGAACCGGAATCGCCGCCGTCTGTACGCCGATCTCCCGGACTCCCCCGACTCCATCGTCGTGGAGCTTCAAGCTCCTCGCGCCTTCATAAACGTTGGAAGTTTCCGCAGTGATATTCGAAGCCGCTGCATCTGCAGTCGCCTCCCAGCCTGCCGGGATTCCTGTCTGATTATCCTCGAATCCTTCATTTCCGATCACGGATTGTTCAGACTGTATAAGGGAAACAGCGTCAATATAGGCTAGCGTTGGAGCCTCGGTCTGTCTTTCATATATATAAATGTCCACATGATCGCTATAACCCTCCGGAGGCGTTACGGGGAAGGAGAGATCTTGCCAATTGGCTGCCACGCTCAGCTCCTTAAACACTTGTGACTTTGATTGGTTGGCGGCATTGAAATACCGGACAATCACATAAACTTTCCCTTGGGCAACTTTTGCTTTTGCCTTAAAAGCATAGACTTCGCCCAATCGTACCGGAATGTTAGTCATTTTCACACCGACCTCACGGCCAGTGACGGAACCGTCATCTTGAATCTTCACGCTTTTTGTTCCTTCATAGACGTTGGCGGTATCCGAAGCGATCAATGAAGCATTTGCATCAACCGTCGCCGACCAGCCTGCCGGCATTCCGGTCAGGTTGTCCTCGAAACCGCCATTGGTAACCAACGAGCGCTCATTTCTCACCATGGATAATGCGTCGACATACGTCAGCGACGGAGATTCGGTATCTCTTTCATAAATGAAAATGTCCATATGATGGCTATACGCTTGCGGTGGCGTTACGCTCACCGTCAGGTCTTGCCAGTCGGCCGCCGCATTGAGTTCCGCATGCTGTTGATACTGGGAGACCCCATTTGCATCATATGATCTCGCTATAAGGTGAATTTTTCCTTGTTCCACCTTCGCCTTCAGCTTGATGGAATAGCTTTCGCCGACTTGGACCGGAATGTTCGTCTTCTTCACACCGACCTCAAGATTGGCGACAGTACCGTCGTCGTGCAGCTTCAGGCTCTTCGTCCCTTCGTAAACGTTGGAAGTAACTACGGATATATGCGATGCTTCGCTCGGCACCGTAGCCTGCCAGTCTGTCGGAAGCCCGTTTTGGACATCCTCGAATCCGCCGTTGGCGATCAAATTCTGACTGCTTAGCAGCTCCGCCCCTTGTACGGAACGGCTTGTGAGAGCGCTTGCAAACAAACTGAAAAAGATGGATGCCAGCAGCAGAATCGATATTCGTTTTCTCACCGGAAAATGAATCACTTTCCTTACACCTCTCCCATGATTGATATTGTCGTCATGCTTCTCCTCTCTAAGGTGTTAGAAGCCCTACCACTTTTTAATCGACGTTCATTGCCCTCTACCACCTCCCCTCATATGCACGATTGTAAATAAAGCACACTTGCCGGAAAAGAAATCAATTTTACGATCATCCCCTTTTTTTACAGGAATTCAACAGAACGTGAAGAAGTCAAATACATGATGAGTCCAATGACAAAAAGAGCCCCTGGGGGCTCTTCCTCTCCTTCTTCGCACCGGCGCCCGTTTCGCGCGCCGTTTCTTTATTTCGCCTTCACCTTATCCTTCAGGCGCAGCCGGAGTGCGGACCACGTCTCGTCGATCGCCACGTTGCTGACGAGCCGGTAATCGGTCGATTCCTCGACGATCTTCCACAAAATGTCGCGGTTGATATCCGTCTTGCGCTTCGACGACGACTTCGGGTAGGCGAGCCAGAACACCGCGTCCTCCTTGATCGCCGGGATCACCCGCGGGAGCCATTCCTCCGTTTCCTTCGCGCTCGAGACGAAGACGAGCAAAAAATCGTACGCCCCCTCGTCCAGATCCGTGCCCGTCTCGATGCCGAGCCGGAATCCCTCGGGCGGGTTGACGACGATCGCTTTCCCTTCCTTATATCGCAGCTTCTTGACGACTTCCTCGTTCATCGGATTCATCTCCTGTGCCGTTTGTCCCCAGTATACGAAACCGAAAAGTTTCAAGTCAAGAAGGCCGGTGAACGGGAGCGCCCGATCACCCCGGAAGCCGCTGCATCATTTCTTTGCGGACGAAGCCGTACCGCTCGTACAGCCCGGGCGCGTCTCTCGTGCCGAGCTCATCACAACCGTACGCCGGCGTCCGGACGATCGCGGACGTGTGCCGTCAAGCGGTCGACGCCGCGTCCCGCGGCGGGGGAACGGGCTTCGCGCCGCCTTCGACCGAATCGACCGGCTGAAGCCGGAAAAGCCGGCGGGACGCCTCCCGCCGGCTTCGCTATCGTATTCGTTTCGTCCGCGCCGCTTTACAGCAAATCCGCCGCCAGCTGGGCGAGCTGCGACCGCTCGCCGCGCTCGAGGTTGATATGCCCGCTGAGCGCCTGCCCCTTGAACCGCTCCACGACGTACGTGAGCCCGTTGCTGTAGGCGTCGAGATACGGGTGGTCGATCTGCTCGGGGTCGCCCATCAGGACGATTTTACTGCCTTCGCCGACGCGGGAGACGATCGTTTTCGCTTCGTGCTTGGACAGGTTTTGCGCTTCGTCGATAATGATGAACTGCCCCGGAATCGAGCGCCCGCGAATGTACGTCAGCGCTTCCACCTGGATGCTGCCCATGCCGGCCAATATTTTCTCGATGTCGCCGGACTTTTTCGTATCGAACAAATATTCCAAATTATCGTAGATCGGCTGCATCCACGGACGCAGCTTTTCGTCTTTTTCGCCGGGCAAATAACCGATATCTTTGCCCATCGGCACGACCGGTCGCGCGATGAGCAGCTTCTTGTACTTGCGCTCGTCCTCGATCTTCATCAGCCCCGCCGCAAGCGCCAGCAGCGTCTTGCCGGTGCCGGCCTTGCCGCTCAGCGTGACGAGCGGGATGTCGTCGTTCAGCAGCAGCTCGAGCGCCATGCGCTGCTGCACGTTGCGGGCTCCGATGCCCCATACCGGATCGTTGCTCAAAAATAACGGGTCCAGCCGTTTCGCGTCCGCGCTCGCCTTCAGCAGCGCCGACTTGGACGTGCCGAGCTCGTCGCGCAGGATGACGAATTCGTGCGGATGGAACGAATAATTCAAATTCAAATCGGTGACCGGCAAAAATCTCGCATTGTAAAAGCTGTCGATGATGCCGGGGTGAACGTGCAGCGTCAAATACCCCGGATACAGATCGGTCGTCGAGACGACGCGGTCGGTCAAATAATCTTCCGCGGTCAGCCCGAGCACGTCGGCCTTGATCCGCACGAGCGTGTCTTTGCTGACGAGCACGACCGGCCTCGGCTCCGGCTTTTGCTGCTCCTCGAGATGATAGTTCAAGGCGACCGCGAGAATGCGGTTGTCGTTCGTAATTTCGCCGAAGACGTCCTGCAGCTTCTGGAAGCTGCGATGATTGAGCTCCACCTTGATGCTGCCGCCGCGTTCCAATTCGACGCCGTCGTGCAGCCGTCCCTTCTCGCGCAATCCGTCCAGCAATCGGGAAACGGATCGGGCGTTGCGCCCCAATTCGTCGGCGTTCCGTTTTTTCGAGTCGATTTCCTCCAACACCACTGCGGGAATGATCACTTCGTTGTCTTCGAAGGCGAAGACGGCGTTAGGATCCTGCAACAGGACATTCGTATCCAATACGTAAATTTTTTTCATGAGCGTCCCCTCCCGGCTTGGCGTATGGCTCTCGTTGTACATATTCGATGTCGAAACGGACAAACTAACCATGGCGAATTCAGGAACAGATAGGAGCGATTGAGATGCGGAATGTCGTTGTCCTCGTGATGGCGATTGCGATTATGGGCGGCTGCAGTCGAGCGCCGCAAAACGAAGCTTCCCCCTCTCCGGACGGGCAAAACGGAATCAAAGTGCAGCAGACGGTTCCGAGCAAGCCGGAAATCCGCAACAAGCAAGAAGTGACCGATCGGCTGGAAAAGCTGGCGGCGAGCATCCCCCAAGTCAGAAGCGCCCGCTGCGTCGTGCTCGGCAATACGGCGATCGTCGGCATCAACGTCGATCCGGAGCTCGAACGGAGCCGCGTCGACGTCATCAAATATTCGGTGGCCGAGGCGCTGCGCAAAGACCCGTACGGCGTCCATGCGTTCGTCACCGCCGATCTCGATTTGGCGGGGCGCATCGCGGAAATTCGCGAAGACATTCGCCAAGGCCGTCCGATTGCCGGCTTCGCGGAGGAGCTGGCCGACATGATCGGCCGCATCGTGCCGCAAATTCCGAAGGACATTACGCCGCAAGGCAACCCGCCCGCCCGGACCGACGACGCCAACCAGATGGGCGGCAAGCAAATGTGACGGCGACCGTCATAAAGCGACAAGCTTACGAAGACGCAAAAAGCCCGGTTCCGATGGAACTAGGCTTTTTTCATGGCGTCGAAAACTTGTCCGTCCAGCTTTTCCGCCGCACGCTTGTCGTACGTTTTCTCGTATTCGGGCTCGACGGACACGCGGGAGCCGTAAAACATCGCGTCCCGGACCGCCTCCAAAGCCACGTCGAAGCACGTCAGCTTGAAGGGCACGCCTTCGAGGGCGTCCGTCACGACGGACGCTTGGCCGTAAAGCGCGTTGACCGTGCCTTCGCCGAAAAACGTAAGCGTCACCTGCGGATGCTTCTTCATGTTCGCGACAAGACGGGATCGCTGGTCGATCGCGAAACGGACCTGCGTGGGGCTAACCGCATACACCCACGAAATCGCGCTCACGTTCGGAGCGCCGGTCTCCGCGTCGATGGTGGCGAGCAGGACAAGCTTTTCTTTCTGCAGTTGGGAGAACAGTTGCTCCGTCAAAGCGGTAATCGTTTCAGCCATACGTCATCCTCCTGAAGTGCGGCTTGCTTTCAGTATACCATAGAGCGCGTCTCGTCAGCCATAGCCGTTTGGGGCATGCCGACTTGGCTGACGACGGGACGCGCTCCGGTCCTACCCGTCATTTGAGCTGCTGCTGCAAGGCGGACTGCGCCTTCTTCCATTCGTCCGTGCGGACGACGATGTAAGGGCTCTGCCATTCGCCTTCCAAATGAACATAGTTTATTTTATCGCGATCGATGCCCATATATGTCCGAATGAAGCTCTTGATTTGGGACGAAGGGATATCCGTCTCGACGTTGCCGCCGGCCGCTTCGATGACCGTGCCGAGCTTGAGCAGCCCGTCCAGCGACTTGAGCTTGCCGATCATCGCCCCGATCACCTGCTGCTGGCGCTCGTTGCGCTCGATGTCGTTGGAGTCGGCGGCGTTTTGGCAGTTGCCCTTGCGGTACCGGACGAAGTCGAGCGTCTCGTCGCCGTTCAACGTCTGGGTCCCCTTCTTGAGCTTGATCTCCGTCCCGTCTTCCTTGTCTATGTAGCACATGTTCATGTCGACGTCGAGCGTCAGCCCGCCGAGCTTGTCGACGATTTCCTCGAATCCTTTGAAATCGATTTTGGCGACGTAATCGATCGGCACGCCCAGCACTTTGCCGAACAGCGTCTTCGTCTTGGCGTCCGCGGTCGACTTGTTGGCGTTATGGAAGGCGGCGTAATACGAATTCGCCTTGCCCTGCGAATAGCCGCTCTGCTTGATCAGCGTATCGCGCGGAATCGAGACGACGGAAGCCGTCTTGCGCGCCGGATTGAGCGAGGCGACCATGATGACATCGGTGTTCAAGCTGCCGCTCTTCGGCCGCGTATCGACGCCCAGCACGAGCACCGTTACCGGATTCGCGTCGACCGGCTTCGTCACGGGAGCCGATGCGGGCGCGCCGACCTGGTCGATGGCGGAATCGATTTTGTAATACAAGTAAGCGGCGTATCCGAGTACGGCCAGCAGGATGAGGACGATGATAAAGAGCAGCACCTTCAAAAACGTTCGGGAGCCTTTGCGCCGCTGACGCGGCGGCAGCGGCGGCAAACCGGCCGTCGGCATCGGAAGTCACCACTTTCAGTCGTTGTATTTCGGATTCGCGTTGATGTCGTGCAGCAGTTGCTCCGCATGCTCCTTGTCGAACATCTGCGTTTTCGTCTTGCCTTCGTGCACGTAGCGGACGTGCACCATCGTATCGTCGGTCGATGCGATGCGGACGTCCGTCAGCCGATGGTCGTCGCGCAGCACCTCCGCGAAAAACGATTCCGTCTCCTTCGCCGCGTTGTCGTCGGGTCTCGCCTCGGCGACGAGGCGGATTTGCAGCCAATTGAACAAAGCGTCCTGCAGCTTCATGTCTCCGGCCCCTCCTTTAGCAAAATGACGCTCCACCCTTTCCCGGTCCAATCGCGCATCGCGGCGAGCCATCGCCGATGCGACGCCGGCAAGACGGGCGAGCCCGCTTCGAACGTCTCCAGCAAGGAAGCCGTCTCGGCGGGCGCGAGCAGCCTGTCCAGCAGCGCCATCCCGCAGTCGGACAACGGAAGCGGAGCGCTGTCGAACACGACGTCACGTCCGTCGTCCAGCATGCCATTCGCATCCTCCGCGCCGCAGGAGCCGCCGGCCCCGGTGTCCGGGAGGAGCAGACGCGCTTTGAACGACAGCAGCAGACGGGGATGAACCGCGTCCAGCGACCGGCGGAAGCCGGCCAGCTCATCGGGCGGCGCGCATACGAAACGGTCGGCTCCGAGCGTCAGCGGGCGAATCCCCGTTATGGGCGTCAACCAGTAACGCTCCATCCGTCTCCCCCCCTATCGCATGACCCGGATCGGAATACGTACGCTCGACTCAAGACGGCGGACGGTCGGCCGTCTGGGTTCCCGTGCCGTTACCGGCGTCGGCGGACGGGCCGCCTCCGGACGAACCGGTGTCGGACGAGCCGGCTCCGCCTTTTTTGCGGTTTTCGCGGTCCAGCATCCAATACCGGATCCGGACCGTCAGCATGAGCGCCACGGCGACGCCGAGGCTGACGACGATCGGCAGCTCGAGATCGAGCTGGAACAGCAGCAGGATGAACGCGCCGACCGCGATCGTCAAGTAGATGACCGCGTCCTTCAGCGGCGGCAGCTTCCGCATGCGGAACACTTTGTTATAAATATAGACGAGAAAGACGTAAATCAGAATATACGTGATCCAAGGATGCTCGAACAGCCATTGCTGCATCGGCACACGCCTCCTTTGCCTGTAACGGGCCGAAAGGCCGAACGAGCGTCAGACGCTCGACTCGGCCATTTTGCGCGTTTTTTCGGCTTTTTCCCGTTCGCTTTTGTTCAAAATCTTTTTGCGCAGACGGATCGACTTCGGCGTCACTTCGCAATATTCGTCGTCGTTCAAATATTCGAGCGCCTGCTCGAGCGAGAAGACGCGCGGCGTCTTCAGCTTCACCGTATCGTCCTTGCTCGCGGCGCGCATGTTCGTCAGCTGCTTCTCCTTGCAGATGTTGACGACGAGATCGTTGTCCCGCGTATGCTCGCCGACGATCATCCCTTCGTACACTTCCGTACCCGGATGCAGGAACAATATGCCGCGGTCTTCGATCGACAAAATGCCGTACGTCGTCGCGACGCCCGTCTCGAACGACACGAGCACGCCTTGATGGCGGCCGCCCACGTTCGCGCCGACGTACGGACCGTAGCTGTCGAACGCGTGGTTCATGACCCCGTACCCGCGCGTCAGCGTCAGGAAATGCGTCCGGTAGCCGATCAGCCCGCGGGCCGGAATGAGAAATTCGAGACGGACCGTGCCCGTTCCGGTGTTCGTCATGTTGACCATTTCCGCCTTGCGCGTGCCGAGGCTTTCCATGACTGCGCCCATGCTGTCTTCCGGCACGTCGATGATGAGCCGCTCGATCGGCTCCATCTTGACGCCGTCGATTTCTTTGACGATAACCTCGGGCTTCGACACCTGCAGCTCGAACCCTTCGCGGCGCATATTCTCGATCAGGATGCCGAGGTGCAGCTCGCCGCGGCCGGATACGACGAAGGCGTCCGGGCTGTCCGTCTCGTCGACGCGCAGCGACACGTCGGTCTCCAGCTCCTTGAACAGGCGCTCGCGCAGCTTGCGGGACGTCACCCATTTGCCTTCCTTGCCGGCGAACGGGCTGTTGTTGACGACGAACGTCATTTGCAGCGTCGGCTCGTCGATTTTGAGCACGGGCAGCGCCTCCGGGTTGGCCGGGTCGGCGATCGTCTCCCCGATGTTGATATCCTTGATGCCGGACAGCGCCACGATGTCGCCGGCTCCGGCTTGCTCGATCTCGATCCGTTTCAAGCCTTGGAAGCCGAACAGCTTCTCGATGCGCGCCTGCTTCGTCGCGCCTTCGCGGGTCATGACGGCGACGGGCTGGCCTTGGCGGATGACGCCGCGGTTGATCCGGCCGATCGCGATGCGGCCCAAATATTCGTTATAGTCCATAAGCGTGACGAGAAATTGAAGCGGCTGGGACGGGTCTTCCGTCGGGTGGGGTATATGGCTGACGATCGTATCGTACAGCGCCTGCATGTCGCCTCCCTGCTCGTCCGGATTCAAGCTGGACGTGCCTTGGAGCGCCGAGGCGTAGACGACGGGAAAGTCGAGCTGGTCGTCGTTCGCGCCGAGCTCGATGAACAGGTCGAGCACTTCGTCGACGACTTCGGCCGGACGGGCGTTCGGACGGTCGATTTTGTTCAGGACGACGATCGGGGTCAAATTTTGCTCGAGCGCCTTGCGCAGCACGAACTTCGTCTGCGGCATGCAGCCCTCGAACGCGTCGACGACAAGAAGGACGCCGTCGACCATTTTCATGATCCGCTCCACCTCGCCGCCGAAATCGGCGTGCCCCGGCGTGTCGACGATATTAATGAAATAGTCTTTATACGTGATGGCGGTGTTTTTGGCCAAAATCGTAATGCCGCGCTCGCGCTCCAAATCGTTGGAGTCCATGGCGCGCTCCTGGATCGCTTCGTTCTCGCGGAACGTGCCGGATTGCTGAAGCAGCTTGTCGACGAGCGTCGTCTTGCCGTGGTCGACGTGCGCGATGATGGCGATGTTGCGTATTTTGTCTCTGGCGTGCATAAAGTCGGTATTCATCCTTTCCGTATTCCCCAAAAAGTACAAGAAGTCGAGTCGCGGCCGAACGGCGGAGCCTTTTTGGGGATCGGGGCGCCCCGTGTCCGGCCAATCATGAAAGAAGCGTCGGGCCGATGCGCCGACGCTTGACACACCTAGAATTATATAGATTCGGCCGCGAAAAAGCAAGAAAAGCGGTGATCGTATGTTCATAAGTTTTTTCAGAAAACGGTGGAACCGGATTGGCGGATCCGATTCTTTTTATGATAAAGTCGAAAAAGGACGAGTAACGGGCAATGAAAAGCCGTCATTACCATCATGGACAGGATTACCATGGAAAAAAGAACGGGCAAGATGGCCGTCATCGGCGGAACGGGCAAGGTCGGCCGCGCAATCGTGAAGCAAGCGTTGGAGGACGGGTATGCCGTTCGAATGCTCGCCAGAAATCCGGAACGCGTGACGGCAGCCGATTCACGCTTGGCAATCGTCCAAGGCGATGCCCGGGACCGGGCGGCCATCGCCTCGCTGCTTGCGGACTGCGACGTCGTCATCAATGCGTTCGGCCAGCCGAACAAGGAAACGTTTCCGCTCTACAGTCTCGTAACCGGGCAAATTGTGGAAATCATGAAAGAGAAAGGCATTCGACGGTATATCGGGGTTACGGGAGCATCGTTGGACGTACCCGGCGACCGCAAATCGATTCCCAACCGGATCGGGGCCGCCTTATTCCGGCTCTCGTATCCGGCCATGATGAAAGATAAAGCGAAAGAGCTCGCCGTTCTCCGAAACAGCGACGCCGATTGGACGTTGTTCCGGATATCGTTCGTAACCGAAGGGCCGGCCATCGGACGAATCCGGTTCGACGAAGGCGATATGCCGGGATTGCGGGTGCGCAGCGCCGACCTGGCCCGATTTATCGTCGGGCACATTCAAGATTCCCGGTTCGTTCGGGCGTTTCCGTTCGTTTCCAACTGAGGAGGACCGACACGGGAGCGGGAATAACGGTCATCCGGATATGAAAGCAATCAATCATAACGGATTTGACAAATCGAATAATTGTAACTAGAATGGTTACAGCGGTGGTGATTACGATGAAGCAGATCAGTACGCGCTTTTCCATGGCCGTGCATACGCTGTCCCTTATTGCCGTCAGTCCGAACGAATGCACCGGGGACTTCATCGCCGGCAGCGTCAATACGAACCCGGTCGTCATTCGGAGAATCATGGGCATGCTGAAAAAGGCCGGTTTGGTGGACGTTCGTCCGGGGGTGGGCGGAGCGACTTTGCTTAAGGAGCCCGGTCGAATTACGCTTCTCGACATTTATCGTGCCGTTGACGTGACGGAGGAGAACCGGCTGTTCCGTATGCACGAAAGCCCCAACATGAATTGCCCCGTCGGCCGGAACATCGAGCAAGCTCTGCAATCGGAATTGCAGGCCGCGCAATCCGCCATGGAACAAAGGCTCGCCCGGACGACGCTGGAGCAGCTCATCGGTACCTTTCAATAAAAGCTCCCCCTCGGAGCTTTTATAATGCGCATGTTGTAACCATGTATGTTATAACGTGTGTTATTACAACAAACCAACTACTGGAGGGAAACGATTATGAAATTATTGGTGACAGGCGCAACGGGGAAATTGGGATCCAAAGTGGTGGAGACGCTGTTGAAGACGGTACCGGCAAGCCGGCTCGCCGTCAGTGTCCGGAATCCGGACAAAGCCGAAGGATGGAAGGCGCGCGGGGTCGAGGTGCGCCAGGGGGATTTTGACCGGCCGGAGACGTTGGAGACGGCGTTTTCGGGAATCGACCGGCTGTTGCTCATCTCCGCGGACGGCGACAACGAGACGAGAATCCGCCAGCACGCCCATGCGGTCGATGCCGCCAAGCGCGCCGGTGTAAGCTTTATCGCGTACACGAGCATCGCCAACGCGAAAGAGAGCCGCAACTTCCTCGCTCCCACTCATCGCGCCACGGAGGAAGCCATTGCGAATACCGGCATTCCGTACTCCTTCCTGCGCAACAACTGGTACTTGGAAAACGAAACGTCGGGCATTCAAGCCGCGATGGCCGGCGCCCCTTGGGTGACGTCCGCCGGCTCCGGCAAAGTCGGCTGGGCGCCGCAGCAAGATTACGCGGAGGCGGCCGCCGCCGTTTTGGCAGGGAGCGGGCACGACAATACGATTTATGAGCTTTCGGGCAAGCTGCTGACGCAAGAGGAGCTGGCGGCCGCCGTCGGCGCCGTATTGGGCAAGGACGTGCCCGTTCGGCAGGTCGACGACGCCGCTTATGCCGACATCATGAAGGGCGCGGGCGTCCCCGACTTCATCATCCCCTTCCTCGTCGGCATCCAGCAGGGCATTCGGGAAGGCACGCTGGAGGTCGAAAGCGGCGATTTCGAGAAGCTGCTCGGTCGTCCGGCCACTCCGGTCCGGGAGGCGCTCGCCCGGATCGTCGATGCCGTCAAATAAACGCGAACGCCCCGGTATCCGGGGCGTTCGTCGTTCGTTTCGCCGTCACCAGGGACGGCGCTGCTTGTTGAAAAAAATCAAGTACGCGCCGACCGCGATCAGGACGAGCGCGATGAAGTAAATGCCGACGGTGAACAAAATCGTCATGCCGAACAGGACGCCCGACACGATCGCCAGCACGAGGGCGGCGACGAGCGTGCCGCGCGGGCTATGCTTGTCGAACAAATAAAACTCGTACAGCCCGACGGCGACGGCGAAGATGAAGCCGGGCCACAGGTACGCCATCAAGCCCCAGCCGAACAAGGTGCACAAAAAAAATAAAATCGATATCGTCACGAGAATGCCGCCCGGGATCAGAACGCCCGACGGCAGCGTGCGATTGAAGTACAGGGCGTGGAACAGCAAGCCGGGAGCCAGCAAGAAGACGGGCCAGAACGTTCCCCAAAAAAATCCGAAAACGCCGAGCTTCCCGAGAAGCAGCACGATGCCGACCGCCACGATGATCAGGCCGACGGAGTAGCGATTGTTGGACAAAAGGCTTTCCTCCCCCGCAAACAGGTTGGCGCCGCGGCGAATCCGCAGGCGTCCCTTTTCTCTATTGTAGCGAAAATAGACAAAATTGGCTAGCTTTCGCCAAAACAAACGTTCGCTTTTCGCGAAAGCTTGCGAACGTAAAACAGGGAACCGCCGGTCCGATATCCGGCGATTCCCTGCAACGTGCCGGCCGGCGCTAGCGGCCGCGGCGATTTTTCGCCGCGAGCAGCCGGCCGAGCCGCGCCGCCGACGCGTCCGGCGCGGCGCCGTCCGGCGGCGAAGCCTCGGCGGCCCGCTCCGCGGCCGCAGACGCCGGTGCGCGCTCGGGCGCGTCCGGCACGGCCGGCGGCGGGCCGGGCGGCGGCTCCGCCGCGCCCGCGGGGCCCGCGGTGCGCGCCGGGCGCGCGGCCGTCGCCGGCGAGATTAAAGATCTGAACGTCATTATCAAAGGCGACG
>NZ_QJVJ01000006.1 GCF_003217775.1 Paenibacillus flagellatus
CAATAACGCCTTGCGTCGCTTCTGATAACGGTTCTGATCGACTCTCTCCTGCAACCACTTGTAGTAACCGCTCCTCGATACACCCAGCATGCTGCACATCTTCTCCAATCGAAATTCGGAGCGATGACCTTCGATAAATTGGAACCTCAGTTCCTTTCTTTGCTGAAGATGTGCATGGCCTTTTTTAGGATCGCGATTTCCTCCTGCAGGTCTTCGATTTCACGGGCTTGTCTTTCAATTTGCCGATCCTTGTCCCGAAGATGTTCGGGAGTCAGGACGGGCTCATTCTCGAACTTGCGGTGCAGCCTCATCCACTCATGCAAGGTGCCTTCCGGAATATTCAATTCCTCGGCGATTTGAGGAACGGTCTTTGTTTGTTCCTGAATGTACTTCACCGTCTTCATCTTGAATTCATCGTTGTAACGCTGCCTGATTTTCCCCATCACGGACACCTCTACATTTTTGATGACTATTATCCGGTTAACGTTACGAAGTGTCCACTTTTTATTCTAGCTGCAGAATTCCGGCTAATGACCCGAAACCTCGCCAAAGCCGGCTAATTAAGAGGAGCTTTTCCCGTTATTCCGATTCCGCCTGCTGAACGTCCAACCGCGGCAAATGCGCTCCTGCCTGCCTACCTACCGGCCTACCTGCCTGCCGGCGGTCCGCGTCGCCTCCAACCTCCCATCCGCGCGCTTCCGTCAACCTCGTACGCATACGTCTAGCCTCTAACATACAGGTGCTCCAGCGTAACGGCGCGCACCAAGCCGAGCGACTCCGCCACCCGGATGGACGCGGCGTTTTCGGCGGCAGCCTGATAGCGCGGAACGAGGCCGCGCGCAAGCAGACGGTCGACGGCCGCCCCCGCCGCCAGCCGGGCGCAGCCCTTGCCCCGGTATTCGTCTCTCGTACGGAGGGCGCCGATCTCCCACACCGTTCCGTAATTGCGGAACGTCAAGCACGCGCTCACAGGCTTCCCCCGTTCGTATACCGTGTAAGATTTCGCCCCGCCAGCGAACATCCGCCGCAGCTCCTCGGCCCCGTAACCGTTCGAGGACCATAACGGCGCCAGCCGCTCGTCGAACCCGTCCCCTTCCGCCACCGTTCCGAACTCCGCTCGTCCGATCGGCTCCGTGCGGGTGTATGTGTAGAACGCCCTTCTCCGTTCGGCCCGAAATACGCGCTCGATCTCCACCCGGTACTCGTTCCGCTGAACCTTGAACACCAGGTCTCCATCAGGCGTAAGTTCTTCGATCAGCGGGCGAATCGAACGCGCATCGGAGCCGGCGACGAAAACGACCGACTCCGCTTCCGGGTAAGCTTCCCGGTCGTAAGCGGAAAGCGCCGACGGCAGGCGCAGCAGCACGCCCCAATCCGCCCCCCGCTCCCTGACCTCGCATCCGATGCGGTCGCCGTAGGCGTCCAGCATTTTCAGCAGCGTAATATTCTCCATCACGTTGCGGCTCAAAAGCGCTTCGACGTTCGTCGGCATGCGGAAGCCTCCCTTGTTCGCCGGGCCGGGCGACGTTTTGAACGATTGTATGCCGGATGGCCGGCGGTGTCAACCGCGATCGATAGCATTAAGCCGGCATATGGAGCATCCCGGCCTGACGGTTTCAGCTGCGATGGCCTCCTCTCGACGACAAAGCTCCTTCCCGCACAGACAGGAAGGAGCTTAGCCGTCAATGGCCGCGGTCGTGGGAAACCGTCACCGTTACCGTGCGGTCCAACGAATGTCCCGCATAGTCGGTCGCCCGGTACGTGATCGAATAGATGCGTCCCGACCCGGAGCCCGACCGCGTCGCATTCAGCAGGAAGTCGGTGTCGAGCGTCCCGACGTCCGCTTCCCGGATATCGTCCGGCGTGCCGGTATCGTCGACCGTTACGGAGACGAGACGGACATCGGCGACGCCGGATACCGGGTCCGTCGCCAGCACCTCCGCATGCACCGGAACGGACTTGCCGTTCGGCGGCCACAGGACGGCGGGATCGACGGTTACGGCCAGCTCCGGATCGCCCGAATCCGTCTTTACCGTAACGGACCGGACCGCCTCCCGGTTGCCGGCTCCGTCCGTACTTCGGTATTCGACGGTATACGCGCCGTCGGACAGAACGAAAGGTCCCGTATATGCGGTCCATTCGCCCCCGTTCACCCGATATTCGGTCGATACCGGGCCCGAGCGGTTGTCGCGTGCCGTCAGCTTGACGGTCACGTCGGAGCCGTACCAGCCGCCGCCGTTCGCGGGCTGCGCCGATTCCAGCGCATGGCTCGTCACGGGAGGCTTCCCGTCTGCGATCGGATCTTTCAAGCCTTCGTACAGGACGTTCAGCAGATCGATGCCGCGGTCTTGACTCAGCTCCCAGATCATCGCCCCGCCAAGCTCTCTGTCGCGAATGTAATCCGCCTTCAAGCCTATCGACTGTTCGTCGTCGTAGCTGATGAACACCGATTCCGCCGGATTGAACAAATATGGGACTTTCGAGCCTTCGTGCCAATACCGGACGTAGCCGTTCTCCGTCAGCTTCTGGCCGACGATGCTGTCATACGTGACCGAGCCGCTGCCGGTGGCGGTAAACGGCTGGCGGAGGCCGTTGTTCGCGGCCGAGCTCACTTTGTACTTGTACCCGTAAAACGGAACGCCCATGACCAGCTTGTCGGCCGGAACGCCGGCGTCCAAATATGCCTGAACGCCTTTATCGACGCTGTACGTTTCGCCGTTCGCGTCGAACAGCGGGGCGTTGAAGTCGGCGCGCGTCTCCCACGTCCCGTGAATGTCGTACGTCATGATCTGGACGTAATCCAAATACTGCTGCGACACCCCGAGCTGGGCGTTGTGGGCGAAGCTCGCCGTCGCGCCTCCCGCGATCGTCAGCAAGTACCGTTTGCCGTCCTGGCGTCCCCGTTCGTCCAGCTTCTCCCTTACTTCGGCGAGCAGAAGCGGGTAATGGTCGCGGTCGGCCGGATTCGGCGTCGTGCCCGGGCCGCCGCCTACGACCGGGTATTCCCAGTCCAAGTCGACGCCGTCGAAGCCGTGGCGGACCATGAAATCGACCGCGCTTTCGGCGAATATCGTCCGGGACTGCTCCGTGGCCGCCGCCGCGGAAAACTGACCCGACCACGTCCATCCGCCTACCGATACGAGCGTTTTCAGGTGCGGGTACTTGGCCTTCAGCTTGGCCAGCGCCTCGAAATTTTTCGGATCCTGCACCGGATCGCCCATCTTGACCTTCAAGTCCTGCCCGATATCGGCGAACGCATAGTTCAAATGCGTCAGCCGGCTTGCATCCAGATCGTTCGCCACGTCAAACGAACCGTACGTCGACCATGCCGCGAAATACCCGACGATCCGGTTGGCCGGCGGTCGGTCCGCCGGCTCCCAATCCGGCCCGCTCGGCTGATCCGCCTTGTTGTCGACCAGGAAGACGCCGGTTCGAGTGACGAATTGTCCGGAGGAATCGTACGCGACCGCCTTGATGATCACGTCCCCTTCCGGTGCATAAGGCGTAGCCCAGTTGACGGAGTATGTACTTCCGGTTACCGTGACGGAGGGGAATTTCCAATAATCGCTTTCCGGCGCATGCAGCACCTTCGTAAAAAATTCGACCTTCTCCACCTTGCGGTCGTCGGTCGCTTGGACCGAGAGCGTCACGTTGCCCGAGTAGCCTTTGCTGCCCGGCGTAACGCCCGGAGCGCCGGAGGCGCGAATATCACCGACGACCGGCAGCGGATCGGGCGGCGTGCCGGCATCCGACGGAAGCCTGACCCCGATCGAGTTGTCGTCGATCGAGACGTTGCCGTCCAAGTCTTTCGCCTTGACGCGAAACGCGTACAGCTGCCCGGCATCAAGGCCGTCAACGGCATGCCGCAAGCTCGCCGTATCCGCCAAATGGACCCCGTTCCGCTCGACGACGTAGCCGTTCGCATCGGGTGCGGCGGAAGCCGCCCAGCTCAATTCGACGCTTGCGGACGTCCGCGAGCCGACCGTCAACGGAACGGGCGACGGCGGAGGCGTCTTATCGGGCGTGTTGTCCACGATCACTTGGCGAACGACCGATTCCGTCCGACCCGATGCGTAATGGAACGCGATTTTCAAATCGTAGAAGCCGTCCGGGACATACGGCTCGCCGGTCCCCCAGTTCCACGTATACGGCGGCTGCGTCCTCGCCGGGAACGGAAAGTAGGCGCTGTCCGGGGCGCTAGACGCTTTCGCGAAAAATTCGGCTTTGACCACGGTTTCGCCCGCGGCGGGGACGCCGGTGACGGCGGGCGCCGCTTCAACGGTTTTCCCGTCGGCGCGGATCGGGTAAATCTCGATCGATGCGCCCGCCGTAACCGGCGCGGCGGCGGCAAGCAGGCTCCCGAAGCCTAACGAAACGAACAGAAGCACGATCCATGCAAGGTTCAAACGAGCGGCTCTTGCTCTCATAAAACGCCTCCTTATGGGATAGTAAAATAGCGAAATCTATTTTTGTAAGCGCTTTACAAAACGAAAAGCATCACCTCCTTTCGGCAGCGTCGAAACCCGGGCGGCAGCAGTCCGCAGCGACAGCTCGGCAACGGGAACGGCTTAAGTTACGGGTCAAGAGTCAAGAGTCAAGAGTCAAGAGTCAAGAGCAAGGTAAGCATACGGGCGGGGTCATGACGAAACTCGGACGTTCCGTTCGCGGGTCGGTTGCTGACGGCGAAGCAGATAAGACGAAGAAAATGGGTGATCGTTACTTTCCAGGAAACTTTTATACGAAATCGAAGAGCTTGAGCCTATTATAGACTCTATGAATATTAATTTCAATATATTTGTATGATATAAAATTTTATTTCAAACACAAAAAAATCCCGGTCCAACTCGTGGAACCGGGACCATTCGCATGGCGGCTTCGGCCTATGTGCCGACGCCGGGGACGGCTTTCGAAGCGGCCCGTCAAACGGGACGGGCCGTCGAAGCGTCGCACGGCAAACCCGAGCTACCCGCCGAAGGCGATCCGGTAACCGTCGGCATCCCGTATCACGAACTCGCTCCAGCCTTCATTCCAACTCGGGTCTCTGGCGATTTCCGCGCCGGCCGCCAAGCATTCTTCGTACAGCCGCTTCAATTGCCCGCCGTCTCCGGCATAGCAGAAGACGTCGAAATATAACCCGCCCTCGATCGAAGAGTTCGGCCGGACCCATCCCGGGTCGGCAACGGGATGGAGCAGCAGCGTCACCGACGACCGGGTCATATGCAAATGGCTGATCGGGCCTCCGATATATTCCGCATGGAAGCCGAGTTTCTCATAAAGGGTCCGTGCCCGGTCCAAATCCGCCGTCGGCAGCACCACGGTCGGACCCGTCAATCGAATGTCGTTCGCTTGCGCATCCGTCATCCTTCCCGTCTCCCTTCTCCTTCCGTTCTCGCTTTCACCGATACTCGTGCGTTTCGTCCGGTCCGACCGTGTACGGAATGTACGCTTCGTAGCCGTCTTCGCGCGCGAACTCCAAATGGACCGCATGTGGCGCACCCGGGACCGCCTTCAAAAAACCGAACTGTTTGCCCAACCACCGATAAATGTTCGAATAATCCGTCCGGAACTCCTCCCTCGCTCGGTCGAACGAAAAAACGGCGTAATGCTGGCCCGGTATATCGAACCCTACCAGCTCCTCCGGCAAAACGGCATCCCGTTCGAACTCCCGGCAGACGAACAGCGTATGCTCGGTCAAGTCCGCGTACCGCTCGACGATCGGGTTGACGCAGAAGCGTCCGGGCAACGCACCGTCCACGTCCAGTCCGGCGGTCAGACGGTCGAGCCTGGCGGCGGCCTCGGCCAACGCGGACGCGGGATCGCGAACGTCGGCCGTAACGGCGACGCCGGCACAGCGAACGGCCGGCAGCGTGACATAGGTGAACGACCGCAGCCGAGGAAAATCCGGCCGGTTGACGTTGTCCGTTTCGTTCAGGCCGAACAGTCCGCTCCATACCCCGAACGAGTTGCCGTCCGGGTCGCGGAAGACGAACCAGTGCGTTCCCGCCACGCCAATCTCGAGCGGATCCGCATCGACGCCCTCCCGGACCAGATGATCGTGGAACGCCGCCGTATCCCGGATATGAAAATTGATCATGCCCTGTCCCTTTTTCTCCGGATTTTTCTCGATCCAGCATAGGCGGCCGGGCGACATTTCCATCGTCGCGAATACCGGATTGAAGGCCAGCACCTTGAACCGCAAGCAGCGGCAGTACCAGGCCAACGCGCTTTCCAGCTCCTCCACGTACAAGGTCGGAATTACCGATGCGACGACAGGCTCGGGCGTCGCTTTGCCGAGATGAACGGCCATTTGCAATCTCTCCTTTTATGTAAAACCGATTGGGATCGTTCCCGCTGCTACGGATGCCGTACAGCTTTCCAAACCTGACGCCGTCCGAAAAAAAAGTTCTCTCCCGATTCGACAGGAAAATTACCCCTCGTTCGCGAAACCAAACATCCGTGCGGTTTTGGCCGCAAAAAGGAGGGCCTGCGCATGACGTCGAATATCGACTTCAACGCGTCGTCGGACGAAGATTTGGTCGAGCGCGCTCGCCGGGGCGATCGCGAGGCGTACAACGAATTGCTCGCCCGTCATCGGGGGCGCGCCTTCTCGTGGGCGAAACGGATCGCACCGGACCCCCATCTGGCGGAAGATATCGTACAGGAAGCGCTCATCCGCGCTTTTTTGAAGCTCGGCTCGATGACCGATCTGACCAAGTTTTTGCCGTGGCTGCGTACGATCGTGCGCAACGAAGCCATGATGAAGCTTCGGCGCGGCGGCCCCCATGGGCGCGAGCGGCCGTTTACGGCTCTGACGGCGGCGAAGGGCGCATCCGACCGCGTCGAGCCCGACTGGCGCGATCTGGACACGGTGCTGCACCATTACGCGAAACGGCTGGGGAAGGCGGGCGGATCCGGGACCGATCGTCCCGACGCCGCCGATACGCCGCTCTCGGAATGGCTGCCCACCGTCATCGCCATGCTGGGCGCCAGGGAGCGCGAAGTGTTCGCCAAATTTTTTTACGAGCAATTGTCCCCGCAGGAAATCGCCGACCATTTCGATTCGAACGTCAATACGATTCACAAAGCGCTGTCCCGCATACGGCGCAAAGCCGACGAAACCCGCATCGAGCTCGATATCCGGAGCCGCATCCGGACCCATATCGAGACGAAAGGCGGCGGCAAAACAGTCGTTCTGGCGAAGCCGGCGCTCCGGGAGGAGCCCCCGGTTCATCCCGGGGCGGCTTATCCGAACGGCATGTACCATATGATGCGCGCGCTCGGCAAGCCGGTTACCTTAGCGGAGGTGACGGGCTACTCGGGCTACGCGTTCGTGCTGAACGTACGCCGCTCGACGATCGGAGCCGAGAGTCCGATGCTCTGGGACTGGGATACGTTCCTCTCGAACGGTTTTCTGAACTTGGGGTTCCATTCGCGCTATGTGGATTACCAGCATTATAAAAATGCCGGTTCGAGTCCGCATAAAACCCGGAATCTTCTTTTCGCCCTCGACATGATCCGGGAATCGATCGACAAAGGGGTGCCGGCGCTTCTAAGCGGCGCGATTTCGTACGAGCTCGCTTTGATTTACGGGTATGACGACGAGAAGCAGGTACTGTTCGCGATCGACCCGCAAGCTTGCGAGCGGATTCCCTACAGCAGCCTATATACGGGAAGTCCGAAGGTCGACAAAGCGATTTCCCGAGAGCTGTACGCGTTCGTGTGCGGCGACGAGCTGGACGAGGAGCGCCGGCGTCCGGCCCATAAGCTCGTCCGCCTCCTGGAACGGGTGATCCGCCATGCCGACGGCGGGGATTATACGTTTATGCCGTGTGCAGGAGGCTTGCGTGCTTACGACGAATGGATCGCCGCCTTCGAGAACGGGACGGTCGACCCGCTCGGCAACGCGTCGAACGCGGCCTTGTACGGGTGGCTCCGGGAGCAGGCCGCCCGGTTTTGGGAGGAGCGAGCGGAAGAGAACGCGAGGGGCGAGTCGGATGGGATGGGACGGAAGGCTGCGGAGCGGATGCGGCAGGCGGAACGCCGTTACCGCGACGTGAGCCGGACTTACGGGCAGCTGCGCGAGCTGTTTCCTTTTCCGCAAGGGGGATCTCCGCACGATCCCGCGTGCAGGCGGCAAGCGATTCGGCTGCTCCGACAGGCGAACGCGGACGAGGAAGCGGCGATCGGCCATCTTCGCGAGCTGCTGCGGACGATTCGGGACGAATCCGGCGAGAATCGCCCCGGCTCGACGGTCCATCATGTGACGCTCAGCCCGTTTTATTCGTTCGGCGGCGACCGTCCGAAGCCCGCCTCCGTTCCGCTCGCGTCCGCTGCGATCGAAGCCGTCGTGTGCGTGTGCGGGAGCTTGAGGGCGAGCGCGTCTTTCTACGGCAAGCTTCTCGGAGTCGATGTCGACGCGGCGCCCGAGCGGACGGACGGTCCGGTCGTGTTGTTTCCGCTGCGGGACGGCCGGCTGCTCGTCCTGATGGACCGGAGGCTCGATCTCAATCATGCGGACTGGCGCCCCGCCCTCTACATCCGCGTACCGGACGTGGACCAAGCTTACGGGGACGCCCGGCGGCAAGGCTGGACGATCGTCAATTTTCTGGACAAAGGCGGGCCGTTCACGAGCTTGTTCGTCGCGGCGGACCGGGACGGCCACCAGCTTATCGTCGGCAGCCATCCGCTGGCGGACGGCTTCCCGCTTGCCGGCTCCACTCCCGCGGAACATCCGCTCGTCCCCGCCGCCGGTCCGCCGACGCTTCCGGTCAAAGACCCGATCGCGTCGGCACGGGCTTACGCCGACCTGTTCGGGGCGGAAATGGCCGGAACCGCGCTGCGCTTCGCGGATAAGCTCTCCTCCGGGACGTCCGCCAAGCTGCGGCTCGAAGCGGCGGACGGCGATCGAGCGTATCGGCTGCTCCGGAACGAAGGCATCGCCGTCACCCTCGCGACCGAGATCGCCGAAACCGGTGCGCGCGAATGGCTGCTGCACGATCCGGACGGCAACCCGATCGTCATCCGAGCGGAGCGGCGGCCGCGGCCATAGGCCCGCATCCTATCGGCCAGCCGGACCGCCGCAATGGCAAAAAACCTGCGATTCACGAATGCGAAACGCAGGTTTTTTTAGCGCTACGGCCGACGGCACCGCCCCGTTCAAGCCTCCCGCATGCACAGGCTCGCCCACTCGGCGACCGCCTCCGTATAACGCTCCGCCCAGCGGGCGAACGGAAGAGCCGGGTCCCAGTCGACGCGGCCGATCGCCTTGGCGCAGCCCCAATCCAGCACCCGCTGGTGAAGCATATGCACCTTGAGCCGTTCCGCGAAAGCTTCCTTCTCCTCGCAGCGGCGGTAATACGACGCGACGAATCGCCGGGCGAGCTCTTCTTCCCCATCGTCCATATAGTAGACGATCATGCGAGGCAAGTCGGCCGGCCCGTCGCCAAAGTAGGAAGCGGTGAAATCGAACGCGCCGCTTAGCTCCCAGCCGTTCGCCGACCGGCGCACCAGGACGTTCTCCGGCTTGAAATCGCCCATGACGAACGTCGGCGCCCGCATCCGGTCGAACGCCTCCTCCGCGTCGGCCAAGACGCGTTCGACCCATTCCTCGTCGCTCTTTTCGATGACCGAGTATGTCTTGGCATCCTCCAGCCAGTACCGGATTCGCTCGTACAACCACGTTTTGTACGAGCTCTCGAACGGCCGCACGACCCCTCGGGCCGGATCGTACTCGCCGTAACACGGGGCTTTCCAGCCGTGCATGTCGCTCAAGCTTGCGGCCAGCAGCTCGGCGATCCGCGCTTCGTCTTCCCGGTTCCGTTCCGCCCGGAACGACGACTCGTTGATATGGCGTCCCGGCAGCCGCGGCATGACCGCATAGCTCCAGCCGAAAATGTCGTCCGTTTCGTCGATGCGATACGGGACGGGAACCGGTACGTTCGTTCGCTTGCTCAGCTCGTTTGCGAAAAAACGTTCCTCGACGAATTGTCCCTCATACAGCGGATTGCCCTTCAGTACGTACTCGCCCGAGGAGGCGGAGACGAACAGCGTCTGCCCCGCCACGCCGTCCGGCGTCCTTCGGTAAGAGATCGGCTCGCCCAAACCGAGCCGGGCGAGAGCCCTCCGAATCTGTTCGCCGGTGATGTCCCCCAGCTTCGCCGAGCCGAAAAAAATCGTCGTCGTCATCGCGTCGGACGCTCCTTCATTTGTTGTAAATGCGAATACGGGGCCGTCACCACCGACACATCAACCTTCACTTCCGCCGCCCCCCGTTTCGTCGTGCTTCCCATTGGATTCGCCCCCGTCCGGCCGATTCCCTCCATCCTTTCAGCCAGTTTTCAGCCAATCCTCAAGACGGCTTCAGGTTGGGAGACTACACTGGGTCTTGTGAAAAGCGAATCGAGGAACAGGATGTGACCTTATGGCGATCGAAGTATTCAACCGGTACGAGAACAAATATTTGCTGGACGACGCGGCCTATCGGCGATTTTACGACCGGCTGCTGGACCATATGGAGCTCGACGACTACAACAAGCACCATTCGTTTTACTCCATCGGCAACCTTTATTTCGACACTGAAAACGACGCGCTCATCCGGCAAAGCTTGGCGAAGCCGAAGTACAAGGAGAAGCTGCGCCTCCGCGCGTACGGCGTGCCCGGACCGGAGGAAAAAGTATATTTGGAGCTGAAGAAGAAGGTGTTCGGTCTCGTCAACAAACGAAGGACGGCGTTTGCGCTGGACGAGGCGTACCGATTCGTCGCCACGAAAACGGCTCCCGAGCTCCGGCCCTATATGAACGAGCAGGTCATTCACGAAATCGAATATGTGCTGCAGCGCTACGATCTGGTGCCGAAAGTGTACCTGGCCTACGACCGGAAAGCTTTGTTTTGCAAAAACAGCCGGGATTTGCGAATAACGTTCGACACGAATATCCGGTCCAGACGATACGATCTGAAGCTGGAGTGCGGGGATTACGGAGAACCGCTGCTGGAGTCCGGGCGGTGGCTGATGGAAGTGAAAGCGGAGAAGACGATTCCGATCTGGCTGTCGCAGCTGCTGGCGGAGCACGGCATGTATCGGACGAGCTTTTCGAAATACGGCAACGAATACAAAAAATATGCAGCGCGCGGCAAAGCGCTCAAGCTCAAGGGGGAAACACGGTATGCTTGATTCCATATTCGCCGACGTCCCGACGAATCCGCAGCTGACGTTAGCCCACGCCCTGCTTACGCTGCTCATTTCGGTCGCCTTGGGTGCCGTCATCAGCTTCACGTACATGAAGACGAGCGGGCGCGGCTATTCGCCCAGCTTCCCGCTGACGATGATGGTGCTTCCCGCGATCGTGGCCATTATCATTTTGCTGATCGGGAGCAATATCGCCAGGGCGTTCAGCTTGGCGGGCGCCTTCTCCATCATCCGGTTCCGGAGCGCGCCGGGCGATCCGAAGGATATCGCCTACGTCCTGTTTACGATGGCGGCGGGTCTGGCCGTCGGCGTAGGAGCGTACGGTTACGCCGCTTTGTTTACCGTTTCTCTCTGTTTGCTTATGTGTCTTCTGGCCTCCTTCAAATTCGGCGAACGAAAGTCGACGCAGCGCATGCTCAAAATTACGGTCCCGGAAAATTTGAGCTTCGAGGAGGCGTTCGACGAAGTGTTTCGGACGTACGACGTCGATTACGAGCTGAAAAAAGTACGCACGACCGAGCTGGGCAGCCTGTACGAGCTGGTGTACCTGATTACGCTGGATCGTCTTACGAATCCGAAAGAGCTTATGGACGCCATCCGATGCCGAAACGGCAATTTGGACATTACGCTCACGATGAGTCCGACGGCAACGGACTCCTATTAATCCGACGGAAGGAAGATCGAAATGAACCCTTACAAAAAACCGTTATGGACCGCCCTGCTGTCCTTGGCCGTCTTGTCGGCGTGCACGGCGGCGCCGGAATCGCCCGCCTCGCCGTCGTCGTCGGCGGCGCCTTCGACGGAGGCGGCGGCCGACAACACGGCGGCTGCGGCCGACATGCCCGGAAAAGCGAAATACGAGGACGCCGATCTGGCGACGGACTGGAGCGCGGATAACGCGACGGCCATCGCGTTGAACGGAACGAATGCGACCGTCACCGGAACGGGAGCCAAGGCGGACAACGGAACGGTGACGATTACGGCGCCGGGAACGTACGTCCTGAGCGGGAAGCTGGCCGACGGCCAAGTCGTGGTCGACGTCCCGAATAAAGGAACGGTGCGGTTGGTTTTGAACGGAGCGGACATCCATAACGAGGATAACGCTCCCGTCTACGTGAAGGAAGCGGGCAAGGCGGTCATCACGCTGCAGGAAGGAACGGACAACGTCGTGTCGGACGGCAAGACGTACGTGTTCCCGGACGCTTCCGCCGACGAGCCGAATGCGGCCATCTTCAGCAAAGCGGATTTGACCGTAAACGGTACCGGCTCGCTGACCGTGCGCGGCAGCTTCAACAACGGGATTACGAGCAAGGACGATTTGAAAATAACGGGCGGCGCGATCCGGATCGAAGCCGCGGACGACGGCCTGATGGGGCGCGACCTGGTCGCCGTCCGGGACGGCAAGCTGACGATCGAGGCGGGAGGTGACGGCGTCAAGACGACGAACGACGCCGACGCTGCCAAAGGCTCGATCGCCATCGAAGGCGGCACGTTCGACATCCGGGCCGGCGGCGACGGCATGCAGGCCGCCAACGCGATCCGGATCGACGGCGGCACGTTCGCGATCGTCTCCGGCGGCGGGAGCGCCAAAGCCGCGCCGAAGGCCGGCGACGCCCGGCAAGACCCGCGCAATCGCGGCGCCGCGGCTTCCGCGCCAGCGCAAGCGGCGGCGGATACGCCGAGCGCGAAGGCGCTGAAGGCGGCCGCAAACGTCGCGATCGCGAACGGGACTTTCTCGATCGATGCCGCCGACGACGCGATCCACAGCAACGGCGCGATGACGATTTCGGGCGGCGGCATGAAGATCGTCTCCGGCGACGACGGCATCCATGCGGACGCTTCGATCGCGATTACGGGCGGCACGATCGATATCGCCAAAAGCTACGAAGGGATCGAGAGCGCGCAAATCACGATCGCGGGCGGCGACATCCGCGTCACCGCAAGCGACGACGGCATCAATATCGGAGGCGGCAACGACGGCTCCTCCACCGGCGGACGCCCGGGGCAAAATCAATTCGCCGCTTCTTCGGCGAACAAGCTGGCGATCCATGGCGGGACGATCGCGGTCAACGCGGCCGGCGACGGGCTGGACTCGAACGGTTCGATCGAAATGACCGGCGGCACCGTCGTCGTAAACGGGCCGACGGCGAACAACAACGGCGCTCTGGACTACGACGGCACGTTCGTCATGAGCGGCGGGTTCTTGATCGCCGCAGGCAGCACGGGCATGGCCTCCGCCCCGTCCGCGGATTCCGGCCAAAACTCCGTCGTCATGAGCTTCTCGAAGGCGCAGGCGGCCGGATCGCTCATCCGTCTGGAGGACGGCCAAGGGAACGCCGTCGCGACCTTCGCCCCGGCCAAGACGTATCAGTCCGTCGTCATCAGCTCGCCGAGCCTGAAAAAGGACGCGAC
The DNA here is from genome assembly GCF_003217775.1 of Paenibacillus flagellatus. Taxonomy (GTDB): domain Bacteria; phylum Bacillota; class Bacilli; order Paenibacillales; family NBRC-103111; genus Paenibacillus_AB; species Paenibacillus_AB flagellatus. The sequence goes on from NZ_QJVJ01000006.1 coordinate 13,598, forward strand.
CTACGTCCTTTATACCGGAGGCAGCGCGAGCGGAAGCGGAACGAACGGACTGTATGACGGCGAATACCGCGACGGGACCAAGGTCGTCGAGTTCAAGCTCGCGAACGCCGTCACCTGGCTGACCGAATCCGGTGTCGACGCCTCCGGCGGAGCGGGCCGCGGAGGCCCCGGCGGCGGGGGACCGGGCATGGGCGGAGGTCGCGTCCGGCCGGGCGGCTGATCGCCTCCCTCCCCCAACGGCCCAACAGGCCGCCGCAACGAAAAACTGCGCATTCGCGTCGGCGAAGCGCAGTTTTTTCGCGTTCGGCCCGGCGGGCGGAGCCCGTTCAATCGTCCGAGCGGTTCAGCTTGTTCATTTCGGCCAGCGTCATGTCGTTGCACCGGCGAATGAAGTCGAGCAGAAGAAGCGTCTCGCGCTCGTCGTATCGCTCCAAAATGTCAAGCGTCGCCTCCGTGACGGAGCGGAACATCGGCGCAATATCGTCCGAGCCCTTCGGAACCGGCTTGACGACGACGCGTCGCCGATCGTTCGGATCCTTATCCCGTACGACGTAGCCGGCTTGCTCCAGACGGTCGATCACGCTGGTGACCGCGCCCGTCGTCAGCCCCGTCAATTCCGAGAGCTTGCCGGCCGTCACCGGGCCGACGCGATTCAAGAAGTCGAGGCATTTGTGGTCGGTGGCGTTCAGGCCCAATTTCTCGGAGACGAGCTGGTGAAACATGACGGCTCTCGCGCTGTTTTGGCGCAGCTCCTGAAGCAGCTCCCGCTTGGCGGACGAAAGATCGGAAAAAGAAAAGTCGTCAGGTCTTGACATGGCGAAACCTCCGGGTTAAGATATAAATATCTTGATTGATTAAGATATATGATGAATTAAGAAAGTTTTCGAATTAAGCTTTCATCCGCCTCTCAGTATACCACAAGACGAAAGCGCAAGCGATTACCACTACTACCCAACCGAAAGGAAGATCCGAACATGACAAATCAAGAAGAACGGAAAGCGATTCAAGCTTTGATGGCCGCATTGGTCGACGCTTGGAACAAGGGGGACGGCGCCGCGTACGGCGAATGCTTCACGGATGACGCCGATTACGTGACGTTCTCCGGCCAGCGTATGAAAGGAAGCAAAATGATCGGGGACGTCCATCAACGGCTGTTCGACGGCCCGTTGAAGGGCTCCGTCATGGTTTCCAGCGCCGTGTCCGACCCGCAGCCGCGCTTCGTCTCGCCCGACGTCGCCATCGTTCACGCAACCGGAGAGGTGAAATTGGCCGAACCGGCGCATGACCCGAACGACCGGGGATCGATCAATACGAATGTGCTCGTGAAGCGAAACGGCGTATGGAAGCTGACCGCTTTCCACAATTGCCGCATCCAGGAAATGCCCGGGGGCAAGCGGTAATCCGGGCGCACGGACCGGACGTTATTTCGGGCCAACCGGCCGGATCGGAGCGATGAAAACGTGGATTACGGATTAAACGGAAAAGCGGTATTGGTTACCGGCGGCTCGCGAGGGATCGGCAAGGCGGCCGCCCGGCTATTCGCCTCGGAAGGCGCCCGCGTATTCATCACATACGCGAGCGGCCGGGAACGGGCCGAAATGCTCGTCGACGAGATCGGCCGGGCCGGCGGCGCCTGCCGGGCGCTTCGGATGTCGCTTGACGACCCGCAAAGCATAACCGACGCCATGGAACGAGTGGAACGCGAAGCGAACCGGCTCGACGTGCTTGTCAACAACGCCGTCTATTGGGGAGAAGAAGCGCCCATTGAGGATAGCACGGACGCATCGTGGTTTTCCGTGATCGACCAAACCGTCAAAGGAACGTACTTGGTCACGAAAGCGGCGGTCCCGCTTATGAAAAGGGGCGGTTGGGGGCGAATCGTCCATCTGTCCTCCAGCCTCGTCCGGGAAGGCAAACCCGACGCGAGCGCGAATATCGCGGGGAAAGCGGCGCTGCACGGGCTTAGCCGGTCGTTGGCGGCGGAGTTGGCCCCCAGCGGGATTTACTCCAACGTCGTCATTCCCGAGCTGACGCTGTCCGAATGGGTCGCGAACGCGTTTCCGCCCGACGTGCTGGAGCAGTACGCCCGCTCGTTTCCGACCCGAAGACTGGCCGAACCGGAGGACGTCGCCCACCTGATCGTCTACCTGTGTTCGACGGCCAATCGATTCGTCAATGGAGAAGAGATCCGCGTTACGGGCGGAAAATAAAGGAGCGAGCGCAGCAGGCCGCCGTTTACGGGCAGCCTGCTTTTTCGCGTACGGATCATCGGGACGCCTCACCCTTTTTTTAAACGCAATTTAACCTCCGCCCCGCTTTCGTTTTAACCTTCGGACGGTAAGATGGTTCGTGAGGTGATCGTATGAGCGAATATGTATTGCAAACCGATCGGTTGACGAAAAAACTAGGCGGGAAAGCCGTCGTCGACAATGTGAATCTGCAAATCCGGCAAGGCGACATTTACGGCTTCCTGGGGCCGAACGGCGCGGGCAAGACGACGACGATCCGGATGCTGCTCGGGCTGGCGAAGCCGACGCACGGCACCGTCCGCGTGTTCGGACAAGAGCTGCGCAAGCACCGGATATCGATTTTGCGCAAGGTGGGATCGCTGGTCGAGTACCCGTCGTATTACGGCCACTTGAACGCGTGCGAAAATTTGGAGGTCGTCCGCCGGCTGCTGGACGCGCCGCGCAGCCGCATCGACGCCGTGCTGGACATCGTGCGGCTGACGAAGGAAGCGAAGCGGCCCGTCAAGGGCTATTCGCTCGGCATGAAGCAGCGGCTCGGGATCGCCACGGCGCTGCTCGGGCAGCCGGAGCTGCTCATTCTGGACGAGCCGACGAACGGACTCGACCCGGCGGGCATTCTCGAAATCCGCGAGCTGATCAAAAGCATGCCGGGCGAGCACGGCATTACGATTCTGGTATCGAGCCACCTGCTCTCGGAAATCGAACAGATGGCCACGCGCGTCGGCATTATTACGAAGGGGAAAATGATTTACGAGGATTCGATCGAAGCGCTCCGGCAGCGGTCGCAGTCGAAAATCCGGCTCTCCGTCAGCGAACCGGAGGAAGCGTGGAGGCTGCTGCTCGCCGGGGGCTACCGGGCCGAATGGGACCGCAGCCGGCTGACGCTCGAGGGCGAGAACGACGAGGCCGTTGCGGCCGTCATCGCCAATCTCGTCCTGCGCGGCTTCTCCGTCTATCGCGTCGAAGAGGAGCGCGGCTCGCTCGAGAGTATTTTCCTCGACATGACCGGCGGGGAGGGGAGCTTGTAATGCTGCGCGTCCTTTCCACCGAGTGGCTGAAAATACGCCGGAAAATGATCTGGTTTCTCATCGTGCTCGGGCCGGCGGGCGTCGTCGGTCTCCAAGCGGCCAACTACGGGCTCCGCTATGATTATTTGATGAAACGGTACGCGGCCGACCCATGGGGCAGCCTGATCGACAACGTCGCCCTGCTGACGGTGCCCACCTTGTTTATCGGGCTCGCCATTCTCGCCTCCATGACGGCGGGCATCGAGCACCAGACGAACGCATGGAAGCAGACGCTCGCCCTGCCGGTCAAAAAATCGCACGTCTTCCTCGCCAAATTCGCGCTGGCGATGCTGCTGCTGTTCGTGTCATGCAGCGTGCTGGCCGTCGGTACCGTTCTGCTGGGCGCGACGCTCGGCTTCAATCCGGCGGATGCGCCTTACGGGCTGCTGCTGGAGCGGTCGTTTTACCCGTACTTGGCGGTCATGCCGTTCATCGCGCTGCAAACGTGGCTTTCGGTGACGATGAACAATCAGGCCGTCCCGCTCACCGTCGGTATCGTGGGCACCGTTTTTTCCATGTTCGCGAGCCGATTCGAGGACTGGATGCCTTACAAATGGGCGTATTTGCAAAATGCGGCCGACAATCCGCTCTATTCCGTCCTCCCGGGCGTCGCGCTCGGCTTGGTCGTCATCGGCGTCGGCTTGCTCGAATTCGTCCGGAAGGATGTGAAATAAATGATCGCCATGTTCCGTTCCGAATGGATCAAGCTGCGAAAAACGGTCATTTGGCTGCTTGCCGGCGTCAGTCCGCTCATCGCCGCCGGCATCGTCTTCCTCGAACCCGGCGAAGGCATGGATTCGCCGTGGCTGCCCGCGCTCGGCATTATGTCGGTTTTGCACGCGATGCTGTTCCTGCCGCTGCTGACGGGCGTATTCGCCGCTCTTCTTTGCCGGCACGAGCATATCGGGGGCGGATGGAAGCAGCTGCTGGCGCTTCCCGTTTCCCGGCTGCAGGTTTACGTCATCAAATTCGTTTACGTCATGCTGCTCGTCGCCTTCACGCAGCTGCTTTTCGTTATCGTGCTGCTGCTGATCGGCACGGCGCTCGGCTTCTCCGCTCCGATTCCGTGGAGCGAGATCGCGCGTTCCGTCGCCGGCGGCTGGGTCGCCTGTCTGCCGCTCGCCGCGCTGCAGCTGGCCGTCTCGACGGCGTGGCCGAGCTTCGCGGCGCCGCTTGCGGTCAACGTCATTTTCACGATTCCGAACATTCTGATTACGAACTCCGCCGAGTACGGCCCCTATTATCCATGGGCGCAGCCGATGCTCGCGATGATTCCGCGAGGCGGGGAGATGAGCTTCGGCGCGTTCAACGTCACGCCCGAGACGCTGTTCCTCGTCATTCTGGGCAGCTTCGTCCTGTTCGGCGTTTCCGGCTACGTCTACTTCGCGAGAAAAGCGATTTGAGCATCGGGTTGAAAGGATAAACGTACGTCCAGGCGGGACGAACAAGCGGGCGAGCGCCGTGGTGACGGCCTCGGAAAGCCGGTGCGGCGATCGATAAGGCTATAATCGGTCTCGATACTCCGACGGATCGAGTCCCGTACACGCATGGAACAGGAGGCGGAACTGCGATCGGCTCGCATAGCCGACCTGGCGGGCGATCCCTTCCATGTCGCATCCCGTCTCCCGGAGAAGCGACTTCGCCTTCTCCATCCGGTAATCGGTCAAGTAATCGAAAAGCTTGCGCCCGGTTTTGTTTTGGAAAATGCCGTTCGCGTGGCTCAAGCTCAACGATACGCCGTCGGCGATTTCCCGAAGCGTGATCGGCTCCGTGTACCGGTTCATGACGATCCGCTTGATGTCCTTTACGGCTTGACCGTCAAGCGGCCTCCGCTCGTCGAGCAGCTGGGTGCGGGCCAGCGACGCCATCCGCTCGATCGCCGGGCGAACGTCCGTCGGACCGGCCTCCGCGTCCAGCTTGTTCCATAGGCTGAGGAACAGAAGGGTCAGGCCGTTCAACGATACGCCGGCTTCGGCGTACAACGTCTGCAGCGCGTTCGACAGCAGCAGCAGAAGCCGTTTCGCCTCGCGGTTCTCAAGCGGCCCGCTTCCTTCCCCGTACCGGCCGAACAGCGTTCGGACGTCCGGCGCCGTCTCGGCGAACAGCAGCTCGCGGATGCGCCGCGTCAGCGCGTCGACGTCCGCCGCATCGCTCGGGACGTCCCGCTCGTCTTCGCCGATGTCGTCGTGGAACACGAAGCGCGGCGTCCGGTCGCTGTACCTGCCCGCTTCCAGCGCCCGCGCCGCCTGGGCGTACAGCTTCGGCAAATCGGCGAGCACGCCCGGCGAGCTGACGCCGACCGACACCGGCAGGCCCGGCGGGTCGTTCGTCCGCTCCACAGCCTCCAGCGCCGCTTCGAGCGCCTCCCTATCGCCTTGAACGATGTCCCGCCCGCAGCCGACGATAACGGCCACCTGATCGTCCGACACCGGTACCGGTCGAATGAAGAGCCCCGGCAGCTGCGCGGACTCCGTGAGCCGCTCCTCCATACGGTGCATGACACGGATACAATCCGGGACGTCCGCCTCCCCGTCCGTGCCGCCGGACGTCTGCAGCAGCACGACCCGGTACGATCCGTCCACTGGCAGCTCCACTTCGAATAACGACGCGCGCCGGCGAAGCGTTTCCGCATCCGCCCGGCCGGTCGAGCCGAGCAGCAGCTCGCGAAGGAACCGCTCCCGGTGAAGCGGCAGCGAACGCTTGATTTGTTGGCGCAAACCGTCGCGCTCCCGCTCGGCGGCCCGCTCCCGCGCCGGCTTTTCCGCCGCCTTGTTAACCCGCTTGAACATCGAACCACTCCGTCCCGTTTTCCCGCTTGCCGCCCCTCCAACATCCGTTCCGAAAAGGCAAACGTTCCCATGTAAACGATTCTACATCCAGTCTCTGATTCCTCCGACTTTCACCCGGCAATACGATGAGCTTCCGGGCTGTAAAGCAAAAAAACGCTTTCCCCGTCGTCCGCCGACGGAAAAAGCGATTTCGTCCCCACCGTATCGTATCGCCGTTCATTCGCTCCCCATCTTCTCGAGGATGCGGATCAGCTCGTCCACCTCTTCGGGCTCGAGCCGGTCGAAGTATCGGCCGACGATTTCCTTGCGCTTCTGCTCCAGCTGCTTCAGCACCTCTTGGCCTTGGCTCGTCAGCTGGACGAGCACGACGCGCCGGTCCTTCGCGTCATGCTCCCGGGCGACGAAGCCTTGCGCGACGAGCCGATCGATCATGACCGTTATCGCGCTCGGCTTCACCTCCATCTGGTCGGCGAGCGCCGTCACCTTGCTCGGCCCTTTCTCCCGGATCATGTACAGCATATAAAACTGGGGACCGGTCAAGCCGAATTTCAAATGCTGAAAAAATTCGGTCGACAGCTTCCGTTTCAGAAATTCGATCGCGGCATGGAATCGTTCGACGTTCCCCCCTTTATCGGCACCCAAGCTTTCACCCCCGAATCGTTTATCGTCTCGCAACGATACCGTTACTATTTAACATACCGGAGATTGTATGCGCATCGTCCGGTTTTGTCAATTGGAACGCCAAAAAGACCGTACGCGGCTCGCGATCGGGTCCGTTACGGTCTTAAGGGCCACGCCGGCTACCAGTGCGCCGGCCGTTCGAGCGACGGCGGCAGCTTCGTGGCGGCGCTCCCCTTCGCTGCGTTGAGCTGGGGCTGGGTGAGGAACAGCGCTTCGGTCAAGTCGGCGCCGCTCAAGTCCGCATCGCGAAAATCGGCTCCGATCAGGTCGGCCGATCGCAGGTCGGCTCCGCGCAAATCGGCGGCGATCAGGTACGCCCCGCGCAGGTTGGCGCATCGCAGATCGGCTCCGCGCAGCTTGGCGCCGATCAGGTCGGCTCCCCGGCCGAATGCCTTGCGGGGACCTTTCGCGCGAAAGCGTCTTAAGGCGTCCTCGCGCACGAGCTCGCTCGACTTCAGCAGCAGCTCGTTAATCCCGGCCCGGTGCGCGGCGACGTCCAGCTTCAAGAGCGCGTCCGGCTCGAGGCCGGCGAGCCGCTCGGTTTCGGCGATCGCCGCGCGAAGCTCGCCGTGCAGAGGGCGGGCCGGCGGCCGCTCCAGCGCTTCGGTCACGTACGCGAGCAGCTCGTGCAGCTGGCGTACGACCGGGAATACGTCGAACATCGTTTTCGCGAGGTCCGGGTGGCGGCGCCAATCCCGGCCGCCGAAGGTCGATTGCGACACGCGCTGCCCCGCGCCGAAGCAGTCGTATACGGTACATCCGCGAAACCCGCGCTGCCGCAGGCTGTCGTGCACGCCGCAGCGGAAGTCCGCCTGCAGGTTTCGGCACGGCTGCCCGGCTTCCTTGTCAGCGGCGAAATCCGCCGAGTCGGCGAAGGGCAGCGCCACGCAGCACAAGCCGAAGCAGCGTTCGCAGTCCCCCTGCAGGCGGTGGCGTTCTTCGCCCGGAGCGGATCGCGTAACGTTTTCGTATTGATTTTCCATCGGGACGGTTAGCTCCTTGCCTTGGATCGAATGTTGTGCAGCCATGCGGCAATTCTTTTATGGTAGTCCCGATTGCCGCCGCCGTCAATCCTTTGCCGGAACTTCGCCGGTCATTCGGACCGGGTTCTCGTCTTTGCCTCCGCTTTGCCGCTCCTTCGCCGCAGCCGCCCATTCGAATATCGAATCGAGCACGCGGTCGTCCTCTTCGCGGGGAAAGACGTGTCCCCTGCCTTCATAAAGATGCATCGTATACGGCTTGTCCGCCGCTTCCAGCGCTTTCGCCAGCCGGTGCGCATGCTCGACGCCGACGTGCTCGTCGACCGACCCGTGCACGATGAGAACGGGCGAGCGGATATGCTCCGCCCAGCATACCGGCGAGCGGGTTTCGTACCGGTCGCGGTCTTTTTTCGGGTGGCCGACGACCCGCTTCAGCATTCGCCGCAGATCGATCCGCTCCTCGTACGTCAGCAGCAGGTCGCTTACGCCGCCCCAGACGACGACGGGGCCGACGCCCTCGCACTCTTTCGCCGCGAGCAGCGCCATCAGCGCCCCGCGGGAAAATCCGATCAGCATGACCGGATCGGGCTTCGTTCCGGGCAAGCCGCGCAGCAGCCGGATGCCGTTATACAGATCGTGGCGGTCTTCGCCGCCGAAGTCCTCCCGCCCTTCGCCGCCGTCGTTGCCCCGATAGAACGGGGCGAATACCGCATAGCCGCGGCGGGCGAGCGTAACGATCCGGGCGACCCGCACCATGCCGACGTTGCGGATGCCGCCCCGGCAATAGACGAGCCCCGGGAGCGGCTGTTCGGACTCGGGCGCCGCCCAGTACCCTTTCACCCGCAGCCCTTGGCTATAATAAGTGACTTTCGCCAGCCGGATGCCGGGCGCCGGATCGGGAAGCGGTTCGATGTGCTCGACCGCGCCGTCCGCCCGTTCGGTATTCGTCTCCATCCGCGAAGCGCCCTCCTTCATCCGCGATGATGCATTATGCTCCCCATCATACCCGATCCGATGCGGCGATTTCAATTTCGCGTCGGCGGCGACCGCCGACACTGCCGCCGCGCTTTGACACCTCGGGCGGCTTTCGGTAGACTGGAGAAAAACGAACGACGGAAGGCGGTGCCCTGGCATGAATCCCGTATTCGACCGCGAATTCGAAGCGCTGGTGGAAACGTTCGCCGAGCGGCTGACCGGCAAAACGACGCCGGATACGATCGAGAACGTGAAAAAATGGGCGATTTACAGCCATATCCACAAAACGATGCCCGCGCTGGCCAACCATTGGAACCAAAGCCATCCGGAAGCGAAAGCCGAGGTGCGCAGGCTGTTCGAGCACATTCGCGCCTTGAACGAATCGGTGCGGGCGGAGCGCGCCGAACGGAGCGAAACGTCCTCCCCCGAATAATTCCGGCACTCCCGATTCAAACTAGGGATGAAACAAAAGGGGACAGTCCCTTTTCGTTCCTGGTATGCATGAAACGGGAGGTGAACGATTCCATGGCTACAATCGCGGTGGAAAACAGCTTGTCCAACGTCAAGCAAGCGCTGGAGCAAAACGGCTATCAAGTCGTATCGATGGACGACGGCAGCTTGCAGTCTTGCGATTGCTGCGTCATTTCCGGGCAAGACAAAAACGTGCTCGGCATAACCGAGACCGTAACGCAAGCGTCCGTCATCAACGCCGAAGGCTTGACCGTGGACGAAGTGGTGCAGCAAGTGAACCGTTGCGTGCAGTAAAAACCGAGAGCGCGTCCGCCGTCGTGCGGACGGAGCGTGAACGCGAAAGAGTCCCTGCGAGGGGACTCTTTCGGCATATCTGCGCTCGGCTCGCCATGGCGAGCGAGTCGGGCGCCCGGCCGAAATAAGGTACGTTCGTACCTTATTTCCCCCACGCTCGCGAGTAAACTGCCGAATAAGGTACAAATGTACCTTATTCGCAGCTCCGTACGAGCGAATCGGCCGCCTACGGCCGAAATAAGGTACGTTCGCACCTTATTTCCCCCACACCCGCGCGAAAATGACCGAATAAGGTACAGAGGTACCTTATTCGCGGCTCCGGCCGAGCGAATCGGGCGCCTACGGCCCGCGCGCCGATGCGAATCCGGCTCCGGTCGCGGCTTCTCTCCAAGCCCGCCCCCCACCTTCCACGTTTCGAATCGTTCTTTTTCGAACATACTGCGGATAACGAAACCAACGCGACCGGAGGATATCCGCATGTACGAAAAAGAAGGCAATTTGCTCGTCGGCCTGTTCTGGGGCGTCCTGTTCAGCATTCCGTTGTGGCTGTCGATTATCGGCTGGGTGCTGTACTTTATTTCAGGTTGAGAAACCGCCGGCTTACCCGCTCGAACGTACGCGGGAACAAGTGGAACAGCTTGGCGCCGAAGCCGGCGATGCCCGGCAGGTCGACCTCCGCCGAATCCCGTTCCACCGCGCGGATAATGGCGGCCGCCACCCTCTCGGGCGTCAGCATGAGCTTCTTGACGTTCGCGACGTACCCGCCGGACGGATCGGCCGTATCGAAAAACGGCGTATCGACCGGCCCCGGATTGATCGCGGTTACCGTCACCCCCGTACCGGCCAGCTCCTGCCGCAGGCTGTTCGTCAGCCCGAGCACGGCGTGCTTCGTCGCGGAATAGCCGCTCGACTTGGCGGTGCCGATCTTGCCCGCCAGCGAGGCGACATTGACGACGTTGCCCGACCGCGCCGCCAGCATATCCGGCAGCACCGCCTGCGTGCAGCGGACGACGCCCATATAATTGACGTTCATCATCCGTTCGAAATCGTCGAGCGGCGTCCGCTCGAACCGCTCGAACATGCCGAAGCCGGCGTTGTTGATCAGCACGTCGACCCGTCCGTGCGTGTCGCGAACGCGGGCGAAGACCGCTTGCACCGATTCGGTCGAGGCGACGTCCAGCGCATACGTCTCGCATTTCCCTCCGAGCCGGCCTGCCAGCTCGTCCAGCTTCCCTTGGCTGCGCGCCATGATCAGCGTCTTCGCTCCGCGTGCCGCCGCCATTTCCGCCGTCGCGGCGCCGATGCCGCTTGACGCTCCCGTAATGACGACCACTTTATCGTTCCATGTTTTCATCGCGCTCCCGCACTCCCGCCTTGTTTTCTCCTAGTATACACGAAAACGGAAAGAAGAGGCCGCTCCCTTGCAGCCTCTTCTCCGGTATGTATGGTGCCGCGGCGTTACGAAATCAATACTTTGATATCGAGCTGCCCGATCTGCTCCATCATGAGCGGAATCGTCAGCGCTTTCTTCGGCGTAAATCCGGCCGCGGCTTCGGTCTGGATCAGCTTCGGCGGCGTAATGTCGACCCGGACGCCCTGATTGAACAAGATCGTGCTGGCGTTGCCGCTGATCATGTTGCCGAGCTCCGATATGGCGCTTTGCGTCATCTCGTCCATCTGCGTGACGAGATAGCCGCCCATCATCGCCGACACGAGCTTGAGCGCCACTTCCTCGTGGAGCCCGAATACGATGTCGCCTTCCATTTGCCCCGTCATGCCGATCTGGATCCAGATGTGATTCTCCACGAATTGGACGTCCTTGATCCCGAGTTGTCCGGTCGTCGGACGCACATTGATCAGTTGCTCCAGTACGATTCTAGCAGATTCCAGAAACGGGTTGATGTACTCGGCCTTCATTACGCGGAGTCCCCTTTTCGACAAAATTCTCGGAACGACGCGCCGGCGTCGCGCGGCCGGAGGTCCGGCGCCGTACGGCGACAAGCGGCTCGTCTTCCGGTTCCGGACCGACAAAAATCGCCTCGGCGGCGGTGCCGGTCCCGGAAAAAGCCATGATTGGAAGGACTTTTTTTTCCATTATACTCGAGTTTCGAAGGCCTGTATATAGGCGGTGTACGGCCGGTCCGCCCCCCGCGCATGTGAAAATGTTGTAAATCCCCGATTCCGTGTCGCTTCCCGGCGAATCCGAAAGTCCCGGTTTCGTCAATTTTTTTTCGCGAAAAAGTAGATCTCCCGTCCCAATAGTTTGCGCCCGGAGTAACGGTGGGTGGCGACGAACACCGTGACGATCGTAACAAACGAGAACAGCGTGCGCGTCCAGCCGATGACCGACAGCCCCGCCAGAAGCACGGCCGCGTCGAGCAGGAGGATCGTATACTCCGCCGGAATGCCGGTCCGGTCATGGACGATTTGGCCGAGCAGATCCGTGCCGCCGGAGTTCGACCGGTACGCCAGCATGATGCCGACGCCCATCCCGATCAGCCACCCTCCCGCCACCGCATGGATCGGCATGCCGAAGCGGAACCAGCCGGCCGCCGGGGCGAACAGGTCGATCAGCACCGACGTCACGAGCAAGCCGTGCAGGCTGCTCATGAGCAGCGGTCGGTCAACAAAAAACACGCCGGCAAAAACTGGCGCGCTGACAAGAAGTACGGTTAGCCCCGGGTACAGCCCGAAATGATAGTTCACCAGCAGTCCGATTCCGATAAAGCCGCCGTCGATAATCCGATACGGAGCCAAAAACGCGTTCACGCCGAACGCCAACAGGGCGCTGCCGATCAACACGGCGGCGCTTCGCAGCAGCAGTTGCACCCGTACCCCTCCCCAAGCCTTGTCCCTGCCAGTATATGGGTTTAAGAAAGAATTAAGAACATCGTCCGATGTTTCTTAAGAAATGGCGACTATAATGAGCACAACGTGAAGCGGGAACCGGGGCATGCGGGGAAGCGCCGCGCTATGGTATGCTGGTGTGGACGGAGGCGCTCCCGCCGGGGCGCGCCGGCAAGCCGAATAACGGACGATACGAGTTATGGGAGACGATGGCTATGGCACAGGAGACCATTCTCCTGGTCGACGACGAGAAGGATATTTTGGATTTGCTCGAAATTTATTTGAAAAACGAAGGCTTCGTGCTGCTCCGCGCCTCCAACGGCGTCGAAGCGCTCGACGTGCTGAAGACGACCGAGGTCGATCTGATCATCCTCGATATCATGATGCCGCGCATGGACGGCATTCAGGCGTGCATGAAAATCCGCGAGGAGAAAAACATGCCGATCATCATGCTCTCGGCCAAAAGCCAGGACATGGACAAAATTATGGGGCTCAGCACCGGAGCGGACGATTACATGACGAAGCCGTTCAATCCGCTCGAGCTCGTCGCCCGGGTCAAATCCCAGCTTCGCCGGTACAAGCGGCTGAACGTCGCCGTCCCCCGGCTCGAGGAGGAGATCGAGATCGAGGATCTCGTCATCAATACGGCGACGCACGAAGTCCGGGTCGAAGGCCGCGAGGTGAAGCTGACGCCGCGGGAGTTCGCCATTCTGGAGCTGCTCGCCCGCAATCGCGGCATCGTGTTCAGCATCGAGAAAATTTACGAATCGGTCTGGAACGAGACGTTTTACGAGTCGGACAATACGGTCATGGTCCATATCCGCAAAATCCGCGAGAAGCTGGAGACGACGCCGCGGCAGCCGAAATACATCAAGACCGTATGGGGGGTCGGCTATAAAATTGAAAAGTAGATCGATTTTCAATCCGCTCCGCTGGCTCTCCGTCCTGCTCGGCTTCGTCCGCGACGTCTACGTCTTCGGCCGGAAGCATTTCGAATCGAGCATCCGGCTGCAGCTGATCCTCACGTTCGTCTGCTGCCTGCTGGCGGCGCTGCTCGTCCGCGGCTTGACCGCCCCGCTGTTCGCCAATGCGAACCAGTACCCGGTCATCGATTATTCGTCGGGCGTGCACGAGATCGACACGCGCGCCCGGTCGATCCTGAACGACATCGGCAACGAAATGATCGAGAAAGTCCAGACGGGCCGCAGCCCGAACGCGGCCGTCCCGGTCGTGACGCCGGAGCAGCGCGTCACCGCCGTCATCGACCGGTACAGCCAGTGGAACCCGACGCTCAAAATTCTCGTCCTCGACCTCGACGGCAAGGTGCTGTTCAAGTCGGGCAACGCCACGGAAAGCCAAGTCGACCTGCACGGCATCATCCGCAACGCGATGGACGTCCGCATCAACGACCGCCGCTACCAGAATCAGGAATATTCCAGCTTTTATCCGATCGATCTGAACGAGAAGAAGGCGTATCTCGTCGTCTCCGGCATGCCGAACCCCGACATCGTCTACATGAAGGGCGGCACGAGCCCGATGCCGACGCTGCTCGCCGTCGTCGCTTTCATCTTCCTGTTCTTCTGGATGACGAAGCGCAAGATGAAAATGATCGAAGGACTGGCGAGCGGGCTCCGCGAAATCGCGAAAGGCAACCTCCATTACCGCGTCCACGCAAGCAGCCGGGACGAGCTCGGCTCGCTGGCCGACAGCATCAACCTGATGACCGCGGAGCTGCAGCAGACGCTCGAGGAGGAGCGCCGGGCCGAGGCGACGAAAAACGAGCTGATCACGAACGTGTCCCACGACCTGCGAACGCCGCTGACGCTCATCATGGGCTACTTGCGTCTGCTCAAGGACAAAAACTTCGAGTCCGAGCAGCAGGCCGAGTCGTACCTCAATATCGCCTACAGCAAATCCGAGAAGCTGAAGAGCTTGATCGACGATCTGTTCGAATATACGAAGCTGTCCAACAAGGGCGATACGCTGAAGCTCGGCACCGTCTGCATCAACGAGCTCCTCGAGCAGCTGCTCGAGGAGATGGTCAGCTACGCCGAGGAGAACGACTTGAGCGTCGTCCGCGCGTTTCCGCCGGAGAAGCTGAGGGTGAACGTCGACGCCGACAAAATGATCCGCGTCTTCGACAACCTGCTCACGAACGCGGTCAAATACAGCCGCAAGCCGGGAACGATCCGGGTGCTGCTGTTCCGCGAAGCGGAATACGTCAAGGTGCGCATCAGCAACAACGGCACCCCGCTGACGCAGGAGGAGGTCGACCGGCTGTTCGACCGGTTCTACCGCGTCGATCCGTCCCGCTCCTCGGAGACGGGCGGCTCCGGTCTCGGCCTCGCCATCGCGAAGAGCATCATCGACTACCATGGCGGAGACATATGGGCCGAATGCGAAGGCGACGAAATCCGGTTCTGGGTACGGCTGAAGCTGGCCGTATAAAAGGCGGTCCCGTCAAGGGGACCGCCTTTTTCGTCTGCACGGACGGACGTTCGCGAACGTCCCGCTCCTACACCTTGAACAAATTCACCTCGTCCTGCAGCCGGCTCATATGCCGGTTCAACGTGCGGGCTTTTTCGTTCATATCCTCGAACTTCTTCAGCTGCGAGTCGACGCTCGCGAGAATTTCCTCGGCTCCCGCGGCCGTTTCCTCGGAGGCGGCCGACACGGCTTCGATCATCGAGACGATGCCGTTTTTCTTCTCCTCCAGCTGCGACATGCCGCCGGCGAGCTGCCCGATCAGCTCGTTCATCCGCTCGAGCGTGCGCCGCATCGCCTCGAACGCCTCGGACGTCGTCGCGGCGGAACGCTCCTGCTCCTGCGCCAGCCGGATCGCGCCGCCCATCGCCTTGCCGGTGTCGCCGGCCGAACGCGTCACGTTGTCGAGCAGCTCGCGGATTCGCTCGGCGGACGCGCTTGCCTGATCCGCCAGCTTCCGCACCTCCGACGCGACGACGGCGAACCCTTGGCCGTGCTCGCCCGCCCGCGCCGCCTCGATCGACGCGTTCAGCGCGAGCAGCCCCGTCTGCTGCGAAATGGCCGTAATCGCCTCGGCCATGTCGGCGACGGCCTCGATGTCGCCGCGCAGCTGGTCGAGGCTGCGGCCCGCTTCGCCGACGATGCGGACATTGTCGGCGATCGCCGCCAGCAGCGCGCCGACCGCCTCGGTGCCGATCCGTTCGGTGTGCTGGAGGCGCCGGTTGCTGTCGTCGAGCTCCGACGTCCGCTCGCGGTACCCGTCGAGGAGGCCGGCCAGCTCGTGCACGCCGCCCATCCCCCGCTCCGCCTCCTCCGCTTGACGGCCGGCCGCGGCCGCGACCTGCTCCATCGTCGCGTTCATTTCGCGGGCGATGTCCTTCGTCTGGCCGGAGAGCCGGTCGATGTCGTCGGCTTCCCGCTTTCCGGTCCCGGTCGTCCCTTTCACCTCGGTGACGATCGCGCGGATTTTCTCGATGAACCGGTTCATCGCGGCGGACAGCTCGCCGATTTCGTCCCGGGACGCGACCGGCAGACGGCGGGTCAAGTCGCCTTCGCCTTGACTCAGCTCGTCCATCGCCAGCTTCAGCCCGTCCAGCCTGCGGAATTGGCGGTTGACGACGTAGAACAGCACGCCGCCGCTGACGAGGCAAGCGAGCAGCACCGAGACGACCGTCGTCCACAGTATCCGATCCAGCACGCCCGTCGACATGGCGAGCAGCAGACTTTGCCCGCTGCTGAGCGGAGACGCGTAATACGTCACCCGGCTTCCGCCGAACGTCGAGGAGAACGTCCGGTTCTCCTTCGCCTGCAGGCCGGACGTCACGAAGCCGGCGACCGCCGCGTCCAGCTCCGTCAACGTCTCGTCGCTTGCGAACGCCGGCTTCCCGTTCGCGTCGACGATCGCCGCGAACAGCACGTCGCCGCCGACGTCACGCTTCAGCTGCTCGATGAGCGGCTTGGCGCCGATCCGGCTCTCCAGCTCGGTCAGCTTCGCGCCGTCCCGGCCGACCTGCACGATCCGGGGCGCCGACCAGCCGCTCACCCCGACGTACTTGTACACCTTCGGATCGACTGTCCGGGGCTGGGCCGGCTGGACGACCGTCGTCTTGCCGCCGTCGATCAGTCCCATAAATTCGTACGCCTGCTGCTTCGGATCGGCCGCGAAGTTGAACTTGACGTCGGGGCCGGCCGTCGTCAGCACCGTGCTCCCTTTGGCGTCGGTCAACCAGATGTCGTCGATGCCCGCCCGTTTCGCCAACGCGGTTACCTGATCGAAGCTCAAGCCTTTCTCCGCCATATAGGAGACGAGCACCGCCTGCCCGATCATCTCCTTCTCCATGACGTCCTCGGCCGTCTTCCGCGCATACAGCGCGTTTTCGACGCCGATTTTGGCCGCCTCGAGCGTCGTGTACCCTTTTCGCTCGACGCTTGCCGCCGTTTCCCCGTAAATGACCCACGCCATCGCCGCCGTGACGAGCGCGATCACGATCAGAATCGGCCAAATGATCTTATACTTGATCGAGCGCATGTTTCCCATGCCGTCAGCCCCCGTTGCAGAATGTTGTCGAATATTGGTTCGGATTACCACAACGGCCATTATACCACGGCGCATTTCCGGGACGATAGACCTAGATCGGGCTATTCGATGCAAAAAAAATGCATTCTGCCGGACGCGCCCGCCATGCCGGGAGCCGGAACGGATTTCCCGACGGGACTTTCCCTTCCGGGACGTTAAAGGTACAATGATAGAGATGCAGGGACGGAACGTGAGGCCCATCATTTTTCCCGCGGTCAAGCGGATAGGAGGAACCGACATGGCGGTACGCAAAATCGAGCACGTAGGCGTAATGGTCAGCAATATGGAGGCGTCGATCGCCTTTTACCGGGATGTGCTGGGCTTGGAGCTGCAAGGGACGATCGGACATCCGGACGAGGCGATCAAGCTCGCGTTCATGGGCGCCCCCGGCGCGAACGAAACGCAGGTCGAGCTGGTCGAAGGCTACAACGGCGGACTGCCGGCGGAAGGCAAAGTGCACCATATCGCCTTTACCGTGGACGATCTGGAGTCGGAAATCGCGCGCATCGAGAAGCTCGGCGTCACGTTTATCGATCCGGCGATTACGACCCTGCCGAACGGCGCCCGTTACCGGTTTTTTTACGGTCCGGACGGCGAATGGCTGGAGCTGTTCGAGCCTCCCGCGAAGTAAGGCGTTTTCGTAACGCCTTGCAGCCGGTACGAGGGGAGGACGAACCGTGAACATCAACCAGTTGGAGACGCTGATCGCCATCTCCAAGACGATGAGCTTCCGGAAGGCGGGCGAAATGCTCAACCTGACCCAGCCCGCCGTATCCGCGCAAATCAAAAGCCTCGAGGAAGAATTCAAGACGGTGCTGGTCGACCGCAATCAGCCGGTGACGCTCACGGACAGCGGCGTCATCTTCCTCGAGCATGCGGAGCGCATTTTGCAAACGGTCGAGGACTTGAAGCAGCGTCTCGACGATTTGAACCAGACGCCGCAAGGCCATATCCATCTCGGCACGACGACGTCGATCGCGATGCAAATTTTGCCGAGGGTGCTCTCGTATTTCCAGAACCAATATCCTCTGATCAAAACGACGATCCATTCGATGACGTCTTCGCAAATTATGGCCAGCGTGGAGAACGGCACGCTCGACATCGGCATCGGCTACTTGTTCGAGAAGCATCCCGGACTCGAGACGTCGATTTTGTATTACGACACGTTCGAGCTTGTCGTCTCCCCGAGCCACCCGCTCGCGAAGCATTCCCATACGACCGTCGACGCGCTGAAGGACATTCCGTTCATCATGCTGTCCCCGGAAACGGCGGGCAGACGGTTCGCCGATCAAGTGTTCCAGAACTACAAGATCGAGCCGCCGATCGTCATGGAGCTGTCCAGCAGCGAAGAAGTGAAGCGGATGGTCGAGCTCAATCTCGGGGCGGCCATCATCTCGAAAATGTCGATCGCGAGCGAGCTTCGTCTCGGCACGCTCAAGATGATTCAGGTGAACGAGCTGGAGCTGACCCACCCGATCGGCGTCATTACGAAGGCGGGGAAATATATGAGCTCGGCGATGCAGCAGTTTTTGCGGGATTTGAAAGGGATGCCGGAGACGAACTTCATCGGCTCCGAATAAGCGCACCCGGTCACGCCGCCCGAGTGAAGGGCGAAACGATTGGATACACTGGAAACGGGACGTTCGGCCCGTCCATGGATTGCGATTTCGCGAACTTGTCAGGAGGCGCAACATGAAATTCGATCTGCACACCCACCATGACCGATGCGGACATGCGGAAGGCGTCATCCGCGATTATATCGAGTCGGCGATCGAGCAGGGGCTACAGGCGATCGGCATCTCGGACCATTCGCCGTATTTCGGCGACCGGGAGGATCAGCCGTGGCCCGGCATCGCCATGGCGAAAAGCGACTTCGCGTCGTACGTCGCGGAGGTGCTGAAGCTGAAGGAGGAATACAAGGACCGGATCGAGGTGCTGCTCGGCGTCGAATCGGACTTTTTCCCGGAGCATGCCGACTTGTACCGCGGCGTGTACGAGCAATATCCGTTCGATTACATCATCGGCTCGGTTCATAAAACCGAAGGCGTCAGCATTTTCAACCGGAAGCGGTGGAAGGGGCTGTCGAATGCGGAGAAAGTGCGGCAGAAGGAAATTTACTACGACCTCATCCGCCAGTCCGCGGAAAGCGGCATGTTCCAAATTCTCGGCCACATCGACGCGATGAAGGGGTACTATCCGGAGTTTTCGGCGATCGAGACGGACGCCGTCGAGCATACGCTGCGCGTCATCGGCGAGAACGGCATGGCGATCGAGATCAATACGTCCGGCAAGACGAAGGATTGCGGCGGCTGGTATCCGTCCGACGACATTCTAGAGCGGGCGCTCCATTACGGCGTCTCGGTCACGTTCGGCTCCGACGCCCACGTCCCGAGCCGGGTCGGCGACGAGTTCGAGCAGGTGAAGCGCCGCCTGAAGGAGATCGGCTACAAGGAATGGGTGTTTTTCCGGCAAAAGGCGCGCGTCCCCGTCGAACTGTAACACAAATGAAATATTCCCGTTACCGTCCCAACATATTGGGCGGGTATACTTACAGACATGACCCCCTTTTTATAATATACCTTTAGGACCCCGTCCCGTTGACAGGGTCCTTTTTTTGTCCGGATTTTAGCGAAGGTCGATGGAAAATTCGCTCCGAAAGCCGTCGACACCGGCTTCCGTGACGCGCACGGCCCGCCCCCCGGGAATGCGCTCGAGCCAGCCGAGGGCGAACAGCCGGGCGGTCAGCGCCGCGCCGAGGCTTCCGGCCAAATGGTGCCGCCGCTCGCTCCAGTCCAGACAAGGCCGCGCGAACCGGCGGCGCCCCCGCTTCCGCTTCCATTCGTCCGCCGGCACGCCGAACCGCTCGAGCCGCGCGGCTCCGGCCGGTGTCAGCGCGTAGCTTCTCCCGTCCTCCTCCACCTCCTCGATGCAGCCAAGCTCGAGCAGCTTGGCCGTCAGCGCGACTCCCACTTCACCCGCAATATGATCGTAGCACGTTCGGGCGTACCGAAGCGCCCTCGACCGATCCGATTCCCGCAGCGAGCGGATCGGCTTCCGCGGCGCGATCGTGCACAGCGCCTCGAGCGCGTGCGCCACCTCCGCGCCGGCCAGCCGGTAATACCGATGCCGGCCGTACGTCTCCTGCACGAGCAGCCCGCCTTCGACCAGCTTCGCGAGATGGGAGCTGGCCGTCTGGGGCGAGATGCGCGCCGCCCGGGCCAGCTCGCCGGCCGGCAGCGCTTCGCCGCCGAACAGGCGCATCAGCATGGCGGAACGGGACGAGTCGCCGATCAGCGAGGCGATCTCCGCCAAATCGGGGTTGGCCTGCATGTCGGGCACCTCCTTCGAAGGAATGGAATACTTCGACGCACATCGAACACGTACGCCTTTATGATGGATACGGATCTTGGGCTTGAACGACTCCATCGTACTACATCGACGGTTCGATGGGAAACGAAGTATGTCATCCTCGAATGCGGAAAGGCGGAATCATTCATGAAACGAAACGAAGTACCCTTCTGGTCGGTCGGCTACGCGCTGCTCGTCGTCCTGGCCGGCTCGAATATCCCTTCGCCGCTTTACGGCGTGTATAAGGAGGCTTGGGGATTTTCGTCCGGCCTGCTGACGCTCGTCTTCGCCGTGTATGCGCTGGCGATCGTCCCGACCCTGCTCGTGTTCGGGCGGCTGTCCGACCGGTTCGGCCGGAAAGCGGCGCTCGTCCCCGGGCTGCTCGCGGCGTTCGCCGGCTCGGTCCTCTTCGCGCTTGCGCGCGACGTGACGGGGCTGCTCGCGGCCCGGGCCGTGCAAGGGCTGGCCGTCGGCATCGTCAGCGGAGCGGCGACCGCGGCGCTGACCGAGCTTCATCCGCGCGGCGAACGCAGGACGGCCGCGCTCGTCGCCGCCGTCGCCCCACGGTCGGCACGGCGATCGGACCGATGCTCGCGGGCGTCCTCGTCCAGTACGCCCCATGGCCGACCGTGCTGCCGTACGTCGTCCATCTGACGCTCGCCGTCCCGGCCATCGCGGTCCGGGCGGACCGCAGGCGGACTTCACAACGGAACGTACGTTCGGTATAACCGGCCGCCCTATCGTTTCCGAAACCGCAGGACGACCGCGGGCGGAATGTCGTACCAGTCGAACCGCTCGCCCGCGCGCTCGTCCTTGGCGAAGCTCGGCTCTTCCATTCCGTCCATGGCGAAGCCGCGATCGAACAAGAGATTCGTATAATACGACAACGGCCGGTGAAAAATGTAATGGGGGACGGGCTGGCCCCGGATGCCGATCGAGGGGAAATATTCCGGCGTCAAATAGCTGGCGATTTGGACCGCGCTTCTCGTAACGATCGCCCCGTCCGCGTCTTCCGTCTCGTGCACCTTGCGCATGCGGGGCGGTTGAAAGCACGGGTGCGGAATCGAGAAGACGAACGGTGCGCCGGTTTTGAGCAAAACGGCCAGCGCCTTCGCCAGAGGCGTGACGTCGGCGATGTCCATCAGCGCCATGTTCGCGACGGCGCCGTCGTACCGGTCCGCGCCGAGCGCAAGCAGCGCCTCGCCGTCGGTGGCGTCCGCCACCCGGTAGTCGATCGCTTCACCGTACGCGGCCGATCGGGCCCGGGCGCGCTCGATCATGTTGGCGCTGTAATCGAAGGCGGTGACGGTCGCGCCGAGATCGGCCAGCCGCCGGGAAAAGTTCCCGTTGCCGCAGCCGATATCGAGAACGGTCCACCCTTCGCGCACCGCGAGCAGCCGCTCCGTCGCGGGACGGACGATTTCGCGGTGGAACCGGTTGCTCGACTCTCCCATGTACTCGTCCCAGAACGGCGCGATCGCCTCCCACCTTGCTTTCGATTCCCCGGTGCGTTCCTTCCATTCGCCCATCGTTTCATCCGTCCCCTTTCCGTTCGTTTGTCTAATGACGGTACTCTATTGTACAAGAAGCGGGCGTCCGACGCGACAACCGTTTGCAAAACGTTAACGGAATTTTTGATTATAACGATTGCAACCCCCTGTCCGCGTACTCTATAATGGCCTAGATATCCATCTAAGGAGGAAAAAAATAGTGAATACCGCAGGCGCCAGTGCCGCTTCGGCACCTTTTGACTTGGGGAACGTCAAGAGGCTGCCGATTTTGATCTCGCTTATTATTGGCGCGTTTTTCTCGATATTGAACGAAACGCTGCTGAATATCGCCTTCCCCGAGCTGATGATCGAGCTGAACGTATCGGCTCCGACGCTGCAATGGCTCGCGACCGGCTACATGCTCGTCGTCGGCGTGCTCGTCCCCGCTTCCGCGCTGCTCGTGCAATGGTTCACGACTCGGCAAATGTTTCTTGGCGCGATGACGCTGTTCTCCATCGGAACGCTTGTCTGCGGCACCGCCCCCGAATTCGGGTTTCTGCTCGCCGGCCGGCTGCTCCAGGCGGCGGGCACCGGACTGATGCTGCCGGTCATGATGAACACCATTCTCGTCCTGTACCCGCCGGAGAAGCGGGGTGCGGCGATGGGGAGCATCGGGCTCGTCATCATGTTCGCCCCGGCGATCGGGCCGACGCTGTCCGGTCTTATTCTCGAGTCGCTGCAATGGCGTTGGCTGTTCTACATGGTGCTGCCGTTCGCCCTGTTCTCCATCGTGTTCGCGTCCATTTACTTGAAGAACGTATCGCAGCCGACCAAGCCGAAGGTGGACGTCATCTCCATCGTCTTGTCCACGCTCGGATTCGGCGGCATCGTGTACGGCTTCAGCAGCACGGGCGAAGGCCACGGCGGCTGGTCGAGCCCGGAGGTGTACGGGACGATTATCGTCGGGGCGGTCGCGCTGCTGCTCTTCGTGCTCCGGCAGCTGCGGGTGAAGGAGCCGCTCATGGACATCCGGGCGTTCCGCTTCCCGATGTTCACGCTGACCGCGATTTTGCTCATCATCATGATGATGACGCTGTTCTCGACGATGGCGCTGCTGCCGTTTCTGTTCCAGGGCGCGCTCGGCATGACCGTGTTCGCCTCGGGCCTGCTCATGCTGCCGGGCAGCTTGCTGAACGGGCTCATCTCCCCGCTGACGGGAAAGCTGTTCGACAAGTTCGGCCCGCGGGCGCTCGTCATTCCCGGCGCCGCCTTTCTGCTCGTCCTGATGTGGTTTTTCACGCGGGTCGACATCCATACGTCCAAGGTCGAATTTCTCATCCTGCACATCTGCATGATGGTCGCGATCTCGATGATCATGATGCCGACCCAGACGAACGGTCTGAACCAGCTGCCGCCGCGGTATTATCCGCACGGCACGGCCATCCTGAACACGCTGCAGCAGGTGGCCGGCGCGATCGGCGTCGCCTTCTTCATCGGCATCATGTCCTCTGGGCAGCGGCGCTTCCTGGAGTCGTCGACCGCCCCCGCTTCGCCGGCCCAGCTGGCCGAAGCGACGGTAGCCGGCGTCCACAACGCGTTTCTGTACGGCTTCGGCTTCGCCGTCGTCGCGCTCGTCCTGGCGCTGTTCATCAAGCGGACGAAGACGCCGGCGCAATAAACCGGCGGCGTACGCCAAACATCCCGCTCTCCATCGCGAGGGCGGGATGTTGTTCGTTATTCGCTTTTACAACGATTGAAGCCAAAGCCAGACCGCAACCGCCATGACCGCCCAAGCCCCGGCAATGGACATCGTCGTATACATCTCGCTCGGCTCGGGGTCCTTCACCCAGAACCGGTACGTCGCATGAAACAGAAATGTCCGAAACGCTTCGTACCGATAAGCGCACCACCCGTACACGAACAGCGCGACGGACATCAGGAAATAGCCGACATGCCCGTTCGCCGCGTGATACTCCTCATACGCCGCCCGGACCAGCTCCGCCGGATGATACCGTTCTTCCCCGGGGGAAAGTACACGCCGGTCGCCAACGTAAACCGCCGTTTGCGGCACCCATTCCCCGAGCTCGTCGTAAGCCAGGAGCATGTCGGATTGACGCTCCACCCGAACCGATTTGCCGCTCGGATAGCGGACGGAGAAGGACGGCCGCCCGTCCTCCCGATGCTCGGGCCGTACCGCGTACGTCTCTTCGCCGATCCGGACTTCCTTGCGATCGGCATAGGCGGTAACGGTCGCGATCCGGCCGGTCCCCGACCGATACTCGGTCGTGTTTCCGTCCTCGCTTTCCTTCTTGAACTTGTGCGAGTCCAAGTAAAATACGTTCGTCGAGTAATACGGGACCGCCCATACGGCGATCGCCGCCGCGACCAGCAGCAGCAAACCGCCTTTCCACACGCCGGGCCATCGCATATGCCGCATCCTCCGCCCCCCCCCCCCCCCCCCCCCCCCCCCCCCCCCCCCCCCCCCCCCCCCCCCCCCCCCCCCCCCCCCCCCCCCCCGCTCCTCTGCTCCTAAAACCCGTTACGCTTAATACGCAATCGAATGGAGCGGGTTGCGGAACGAGCCGCCGGCGGTCGCCCCTAGGGCAACCGCCGGTCGTTGCGGATTACGGCGTACCGGTACCGGGCGCAGCCACGTCAACGATACGACTGTCGGCCGGAGCGACGATCAGCGCCCGCGCGTCCGTCGCATACAGATCCGCCGCATGCAGCCGAATGACGCCTTGCGTCTCACCGTCCGCCGGCTTCGCCCGGAACGTCAAGCCCGGCGGTCGGCCGCTTCCTCCCTTGGTCCAAGTGACCGACAATTGCCCCGGTACGGCGGAGTCGACGGCATATTCGGCGGACGGGTCGCCGCCCTCCAAGCCTTCGAAGGAGAAAATATCGGAATCGTACGTCACTTGAATCCGCTCGACGTTCACGGCGTATCCCGCGCTCTCCAGCCGCATGTCCGCCCGGAACGTCTGTCCCGGCGCCGCCGCGTCCGGCGTCTCGAGCCGCAAACGGGGCAGCGTCGCCGGATTCGGCCCGTTATCGCGATCCTCCTCCGACGTGACGACGACGTTGTCGATCCGGACCGTGCCCGCCGCCGCATTGCTGAAAAACATCAGCTTGGCTATGCCGGATGCGGCCGCATTGCGGAAGGCGAAGCCGGTCGCGTACGTGTTGCCGTTGATGAGGATATCCGTCTTCTTGGCAACCGTATCCAAAATCAGCTGAATATGATACCATTTCCCGGTTTCGTACGGCATCAAGTTTTTGGCGGTCGCACCGTCGAACGCTTGTATGTTCCCGTTGGCGCTGAACAAGACGGAGCTCACTTCCCGGTTACCGGCGTCCCGTACATACGGGGCCCCGGTCGTTACCTTATGGTCGGTACGATACCAGTAATCGACGACGACCGTGCCGGTCCGTTGATTGAACGTGCGCAGAGCCGAAGATTGAACGGACGACTGCTTCGTCATTTCCAAGCTGCGGTTCGTCGCATTCGGCACGTCGGCCACGATGACCGGCCCGCCCGAGCTGACGACGGACCATCCTTGCGGGACCGCCCCCGGCTCGTTGAAGCTGTCGCTTACGGTGTAGGTCGGAAGCGACGAGTCCGGGTCGTCGTCGCGAAGAAGGTCGTCGTCCGTCCAGGCCGGCGGACGGGCTTCGAGCCGCCCGACTTCGACGTCGTCGATTTCGAACGAGCCCGCACCGGAGACGGACCAAGACAGCGCGCCGACGGACGCGGCGTTTTGCCGGAGCCCGAGCCGCATCCCTTTCCGGACTTCGTCCACGTAGACGTCGTAATTGCGGCCGGCCGTATCCACGACGATTTTGATCTTGTAGTCGATATTCGGCGCATAACCGCCCAACGAACGGACCGTGGCTCCGTCGGTAGCGGTCATCCGCCCGCCGCTCGCGAAGGAGAGGGTCAACACCGGCGCGGCACTTGCGTTCGGCTTGAGCTTGACGTCGAGCGGAACGCCCGGCTGATTCGCCCTCACGCGGAACTCGGCCTGAACGACTCCCGTCTGCGGCTCGAACGAAGCGGTCGCCTCCATCCCCGACGCCCCGCCCGTCAGCCTCGCCTCCCGGTCGTTCATGGCCCCCGCCCGTTCGGTAACGGCCGCCTGCGCGCCCGTCCCGGCAATGTGCCAGCCCGCCGGAGCGCCGCCCGGAGGAGCCGCGTCGAAATCGGCCCGGTACGCCGTCCGAAGTCCGTCCCCGTAAGTCGGGACGATCGTTTCGACCGGCGCGCCGTCCGCGAACGTTCCCCGGACGATCAGCCGGGGCCCGCCGTACGAATGCTCCCGCGTATGTATCGGCATCGGCAGGCCCTCGTAGTCCGTTCCCGACAGGACGAGCGTCGCTTGCCGTTCCGCCAATCGGCCGCGGATATAATCGGTGACGTCCAGCTCGTATTCCCGCTCCATGCCGTTGACCGCGACGGTATCCAATATCCCGGTCAGCGTCGGCGGCGCGTTGTGGGGCCCAATCGACGCTTCGTCCCAGCCGCTGCCGGCGCCCGCGACGGTCAACGTCGCCGCTTTCCCCGAAGCGCTGGACGTACGCACTTGCAGCACCGCGCGGTCGACGGAAGCGACGGAGCCCAAGTCGAACGTCACGTACGCCCGTTTCGTTTTGGCGGCGTCCGGCGTATCCACGACCGTCATCGTCGTGGCGAAGCCGAAATTCGCCGGACCGTACACCGCATCGTACACCGCGCCATGCACCGACGCGTCGGCGATCGGCGGGATCGGCAGCGCCGTGTAGGCTCCGTCGTCGCGCAGGCTCAGCTTGACGCGCTGCGTCCGCCCTCCGGTCCCGTCGGTTTGGACCGCCAGCCGGACCGTCGGGGCGAGGCGCAGCACCTTGACGGACGGATCGGCCGATACGACCCCGACCGCGGCCCGGTTGACGTCCACTTCGATGATTCCTTTGTTCTCCTGCGTCGGATCGGATACCGAAATATCGAGCTCCTCCGCCGTTTCCTTGACGGCGACCGCGGCCTTTTTATCCGCCGTTATCAAATCGCCGACCGTCCGCTTGACGTCCTGCCAGAACAAGGCGGCCGTCACGTTCAGCTTATTGTCCCGGACGGCGTGGACGTACTCGTTCCGTTCGAGAATCGTGACGTCCGGCTTCTCCGCGTACGCCGCCGTCTGCTCCTCCGTCCGCTCCGGCAGCAAAATGTAGGAATACCCGGCCCCGTTCGGATTTTTGCCGTGATCGATCCAAAGCGTCAAAAAGGTATTGTCATACACCGTCGCATCCGTCGAGGCGGACACGTCCTGCCATGAGCCGGATCGCACCTCGCGCAGCGCCTTGACCGCCGCGTTTCCGTCCGGGAACACGTACCCCGTGCCGGAGGAACGGCCCCCCTCTTGTTTGTCCTGCAAATGGATATGGCCGACGTCCTGCAAATCGGCGCTCCAGCCGGGGTTCGACGGCTGGGGCCGGCCGTCGACCGTCAGTCCCTGCCGCTTGTGGCGCTCCAGACGCCGATTGTCCACGATCGTCTCGATCGTCCGGTTATCCGCGCTCGAGATGTCGGAGCCGAGCGCCACGATCTCGTTGTCGAACGCAAACCACGACTTCCTCGCCTTCAAGGTCGTGCCGTAGCTTTCCAGCTCCATCCCCGAAGCCCCGTACTCCCCCGCCTCTACGCCGCCCACCCAGCTCTTCGTGCCGAGCTTGTTGCTTTGTCCTTCCGGGCGGGCGTACTCCGCATCGACCGTAATGCCGGGAAGCCGTTTCATATCGACCGTCGCCCAGTAGTTGTCGTTGAACTGGGTATGATCCCCGTCGTAGAGGTAGGTCATTCCCGACGACGTATACCATCCCCTCTTGTTCTCGCCGGCGATCGTTTCGAAGTCGTAGATGCGCTTCGAGTACAGGCTCAGGCCGAAAGCGTAGGCCGGCCGCTGCTGTACCGCCCGGTCCATCCCCGCGTACTGCCGGTAAACCGCAAGCGGCGCGGCCGTAACGGCGGGGTCGTCCATAAGCGCTTTCACTTTCAAGTAGTTGGGGATGGACGCCCGATCGAAATACCCGTACTCCGTCTTCCCTTCGAGCCATTCCTTGATCGTCCGCTTGATGATCGCGGCCTCCTCGGGCTCGGCGAAATCGATCACCTTGATCAACGAATCGATCAGCAGGCTGCCCTGCACGTGGTCGCCTGCGCCTTGCCGCGCGATCGACCTTCCGTTGACCATATCCATCAGTCTGCCTTTATGGACAAGAGGCAGAAAGCCGTCCATCGTCCACGCCATGACGTTGTCCGCCCTCGGGTCCGTCATTTCCCAGGGCGTGTCCTTGAGCAGGTCCAGCAGCGTGACGAGCTTCCCGTATTGCTCCAGACCGTACGTCCCCGTGTAGGCGTGGGCGTCATGGGAAACGAACGAGCCGTCCCGGTACCACCCGTTCCCTTTATCGACGAAAGGATAAATAAGCGCCTCGTAATCGCTCAAGCGGTCCCGGACCAAGGCGAGACGGCTCCCGTCCTTCACGAGAATGCCCCGGACGACGATCGGCAGCGATTCGGACAGCCGATTGGCCCCGTAGGACGGCGTGACCGACGTGGCGTACGTCGTCGGGTCGTGCGCGAACCGGTGAACGGCGTTCATGTAATTCGTCAGCTGCCGCTCCGTCAGCCGATCGTACAGCAAGGTCGCGATATTGACCAGCACCGTCGGGATGTTGATTTCCCAATGATGCTGGTTGACTTGCCAAGTCATCGTCTCGTTATACTGATTCTCGTACGCCCAATCCAAGCCTTCGGTCAGATCGGCCAGCAGTGCCGGGTCGCCGTACAAGGGCGAGCCTTTGGTCGAATAGCCCAACGCCATCCGGTACAGCCGCTTGTACGTCTCGTAAATGTGGGCCGAGCTCGGATAGGCGGCCGGGGTCGCGTCGTCCCACAGCAGCGACCGCCCCTCGCTTTTGTTCATCGTCTCCCAAGCGGATTGCGCCAGGGACGTAATGACGTCGATCCGGCTTTGAAGCCCCGGATCCGTCACGGGCAGCTCGTAGCCGTCCTCGCCCGTTAACGAATAACGCCATTTCCAGCGCAGCCGGTCGAACACGCCGTCCTCCCGGACTTCCTCCCCGATGGACGCCGGCGCCGCTCCCGCAGCGGACGCCCCGGCGAAGCCGGCCGGCTGCCCCGGCCATAAGCCGAGCGCGAGCGCAGCGGCCAGCAGAAGCGCAACGAATCGTTTGTTCCTCATGGAACCCTCCTCCGATGGATGAGATTGGGGACGGACCCTCTTTTGTTTCGAGCGTCCGCCCCCCATCATCATAAGGAAGCCCGTCCTTCCGGTGGTAGGGACAATTTTTGAAACCGTTCTCAAATTTTTGCCAAGCAAAAAGACGGACGCTTCATTCCGCGCCCGTCGCCGCCTCCTTGCGATAAGTGCCCGGCGTGTAGCCGGTATGCTTTTTGAAAATACGGATAAACGACTGGGGGTGCGCGAACCCGATCCGGTCGGCGATCTCCCCCGCGGTCAACGTGTCGTTCTCGATGAGCTGTATCGCCTGCTGCACCCGCCGACCGTTGACGTAATCGACGAACTTGACCCCGAATTCCTCCTTGAACAACCGGCTGATCGTCGTCGTATGGAGGCCGAAACGGTCTCCCAGCATGCTTAAAGACAAGTTCGGATCCGCGTAGCGCTCGTCGATGAACGCTTTGATGTCTTGAAGAATGCCGGAATGCTTATTCGCTTCCCGCCATTGCTCGAGCGAATCCCACGTTGCCGCCAGCACCGTCCGGATCGTATCGCCGATTTCGCCCATCGTCTCGGCCATCCGCAGCGACTCCTCGAGGCGCGTGCTGTCCGCGAACCAGGACGACAGCTGCTCCGGAGGAACGTCCGCCAGCTCGCGCTGAACGTGGAACAGCAGCATGTACGACAAATTCAGCACCTGTTCCGAGCCGTACCCGCCGCCCTGAAGCGAGGCGAGCAGCCGTTCCGTCTCGTCGTTCCAGCCCGGGTCGCCCATTCGCAGCAGACGGGCGATTTCCTTGACGGTTTGCAGCTCCTGGAGCAGCTCGGGGCGCAGCTTCTCCGGCACGTTCCGGTAAGGAATGACCCGGTTGAGCCCCAGCGTCATTTTGTAGGCGAGCGCTTCCTTGGCCCATCGAACGGATTTGGAAACGGTCGCGAAGCCGTCCGCTTCCGTTCCGACGCCGATCGTCACCGTAAACGGCAAATGCCGCTCGACCCATTCCCGAAGCGCCTCCAGCGCTTCCTCGACCGCCGCCGAATGCGCCCCGGGATCGCCCGTCCCGATGATGACCCCGCAGCGATGCTCCGCCAGCCAATCGGAGCAGACGGAATACCCCCTCGAGCGCAGCGACTCCTCCGCCGCCGTTTGAAGCGCATATTTCAGCAGCCTCCGATCCGCTTCGGGAAAGCGGTTGCAAACATCGGCGGCATAACGGTCGATTTCCAAAATCGTGCCGAGACACGGCCCTTCCATCGCGAGGCCGAGACGTTTCGATTCGCGGCGAAATTCGGCCGATTCGGGGTCGACGCGTCCTTCGGCAAACCGCTGGAACAGATGGGCGCGCTTGAACCGTTTGTTCTCTTCGTTCTCCTCGTTCAGCCGGTTGGAGCGGTCCAGCAAGCTGTCGAGCGCGAGGCTGATGCTTTGAAACTCGTCCGGCTTCTCCTTGGCGGAGGCGGAAGCAAGCGGCGCTCTCTGGATCGAGAGCGAGCCGATCTGGCGGATCAGCGATTCGACGGGCCGGTAATGGCGCCGGCTGACGTACACGATCCAGACGATCCCCACGGCGATGCAGAGCACGCCGACCCCGATCGACGTATACAGCGCCGGGACGATCCACCCGGTTATGCCGGGCTGCAGAACGCCCCCCTCCAGCCTCCAGCCCGTGTTGGCCATCGTTTCGCCGGCCAGCCTCTTGCGGTCGTGCCCTTCCGGACGCTCCGGGACGGTGCCGGCGATCCGCCGGCCGCTTGCGTCCGTCAGCTCGAGATATCCGCTGGACGTATCCGTGGAACGGGCCAGCATCGATCGCAGCGCTTCGACGTCGATATTGACGACCAGCAGCCCTTTGCTTCGCAAGTCCGCGATTTTGGCCAACGAAACGATGCCGGTTGTTCGGTCCGAGAAGGGATCGTCCTTCCAATCGCGAAAATCTCCCCAGTAGAAGCCGTCGTACGAATCGAGCTTCCCGCGGATGTACGGCATATCGTGAAATTCGGACAGCGGACTCCGTCCGCCCGGCTCGAGCACGGTGTCGTCTTCCGGCTTGTACAAGTACAAGGAATGTACCATGGGCAGCCGATCCTGCATCTCGCGCAGGGCGAACGCCGCGTCGTACAACGGGCCCGGCTCGCTCCGGCCCGCCCGCTCCGAATGGTAGTAGGCGGCGATTCTCGGCTCCACGAGCACCATGTCGTTCATCGCTTCCTCGATATTGCGAAGCGACTGCTCGAGCAGCTGCTTCGCGTTCCGCACCACGCTTTCGCTCGACCGGACGGCGGCCCGGTCCGCTAAGACGCGCATATTTTGAAAACTGATCAAAAGCAACGTGACGCAGATGACAACGAAGACCGGCATGTACGAGAACAGCAAGCGGCGAAACCAGTTTCTCTTCATCGTCAACCCCCCCGGATCATGACTCTATTATTCCTTATGCCCCGGGCCAGCGTCAACAGCGCCGGCCCGCGGAAACCGGGTACGCCGCCGATTTCAAGAAATGTTCATGCCGCAAAATATGGTTTCTGTTCAAAGCGCGGCCGATCGCTTACGATGTGATTCGCACGACGATCTGACTTATACTTGTACAAAAGGGGATGAATACGCTACATGAAAAAAACATTATGGATCGCTTCGCTCGTGGCGATCGGCGCGCTCGCCGCATGCGGGAATCCGGACGACCCGGGCTCGTCCTCGAATCCGGCTTCTTCGACCGGCAACGAATCCGCATCGGGTAAACCCCATCTCGAGCTGAAATGGTTCGTGGACTCCCCCGCCAACGCCCAGCTTCCTTCCGGGGATGCGGACTTCGTAAAGAAAACGATCGAGTCCAAATTCAACGTTACGCTGAACGTCGAATATATGGGGCTGAGCGAGGATTACAACAAAAAAATCAACACGTACTTGACCTCGAACGCCCCGCCCGACATGTGGAGGGACGCCAACTCGGACGGAGGACAAAAGTATGCGCTGGACGGCCTGCTCGGCGACATCAGCCAATTCGTCACGCCCGCCAACATGCCGAACTATTTCAAATATTGGATCGACGAGGCGTCCCTGAACAATTATCAGGTGCACAACCAGTTCGTCCGCGCTCCCATTCCGTACAGCAAGGAAATATACCGGGCATGGTACATCCGGAAAGACTGGCTCGACAAGCTGAAGCTTCCCGTGCCGAAAACGTACGACGACTATTTGACGGCCATTCGCGCGTTCTCGAACGACGATCCGGACGGGAACGGCAAAAAGGATACGTTCGGCTTCACCACCGCCGGAGGCGGCAGCGCCCTGGGCTTCGACTGGCCGGAATATATCAAGCACGGGCTGACGTATTCCACCTTTATCGAGAACAACAAGTTTATCGACTCCCAAACCGATCCGCGCAATCAGCAGGTGCTGGACGATATCGCCAAGGTGATCGGGGAAGGGCTCGTCGATCCCGACTGGTTCCTGAACAAAAACCCGCAGCATATCGACAGAGCCGCGCAAGGCAAAGTCGGCGTCGTGCTCGGATCGAGCAAAGATTTCGCTTACGACTCGAACCCGCAAAGCCTGCAAAGCAAAACGAAGCAGCTGTTCCCGGACGCGAACTGGGTGCCGTTCACGCCGTTCGGGTCAACCCCGCTTCAATCCGGCATCGCGCCGGGAAGCCCGTTCCTTTTCCACAAAAACGTCGTGGAGAAAAAGCCCGACAACGTACGGCGGACGACGGAAATATTGGATTGGCTCGCCGGCGAGGAAGGGTTTCTGCTGACCCACTACGGCCAGGAGGGCAAGCACTATACGCGCAGCGGGAACAAAATTACGCTCAACCCGCAAACGTTCGAGGAAGATATCGTGAAGAAGGGGAACTGGCTCGCGATCTGGGACTTCTTCACCCCGGACACGCCGAACGTGTTCCAGCTGGAGGTCGTCGACCCGCGGCAGACCGACCGGGACCGCGAAATCGCCAAAACGATCGCCGCCATCCCGACCGCCCCTTATCTCGGCACCAGCTTGACGCCGCCGCCGGGCTTCGACTTGGCCGCCTTCCGCACGCGCCAGCGTCAGCTTCAAGTGAAAGCCGTCTTCGAGGACAAGTCCGGCAAAAATTGGCCCGTTTACTTGGAGGAGCTGCTGACCAAGTATAAAGGGAACGAGCTCTACAACGCCTACACCGAGCAAATCAAGGCGGCGGGCATCATAAAATAAGAACGGCACGATGGAACGGGACGGCCTGCGCATGCGGGCCGTCCCGTTCGTCTTGCCGCGAAAAGCCGGCCGGACCGCGACGCGCAAAAAAAAAATGGAACCGCTTCGCGGCAGCGAACGCCTAATAAACGGGACGCGGGATACGCGGGTCCGGCCTTCGTCGCACCGCCCGAACCGAGGCGCGCCGGTTGCCGCGTTTGGCGCGCGCGTCGCCCCGTTGCCCGGGCCCGTTTTTTTGCGTACAATAGAGGCTAAAGTCCTGTTCTCGCGCAAATGTCGTCAAGGAGTTGCATCCGGTGAAAAATAAAGTTTGGATTGGGACGGCCGTCGTCCTGGCCGCCGCGATTTGCTGGGCGGGTTATCGCTATATCGCGGGCGGCAAGACGGACGTCGTCATCGTCGGCACGGAGCTCGAAGGGATGTACTTGGCGAAGCGCGCGCACGAGCTCGGGCTGCGCGTCGCCGTCCTCGAGCCGGAAGCCGCCGTCGGCGGACAGCTGCTCCGCGGCGAGATGCTTTATCTGGACGAAACGTTCGACGATAAAGGCAAATCGCTGCTCCAAGGCTCGATCAAGGAGCTGTTCCGCGACTACTACGCCGGCCAGATCCGCAAGCTGGACGATTTCACCCGCTACTTCCAGTCGTTGACGCGAGGCATACCGATCGTGACGCAGGCGGGCTTGACCGGGGCGAAAACCGAGAACGGCTCCGTCCGTTCGCTGTCGTACCGGACGCCGGACGGACGCGAAAAGACGGTGGAGGCGGATTATTTCGTCGACAATACGGACAACGCCTCGCTCGTCCGGCTGCTCGGCGTCGAGCGGCTGCCCGGCCTCGAGGCGCTGTATCAGAGCCCGCAGCCGGAATATATGAGCGCGACGTACATG
This sequence comes from Paenibacillus flagellatus, assembly GCF_003217775.1. Taxonomy (GTDB): domain Bacteria; phylum Bacillota; class Bacilli; order Paenibacillales; family NBRC-103111; genus Paenibacillus_AB; species Paenibacillus_AB flagellatus. The sequence goes on from NZ_QJVJ01000006.1 coordinate 47,661, forward strand.
ATGAAGTTCAAGGGCGTCGACTGGGAAACGTTTTACGGCTCGTTCTGGAAAATGAACAAAACGGAACGGATGACGATGTACGGGCCGGAGACGTACGTCGACGGCAACCTCGCCTACGGCTTCCCGCCGATCGTCGCCCGCTACGAGCCGCAAAACCCGGACAAGGTCAACCTGCGCGGGCTGAACATCCTCAACCAGAAGGACGGCGAAATCATCATCAACGCCCTCCAAGTGTACGACGTCGACCCGAACGACCCCGAGTCGGTCCGGCGCGCGATGGAGTACGCCCGCGAGGAAATGCCGCATATCCGCGACCATCTGAGGCAGCACGTGACCGGCTTCCAGAACGTCGAGCTGAACGGCGAGCCCGCCTACTTGTACATACGCGAATATAACCATTACCCGACCGAACATACGCTGGAGGCGTCCGATTTGCTCGGCGGCGAGATGTTCTGGGACAACGTCAGCGTCGGCGGCTACTTTATCGACATCCAGGGGTCCCGCTCCAACCGGGAAGGGTTCGCCATCGGCCGGCCGGACAAGTACGGCATCCCGCTGCGCAGCTACTTGCTCAAGGCGGCGGACAACGTCATCCTGACGGGCAAGCTCGTCGGCGCGACGCCGGTCGCTTACGGCAGCGCGCGCATCCAGCCGAACGGCTCGCTCGCCGCGGAGAGCATCGGCGTGCTGCTCGCCCGGCTCGAAGGCAAGAACGTCGGGCTGAAGCAGGTGACGCCGGAGATCATGACCGATTTCCACGCCCATATGAGGGAGAAGTACGGGATCGAGCTTCAGCCGGGCCAAGGAACGAACAAAATCGAAGGCATGTCCCCCGAAGACGTCGCGGACTTGAACAAAGGCCATATCACCCTGCTCGCGAACAAAAACCAGGCGCGCACGCTGCCGTTTATCCGCGTCTACTTCAACAACGCCGAGATCAAGTTCACCGCGCACAAGCCGGTCATCGTCGACGGCAAGACGTGGACGCCCGTCGAGGAGCTGCTCCGCGCGTTCGGCGCGCAGCACATCCGCCTCGATCTCGACCGCGGCGAAATCCGGTACGCGCGCCGCGAAGAGCCGGACCGGATGCTCACGATCGCCGCCCCCCTTCATATTCTGAACAACCGGGTGCTCGTCAACTTGCGCGAGATCAGCGATCTGTTCGGCTACAAGACGAATTGGGACAATTTGAATCGGATCGTCACGATTTACTCCGACGAGCCGGCAGCGCCGGCCTCGCCTTGACGATCCCGCACGGCGACGAGGCCGGGGCCCCATGGACGGGGCTCCGGCCTTTTTGCCGTTTTCATTCCTTCACGCTGCCCAGCACGACGCCTTTAATAAAAAACTTTTGCAAAAACGGGTAGACGAGCAGGATCGGCAAGGCGGCGAGAAAAATTTGCGCCGCCTTGATCGTCCGGTTCGACAGCTCCTTCATCAGCTCCGCGTCCTGCTCGTCCAGGCCGCTCGTGTTCGTCTGGATGACGACCGTCTGCAAGTAGCTTTGCAGCGGGTAATGGTCCGGATCGCTCATGTAGATGATGCCGTCGAACCAAGAGTTCCAGTGCCCGACGAGCGACAGCAGCGATATCGTGGCGATGCCCGGGGCGGACAGCGGGACGTATACGCGCCACAGCGTCGCCCAATGGCCCGCTCCGTCGATGAACGCCGCCTCCTCCAAGTCTCGCGGCAGCGTGCGGAAAAAATTGAGCATCAGCAAAATGCTGAATACCGGCACGGCGCCCGGCAAAATCAATGCCCATACCGTATCGAGCACGCCGGTCATCTTCATGATCATGTACAGCGGAATGAGTCCCCCGCCGAACAGCACCGTCACGAAGAAATACCAGACGTAGAAGGTGCGGAACCGGAACACGTTCGCTTCTTTGGCGAGCGGATAGGCGATCATGACCGTCATCAGCACGTTGATCAACGTCCCGAGCGCCACCCGCTTCACCGATACGAGAAACGACAGCAGGAACGCCTCCTTGTGCAGGACGAACGCGTACGCCTTCGCGTTGAACCCGACCGGCCACAGCTTGACGAGTCCGTTGCCCGCGGCCGTGCTCGAGCTGAACGACACGGCCAGGACGTGGACGAGCGGGAACAGGCAGGCGACCGCCATGGCCAGCAAAAACGCGTAATTGAAGCCGGCGAACAGCTTGCGGCCGAGAGACGGATATTCGACCATCCGGTATCCCCCCCTTTAAAAAATTCGATAATTGACGAACCGATAAGCCAAATAGTAGGACGTCGAGATGAGCACGAGCGAGACGACCGATTTGAGCAGGCCGATCGCGGCCGCCGGGCTGTACTGCATGCCGACGAGTCCCATCCGGTATACCATCGTATCGATAATGTCGCCGCTTTCGTAGACGACCGGACTGTACAGGACGAAAATTTGCTCGAAGCCGGCGTTCAGCACTTGCCCCAAGCTGAGCGTGACGAGCAGGACGACGATCGGCCGGATGCCGGGCAGCGTCACGTGCCACAGCTGCCGCAGCCTTCCCGCGCCGTCGATCGCCGCGGCCTCGTACAGGTTCGGATTGATGCCGGCCAGGGCGGCGATATAGACGATCGCCGAGAAGCCGAACTCCTTCCACTCGTTTGAGAGGACGAGCACGAACGGAAACCATCGGTTGTCGCCGAGGAAAAATACGGGCTTCAAGCCGAGCGCCTCGATCAGTTGGTTGACGATTCCGTCGGCGGGCGATAAAATGTCCAGCAAAATGCCGCCCAATATCGTCCACGATAAAAAGTGAGGCAAGTAGACCATCGTTTGAACGGCCCGCTTGAACGTCTCCTTGCGCACTTCGTTCAGCAGCAGCGCCATGACGAGCGGCACGGCGATGCCCGCGGCGATTTTCATCACCGCGATGAGAAACGTATTGCGGAACACCTGGTACGTATCCGGCAAGCTGAACACGTACTTGAAGTTGCTCAACCCGACCCAGTCCGACCCCCAAAATCCTTTCGTCGGCACATAGCGCTCGAACGCCATCACGATGCCGAACATCGGAAGGTAATGGTAGACGAATACGATCGCGAAACCGGGCCATATGAGCAGGTGCAAAGGCAGTTGGGCGTAAAAGTTGCGGCGCACCCCGGTATCTCCCCTCTCCGGCTCCGCCTTATCGTTGGTCGGCGTACCAGTCGTTTACTTCCTTCGTCACTTCGTCGCCGCCTTGTCTCTTCCAGGCGTCCACGAACTTGTCGAACTCGTCGATCGGCGCCCCGAGAACGATTTTCGTAAACGTCTCCTGCTCCAGCTTGCTCAAATTCGGCATTTTGTCGATCATCGCCGGAGTCGGCGTCGTATAAAACCGGTTGGCGACGTACAGGTTGTTCTTGTAATAGTAGTCGAGCACCGCCCCCGACGAATTCGGGCTGTTCTGCGCGAACTCGCCCCAATACTTCATCTCGCCCTTCTCGTATTCCCGGATATGCCCGTAGACGACTTTCTCCTGCGGCCCGAGCTTGGACGCGTCGCTTTCGCCCTTCATGACGGCGGCGATGCGCCGGTAGACGTCGATATTGTGGATGGACCGGTACATTTTGACCGGAGCCATTTGCCAGATCGTATTGTTGTCCGCGCTTTGGTTGTACTGCTCGTAGACGGCGTCGGACGTATTGAAGTAGTTCGTGTTCAGCCATAGTTCCAGCATTTTCAGCAGCGCTTCGGGATGCGGGGCGCCTTTCTTCACGACCCAGTAGTAGGAGAAAATGTTCAGGTCGTGCTGCGGGCGGGCCGGCTCCCCGTCGATCGACGGCATCGGGTACGCCTGCCATTCGACGTTCGGCGTGCTTTGCTGCAGCGGAAAGTTCGCCGAACCGCGGGCGCCGTAGAACATGCCGATCCGGTTGCCGCCGAAGCTTTCGTTCACCTTCGCGCTCGTCTTCACCGGAAATTCCGGGTCGAGCTGCCCGTCCTTGTACAGCTGCTGCAGCTTCGCGAGCGCCCGCTTCATCTCCGGCTGGATGCTGCTGTAGACGAGCTTGTCGTCCCGCTTGTCCTTGATCCAAATCCGGCTGTAGGCGTGATAGCCGTTATAGATGCCGAACGAAAACGTGGAGTGCAGCGTATTGTCCATCCCGAGCCCGAACGTGTCGGGCTTGCCGTTGCCGTCGGGGTCCCGCTTCGTGAACGCCTCGGAGATGGCGAACACGTCGTCCAGCGTCTTCGGCTCGGACAAGTTCAGCTTCTTCATCCAGTCTTTGCGAATCCAGAGCACCGGTCCGCTCTCCTTCGCCACCCCGGTGAACGGGATCGCCATCAGCCTCCCGTCGATATGCGCCGACTGGAGCGGCTCGGGACCGGCCTCGTCCATGACGCGCCGGACGACGTCGGGCGCATACCGGGCGTACGTGTCGGTCAGGTCCGCCAGCAAGCCCGCCTCGTGCAGCTGCTTGAACTGCGTCGGCGTCGCCGGGAAAAAATCCGGCAAATTGCCGGTGGCGATCATCAGGTTCGCCTTTTGGGCGTATTGGTCGGCCGGCACCGCCCACAGCGTCTTCACCTTGATGCCGAAATCGCGCTCCAGCCTGCGCGTCCACGGATTGTTGTTGACGTCGTCGCCGTTCGTATATTTCAAATTCGGGAACGTGTACGTGACCGTCGTCATCTCGATCGGCGGATCGTACTTGTCCGGAAGCGCGGCCGCGGCGGCGTTCGGCTTGCCCGAGCCGCCTTCTCCCGCTGCTCCCGCGCCTTCCGGCACACCGTCGGATTGGCAGCCGGACAGGGCGGATGCCGCCGCGAGCAGGAGCGACGTCAAATAAAGCGTCGATTTTCCAGTAACCGTTTTCATTTCGAGCTCCCCTTCGGAATGGAGATTGTCGGAACACGCGGCGCGCCGTGATCATGGCCCGGGCCGGCCCGCCGATCGCATGTACCGTCCCCATCATAGGATGACGGCCGCGCGCCGCCAGCTCCGATTTTGCATATCATGAGCGCCGTTGAAGAATCCGCAAAATCGTCGATTGGCTGCAATTCGGTTCAGTCGTTCGGCTCGACCGACCCGCAGTTCAAATTTTTCCGGTATTCCCGCGGCGTGTAGCCCGTCATCCGCTTGAACATCCGGATGAACGAGTTGACGTTTTCGTAGCCGACGAGAAGCGCCACGTCGCGGATGCGGGCGTTCGTATTGCGCAGCAGGTCGATCGCCTTGCCGATCCGGTATTCGTTCACATACAACACGAAGTTGACGCCGGTCTTTTCCTTGAAATAGTTGGACAAGTAGCCTTTGGACATGTTCAGCCTGTCGGCGATGAACTCGAGCGACAGGTCCTCGCCGTAATGGTTCGCGATCAGCTGCTTGACCGCCCCGACGACGCCGTCCTGCTCCGCTTGGCGCTCCGCGACGAGCTCGGCCGCGCGCCTCGCGAATTCGTTCATGAAGGCACGGTAGTGGGCGTGCGTCAAGCATCCGTCGATATGGCCGTGCACCGCCTGCAGCTCGAAATCGGGCGGAATGTCGATATGCTTCTCGATGAGCGACCGGGTGACTTTGCCGGCGAGCTCCTTCGCGATTTGGGAAAATTGGTGGGCGCTCGCCCCCTTCGCCTCCATGGCGTCCAGCATCCGTCCGGCGACGTCGATCAGATGATTCGCATTGCCCGCCTGCAGATGGGACATGAATTCTTTCTCGAGGGAGCCGGAGAAGAACACCGCATACGAATCGGGACGGTACTCGGTGACGAGCTGCGTCTCGTCCTTCGGCAGCCGTTGGCGAACCATGCTGCGCGTCTTCTCGTACGCTTCCGTAAAGTCCGCCGGCTGCTTCCACTGCGGGTGAACCGCGATCGTGACGATGCACGCATCCTTGTCGCGATCGAATATCGGCTTGAGCCGGTTCAACGCCTCGAGCATCGTTTGCGCCGGCGGATCGTCGAAAACGAGCGATAAGACGTAATCCTTTTCGATCTGAAGCGTGATCGATTCCCGCGAGAACGTCTCCGTATGCAGCTCGATATACTGCTTGATCGCCGCGGCGGCGCGCTTTCGTCCCGTTCCGCCCGAACGTTGGAATTCCGGCGTAAACGCCAAATGATACACGATCATGTAGTTCGGATTCGCCGAATCGACCCGTGCGCGCACGTCGGCGTATTCCTTCATATTCCCTTCGATGCTTTTGAGCTTGCTCAAATAACCGAATCGCCGGAGCAGGTCGTTTTTGCGGCGCAGGTCGGCGTCGGTGTGGCGCGATTGCTCCAGCAAGTCGTTCAGCCTGGCGCGGATCAGCTTGAATTCCGAGACGCCGCTCCGAATCGGCCGGACGGGAACCGACGACTGCATCGAGGAGACGATCGCCCGGAGGGGCGAATGCAGCCTCATGGCGACGAACAGCGAGAATGCCGCGCTCGCGGCGACCGCCGCGACGAGCAGGACGACGAGAACGGTTTGGAGCCGCGACACTTGGGCGGCTACCTTGTCGTTCGGAACGACCGACACGTAGGTAAGCCCCGTCGTCTCTCCCTTGCCGTAAAAATAGTAGTAGTCGCCTTTCTTGACGAAAGACGCGCCCTCCTCGAACGCGGTCGGCAGCTGAACGGACGGATCGCGGACGTTATGGAACACGATGCCGTTCCGCTCGTCCCATATGTAGAACAGATCGCTGTCGAAGTAGCGGTAAGCGCCGTACAGTTTGCCGGCGTCGAGGAACGCCGCGACGACGGTATCGGGAGCGATCCGGTTCCGCATGACGACCGGCAGGAACGTCCCCCGGACGAGCTTCTCCGTCCCCGCGTTCCCTTTCACGAATTCGGAAGCCGGGTAAACCGCGAGCGCCTCCTTCCCGTCGAATTGCCGCTGCCAAAAGGCGGCGTCGTACGCTTGGCTCCGATACGACTTGGCGAACAGCGTATCGGCCTTGTCGCTGCCGTCCCGGTCGATCGCGAAATCGTTCTTTTTGAAGTAAACGACGAGGTTGTCCATCTGGAGCAGCTCGTTCGCCACAAGCGTCTTGATCGCGCCCGTCAGCTCCAGCACTTGGGCGTAATTCGAATTGTCCGCCGTTCGCCGCAGCGAATCGACCCGCTCGTCGAAGTAGAGCCGCACCGCTTCGCTCTGCACGTAGCGGAAATGGTTCTCGTAGCTGTTCACCGTATGCCGGAGCGTCAGCTGGTTGTGCCGGATCGTCGCCTCGTGGACGTTGCTTGTGAAGAAGGCGAAGCTTAAACTGTTAAACGACGCGAGCAGCGCGACGACGGCGAGAAATCCGCCTAGCAGCTTCGCGAACAGCGAGCTTTTGCCGTGCCGCACCGCGCGCCACAGCTCGGCCGCCCACGTTCCGTCCCTCGCCTCCGACGGACGGGCAAGTCTCGTCGCCAGTTTATGCGGCATAGGTCCGCCCTCCTTCCATCGTCAAGCTGTTTTCAAATTCCATATTTCCCCTCATTAGTATCATAAAGGAGGATTCCGGCGGGACAAATCGTCTTTTTCACGGAAACTATTCTTTTTTGCAGAACATGCAAAAAACGGGATTATCGGACGAAACGGCGCTACACGGCGCAGTGTGAATCCGCTTACAATGGGGACGTGCCGGCATCCGGCAACTTCCGGTTTTACGGAAAGGAGAATGATCGTGTCGTTACGCAAAACGGTCATGACGAGTTTGATCGGGGCTCTCGCATTGTCGATATTGGCCCCGGCCGCTTACGGCAAGCGGGAGGCGCCGCAGACGCCGACCAATTTGGCCGCCGGCTTGAGCTATTCGGTGTCGGCCCCCCCTTCGGCTACATACCCCGATGCGGGCAACGAGTTGACGGACGGGTCGTATGCGGCCACGGTGCTGAGCTCCCCCGGCTGGCAAGGCCATCTGCGAGGAATGTCAAGGACGGTTTCGTTCGACCTGCAGCAGCTGAAGTCGGTATCCGAAGTGAAGGCGAACTTCCTGCAAAACAACGGATCGGCCGTCTATTTCCCGATGAAAGTGACGGTCTCCGTGTCGAAGGACGGAACCGAATGGGGAACGCTCGCCGAAATCGAAAGCCGCATTCCGACGCACGATCCGGCCAAGCGCACGCAAGCGTATGCCTGGAACGGGGCGGTCGACGGCTTGCCGCGCGGCAATCCGCACGCGGATATGGTGCTCGCCCGCTATGTGAACGTCACCTTCACGACCGACGACTGGGTGTTCCTCGACGAAATCGAAATATGGGGCGTCGACGGTAGGGCGCCGTCGGCCAAGACGCTGCCGCCCGACGAACCCGCGGCACCGGAGCAGCCCGGCTACTTGCAGCCGGGAGAAGCGACGGCCGGCATCCGCAGCTTGGCGCTGCTGTACAACGGCTGGAACGCGAGCGGCTTCGGCAATTGGACGAAACCGAGCATCATGCCGTACTTGGGCTACGAGAACGCCTCGGGGGAAACGGTCGACCTGCTGTTCGACGGCGTCCTGTTTCTCGGCTTGAACGCCCCCTCCACCCGCAGCTTCGCCGAGAGCGGCACGCCCTCGAACAAGGAGGACTGGCAATGGTATTTGGACAAGACGTTCGCGCCGGACGGCGACTTGAGCCAGCTGAACGAGGCCGCCGTCGAGGTCGGCACGAGGCTCGGCAACCCGTCCCACAAGGCGAAAGCCGTGCTGATGATCCCGTACCCTTCCTTTAAGCAGAGCGATTTCGGCGACGTCGACGGCGACGGCGCGACGGAAAACATGAACCAGACGCAGATCGGGTACGACGCCGCCTACGAAAACCGGCGCAAGGCGATACGCTGGTACGTCGGGGAAGCGATATGGCGTTGGAACGACGCCGCCTATTCGAACTTGGAGTTCGGGGGGTTGTATTGGCTCAGCGAAAAAGTGAACCTGTCCGCCGCGTACGAGGAAGAGCTGATCGCCTATACCGGCGGGCTCGTCCGCGAAGGAGGCGGCCGGTTTTTCTGGATTCCGACGTTCGAGGGCACCCGGTTTTGGCGCTGGAAGGAGCTCGGCTTCGACGCCGTCGCGATGCAGCCGAACCATTTCTTCACGCCGTCCATCCCCGATTCGCGCATCGAAGCGGCGGCCGGGTACGGCAAGCGGTACGGCATCGGCATCGAGCTCGAGACGAACGAGCGGATGCTCCGTCCTGGAGCGCCCGCGTCCGACGGGGACAGCTGGCGCAGGCGCTACACCGCCTACTTGAACGGCGGTGTCGAGTACGGCTACATGACGGGCGCGTTCCGGGCGTATTACCAAGGCGCGGAGGCGTACCTTAAGGGTGCGCGCAGCGCCCTGCCCGAAGCCAGGGCCACGTACGATTGGACGTACCGGTTCGTGAAGGGAACGTATACGAAGCAGTAGCGGGTAAAGGATGACTTCACGATAACGAATCGTGCCAGGAAGGATGGCGGCCGCTTTTCGAGAAGCGGCCGTTTCGTTTTCGGTATAAAAAAAGGCGCCCCTGAAAAGGGGCGCCTTCGCTTTAATCGAACAAACGTTCGGTTCATAATACTTATGAATAAAGACAGCCGCTATTCGGCTTTCATATTATTAGTATAAACTAGCGGCCATTATAAGTCTATATTTTATCTGAAATATCGTCTATATTTTTGTATACCCGGCCGGAACGTTACCCTTAGTACAGAATGTCAACTCCGCATGAATCGATGCGACAATGTGAGGAGAATATGGTGCCAATCCGTTTATGGAACATCAATTTGAAGGTCCGTCTCATCGGTGACGGGCTGTTCAACATGCTCTTTTGGATGTACTTTCCGTTCATTACCGTCTATTTCGGATCAGCAATGGGCAATCATGTTGCAGGACTGCTCATGACTATCCCTCCGATCGTCAGTATGCTCGGCAGTCTGCTGGGGGGAGCAGTAACCGACTGGGCCGGACGGCGCCCTGTCATGCTGATCGGCGCTTTGCTTCAGACCGTCATGTTCGCTTTGTTTGCCGTTTCGTCTTCCCATTGGATGGAATTTTTCGCATTTATCGGCCTTGGGCTGGGCGGAGCCATCTATAAGCCCGCAAGCTCCGCTATGGTGGCGGACCTCGTTCCCGCACAGGACAGGCGTCAAGTCTTCGCAACCTTTATGACGGCTAATAACATTGGCGCTGTGCTTGGGCCTGCCCTCGGTGCCGTCTTCTTCTTTCACTATCGGGATGAACTATTATGGACCTGCACCGTTGTGATGCTGCTGTACTTCATCGCCATCTATTTCATGGTCCATGAAACATCGCCCCCTTCCGCCAAACTCCCGAAGGGACCGCATTTTCTTACAACGGTATTCAAGGAACAATGGAAGGGATACGGGATTATATTTCGGGATAAAGTATTCCTCACCTATATGTTGGCGGGGATCTTCTCGCTCATCCCGATTATGCAGCTCGATCTGTATATGCCGGTATATGTTATCGACGAGGTGCCCTCCCAGCCTCTTTTTCCTTGGACAGGCCTCTCCCCCGTATTGTCCGGCGCGGAAATCTACGGATGGCTGGTCGGGTTCAACGGGTTGCTGTTCGTCCTGTTTATTTGGCCTGTTACGAAATGGTTCCACAATTGGAAGGAGCGCGATGTCTTCATCTTATCCTCCTTCCTTTCCGGGATAGGCACGTTCGCCATCGGATTGAACTCCAATATTTGGTTCCTATTCGTTATTACGATTGTTTTCACCTTCGGCGAAATCGTACGAACCCCGGTAACCCTAAGCTTCATCAGCCGCTATGCCCCTGAGCATGCAAGAGGCCAGTATATGGGAGCGGACAGTTTGCAAAACACGATCGGCAAATTCCTGGCGCCTGTGACCGTGTTCGTGTCGAGTTGGGTGCCGCCTATGGGCATTTTCAGTATGATTTTGATATTTTCGCTCATCAGCGTGGCTCTTTACGTTCAATTGTTTAGAATGAATACGGAGCATCCGGAAGCAGCGGATTCCGGGCCCCCGTAACAAAACCATCAAATAAAGAACAAACGGAAGGATGCCGAGAAAAGAATATTTCCCGAGGTTTTTTCTGTTGATTACAGGTGTTTAAAGCATGAAAACGATGGTAATTCCTTTACGACGCTCAATCGCTGCCGTATTCCTCTTGTCCGGTTTTCATTTCATAGATCGAGGAGGGCATACCGCCCCGTCGGATGTCGACGGCATATACTACGCCGCTCTCGGGATGACGGGCGGCACGATGACGGAAGCATGTCCGACCCGCCGAATGTCGATCGATTCTTGTAAAAAACGCGGCGTCTGTCCCACTACCCTCGGAAATGGCCGTTGGGACCGTCCCATTGTTTCCGTGGGTGAACTATAACTGGAATGGCGACTTTGAATGTCGATCAGAGCGGCGGGTAGACCACGATCCTCGTAACGGGGAACGGTCTACCCGTTTTTTCTTGCAGGCGAGTCGAAGTCGCTGCGTTCAAAGCGGCAGCCGCGGCGGTTCATGTACGAAGAGAACTTTCGCCGGCGTTAACGCCAATACGAATGCGAAACAACGTTTCATGATCAATTCTTTTCACCCGCTTTCCCATAATGAACGATAGACTGCGATCGCTTGCGGTCGGTCGCTTCGACAAACCTCATGTCAGGTTTTCGCTAAAAGACGGTGAAATGTTAACACCTCTCTTCTAAAAAAAACGGCACGGCCAGCGGTTTAAGCCTTATTAATTAAAATAATTATAAAGTAGTATTGATTTCCATCGCCCGGCCGTATATAATCGACTCAAATCAACTTTTTATATATTTTAGTATATAAAGTATGTTAAATCGAACGGAGGAGTCGACGATGAACGAACAACAGGTTGTCATGATTACGGGAGCTTCCAAAGGGCTCGGCAAGGCGCTGGCGCTCGCCTTCGCCCGGCAGGGGGCGAGCTTGGCGCTTTGCGCGCGGGGCGAGGAGGCGCTGCAGGATGTGCGCCGGGAGGCCGAGGCGCTCGGGGCGGCCGGTGTGCTGGCGGTCGCCGCGGACATCTCGTCCGCGCGGGACGTGGAGAAGTTCGTGGCGCTGGCGGAGTCGGCGTACGGGCGGATCGACGTGCTCGTCAACAACGCTTCGGCGCTCGGCCCGAGCCCGATGCCGCTCCTGCTCGATTACCCCGAGGACGATTTCGCGGAGGTGCTGCGCGTCAACGCCGTCGGCACGTTTCTCGTCACGCGCCGCGTCATCGCCGGCATGCTGCGGCGCGGATCGGGCTCGATCGTCAACGTGACGTCGGAGGCGGGCAGCGTCGGCTATGCGGGGTGGGGCGCCTACGGCATCTCGAAGTTCGCCGTCGAAGGGATGACCGAGACGTGGGCGGCCGAGGTGGACGGCAGCGGCGTGCGCGTCAACATGGTCGACCCGGGCGAAATGGATACGGCGATGCACGCCTCGGCGGTGCCGGACTGCGATTACGAGCTGGCCGACCCGAACGATTTGACCGGCGTCTTCCTCTGGCTCGCGTCGGACGAAGCATCGCACGTCAACGGCTCGCGGTTCGAAGCGCAGCGGTTCGCGGCGGACGGCCCGGCACCGGCATCGGCGTCGGCGGAAGGAAACGGGTAGGGAACGGAAACGGTTGGAGGACGGAAAGGAGCGGATGTTCCATGGAAACGAAGTCGTTAGCCTTCGAGCTGCCGGAGGAGCGCAACGCCGGGGCTCCGCCCGAGAGACGCGGCTTGCGCCGCGACCGGGTCCGGCTCATGGTGCAAAGCCGGGCGGACGGGACGGTCCGCCATACGAGCTTTCATAAGCTGGCCGACGAGCTGCGGCCGGGCGACTGCCTCGTGCTGAACGAAAGCCGCACGATTCCGGCATCGCTGCGCGCGGTCCGGTTCGTCGGAGCGATTCCGGTCGACGAAGTCGAGGTTCGCCTCGCCCGCCGGACCGGAGAGGCGGAATGGGAGGCGCTGCTGCTGCATGCGGGCGGGTTCTCGGGCGCGATTGCCGATGGCGGGACCGTCTCGTCCGCGGAGGGCGGGTTCGGGACCGCTACCGCTCTCCCCTCGCCCGCCGAGCCGATCGCGGGAGGAACGGAGACGCTGCGGTTTTCCCCCGCCCTGTACGCCGAGGCGGAGAGGCGGGCGGGCTCGCCGTTCGTCGCGCTGCGGTTCAATCGCGGCGGCCGCGAGCTGTTCGCCGACATTTACGCGCTCGGGGAGCCGGTCCGCTACGAGTATACGGAACGGCCCTGGGACCTCGACTATTATCAGACCGTGTACGGGACCGTGCCGGGCTCGATCGAGATGCCGTCGGCCGGCAGGGCGTTCACGTGGGAGATGCTGTTCGCCCTCCGGCGAAAAGGCGTCGCTATCGCCTACGTGCAGCTGCACACGGGGCTGTCGTACTTGTACGGCTCCCGCCTCGATCCGGCGGACAACGCCGAATCGTACGCCGTCTCCGCCGCGGCCGCGGAGACGGTCAACCGCGCCAAGCGGGACGGCGGACGCATCATCGCGGTCGGCACGACCGTCGTCCGCTGCCTCGAATCGGCCGCGGATGCGAACGGCTCGCTCCGGCCGGGAAGCGGCCGGACGTCGCTGTACGTCGACGAGGCGTACCCGCTCCGCATCGCCGACGGGCTGATGAGCGGCCTGCACGAGCCCGAGGCGAGCCATCTCCATATGCTGTCCGCCTTCGTCGGCGGGAAGGCGCTCCGGCACGCTTACGAAGAGGCGATCCGGGAGCGGTACTTGTGGCACGAGTTCGGCGATATTCACTTGATGGTATAGGGTACAAAAAAGCCGGCCGATTCGCATGGAATCGGCCGCTCGCGCCGTTCAGTCCCCGAACCGGAGCAGCAGCCCCATCGTCTCCGCGGGCGCCAGCTTCGCCCGCTCGTACGCCTCCTCCAGCTGCTCGAGCCGGTAGACGCCGGAAATGAGCGGCTTCAGGTTCAGTCGGCCCGATCCGAGCAGACGGGCGAACTCGTCGAGGTTGCGCTGCAGCGTCCAACGCACGTAGCCGTACGGGTAGTCCCGCCCCTCCCGCTCGTAGTCCGCATCGTACCGGCCCGGACCGCCGGCCCGGGATATCGTGATGTGCGCTTCCTTCGCGAACAGCTTGTTCCGGTCGAACTCCGTGTTCGTATCGCCGACGATGACGATTTTGCCTTTGTCGCGAATCCAGTCGAGCGCCTGATCGATGAGCCGGTGCTCCTTCGTATTGGCGCAGATGAGCACGCAGTCGGCGCCTTGCCCGCGAGTCGCCTCCCGCACGCGGTCCCGCAGCTGCTCCGGCGAGCGGCATACGTCGCCGAGCCCCGCCTGCTCGAGCATCGCGCAGCGCGTCTCCATCAAGTCCATCGCGATGACGCGGTACGCGGCCGCGTGAGCGATCTGCGCGGCGAGCTGGCCGACGATGCCGAGGCCGAGCACGACGACCGTCTCGCCGAAGCGGAGGTCGGCCTGCCGCAGCCCTTGCAGCGCGATCGTCGCGATGCCGGCGAACGCCGCCTCCCGCGGATCGACATGGTCCGCGATCGGTGCGACATGGTTCCGGCTCGCGTGGAAGTAGTCGGCGTGCGTATGCGCGCCGTAGCAGACGATGCGCTGGCCGACCTTCACATGGTCGACGCCGGCGCCCGCCTCCTTCACGATGCCGGTCGCGCTGTAGCCGAGAAACGCGTTGATCCCTTTGCGCAGCACCATCAGCTCGGTGCCGGTGCTGACCGCCGAATATTCCGTCCGTACGAGCACGGACCGGTCCGTCGTCTCCGGAACCGGAATGTCCGCGATTTCCAATCGCCCGTCGATGCTTCTCGCCGCTTTCACGTTCGCTCTCCCCCAACCGGCGGTTCGCCCTCCCGCAATGTCGCGGGAGCTCGGCGGTCGCCGTTCGAATATGATACTGTAGTTGATTTTATAATTCATATCTTCAAGCAGTCAATGACTTTATCGCGACCATTAATGCACATTCTAATTCAACCCCCCTAGAAATTCGATACTCCCATTCCGTCACAGCGAGCTGTAATTCATTATAACTTCTATTCCCACGGAGATATGAATTAGATTATAATGGAACCGACAATACCACGATAACGCGAGGAGCACGAACATGACCGAACGAATAAGCCGCAGGACGTTCGCCGAGCGGCTCGATCAGATGGTCCGCGAGCTGCGCGGCCGCATTTTGGACGGGACGTACGCGGAAGGGGATTTTCTGCCCGCGGAGAGCGCGCTCGCCATGCGGTTCCGCCTAAGCAACAATTCGGTGCGCAAAGGGCTCGAGACGCTCGTGGCGGAAGGGCTCATCGTCAAGATCGACAAGGTCGGCAGCCGCGTCATCCCGGGCACCGCCCGTCCGACGACGACGATTACGATCGCCTGCTCCCCGTCGATCGCGCGCGACACGGATTTTCAGCGGCTGCTGGACGATTTTCACCTGATCCATCCGTCGATCCGCGTAGCGCCGGTCGCCGCGAATCCGGCCGGCGACGCCCTCGGCGGCACGTACCCCGAATTCATCCGGAACGCCGTCGATGACGAATCGGTCGATTTGTTCACCGTCAACCATATGCATTTCCGCGAATTGGCGGAGAGCGGCTTTCTGCATGTGGCGGAGCCGCTTCCTCCGGACGGCCGCATGTACCGGTTTCTGAACGAGGCGTTTGCGATCGACGGCCGGACGTACGTCCTCCCGCTCGTCTTTTCGCCGGTGGTGCTATGCTACAATAAGGACCATTTCGCGGAGGCCGGGCTGCCCGAGCCGGATTCCGGCTGGACGTGGGACGATCTGGTGGATGCGGCCGCCCGACTGACGGTGCCGGGGAAGCGGCACGGGTTTCACTTTTTCCAGGTGTCCGAGAACCGGTGGCCGCTGTTCGTGCTGCAGGGCGGAGGGACATTCGGAGAAAGGGACGGGGACGCGCCGATCGGGCGTTCCGGCGGAGAAGACCGGCTGGAGCGGCTGCTGGAGGGCGTCCGGCTGTGCGGGGACATTTTGCGCAACCGGGACGTCTTTCCGAACTATTGGCCCGAGAGCGAGCCGGAAGCGAGCCGGCTGTTCGCCGAAGGCCGCATTTCGATGCAGCTCGCCACGTACCACAGCTTGAACGACTTGAAGGACGCCGGCGTCCGGTACGATATCTCGCCCGTTCCGAATCCGGCGGGCCGGCCGCCGGCCACGCTGCTCGTCGCGATCGGGCTGCTCGCGAGCGCCCGGACGAAGCGCAAGGAGGAAGTGCGGCTGTTCCTCGACTACGCCGCTTCCCGCAGAGCGCAGGAGCACATCCGCGCGCATACGCTCAGCATCCCGGCGATGAAGGCGGTGGCCGAATCGCCCGAGCCCGAAACGGGCGCGAAGCTGAACCGGCCCGCCCGCTTCCCGCTGTTCCGCGAAATCATCCCGTCGTACCGGCTGCACGCGCAGCTCGGGCTGCCGATGCGGCAATTCGAGCCGCTGCGCCGGGAGCTGATGCTGTACTGGTCCGGCATGCTCGACGAGCCGGGTCTGGCCGAACGGCTGCGGAAGCTGTAGCCGAACGCCGTGCCGGACCCGGCGGTGCGAAAGCCGAAAGCCGCCGCGTCACCCTTTGACGCTGCCGAGCACGATGCCTTTGACGAAAAACTTTTGCAGAAACGGGTACACGACCACGATCGGCATCGCGCCGAGGAAAATTTGCGCCGCCTTGACCGTCTGGTTGGACAGCTGCTTCATCAGCTCGACGTCGCTGTCCGACATCGCGCTCACGTCCTGGTTGATAATAATGGTCTGCAGGTAGCTTTGCAGCGGGTAACGGGTCGGATCGTTCATGTAGATGAGGCCGTCGAACCAGGCGTTCCAATGGCCGACCATCGTGAACAGCAGCACCGTCGCGAGCACCGGCTTGGACAGCGGGACGTACAAGCTCCACAGCGTCCGCATATGGCCCGCCCCGTCGATGAACGCCGCCTCCTCGAGCTCCTTCGGCAAGCCCCGGAAAAAGTTGAGCACGAGAATGACGTTGAATACCGGCACCGCGTTCGGCAGCACGAGCGCCCAGATCGTGTCCATCAGCCCGGTGTTTTTGACCGTCATATACGTCGGGACGAGCCCGCCCCCGAACAAAATCGTGACGAAGAAGTACCAGACGTAGACGGTGCGCAGCTTGAAATCGCGCGTCTCCTTCGACAGCGGGTACGCGATCAGGACGCACAGCGCCATATTGAGAGCGGTGCCGAGTACGAGCCGCCGCACCGATACGCCGAACGAGCGGACGAACTCCTCCTTGCCGAGCACGAACGCGTACGCCTTCGTCGTAAATTCGACCGGCCACAGCCCGACCCGCCCGGCCGCCGCCGCGCCGCTCGAGCTGAACGACACCGCCAGCACATGGACGAGCGGGAACAGGCAGACGAAGGCGAGCGCGAGCAGGACGGCGTAGTTCGCGGCGACGAACAGCTTCCGGCCGAAGGACGGATTTTCTACCACGGACGAGCTCCCCCTTCGCTAAAAAATACGGTAGTTGGCCAGCCGGTACGCGAGCAGGTACGACACCGAGATGAGCAGCAGCGAGACGACCGACTTGAGCAGCCCGACCGCCGTGGCGAGACTGTACTGCGCGTCCTCGAGCCCCATCCGGTACACCATCGTGTCGATAATGTCCCCGCTTTCGTACACGTAAGGGCTGTACAGGTTGAAAATTTGCTCGAACCCCGCATTCAAAATTTGCCCGAGGCTGAGCGTCGTGAGAAGGACGATGACCGGCCGGATGCCGGGAAGCGTAATGTGCCACGTCTGGCGCCATCGGCCCGCTCCGTCGATGACCGCCGACTCGTACAAGGACGGATCGACGCTCGACAGCGCGGCGAGATAGACGATCGTGCCGAAGCCGAACTCCTTCCATTCGTTGGAGAGGACGATCGTGTACGGGAACCATCTGTTGTCCCCGAGGAAAAAGATCGGGTCGATGCCGGCCATGCCGAGCACCCGGTTGACGATGCCCTGCCCCGGCGACAGGATGTCGATCAGGATGCCGGCCAATATCGTCCACGACAGGAAATGGGGCAAGTAGATGAGCGTCTGCACCGTCCGCTTGAAGACGGCCCGTCGCAGCTCGTTCAGCAGAAGCGCCGTCGCGATCGGCGCGATAAGGCCCGCGACGATTTTCATGACCGCGATGAACAGCGTGTTCCAGAGCACGTCCATCGTGCTCGGCAGGCTGAACACGTACCGGAAATTGCGCAGGCCGACCCATTCCGACCCGAAGACGCCTTTCACCGGAATATATTTCTGGAACGCCATGACGAGTCCGCCCATCGGCACGTAATGATAGATGAAGACGATAATCGCCCCCGGCAAAATCATCAAATGGAGCGGCAGCTCCCTCAGTCGTTTCGCTTTCCGTACGGCGTTCAACCCCGCTCCTCCTCCCGAACGTTCCCCCGCCGGCGCCGGCCGAACCCGTAGTTCGGCGGCGCCGGCGCGAGGACGGTTACTTTGTCTGCGCGGCGTACCAGTCGTTCACTTCCTTGGTGATCATGTCGCCGCCCTGCTTTTTCCAGTCGGCCACGAACTTGTCGAAGGCGTCGAGCGGCAGGTTGCCCGTGACGATTTTGACGAACGTTTCGATGCGCAGCTTCTTCAGCTGCTCGTTGCGCTCCGCCATCGTCGCGGTCGGCGTCGTGTAGAACTGGTTCGGCACGAACCGGTCCTCCTTGATGATCCGGTCGATGATGCCGGCCGAGCCGCCGGGGCCGTTTTGCGCGAACTCGCCCCACAAGTTTTTTTGCCCGCCCTTGTACAGCATGATCCGGTCGTACACTTTTTTGCGCTCCGGGGCCAGCTCCTCGGGCTTGATTTTGCCGTCCAGCACGGCGGTCGCCTGCCGGTAGTTCTCGATGTTGTTGTCCGGCAAATAAATTTTGACCGGGGAATACGTCCAGATCGCCGACTGGTCTTCCTTGCTCGGCACGATGAATTTGTAGTACACGTCCTCGGACTTGTTGTAGTAGTACGTCTGCAGCCAGAAGTCCATCATTTTGAAAATCGCTTCCGGATGCTTCGTTCCTTTCTTCACGACCCAGTAATAACTGAAGATGTTGAGCGGCAGCTGCGCCTTGAACGGCTTGCCGTCGACGGTCGGCATCTCGTACGCCTGCCACTCCTGGTTCGGCGTCAGCGTCACGAGCGGAGAATTCGCCGAGCCCCGGCCGCCGATCATCATGCCGATTTTGTTGCCGCCGATCGTCTCGTACACTTTGTTCGGGTCCTTGACGATGAATTCCGGATCGAAATGGCCCGCCTTGTACATCTCGCTCAGCTTCGCAAGCGCTTTCTTCATTTCCGGCTGAATGTCGCCGGCGGCGAGCCGGCCGGACGCGTCCTTGATCCAGAAGCCGGTCGTCGCATCGAGATACGCGCCGTACCCCTGCATGATGCCCCCCGCCATGCCGAGATCTTTATCCATCGCCAGTCCGAACGTGTCGTCCTTGCCGTTCCCGTCCGGATCTTTCTTCACGAATGCGTCGGCGATCGCGAACAGGTCGTCGATAGTCTTCGGATCGGGCAGCTGAAGCTTTTCCTTCCAATCTTTGCGAATCCACAGGATCGCCGGTCCTTCCTTCGCGACGCCGGTCCACGGAATCGCCATCAGCTTGCCGTCGATCGTCGCCGACTTGAGCACCGTCTCCCCCGCGCCCGCCATCACCTTCTTGACCGATTCGGGAGCGTAGTCGTTGTACAGCTTCGTCATCTCCTCGAGCTGGCCCGCCTCGTACAGCTGCCGGAACTGCTGCGGCGTCGCCGCGAAGAAGTCGGGAATGTCGCCGGAGGCGATCATCAGGTTCGTCTTCTTCTCGTATTCGGTGGACGGCACGTACCACTGCGTCTTCACCTTGATCCCGTACTTCTCGGCGATCGTGCGCACCCAAATGTTGTTGTTGATATCTTCGCCGTTGAAAAATTTGGTCGTCGGAAAGCTGTAATTGACCGTCGTCAGCTCGATCGGCGGATCGTACTTCTCCGGCACCGTCTTCGGCGCCGCCGTCTCCGTACCGATCCCCGCCTTGCCCGCATCGGCCGGCGGCTTCGTCCCGCCCGCCTCGTCTTTGCCGCACGCGGCCAGCGCGGGAACCGCCGCCAGGCTCAGTGCGAGCAGCCATGCTGCCGTACGCTTCATCTCGATCGCGCACCCCTCTCGATATCGCTCGATTGTCGGACGCCCGTTCGGCCGGACGCTCCGTAAGCCCATCTTAGTCTCGCGGCCCTTTCCGGCACAACGATCCGTTTCGCCGATTGTATTCCGAACCGACACCCAACCGCCGTTTACGCGAAGATGGCTGCTTTTCGGAATAAGAGTAACGAAACGGAATAGCCGAAACGATGGATGAAACCGATTTCATTCGCTATACTGGAACAAAAGCAATCCGTTCGGAAACGGGGGTCATCGACGTGAAAGGACGCATCCGATGGAACGGCCGCTCGTTGTTCGCGAAGCTGCTGCTCGGATTTCTGGTCGTGATTTTCATTTCGTTCGCCTTTAACCTGCTGGCTTACCATTTCTTCTACGGTCAAATGCGCGGGCAGCTCATCCGGTCGGGTACGATGGGCTTGTCGAAGACGGTCGACGGCTACGAGAAGCAGCTGCGCCAGCTCGACGACCTGCTCACCCGCTACTACTTCGACAACGCGGTGGCGGCTCTCAAGAAAGGAAGCATCGACTCCGACTTCCCGATCGTCAACGACCTGGCGGAGGAGTTCAAGACGATCGCCGGCCATTACAACCTCGATCTCGAAAACGTTTTCATTTACTTCAAAAACGAAGGCTTCGTCATCGATAAAAACGGGTTCGCCCGTACCGACGACATGTTCGGCAAATATTACGCCAGCCGCGAATACGGCCCGGCCTTCTGGGAGAAGCAGTTCGCCGAAGATTTTCACCTCCGCGCGTTCCCCGTCGCGGAATTCAAGCGGTTCCGGTACGACGCGGCCGGGCCCGACGGCGGACGCTATTTCCCCGTCATCGTGAAAAGCCGGATCGGCAGCCAGTTTTACGCCGGCGCGCTCGTCGACGCCGACCGGATGTTCTCGGGGCTTGCGCAGACGTCCGGCCATGCGTTTACGATCTTGGGCGCGGACGGCGCGCCGTTTTACCGCACCGGGGCCGCGGGCGATGCGCTGCCGAAGCTGCCGGCGGGGTCGTCGTTCGTGCGCCATGCGGACAGCTACTACTTTTACCAGACGGGGCCGGTATCGGGCTTGACCTACGTCAGCATCGTCCCGTACTCGAGCATCGCCGCGCAGCTATCGAAGCTGAACGCCCTGCTGCTGACGCTGTTCGCGATCTCGGTGCTCGTCAGCGTCGTCATCTCGGTGCTGCTGAGCGCCCGGTTCAAGCATCCCGTCCAGCGGATCGTCGAGGCGCTGCGCCAGATGAATCCGGCCATCCGGCACCGCAGCTCGATCGCCGAATTCAACGTCATCAGCGAAAGCCTGGAGCATATGTTCCGATCGATCCGGCGCAAAGATTCGCTGCTGCAAAAGTACGGCTACTTGGACAAAATCAAAAGCGTCCCGCCGATCGACACCGAAGCGCAGCCGCCGGCCGGTGCGGACCGGCCGTTTCATTTCGTCATGATGCATATTCATTATACGCGGGAAGACGGGCTTGCGGGAGGCGGCGACGCGGCGCGGGCGGCGAACGTGCTCGAATGCGTCAATGCGGAGTGGTCGCGGGCGTTCCCCGATTCGGTGACGATGCCGATCGAGAAGGACCGTCTCCTGACGATCGTGTTCTCGGATACGGACGTTTCCGGGACGGTCGCCGGCATGCTGGACTCGTTCAAGGCGGCGTTCGACCGCGACAAGGCGCTGTACCGGCTGACGATCGCCTGCGAGCCGCGGCTGTGGCAGCCGTCGGAGTTTACGGCGGCCTACGAGTCGGCCGCGGAGATGATGCGCCGCCGCAGGCTGAACGACGAGACGCAGGTGATCGCGACGCCGGGGGCGCCGGGGCCGATCGCCGTCTGGACGCCCGACGAGGAGCGCGGCTTCGCCGCCCATCTGGAGGCGGGCAGCGAGGCGCAGCTGCTGGCGCTGTTGAGAGGCGCGATGCAGCGGCTCGCCCGGTGCGACGCGGCCGCGTGGCAATACCGGCAGTTCGCCGGCGACCTGCTCTCGAAGCTGCTTATGGCGCTCATGGCGCACCGGATCGACACGAGCCTCCTCGCCGGGGCGCGCGCTCCCTCTCCGTACGACGAGATCGAATCGTTCGTCTCCGCGGAGCAGTACGAATCGTTTTTCGAGCGCGTCGCGAGGCAGGCGGCGGCGCTCATCCGCGAGAAGCGCGAGGCGCGGGATCCGATCGTCGACTTCGTCGTCCGGTTCATCGAGACGCATTACGGAGAGGACATTTACCAGGACTTGATCGCGGACCGGCTGAACATTTCGACCGGCTACCTGCGCAACTATTTCAAGGAGAAGACGGGGCAAAACTTGAGCGACTACTTGAACGAATACCGGATCGGCAAGGCGAAGCAGATGCTCGAAGGGACCGAGGACAAAATCCAGGACATCGCCGCCAAAGTCGGCTACCAGAACGCCAACTCGTTCACGCGGATGTTCCGGCGGCTGACCGGCGTGACGCCCGGCGAGTACCGGCGCGAATGCCTCGTCAACTCGACGGAATGAGGCGGGGCGGCGGCCCGCTCCCCCCAAAAAAAGCCTCGCCCCCGGCCGCAACAGCGGCCGAAAGGCGAGGCTTTCCGATTGGACACGGTCTCTAGTGAATATCCTTTTTCTTGAACCGGCCGCCCTTCACGTCGTGGATGTTGCCCACGGCGAGGAACGCGCCCGGATCGAGCTCCTCGACGATCGACTTCATCTTCGCTTCCTCGAGGCGGGTGATGACGCAGAAGATGACCCGCTTCTCGCCGCCCGTAAACGCGCCTTCCCCGTGCAAATACGTGACCCCGCGGCCGAGACGCTGAATGATCGCCTGGCCGATGTCATCGTGCTTCTCGCTGATGATCCATACCGACTTCGACTCGTCGAACCCTTCGATGATGACGTCGATCATCTTATACGCAATAAAGTAAGCGATCAGCGAATACATCGCGCGGTCCCAGCCGAAGACGAAGCCGGCGCTGGCGAGAATGAACACGTTGAAAAACATGACGATTTCGCCGACCGAGAACGGCGACTTCTTCGTGATGAGAATCGCCACGATTTCCGTCCCGTCCAGCGAGCCGCCGAAACGGATGACCATGCCGACGCCGACGCCCAGGATGATGCCGCCGAATACGGAAGCGAGCAGCGGATCGTCCGTCAGCGGCTGGACGGAATGGAGCAGCCACGTGCCGGCCGACATGATGACGACGGCGTATAGGGTGGAGATGGCGAACGTTTTGCCGATCTGCTTATACCCCAAGTAAAAGAACGGAAGATTGAGAACGAGCAGGAAAATGCCGAGCGGCAGTCCGGTTAACGCGGACGTAATGATCGAGATGCCGACGATGCCGCCGTCGATAATATTGTTCGGAACCAGGAAAATTTCCAGGCCGACCGAGAACAGCGCCGCCCCGAACGTAAGGAACAGCACCCGTTGGACGAATTGCATCCGGGTCATTTGCGAATGGGTATGTTGGGGATGCGTTTGCGTTTGTTGCAGCTGTACAGTGTCTGTTTTCATCGTAATCCTCCCTGTAGCGATGCGCGCAAGGCGCAGGCGCAGCCAAACAAGCCCGCGCGATTGCGGCTCAGTATGGCAGGCAAGTCGACTCGGCTTGCCACGGACGGGTCGGCGCGAATGTCGCTACAACGAGACGTATACGGAAGTGAATTTGATCGGACGAAGAAGCAATCTCCTCATCAGCAGAGGAATCGCTCGAGCTTGCCGAAGCAGCATGGCGGAGATGACGAAGCCGACCGGGAACGCCATTTGCGAGAAGACCGCAAACGGTAAAGCTTCCTCCGGCTTCTCGAAATTTTGGACGGCCGCGCTGGCCGAAGAGCATCCCGCCCCCCCTGCAGATACGGCGGGAATGGCGCTGGATACGGGGGTGACGACCGATTCGATCGTCGGCATGAGAAACGACCAGAGGAGAGCGAAAGCGACGATCGCCTTCAGATGTATCCGACACACCTTCGCAACGTTCATACTTCCCCCCCTCCCCGCAAGTCTCTCTAAAGCCATAATACCACAAATTTGCCCAATTTTCAAAAAGAATGCAACGGAACGGCATCTTTGGTCCGTTTCCCTCGCATTATCTCCGAATATCACTCCTAATGTAAGCTCTTACGCGGAAAGAAAAAAGCCCGAGCCGCGCGAAAACATCGGTTTTCGCAGCGGAGCTCCGGCTGCGGATGCGGGCGAGCTCCCCTTACTTTCGCTTGCGCAACACGCGGCCGAACACGATCAAAAGCGGCGACAGCAAAGCGGCTGCCGCGAGAAGCGACGCCCGGACCGAGTACCGGCTCCCGACGAGGCCGACGAGCGGACCGCCCGCCGTTTGCCCGAGCGCATCCGACTGGCCCATCATCGATAGGACGGTCGCGCGCACCTTGCTTTCGATGTTTTGGTTGAGCCACGTATCGTATATCGGTCCGGACAGCGACCGGATGACGCCGAGCGCCAAGACGGAGCCGAACGCCCAGGCGAAGCCGGGCGAAAGCGCGAACGACGCGATCGCGGCGATGCGCAAGCCGGTCAGCACGAACATGCTCGTGACGATATGGCGGGTGTTGTCCATATCGAGACGTCTTTCGGCGATTCGGACGGCGATCAGGCTCAGCACCGTGACGAGAACGGATATGACGCCGAACCAGGCCGCCATCGACAGCGGGACGCCGTCCGGGAACCCGATCCCGCCGATCATATGGGCTTCCCACAGCCGGTCGTACCCCTCGGACGCCGCGCCGCCGAACAGCGTCACGACGACGATCGCGATCAGCACCGGCCGATGGCGAACGGCGTTCACGCCCGTGAGCCATGTCGTCTTCATGTCCCGGAACGGGGAGGCGCCGGCGACGCGCTCCGCCGGGACGAAGTTCGTTTCCGTCATGCGCGCGACAAGGAAAAAGCCGAGGCCGGCATACAGCAATCCGCCGACGACATACGGAACGTTCGGGGCGACGGTCGAAAGGCCGACGCTAAGCGCGATGCCGGCCAAGGTCGCGATCAGCGACAGCCGTTTGACGCGCATGAACAGACGCCCGACGTCGGCTTCGCCCGCTTCGTCGACGATCCAAGCCGTTTCGGCGCCGCTGATCAGCGTATAGCCGATGCCGCAAACGACCTGCGAGACGAGTATCCAGGCGAGCGCGGGCACGGCGGGTGCGGGCGAATCGAGCCAAGGGACGAGCCCCTGCAGGACGAAGCCGGCGCCGAGCGCGAACACCCCCGAGAGGACCGACAGCCGGCGGCCGTACGTGTCCGCGACGACCCCCGTTATCCCTTCGAACAAGAGCACGGTCGCTTCGAGAGCCGTTCCCACAAGGAGCAGCTCGAACGGGCTTAATCGAAGCTCCGCGACGTAATAGATCGCATACGTCGTAAACATCGTCGCATTGGCGAGCGACTCGACGATTTTCATAACGGCATACAGCAGAGACGCGCGATGGTTTTTCAAAATGTTGTCCGCCTTTCAGGCGAACGGAGGCCATCCATCCAGTCGGCAATGCGATGAAGCTTGGCAGGCATGGGGCGGCGGGATGCGCCCCGTTCCCGTTACAATCTCGTTCTTCTTTGCAGCCCGACCGCGCGACAAGCATCCGCTATCGCGTTGCGCGCACCGTCCGCCGTTCGTTTTTCGTTATTTTGGAATTCGTCTGCCATTCGTTTGCTGAATCGTCTCATTTCGGACACCTCCGTTAATCGTTACCATCCAGTTTTACGCGTCAAGCCTGCAAAGTAAAGCGAAAAGTCGATTATAACCGAATGCGGCGAAAAAAAACGGGAGCTTCCCGCAGAGCTTCTCGCTCCGTCGGGAAACTCCCGTTCTCGTCGCTAGTGCGTCGGCGAATTAGCGGATCGGCTTGTGCGGCTTCCACGCCTCGTCGAGTCCGAGCCCGCGCAAGTCGGCGACCGTCCCGTTCCGCTCGGCCTCGTACAGCCGCCAAATGACCCGCAATCCTTGCAGGCTCGTCGGCCCGTCCGTCATCGGGCGGGAGCCGTCGCGGATGCAATCGAGGAAATGCTCCAGCTCGTGATGCGTGAACTTGCCCGACGCGTCGGCCTCGTACAGGACGGTCGTACGCGATGCCGTATCGAGGTTCGCCTTCTCTTCCTTGATGTGCGTATGCGCGTACAGCTTGCGCTCGGCCAGGTTGATTTCGAGCATCCCTTCCGTGCAGTGGGCGTGAATGCTCCAGCCGAGCCTCGTCCCTCGGGCCCCCCACGTGCCGAAATGATAGCCGAGAGCGCCGCTCTCGAACTCGATCGTCACGTTGCTCGTTCCTTCCCGTTCCATCCAAGGCGTGCCGAAGTTCGTCCCGATATGCGTTCCCCGCACCGGCCTGCCGAGCAGCCAGAGCAGCAAATCGACGTAATGGCAGCCGTGGCTGAAAAATTGCCCGCCCCCGAGCCGATCCGCGGAAAGCGCCCAGTGGCCGTCATAGTACCGGGTGAACTGCTCCGTCCAGACGGACATTTGGAAGCAGTCGCCGTACGCCTTCGCGTCGAGAAGCTCCTTCAGCTTCCGGACGATCGGCCAAAAGCGGACCGGGTAAGCGGTCATCAGCACTTTGCCGGCACGCTCCGCCGTCTCGATCAAATCGATGCACTGCTGCTCCGTATTGCACATCGGCTTCTCCATCAGGACGTGCTTGCCCGCCTCGAGGCAGGCGAGCCCCACCTCGTAATGGAGGTCGTGCGGCAGCACGACGAGCACGGCGTCCACATGGCCGAGCAGCTCCCGGTAATCGGTGACGGCGACCTTGGCGCCGGTCAGCTCCGCGGCTTGGTGCGCGCGCTCCGGCACGACGTCGCATACGGCGGCGATCTCCACCCGGTCTGCCAAATGATGGAATCCACCGGCGTGCGCTCCCGTCATGCCGCCGCAGCCGATAATGCCCAGACGAATCGTTGTCATGGCGTTCTTCCTTTCCCCCGCTTGGTTTGCTGAAGATTCCAGCGTTTCTCACACCTCCATCTTATCCCGATTGCAGGGGACATTCTTTGTCTTCCCGGTCCTAAGTTTTGCACTTTTCGCACTTCGCCTCCGTGCAGCCGCGGCCGGTTACGGCCCGTAAGGAGCCTCGTGCCGGCCGCCGCCCCCTTCGACCGCGGTCGCGGTCAGCTCGGCGGCGGGGTCCGCCCCGCGGACCTCCTCGCGAAGCGCGCGCTCGCGCTCGCGGGCGACGATGGCGACGAGACAATCGCTCTCCGCGGCGGATGCGTGCGGACCGCGGAGGAACGTCACGTCGCCGCCGAGACGCTCCGTCAGCCTCGTCCGCACGTCGTGCGGGCGCCCGGAGCGGATGACGACCATCGTATGGCGGCGGAACCGGCGCACCGTCGCTTCGAGCGACTTGTACGCCGCATAATACGCGATGGCCGAATACAGCGCGCGCTCCCAGCCGAACGCGAAGCCGGCCAGCGCCAGGACGGCCAGATGGAAAAGCGCGACGAGCTCCGCCGCCGACAGCGGCACCTTCGGCCGGAGGCGAAAGGCGGTCTCGCGCAAGCCGTCCGTATACGCGCCGACGCGAAGGACGAGCCCCGCGCCGGAGCCGATCGCGAGGCCGCCGAGCACCGACGCCGCGAGCGCATGCTCGGTCAGCGGCGGCACCGGCTCGAGCGCGAGCGCCGCGGCCGCCGTCGCGCCGAGAGCGGCCGTCCGGGCCAGGACGGAGCGCAGGCCGCTCCCGGGACGTTTCAGGAACAGGAACGGTACGTTCAGAGCGAGAAGCAGCAGCCCCATCCGCATCTCCGTCACGTGCGAGAGCACGATCGAGATGCCCTGCGTGCCGCCCGCCACGAGCCGGTTCGGCTTCAGGAACAGCTCGAGCCCGACCGCGATGAGGGCGATGCCCGCGCAAAACGAGACGGCGGCGGGCGCACCGCCGACCATACGCCGCCACATACCGCCGGCCGGGCAACCGAACTTCGCCCCGCGCCGCA
Organism: Paenibacillus flagellatus; assembly: GCF_003217775.1. GTDB lineage: Bacteria > Bacillota > Bacilli > Paenibacillales > NBRC-103111 > Paenibacillus_AB > Paenibacillus_AB flagellatus. The sequence goes on from NZ_QJVJ01000006.1 coordinate 75,609, forward strand.
TCGCGTCAACCTTCCTTCTCCGCGGCCGGTGCCGAAGCCGCCGCCGCGGACGTGTCGGAGGGGCCGACAGCGGCCGCAGACGGCCGCTCCTCTCCCAACAGCGGACGTACGAGCCGGTAGACGCGCTTCGACTCCTTCGTCAGCAGCGGGCCGAGTATGGCCAGCAGCAGGACGTACAGGGCGGCGAACGGCTGCAAAACCGCGAGCAGCCCGCCCGCTTTGCCGAGATTCGCCATGACGATCGAAAACTCGCCGCGCGACACGATCGTCAAGCCGATATTGACCGACGCCTTCGCCGACAGGCCGGCGCTTCGCCCCGCCAGCAGGCCTGCGGCGAAATTGCCGGCGAGCGTCACCGCCACGGCGGCGAGCGACAGCCATACCGCTCCGCCGAGCGTCGTCGGATCGATCGTCAGCCCGAAGCTGAAAAAGAACATCGCGCCGAAAAAATCGCGAAACGGCAGGATGAGATGCTCGATCCGCTTCATATGCTCGGTTTCCGCCAGCACGAGGCCGACGAGCAGCGCGCCGATCGCTTCCGCGACGTGGATCGTCTCGGAGAAGCCGGCGACGACCATCAAGCCGCCGAAAATGACGAGCAGGAACAGCTCGTTGGAGCGGATGTCGAGCGCTTTGTTGAGCAGCGGCACCGCCTTGCGGCCGATGACGAGGACGGCGAGCATGAACGCGAGGGCGACGAAGGCGGACAGCGCCACTCCGGCGACCGAGGTCGAGCCGCTCAGCAGAAGCCCCGACAAAATCGAGATGTACACGGCGAGGAACACGTCCTCGAACATGATGATGCCGAGAATCATCTCCGTCTCCGGATTGGCCGTCCGCTTCAGGTCGACGAGCACCTTGGCCACGATCGCGCTGGACGAAATCGTCGTAATGCCGGCGATGACGAGCATCTCCTTGTACGGCATCCCCGCCAGCAGGCCGAACAGCAGGCCGAGCGTAAAATTGATGGCGATGTAAATCGTCCCGCCCACGACGATCGAACGGCCCGACCGGATGAGGCGGCCGACCGAAAATTCCAGACCGAGATAAAAGAGCAAAAACAATACCCCGAGCCTCCCCATGAATTCGATCAGAGGAGCGCTCTCGATAAAGCGGAAGTCGAACACGCCGAGCTTGGGCGCATGCGGCCCGACGGCCATGCCGATCAAGATGTAGAACGGAATGACGGAAAATCGCAGCCGGGCCGACAGCAGTCCGGCTATGGCGATCAGGACGACGGCGAGACCGATTTCGAGAACGAGGTGATCCATCGTCACAGTCCCCCGTTCTGCAGCAGCCGCTTGAGCAGCTTCAATTGCCCCCGTTCGCCGGCGACGACCAGCGTGCCTTCGGCGGCCAGCCGATACGAAGGTCCCGGGTTGATTTGCGACGTACGGTCCAGGCCGACGGCCGCGATAATCGTCGCGCCGGTCGTCCGGCGGACGTCCAGCTCGCCGATCGTCCTGCCCACGCAGGCGAAGCCGGCGTCGATGCGAAACCACTCGATGACCAGGTCGTGCAGCGCGACCTCGATCGTCTCGAGCGCCTTGGGCTTATAGTTCATTCCGCCGAGAATGGCGGCAACGGCTCTCGCTTCGTCGTCTTCCAGCGTCATCGTCGAGACGGCCTCATCCGGCTCGCGGTGATCGAATTGGTATACTTCCCGTCTGCCGTCGTCGTGGACGACGATGACGAGCTTGAGCCGCTCTCGCGTCTCCACTTCATATTTGCGGCCGATTCCCGGCAAATCCGATTCTCGGATTGGTTTCATGGATGACCTCCCGATTGTGTGATAACGGCACAATCGGATGAGGGCGATGCCCGGATCGGGAGACGAGGCGCCTTTTTCGGGCATGCCAAACTACACCCGCGTACCGAGTGTTAAAAAATGGATGTTTGTTAGGAAGGAAAAATAAGGACCAGGCCGTTATAAGTAACGGGAACCGAATCGGAGAGAACGCAGAAGAAGCTGCTTGCGGAGCAAAGCAACGGGGGGCGCGAATCGTTGCAGACGAATGCGGACGCGGTCCGCGCGGACGATCGCAATCGGAAACGGCATGAAAACGGCGACGAGCGCCAGCAGCAGACGAAGCTTCTGCACCGGGTGGGCCGGAGCGCCGCTGGGCGAATGGAAGGAAGCTTTGGCCGATACGGCGGGGATCGTCTTGGAAACCGGCGTCACGACACGCTCGGCGGTCGGCACGAGAAACGTCCACAGCAGCGACAGCGCGAAAGCGAGAAGAACGATCGTACGGACGTTGCGGGATAGCGTCAAGCGGTTCGCCCTCCTTTCTGTCGATTTCCGTTTTATTTTATCATAATATTCGGTCAAATTCAAACAAATGGAACCTTTTACGTCACAATGAAAGGCATTATCTCCGTATATCGCCCGATTTCTGATCCGTAATCGCGTTTTCGCCATTAATCCTCACGAATAAAGAAGCGACCGAACCGTGACGGTCCGATCGCATCGTGGTCTCATCGCGCCCCTTCCGGGACGAGCCTGCCGTCGTATACGACGAGCTTTCCCCGCTTCACGACGGCGTGCACGTGATTGACGCCGAAGTGATAAGGCAGGTAGGCGACGTTCGGCGCGTCGAACAGGACGAGGTCGGCAAGCTTGCCGGGCTCGAGCGTCCCGGCGACGTCCCCTTTGCCGATCGCGCAAGCGGCGTTGACGGTCACCGCCGTCATCGTCTCCTCCGGCGTCAGGCCGAGGTTGAGGCAGCCGAGCGTCATGACAAGCTGGATCGACTCCGTCGGCGAGCTTCCGGGGTTATAGTCCGTCGACAGCGCGACGGCCATCCCCCGGTCGATCATCGCGCGCGCCCGGGCGTGCTTCGTCAGCCGCAGGTTGAACGACGTCGCGGGCAGACAGACGGCGATGACGCCGGCGCCGCGCATCGCCTCCAGCCCTTCGTCCGACGCCGCGATCAAATGCTCGGCGGAGACGCATCCGAGCTTGCCGGCCAGCTGCGCGCCGCCCATCGGCTCGATTTCGTCGGCGTGAATCTTGATGCCGAAGCCCATCGCGCGGGCGGCGGCCAGCAGCTCCTCGGACTCCTCGACCGAGAAGACGCCGTGCTCGCAAAACACGTCGCAATAGTCGGCCAGCCCTTGCCGCTTCACCTCCGGCATCATCTCGTCGATGACGAGCCGGACGTAGTCGCGCGAACGCCCTTTATACTCTTCGGGCACCATATGGGCGCCCATAAACGTCGAGACGAGGTCGACGGGGTGCGAAGCGTCGAGCCGCTTGGCGACGCGCAGCTGCTTCAGCTCGTCCTCGAGCGTCAGCCCGTAGCCGCTTTTCGCCTCCGCCGTCGTCACGCCGTGCAGCAGCATCGTGTCCAAGCTTTTTTTCGCCTTGGTGTACAGCTCGTCCTCGGTCGCCTGCCGGGTCGCGCGCACCGTGCTCAAAATGCCGCCGCCCTGCGCCAAAATGTCCAAATACGACACGCCCTTCAGCTTCAAGGCGAGCTCGTGCTCGCGGGAGCCGCCGTGCACCAAATGCGTGTGCGGGTCGACCAGCCCCGGCGCGGCTAGCCGCCCACCCGCATCGAGCCGCGACGCGGCCGTCGTCCCTCGGGCCTCGAGCCCGGCGATCACCTCGTCCTCCGGCCCGGCGGCGACGACGAGGCCGTCCCGGATCGCCACGGCCCCCCGCCCGACGGCGCCGATGTCGGACATGGCCGCGCCTTTCCGCGGTCCCGGCGCCCCTCTCATCGTGATCAGCGTCCCGATATTGTGCACGAGCAGATCGATCCGTTTGTCGTCCATGCGATTCCCTCCGTGGCGGACGCCCGGCCGGCCGCAACCGGCCGGGCCGCCGCTTCTCCATCAGATGCCGAGCATCGGCACGCGAACGCCGCGCTCCTTGGCCGTGTTCACCGCCAGCTCGTAGCCCGCGTCGGCGTGGCGGATGACGCCCATGCCGGGGTCGGTCGTCAGCACCCGTCTCAGCCGCTCCTCCGCTTCCTTCGTGCCGTCGGCCACGACGACCATGCCCGCGTGCAGCGAGTAGCCCATCCCGACGCCGCCGCCGTGGTGGACCGACACCCAGCTGGCGCCGGAAGCGGTGTTGACGAGCGCGTTCAAAATCGCCCAGTCGCCGACGACGTCGCTGCCGTCCTTCATCGATTCGGTTTCCCGGTTCGGCGAGGCGACGGAGCCGCAGTCGAGATGGTCGCGCCCGATGACGATCGGGGCGGACAGCTCGCCGCTGCGCACCATTTCGTTGATGGCGAGCCCCATCTTCATCCGCTCGCCGTAGCCGAGCCAGCATATCCGCGCGGGCAGCCCCTGGAACGCGATCCGCTCCTTGGCCATGCCGATCCAGCGGCGCAGATGATCGTTTTCCGGGAACAGGCGCAGCACGAGCTCGTCCGTCTTGTCAATGTCCGAGGGGTCGCCGGACAGCGCCGCCCAGCGGAACGGGCCTTTCCCTTCGCAGAACAGCGGCCGGATGTAGGCCGGCACGAAGCCCGGAAAGTCGAAGGCGTTCTTCACGCCTTCGTCGAGCGCGACTTGGCGGATGTTGTTGCCGTAGTCGAACACGACGGCCCCGCGCTCCTTCAGGTCGAGCATCGCCTGCACGTGATCCGCCATCGACCGGCGCGAGCGCGCCACGTACTCGGCGGGGTTCGACTTCCGCAGCGCCGCCGCTTCGTCCAGCGTGAGGCCGGCCGGGACGTACCCGTTCAGCGGATCGTGCGCGGACGTCTGGTCGGTGACGAAATCGGGCACGATGCCCCGTTTCACGAATTCGGGGAAGATGTCCGCCGCATTCCCGACGAGCCCGATCGCGAGCGGCTTCTCCTGCTCCTGCGCCTCGCGGGCCAGCTTCAGCGCCTCGTCCAGCTCGTACACCATGACGTCGCAATAGCGCGTTTCGATACGCCGCTGAATGCGGGTCGGATCGACGTCGACGCCGATGACGACGCCGTCGTTCATCGTCACCGCGAGCGGCTGCGCGCCGCCCATGCCGCCGAGTCCGGCGGTCAGCGTCAGCGTCCCGCGCAGCGTGCCGCCGCTATGCTGCCGCGCCGCTTCGGCGAACGTCTCGTACGTCCCCTGCAAAATGCCTTGGGTGCCGATATAAATCCAGCTGCCGGCCGTCATTTGCCCGTACATCATCAGCCCTTTCCGGTCGAGCTCGTGGAACGTGTCCCAGTTCGCGTACGCCGGCACGAGCACCGAGTTGGAGATCAGCACACGCGGCGCTTGCGGATGCGTCTTGAACAGGCCGACCGGCTTGCCGGACTGGATGAGCAGCGTTTCGTCCGCCTCCAGATTCGTCAGGCATTCCACGATTTTGTCGAAGCATTCCCAGTTGCGGGCCGCCTTGCCGATGCCGCCGTATACGACGAGGTCCTCCGGACGTTCGGCCACCTCCGGGTCCAGGTTGTTCATCAGCATGCGCAGAACGGCTTCCTGCTGCCATCCTTTCGCGGTCAGCTTCGTCCCTCTCGATGCGCGGATGACGCGTTTGTCCGTATGTTGCATCGCTTATCTCTCCCCCATGTTCGATGATGTCTCGTTTCGCTTCGCATAGCCGGCCAGGAAAGTCAGTATGACGTGCAGCGCGGTTCGCACCGTCGCCCGCCGCGGATCCTGCAGCGGATCGACGCAGACGACGTCGAGCGCCTTCACCTTCGGATGGAGCCCGAGCATGTACGCGGCGTCGAGCAGCTGCCACGAGGTCATGCCGGCCGGCACCATCGCCGGGACGCCGGGCGCAAACGCCTGATCGAGCACGTCCATGTCGACGGTCGCGTAGATCGCGTCCGTCCCGTCGCCGGCCGCGGCGATCGCCCGTTCGACGAGCGTCTCGACTCCTTCGCGGGCGACTTGCCGCGCCGTGAATTGCGTAATGCCCTTCTCCACGGCGTATTCCCGGTACGGCTTCGAGTTGGCGAAGCCGTGAAGCCCGATCTGCGCGATATGCCGGCCTTCCACCGTGCCGGATTCGATCAGTCCGCGAATCGGCGTTCCGTTGGACGGGCCGCCGTCCTCCAAATTGCGCACGTCCATGTGCGAATCGAGCTGGACGATGCCCACCTTCCCGCCGATTTTGCTTTTGAACGCCTTCACGGAAGGACAAGTGATCGAATGGTCTCCCCCGGCGATGACGGGGAACAAATGAGGCATCGCCTCGTATACGCTGCGCAAGCCTTGCTCGATATTGTCGTGGCACCGCAGCAGGTCGGTGACGTGCATCCGGATGTCGCCGAGATCGCGCGCCTGCAGCCGCTGCAGGTCGACGTCGTGGTCGATGCTGTACGTCGTGACGTTCGGGAACAGCTCGCGCAGCGCGTTCGGCGTCATCGACGCCGCCGATACGCTGATCGACGTTTTCGACAGCGGCACGCCGATGAAGCCGACGTCGACCGCCTCCTCCCCGTCCCACGGGACGAGCCATTGCGCGACCTTCGTCTCGTACCGGTCGCGCCAGTTCAGGCGGCGGACGAGCTCCGGCGGGTTAAGCAGCTCGATTCGTTTCATGCCGAACCTCCGAGATACGCTTTTTTGACGATATCTTGCGACTTCAGCCGTTCGGCCGTGTCGTGGTGGACGATTTCCCCGTGCTCCAGCACGTAGCCGCGGTCCGCGACGGAAAGCGCCATCGCGGCGTTTTGTTCGATCAGCAGCGTCGTCAGCCCTTGGCCGCGAATCGTCCGGATCGTATCGAAAATGTCGCGGACGACGATCGGCGCGAGCCCCATCGAAGGCTCGTCGAGGATGAGCAGCTTCGGCTTCGCCATCAAGGCGCGGCCGATCGCGAGCATTTGCTGCTCGCCGCCGCTCATCGTGCCGCCCATCTGGCGTTTCCGCTCCGCGAGACGCGGGAACAGCCCGTAGACGTACTCCATGTCCCGCGCCAGCTCGCTCCGCGATGCCCTTCGGGAAAAGGCGCCCATCCGCAAATTTTGCTCGACGGTCAGCTTCGGAAAAATGCGGCGCCCTTCGGCCACCATCGCGATGCCCGCCTCGACGATCCGGTGCGTCGGAAGTCCGAGAATCGGCTTCCCGCCGTACTCGATCGAGCCTTTGGCCGGCAGCGCGCCGCATATGGCGTTGACCGTCGTCGTCTTGCCGGCGCCGTTCGAACCGATGAGCGTGACGACCTCCCCTTCCTCGACGGTTAACGAAACGTCGCGCACGGCGTGAATGCTGCCGTAGGACACGTGCAGGTTACGAATGTGCAGCAACGGCGATCACCTCCTCGTCCGGCTTGCCGAGATACGCCTCGACCACTTCCGGCTTGGCGATGACCGACTCGGGCTCGCCGTCGGCGATTTTTTCGCCGTGGACGAGCACGGCGACCCGGTCGCACAGTCCCGTCACCATGGCGACGTTATGCTCGATCAACACGATCGTCGTCCCTTTGCCGCGGATGGCGCGAATCAAATCGGTCATTTCCTGCACCTCGGCGGCGTTCATGCCCGCCGTCGGCTCGTCCAGCAGTAGAAGCTTCGGGTCCGACGCGAGCGCCCGGGCGATTTCCACCCGCCGCTGGTCGCCGTAGGACAAGCTGCCGGCCGCCTCCCGCTCGCGCCCCTTCAAGCCGACCCGTTCGATCGTCGCCAAGCTTCGCGCCGTCACCTCCTCTTCCTCCCGCTTCGCGGAACGAAGACCGAGGATGGCCGCCCAGAGGCCGGAGCCGGTCTTGCCGAACAAGCCGACCTTCACGTTGTCGAGCACCGACTCTTCCTTCAGCAGCCGGATGTTCTGGAACGTCCGCATCATGCCCGCCCGGGCGATGCGGAACGAAGGCAGCGCGTGAATCGGGCGGCCGTCGAAGGAGATCGTTCCCCCGTCCGGCTTGTAGATGCCGGTCAGAATGTTGAAGAAGGTCGTCTTCCCGGCGCCGTTCGGGCCGATCAGCCCGAGAATTTCGCCCTTCCGTACTTCGAGGCCGACTCCGTTCACCGCGGTCAGCCCGCCGAATCGTTTCGTGACGCCGTCGGCTTTAAGCAGGATCGACACGTTCCTTCACCCCCTTCGTCTCCCGGTCCGCCGAACGGTCCTCATCGGCCGCGCGACAGCTTTTCGTTTTCATCCCCGTCTTGCCGAAGATGCCTTTCGGCCGGTACCGCATGACGACGACCATGAGCAAGCCGTAAAGCATCATTTTGTACATGTCGATATATTTCATGTCGACGCCGTCGATCTTGAACAGCCGGAACAGCTCGGGCAGCAGGTAAAGCAGCGTCACGCCGAACAGCGTCCCGCGGATGCTGCCGAGGCCGCCGACGACGACCATGCTGAGCACCGTGGCCGACACCGTGAAGCCGAACGATTCCGCGCCGATGAACGACATCTTGTGGGCGAACAGCGCGCCCGCTGCGCCCGCATAGGCGCCGCCGATCGCGAACACGAGCACTTTGCAGTACGTCGTATGAATGCCCATCGCTTTCGCGACCGTCTCGTCCTCGCGGATGACCATCCAGGCGCGTCCGATGCGGGAGCGGGTCATTTTCCGCAGCGCGTAGATCGAAGCGAGCAGCGCCAGCGCGACGACGACCAGAACGCCCGTATTGTCCAGCTTCGTCCCGAACAGCGATAAGGGCGGAATGGAATCGATGCCGTAAGCGCCCCCGGTAATATCCGCGTTTTTGAAAAACGACTGGATGATCAGCCCGAGTCCGAGCGTCGTAATGGCCAAGAAGTCTTCCCGCACCCGCAAGCTCGGCAAGCCGAGAACGGCGCTGAACAGAAACGTCAGGACGACGGCCAGGATCATCGAAATCCACGGGTCGATCCCCGCTTTCGTCGACAAAATGGCGGAGCTGTAAGCGCCGATTCCGAAAAAGGCGGCGTGCCCGAGCGACACTTGTCCGGCGTACCCCGTCATGAGATTCAGGCCGAGGCCGAGCATCATGTAGATGATCAGGAAGACGACGATGTCGACGTAATACGGATTGAAGAACGCATCCAACGGGATCACCTACACTTTCTCGATGTTTTTGCCGAACAGGCCGGAAGGCTTGATCAGCAGAATGACGATCAGAATGAGGAACGCGATGGCGTCCTTGTCGACGACCATGCCCGTCATGAACCCGTCGCTGAGCGACTCCACGATGCCGAGAATCAGGCCGCCGACGATCGTCCCCGGAATCGAGCCGAGTCCGCCGAGGACGACGACGCAAAACGCCTTCAGACCGGGAATCGCGCCCATCGTCGGATAGAGCGAGTTGAAGTTCATCGCCACGAGGACGCCGGCCGCCGACGCCAAGGCCGACCCGAGGAAAAAGGTGACCGACACGACGCGGTTGACGTTGACGCCCATCAGCGATGCGGCGCGCATATCTTGGGCGGCCGCCTGAATGGCGAGACCGAGCCGGGTCAGCTTCAGAAACGCGTACAGCAGACCGATGCCCGCCAGGCCGGCGGTGATGATGTACAGCTTCGTATTGGTGAGCGATACCGATTCCGACAGCCGGACGATCGACACGTCGATGCCCGTTTCCGGAAACGCCCGCGTATCCGAGCCGAAGGCGACCTGGAATGCGTTCTCCAGAAAGATCGCCACGCCGATGCCGCTGATCAGCGTCGTAATCGGATGCACCCCGCGCAGCGGCCGGTACGCGATCCGCTCCACCGCCATCCCCGCCGCCCCCGAGACGGCCAGCGCGAACAGAAACGCCACGGCGAAATACATATGAAAGTACGTCATGCCGGCCATCGCGGCGAAGGCGCCGACCATGTAGATGACGCCGTGCGCGAAATGAAGCAGCTTCAGCACCCCGTACACCATCGTCAGCCCGACCGCGATCAGAATATAAATAAAGCCTAGCGAAACGCCGTTAAGCAATTGCTGAATCAACATCCGTTCATCCGTCCTTTCCGAGTCTCGAAGCGGGCGAAGGAGGACCCGGCCGATCGAATCCTCCTCCGCTTGCGCCTGCCCGCTCCCCGATGCCGGTTCAGTTGTACGTTTTCGCCTTGACGAATTGGAACTTGCCGTCCTTGACGGTCATGAAGACGACCGGCTTGATGACCTCGTGGTCTTTGCCGAACGTGATTTTGCCGGACGTGCCGTCCAACTCCTTCGTCTCGTTGATCGCCTGCTTCAGCTTCTCCCGGTCCGCCCCGACTTTCTTGAGCGCCTCCAGCACGACCGTCGCCGCGTCGTAGCTTTGCGACGACAGCATGTCCGGCTCGCCCTTGTACTTGTCCTGCCACGCTTTGACGAAGCTTTGCACGACCGGACGGGTGTCCGACGTATAGAACGACGTCGTGAACGTCGAGCCTTCCGTATTCGTCTTGCCGAGCTCCAAATATTTCGGCGAATCGAAGCCGTCCACGCCGAGCAGCTGCGCCTGGATGCCCGTCTCTCTCGCCTGCTTGACGATCGCCGCCGCTTCGTTGTAGTAGCCGACCACGTACAGCGCGTCCGGGTTCGCCGCTTTGACCGCGGTCAGGATGGAGCTGAAATCTTTGTCCCCCATCTTGAACGGGCGTTCGATCGCCACCTTGGCGCCGAGCTTCTCCGCTTCTTCCTTGAAGGCGCCGTAGATCGTCTTGCCGTAGTCGATGTCGACGTACAGGACGGCGACGTTCTTCTTCTTCAAGTCGTTGACGGCGTAGTCGGCCATCGCCTTGCCTTGGATCGGTCCGGCGTAAATAACCCGGTTGACGTAATCGCCGGCCTTGGTCGCCTCGGGATGCACCGCGTACGCGATCACCATCGGCACCTTCAGCTCCTGGATTTTCGCCGCCGCCGTCTTCGTCGGTCCGCTGTACGCCCCTCCGACCATCGCGACGACCTTGTCGTTGCTCACGAGCTTTTGCACCGCCTTGAGCGCTTCCTCCGGCTTGCCTTGATCGTCCTCGGCTACGAGCTCGACCTTGGCGCCGTTCAAGCCTCCGGCCTTGTTGAACTGCTCGACCGCCAGCAGGGCGGCGTCGCGGCTGTGCGTGCCGTCGGTCGCCGTCGCTCCGGTGAGCGGACCGAACCAGCCGATTTTGATCGTCTCCGCCGGCTTCGCGGAAGCGCCTTCATTTTTGCCCGAAGCTGGGGACGCGCTGCCGCCCGCACCGCTGCCGCAGGCCGAAAGGAAAAGGGATGCCGACAGCAGGCCGGCCGCGACCATGGACATTTTTCTCATCTTGTATGCCCCTCTCGTGTTGGATGCTCGTTAATGAATCCGCTTTCATGAACCCATCATACCGGAAAAGCGCGGCCTTGCCTCTAGCCGAACTTGTGATCCTCTAGCACAATTTTGCGGTCCGGTATTCGTTCGGCGTCGCGTTCATGTACGCCTTGAACTTCCGCGCGAAATAGTTCGCGTCCGGAAATCCGACGCGCCCGGCGATTTCCTGAATGGTCAGCTCGCTTGTTTCCAAGTAGTGCAGCGATTTTTCGATCCGGAGCTTGTTGACGAAGTCGACGAAGCTCATGCCGGTTTCTTTTTTGAATAAATGGGAAAAATGAGACAAGCTCAAATGACAATATTGTGCGATCTGGTCGAGCGTCATCTTCTCGCCGAGATGTTCCTTGATATAGGCGATCGCCGAACGGATCGCCGGCGACGACCGCTCGCCGTGCATCGAGGCGGCCTGCTTCGCCAGCTTGCGCCAGTAGTCGCACACTTTGAGCACGAACTTGTCGTAGCGGATCGTGCCGCTCAAGTCTTGCAGCACTCTCGCGTTTTCCGACAGGATGACCGCCGCGTCTCCCCCCAGATCGAGCACCGTCCGCGACAGCGAAAGGACGAGGTCATACGCCTCCGACTTGAACATGTCGACGCTGTGCTTGTACGACTGGGCGAGCCGCTCCAGCAATATTTTCAGATGCGCGACGGAGCCTTCCTCGTCGCCGATGCGGACGCGCGCGAGCAGCTCGGCCCGCTCCTCGGGCATCACCGCCTTTTTCCAAGGCTGCTGCAGGCCGCTCTTCTTCCCGCGCTCGTAGACGAAAATGATCCGGTTGCCCTGAAAAAACCGATCGACCATCGATTCCTTCGCTTCCTCGAACGAGTAATGGAGCATGTACGGGTTGTCGTAGTAGGCGCCGATGCCGGCCGAGACGGCGAAGCCGCGCGCGTCGGTCCGCTTCTGGACGTCGCGGGCGATCCGGACCGCCTCCGTCTTGTAGCCGGAGCTGTCCCCCTGCAGCTCCAGCAGGACGCACAGCACCCCTTCGGCCGCCCATACCCAGACGTACGGCACCCGGATCGCCTCGCGAATCGCCTCGACGAGCTGCTGCCCGATTTCCATCCGCCACGAGAAGGGCTGACCGAGCGCCAAGTCCGGATATCGGTCGATCGAGAGCGCCATCGCCACCTGCGGCCGGACTTCGATGCCGAGCGCACGCTGCAGCTCGGCGAAGCTTCCTTCGTGAACGAGCGTGCCGGAGACGAGCAAATGGGAAAATACCGCTTGCGCCGAATCGAGCTTCATCGTGCGATGTCTCCTCCTGATGTTGGGATGTCCAAAAATTGTCCATAAATAACATACACGATTGAAAGCGCTGCCACAATAGGAGGCGGCTGGAATACGCCTCAAGCGCGGCTGTCGTTCCTTCGACCGTAACGGAAAAAGCGCCGACCTCTTCGGTCGGCGCTTCTCGGAAACGCGGGCATATTCGGTTATTTCGCCGGACTCGGAACCGGCTCCGCCGCTCCCGCGCTCGGCCGCCTGTCTCCGGCCGCCCGGTTCGGCTCCTCGTACTTCACTTTTTTGATGAAGAAGGCGAGCACGAGCGCGGCCACGGTCATCCAGGTCGCCACGACGAACGCGTAATTGATGCCGTAGACCGTCGCCTGGTTCACTACCTCGTGCATTTTCGCTTGATCCGCCGGATTGACGTGACCGGCTGCGACCAGCTCTTTCGTCCGTGCGGTCGCCTGGTTCGACATGATCGTCACGAGGAGCGCGGTGCCGAGCGCGCCGGCCACGTTCCGCAGCGTCTGGGACATCGCCGAGCCGTGCGGGTTGAGCCGCGGCGGCAGCTGGTTCATGCCGGCCGTCTGAATCGGCATCATCAGCATCGACATCCCGAACATCCGCAGCGTGTACATGAAAATCATATGCGTATACGTCGTATCCACGGTCAGCTTGCTGAACTCGTACGTCGTAATCGCCGTGATGGTCAGGCCGATGACGGCGAGCCAGCGCGCTCCGATTTTATCGAAAATGATGCCGGTAATCGGCGACATGATGCCCATCAGAATCGCGCCCGGCAGCAGCAGCAGGCCCGATTCGAGCGGCGTGAATCCGCGAATGTTCTGCAAGTAAATCGGCAGCAGGATCATCGCCGAGAACATCGCCATCGTTATGATGACGTTGATGACCGTCGTCAGCGAGAACATGCTGAAGCGGAACACGCGGAACTCCAAGATCGGCTTCTCCGCTTTGAATTCCCGCCATATGAACAGCAGGAGCGCGACGACTCCGACAGCGATGCTCGTCAGCACGCGGGCACTGCCCCATCCGTCGTTGCCGGCGTCGCTAAACCCGTACAGCAGGCCGCCGAAGCCGAGCGTGGACAAGATGACGCCGAGCGTATCGAGCTTCGGCTTGGAATTGCGCGTAACGTTCTTCATCGCGAAGCTGCCGTAGACGAGCGCGAACAGCGAAATCGGCAGCACGATGTAGAACAGCACCCGCCACGAATGGTGCTCGACGACCCAGCCGGACAGCGTCGGCCCGACCGCCGGCGCGAAGATCATGGCGAGCCCCATCATCCCCATCGCCTTACCCCGCTGCTCGATCGGGAATATCGTCAGGAAGACGATCGACATGAGCGGCATCATGATGCCCGCTCCGGCCGCCTGCACGAGCCGCCCCGTCAAAACGACGGGAAAGCTCGGGGCCAACGCGCATATGACGGTGCCGACCGTGAACAGCCCGACGGCGACGTTGAACAGCTGTCTTGTCGTGAAGCGGTCGATCAAATAGGCGCTGATCGGAATCAATACGCCGTTGACGAGCATGTAGCCGGTAGCCAGCCATTGAATCGTATTCGGGCCGATGCCGAGATCCTTCATCATGCTCGGCAGCGCCACGTTCAGAAGCGTTTGGCTCAAAATGGCGACGAACGCGCCGATGAGCAGGGACGCGACGATCGGTCCCCGTTTAATTGCGGAAATCGCTTGATCCATATTTCGTTATCCTCTCTCCCGGTGCAAAATCGGATTATCGCCGGCTTCAATCGTCCGTTTGGTCCGCACCGTTCAGCATAAGCATGAAGATGCGCCGCAAATGTTCGATATCTTCCTCGGCCAGCGGTTTGAAAAACAGCGCGATCGCCTCCCGCTGCGTATCGAGCAGCCGGTCCAGCGTCTCCTTGCCTTTGTCCGTCATGCGCAAATAGACGACTCTCCGGTCTTCCTCGCTCCGCTCCCGCTCCAGCATCCCTTTCGCGATGAGCTTGTCGGCCAAGCCCGTAATCGCGCCGGACGTGACGCCGAGCGTCTCCGCAAGCTCCGCCGTTTTTTGCGGGCCGCGGGAATTCAAAATGTAGAGCGTGCGGAATTGGCTGATCGACATGCCGTCTTCCATCCGTTTGTTCCATTCGTGCGATATTTTGCGCACCAAATTTTTGAACAATGCGGTTAGCTCCAGCATTCGGGTATTTTCCGGCATTGCTCCCGATCCGCCCCCTTACGCTTTCGTTCAGCCGTAAACATTTTAGCACTAAACTATTAGACAGTTTAGAAGAACGAAGACGGCGCGTCAAACGCCGTCTGGCTCGATATGGGGCGATATGGCTCACATGGCCGGGCGATGTATCCGTTTTGCCGCCGGTTTCCGAACGTTTACGCCATAACGTCCTTCACGGAATCGGTCTTTTCCTTACTTTACCCACCTTCCGTCCGTTGAATGTGCGGCCTCGGCGCTGATAACGATTACCATTCTCGCTTATTTAGAATTATTATAAATAAGTATTGTATTTAACGAACCGCCGTGTATAATAAGGTACACGGACGACATTTCCATCGTCCTTTCAACGGAAAGCGGGTGACTCTCATGTACGATTACCATCATCTCCGCCACGTCAAGGAGCAGGCGACCTCCAAGCGTGCGCTGTGGATTACGCTATTGCTTACGTTCTTTTTTACCGTCGTGGAAATCGTCGGCGGCCTCCTGTCCAACTCGCTCGCGCTGCTGTCCGACTCCGCGCATATGGTGTCCGACGTCATCGCGCTCGGGCTGAGCATGACCGCCATCTACTTGGCTTCCCGGCCGTCCGACGCGCGGTTTACGTTCGGCTACCTGCGATTCGAGATCATCGCGTCGTTTTTGAACGGCTTTGCGCTCTGTATCATTTCCGTCGGCATCTTTTATGAAGGCGTACGCCGGTTTCTCCACCCCGAGGAGATCGACCTCGGCCTCATGCTGACGATCGCCTCGATCGGCTTTGCCGTCAACCTCGTGCTGACGATCGTGCTCAGCCGCAGCATGAAGGAAGAGGAAAATTTGAACGTCCAGAGCGCGCTGTGGCATTTCATCGGCGATCTGCTCAGCTCGATCGGGGTTATCGTCTCGGCGATCGTCATCTATTTCACCGATTGGGGCTGGTTCGATCCGCTCGTCAGCGTCGTGATCGGCGGCATCATCTTCACCGGCGGGGCGAAAATCGTCAAGGAATCGTACCTGATCCTGATGGAATCGGTGCCGTCCAAGTTCGATCTGGACGACATCCGCCGCTCCATCGCCGACGTCGAAGGGGTCGAGGACGTGCACGAAATGCATTTGTGGGCCATTTCGTCGGACCACTACTCGCTTACCGCTCACGTGTTCATCGACGAGAAGATTCAGCCGTTCTGCATCATCCTCGCGATCAACGAGACGCTGAAGCGAAAGTACGGCATCGAGCACTCGACGATCCAGATGGAGCACGCAACGATCCATCCGCACGGCGAGTACGGGAAAGAGTTTTTGCGGCATAAGGAAGAAGAGGAACGATTGAAGGGGAACGGATAACGGCATTCGGAACGGAAGCCAAATAAAAAGGGACGGCCGCTTGGGCGGAACCGCTCCCTTTTTTGGCGTTGACGCGCGTATTTTAGCGGCCGCCGTCGAACTTTTGCATCCAATGGGCCGCATCGTGCAGCGGCTCGAACCCGAATCGGCCGTACAGACCCGCGGCGTCCTCGGTGACGAGCAGGAAGCGACGCAGCCGCTGCAAATCCGGATGGTCGACGACCGCCCGGACGAGGCGTTCGGCGATGCCATTGCCGCGATACTCCCGGACGACGAAGACGTCGGTCAAGTAAGCGAAGGTCGCCCGGTCCGATACGACCCGGGCGAAGGCGACCTGCTTCGGCTTGCCGCCCTCTCCCGTCGGCTCGTAAGCGGCGGCCACGACGGCGGAATGGCGGACGGCCCGCCGGAACGTGTCGAGGTCGAGCGATTTCGCCCAGTACATATGCTCGTGCAAGTACCGGTACGTAAACGTCTCGTCGATCAAGGACGGATCGGTCGAAACGAACACGTTCGCGGGAGCGGCGGTCATCCTTCTTCACCGTCCTCCGGAACGGCTACCCGATCCGCCAGCCCTTCCGCGGCGAGCCGCTCCCGCAGCTGCGCCCGGGTGAGCAGGCAGTGGTTGATCGCCTCCATATGGACGGCGACCGCCTTCGTATACGGCGCATGCCGGCATAGAGCGACGACGTCGTCGGCCTCCATCGTAATCGCGCCCCCAGGACGAACCGGGCGCCGCCCGCGTTGACGACCGTCACGTCCGGCCGGAACGCGTCGAGCGCCTGCCGCACCTCGTCGCACCAGATGGTGTCGCCCGCGACGTAAAGTGTCGGCTCGCCGTCGGCACGGAACACGAAGCCGGATACGCGGCCCATCCGTTTGCCGATTAAGCCCGTGCCGTGCCGGCCTCCGGTCCGATGAATCGTAACGCCGCGGAACGCCGCGCGTTCCCCGACGGGGGTGACCGACCCGAACCCGGCGAAGGCGGCCTCGTCCCCGGGCTGGCACAGGATCGGGGTCGTCTTCGGCAGCGCCCGCGCCGCCGGCTCGTCCCAATGGTCGGGATGCAAATGCGTCACAATGGCGGCGTCGGGCCGAAGCCAGTCGTTCGCCGCTGCGGGCAGCGGGACGAGCGGATTGCGGCGGTCGTTCGCCGTGTTCGCGATCGGCGGGTTCGCCCCCGCTTCGCTCCACATCGGATCGATCAAAAACCGGACGCCCGCGTATTCCACGCCGAGCGTCGCATGGCGGATCAGCTGAAGCTTCATCTTTTATGCACCTCTTACCGGAAGGATAGTCGTTCTGCTACAATTATAGGAAATCGGCGATCGGGCCGGATACGGTTTCGTGAAACGAAATAGCCGTTTTCATTTTCATGCTGAAAGGAATCTTCTCCGATGAACGTAACCTCGATCGACGAAGTCGATCTTCGCATTTTGCAAGCGCTGCTGGAGGACGCCACCCGGTCGCACAAGGAAATCGGCGGGCTCGTCCATTTGACCGGACAAGCGGTCGGCGCCCGCGTGCGGAAGCTGCAGGACCTAGGTATCATCGAAGGCTACACGGTGCGGTGGAACCCGGAGAAGATCGGGCTCGCCGTCCACGCCTTCGTCACCGTGTTCATGAAGTCGGGGACGGCGCACTCGGCGTTCCATTCGTTCGTGCGCGACGACGAGCGCATCGAGGAGATGCACCGCGTCAGCGGCGAAGGCTGCTACTGGCTGCGCGTGCGCGTCGGCACGCCGGCCGGGCTGACCGCCTTCCTCGACGAGCTGCTGCGATTCGGCAACTATAAGCTGAGCCTCTCGATCGGCCGATTGAAGTGAGCCGCGGAGGCTTTTTTCTTTTGGGGGCGGCGGGGTAGCGGGCACACTTGGAGGCCCGGTATGCGGAGACAGGCGTACGCATGCTGGTTGCTTCGTGGGGCCGCGTACGCGCGCGGCACGCTCGATTGGATTTTGTCCAATGGATTCGGGCCGTTCGCCTCCTCGGGAGGAGATCTGTTGGATATCATCCAATAGAACGGCCCCGTTCGCGCCCATTCGGCCCGCTCGCGAGACTATCTATTGGATAAAATCCAATAGGCGGCCGAATGTCCCTCCTCCCGAGGCTCCGCGATTGGATTATATCCAATCGAGTTGATAATACCCGGACGACGCTTCGAACAATCCGCGTCACTTTCGGAAGAAGTATTCGGGGGTCCCGGAAAGTAATCGGGATACGTTTGAACGCTCCCTTCCCATTCCGGTGAAAAGTTTAGGGAACGGTTTGCAGCGAGGAGTCGTCCAATGGAAGAGGTGAACGAAAAGTGGGTTTGGACTATTTAAGCACGCTGTCCGACAGCACGGACAAAAACGCCATCCTATCCGACCTGATGGAGCGCTATGGCGACGACGTATGGAACTACGCGTTTTTCCTGACGAGCCGTTTCGATCAGGCCGACGACATTTTCCAGGACGTCTTCCTGAAGGTATACCGCAGCATGTTCTCGTTCCGCGGGGAATCGAGCGTCAAGACATGGCTGCTCGCGATCACGCGCAACGTCGCCAAGGACCACCGCAAATCGGCATGGGCCCGCCGGGTGCTCCTCATGGCGACGATCCGCCGGACGGAAACGGCTTCCTCGACGGAGAAAGAAGTGCTGAGCCGGATGGTGAACGGCGATATTTGGAAAGCCGTCATGGATTTGCCCGAGAAGCTGCGGGAAGCGCTGCTGCTGTACGCCCACCATCAGTTGACCGTTCCCGAAATCGCCTCCATGCTGAACATTTCGCAAGGCACCGTCAAATCCCGGATTCACCGGGCCAGGGCGAAGGTGCCCGCCATGTTGAAAGATCAACTGACCGATTGACGATGCGGACAAGCGAAGGAGGCGATCATGTTGAGATCGAGACGATTCGACTGGGAAAAAGAACTCCGGCATTTCCCTTTGAACCCGAAAGGCGTGCCGGCCAAATTAAAACAATCCGTGGAGGAACGAATCGCGATGGAAGCGACATCGAAACGCATCCCGGGCAAATGGTGGGCCGCCGCCGCCGCGCTGCTGCTCGCCTCGGCCGTTCTGTTCGTCCAGCGGGAGCCGATCCTCGGCCTGTTCAAGCCGGATACGGCGCCCAAGCCGTTCGACGCGGTCACGGAACGCTCCGTCAAGGTGCAATGGTACGACGGCATGTCGTTCATGAGCCGTTACGGGCAAGCGTTCGTCATCCGGTACCCGAATATGGACGTCGAGACGGTCAATTCGCCCCCCTACGACCCGAGTCAGGATCGGGCGGCCCAATACGAAGCGATGATCGAGAAGGAAAAGCCCGACGTCGTCTACTTGCCGATGGACGTCTTCCCGAAGCTGGCGGCGAAGGGGCTGCTGCTCCCGCTCGACTCGATCGCGGCTAAGGACAACTACGATTGGACCGTCTATCGCGACGGCGTCTTGTCGGCGATCCGCGAAGCCGGCGGAGGCGGCGAGCTGTACGGGCTTTCGCCGAATTATACCGTCAACGCCCTGTATTACAACAAGACGCTGTTCGACCGGTACGGGGTCCCTTATCCCCAAGACCGGATGAGCTGGGAAGAGCTGTTCCAGCTCGCCCGGCGATTTCCGGCCGGCGGTACGGGCGACGAGCGCGTCTACGGGTTCGTCAACGATTACGCGTCCCCCTTCGGGACGGCGGACTCGGCCGCCCGAACGGCGGGACTCGGCCTGACGGACGCCGATGCGACCCGGATGACGGCGAACTCGGAGCCGTGGCGGACGATATGGACGTACGTGGCGGACGGCGTCTCCAAAGGCTGGCTGTACGAAACGCCGCCGCGGACCGGCACCATTTCCGGCATCGATTATTACAAGCGCAACCCGTTCCTGACCGGCAACGCGGCCATGATGCTGACGCGGCCGAACTTGGCGAACGACCTGGTGCAGGCGAAGAAGCGGCACAACCTGGCGAACTTCGACTGGCAAATCGTGACGGAGCCGGTCGATCCGGCCCGACCGGACGTCTCGTCCACCTTCGCGATGGAAGGCGTGTACGCCATTCCCGCAAGCTCCCCGAACGTCCGGGACGCCTGGGAAATGATCAAGCACATCCACAGCGAGCCGATGGCCAAAAAAGTCGCGATCCAGTACGACTCGAACGTCTTGAGCTCCCTCGCCTCGTTCGTCTCCAAAACGGAAGGCCCTTCCCTGGAAGCCTTCTCGCGGCTCAAGCCGGACGGATCGACGGCCGGCCTGGTCGGCGGCAGGATGACAAACGAGCTGTACGGCGAGCTGACGACGGTCGTCGACGAAGAGATCAAAGCGGCAGCGGCCGGCTCCAAAAGCGTCGACGACGCCATCGACGCCATCCAGCTGCGCGGGCAGCAGGCGCTCGACAAGGCCAACGCCGCGAACAAACCGTAAATCGGAAGGAGAACGCAAGATGAAGCTGGACCGCGAGACGAAAGCCGGTACCGGTGCGGTTGCCCGGAGACGGATGACAAGGGCGAACCGCCCTCGGGGCGCGGGCGGACGGACGGCGATCGGCACGATCGCCGCCGTTCTCCTCCTCGTCCCCGTTCTGCTGGCCGGCTGCAGCCCCAAACCGGCGGACGAGCCGGCCAAAGGCGTGCTGCGCGTCCTGTTCGGCGACGAGCAGTCGTTCCATTATAATTTCGGCGATTATTTCGCCGTCAAATTTCCCGATATCGAGGTCGAGGTCATCCCGACGGCCGACCTGTACCGCCCGGGCGTCAACTATTGGGACGAATACGAGAAGCTCATACGCGAGCGGAAGCCGGACCTGCTCATTTTATACTCGGATTACGAGAGATGGGCGGACAAGGGGCTGCTGCTCGATCTCGAGCCGTTCGTGAAGAAATCGAAGTTCGATCTGGACAACATTTCTCCGGCGGCGATCGAGCACTTGAAGACGAACGCCGAAGGCAAGCTGTTCGGCCTGGCACCCGAATTTACGAGCTATGCGCTCTATTATAACAAAGACTTGTTCGACAAATACGGCGTTCCGTACCCGACGAACCGGATGTCGTGGGACGACGTCATGACGCTCGCCCGGCGGTTCCCCGTTGATCCGGACCCGGACAAGCGCATCTACGGCATTCACGAGAAATATATGACGCCGTTCGATTTCGTCAACGACGTCGCCTCGACGCAAGGCGCCGCCTTCCTAAGCGAAGACGGGAAACGGATGACGATCGACACGGACGTTTGGAGAAAGGCGTTCCGCCAAGTGCTGGAAGGCTTCAAGAGCGGCAACCTGTATTACTATTACAAGGACGGCAAACCGATCAGCTACGGCCCCGACGAGACGAAGCAGATGGACCTGTTCAGCTCGAACCGGGCGGCGATGACGGTCAGCTCCCCGGAGCAAATGTTCCGCATGAAGCAATGGGGCGAAAGCGGGCTGAACTGGGACATCGTCACCGTTCCCGTCGATCCGGCCAATCCGGACTATACGCGGTACTTTTCCCCTTCGATCGTCTACGCCGTATCGGCCAACGCGGAGCATCCGGAGACGGCTTGGGAGGTCGTCCGGTACTTCAACGGCACCGAAGCCGCCAAAGTGAGCCAAAAAACGTCCGAAGCGCTGCCGACCCGGACCGCCTTCGCCAAGACGAAGGACGGCCGCAGCCTGGAGCCGTTCTACATGCTGAAGCCCGTAAAACAGGACGCATCCTCGTACGCCGTTATGCCCGGCCCGTTCTACCAGCCGTTCGAGACGCTCGTTATCCGCGAAATCGACGAGGCCGTCAAAGGCCGCAAGACGATCGAGGAGGCGGTGCAGACGATCCAGACGGAAGGTCAGACGCTGCTCGACCAAGCTTGGCTCGAGAAGAAGGCGGCGCCATGACGGACGGCGCCCCGCCGCCGCGCACGCCGAAAAAACGCTTCGTTCCCCGTGAACGAAGCGTTGTTTTTTTCTATACGCGAACGGGCCGAGTCGTTGTACGATAAAGTGTCGCGAAGCGGAATCCGCCGAAACGTTTCAAGTTTTGTTGGTAAATGGAAACCATTTCGCCGATTGTACAGTCTAGATATAGTATATACCTCGAATAAGGGGGTGTTGACGTTGAGAGGACCAAAGATCCTGCTGCTGCTTATCGTTCTGGTCTTGATTTCGGCCGCATGCTCCGACAAAGAGGAACGTCTCCCAATCGACGATGCGGTGAAAACGAACGAAAAGGAAAAGGAGATAAGCCCGAGTATGGGAGAAAGACTGCTCGCGGCCGCAACCCGACATGACACCGAGCAGGTTCGGGCGCTCATGGGGACGCTGGAGACGGAAGCCGAATTGAATCAGGCGCTGGCCAGCGTTTTAAACGAACGCCATAAATACAAGTACGACCAAAAAGAAGATGTAGAGCTGGTGATGCAGCTGCTGAGCAAAGGAGCGGACCCCAATGATACGGATCGGGGCGAACCGATCCTCTTTCTGGCGAGGACGGCGGACCTATTAAAGGCGTTTTATGAAGACAAGAGGACGAACCGTCATGCCAAGACATCGAATGGGGCAACCTTGCTGATCGCTGCGATCGGGGGCCGCAGTCCCGAAAGGGTGGACTATCTGTTAACGATGGGTGCCGATCCGAATGAGGAAGCCGTTCTAAAAGACGGAGAACTCGTAGTCCCTCTTCATGATGCAATCCAATACGACGACGACCTCAACATCGTGAAGCTTCTTCTCCGTCACCCGAAAATCGATTTGACCAAAACGAACCAAGAAAGCTACACGCCCCTCGAGTGGGCAAAGCACTTGAACAAAAGCGAAGAAGTACTCCAGCTGGTCGAGGCTGCGAACGCTTCGCCGAACCGTTAAAAAGGGGACCGCTCGCGCGGTCCCCCGTTCTCTATCTATGCTTCCCCGGTCGATCACTCGTACCAGTAGCCTTTATGCCCTTTCTCCAGCCGCATGAGCGCCTCGAGATAATAGTAGTCGCCCCAGATGACGAAATCGTCCGGCGACAAGCCGCCGCGCACGTGATACGACCCGTGCTTCAGCAAGCCTTCCACGCCGTCGTCGTTCATCGTCGAATAGTTCGCGACGAGCGACTTCATCGAGCGCCGCAGCCCGTCCTCAAGCTCCGCGCGGGCCGGATCGTTCGGCTCGAGGTGACCGAGCAGCTCGAGAATGCCGCACGCCGTAATCGCCGACGCCGAGCTGTCACGGGACGTTCCCGCTTCGACCGGCACGTCGAAGTCCCAATACGCGACGTCGTCTTCCGGCAGACGGCTCAGGAAGTAGCGGGCCAGCCGCTTGGACGTGTCGAGGTAGAGCGGATTTTTCGTATACCGGTACGACAGAGCGAAGCCGTAGACGCCCCACGCTTGTCCGCGCGTCCACGTCGAGCCGTCGCGGTAGCCTTGATGCGTGCCGCCGCGAATCGCGTCGCCCGTCTCCTGGTCGAAGTAGAACGTATGGTACGACGAATCGTCGCCGCGCACGAGAAACCGCCGGCTCTTGTCCGCATGGAGCGTCGCGACCTCCCGGTACTTCTCGTCGCCCGTCTGCTCGTACGCCCAGTACAGGAGCGGCAAATTCATCAAGCAATCGATGATGATGCGCCCGCCGTTCTGCTCGTGCCCTTCCGGGCCCCACGCCTGGATGATCCGGCTTTTCGGACGCCAGCGGGTAAGCAGGTGGTCGGCCGCCCGAAGCGTCAGCTGGCGGGCCGCCTCGTCCTTCTCGATCATCCATTGCGCCTTCGAAGACAGCGAGTACAGGAAGCCGATGTCGTGGTGATCGAGATTCGTCTTCGCTTCGAGCCGTTTGCGGAAGCTCTCCACGTTGGCACGGGCCGTGTCGCGGAACTTCGTGTCGCCCGTATACTCGTAGCACAGCCACAGGATGCCGGTCCAGAAGCCGTCCGTCCAATCCGTATTCGGATTCAAATTGTACTTGATGCCGCCGTCGCTGCTGACGTGCGGGAATTGGTCCCCGCCGTACTTGTCGATGTTGCGGGCCGCCTTGCGGGCCGCGTCTTCAATCGCTTGCTTCCACATGGTCCGTCATTCCCCTCTCCCGATTCGCCTCTTGCCCGTTGATTGTCCGCCGCTCGTCCGGCGCGTTCATTCAATTCCGCTTCGCCGAAGACAGGCGCTCGACGAGCGCGAGCGGGATCTTCACTTCGCCGCCCGGCTCCGGCAGCCGGACCGGCTGCGCGTCGCCCTTCGTCTTCAGCTTCGCCTGCTCGCCCAGGTGCGTCAGCATCCAGCGGAACGAAATGTCCGCCTGATGCTCGTACGGAATGTTGAACGTCGTCATGCCCGGGTACGAATGCTCGGCGATAAATTCGTTGTTGATGCCGACGATCTTGAACCGGTCCGGCACCGGATACCCCTGCTCGATAAGCCGGTTCATGCAGACGAACGCCTTCCAGTCGTCGAAACAGATGACGCCCGCCGGCTCCGTCCCTTCGCTTCGCTCCGCCAGCCAGCCGGGCAGCTTCTCCGGCGCGATGTCCCCCGCGTCGATCATGTCGAACGGGTACGTATCGCCGAGCAGGCGCAGCCCTTCGCGAAACCCGGCTTTGCGCTGCTCGTCGGTGGCGTGCGCGCGCCGGTGGCCGTAATAGTAAAACGAGCGGCAGCCCTGCGCGCGAAGATGGAGCACCGCGTCGACGCACGCTTGGTAGACGTTCAGATTGACCGTGCCGATCGCCAGCTCCTTCAATTCGTTCCAGCAGTTGAAAAAAAGGATCGGCGTCCCGTCGCCCACCATGCGTCGAACCGAATCGTGCGACATGGCGAGACCGTGGCAAAACAGCCCGTCCACTCTGCGCTCCAGCAGCTTCTCGAGCAGCCGCTTCTCGATCTGCGAGTCGAGATCGGTGGAGAAGACGGAGAGATGGTAGCCGTAGGCGTGAGCCGTCCGCTCCATCTGCTGCGCGAACAAGCCGTAATAGCCGCCGAACCCGGGCAGCAGCAGGCCGAACTCGTACGTCCGGCGCCGGCTGAGCGAAGCGGCCATCACGTTGCGCCGGTAGCCGAGCTTGGCGGCTGCTTCCTCGACTTTGCGGATCGTCTCCTCGGTAAGCGGCACGTTGCGGCGGTTCAGCACGTTGGAGACGGTCGCGGTCGAGACGCCGGCTTCCTTGGCGACGTCGAACACGGTAGCTTGGCGATGTTCCGTCACCCGCGGTTCCTCCTTTCACGACTGTGATTTAAACGTTTAAATCAAGTATAGGTTTAAACGTTTAAAGTGTCAAGTGCCGGCCTCTCTCCTCTATCGTCCCCCCCCTCCGGTTAAGCTGCCCGACGTCCCTATTACCGGCATATGAAAAAAAGAGGAACCGTTCGCGGCTCCCCTGTCGTTCTTTACACGCCGCGGACGTCTCCGCCGGCCGTCCGCAGCTTCCGGCTATCCGTCCAGAAACCGTACGAGAAGGTCCGCCAGCCGCTCGCCGTGCGTAATCGTAAGCATATGGTCGGCCCCATCCACGACCTCGAACCGAATGGAGGGGATGCGCCGGTACTCCTCCGCCACCCGGTCCATGTCGTCCCATTCCACCGTACCGCGCACGAACAGCGTATCGGCCTCGATCCGCTCCAGCCGCTCGATCGCCGGCGGGGTCGGCCATACGACCTCGAAGCTTTTCCATTCCGTAAACACGCGGTTCATATATTCGCTGTGCAGCGTCTGCATCAAATCGCGGTGAGGGCTTTGCATGATCGTTCGGTAAAGGGGACCGCTCAAGGAAAAGTCGACCATCCTCCGCACGTCGGGGGCGTAGGAATTGACTTGATTCATCCAATCCGTGAACGTCTTGGAATACGCGAAGCCCGACAGCGAAGGCGCGATCAGCGCGAGCTTGTCGACCCTCTCCGGATGGGCGAGCGCGAATTCGGCCGCCAGCTGCCCGCCCATCGAATGGCCGACGAGACTGGCGCTCGCGAGCCCCAGCTCGTCGAGCAGCGACCTCAAGTCGTCCAGCAAATTCGTCGGCCTCTGCGGCGCCGGGGAACGCCCGGTCCCGCGACCGTCGTACGTTACGACTTTATGCGCTGCCGCCAAGTGCGGAACGACGAATGTCCATTCCCGGGAATCGACCCCCGGGCTATGAATGAGTACGACCGGCTTGCCTTCCCCTTGCGTTTCGTAATACAAGTCCATCGGCGTGGCTCCCTTCCAACGTTTTACCCGGGTATAGCTTTATTTTATTTTTGAATGAACAACTAGTCAATATAAAAATGAGCTTCGTCAGCGTACCGCTAAAATGATCGAGTCCGGCTCGTGCCCGCGATACGGGCTCGGTTCCGCCGCCTGCCCCTGGACAAAAAAGACGTATGCTCTTGTCCCTAAACGGCGACAAAAACATACGTCCCTTCCATCGGCAGTGCTTGGTGCGACCCGGCCTCTACGGGTTCGCCCAAAGCCGCAGCAAGTAGTCGGCGTCGGCCGCCAAGGCCGCCTTCGCCGATTCGGACACGTGCTGACGCATCGGTCCGTTGTTCAGATGCATCGCATACCGCTCCAGATGGCTCGACGCTTGCTTGACCGAGCCTTTGCCGTAATGATGCTTCGCCTGCTCCAGGGCGTTGCGCAGCTGCGGCACGAGCGGGCCGCGGACGTCGCCCGCCGCGATGAACCGCTCCGTCAGCGCCCCGATCGAGTCGAGGCTCGTCGTGACGCGGACGGTTACGTCCGCCGCGACCGTATGGCCGGCCGCATCCGCCGCCTCGACCCGGACGATGTGGGCGCCGGGCCGGCCGGACCAGTCGACGACGGCCGAATCGGCATACGTGCCGTTGCCGTAGACGGCGTCCGTCACCGTCATCGATCGGACGGCCACGCCGGACAGCGGGTCGGTTACGGTCAGCTCGAGACGCACCGGCTCGCCGTCCTCGACAACGACGGTTCCCTCCGCCGCCGGAATCCCGTTCGCCGTCAGTACGAACGCCGGAGCGTCCCGGTCGATCGGGATCTCGACCGACTTCGCCGCCTCCGTCTCGCCCCTATCGTTCACCGAACGATAGTGCACCGTATGCCGGCCGCTGTCCGCCAGCACGATCGGCTCGCCGTAAGGCGACCACGCTTCGCCTCCGTCCAGGCTGTATTCGGTGCGCGATACGCGGGCCGGGTCGCCGTAGACGTGCAGCGTCACCGTGACGTCGCCCGTATACCACCCGTTCGTCTGCGGCCCGGCGACGGCCGCTTCCGTCACGGGGACGCTCGCTTCCGCCGACAGCGGGATGCGCAGAGCGGCGCCCGGGGCGATGTCGTAGACGTAGCCTTTCGAAAAATCGTTCGAATCGACGAATCTGCGCACGAGCGTCGCATCGCCGATGTCGAGACGGTACCGGCCGCCGCCGAGCGGCGTCACGCTGCGGATCGCATAGACCGCGTTGCGTTCCTTGTCGTTCGCGACGTACGCCGTGCGGCCGGCCAGCGCCGACGGGTCGACGCCCTGCAGGTCGAGCTCGGCGACGATTTCGTTGCCGACGGCCAGCTCGCGGGTGAAGTCGACGACGGCGCCCTGCAGCGCCCCGGCCGAGCGAAGCGGCGTTTCGCCGATGCGGCCGAACGTCGTGCCGTCGTTCAGGTAAACGTGCATCGTGCGGCCGTCCTTCTCCGAGTAGACGCCGAAGAAGCCGCGGAATTCGAGCTTGCCGTCGATCGTATACGTCGCGGACGCGTCGGACGCCTGCACGATGTAGTCGGTGCGGCCGTTCGCCAGCTCCACCTTGATCGCGCGCACGCCGTTATCGGTCGAGGTATCGACCGGGACGCCGTCCCGCTTCACTTCCGCCTCCGCGATCGAGCGGACGTACCGCTCTCCCTTGTACGGCTCGAGCACCGACGTGAACAGGCTGTCCAGGTTCGCGCCGGTCCGGTGGGCGAGCATGTACCGCAGCTGCTGCGGGTTGCCCGGCTTGTTGCGCGGCGGCACGCCGTTCGCCAGCGCGACGTCGTCGACCGGGCCGAGCATCGTCAGCCGCAGGTGGACGTCCGTCTCCGCGCCGGCGCCGCGGCCGAATACGTTCCACGTATCGTTCGCCTTCCAGTCGACGCTGAACGCGCCCGTCGGCGATCCGTCGCGCTCCACGTCCTTCAGCCAATGGAAGCCGCTGCCCATGTAGCCGGCTCCCTCCACGTCGTCCGCCCGCTGGCCGAACGCGACGTTTGGTCCCGCGTACGTGCCGGTCGGCTGCGCCGTCAGCGCCAACCCTTCGGTCGACACGGTCCCCTCCGGCCCGTGGAAGCTGTAATGGTGGTCGCTGCCGCCCTTCACGCGGAAGAAATCGACCGTGTACGAATGCTCCGCGTCGACGCGGATCGTCGCCATCGTCCGCCGGTATCGCTCCGTCTGCGGATACGGCTTCGGCGCCTCCACATCGACGAGCTTCACCTGCTCCGTCTCGTCGTAATGGTGCGGCAGCCCGACCCATTGCGTCTGCTGCTTGCGCTTGTCGACGACGACCGTATTATGGCTCACCGTGTTGTTGACCCATTGCGCGCGGTGCATGTCGACGTTGTCCGCGAACTCGGGGTAGCCGAGATCGGGGGCGAGATCGAGGCCGTACGCGTGCAGCCCGATGTTGAGCGTGTCGCGGTGGCCGTGCCCGGAGCTTCGCCCGTAATACATGTACGCGTCGCGCAGCGTGTTGCGGGCCGCATCCGCCTTCGCCGCTTCCTCGGCGGTCAGCAGCTGCAGCTCCGTGACGCCCATCTTGTAGTTGTTGGCCGACGCGTTGCGGCCGCTGTTCTCGAACGATATCGTATGCTCGCCTGCGGACAGCGTCATCACTTGAAGCAGCTCCGGATCTTTGAGCGTGCCGAAGAAGTCGATCTCCTTGACGAATTGCCCGTCGATCGACACGCGGTAGATGCCGTACGAGGCCGCCCGGAACGGCTTCAGCCGCACGTGATACGTATCCGTGCGCGGCGCTTCGAACCGGAACCCGATGCTGTGCCCCGGCGTCGTCGCCTCGAGCTGCACGGTCGCCGTCGATGCGTACGTGTTGTACGCCGTGCTGGCCGACGTCACCGCAAGCTGCGGGAAGCCGTAGTTCGTCCCGTATTTCCGCTTGTCGTTGTCCCCGTCCCGCAGCGCCGTGAAGCCGTAGCCCGTCAAGTTCGACGAGCCGAGGTCGAGCGGTCCGTGCTCCTCGATGACGGCTTCGATATCGCCTGCGACGCGCTCCGGGTCGG
This sequence comes from Paenibacillus flagellatus, assembly GCF_003217775.1. Lineage (GTDB taxonomy): Bacteria > Bacillota > Bacilli > Paenibacillales > NBRC-103111 > Paenibacillus_AB > Paenibacillus_AB flagellatus. Next base: position 104,687 of record NZ_QJVJ01000006.1, read on the forward strand.
CGGAGAAAATGTCCCCGTGAATGCCGTCCGCGCTGTTGTTGTTCAGAAAATGCGCCAGCTGGGCGAAGATCGGGTCGCCGTACGCCTCGAACGCCTTGATCATCTGCGCCGAATCGAGTCCGCTCAAGCCCGGATTGCCGGTCATCTCCGAGTCTCCCGTCGGCGGCATATATTTCTCCGAAAGCAGGAGCGGGTACATGGCGTGGAACATTTTCCGCAGCTTCACGTTATCGTACAGGTCGGCCTGCGGGTATTTGTCGTAGCCGTACAGCACGTCCGCCACTTGCAGGAAATTGTTGAGCCACAGCCGGTTGTAGCCCGGCGCCGACTCGTTGCCGTGGCCGTCCCGGTCGACGTCGTTGACGAGCGACGCCAGCAGGTTGCCTCCCGTGACGCGCCACGGATTGGCGACGAGACCGCCCGCTTGGTTGTTGAAGTCGAGCCATTCCTTCGTGTCCGGGAACGTATCGAGCACGACCGCCGCCATCGCCAGCGCGCTTTGATGCATGCCGACGTTGCCGCGGATTTGGCTCGCCTTCACGCCCGGGAATACTTGCCGCACGATGCCTTGCTCGGCGTTGCGGCGAAGGCCGGTGCCCGAATGTTTCCACGACAGCTTGTGCTCGCGGCCCTTCGCGCTCAAGAAGGCGATCGCTTCCGGGTCGTCCATGGCCGGGTAAAAGGCGTCGTACGCGCTCAAAAAATCTTTCACGAGCGACGTTTCCCAGATCGAACCGACCGCCTTGCCCGTACCGGTCCCTTGGGCCGACTGCAAATAGATCGTCGGGTCGTACGCCGACGCGTCCAAGCTCGGATAAACGTCGGCGATCCGGTCGAGCAGGACGATGCCGGCGCGGGCGTACCGGATATCCCCCGTAAAGACGTACGCGTCCCGCAGGCTGCGGACGGCGCGCTGAATGATGCCGCTGCTGTACCACAAATGCCAATGGACGTAATACGAAATGAACGTATACCGGTTGCCCTTGTCGTCCACCCACCCGTATCCGTCGTCGACGCCCCACGTCGGGCCTTTCTCCGGATACAGCGTATTGACGAGCAGGCTGCGGTCCGCCCGCTCGGGCCGGAAAACGCCTTGTTCGTCGAGCCCGCTCCGGTAATACGCGCCGAAATCGTTCGTCGGGAACTTGTAGCCGCTCGACGGGTCGACGATTTTCCACGGCTCGCCCACCGGGTCGGCCAAATACGGGTAGTTGCCGTACTTGTCGATCTCGCGTCCGGTGACCGGGCTCCCCATCACCTGATTGACCCCGTAGCTGCGCGGCAGCGTCTGCGGCGGCACGATATTCCACAGAAACTCGTAGCCGAGCGCGACGAACGGATCGGCGGAAGCGGCGGCCGCGTCCCGGATCGATTTCGCCCAATCGTAGCGGGCGGCGTTGTCGCGCGCGTTCGCCACCTTGGCGGGCGTGTAGATCGTGCTGCGCGTTTTGTCGCTTACGAGCGGCTGTACCGTAACGGTCGCGCTGCCGGTGCGCGTCGTCCCGCCCAGCGTGACGGTCGCGGAGACGACCGCTTGTCCGGCGGCCTTCCCTTCGATCGTCCCTGTCAAAGGATCGATGCCTGCGATGCCGGCGCTATCGGTCGCAAAGGCGAACGTCGCGCCCGTCAAGTCCGCCTCCGTCCCGTCGTCGAACTTGCCCGTGACGACGGTTTTCGCATATTCGTCGACGGTGATCGTCGCCTTCTCCGGCCTCACCTCGACCGAGGCGAGCGTCTTCGGCGTGACGACGACGGAAGCCTGCCCTTCCGCCGTACTGCCGTTGAACGTGACGGACGCCCTCACGACGGTCGCGCCGGTCTTCAGCCCGGTCAACACCCCTTGCGGAGAAACGGAGGCGATCGACGGATCGTCCACGGAGAAGACGGCGTTCGCCTGCGACAAGTCGGCCGGCGTGCCGTCGGTCAGCTTGCCGGACAGCGCGATCCGCGACGCGCCGCCCACGAACAGCTCGGGAGGATCGAGCGCGACGGCGACCTCGGCCAGCCGCCCGTCGGACACCGTGACGGTCGAGGAGACGGAAGCGTTCCCCTGGTCGGACGCGAGCGACGTCGTAATCGACGCCGTGCCGCGGCCGATCGCGCGGATCGTCCCGTAGACGTCGACCGTGACGACCGACTCGTCCCCGCTCGCGTAGCCGAAACGCGGGTTCGTCACCGCCGTGCCGTCGGACATCGAGACGGTCGTGCGCATCGTCGCCGTCTCGCCCGGCAGCAGCAGCGTCTTGGACGGCTCGCTCGTAAGCCGCAGCTCCGCCGGCCCCGGCATCGGGACGAGCGTCAGCGCGCTTGCATACATCGAGTAATTGCTGCCCGTCGTAGCGGCCGGATTGCGGCCGACGACCGTCAGCGTCAGCACGTGGCCGCCCGCTTCGAGCCATACCGTCTTCATCGGCGTATCCGGCCCGAATCGGCTGCCGGGGTCGTAGAAGTCGTACCGCCCGATCGGGGCTCCGTCGACCGACAGCTCCCCGATGCCGGATTTGAAATACAAGTAGCCTTGAAACGAAATCAAATAATGGCCGGACGCCGGCACCGTGAACTGGAACGATCGCGCTTGCCCGATCGCGGTCGCCGAAATGGCCGCCCCGTACGCCTTGTTGCGAGTCGTCGCCGGCGCGGCGGTCAAATCGCCGAGCGCGAACAAGCCGCCGCTCCCTGAAAACGCATCCAAGAAACTGTAGCGTACGGCCGGAGCCGGGGCGCCGTCGGCCAAAGCCCCGAGCGGCAGCAGACCGGCGACGAGCAGCGGCACGAGCAGCAGGCCGATCGCCCGGCGCATCGCTCGGCCCGCGAACCGGGACGTGCGTGAATGGAATGATCGCATCACTTCACTCCTTCTCCTCTTAGATATGGTTTGGGCACGATCCGGTACGGATGCGCAGCCGCCATTATTATAAATAGAAATACAGGTGTTAAACAGGGACATTTTTGCCTCGAATTTGTACAAAACGGACTTCTCCGCGCCGGATACACCCTGCTTCGCTCCGGCAAAACGTGCTAAGATGGAAGAAGAAGCGGCCCGAAGCCGAGCCGTCAGAACGGGAGGTGCAAGCGTGATTCACGACCATCCGAACGACAACCCCTCGGTCCCGTATCGCCGAACGATTCATATGCCCGACATGGATTCCGCCTTCCGCGTATTCCAGACGCATTGGCGGGTGACGAAGCCGCATTGGTCGCGGCCGCTGCACGAGCATCCGATCTTCGAGCTGAACCTGGTGCTGGACGGCGGGCAGGACGTGCTCGTCGGCGATGCCGTCCACCGGATGGGTACGGGAGACGTGCTGTTGATCCAGCCCGGCGTTCCGCACCGCGTCACCGGCACGCACGGTCGGGACGTGACGTATTTCGCGATTCATTTCGACGTCGAGGACTACATGTTCCGAGCGATCTTGAGCCGCTACCGGTGCGGCCACCATCCGTACGGCTCCCGGACGGAGCGGGAAATCCGCGGGCCGCTGCGCGACCTGATCGACCTGCTGAAGTCTTACGAGGGCCGCGACTTGTCCCATCCCGCTCCGCGGCTCAAGCTGATGTCCCGCGCGTTCGACCTGTTCGCGGCGCTCGGGGGAGCGGAGCCGTCCGAGCTGCTCGCACGGGGCGGCCGGTCGGACGGCTTCCTGGCGGCGTGCCGGATGGCCGATCAAATCGACAAGGCGGTGAAATCGGGCGGCGCCGATGCGGACGCGCTCGACCTGCGCATCGCGCAGCTGGCGGAGAAGCTCGGCTACGACCGGTCGTACCTGTGCCGCGTCTTCCGCGGCACGTTCGGCGTTTCCCCGCGCAAATATTGGTCCAGCGTCACGCTTCATCACGCCCGTCTGGAGCTGATGAACGACAGCCAGTCGATGGACCGGATCGCCGAGAAGCTCGGATTCCGGGACGGCGCCCATTTCAGCAAGCAGTTCAAGCGCTGGACGGGCACGTCGCCGACCGAGTACCGGCAGCGTCAGCAGACGATGTTTTCGGCGGATTGATCGTAAGCGCTTCCTTCCATTGAACCCGTCGCCTTCACCGTCTTCGTATCGCTCGGAGGCGAATGCCGTACCGCGGACGAAGCGTGATGGACGGCTCGAGCACCGCTTCGCGGCCGTCGGCCGGCTCGAAGCGGTACGTTTGCGCGATCGACGCCAGCAGCAGCGTCGCTTCCGTCATGGCGAAGCCGCTCCCGATACAGACGCGCGGACCCGCTCCGAACGGGAAATAGACGTAAGCGGGCAAGCTTTTTTCGAACGATGGGCTCCAGCGGTCCGGCCGGAACGATTGCGGATCGGCGAAATGGTCGGGGTGCCGGTGCATGACCCACTGACTCAGCGCCACTTCGCAGCCGGCCGGCAGCCGGTAGCCGTCGATCGATACGTCCTCGACGGGCTCCCGCGAGATAAACCATACGGGCGGGTACAGCCGCATCGACTCCTTGATGACGGCTTGCGTATAAGGGAGCCGCGGTATGTCCGCGAACGCGGGCTCCCTGCCCTCCAGGACGCGATCGAGCTCCGCCGCCAGCACCTCTCCTGCGGCCGGATGACGGGCCAGCGCGTACAGCGTCCACGACAGCACGTTGGCCGTCGTCTCGTGACCGGCGAGGAACAGCGTCATCGCCTCGTCTCTCAGCTGCTCGCCCGTCATTCCGGTACCGTCGTCGTCCCTCGCTTGCAGCAGCATCGACAGCAGGTCGCCCCTGTCGCGATTTTCTTCCCGTCTCCGCTCGATGATGCCGTAAACGATCCGGTCCAGCTTCTCGACGCTTCGCTTCAGCCTCGCGTTTCCCGGCAGCGGCAGCGGGAACGGCACCGTCTCCAAGAGGCGTCGAACGACGCTGGCGTACTGCTTGACGTATTCGCGAAACACCCGATCCATCGATTCCGCCACTTCGTTCGAGCCTTCGCCCGGATCGTACAGGTCGACGTCGAACAGCGTCTTGCCTACGATCTCCATCGTGCATCGCATCATGTCCGCGTGAACGTCCCGAACTTCATCCTTACGCCAGCCGGCGAGCATCCGCTGCGCATACGCCGACATTACCGCCGCGTACCCTTCGATCCGATGCTGGTGGAAGGCCGGCTGGGACAATCGCCGCTGCCGGAGCCAGAAGCTTCCTTCGCTCGTCACCAAGCCGTTCCCGAGCACCAAGCTCAAAATGCGGTCCCGCTGGTAGCCTTTGACGAACAGCTTCTGGGTGTTGGTCAACACGAATTGAACGTGCTCCGGCCGGCTCAGCAAGTACGTATCCCGCCCTTTCTCCAGCTCGAGCTTCACGACCGGCCCGTATGTCCGGGCGCACGTTTCGAAAAAGCGAAGCGGATTCGCTCCCATCTCGAGCAAGTTTCCGAGCACGGGGATCGGCTTCGGCCCCGGCACGTTCGTATTGGACGTCGTCATTCGCTTCCCTCCGTTTCCGATGGCTTTGCGCTTGCCGCCTAATTAGGGTCATACCAGCCTTCTTCGAACTCAATCCGTTCCTCCAGCCCGCCGATCAGCTCCATCGGCTCGAACAGCTCTTCGATATGATAGACGCCCGGCGGGCAAACGCCCACGTAGAGCCGTTCCGCCACGGCGGCCGCCACCGCTCCCGTCACCGCATGCTCTTGTCTCCCGCGCACCGAGCATTCGTACCGGACCGGGCGCCCGGCTTGCGTCCCTTCCGCGCTCGCTTTCGCCACGCAGACGTCGGACCCCCAACGGAGCCGCTCGAACGTTCGAACCGCCGCCCGCCGAACCGCGCGGCAGCGCAGCAGCCGAAACGCGCCCGCTTTCTTGAACGCGGCGAGAAGGCGGGTCGCCGACCGCGAGTCGAAGCATATCCGCGTACTCACCGTACGAATCCCGAGCGTGTCCGGCAGCGAGAACTGATCGGCGAAAGGAAACCGATACGCCATTCTACGTCCCCGAATTCCGGGAAATGCCGTTTTTTTCCCGTCCTCGAAGCTGTTCGCTTCGGTTCGCCCCCCTTGCGCCGTCACGTTGAAACGGGCTTCCATGTTGTCCGCCATCCATTCGATCGCCGCCCGCCCGTGCTTATCGCCCAACCCCAGCATCAGGAAGATGTCCGCAGATCGGACTTCGTCCAACGATTGCACGCACCGTTTGACGAGCAGATTCGTCAAGCCGGGGGCGAGTCCCACACTCAAGACCGCAGTCGATCGCGGTCGCCCTTTTCCTTCGCCGCCCAGCTTACGGACGCGCGCCAAAAAGCCGGCGGAAGCGGAAATATCGACATAATGAACGCCGAGCTCCAGACACCTTGCCACGAACGACGTATCGTCCTGGTCCAGGCACATGACGACGAGTCCGGTTCCTTCCGGCAAGCCGACGGACGAGCCGTCGCGGACGTCCATCTGCAAGGGCAGCACGTCGCCGTCCGTCGACGAGGCGAACGCCGCCGCTTTCGCCAAGCTTCGGCCGGCGGCGTATACGCGGCCCGGGAACCGTCGCCCGAGAAGGCGGCAGACGACGCAGCCCGCTTGACCGTAACCGCCGACTACGACGATGATGTCTTTCATGCCAGAGCCCTCCGTCATTTGGTATAGTAACTAAACCTTTTCAGCAAAAAAAATTAGTCTTCCAGCGATTCGATCAACGTCCGGAGACCTTTCTCGAATATGTCGATCTCCGAATCGCTCAGCCGCGCGCGCAGACGTTCGTAAAATCGGTCATGGACGTCCTCGTGCGCCCGGAAAGCCTCCTTTCCCTTTTCGCTCAGCGTCAGGACGGTCGCCCTCGAATCGTGCGGATGCGGCGAACGCGTCAGCAGCTCCTTCTCTTCCAGACGGGAGACGATTTGGGTGACAGCCCCTTTCGTTACGCCGAGCCGGCCGGCGAGCTCGCTCATCCGGACGCCGCCTTCGTCGCCGATCGCTTCGATCGTATGAATTTCGCTCGGCGTCAGCAAGCCGGCGTCCCCGAACCGTTTCGGGTGCCGCTCGAGCCGCCGAAGCTGCATAATTAGCCTCCCGATATGGCGGCTGCCCGTGTATTCGGGGGCGGTTGACGGATCGTGTTTTCGTTTCATATCATTAGTTTAGATACTAAACTTTCTATTGTCAACCGCGTCGATACGCGAAACGGCCGCCCCGCTTCGGACGGCCGCTCCATCTGTTATCGTCAATACGTATGCCGCTCGATCGTCTCCGCCAGCAAGTGCGCGATCGCGTCCGGCCCGCCGTTCAATTCCGCGGCGCCGAGTCGGAGCACCTGCTTCCGTTCGTCCATGTCGAACGCCTGCTCGAGAAAGCCGGTCAGCCCGCGCGCCCGCCGGTCGACCTCGACGAGAACGTCCAGCCCGCCGGGGCGGGGGAAGAAGACGAGCTCGAGCTCCGTCATCCGGCTCCCGTACCCGTGCCCGGGATAAAACTCGAACTCCTGCACGAACGGGACGCCTCCCCGGCCGTACCGGGCGTATTCGCAGCGCGCGCTCTTCAGCCGGCAGCCGAGCCGTTCCGCCGCGGCGAGCACCGTCTCCGCATGCGGGTGAGGGCGGACGCGAATCGCGTCGTCGTCGCTCGGGTCGACGGCCATTTCGATGTCGAGCCCCGTGCGCAGCCATACCGGCTGCCCGCCGATCGTCGCCGGCGTGTCGACGGGCAGCTCGAAGGCGAAAGGCACTTCCACGCTGTCGTTCGCCCGCAGCGTCATCCGGTCGGAAACGCGAATTTTGGCCAACGCGTAGTTTTCGGTATATTTCCGGTCGTCATGCTCCTTGACGTATTGCGTCATCACCAGGATATAGATGCTGCCGATCTCCTGCTCGACGCTGCCGCCCCGAATGTGGACGACGCCCCGCACCTCTTCGCCGGGCGCGTACTCGCCCCGCTCCAGCTTCGTATCCACCTTCGCTCCGCCGATCCCGATACTGGCCAGCATCCGATTGAACAAAGACATTGCCATCCCTCCCGATAATCGTAACCGTTTCAAAACGCTTATACGGAGAAGAGTCGGTGCGGTTTCAGCGGAAGCGGGGAGGCGGCCGTTCGCCTTCCCACGGCGGTACCCGAATGCTGGCGCCGGGCGCCGCCTCGTTCGCCGGGAAATCCTTGTACAGCCATAGCTCCGGCGTATCGCGAATCCCTCCGGGAATCCGCAGCTCGAAGCTTCCCGGCGGGAACCGGTCCGACGCAACGTACAGCCGGCTGCCGTCGACGCGGGCTTTGTCGATCGGGGCGAACCGATGGGCCCCCCCGTCCGCGCGAAAGCCGATCAGCTCGCGGCTCAGCCGGACCGGATCGATGCGGATCCGCTTGTTGAACGAAATCATCGCCTCGCGAGCACCCGTTCGCGATGCCAGTACCGGTGTCGGGCGCTCCTCGTACATCGCGCCGCCGATATGGTATTCGTAGGCGGTCCAGGACGCGTACCCCGATGCGGCCGCCGTCGCGGCGAACGTCTCCGTCCAAGCGCGGCTGCGGATCATGTTCCTCGACGAGCCGACGTCCGCCTGCACGGCGATCGGCACGTCGGGATGACGTCTCCGGATGTCGCGGACGAACGGCTCGTAGCGCCGGACGTAGTCCGCGGGAAGATCGGGATTGCCCCAATCCGGCCAATGCGTCTGCAGCACGTGAAGGTCCGGCTTGACGGCCGCGATCATCGAGGCGGCGTCGTTGCCCTGCATGTCCGCCAGCCGGCTTACCGAATCGGGTCCGGCGTCCACGGCCAGCGACCACGTCGCCACCGCGATGTCCGGGCGGGTGCGGCGGGCGCCTCCTTCCCCGTTGATGACCCGGTCGAGGAAGCCGTTCACGGCGTCGATGCGAAACCGGACCCATTTCCGATACGTGTCCGGGTCGTTCTTGTAGTAGCGCGGCGACGAGGTCCGGACGAACTCCGGCATCTCCAGCCCGTACCGCCGGCGAAACGCCCGCTGCGCATAGGGTCCGACGTCTCCGTACACGCCGCTTTCGAGCCCGTTCCATTCGGGGAAGTACGGCTCGGCGATTTCGATGCCGTCGAACGGGCAGTCGGCCAGCATGGCGGTGATCGTTTTCGTTTTCCATGCCACGAAGTCGTCGTTGAAATACGAGAACCGCCGATAGCCGTCGTCGACCGGCCGGAGCAGCTTCATTTGCCAGTCCGGCCATTCGTCCGGGTACCCTTCCGTGGAAAACGAACCGTTGCCGAGCACGAGCGCCCAGACGAACATACCCCGCTTCCGAAACGCCTCGATCAGCTTGCGGTTCACCTTCCTCTCGTTGACGACGAAGTAGCGGACGACCGGAAAGCCGGCCAGCCGGATTTCCTCCGCCACGCTGTCGGGCGATCGGTTGGCATAGTACGGGAACAGCGGGTCGACTTGAATGGTCGGACCGGACAGGCCGCCCGTCCGGGGGCGCGTTGTTGCCGCCATAAGCGCATCCCTTCCTTCTACATCGGATGATTCCTCGTAGAAGATCATACGATGCGGCGCCCGGCCGCTATGCACGAAATATCCGTTCCGACCGAGCCGGTCAAATATGGTTATATCGCGGAAGTCCGGCGATTAGAGGACGGGAGACGGCTAATCACGGCGCCTCGAACGCCGAGACGTCCAGGACGTCCAGCCCGTACTTGCCGGACGGCGCGGGCTCCCGGCTCATCCATTTGCCGTTCGTAAAATCGGGAAAGGCGACCGGCTGGCTGCCCAACGCGACGGATTGCTCCGACAGGACGGTCACCGCCATCCAGGCGGCGGCATCGTACACGTCGATCGGCGGAGCCGTCTGCCGCCGCAGGCTCTCCACGAAGGAGCGCAGGCACAAATAATCCATCCCGCCGTGCCCTTCCCGGACGCCATGAGCCGTGTACCATTTCCACAGCGGGTGCTCGTATTCGGCCATATAATCGTCGAAAGGCTCCCACGTATGGGCGGGGCTTCGCCCTTCGAGATGGATCGACCGGTTGTCTTCCATCCAAATGCCTTTCGTCCCCTGTACCCTGCCGGCTCTGGAGTACGGCCGGGGGAGCGTCGTATCGTGGATGACGGCAATCGTCTCGCCGCCCGCGCACCGGATCATCGTGGTGACGATGTCGCCCAAAGCCGCGTCCGCCTTCGCCGCCGGATGCTCCGGCCCCAGATGGCGTTCCGTCCAGGCGGCCAGTCCCCGCGCTTTGGACGACATGGAAGTCAGGCTCACGAACCGGTTCCCGCGGTTGATCCCGAGCAGTTTGGCGATCGGGCCGATCCCGTGGGTCGGGTACAGATCGCCGTTGCGGTTCAAGTAATGCCGAAGACGGTAATGCCGATTTTCGCTTCCTGTCGCGACTTCCTTGCGCAAATCGTGCTCGTACCCGCACTGGCAGTGAACGAGCTCTCCGAACAAGCCTTGCCGGACCATGTTCCAGACCGCCAGCTCGTGACGTCCGTAGCAGCAATTTTCCAGCAGCATGAAAGGCGCCCCGGTCCTCTCCGCCGTTCGCACCAATTCCCACATGTCCTCGAGCGACAGCGCCCCTCCGACCTCGCAGCCTACGGCTTTCCCTGCATTCATGGCCACTATCGCAATCTCCGCGTGGCTCGTCCACGAGGTCGAGACGATCACGCCGTCCAGATCGTCCCGGGCAAGCAGCTGCCGGTAATCCTCGTATCGTTCCGCAGCCGCCCGGCCCGATGCGGCGATCCGTTCCGCCCCCCGGCACAGCCGATCTTCATACCGGTCGCATATCGCCGGGACGTCCACATCCTCCATCCCGAGCAGCTGATTCAGCAGCCCGTATCCGCGGCCGCCCAGCCCGATCACGCCGAGCCTCGCGTTCCGTTCCGCAAGCTTGTTCAACTCGCTCCCCCCCCCCCCTGATATGCCCGCTGCCGGACAGCGGCCCCGGCAAGCGATGTCCCCGGTCGGACGGCAAGCCGCTTCCGCCGTCTTACCGAGGACACCGTCTTCCTTACTTCTTGGCCTTCTCCTCCAGCAGCATCTTGTTGATCTCTTCCTCGGCCTTGCTCAGCGCGGAGTTGACGTCCATGCTGCCGCTGTCGTATTCCTTGAAATATTTGCTCGCGATCGACTCGGACTTGGACCGGTACGGCGACGAGAGCGGATACGGAACCGGCTTGCTCTTGAATATGCTTTGCAGCTGCTTGCCTTGAAGGAAAGGGAGCCCCGTTCCGAATGCGGCCCGGACCGTCTCGCTTTTCAGCGGCGATACCTTGCCCTGCTTCGAGCTCTCCAGCTGCACCCGATCCGAAGTCGCCGCCCGGATGACCTGCATCGCCTCGTCCGTATGCTTGCTCGTCTTCGTCACCATGATGACGTTCACGCTGGCGTTTCCGTAGATGTTCGGGCGCTCGGGATAGCTCGGGTATTGGACCACGTCCCAGTTCAAGCCGTTTTGGCCGGCGGACTCGAGCTGCGAGAATAAGTTCGTATAGCCGATCATCGCCAGCGTCTTGTCTTTCAGAAATTGGTCGGCGGCCGTCACGGTGCCGGGCTCGTTGCCGGGGATCGAGTAGAACGAATGAACGAGCTCGAATACCTTTCTCCACTGCTCGTTGTTGATCGACGATTTCCCGGTCTTGTAATCGTCCGCCTGGATGCCGAGCGGCTGGTAAATCCAGGAGATGCCGGCGCCCGGATCGAATCCGCGGTATTGCGTATTGCCGTCCTTGCGGGTCACCTTCTTGGCCAAGTCGACCACCTGGTCCCAAGTCATGCCGTCCTGCGGGTAGGCGACCCCGAATTTGTCGAAGATGTCCTTGTTGTAATAAAGGGCGTGGAAGTTCGTCCCGTAAGGGATGCCGTACAATTCGCCCTTGTCGGAAAATTTGCGGACGTCGTCGATCATTTGCGGATCGAACCGGCTCAAATCGATTTGATGCGTCTTCGCCAGTTCGGTCATGTCGCGCAGCAGCTCGCGATCCGCATAGGTGGACAGCCGTCCGTTATACGTAAAGATCAGATCGGGTACGGTTCCCGCCGCGATCAGTTCGTTCAACGTGTTTCCTTTGGTCGGCTGGATGATGTTCAGCGTGATGTTGGGACGGCTCGCCTTGAGCTCTTCCTGAATGAGCTTCTCCAAAGCGGGATCAATGATGACGGCATCGATCGCCGCGGTCAGCGTGACCGGCTCCGTAGCTGTTTTCGGCGTCTCGCCCCCTTGCTGAGACGGTGCGTCCGACGTTCCCGCGCCTTTGCCGCATCCGGCCAAAGCGAGCGTGACCGCCAGCAGCAAGGCGACGGCGAAAGCCAACGTTCCATTGCGATCCGACTTTCCTTGCGCAACCTTCATTCGAGGATGACCTCCCTTTTTTCGTTGTTGCCGTGAATCCGCTTCGTCAGACGCATCGAATTTCGAACACTCGGGCATGATCCAATCCGTTGGTGGCGACCACTTCCAATCGGAGTTTCCGAAACCCGCGCAGCTCCACGTCGAAGTCCAGCTGCCGCGAATAATTGTCCCGCACGTGCGCGATTTCCCCGAAGCCTTCGCCGGTGTCGGCCAGCAGGCGGAATTCCTTCAGCGTTTCCGGCTGCGCCCCCCATGCCATTGTTTGAAAGTGCATGTCGGAATGGGTCAGTGCCAGATGCCGATGCAGTCCGCCGTCCAGCACCAGCGTAATCCGCTTCAAAGGGACGGCCTCCTCCCAGTGCATCTCCAGCCATGGCGCCAAATCCGACGGGTCGGACATCCAGCGGTGCGTGCCCGGCACGGCCAAGTCCGGCCGAACGCCTTTCGGTCCGTGCACGGATCGGACGTGGCCGTCTACGATCAGGGCGGCCCGGCCTTCCTCCTGCTCGGAGGAGGCGACGATGCGGGCATCCGCGGCGAGGTTGCGGTCTTCCAGCCGGATGCCGGGGAGATAGGCCCCCTGCCGAAGAAGCTGCTGCTGCGTCTCCTTCACAATCGCCGCGTCCCGCCATGCGTCGCCGATCGGCTTGCCGCTGCGGAGGGCGACGGCGGCGAACGTGCCCAGCCCTTCGCCCATCAAGGCGCAGGTGGCCATGACCCGAGTGCTGGAGAAGGCGATATGGGTGGCCGACATGTTGCGGCCGGCAAACAGGAGATTGTCGATATTGAGGCTGACCAGCGACCGCAGCGGGATGCCGTACAGATAAGGCGTATAAGGCGCCTTGTTCGGCTTCTCGCCCGTCGCCTCGATGCCGGCGGGATGATGAACGTCCATCGGCCAGCCCCCGTACGCGATCACATCGTCGAAATGGACCGCCTCGACCAGGTCGCTTTCCTTGAGCACGTACTTCCCGACAAACCTTCGCGATTCCCGCTTGCCGGGCACGAACCCGAACCAATCGAGCGCCCAGTTGGCCGAATCCGGGTGATGGCCGCTGTTTTTGATATGGTCCCAGATGCCCAGCATGATCGCCAGCAGCTCGTCGCGAATCGTCTCGTTGTCCTTGACGGTGTCCAGCATGCCGCCGAATTCGACCCACCAGTAGCCGTATTCCCAGGTGTCGTGCCGACGGAACTTCAGATCGTCCTCCGTGAACTTGCGCGCCCACTTCGGCGGTACGAAATGCATCGGCCGCCCCATGTCCCGGGACGTGAACAGGAGCGAGGATCCCAGCCTGTACTCGTCGCGCCGTTCCTCGGCCACCGTCTCACCGAATTCGGCCGCCGCCTCCCGGCCGGTCGTATAGACCGCTCCGGCCTCATGCCCCAGCCTGCCGTCGCCGGTGCAGTCGGCGTACAGCTCGGCCTCGATTTCGAAGAAGTCCTCCGTGCTTTCCCGGTTCGCATATACGGAAACGATGCGGCTTCCGTCCATGCGCGCTCCGACGACCGCCGTGTTGAGCATCAGCGTCAGATTGGGCTCGGCGCGGCATTTCTCGTAGAGGATCAGATCGAGCATGCTGGCGCTGCGCTGCGGATTGCGCACCGCGCACTCGAGCAAAATTTCCTCAATGATGCCGCTCTCGCGCGATTCGGTCTGAAGCGCCTTCCCCCGGACCGACGAGCCGCTGATGTTCATGCGAATTTCCGAAGAAGCGTTGCCGCCCAGGACGGGGCGGTCTTGGACGAGGATCGCGGCGGCCCCGTTGCGCGCAGCGGCGATGGCGGCGGCAACGCCGGACATCCCCCCTCCGGCGATCAGCACCTGCGTGCGCAGCAAGGTCCGTTCTCTTGCCGGTGTTACCGTCATGTCGAATCTCTCCCTTGTATCGTTCGCCCGCACAAAGCGCTGCGGGCTCTCTTTCTTTTGGCCGAACGATCCGGTATTCTTATCGAAGACCCATACATTCCGCGATAAGGGTGAGCCAAATGCCTTCCTACCATCCCCAGGAGCTTCTTCCTCATGTCGTCACCTTGGTCGACTGGCGCGACAAGGCCCGTTTCGAGAAGGACGAGGACCAGAGTCCGCTGTGGGTCCTGTTCGCCGTCGAATCCGGAAGCTTCCGCTTCGAGCTCGAGAAGCACCGGGGGAATGCGGAGAAAGGCAGTCTCGTGCTCTGCCCGCCGAACACGGTATTGAAGCGTGTCATGCTTCGTCCTTCCTCGTTCCTCGTGCTGTACTTCACCTGGCGCAGCGAGACCGGCGAAGAGATTCGGGGCGACGAGCTTCTGCAGCCGAACCCGACCGGGCTTTCCGTCATGACGGATAAGCAGCGCTTCGCCAGCAATTGCGGGTATTTGCGCCTGCTCAAATCCCGAATGGACGCCCCGTCCGTCGCCAGACGGAACTTCCTGCTTCAGGATCTGTGGCACCAGTACGGCTGGGAGTGCGAGACCAGCCGGCGACGCACGACGCCCGTGTACGACGACCCGCTCATGGACGAGGCCAGAACGATTCTGACTGAAAGCGCTTGCCATCCGCTCGGCCTGGGCCAGCTGTCCGACCGGCTCGGTCTGAGCACCGTCCAGCTTAGCCGAAGATTCCGCCGCAAGTTCGGCGTCAACCCGAGCGAATTCGTCAGCGAGCTGAGGCTCGACAAGGCGTGCGCCCTGCTGGCGGAAACGGGCCTGACGCTCGATGCGATCGCGGCGGAATGCGGCTACGCCAACGGTTACTACTTGAGCCGCGTGTTCTCGCAGAAGATGGGAATCAGCCCCTCGGAATACCGGAAAGCCCACCGGATCTGATCGCCGCTTTCGCATGCCCGCGGGCTGCCGCAAGCTGTCGGATATGGCAGGACACGGTCGCGGCGATCGTCCGGTTTATACTTGCCTTCATCGTATCAGGTTCCGGAATCGCGTTTGAATACACGAATCGATCAACGGGCATATCTTTTTCTTCACCTGGCTGCGGCTTACGGAGCGGAAATTTCCTCCACCGTCAGATCGTCAAACCAGGCGGAACCGTCCGCGGTCGTATCCGACTTCAGAAACACTTGCACATACCTCGCGGTCGAAGACGGCGCGATCGACAGCTCGTAATGCGTCCAGTCCGTATCGGCCAGCGTCTCCCGCCACGTGTACTTGACCGTGGACACGCGATCTTCCTTGACCTGCCTGAGTCCGATCGACACGCCGCCGGCCGCGGAGCCGTTCTTGACCCAACCCTTGAGCGCATACGGGCTGCCGGGCACGACCGGGATCAGGTCCGAGACGATGTAGTTCGATGCATTGTTCGGATCGGCCGCCAAGGAGACGGCGTGCTGCCCGCCATGGACGACATCCTGTACCCACAGTCCTTGACGCATCAGCCATCCGGCCGGGGCGGTCCCCTGGGACGTCGCCTGCTCGAAGCCCGGGTTGACGAGCAGATTGCTGTCGATCACGATCGGCAGCGAAACCGACCTTGCGAGCTGACCGTCGGCGAATATCCGAATCGTCGCTTCGTAAACGCCGTCGGTGACGGTCGTCGGAACGTATACCGTACCGGTGACGGTCGTTTGGCCGAATGCAGCCAAATGGGCCGATGCGGCAAGCTGCATGGTCACGCCCGAAGGCAGATCGGGCTCGATCTCCACCGCGAGCTCGCGCGCCGCGTTGTTCGACAGCTGCAGTTCGAACGGGAACGCGCCGCCCCGGTTGGAGGCGATCGAAGCCGGAGCCGCTTCGGCGTCGAGCACGAATTCGGGTTCGACCGGTATCTCGTCCACATACAGATCGTCGAACCAGGCCGGTCCGTCCGTGAGCGTGTCCGACAGCAGAAACACCTGCACATACTTGGCGTTCGCCGCCGGCGTCAGCTCCAGTTCGTAGGATGTCCAGTCCGACAGGGGCTGCGCCGATTTCCACGTGTAGTTGATCGTGGACGCGCCGTCCTCCTTCACCTGCCTCAGCCCGATCGACGCGCTTCCGGACGAGGAGCCGTTCTTCACCCATCCTCGAAGCGCATATTTGTAGCCGGGCTTGGTCGGAATCAAGCCCGAAGCGATCACGTTCCACGTATTGGCCGGGTCCGGCAGCAGCGATACGGCATATTGTCCGCCGTGCTTCTCGTCCTGCGTCCATACGCCGTCGCGCATCCCCCAGCCGTTCGGCGCCGTTCTCGCCGGCGAAGCCGTTTCGAAGCCCGGGTTGGCGAGCAAGTTTTTGCTGATGTTGACCGTCACCGGAACCGTCCGGACGACATGCCCGTCCGCGGACACGTCGATGGCCGCCTCATTGGCGCCGTCGGCCGCGTTCTCCGGAACGTATACGGTACCGGTTACAGTCGTGCTGCCATTCGCCGGCAGCGGCAAGGAGGCCGGAAGATCGATCGTCATGCCTGGCGCCAAATCCGGGTCGAGCGCAACGTTCAGCGCTCTGGCGATGCTGCTCGAGATCGTGACGGCGAACGGGAAGGCGCCGCCTTCCTTCGCGTCGAACGACGCCGGAACCGTTACGGCATCGAGCAGGTCCGAATAATCGGCATAGACCGACTTGCCGACGGTAATCCGCGTTCCGGGCCTGT
This sequence comes from Paenibacillus flagellatus, assembly GCF_003217775.1. GTDB lineage: Bacteria > Bacillota > Bacilli > Paenibacillales > NBRC-103111 > Paenibacillus_AB > Paenibacillus_AB flagellatus. The sequence goes on from NZ_QJVJ01000006.1 coordinate 121,476, forward strand.
CGGCATATTCGAATGCGATGACGGCTTGCAGCCGGTAGCGGTCCTCCGGCACTGCGACGCCGATGCCGAAGTCGAACGTATCCGCGGTTCCCTGACCTCCGCCGATCGAGGAGAACGCTCGGGTCTGCTGCGGCAGTCCGAACGGCTCCGGAAGCCGCAGCTCGACTTGAACGTCCTGTATCGCGTTTGCCGTCCCGTTGTGCAGCGTAACGGCCAGCTCGTTCGGCTCCTGCTGCCCGTAGATCCGCCCGGCGGCCAACGTCAAGTCGGCACGCACGTTCGCAGCCGCGATCGGCGCGAGCAGCTCCCGGATCCGATCGAGCGCGTTCAGCATCTCTTCCTTCGTGCCGCCGGCGCCGTTAAGCTCGGCCCAATTCGTCAAATCGTCGGCCGTGCTCCAGGCGTCCAGAGCGGCCTCGATCGCGTCGCCGATGGCGGACGGTGTGCCGGTCAACGCGGCTTCGGCCGCATCCAGCCCGGCGAAAAGCTGGCTGAAGGTCGACACCCAGAACGGCTCGGTCGACAGCCCGGCCGCTTCGTCGGCCTCGCCGATCGCTTGGCTTACCATCGTCGCGAACGGCACGATCCGGTACAGGAGCGACTGCTCGGGACCGAGCCCGATCGTCAAGCTGTCCGACTGTTCGTCCAGCGTGGAGCGGGAATCGCCGTACAGCAGCTCGGCGCGATAGCCCGTTGTCCCGAGCGGCACGGTCGCCGTGCGGACTGCGCCGCTCGTATTGACGACAGCCGCGTAAAGCTCGTCGCCGTCCTTCCACAGCGTCCAGCGAACGTCGGTCGCCTGACCGGCACCCAGCCGTTCCCCTTCGGTGATCAGCCGCCCGAACAGCTCGAGCTCGTCCCGGAACTTGACCAGTCCGGGCCAAAGCTCGGATTGGCGAAGCGCGAAGCCGTCTTCGTTGAAGGAGTAATAGGCGAGTCCTTGCCCGCCGCTCAGCAGCGACTGGTACGCCATGTTGCGCAGCTCGCCGATCGTGGGCAGATGCGTCCAAACCGGCGGATTGTACATCGCCTGCAGAACGTTCCATACCGGCTTTCCTTCTCCGGCGGCCTGCTTGGCCAGCGCCGTCCGCTCGCCGACGATCGAGATCGGGAAGAACGGCAGCGGGTAGACGTCGGTCGCGAGGATGTCCGTCACTTGAGCGACCGTTTCGTAGGCGTCGGCCGGGGCCTCCACAAGGTAGGCCGGATGCGCCTTGTCGATCGAACGGATGATGCGGTAAGCTTCGGCCAGCTCCTCCTGCGATTTGTTGTTCTGCACCGGCTCGTCCATGATCATCCAAGCGAGCACCGCCGGGTGATCCTTCAGCTCCGTCACGAACTGCTCGATCATCGCGTAGTTTTCCTGCACGTTCATGTTGTAATAGAGCGGGACGAGCACGCGAAGCCCGTTCTGCCAGGCCGCATCGAGCGTTCCCCGCATCGTCTGGACTTTGTTCGTCACGCCGCCCTGCACCGTATTGACTCCGGCTTCGGACAAGTACGGATAATCGGTTTGCCGGACGTGATAGGCGGCGACGGGAAAGAACGGCTCGCCGTTGATCCGGATGTTGCCGTCCTCGCGCAGCATCGTCGGACGGTCGAATCGGTATATCGTCTTCTCCGCCGTCTCCAGCAGCGTTCCGGAGCTGTCGCGCAGGCTCACCTCGACCTTGTACGGCTCCTCCTCGACCATCAGCGTCGGATCGAAGTCGAATGCCAGCGGGGAGGCGGCGCTCGTCAAGCCGTAGGTCGCAATCGACACGCCCGTGGATACGCGGTAAACGCGCGCCTCCGCCTGCTTGCCGGCCGTCTGGCCGTCATGCGGACGGAACGTCGCGGCGACGTGTCCTTCTTCCCATTCCGAGTAGTAGAACAGATGATCCGTCTTCATCTCGATCATCGGAGGAAGCTTCCGCAGCACGAAGGACGCGTCGTCGAAGAAGACGGTGCCCGTGCCGTACAGCCTCAGGAAGACGACGACGATCGTCGCTTCCGGCGGCGCCGTCACCTGCATCTTCAATTGCTGCCAGTCGCCCGTCAAATCGCCCGCGAGCACTTTGTCGGAACGGTCGATCAGATGGCCGGCGCTCGTCCGCTCCTCGCCCTTGTAAAATTCGAGCTTGAAGCCGATGCCGGACCCTTGGACGCCGGTCGCCTTCAGCCAGGCCGACACTTCGTATTCCGCCCCGGCTTCCACCCGGATCTCCTGCGCGATCCACGGATTCGACTGCTGCGTCGTTTGAATTTGGAACCCGTTCGTTCCGGTCCGCGCCGCCGCCGGCGTCAGCGCGAGCTCCGGATTGCTCCAGCCGTTGAATGGGATCCACGGAAGCGGATATCCCCCTTCAGTCTGCTCGAACCCTCCGTTGACCATCAAGTCGTCTCCGACGCCGTTCGCGGCCGCATGCGGTGTCGCTGCCGGGACGAGAAGCGGCGTCAGGACGGTCAGCAGGCAGGCCGTGAGCGCCGCCTTCGCGCCCAGCGATCGGATGTTTCGGAGCGTGTTTCGAATGGACAAGTTCATCGTCTTCCCTCCGATTCGGTTTTTGTGGAAGCGCTTGCAATTTGAGGTGTTTGCAGATACTTGGAGATCGTCAATTCGATGCCTCGATCACCTCCCTTCCTCTTGCGGCTGAGCCGACGGAGCCTCCTTGGCGGAGGCTCCGGGGTTCGTTTGCGCTGCCGAAACTCGGCGACCGGTTCCCCGTTGCTCGTGCGGATAGCAGCGCCGCACCGCGTCAGCCGTAGACGCCCTCTTCGATTGCAAGTCCTCGCAGATCGGCGATCGTGCCGCTGCGTTCCGCCTCGTACAGGCGCCAGATCACCCGCAATCCTTGGAGACTGCTGGCCCCGTCGGTGACCGGGCGCTTGCCCGTCCGGATACAGTCGATGAAATGCTCCGTCTCGTACTGCGTTTTTTTGCCCGCCGCGTTGTCCTCCATCAGGATGCGGGTCCGCGACGTTGTGTCGAGATCGGCTTGTTCCGCCGCGATGTTCGAATGCAGGTACAGCTTGCCCTCGGCGCGGTTGTACTCCAGCATTCCTTCCGTGCAGTGGGCGTGAATGCTGTAGCCGAGCCGCGTCCCGCGAGCGCCCCACGTGCCGAAGTGGTAGCCGACGGCGCCGCTCTCGAATTCGATCGCCAGATCGCTCGTCCCTTCCTTCTCCATCCAGGGCGTACCGAAGTTGGTGCCCAGGTGAAACCCTTTAACCGGCCGGCCCAGCAGCCAGAGCATGAGGTCGATGTAATGGCAGCCGTGGCTGAACAGCTGGCCGCCTCCGAGCCGCTCCGCCGACTCGGTCCAGTGCCCGGACGGAAATCGGGTGAACTGCTCCGTCCAGATCGACAGATGAAATACGTCCCCGTACGTCTTGGCGTCGATCAGCTCCTTCATCTTCCGAACGATCGGCCAGAACCGCACCGGATAGGCGCTCATCAGGACGAGCCGACGGCGCTCCGCCTCTTCGATCAGCCGCAGGCATTGCTCCTCGGTATTGCACAGCGGCTTCTCCATCAGCACATGCTTGCCGGCTTCGAGGCAGGCCAGTCCCACTTCGAAGTGAAGATCGTGCGGAAGGGCGATCAATACGGCGTCCACCCGGTCCAGCAGATCGCGGTAATCGATTGCTGTAAAGGCTGCGCCGAGCCGCTCGGAAGCCGCTCGGGCGCGGTCCTGATCGATATCGCAAACCGCCGTCACCTCCAGCCGGTCGCTCAGCGCCAGCAAGCCTTCGGCATGGCCCTTGCTCCCCATGCCGCCGCAGCCGATCAATCCCATCCGGATTTTGTTCATGCGTTTCATCCATCCTCTCGGGTTCTCTTAGTTGAAACTGTCTGTCTATGCCCTATAATAGGGGTAACTCCGCATGGACGTCGTTGTCTTTAAGGTCCAACGTTATGCCAATTCGGTCGGGACGGAAGGGAGACGGCTATGGAGCGTCCGAGACATACGCTGCTGGAAGAGTTGTCCATACGCAAATTGGTTACGTTTTACTACCGGGAATTGACCAAACAGTTCTACACGAGCGGGGAACGCCACGATTTTTGGGAAATCGTCTACGTGGACAAGGGCGAAGTGGACATTTTCACCGACGCGGGCAATCAACGGCTCAAGCAGGGAGATCTGATCTTTTACAAGCCGAACGTGTTCCATGGAGGACGGGCCGCCAACGACAAAGCTCCCAACCTGATCATCCTCTCGTTCGAATGCTCGTCCCCCTGCATGCGGGCGTTCGAGGACAAAACGATCCGCCTGCTGGAGGAGGAACGGCTGCTTCTGTCGCGCATCGTCCGGGAAGGGCTGCAGGCGTTCGAGCCCGCGATCGATTCCCCTCACATCGCGAATTGTCCGAGCAGCCGCGAAGGCGCCCCGTTCGGCGGGGAGCAGCTGATCCGCAATTATCTGGAAATTTTGCTCATTCAGCTTTATCGCCGGACGCAGGAGGTAGAACGCTCCTTACATCCCTCTTCCGTCGTGGCCGAAGCCGAAGGCGACGAGGTTGTAGATGCCGTCGTCCACTATCTCCGCGAGCATCTGTCGGACAACTTCACGCTCGATCAGCTGTGCGAGCGGTTCACGATCAGCCGTACGCGGCTCAAGACGCTGTTCCGGGCCAAGACGGGCTGCGGCGTCATGGAATATTTCAACCTGCTGAAAATCAGCCGGGCGAAGCAGCTCATGCGCGAGCATACGGCCAGCTTCTCGGATGTAGCCGAACGGCTCGGGTACAGCAGCGTCCATTACTTCTCCAAGCAGTTCAAGCGGATCTCGGGCATGTCTCCTTCCGAGTACGTCCGCTCGGTCCAAGCCCGGACGGCGTCGATTCGAGGCCGGGACGCGACGGGAGGCGACGGCGACCGGCTGCAAACGGGTCGAGACAGACCGGATTGGCAAAAAAATGGCCCGCAATGACAACGCTTTCGAATCGAACCGGGATTATGATGGAGAGGAGGTCGATGGAAGACATACCGATCGGAAGGGGAAACGCCACTTGAGCAGAGCATCGAATGGGATGGCGGTCGTCATGCCGACGGCCTGGCTGGCGACCGGCTGCGGTCAAGGAAACCAGCCGGCTGCTCCGGAGCGGACTTGAACACGGCGCTCAGGAAAGCGGAAGAAGATGCGGTGAAGAGCATTCAGGAACGGTTGAACAAATAGAGGTCTGCCCCAAAGCAAAACCCGCTTCGGCGGGTTTTTGCACGTCTTTTGGCGTTTTGTTGCACGTACGGAGGATGAAATTGGCCCGCCTTGCAGACAGGCAACAAGGCGAGGCGCTTTGTCGACGCCCCGTGCCCATTCAGCCGGAGCTGCGATCCGGGCAATGGACGTTAGCGGCCGTATCCCGCCCCGCCGTGTCTGAATCACCTTCCCGGCTATGACCAGTCACGGTCAAAGCATTCGAAAGATCATGACCGGTGATGGCCGGAAAGTTCCTGTTAGGAGGCATGCGAATGCTCTACAATGATACTTATTTCGAGCGGCATTCCGATAATGCCATAGAAACGGATGGTGAGTGAGAAACGTGTATTGGAAAAGGTTTCGCGCAGCATGGCTGGCTTTTGCCGGTCTTATGGGACTGATGCTGGTGGGGCAGACGGCGGTTGCCGCGCCCAAACCGATCGCGGTGTACCATAATGAGGCGCCGCTGCAATTTGAGGACGCTCAGCCGGTCATTCTGGACGGGACGACGTTGGTGCCGTTTCGCGCTTTGTTCGAAGCGCTCGGGTTTCAAGTGAAATGGATCGACTCCGGCGGCGTTCGCCAAGCGATCGGGAGGAAGGACGACTTGAACATCGAGCTTACGATTGACGGCAAGGCCGCCAAAGTGAACGACGAATTCATCCCGCTGGAAGTTCCGGCGCAAATGCTGAACGGCAGCACGATGGTCCCTCTGCGGTTCGTAGCCGAAAACAGCGGCTATGAGGTGACGTTCGAGGATACGGGAAGCGAATATGTCATTAACGTATGGGGCGGCGGCGACGATCCGGACGATTCGGGAGACGGATCCGCGTCGATCGAGCCTTGGGTCGTGAAGGGCTTCGTGAAGGACGGCAAGGGGAGTCCGCTGGAAGGCGTGCAGGTTATCGCGGACAATATGCTGCTGTACAACAGCAACCTGATTGCCGTTACGGACGCGAACGGCGAGTACCGTATCGAATTGCCGCAGCTGGCGACCACCTGGAATATGAGCGCCGAGCTGAAGCGGAAGCTGAACGGCAGCACGATTCAGATCAGCTTGACTCCCGACAACGACAACCCGTTTGCCGGCAACACGGGGGCGGTGCGCCATTTCGTCTGGGACTCGACGGGGCCGAGACCGGAAGGCTGCTATTCGTGCAGCGGCAAAGTGCTTTTCTATATGGCCGATTACTTCCATCCGGACAATCCGGATCTGCCGCCGCCGAGCCGCGAAGACGTCGAGCTGACGCTGGTTCCCGTCGGGCCGCTGCTGGACGGAAGCGAAGGCGAGACGATCATCGCGCATGGGGAGGATTCGGGAGACGGCTTCGGCTTGCAGGACGTACCGTTCGCCCGTTACAAGATCGCGGCCCGCTATGCTCCGCAGGACGGCGAGCCTCGCGCCATGCTCGTTCGGGTCCGCAACAAGGGCGAATATGCGGAATCCGTTACGGCCGATTTTCAATCGATCACCTCCAGCATCCATCATATCGAGGTTGAAGTGAAGCTCGGTCCGAAATAACGATCGCCCCGTCACGTGCCGAAAGCCGCGTTTATCGCGGCTTTTTGGCATTCATACGGATCGTGGCGGGGGCTTTTTCGTTTTTGTATATGCGGTTCAATGATGTTTATTGAGCTCCGCACGGCGGTTTGTTATGTTCGGACAAGGGAGGCGACGCTTTTTCCAAGGAGCGGAACGGGTATCTCCACTTGCGACGAAAGGAGGCGAAGGTCGCTTTGTAAGCGCAATCAATGCAAAGGCGACGCAATCGACTGATGCAAGCAACGGTATAAACCCAACGTGTCATGGAGGTGTTCGATTGATGAAAAAGCGGTCGAGACGAAACGTTTCCATCGTTCTGCTGCTCGCTCTGATTATGTCCGCCGTTAGCCCCGTACTGGCGGATACGGCTCGCGCGAATACGGCGCGGACCAACCCGTACGCCGCCAAACTGAATGCAAGCATGGCCAACGCGACGCTGCCGAATCTTCCGGCATGCACGTCCGCGACGGACAGCTGGGGCTTGGTCTACACCCATGCCGTACATGCGAAATGGCGGGCCTGGGCGATTACGCATTCGCTCAGCACGTTAACCGACGGGCAAAAAGAAAGCTTGAAGGGCCAGAGCAAGGCGCTCGTCGACTATTTAATCGGCTGCCAGCTTCCGGAAGGAAACTGGTGGAAGGCCGGGAGCGGCCGGACCGGCGACGATAACGCCAACCGGTTTTTGCTGCTGTCGCTGCTGGACGCGTTATGGATGCTCCGGACAAACGGCCACTTTCAGCAGGAGATGCCCCAATGGCTCGAGCGGCTGAAGCCGGCGGTCGAGTACCAATACAACTATTACGGCCGGCAGAGCCGCGTCGACAGCTACGGGGACATCTCGAAGGAGTACGCCAATGCCGACGCCGGCTATGCGTTCGTCATGGGGCTTTCCTGGAAGCTGTGGCAGGAGGACCGGTATTTGCGCAGTGCCGAGGCGTTTCTGGACGCGATCGATTCGAACGTGATGCCGGACGGCGCTTTCCATTACTTGCAGGACAGCAACGAGGTGGCTTCCTACCACGAGGTGACCGTCAACTGGCTGTCGCGGCTGTACACGATCGCCGGGCTCGAGAAGGCGGCGGCCATCATCCGGAAGACGGTCGATTATTACCCGTACCTGCTGAACAATTCCGGGGGCGCCGAAACGTCGTCCCACGTCTGGTGGAAGCAGTCGCCCGTCGTAAACGACTACGTGCCGCCGTCTCTTCCGGACATTGTCGCCGCGCTGACCGGGGACGGGCGGAACAAATGGTACGCCGAGCGCCTGCCGATCCTGTATGTCGATCCGTCCTTTTACGGAGTCGACTATTGGCGCGACGACATCGTGCCGGTCGCCCCGGCGGACAGCCGAGTCGTTCGGGATCGGAACCTCGGACCGATAGGCGGCGCGCGGGGATGGCACGGCGATTTCAACTGGGTCGGTACGCTCGGGCAGACGGCCAATACGTTTGTGGGCGTGCGGACGATGCGGGGCGCGATGGGGTCGAAGACGAAAAACGGCTATATCGAGCTGGTGAAGCCCGAGGTGGAATTCAACGGGTATTCGGCGGATGCCACCGCCATCCACTACCCGAAAGCGCTCGTAACGTCGCCCGAATTCGCGGCATTGTCCGCGCGGTATAAGCCGAGGAGGGCCCAGTATATCCATGTCGGCGAATACCCGGAATCGCCGTGGCAGGTCCATCAAATATGGCTGCAGCTGAAAACCGGCGTCGTCGGCCTCGTATCGATGCAAAGCTTGGCGGAGCAAAGCCCGAATTACGCCAGAGTGCATCTCAAGGCAAGCGAGAAAGAAACGTTCGCGTTCCAGCCGGTCGCCCCGAACGTGTTCGGACTCGGCGATTTGCGGGTTTCCGTGCTGGCCAATTCGTTCGGCTCCTCCGACCTTTCGTCCAAGTCGCTGTACGTGGGGAACGGAAGCAAGCAAACGTACGCCGCCGGACAAACGTTCGACGTGGCCGCCGACATTTCCCCCGTCTGGGCAACACCGGGCGACGGCTTTGCGAAGCTCGAAGCGGGTCCGTTTCTCGGCTTCCACATCCGCAAGGACTCGCAGCGGTACTACGTGTTTTCCAATACGTCGGCCGAATCCCGCGATTTGACCTATACGGTCGAAGGCGGCTTGAACGCGGCCGACGTGTACAAAAGCTGGGTGACCGTCGACGCGGCCGGTTACAACCCGCCCGTTTCCGCGAACGGAGCAACCCTTTCCGTCCCGCAGGTTCCGCCATACGGTCTCGTTGTCGTACGGACGGATGGCGCTTCAGACACGGCTCCTCCGCAAACGGACGCGTCCGTGGAGGGGATCGAGCGCAACGGCTGGTACGTCTCCCCCGTCACGGTGTCGCTCACGGCGTCCGACAACGGCGGCTCGGAAGTGAAGGAAACCCGGTTCAGCCTGGATGGCGGAGCGACCTGGACCCGTTACGAGCGGCCGATTCGAATCGGCGAGGAAGGCCGGCATGCCGTCGCCTACCGGTCGGAGGATACGGCCGGAAATATCGAGGACGTACGCACCGTCGAGGTGGGGACGGACTGGACGGGGCCGATCCTTGACGGTCCGCGGCAAACGTCGTATCGGCAAACCGACCCGATCGAGCTGACGGTATCGGCCGACGATGCGCTCAGCGGAGTGGAGCGCCTCGAAGCGAGGCTCGACGGGCGGCCGATCGGGATCCCTGCGCGCTTCGACGCCTTGACCGTAGGGGCCGGCACGCACGTCCTCTCCGTCGAGGCGTCCGATCGGGCCGGCAACGTGACGGAAGCGGTATACGATGTAACAGTCGAGGTTACGCCCGACGACTTGGCCGAGATCATTCGGAAGGGGGCGGACCGGGGATGGATCGACAACCCCGGGATTCGGAACGGCCTGATCCGTAAAGCCGAACGCGCGCAGGAGGCGAAGTCGGACCCGGAGCGGCTGGCTCAAGCGCTGAACGCGCTCCGGCACGAGATCGAAGCGCAGTCCGGAAAGCATATTGCGGCGGAGTTCGCCGAGCTGCTGCTGGACGATATCCGGTACGTACTGGAGCAAAGCTGACGAAGACGAGGAAACGCCCCGTTTGCGAAACGGCGTTTCCTCTTCGTCTTTTTCCTGGGGGAAGCCGCCGCTCCGCCCCGCTCCTTCGAAACCATGCCGAAAGTCCGATTCTCCCCCGAACCGCGAAGCAACATCGGGACGGAAGCCCTATTCGCATGGGAAACGGCTTCATACAATCTTTAGAGTGTCGTGACACGGGGTTAACATGCGGCAGCTATGCTGGAGATGCCACCCACCCGAACAATTCGAGGAGAGTGAAGGGATGCGAATCGCAATCATGGGAGACTTCCATTACCCGCGCATGCAGCACGCCGGGAACGAGCTGCTGAAGGCGAGAGAATCGTTTTTCGGCGGCATGCTCGAGCGTTTTATGGCGATCGAGGCGGACCTGCACGTGTCGCTGGGCGATTTGACCAACGAAGGCACCGAGGACGAGCTGGGGTACGTATTCGGCAAAATCCGATCGTTGGGCGGCGGCAACTCGTTCGTCCATACGCTCGGCAACCACGACACGTATTGGATGCCGAAGGCGGACATCTTGGCCATCACCGGCCAGCTCCGGTACCGGGCGATCGAGACGGACGAGGCCGTCGTCCTCGTGCTCGATACGACGAGGGAAATGAATCCCGCCGACTGGGGCGGCGAGCTCGATCCGATGCAGCTCGAATGGCTGGACGGACAGGTTCGGCGCTCGGAGCGCAAGCCGCTGCTCGTTTTCGCCCATCATCCGGTATACGGTACGACGGCACGATCGACGATAAGCAAGCTTTCGATCGATCCCAACATCGACATCCGGTCGATTTTGTCCAAGAAGCAGGGCTTCGGCGTCTACTTCTGCGGACATAACCATCAACACTCGATCGTCCGCGAAGGCAACTGGCATTTCGTCCAGACGGCCGCGGTGCTCGACGTCCCCGCCTTCCGGATCGCCGAAGTCCGCGACGGCGCGCTGTCCGTCGAAACCGTTCGCGTGCGGGACGAGGAGCTGCAACGGCTTGCGCGGCTGATCGGCGGGAACATGGTCTACTTCGGGCTGCACGCGGAGGCGGACGGCGATCCGGCGGACCATGCGCTGCGCGTGGACGAACGAATCTTGGAACGGAGGTAACCGAGTCGGCGAGTCGTATGATTCTCATTTATTTAACGGGAACCTTAGTCAAATGCAATAAGGTAATCGTTATTGGAACGGATAACAGGTAAGTGAATAAAGGATGTTTAAAGTGAAGTCGCAGCATCGGAAACATCAACATGTTGAAAAGTACGGAATGAAGGAAAGTCCAACCATGATCATATTTCATGGCTCCCAATAAATAAAGCCCTCCTTCAATAGCCGAATAAAGCGAGACCCAGAGGAAAACCCATGATATCGACTTCCAGCGTTTATTGGGGAATCGCCCCAGGTAAATCAATGGAGTACAGGCAAAGCAAATCATGGCAAGCAGTTCAATACCCGTATAGGACGGAATCCAAGATATCGGTGTATGGCGCCATAAGGGATATTCGTATGTAAAATAGTTATAAAGAGCATCGCAAAATAAGAAATACAAAATTGTCGAATGATATTTTTGCCAGGTTCTCCAATCGCCCCATTTCCATGCAGCAAGGATAAAAGCGATTGCTAGAATGATGAAAACCGGCTTATCATCCATGGTCTACTGTACCCCACTCCTTATTTTGTATGGATGGAACACTCGTTTTCTTGGCTGTTCATGCTCATGGCATTTGTTAATATTTACAAATTATCCGGTCTAGTATACAATCAACATTTCGATCGCGATCAATCGAATAACCCTCTGCCGATCAAGTTTGCCGTAACCGGCTTCTTCCCGATTTCTCGCGACCATACGGATAATTGACCGATGTGGTGGATCTCGTGGGCGATCACGTGCCGCATCACTTCGCCATACGTATGAGCTTCCCGTTCCCCTTCATCCGTGATATCGATCATAATCCGGCTTTCCAGGCTATCCTTCCAGTCATAGACAAACGGCGCAAGTTCCAGGTGGCAACGGGCGGAAAAATCTTTGATTTGCTGCAAGCCGGCCACGTTCTCGAACGGAGGGATTTCGATCGATTTTCCTTGTATTCCCCCGCATATCCAGCCATACTCTACTGCCACAATGTGATGTAGAGTAATAAGGATGGATCCTACGCCGCCCGTTCGTCTTTTCATCAACTCCTCCTCGTTAACCGTGCCGCACCAATCCAACCAATCTTTGCGAACTTGCCAATTATATTCGAATAGTTTCAACATGTCGCAGCCTCCCCATAAGATACTGTGTTTCGCATAATAACAGTGCTCAGCGTCCCGGTCGCCGAAATGGCCGCGAAGGCGGACGAGCGGCCCGGCAAGCCGGAACGCGAAGCAAGGGCAAACGCAAACAACAAACACCTTTTCGCTCGGAGAAGCGAGAAGATGTTTGTTGTTTGTTCCGCTTATCGAACGGACGCCAGATGCTCGTCCAGACGATCCCACGTCTCCGTAATGCCCTGCTCCATGCCCATGTCCAGGACGGCTTTGAGCGCTTCGGGGGACGCGTATGTCGCCCGGTTGACGAGCTTCGTCTTGCCCTCGTATTCCTCGAACAGAAGCACGATGTCGCTCGAAGGCATGCCGGCCGCCTCGTTGCCTTCGGCGTCGGAGAAGTAGTCCACGTAGGCGATTCGCTCCGCCTCGACGATTTCCTTGTACACGGCTTTGCCCCACGATTCCATGCCGTAGAAGCTGCCTTGGTTCTCGTCCATGCACTTCATGCAGTAATGCCAGACGCCGCCCGGGCGGAAATCGACGGTGCAGACGGTCAGCGTCCAGCCGCGGGGGCCCCACCAGCGCTTCAAGTGCTCGGCCTCGGAAAACGCCTTGAATACCAGCTCGCGCGGCGCGTCGAATACGCGCTCCAGCGTCAGTTCGTTGCCCTCTACCTTGGTCGTCATTTTGCTCGTCATCGTCATCTTCCTCCTAATGGGTTATCCGTTTCTTCGCCGGATGGCTTGGCGGCGTGCGCCTCAACTTCACACTCTTAATATACCCCATTGTGAATATTCCCGTCAAGGAATATTTTCGTCATTCCGCAGCACGACATAAAGGGCCCCCGTCGCGGGAGCCCTCCTCTTGCTTACTTGCTCTTGTTGTAACGGTCGTAGGCCGCCTTGTATACGTTCATGTAGTCGGCCACGCCCATATTTTTGACTGTGTTGACGTACTTGTCCCATTCGCCGAACGAGGCGGCGCCGGTAATGAATTTCGCCTCCATCTCGGTGATGAACGTATGGATGTCGGTCCCTTTCGTCTTCATGAAATCCGTCTCTTCGTCCGTGAAGTTGAAGTTGTACCACAGCTCCTTGATCGCATGCGGCTGCGCCTTCTTGCCGGCTTCGATCGATTCGGGCAGCGTCTCGGAGCCCTTGAAATATTTTTCCTGCACGTAGCCCGGGTAGCTGCCGCCCATCCACGAGACGTATTTCGTCAGCGCCTGGTCCATCGTCAGCCCGTTCGGGTTTTTCTTGATCTCGTCCACGAACTCGAGCTTGCCGTCGGCCGCCTTCGTATAGCTGACGCCTTCCTTGCCCATGAAGTAGAACGTCGCGCCCTCGTCGCCGTAGAAATGGTCCATCCAGCGTACGGTCGCTTCGACGTTTTTGTTTTTGTTCGTAATGACGAACGCGCCCGGCCATACCATCGGCACCTTGATGTGCGTATACAGCTGGTCGCCGTGCGGCCCTTTCAAGGCGCCGAGACCGAAGTAGCCTTCGCCGTTGAACTGCGTCTTCGGGTTCGGGTTGATCGTCGCGCCGAGCAGCCCTTTGCCGCCCTTCGCGTACAGCGCGTTGCCCGTCTGGGTGAAGACGTCCTTATCGATGAGCCCTTCCGCGTACAGCTTGTTCATATATTGCAGCAGCTCTTTGAAGTTGTCGGTCGTACGGAAGAAACGAAGCTCGTTCGTCTTCGGATCGACGTCGACGTACTTGTGGCCGAGTCCGCGCGTGCCGACTCCCCATGCCCCCATCAGCTGCTCGATGAGCGGATTGATGCCGGTGCCGCTGTACGGAATTTCGTCGGCTTGGCCGTTGCCGTTCAGATCGGTCGACTTGACCGCCTTCAAATAGTTGTACAGCTCCTCGGTCGTCTGCGGCTCCTTCATGTTCAGCTTGTCCAGCCATTCCTTCTTCACCCAGAGCGGCGTCCCGATCAGCATCGGCAAAAATTCCGGGCTGTAGAACGACGGGAACGAGTAGATGCCGCCGTCCGGCATCGTCAGCGCCTTGCGCAGGTCCGGATATTTGTCCATCAGCTTTTTCAAGTTCGGGGCGTACTGGTCGATCAGGTCGTTCAGCTTGACGAACACCCCTTGGCCGCCGTACTTCATCAGATCGGCCGCCGGTACCCGCGCCGAGTAAAGCGCGTCCGGGTAATCGCCGTTGGCGAGCGCCAGGTTCCGCTTCTCGGTCAAGCTTTCGAACGGAACGGTCTGGAAGTTGACCTTGATATTCGTCATGCCGGCATACTCTTTCCAGACGAGCCGCTCCTCGAACTTGTTGCTGCCGTTCGTCGCCGCAAGCCCCGTGAAAAACGTCAGCTCGATCGGCTCCTTCGCGATCGGCATGCCCGTCTTGTTGACGTTCGAATTCGCTGCCCCTTTGTCCCCCTGATTGTTCGACGTCCCCCCGTCGGCTTGTCCCCCGTTCGAAGCTCCGCAGCCGGCGAGCGCCGTAGCGACCATGACGGAGCTAACCGTCAGGGCGGTCCATTTCTTGAATTGCATGTCGTTTCATCCTCCCACCGATGTGTATATCTGTATGCTAAGAGGGCGCTGCCCCGAATAGCCTCAACCTTTGAGCGCGCCGACCATGACGCCCTTGACGAAATACTTTTGCAGGAACGGGTACAGCGCCAAAATCGGCAAGTTCGCCACGACGACGACGGCGTACTTGATCAGCTCCTCGTCCATCAGCGTCTTGGCGTGCGACGAGTCGCCCGCGTTCGTCATCTGCTCCATCTGCCCTTGGATCAAAATTTCCCGCAAAATCAGCTGCAGCGGATAGTCGCTCCGGTCGGTCAAATAAATCATCGCGTTGAAGTACGCGTTCCAATGGCCGACGCCGTAAAACAAAATCATGACGGCGAGGATCGGCATCGACAGCGGCAGCACGATCTGCCGCAGGATGCGCATATCCGAGCAGCCGTCGATGGCGGCCGCCTCTTGAATTTCGTTCGGGATGCCGGTTTGGAAAAACGTCCGCATAATGATGATGTTCCAGACGGACACCGCATTCGGAATGACGAGCGCCCAGATCGAGTTCGTCATGCCGAGCTGCTTGACGAGCATATAGGTCGGGATCAGTCCCCCGCTGAAAAACATCGTGAACACCATAATCGCCATCATCAGGTTGCGTCCGCGCAAATCGCGCTTGGACAGCGGATAGGCGGCCATGACCGTCATGACGAGATTGATCGCCGTGCCGACGACGGTGTAGACGATCGTATTGATATAGCTCGATACGATTTCCTTGTTCTCGAACACTTTCTCGTATCCGGCCCACGTCAGCTCCTTCGGAAAAAGCCACATGTCGCCGTTCAGGACGTGCGCCGGATTGCTGACCGAGGCGCTCAGGACGAACAGAAGCGGGTATAGGACGACTATGGAGAGCATGGCGAGCAGCGCGATATTGACGGCCTCGAACCATTTGTCTCCCAAGCTGCGCGTTTCCATCGGACGGTTACCTCCTACCATAAGCTGACTTGATTCACTTTTCTCGCGATCCGGTTCACCGTCAGGAGCAGGACGAAATTGATGACGGAATTGAACAGGCCGACCGCCGCCGAGAAGCTGTATTGCGCGCCCAATATGCCGCTCCGGTACACGTAGGTCGAGATGACGTCGGAGCCTTCCATGTTGAGCGAGTTTTGCATCAGGAACACCTTCTCGAACCCGACTCCCATCAGCGTTCCGATGTTCAGAATGAGCAGGATGACGATCGTCGGCCGGATGCCCGGCAGGTTGATGTGCCAGATGCGCTGCAGCCGCGAAGCGCCGTCCACCCGGGCCGCCTCGTGAAGCTGCGGATCGATGCCCGCCAGCGCGGCCAAATAAATGATCGAGCTCCAGCCCATCTGCTGCCAGACGCCCGAGAGGACGTAGATCGGCTTGAACCAGCCGGGCTCCGTCATGAAGAAGATCGGCTCCCCGCCGAACGCCTTGACGGCCATGTTGACGAGACCGCTCGTCGGCGACAGGAACATGAGCACCATCCCGACGACGACGACGGTGGACAAGAAGTGCGGCGCGTACGTTACGGTTTGCACGAACCGCTTGAACCCGTTCGAGCGCACCTCGTTGACCATCAGGGCGAGCACGATCGGGACGGGGAAGCCGACGACGAGCTCGAGCAAGCTGATGCCGAGCGTATTTTTCACAAGCCGCCAGAAGAAGTAGCTGTCGAAAAACCGCTCGAAATGCTTGAACCCGACCCACGGGCTGCCTCCGATGCCTTTCGTCGCGATAAAATCTTTGAACGCGATTTGCACGCCGTACATCGGCCAATAGTGAAAGACGACGAAGTACAGCATGACCGGCGCGATCAGCGCGTACATTTGCCAATGACGCAGGAGCGCCCGAACCGCCGCATGCCGTCTTTTCGCCTTGCGGCCGGTTGTCGTTACGATACGCTGCGCATGGATTTGTTCCAAACGGATAACCCCCATTTTTATCATTAATTTCCAATATTTATTGTAAAATCGAAAAAGAAAACGATCGAGAGCCGAAAGCAAAGAAGCGCTTCTCCGGCTGTACGCGCCGGAAAGGGGCCGCTTTTCTTTCGGGTTTTCTCGTCGTCTCCACCCGATTGATTATTCGATTGAAGGGTGCCACAGCGATTCGTCGCTGACCGACACGTAGTCCGCCCCCATCGCGAACGCTTCCTGCGCTTCCTCGCGGCGGCGGATCAACCCGCCGACAATGAGCGGGGAGTCGATCCGGTCCTTCACGTGGCGGACGATGCGCGGGAGAAGCCCCGGCATCAGCTCGACCTCGTCCGGACGGCTAGCCGCAACCGTCCGCAGCGCCGTATCGAGCGCGACGGTATCGATCGCGAATACGCGCTGGACGGCGATCAAGCCGGCTTGCTTGGCGGCCTGCACGATGCCGCTCTTCGTCGTGATGATCCCGTCGGGACGGAACGTCTCGGCCATATAGCGGATAAAGGCGGCGTCCCGGCCGATGCCCTCGACCATCTCGATATGGACGAACAGCCGCTTGTCCGTCTCGCGGACGCGTCTGACGATCGTCTGCAGGCGGTCGATGCCGCCCGAGACCAGATTGATCCGGCGCACGCCGCTGGCGAGCGCCGAATCGAGACTTCGTTCGTTCGTAACCGATGCGATCATGCGATCGATCGAATAGGCGGTCTTGTCCATTTGTCGGTATCCTCTTGATGTCTGCGTATTGGAATGTCTTCTGAAGTAAGCTTACCGCCGAATGATTAAGATCGCGTCAACTGGGGGTTAAGATTTTGTAAAGCACATTCACGGAATCAGCTGGACGGATACGTCGTCGAAGCGAATCTGCGCCTTCGAGGCGTGCAGCCCGAAGCCTCCTTTGCTAAGCAGCGTATCGTACGCGGCAAGCTCCTCCGTACCGTTCACGTAAAATTTCAGCATCCCTCCGTCGGCGACCGCGCGGAACGTATAAGACGTGCCGGCGTTGAACGTATACGGCTTTTCCGCGAGCACGACCGGCGCCGCCTCCGCCGCTTGTCCGTCCACCACCTTCTCGATGCGCAGCTTGCGCGCGGAGCCGTCGTTGTACGCGACGAACCGGTAGCCGTCGTTGCCGCCGAGCGAGCGGGCGACGATGCCGGCACGGCCCGGCGCCGTTCCCCAAGCGACGACCTTTACCTTCGCCTCCCCGATCGTATCGCTCCAATCGTTCTGGCTGCGCGTGCGGATTTCCGAGCTCGTCTCGTTCAAGCTGTCGCTGTACAGCTCGAAGTTGTTGATCAGGAAATGCCCTTTGCCGATATCCCACCGATCGCCGTCCACGATCTCCGTCACCTTCATGTCGTCGAAATAAGCGTCGCGGCGATGGGTGCCGAGTCCGGCGCGACCGATCAGGATGTCGGTATCGTAGGCGGTGAGCTGCAGCACGTTATTGACGTAAAACTTGAGCACGTTGCCGCTTGCGATCGCCTTCAGCGTATACGTCGTATTGTGGCTCATCGTATAGGGGACGCTCGCCAGATTCGTGCTCGTGCCGTTGAAGTTTTTCGTGATAACCAGCTGCGGGGAGCCGCCGTTCGTATAATATTGGAAATGGTAGTTGTTCGCCGGGTCTTGGTAGCGGGCATACAGGCCTACGCCGTTGTAGGAGCCGTTCGACGCCAGCGTCGTTACCTTCGCCTCCACGAGCGCGTCGGTCCACTTGCTCACCGTTACGGCCGCCGCACTCGTCTGGCTGCTCGCCGATTGGCGGTATACCTTGGACGTTCCCTGCGTGTCCACGCTCCACGTCCCGGCCTTCGGCTCCAGTCCCGCCGCGGAGCCGTTCTCGAAGTCTCGCGTCTCGCTCGTCAAGCCGGCCACGTCGAACGAATCGTTCAGCACGGGCGTTCCGGCCGACGGGCTAGACTGACCGCCCACCGTTACGAAGCCGCCCGACGGCGCGAACGCGATGGCGCTGCCGTTCAGCTTCACCGCAGTGACGCCGGGCGCGTAGATCGTAACCGTCGGCGCGAGCACGTCGCTCGAATACAGCTCCAGCGTCGGTCCGTCGTAGCGGACGGACAAATGGTGCACCGTCGCCGTCGCGGCGATCAAGCTCGTCGTGCCGTCCTTGAGCGACGTCCCCCGGGCGATGGACGCCGACCGGAGCGCGCCAGCCGGCGTTTTCTCGACGTAGGCGACCTCGCCGTCGGTCGTGAAGGCGTCGAAGCTTCGGGTCGCCGGCGCCGTCTCGTGGGACAAGTAATAATACGAGACGTTGCCGCCGTTGCCGGCGTCGTGCTCGATTTTGAGCGCCGTCGCCACGGTGGACGCCGCCCCCGTCGCCAGCCGCGCGACCGTCGGGTTGCGATTTTGTCCGGGCGCCTGCGGGAACAGCACCGTGTCGAACGTAGCGCTTCCGGTCGCCGTCTTGCCGTAGGACAAGTAGCTTACGCCGCTCTGGACGACGCCGGCGGCGTCGGAATAATACCCGTCCGTATGCACGGTGGCGGTCGTCGAGCCGGGATCGGCCGGTACGATTTTGACGTTCGCTTCGCCGGCGAAGCTCGTCGACGCCCGCTTCGTCGCGCCGTCGAGCGTCACGGACGTCGGCATGAAATGCCAATACTGCTTGTACGCGTTCGCGATCGAGCTGCCGGTCATCCGATCGGAGACGATCCAGAAATCGGGCTTCGCGAAAAAGATTTTCCGCTCGTGAACGATCGGCGCGTAGTCGCTGTGCTGTCCGTGGTAAAAATCGAAGCCGCCGTTCGAGTACCATTTGATGTGCCGGCGGTCGAGGTTGCTCTGGGTGTTGCCGTTCGGCTCGACCGTATTGTGCGCTTTCGTCGTCTTGCGCAGCCAGTTGCTCGACGGGATGTCCAAATAGTTGTTCACCCCCGGATCGACGATGAGCCGTTTGCCCAACGCGTACATCATGAGACTCAAATCGTCCGGATGGTTATGGGAGCCGGTATAGTCGGTGTCCTGATTCTCGATCATCATGTAGGCGTCGTTCGCCCCCCAGCCCGACCGCATGACGGCGAAGCTGTTCGGGTACAGGACGGACAGGTTGGACGGCACCGTTCCTTGCGCTCCCTTCGTCCCTACATATTGAAAATCGGTTCTGCCGTAATAGGTCGCGTAGTCGTTCAGAACCGACCCGGTGCCCAAGCTTTTGTCCGACGTGTCGCCGATCATCGGCACCTCGAAGTTCGGCAGCGTCAAGTCCATGAGCGCTTCGCCGCCGCGCTCCAGCACCTCCTGCAGGTCGCCGAGCACGGAATAGCCGTTCATGGCGCCGAGCTTCTGGAGCCGGTTCGCAAGCGACAGCGAGTACAGGTGGTAGTTTTCCGTCGGCTCGACGTTCATCCCGTCGCCCTTGACGTTTTTGCGCATATATTTGTACGTCGCCCCTTCCCCGCGCATGCGCCAGTTTTCCGCATCCTTGAACTCGGGGAAATAGACGCCGGCCGAGTAAATCGACCACGCCAAGCTCATGTACCAATTGTTGCCGCTCGTCCCTTCGATGCCGTCGTACAGCATGTCCGCCATTTGCCACATATGCTTCAGGAAGGCGGTATGGCCGTTCGCATCGACGACCGCGTCGTTTTTGAACACGGTATAGGCGCTGATCCAGTTGGCCACCCGCTTCGCCATATCGAGCTGGTTGTTGTCCGTGCCGAACGCGAGCGAGTTGCCCTCGTCCGCCACATATTCGAGCGTGAACTTCATCCACGTATCGGCATACTGCGTCCGCCGCGGATCGGCTGCGGGGAGCGCGTTGTAAGACGGCGCAAGAATGGCGTTCATCATGAAATCCATGATGTAGTAGTGCGGACCGCCGAACTGGGTCGGATCGCCCGGGTTCCAATGGTACGCCCAATCGATATTGCCGTTGAAGTCCCGCACCTGTCCGTCCGTAAACTTGAACGTATAGTCGGCCAGCTCGTCCGCGGTCGAGCTCATCGGCGACGTGACGGGCGTCGTGCCGACGTCGAAGTGGACGGGGGACGTCCGGGACCGGTAGTAGGCAAGCAGGCTCGCCTTCGCCGCGGCGTAATCGCCGTTCTGCACGTGCGTCTTCACCGTCGCGAGCCCGGGGGCGTCAAGATCGAGCTTGTCGAAGAAAGCGGCGTCCGTCATATTGCTCGTATCGGTATAAGCGTGGCCCGTCGCGGCCGCGGCGGTCAGCAGGACGAACAGCGCGGCCGCGAAGGCAAGCGCCAGCCGGACGGCGTGCGGCGGGCGGAGCGGACCGGATCGGGATCGGTCGAGTCGAACGGATTCGTTCATAAGTGACACCTCGCTTGGTTTGGGAATGGATTGTTGCGGGTTTCGTCGAAACGGTTCGGGTCGGCAAAAAGGACGTTCGACGACAACGTCGTGCGGCTCTCGTAAGGGTCGCGCCCTCGCCTCCTTTCCGGATCGGACTTCCCCGGTTCGGTCCGCCGGTACCGCCGGCTAGTCCGACTTGCCAAGAATGCGCTTACATTTGCGGGGATGGTTTCATCGTACGGCATTCGTTCGTCCGAATGGAATGGACAAAACGGTACGCCGCTTGGACAAATGCGCCCAAATGCAAAAAAAGCGCGTTCCCGGCCGCTTGGCGCCGCCCTGCCCGCACGCTGGCTTCTTCGTCGCTTCCGGTACCTGTCATATTGTCATTTGGCGTTCCCTTGCTATACTAGTTTCATAGCCATATAGGCCGATAACGGAAAAGGGATGGTTTACGATGCGAGTGACGAACATGATCAGCGCGGTACCGATGCTGCTCGGCTTTTTTACGGCAACGGCGGCCGCCGCCGGGGAACCATCGACCGACCCCGTCCAGCTCTTGCAATTTCGCTCCGCCTCCTCGGCCGAGCCGGTAGAAGCGTCGCTTCGGGGCGCGGACCGGTTCAAGGTCGCCTGGCGGCTGGCGGAACCGTCGCCGGAGCTGCTGCAGCGGACGGATGACGGCACGTTCCGCTATCGCAGCGGCGGGCGGACGTACGCCGTGCTGCCCTCCGGCGCCCGGACGCCCGATCCGGGGCAGGACGCGAAGCCGGCATCCGATCTCCCGGACGCCCCGTCCCCCCTCGTCTTCGACGGCAACGCCGTGCGCAGCGAAGCCGCGGGCGGCGGCTGGACGTATACGCTTCCGGAGGGCCGGAGCGTGCTGCCGCAAACACGGCAAACCGATGCGCGGTCCAACCTCTACTTTCAGGACGACGCCTCGAACTGGTATTCGTTGACCGCTTCCGGGGAAGAACGATTCGTGCTGAGGCTGGACGGAATCGGGGACCGGCCGAAGTGTGTCGTCGCCCCGTCCGGCGACTCGGCATGCGCCTCGCCGGCACTCGGCTTGATCGGACTCAGGGAGAAGTCCGACGCTCCCCGCCTGTATATGGACGGCCGGGAAACGTTTTTCCCGATGCGTCCCGCCGTCATCGACGGGGTCACCTACGTGCCGCTGCGCCCGATCGCGGAGACGTTGAAGGCTTCCGTCGTTTGGGGGGAAGAAGACCAGTCCGTCACCATTAAGGGAGAGCGCGCAGTGCGCTTGGCCATCGGCCGGCCGGGGGCGACGGTCGACGGCAAAACCGTCCCGCTGGAGCATCCGCCGCTGCTGATCGACGACACGACGTTCGTGCCGCTGCGGTTCGTCGGCGAAGCGCTTGGCGAGACGATCATATGGGAAGAGGCGACCCGGACTATCCAGATCGCCTCTCCCCAATAAGTTATTGCGCGTAGTCGCCGGAATAATTGATCAAGGCGACGTCCAGGACGCCGTTCAGCGCCGAAAGCTCGTTCACGAACGCCGTATTGTCGTCCCGAAGCCGCATCTCCAGCGTCAGCTCGGTGAAATCTTTGCGCACCGTTTTCGATTTCAGCTGGTAGTTCATTTTGCGAAGAAAGGTGCGGACGTCTTCCGTCGCCGATTCGTTATGCCGGATGACCAGCAAGTACGGCTGCCCCCGCACTTTTCTCCGCGAAAGCCAGAACAGCGCCAAGCCTACGGCCAGCGAGCCGATGATCGTAACCGGGTACAGCTTCGCGCCCGTGGCGATGCCCGCGGATACGGCCCAGAACATGTAGACCGTGTCCAGCGGGTCCTTGACCGCCGTCCGATACCGGACGATACTGAGCGCTCCGACCATCCCGAGCGACAGCACGATATTCGTGCTGATCGTCATGATGATGAGCGTCGTGATCATCGTCATCAGGACGAAGGTGACGTTGTAGTTGTAGCTGTAGACGACGCCGCGAAACGTTTTGCTGTACACGTAGTAGATGAACAGGCCGGCCAGAAACGAAACGATCAGTCCGATGATGATGTCGATATAGGAAATATTCCGGAACGCCTCCAAATGAAGCACGCTCTTCTTGAATAAATCCTGAAAGCTAGTATTGTCGCCCATGAAACGAACTCCTTCTCGATGGTGGCTATCGTTATTTGTACGTATAGTGCCGCATGCCGATCTCCCGGCAAAGCACATATTTCGAAATGGCCGACCGGGCGTGGTGCTGCGGCTGCATCAGCTGCCGCACCGCCTCCGGCAAATATTCGTTGAATTTGATCTCCATGATCGTTTTCCCGGGCTCCAGCACTTCGACAAGAGCCAGCCCGGGATCGAACAGATCGAGCGTATTGATCCCGGCCGCCAGCTTCTTGTCGAACGTCACCCGGACGTCGCCGTGCTCGTATATATACGCTTCCCGGGTGTAATCCACGATCACGGCCGGACGGAATCCGCGCTGCTCGACGGCGAAATAAAAATCTTTCAGCAGCGGAACGGTCGCGTCCTTCAGAACCGACCCTTCCCCCGCGAGAAGCCGTTCGTACTGCTCGCGGTGGAGCGGCGCGGCTTCTTTGCAGATGTAGTCGCCGTACTTGCTCTTGCGCTCCAGCTTGATGACGCCGTCGCTGCCGTTGTAGATGCGAATCCGGTATTTTTGCCGGCTGAAGATGCCGTTCACTTTGTCGTACAGCGAATGCTCGTGCGGACCGTCGAAGTACAGGCTGCGAATGGAGTAGCCTTCCTTGTCCTCCGAATTCCCGTCCAGATTCAGCATGGCGGAAACCCGCTGCCTCAGCTGCACGTATTCGTGAGGGTGAATGTAATACTTCAGTTCGTGACGCAGTTTTCTCCCCATAAATTGCATCGCTATTCCACCTTTATTTGCCTGATCCCGAAATAGAAATTGCCCTCTTCATCCTCATGCTGGTCGAAAGCGATTTGCGTGTTCCCTTTCTGATCCCGCACGACCACTTTCCAGTAGTACGTTCCCGGCTTCAACGCATCGACGACCGTCTGCGTGCCGGTCAGACCGGTCCGGTTCTCGACGCCCGTCGTGAACAGCGGATCCTTGGCGATCGACCAATCGTAGAACAGCTCGTCGCCCTGCAGGTCGAACGAATGCTCCCAGACGAACACGTGCTGGCCCGAATCGTTTTTCTGCACATCCCCGAGAAAGATCGGCTTCGGCTTCTGGACGTCTTCCTCGAAGCGGGCGAGCGAGCGGCTCGGCGTTTCGGCGATAATGCGGAGCTCGTCATCCAGCTTGTTCGTTTGAATCGGATAAAAGTTTTTGTCCGGCGCGCGGGCAAGGAACGGCTCCAGCACCGGCTTGTACAAAGCCAGCCGCGCCGCGACGGATTCGTTGTTTATCGTCTTGTGCAGCTCTTCGATCTTGTCGCGCAGCAGGCGGACGTTCGCTTCGCTGTGGAAAAACCGGTTGTGCAGCACGTTGCCCCAATAGGTGCTGATCCCGTTGCCGAAGGGGCTGATGCTTTGCAACCCGCGCTGCAGCTCCCAGCCGCCGTCGTAATCCCATGGCACGAAATACCACTTGTTCGAGTTGAGCGGCGAGTAGAGCAAGAAATTGTGCGCCGCGGTGTCCATATTGTCCATCAAGATGTTGGCCGCGAGCCAAGTCAAATAGTTGTCCAAATCGAAATGCTTCGCGATGACGTCGTTGATCGGAATCGCCCGGTTGTTCACGTCGTCGAGCATCGCCAGCAGCTTGTCGTGATCTTCGCGGCCTTCGATTTCCAGCACCTTCTCGAACGCCTGCTTGTCGTAGCCCGGGTCGGACTGCGACTTCAACGATTCGGGGTAGCGGAAAAACTCGAACATTTCCGCTTTGTACAGCTGCCCGTTCGGGTCCAGCCAATGGTTTTTCAAAAACTGCTTGTTCGGATTTTCGATATGCGTATACAAGCCGTAATCGACGAACGGCTGATTGCCGTTGCCGCCCGCCGACAAATCCTTCACGAACAGCCGGACGAACTGCGTCCGGAGACTCGCGATGTCCGGCAGTGTTTCGAACAAGTCGAAGCTGAGCTTGTTGCGGATCCGGGACGAGTCGTAGTAGTGCTTGTTCAAGTTCAAGATGCGCTGATCGCGCCACAATCCGGCTTGCTCGTTCAGCTTGATTTTGTAGGACCGCTGCGGCGCGTAACGGGCCGTGTTGCCGCGAAGGCTGATCTTCGCGTTCGCCTCGGTCGTGCCGTAGCCGAACGTTCCGGGAACGGTCCCGCTGCCGTCGGCCGCGCCTTCCTGGATGATGATGCTCATGTCCCCTTCTTCCATCCAGTCCTTGATCCGATTCAGTCGATACCAGTCGATCGACTGCTTCTCGTCGGTCTGATTCGGCATAATCGTCACGTACAGGCCGGCGAGCGACGTATCGTCATCGCGCTCGTACAGTCTTTTGTCCTCGACGAACCTTTCGGACGCCGCCGGAGCCGGCTCCTGGGCGACCGCCGGCACGGCGCCGGCAGGCTGCCGCTCCTCCGGCGCCTCGTCGGTGCACGCGGACAGCAGCCCGGCCAGCACGAGCAGCATCGTGGCGGCGGCCGCCGCCTTGGCACCTTTCCGTCTCCGGAAAGGGTTAAGCGACGGGCCGGACTTTCCGGCGGACGGGCCGAGCGGCTGGTCGCAGTACGTATAATAATCGATATTGCGCACGTACGTTAGAAGACGGGCCAGCGCTAAAGCCAGCGCCGCGAACGAAGCGAGCACCAGCCCCAGCCCGTGGCTTTCCGCCTGCATCGTCCAATAACTGAAAACGGCATTCAAAACCACAAACAAACCGCTGATCGCAAGCGCCCCCTTCCTGTCGTCGTAATACAGCATCAGCAGCATGACGATAAAAGCGTGAATGAACAAATAATAGCCGAGCACGAGAATGATGAACGTATCGATCTGCTCCATCGTGAATCCGACGACGGGCAGCAGCTTGATGCCCAGCGCGATCGATACGACGGTGGCCAGCAGCTGCACCTCCATGATGAAGCCGATTTGCTGCATCAGCGTTTGCTGCATGTTTTGCTTCGCCCGCTGAATTTCCGGATACGTCCCCCCGTGCAAAATAAAGGCGTAATAGTCCCGATATTTTTCGTAGAACGACGTTTCCATCGATACGACGAACGTGACCAGCGTCGGCAGTATCGTCAAGTAAGCGTAAAACACCGGCGTATCGTAAAACGGCGAAATGACGTAGGCTTCCGCAACCCGGACGCCCGTCGGTCCCGACCAATAGACGAAGCTGTGGACGTACACCCCTGCGTAAAAAAACGTGCCGATCCCAAATAAGGCGGGGTACTTGCGGAAGTACTCCGTAAAACGGAAGTAGTCCCGGCTCGACGACCGCGGCATCACGCTCGCGAGATGCCGGGCCGAGAGCAGCGCGATGACGAAAAAGCCGGCGTCGATCATGACCAGGACGGCCGTCGCGCTCTTCAGCCCCGTCCAAGCGAGCATGAGCCACGTTCCGGCCACCGCAATCGCCACCCCGTACAAAAAGTTGCGCACGATCCGCTTGTAATCCTTCAGCGCGGACAGCAGCACCGATTGCAGCCAAATGACGATCAGCTCCTCGAAGAAGACGAACGCCGAAAGCTTGTAGCCGGCCCCGGCCGGAACGCCGCTCAAAAAGATCGCGGCGATCAGCGCGCCGATCGGCAGGCAGATCGCCGCCGCTCCGTAAAACGACGAAAGCAGGTAATCGTTTTTCTTCTGGTAGATCATGTCCGATATGAAACGGGTCAGCAGCATGGACACTCCTCCGGTCAGGAGCACGGAGAACACGAAGCCGTACACGACGGTCGCCAAAAACAGCTCCCGCTCCAAAAACGGAGCGCCCTTCGCCGTCATCAGCTGCTGCATCGCGATAATCATCGTGACGCACAGCACCATCGGCCCGACCGTCGTCAGCGACGAATACCCGTAAGCCTTCATGTGGCTCAAAATCCCTTGATCCCGAAACAGCTTTTTCAGTTCGAAGCCGATGCCCGCCATGGTCCCGCCCCCTCGTAGGATGCATAAAGCTTCCGGTAGCTTTCGATAAACCCTTGAAACGTATAATGCTTGCGAATGCGCTCCAGACCGTTGCGCCCCATCTGCTCGCGCAGCTGGCGGTTGCGGCACAGCTTGACGATTTCGTCGGCCATCCGGTCGTAATGCATGACCGGGACGACGACGCCGGCGGGGCCGATTCCGTCGTCGAGCCCGTACAGCAGCTCGCGGCAGCTGCCGACATGGGTCGCGACGACCGGCTTGGCGCTTGCCATCGCCTCCAGCACCGCCAGCGGCATTCCTTCGCTTATGCTGGAGAGCAGAAGAATATCCATCCGCCCCAAATAGTCTTTGATGCGGACGCCACCCGTCAGGACGATCCCTTCCACCTGCAGCGATTCGATCAGCTGCACGCATTCGTCGTAATATTCCTCGTCCTCGTCGGCGGGCCCCATGATGTACAGCTCCGCCTCGGGGACTTGCTGCTTGACGAGCGCGAAGCTGTGGATCATCGTCTTGATGTCCTTGATCGGCACGATTCGCACGATCGCGCCGAGGCGGATGTTCGGCGAGCCGTCGGAGGGCGGTCCTGCGACCTCCTCGTAATCCCGGTCGTTGACGCCGTTCGGGATGATCCGGATTTTGTCCGGATCGCAGCCCAGCTCGATTTCGATTTCCTTGTTCCGGTTAAACAAGGTGATCACTTGGTCGGCATGGTCGTATGCGCATTCGGACAGACGGTAAAAGTATTCGATCCACATGTCCTTGAAGTAGCCTTTCACCCAGTCCGCCTTGATGATCTCTTCTTCCCTTTCGCGCGAATAGATCCCGTGCTCGGTCAACAGAAACGGCTTGCCGTATAGGCGCTTGGCCAGCGAGCCGATCACGCCCGCATAGCCCGTCGAGACGCTGTGGTACAGATCGGCCTCCGGGATGGGATGGCGCAGCGCCAAGTAAAGCGGCATGACCATCGACCGAACCGCCCACACCATCTCGGTGAACGGGAGCTGCTGGTACTTCTCGGCGCACAGCTCGGCGACGATGCGAAAAAACGGCTTGCTCATGAGAAAGTCGGCCGGAACCCGGAATTGCTCCGACCGCAGCAGGCCGAACAGCTCTCCCCAGTCCACGCCCCCCTCGTTCGTAAGCAGCGAACGGAACGCTTCCCTCTGTTTGCCGGTCAGCCGAACCGATCGGCTCTTCTCCCGCGATTGTTCCGCCGCACCGTCCAAAAACGTCTCCTTCACCTCGACGACGTTCGGAGGAAGCGTATATTTGTACCGGCCTCGCTGGCTGGCGTTCGCGCCGATCGTATAAATCACGAATTCGTGCTCGGGGAAGTGGGTGACGATCGAGTGGATCCAGCTCGATACTCCGCCCGTTACGTACGGGTAAGAGCCCTCGGCAATCATGCAAATTTTCATGTCCATCATTCTCCCAGCGCAATTTCGAAGTCTGCTTTAACCGCCGTTATCAAGTAAGCGCCGTCGCCCAGCTTTTGCGCCTTGCAGCCGGATGCGGCCGCTACGTGCCGGGACGATCTCAGGATGAAGTGGCGCGGACCGTGAAACGAATCGATCTTGCCCCGTATCGTTTCGGCGTCCCGCACGATTTCCAATCCGCCGGAAACGAGGTTTTTCACCTCGGCGGCCGCTTGGGTCGACGTCATCGGCCGCAGCCACGGGTAAGCCGAATCCAGTCTCGATACCATCCCGGTAAATTCCCGATACAGGTTCTCCCACGAGAGGTTGTCGCCGCGCCGCTCGTCGAGCAGATCGTCGGGGTGAATGAAGTGGGAAAAGACGCCGTACATCGTAATGCCGTTCGCGATCATCCAACGGACGTCGGGCGACTCCGTATACCCGGAAGTGAGACGCGGCAGCTCGACGATCCCGTCGGGGGCGATTTCGAACTCCTGGGAATACGCGTTGCCGTCCAGATCGTCCTCGAAAAGGGAGGAGATGACCGAGACCGACGGCAGCCCCCGCTTCAACGCTTCCCGCCCTTCCGGGCTCAGCACGTTGGAAGGCGGCACGTACGTCAGCAGCTTGTAATTCGGGAATACTTCGGCCGCAAACCGCCGCGCCTCCTCGACGGCCTGCGTCATGCTTTCCACGCCGCTCCACGGCTTGTAGCCATAGACGCCCGCGACCTCGGGGCTCGTATGCAGCGATTGGTGATTGAAGCCGTGCATGCCGATTTCGCCGCCGCTCTTGATCAATTCCCGACCGTAGGTCAGCAGCGTCTTCAGATCGGCGTCTTCCGGACGCTCGAAGGGCGGCTCGACCTGATCGCTGTACGATTCGATCAACGCGGCCGTAAATTTGATGTCGTACCGGCTGGCCGCGGACAGCATGTCCGGCCACCAGATTTCCTTGAAGAAGGTCGGGATATCGCGCCGGAAGTCCCGGTATATGCCGTCGTGAACGCCTCTCGGCAGCGGTGCGGGGAAATCGTCGATATAGAACAGCTTCGCGTTGATAATCGGGTATAGGAAATCGGGCTCCAGCATGCTGATCGCGCCGGCGATCACGCCCCGGTTTATTTTTTGCGCCAGCATCGTCCCGTTCATCACCATGAATTTGCCTTTTCCGAACGTATAGTCCCACAGCAGCGGCAGCCCTTCGGGCGACTTCGCCAGCACGCGGCTTTTCTCGTGCAGCTCGACGGCCAGGGACGTATTGTCGATGAGCGGATGATCGATGGCCAGCCCGTTTTCCCCGATCAGCACGTTCGAGGTGAGCCGGATCCCTTTCGTCACGACCGTTCCCTGCTCCGCCATGATGCCCATCTTGTGGTAGATGCGGTAAAACGTATCGTTCGGGGCGGGATGGGTCGCGATAAAGACGTATCCGCCCTGTTCGGCAAAGTCCGGCAGCAGGCTCGCGGCTCCGAGCAGCTCGAGCTGCTCCGTCGCCACGACGATCATGCCGCATCCGGAGGCGGAGAACGTCTCGTTCCGCACGTCGGACGTCTTCGTCGCCCTCTTCATCTCCTGCAGCGTCCGCTCGACTTGATCTTTCGTTTTGACGCTGTACGGATCCTGGCTGTCGAAGGCGATGCAGTAGGAGCCGCCCGTCCCCGAATAGGAAACGGCGTTCCCCGCAACTGGCGTTTGCACCCGTTCGAAATGAGGCAGTGCGTCGTTCGTGCTGAATCGCAGCACGTACTGCGATTTCGACAGCTGAAAGCCGAGCGTCAGCAGCAGCACGCCCGCTATAATGATGTATACGTTCCGTTTCAGTCTGACCTTGTCGTTCATCCTAAGCCCCTTCCGACCAGAACCTCACGGCGGTAAGCGATTCGTTCGACAAACGCACCGGCGATCGCTTCAAGCCGTCCAGCGTATGTCTCAGCTTGTCGTACGAGCCGATCGTGAAGTACAATTCCATCATCAGCATGTGGGCGTCCTCGGCGTTCGGAAAACGCCGCAAGTACGATTGAGCGGTACGCTCCGCCTCCATATACTCGCGAAGCGCCAGGTCGGTGCGTATTTTTTCGCCGTACGCCTTCTCCGATTCCGGCGCCAGCTCGAGCAGCCGGTCCAGCAGGCCGGAATACGTGTACCGGTGCTTCATGAGCGTCCTGTCGTCGAGGAAGCCGCTGTTCATATAAGCCGCCAGAACGTCCGCGTACGTGCGAAGCAAATACGGGTCGTCCTTGTCGTTCTCGTAGCGGACCGACAGCTCTTGAAGCTTCAGCGTCAGCTTGCGCTTCACTTCCATAATGGCGCTGACGGCGTAGTGGGACGTCTCCGTATCGTCGTTGCTGACTGCGCTTTGAATGATTCCCATATAGGACAAGGCGTCCTGCTTCAGCAGGTCGATCATCATTTTCCGCCTGGTGGAAAAATCGTTGACGAGCAGCGCTTCCTCCAAGGGGACGAGATTGATTTCTTTTTCCGTGTCCGGCTTGGGGAGCGAGCGGGTCGGCTCGGGAAGCTCGAAGCTGAACAGATCGAACTTGTCCGATTCGGCCGCGGCCGCCACCTCTTCGTCCCGCCGGTGCGCGCCTTTCGGCCAAAAGACGGGCAGCGCGAACCCGATGACCGGCAAGGCGGTCGCAAACGCGAAGCGGATCCACCATTCCCGTTTATCCTTTCGGTGGAAAACGCCCAACAAGACGCCGCATAGCAGGACATACAGCAAGTAGATCAGCTCAAACATAATGAACATCCTCTTCCGCCGCGTGCACCGTTATTCCGTTCTCCTTGAATCGCTCGAGGACGCGGGAAGCGTCCTCCGCGCTCGAATTGCTGAGCAGCACCATCAATTTCCCGTCCTTTCCGATGCCGATATAGTCGGTTTCGCGAAGCATTTGCGCGATCCGCGCGGGGAGCGACTGCGCCGCGAAGGGGCCGGCCTCCACCTCGAGCAGCACGTAATCGATGCCGTGATTCGACTTCGCGGTTTGCTTGGCTTCCAATATGCTTTCGAACACTTCCGGCTTGAGCACCGGCGTTCCTTCGATATATCGCTGGTTCACCGTCGCCTCCACGAACGCCAGCGCCCGGGAGAACGAGGAGGAGATCAGATCGACCGTAATTTTGAACACGTTTTGATGATACAGCGTGAAATGCTCGAACTTCATGCCGCTCAGCGCGATGACGGCGACCACTTCGCCGTTGCTTATGACGGGCGCGGCCATCAGCGGGGCGTCTTCCTGAAGCTCCTTGTTCACGAACAGCTTCTTCTCGAGCACGACTTGGCGGACGTAAGGGACTTCCTCCACCCGGATCGATTTGGCCATCTCGCTGCCGCCGGCGTCCGACCGGGACATGAGCCGCAAATACGTTTTGTATTTGTTGACGCTGTAAATCGCGACGACTTCCGCCCGCATGACCGACTCGAGCACGCCGACGGTCGACGCGAATATTTTTTCGGGCTCCAAACTTTCCAATTCCTTCGTTACGGCGTGTATTTTTCCGAAGCTGTCGGCGCTGTTCATCACTTGATGCTGGAGCTGCTCCTTGACTTCGCGCGTATCGTTGTAAACGTCGGTCAGGAACGCATATTTTTCTTCCAGCGCTTCCTTCTGCGCTCGGATGGACTGCACGGCCGCATTTTTCATATCGATCGCATAGCCCACCACCAGGCCGACGAACAAATAGATCGCGGTATAGAAATAAAAGTCGGAGTCTTGTAGCAGCGAAATGAGCTCGCGCCCGCTGTCCAGCTGCTCATAGACGTAGAGCAGGACGGAGAGCGCCACCGCGGTAATCGACTGCCGGTTCCCGTATATAATGCCGAGCACAATAATATAAATGAGCCGGATATCGATCAGATCGTACATCGAATCCCGAAGCGACAGCGTCATCCAAGCGGTCACGCCGAACGCCAGCACGTTTTCGACGAACGGCTTCGTCGCCTTGGCCCACTTGCCCGCCGGCGAAGAAGCGATCCGGGGAGCCTTCTTCTCGGCCGGCTCCGGCGAACGGTTGGCGGCAAACCAGTCGAACGTCTTGCGAAGCCCTTCCTGAATCGAATACTTCGGCGCCCAGTCGAGGTCTCTTCGAATTTTCGCGTTGTCGAGCCTGGAGCGGTAAATGTCGCCGGGGCGGCCGTCCCGATACGCGGTGCGCACGTCTCCGTGAAGCGAACGGATCGTGTCGACCAAGTCGTTCACGCTCGTTTCGGTATTGCTGGACAAGTTGTATACGCCGGTCAAATACGAATAAGAGGCCCGGTATATCGCGTCGGCGACATCCTCCACATAGATGAAATCGCGGGTTTGGCCGCCGTCTCCGTATATGATCAATTCCTTCGCCGAGAGGGCTCTTTCGGTAAAAATGGATACGACGCCGCCCTCCCCCCCGTTGCCTTGGCGGGGGCCGTAGACGTTGGAGAAGCGGAAGCAGATCGTTTCCAAGCCGTAAATTTCATGCCACTTCCGGCAGTACGTTTCCCCGATCCACTTGTTCAGCCCGTACGGCGAGATCGGCTCGCAATCGTCTTCTTCCGTCAGCGGCATCCGGCTGTTTTCGCCGTAGACCGCCGCCGAGGAAGCGAAGATCAGCTTCTTGACGCCGTACTTTTGCGACAGCGACAAAATGTTCGACAATCCGAGGACGTTCGACTTCGTATCGAGGCGCGGATCGTCGACGGAAGTGCCTACGTTGACTTGTGCGGCCAAATGCACGACGATATCGAACCGGGAGCTGCGGAAGATTTCCTCGCATTTGCGGTCCTCGACGTTATGCGTATAGCTTTTATGCTTGAACGTAACGTTTTGTCTGCTTCCGGTCGCCAAGCTGTCGATGATGGACACTTCGTAGCCTTCTTTATAAAAACGCTCGGCCACAAACGAACCGATAAACCCGTAGCCGCCCGTTACCAAAACTCGCATTGCGTTCCCTCATTCCTAAAGGTGGTTTCCATCTAATTCCGAATTCGGATGATTTCGATATAATATGATAGAGGTCTATACAAAATCTAAACAAAATCAACACGGTTTTTGTCGAATAAAATAGAATTTTGCGAGGGACCGATATATAATTTAACATACAATGCTGAATGTGACGAGATTGGAAAGGACGAACTTTATGAAGCGACAACGACTCTTTTGGCGGCGACTCCTTTTCTTGGCCGTCATTCTCGCGGTGGGCTTGTCCGGCCGCTTCGCCTACAACCGGCTGCTGGCCGACGCCGAAAACAAGCGAATCTCCTATATGCCGTCGGAGACGAACCAAGTGCTGGCCAATCCGTTTATGGGATTCGCCGTGGACGCCAAAAGCGTGGACGCCAAGCAGCCTCACCGTCTCGCCCATGTCAATTTATTTTGGCGGGAGCTCGAGCCGGAGAAGGGGGTGTATGCCTTCGACGATCTTGAACGAAAATTTAACTTTTCTTTATGGAAGCAGCGCGGCGTCCATCTCGTCATCCGGGTTATTCTGGATTACCCCGGCGATCGAACGCACATGGACATCCCCGATTGGCTCTATGAAGAAATCGACCATAAGGGCACCTGGTACGATAACGATTACGGCAAAGGCTTCAGTCCGGACTACGCCAACCCGGTGCTGATCGAAAACCACGAACGGCTGATCGCCGCCTTGGGGAAACGGTTCAACGACGACCCGCAAGTCGCGTTCATCCAGCTCGGCAGCGTCGGACACTGGGGGGAATGGCATACGAGCGACGACGAACGGCACTTTATTCCATTCCCGAAACGCGACATTACGGACCAATATGTAACCCACTATCTTCGTGCCTTTCCGGACAAACATCTGCTCATGAGACGCCCTCATGAAATCGCCCGCGCCAACGGGATGGGACTGTTCAACGATGCGTTCGGGAAGAGCTCGTCGACGATCGACGGATTTTGGAAGTGGTATACCGAAGGCTACACGTCGTGGCTGACGGGGGATCGGGAGCCGGCCATGCCGGACTTCTGGACGAAGGCGCCGAGCGGCGGGGAATTCGCCGGGGACGCCAACTACTTCGACGATCGGCATATCGAGGAGACGCTGCGGCAAGCCGTGCTTACGCATGTCACGTGGATGGGACCGAACGCTCCGTACAAGGAGACGAGCCGGGCTTTGCAGCCGAACATCGACCGGTTTCTGAACACGATCGGCTACCGATTCGTCATCAACGAAGAGTCGCACCCGCGAACGGGCGTTGCCGGCAAAGCTCTCGACATTTCGATGAGGGTGACGAACCGGGGCGCCGCTCCGTTCTACTTCGAATGGCCGCTCGAGCTTGCGTTGGCGGGCCCGGACGGCGCCGTCGCCGCGTCCGTCCGGACGACCGTCGATATCCGGGAGTGGCTTCCCGGCGAGCACGAATTTTCGTACTCGCTGCCGCTGCCGGAAGGGCTGGCTGCCGGAACGTATACGGTGCTTGCGGCCGTATTGGATCCGCAAACCGGGAAGCCCGGCGTCGAATTCGCCAATGACGGGAAGCGGGCGGACGGCCGCTACGCGCTCGGTACCGTCGTCGTCCGATAGGAGAAAATAACGAACCGCCGTCCGAAAAACGGCGGTTCGCTATTTTCAAAGACATGGCTACATGCGCTCGACAATTTTTCGTATCGGCTTTTGCAGCCGGTCGAGCGTAACGGGCTTAACCAAATAATCGAGAACGTTCATCTCGAACGCTTCGACCGCATAGTTTCGGTGAGACGTAACGAAAATAATGTGCAGCTTCGGCTTCACGCGCTGCAGCCGCTTCGCCAGTCCAATGCCGCTGATCCCCGACATTTGGGTTTCCATGAACAAAGCTTGGGCGTCGGTATTGATGATTTGTTCGCTTTCGTCAACCGGATTCGTGAATTTGCCGACCACTTCAATATTCCCGAGCTTTAGCAGCCGGTCCTCCAAATAATCGATCGATCGCTTCTCGTCGTCGATCAGAGCCACTTTAATGCTCTTCATATCGCATCCCAACTTTTTAGAAGTTAGTCTTAGTATAAAGGTTCGATCTGTACAATTTTTGAACAACGTCCTTCCGCTTGGATAGGCCCGGCCTAACGACAAAAAAGAGAATGCGGCCGCATTCTCTTTTTTGTCGAAAGCTATGCAGGTCGGCGCCTTACATGCCGAGCCATTTTTTGAATAAGTGCTTCGTCGTGTCCGCGTTGATCGCCGCGATCGACGTCGTCAGCGGGATGCCCTTCGGGCAGGAGCGCACGCAGTTTTGCGAGTTGCCGCATCCTTCGATGCCGCCGTCCTCCATGAGCGCCTCGAGGCGCTCCTCCTTGTTCATCTCTCCCGTCGGGTGAGCGTTGAACAAGCGGACCTGCGAGATCGGGGCCGGCCCGATGAAGCTCGAACGATCGTTGACGTTCGGGCAAGCCTCCAGACAGACGCCGCACGTCATGCACTTGGACAGCTCGTACGCCCATTGGCGCTTCGATTCGGCCATCCGCGGACCCGGACCGAGATCGTACGTGCCGTCGATCGGAATCCACGCCTTCACCCGCTTCAGCGAATCGAACATGCGCTGGCGGTTGATGACGAGGTCGCGCACGACCGGGAACGTGCTCATCGGCGCGACGCGCACCGGCTGCTCCAGCTTGTCGATCAGCGCGGAGCACGCTTGACGCGGCTTGCCGTTGATGACCATCGAGCAGGCGCCGCACACTTCCTCGAGACAATTCGATTCCCAGCATACCGGCGTCGTGCTGTCGCCCTTCGCGTTTTTCGGGTTGCGCTGAATTTCCATGAGCGCGCTGATGACGTTCATGTTCGGGCGGTACGGCACCTCGAACTCTTCCGTATACGGCTTCGAATCGGGGCCGTCCTGACGGGTGACGATGAGCTTGATCATCTTCGTTTCGGCCATGATCAGTGACCCCCTTTCTTGTCCGTCGTATAGTCGCGCTTACGCGGCGGAATGAGCGAAACGTCGACGTCCTCGTACGAAATGGTCGGACCGTCCGGCGTCCATTTCGCGAGCGTCGTCTTCATGAACTTCTCGTCGTTGCGATCCGGGAAGTCCGGCTTGTAGTGAGCGCCGCGGCTTTCGTCGCGCATAAGCGCGCCGAGCGTCATCGCTTCGGCCAGCTCGAACATGTTCCACAGCTGGCGGGTGAACGCCACGCCTTGGTTGCTCCAGCGGGCGGTATCGGTAATGTTGATCTTCTTGTAGCGCTGCTTCAGCTCTTTGATCTTGTTGATCGTCGCCTGCAGCCGGTCGTTGTAGCGGACTACCGTCATGTTGTCGATCATCCATTCGCCGAGCTCCTTATGCAGGACGTACGCGTTCTCGTTGCCGTCCAGCTTGAGCAGGCTTTCGTACTTGTCTTCGTTTTTCTTCTTCTCGCGGTCGAACACGCTGCTCGATACGTCCTCGGCCGACTTCTTCAGCCCTTTGATGTACTCGATCGCTTTCGGACCGGCCACCATGCCGCCGTAGATCGCCGACAGGAGCGAGTTCGCGCCGAGACGGTTCGCGCCGTGGTATTGGTATTCGCATTCGCCGGCTGCGAACAGCCCGGGAATGTTCGTCATTTGGTTGTAGTCGACCCACATGCCGCCCATCGAATAGTGAACGGCCGGGAAAATTTTCATCGGAATTTTGCGCGGGTCGTCGCCCATGAACTTCTCGTAAATTTCGATGATGCCGCCGAGCTTGACGTCCAGCTCCTTCGGATCTTTGTGCGACAAGTCGAGATAGACCATGTTCTCGCCGTTGACGCCGAGCTTCAAGTCTACGCAGACGTGGAAAATTTCCCGCGTCGCGATGTCGCGCGGAACGAGGTTGCCGTAGGCCGGATATTTCTCTTCCAGGAAGTACCACGGCTTGCCGTCCTTGTACGTCCAGATGCGTCCGCCTTCGCCGCGGGCCGATTCGGACATGAGACGAAGCTTGTCGTCGCCCGGGATGGCCGTCGGGTGAATTTGGATAAATTCGCCGTTCGCGTACGTGACGCCCTGCTGGTACACCGCGCTCGCGGCCGTACCGGTGTTGATGACGGAGTTCGTCGTCTTGCCGAAAATGATCCCCGGACCGCCCGTCGCGAGAATGACCGCGTCCGCCCGGAACGTCTGCGTCTCCATGCTGCGCAGGTTTTGCGCGCAAATGCCGCGGCATACGCCGTCCTCGTCGATGACGACGGACAGGAATTCCCAATGCTCGTACTTGATGACGAGACCGGCCGCTTCCGAACGGCGAACCTGCTCGTCAAGCGCGTACAGCAGCTGCTGGCCCGTCGTGGCGCCCGCGAACGCGGTGCGGTGATGCTTCGTGCCGCCGAACCGGCGGAAGTCGAGCAAGCCTTCCGGCGTCCGGTTGAACATGACGCCCATCCGGTCCATCAGGTGGATGATGCCCGGCGCCGCTTCGCACATCGCTTTGATCGGAGGCTGGTTCGCGAGGAAGTCGCCGCCGTACACCGTATCGTCGAAGTGCTCCCAAGGCGAGTCGCCTTCGCCCTTCGTATTGACCGCTCCGTTGATGCCCCCTTGGGCGCAGACGGAGTGGGAACGTTTAACCGGTACCAAGGAAAAGAGGTCGACGTGAACCCCGGCTTCGGCGGCTTTAACGGTAGCCATCAAGCCGGCAAGTCCTCCGCCCACTACGATAATTTTCGATTTCGCCATTGCAGTTCACCCTCCCTTAATGTTTGCTCGCCATATCCAGCACGGACGTATCTTGGAACGAAGCGTCCGTGAACGCGACCATCGTCAGCACGAACATGACGGACATGATGACGAATACGCCCATCCAGATAATGCTGGAGACGCGCTGCGCCCGCGGGCCGATCGTGATGCCCCAGCTGACGAGGAACGACCACATGCCGTTGCTGAAGTGGAACGTCGCCGCCAGTACGCCGATCAAGTACAGGATGAAGTAAGCGGGAGTGGTAAATACCTCGTGCATGAGCACGCCCAATCCTTCGTGCGTCTGATTGCCGAGCGTCACTTGGAAGCGGGTCGTGAAGAAGTGCCACGCGATGAAGATGAGCGTCACGACGCCGGTTACCCGCTGCAGCGTAAACATCAGGTTGCGGAAGTAGCCGTACCGGTTCACGTTGTTGCGCGATTGGAACGCCACATACAAGCCGTACACGCCGTGGTACAAAATCGGCAGCCAAATTCCGAACAGCTCCAGGAAAAAGACGAGCGGCAAGCTGTTCAGCCATTGCACTTGCTCGATAAACGCCTTGTGTCCGCCGTTGAACGCTTCGTAGTTCGTCAGCAAATGCTCGACGAGGAAGAAGCCGACGGGGATGACTCCGAGCAACGAATGGAGCTTGCGGTAGTAATACGAATTACCGGTCATGGAAACGAGTTCCCCCTTACAGAATTATGGCAACGTGTGCAAAGCAAACCATCTCTCATTGTACTCCCGAGTTCGACAAGCGTCAACAAAATGTCATATTTCGTCGACTTCCGGACAGCCCGCCATTCGGCCGCCGCTTGTCGGGTGTCCCGCATGGCGTACACATGCCTATTTTGCCAAGGATCGGCACGTTTAAACCCGGATTGTGAACAATGTTTGACAACTTC
Organism: Paenibacillus flagellatus; assembly: GCF_003217775.1. Classification (GTDB taxonomy): domain Bacteria; phylum Bacillota; class Bacilli; order Paenibacillales; family NBRC-103111; genus Paenibacillus_AB; species Paenibacillus_AB flagellatus. Next base: position 160,178 of record NZ_QJVJ01000006.1, read on the forward strand.
ATGTTACTCCCATTCTTCTTATAAGGGAAATGCCGTTTTTTTATTAACTGTTATGCGTTATAATTATAAGATGGAAACAAAAAAAGCGGAAGCTTTTCTCCGCTCCCTATATTTATAAGGAAGAAAAAAATCGCCGTCCGGCGATCTTCAAGAAAGGAGACTTGCCGCCATGCTGCCCAACCTGGACGCGTTCGCCGCCGTCGTGGAGCACAAAAGCTTGAACCGCGCCGCCCAGACGCTCAACCTGTCGCAGCCGGCGCTGTCGCGCAAAATCGCCCAGCTCGAGGAGCAGCTCGGCGTGCTGCTGTTCGAGCGCAAAGGCAAGAAGCTCGAGCTGACGCGGCTCGGCCAAATTTGCTACGAGCACGCCGTCGAGCTCGGCCGGATGGAGCGCAGCCTGCTGCAGCGCATCGCCGAGCACCGCTCGTCCGGCACGAGCATGACGATCGGCGCCAGCCTGACGACGCTGCAGTCGACGCTGCCCGACCTGATCGCGCTCTATACGCGCGATTACCCGGAGTCGGACATCAAGGCGATTACCGGGAAGACGCACGAAATCGTCAGCCTCGTCAAAGAAAAAAAGGTCGACCTCGGCTTGGTCGCCTCCCAAATCGACAGCCCCGACCTGACGTGCGTCCCGCTGTTCGACGATCATCTGTGCCTCGTCCTCCCTTCCAACCATAAGTGGGCGGGCGAATGCGACGTCGACATCAACGGCCTGCAAGGGCTGCCGATGATTTTGTTTTCCAAAGGAACGTGGTACCGCATCCTGATGGACGATCTGTTCCACCGCTATTCCGTCTATCCGGACGTGAAGATGGAGATCGATTCGTTCGAGGCGATTCTCCGTCTCGTCTCCACCTGCAACACGGCGACGCTGCTCCCGAAATCGTACTTGCGCCAAAGCGTGCTCGACAACAACGACCTCGTCCTGCGCAACGTGCCGGAGCTGCAGGAAACGACGCGCACCACCTCGCTTCTGTTCGGCAGCGAGGCGGAGCTGACCGATTCGGCGAAGACGTGGATTCGCCGCGCGAAGGAGCATTACGGCCGCGTCGGAGCGACCTCGTCCTAGCCGGCCGCCCCGCGCCGTCAGTCGCCCCGTTCCTCGAGTCCGAGCTTGCGGGCGACGAGCGCCGTCGTGCTCGCCTGCAGCAGGATCGTCAGCAAAATCGCCAAAAACGTAACGGCGGCGATGACGTCGGCGTGGGCGATGCCGGCGCCCGCGATCATGCCGGACAAGGCGGCGGGAATGACGCCCGTCTCCCGCACCCAGCACATGAACAGCAGCTCGCTGCGCTCCCACTTCGCCTTCCGGTCGGGCAGCGCGCAGACGAACACGGTCAGCGGGCGCGCAATCAGCATGAAGACGGCGATAACCGCCAGACTCGGCAGCAAGTAGTCGAAGACGACGCCGAAGTTCACCTGGCTGCCGAGCAGCACGAAGATGAGCATGCGCATAATGACCGTAATGTTGTCGGAGAAGTGCGTCATTTCATGACGCTTGTCCTCCATCTCGAGCCCGAACGAGCCGGCGTTGCCCCAGATGAGACCGGCCGTGAACGTCGCCATGAAGCCGCTCACGTGCAGCTGCTCCCCGAACAGATAAGCGCCCAGCCCGGTTACGATCATCGCGATCGTCGTGTAATCGCGCAAAAAGCCGAGCCGCAGATGCGCCACGAGGTAGGAGAGCAGGAAGCCGATCGCCAGCCCGACCAGGATGCCGCCCGCCGCCGACCGGACGAAATCGACGATCGCTCCGCCGATCGTTACCCGTTCCGTACCGAGGATGACCGCCACGATCGAGAACGTCAAGATCGAGCCCGTAGCGTCGTTGAAGGCGGATTCGCTTTCGACCGTCTCGCGCACTTTGTCTCGGATGCGCACTTGGCGAAAGACCGGGATAATCGTCGCCGGATCGGTCGACGAGATGATCGCCCCGAGCAGCAGGGCGTACAGCCACGGCAAGCCGAGCACGTAGCGGGAAGCGGCCGCTACGGCGAACGCGGTCAGGAGCACGCCGGGCACGCTGAGCAGCGACAGCGTCACCCAGACGCGCTTCAAGCCGGCCAGCCGGATGTTGCGCCCTCCGTCGAACAGGATGAGCGCGGAGCCGACCGTCAATATAAACTGGTTCGTAAACGAGCTGCTCGTCTCCGTAACGAGATGCAGTCCTTGTCCGACCGCAATGCCCGCGACGAGAAACAGCGCGACGTCGGGAATGCGCAGCACGGAGGCGAGCTTGCCGGATATCATGCCGAGGCTGAAAATCAAGATCAGCAAAAAAAGGACGTGATCGATGAGGAGATTCGTTTCGTTTTCCACAAGCCGCGCCTCCCGCCGGTCGTTACGTGCCTACGAGTTCTTCCTCGAACGATTCGATCTGCTCGTTCGTGCCGATGATGACCATCACGTCGCGCTCGTTCAGAACGTCCGTCGCGGTCGGCGCGATGATGACGCCGTTTTTCTTGTTGATCGCGACGACGCTGCAGCCGTATTTCGCCCGCGGATCGAGCTCCTTGAGCGTTTTGCCGTTCAAGCATTTCGGCACGGACAGCTCGGCGATCGTATAATCCTTCGACAGCTCGATGTAGTCGAGCAGGTTCGGGTTGACGAGCTGGTGAGCGACGCGGATCCCCATATCCCGCTCCGGGTAAATGACGCGGTCGACGCCGAGACGCTCCAGCACTTTGCCGTGAAGGACGGACAGCGCCTTCGCCACGACCATCTTCACGCCCATATCCTTGAGCAAAATCGCCGTCATGATGCTCGCTTGAATGTCGTCCCCGATCGCCACGATCGCGCAGTCGAAGTTGCGGATGCCGATCGAGCGCAGCGTCTCCTCCTCCGTCGAGTCGGCTACGATGGCGTGCGTCAGCACGTCCGCCATCTCGTCGACCGCCTCCTCGTCCCGGTCGATGCCGAGCACCTCGAGACCCTCGTTGATAAGCTCCGTCGCCAAGCTCGAGCCGAATCGGCCCAAGCCGATAACCGCGAATTGTTTCATTTTCATAGTCGGTTTCTCCTATCCGATGATGATCTTGCCTTCCGGATGCCGGTACAGCTCTTTCTCCGGCTTCGGCTGCAAAGCGTAAGCGAGCGTTACCGGTCCGAGCCGGCCGGCGAACATCGTGAGCATAATCATGATTTTGCCGAAGACGGTCAAGTCGGGCGTCAGCCCCATCGACAGCCCGACGGTGCCGAATGCGGACGTCACCTCGAACAAAATCATCAAGAACGGATGGTCCTCCGTCGTAGACAGCACCATCGCGACGAATACGACGAGGAACAAGGCGAATAAGGTCAGCGTGATCGCTTTGTAGATCCGGTCCTTCGCGAGCCGGTAATGGAACAGGACGATGTCGTCCTTCCCCCGGATCATCGCGACCATCGCGCCGAGCAGCGTCGTAAACGTCGTCGTCTTGATCCCGCCCCCGGTCGATCCCGGAGAAGCGCCGATGAACATCAGGATGATGATGAAAAATTGCGTAGCTTGCCGAAGCCCGGCGATGTCGAGCGTATTCGCCCCGGCCGTACGCGGGGTCACCGACTGGAACAGCGACGCGAGCACTTTGCCGAGCCCGTTCAACGAGCCGAGCGTCCGCGGATTCGTATATTCGAAGATGAACACGACGACCGCGCCGAACACGATCAGAAACCCGGTCATGCTCAGCACGACCTTCGAATGAAGCGACAGCTTGCGCTTCTTCTTGTACTCCATCACGTCCGCCATGACGATAAAGCCGATGCCGCCCAAGACGATCAGCGACATCGCCGTCACGTTGATGACGAGATCGTCCGCATACGGCATCAAGCTGCGGAATTCGCCGCTCAAGTCGAAGCCGGCGTTGTTGAACATCGATACCGCGTGGAACAAGCCCATGTAGATCGCCCGTCCGACCGGGAAGTCGAACGACCAGCGGATGGCGAACACCGTCGCCGCGGCCAGCTCGATCGTAAGCGAGTAGAAGATGACCCGGCGAATGAGCCGGACGATGCCTTCCATCGAGCTTTGGTTCATCGCTTCCTGCAGGATAAGCCGCTCGCGCAGCGATATCCGTTTGCGCAGCACGAGCGCGATCAGCGTCGACATCGTCATGAAGCCGAGTCCGCCGACCTGGATCAGCGCCATGAGGACGATTTGCCCGAATACGGACAAGTACGTTCCCGTATCGACGACGACGAGACCGGTTACGCACGTGGCGGAGGTGGACGTGAACATCGCGTCGACGAACGGCAGCCCTTCGCCGTTCGAGGTCGATACGGGCAGCGACAGCAATAGGCCGCCCAGGAAGATGATCGCGGCGAAGCCGATCACGAGAATTTGCGGCGGCGTCAGCCGTTCGAGCACAGTTTTACCTTTCAAATTTCCGGGTCACCTCATTCGTGGAAAACCACCGACCGCCGTATGAGCGTACAACAAAAAAAGGCACTGGAAGCCCAATGCCGTTAACGGTGTGGTTTCCTGACTGGAGCCTACGAGGTTAGCTGACGGATTCGGGTTGTTAGGCACCCTATTCGCTTCCCGTGCGCGGTTGGCGAAATTCACCCCTACAAGAAATGGTTCCCCCGTTTTCGATAAGAAATTCGGCTCGTTATGGTTGATACTGTTGACGAACTCGATTATAATCCGGCCCCGTACGATATACAAAGCCGCCATTTCATGAAAAACGGGTTGATAAGTCGGCTTGGGGCAAATTAGCAGCCTGAGCGGCTTCTTTTCATTGTCCCTACCTTCGTTGCTTCCGTTTAAGTGGCATTTCGAAAAAAAGTGTGTTACGGTAAGAAAAAAAAACGGGGAGGGCTTGCATGGCTCAACGGCAAACGTCCGGGCTCGCGCTGCTCGCGGTCGCCGGCATCCTCCTGTTCGTCCTGACCAATTGGTGGCCGGCGCTGACCGGCCGGGAGGAAGCCGAGACGATCGACGACCCGCATCCCGCCGTCGAGAAGCGGGAAGCCGCTTCCAAAGCCGAGTCGTACTTGAGCGAGCTGACGGGCGGCCCTGTCCGCAGCACGTCCGTCGTCTACCAGTCGGACCAACTATTGAGCGGCTACGTGCAAAAGGAGCGCCTCGTCCACGCCTACAAGTCCCGGTACGCCGATCAAGTGCCGATCGACTTTTACCGGGTGGAGCTGACCGGCTCGGACGGAACGGAGTACATCGCGGACGTCCATATGAAGACCGGCGCCGTATTCGGCTGGCAGAAGCGCAGCCGGGAGCGGGCGTCTTCGCCGGAGGAGGCGCGGAAGCTCGCGGAGTCGGTCCTGCGGAAGTCGGGCGCGTCGCCGGAATCGTATCAAGCGCTTCCGCGGGATCGCACCGCACCCTACCGGGTCGTCTTCGAGCACCGGACGGAGAAGGTCGGCGAGGCGAAGCTGCAGGTCGCCGTGGACGTAAGGGGCGGCGAGGCGACCGCCTATCGGGTCCGGTTCGGCATCCCCCAATCGCACCTCGATTGGGTCAAGGCGCAGGATAAAGCGTCGGCGTCGATGACGCAATGGAATTTGATCGTCTCGTCGCTCATGGGCATCGCCGCCGTCGTCTTCTCGATCCTGCACCGGAAACGGATCGCGTTCGTACGGGGAATCGTGCTCACGCTCCTCTTCCTGGCCATTTACTGGATCAACAACGTCAACATGTTTCCCGCCTTCAAGACGCTCGAGGCGGAAGGGTACGATCCGTTCCTGTCCGACGAAGCGTCGGTCGTCATGATCGTCACGATGAACGTCGTCGTCACGATCATGGCCGTCGTCTGCTACTTCTCCCTGACGGCGGGGCAGTCGCTCTGGAAGGACGCCGGACGCGACCCGTGGCCGAGATGGCGCGACGCGTCGTTCGGGCGGGAGGCGATGAGCGGGATGACCCGCGGCTATTTGCTCGCCTGCTTCATGCTCGGCCTCCAGTCGCTGCTGTTTTTCATCGCGGAGAAGCGGTTCGGCATGTGGGCGGTCAACGACCCGACCGGCTCGCTGTACAATTTGCTGCGGCCCGGCCTGTTTCCGCTCATGGCCTGGACGGCGGCCATCTCGGAAGAGGCGATCTACCGCTTCTTCGGCATCGCGCTGTTCAGGAAGCTGCTTCGCAGCACGTTTCTCGCCGTACTCGTGCCGAGCATGATTTGGGCGTTCAGCCATACGCAATATCCGATTTATCCGGTCTACACCCGGTTCGTCGAGGTGACGCTGCTCGGGCTCGTCTTCGGGTACGCGTTCTTGAGATACGGATTCGTCACCGCCCTGTTCGCCCATGCCATCATGGACAGCCTGCTCATGAGCTTCTCGCTGATCGATATGGGCGGAGCCGGCAGCGCGGCGCTCGGCCTGTTCTACATCGTCTCGCCGGCGCTGGTCGGCGTCGCGCTATGGTGGCTGCACCGGACGTTCGCGGGACGCCGTCCGCCGCCGGTGCCGGACGATCCGACGCCGGCCGCTTGAGGCGGCTCGGACGCGACGAAAGCCCGCAAGTCCCTTCACGGGAGCTTGCGGGCTTTTCGCGTGCGTTCGGCCGCGGTGGCTTACTCCGCGGCGGTCGGTGCGTCCGTCGCCGCGGCTGTCTCCGGCCCCGACTCCGCGGCCGCGGCGGCGTCGGAGCCGAGCAGCGCGTCCAAAATGTCGCGCGCCAGCTTCTCGCCGATGCCGACCGCGCGGAAATCTTCCACGGACGCTTCCTTGATTTTTTTGAGCGAGCCGAAATGCTTCAGCAGCAGCTTGCGCCGCTTCTCGCCGATGCCGGGGATCGCGTCGAGCTGCGAGACGACCATCGACTTCGCGCGCGTCTCCCGGTGGAACGTGATGGCGAACCGGTGCACTTCCTCCTGAATGCGCTGGAGCAAGTAAAATTCCTGGCTGTCGCGCGGAATCGGCACGATCTCCGGCGGATCGCCGAGCATGAGCTGCGCCGTCTTATGCTTCGCGTCCTTGACGAGACCGCATACCGGGATGAACAGCCCGAGCTCGTTCTCGAGCACGTCGACCGCCGCCGAGATTTGTCCTTTGCCGCCGTCCACGATGACGAGGTCGGGCAGCGGCAGCTGTTCCTTGAGCACGCGCTCGTACCGGCGGCGCACGACCTCCCGCATCGTCTCGTAATCATCCGGGCCTTGGACGGTCCGGATTTTGTACTTGCGGTATTCCTTGCGGTCCGGCTTGCCGTCGACGAAGACGACCATCGCCGATACCGGGTCCGAGCCTTGGATGTTCGAGTTGTCGAACGCTTCGATGCGCCGGATCGTATCGGTGCCGATCCATTCGCCCAAGCTTTGCACCGCCTTCACGCTGCGCTCCTCGTCCCGCTCGATGAGCCGGAACTTCTCCTCCAGCGCCACGCGCGCGTTGTCGCACGCCATGCCGACGAGCTGCTTCTTCTTGCCCCGCTGCGGCTGGTGCACCTTGACGCGCAGCCATTTCTCCAGCGCCTCGGCGATGTCGCGGTCCGCCTCGCTGTCGGAGACGCCCGGATCGTCCGTTTCCCGGGCCGCCTGGGCCGCGAGCGCGATCGGATTCGGCTTGACGTCGGACTGCCCGGCGTCCGTCTCCTCCCGGCGATCCGCCGACGGCAGGAAAATTTCTTTCGGCAGCGCCGGATTTTCGCTGTAATATTGCGTCACGAACGAGATGAAATCCTCGTATGCGTCGCCGTAATACGGGAACTGCGTGACGTGGCGCTCGATCATTTTCCCTTGGCGCATGTACAAAATTTGCACGCACATCCAGCCTTTGTCGACGGCGAAGCCGAAGACGTCCCGATCGACCGCGTCGACCGTCGTGATCGTCTGCTTCTCCATGACCGCGTCGATGTTGACGATCTGGTCGCGCAGCTCCTTCGCCCGCTCGAAGTTGAGCTCCTCCGCGGCGGCGTGCATTTTGCGCGTCAGCTCGTCCTTGATGGCCACGTGTCCCCCGTTCAGGAACCGTGCAATTTCGTTCACCATTCGCTCGTATTCCCCTGCGGCCACCTCGTATTCGCAAGGAGCGACGCATTGGCCGAGATGGTAGTACAGGCAGACGCGGTCGGGCAGCGTTTTGCATTTGCGCAGCGGATACAGCCGGTCGAGCAGCTTTTTCGTCTCCTGCGCGGCGAACGCGTTCGGATACGGCCCGAAATATTTCGCTTTATCTTTCAGCACCTTGCGCGTCACTTCGAGGCGCGGGTGCGCTTCATGCGTAATTTTGATATACGGAAACGACTTGTCGTCCTTCAGCAGGACGTTATAGCGCGGATGGTACTGCTTGATCAGGTTGCACTCGAGAATGAGCGCCTCCATGTTGCTCGCCGTGACGATATATTCGAAATCGCATATTTCGGTGACGAGCCGCTGCGTCTTCCCGTCGTGGCTGCCGGAAAAGTAAGAACGCACGCGGTTTTTCAGCACCTTCGCCTTGCCGACGTATATGATCGTCCCGTCGCGGTTTTTCATCAAATAGCAGCCCGGCTTATCCGGCAGCAACGCCAGCTTCCGCCGGATCGACTCGGCGATTTTGTCGCGCCCTTCCCCGAAGCGCTCCTCGGCCATGTCCAGACCTCCATTCTCCCGTTCCCCTGACGAAAAAAAAGTTCCGTTTCGCGGTTGCGAAAAAGAACTTTTCGTCCGTTCTATTCTTATCATACGACGGACGGGACGTTCCGCACAATCCCGTCCGGGCATGAAAGAGTTGTCAGCTTACAGATGGCGGCCTACGACGCTCTTCAGCGCGTCCTTCGGCTGGAAGCCGACCACCTTGTCGACCGGCTGGCCGTCCTTGAACACGATCAGCGTCGGAATGCTCATGACGCCGAAGCGCGAAGCGGATTCCGGGTTGTCGTCGACGTTGACTTTGGCGATTTTCACTTGATCGCCCATTTCTTTATCCAAATCCTCGAGAACCGGAGCGATCATCTTGCAAGGTCCGCACCAAGGCGCCCAAAAATCGACGAGAACCGTTCCGGTCGATTCGACTTCGGTTTTGAAAGATTGATCGGATACGTTTACGATTGCCATCGTCTTTCCTCCTTATACTAACAAAAAGTGTGTACCTATAGATTTTAATGATTTTTGGTCAACATGTAAAGTATACCACAACTCGGGTCCATTTCATAACTGAAAACATGTTCCGGGACGGTTGTGCGCATACTATGGGCAGCGGACGAACAAGCCCGGCCGAAGCGGCTCCGGTACGGGCGTCCGAACGGGCCGCAACGCAATTGTTGCAGGATTGTCACTTAATTTCCCTTTACAACGCGTTCGGCGTTTCGGTATACTGTACGTAGCCAATTTTAGCTGTATCGGGAGGAATAACCAATGTCTGATCCTAGACTTCACGTCAACGAAGAACCCAGAAACGATTTTCTCGACGTCGCCATCGGATTCGGCGTCACGTTCGGAGTATTCTTTCTGATCGCGCTCGTGGCCACCATCATTACGTTGTTCTGATCCGCGCCGGCCGCGCGACACAAGCGAAGTCCCGTACCGCCATTGGCGGCGCGGGGCTTTTTTGTATGCGCAAAAAAAGCGGGAGCGTCACGCCCCCGCCTTGCCTCGCTTGTTCGTGCCGTTCACGACGATCACTTCGACGAACGGCCGAATCCGGTCCATGATCCGCTGCCCTTTGAACTCGTCGTCGCCGTCCTTGCTCGTGAAGCTGAAATGCCTCTCCAGCTCCGACGGCTCGTGGTTCGACGTGAAGAAGGTCGGCTTCCGGTTCATCCGGTAGTTCAAAATCGTCCCCATCACGTGGTCCCGCACCCAAGGGTTCAAGTTCTCCGCGCCGATGTCGTCGAACACGAGCAGGTCGGTTTCCTTGAGCAGCTCGACCGTCTCCTTCAGCCGGTGCGGCTCCTGGATCATCGATTTCAAATCCTCGACGAAGTCGGGCATGTAGACGATCGCGCCGGACTTCCCGCTTTTGGCGAGCTGGTACAGCATGAAGCACATGAGAAACGTCTTCCCGGTGCCGAACGGCCCGACCAGGTACAGCCCTTCCTTCTGCAGCCCTTCGGCCTGCGTCTTGCGGATATACCGGAGCAGGCTGCCGACCGCCTCCACCCGTTCCGGGTCGATGTCGACGATTTCGTCGATCGAGTAGCCTTGCGTCAGCGCCCGGTCGTCGATGTAAAAGCTGCGGATCCGGCTGCGGATCGCGTCCATCGATTGTTTGGCCAGCAGCTTCGAGCACGGCACCGACTGGTCGTGAATGTACGGATTGCCGTTGATCGTCTCGACGGACAGCCTCGTGTAATGGCCCTCGAAATCGTTCGGACACTTGTCCAGCCCCGGGCACTGGGCGCAGTTGCGCTGCTCGGTCACGTACTGGTACAGCCGGTTCATGCTGATTTTCAGCGTCCGGTCGTCGATTTCCGGATGGTCCGCGCGCAGCTTTTGAACGAGCGGATCGTTCAGCAGGCGCTTCGTTTTCTCTTCCGCCCGTTTGGCGAACGACAGCTTTTGCCAATCTCCAAGCATACCGGACAACGATTCCATGAGAAGGATCCGACTCCTTTCTTAAAATGTCGCTGCGACGCGGCGGCGATCGCCGCAAGGATTACGTGCCTTTGCCGTCGATTTCCCGGGCGAGCTTGCGGATTTCCGCCAGCTTCTCCTCGCTGACCGGCTTCGCCGCCGGCATATCGGTAATGATCGCGATCTTCGGCTTTTGCTGGCGCGCCCCCCGCCCTTTGCCCGGAAACGGGGCCAGCGTGCCTTCCGGCTTCGCGGACCGTTTCGCCCGCTTCATCGTCTGATCGCGTATGTAAGCGACGGCTTGCTCGTACGTGCTCACGCCTTTCGCCATCATGTTGGAAGCGACGGAGTCGATATAGTTCTTCGTCCAGGACGACTCCTTGTAGACGTGCAGATGATGGATCATGACGTTCATCACTTCGTCCGGCATCCGGTAGTTGACGTCGATTTTCTCGAAAATGTCCGATACCGGCTTCGGCACGGCGCCTTTCGGGAAGAAGCGCTCGAGCACTTTCGTGTACGGCTCGTTGCGCATGATCAAGTTGTACTGGTGCTGGTTGCATTGGCCGGCGAACATCGGCGGCACCTCGAGGTAGTACTGCATCTCCACCGGCTTTTCCTCGATCACGCCGGCGTAGTCGTCCGTTCTCGCGATGCCGGCGATTTTATGGAACAGCCGCTCGCGCTCCTGCTCCCGCTCCTTGTCCTGGCGGAAGTACAAATTCGCTTTGTACTGCAGCATGTCGACCTGCAGCTCGCCGTCCTCCGAGAACATGCCGTCCTCGTCCAGCAGCCGGCACGTTTCGCGCAGCGACAAATTGTATTTGCGGGCGATTTTGTTGATTTCGAACATTTGATCCGGGTTGTGGCGCAAGTTTTCGACGAACGGCCGGTTGCGCGACGTGCCTCTCGGAAACCGTTGAATAATTTCGCTGTAATGGAACGCCTTCGTCGTGACGTCGATCGCTCTCGCCGTCTCGCGGGCAGGAGCCGTTTCGTGAAGCGCCTGCTCCAGCTCGTAGTCGATCGACTTCGTGTTCAGCCGGAACAAGTCGTAGAACGGTACCGACAAATCTTCCGACTGGAGCGCCGGGTCTTGCAGCTCTTCCGGCTCCGCCGAATAAAATTGCTCCCGCAGCGACAGCACGGCGTATTTGCCGACTTTGTCGTGCAGCAGCATGACGAGGTGCTGGTTTTTGAAAAATTCTTGCGGCGACAACGGCTGGGACAGCACGTATTCGTACAAGTAGTCGTCGGCCGCGGGCGAATATTTGCGGTTCGTCTGCAGCAGCCCGATCGCCTCGAGCTTCGACGTCTGCTCGATCAGCAGCTTGCGGCCGCGCTCCCCCGGCTCGAGATCGAGCGCGAGAAACAGCTTCCGCTGCTGCTCCAGCTCCGAGTAGCCCGTCCGGTCGCCCGGCACCTGCTGGAACAGCGTCTGGTAGACGCCGATCGCGAACGCGCCGATCATCGGCTGATAGATGCCGGACAGCATCCGGTAATCGAGCCCGCTAAGCGAAAAATCCCGGTACACGCAGAACCGGTGATTTTCCGTGAAATGCAACATGTTCGTCATACGCATGAAAAGTTTCCCCATTCCTGTTCAACGGCCGAAAGAAGCGATGATCGAAATCCGTTCCTCTATTCTATCACAAAATCCGACAAGCCGGGAGCTAGAAAAGTCCCCAAAAAGTGACGAAACGCTTCGAAGCTTACTCCGGGTACTTTTTGGGGCGCCCCCCGGATTCTGTCCCGCGATTTCTCTCCGGCTCGGCGGGCAGCTGCGTCTCGTTGGATTTTGTCCAATAGATTTTCCTCGGGAAGCGGCAATTCCGCTCCGCGATTGGATTCCGTCCAACAGATGACCTTCCCCGGCCCGATTAAATCCGGATCGTCGCCAATCTGTTGGATTTTTTCCAATCGAGCCCTTCCAGGGCAGCTAAAGATTCGATTCTTTTGGATAAAATCCAATAGACATCCATGTCGCGGCGCGGCACCATCAGAAGGATGAAAATAGTCCAACGTTCGTACGGCCGGCGAAGGGAGGTCGACGGGAATCGCCCGAGCGGGTTCGATCCGAGCGAGCCGCTCCGTCCCGGTTCGCCGGTTCAGCCGGGATCCGTTCCGTTTCGAACCAAACCGAGACTCCCTCCCAACCCGATACGCGGTTGTGGAAGAGCATTTGTCTTGAACGAACGCGGCGTGTAACGGAGTACGTCATTTGGGGGCACGTTATCGGATCCGTTTCGGGGAGAGCTGTTTTCTCAGGAGGGCCGCGTACCTAAATACAAAACTGCACCCGGCTTCCCGGATGCAGTGCGGCTGCATGTTCATGGATGCGGATACGTGGCGACGGAACGAGGGGCATAACCGCGGTTTTTCCGGCGTCGGCGCAAGGCAACGAGGCAGCGGGACAAGCATAAGCCCCGGCCTCCAAAACGGAGACCGGGGCTTCCGCCTCGCGACCGCGCTTTACGTCCGCCGCTCCTCCGGCGGAACGCCGAGCGGCTCGCCCGCGCCGTCCGGGGCGAACGCCGCTTCCGCCGGCTCGTCCCGCGTCGGCTCGTCGAGCGCGAGCCGACGGTCCCGCAGCAGGCCGCGAATCCAGCGGCGGATGACGTCGTTCATTTCCGAAGCGGCCTTGGTCGGGATTTGATGCTTCTCGTCTTTGCACAGATGGACTTCGCAATCCGGGAGTTCCCGCTCCAGCAGCTTGCGGTATCTCTTGAAGCCGCGGTCCTTCGTCCCGTACAGGAGCAGCACCGGCGCGCGCACGTCGGACAACCGTTTCGTGCAGCTGTAGCCCAAGCTGTATTTGTAGTATTGATGAATGTTCTCGGCATGGCCGCGCCGGGCGTCGCGGAACAAATTGCGGAACGTCAGCCGGCCGTCGGCGTTGCCCCACGTAATCGCCCACATGAGCGGCGCGAGCATCGTCTTCCATCGGGACAGGCCGATGGCGAGACGGATCCGGTTTTTCAGCACGAAGTCGCTCGCTTCGGACATGGCGCTGATCAGGATGCCGCCGAGAAACCGGTCCGGGTGCGTCAGCATCGCCTCGAGCGCGACGGAGCCTCCGGTGGAATAGCCGCAGACGAACGCCTTCGGTATTCCCAAGTAATCGAGCAGCCGGACGATATCTTCGACGATCAGCTCGTACGTGATCGGCGCCTTCGACGGTCCGCTTTTCCCGTGACCGCGAATATCGAAGGTGACGACCGAGAACTCGCCCGCCAGCTGCACCTGCTGGTAGCGGAAATTGGCGCTCGTCAACAGCGGCGGATGGATGAAGACGATCGGCGTTCCTTTCCCGTGCACGTGGTAATTCAAAAGCGTTCCGTTGATCGTTGCGATCGGCATGACAAACGTGTCCCTCCCGATGGTCGTAGTTGGCAACATATCGCTACCCGTTACGATGCCCCGGAAAACCGACTTTTATCGAACGTCCGCCCGCCCGAATCTTGCACCGCACCTGCTGGCGCCGGCATGAAGCCGTTCCGCCGCCCCCCGCCCAAACGGTACAAAAAAAGCTTCCCGCCCGGGGAAGCCGCCATCGTCAAAACATTTTATAGCCGCGTACCCGCAGCAGCTGAATCGTCTTGCCGCTCAAGACGGCGCCCAGCAGCCCGCATGCGAACAGCAAATATTCGCCGAACTTCAATTCGCCGAGACGCGCGAGCAGCGACCCGGAATGCCAAGCCCAGTAGACGAGCATGCCGATCACCGCGACGATGTACAAGTAGATGGGGAAATGCGTCGTTTTCAGCAGCATGTTGAAAATAAAGCCGATGCCGAACATGAGCACGAAGACGAGCACCATCGCGATCACCAACTGGATGATGTCTATCATACGTTCAGTACCTCCCGCTTTCCTTACCCATTTCACGTCCATTGTAGTGGAATCGGACGGCGAAGTAAAGGCTTCCGCCGAACTGTGCGAATTCCGTCACGGAACGCCCCGCCCGTACGCCGGAACGTAATCCCCCGTCCCCGAATACGGTATGGATAAACGCCTACCGGGAAAGGAAGAAACGACCGCCATGAATCCCCCTTACACCCTTCCGCTGCAAATCCAAACGGTCCGCCGGACCGGTCCGAAGTTCGAGCTGTACGTCCCGCGCGTCGTCCAAGCGCCGAACGCCGCCGCGCAAGTCCGGATGAACAACGCCATCGCCGGCCAAATCCAATCGATGCTCCGCCAGCTCGGCTATACCCAGCATCCGCATACGACGGAAATCAACGGCTTCTACGAGATCAAGACGAACGAGCGCGGTCTGCTCAGCGTCGCCCTGAACGTGTACGGCTACACGGAGCACGCGGCGCACGGCTTGACGCTGATCCGGTCGCTGACGTTCGACACGTCCACGGGCAAAGCGTACACGCTCGGCGAGCTGTTCGCTTCCGGCAGCGGCTACGTCAAGCGCATCTCCGACATCGTCAAGGCGCAAATCGCCGAGCGCGGCATCCAGACGCTCGCGCCGTTCGCGTCGATCCGGCCGGATCAAGACTATTACGTCGCGGACAAGGCGCTCGTCGTCTATTTCCAGCTGTACGAAATTACGCCCTACGTGTTCGGCTTTCCGATGTTTCCAATCTCCGTTTATTCGCTGCAGGACTTGATTCCCGACGCCAGCCCGATCCAGCCGATGACGGTCAACGGGTAGGCCTTCCCGCTTCCTCCGCCGGTTGGAAAGACGGCTTCGCCGCGCGCGAAGCCGCTCCGGGCGGCGCTTTGTGTCAACTCTGTGAATCGTTTGCCCTTTGTCGTGCGTTTCGTTACAATGAAGGGCGTAACCGAAAGTCCGAGCGGACAAACGAAAGGAAGTGGCCCCCAATGAGCGAAGCGGTACAAACGCTGGAAGGCTGGTACGCGCTGCACGACTTCCGCGCGATCGACTGGAGCGCCTGGAAGCGGCTGTCGGCCGACGAGCGCGCCAAAGCGGAGGACGAGCTGCACGCGCTGCTGCATGAATGGAACATCATCGAGCAGCACAAGAAAGGCAGCACCGCCTTCTATTCCGTAGTCGGCCAAAAAGCCGATTTCGTCTTCATGCATTTGCGCGAAACGTTGGACGAGCTGAACGATCTGGAGAACAAGTTCAACAAGACGTCGTTCGCCCAATATACGATTCCGGTTTATTCCTACGTCTCCGTCGTCGAGCTGAGCAGCTATATGGCGAAGCCGGGCACCGACCCGATGGAGGATCCGGAAGTGGTCGCGCGGCTCAAGCCGACGCTGCCGAAGGCGAAGCACATCTGCTTCTACCCGATGAACAAGCGCCGTTCCGGCAACGACAACTGGTACATGCTCAGCATGGAGGAGCGCCGCGGCTTCATGCGCAGCCACGGCATGATCGGACGCAGCTACGCGGGCCGCGTGAAGCAGATCATTACCGGCTCGGTCGGCTTCGACGACTGGGAATGGGGCGTGACGCTGTTCGCCGACGATCCGCTTACGTTCAAGAAGCTCGTATACGAGATGCGCTTCGACGAAGCGAGCGCCCGGTTCGGCGAATTCGGCGCGTTCTATGTCGGCAACCTGCTCGACGCGGACAAGACGCGAGAGCTGCTGCGCGTCTGACCCGACGACATCGCCAAAAAGCCCGGTCCGCCATGGACCGGGCTTTTCGTATTCACGCGGGATCCGCACGGCCGAACGGCCGGCTTCAGGAAGCCGCGACCGTCTCGAGCCGGCGATGCCGCTCGGGCAGCTCCAGCTGCCGCTTCTCGATCTCTTCGCGCAATATTTGAATGAAATCGTCGTCCAGCTTCCATTCCAACGACTTCTCGTAACAGTCCAGCAAATGATCGTCCTTCAACTGATTCATAAAACTCCCTCCCGGTACGCCGTCCACGATTCCGCCTCCAGCTCGCGAACCGCGGTTTCCGTAATCGTTTTGAACGTCTGCGCCTTTTGCACAATTTCACGGGACATCTCCCGCAAAAACGAATCGTACTCCCCGGAATCGGTCAATCGGTAAAGCCGGTGCTTGTTGCTGTGCAGAACCGTCTGAATCGCAAGCGCTATGAACCGTTCGTCTCCCGAATTCATCTTCATCACCAGTCCCTCCCGGCTGTCGTCATGCAGCTGTTTGCCTCTTACATCTTCCATATTTATACACCTATAATGGTATACGGAAACCGTTCGAACTTCAGCGCAAACTTGTTGCATTTCGATGCAAATCGGTTTGCACTCGAATGCAAACCCGCCGGGATCGAGCAGTCGGACAAGATTTTGACTTCCGTTTCGCGCTGGATCATAATAAATTGTACCTGCGGTTTCTAGCAATCTACGAATCGTACAAGGAGGGCGCAACGGACATGACGCGCATCCGGCCGTTTTTATTTTTTTCCGCCATCATGACGATCAAGAGCTTCCTGACGTGGTCCGTTCTGTACGAGGAGACGTGGTCCTGGACGCCGCTTTTGACGGAAATTCCGTTCATTTGGATCTTTTTTTGCCTGATCGAGCTGTTCGCCTCGAAGCGCAAGCTGGCTGTCTACGTGTTGGTCAATTTGCTATTCACGGCGGTTTTCTTCGCGGTCATCATGTATTACAAATATTACGGCGTCATCGTAACGTACCATGCGCTGAAGATGGTCAATCAAGTGACCGCGGTCAAAAACAGCGTGTTCTCGCTTATGCATCCGTACTACCTGTTCATCTTCCTCGACGTCGTCGTGCTCGGCGCCATGCTCCTCCGGAGCAAGCGGGCGGAGCTGTGGAAGCGGATCGCCGCTCCCCGGGCCCACCGCGGCGTCCTGACGTTCGTGCTGGCGGGCTCGATCGCGCTCTGCCTGTCCAATATCGTGCCGAACCGGGCCAGCATGAGCGAGTTCAACCAAGCGAAGGAGATGGGCATTCTCGGTTACGAGGCGTATACGATTTTCGCCAAAAAAGAGCCGGAGCCGATCGCGGCCGGCGACATTACGCAGCAGACGATCGACGTGCTGAAAGGAACGCAGCCGCCCGAGACGCCCGAGACGCCCGAGTACGCGGGAGCGGCGTCCGGCCGAAACGTCATCATCATCCAGCTGGAGTCGTTCCAAAACTTTCTCGTCGACTTGAAGGTGGACGGGAAAGAGGTGACGCCGGTGCTGAACGGGCTCGTGCGGGACCATTTCTACTTCCCCCGCTTCTACCAGCAGGTCGGTCCGGGCAACACGTCGGACGCCGAATTCGTCGTTAACACGTCGTACTATATTCCGCCGACCGATGCGGCGACGCAGCGGTACGCCGGAAAGCGGCTGCCGAGCTTGCCGAAGCTGCTCGCCGCGAACGGCTACCGGTCCGCGACGTTTCACACGAACACGGTCGAATTTTGGAACCGCGGCCAGCTGTACGACGCGCTCGGCTTCGAGCGGTACTACGACAGCTCGTTTTTCGGCCAGGAGGATATCGTCTTCTTCGGTGCGTCGGACGAGACGCTGTACGCCAAAACGGCGGACGAGCTGAAGCGGCTGCGGGACGAAGGAAAGCCGGTCTACGCCCACGTCATCTCGATGACGGCGCATCACCCGTATACGATTCCGCCGGAAAAAGACCGGATCGCCGTCCCCGAACGATACCGGGGCACGTTCGTCGGCGACTACTTGCGCGCGCAAAGCTACGCCGATTACGCCCTGGGGCAGTTCATCGACAAGCTGAAGGCGAACGGCCTGTGGGACGAAAGCTTGATCGTCGTCTACGGCGACCATCTCGGCCTCCCGATCTATTCGCTGACCCGGGACGAAAAGGACATGATGAACGAGCTGCTCGGCCATCCGTACGCCTACCCGGACATGCTGAACGTCCCTCTCGTCCTGGCCGCGCCCGGCGTGACGCAGCCGCAGACGTTCGAGCGGGTCGGCGGTCAGGTCGATCTGCTGCCGACGATCGCCAACCTGCTGGGCGTATCGCTGGCCGACTACCTTCACTTCGGACTGGACCTGCTGAACGAGTCGGCCAACCTGCTGCCGCAGCGCTATTACTTGCCGACGGGCTCCTTCATTAACGAAGAGGCGATCTTCGTCCCCGGCAACGGCTTCTCCGACGGCGTCAGCTACCCGCTGGACGCCACGGGACCGACGTCGGGACCGCCGACGGAGGAGCAGTACGAACGGGCGCTCCGGCTGCTCCGCCTGTCGGATAGCTACGTCTCGCAGCTGCCGGACAAAGTAACGGTTCCCGAGCCGTAATACGGGGGAACCAGCTCGGCATATTGAAAAGGATCGGAGAAAACGAATGGCAAAATCGGACCAACTGTTGAGCGTGCTCTGGCTGCTCCGCTCGCGCGGGCGGATGACGGCGGAGCAATTGGCGGACGAGCTCGAGACGAGCGTACGGACGATATACCGGTACATCGACGCGCTGTGCGCGAGCGGCGTGCCGGTCGAGGCCGAATCGGGACACGGCGGCGGCTACAAGCTGCCGAAGACGTTCCGCGAAGCTCCTCTTTTCTTCGCCATCGACGAGCTGAAGGCGATGGTGCACGCCGGCTTGTTCGCCGAGCAGGCCGGCTACCCGTACATCGAGCCGCTGCGCAAGGCGACCTCCAAAATGCAAAGCAGGCTGAGCGAGGAGCAGATCGAGCAGCTGCAGCGTCATATCTCCGGCTTCGAGGTGATGCGCCCCGCGCGGCATCGGACGGAGGACGCCGTTCTGCAGGAGCTCGAGCTGGCGGTGGCGGAAGGCCGCACGCTGACGATCCGTTACGAGAAGTGGAAGGGCGGCGAGCCGGAGCCGCGCAAGGTGAACCCGTACGGGCTCGTCAACCGGATGTACAAATGGTATTTGATCGCGCACTGCCATCTGCGGGACGACATGCGCGTCTTCCGCGCGGACCGGATCGTCGGCGCGGAGCCGACCGGAGAATCGTTTGCGAGGCCGGACACGTTCTCCTTGCGCGACTTCATGAAGGACCGCTTCGAAGTCATGAGCGATTCCAAGGAAAGCGGCGCGGTGACCGTCAAGCTGCAGGGCGAGCCGCAGTCGATTACGATGATTTGCGACAACTGGTTTTTGCTCGACCACGTGATCGAGCGGCAGGAACGGGAAGTGACGCTCAAGCTCGACGAGGAGAGCTTGAACCGGTTTTTCCCGCGTTACCTGCTGTCGTTCGGGGGAAACGTGAAGATCGTGGAGCCCGCCGAGCTGAGACGGCGAGTCGCGGACATCGCCATGGAGCTGGCCCGGTACCACGGCGACGGCGGGTACGAGTCGGCGGACGAGCCCCGGATGTCGTCCCCGTACAGGTAAACCGGAGCAAATAAAAAAAGCCCGGCGACAGCACCCGACTCGGATAGGCATTAACGGTTATGCAGCTGCTGTTCCAGCGCGTCGACGCGCCGGATCGTCTTATCCAAGTCGAGTTCGAACGGCGCGCAGATGGCGGTCGAAATGAAAATGCTGCTGATCGATCGCCCGGCGGTCGCCGACCAGCTTGTGCACGTATGAAAAAAAGAGATTGTATATCGCGATCGATATACAATCTCTTTTTGTTCTAGTAAAATTATGTAGGAAGATTACCACCAAGTGGTGAGGACGGTCCCGTTGCTCAAGGAGACGTTATTGAATGCGAGACGAAGTCCTTTTCTTTCCGCATTCGGCAAGCTTACTTTCTCGGCAACGCTTACATTCGTCGGGTTCTTCTTCATGGCGCGAACCTCTTTTTGCAGTTCCTGGGACCATTGAATTGTTTTCATTTCGTAACCCTCCCTAACCCATTGATTTTTTCTTACAATTTCTAGTATATATGATCTGATAGAGGGTGTGAAGAGATGCGGAAGGGAAAATTTGTTGTCTCGATCACAATTTTGGTAGGAATTCAAATATGGTTCGGCTACTTAAGGATGAGTTACCCGTACTTGGGAATCAATTTGCTAGTAGGCCCTCATCACGAGTGGACGGTATATTCGATCGACAACGGTGTCACAGCCCTGAACCTGGATATTAAAGTCGGCGACACGATTACAAAAATCGATGGGAAAGATCCGGGGGAGCATGCGACAGTAAAGAAATGGCGGGCTGTCGAGCAAGCTCGCTCCATCGAAATCATAAGAGAAGGCGAGCGCTTCATCGTCAATACTCGAATGGCCTATAATTCGCTTACATACGATATTTTGCCGATGGTTGCGGAAGTCATCTGTTTTTTTTCCGCCATTCTTCTATACTTGCGATCGCATAATTCCAAATCGGCAATCTTTCTTTCCCTCGTTTTTTTAAATATTGGCGTAACCTTTATGAGTTTGGGGGCTTCGGTTAGAGGAGATACAATCGGAAAATTGCTTATGGTCAATTCTCTTGCCTTGATCCCCATCGTATTTTTGCATTTTTTAATCGTCTTTTTCAAGGAAAAGGGGAATTTGCTGCTTTATTCCAAGTACTTGCCGTATTTATACGGTTATAATGCTTTAGCCGCGATAATAAGCATCTTGCTGTACATGGATCACGACATCGATTATACCCTATACCGCCTCACGGGTTCTTTCGCTTTGCTGAATTTTATTTGCATTATTACATGGGATATAGGAATTCTCATCTCATTGTATTTCCGTCATCGCAAGAGCCAAACGTATTTAACGACCGTGATCCGCTTCGTTTTTTTCTCGTTGATTTTGTCCTTTTTGCCGGTCGTCGCCCTTTCGTTCGTACCGAATCTGGTCTACGGCAATGAACTGATCTCATCCCATCATTCAAGTTGGTTCGTATTAATTTTTCCTTTGGCGTTCGCCTACTTAATCGTAACCAAAAAACTATATGATATCGATGTAGTTTTAAGACGCGTTCTATTTACACTCATTATGGCTCTCGCGCCAAGCTTGATCATTACCGGCCTTACAGCAGCGTTTTTTTACGAAGCAATTTCGATCAAGAAATTGATTTTATTTTGCATATCGACGCTTGTTGTCCTGACCTTTGTTCTTTACTCCGTCGAGCATATGTACACGAGATTGGAGCGATTCATGTTTCCTCGGAAACATTTTCTTCAAGCGGCACTTAATAAAATATCTAAAAACTTGACTTCGACATCCAGCTTCCGCGATCTGAAAGATTTGATTTTAGTCGACATCGTCAACACGCTTCAAGTGTACGGAGGCGCTATTGTTTTTAAATATCGCGACAGCACCGAGATCATCCGTGTAGGCGACATTCTCGCAACCGATGTGGAAATGCTGCTGAACCAATCCAGTCAGGACGAGCACCCCGAACTCACCTATATCGAAATCAACCGCCACGAGGAGTATACGAGCTACCTCGTCATGACCAATAAAAAATCGAACACCCGCCTCGGACTCGAGGAAGTGAACTGGCTCAACCTGATCATCTCCTACTTGGCGGTCAGCCTCGAGAACGTCTACTTGATCCGCAAGCTGACGGTGCGGCTGAACCGGCTCGCCGCGCAGCTGCCGAACGAGAAAGAGGCGCACGACATCAACTGGTTCCGCAAGCTGACGTTCGAGCTGCAGGAGCGGGAACGCGTCCGCATCGCCGCCGACCTGCACGATACGACGATGCAGGACTTGTTCTTCCTCAAGCGCAAGCTGACAGCGCTCGCGGACAAGCACGAGCTGGCCGCGGAAGCGGCCGATACGATTCGCAGCATCGTCGACTACGTCGAAATCATCAACGTCAACCTGCGCCAAAGCTGCTTCGATCTGCACCCGTACCTGCTGCAGGAAATCGGACTCGTCCGGACGATCGAGAAAATCGTCGAACGGGAATCATACGGCTGTCCGTTCCAAATCCAATTCGAGGCCGAAGGAGCGTACGCGATCGAGCGGCGAAGCTTGGAGACGAAGCGTCATTTGTTCCGCATCGTGCAGGAATTGCTCAATAACGCGAAGAAGCATTCGGGAGCGACGCTCGTCGTCATCCGGCTCGGCGTAGCCAACGGGCGGTTCCGGCTGGAATACCGGGACGACGGCGGCGGCTTCGATCCGGACAAGCTGACCGCTCCGGATATCGGGACGTCGGGAGTCGGCATGGAGCAAATGCGCAGCCGCATTCTCCACCTGAACGGCCAGCTGGAGCTGGACGCCAAACCGGGCGGCGGCGTCTCGATTCGCATCACGTTTCCGATGAAGGAAGGGTTGACCGCATGAAACGTATCGTCAAGACGGTCGTGGTCGACGACCATCCCGTCGTGGCGCGGGCCACGACCTACATATTGGAGCAGGTCGACGGCGTGAGCGTCGTCGGCATCGCGGCGAACGGGCAGCAGGCGCTCGACCTCGTCGCCGAGCACCAGCCGGAGCTGCTGTTCCTCGACTACCATCTGCCGGATCAATACGGCAGCCAAGTCGCCGAGCGCGTGAAGCGGCGGTATCCGCAGACGCATGTCGTCATTTTCACCGGAATCGACGTCGCCGATCTGTACAACCATCTGATCGAAATCGGCGTCAGCGGCATCATCTCGAAGGAATCGGGCGAGACGACGATCCAGAACCTCGTCCGCTGCATCCTGGACAACCATACGATGCTGCCGATCCCGCTTTACCAGCAAATGCGGGTGACGAACCGTCTCCCGCGTCCGGCCGAAGCGGAAACGATCCATCTGACGCCCGACGAGCTGCAAATCATGAGCCTTCTCGTCAAAGGAGCGACCCACGAGCAAATCGCCGAGCAGATTCACGTCAGCAAACGGTCGGTCGACAACTATTTGAAAAAAATTTACGACAAGTTCGGCGTCTCCACCCGCATCCAGGCGATCGAGAAATTCGTTCGCAGCCCGATGTACGCCGATCTTCCGGAGGAGCTGTAAGCGATGCAGGCCGAAGTGCTGCGGGAAATGGAGAGTACGATCGACCGGCTTTGCCCGGTGCCGGCGTTCAACGCCTTGCTGAAACAATTCGCTCGCGACAAAGCGGCGGAGACGTCCCGCTGGGGCGAAACGACCCGCCTCGTTCACGCCATGCTCGGAGGCGCCTCGCCGCAGATCGGCCGGCTGGCCGCCCTGACCGAGCTGCTCGTGCTGGCGCTCGATATCGCCGACGACCTGCAGGATGCGGACAACGCCGAGAAAAGCTGGATGCAGGCTCCGCCGGAGCTGTCGCTAAACGCGGTGATGGGCTTGCTGATGGGAGCGGTGGCCGAGCTCGGGCGTCTGCAGGCGGAGCACCCCGGGGAACCGATGCCGAATCCGGGGGAAGTCGGCCAAATCGTCCTGAACGCCGTCAACGGCCAATACCGCGATTTGACGAACGATATCGAGACCGAGCAGGACTATATCGCCGTCGTCCAGCAAAAATCGTGCATGCTGCTCAAGCTCGCCTACTATATGGGCTACGGCGCGCTGCCGCCGGACGAAGCGATCGCCGAGCGGCTGGACGAGCTGGCCGGCTACCTCGGCGTCGTCTCGCAGCTGTCCAACGATTTGCGCGACGTCCTCCGCTACGACGTGAAGAACGACCTTCTGCACAAAAAACGGACGCTGCCCGTCCTGTTCCTGCTGGGCGGCGACGCGGACGAATTTCCGGTCATCCGCCGCTACTACGACGGAGAGATCGACCGGAACGAATTTCTGAGCCATAAGCAGGCGTGCGTCGATTACATCCGGGAGTCCGGCTGCATCGAGTATACCGAAGTGATCAAGACGCTGTTTCTGGATAAAGCGGCGGAGACGCTCGACGCGCTGCCGGCCGACGCGGAGCGGAAGGAGCGGTTTCGCGAGCTCGTGATCGGCCCGAGAACGCCGGACGAATGACCGACCGGAACCGGAAACGGCGAACGACGCCGTTCCGACGTGCCCGTCGTGGAAGTAACCGCCATGTTCTGCTGGATTCATCCAATCGCAATGCTCCGTGAGCGTATGAAATCGATCGGCTATTGGATTCCATCCAGCAGAATCGCCGCGAATCGGCCGAATCGAGACCACACGGCGATATTCGATTGGATGGAATCCAATGATGCCCCCTTTTCGGCGCCTAATCCGGCGATTCGATTGGACAACATCCAACTGGAACGGTCGGGACGGCGTCAAACTCGCAAAATCGATCAAGGCCGGCATTCGCCGGCCCTTCCCCTATCGGCGCTTCGCGGGGAGTCCGGCCGCGGGCCGACGTTTCGCCTTACCGCCCGATCCCGCTTAACCATCCCCGCGACCGTCTCGTCAAGTACAGCGCCACCGCGAACATGAGCAGCGCGTTGACGGGATGCCAGACCGCCACCATCCACACGTCCGCAAACGCGAGCGCGGTCACGTATTGGAGCGAGCTCATCGCAAACAGCCCGATCCCCCACCAGCGCAAGCTGCCGCGGATGCCCCCGACAAACGACAGGACGAAAAGAACCAACGGGATTTTATCGAAGTAGAGGACGAACGCGCGGTGCAGCTCCCAATCCGCCGCGTCCTTGAATATTCCCATGCCGGCGAACAGCACCTGGACGACGATGCAGGCGGCGAACAAAAGCGCCAATACCGCGTAAAGAAATCTTGAAATCCGGATCCGTCCCGGCGGAACGTTATCCCCGGCTTGTACCGGCGTACCGGTACGACTCGTATCATTCATCATTCATTCCCCTTTCCCTCAACCCGTTCACGCGGCGCGCTTCCCCCACGGCTTGAACACGGATAGCGCTAACAGCGCGACAAGCGAGACGATTTGCAGCGCCACGCCCGTGAACAAGTAGAGCCGGTTCGCCAAAAATCCGGGATCGTGCAGCGCGTTCATCCCGGCCGTCTCCGACAGCTCGAACGCCCGCAGCGACCAGACATAGATGCCGACCAGCCCGACGCCGATCGACAGCAGCGTCAGCAGCTCCTTCGCGATGATCCAGTAATACCGCACAAGTCCCCAATGCGTCAGCACGGACAACAGCACCCCGGTGACGACCGCGCCGATCGTGGACGCGCGAACCGACGAGCGGGCCAGGACGAGCATGACGGTGTAGCACGCTTGGAACACGCGCGGATCGCTTGTCGCCGCCGCCGTAATGTTCAAGATAAGAAACACGACCATGCAGCCGAGCAGGATGCCCGAGAAGACGATATGCAGCGTCAGCAGCGCTTTCTTTTGGATCAACGTGATTTTTTTCACAAATTCACCTCCCACCGGCCGGTCCGCATCGACGAACGCCGCTCTCGCGGCTTCGCCGTTCGGATCACCGGGTCGTTTCCGCCGTCCGCTACATATTGAACCGGTAGCCGACGCCCCATATCGTCTCGATGTATTGCGGCTTCGTCGGGTCTGTCTCGATTTTTTCCCGCAGCTTGCTGATATGGACGGTGACGGTGGCGATATCGCCGAGCGAATCGAGCCCCCATATTTTTTGGAACAGCTCCTCCTTGCCGAACACGCGGTTCGGATGCAGGACGAGGAACAGGAGCAGGTCGTACTCCTTGGACGTAAACGGCACCTCCGCCTCGTTCACGTAGACCCGGCGCGACGGCTTGTCGATGCGGATGCCGCGGACGCGGATCTCGTCCTTCGCCCCGCCGCCGCTGCCGACGAGCCGCTCGAACCGGGCCAGATGCGCCTTCACCCGGGCGACGAGCTCGCCCAGGCTGAACGGCTTGATGATGTAATCGTCCGCGCCCAGACCGAAGCCGCGAATTTTGTCCACGTCCTCCTTCTTCGCCGATACGATCAGAATCGGGACGTCGGTGCGCCCGCGCACTTGCCGGCAAATTTCGTACCCGTCCACCTTCGGCAGCATCAGGTCGAGAATGAGCAGGTCGTAGCCGCCCCCGAGCGCCATCTCGAGCCCCGCGTCGCCGCTGTCCGCGACGTCCGCCCGGAACCCCGCGGCCTCCAAATAATCCCGCTGTACCTCGGCGATCACCGGATCGTCCTCGACGATCAGTATCCGTTTATTCCCCGTCATCGTCTTCCTCCCGTCTCGTCGGCCGCATCCTTCGGCAGCGCCATCGCGATCGTCGTTCCTTCTCCCGTCTTGCTCTCCGCCCATACGCGTCCGCCGTGCTCTTCGACGATCTGCTTCACGATCGCAAGCCCAAGCCCGCTGCCGGCGCTGCCGCCGCCGCGCGAAGGGTCGGCCCGGTAAAACCGGTCGAAAACGTGCGGCAGCGCCTCGGCGTCGATGCCCGCCCCGTTGTCGCGCATGCGCACGATCGCCTCCCGGTCCGTCGATTCCAGCTCGATGCGGATCGCCGTCCGTTCCCCGCCGCCCGCATATTTGATGCTGTTATCCACGACGTTCTGGATGACCCGGTGCAGCTTCTCCTTGTCGGCGCTCACGTACGGCTCCGGTTCGCCCGGCGAACGCGGCGCGTATACGAAGGCGATGTCGGCGTTCGGATGCTGGAGCCGAAGCTCCTCGACGCAATCGCTCAAGTAGGCGACGAGCCCCGTCCGTTCGAAATGAAACGGCAGCCGCTTCAAATCCAGCTTCGAGAACAGGAACAGCTCCTCGATTTGCCGGTCCATGTCCGACGCCTTCTTGTAAATCATGCGAAGATAGTTGTTCCGCTTCTCCGGCGTGTCGGCGATGCCGTCCAGTATGCCTTCGACGCACCCTTTGATGGCCGTGATCGGCGTCTTCAAGTCGTGGGAAATGTTCGACAGCAGCTCCTTGCGGTTGTCCTCGTACTGGAGCTGCAGCGCGATCGAATGCTGGAGCCGGATGCGCATCTCCTCGAACGCGGCGCCGACCTGGCCGAATTCGTCCTTGCGCCCGCCCGTCTTCAGCTCATGGTCGAGTTTGCCCTCCTTGATCTGCTCCGCCGCCTCCTTCAAGGCGTACAGCGGGCGGATGAAGCTGCGCGAGACGAAATACGTCAGGACGCCGTTCGTCAAGGCGAGGATGAATAGCAACGTCCCGGCCACGATCGGCATCGCCTTCGGATACAGCCGGACGAGCGGACTCATGTCCGACAAGAAATAAACGTCGCCGGCGCTGCCGTCCGCGAACGTCGTCTTCCGCCGCTCCACCACGAACGTCTTGCCGCCGGACTCCATATCCCATTCCTCGTTATGGTTCCAATGGTTGCGTCCCTCGTCCCGTCCCGCCTCTTCCTGCAGGGCGGAGACGTCGACGTCGCGCACGTAGGACGATACGAAGGCGGCTTGCCCGCCGCGCACGACGACGATACCCGATTTCATCTCTCCGAACCGCGCGTCCAAATCGTTCAAAAAGGCGGCGTCGCTCAGCCGGTCCGGGTCGTACCGGATGAAAAACCGGATGCCGGCGAACAGCTCTTCGCGCCGGGCGAACGTTTCTTTGATTTCCGGAAACGCTCGTCGGCCCGTATCGCCGCCTCCGTAATAGTCCGAGATGCCCGCCATGTCCCGCATGAACAAGCCGAACAGCAGCATGGCGGAGACAAAAAACAAGACGAGCGGGATCAGGACCATCCCGAAGTTGGACAAGATGAGCTTTTTTCGGATCGACACGTGCACCGCTCCCGGGAAGTCAGAATGATTTCGTTTCGAACATGTACCAGCCGGCCATATAGCTTATTATACTACCGGAGAGCAGGAAGGCGAATGCCTGCAGCAGCTTTCCCGCGGATACGCCGCCGCCGAGCCACAGCGTATGCCAATCGGTGTACGCGAAGAACGACCAGACGGACGCTTCGGGGAAAACGAACGGCAGCAGCTTGGCGGCGACGTACAGCGCCACGCAGACGGCCAGCGTCCCGACGCCGCTGCGCAGCCATTGGGCGACGAACGCGGCGAAGGCGCACAGTGAAGCCATCGCCACGAACGCGGCCGCGTACGTCTGCAGCGAGTCCGGCAGCCCCGCGATCGTCGTCCGGCTGTCGAACGCGAGTCCGGCGGCCGCGGAGGCGACCCAGACGACGGCAAGCAGCCCGGCCGTATACAGCAGCAGCGCCGCCACCTTGGACGCGAACAGGCTCGCCCGGGTTACCGGCTGAAGCAGCGCGAGCTTGATCGTGCGGGCGGCGTATTCGCCGGAGAACGATTCGGCTGCGGCCATGAAGACGAAGAGCGGCAGCCAGACGGCGGTGAACAGGCCGAGCATGAGCTGCGGCAAGTCGCGGCCGAGCGACAGCCCGGCTCTCGACTCCAGGCTGGCGAGCAGCAGCGCGGCCAGGACGGGGACGAGCGCGGAGAGCGCGATCGCAAGCCTCGTCTTCGTCTGCAGCAGCAGCTTCGCCGTTTCGTTGTACGTGCCCGCGTACCAGTCAAACATGAACTTTCCCCTCCCTCGCCCGGCGCATTTCCGCCAAATACGCTTGCTCCAGCCCCAGGCCGGCGGTCAGCTCCGGGACGGCTCCTTCGCGGATCAGCGTCCCGTCGTACAGGAAGCCGACGCGCGTGCACAGCCGCTCCATCTCGTCGATCGCGTGGCTTGAGACGAGAAACGTCGTGCCGTTATCGGCGGACAGCCGGAGAATGAGCTCGCGCAGCTCGACCGTCCCTTCGATGTCGAGCCCGTTCGACGGCTCGTCGAGGATGACGAGCTCGGGGGCGTGAAGCAGCGAGGCGGCGAGCGCGAGCCGCTGCTTCATGCCGAGCGAGAAGCCGCGCACCTTCTCGCGCCGGTACGGCGTCAAGCCGACCCAGTCGAGCACTTCGCCGATGCGCGCCGGCGGCAGCTCGGGATGGAACCGCGCGATCAGGCGCAGGTGCCCTTCCGCGGACATGTAGTCGTAGACGTCGGCCGTCTCGATGACGCAGCCGACCTTGCGCATCGACCGCTCGTAGCCGTCGCCCGGGTGCCGGCCGAACAGGGAGACGCTTCCCCCGTCCGCCCGGATCAGCCCCGTGACGATTTTCAGCACGGTCGTCTTGCCCGAGCCGTTCGGGCCGAACAAGCCGTAGATGTCGCCGCGGCGGACGTCGAGGTCGATGCCCCGGACGCCGCGGCCGTTGCGGTATCGTTTCGTCAGCTGCCGGATTTGCAGGACGGGTTCCACGTTCGTCACGCTCCTCTTGTCTCGTTAGCGGCGGCCGCCGCGATCGCGCCAGCCGGCGTCGTGTTCGATCTTCTCGACTTGCTTGCCGGTCAGATCGACCGAATCCGGCGTCGTCGCATTCACGCCGGACAAGTCGATGTCCGCCCGGACGACGACGCTGTGCTCGGCTCCCGCATCGTCCTTCCCGACGATACGGATTTCCGCCGACTTGCGGTCGAAATAGTTCGCGGCATCGATCGTCGCATCGAGGCGAATGTCGTCCACCCGGATATCCTTCGTCAGCTTCGGCCAATCGTGCTCCAGCCCGGATGCGAACAGCGCGTGGAAGTCCTCTGCGGCTTCGCCCTCGCCCTTGCCCTCGACGCCGTGCTTCCAGCCGCCATGCGGGCCGTCCGACGCGCCCCGGACGAGAAGCGAGCCGATCGCATTGACGGCTACCGGCACTTGGCTGCCGGTCAAGTGCAGCGAAACCCGCTTGCCGCCGTCCGCTTCCGATTGCAGCGTCACGTGGTCCTTCAAGCTGCCGACGAGCGCATCCAGCACCCGCTCCGCGCCTTCGGCGAATTCAGGGTCGGGGCCGCCTTC
Source organism: Paenibacillus flagellatus (assembly GCF_003217775.1). Lineage (GTDB taxonomy): Bacteria > Bacillota > Bacilli > Paenibacillales > NBRC-103111 > Paenibacillus_AB > Paenibacillus_AB flagellatus. The sequence continues at coordinate 190,023 of NZ_QJVJ01000006.1, forward strand.
CCGGGCGCCGTCATGACGCCATTTCGGTCCCTTGCCCCCACCGTGCTCGGCTACGCGATAGACGTCGCTGTCGCTCGTCTTCACGATCGCTTTGCCGTCCTGCAGGTACAGGTTCGCTCCCTTCGTCACCGCTCCCGCGCTCAGCGTCACGGTCGCGCTCGCGCCGGAGTCGCCCGCTCCTTTTTTGAACGCCGCGCTCGCGCCGAACAGCTCGCTGCCGTTGTCGGAGACGGTGACGGCCGCCGTACCGGCCACGCTTTGCGCCGTCCTCGTCTGCTTCAGCGCCGACTTCCAGGCTTCGTAGCCGGACGTCCCGGCCATGGCGGACATGGCGCTCACCGTCAGCATGACGGCGCCGATGCCGACGCCCGTGCCCATTGCGATCCATTTTTTCTTCATCGTTTCTTCCTCCTCGTTCCGATCGGATAGATTGGCGGGGCGTTGTTGTTTCGGCTTGCGCCGTTCGCCCTCTGAAACCATCATACCCGGCGGCTCTAAACCCCCTCTAAATGAAGTGTAAAAAAAGTATAAACAATCGGACGAAAACCGAAAGGAAGTATAAAACCGTCTCGTCACCTTGTATGCATAGATCGGGCGCCGGCAGCAAAAACTGGTACATATCCCAGACTGCGCGGAGGATTTATGGCGTTTCCCGTCTTCGTCGGCTTGACCATCATCGCGATGCTTACGTTCGTCGTCGCCCGCAAACCGGTCCATCTGTTCGAAATCATCGTCTTATGGTGCACGTCGCTCCAAATCGTGGACAATTACATCGGCCTGCTGGGCGACGACTATAAGCTGATCATCCCATCGTCCGACGTACTGGGCTTCCTCGCGTTCGACTCGATCCGCAGCTTTCTGGTGCCGGCCGTCTCGATCCCGGCGATCGGATTCGCGTCGACGCGGAGACGGGCGGCGGCCAAATGGGCGGCGGGAGCCGTGCTCGTCGCCGTGCTCGTCGGCATCGAGCTGCTGGCCGAGCGAATGAACGTGCTGGACTTCGCTCCGTCATGGAGGCGCTGGTGGTCGGTCGCGTTCTGGACCGGGTACGTGATCGCGATGTTCGCGATTCGCGCCCTGTACCGGAAGGTGCTGCGCAAGGAGGTGAACGGACTGCCGTGATTTGGCCCCAGCGCTTCGATGCGAACGAATGGTTTCTGCTTTCGGCGTTAGCCGTCATGGCCGTCCTGTTCTTCGTGATGCCCCGCCGGTTCCCGAAATCCGTTACGATCGTTTTTTTGGCGCTCGGCGTCGGCATTCCGATGTACGCCGATTTCTTGATCGCGCCGAAGCCGTTCGACCTGTACGACGTCAACGATACGGGCAATTACGAGCTATTCGAAATATTGTTTTATTTCGTCTACGCCCCGTTCGCCTACTTCTTCGTCTACTTCTTCGACCGTTGGAACGTACGCGGCTTGGGGATCGCCGGCTACGTCGTCGTCTGGTCGGCGTTCGCCGTCGCCTTCGAGGCGCTGGCCGCCCGGCTGCACGTCTTCCATTACAAAGGCTGGACGCTCGGCTACTCGTCGCTCGTCTATCTCGTCGTCCAGTCCCTGTACCTCGCTTTCTATTACCGGATCAAGCGTACGTATGCCGCGACGAAGCGGGAGTCGGCGCCGGAATGGAAGTAAGGAAGGCCGTATGCCCATTGCCATTGCGGCGTCCATGCACCTGCAGCATGCTGTGGGGGCGCTAAAGACTCGATTCGCGCCCGATCCCGCCAACCGTCGATCCGCCCAACTGCGCGCAAGCAAAACGGCCTTTCGGACATTCCGAAAGGCCGTTTCGTTGTTGCGCGTGACGTCAGTCCGCCGTCCATTCCACCCGCGTCAGCAGCTTCCGCTTCATCAGCTCCAGCACGAAATCGACGTAATAGTCCGGACGCACGATCGCTTTGTACTCGCGGTTCGGGTAGGCGTAGATCAGCACGTCGGTATGGACGCGGTTCTCCTCGAAATGTTTGCCCGCCCGCTTGATCGCATCCGCGTGCAGATCCTCCCGCAGGATGCGGATCGTAAATTCCGCGTCGGCGCCGTTGCGGCGCTCCTCGATGTCGACGACGCTCGGGTCGAACCGGTATACGAGCTTCATGGCGCTGCTCCCCTCTCTATCGCATCGAATCAAATCAAATACCGCAAATAAATGTACGCGCTCGCCATCGCCACCGACAGCAGCATGAGCGGAAAGCCGATCTTCAAATAATGCATGAACGTGATCGGATGGCCTTCCTTGCCGGACATTCCGGCCACGATCAGGTTCGCGCTCGCGCCGATGAGCGAGCCGTTGCCGCCGAGGCAGGCGCCGAGCGCCAAGCTCCACCAGAGCGGCTCCAGATCGGCGATGCCGAGCTGGCCCATCTCCTGGATCATCGGAATCATCGTGGCGACGAACGGGATGTTGTCGAGGAACGCCGAGGCGATCGCGCTGAGCCACAGGATCAGCATCGACGTGAACACCGGATCGCCTCCCGTCAGCTCGATCGCCTGCGCGGCCAGCTCCGCGATGACGCCCGTTTCGACCAAGCCGGAGACGAGGACGAACAAGCCGACGAAGAAGAAAATCGTCGTCCACTCGACTTTCGCGAACGCTTCCTCCATCCCATGCTCGCCCGTCAGAAGCAGCAGCAGGAACGCGCCGGCCAAGGCGACGGTCGCCGACTCCAGATGGACGAGCTGGTGCAGGAAGAAGCCGACGATCGTAAGCCCGAGTACGGACAAGCTTTTGACGAGCAGCTTCCGGTCCTCGATCAGCTCCTTCTCGTCGAGCTTCATGACGTTCGCTTTCAGCTCGTCCGTCGTTCGAATTTTGTTGCGGAACAGCCAGATGAACAGCGGGATGTGCACCGCCATGATCAACGCCGCGATCGGCGCCAAATTGTTGATGAACGCCATGAACGTCAGTTCCTTGACGGCGCTGCCGATCATAATGTTCGGCGGGTCGCCGATGAGCGTGGCGGTTCCCCCGATGTTGCACGCGATAATTTGCGTGATCAGAAACGGCACCGGCGGCACCTGCAGCTGCCGGGTAATGCTGAAGAGGATCGGGACCATCAATAACACCGTCGTCACGTTGTCGAGCAGCGCCGATCCCCCGGCCGTGATCAGCGAGAGCAGCGCCATGATGCGGACCGGGTCGCCCTTCGCCTTCTTGGCGGCGAGCACGGCCAAATATTTGAAGAACCCGGTTTCCGCCGTTATGCCCACGATGATCATCATCCCGACGAGCAGCCCGAGCGTGTTGAAGTCGATATGATGGAGCGCGGACTCCTGATCGACGATGCCGAATACGACGATAATGACCGCCCCGAGCATGGCCACGATCGTCCGATGAATTTTTTCCGCGATAATCATGCCGTACGTGACCAAAAAAATGACGATCGCCCAAATCGCTTGCTGTTCCATAAAGCCTCCCCCGAATGCGTCTCGTTTCCGTTTATTGCCGCATGGGCGACAATGTTAAGAATGCCCCGTTCCCGACCCGCCATTCCCCCCGCGTCTTCGGTCGTGAAGGAGTCGAACCGCACACCCGCTCCCGCCGCGAAAAACGCGAAAAACGGCAAAAAGGAGCCTGCGATGGCAGGCTCCTCCGGGTCGTTCGTATAGGGCATAACGTTAACCAGTTTACCGTGTTTCGGGCATTTTGTAAATAGCGGAGCTACACCGAGTACGTCCCGCCCCCGCTCGTGCGGGCTTTCAAATCTTCGTAAAACGCCGCCTGCGTCGCCATCATGTAAGGGGCGAGCCACAAGTAGCCGAGACCGAACGGAATGGCGGCGAGAATCGCCCAGCCGATGAACGACAAGTACAGGACGAACAAGCGGCCTTTATGGCCGACCATCATTTCCTTGCTCCGGTTCAGCGCCTCCGAAGCCGTCAAGCCCGGATTGTCCTGCATGACGAAATACGCCTGCGAATACCGGAGCGCCGCGATAATGCCAGGCACGATGAGCAGAAGCGACCAGAGCAGCACGAATATGTAGATCAGCAAGTACAGAAGGAACGACGGTCCGTACCGGTTGAACCCGTCGAACAGCGAACCGGCCGTCGGCCGCTCGCTCCGGTGCAGCTTCAGGAAGAACGCGTACAAGCCGAGCGAGATCGGTCCGCCGAGCAGCAGCGTTCCGATCCACCCGATGTACGGAATCGCTCCGACGACGCCGAGGATGATCGAAGCGAGCAAGCTCACCCCCACGCCCTTCCCCCAATTTCCGGACAAGCTCCTTCTTGCGGCTGCGCGCAGCTGACTGCTAGTAGGCATCGACACCTTACCTCCATGTTCGAATTGTCGGCCGCTCCGGCGTTCACAACTTCGTCACAACTCGCGGCACAAGTAAGCATATGAGCGAGCACCGGGAAACTTTCGATCTTTTTCCCATCGGAACAAAAAAAAGACTCCCGGCGTCGAACGTCGTCGACACCGGGAATCCGGTCTGGCGATGGCCTATTGCTTTTTGGACGAGAGCTTCGCCAAGTCTTTCAATACTTTGCGGCTGCGCTCCAAATATTCGACCGACTTCTCGTAGTTGAGGCTGGCGACGCTCAAATACAGGATGTCGATCAGATTGAGCTGCGTAATGCGCGACGTCATCGCGCCGCTGCGGATCTCGTTCTCCGTCGAGGCGGTGAACAGCGGGATGCCCGCCACGCCGCTCAGCGTCGTATGGCCGTACTTCGTGATGCTGATCGTCGTCGCACCCGCCTCGTTCGCGTACAGCAAGCTTTGGATGACCGGCTTCGTCTCGCCCGAATACGAGATGCCGACCGCGACGTCGTCGGCCTGGATCGTGACGGCCGCCGTCAGCTGGACGGTAGGGTCGGTGAAGGTGAACGACGCTTTATTGATGCGCAAAAACTTTTGCTGGGCGTCCTGGGCGATCAAGTTCGACGCGCCGGTGCCGTAGAAAAAAATCCGGTTCGCCCGGCTGAGCGCTTCGACCGCTCGCTGCAGATGGCCGAGGTCCAATATTTTCATCGTATCGCGAATCGACTGCATGTTGTTGTGCGACACGTTCTGCACGATCGTGGCGATCGAGTCGTTCGGGCTGAACTCGCGGTATTCGTACGTTTCCTGCGCCTGCAAATCCCCTACGACTTTCATTTTCAGCTCCGGATACCCTTTGAACCCGAGCGATTTGCACAGCCGGATGATGGCCGCCTGGCTGCCCCCGCTCCGTTCCGCCAAGTCGGCGACGGACATGTGCGCCATGTCCTCCGGATGGTTTAAAATATAGTCCGCTATAATCCGCTCCGAAGGCGTGATATGCTGGAGCATTTCCCGTATGCGAATCAATCCGCCGTTCAACCCGACTCCACCTTTACCGTTTGCCGGCCGTTTTATTCAAACCACTGCAGCCGCTTGTTCAGGCCGCCTCTCGGCACCATGAAGCCTTGCGCGCGCTTGAAGTAGACGGGTGCCCCGCGGACGACCGTCAACGCTTTGTAATAATCGATATACGGGAACCCGTACGTTTCCCCGCGTGCGAACGCGTACACGCTGAGCGCCTTCACCCAAGCCTCGAACGCCTCCTCCGGAATGTCGATGAACACCTCCGGCACGAATTCGTGCATGTCCTCCCAGTTTTCCGAGAAGTACAGCTTGCGCGCGTAATGGTGCGGCAGGTCGCGCTCGATCGTCTTGAGCGCCGCGTAGAAATGGGCGTCCTCGACGATTTTGTGCGTGTTCGCGTGGTCTTTGTGAATGCTGTGTTTCCAGTGCGTAATGATGATGTCCGGCTTCACTTCGCGGATGACGTCCGCGACCTCGTACTTGATCTCGTCGTTGACCGGAATTTCCGCGTCCTTGTATTGCAGGAACCGGACGTCGGCACCGAGAATTTCCGCCGCCTTGTACGCTTCCTCGATTTTTTGCTTCGCGTATTCGTCCGGCGACAGGCGCGGATGGCCTTTCTCTCCCGGCGTCAAATGCAGAAACGTCGCCTTGTGGCCTTCCTGCGTATATTTCGCGATCGTCGCGCCGGCGGTCAGCTCTTGGTCGCCCGCGTGGGCGCTGATGGCGAGAATGTGCATTTTCTTTTGTTCGTCGGACATGGTTCATTTCTCCTTTTCCATTGTAGCTTGTTTGGGGGGCGGGTTTCAAACCCGGTTCGGAAGAACTATTCCTTCAGTCCCGAATTCATCATACCGCGTACGTAATATTTTTGCAGGAAGATGAAGACGAGCAGAATCGGCACGGTGCTGATGACGAGCGCCGCATTGACGAGCGGCTGCGTCATGTTCGAATCGAGATGCGACTTCAGCTGCTGGATGCCGACCGGCAGCGTCGCCAAATCTTTGTTGACGGTGTACATGAGCAAGGACCAGATGAACTCGTTCCAGCTGCCGATAAATTCGAAGATCGCGAGCGTCGCGAGCGCCGGCACCGTCATCGGCAGGATGAGCTGGAAGAAGATGCGCAGCTCCGAGGCGCCGTCGATGCGGGCCGCTTCGATGTACGCGTCGTTGATCGTCATGATGAACTGGCGCATGAGGAAGATGCCGAACGCGCTTACCGTAAACGGCAGGATGAGCGCCAGCGTATACTTCGCCATGCCCCCGTCCCCGCCCTCGCCCATCCAGTCGTTGCCGCCCACGAACGGGAAGTGGACCATGATGTAGAAGTTCGGGATGAGGAACAGAAACGCCGGGAACATCATCGTCGACAGGATGAAGCGGAAGATCGTCTTCTGCCCGCGGAACCGCAGCTTCGTCAAGGCATAGCCCGCGAACGAGCTCGTCAGCAGCACGATGACCGTCGTGACGACCGACTTGACGAGGCTGTTCTTGAACAGGAGGCCGAGCTTCAGCTGCTCGAACGCCGTCGCGTAGTTGCTCGTCTCGAACGTCTCTGGGAACAGCGAGTAGTTCAGCCGGTTGTAATCCGCCGCTCCCTTGAAGGAGGAGAAGAGCATCTCGAGAAACGGAAACACCATCATGATGCTGCCGACGATAATGACCGTGTACGAGAACCATGGAAATTTTTTCGGTTTCATCAGTAGCTTTCCACTCCTCCCCGGCGAAATACGGTCAGCTGGACGATCGTGACGATGAAGACGCAGACGAACAGCACGAACGCCATGGCGCTCGCCGTTCCCCAGTTGCCGTAGGAGAACGCCTGGTTATACATTTCCAGCCCCCCGACGTTCGTCGAGTTGCCTGGTCCGCCGTTCTTCGTCATGACGAGCGACAGCGTGAACGACTGCAGGCCGCCGATGAACGACGTAATGAGGACGAACAGGATGGACGGCTTCAGCAGCGGAAACGTAATTTTCGTAAAAATATCCGACAGCCCCGCGCCCTCGAGCGTCGCCGCCTCGTAATAGTCCTCGGGAATCGCCTTCAGCCCGGCGGTCAGGATAAGCACCGAGCTGCCGATGCCGAGCCAGCCGCCGACGACGATAATCGAGGCGAGCGCGGTCGTCGGGTCGTCGAGAAACTTGATCGACGATACGCCGAGCTTGTTCAGCACCGCGTTGATGAGCCCGTTCGTCGGGTTGTACAAGTACAGCCATACGTTGCCGATCGCCACGACCGTCGTGACCGTCGGCAGGAAGTACAGCGTCCGCCAAAACCCTTCGTACTTGAGCCGGGTAATCATGTACGACACCATCAGCGCGATGAGGAACGAGATGGCGACCGTGCCGAAGGCGAACACGAACGTGTTTTTCAGAATCGGATTGACGAACGTCGAGCCGTCGGCGAACAGCGCCTTGTAATTTTTCAGCCCGACCCAGTCGATCAGCGTCAGGTCGAAGCCGCCCCATTCCGTAAAGCTCAAGTACAGCGAGAACAGAAGCGGAATGAGGAAAAAGACGGCGTAAAACACGACGACCGGCGACAGAAACGCCCAGCCGAGCAGCCCTTGGCCGCGGTTCAGCTTGCTTTTACCGCTCACGGCATTGCCTCCTTAACAAATCCCCGAATGGCGGCGCGGACCGTAAAAAGAAGGTCGGGCCGGAAGGCCGGCCCGTACCCCGCTTACTCTGCGCCCAGCTTCGATTGAATTTCTTTTTGCGCCGCCTGGACGGCCGCTTCCGGCGTCGTTTGCCCGGTCCACGTGCTCTCGATTTGCTTGAACAAAATGTCCTGGATTTCCGTACCGGCCGCCGGGTTCGGCTCCGGCTGCGCGTAGTTGAGCGCGTCCACGAACGTTTTCAACACTTCGTCGCTCGCCAGCTTGTCTTTGATCGGCTTCGCGTCGAGGTCGGACTTGCGCGTCGACAGGGAGTTGAACGCGTCCAGCAGGAAGCTGCCTTCCGGCGTCAAGCCGTCCTTGATCGAGACGGTGTTGAACCATTTCAGGAATTCCCAAGCTTCCTTCTGATGCTTGGACTTGTTGTTGACGCCCCACATCCACGTATAGGCGACCGAGCCCTTCTTCGTGCCGTCCGGGGACGGCAGCGGAGCGGCGCCGATGTTTTTGTACGCGTCCTTCATCGTGCCTTGCAGGGAGCCGGCCCACCAGCCCGCTTGGATCGTCATCGCCGTCTGTTCGGCGCCGAACGTCTTGCTTACGCTGAACGAAACGTCGGCGATGCCGTCCTTGTAAAACTTCGCGGCGTATTCCATCGTCTTCTTGCCGGCGTCGGAGTCGAGCTGCGCCTTCTTCAGGTCGTCGCTGATCAGCTGGCCGCCCGCCGTCGCCATGAGCGCCATGAACGGCTGGTCGACGATCGACGCGTAGCCGCGCGCGAAGCCGAACCCTTGCTGGACGATTTTGCCGGAGGCGTCCTTCTTCGTAATCGCTTTCGCCATATTGTACATTTCGTCCCACGTTTTGGGCGGGTTATCGAAGCCGGCGTCCTTCAACATCTTTTTGTTGTAGAACAGCGCGTAGGCGTTCACCTCGGTCGGGAAGCCGTACACTTTGCCGCCGATCGAGGCGCCCTTCACCGACGCTTCGGGGTAATTTTTCTTCACGTCGTCGAGGACGTCCGCCGGCGGCTCCGCGAGCACCTTGCTCTTCGTCAGCTGGCCGCCCCAGAGCGAGTAGACGTGCATGATGTCGGCGACTTGGCCGGCCGTCTGCTTCGCCTGGATCGTCTTCAGCAGCTCGCCGAAGTCGACCGGCTCGAGCTTCACTTGAATGTCCGGATGGTCTTTGTTCCACATGTCGACGTACGGCTTCAGCTTCTCTTCCTGCGGACCGGCGTAGTGGGACAGCAGCGTCAGCGTCACCGGCTCCTTCGCCTTGTCGCCGCCGCTTCCCGCCGCGTCGTCCTTGCTCGAGCCGCAGGCGGCCAAGCTGACGGCCAGCGCCGACGTGACGGCGAGGCTTACTGCGCGTGTAGCCAATTTCTTCATGAATGAGACCTCCCTGAGAAAATGGTTATATTTATGGAGCTTGCCGCGGCCGTCGAGACCGTCAGAAGCTCTTCTTGCACACGTGGAAACGGCGCGTAATCTCGAAGCCGAGCTTCTTATACAAATGTCCCGCCGTCGTCGTCTCGCCGGTCCATAGAAACCAGGCGCCGTGCAGTCCTTGCGCCCGCATGTTGGCGAGACAGTCGTGCAGCAAAATTTTGCCGAGCCCTTTGCCCTGCTGGGACGGATCGACGCCGAACGGACCGAACCGCTCGCGGATCCCTTCGTAGCCGCCGTGCATGCAGAAGCCGACGAGACGGCCGTTCTCGCGGGCGATATGGATCGCCGTCAGCGGCAGTCCGCGCAGCACCCCTTCGCGCATGGCGCGTCCCCAGTCGGGGTTGAAGACGTCGGTGGCGAACCGGATGACGTCGACCAGATCGCGGTCCTGCGCCAGCTCGAACGTGTAGCCTTCCTGGAGGCGCCGCTGCTTCAGCTCCTTCACGTCCTGCGGGTACGAGTAGGCGACGAGCGAGTAGTCCATCGCCACCGGCGAGTACAGCTTCGCGAACCCTTGCTTTTGCAAAAACGCGTAGCCGTCCGGATAGCTGCTCTCGTCAACGCCCGGAACGAAATAGTTCGGCGCGTACGAGGAGAAAAATACGTGCTTGCGCCCGTGCTTGGCGAGAAACGCGAACGCCTCCTCCATGAGCCGGGTGCCGACGCCTTGCCGGCGTACGTCCGGCGCGACGAAGAAAAACGTCACCCAGCCGTTGTCCGGCTCGAGGTCGGTGCCGTGCATCGGCAGCACCCGGCGCAGGCTGTATACCGCGCCGACGAGCCGCTCGCCTTCGAAGGCGAGACGAAGCCCTTCCGGATCGAAGTTCGCGTCGAGCAGCACCATATTGCGGAACCGCAGCGGCGTAATCGGATCGTGGTGCAGGCATTCGTTCCAGAGCGCGACGATCGCCGCCTCGTCCCCCGATTCGTAATGCCGGTATTGAATCGTCGTCATGATCGTGTCCATCCCCTTCGCCTTATTCGTACAGCAAGTACGCTTCGCGCGTCTTCGCCCATTCCGCCGCCTCGCGGTCCCAGTCGTCCGCGATCCGTTCGGCCGCCCCCGGCTCGTGGAGCGTCAGCCGGACGCGATCGCCGCCGGAGAGCAGATCGATGAACGTCTTGCCTCCTTCTTTGTAAGGCGGCAGCCATTGGAACTGATCCGGATGCATCTTCTGGATCTGCTCCAGCATATAAAGTCCGGTTCGTACGGCCCGGTACGCTTGCGGATCGGTCACGTACACCTGAATGCCGGAGCACAGCTCCCCTTTCTGCTTCGAGAACATCGGCGTGAAGTAAACCGGGTGGAACACGACGCCCGGCAGCCCTCGCCGGTTCAGCGCGTCGGCCGTCGCCTTTCCGTCGAGCCACGGAGCGCCGATCATCTCGAACGGCTTCGTCGTTCCCCGTCCTTCGGACAAGTTCGTCCCTTCGAACAGGCACGTGCCGGAGTAGACGCGAACCGTATCCATCGTCGGCATGTTCGGCGACGGCATCATCCACGGCAAGCCCGTCTCGGGATATTCCATCCGGCGGCTCCAGCCCTCCAGCGGGACGACCTGCAGCCGGCATTTCGGCTCCGACTGGTCGTTGACGAGCCGCGCGAACTCTCCGATCGTCATCCCGGTGCGGAACGGCACCTGCCAGACGCCGACCATCGACTGGTAGCCGTCGCGCAGCAGCCCGCCCTCGACGGCGACGCCGCCGAGCGGATTCGGCCGATCGAGGACGATCAGCTCCTTGCCCGCCTTCGCGCACGCCTGCATTGTGTAGACGAGCGTCGTCAAGTACGTGTAGAACCGGACGCCCAAGTCCTGAATGTCGAACACGACCGCGTCCACCGCCTCGAGCATATCCGCCGTCGGCGCTCGATGCTTGCCGTACAGGCTGAAGACGGGAATGCCGAGCGCGGGATCCGTCTCGTCCTCGAACAGCAGTCCCGCCTGCCGCTCCCCGCGGATGCCGTGCTCGCAAGCGAACAAGGCGGTCAGCTTCGCGGAGCCGAGCTCCGCGCAGACGTCGATCGTGGACCGGAAATCCCGCGTCATGCCCGTCGGGTTCGTCAACAGCCCGAACCGCTTCCCTTCCAAGTATGAGGCGGCCGAAGCGGCCAACCGGTCCGCGCCGCTCAGGACGGCCCCGCCAACCTTTGCATGTGCCAATCGATGTTCCCCCGTTTCCGTTTTTGGCATCGCTTACAATAGGCGATCATAAAACATTAATTCATTTTCTACAAGCACCATTAAAACTTTATTTTAGCCACAGCCCCATTATAACAGCTTGAAACAATATTTCAACAAAAATGTTTTGTCATAAAAAAATATTTTACAGATGCACTCGTTTTCGTTTATAGTAAGGAAAAATACCCGTTCCGGGACTACCCATCGGAGGGATTCATGATGAAGCTATACTTGGACCGGCTTACGACCGAGCAGCGCAACGAACGGACGCGCGACATCGACCAGGCGTCCACCGTCGGCATGCTCGAAATGATGAACGACGAAGACCAATTGATCGCGGCCGCCGTCCGGCAGGCCATACCCGATATCGGCCGGGCGGTGGATACGATCGTCGACCGTTTCCGCCGCGGCGGCAAGCTGTTTTATTTCGGCGCGGGGACGAGCGGGCGGCTCGGCGTGCTCGACGCCTCCGAATGCCCGCCGACGTTCGGCACCGATCCGGAGCTGGTGCAGGGCGTCATCGCCGGAGGCGATACGGCGATCCGCACGGCGATCGAGGGCGCCGAGGATAACGAGGCGCTCGGCGCCGAGGACGTCGCCCGATGCGGCGTCGGCGCGGACGACGTTCTCGTCGGCATCGCAGCGAGCGGCCGGACGCCGTACGTCATCGGCGCGATGAAGCGGGCCCGGGAGGCGGGCGCGGCCGTCGTCTGCGTGTGCAACAACGCGAATTCGGCGATGCGCGAGCATGCGGACGTCGCGATCGAGGTCGTCGTCGGGCCGGAGGTCGTGCTCGGCTCGACGCGGCTCAAAGCCGGCACCGCGCAGAAGATGGTGCTGAACATGCTGACGACCGCCTCCTTCATCCAGATGGGCAAAGTGTACGGCAACCTGATGGTCGACCTGCGGGCGACGAACGTGAAGCTCGTCAACCGCGCGAAGCAGATGATCCGCATGGCGACGGGCGCCCCGGACGAGGCGGTAGAGCGAGCGTTCAAGGCGACCGGAGGCGACGTGAAGACGGCGGTCGTCATGATCGCGACGAATTCGCCGATCGAGCGGGCGGCGAAGCTGCTCGAGCAGGCGGGCGGCTTCGTCCGCGAGGCGATCCGGCTCGGCGCGCCGGAGAAGCCGACGGATCGGCGCATCTCCGGCGATACGCCGTAAGCCGGCGGTCATAAGCAAAAGAGGGTGTCCCAAAAGTAACTATTTGGGCCAGTCTACGTAGCAAACAAAGTAAATCGTTTAAAAAACAAGGAGCTAAGCGGCCTGTTTTCGCTTAGCTCCTTGTTTTTTAGCGTCCACGGCTGCTTTCTTGAGCAGATTGTGAGCAAGGGAAAGCCACCCGACCTCCAGACTTACTTTCGGTAAGCCTCGAAGCAGGAACCTTTTAAATCCACGGTTGTTCTTCATACAGCCAAACACAGGCTCCGGCTCGATCATGCGCCTCACGGCTAGGGCATATCCTTCTTCGCTGCGGAGCTTTTGCCTTGCTTGGTTTTTTAGCCGCAAATATTTCATGCTGACTTTGATCTCGCTGTCACCTTGGGCTTTCGTACACTGCGGCTTCAGTGGACAGTCCTCACAACCGGTACTTCGGTAATGTCGGTATTCGTTTTCGTACCCGCTTTCCGTTTTCTCCTTGCTCACTCAGTGGAAATGAAGCGTTTGTCCCGCTGCGCATGTCCACGTATCCGGTTCGCTGTTATAGGTCCAGTTGTCGATTTTGCTTATATCCTTTTGCCAAGCTTTACTCTTTTCGCGGTGATAGGTGCTGTATTTGACAATGGCTTCGACTTCGTTCTGCTCCAAGTAGTCATAGTTCTCTTCGCCGCCATAGCCGGCATCAGCGATAACGGTGCTTGGCAGCCTCCCTAACTGCGATTTTACTTTTTCGAGATGAGGGATGAGGCAGCGCGTATCGGTCGGCCGCTGGTGCAAACTATAGCCGACAATGAATTGATTTTCGGTGCCAATCTGCACATTGTATCCCGGCTTGAGCTGACCGTTGCGCATGTGATCTTCTTTCATTCGCATAAAGGTAGCGTCATGGTCCGTTTTGCTGTAGCTGTTGCGTGTACCGAGAATGGCTTCTTGAGTCTCGTACTTCTGGAGGCGAGGGAGCAAGTCCTTACGGAGCATGCGCATCGCCTTCTTTAGCGGTTTGTCTTTCGGCTTCTCCTGCAGGCGCTCCTCCAATTGCTTGACGGCATGCTCCAGCTTTTCGCTGGTGATGGCAGAGGATTCGCCCAGCTCGCTCAGATCCCGGCCCCTGTGCGTTCCGTCTTCTTCCTTTTCGGCTTCCTTAATGGCGGCGAACAAATTCTGCACTTTCTCCTGGAGCTTGGCCTTCTGCTTCACGACAGCCTTCCCCCAAACAAACGTATACCGGTTGGCATTGGCTTCGATCTTGGTGCCATCTACAAAGTAGTGTTCCAGTTGCACGTAGTTCTCCTCAGCCAGGAATTGAAGTACGGCGGTGAACACCGTCTCCAGTACGGTTTTCATTCGCTCCGAACGAAAACGGTTGATGGTACGAAAGTCCGGTCTTTGTCTGCCTGCGATCCACATGAACATGATGTTTTCCCGTACGGCCTTGGCGATCTGGCGAGAGGAGTAAATGCGCTGGGTGTAGGCGTAGATGATCACCTTGGTGAGCATTTTCGGATGATAACTGTCTCGTCCGCCTCCGGGGTAAGCGGCGTCGAAGATCGCATCGTCGAGGCGATTGACAGCGGCGTTGACGACACGAACGAGGTGATTTTGAGGAATGTCCTCTTCCAAATCCATTGGCAACCAAAGTTGATCCATGCTATATTGAATGTACAAAGAAACCGTCTCCTTTTCTAATGGTTGGTCGCACTTCCATTTTACCAAGGAACGGTTTCTTTTTGTTGCACAAAATGAAGCGAGGGTGCCCCTCAGCCATTTTCATGGCTTTTGGGACACCCTCTTTTGGGCGTGTTGTCGGGCGGCGTTCAGCCGTTCGGCGATCCGATTTTTGGCCCGGTGTGGTACAATATAGAATAATGCGAAAGATGAAACGAGGCGATCCATGTTGGCGGTGCGTCGGTTAAAACCTAAAAACGATTTTATTTTTCAACGCTTGTTCGGCGAACAAGAAACAAAGGACAGTTTGATCTCTTTACTTAACGCCATACTTCGGCTGGATGACGATAAGCGGATCACCGATTTGACGGTAATTGAGAACAAACAGCTAAGCAAACAACTGATCGACGACAAGACGGGGCGGCTTGATGTCCGAGCCGAAACGCACGACCGCATGCAGATCGACATCGAAGTCCAACTAACGGATCAGCGCAATATGGCGCGACGTACGTTGTTTTATTTGGCCAAAATGTACGTCGATTCCATAAAGGCGGGCCAAAAATATGAAGACTTGAAGAAGACTGTCGCGATCAACATACTGGACTTCAACCTGCTCGATATTCGGCGGTACCACAGCACCTTTCATTTCTATGAAGATCATGAAGCCGATTATATGTTGACCGATGCTTTGGAATGCCATTTTATCGAGTACCCCAAGTTCCGGGAAGTACCGAAAAATTTCGACGATCCGCTGCACCGCTGGTTGTTGTTTTTAGACGAGAAGCTTCCGCAAACCGATCTGGAGGAGCTGATGAAGATGGATCCGGTCATTAAAAAGACGGAAGAACGGCTGGAATGGCTGAGCGCCGACGAAGAAACAGTGAGATTATACGAAGCCCGGGAGCATTCACGCATCGAACGTAACAGCCTCATCGCCGATGCGGAAGCGAAAGGCTACGAGAAAGGGATCGAGAAAGGGATCGAGAAAGGCATCGAGAAAAACAAGGAAGAGATAGCAAGGAACATGCTGCATAAAGGGATGGACGCGGTGCTTGTAGCCGAGCTTACCGGTCTGTCGCTTGCGGAAGTCGAGCGGCTGAAGAAGTGAGCCGAAGACCGCGAAAAACGGGGATCTCTCCGGCACACCGAGGCATGGCACACAAACCGCTTCAATAGGATTTCATCCAACTAGAGAGAACGCAAGGCGGAGACGAATGAAGCGTACATTGGATCGTTTCCAATGAAGCTTTCATCTTAGGGCCGATCCCGGCTAATCGGTTGGATTAAATCCAACGGATCATCCCGACGGCCGCGTTAAAGTATGCCTGCACCTGCCCGCACAACGCACGGCTCCGAGCTCAGTAGGCTTCGCCTGTCGGCGATCGGCCGACAACACCCCAACCGCCCGCCCCTGCCGCAGATCGACGCCGATCCGCAAGGGCGGGCGGACGCCGTTCCGCTACAGCCGCTACGCCCGCTCCGGCCGCAGCCGGTAGCTCCGCCCCGCTCCCGCGTCGAAGCGGAGCGGCCCGTCGCCGCGGGCGAGCGGCGGCCCGTCGACCGCTCCCGCCGGCGTCTCCGCCGTCACGGCGAGCGGGACGTCGGCCCGCACGACGCAGGCGCCTCCGGCGGCCGAGCGGACGACGGCTTCGGTCAGGACGCCATCGCGCCACGCGATGTCGACCTCGAAGCCGCCGCGCGCCCGCAGCCCCCGGACGCGGCCTCCCGGCCACGCCTTCGGCAGCGCCGGCAGCAGCCGCAGCTCCCCGCCGTGCGACTGGAGCAGCATCTCCGCGACGGCCGCCGCCCCGCCGAAGTTCGCGTCGATCTGGAACGGCGGATGGTCGCCGAACAAGTTCGGGTGAACCGCCTTCGCCAGCAGCGCATGCAAATTGTCGTACGCCTGCTCGCCGTCCTCGAGCCGCGCCCAGAAGTTGATAATCCACGCCCGGCTCCAGCCGGTGTGGCCGCCGCCGTGACGCAGGCGCCGCTCCAGCGTCACGCGCGCCGCCTGCGCGAGCTCCGGCGTGCCGCGCAGCGTAATTTGCTCGCCCGGATGAAGGGCGAACAAATGGGAGATGTGCCGATGGCCGGGCTCCGGCTCCTCGTAATCGACCGACCATTCCATCAGCTGGCCGTGCTTCCCGATTTCCGGCTGCGGCAGCCGTCGGATCGCCTCCTCCAGCTTCGCCCGGAATTCGTCGTCGACCGCAAGCCGGCGCGACGCCTCGATGCAGCCGTCGAACAAGGCGAACACGATTTGCGCGTCCATCGACGGGCCGACGCACAGGCAGCCGACGTTGCCGTTCGGCAGCCTATAGCGGTTTTCCGGCGACAGCGACGGCGCCGTCACGAGCCGGCCGCGATCGTCCTCGACGAGGAAATCGAGGAAAAACTCCGCCGCTTCCTTCAGGATCGGATAAGCCCGCTCGGCCAGGAACGTCTCCGACCGGCCGAACCGGTAATGGTCCCACGCGTGCAAAGCGAGCCACGCCCCTCCGGTCGGCCAGAAGACGGCGGGGATGTAGTTGCCCTGGATGGCCGTGTCCGCCCACAAATCGGTCGCGTGATGGGCGACGAAGCCCCGCGCCCCGTATACCGTCCTCGCCGTCCGCCGCCCGTTCTCGCGGAGCCGGTCGAGCAGGTCGAACACCGGCTCGTGGCATTCGGCCAAATTGGCGACCTCCGCCGGCCAATAATTCATCTGCAGGTTGATGTTGATATGATAGTCCGACTCCCACGGCGGCGTAAAGCTATCGCACCAGATGCCCTGCAGGTTGGCCGGAAGCGTGCCCGGACGGGAGCTGGCGAGCAGCAAATATCGCCCGTACTGAAAAAACAACGCCTCGAGACCGGCGTCCCGCCCGCCGTCCCGCACCCGCGCGAGCCGCTCGTCCGTCGGCAGCGCCGCCATCGCGACGGCGTCCGCGGCGTCCGCCGCATCCAGCTCGAGCGACACCCGGTCGAACAAGGCGCGATGCGCCGCGACGTGACGCTCGCGAAGAGAAGCATAGCCGAGCCGGGCGGCCGCTTCCGCCTGCGCGACGGAGACGGCGCGCGGATCGTCGTGGCGGAACGACGTCTGGCTCGCGACGATGAACGTCACCGCATCCGCGCCTTCGACGCACAAATAGTTGCCGACGATGCTCACGCTTCCGCCGTCGGCCACCGCCTTCAGCGCGGCGGCGTACGTCACCCCGTCCGCCCCGCATCGTCCGCTCATGACGATCGTATCCGGCCCGGCCGGCCCGACGTCACCTTCGAACGGCCGTCGGCTCAAGCTGGCGATGACCGTCACGCCGCCGGCCGCCTCCGCGGTCAGCCGGACGACGAGCGCCTGATCCTCCGCGCTCGCAAACGTTTCGCGGCGATGCTTCGTCCCCCCCGACGCGAACTCGACGGACGCGATTGCCGTCGCCAAATCAAGCTCGCGCGAATAATCGGAGACGTCCTGCGCCACGCCCTCGAACTGCAGCTTCAAATCGCCGAGCGTCTGATACGGCCCGAAATGCTGCGGCACCGACGTCATCGCCGTTCGCGCGAGCCGCTCCGCCTCCTGCGGCTTCCCTTCGAACAGCAGCCGGCGAATGTCCCCGAGATGGCGGAGCGCCTCCGGATTGTCCCGCTCGCGCGGTCCCCCGTACCATACGGAATCCTCGTTCAATTGAATGCGTTCCTCGGCCGTGCCGCCGAACACCATGCCGCCAAGCCGGCCGTTGCCGACCGGCAGCGCCTGCACCCACGCTTGAGCGGGCCGTTTGTACCGCAGCTTCGTCTCGTTCATCTTTCTTCTCCTCCTCGCATCGTTGAGGTTACCGGTAACCTCAATGTAAACGCATACCCACTTTCTGTCAATGCCAAAAATACGAAAAGGACGGCCAGCCGCTCGGCTGACCGTCCCCTACATGGAGCTTATAGCATATGAAATTCGTCAATCGTCGTCCTCGTCGTCTTCGCCTGCGGCCAGACGCCGCAAATATTCTTCGTCCGCGCGGTCGCGGGCGCGTCCCTTGTCCTTCAGCCGCTCGATCGCCGGCATGATGAGCAGATCGACTTCCTTCTGCACCGTATAAGCGAGATCGTGCCGGTCGACCGATTCGAGAAACGAACCGACCTCCATCAGCGCGTTGTACCGGTCCAGCTCTCCGCGGGTCAGCAGCCCCCGCACTTGAACGCTGCAATGTCTCACGGGCGTTACCTCCTACCGGAACCGTCTCATGCGGCCGTCAAAACTTTCCTTTGCGCAGGACGAGCGGAATGCCGCCGATGATGTACAAATACCGCAGGTCGATCAGCTTCTTCATCAGCGCCGCCATGCCGCCCTTCAGCTTCTTGCCGAACACGATGCCGATCGCCTCGCCCTTGCCGAGCGATGCGACGACGCCCTTGTTGTCGAACTTGAATTCGCGCAGCGGCTGGTTGCGGATCGATGCGACCAAATTGTACGCGCAAGTGACGCCCTGCTGCATCGCGATCTGGGCCGTTGGCGGATAAGGCCGTCCTTGATCGTTGATAATAAGGGAGCAATCGCCGATAATGTATACATTTTCAAACTGAGTCGTCCGCAAAAATTCGTCGACCTTGACGCGGCCGCGCATCGCCTCGAAGCCGGCCTGCTCGACGAGACGGTTGCCGCGAATGCCTCCCGTCCAGACGACGGTCGACGATCGGATCGTTTCCCCGTCGGCGAGCACGACGCCGTCCGGCGTGCATTCCTTGATCGCGGTGGCGATTTTGAACGTGACGCCTTTGTTCGTCAGCACTTGCATCGCGTATTCGACGAGCTCCGGATCGAAGCCCGGCAGCGCCGTCGGGGCCGCTTCGATGTTATATATTTTGACAAGCGACGGGTCGACGTCGAACTCCTTGCACAGCTTCGGAATACGGTCGGCCAGCTCGCCGATGAACTCGATGCCGGTGAAGCCCGCTCCGCCGACGACGAATGTCAGGTAATCTTTCCGTTCGGGCTCGCGCTTGAACTTGGCGAACTGGTACTCGATATGCTCGCGGATCAAGCGGACGCTGTTGATGCTGCGAATGTTGAGCGCATATTCTTGAAGCCCGGGGATGCCGAACGTTTCCGACTCTCCGCCGAGACCGATAACCAAGTAATCGTAGGACAGCGTGCCGTCCTCTAGGATGACTTTTCTCTCCTGGGGCTTGATTTGGACGACGGTCGATTTGACGAAATCGATCTTGAACTCGTCGATCAGCTTGGAGATGCTGACTCGCGCATTCTCCGGATCGTCGGTTCCGGCCGCAGGCATGTGCAGGTGCGTCGTGATGTAATGATAGTCGTGCTTGTTGACCAGCGTGACGTTCGCTTCGTTATAATTGAGCTCCTTCTGCAGCCTCAGAGCGGTCAGCACGCCACCGTAGCCTGCGCCCAAAATGACGATTCTTGGAACTGTGCTCATCTGTTATCCCTTCCATATCCTTGTTGGTTTTGCTCTCTATACGTTCTTCTTAACATTGTGAAAAATGACACAAGCGCACATGCGTCGATCGCATCTGCGGCCCCATTCGGTCCCGCACGCGGCGGCTTAAGCCCGCTTCCGGCGCTTGTACGCAATTTCTCCAATCCTATGAACGTTTATCAAGTGCAATCATATATCTTCCCATACAAAATATCAA
Organism: Paenibacillus flagellatus; assembly: GCF_003217775.1. Classification (GTDB taxonomy): domain Bacteria; phylum Bacillota; class Bacilli; order Paenibacillales; family NBRC-103111; genus Paenibacillus_AB; species Paenibacillus_AB flagellatus. Next base: position 210,028 of record NZ_QJVJ01000006.1, read on the forward strand.
GCGCCAAGATGTCTAAATTTTGTCGTTATTTGTGACAAAATCGCTTCCCTTCGACTAGTTTGGAAGTTTATAATGAGATGGTGTGAAAATACGACTCGGAGGTGTCAAGTTTCGTGTCATCGAACGTACAGAGCCAACCATTGACCGACATCATCATTATCGGCGGCGGGCCTGCCGGTATGTTTGCGGCGTTCTATGCGGGAATGCGTCAAGCGTCCGTCAAAATTATCGAGAGCATGCCGCAGCTGGGCGGACAGCTTGCTGCGCTTTACCCTGAAAAATACATTTACGACGTTGCGGGCTTTCCGAAGGTGACGGCCCAGGAGCTGGTCAACCGGCTGAACGAGCAAATGAGCCATTTTCCGGTCGACGTCTGCCTCGAAGAAAAAGTGCTCAAGGTCAGAAAACTGGACGAACGCCATTTCGAGGTGGAAACGGACAAGGGCGTCCATTCGTCGAAGGCGATCATCATTACGGCCGGGGTCGGCGCATTCGAGCCGCGCAGGCTGGAGCTGCCGGAGGCGGCGAAGTTCGAGAAACAAAACCTTCATTATTTCGTCAGCGATCTGAACAAGTTCGCCGGCCAAAAGGTGCTCATCAGCGGCGGCGGCGACTCCGCGGTCGACTGGGCGCTCATGCTGGAGCCGATCGCCGAGAAGGTGACGCTCATTCACCGCCGCGACAAGTTCCGCGCGCACGAGCATAGCGTCGAGCTGCTCATGAAATCGAAAGTGAACGTCGTGACGCCGAAAGAGATCGAAAGCTTGAACGGAACCGACCGCATCGAATCGGTCACGATCAAGGACGTCAAGTCCGGCGCCGTCGAGAACGTGCCGGTCGACGCGGTTATCGTCAACTTCGGCTTCGTCTCCTCCATCGGGCCGATCGCCGAATGGGGACTGACGATCGACGGCGGCTCCATCGTCGTCGATTCCCGTCAGGAGACGTCGATTCCGGGCATTTTCGCCGCGGGCGACATTACGACGTATCCCGGCAAGCTGAAGCTGATCGCCGTCGGCTTCGGCGAGGCGCCAACCGCCATCAACAACGCCAAAGTGTACATCGATCCGGATGCGAAGCTGTCCCCGGGCCACAGCAGCAACATGAAGTTTTAATAGCGGCTTTTCACGCAAAAAGGTATTCCGACAACCGTCGGAATACCTTTTCTTTCATTATAATGCGAATCCGCCGCCGCTGCGCGGGGCACGCTATCCGTAATCGGCCGCAGCCATATTCCACGGAAAGGGGACAGCTTTCATGACATCATCCGTTTGCCCGCTCTGCAACGGGCTTCTCCCCCTGCATGCGCCTTGCCCGAATTGCGGCCAGCCGCTGACGGACGGCGGCAGGCTCGACGATTATACGGGGCCTTACGCCCCTTATCGGCCGATCGACGATATGAAGCTGACGAACGGCTATCCGGATTTGGCCGAGCATACGTGCATTCACCGGACGTACTGCGCGGCATGCGGCCGGGACGCCGTCCTGCAGGTGAAGGAATGGGATTCTTAACGGCCGGCGTTTAATTCGCCGCCGATCTAAGAAACGAAGGCAGCCGGAAAAACGCGACGGCGAGCCCGGCCAAGCCGAACGTCAGCAGCACGAGTACGGCGCCGGCGACGTCGCCGATATGGGCGCCGTGCGCGATGACGTCGAGCAGCGAGTGCTGTGCCCAATATTGCGGCGTGAAATGGCCGATCTTTTGGACCAAATCGGGCAGCATGTAGGACGGCATCCACAGGCCGCCGACCATGGCTCCGCCCATCGAAATCAATTGCGTAATGACCATCGCCGCTCCTTCCCCCGGTACGATGAACGATAGACCGAGACCGATCCCCGTGCCCGCGATGCTCAAGCCGAGCACGATGAGTCCGAGCGCGTACGTATCGCCGAGCTGCAAATCGTAAACGAAATGACCGAAGGTGAACAGAACGACGCATTGGGCGATGACCGTCAGCATGAACGGCACCCACATGCCGATCAAGTAGTGCAGCGGCTTGATGTTCGTGCTGCGGATGCGCGAGAGAAGGCCGGTTTTCTTCTCGTCGAAGAAACGCCGCGTCATCGTAATCATAATATAGAAGACGAACATGACCGTCATGCCCGGCACCACTTGATCGATCGGATCGAAATGATCGGAGGAAGCCGCGACGGTTTCGATCCGGATCGGGGAAGCCAGCGTCCGCTCCGCCTGCGCCTCCGTCTCGCCGAGCGACTGCAGCGTGGAGCTCAGCTTCTCCTCGCGGTATTGCTTGGCGATCCCGTCCAAGAGGGCTTGGATCGGGGCGACCGACGCCTCCGCCGCCGCGTCCCGGATCAGCTTCACATCGGCGGCGCCGCCGCTTTTCAGCGCCGCTTCGAAGCCGGGCGGTATGACGAGGACGGCCGTCAGCTGCCCCTGCTTGATTTGCTCGATTCGGTCGTCCAGCCCCGATGCGTCCGACGGCTTTACGTCCATGACCCGCCCCGCCTGCGCGAGCAGCGCCCGCGACGCTTCCGTCCCGTCCTGGTCGACCGCCTGCAGCGTAATCGTACCCGAATCGCCCGATCCATTGAACACGGAGGCGAACATGAGGATGAACAGCAGCGGCATGAGCAGCAGGAAGAAGAAGCTGCGCCTGTCTTTGCGGATCAGTTTCAATTCCTTCAGGATGATCGCTCTCATCGTTTATCTCCCTCTTTCTTGTTCCGAGCGGTCGACGGCCGCAACGTTAATCTCGCAATGCCGTACCGGTTACGGTCAAAAATACGTTCTCGAGCGACGGCCGGACGACCTCGAGCTGCTTCACGTCCCACCGGCGGTGCGCCGCTTCGTTCAACAGCCGCTGCATCAGTTCGCCGACCCGGTCGGTTTCCAAAATCCATCCGGCCCCTTCCTTGGACGCCTTTGCGACGCCGGGACTATGAGGCGGCTCTTTCATCCCCGCCACTTCCACGTAAATCGCCTGCCGGCCGTATCGCTCCAGCAGCTCGCCGAGCGGTCCTTTCGCCTTGACGGTGCCTTGATCCATAATCGCGACCTCGTCGCAAAGCGTCTCGACCTCTTCCATATAATGCGTCGAATAAAGGATGGCGACCCCTTCCCGGTTCAACTCCCGGATCATGTCGAATATATGATTGCGCGACTGCGGATCGATGCCGACCGTCGGCTCGTCGAGAATGAGCAGCTTCGGGCGGTGCAGCATCGCCGCGGCGATGTTGATTCTCCGCTTCATGCCGCCGGAGAACGTCTGCACCTCGTCGTTCGCCCGGTCGACGAGACCGGTTCGCTCCAGCACCTCGCGAATGCGCTTCTTCAGCTCGGCGCCGCGCACGCCGTACGATTGGCCGAAAAACTCGAGGTTATCGTAGGCGCTCAGCTTCTCGTACAGCGTAATGTCCTGGGGGACGTAGCCGATATGACGCGCAACGGCGTCGGCGTCGTTCGTCGCGTCGCGGCCGAACAGCTTCACGGTGCCGCCGTCGGCATTGACGATGCCGGTCAATATTTTCATCGTCGTCGATTTCCCCGCCCCGTTCGGACCGAGAAAGCCGAACGACGTCCCGGCGCGGAGCGAAAACGTCACGTCGCGCAGCGCTTCTTTTTTCCCGTACGCTTTGCGCAGCTGCGATACTTCCAAAATCGTCTCCATACGGTATCCCTCCTACACGGTCAATTTCTTCTCCAACAAATAAGCCGACAACCGTACGATCGCGTACGAAACGACCAGGCTGGCCGCCACGGCGGCGGGCATCCCCCAACCGTACGGAAACAGGACGGCCATCTGCGCGCCCGAATCGCGGAGCATGCCGTTTTCCGGGAATAGTCGGTCGAGCGAGGCGTACATCCAACCGCCCGAGCTCATCACGACGACCCACAGGACGGGAGAGAGCGGTCTCCAAGACGTATGCTGCGCACTCGCCAGCAGCATGCCGAGCGACAGCAGCAGCGGGCTGAAGCCGACAAGCGGAAGCAGCCAGTTCAAGCCGGATACGGCGAACGACACGACGTCGTCGAACGTGTAGCGGCTTATGAAAAGCGCGATGATCGCGACGTACAGCGTAGCGGCGGCGAAGACGACGGCGACGATGGCGACGATGCGCAGCCAAGCGCCGATCCATTTGGCGCCGACGAGTCGCAGGCGCGAATACGGCAGCGTCAGCCACCAGCCGTACGTATCGTTCTCCCATTCCCGCTTCACTTGGCCGACGCCTATGAAAAACAGCGCGAAAGGAAAGCCGGCCGTCGCATACCAAATATGATCCAGCTGCAGCGTTTCGCGGATGGCGAAATACGTCGTCGAGCCGATGACGGCGATCAGCACGATCGACAAGTAGGCGATCCACCACCATTTGGCGACAGGCGTACGGCTGCGCTTCCTCCAGCTTCCTTTCCGCTTGAACTCGTGGCGCACGAGCGCCCAAAACGTATCGGAACGCATCAACGCTTCCACTCCTTTGCGTACATAGTCCGAAAGACGTCCCGGAGCGAGCCGTACTCGGCGCGCAAATCGTCCGTTTCGCCTGACCAGATCGCCTTTCCCCGGTCCATCATGACCGTATAGTCGAAGAGCCCCTCGACCTCCTGAATATCGTGAGTGCTGATCAGCATCGTCTGGTCGCGGCTTTCCAAATGATCGATAATGCCCGAGACGATCGCCTCGCGGGACATGACGTCGATGCCGGCGAACGGTTCGTCCAGCATGACGAGCGGCACGTCGCGGGCGAGGCATAGAATGAGAAGCACGCGCGCTTCCTGGCCGCGGCTCATGCCGCCGATCTTCGTGTCCAGCTCGACGTCCATCCATCCGGCGAGCCGCTTGGCGGTTTCCATATCGAACCCGGGCAGGAACGATTGCCCCCACTCGATCGCCTGCATCGCCGTATAGTTCGGGTACCAGCGCGCCCGATCGGGCAAGTAGGCGATATCGCCGTTCGTTCGCCAGCCGGGCCGGCGGCCGAACACCTCGACCGTGCCTTCGTCGGGCGTGACGAGACCCGCGATCGCGCGGAAGAAGCTCGACTTGCCGCAGCCGTTCGGGCCGAGGACGCCGACGATCCGGCCGGCCGGAATGTCGACGGTCAGTCCGTCGAGCGCCGCTTTCCTGCCGTAACGTTTCGTCGCCTGCTTGCATGATATAATCGGCTGCGTCATGATGTCGGCCCTCCTTCCTCCGCCCGCGACCGGCGTCGGACATAATCTTCGATGTCTTCCCACGTCATGCCCAAGCTTTCCATCTGCGCCATGAACGACTCGATGTAGCGGGCCGCCAGGTCCGTCCGGAACGTCTTCACCCGTTCGGCGGACGACGTGACGAACGTGCCCTGCCCTCGCCGCTTCTCCGTCAATCCGTCCCGCTCCAGCTCCATGTACGCACGCATGACGGTATTCGGGTTCATCCGCAGCTCCTGCGCCAGCTCGCGCACCGACGGCATTTTCTCTCCCAAGCCGATCTCTCCTTTCGCGATGGAACTTCGCACTTGATCCAATATTTGCTCGTATAGCGGTTGACTGAAATCGATGTGAAATCGTAACGCGCCAACCTGCTGTTCGTTCATCGGCGTACCTCCTGTCTTCCCGTTCGTTCCGGTTACTCGTTCTAAGTGTATTATATCACTTAGTACACTTAATGCAAGTAACTTTTGGCGGAATGCAAAAAAGCGCCCCGCGAGGAGGCGCTTGCCGCCAATTGCCGCATCCGATCACAACAAAGAAAAAAACGATTCGTCCTTGCCCGACCCGGGACCGCCGCTCTTCTCCCGCAGCTCGGTCGGCGTCATTCCCCAAAACTTGTGAAACACTTTCGTGAAATACCGTCGTTCCGCGTACCCGACCGTTTTGCCGATCTGGGTGACGCTTTTGTCGGTCATGAGCAGAAGCGACTTCGCCGTCTCCATCCGCTGCCGGGTTACGTATTCGACGAACGTCTCCCCGTACTGCTGCTTGAACAGCAGGCTGAAATAGCTGCAGCTGATGCCGAGATGGTCGGCCAGCTCCTCGATGCCGAGGTCGTTGCCGAGATGGCGGTGAATGTAGTCTTTGGCGCTCATCATGAGCAGCTCGCTCGTCTTCTTGGCTACGCGCGCGTTCAAGCATTCTTGGACGAGCTCGTCGATCGTGCAGAGCAATTCCTTGACGCTTACGCTTTTCTCGAGCTTGGCCCAGACCGCGTCCTCCCGGCTTCCTTCCAGCATGCCGACCTCGCGCATTTCCCGCATGAGGTGCAGGACGACGAAGTGCAAAATTTGCTCGCCGCGCAGCACCGACTGCGCCAAGATCGCCTTCACGCTCGCGTTCAGCCCGCGCGTCGCCTGCTCCGTCCGCGCCCGGTCGCACTGCTTGAGCCCCGCTACCAGCTCGTCGACCAAGGGCCACAGCGACTCGTCCTCGGTCTCGCTCTCGTCGCACCGGTTGTCCACGAGCAGCACTTGCTGCTTCTCCGGCGACAGCTGGAGCGCCCGCTGGACGCATTTGTAGCTTTCCGCCAGCGCTTCCATCGGGACGGGACACGGGTAAATGCCGACGCTGACCGGCAGCTTGACGTATTGGGCGACCGCCTGCTGCAGCGTCTCGCACCAGCCCCGCACTTCGTCCGACGCGGGATCGGGACTGCCCGGCCGGCGCCGGACGAGCACGCACCATTCCCCTTCGCGGGTTTGCAGGACGGCGTAATCGAGCTCGCGCGGCAGCAGCGCTTCCTGGAGCACGTTGCGGACGGCGAAATTCCACAGCTTTCGCTCGCGCTCGTTCCACGGCCGGGCGATGCGCGAATAGCCGTCCAGATCGGCGACGAGCAGCGTGTAGTCGAACCGCCTCATCGCTTCCTCGTCGTCGGACGGCAGATGGGGATCGCTGACCGACGCGTAGTCCATCAGGACGTCGTACAATATTTTTTGATGGGCGAGCGTCGACAGATGCCGCCACTTTTTCTCCTCGTTCCGCTTAGCCGCGCGCCGTTCGCGAATTTGCTGGGCGAGCCGCTCGACGATCGACTGCAGCTCCTCGTAATCGATCGGCTTCAAAATATAGTCCTTCGCTCCGTACTTCACCGCCGACCGCGCGTAATCGAACTCCTGGAAGCCGGTCAGCATGATCACTTCGCCTTCGTATTGGCGCTCCTGCAGCTGCTGGAGCAGCGCGATGCCGTCCATGACCGGCATCCGGATGTCGGACAGGATCAGATCGGGCATCCGCTCCTCGATCAGCTCGAGCGCCTTCGCGCCGTTCGTCGCCATGCCGACGATGTCGATGCCCATGCGTTCCCACGGAATGACCGTCTGCAAGTTGCGCATGATGTTGATTTCGTCGTCGACGAGAAGTGCCTTCAAGTTCATCCGCGTCACCCGGCCTCGTATTTCGGTATCGTTATTTGGATGATCGTACCTTTCCCTTCCTCGCTGCAGACGAATAAGCCGTATCGCGCGCCGTACTGGATACGGATCCGGTCCGCCACGTTCGGCAGGCCGAGTCCGATTCGCTCGATGGCGGCGCCGCCGTCCTCCGCCGTCTGACGATGCGGCTCGCCGCAAGGCTCCTCCGTCTTGGCGTGGAACCGCGACAGCGTCCGGTGCGGGATCCCTTTGCCGTTATCCTCGACGTACAGGACGATGCGGTCTTCGCGTTCCTCCGCCCGCACGACGAGCCGCCCCCCGCGCTCCATGCCGTCGAAGCCGTGCTGGATGCTGTTCTCGACGAGCGGCTGCAGCGTCAGCTTCAAGATCGAGAAGCGGCCGAGATGGTCCGGCACGTCGATGTCGTAGTCGAACAGGTTTTCGAACCGGTACGACTGGATTTGCAAGTAATTGCGCAAATGATCGATCTCGAGACGGAGCGGAATTTCTTCCCGCGCGGTGAAGCTGATCCGGAGTATCGTCCCGAGCCGGTGCACGAGCTGGCTCACCTTGCGCCCTTCGTTCTGGACGGCGAGCGCGTTGATCGACTCGAGCGTGTTGAAGATGAAGTGCGGCTTGATTTGCGCCTGCAGCAGCATGAGCTCGGCTTTGTTTTTGCGCTGCTGCTCCCGCTTCACTTCCTCGAGCAGGGTGCCGATCCGCGCCACGAGCGAATTGAAGCCGCGCGCCAGCACCGCCGTCTCGTCCGTTCCCTTCGTCAGCACGCGGATGTCCAGATCGCCGATCTCGACCCGCTTCATCGAGCTGACGACCTTCAGGATGAACCGGATGTTCCGGTTGACGAAGAGCAGGTTGAACAGCAGCGCGCAGACGAGCGACAGCGTCGTAATCGCGGCGATCCACCGCACCACGACGACGGTCGACCCGGACAAGACGTCCCACGGCGTCACCGACACGAGCGTCCAGTTCATCGAGCCCAGGTCGCTCAGCTCCAAATGATGGACGGACACGACGCTTTCCACTCCGTCGAAATCCATTTTGCCGCTCGCGTATTCGGACGCGAGATCGATTCGCCCGGCGGTCTGGTCGAAGATGGACCGGCCGTCCAGCTTTTTTTTGTTGTCGACCATGACGACGCCGTCCCGGCCCACGATCATGAACCGGACGTCCTTGCGGGCTCCGGTGCCGAAAAAGTTGAAAATTTTGTCCAGCTCCTGAAATTGCAGCTGCTGGATCAAAATGCCCTTGTTGTCGAGCGTATATTTGTCGTTGACGACGCGAATTTGCGTAAACAGCCCGTTGTCGCCCGTCAGCTCGGGATATTCGTGCGGTCCGATCCATTTGGACAAGCCGTTCAGCCGCCTGACCTCCGGATAGACGGGATGCCGGATGAGCGCCTCGTACGGCATGAGGCTGTGGCCGATTTTGCCGTCGCCGAATCCTTGCCCGCGGAAGTTGTACAGCGCGACCGAGTAAGCCGGAGCGTACGCGAGAAACGTCCGCTGCAGCGTCCGGATGTTGGCGGCGATGTCGATCAGCTCGATCCGCTCCTTCTCGGCGAGCGCGTCCTGGATGTCCTGCTGCAGCAAATTGACGTCGGAGAAGTAGTTCGCTTCCTTGAGCATGTACGTGATGTTGCGTCCGACCGCCTTGAGCGTAAATTCCGACTGCTCGGCGAAGTTTTTCTCGATAATATGCTGCGACACCAAATACGTGATGACCCCGAGCACGAACAAAGGGACGACGATAAATCCGACAAACGCCGTAAACACTTTTTTGCGAAGATTCATCGCTGCGCCCCCTCTCTCTCTGACGTCATTCGCGTTTGCCGCCGCCGCACGGCGGGCCGAATGCGGGAGCGACCGGCCGAAACGGCCCCGCCCCGGTATGGCCATCCTTTCCGCTTGACGGCGAACGACGACTCCGTTACGCGTTCGCGGGTCCGATCTCAACGCTTCGTTTCCTTGTTCGCGCTTTCTTGAACGAGCTGGACGCTCTCGAGCAGCTTCTCCGCGGTCGTCTTGCCGCCGAGCAGCTCCTGCATGCCGGTTTCGAGCCGTTCCCTCACCTTCGCCTGCACAATCGAATCGAATGCCGGGAACTTTTTCGTATCCGCCGCTTGAAGAATTTCGCCGACGATCGGATTGACGCCGGTCAGGTCGGTCAGCTTCATCGCGGGCAGGACGCCGACCTCGAGCAGCTGGCGCTTCTGCATCTCTTCGCTGAACATGATTTTGATAAACTGCTTGACCGCCTTCATCTCGTTGTCGTTGACGTTGGCGGAGAAGCCGTAGCCGTTCGAATAGCTGGCGTTGATCGCCCCGTCGCCCTTCCCTCCCATGTCCGGGAAGTTGAAGAAGCCGACGTCGTTTACGATTTTCGACTTGTCCTTGTCCCATAGCGCCGAGTTCACCCAGCTGCCGTCGAACATCATCGCCGCTTCGCCGCTGCGGAACGCGTTTTGCTGCTCCGCGTATTTCAAGCCGAGATTGTTCGCTTGGAAGTAGCCTTTCCGGACGAGCGTCTCGTACCGCCGGAAGGCGTCGAGGACGTCTTCGTCGGTCCATTTCCTCGTCCCGTTCACGAAGCCGGGGACGGAATCGACGCCCGCCGTGCGCACCCACATCGTGTTGATCATCATGTTCGCGACCCAGCCGTCGGCCGAGGCGAGCGCCAACGGGGTGACGTTCGCCGCCTTCGCCTTCTCCGCGACGGCGAGAAATTCCTCCCACGTCTTCGGCACGCCGACGCCGAGCTCGCGGAACAGCTTCTTGTTGTAATAGACGCCCTCCACGAACCCGGCCGTCGGCAGCCCGTACACTTTGCCGTCCACCGTAAATTCGTCGAGGTTGAAAAATTTGTCCTTCAAGCCGAGCTCGTTCAAAACCGGGGTCAAATCGAGCAGCCGGTGCGCCTTCACGTACTTTTGCGTATCCGTCCCGCCGAACAGATCGAATATTTTCGGCGGCGTCCCCGTCGCCATCTCCGCCGGCAGCTTCTCGAACCGGTTGACCCGGTCTTCGACGCCCTCCATCTCCACCTTCAAGCCCGGCACGTCCCGCTCCATCTTGGCGACGACGTCCTCGAGCATACGCAGCCTCGGCTTCGCATCGTCGCGCACCTGCACGTGTCGCAGCGACACGGTGAACGGCTTCGCCTCCTCATGGCCGGGCGCTGTCCCGCCTCGTCCCCCGGGGAAGGCGCAGCCGCTCGCCGCGACCGACAACGCGAGCGCCAGCGGGAGCAGGACGGTTCCTTTTCGGTTCATGCGCTCCCCTCCTCCAAAGCCGAACGAAGTCGTCGCGCGACGCGGCGTTTCTCCGGTGCGCGTCATTCTGCTCTCATCATAAACGATAATCGAACCGTTGTCAGGACGTGCCGGACGGGTGGCGGTCAGCCTTTTACGCTGCCGGCCGTCACGCCCTCGATAATTTTTCGCTGCAGCACCGCGTAGACGACGATGACCGGGATACAGCTGATCATGACCGACGCGCAGAGCGCCCCGTAGTTCATGTTGAACTTATCCATGAACGCGACGACCGCCACGGGCAGCGTGCGCAGGTTTTGGCTGGACAGGAACATGCTCGCCATGATGTATTCGTTCCAATGGTTCATGAAGTTCAGGATGAACACCGTGACGAGCGTCGGCGTCGTCAGCGGCAGGACGATTCGGCCGAGCAGGCCGTAGACGGACAAGCCGTCCATGATGCCCGCCTCCTCCAGCTCCTTCGGGATCGATTTCAGAAACGCCGCGATAATGAACACGGACAGCGGAATGCCGAAGGCGGTATACGGCACGAGCAGCGCGAGCGGCGTATTGTAGAAGCCCATGTCCTTGATCATGATGTAGAGCGGAATGAGCAGCGACACCGGAGGAATGAGCAGCGACAGCAGCAGGACGCCGTAGACGAGCTTGCTCAGCTTCGGGAATTTCATCCGGGTGACCGCATACGCGATCGCCGTCGCGAGCAGAATGCCCGCCAGCGTGGACAGCGTGCTGATGTACAGGCTGTTGAAGAAATATTTGCCGATATGCGAGTTCGAAAAGGCGTTCGCATAATTGTCCCACTCGAACGATTCGGGCAAACGCCACGGCTTGAGCACGATTTCCGAATTGCCCTTGAACGACGAATTGAATACGAACAAGAGCGGATACAGGATGATGGCGACGTACGGAAGGAGGATCAGGTGCGGAACGATATTCATGCGGCGATTCATCTCAATATTCGACCTCCTCCATCCTTCTCGTGACCAAGTAAAAGATCAGCGTCAGCAAACAGGTGAAAAGGAAAATGATGATCGAAATCGCGTTCGCGTAGCCGAACTGCGACATCGAATACGCTTGCTTGTACATGTACGTCCCCATCACTTCGGAGCTGCCGAACGGTCCGCCCGACGTCATGATCAGGACGATGTCCATCGCCTTCATCGCGCCGGTGATGGACAGCAGCGTAATGACGAGGATGACCGGCCGGATGAGCGGCACGGTCAAATACCGCGCCTTGCGCCAGCCGACGGCGCCGTCGATTTCGCCGGCCTCCTGCATCTCCTTCGGAATGGCGAAGATGGCGGCCAGCACGAGCACGATGTAGAAGCCGGTCCACTGCCACGCGTTCGTGACGAGGATGGCGAGATAGGCGAACTTTTCTTCCCCGAGCCAGCCTCGCGTCCACGACTCGAGCCCGACCGCGCGCAAAATTTGGTTGATCAGCCCCGCGTCCGGGTGGTAGATGAACTTCCAGATGATGCCCACGATCGCCGTGGACAGCACGCTCGGCAAAAATACCGTCGTCTTGTAAAAGTCGATGAAGCGGCGGACGCCGCTGACGAGAATCGAGATGAAGACGATGAACGGAATTTGCACGAACACGGAAAAGAGCACGAAATAGATGTTGTTTTTCAGCGCTATCAGAAACTTTTCGTCGTGAAACGCCTTGACGAAATTGTCCAAGCCGTTGAACGTCGCTTCGTTGATACCGTTCCAGCTCGTGACGGAATACCGCAGCGAGCTGAACATCGGGGCTACGTAAAACGTGACGTACAGCGCCAAGGCGGGGACGACGAACAGCGCGTAAGCTAGCGGGTTGCGCAGTACTTTGTTCATGGTAACCTCCTGAGAGTTTTTTGCGGAGCAAAAAACTCGCTTCGTAAACAGATGCCAAGCTTTTGGCGGAGCAAAAAACTCGCTTCGTAAGCAGATGCCAAGCTTTTGGCGGAGCAAAAAACTCGCTTCGTAAGCAGATGCCAAGCTTTTGGCGGAGCAAAAAGCTTGTTCCCTTCTCTCTTCTAAGCGTCCTTGGGGCGCGATTTTGCCCCTACCCCGAGACGCCCCGCCAATAAGGTGCATTTGTACCTTATTGGGCCGCGAGGACGGCCGTTTACCTCTACACCCGCCGAATAAGGTACATTCGTACCTTATTCGCCGCGGGGACGGGCCGTTCGCCGCCGAATAGCGTACATTTGTACCTTATTTGCGCGCGACCGGCCGAATTTCCGCTCCACACCCGCCGAATAAGGTACATTTGTACCTTATTCGCCTCGGGGACGGCCGTTCACCCCCGAATAGCGTACATTTGTACCTTATTGGCTCCCGACCGGCCGAATTTCCGCTCCCACTGGCCCTGGCCGCAGAGAAAAGCGGACGCCACCGCTTTCGTGTGGCGCCCGCCGCGTATGCCCTTATTTCGCTTTGTTCGCCTCGTCCTGCGCCTGCTGCATTTTCTCCGCCGCTTTCTCCGGCGTCACCTTGCCGCCGAGCAGCTCCTCCGACGTCGCCTCCAGCGTCTTCTTCACCGTCGCCTGCACGAGCGAGTCGAAAGCCGGGAACGCGCCTTTTTTCGCCGCGACCTGCGCTTTGACCACTTCGGCGACAAGCCCTTTCGTATCGCCGATGTCGGCCAGCTTCATGGCCGGGATGCGGCCGGACGCTTTCAGCTCGCGAAGCTGGTTCGCTTCGGTAAAGTAATTTTTGATGAACGCCTTGACCGCTTTCAGCTCGTTCTCGTTCAGCTTGCTGGAGAAGCCGTACCCGTTCGAGAAGCCGCCGTTGATCGTGTCGTCGCCCGGTCCGCCCATGCTCGGAAAGTTGAAGAAGCTGACGGTGTCCTTGATCGTCGACTTCTCGCCGGTAATCCCCGCGATCGCCCAGCTGCCGTCGAACAGCATCGCCGCCTGGCCGGTATAAAACTTCGCCTGGCCGTCCGGATATTTCATAGCGATGACGTTTTTGTCGATGTAGCCTTTTTGCTTCAGCTCGTCAAGCTTCTTGAACGCCTCGACGACCGGCGCGTCCGTCCACTTGGAGCTGCCTTTCGTGAAGTTTTCCTGAATTTGCGTACCGCCGAGACGGACGAAGAGCGTGTTCAGCATCATGTTGATGACCCAGCCGTCCCCGCTGCCGCCGCCCATCGCGATCGGCGTAATGCCCTTCGCCTTGAGCGCCTCGCATACTTTCAAAAACTCGTCCCACGTTTTCGGCACCTGCACGCCGGCGTCCGCGAACATTTTCGTGTTGTAGAAGACGCCCTCCACATATCCCGCGTCAGGCAAGCCGTAAATTTTGCCGTCGACCGTAAATTCGCTCAGGTTCATGAATTTGTCCTTCAAACCGAGCTCCGTCAAAATCGGCGTCAAGTCGAGCAGGCGTCCCGCCTTCGAATAGTTTTTCGTGTCGTCACCGCCGAACAGGTTGAAGATCGGGGGCGGGTTGCCCGCAGCCATTTCCGCCTTCAGCTTCTGGTCGCGGTTGACGACGTCCTCCACGCCGTCCAGCTCGAACTTCAGGCCGGGCACCTGCGACTCGGTCGTCTTCACGACGTCCTGCAGCATCGCCAGCGTGTTTTTCGCCGTTTCGCGCACGTTGATGTGACGGATCGTCATTTTGAATTCTTTCGCTTTGTCCGTCTCGGCCGGTTTCGCGGTCGTATTCGCGGGAGTCGACCCGCCCGTCTTCGTATCGGCTGTTCCGCCGCCGCAAGCCGCGGTCGTCGCCGCCATCGTCAATGCCATGACGACGGACAGCCATTTCGTCTTTTTCATACCGTGACCTCCTGAATGGATTCGGTTCGTTTCGCTTACACCTCGATTATAGGAACAACCGGGACGTTCCAGTAGACGGACATTTCACGAATGGAGGGGCAAAATTCTCTAGTCGGGCGTTTCGGGACGGCGGGCAGGCGAGGAACAAGCGCGAGGGGAAGCGACCGTCGACGGCCGATCCGGGAGGAGCGAGCGCGATTTAAAGGTCGTCGGTCATGGTGCAGTCAAAAGCAAAAAGCCGCCCTTCGACAGGCGGCTCCATTGCTTTAGCCGTATTCGATTGCGATTGCCGCACAGCGGCCGCATCCGGACCGGGCCCGCGGCGATGCGAAAGTCAGCCGGTTGCTGACCGTACGCCGGTATCCGAGCTTTCCGGAGAGGCGAAACGTCGCGCTCCGACGGCGCCGAATCCGATTAGCGGCCCCGGCTCGCCGCGACGACGAACCGCTCCCGGTCCAGAACCGGCACCGTCGCGTATACGTCGAGACGCGCACAGTGCCGGACGTCGTCCGCGCAGCCCTTCCCCGCCAGCTCCCGTCCGCTTCCGCAGTCCGTGACGAGCGGCGCGATGCGGGCTTCGGCATGGCGGAACGCGCCGACGCACACCTCCGCCTCCGGGGAGCGGCTCCCGCCGAGAGCGCTCAAGATCGCCCCTGCGCCCAAGTAGTCCTCGACGGCCGGACGCAAGCCGTTCTCCCCCGGCCGCGGCGCTTCCCACTTCTCTCCGCAGGCGACGACCGTCACGTTCGCGCCCGAGGCGGCGCGAAGCCGGTCGGCCTCGCGTGCGGCCGCGGAAGCGTTGAGCAGGCAGCCGACCAGCAGCGCCGGCGCGACCGAGCCGATTCGCGCGCATACGGCGCCGTTCAAGGAGCACAGCACGAAGCGGCGTCCCGCGTGCGCCGGGCCGAACGTGACCGGCGACAGCGTCGGGTTGCCGGCGCGAGCCGCCTCCGCCCGGCCTATGATGATGTCGGCGCCGTGACGATCGGCGAACGCGCGCAGTCCGTCGTCCTTCGGATGCGGATAGACGACCGCTCCGTAATGGAGCGCCGTGACGACGGTGGACGAGAAGCTGAGCACGTCCACGATGACGACGATATCGCCGCGCTCCGCCGCCTCCCTGGCGCCGCGTTCGCCCCATTCCAAGCAGCATTCGTAGGGGGATTGATCGAACATACGGTTATGCGCCTCCTCCATGGAATAAACATCGTTTTGTAGTGCCATGTATTGTTTCGGGCTCGGGACTTTTTTCGCTTTCGGTACGCACCGCCGTAACCCACGTCCCGCATCGGGCAGGATTGCGAAAGCCGTTGAAGAAGTAGTGCAATGAACGGAGCCGGACGGCGGCAATCGAAACAACGTTCTGCTCTTGCGGGGCCGTTAGGGGAATAACCCGTCAACTAAAAATTCGAGGAGCGACGATATGTCTTTTCCCTTTGACTGTATTAGCGATTTTATGTTTTTCGAAACGGAGATAGGCCCGTCGGACGCGATCCTCATTCCGGGGGCCGGCCAGCCGGCCCTCATGGAGCGAGCCGCTGCGTTATATCACCGGGGGATCGCCCCGCTGATCGTTCCCTCGGGCGGCGCCACTCCGAATGTGGAAACGACGGAATGGGCCTTTCTGCGAGACATCGGCGTTTCGCTGGGCGTCCCCCCGGACGCGATTTTGAAGGAGGACCGAGCGGCCCATACGTTCGAAAACGCCCGCTTCTCGTTGGACGTGCTGCGCCGGCACGGCGTGTCTCCCCGAAAAGTCGTGCTGGTCTGCAAAAACTACCATGCCAGGAGGGCGCTGCTGACTTATCAATTTGTTTTTCCTGAAGAGACCGTTTTTTATGTCAGTCCGATCGTCGACCGATCGGGGACGACCAAGGACAACTGGTTTCGCGACGACGATCGAATAAAACGGGTCATGGACGAGCTGGAGAAGCTGGGAAAGTATTTCCGCGGCCAAATATCGAATTGGGCTTGAATCGCCGCTTTCGCAGTCGATCGCCGTATTCAGGCGGAGGCTGCCGTCTTCAACGGGTCGTGCCCGCCGGTAACCGGAGGCGGGAACATTCGATTATGTTCAACTTTTCCCGGGACATCTTTGAACCTTTTGCTACGCTAGGAGGAGGAGGTGTACGTCATGAGCGATCGGCAAACCTACGAACCGACCGCCCTCGAGCTGATGGAGTACCATGTCGAGGCGCTGTTCACTCACGACCGGAACGGACGGCTTCGCCACGTAAACGAGCCTTGGCCCGGAGCGGTTCCCGCCCCCCGGTTGTTCTTGGGGAGGACGGCGGACGGCCCGGCCGTATACCGGTTCCGGCACGATGTCCCGGAGACGCTTGTCGGGCAGTTGGCGGAATTATGCGCCGACGAACCGATCGTCACCGATTTCGAGACGAAGCCTAAGCATCTCGACGCCTACGGGAGCCTCCTCCAAGGGGAGCGGGTGAATTCGGGGCCGTGCTTCCTGGTTCCCGACCATACGGCGCCAACGGCGGAGACGATCGCCCTCACGCGGGACAATGCGGCCGAATGGCTTCACGGACGCTTCGAATGGCTCATCGAGGAGCTCGACTACGCGCAGCCTTGCATGGCGCTGGTCCGCGACGGACGGGCCGTCTCGGTCTGCCGCAGCGTTCGCATTACTTCCCGCGCGCACGAAGCCGGACTCGAAACGTTGGACGATGATCGCGGCAAGGGGTACGCCGCCGCGGTCGTGGCCGGTTGGGCGAAGGCGGTGCGGGAGGCGGGACGCCTGCCGCTGTACAGCACGTCGTGGGACAACCGCGCTTCCCGGCGCGTCGCCGAAAAATCGGGTTTGGTTCCTTACGGAGTCGCGTTCACGATTTTCTGACCGTTCCCGATCGGACGGCGCCGCGTCGGGACACCTAGCCGACGGATTTATCCACATAATTATCCACATTTCACCCACACCCCCATAAAATCTGTGGATGACTTGTGGACAAAAGCGGAGCGGGGAAATCGGGGCTCGACGAAGCGTGTCGACGTCCGCCCCGATTTTTCGCCCGGCGGCAACAAAAAAAGCTCAGTTCGCCTGAGCTTCTTGACCGTAATACAAGTTGAGCTTGCGTCTTTTGATTTCCGCCAGGAGCAGCATGACGAATTCCCGGTCCAGCTTCAGATCGACCGCTTTTTTATACGAATCGATCAGCGCTTCGTTGCTTAACGTTCTCATGTCCATCACCTTACTTCTTACTTATTTTCGCGATGCGCCTGCGGCCGACTGACGAATCACCACGGATGCCGGAGGTCCGATCGGCGAATCGGATGTCGCGAATCGGCCGCCGTTACCGATATCGCTTCCCGCTTCCGTTGGCTTCGTTCTCTCTAGTGCCTACATCGTAACATGGCGTTTCTTGTAGAACAACCGCCCCCTTATCCACACGGAAATGTGGATATCTTGTGGGCACTTTGTTGACAACTGTCACAATATGTCTATTGATCAGGTCGAATAATGTGCATAACGTTATACACAAGCGTTTGCGGCTGCATGTCCATAAAAACATTTTATAGAATCGCTAGAGACGGCAGATTTCCTTGATAGATTCATAGAGTCGCTCCGAAAGATCTTTGCGGCAAGCCGCCCCCGAGGCGCTTGCGCGACAAAGCCCCGCCTGGCGGCGAAGCATGGCTGGGCCATACTCCCGTCACCCGGCAGGGCTTACGAAGAACCATTTCAGTTCCTGTCCTCTTTCCTTTCATGAAATGTCCGATAACCGCTTCAAGGGCTCGCTACAATGAAGGTGTTCGCGAACATTTTATCCGCTTCAATCATGAAGGAGGACGATACGCTTGTTCCGAAAATGGAAGTGGTTCGCCACGATTTTGCTGTTCGTCACGCTGATCCCCCTGCTCCCTTCACGCGCCGGCGCGGCAGATTTGCTCATTCCCAATTACAGCTTCGAATCCGGGCTTGCCTCCTGGACGCAAAATTTCGGCACAGGCGGCATTACCGTTGCCACCGACAAGTTCAGAACGGGAAGCCAAAGCGTCAAAATAGTCGACACGATCGGTACCGGCCAATTCGGCATCCAGAGCGGCTTTATGCCCGCAACGGCGGGAAAAAGCTATTACGCGTACGCCTGGGCGTATATCGTCGGCGGGAACGCCGACCTGTATTTGCGCTTCTACAACAGCTCGCATACGCTGCTTACCTCTTCCTTCGTCTCCGCAAGCACGCCCGCAGGCCAATGGACGCCGTTAAAAACGGGAGCGGTCGCTCCGGCCGGAACCGCCTATGTGGCCGTGCTTCTGTATTCGAACGTCGCCAACACCGGAACGGTGTATTGGGACGACGCGATGGTGACGGCCGATCTGACCGCCGTCGGTCCGGTCGTCCGCAATGCGGCGATGCGCAGCGCCACGCTCGGCACGAACGCGAGCGGCAAACCGGCGTTCTATATCGGCTTAAACGGAGCGAGCGGCATCGACGCCAAAATGGTCGAGGTCGACGTCAACAGCGCAACGGTGACCCGGCAGATGAACATGCCCGGCGCGACATACGCCCATTCCGCCGCTACGACCAGCGACAATAAAATCATGATGGGCACGTACCCGAACGGCTTTTTGTTCCAATATACGCCCGGTGCGGCCAGTCCGGTCAATCTCGGCAAGGCCGTGTCCGACGCCTCGTACATTATGGCGCTCGCGCCGAGCAATTTGCCGGGCAAAGTGTACGGCGGCACGTATCCGAATTCCGGCGTGTTCAAATACGAGCCGGGAGCGGGTTTCTACACGTTCGTGCCCAAGCCGTTTTTCCCCGGCTCGGAATACACGTATTCGATCGCCTACGACGCTCCGAACAACGTCCTGTACGCCGGCACGGGCGGCGTCCAAGCGCAGGTATCGCGGCTCGAAAACGCCGGCGGCCAGCGCAACGACAATCTGCTTCCGGCTGCGGTCGCAAGTGCGAATACGGCTGCGGACAAGATGAGCTACTCCGGCGGCAAGCTGTTCGTGCGGGTCATTCCGGAATACAAGGAAGTCGTGCTGGACGTGACGGACAATCCCGACGGCACCGTCACGACCGTGACGGACGCCATCTTCCCGGCGCACTCGTACGGCGTGTCGCCCGAGCTGAACGGGAAAGTGTACTACTCGTACGAGGGGCTGATGACGTACGATTTGGCCACGAAAACGACCGCCCCGGCGCTGAACCCGGACAACGCGACGAAGGCGCTCACCACCGTCAACGGCTACGCCTGGGGAATCGCGACGCTGGACGACAGCGCGAATTACCCGGGACCGTCGATCGTAGGCGTCGGCCACAGCTCGGGCGGCATCGTGCTGTTCAAATACAACCCGACGACCAAAAAGAGCAGCACCACGCTCCTGACGGCGATCGACGGCGTGCCGACGGATATCAGCACGGTCGGGAAAGGGCCGGACGGCAACATTTACGCGGGCGGCTTCCTGTCCGGCAATATGGGCGTCTACAGCCCGCTGCGCAGCGACCGGACGACGATGCTGTACGGCATCAGCCAGCTGGAGGGCATGGTGGCGCAGGGCGACAGCCTGTACCTCGGCGGCTACCCGAACGCGAACATTTACCGCTACGATTTGTCCGCAGGCTGGGGCAACCGGACGCGCATTCTCGACCTGGGCACGTCGGATTTGCAGGAACGGCCGTACGGCATGGCGCAGGGCGACAACAACATCTTCATCGGGACCGTCGCCGCCTCCGGACAGCTGAAGGGTGCGCTCACGATTTACGACACGCTGACGAATACCGCCCGGGTGTTCCGGGATATCGTCCCGAACCAGAGCATCGTCTCGGTCGCCTATCTGGACGGCTACGTGTACGCGGGCTCGACGATCGGAGGCGGCAAAAACACGACGCCGACCGCGACCGAGGCGAAGCTCGTGAAGATGAACGTGGCCACGGGGGCGTACACGACGTTTTCGATGCCGGTGTCCTCCCAAGGGGTTACGGCGCTGGCCGTCGGGCCGGACAACAAAATTTGGGGATTGTCCGAAGGCTACCTGTTCGTGTTCAACCCGGCAACCGATACGTTCGAGTACAACGCGCAAAAGTTTACCGACGTCAGCTACGCGCCGGGCTCGCAAATTACCCGCGACGGCTCGCTGGTGATGGGCCGGACGGGCAGCAACGCGATGTTCGGCACGATCAAAAACCATTTCTTCCGCATCGATACGACGACGAAAACGGTAACGACGCTGTTCAACGGGGCGTCGGCGGTCAACAGCGCCACGGCCGACGACTACGGCCACATTTATTTCAGCAGCGGCAACACCTTGTACCGCTGGGCTTATTGAGCCCGCATCGCTCGGTCCGCGAAGTCGATAAAATGCCGCCAATCGGACAGCCCCATATCGTGCTTGCCCGTTCGGATATGGTAGCCGACCCCGCTGCCGAAAACCGGCGTATCCGCCGGAGGAAGCGACGCGGTGCCGAGACCTTCCGAGCCGAATAACCGGTACACCGGCTCCGCGGCGATCAACGAGAGGAACTCGGATTCCGGGTCGGCCCAAAGATCCTCGGTCGCGCTGGACACGTACAGCGCCCGCGGGGCGATCAAGGACAGCAGCATATGCTGATCGACGGGAAGCTCGTTTTCGCGGCCGTCGAAGGATTTGTACGTTTCGCAAAACCAGTGGGGGAAACGCGCGTTAATATCGCGAATCGTTTCCCCCCGCTTCCCTCTCGAAAGCGCGGCGCCGGTACAGCCGGAATTGTTGCTCACGACCATGGCGAACCGCGGGTCGATCGCGCCGGCCCACAGCGCGGTTTTGCCGCCCCGGGAATGGCCGACGACGGCCACGCGGCGCGGGTCGATGTCGGGATCCGTTTCCAGGTAGTCCATCGCGCGGCACGCTCCCCACGCCCAAGCGGCGATCGTCCCCCACGCGTGCGGGGAGCGCGGCTTCTCGACCGGGTCGAACAGGCCGTGGACGCCGTCCGCGAACCCGTCGTCGCGATCCGGATCCAGCTCCTCCGTGTGAAACAGGGCCGCGGCGTATCCCCGGGATACGATCAGCTCCGCCGGCCAAAACGGCGACGACGACGCCCGCTCCGCATCGGCAACGGCGCGCCCGCGATTGTTGATCAGCAAAAAGACGGGCACCGGCTTCGCCGCTTTCGCCGGCAGGAAGAGCAGCAGCCGGAACGCGCCGGCTCCGCCCGGCCCTTCGAAACGGATCTCGACCCGTTTGCGAATGGCGGCCCCCTCCATGAAGCCGTCCTCCTTCTCGACATGGAAGCCGATGTGCTCCGGGCGCCCGACCGGTTCGCGCCCGTAGACGTAGTCCCGGAACAGCCGCAAGATGTCCGGTCTGCGGACGCTTCTCCACTGTTCCTCAGTCGTCACCTTCCGTCCGTCCGAGCCGAGCAGCGGATCGGGCAGCGATCGTTGTTCGAGAGTCATGTCCTTTTCCCCTTCCCCGTCATTTGTCCGTGAACGATTATGCGAGTGTTCGGGTCATGATCCAATCCGTTTGTTCATCGTCGCCCATATAAAAAGAGTGGGCTCCCGTATAAACAAAACCCATTTTCCTATAAAACGCAATAGCGTTTTCATTTTTTTCCCACACGCCCAGCCAAACTTTCGTTTTATGGCGTTCCCTTGCGACGTCCATCGCTTTCGTCAGCAAATAGCTGCCGAGGCCCCGTTTTTGAAATTGGCTTTTGATATAGATCCTCTCGATTTCGAGCGCTTCGTCCCCCATTTCCTCAGACTGGGCGTCGTCGGTATTGACCTTTAAATATCCCGCGACTTCCCGGTCGGCAAGAACGAAAAAGAATTGCGAAGAAGGATGGGATACTTCTTTTTCCAATTGGCTGAGGTTGAACGCCTGTTCCAGATAGGCATTCATATTTTCGGGCGAATTGTGCCGCTTGAATGTGTCGTAAAAGGTTTCATAGCCAACCGCTTGAAGCTCGCGCAAATCTTCGAGGGTACATCGTTTGATTTCGATCGTCATGCAGGCCGCTCCTTTCCGTAATCAATACGCTCTCTCGTTTCCCTTTTTCACCGATTCCCAGTCTTTTTCTACATTTTTTCGGATTCGGTGCAGAAGACGGAAGACGGTTTCCGCTTCCTCTTCCGAAAACCCCTTCAAGGCGACGCTATTGGAATAATCGTGTTCTCTTTTGATAAAAGGATAAACCCGGCTCCCCTTCTCGGTCGGAAACAGCTTTTTAATTTTTTGGTTATGCGGATCCTCTTTCTTTTCGATAAAACCGTTCGTTTCAAGCTTTTTGATCGCGCGGGCCGCCGTCGTTCTATCCACCTTGATCATCTCGGCCAGCTTTTCTTGAATGATTCCCGGATTTTCGCAGATGCGCACAAGGTACAGGTACTGCCCTTTCGTAAGGTCGTATTCTTTAAATTCGATATTGCTGATCGAATCCAACGCCCTGGCGATCATTCCGATTTCACGAAGAATTTCCTTCATCCGAACCCCCCTGCACGTATTTTGTTGCAAATGCAATAAAATGCCCCGTATTCAATGTACGTTATTTTTGTTGCATTTGCAACATAAATAGCGCAAGGCCGAATGCGGCGACCTGTTTTTAGGCACAAAAAAAAGCTGCCGCCGGATCATTCCGGTTCGGCAACTTCCCAAGCGATGCTCAGCTTGCGGTCGGCCCATCGGCGCACGACGGCTTCGACGGCCGCCTCGACCTCCTCCTCGCTCAGCTCCTCCAGCTTCATGTCGTCGATCTCGAGTTCGTCTTCCTTCACCTGCTCGCCGTCCACCGACAGGCTGATTTTGATCTTCACGTCCCGCTCCTCCCGCTCGCCGCACGCAGCGCGGCACGCCGTTTTCGAACATTATACCCGTTTTGATTATAAAAAGACACAATCCGGTTTTCCGTTATTGCGTTCCATCCGTTACAATATAAGGAGGGCCATCCGAAACCTGTGCTTTGCGATCCTTACACGAGAAAGGGGAGGAACGATGAACACGGACGCGCTCGAACCGTTTCTGGAGGAACAAAGGGGAAGCCGCAATCGGCTGTACTCGCTGCTCGGCCGCTTGCCGCCGCGCAACCGGGCGATCGCCGCGGAGACGGTCTTTACGGAGGAGCGGGACGGCTATCGCTTGGAGAAGCTGAAGCTCGACTTGAACGGCATCGAGCCGGTCCCCGCCTACCTGCTGCTGCCGAAGAAGGCCAAGCAAGGCCGCGAGAAGCCGCCTGTCATCCTTTATCATCATTCGCACGGCGGCTTCTACGGCGTCGGCAAGGAGGAGCTGCTGACCCCCGCGCCGTATTTGCAGCCGCGCGGCTACGGCGAGGAGCTGACGGAGCGCGGGTACGCGGTGCTCGCAATCGACAGCTGGGTATTCGGGGAACGAAGCGGACGCTCGGAATCGTCCGTCTTCAAGGAGATGCTGTGGCACGGCCGCTCGATGCTCGGCATGATGCTGTACGACGCCATCCGGGCCGTCGACTACGTCGCGTCGCGGCCGGAGGTCGACGCCGGCAAAATCGGCACCGTCGGCATGTCGATGGGCAGCACGATGGCTTGGTGGCTCGGTGCGCTCGACACGCGGATCAAGGCGGTCGCGGACATTTGCTGCCTGACCGACTACCAGGCGTTGATCGCCGACGGCGGACTCGACCGTCACGGACTTTATTACTACATACCGGATTTGCTGACGCACTTCACCGCTTCGCAGATCAACGCGCTGATCGCGCCGCGTCCCCGTCTCAGCTTGGCCGGCAACCTCGATCGGCTTACGCCCGCCGAAGGACTGGACCGGATCGACCGCGAGCTGTCGGCCGTCTACGCCTCGATCGGCGCGCCGGACGCCTGGAAGCTGCTCCGGTACGACGTCGCTCACGAGGAAACGGCGGAGATGCGCGAGGAAGTGCTCGCCTTCTTCGACCGGACGCTGTAGACGGCTGGGTGCACACGCAAGAAAGGAGGCTGCCGCCCGGCAGCCTCCTTTCTCTTTGCGGTTCCCCGGTCGGGCCAATCGCGGCCGGCCCCCGTCAATTCGGGCTTCCCAGCTTCCGTTTTACAAACTCGATCGTCTTCCGGTTATGGTAGCCGATATGCTCGTGCCCCATGAACGGATATGCGTGAATTTCCTTCTCGCACGTCAGCCGGTTGTAAGCGGCGTACACCGTTTCCGGCATGCAGACGGTGTCCTTCAGCCCGACCGAGACGATGACCGGAATGCGGATTCGCTCGGCCAGGTTCATGATATCGAAGTAGCTGAGCGTGTCCAGCACGGCGTCCAGCCGGTCCGGAAACTCGTTCACGAACGCGGCGAGCTCGGTCAGCGAGCCGGTCGAGTTCAGCACGCCGAAGTCCATATGGCACATGTTCGGGACGTTCGCGACCGCCAACGCCGGCTTGTCGCTCAGCGCCGCCGCAAGCAGCGCCAAACCGCCTCCCTGGCTCGATCCTTCGACGACGATCCGGGAGCCGTCGACCTCGTCCTGCCGGCTCGCCCACTCGACCGCCTTGACCGCATCGATCGCGACGGCGCGGTAATAGCAGTTGTACTTGTCCATGATGCCTTGGCTGATCCAGCCTTTGGCCATCCCGTGCGGGCTGGCCAGCCGGTTGCCCGTATCCCCCCGCTGCCCGCGCACGTCGAGCGCGAGCACCGCATAGCCCATGAGCACCCACTGCGCATACCGCTCGGGGTACCCTCTTCCCCCGGTATAGCCGTGGAACGTCACGATGCACGGCACCTTCCGCCCGCGCTCCAGCGCCGGCACCAGAAACCAGCCCGCGATCGGCGTATCGTCGAATCCTTCGTACCGGACGTCGTACACGTCCATTCCCGGAAACAGCGGCTCCGTCAACGTCTTCGTATCGTTCAGCGGCTTGGAGGCGAACTGGCGAAGCGTTTCGTTCCAAAACGTATCCAAATCGCTTCGTGCGGTCAATTCCGGCCGGTACGATTCCAGTACGGCCAGCCGATTTTGTATGGCGTTCAAATTCCGATCCTCTCCCGTCCCATGATCGTTTCCTTCGTCTCGCTTGCCCTTTCCATCATATCGCGGATGGACGGGACGAGCAACGGCGTCTCCCACAAAATAGAAAGCGACCGTCTTGGCCGCGTATGCGGTTCCGCCGATCCAGCAATACTAACACGGAAAATAACGGAAGGGCGGTACCGCATGAAGCCAATCCTGCGCATCTACTTCGGCGACCTCTCGCGGATCGGCCGCAATTGGGCCGCCGCCGTCATCGTGATCGGCCTCGCCTGCCTGCCGTCGCTGTACGCCTGGTTCAACATCGAAGCGTCCTGGGACCCGTACGGGCGGACCGGCGGCCTGAAGGTCGCCGTCGCGAACAACGACCGCGGCTCGGCCATTCGCGGCACCCCGGTGCGGATCGGGAACGACATCGTCGAGGCGCTCCGTTCGAACCCGGCCATCGGCTGGACGTTCGTCGACGAGCCGGAGGCGATCCGCGGCGTGGAGCACGGGGATTATTACGCCGCTATCGTCATCCCGGACAACTTCTCCGACCGGATCGCCACCGTCCTGTCGGACAACCCGCAGAAGGCGGAGCTGCTCTATTACGTCAACGAAAAAATAAACGCCATCTCGCCGAAAATTACCGGCAAAGGCGCAAGCGGCATCATCGAGGAGGTGAGCCGCAACTTCATCAAGACGGCGAACGGCACGATTTTCCGCATCTTGAACGAAATCGGCGTCGAGCTGGAGCAGCAGCTGCCGACGATCGAGACGGTGCGCGACGCGGTGTTCCGGCTGGAAGCGATGCTGCCGGACATCGAGCGGGCCGTCGCGATCGCCGAGGAGGACGTCCGGCGGGCGGAGGAAATCGTCGCCGGCGTCCAGTCGAGGCTGCCGGTCGTCGCCCGGCTGGCGAAGGACGGCGCGGAGCTCGCCGACCGGCTGGCGGCGGTGCTGGACCGGGGATCGGACGCGTTCGCCGCGGCCGGGCCGGACGTCAAGCACAGTCTGCTGCTGCTGGCGACGACGGCGGACGCGGCCGCCCAAATCGCGGAGGCGCTGCGGGACAACAAGACCGACCCCGCGCTGGCCGCGGCCGGGCTCGAGCAGCTGTCCCGGCGGCTCGCCTCCGCCTCGCGCGCGGCGGGCACGCTGCTGTCGCTGTTCGACCGGCTGAACGCGTTCGCCGGCGGCGACCGGCTCGCTCCCGTCGCGGCCAAGCTCGGGCAGGCGCAGGCGAGCTTCGACCGGCAGCGGCAGCTGGCCGATTCGATCCGCGCGGCGATCGCCCAAGGCGCCAAGCCGGCCGACGAGCTCGTCGCGGAGCTCGCGAGCCGGTCCCGGGAGGCGGCGGACGCGCTCGGCGGCCTGTACGCGCGATACGATTCGGACGTTCAGCCCGCCGTCCTGCAAGGGCTCGACAAGGCGCGGCTGGCGGCCCAATCGGCGCTCGGCGTCCTGCAGGACGCGAACCGCAGCATGCCCGACGTAGAGCGCATCGTCGGCGACGCGGCGGCCGGACTCGCCATCGGCGGGAAGGCGCTGCAGGACATCCGCGAGCGGCTCCCGGCCGCGGCCGCCAAGATTCGCGCCTTGGCGGACCGCATCCGCGCGATGGAGAAGCAAGGCAGCTTGAGCGAGCTGATCGGCCTGCTGCGCAAGGACGCCTCGAAGGAAAGCGAATTTTTCGCCGAGCCCGTCGTGCTGCGGGAAAACCGGCTGTTCCCGATCCCGAACTACGGATCGGCGATGTCGCCGTTTTTCAGCACGCTGTCCGTCTGGGTCGGCGCGCTGCTGCTCGTCTCGCTCCTGTCGGTCGAGGTGCACGACCCCGACGCGTCATGGCACAGCTATCAAGTGTATTTCGGCCGCTACTTGACGTTCTGGACGGTGTCCATGGTCCAGACCGCGCTCGTCACGATCGGGGACATGGCGCTGCTCCATACGTACGTGGCGGAACCGGTCTGGTTCGTCCTGTTCGGGCTCGTCATCGGCACCGTCTTCATGATGATCGTCTACACGCTCGTCTCCGTCTTCGGCAACGTCGGCAAGGCGATGGCGATCGTGCTGCTCGTGCTCCAGCTGGCCGGCTCGGGCGGGACGTTCCCGATTCAGGTGACGCCGGCGTTTTTTCAGGCGATCTATCCGTACTTGCCGTTCACGTACGCGATCGGGCTCATGCGCGAAGCGGTCGGGGGCATCCTCTGGGACATCGTCGTCCGCGACTTGTGCATGCTGGGCGTGTTCGCCGCGCTCGCGCTCATCGTCGGCATCACGCTCAAGGAATGGATCAACAAGTCCGGCGAGCGGCTCGTCCGCAAGGCGAAGGAAAGCGGTCTTCTTCACTAAGCCCGGACCGCCCGACGGTTTCGGCGAAGCGGCGGCGCACCCGGAAGGAATTCGCCGTCGGCGCGGAGAACTTACAGGCAGGAGGTGTGGCGTCCCATGATCGAGAAATATGCGCTCCTGCAGGAGCCGGGCAAAACGATGTTCGTGTTCGCCGCGAACGGCAAATTTTACGGCCACATCATCAAAGACCGGACCGACAAAGCGCCGGCCAAGTTTTTGTTCGAAACGCCCCGCTACGCGTCCGTCGAAGCGCTGAAGGCGGAATACCCGCCGGCGGAATCGCCGTAGCCCGACGACCGGCGTCGCCGGACGGAAAACGCCCCATTACCGCAGCCGTAGCGGAATGGGGCGTTTCTCGTGTCGTCGGAGCCGTTGCCCCGGCCCTATCAAACCCGATCGTGATCCGCTCTCCAACGGGTTATCGAGCGTTTGATCGCATCCGGCTTCATTCCCGTTTCGGCCGCTTTCGTACAGAGAGCCGGGAATTCGTCGTCATCCGCGAATCGGAGCGCGATGATTTGCCGCAGAGTCAATCGGGGGTCCAATCGGTTGCCGGTCAGCACATAATGCCGGAAGCTCTCCTCCTGTCGAATGATTCGATCCTGCAGTTTGGTCGCGAATTGCCGCAGCAGCGCCACGATGAGCGCCACGCAGAGCGAAAGACCGAGCAGCAGGACGGACGCAAAGCCGAACGCATCCCTAATGGCATGGACGACGGAAGCCAGGATTACGATAAGAGCGATCGGAGCCAATACGAAATGATAGAGTGGCGCAAACTTCCTGTAGTTGTCGTAGCTTTGCTGTTCTCGGCGCATAGCTTCTCCCCCTTGGAACCGGTTTCCATTACCTTTATGGCAGTAACGCTTCCTTCTATTCCCGGTCGTGCCGCAGCCGAGGTTGCCGATCGTGAACCCTCTACGTCCACTTCGCCGCCCACAGCTTCATCCCTTTGATGATCGGATGCAGATCTTGCCCTTTCGGCGTCAGCGTATACTCTACCGTTACCGGCACGGTCGGATAGACGCGCCGTTCGAGCACGCCCTTCTCCTCCAGATGGCGCAGCGTGTTCGTCAGCGCCGTCGGGCTGACGTTGTGGATGCTGCGCTGCAGCTCGCCGAACCGCTTCGTGCCGCAGAACAGCTCGCGCAGGACGAGAAACGCCCACTTGCCGCCGATGACGTCGAGCGTCTTCTCGATCGAGCATTCGATGCAGCCGGGGTCCTTCGGCATATAAGGATCGGCCGCGCGCTCCCGCTCCTTCGTTTCCTCGAGCCGTGCCGTCCGTTCCGTCGCTTTCATCCGGTCGCCCCCTTTTTTGAAGTTACTTAACTGAAGTGTAGCAGCTATAACGAACGTAATTATATCAACGAAATTTCACTACTTTCAATAGTGTACCAACTTTTTTTATAATGGTACAGGGGAAAGCCGTTCCGGTTCCGGCCGGACCGATCCGTTCCGTTCCGGCGGTGCGGCGCGAAGCTTCTCCGCGTATTTCGTTCGCCCGTACCGGGCGAAATGGCCGTACATACTACCCAATAAGGAGTGGACGCTGTTATGAAATACCGCAAACTGGCCAATACCGGCCTGAAAGTAAGCGAAATCAGCCTGGGCAGCTGGCTGACCTACGGAGGCTACGTCGAGAAGGACAACGCCGTCCAGTCGATCCGCCGCGCCTACGACCTCGGCATCAACTTTTTCGATACGGCAAACGTCTACGAGCGCGGCGCGGCCGAAATCGTCGTCGGCGAGACGTTGAAGGAATATGCGCGCGACTCTTACGTGCTCGCGACGAAAGTATTTTGGCCGATGGGCGACGGCCCGAACGACCGCGGCTTGTCGCGCAAGCACGTGTTCGAGCAGCTGCACGCGAGCTTGAAGCGGCTCGGCACCGATTATGTCGACATCTACTACTGCCACCGCTTCGATCCGGAGACGCCGATCGAGGAAACGCTGCGCACGATCGACGATTTCGTCCGTCAGGGCAAAGTGCTGTACGTCGGCGTCAGCGAATGGACCGCCGCCCAAATGTCGCAGGCGCTCGGCGTCGCCGACCGGTATTTGCTCGACCGCATCGTCGTCAACCAGCCGGTCTATAACATGTTCAACCGGTACATCGAGAAGGAAGTCATCCCGTTCGGCACGCAGCACGGCATCGGCCAAGTCGTCTTCTCCCCGCTCGCCCAAGGGCTGCTGACCGGCAAGTACAAGTCCGCGAGCGATATTCCGGCGGACAGCCGCGCCGGCAAGCTGGAAGGGATGCGCAAATCGGTCACCGAGGAGAAAATCGCCAAGGTGAACGCGCTCGCCGAAATCGCGGCCGAGCTGAATCTATCGGTCGGCCAGCTGGCGATCGCCTGGATTTTGCGCCAGCCGAACGTCGCCAGCGCCCTCGTCGGGGCGAGCCGTCCGGCGCAAGTGGACGAGAACGCGGCGGCATCCGGCGTGGAGCTGTCGGCGGACGTGCTGGAGCGGATCGAATCGATTTTGCAGTAACGGGCGGCAAGCGCGACCGAAGGGAGAGGACAGCGGCATGGGCGTCGACGAGTCCGTCGGCACCCTAACGAAACCCCCGCGGCGAGCGATAAGCCCGGGGGTTTCGTCGTGCCGCCGGTTCGAGGCCGGCGCGTCGTTTTGCTATAATGGGGGAAAACCCGACGGATCGAGGATGACACGCATGGCATTCGGCATCACCCGAGCGGAGCTGACCCGCTGGAAGGAAGCGGTCGCCCGCGGCGAAATCGCCTTCCTGACCCATTACTGGCACGACCCGCGCTTTCCGGGCATCCGGACGGTGACGAAGGTCGGCTGCGCCGATCTGGACCGGCTGTCCGGCTGGTGCCGCTCGCACGGGCTCGATCCGCGCTACATTCATAACCGGCCGCCGTTCCCGCACTTCGATCTGCTAGGCCCGAAGCAGGCCGACATCCTGCGCCGGGAAGGACTGCTCGAGCATGTGGAGCGGTTCCGGCTGGTGTAGCGCCTCCCTAGCCGCCGACCGGGACGACAACGCCCCCGCCGTCGTGCGATCGGATCAACGCTTCGGCAACGTACAGCGGATAGATGGCGTCCTCGAGCACGCAAGCCGGCTCCTTCCCTCGTTTAAGCACATCGACCAAATGGGCGACGGCGTTTTGCATGTTGTTCGACTTCGCGAGCATTCCTTCGTCCTCCCGTTCGAGCCGGAGAGCGCGCAGCTGCTTCAGCTGCGGATGCTCTTCGATCCCGAAATAACGGATGACGTCGCCGCTGCGCCCGATTTCGATTTTGCCTTTGTCGAAGTACAAATCGATTTCGAACAGATAGTAGTCCTCCCTGTCGTCGAACGCCTCGGCAAAACCGTCGATCCGCCCTCCCCCCGCCTTGAAAAGAAACCGGAACGTCCAATCCTCCTGTTGGTCCATCGATGTAGCGACTTGCCCGACGACCCGCACCTCGTCGATCGTACCCGCGAAATAGCGGACCAGGTCGAACAAGTGCGCCCCCGAATTGTAGATGCCGCGGGTATAGCGCAAATGGATCTTCTTCAACGTGCCGTAAGCCCGTCCGGCTATCGCTTCCCTCACGTCCGCCGTCCCCTTGTTCCACCTCCGGGAAAGATTCGGGATGAGAACCCGGTCCGGATGCGCGGCCATCAGTGCGCCAATGTGCCGCGCCTCCTCCAGCGATCGGGCAACCGGCTTTTCGCAAAAAACGACGCGGGCCTCGGACCGCTCGAGGACGGTTTGGATGAGGCCGTACCGGACGTGCGAAGGCGTGCAGATGCTTACGACGTCGGGAGCATGACGTCCGAGCATATCTTCCGGGCTTACATAAAAGGCCGCCTCCGGAGCCAGCTTCGCAAGCCGCTCCCCTTGCTCCGCGCGAGTGCCCACGGCCGCCGCGAATTCGATCTCCGGATCGAGATGATAAGCCAACGCATGGGTATGAAGCCGTCCTTCCGACGAACCGATGTCGTGCATAAGACCGATTTTCCCCAAGCCGATGACGGCTGCTTGAACCATTTTCGTCCCCCCGTACCGATTGTTCGTATGCGAAGCGTCGTCGATCGTTCACCCGAATGGCGCCCGTCTCATTTGTCCGTCCCGAGCGTAATGCCGCGGATAAAGCTGCGTTGGAACGAGAGGAAGAACAGAATGAGCGGTACGGCCGCTACCGTTCCTCCGGCCATCGCCAAGCCGTAATTGACGGACGTCTCGTGGCGGATCAGCGTGGACACGCCGAGAGGAAGCGTCTTCATCTCTTCGGATTGCAGCACGATCAGCTGCCACAAGTAATCGTTCCATACGTACAGGAACGAGAAAATCGCCAGCGCCCCGAGAGCGGGCGCGATCAGCGGAAGGACGATCTGCACGAAAATGCGGATTTCCTTCGCGCCGTCCACCTTGGCCGCCTGAAACAATTCATCCGGAATATAGCGGATAAACTGGCGGATCAAAAAAACGCCGAACGGGTATCCGATCGCGGGCAAAATCAGCCCTGCGTACGTGTCCAGCAAATTCATGTCGGAGATCAAGATGTATAGCGGCACGAGAATGACTTGATGGGGCATCATCATCGTCGCGATGATCAGGAAGAACAGGACGTCCCGGCCCGGAAACGTCTTCTTCGCGAAAGCGTAGCCCGCCATCGAGCAAAACAGAAGGATGAACGCGACGGCGATCAAACCGGAAAACACGCTGTTCCCGATCCATCTGACGGTAGGAAGCTCCTCGAACAGCTTCTCGTAGTGGGTCCACTGCAGCGTCTTCGGCACCCAATCGGGAGGCATGGACCATATGGACAGCATCGGCTTGACCGATCCCGTTATCATCCAGTACAAAGGAAAAGCGAACACGACGGATGCGGCGATCAGAAGGAGATAACGCAAGACGATATTGACTTTCATCGATTCCCTCCGTTTTTCACTTGACTTTCAACAGCCGCAGCTGAACGAGCGCGATCGCCATAATGATGACGAAGAGCACGACGCCTTGCGCGGAAGCAAGGCCGAATTCGTAAGAAGTGAACGCGGTCCGATAGATGGTGTAGACGAGCGTTTCCGTTCCGTAGTAGGGGCCGCCGCCCGTCAGCAAGTAGATGACCGCAAAAATTTGAAACGTGGCGATCGTCGTCGTAACCGTCACGAAAAGCGTCGTATGGGCGACAAGCGGCAGCGTGATGGAGAGCAGCTTGCGCAGCGGACCCGCTCCGTCGATCTCCGCCGCTTCGTAATAATCTTTGGGAATCCCGTCCACCGAAGCCAAATACAAAATGACCGGCTGGCCGATCGACCACGTCGCGACAACGACGGAGACGGCGAGAATGGCCGACGTCGGCGTTCCCAATAGTTCCGTCGGCGCATACCCGAGCAAGCTTCGGAAATAGTTCAAAATGCCGAAGTTCGTATTGTAAATCCAGGACCATATCATCGTGAGAACGACCGGCGTGCTGATGACGGGCAAATAAAACATGGTCCTGAAAAACGATTTCGAAGAGTTCCTCATATCCCGCATCAGCGCCGCGAGCGCAAACGAAACGGCCACGACGACGGGGACGATGATGAGGACGAAGTAAAACGTATTTTTCAACGAGTTCCAAAAGATCGGATCGGCGAATAAGGCCGAGTAGTTGTCGAAGCCGACGAAGGATTGTCCCGCTATATCGGCTTTGTAAAAGCTCAGCTTGATCGTATCCAATAGCGGATACACGAAGAAGATCAGAACGAACGCCAGATTGGGAAAGATGAACAAATATCCCGACAACGCGTCTTTCCATTTCCGCTGGCGTCCTCTGCCGATCGATGGCGGAGAACGTGTTGCATCGTTCGCTTGTTTCGGCAGCATGCCGGCTTGCACCTCATCCCTTAGTCTTATCGAAAAACGCCGTTTGGCGGACGAGCCGGGCGGCGGCTCTCCCGATCCTGCGCCCGGCTCGTTGCCCGCAAACGGTTGCGGCACGCCTCAGTTTCCCGTCCGGATGGCGAACAGGTCGGCGTCCTTCAGGACGAACCGGAATCGCACCGGCTCTCCCTTCAGCTCCTCCAAGCCGTGTCCTCCGTTCCACTTGACCGCTTCAGAAATCGAGTCCCCGTACATGTCGTCCATATCGTCAATCGTAAACCCGTCGATCGGATCGCCGGATGCGTCCTGGACCTCCACCTTCACCGAACCGACGGCGGAAGTGGAATAATTGAGGAACAGCCGGTTGCCCGCAAAGACGACCGGACGCGTCACGAACTCGCCGCCGTCGTAGCCCGCATTCACGGATGCGAAGCCGTGCTTGCGGACGGTCAGCCGGCGCAGCCGGCTATCGCTGCAGCGATAATGCTCGCTGATATAAAGCGAGAATTCGTCGGGAGCCGTTTCCACGATGCCGCGGGCGACCATCTGGTTCCGGTCGATCCAGTTGTTCGGGTCCGTCCCCGGCCGTACCCAAGCTTCCATAAACGGCCTGTCCCAGTGCAGACCGTCCCGGCTGCTCATCATGACGGCGTCGGATACGCCCGGATACAGGCTTTTCCGGTTCTTCTTGCGCTCCGGCACGATTCGCATCGGAAACGACAGGTACATGTGCTCGGCACCCGGACATTGTACGGTGGCGTTGGTGTAAAATTGCTCGAGCGGGACACCCTCCGCATACCGATTCGGCCGATGCTCTCCCCAGTGGACGAAATCGGTGGAAGAAGCGACTTGGACGGCTCTTGTCTTATCTTCAAAATATCGCGAGTAGCAGCGATATTCCTTGGCATTCGTATCCCAAAACGCAACGTTCAAGCTATCGAAGGCCCCGTTATGAAGGATCGGTTCATCCCACTTGTGCCAG
Organism: Paenibacillus flagellatus; assembly: GCF_003217775.1. Taxonomy (GTDB): domain Bacteria; phylum Bacillota; class Bacilli; order Paenibacillales; family NBRC-103111; genus Paenibacillus_AB; species Paenibacillus_AB flagellatus. The sequence continues at coordinate 244,475 of NZ_QJVJ01000006.1, forward strand.
TGGATGCCGTCGGAGGAATAATAGCCGTTCAGAAACCCTTGGTTCAAATAAATGGATTGCGCCTTCGGACCGACGCCGGCGACGGCTTTGAAGCGCAATTGCGGCGGAGCGTCCGGACTTTCGTCCAGAAACGGCGAAAAATTGTGGGCATCCGTTCCGACCAAAATAATGTTGTTGTCCTTGGAGCCTTCATGCTCGTACAGGCCGAGCGAAGGCCGTTCGAAGCGGATGCCGTCCTCGCTTTCCGCGTAGCAGGTCACCTGCGTATCGTCGTCCGTATCCCGGAGACAGGCTCCCCTATAATAAAGACGGATTCTGTCCGGTTCGGGGATGACGGAGAAGAAACAACCCGCGCCGTCTTCCCACGGCCGGTCGAGCACGAGTACCGTTTCCCGCTTGACGGGAGGATTCAGCTTGAGCTTGGCGCCCTTCATTTCCTCGATGAGCCAATCGTCGACAAACATCTCTACTCGGGTTCCGATCTCCACTGTATGCTTCATGATCGCGTCCTCCCTATCCATGCTTTCCGTATTGGATGTTCCGAAGAAGAGGGGGGCGTTCGATTCCGAACGCACCCCCGCCTGCCGTTCCTTTAAGGCTGCAGCATCGGACTTGTCGTATAAAGTTCGAATTCGGCCAGTTGCGGCCAACCGGAGCTGACCTGCGATATGCGCACGCGAACGTATTGGGCCGTCGTCGGTGAGAAGGTCAGGTACTGCACCGCGTTCGTATCCGCTGCATTCAGACTGGCTGCTGAAGTCCAAGTCGTGCCGTCGGTGGACACCTCCACGACGGCCGATTCCTGATAGCCCGGCTTCAGCATCAGACCGACCTTGTCGAAGGTGTAGGGCTGATCGAACGACAGCTGCCAAGTTCCCGTGCAGCCGGTGCAATCGGCCGTAGCACTGTAATTGTACTCGGCCTTGCCGTCTATAGGTCCTGCCGGATTCAATCCGGGGTAAGTGCCGGACGGGTCCACGTAATTCATATTGCCGCCAATCGTCGCCCGGCCGGTTCGCATCATCTGCCAAAGATCCATCTTCAACGACCGCGACCGATAGAAGGTAGTCGGAGCGACTCGAATCGCCAGGTCGTTCAAGGTAGCGGCGCCGTTGCCCTGGGAGTCCGTAATGTTGACGCGCACGTGCTTCACGTCCCGCTCCGTTCCAAAGGACGTCCAGTCATAGTCGTCGGTCTGCTGCATCGTATACGTTCGGACGGTTTGCCAATCGCCGCTTCCGTATACGGAAACGTCCACCGTGGCCGATTCCTTGTATCCCGGCTTTAACACGACGCCGATATCGGTAATCGGGTACGCTTTGTCCAAATCCAATTGCCAGTACTTGGCCGGAGGCGCTCCCGTCGCGCTCGCTGCCGTATACCAATAGGACGTATTGCCGTCCAGCGGGCCCCACGGCTGCATCATCGGCTTGCTGGAAGCCCTGTGCGTCATATCCGTCTGATAGGCGGCCTGCCCGTTCAGGAACATCTTCCACAAGTCAAGCCGATACGGATCGGGTCGCGTATACGTCCCTCCCAAAATACCCTCGGCCCGATTGTAATAGACGGTGAAGACGCGTCCGTCGTCCAATTCGACGCTGACGGGATAGGACATATCGTCGAACGCGCGCGAATTGCGGTACAGCAGCTTGCTCTGCGTGTAGGACCAGCCTTTCGAATCCACATACATTCGGCCTACGACCGGTCTTCCGCCCACCCCTTGGAAGCCCATAGCGCCGTAGGTGAGGAAATGAGTTCCGTTCTTCAATTTGAGAAAATGAGGGGCGTGGCCTCTGAGCGACGGCTCGTCAACCGGGGCGCTCCACGTGTTGCCGTAATCGTACGAATGGCTTACCCTCATGATGTGCAAGTCGGGATTTGCGTCGGTCGTGCCGGGAATGAATTTGGGACGCGAAGTGCGCGACACCATCATTACATGGCCGTTGCCCAGATCGGCCAACGCGGGCTCGGGATAGCCGATGGCGTTCGTATCGAAGTCGTAGCCTTCGTACTCATAGCCGCCCCACATGGCCACGCGCTCGTCTTCTTTGAGCCACGTATACCCGCCGTCCCGGCTGCGAAGAACGTGGGCGCCGAAATGGCCCATAGTACCGTCATGGTTTCGCAAGCCGTAAATGGGCATCAGAATATCGCCGTTGTCCAGTTCCACCATCTCGCTGCTTACCGCGGCATATCCCCTGGGATGATCGTAGAACAACGTGGGCGGAACGATCGGCGGCCCCCAAGTCAAGCCGTTGTCGGTCGAGCGGCGAATATACACTTTGCGCCGGTTTTGGGTCCGGCCGGGCACATAGTCGAAATAGGACAGCAACACATCGCCGTTGCGAAGCACCGTCAAGTTCGGCTCTCTGTCATCGATGGAATCGTCCACGATGATCGTTTCCTCCGACCAGGTCAATCCGTTGTCGGTGCTTCGCCTGGCCGCTATGTCGCCGTGAGCGGAGTGGCTGATCGACAAGTTGTAGGCCACATACAGGTCGCCGTTGGCCAGCTTGGCGACGGACGAAAACCATGGGCATGGGACGGTCTCATTCTCGATACGATTCTTATCGAAATCCCACTTCAAGCATGCACTGTTCTCCGGCGATACGATCTTGACGTCCGGAACGGCCGGATCGTCCACCTGGAGAGGCGCGGCGCCGGCGGGGTCCGTTGCGGCGACGCCCGACAACAGGAGTGCGACGAGACCCAACGATACCGCTTTGACAAACCTTTTCATCGACAATTCCTCCTTCGAAAATGATCGTTTCATTTTCTGCGGACACCGTGTTGTCATTGAATAGGCTTGCATCACCTCCTTGCCGCGATATTATTTCTTCTGTTTCTCCGCCAGAAAATCGTTCGCTTTTTTCGCATAATCTTGAATGCCTTGCTCCGGCGTTTTCTTTTTCAGAAGAATCGCTTGCAGCTCCGGGTACCACATTTTCCGGACGTCCGGGAAGTAAGGGGAAGAGACGCCCGTATTCGCCAAAGGCAGCTTGGAAACGACATTCATCGCCGCTTGGATTTCCGGGTTGTCGAATTCATAGCTCGCGGATTGTCTGGAAGGGACGTAATTGCCCGACTTCGACAACGCCTTGACATGCTCCGGCTGAACCATGAACCGGACGAACGTCTTGATCGCCTCCCGCTTCCCCGGATCGCTCTGCTTGAACACCTGATAGCCGTGAAAGGCCGAAGCGACTTTCGGGGTCACCCCTTTGGCGTGCGGGGGCGCCATGCCGAACAGCTCCACCTTCGGATTCGTGGATCCGTCTTTCTTGCCGGCTTCCACCATCGACCAGAGACCGTTTGCGAAAGGGATCATCGCGATTTTGTTCTGCTTGAACATCTCCACCGCGTCCAAGGCGGCCGTAGTCGCTGGGCCCGGGGCGACGACGCCCTCGTCCAGCATGCTCACGAGCATGCGGAGCCCTTCGGCGGCTTGGGGGTATTGATCGAGCACGATTTTGGAGGAGGATTCGTCCCACTGCTCCGCGCCCATGGCGAATAGCCGCATCAAGTTCATTTCATCGGCTTGCTCGTTGGCCGCCCACAAGGCGGTGCCGTACACGCCGTTGCCGGAAACCTGCTTGAGCGCGTCGCGCATCTCTTCGATCGTCCATGTCCGATCGTCCTTCGGAATCAAATGCTCCAAGCCTTTCGCTTTGAACAGGCCGACATTCAAGAAGAAGTATTCGGGATTGAGCGTTACGGGGATGCCGTACAGCTTGCCGTCGCGAGTAACCTTCTTCAGCATCTCCGGGTTGAAATCGCTTACCATATCTTCGATGAAGTCGCCGATCGGCTCGCTTTTTCCGCTCTCCACGTATTTCATCAAGTTCCGGTCGATCGATTCCAGGACGACGTCCGGCGCATTGTTGCCGGCAACCGCGATTCCGATTTTGTTCTGGGATTGGTCGAAAGGCACCGTTTGGAAATTGACCTTGATCGACGGATGCTGCGCTTCGAACTGCTTGATCTTCATTTTTTCCCATTCGCCGGCGCTGGGGGACGGGGCGCCTTCGACGTTTTGGTAAATCGGGATCGACCAATATTCGATCGTATACGATTTCCCGGCAGACCCGTCGTTCGATTTTCCGGACGGGGTGCCGCCCCCCTCCCGTTCTTGCCCCCCTCCGCCGCAACCGGTCAGCGCAAGCGAGCTTGCCAGCAAGAGCATAACTCCGTGTTTCCATGATTTTCGCACCGAAACCCCTCCTGTATATCCATTTCTGGGCCGAAAACGCTTCCAAGCAATTCCGACAAGTCAACTGTACCGCTTTATGGAGCGCACCAGAATAGAGTCCTTTTCGATTTGGGTCGTTAATTTTCGATTTTGCCGATTACCGCCCGAACCGTCGTGCCTTCGCCTTCGGCGCTCGTATAGCGGAGCCCCCGGCTGTTCCCGTAGAACAGCTTGATGCGCTGGTTGACGTTATAGATGCCGTAACTGCCGGCATAAGCGTCGCCGCCATCGGTCAGCGATCGATTGATGGCTGCCAATTTCCCGCTCTCGATGCCGTGGCCGTTATCGGTAATTTCGATGCAGATGCTGGAATCGTCCTCCCGGCTGACCACGACCTCGATGTATCCTCTGCGGTCCAATCCTTTGATGCCGTGCTGAATCGCATTTTCCACCAGCGGCTGCAGGATCAGCTTCAGCATTTGGCAGTCCAGCAGCTCCTCGTCGACCTCGACATAGGAATCGAATGCATGCTCCAGAAACATGCTCTGGATGTTCAAATAATGCTCGAGCAGCTGAAGCTCGTCCCGAATCGTGATCACGTCTTTTCCCCGGCTGAGCGCGATCCGGTAAAACTCGGCCAAATTCAGCGTCATCTCGGTGATCGGATGCACGGCCCGGCGTTCGGCCATCCCTTTGATAATTTCCAGCGAATTGTACAAAAAGTGCGGATTGATCTGCATTTGCATCGCATGGAGCTCCCATTCGGTCTTCTTCCGCTGCTCCTCCACGATTTTCGTCATTTGCTCGTTGATCCGGTTGATCATCGCGTTAAACCCGTGCGAGAGTCGGCCGATTTCGTCCCGCCTGAACAGCTCGGATCGGACCGTGTAATCGCCGTCCTGGACTCGTAGCATCAAATTTTTCAACGCGGTGATCGGCTTCGTAATCCATTTGGAGGTCACGACGGACAACAGCACGATGACGCCGATGCCGATCAGCGAAAGGCCGATCGCGAGCAGCTTTGTCTGAACGAGCTTCCGCCCGACCATCTGGTTCGGAATGACATGAACGATCCGCCATCCATGCTCGTCGTTCGTCATGTAATAATACCGGTTATCGCCGTCGTCGCTTTGACCGAAGCCCGACCGGGAAGCGGGCCGCAAATCGTAGAAGTCGCTCATCGGCTTGCCGATCATGTCCGCCCGGCTGCTGGACAGCACCGCCCCGTTCTCGTCCGCGACGAAGATCACCTGCAGCGGATCGGCGGGCAAGTCCGCGAACAGGCGGCTGATTTCCGTTTCGTCGAAAAAGAGCAGCAGGAGGCCGGCGTTTCGAAAGGTGTCCAAGTCGTTGATGGCCCGGGCGACGAGCAGCAGATGGCCTCCCCGGTAAGGAACCGCCTTTACCCATTTCGTCTTCCCCTCGCGGTTCAGCACGTCCGGCAGCCATGCCGCGTCGGCCGGTCTTCCGTCGTCGAGCGGCACCCATTCCTGGGTTTGCGCCCGGATGCGGAACTGCCGATCGTAGATTTGGATCGAATAAATTTCTTTTCTCGATTTGATGTCGTTGATCACGTTCATCGCGTTGTTGTACGTCGAGATGTCCACGTTATCGGGATCGGAAATGCGCAGCAGCGTTTGAATGTCGGCGTCGGCGTACAGCCGCACCGTATTCTCCTCCACGCCGGCCAGGACCGAGTCGAGCTTGCTGTCGATCAATTCGAGGGACAACCTCGTGTTGACCGTGAAATGGTCGGCGATCATCTGTTTGGAATTGGCGTAAAACACCCGCATGAGCAGCACGAGCGGGAGGATGGCGATCAGCAAAAACAAAATAATCAACCGGGTGCGAAGGGGCCAATGGTTCGGATGGGCAAATGCGGACTTCATGGCCGGCCACTCTCCCGATTCGAATGCTTCCGCTTGTATTCGGTGGGCGAAAGGCCGTATATCGCCTTAAAGCTTTGGCTGAAGTAATGCGGGTCTTTGAAGCCGACCTCGAAGGCGACCTCGAACACCCGGAGATCGGACGATTCCAGCAGCTCCTTCGCCTTGCCGACCCTTACCCGGTTCAAATAATCGCTGAAGCTTTCGTTCGTCAGCTGCTTGAACAGATGGCTGAAGTAGGTGTAGCTCGTGTGGAATTGCTCCGAGACGAGCCGAAGCGTAAGCTCGCTGTTCCGGTAATGGGATTCGATATATTCCTTGGCCTTGAGTATCGTTTTGGCGTTTTTATGGCTTTTTTTGCCGTTGAAAAAAGCGGCGATCGTCGCGGACACCGTTTCGATGGCGCGCTGAACGTCGGCAATGCTTCGTTTGCCGAGCAGATCGGAATACGGGTTGCAGCCGTCCGGGAACACTTCCTCCTGCCGGTATCCGAGCTCGTGAACGACGCCGAGGAACGAAGACGTGATCCGGATGGCCACTGTAATGACATATTCGTAACCGAGTGCCGGCTGCTCCCGGATCCGCTCGAAAAGGTCGGCCAGCGCCGCCGACAGCAGCTCGGTATTCCCCTGCTTGAGTGACAAAGCCAATTGCTCGTACGGGACCGGGATATCCGGCGCCCCCTCCCGCTTCACTTGGACGTCGGAGATATGCAGCATGCAGCTGCCGTCTTGAAAGAAACGGTGCCGCAGCGCCTCCCGGGCTTCCTTGAAGCAATCGGGCAAACGGGCGATCTCGTTCGTCCGGCGGCTTACGCCGATCGTCACGCGCACGTCCAGCACGTCGGACAACGCGTTCATGATGCGCGTACACGTATCGGAAATCGCTCCCCGATCGGTCCGATCTCCGGTCACGAGTAGCGCCAGCTGCTCTTCATACGTGACGTACAGGATCGCGTCCGGATCATCGCCGATCACCTTCCGGGCAAGATCGCATACCGTATATTTCAGCATTTGCCGTTCTTCCTCCGGTCGTCCCGCTTCCTGCAGCTGTTCGACGTCGATCAGGACGAGCGCGTACGCGTCGCTGCACAAGTCGATGCCGAAAAAAGCGGATTTTTCATCCAGAACGTCGGCATGGATGGAGGTCCGGATCACTTGGTTTAAAAATTGCTCCCGAAGCGCGTCGAAATGTTCGGCGATCTGCTTCTTCATCCGGTTGCCGATCTCTTCCCGGTACTGCTCCCGCCATATTTTGTTTTTGACCTTCTCGACCATTTCGTCCAGCTCTTCGCTTCGGATCGGCTTCAGCAAGTAGCACTCGGCATCGAACAGCAGCGCTTTCCGCGCATATTCGAATTCCTTGATCCCGCTCAAAAAAAGGATGTTCGGCTTGTAGGGACGATCTATGATCGTCTCCGCGACTTGAATCCCGTTCATTCTCGGCATATGTACGTCCAGGATGACCATATCGGGGCGCAGCTCCTCGATTTTGGCCAACGCTTCGATGCCGTCCCCCGCTTCTCCCACAATCTCGATGCCGTGCTTGCGCCAATCGATGGCCGAACTCAAATTTTGGCGAATAAGCGGCTCGTCGTCGACCAAGAGCAGTTTCAAATCGGATCCCTCCCGCGTCCGCGATGATCGATAGCAAATCGGCGATCGCCTCCGGTCCGTTCCGGAAAGCGATCGCCGCTCGACGTCCAATCGTTGCACGACGTTCGTACAACATTCGTATCACATTATGATACATTGTATCCATTTTCATTATATCCCATCATAAAGGAGCCTGTAAACGGCGAGCCGCCAAAGCCGAGGAGAAACGACCGAAGCCCTTCGGCAGAAAGCGCGAGGCTTCCGTCCCGAAGGGCTTATTCGATGCCGAGCGTTACACGCGTCCCGCATCGGCAAAGATGTTCCTATCATCCAAACTCGCGGGGAGCTTAGCCGGTATGCGCGTCGGCGGCGGCCCACTTCTCCATGACCGATTTCCACTGCTCTTCGCGGCTGAATCGGGGCTTCAGCCGGATGTACCGGAGCTGAAGGCCGATGCAGACGTGCTTGAGACGGGAAAAGTGGCGCAGCGCCTCCATCCGGCTCATCGGCTCTCCGTATCGCTTGCCGTTATACCATAACACCCACATGGGATCGTCACTCCTTTTTAGACTCGTCGAGGTCGTCCGTCCTTTTCTCTCTTTACTGTAAAGGATAAGCCCCTTTCATTTCCATATGACGCGGTCATGAAAACCGTGTCCGAGCTGTCATCATTTTCGCCTAAGTGCATGCATCGAATTGCACGGACGCCTAAGCCCGGAGTCACGCCATTGACTTCCAGATCGAAATGTTGTAAAATTATAGGATGTGTTATTTGAATTCGCTTCACATAGTTCCAACGATTGATATCAATACCTGATTCACACTGGCACGATCAAGGAGTCGTAAGGATGGAAGAGAGGCAGGGCTTTCATTGTTTTAGGTTTTCATAGGGATATAGGTTAGCCGAATTACGCAATAACACGACATCTCGGATCCCGACGGGCCAGGCGCTTTCTCGCGCTCTCGCCCGCCGCGGTCCCGAACGTATACGTTTGCGAGGCGCCGCCTTCCGGTCATATCGACCGCCGGGCGGCGTCTTCGTGTCTGCGGAGCTTTCTCTCCCCCTGCTCGTCCCTTCTTCCTTTACCCGATAACGTTCTTACCGAAACGGGTAACGAAAAAAATCCTCGCCGGCACCTCGAGCCGGCAAGGATCGGAAAGGCTTCTCCGCTTTGTTCCCCCGTTTCAATACCCATTTTGGCGAAAAAGGGAGTTTGTCAGGTTAATCGTCCAATCCCGAGGACTTTGTCCTACGTACAATACACCATCTCAACAGGGAGGTGTTATTGATGGATTGTTTGATCAAGAAGAAGGGAAAGCGCCACTGCTTCAAAAAGACGGTGACGGTTTGCCCGAGCAAGCGGAAAGCGAAGAAGTGCGTCATTAAGAAGGTGAAAAAGGTCGTACGGGTTACGTGCCCCCGGCCGAAGGTGAACGTCACTCCGGTACCGGGACCTCAAGGACCGCAAGGGCCTCAAGGGCCGCAAGGACCGCAAGGACCGCAAGGACCGGCCGGACTTACGGGGCCGCAAGGGCCTCAAGGCGTACAAGGACCGCAAGGACCGCAAGGGCCTGCAGGCGGCATTTCGAATTTCGCGTTCCTGTGCAGCACGGTGAACCAGACCGTTGCGGCCGCACCAGCACCCGGTGCCCAAGGCGGAGCCGTCACGTTCAACAACTCCGTCATCAGCGCAACGGCCGTGACGTTCTCGCCGCCGAGCAGCCTCATCATCAACGAGACCGGCTTCTACAAAATTACGTGGGAAGTGTTCCCGACGGCGGGCAACAGCGCGTTCGGCCTGTTCGCGGATCCGGACGGCGCGGGTCCCGCACCGGCCGCTCTCGTCCCGTGCAGCAACTACGGCGCGGGTGCAGGCAACCAGCCTTATCCGGGCCAAGTGGTCGCCCGATTGACGGCCGGCACCGTCCTGACGCTGAATCGGATCGACAACACGGGTGCCCAAACGCTTCAAGCGAGCATCGGCGGCGGCACGCCGACGGTCAGCGCGTCGCTCTCCATCGAGAAGCTGCAATAATGGAGTATCGAGGACCCGAAAGCTCTCCGAGCTTCGGGTCTTTTTTTCGTTTGCCGGACATATAACCATCGTATTCCGCTTCTGCCGATTTGGTTCGGGTAGATTTTAACCGCAGTCGATCCGACATTTCGAAGAATAACGCGAAAAACGAAGCGTACACCTTCCCCAACCCGATGTAAACGTTTCCCCGGGCTTTTTTTCAACATAGCCTTTGGAATCGGACCTACGGTACGTTTTACAAACGGCCGTTCTAGGCGTATTATTCAATTCAGTTATCGAATCGCATACGCTTTTCAATTCGTATTCGCTGAATTTCCCGAGCAGGGGAAACGGGGGAACCAACGAGGACGGATGCCTGCCCGCATGCATCATCGTCTTCAGGGGTGAATCCTTGCGAGTGAACCGGTCGGTTCACCGTAAGGTAGGGCGACTCTCACCGCCCGAATCCGGCAGCTAACCTCGTAAGCGTTGATTGAGGGAGGGTTGAACTTGTGATTTTAAACACAGGTTTCGAACCTGTGTTTTTTGTTTGCCAAAAACGATCGAGGATAGGGGAACATCCGGATATGATTCATTTTTTTCAACTTTCGGCCGAAGGCTGCCGCGCGTATGTCGCATTCGATTCGGACCGGCGCATCGCCCACCTTCTGGAATCGGAGGAGTCCGATATCGCTTTGGCGGAAGCCGCGCCCACGGTTATGGAATCGGCTCGGGAACGAATCGCCCGATTTTGCCCGATTGCGACGCCGACCGTCCGATGGCTGGTCTACGACCGAAAAGGCTGCGTTTTCGAATGCCGGGAGCGCGAACGTTCGCCGTTGGAGCTGGCCGATCGGGACCTTTACGCGCCATTCGTCAAGAAATTGAAGCTGCGTCGGGCCTCGTTGGATCTTGAAGTCGGCAGTTCTTGAACGCCGGATGGGCGGGTACATGGGAGCTTGCATGGGAATGGGAGCGTTGCGGGCATATTGAGTAGAGGACAAAATCGAAACGAGTGGTGACCGCATATGCCATCTTCCATAAAACGTTTTTTGATCGGACGCCCTCTGAAATCGAACGAGTTGGGGGAGCAGAAGCTCAATAAGACGAAAGCGTTGGCAATTTTGTCTTCGGACGCTTTATCATCGGTCGCCTATGGGCCCGAGCAAATCCTGCTCGTTCTGGTTACCGTCGGCGCGGCCGCCTTCTGGTACTCCCTCCCGATCGCGATCGGGGTATTGGTTTTATTGACGGCCTTGATCTTGTCTTACCGGCAAATTATATTCGCTTACCCTCACGGCGGGGGCGCTTATGTCGTCTCCAAGGAAAATCTCGGCATCTTCCCCGGACTGGTCGCCGGCGGCTCGCTGCTGGTGGATTATATTTTGACCGTAGCCGTCAGCGTGTCCGCCGGCACCGATGCGATAACGTCGGCCTTTCCCGGCCTCCATGCCCATAACGTGGCGATCGCCGTCATTTTCGTGGTACTGATTACGACCTTGAACCTGCGCGGCGTAACCGAATCCGCCTCCATCCTCGCCTATCCGGTTTACTTGTTCGTTCTGGCATTGTTCCTGTTGATCGGGGTCGGCCTTTACCGGATAGCGGCGGGCGACGTATCGCCCGCCTTGCATACGCCGGTCGGAACGCCGGTGGCCGGCATCGGCTTGTTTTTGCTGCTGAGGGCATTCGCCTCGGGAAGCTCCGCCTTGACCGGGGTGGAAGCGATATCCAACGCGATTCCGAATTTTAAGGAGCCTGCGCCGAGCAATGCGGCCAAGACACTGATCGCCATGGGCGCCTTACTCGCGCTGCTGTTTTCGGGCATCGTCTACTTGGCTTATTATTACGGCATCGCGCCCAGGGAAGAAGTCACGGTCGTCTCGCAAATCGCGGAGCAAACGTTCGGTCGCGGGTTTATGTATTTCTTTATTCAAGGCACGACGGCGTTGATCTTGATCCTCGCGGCGAACACCGGGTATTCCGCTTTCCCGCTTCTTGCCGTCAATCTTGCCAAAGACAAGTTTATTCCGAGGATGTTCACCATTCGGGGAGACCGGTTGGGCTATTCGAACGGAATTCTAATACTCGGCCTCTTGTCCATCGCCTTGATCCTTCCGTTTAAAGGACGGACGGAACACCTGATTCCGCTCTATGCGGTCGGGGTTTTCATTCCGTTCACGCTGTCCCAGACGGGGATGATGGTGAAATGGATTCGCGAAAAACCGGAAGGCTGGATCGCCAAGCTGATCGTCAACACCGCCGGAGCCGTGATCAGCTTCACGGTCACGATCATGTTCTTTTTGACCAAGTTCGGCCAAGTTTGGACGGTTCTCGTCTTTTTGCCCGTTATTCTGTATATGTTTCACCGGATACGGAAGCATTACCGGGCGGTCGGCGAACAGTTGAGGCTAACCCCTTCCGAGCCCGCCGTGCCGATCGAAGGCAATGTCATCCTCGTGCCGGTGGCGGGGCTTACCCGGGTTGTAGAAAATTCGTTGAACTACGCCAAATCGCTCGGCGCATACCAAGTGATCGCCGTGCACGTCTCGTTCGAGCGCGAGGAAAACGAACAGTTCGAACAGGAATGGAAGCGATGGCAGCCGGACGTCCGACTCGTTTCGCTGTATTCCCCTTATCGAAGCATCATCCAGCCGCTGACGAAATTGATCGATACCGTTCAGCATAAGGCGAGCGAATCGAACTATCAGGTAACGGTCGTCATTCCGCAGTTCATCCCCAAGAAAGGGTGGCACAACGTGCTGCATAATCAGTCGAGCTTGCTGATCCGCGCCCACTTGTTGTACCGGAGAAACGTCATCGTCACGACGGTTCCTTATCATTTGAAGAAGTAACCCGCGAAAGAGGTACACCCGTGTGGGCATGTGCCTCTTTTATTTGGGCGGATCCACAACGGAGCGCCGTATGAAAATATAGGACCAGAAGACCACCCGCCAACGATCAGCCGCAAGCAAAAATGCGCCCTTTGAAGGAATTGGTCGAACAATGACGAATTACTCCTCAGAATATTATCAGGGGGGTTTTACCAATCGATTTAGAGGGATTTGTGAATGTCACTATGCTGGTGCTCGTTCTTCTAGTGCCGATCTGTTTCGGAATTGCAAGAGTCAACAAGGTCCCCAAGAAATCCGTCCTCATCGCTCAGTCGCTCGGATTAGGGTTTGCCGTCTTCCTCATCGCTTCGATCGTTTCGTTTTTTGTATATACCGACGCTCTGAATATGCTCGTCTTCTTGTTCCTTTATACAGCGGCTTTTCTGTTGAGCGGCTTGATCAATATTGGAATGATTCTTGTTAAGAAACGCTGGATTGGCGACAGCTGACGACACGCCGATCTCTTCCCGCCGCCATTCCCCGGTATGAAGCGCAACAAAAAAACCTTCCGAGGCTGTGGTTTGACGTCAAAACACAGCTCGGAAGGTCGTAAATCCGCAACCTCGAAAATCGTTATCAGCAAGCGTCCGGGTTCGGCTTGCCTTCCTCGTCCTTCGTCCGGAACGAGCTGCCGCAGCCGCACGTCGCGATCGCGTTCGGGTTATGGATGGTGAAGCCGCCGCCCATCGCCGACTCCTTGAAGTCGATTTCGAGGCCGCGCAAATATTTGGTGCTGTCCGAATCGACGACAACCTTGAGCCCGTTGATGTCGAGCACCTGGTCGGTGCTTTGCTCGTCGTCGTCGAATCCCATCCCATATGAAAAACCGCTGCAGCCGCCTTCCTTCACGCCTACGCGCAAAAACAAGTTCGGCGTTTCCTCCGCGGCCAGCATTTCTTTGATTTTATCGCAAGCTTGCTCCGTAATGGTAATCATATCGGTCCCTCCCTCGTTTCTTGCTACTTTCAGTATACCCCTAATCGGGCGGCTCCTCAAGAGGGGCGAAGCCCGCCGCGCGCCCGTCCGCTTCTTTCTGTTGCCCGTACGCACGGGTAGGTTTATAATAGATTAGTCAACGACACGAACGTCATCTTGCAACGACCGGCCGTTTTCGGGGCCGGGACGCATTTCCGTTTTATCCGTTTGCGCGGGCCGCCGGACGATTCCGGGGTTTCAGCGCCTTTTTTCCGTTTGCCTTTCTTCCCCGCGCTTCCCGCGCGAATTATGCTGCCCGAATAGGAGGAATCATCATGAGTACCGTACTGACGAACCCGGATCGGCGCATGGCCGAGATTGCCGACAAAGTCGAGAACGGCGAACGTCTGACGCTCGTGGACGGCGTCTTTCTGTACGAATCCGACGATTTGTTGACGATCGGTCAAATGGCCGACTTGGCGAATACCCGCAAAAACGGCCGGCGCGTTTATTTTATCGAGAACATGAGCCTGTACTTCACGAACGTATGCGAAGACCGGTGCGCCTTCTGCCATTTCCGCCGGGACGAAGGAGAGGACGGCGCCTATACGCTGACGCCCGACGAAATTCTCGCTTACGTCGCGAAGCATTACCGTCCGGAAATGCGGGAGTTCCACATTACCGGCGGGCATAACCCGAACGTGCCGTTCGACTATTACGTCAACTCGATCCGCGTCCTGAAGCAGGCGTACCCCGACGTGACGATCAAGGCGTATACCGGGGCGGAAATCGACTTTTTCTCGCGCATCAGCGGCTTGTCGTACCGCGACGTGCTGCAGACGCTGCGGGACGCCGGACTCGGCACGATGCCGGGCGGCGGCGCGGAAATTTTGACCGAACGGTACCGCAACAAGATGAACGTCGAAAAAGCGACGTCCGAGCAATGGCTCGACGTTCACCGGACCGCGCACAAGCTCGGGATGAAGACGCACGCCACGATGCTGTACGGCTCGATCGAGACGAAGGAAGAACGGATCCGGCACATGCTCCAGCTCCGCGAGCTGCAGGACGAGACGAACGGCTTCATGGTGTTCATCCCGAACGCGGTCCAGCCGCCGAACGCCTCCATGGGCATCAAGCGCAGAACGTCCGCCTTCGACGATCTGAAGACGATCGCGATCAGCCGTCTTATGCTCGACAACATTCAGCACGTAAAAGCCTACTTCATCAATCTCGGCACGCAGCTGGCGCAGCTCGCCTTCACGTTCGGCGCGTCCGACGCCCACGGCACGATCGTGCAGGAGCGTATCAGCCATTCCGCCGGCGCGCTGTCCCCGGAAGGTTTGACCCGCGACGAGCTCGTGCACTTGATCAAAGGCGCAAACCGAATTCCGGTCGAGCGCGATACGTTTTATAACGAAATTCGCGTATTCGGGTAAGGGGCCGCTCATAATATGCCCTTCCGGGTGAGACGCTAATACACAATCGCTCTACTTCTTCTTGCTTTCAAATCAAGCCTTTCGGAAAGGACCGCAACTGGCATGGGTAAATTCGTCATATTGGGCGGAGGGTACGGCGGCTTGACGCTGGCTCTTCATCTTCTGGAGCAAGAACCGCCGCACGGCACCGAGATCGTCCTCGTCGACCGGATGCCGTATCAGGGGCTGAAAACCGAATATTACGCTTTGGCGGCGGGGACGGTATGCGAGGCGGATATTCGCGTGTCGTTTCCGACGGACCCGCGAATCATTTTGAAGTACGGGGAAGTAACGGAGGTCGATCTGGACCGGAAAATCGTCATGATGGAAAACGCCGATCCGATCTCCTACGATTGGCTCGTCATCGCGCTCGGCTGTGTCGACAAGTTCCACGGCATCGCCGGAGCGGAGCAGCACGCGCACAGCATCCAGACGATGTCCTCGTCGCGCAAGACGTACCAGGCGCTGAACGACTTGAATCCGTACGGTCAAGTGACCATCGTCGGCGGCGGGCTGAGCGGCGTGGAAGTCGCCTCCGAGCTTCGCGAGAGCCGGCCGGATTTGAACATCCGCATTATCGACCGCGGCGCAAGCATCTTGTCGTCGTTCCCGGACCGGCTGCAGTCGTACGTCCGGGACTGGTTCATCGAGCACGACGTGGAGATGCTGTCGCACGTATCGCTGCAGCGTCTCGAGCCGGGC
Source organism: Paenibacillus flagellatus (assembly GCF_003217775.1). GTDB lineage: Bacteria > Bacillota > Bacilli > Paenibacillales > NBRC-103111 > Paenibacillus_AB > Paenibacillus_AB flagellatus. The sequence continues at coordinate 260,149 of NZ_QJVJ01000006.1, forward strand.
ATCCTGTACGATCGGGACAAGACGATCTTGACCGATCTGACCGTATGGACGGCCGGCATCCAGCCGAGCCCGATCGTGCAGAAGCTCGATCTCCCGAAGGACAATCAGGGACGGGTGCTGTTGAACGAATACCATCAAGTGCCCGCCTATCCCGACGTATTCGTCGTCGGCGACTGCGCCAGCCTGCCGTTCAGCCCGAGCGCCCAAGCGGCCGAAGGGCAGGGCAAGCAGGTGGCCGAGGTCATGCACGCGCTGTGGAAGGGCGAGACGCCGCAGCTCAAGCCGATCAAGCTGAAGGGCGTGCTCGGCTCGCTCGGCAAAAAGGCGGGCTTCGGCTTGATGGGCAAACGGACCATCATGGGCAAAATGCCGCGCGTCTTGAAAAGCGGCGTCCTTTGGATGTCCAAGCACCATTTCGGCTAAACGTCAGTCGTCCAGCCAGGCGAATTGGGCTTCCCATTCCTTGATCTTGGCCATAATCGCTTCGAACAGCTCGTCCGCGGACGAGGCGGGCACGATCTCCCCGTTGACGAGCGCGTAAGGCTCCATATAGCATTGGCCGCAATTGCCCAAGCAGCCGTATTCGATGACGTCGATGTCGGGATTTTCCTCCAGCCGGCGCATCACTTCGTCGGTGCCGTGATGCATATTGTTCGTGCAAAACTCGACGATCGGTCTCATGGTCACCACCCGGTTCGCACCATTTTATTTTCGCTTAATATGTACTATAATAAAGGGAGAAAGGAGATGAGGCAAATGAGCGAGAACGTACAACAACAAGAGTCGATCTATGACGAGGTCCTCGAAGTTTTGGATAAGTTGCGTCCGTTTCTGCAGCGCGACGGCGGCGACGTCGAGTTGGTGGACGTGGAAGACGGCGTCGTGAAGCTGAAGCTGATGGGCGCTTGCGGAAGCTGCCCCAGCTCGACCATTACGCTCAAGGCCGGTATCGAGCGCGCCCTCGTGGAAGAAGTCGAAGGCATCACCGAGGTCGTCCAAGTGTTTTAATTCGATCGGTTATAGTGAAAAAAAGAGCGCCATGCCCGGCCCGGGCATGCGGCGCTCTTTTTGTTTGCGGTGCGGGCGAGCTCGGCGGCTTTCATTCGAACGATCGCTTCGACGGCCAAGACCCTTGCAGCTTTCGGGTTTGCACGATTTGACCGATATGGTAGGCGTCGTGCGTAATGAGGCTGAATGCCCACAGACCGGCCGGCTTTTTCGGAATGAGGCGCTCGAAATCGCCCTCTTCCCATGACGCGATCCGTTCGCGGATCGCCAGATGGACGCGCTTGAGCCGGTCGAGTGTATCGCGCCACCCCGCCTCGTCGCCGGTCGCCCCGGCGAACGTGTCGTCGTTCGTCAGCCCGGAGGGATACGACGTCTCCTCCCCCGTCAACCGCTTCAGCAGCCGTTCCTTGTAAAAGAGGAGGTGCAGCACCGTCTCCCAAATCGTATTCGCCGCCTCCCCGGCCGGCCTCCAGCTCGCCTGTTCGGCCGTCACGCCGTCCAAGGCCTGAGCAAGCGGCGGGAACCAATCCTCCTTGTCGTAGCAGGTGTCCCAACCGTGAAGCACCAGTTCGTTGTCGGTCACGCCGATCCCTCCCGTAACGATCATAATCGATTTAACCAGTTACCGATCTCACTGTAGCATGAGGACAGGAACGCGGTCAAGTAACTAGCGTCCCGAATAGTAACCTGTTACAATGGTGGGCGTAACGCAAGGGGGCCTGGGACCGACATGCTTTGGGACGATTTCATCAACAGCGAGTGGCGGGACTGGCGCGGAAGCGGACGGACGGAAGACCGGCTCGACCGGCCGGATTGGCTCGAACGATTGCTGGCCGAACACGGCTTCGATCCGGCGAGGCCGCCGACGGAAGGCGACATCGCCGAGCTGAAGCGGCTGCGCGCCGTGCTGCTCGGCATCGTGCGGCGGCTCGCCGCCGGAGAGGTGCCGGATGCGGCCGACTTGGGCCGGCTGAACGCCGTCATGGCGGGCGGCCCCGTCGTCCGCAGCGTCGGCGCCGCCGACGACGGCCGGTACGAGCTGCGGCTGTCCCCCGCGGCGCGGGATTGGCCGCAGCTCGCGGCGGAGATCGCCGCGTCGCTCGTCCGGACGATGGCCGAGGGCGAGCCGTCGCGGTTCCGGATTTGCGACAATCCCGACTGCCGGTGGGTCTATTACGACGATACGCGCAATCGGTCGAAAAAATATTGCGACGACAAAATGTGCGGCAATCTGATGAAGGTGCGCCGGTTCCGCGCGCGGAAAAAAGCCGGGAGCGGCGCGCCGCCCCCGACACAACCGGAGGCGGAATAAGCCGCCGCAGACGATAAAACGCCGCATGACCTCCGTTCCGGAAACAGGGGTCATGCGGCGTTTTGGGCGGCATCGGCGCCGGCGCGTTACGCGTTCCGGCCGGAAGCGTTCGCATCCGCGATCGTGCGAATCGGATCGAAGCCGCCGGATATGTCGATGACGTTTCCCGTCAAGAAGTCCGATTGCGGCATGCAGAGGAAGGCGATCACCCGGGCGACGTCCTCCCCCGTGCCCGGACGGATGCCGGGAAACTCTTCGTCGGTCAAATGACGGACGTCGTCGATCCGTTTCTCCTTGAAGCTCCCGCGAATATCGCCGGGACATACCATGTTGACGGTGACGCCGTGCTCCGCCTGCTCGGCGGCGAGTGTCTTCGTGAACGAGACGAGGCCGACCTTCGCCGCCGCGTAGACGGACCGATGCGGCCACCCCCGGGCTTCGGCGGCGCGGCCGAAGCCGAAGTGGACGATCCGCCCCCATCGTTTCTCCCTCATATACGGCAGCGCCAGACGGTCCAATTCCATGACGCCGAGCAGGTTGCCGCGCATCAAGTAATCGATCTCGTCCAGCCCATACGCGTCGAACGTCCGCCGCTCGCGGACGAACGGACCGGCGTTGTTGATCAGGATATCGACGGCGCCCCACGCTTCCGCCACCGACCGGACGAGACGCACGTTGTCGTCCCGCACGGCGACGTCGGCGCGGACGGCCATCGCCCGAACGCCCTTCGATTCGATGAGGCGCGCCAGCTCGAGCGCTTCCGTCCCGCTGTTTACGTAACTGACCGCCACGTCGCAGCCGAGATCCGCTAGCGCCAGCGCGGTCGTTTTGCCGAGCCCTTTCGCGCTGCCCGTGACGAGCGCGATTTTGCCCTGAAGCATGGGGGCTCCTCCTTCTCGTCGCTACGTTTTTTTGCGATCGTGCACATAGTCGAACACCGTGGCCAACGTTCGGCACACCATGTCCATCCCTTGCCGCAGGTCGTCCATATTCGCGCTCAAATCTTCGATGTACGTCCGGTCGGCCCGGCACAGGTCGATATGCAGCAGGTCGTCGAGCATTTCCGTATTGACCAGATGAATTTCCATATTCCGCTTCTCGCGCAGCCGGGCAAGCGGCTCGCGGTACGCGTTCTTGATGCTCTGCAGCGGCTCGCACAGCCCGGGCTCGGCGTGCAGATGCTGCATTTGGCGCAGCACCGTGAAGTACGAGAACTTGTTTTTGACCCGCTCCGACTTCAGCTTCAGCAGATCGTTCAGGAAATAGCCGAGCTTGTCCAGAATGGAGAACAGCCGGATCAATCCGTTCTTGTAGAAATAGACGTGGCGCCGGTAATCGTCCCGCTCCTCCGGCGTCATCTTCTCCTCCTGCCCGCGCGTGACGCTTTCGCGGAACCGGGCGGCGCAGTAGACGCTTTGCTCCAGTTCGTCCAGCGCGTTCGTCAGCCCGCGGGCCCACAGCTCGTAGCGGGTGTAACGGCCGCACTCCGGCGTCTGCCGTTCGATGAGGCCGGTCAACAGCTTGCGGTACCGCCCGATGGCGGTTACGGCGTCGAGCAGCGGACCAGCGTCGGTACGTTTCGGCTCGTCAAACCAAGCTCGGAACAATCGGGTCTCACCGCCTTCGGAATGAAAATTGTCGCTCATCTGCCTAGTTTGCTCCGGAAACGGTCAAACGACCCGTGCCATGCGGACACGCTTCCTCATCCGCGCTCCCGTCATCCGATCCGCCGCGCCCTCCAGCCGAGAACGCTCATATAGCACAGGACGCCGAACAGCCCGGATACGAGCACGACGTGGATCAGCGCCGTGAGCAAATACCAGTCGCTGCCGAGGCTCCAGACGACGGAGGCGCCGCTGGCGATTTGCAGCACGGTCAGAAGCAGCGCCCAGTTCGCCGATTTGCGCAGCAGCGCCGATGCGGGCTCGGAGCGAGTCGCCCGGTGACCGATGTAGGCGACGAGCGCCAGCAGACCAACCGCGGCGACGCGGTGCACGAACGCGATGCCCGTCGCGCCCTCGAGCGTCGGGACGATTTCCCCGTTGCACAGCGGCCAGCCGAGGCAGCCTCCGGTCGATTCGGTATGCCGCACGAAGGCGCCGATGTAGACGACGACATAGCTGTAAATCGTCGCCACCCAGATCCATCGGCGCATGCCCGCCGTCATCGGGACGGAGCCGCCATCCGTCCGGGGACGGCGGCCGGAGCCGCCCGTCGACGGCACGTAGGCGCCCGTCCGGATGCCGACCGTCAGCAGCAGCGACGTGGCGAACGCCACCAGCGAGAAGCCGAAATGAAGCGCCATGACCGCGTCCGATTGCGGGAAGATGACCGCGAGCGCACCGAGAATCGCCTGCAGCACGGTGAAGAACAGCGCGCCGAACGCGAACAGCATCGCTTCACCGCTATGGCGAAGCCGCATGAACACGGCGATTGCCGCGGCCAGCACCAAAATTCCGACAATCCCGCTCACGAAGCGGTGGCTATATTCAATCATCGATTCGATCGTGTAGGCCGGCACGAACTTGCCGTTGCACAACGGCCAATCGGTGCCGCAGCCTTCGCCCGACTCCGTTTTCGTGACCAGCGCGCCCATGAACAGCACGAGCCCCATGCCGATCGCCGAAGCCGTCGACAACCATTTCAAACCTTTCATGTTGCATGCACCTTCTCTTATGTTCGATCGCAATTCGACAGGCTTTGCGTTTTGTCTCCCCCATTATATCGGTTATCGCCGGTCAAATCCATTTCGGAAATGTGAACGTATCCCGTGCGGCGCGCGGATCGCCCCCGTTTTGCACCAACGACAAAAAAACCTTGCTCCAAGAGCAAGGTTCGGGACTTCTTCGCGCGGGACGTCTTATTTCGCGGAAGCTTGGCTCGCTTCCACCACCTGATCGAGAAACTGCTCGATTTCTTCGCGGGTTTTACGAAGCTTGCTGACGAATCGGCCGAGCTCCTCCCCGCGGCGAAACCCGATGAAGCTCGGGATGCCGAGAATGTTGTACTTCTCGCACAAGTCCGGCAGCTCGTCGCGGTCGAGCTGAACGAACGACAGCTTGTCGGCGTACGCCTTCTCCACGCCCGGCATGAACGGCTCGATATAGTGGCAGTCTTTGCACCACGTCGTCTTGAACACCGCCACGGTCGGTTTATCTTGGTTAATCGCGTCGTAGAACGCTTGCTCCGTACGAATCGGCTCCATCGTATGCACCTCCGTCATCCGATTGTTAAAAATCGGTTTAACTTGTTATAGCATGACCCGGCACCGTTGTCAACGAGGCGAAATAGGCAGTCGTTTCATTTTACATTAACTAGAAAATATGATATCATGTCAATATCAAAACAAAATCATATACTCGAAGGGGAGAGGATGGCATGAAAGAAAAGAAAACATGGCACATTAACGGTTTCGTGGGAATCGTCCTATTGCTGGCCCTCGCCGGCTTGTCGGCGTACGCCTTCTTCAAGGAGCAGCCGGTCGTCGGCGTCGCGCTCGCCGTCGTGGCCGTCGCCATGCTGACTTCGATCTCGATCATTCAGCCGAACCAATCGAGCGCGATTATTTTTTTCGGGAAATATTTGGGGACCGTGCGTGAAGGCGGCTTCTGGCTCGTCACCCCGTTCAGCACGCAGAAAAAAATATCGCTGCGCGTACGCAACTTCAATAGCGCCAAGCTGAAAGTAAACGACATCGACGGCAACCCGATCGAGATCGCCGCCGTCGTCGTCTTCCGGGTCGTCGATACGGCGAAAGCGCTGTTCGACGTGGACAATTACGAGCAGTTCGTGGAAATCCAAAGCGAGACCGCGCTGCGTCACGTGGCCAGCAAATACCCGTACGACAATCTCGACCGCGACGGGTACTCGCTGCGCGGCAATACGGAGGAGGTCGCGGCGGAGCTGGCGAAGGAGCTGCAAAGCCGGCTGGCCGTCGCCGGCGTCGAAGTGATCGAGGCGCGGCTGACGCACCTCGCCTACTCGACCGAGATCGCCAGCGCCATGCTGCAGCGCCAGCAAGCGGCGGCCATCATCTCGGCGAGGGAGAAAATCGTCGAAGGCGCCGTCGGCATGGTGCAGATGGCCATCTCCCGTCTGGAGCGGGACGGGCTGACGCTCGACGAGGAGCGGAAGGCGGCGATGATCAACAATTTGATGGTAGCCATCGTCTCCGACCGGTCCGCGCAGCCGGTCGTCAACGCCGGCTCGCTGTATTGACGGTGCGTCATGTCCGCCAAGAAAAGCTTTCCTCTGCGGATCGATCCGAAGCTGTACGAAATATTGGAGCGATGGGCGGCGGACGAATTCCGCAGCGTGAACGGGCATTTGGAATTTTTGCTGCGGGAAGCGGCGCTCCGGGCGGGACGATTGCCCGGGGGGCGCGTCCCTCCGCCCGATTCCGGCGAGGACCGATCATCGTAACCGACGCTGCGCCCATAACGAAGCCTCCGGTCATCCGACCGGAGGCTTCGTCCGTTTATTTCACGATTTTGTCGATCAAGCCGTAAGCCAACGCTTCTTCCGCGCCGAAAAAGGTATCGCGGTCCGTGTCGCGCTCGATCCGCTCCAGCGGCTGGCCGGTCCGGTCGGCCAAAATGCCGTTCAGCGTCGCCCGCGTGCGCAAAATCCAGTCCGCGCGGATTTTAATATCCGACGCCTGCCCTTGCGCGCCGCCCCACGGCTGGTGGATCATCACCTCGGCGTTCGGCAGCGCCGCCCGCTTGCCCGGGGCGCCTCCGACCAGGATGATCGACGCGGCCGACGCCGCCATTCCTACGCAAATCGTCGCCACATCGGGCTTGATGAACTGCATCGTATCGTAAATCGCCATGCAGGCGGTCGTCGATCCGCCCGGAGAGTTGATGTAGATGGAGATGTCCTTCTCCGGGTCTTCGGCCGCCAAAAACAACAGCTGCGCGACGACGGCATTCGCCATCTGGTCGTGGAACTCGGTCCCGATGAAGATGATCCGGTCCTTGAGCAGACGCGAATAAATGTCGTAAGACCGCTCCCCTCGGTTGCTTTGCTCGATCACGATCGGAATATAGTGGCTGGACACGGCCATCCGCCTCCTTGTCGAAATGAACTCGAACGGGGCGTTGCGCACCCGCCCGGTAAGTTAGCTCCGCATCAAGCGGCCATGCGGGCTTCCGCGGAAGCCCTCGCCTTGTCCGTCCCGGCCCAGAAGCCGGACCCGACGTACGTGACGACCGCCGCATCCCCCGCGCTGCCTTCGCGTCCCGGCATCGTCCGGGTGACGACCGTCGCTTCTCCGGCCGACTCGGTCCCCGGGAAGCGCAGCGGGACGACTTGCCCGCCGCCGGCCGCTCTCTCCGCTTGCCCGGACCGCGACGTGTCCGCGGTGTTCTCCCATACGACGACGGGACGTTCGTTGCGCCGTTCGTCTTTCATTCGCTTCACTCCTCCCCGATTTGCGGATAGACGGCGACAAGCAGCTGATACGAGGCCGGCCGTTCTTCGTCCCCGGACTTCGCGCCGCCGTACTTTTCCGTCAAGAGGCGGACCGCCTCCATGTACTCCTGGACGAACGATTGCCGCTCCCGCTCCCCGGCCAGCTTCACCGTCGCGGCAAGCGACGCGCTATGCACCGTTTCGCCCGCCTCGGACCGCTCCAGCAGCCGCAGCGCGTCGCGCTTCAGCTTGTCGGACGTCTGCACGAGATGCGACAGCGAGCCGTCCTCCTTCATGCGCCGGACGGTCTCCGGCTCGAACCCGAGCGTGTCGGACAAGACGAACGTTTTGGCAATCGCCTGGTACAGCACTTCGACGAGGTTGCGCACTTGCCGCGTGCCCGTCCGGCGGACGAGACCGGCCTTATCGAGCGCCTTCAGATGGTAGTTGATCCGCTGCGGCGTCTCCCCCATCGCCCGGCCGACCTCGGCCGCCGAAACGGGCTCGCGCATATGCGACAAGATCGCCGCGCGCAGCGGATTGAGCAGCACGACCGCCTGCTCGGGATCGGTGACGACATACGTTTCCGCAGGCTCCTGCAAGCTCATCGGGCATCACCACACATAAATAGTATTGTTTACGTAAAAATATTTTATTACGTTAGCGCCGCATTGTCAAATCGTTTCCGCAGGAGCCCGTTCACCGCTACGGATCATAAAAAAAGAGACCCGCAAGCAACGGGCTGCGGGTCTTTCGCAAATATATATTTCAAAAAGGGGGTCGACTTTTATTATAGAGCCCGTTCGTTAAAGGAAGATGAAGTTCATATTTCAATTTCGTTACAAATTCGTCCATTCACCCGGACCCAGCCTCTCCGGAAACCGTATAACGGCGGCGGTTCGCTCCATATACTGTAATATTCAAACGAACGAAGGAGGGGTCCGGATGAATGACGCCCGCGAGCTCCCGCGCCTCCGCCGGCTGCTGCGCCGGCTGCTGGCCGTTCCGGAAAACGTCGCCGGCTATTGGGCCGGCAAGCTGGCCGGCTGGTGGAAGTCGAGCCAGCTGGCGGAAGACGCGACGCCGCTCGCGATCGGCAAGGACGCGGTGCGCGCCCTGCGCCAGGCGGCCGTCCGCTACGCCGGAGCCGGTTCGGCCGCGCACGAGTCGCCGACGGCGTCGCCGGAGGAGCGCGCCCTGCTGGAATCGATCCGCGACGAAACGGAGCGGTTCAACCGCAACAACGTCACCCGCACGCAGGCGTACTGGCGGGTATTCGAGCGGCGTCCGGAGCTGCATTGGGCGTTCCTCGCCCACATGGTGTCGCGCAACGGCGGCTGGAACATGACCGATCTGAAGAGCGAGCTGCTGTCGCGGCTCGTGTCGCCCGCGCGCGCCGAGGCGATTTTCGCATTTTTGGAACGGGCGAACGCGCTCATTTTCCAGGACGCCTATCCCCAGCTCCGGCTGTACGAAGCTTCGCTCGAGCGCAAGCGCGAGCTGTTCCGGCTGCTGCCCGCGTTCGGCGTGTCGGCGTTCATGCGGCCGGTGTGGGAGCAGTTTTGGCGGGAGCGCAACTCCGCTCTGCTCACCGTCGCCCTCATCGTCAACGAGCAGCACTATATCGAAGGACGCGTCGTCCAAAACGAAACGTTCCGGCGGACCGTGCTCGACACGGCGGCGTTTCAGGCGCAAAGCCTGATGCAGCTGAACGCCGTCGTCTTCCCGTATGCCGACGCGCAGTCGCCGGGCTCCTCCCGCCGCCTCGCCGGACTCGTCCTCGAAACGTTTTCCGACTTGCGCGAAAGGATCGAGTTCGGCAAAAAACTGTACGCGATTTTGTTCGCAATGCCCGGATTGGCGCAGTCGATCCGCTCCTTCGCCGCCGCCCGTCCCCATACCGGCTCCCGCGCGGACTACTGGCCGCATCTGTTCGCGACCGTGCGCAAGTCCCCGCCGAAGCCCGGATACGCGGAGAAGCTGGACGGCTGCAAGCTGCGGCCCGGCGCCGAGCCGATCTTCAGCCCGGAGCTGGCGCACGCCTGGAAGGACGTCCCGGTCCGGCCGCCCGAGCGGTACGATTGGTTCCGCCCGGACGACACCGGCCTGCTGTTCGGCGCTTTCGGCTATCTGGACACGGTGCGTCCTCCGGCTTCCTTCGAGATGACGAACGAATACTGCTTCGTGATGAACAAGCTGGAGCTGGCGCATATGGCCGGGGAGCTGCTGTTGGAATAGATCGGGGAGCGCAACGGTCGCGACTGCCTTCCCGGACTACGTCCGGCGCATATAGGCGCGCACGGTGAGCGGCGCGAAGACGGCTACGATGACGGCGGCGCCGGCCAAGGAAATGGCGAGATCCGCCCCGATCGTGCCGCTGTTGGCCAGATCGCGTACGGCCGTCACCAGATGCGAGATCGGGTTCGCGTTCACGAACCATTGAAGCCAGCGCGGCATCGTATCGACCGGCACGAACGAATTGGACAGAAACGTCAGCGGGAACAGCACGATCATCGAAATCCCCTGCACGCTGGACGCCGTACGCGCAATGACGCCGAAGAAGGCGAATATCCAGCTGATCGCCCACGAGCATCCGATGACGAGCACCCCGGCCAAGGCGACGTACCCCAAGCCCCCGTCCGGACGGTAGCCCATGACGTAGCCCATCGCCAGCGTGAGGATCGTCGCGATCGCATACCGGATCGTGTCCGCCAGCAATGCTCCCGCCAAAGGCGCGATGCGGGCGATGGGCAGCGATTTGAACCGGTCGAATACGCCCTTGTCCATATCCTCGCGCAGCTGGACGCCGGTGACGATCGAGGTGGTGATGACGGTCTGGACGAGAATGCCGGGAATGATGATGGGCAAATAGTTTTGCACGTTGCCGGCGATGGCGCCCCCGAAAATATAAGTGAACATGAGCGTGAAAATAATCGGCTGGATCGTCACGTCGAACAGCTGCTCGGGCGTGCGCCGAATTTTCAACAACCCCCGATAGGCCATCGTCAACGAATGGCGCACCGTTTGCCCGAAGCCCGTCGTATTTTTCAACGGACGCGCCCCGTACCGATTCACGACAGAATGGGCCTCTCTCATACGCTAACCTCCCTCTCCGCATCCGGACGTCCGGCTTCCGTCGACGCCTTCTCACCCGCGCCGTGACCCGTGATCGTCAAAAACACTTCGTCCAACGTCGGCTTCTGCACGCTGATTTCGGCCAGCCGGATTCCTTCCGCCCGAAGCGCCACGAGCAGGTCGGTGACGCGATCGGCGTCCGCCATCGGCGCCGTAATGCTCCCGGCCTCCGCCGACATGCCGGAACGGACTTGGAGCACCCGCTCGACGATATGCCGGGCGTCCTCGATCCGATGCGAATCCCCGACCCGCACATGCAGCGACGAGGTGCCGACCGACGCCTTCAGCTCGTCGACCGTTCCTTCGGCGACGACCCTCCCCCGATCGATGACGGCGATCCGGTCGGCGAGCTGATCCGCCTCATCCAAGTACTGCGTGGTCAGCAGTACGGTCGAGCCGGTATGGACCAGCCGCCGGATCGTCTCCCACATTTGCGCCCGCGTCCGCGGATCGAGCCCGGTCGTCGGTTCGTCCAGGAAGATGAGCGGCGGCTGGGCGATAAGGCTCGCCGCCAAGTCGAGCCGGCGGCGCATGCCTCCGGAAAACTGCTTCAACGGACGCTTCGCGGCTTCGGTCAAGCCGAATTCCTCCAGCAGCTCCGCCGCCTTCCGCCGCGCCTCGGCGCGCCCCAATCCGAGCAGGCGGGAAAAAATGATCAAATTTTCGGTTGCGCTGAGCGACTCGTCGACCGATGCGTATTGGCCCGTCACCCCGATCAATTGCCGCACGATTTGCGGCTCCTTCACGACGTCGTGTCCGAAGATGGACGCCGTGCCCGCATCCGGCCGCAGCAGCGTGGCCAGCATGCGGATCGTGGTCGTTTTGCCCGCTCCGTTCGGACCGAGCACCCCGTAAATCGTGCCGGCGCGAACGGTCAGATCGACGCCGTCCACCGCGCGGTTGGCGCCGAACGCTTTCACGAGCCCGCGGGCTTCGACGGCCCATTCCCCGCTGCCCGGAACCTTATGGACGTATTTATGCTCCATGGCGATTTCTCCTTTCGAACGATTCCATGAGGATGATAACTCCCGTTCATGAACGGAATATGAACGGACGGATCCATAGCTGTATCGTAACGATTTTCGGGCCGCCGCGATACCATCCGCGGAACGGTTTGCCGATCGGTCTCCGGTAGGAGAACCCGAAGGCCCGCCGCGCCAAACGAGAAAACCCCTTTCCGCCGCCGTAGGGGAAAAGGGGGTTAAGCGCTTCGCTATTCGTTCAGGAAAACCGCGTCGAAGGGCCATTCCTTCCGGTTCACCCGGTAATCGCCCGGGGATTGGCCCAAGTAGTGGCGGAACACTTTGCCGAAGTAGCTGGGGCTCTCGAAGCCGCACCGCCTGCCGATCTCGGCGACGGGCAGGTCGGTCGCGCGCAGCAGCGAGACGGCCGCCTCCACCCGTCTTCGGCGCAAATATTCGAGCGGAGAGCCTTGTCCGAGGTTGCGGAACAGCTTGCACAGATGATGGCCGGTTACGCCGCAATGCGCGGCTACGTCCCCGAGCGTCAGCGGCTCCGCGCGCCGTTCCTTCATGAGCCGCTTCGCTTTCCCCACGATCGGGTTGTCGTGCCGGGTCGGGGCGGGAGCGCCCGTCTCCGGACGAAGCATCGTCAGCGCCCAATCGTAGACGAGGGCGGACAGCGCATATTTGTCGCTTACCCCTTCATCCGCGACGGCCCGGAACATTCTCCACAGCCGGGCGATGGGCGGCGAATCGGGGGCGAGCGCGACGATCGGGCCTTTATGCGCGACGATCCGGTCCCACAGCCTCTCGGCGTCCTCGCCCTTCACGTTCAGCCATAAAAACTCCCACGGCCGCTTGGAGGCCTTATCGTAATAATAGCGGTGCCGGCTCGGTACTTTGACGAGAAAGCCGGTCTCGGCGGGCAGGCGGTACGTCGTCGAGTCGAGCTCGATCCGCCCTTCCCCGGACAGCGTATATTGGAAAATGACGTGTCCGCGGTCGCCGCGTTCCGTACCGCTGTACGAGTAACGGTCCGAATCGGCCGTCTGCCAGCCGATCGAGTCGAGCGTCATGAATGGCGTATCGTCGCCGGTGACGAAGCCGAAGGAGGACGGCAGCTGCATCTGGATATCTCCCGGTTTCCTATGCCATCGATCGCCGATTTCGTTATATCGCGGACTCCCCCACAGCCGTTGCGAGGGCAATCCTCTGCCGATTGATGGACCATTTTGTTATAGTCCATCTCAATATATTCAGATTGAGGGCGGATGTCAATGCTGGTACGATGGAGGCGATTCGAAGCCGATTGCAATCGGGCGTGGAAAAGGAGCGTGCGTCATGTCGAGTAAACGTCTGGAAATACCGGTTTCGGCCGGCGAATATTGGTGGGGCGGCAGCGTGGCCGAGGGTCAGCATATGCCGTACGGCGGGAAGCCGATCCAAGTCGATCTTTCCGTCGACTTGAACGCCAACCAAGGCTGTCCGCTGCTGCTGTCGAACCGGGGCAGCTACGTATGGTCGGAGGAGCCTTTCGCCTTCCGCGTAGAGAACGGGACGCTGATCGTGGAGAGCCGGGGAGGCGACCTGATCCGGAGCGATGGTCACGGAAGCTTGCGGGGCGCGTATCTTCACGCGTCGCGGACGTATTTCCCCCCGGCGGGCGAGCTTCCGGAACGGCTGCTGTTTACGGCGCCGCAGTACAATTTATGGATCGAGCTGATGTACGAGCCGACGCAGGACAAGGTGCTGCGGTACGCCCGCGACGTGCTGGCGGCCGGCATGGCGCCCGGCGTCATCATGATCGACGACAATTGGCACGAGCCTTACGGCACGTGGGAGTTCCACTCCGGCCGCTTCCCCGATCCGAAGGCGATGACGGACGAGCTGCATGCGCTCGGCTTCCGGGTGATGCTCTGGGTATGCCCGTTCGTCAGCCCGGACTCGATGACGTTCCGCGAGCTGGAGCCGCAGGGCGTGCTGCTGAAGGACAAGGACGGGCAAACGGCGCTTCGGCGCTGGTGGAACGGGGTCAGCGCGGTGCTCGATTGCACGAACGAGGCGGCCGTCCGCTGGATTTGGGACCGGCTCGACCGGCTGCAGCGCGAGTACGGCATCGACGGATTCAAATTCGATGCGGGCGACTTGCCGTTTTACGAGCCGGACGACCGCACGGCCGTCCCGGCCGGCCGCAATGCGCAGTGCGAGGCTTGGGCCAAGGTCGGTCTCCGGTACCGGCTGAACGAGTATCGCGCCTGCTGGAAGCTGGCGGGCCAGCCGCTCGTCCAGCGGTTGAAGGATAAGAACCACCGGTGGGACGGCAACGGGCTCGCCTCCTTGATCCCGGAAGGGATCGCGCAAGGGCTGCTCGGCTATTCGTTCGTCTGCCCGGACATGATCGGGGGCGGATCGTACCTCGATTTTACGGATGAAGCCCGGCTTGACCCCGAGCTGTTCGTGCGGTATGCGCAATGCTCGGCCTTGTTCCCGATGATGCAATTTTCCGCGGCGCCGTGGCGGGTGCTGAGCGGCGAATATGCCGCCTGCTGCATCGAGGCGGCGCGCCTGCACGCCGAGCTGGGCGAGGAAATCGCGGCGCTGGCCGAACAATGCGCCGCCAGCGGAGAGCCGATGCTGCGCCATATGGCTTACGAGTTCCCGGAGGCAGGCCTGGAGGAGGCCGCCGACCAGTTCATGCTCGGCGGCGACATCCTGGTCGCTCCGGTCGTGACGAAAGGTGCGCGCAGCCGGACGGTGGCGTTTCCGGCCGGCACCTGGCTCGGCGACGACGGCAGCGTCGTGCAGGGCCCGGCCCGGCTTGAGGTCGAAGCGCCGTTGAGCCGGCTGCCCTGGTACCGGAAACAGGCTTGATGCGGATGGAAAACGCCGAATAGCGACGAGCGAAAACCCCGGTCCGTTCGGATCGGGGTTTTGCCGAAGCTGCAGGCGACGGAAGCCGCTCTTTACGGATTGACTTGCAGACTTATTTTCCCCAAGTAATGACGGGATAGAACGGCATGCGCCTCCCGTGCATCCTTCAAGGCAATGGTATGGCTGATGTGGGCGGTCAGCCGATTTCGTGAAATGTAACGGCGAAGCCGGTCCATAATGTCCGGATCCGGTTCGCCGTAATATCCCGTTACCCGGACGTGTTCGACGTTCCCGAGCGATGGGCGTATTCCGTGAGGAAAGGCGATTCGGCCGCCTGGACGCAGGCAGCCGGCGGCGGCATCGGCGGCTTCTCCTCCGGCGGTGAACAGCGCCGCATCGAACCCTTCCGGAGCAAACTCGAACGCCTTCGAAAGAAAATCGCCCTCCCTCCCGTTCGCGACGGCATCACAGCCAAGCCGCTTCACCATGGCGACGCCGTCCTCGCCCGAGGCGACGCCGAATACTCGCGCTCCCAGGCACTTCGCGAGCTGCACCGCCATATGGCCGACACCGCCGCCGGCACCGAAAATGAGGATCGATTCCCCTTGCCGCAGCGCCAATACATCCTCCAGCCCCCGCAAGGCGGTAATGCCGACTCCGGAAATCACCGCCGCTTCCCGCATCGTCAATCCTTCCGGCATTCGGGTCACGTACTTGGCGGGGACGGCCGCATATTCCGCATAAAAGCCGCCTTTGGGATTCAGAAAAGCCGATGCGTAAACCGGCTCCCCCAAATCGACGTTCGACACCTTCTCACCGCGCGCGACGACGGTGCCCGAGCCTTCGGAACCGAGAACATAGGGGAATTGCGGTCTCATGTTCAGCATATCCGCATACCCGCCTTCCCGTTCGAATGCATCCCATTCGCCGACACCGGCGTAGGCGACTCGTATCAATACCTCTTCGGGTCCGAGCTCGGGCACGGCGATCTCCCGATGGACCAGTTCGTCCGGACCGCCGAACTTTTGAAGGACTACCGCCCTCATGGTATTGGGGGGCTTGTTCATGGTTCCTCCTCCTCCGATAAATAGAATTGTTCTTGCAAAATCCAACTTATCACAATACCATGTCAATAGTTGTCATGTTTTTTCGGAAGAGGAGTGAATCGTGATGTCCAAGACGAAAATGCTATTCGACCTCATCTTGTATGTCAATGCAAGACGCCAATTTACCGCTCAGGATGTCGCCACGGAATTTCAAATCTCCTTGCGTACAGCCCATCGGTACTTGTCGGAACTGGGCGAGATGGGAGTCCCGCTCTATACGGAACCCGGTCGCAGCGGCGGCTATCGCGTATTGAACAATCGGGTATTGCCGCCCGTTCTGTTCGACGAGAACGAAGCGTTCGCAATCTTCTTCGCCTTCCAATCGCTGAAGCACTACCGGTCGCTGCCCTTCGACATCGACATCGAATCGGTTTCCCGCAAGCTTTATGCCGGCCTGCCCTTGGATACGAGGAAGCGGATCGATCGTCTTGATGCGGTCTTATCGTTCTGGAACAAAAAAAGAACGGTCCCCTCCCCTTATCTCAAGGAAATCATTGAAGCAGCCGCAGAGAAACAGGTCGTGTATATCGAGTACAGATCGAAGACGGGTCTTACCTCCAGAGAAGCGGCTCCGATCGGCATTTACGCCTATGGCGGCTTCTGGTATATGCCCGCCTTCGATATCGCCCATAACACGGTCAAACTATTCCGAACGGATCGAATCGCGGCCTTTAACCGGTCGGAGCGGACCTATTCGCCTTCCGTGACACTGAACGATTGGCTGCTCAGCCGCACCGGGCAAGAACCCGAAACGCCCGTGAGGTTATACGTCGAGCTAACCGGAGAGGGAATTCGGCAATGCCGCAGCGAACCTTGGTTGGAGCCCGACATCGTCACGGATGATCAAGGTCGGGGGCATATCGATACGGTTATCGATCGGACGGAGATCGAATTCGTGTCCCATTACTTTTTCCGGTTGGGAACGGCGGCTAAAGTCATAGAGCCCCGGGAAGCGGTGAGCCGCATCCGCGTATTATCCCGAGAGCTTCTGAAGCATTACAATTATTGAATCGAACCCTTCTCGCTTCCGAGCGGCAAAAAAAGGGAACTTCGGGATATTGGGGCGGAATCCTTCCGACGAAATGATCAACAGAAAAACGGATTCTAGAGTGGAAAAACGAAAAACGATTGAATGCAATAACGCATTAATATATAATGACTTTAAAGTCATAAAATGAATACAAATTACAGAATAGAGGGATACAAGGAATATGACTCCAAAAATTTCATTGAAGGAAAAGCAGCGTGAGGAGCGAGAAAGGCTTATTCTGGATTACGCTGAAAAGATGTTGCTTGAAAAAGGTTACCATGATGTCAGTATGGATGAAATTGCCACTGGTATAGGCGTTGCTAAAGGAACATTATATCTCCATTTCCCCAAGAAGGAAGACCTTGTTTATGCCGTGGTGAAGCCCAAGATGCAGTCCTTTCTTAATTCCGTCGAAGAAGCGAAAGCTCTTGCGGATGGTCCAAAAGAAAAGCTTGCCTATCTCCTTCAACGTGAATTGACCGGAGCTTTTTTTCAATTTTTGCTGAAAAGCGGTTCCGACATGACGACGATTTTCAAATCGTACGAAACGGAGATCAATGAAATTCTCCCCCGAATTTTTAGCGGCATACACGAGATTTTGAACGAAGGAAAAAGAAAAGGGTTGTTTGATCCGGCATTACCGGTCGAGTTTATGTCTTCCGCTTTCATTAACTTGTTTGAGCCGCATTTGTATCGGGAAATGGTCACGGTAAGAAAGATGCCGGTAGAAGTATTCATCCGATATACCTCCGACCTGCTTTTTCGAGGCATTATGAAATCAAGGGAGATGAAATAACGTGAAAAACTATCAAGAACTGATGAATTTGAAGTTCGGGGAAGTAGTCACGGAGGAACAATTCGAATGGCTCCATGAAATCGTATTTCTTTCCGTCTTGGAGGAGGTTTTGAGCTCAAGCGGATGGGCGCACCGCAAAGAAGGGGAAGGACCTTACCCGGAGCGGTTCGGGCTGTTGAACCGGATTTTTGGAACTAGTCCCAAAGAATTCGAAGAGCGCTTGGAGTCGTTTGCCCAGCACATCCAAAGGAAAGGCAAGCTGGGTAAATGAATCGAACCGTAGCCTTGACAACCGGTCCGATCGGGAAGACGTTGTTCTATTTTGCAATACCATTTTTAATCGGAAATGCGCTTCAATCGCTTAACGGGCTTGTGAATTCGATATGGGTCGGGCAGCTTCTGGGGGAGCAGGCTCTTGCGGCCACATCGGGCGCAAACACGCTTCTGTTCTTCTTGATCAGCACCATATTCGGGATCGCTATGGCTACTGTGATCATGATTGGAAAGCGCATTGGCGCAGAGGAACTGGACGCCGCAAAAGAAGTTGTGGGCACGAGCGCCGTTTTCTTTCTTGTTGTATCGGTTGTCATTGCGAGTGTGGGCGCTCTGTTCACAACGCCAATTCTGGGTATGCTGAATACTCCGTCCGATATCATCACCTTGGCCGAGTCGTATACGCGAATTTTATTTCTTGGCATTCCCTTTTCATTTCTCCTGCAATTTGCCATGGCTGTCATGAGAGGAGCCGGAGATTCCAAAACACCGTTATATTTTCTTGTTTTCTCAGTCGTCCTGGATATCGCGCTGAATCCAGTATTGATTTTGGGGTTGGGGCCGGTTCCCGAATTCGGGATTTCGGGGTCGTCCTTAGCCGCGGGTATCGCTCAATTCTTAGGCCTTCTGTTCTTGCTGATCTATTTGTATGGGCAAAAATACTTCTTGCGGATTACGAGAGGCGATCTTCGCCTTTTAAAAATGAACTGGAACATTATCAAATTTTTAATCGGCAAGGGTATTCCGATGGGACTGCAAATGATGCTATCCACGGCGAGCGTCTTAGCCTTGTTTCAACTGATCAACACGTTCGGATCCGATGCGACTGCAGCTTTCGGTGCGGTTAACCAACTTGTCGCCTACGTTCAAATGCCGGGAATAGCGCTCGGCGGTGCTTTAACGGCGATGGCCGCGCAAAACATCGGAGCAGGCAGGTGGGAACGGGTGAATCGCGCCCTACTAACAGGCATTGGGATAAATTTGCTGCTGACAGGCGTATTGGTAGTATTATGTACCCTGTTCAGAGACGAAATCCTTGCGCTTTTTTTACCAACGAAGGGGAACGCTCTTGCCATCGGCAAACAAATCCTTTTAATTACACTTTGGTCCTATATATTGTTCGGGATCACGCTTGTCATCGGAGGGATCGTCAGAGCAACCGGGGCGGTGGTCGTTCCTCTGCTCATTACCTCCCTTTCGTTATATGGAATCCAGATCCCGCTTGCCTATTTTTTTGGAAGGAGTTACGGATTGAGCATGTTATGGTGGAGCTTCCCGATTTCACTAGTCTGCTCGGCTTTACTTTTTGCCGGTTATTACCTATCGGGAATATGGAAAAAGGCTTCGGGAGGGAATGCGGTCAGGTCCAGATAGTACCGGTCTTTGCTCTTAAAGATGGCCGAAAAGAAAAAAAGCGACCCGCAAGCAACGGGCCGCGGGTCTTCCAGGTTTATATATGAAAAAAGGGGGTCGAGATTTAGTATAGGCCAAGGACATTAAAGGAAGATGAATGGCACATTTCATTTTCGTTACAAATTCCGCTTCGTTCAGCCGCCCGCCTGCCGCTTGCGCCCGAACCGCCGCAGCGCCTTCTGGAGCGGCGCGGGCAACCGCCCGACGTCTTCGGGCGCGACCACCTTCGTTACGCCGAGCAGGACGGCGTATGCCAGCAGCACGACCGCGCCGACGATGGCGGCGTCGAGCATATGACTCAGCCGGTAGCCGAACGGCTGCACGTACCGGTGCGTCAGCACCTCGAGCCCGTACCCGACCGCATAGACGAGAACGGCCGTCCAGACGAGGCCGAGCCATTTGCGACCGAGAATCGTATAGTCGACATGCTTGCGCAGGACGACGAGGTTGAGCTGGGTCATGACGACGAAGCAAAGCGCCGTCGCCGCGATGATGCCGTATATGCCGAACATCGGCGCGAACAAGTAGCTGCACGCCAGCTTGACGGCGATGCCGACGACCACGTGCACGATCAGCGGCCGCATTTGCCCGATGCCCATCAGCACGGCGCCGGACGTCTGCATGACGATCTGGAACATCGCGCTCGCGGTCAGCAGGGCGATGATGCCGCTGCCGTTGTCGTCGCCGAACATGAAAATGTTGATCGGGCGGGCTGCGGCGCCGATCGCCAGCACGATCGGCAGTCCGGTAATGACCGAGATGTACAGCGCTTTGGAGGCCTGGGCATTGACCGTCGCGTAATCTTTTTTGGCGAACGCCGACGAGATGACCGGAACGGCGGACTGGCTGAGCGCAATGGCCAATATGATCGGGATGCCCGCCAGCGACTGGGCTCGTCCGCCCAAGACGCCGAGCGCCTCGACCGCCGTCTCGTAGGTCATCCGCCCCTGCAGCAGGCCGACCGTAATGGTCGAGTCGATCCAGTTGATCAAAGGCACCGTCAGCGAGAACAGGACGATCGGGACCGACAGGGCGAACAGGCGGCGAAAAATATCGCCGTTCGTCATCGCGGCGGACGTCCGCGTCCGGTTGCCGACGCTGCCGGTGCGGCGGTCTTCCCGGCGCAGCTTGAACGCGTAGTACAGCATGACGAGCACCGCTCCCACGCTGCCGGCGACGCCGCCGAACGACGCCCCGGCTACCGCCCAATCGTGCCCCCAGCCGATTTGCAGCAGCAGGTAGGCGAGGCCGATCGCGGCGACGAGCCGGACGATCTGCTCGACGATTTGGGACAGGCCGTTCGGCATCATCCGCTGCCGGCCCTGGAAGTAGCCGCGCATGATCGCGATGAGCGGGAACAGCAGCAGCGCCGGCGCCAGCGCCCGGATCGCGAGCGACGCCTCGGGCACCTTCGCCATATGCTCGGCGTAATAAGGCGCGGCCGCGAACAGCAGCACGGTCATGACGGCGCCCGCCGCCAGCGCGAATCCGATCGCGGCGCGGTAGATGCGCCCGGCCTCCTCGTATTGGCCGAGCGCCGTCTTCTCCGAGACGAGCTTGCTGAGCGCGCTCGGGATGCCCGCCGTCGCCGCGACGAGCAGCATCATGTAAATATTGAAGGCGATCGAGAACGTCGCCATGCCGGGGTCGTCCAGCAAGTAGACGAGCGGGATGCGCTGGACGGCGCCCAGCACGCGGGCGATCAGCGCCGCAAGCGCCAGGATGATCGTGCCTTTCATCAACGAATCTTTCGACAAAGCGTTCGTACCTTCTTCCGTATGAATGATGACTGTTCCATTATACACGAGAATCGGCACGAAAGCTTGCCTGCGGAGCAACGTCGGCGGAACGGCGCCGGGCTTGCGGTCCGGCCTTCAGCGGCGGGACGCGTTCGGCCAGAGCGACGGCGAGACGAGCAGCGGCGGGACGTCCGCGAACTCCCGCTCGATGCGCCGCCGCGCCCGTTCGGACAAGGCGGGACCGGCGACGAGCCGGGCGTTGTCGTCGACCTGCTCCGGCCGCTCGGCGCCGACGACGACGCAATGGACGCCTTCCGTATCGCGGACGTAGGACATCGCCAGCTGGGCGATCGACATTCCTTCGTCGTCCGCGATCGCCCGCAGCTTGATCAGCTCCGGGAGCGCGGCGGAGCGAAGCGGCTCGTCCAGCCCGTCCCCCGTATGGAAAAACAAGCCTTGCAAAAAGACGCTGCGAACGGCGACGATTCGGCCGTCCGCGCGAAACTGCGCCATGGCGCCGCAGCCGACGGCACGCCGGTCCCACACGTTCATCGGCAGCTGGACGACCTCGTAGACGTCGTCGCGCAGCAGCCCGCCGCAATCGGCGAACTGCCGGTCCGGCTCGGCGCCGAGCGAGACGCCTGCGCGGCCGATCAAGCCGGCGGCGCGAAGCCGTCTCAGGACGTCGGCGACGCGTTCGCCGTATGCCTGCAGCACGGCCGGGTCGTGGAGGAGGAGCGCCGGAAGCGTCGACAGCCGCAGACGCGCCAATATCGTCTCGACCCGCCCGGTCAGCTGCCGCTCCAGGGCATCGGCCGACGACAGCCCGAGGTCCGCCTTCACCTTGGAAACGATAAACGGCGGATGCTCCCCTGCGCCGCCGGCGGCAGCGCGGTCCGCGAAATAACGGCCCAGCGTCTCCTCCGCATCGCCGTATTCGAGCGCCGTGTCGTAGCCGTTGACGCCGAGCTCCCGGCACCGGTCGAGTATCGCGCGGCCGTCGACCGACTCGGTCCGGTTGGCGATGCCGTAGCCGGACAAGCCGAGCTGCGCCGTCCCGAGCATCAGCTTGGACAGCCTTAACCGCCCCGCATCGCTGTAAGGCATGCCCGCCGTCACCATCCGCTCCACCCCCCGTCGACGACGAGGTTGTGGCCCGTCACGTATTTCGACGCATCGGTCGCCAAGTAGACGACCGCGCCCTTGATATCCGAATCGTCCGCCATCCGGCCGAGCGGCGTCCGCTCGACGTAACGGCGCACGAATTCGTCGGCGCGAATTTCGTTCGCCGTGCCGACCGGGTTGTAGCCGCCCGGGCTGATGCAATTGACGCGGATGTTGAACTTGCCGTAATAATTGGCCAGCCATTTCGTCATCCCGACCATCCCCCACTTGGCGAACGTATATTCGATGCCGCTCGTCATCCCCGTCTCCCCGTATACCGGAAAATGCGGCCCGAGTATGCCTTGGATCGAAGCGATATTGATGATGTTCCCGCCGCCGCGCTCGCGCATCGTCCGCACGACCGCTTTCGTCATCAGCATCAGGCCGAGACCGTTCACCCGCTGGGCGGCCTCCCATCCTTCCGCCGTCGTCTCCTCGATATCCGCGAGCCCGGTCCGGGACACCGAGTTGTTCACGAGGATGTCGATGCCGCCGAACCGCTCCAGCGCCTCCTCGACGAAAGCGCCGATCGCCCCTTCGTCCGCCAAATCGAGCGCCATGCCGTGCGCGGCGTATCCCCGCGCGCGCAGCTTGGCCGCTTCCGCCTCGCACCGGTCGCGGCCCCGCGAGGCGATGAGCACCGTCGCTCCCGCCTCGCAAAGCGCTTCGGAGATATGGGCGCCGTACAGCCCGGAACCGCCGGTGACGACGGCCACTTTCCCCTCCGCTCGAAACATGTCCATCACATTCATCGTTTGCCGCCTCCTAATGCGCCGTCTCGCGCGGTGTCATCCCGCTCCTCGTCTCCGCCAGCATGAACAGCGGCTCGCCCCGGCGCACCGTCGGCGTCCCCGCGATCATGACGAGCAGCCCTTCGCGGGACGCCCGGACCGTCTCGCGCACGTCCCCGTCGAGGCCGCAAATGTCGCCGATGGCGTCACCCGGCCGGACGATCGTCCCGAGCGCCGCCGACGGGAGGAAGAAGCCGTCGGCCCCCGCCGTCTCCGAGCCGTCGAAATTGCCGTCGCCGTATACGCGCAGCGGCGCGGCGGCCGGCGGCAGCCCGGCCTCCTTCCCGGCGTCGTCCGCCTCCAGCATGCCCAGATGCCGCATCAGCCGCAGTGCGCCGGCGTAGAACAGCTCCGCCTCGTCGCGGCGGACGCGCCGCCCGCCGTAAGCTTCCGTGTACAGCCACGGGACGCCGAGGGCGAGCGCCGACGAGACGGTGCGGCCCGGCGCGACGCTCTCGTGCGCCCATAGCAGCGGAGCGCCGAACGATTCCGCCGCGGCCCGGCTCCGGCGCCCGACGTCCGACCCGTCGTCGTGGTAATACCCGACGAGCGCCGATACGGCGTAATGCGTGCCGCCGCTATGCAGGTCGAGAAGGAAGTCCGACCGCGCGATAAAGCGATGGTGCAGCTCGTACGCGATCCGCTCCGTCGGCGTCCCCTCCGGATTGCCGGGAAACGTCCGCGCCATGTTCAACCCGTCCTCCGGCGTCACCCGCGCTCCGCCCCGGTACGCGAGCGGGTTCGCGGCCGGGACGAGCACGACCGTGCCCGCCAGCTTCTCCGGCGGCAAGTCCCGGAACAGCCGCAGCGCCGTCTCCACGCCCTCGTATTCGTCGCCGTGCACGGACGCGAGCACGAGCAGCGTGTTCCCGTCCCTCACGCCGTCCACCTGCAGGACCGGCATCGTCAACGGCTCGTCGAGCCCGACGTCCGCCAGCAGCTCGAAGCTGCGCTTCGTACCCGGCACGCGCGATTTCATGTCGTAGCGGTTTATTTCCATTCGAACGGCCATCCGTGCCGCACTCTCCTTTCTCTCGTTGCCGGCCGGCGGAGCTATCCGCCGTCCGCTCATACGATGCTGAGCGGCGGCAGGCTTTGCCGAAACCGCTCTCGCGCCGCCGCGATCGGCTCGCCGCCCCCCGTCGTCAGCGCCCGGCCGTGGCCGGGGAACAGCCGCCCGACGTCCAGCCGCGCCAAAGCCTCGATCGTCTCCCGGTAGTCGTCCATCGAGAAGTCCGGCGTGTCGATCACGGCGAGCCGCCCGCCTTCGAACACCGCATCGGCGGCGAACAGCGCCTTCAGCTCCGGACAATAGTAGCAGACCATGTCGGAGCTGTGGCCGGGTGCGCCGACGACGGCGAGCGTCAGGTCGCCCACGGCGATCGTCCCGCGGGGGCGGACGATCCGGTCGACCGGGCACGGCCGGAGCCGGTACCAGTCGGGATACGTCCCGGCCGCCCGCGCGGCGGCGAGCGACGTCGCCTCCTCGTCGGCGCTCTCCACCATGGCGGCGGTCGCGGCGGGAGCCGCGATCTCGAGCCGGCCGCCGCCGAGCCGCTCGCGGAGCGCCGCCGCCCCTCCGGCGTGATCGGCGTGGCCGTGCGTCAGCAGCAGCAGCGCGACCCTCTCCGGCGCGATGCCGTCCGCGGCCAGCTGCACAAGCAGCCGCTCCGGCTCGATGCCCGAGCCGGCGTCGATCAGCGCGAACGTTCCGCCGCCGTCGAGAACGTACACGTTGCAGTCGTACAAGCTGGTCAGCCCGTAGCCGAGCCCCCCGCCTCCGACGACGCCGACGCGGTCCGTCAGCCTCATCCGTTCCCCTCCTCCGGCGCAAGCCGGACCGGGCGCCCGCTTACGGCGGACTCCCGGACCGCCGACGCGACCCGGACCGCCTTCCAGGCGTCGACCAGGCGGAGAATGTCCGACGGACGGCCGGACCGCACGCAGTCGATGAAATGCTCCAGCTCCTGCGCGAGCGGCCCTCCGACTTTGCCGTGCGCCTCATAGCCGGACAGAAACGACGGCCATTCCGCCGCCGCGGCTCCCATCACCGTCATGCCGCCTTCGGGGTCGCGCAGCACGATCGAGCCGGCGTCCCCCGTGATTTCGGTCCGGACGTCCATGAACGAGGGGGCGGCGTCGGGCAGCAGCCAGTTGTTTTCCAAAATGCCGATACCGCCTCGGCGAAACTTCAGCATCGACCAGATCAAATCTTCCGTCTCGTGCCCGGACGACGAGCGGACGGCGGTCACTTCCTCCACGTCGTCGTCCATGAGCCAATGCATCATGTCGATATCGTGGATGCCGAGTATGAATACCGGAGAAATCCGGTTATAGATGGAGAAATATTTCTTCCCGTTGTTGCGCTTCGCGTAAATCGAACGGACCGTCCCCGTTTCGCCGCGGGCGATCCGCTCCTTGGCGGCCGCATACCGGACGTCGAACCGGAGCACGTGGCCCGTCATCAACATGCGCCCGCTCGCTTCGGCCGCCCGGACGAGCCGCTCCGCCTCCCGCGGCGTCGACGCGAGCGGCTTCTCGACGAAGACGTGGGCGCCGGCCCGCAGCGCGTACTCGACCGGCTCGACGTGCAGATGCTCCGGCGTCAGCACGTCGACCGCGTCCGGCGACTCGCGGTCGATCATGTCCCGCCAATCCGCGTAAGGTCGGGCGTCCGGGAATACCGCCCGGAACGATTCCAATGCCGCCGGGTTCGGGTCGCAAATCCCGACCACCTCGACGCCGCGCAGCTGCGGCCATATGCGGGCGTGCGCGGAGGCGAACCTCCCGAGCCCGATCATCGCCAATCGTACGGCCTTCATGGCCCTCTCCTCGCTTTCGTCCTGGTTTCGTCTCCGGCCCTTTCCGGTCAAATGCCCAGACGGTCCGCCGTAAGCAGCGGCACCGTCCTCTGCGCGACCATGTCGGCGAGCCGCTGGCCGTCCTTGAAGCCGACGCCGCTAATGACGCAGACGGCCCGTTCGGCGGGCAGCCCGCCCCGCTCCCGGCTTGCCCGTATGAGGCCGGCGACGGACGCCGCCGCCGCCGGCTCGCAGAAGAGGCCCTCCTCCTCGGCGAGCAGCCGCTGCGCCTCCCAGATGTCCTCGTCGGCGACCGCCGTCGCGGAGCCGCCGCCGCGCGCCATAATGTCGAGCGCCACGCCGCCGTCCGGCGGATTCGGCACCTGCAGGCCGGAGATGCGCGACGTCGACGCTCCCGGCGCCGGCGTCCGCAGCCCCGCCTCGTAGGCGCGCACGATATTCGCGCAGCCGGCGGACTGCACCGCCGTCATATGCGGCGTCGAGCCGATCTCGCCGATCCGGCGCAGCTCCTCGAAGCCTTTCCAGATGCCGACGTACAGCCCCGCTCCCCCCGCCGGCGCATAGACGCTCGTCGGCGCCCCGCGAAGCTGCTCCGCCAGCTCGAACGCGATCGTCTTGACGCCCTCCATCGCGTACGGATTGTACCGGAACGCGGTAATCGTCACTTCCCAATCGCGCTCCCGCGCCGCCTCGAACAACCGCGCGAACACCCGGTCGCCCACCTCCGGCGACGTCCCGAAGCCGCGCACCTTGCGGACCTGCGCATTGTAGGCGAGCACCTGGGCGAGCTTCGCCTCCGCCATATGCTCGAGCACGAACAGATGGTACGGCAGGCCGGCCACCGCCGCATAGGCCGCCACCGCCGCCCCGGCGTTGCCCGACGTCGTGCCGATGCACGCCCCGCGTCCCGCTGCGAGCGCCCGCGATACGCCGACGGCCGCGATCCGGTCTTTGTACGAGCCGGTCGGATTGCCGCCCTCCAGCTTGAACCATAGCTCGCCGACGTTCAGCCGCTTCGCCAGTCTCCGGCTCGGCACGAGCGGGGTGGCGCCTTCTCCCAAATAAAGCCGGTGCTCCTCGGGAACGTCCGGCAGCAGGCGCCGGTATTTCCACATGCCGCGCTGCGAGTCGTCCTTCCACTCGCCGGCGACGTCCCCGTAATCGAGCATCAGCGTGCCTCCGCAATCGGGGCACGCGTACGTCCGCGCATCGGGCGCCTCCCGGCCGCACGTCCAGCATAGAGCTTTCATCCCGCACTCCACCTTCGATTTATAGTATGGTTCGACCACGATGAACGAGAGAGAGTCCTCTCCACGACCGCTGCGCTTTCAGCCGCACGCGAATCGCGCCTGCCGGGCTCATCGACGAGCGCAGCCGCAATGGCGTACCGCCGCTCGCCGGCCCGACAATCGGCCGGCCGATCGGTCGGTCGGCCCGGCGCCTTCCGGCGACGATGCCGCCGGCCGTTTCCGCGCTAGTCGTGCAAAAACCGCTTCAACGGCTTCAAGTGCGTTTCCATCTCCCGCTTCGCGCCGTTCAAATCCTTCGCCTTGATGTACCGGATCAAATTGTCGTGCTCGACGAGCGACAGCTTCGTATCCTCGACGTTGCCGAAATGCCGCTTCCGGATATTCGTGAAAAAGTCGGTCAGCACCTCGCTCAGCTCGTAAAACGTCTCGTTGCCCGTCGCCCGGAACAAAGCGCGGTGGAAATGCAGATCCTGCTCGATCGGCAGCTCGCCCCTGTTGATGGCGTCCGCCATTTTCGCGTTCCAGCTCTCCATCTGTCCGATCGATTCGAGATCGTACCGCTCGATCGCCATCTCTACGGCGCCCAGCTCCAAAATGCGCCGCGTCGCCCACAGCTCCTTCATCCGCCGCTCGTCCTGCTTCCAGCGGAACGATACCTGATCGAGCACCGGCTTGAGCGACAGGCCGTCGACGTAGATGCCGTCTCCCGTCTTGATTTTGATGACGCCGACCGTCTCGAGCGACTTGAGCGCCTCGCGGACGACCGTCCGGCTGACGCCGAGCGTGTCGATCAGCTGCTTTTCCGAAGGGAGCTTGTCGCCCGCCTTCAGCTCGTTGTCGAGAATGTAGCCTTTGATCCGCTCGCTGACGATTTGCGACAAATTCACTTTTTCGGGTATTTCCATGCGTCACTCTCCTCCTCTCCCGGCCTTGTGCGACGTGCCCGCCGAGGGCGGCGATTACCCTTTCACGCTGCCGACCGTAATGCCTTTGACGAAATATTTTTGGAACGCGACGAACACGATGAAAATCGGGATAAACCCGAGCGTGGCCGCGGCCATCTGCGCCCCGTAATTCGCCACGAATTCGCTGATCAAGGTCGAAATGCCGACGTTGATCGTCATCTTCCTATTATCGTTCAGCATGACCAGCTGCCACAAGTAGTCGTTCCAGGCGAACGAGAAGACGAAGATCGCCAGCGCCCCGACGCCCGGCTTCACGACCGGCAGGAAAATGTTCGCGAACAGCCGGATTTCGCCGCACCCGTCGATTTTGCCCGCTTCGAGCAGCTCGCTCGGCACCGTCTGGCTGAACTGCTTCATCAGGAACACGCCGAACGGCAGCGCCAGTACCGGCAGGATGACGCTCGCCAGCGAATTGACGAGATGCAGCTGCTTCATGAGCGTAAACATCGGCACGAGGCCGAGCTGTCTCGGAATGAGCATCGTCACGATGACCGCTCCGAAAATGAGCAGCCTTCCGCGAAACTCCTTCTTCGTCAGCGCATACCCCGCCATCGTCGCGATCAGACAAGCGAAGGCGGTCGACACGCCCGCCACGAAGACGGTGTTGTACAGCCACCGGACGATATCGCTGTCCTGCATCAGCCTCGCGTAGTTGACCAGCGTCGGATTCGTCGGAATGAAGTCCGGCGGTATTTTGATCGTCGTCGATTGGTCCTTGAACGATCCCGTTATCATCCAATAGAGGGGGAACAGGAAAAAGGCGGCCAGCGCATACAGCGCGACGTCCGACATCCATTTTAACATTTTAGCGGCCATTTCGCTTCGCATCCTCCCTCTATCAATATTCGACGTCGGTTTTGAAAAATTTGAACTGCACGACGGAGAACGCCGAGATGATGACGGCCAGGATGACGCCCATCGCGCAGGCGAGCCCCAGCTTGCCGTACTTGAACGCCGTCTCGTACAGCATGTACATGACCGTCGTGGTCGCGTAGCTCGGCCCGCCGCCCGTCAGCAGCTGGACGACGACGAACGTCTGGAACGCCCCGATCGTACAGGTGACGATGACGTACAGCGTCGTCGGCTTGAGCAGCGGCAGCGTAATGCTCCAAAATTGCCGCCAGCCGGTCGCCCCGTCGATGGAGGCGGCTTCGTAGTAGGTCGACGGAATGTTGCCCAACGCGGCCAAGTACAGAATGATCGGCTGGCCGACGCACCACGTGATGACGACCGCGATCAGCGCGGGAAGCGCGAACCTCGAATCGGATAGCCACATGACCGGCTCCGCGCCGAACAGCGAAAGCGCGTAGTTGGCGATGCCGCTGACTGGATTGTAAATCCACAGCCACGTAATCGAGAGCAGCACCTGCGACGTGACGATGGGCAAGTAGAAGCTCGCCCGGAAAAAGGTGGCCGCCGCCGCCGACTTCTGAATGACGAGACTGGCTACGAAGATGGAGAAGACGACCGACAGCGGCACGACGCCCACGACGAACAGAAACGTGTTGAGCAGCGCGCGCAGAAACACGTCGTCCGCGAACAAATTCGCATAATTGCCCAGACCGATAAAGCGCTTCGTGCCGATTCCGTAATCGAACAAGCTCAAGTACAGCGCGTCGACAAACGGGTACACTTCGAACAGCAGGAAGACGAGCAGGAACGGGGCGACGAAGAAGTATCCCCAAAACTGCTTGAGCGCGCTCGCAGACATCCGCATCCCCCGTTTCACGATGAAGTCGGAGGGGAGGCTCCGGCTTGCCGAAGTCTCCCTGCTCCGCGGTTATTTCTTATTTCGAGGCGTTCGCGATAATGTCGTTCGCCTTTTTCGTCCAGTCGTCGAGCGCCTGCTTCGCCGTTTTCTTCTTCGTCATGACGGCTTGCAACTCGGGGAAAAACGCGTTCCGCGTCTCGGTGTAGCCGGGAATGGCGACCCCGATGTTGCCCGCATATTGGAACAGCTTGAACGTCTTGCCCTGGATCGAGCCGTCGTCGTAGTTTTTGGACAGCGACTTGCGGGTGGAGATGACGGAAGGGGCCTTCGCCATTTTCTCCATCCCTTCCTTCGTGTTGATATATTTGGCGAATTCCTTCGCCCATTTCATTTTCGCGTCGTTTTTCGTGTTCCATACCCACGTGCCATAGCCGAACAATACCGAGTTCGACGACTTGCCGTCCTTGGACGGGTACGGAACGAGATCGACCTCGAACGTTTTGGCGGAGCCGTCCTTGAACGCCTTCTCGAACGCCGAAATGTTGCCGATGCTGCCGAACGTCATGCCGATTTTGCCTTGCAGGAACATCTCGTTGATAACCGCCCCCGCCTTCAGACCGGCCGCGCCCGGAGGGACGACGCCTTCGTCGAGCAGCTTCACGTACGCTTCCAGCCCCGCCACGCCTTCGGCCGAATTGAGCACCGCCTTCGTGTTGTCGTCGGACCACGTCTTCGCGCCGAAGCCCCACAGGAACATGTGATGGCCTTGGTCGCCGCCCGTGTCGCCGGCGTACATGCCGAAGCCGTAAACTTGCTTCGCCGGATCGTTGACCGCCTTCGCCGCTTGGACGAATTGGTCGTACGACCAGGTGCCCATATTTTTCGGGAGCAGGCCGTCGGCGTTTTTCGCCTTGAACAGGTCGCGGTTGACGAGCAGGCCGGAGGCGGTCATGCTGTTCGGGTAAATGTACGATTTGCCGTCGACGGCGAGCGAGCCGAGCGTTTTCTCGTCGAAGTCGGCTTTCTCGATAATGTCGTCGAGCGGGACGAGCAGCCCTTTCTTCGCGTACGTGAGCGGCCAGAAAATGCCGCCCTGCTGCACGTCGGGCAGCTGGTTCGTGTTGACGGCGATGCTGATCCGTTCGTTGATTTTGTCGTCGGGCGTTTTGACCAGATTGATTTTGACGTTCGCGTTCGCCTTCTCGAAATCGGCTTTGTAGCCTTCGTAGATCGCCTGTACGTCGTCTCTCGCGTCCACCCACCAGGTGAGCTCGACTTTGTCTTTCGGCAGATCGCCGCCGGCGGCGTTGTTCGTGTTGGAGCCGGTACCGGACGAGGGCGTTCCGCCCTGCGATGAGGCGCCTCCGCCGCCGCATGCGGCCACCAGGCCGGCCAGCAGGACGAGCGACATGCCCGCCGCGATTCGTTTTTTCATAGTGCAGACCCTCCTTGATATAAGTTCGTGCGGTCTAGCGGCGCTTTACAGGCGGTCGGTTCGCGGTCTTCGGGCGGCTCGGCGCCGGGCCGATCCGGACGAGGCCGGACGGATCGGATGCGGCCGGTTGCCGCGTTCGGCGATCGGTCCGGTGGCGTTCCTCAAAGACGAATTCGACGTTTTTCGCGAAACCCCTGTAAGCCTTTTCAAATCCGAAAAAAACAAGCACCTCCTTGCCGTTGTCCAGCAGCCGCTCACGCCGATGTCTCGTGGCCGGATAGTCCGGTCGTCCGATCCGATGTTCGGGCTCTACGCCGATATCTCGATCCCTTGTAAACGGGTGCCGCATTACCGAGACATCGCGATACTTCGATACCTCTATACCTCGGTACCTTATATCCGGTACATCGATACCCCGGTCCTGAACCCCAACGTTCTCCTCTTCGATACCGGTTTCTGCGAATCCCGAGAACCGGTTGCGTCGGCATGCGCTGGACTCGTATGTAGATTATGGTTGGACCATAATACATCTAACTAATACTATAGAGTGTGCCGTTCGCGGTTGTCAATCGCTTTTTGCTCGTTTTGTCAGAGTCGGGCTTTTTGGTTTTTGATATTGACACCGCTTTCAACTCTGCATTAGACTGGGGACGAGCACTAGGGTCCGACCATAGTATTGATCATCCCGGATCAACTGCCGATTCCGATTGGGACTCGCGCATTCCCGGCGCACGGGCGGAACCGCGTACGTTCGTACACTGTTTCGCCGAGGGGACATCACATTCGCGCTTGGCGCGGGAACATAAGGTGATTCGCACCTTATTCCCTCACTTTCCCAGGCTTTCGGCCGGATAACGTACGCTCGTACACGATTTCGTCGCGACGGCATTCCGTATAACCCGTTTCTTCGCCACCCTGACGCTCTACGCCGTTGCCGGGCAATCGCAGCTCCCCGTTCCCGCATCAAGCCTCCAGCACCGCATAAACTTGTCCGATCCTGCAACAACGTCAATGCTGCCGACGTCTCCTTCCAAGCTTTCAACGCAATATGGTCATACCATATTATCGATAATTCAACACTTCACATCCAACCGCTCGAACATTCCCGAAAGGAGGTGATCGCCGGCCGACATGCGACACGGCGCCATGCGAACGGGACATGCCGTACACGTCCGTACGCCGCACGGCCCCACAGCCTGCGAGCTCCCGCATACCACCGCACCGCCGCCGCGGCCCGCGCGCCCAACCGCCCATCGCCGCACACCCTCCCGGCCCGGCCAGCCCGCTAAGAAGCTCTTATCATTCAAGAAAGATGAGGTGTTCGATTCATGAGAAAACTCGCCCTCCTGCTTATCGCCGCCATCCTCGGCGCGCTCTTCTCCGCCATGCCGGGCGGCCCGGTCGCCCATGCGGCGAAATGGACCGGCACGGTCGGTTACTTGAACAACGACGGCTCGCCCGCGACCGGCGCGCTCGGCAGCTTCGGCGCGACGGGGCCGGCCGCGCTCGACTATTTCAACCGCAGCGTCGGCATCGACCTCGGAGCTCCGCGCGGCTTCGACGAAATTCGGCTGCTCGACGCCGACACGACGAACCGGATCAACGACGCCACCGATTTGTCGGTATACGTCAGCAACGACAACGTCTCCTACACGCAGGCGACGGGCTGGAGCTTCTCCAAGGCGGGCCATACGATCACGCTCGGCGGCTTGTCGGCGACCGCGCGCTACGTGAAGGTGCGCTCCAACTTCGCCGACGCGGGCGCCGCCGACGTCTGGCTGAGTATGCCGAGCTTGCAGCAGCTGATCGAGGTGCACCAGACGCCCGCCGTCGCCGCACTCCCGGGTTCGGTCGGCTACGCCGACAACGACCGGAATCCCGCCGCATCGCCGCTCGGCAATTGGGGTGTCACGCTCGGCATCGCGCTCGACTACGCGTACCGCAGCGTCGGCGTCGATCTCGGGTCGGTCCGGCCGTTCAACACGGTCGAGCTGATCGAGAGCCAGGCGCCGTCCCGGCTGCAAAAGCCGGACCTTTCGCTATATGTCAGCAACGACAATGCAACGTACACGAAGGTCGCCGACTGGGATTTCCTCAAGCTCGGCCGGACGATCGTGCTGTACAACTTCAATGCGACGGCCCGCTACGTCAAAATCCATAACCATATCGACGATACCTCCTACACGTTCTCCAACACGAACCAGCAGCGGTTCGTCCGCGTCCTCGACCGCCCCGCCGGGCAATGGACCGCCTCCGGAGGCGGCGCCTGGGCTTACCGCAAGCCCGTCCAAGTGACGAACGGCGGTGCCTCCGTTCTGTACGACCGGAGCGTCTACGTCGCAAAGTCGGCGCTCGGCACGGCCGCCCTCGTCTCCGCCGGCAAGCTGCAGCCCGACTTCCGCGACATCCGGTTCGCCGACGCCTCCGGGAAGGAGCTGCCCTTTTACATGGACAAGGACGGCTTCTACGTCAACATCCGCGAGCTTGCGACCGGCGGCTCCACCATTTACGCCTATTACGGCAATCCGTCGGCCGCGTTCGTCGGGGCCGGCCAAGAGGCGCTGCAGGTGGAATACGGCAACAAGACGCTGACCGATCATACGAGCGGCTCGTTCCGCCACAACTTGAAGCCGGTCAAGCTGGCCGACGGAACATTGATGATGGTTGCCAATTACGGCGCCTCGAGCGGCATTCTCGCCACCTATTCGAGCGACGGCGGGCGCACGTGGACGGCTCCGACGGTCGTCGTCAACCTGAACGACGCCGGCCGTGACGAGCCCGGGAGCCTGTTCGTCGACCCGGCGAACGGCGACGTTTTCCTGTTTTTCTACTCGTATTACGGCTATACGACGAGCAACTGCCTGACCGCAGGAAACGCCTGCCGCAACGATCTGTATTATGCCAAGTCGACGGACAACGGCGTCACGTTCGGCACGCCGGTCCGGATCGACACCGGCACGCTCGTCTACAACGGCACGACGTACCCGATCAACTACAACATTACGTACTCGAACCCGATCCAATTGGCGAACGGCGATTGGGTGCTGCCCTTCCATTACGTCTGCAAGCCGGACGGCGCTTTCGCCGAAAGCGTGCTGTATTCGACGGACCGCGGGGCGACATGGACGAAAAGCGCGAGCCAGATCACGGTCCAGTCGAGCGGCGGCGAAGCCGGACTGACCGAGGCTTCGATCGTCCAGCTGACGAACGGCACGCTGAAAATGTATATGCGCCAGCAGCTGGCCACCAGCTACCGGCTCGCCGAAAGCGTCTCGACCGACAACGGCCGGACGTGGTCGGCTCCCGTCGACTCGCCGCTGTTCGCGCCGAACACGATGTCGGCGATGACGCGGCATACGAACGGCGACATCCTGCTGCTGTGGCCGGGCAACAACGCGTTCGGCGGCACAAGCTACTTGCGCAACCCGCTGTCGCTCGCCTACAGCAAAGACGAGTCCGCCACCTGGAGCGGCATGCGCGACCTGCTCGGCCGCACCCGGCTGTCCGAGCCGATGGTCAATCCCGTGAAGCGCGTCGCGACGCAGCCGGATCTCGTCCGGGTGGACGCCGACACCTACTTGTTCGGCTGGTGGGGGCAGTCGCTCACGACTGCGGAGACGCTGCTCGTCGAGGATTTCAACCGGTACCTGTACCGGTCGCACGGCGTGGCCGACGATTTCGAATATGCGGAGCTGAAAAACGACTACTGGTGGCAGGTCGGCGCGACGGTGGAGACAAGCACCGTCCGTTCCAAGAGCGGAACGGCTTCGTTGCGGCTGCTGGACGACAATACGACGAGCTTGACCGCGGGAAGCCGGCTGTTCCCCTCGATGAAAAAAGGCACCGTCTCCTTCAGCCTGTATGCGGCCAGCTTGAGCAACCGGTTCAGCTTCTCTCTGCGCGAGCCGTTTTCGCTCGTGCATAGCGCGCCGGGGACCGCGTTCCAATTCATGCTCGAACCCGACGGCTCGCTGAAAGCGTACAATTCGTCCGGCAGCCTGATCGAGCTGCCGGTTCCGACCGACCTGACGACGGGCGCTTGGCACGACATCGAGGTCCGCTTCGATACGGACGCGAAGCAGGCGACCGTGTTCGTGAACGGGGCGAACAAAGGGACGGTCGGCCATTACTTGGATGCGAACGTCGTAGCGCATTTCCATATCGCCTCGGCCAGCACGACCGGCACCGGAACCGACGTCTACATCGACAACTTGATCATCCGGGATACGGGCTCCGGGCTGCCGACGGCCGGTACGGTCGGGGCCGAGCAGCCGGTCTGACCCGGATTGAAAATCCGGTCAAGCTCGAATCCGCTCCGCCGTAAACGTCGTCTCTCTCTCGAAGGTCCGGATAACGGTCGGCCGGTTCCCCCGCCGATCGGTCCGGGCCTCTTTCCGATCCGGATGGGAACCGAACGCGTTCCGCCCCCGGACATATTGACACGGCGGGCAAAAACGACTACGCTCTTAGTGGTCTGACCAAATTCCAGACGGAACGCGAGGAGCAAGCCCGACGATGAAACCGATCGAAAAAGCGGAGCGCTACACGCTCAGCAAGCTGGTAGTCCATAACTTGAAGCAATATATCGTGGAAAACGGCATCCTGCCGGGGCAGAAGCTTCCCGCCGAACGGGAGCTCGCCCAAATCATGAAGGTGAGCCGCGCGATCCTGCGCGAGGCGCTTCGATCGCTCGAAAGCGCCGGCATTCTGGAAATTCGCCACGGCGAAGGGGCGTTCATCTCCGCCAACAGCTTGAGCCCGCTGCTCGAGCAGCTGTCGTTCGCGGCGAGCCTCTCCGGGTCGAACGCGGGCGAGCTGCTCGAAATCCGCTACCTGCTCGAGGCGGCGGCGGTCGATGCCGCGCTCAAGAAGGGCGGCGCTTTCCCGTTCGACGAGCTCGAACGGCTGATCGAAGCGGCCGCCGCGCCCGGCGCGCCCAAGCCGCAGACGGACGAAGCCGACGCGGCGTTTCATCTCGCGGTCGTGCGCACGCTCGGCAACGGGTCGCTGGCGCAGCTCGCCGAGCTGTTCATCCGCCAGGCGGCGACGGCCGACGGCGGGCCCGCCGCCCCGGCTCGCGCCGCGGAGGAGCACGCCCGGTACGTGCGGGCGCTGCGCGAGGCGAACGCGGAGGCGGCGAAGTTCGTGCTGCGCGAGCATTTGCGCCTGTAGGCGGGGCGTTCGGCGCCACGCGCGTCCAAGCGGGGGCTTCCGATGAGGAGGCCCCCGCTTTTTTTCCCCGTTCCTTCCCCCAAATTTGAAATTGACATGCTTTCCGATCCGACTTATATTATTATTGAACTATAACAATAATTATTGAACCATTTCACCCGACACGGAAAGGCGGTCTTATGTCCCGCGTACTGAAGCTGTCCATCGACGAATTTCTCGAAATCGCCAAAGCGCTCGCCAACGAGTCTCGGCTTGAAATATTCAAACAAATCCAGAAGACGGACATGAACGTCAACGAAATCGCCGACCGGTTCGGGCTGCCGTCGTCGACCGCGACCGTCAACGTGAAGAAGCTCGAGGAGGCCGGCCTCATCAAGACCGAGCTGCTTCCGGGCGCCCGCGGCTTCCAGAAAGTATGCTCCGCCTTGTACGACCAGCTCGCCGTCGACTTGAAGAGCCCCGAGGAGCCCGCCGTCCAAGAATCGGCCCGGTACGTACATATGCCCGTCGGCCTGTACTCGGATTGCGACGTCCGCCCGACGTGCGGCGTCTTGAGCGACGAAGGGATCGTCGGCTATCTCGACGACCCGCGAAGCTTCTACGAGCCGGACAAAGTCCGTGCCCAGCTTCTGTGGTTCCGCCAAGGCTACGTCCAATACCAAATTCCGAACAAGGTGCCTTACGACGCCAGACTGACCGGGCTCGAGCTGTCGGTGGAAATTTGCTCGGAGGCGCCCCACCATAACCCGAACTGGCCGTCCGATATTACGGTGTGGATCAACGGCACGGAGATCGGCACGTTCATGAGCCCCGGCGATTTCGGCGGGGAGCGCGGCTTGCTGACGCCGGCCTGGTGGGACAAGATCAACACGCAGTACGGCCAGCTCAAGCGATGGCGCATCGACGAGACCGGCTCCTACATCGACGGCCGGCAAGTGTCCGACGTCACCGTCGACCGGCTGAACATCGGCGACGCGCCGGCTTTCCAGCTGCGCATCGGCGTCAAGCCGGACGCCGCCAACGTCGGCGGCTTGAACTTGTTCGGCGCCAAATTCGGCAATTACGAGCAGGACCTGATCGTCCGCTTCGATTACAAGCCGCTCCGCTCGTCCGAGTAAGGACGTACGGGCGGCTCCGGCGACCGGCGGCGCGGCGGGCTTGATCGGCATTGGAGCCCGAGCCGATTCCGGTACGGATACCGGAGCGGCGTTTTCGCGCCCATTATCTCATGTTTTATTGTTTCACAACATAAATTAATGAGATTAAAAGGAGAGATCGTCATGACCCAACCCGTCATTCCCCGCCCGGAACACCCGCGCCCCCAATTCGAACGGGCCGACTGGCTCAACCTGAACGGCGAATGGGAGTTCGACTACGACGACGCCAACGTCGGCGAAGCCGAGCAATGGTACTCGGATTCGAGCTCCCGCAAGCTCGGCCGGACGATCGTCGTCCCGTACTGCTACCAGAGCAAGCTGAGCGGTATCGGCGAAACCGACATCCACGACATCGTCTGGTACCGTCGCACGTTCGAGCTGCCGCAGTCGTTTGCGGGCAAGCGCGTCCTCCTTCATTTCGGCGCCGTCGATTACGAAGCCAAGGCGTGGGTGAACGGCCGGCTCGTCGCCGCTCACGAAGGCGGTCATACGCCGTTTCAGGCCGACATCACCGAAGCGCTGAACGCATCGGGACCGAACCGTCTCGTCGTGCGCGCACGCGACTACAGCCAAGACACGACGCTCCCCCGGGGCAAGCAATATTGGAAGCCGCGATCGGAGGGCATCTTCTATACCCGGACGACGGGCATATGGCAGACGGTATGGCTGGAGGCGGTCTCCGAGACGCACGTGCGCCGGGTGCGGATGACGCCCGACGTCGACCGGAGCCTCGTCGAGCTGAAATTTTCGTTCGCCTATCCCGGCACCGGCACGGATGCCGGCTTCGGCGACCCGGCGCTCGAATCGCTGCGGCTCAAGACGACCGTCTCGTTCGCGGGCGAGGTCGTCGCCGAGGATGCGTTCCGCATCCGCGCGGCGACGGAAACGCGCTGCATCGGCCTGCACGACAACTTCGGCCGGGGCCGGACGTGGAGCCCCGACAATCCGCAGCTGTACGACGTCGAGTTCGTGCTGGAGCGGGACGAAGAGACGATCGACCGGGTGAACAGCTACTTCGGCTTGCGTAAAATTTCCGTGGACGGCGATCGGGTATGCTTGAACAACAATCCGTACTACATGAAGCTTGTGCTGGACCAAGGGTATTTCCCCGACGGCATCTTGACGCCGCCTACCGACGAGGCGATCCGCTTCGACGTGGAAGCGACGAAGGCGATGGGCTTCAACGGGGCGCGCAAGCACCAGAAGATCGAAGACCCGCGCTACCTGTACTGGTGCGACAAGCTGGGCTTGCTGCTGTGGGGAGAGATGGCGAACGCTTACGCCTATACGGAAGAGTACGCCCTGCGGATGACCCGCGAATGGACCGAGGCGATCGAGCGCGACTACAACCACCCGTGCGTCGTCGCCTGGGTGCCGCTTAACGAAAGCTGGGGCGTCCCGAACATCTCGAACGACCACAAGCAGCAAATGCACGCGCTGGCGCTTTATTATACGACCAAATCGCTCGACTCGACCCGCCTCGTCGTCTCCAACGACGGCTGGGAGCATGCGGTGACCGACCTGTGCACGATCCACGACTACGAATGGCGGCGCGACGTGCTCGCCGACCGATACTCGTCCGCGGACAAGGCGGCGGCGGCGCTGCCCGCCAACCGGCGCATTTTCGCCAGCGGATTCCGTTATGAGGGGCAGCCGGTACTCGTCAGCGAGTTCGGCGGCATCGCGTTCAAGAAGTCGTCCGACGAAGGCTGGGGCTACTCCGGCGCGAAGGACGAGGCCGATTTCGTGAAGCGGCTCGCCGACGTCGTCCATCCGCTGCTGCAAAGCCCGTGCGTACGCGGGTTCTGTTACACGCAGCTGACCGACGTGGAGCAGGAGCAAAACGGGCTCATGACGTACGACCGCAAGCCGAAGCTGCCGTTCGACGTCATCAAGCAGATCAACCAAGGCAAGCTGCCGGACTACCCGCCGCAATAAGAAAAACGTAACGATACCAGCAAACAAACACGTAAAATCCCCCGCTCTTCCGATTCCGAGACGGGGGATTCTCGCGTTATGCCGTTCGGTTGCAGGGACGTTCGGGAGCCGCCCTCGCTACCTTCCGATTTTATTGATGTTGAGATTCAGTCCGGACAGCTTGTCGTTGACGCGGGTTTGAATTTCGTGAAGCTGGGCCATGTCGTGCGCCAGGTCGATGACCTTCACCTTTACGACGGCGATGACGCTGCTCGCCACGCGCGCGACGTAATCGTCGGCCACCGGGTTGCCGGACGGGAGCGCGGTCAGCTTGCCCAAGCTTTGAAGCGCTTCCGCGCTCACGCGCAAGTTTTTGGCGTTGATTTGGTCTTGAACCGCTTTCGTCATGCCGGACAATGCCGCTTTTTGCAATTCGGGATCCGAAGCGAGCAGCTTTCCCAGTTCATCCATTCCTTTATCGGACATATCGATTCCTCCATTCGAATGTGAAATGACGGGTGCCTTCCGGGCAGCGGGTGTGACGTGAAGGGATAAAGCGGAAAGTTGCCCGTGACGAAGGCGGGCGTGTGCGGAAGCTTGGGTGAGGGAAACGTCTAGCCGGCCTTGCCGGCCGCCCAGTTGTTCAGCAAAATGTCCATGCCGTACTGCCGCATGGCGTCTTCGACCATCCAAAAGTCGGGTCGCGAGCGCAAGGCGTTGCACATATGGCAAACCGAATGCTCGCGCGGCGGAAGCCGCCATTCCGGATGGAACCGCTGAACGATTTGTTCGAGCTCGCCTAGACCTCGATGGGTGATCACTTTCAAGTACACGTCGCCGAGCATGCTCGTCAGCACTTCCGGCATCGACTGCCGATACAGGTTGCCGACGACGAACACGCCGTCGTCCAGACAGACCGAGCAGCACGGCTCTACGTCGCCGTTCGGCTGAATGACCATCTGCACGCGCGGGCAGAACAGCTGATCGTCCCGCGGGACGCGGGTTTGCACGAGCCGCGGAAGCTGCTTCGCCCGTCCGACCGGCAGCACGTAATAGTTCTCGTCCCAGAGGAGACGGTCGTGCCATTCCGGCTCGAAGTAGTCTTTGGCGCTTTTGCCGGGGCTCGTGAAATTGCTCGTAACGGACACCGCGAGGCCGACCTCGAGCGCCGTCTTGGCCGCAGTCGCGGCGTGCTTCGGGTTAACCCAGACCGAATGGCTTTCGTCCATCGAGACGGCCACCTCGACGAGGCCGAGCGCCTTCAGCTCCGTCAGCCGGCGCCGCGCGAGCTCGGGATTGTTGCCCCAAAACCCGTTCGTCGTAATCGACGTCAGAAAGCCGAAGTCGTGCAAATGCTTGTGCACCTCCAGCATTTCGTCGTAGCGGAGAAACACCTCTCCGCCCGTGAAGCCCGCCGTCTTGCAGTAAGGCACGTATTCGGAAAAATCGCGAATCCATTGCCTGACGCCGGAAATGTCGATGACGCCTTTCTTCCCGGGACCGTCGTCGTTGCAGCAAATGTCGCAGTAGGCGTTGCACTGCCGCGTCAAGCTGAAGACGAGATCCTGGATGCGGACATGTCCCCGCAGGCTCGTCTCGGTCAACTGCAGTTCCTCGACCAGCGTAATCGTCATTCACCTCCTCTTCCCGAAAATAGGCGCGGACCGCGTTAGCCATAACGCAGTCCGCGCAATGCAACTATAACAAGCGGCGGAACGGATTGTCATGGGAACATCATCACGAATCCGCCTAAGCATTTCGGTGCATTTCCGGCGCCGCGGGCGAGCGCCGATCGGGGGCTTTCCGGACTAGGCGGGAGTGGCCGAAGCCCCGCATAGCCGGCGGGAAGCTTCGACTCCCTTCCTCCGGACCGCGCCCGCTCAGGCGAGCCGCTTGCGGACGATCAGCACGGACGCCGCATGGCGGTGCGGAACACCGCTCGAATCGCAGTCGAATATCCGCTCTTCGGCGGCGAGCGTCTCCCAGCCCGCGTCGTCGTAATACCGCATCAGCTCGTCCCGGCCGTACAAATATTCGTTGACGCCCCAGTCCGGCGCCGGCGCCACGTCGGGATGATCGACGAAGGCGAACAGGACGTGCACGCCACCCGGCGCGGTGCCGTCGCGGAACCGGCGGAACTGCTCGGCCCGGCGGTCCGGCCGAATATATTGCAGCGCCCCGATCGAGTAGACGACGTCGGCCTCTCCTTCCCATGCGAAGTCGTTCAGATCGGCTTCCCGCGTGGCGATGCGGACGCCGCGCTCGTCCGCGAGCCGGCTCGCCTTCGCCAGTCCCGCGGGCGCCCAGTCGACGGCGACGACGTCGAAGCCGAGCTCCGCGAAGCGGACGCTGTCCCGTCCTTCGCCCGCGCCCAGATCGAGCAGTGTCGCGCCCGCTTTCTTGTCCGGCGGCACGACCTGGGCGACCCGGCCGGCCAAGAAGCTCGGCTCCTTGCCCCAATAGTAATCCGTCCCTCCGTACAATCGCTGCAATTGCTCTTTGTCCATCGGTATTTCCTCCTTTGCGTCGTGGCGACAGCGCCATTGTAAACCGTGCCCCGACGACAAAGTCAACATCGCGCGACGAACCGCGGCGGACGCCGGAAGCGGACGCCGCTACCGGATCGGAACGGCGAGCACGATATGGACCATCGCGCCGATGCGGCGATGCTTCGTGACGTACCCGTTCTCGTCAAACCAGCGAAGCATGTCGGACACGCGGGCGTAATGCCTCTCGCTTCCCGTCCCGCGCAAGCGCCGCGCCGCTTCCCATTCCCCGTCCGCCTCTTCCGGAACCATCGCGTCGACGATGCAGATGCGCCCGCGAGGCTTCAGCACCCGGCGCATCTCCTCGAGCGCCAGCAGCTGCTGCTCGCCCGCGAGATGGTGGAAGGCGAAGCTCGTCGCGGCGAAGTCGAACGTCCCGTCCGCGTGCGGGATCGCGAGAAAGTTGCCGAGCTTCGTCTCGAGCCGGGGGGACTTGTCCCGGCACCGCCGCAGCATTTCCCGGGACTGGTCGATGCCGGACATGCGGACGCCGGCGGACAGAAACATCCCGGCCAAGTTGCCCGTCCCGCAGCCGACGTCGAGCCCGCGCTCCCCCGGCGCCGCCTGTACCCAGTCGAAGGCGAGTCCAAGCGCTTCCTCGTAGCGGTCGTATATCGGATAATCCGGATGCTCCCCGTACACGAGCGAGTCGTGAATCGGCGCCTGCCGGTCGTAATTCCACCGGTCGTACCAGTTGCGTCTCGCCTCGCGAAGCCGCCGCGAGCCGTCCGCCAGCGCATAGATCATCTCCCGGTCGGGTGCGCGCGCGCCGTCCGCCGACGCGATCATCCGTTCCGTCGTGTCGATCATCCGCTTCAGCTCGACCCACTGCGCGTACATGACCGCCTGCTGCAGCTCGAGATAATAGCGCAGATGCTCGCCGTCGCCGCGGTCGATTTCGTCCAGCGCCCGCCGCACGTCCTCGACCGGCATCCCGATTTCGCGCAGGGCGATGACCGTCTGCAGGCGCCAGACGTCCTCGTCGGCGTAATCGCGGTACCGGTTATGCGCTTCTTTGTCCGGGGCGACCAGCCCTCTCTGCTCGTAAAAGCGTATCGCTCTCGGGGTAATCCCGAGCTTGTCGGCCACTTCCTTGATTCGCATGCGCCTCTCCTCCTTCCCCCATTGTAAACCTTATCCTAACGTCAAGGTAAAGGAACCGGCGCGCCGGAAACGCGCCGTCACAGCTCGACGACCTTGGTGGCGATCCGCCGGCCAAATTCGCTGTCGTGCTCGACGAATAGAAGCGTCGGCGAATAATCGAGCAGCAGCTCCTCGATCTGCATGCGGGACAAAATATCGACGAAATTGAGCGGTTCGTCCCACACATGCAGATGGGCGTTCTCGCAAAGACTTCTCGCGATCAGCACTTTTTTCTTTTGGCCGCCGCTGAACGCCGACATGTCCTTCTCGAATTGCGTTCTGGAGAAATCGAGCTTGCGCAATATCGATTTAAACAAGCTCTCGTCGATCCCGTAGGCGGCCGCATAATCGGACAAATCGCCCTGAAGATGGGAGGTATCCTGCGGAACGTACGACACTTTCAGCTGGCTTCCCTTCCGGAACGTGCCCGTATAGCGAATCGGCTCGCCGCAAATCAGCTTGAGCACGCTCGATTTGCCGGAGCCGTTCGGACCGGCAAGGGCGACGCGCTCGCCCCGTTCGATCGTAAAGCCGACCTCCTCGCACGCCGGCTGTTCCCCGTAGAAGACCGACACGCGGTCGAGCTCCACGAGCCGGCTTTGATGATAGGCGAGCTGCAACATTTTCAAGCTGTCCGACGTTTCGATGTTTTTCAGCAGCTTGGCCGTTTCGTCGATCGCGGTCTGCCGTCTTTGCTCCATCGATTTGGAGCGCTTCATCATTTTGGCCGCCTTATGCCCGATGTACCCTTTGTCAACTTTGGAGCCGGAGTTTCTCGTGCCGTTTTTCGTTTTTTCCACCTCGTGCGACCAGTCGCTCGTCCGTTTCGCGGCCTCCGACAGCCGTTTCATTTCCTTTCGCAGCTTTTCGTTCTCGTCCAGCTCGAACTGATCCTGCTTCTTCTTGTCTTCCCACCAGTCGGAAAACGTTCCTCTCCGGATGTCGATGCCGGATTTGTTGATCGACATCATATGGTCCACGCAATTGTCCAGAAACGCCCGGTCGTGCGACACCAGAATGAATCCGCTTTTCGACCGGAGGTAGTCGCTGACCAGCTTCCTCGCCTTCCCGTCCAGATGGTTCGTCGGCTCGTCGATGAGCAGAAACCGGTCTTCCTTCAGGAATAATGCGGCGAGCAGCACCTTCGTCCGTTCGCCGTTGGACAGCGAGCGGAAGGGCCGGTACAGCGCCTCCTCGGACATCCCGAGCATCGTGAGCTCGCGGACCAGCTGCCAATGAAGACAGTCCGGCACAATCCCCTCGACGACGTCGACGGTATTCGCCTCCTCGTCCTCGACCTCGAACGGGAAGTAGTCGAAGTCGACCTGCGCCGAAATGGTGCCGCCGTATTCGTATTTGCCGAGCAGCAATTGAAGAAACGTCGTCTTCCCCCGGCCGTTGCGGCCCGTCAATCCCAATTTCCAATCGGTATCGATGTGAAACGACACCTTTTCGAAGATCGGGTCGTAGCTCCCGTCGTAGGCAAACGTCAAGTTCGAAACCCGAATTAAAGACATCTCGTTATCCTCCCGCAAAAAAAAATTTGAGCCGCAAGAAAGTCGCCTTTCCCGCAGCTCAAATCGATACGGCAAATCCGGTCCGAGCGCGCGAAAGACGTTCGGGGTCCGGATTCCGGATATGTCGATCGAGTGAAAAGAATAAGCAACTTTCTTGCGCATAGCCGCAATAAAACAAGCGATACGTTCGTACGCTTTGCCTTGTTTTATCCGCATATAGCCGCAAGAAA
Source organism: Paenibacillus flagellatus (assembly GCF_003217775.1). Lineage (GTDB taxonomy): Bacteria > Bacillota > Bacilli > Paenibacillales > NBRC-103111 > Paenibacillus_AB > Paenibacillus_AB flagellatus. Next base: position 305,026 of record NZ_QJVJ01000006.1, read on the forward strand.
ATCACATTATTCCCTTCACTCCTCATTCGTTCGTTGTCACCATCGTACCATACCCGCCGGAATTTCGCCAGCGGCGGGGGCCGCGGCCCCGTTCGTCAGACCGGCGCACCGCCTCGATACCAGTCCGCCTGCTCGCGGAACATCGCCGCGTAGACGCCGTTCGCCGCCAGCAGCGACTCGTGCGTCCCTTCCTCGGCAATTGTCCCGTCCCGCAGGACGACGATGCGGTCCGCGTAGCGCGCCCAGCCGAGCCGGTGCGAGACGAACAGCGCCGTCCGGCCCCGGGCCAGCTCGCGGAACGAGCGGTACAGCGCCGTTTCGTGCTGCGGGTCGAGGGCGGCGGTCGGCTCGTCGAGCACGAGCAGCCGCGCGTCGCGCAGCGCCGCCCGGGCGACGGCGAGCCGCTGCCATTCGCCGCCGCTCAGCTCGCGGCCGCCCTCGCCGAGCAGCCCGAGCCGGGCGTCGAGTCCGCCCGGCAGCCGCTCGAGCGCGTCGGCGCCGCCTGCGCGCAGCGCACGGCGAATGACGGCGTCATCGCCCGCCGCGTCCGGACGGCCGAAGGCGACGTTGTCGCGCACCGTCGTCTCGTACCGGACGAAGTCCTGGAACGCGGCGGACATCGCGCGGCGGACGAGCGCCGGGTCGAGCTCGTCGAGGCCGACGCCGTCCCACGCGACGCGGCCCGCCGTCGGCCGGTACAAGCCGAGCAGCAGCTTGACGAGCGTCGACTTGCCGGCGCCGTTCCCGCCGACGAGCGCGACCGTCTCGCCCGGCTCGAGCGTCAGCCGGATGTCGCGCAGCGCCGGCTCGGCGGCCCCCGCGTACCGGAACGTCACGTCCTCGAACGCGATCCGCCCCAGCGGTCCCGGGGCGGGCCGCCGCGCGGCGGGGGTCGCGGCGGATGCCGCATCCGCTCCGTCCGCGGGCGATTCCGGCGGCAGGCGCAAAAACTCGGTCAAATCGAGCAGCTTGGCGCTTTGGATATACAGCTTGCCGAGCGGGAACGCCATCCGGGCCGACAGCCCGTTCGCCTGCCGCATCGCCTGAAAGACGACGACGAACGCCCCGGCGGTCATGGCGCCGGACTTCAGATGAGCCGCCATCCAAGCGACCGTTCCGAACAGTCCGGCGATCTGCACCGCCGACGCCGCGATGCCGTGCCGGATTTCCCTCCGGTTCGCGTTCATCCGCATCGCGAGCGATTGCCGCATGTCGTCCCGCCACGTCCCGATCAGCCGGTATATCGTCCCGTACAGCCGCATTTCCTTCACCGTGGCGGGCTTGGCGATCTCGTCCCGCAGATAGTCGGACCGGCGTCCCGGGCCGGTCAAGTCCCGATTCAGCCTCCGTTTGACGATGTCCGACTCGAGCCGGATCGCGAGCGAGACGAGGAAGACGGCGGCGAGAACCGCACCGGCGACCGGATCGGCCGCCGCCGCCGCCGCGGCAAGCCCGAGCCATTCGAACAGCTGCCGGACGAACAGGATCGTCTGCTGCAGCACCCCGAGCAGGTCGCCGCCCGCCGCCTCCTTCGCCCGCTGCAGCCGGTCGTAATAATCGGCCCGGTCCATCGCCGCGAGCGGCACCCGCAACGCCCGCTCGTGGACGTCCGCCTGGATGCGCATCGCCGCGGCGTCGCGAAGCTTGGCGTCGACCGCCTCATGCAGTGCGCCGAAGACGGCGCGAAGCAGGGCGGCGCCGGTCAAGACGGCGAGCGGCGGCCATACGGCGGCGAGCGTCTCGGCCCATGCCCGTTCGGCCGGCCCACCCGCCGCCACATCGACCAGATCGCGCTGGGCGGCGTAATAAGGCAGAAGCGTCGCACCGAGCAGCAGCGGGAGGCCGAGCCATACGGAGGCGAGCGCGGGCGTCGCCCGCCATAACCGGACGATCAGCAGCGCGGAGCCGCGCGCCATAGCGGCGCGGGAGTTGTTACGCATACCACGCCGCCTGCGTCCGGAACATCCGTCCGTATTCGCCTCCCGGGCGCATCAGCAGCTCGTCGTGCGTGCCGCTCTCGATCAGCTTCCCGTCCTTCAGGACGTAGATGACGTCCGCGAGCTTCGCCGCGCCGAGCCGATGCGTGACGAGCAGCGCCGAGCGTCCTTCGGTGACGCGCAGAAACAGCGCGAACGCCTCCTTCTCCGCGACCGGATCGAGCGCGGCCGTCGGCTCGTCGAAGAAGACGAACCCGGCGTCGCGGAGCAGCGCGCGGGCGGTGGCGAGCTTCTGCCATTCGCCGCCGGACGGCTCGATGCCGCCGAACGCCGCGCCGAGCTGCGCGTCCAGATCTCGCAGCCCGCTGCCGGCGTCGCGGAGCGCCTCGCGCAAAGCGGCGTCGACGCGCTCGGCCGGAGCCGAAGCCGCCGCCATGGCCGCGCTGCCGAGAACAACGTTGCCGCGGAGCGTCAGGCACAGGCGCGTAAAATCTTGGAACACCGCCGAAACGCCGGCTTCCCCCGCTCCCGCGAGCCGGCGAGCTTCGCCGTCGGTCCAGGCAACAACACCTTCGTCCGGGGCATACAGCCCCGTCAGCAGCTTGACGAGCGTCGACTTGCCGGAGCCGTTCTCGCCGACGAGAGCGGCGCGGCAGCCCGGCGGAATCGTCAAGCCGACGCCGTCGATCGCGTCCCGCTCCGCTCCGGGGTACCGGAAGCGGAGCCCGCGCGCCTGCAGCCCGACGGCCGCGGGAGCGGCATCCGGCCCGGTCCGCGGCGACGGGCCGCCCTCCGCCTCTTCCAGCGCCATGTACGCGCGGAAGTCGTCCCACCGCATCGCGAGCGCCCGCATCGCCGCGGCTTGCGCGATCCATTCGGGCAGCTGGCCCATCAGCAGCGTCAGCGCCATCAGCAGCAGGGCGAAGTCGCCGGCGGTCAGCCGGTCCGCGCCGGGCTGCAGGACGACCGCGACGAGGAGCGGGCCGGCGAGCGATGCGAGCAGCAGGTCCGGTCCGAGCTTGCGCAGCCCGGCGGACCGGACGGCCCGCCAGCGCTCCCGGGACAGCTTCCCGTACAGGGCGCCCCACCGTTCGGCGAGCGTGCCGCCCAAGCCGAACAGGCGCACCTCGGCGGCCGCGCCCCGCTTCGTCATCAGGTCGGCGTAATGCCGGAGCAGCCGGCCGTCCTCCGTCTGCTCGCGGGCGAGCCGCTCCATCCGCTCCGACGCCCGGCCGGAGACGGCCGCGTGCAGCGCCGCCGCCGCGCAGACCGCGGCCGCCGGCAGCCATTGGCCGTACCCGAGCAGCAGGGCGAGCAGCAGCGCCGACCGCAGCGTAAGCTGCGCGAGCTGCAAGCCCGCGTTGAACGTATCGTACAGCGAGACGCGGCCCGCCCGCTCGCGCAGCCGCTGCACGGCCGGCGATTCGACCGACGCGAGCGGCAGCCGCGCCGTCTTGTCGAGCAGCAGGCGCCGCTCCTCGAGCGAGCCGATCTCGATCAGCCGCGTCATCGCCATCGGGGCCGGCACGCCCAGCGCGATGTTGCCGACGGCCATAAGCAGGGCGAGCGCCGCGGCCGCGGCGACGATGCCGCCGACCGGCTCCGGCGCGGTCCATGCTTCGACGCGGTCGACGATCGTTTTGACGAGCCACAGCTCGGCCGGCACGATCGGCACGGCGAGCAGCAGCGAAGCGGCCGCGACCGCGACCGGCCGCTTCTCCAGCCGGTACAGCCGGCCGGCCGCCTCCCGGAAACTTGACCAAGCGTTGACGATGTTCCATCCCCTCCGCACGATTCGATACTTGCAGGACTCGACAAGTATAATCGTTCGGATGGAGGGGCGCTACGGAAAAAACGGTCAAAGCGGTTTTTTCCCCGCACGGAAGAACGTCGGACCCGGCAACGGCTTACGCCCGCCCCCGCCGGTTCCGTCGGACGAGCATCGCGACGAATAGCAGCGCGGGGAGCGCCATCTGGAATACCGGCGATACCGCATTGACGAAGACGACCAGCCCCGTCCAGATGTGATGGGTATAGCTCGGCGACAGAAACGCCATCGCGTAGATGGCCGCCCCCGTCGGAACGACGAGCTTCTTGTAGGCGATTCCCGTCACTTTCTCCAATCCGATAACCGCGCCGGTGTAGAAGGCCGCCATCTTGATCCCCAAGCCGAGATACAGGAGCAGGGCGAACAAGATGTCCATCCGTTCGAACACTTCGGCGATTTGGATCAGCTGCACCGTCTGCAGAAGCGGAAACGTCGCGTTGGCCGCCAGCATTGGTCCGAGCACGAGAATATTGATTTGGTTGATCGCGATCAGGAACACGGCTACGCCTCCGTACGCCGTCATGACGGCCGCGGACAGCCGTTTCCCTCTTTTCGCCATGGGGAGGAAGACGAGAAACAGCGCCGTTTGCCCGAACGGAAACGAGACGATCTCGGGAAACGCGCTGTCCCATACCGGCTTCCAGCCGTCGTCCAGCACCGGGAGCATCAGCTCGGGATGAATCAGTCCTACCCCCGCGATGAGGCCGACGATGAGGGCGTAGCTTCCGATGACGATCGGAAACAGCGTCAAGCACGTCCAGAACAGCACCTCCGCGCCGTGAAGCACCGTATTCGCCACAACGGCGATCGTGATGATCATGATGAAAAAGAGAGGCGTCTTCACGAGCAAGGTCAGCACCGTCAACTCGCCCAAATCGCGCAAATTCCGGGACGTCTCGTAGGCGAAATACAGCGAGAAGGCGAGTCCGCCGAGAGCGCCGGCCCACCTTCCCCAATACCGCCGGCACAGCTCGAACAAGTCGCGCTCCGGATCTCTCCGGTGGATGCTCAAATACATCAGTAGCAGGACGAAGCCGATCGCCGCTCCGATGCCCATCGCAAGCCATGCATCCCGCTTCGCCTTGCCCCCCAGCAGGAAGAGCGGCGTGCTGCCGATTTCGAACAGAACGAGACCGACGACCAGCTCCGACACCCGTACCGCCGTTCGGCTCATCGAGCCCCTCCCCCTTTCGTTCCGCCGCTCCCCGACCGGTCGGCTCCCCCGTAATCCCGTTCCCCTTCCCGCTGCAGCTCGTCGAACGATTTTTGAAACAGCCCGGTCCGCCGGACCGTCGCCTCGACCCGATACGTCAGCTCCAGCTTCGCCAGCTCGCTCTCCCACCTTCCCTTCATCCGCTTCCATTCGCGCGGAAAACGGCGATGCACCTTGTCGGCAAAGCCGGGCAGGTCGACCCCGAGCTTTTTGACCGCCTGCCATCCGCTCGCCATATCGCGCCGGATTCGGTCCTCGATCTGCTTCTCCATCTCGCCCATTCGATCCGGCTTCGTCAAATCCTGGCCGCAGGTCGATTCCAGCAGCACGCCTGTCGCCTTCACCTCGATTTCCATCGCGTAATGGCCGCCCTTCTTCACGGGCGTCGCGCGCGTTTTCGCACGATCGACGCGGAACGACGAATGCTTCGCCGGCTTCCCCGAACCCGGACATTCGAACGAGATCGTCGTCCCCTTCACCCGATCGGACAGCCAGGAGACACCCCGGCTTTCCTCCCTTCCCAGCCATCCGACCAGACGGTCGCCGTGAAAGACGCCCAGGCGGGACAGCCGCAGCTTGCTCGGGGTCGACGTTTTCTTGAAGATGTCGAGCGACTCCAGCTGCTCGTCCTCGCCCTTCAATACGATTTCCGGCACGCCCGCCCCCCTGGCGTCGGAATTCATGCTCATGGCAAGCTCGTACATCGAAACCGCCGGGAAGAAGGAGGCGAACCGTTCTTCTTTGCGCAAAATATCGGCCATCGCCGTGCCGGGCAGCCTTTCGGGCGGAACGAACTGCTTCAACACGTCGCTCGCCTTGTTTTCCGCGAGCAGCACCATGACGGTTTCCCGGGCGTCGGGGTTGCGGAAATACAAGTCGACGATTTCGCCGATGCCGGCCTCGGCCGCTTCTCTTCCGATCACCAGAACGTTGTTGTGGGCGAAGTACAGCCGACGCGGATTTTCCAGATCGCTCAAGGCGACCGCCTCGCGCATCGTCTTCGCCTTGGTCGAGAACACGTGAACCGGCGTCTGCGACGCGTTGGCGCCGGAAGCGCCGCCGGTGCCGGTCGACATTGCGGACGGTACGATCGTCTGGTAGGTGACGATCCATTCCCCGTGCGACAAGTCCATCCCCGTGGCGGTCGTAATGCCCAGTTCGTTGAGCTCGGTTCGGCTCCAGCAGCCGGTCAGCGCCAAACAGACGGCGACGGCGAACAGCAGGCGTCCGTATGCACTCATGATGTCGACCTTTTCCTCCCCGACGGGCATCGTTCGTCCAGCCCTTAGTTTTCCTTTCGCCCGGAAGCCGGCGGCGGCTTCGGCCTCTGCTCGTCGGCCTGTCTGCTCAGATTTCCCGTCGCAATGCCGGCCGGACGCCGCTTCATCGCCCACCACGGCACCCGGGTGAACAAGTCTTTCCAGTTGCCTTTCCGGAAGGGAGCGACGGGCATGAAATAAGGGACGCCGAACGACCGGAGCGACACCAGATGGACGAGCAGCGGAACGAGCCCGGCGATGATCCCGAACAAGCCGAGGGTGCCGGCGAGAAACATGAGCGCGAACCGGATCAGCCGTACCGTAGCCGCCATATTGATCGTCGGCAGCACGAAGTTGGATATGGCCGTGAACGATACGACGATCACCATCGCGGCCGAGACGAGTCCGGCCTGTACCGCCGCTTGGCCGAGGACGAGGGCGCCCACGATGGAGATGGCCGGTCCGATCGCGCGCGGCATCCGGACGCCCGCTTCGCGGATAATCTCGAACGTGATTTCCATCAGCAGCGCTTCCAGCACGGCCGGCAGCGGCGTCCCTTCCCGTTGGGCGGCCAAGCTGATGAGCAGCGTCGTCGGGAGCATCTCCTGATGGAATGTCGTGACCGCGATATATAACGACGGGAGAAGCATCGCCACCAAGAACGACGTCAGCCGGATAACGCGAAGAAACGACGAGATGTCGTATCGCTGGTAGTAGTCCTCGCTCGATTGGAAAAATTTGAAGAACGTAATCGGCGCGATCAGCACGAACGGCGTCCCGTCCACGAAAACCGCCACCTGCCCTTCCAGCAGGCAGCCCGCCACCGTATCCGGCCGTTCCGTATTCATCAGCGTCGGAAACGGAGTGACGGCGGCGTCTTGAATCAATTCCTCGATATACCCGCTCTCCAAAATGCTGTCCGTGTCGATCGCGCGGAGCCGCAAACCGACTTCCTTCACCACTTCGTCGTTGGCGACCCCCTGCAAATGGAGGACCGCGACTTTGGTCTGCGTATACCGGCCGATCGTCAGCGACTCCACGCGCAAATCCGGTGTTCGGAGCTTCCGCCGGACCAGCGCCAGGTTGGTCGAAAGGTCTTCCGTAAACCCTTCCTTCGGACCGCGGATCACCGTCTGCGAGCTCGGCTCCTCGACCGCCCGCCGAGCGCCTCCCGGAATCGAGACGGCGGCCGCGACCGGGGAGCCGTCGAAGAGCACGACCGCACAGCCGTCGAGCATGCAGGAGCAGACGTCTTCCGTCTTGTCGAGCGTTGCGACGCCGCCGAACGGAATGTGCCGCTTCGCGGTCGAAAAGGCGGTTTCGGGGGTAACCGTCGCGTCCGCCGCCAAGCCCGCCACGCTCTCCAGCAGCTCGGTCAGCCGTTCGGCGTCGACCAGCCCGTCAACGTAACAGACGGCCGATTTCGGGCCTTGTGTCCCGTCCGCTTCCGCCCATTCCCGGATTACGATGTCGGGACTCGTCCCCATTCGGAGCCGAATCGCGTCCAGCGTCTCCGCCAGCGACGTTCCGAGCTTGGCCGGCGTCTCGCGACGGTCGTTTCGCCCGTATTCGGATGATTTGCGGTTTTGCCGGTTTCGGCCGGGCCATCGAGTGAACAAGTGACGGGTCGCTCCTTGCTTTTCGTTTCGATTAGTATGCGAATATTTACCAATCCCGATACGCCGCCGATTTGGTTCCTTTGCGACCCACTTGGTATAGTTAGGATTAATCCGACCCGGCTGTTGTTCGGCAAAGGGTCGCCGGAACATCCCCGTTCCCATATTCCGCTTTACGTCCACGGCGGCGGCAGCAACAAGAGAAACGTTAGACTGTGGTTTTTACGCCACAACAACCCTTACTATTCCGGAAAAGTTATTATCCCCCTACAAAATACGGAACAGTACTGCCCGTTGCTCGACAATTTGCCCTTGCTTGACAGGCGCAGAACAAAAAACGCAACTGACGACGGATTGCCAGTGCGTTTCAAAATTTCATCCAGTTCCTCGATGAAGAGCGATCGTATTTGTATCTTCCATGCGACTTTTCCTTAACGACGGACCTTGGGACAACGGATCGATTCTCTTTTGGTGGATCTTCGCGGCCTGCACGGCTTGCAAACCACCTTTAATAAACCGTTACGTCCTTTTGCCTTACGATCCTTCTTTGTCTTCTTCCGTTTTTTCAGCATTTTCATCAGCAGCTTCTTGCACAATTTTTGAATCGCGCGGTTACGAACGGAGCCGGCAGGTCCCGGTGGTCCCGGCGGACCTTCCGGTCCCGGTATAGTTGGCGGTCCAGCCGATCTTTGCAGTCCCGGCGTTCCTGAAGGCCCAGGCGGGCCGAGAAGCCCGGGTGTTCCTGAAAGCCCTGGCGTTCCAGGTGAACCGGATGGCCCGGGCGGTCCCGATGGTCCGGGTGGTACGGGCGGCCCGGGTGATCCGGGTGGTCCGGGTGGTCCGGGTGGTCCGAGTTGCCCGGGCGGACCGGGTGGTCCCGGCGGCGCAACATACTCCCCGAGTTTGACTATGAAAGCATTTGTGATGGACGGATCAACGTTGGGATTCGGAAGAAAGGCTCCCGGAGTGACCGGGAAGTCGAGCGATCTCGTCCTGCCAGTGGCATACACCGTACCAAATACATCAACGGCGATATCGGTGCCCGAATCAAAAAAGTTCCCTCCGAGAAAAGAAGAATAAAGCAAAGAGGAGCCCGTCAAGCTTATGCGGGTCAAAAAGGCGTCTTCGCTGCCTCCCAGTTTGGTTTCAAAGGCGCCGGGGATCGTCGGAAAGTTTGCTGAAAATGTCGTGCCTATGATATTGGCGTTTCCGTAAGCATCTAACGCAATACCGTTAGCCCCGTCGGCTTCGCTTCCTCCGAGATAGGTGGAGTAGAGGAGGGCTGTGCCCGCCGGGTTCAGCTTGGCTACGAAAGCATCCTCGCTGCCGTTGTTCGATGTGGAGAAGGCGCCGGATGTCGTCGGAAAGTCGGAAGAGCTGGTCGTTCCCGCTACATAGGCGTTGCCCTCGACGTCTGCCGCAATACCGTTCCCATGATCAAGACTGGTTCCCCCGAGGTAGGTGGAATAAATGAGCGCGGTACCCGTCGGGTTCACCTTGGTCACAAAAGCATCTTGGAAGCCGCTAAACGTGTTGAACAAGGCGTTCTGTATCGGAAAATCGGTGGAGTCCGTCCACCCGGTTACATAAGCGTGGCCGGAAACATCGACGGCGACTCGACTCGCGATATCTTGCCCGGATCCTCCGAGATAAGACGAATACACGAGGCCCGAGCCTGCAGGGTTGAGCTTGGTTACGAATGAATCGATTTCGGAATCGTATGACGGTTGAAAAACGCCGGGGGTCGTCGGAAAATCGAGAGCATCCGTAATTCCGGTTATATACGCGTTACCGAGAGCGTCCACGGCGATTCCATGCCCTTCATCTCGCAGACTGTCGCTTCCCCCCAGGAAGGTGGAGTAGACAAGAGCGGTTCCCGTGGGGTTTAACTTGGTCACAAAAGCTTCCTGTATCCCTCTCAACATTGGGTCCAGGGCGTCGGAGGTCGTCGGAAAATCGTGGGATCGGGTAACACCCGTTATATACGCGTTTCCCGAAGCATCCGCCGCAATTCCGAAGCCCTTGTCGAGATCGCTTCCTCCGAGATAGGTCAAGTAGACGGGGGCGGTACCCTCGGGGTTCATCTTTAACACATAGGCATCGTAGGTTTGACCCCCTAAATTCAAGGACGGTTGAATGGCGCCGGGGGTCGTGGGAAAGTTGGCGATATTCGTAAAGCCTGTCATATACGCGTGGCCGGAATCATCCGCAGCGATACCAAGACCTTCGGTTTCCAGACCGGGGCCGATCCCCCCGAGGTAGGTGGAATAGAGGAGGATGGGATCGATGACCAAGGGATGGTTCGGATCGTAGTCTCCCAGCAGCTCGAATCCGACGATCCGGATTCCAGCACTTTCCTCGTATAAGGTAAAAGCACAATCTATCATTTCCCTCCTTCCCCGTACGTCTTGATAAGCAACCGGTTTTTGGTCCGTCAGCGTTCCCAATGGGGTATCGATTAGCAAATTCCCGGTATCGTCGATTCGAATCCCATCGGCGCCTTCGCATACCAGGCGGATGTTCTCTACGCGGCTTCCCGGCTGCAGCATCACATCGTACTTGAGCGTTCCTTCACCGCCGCGAAAGACGACATCGATTCCGGACCATACGTTCCGGCATACGACTTCCCGGTACATCGGAACGCGGGTAAGATGCTTTTTCGGGTCGTTGCCGCGAAAGAAGTTGACCGTCCCGGCTTCCAGCAAGGCCCCTTCCACGGTCATATCGGGTTCGGCGTGCCGAAACCGCCAGACTAGGTTGACACCCTTCAGTGGACGTTCATGTTCTTGCAAGTCCCGCTCATGCAAGCGTGAACCGGTGGTTCCGGCTCCGCGAACTGATGAAGGCGAAGGGTCAGCCGTATAAAAGGTCATCGTTATACGATCCGGTGCGAAAGCATACCGAAATCCGTTACCCTCCGCATAAAACGTTATCGAATCGTCCACTTGCCCGACATTGGGAATAAACAAAAGTGGAATCTTGGAGTAGGCCTTCCGTATACGTTGCTCGGCATGCAACGGGTCGTCCTCCCTTCTAATGTAAGATGACAAGGCATGGGTTGGGGTTTCCTACATCTGTATGTGGCGTCAATTCGGCTTGCTTGTGTATTTATCTTGGGAAACTCTCCGGAGGCCGATGTTGTCCGGTTTCGACAACGGCCGATCCTGATCAGGCGTCGTCGGTGCCCGGAGAACGGCTGCGCCAGCGGAAGAGCCGGGCGTTCGGCGATATTTAATAAATCGGAATGTAAAGAATACATTCGGGTAAAATCCCCGGTAATAGCGACTTCAAGATGTCAAATAAACAAAGAACCCGGCCAAATACGGTCGGGTTCCACGGATTTATGCAAGAGATTGGCTAACAACGTCGGATCCATCCAGGGATACGGATCCGGTCGACGAAACCAATTAAGATCGGTGCATGTGTTATTCCCTATCCCTCATTCGTATCTTAATTCCGCCGGCGACCGGATGGGAGCCAGCTCGGCGAGCCGCCGACGACCGTCAGCGCTCTGTCCGCCCGGCCCGACCGTCCGGCTCCGGCAGCCCCGCCTACCCGATCACGATGCCGATCTTGCCGTCGCGCACGTCGACCTTGTAGCTGCGCGTCCGCACCTTGTCGCTGATCAGCGACTTGCCGGTCTTGATGTCGAACTCCCAGCCGTGCCACGGGCAGCGGACGATCTCGCCCGCACGCCCGTACTCGTACCGGTATACGTCCGACGGCAGCGTCGTGCCGCAGACGTGACCGGCGCACAGCGGCGCGCCCTGATGCGGACAATAGTTGTGCAGCGCGTAAAATTGCCCGCCGATCCGGTATACCCCGATCTCGCGCCCCTCGACGTTTACGACGGCGCGCCCGCCATCCGGCACGTCGTCCGCGTCCAAGACGTAATGCACCGCCATTCGCGCGCCTCCTCCCTCCGCTTTCCCAAGCCTCACAGCCGGTACAGCTTCTTCGCGTTTTCGTAAAACACTTTCCGCTTCGCCTCCGGGCTCAGCCGCTTCAAAATCGCCGTCGGCGCATCGAAGTCCCAATGCGGGTAGTCGCTCGAATACAAAATCATGTTCTCGGCGTCGATCATGTTGAACAGGTCGATCAAATGCTGCGGATTGTCCGGCTCCTCGATCGGCTGGGTCGAGACGTAGCAGTGCTCGCGGATATACTGGCTCGGCGGCTTTTTCAGCCACGGCACTTGGGACCGAAGCGCCTTGTAATTTTTGTCGAGACGCCACATGATGTGAGGCAGCCAGGCGATGCCCCCCTCGACGAGGACGACCTTCAGCTTCGGGAATTTCTCGAACACGCCCTCGCATACCATGCTGACGAGATGCGCCATGAACATTTGCGACAGGCACGTATGCCACTCGATATACCGCGACGGATATCCCGCCGCCGTCGGCGGGGTGGAGCTGCCCGCCCCTTCCGCGCCCGGGTGAAGGGCGACGGGCAAGCCGTTGCGCTCCGCCGCCTCGTAGATCGGATGGTACTGCCGCTGGCCGAGCGGGGCGCGGGCCGCGCTCGAGATGATGACCTCGACCATGTCGGGATGTCCGCCGATCCGGTCGATCTCCCGCGCCGCGAGCGCCGGGTCCTGCGTGGCGACGGCGATCGCTCCTTTGAACGCCTTGCTTTTGCCGAGCCATTCCTCGATCAGGAAATCGTTGTACGCCGAGCAGATCGCCGCGGCGAAGTCGGGGTCGTGGGTCGCCGATATGTTGTAGACGACGCCGGTCAAGATGGCGTACTCCACGTTGTAGCCGTTCACCAGCTGCTCGATCATGAAGTCCGGATCGGAGCCCGCCTTGCCTCCGCCGGGAGGGACCGAGTCCCTCCGCAGCACGCCGACGGGCGAATGGTACCCGGAGCCGGCGAAGCCGACGCCGCCGCTCGCCACCCTGCTTCTCCACGGCTCGGGCAAATACGGGACGAGCGCGGCGTCGCTCTGTTCGTTGTGGACGTCCACGTCGATCACTTTGAAGCTCTCGTCACGGGGCATATGCTCTCTCGCCTCCTCGGCCATCCGTTATTTCGCGCCGTACGTCCGTTTGTACGCCGTATTGTACATGTTGAGCAGATCGTCGGAGCCGAGCTTTTTCGCCTGGTCGAGGAACTGCTTGTAGGTCGTATCGTTGATCGGCGTTTTGCCGACGACGAACTCGGTAATTTTTTGCTCCAGAAACTTGTTCAGGTTGTTCAGCTTCGACTTCTCGAGCTCCATCTCTTCCTCGGTTTTGACGATTTGCTTCGGCGCCGGCACGATATATTTCTCGTAGCTCGCGTTGATCGCCTTGCTCTTCTCGTCGAGTCCCCGCTCCCAGGCGTCGCGCGCCTTCGCGTTGTTGAGCGAGATGTTGTCGTACCAGACGCCGTAATCGCGGCGCAGCGGCACGTACGGGCTCGCGCCGAACTCCTTCATGAACAGCGGCTTGCCGTTCTCGAGCGTGTACGTCTTGCCTTGGATGCCGAGCGACAAATAATTGGAGCCTTCCTCGCTCATGAGATAGTCGAGGAATTGGACGGCCCGCTCCTTGTCCTTCACCTTCGCCGAGATGGCGCGTCCGACGTTGCCGATCAGCGGACGGGAATATTGGTAATTTTTGACGCCGCTCTTGGCGAATTGCGGAATTGTGCTCAGCTCGTACTCCTGCCCGGCGCCGGCCGCCCGCGCTTTTTGCGTCAGGCTGTCGAGGTCCGCCTTCCAGAAGTAGGTGACGAACGATTTCCCCTTCAGGATGCGCTCCTCCCACTGCGCCGCCGTCAGCAGCGAATATTCGGGGTCGAGCAGCTTCTCGGTATACAGCTTGTTCAGGAAGACGATCGCTTCCTTATACCCGTCGTGGTAAGGGGCGAACGCGTATTTGTCGTCTACCGGGTTCAGGTTGAAAAACCCTTGGATGCCCGTAAACGCCCGGCCCATGACGGTGTACAAGCCGGTGTCGCCGATCGGCGAGTTGGAGACGAGCGGGTACGAGTCGGGATGCTTCGCCTTCAAATCTTTCAGAAACTGGTAAAACTCGTCGATCGTCGTCGGCGGCTTCAAGCCGTCCTTCTCCATGACGTCCTTGCGGACGTACCAGACGAAGTTGAACCCTTTCCCTTCCGGGTCGCCTTCGAGAATCGGCACCGTGTAGATGCCGCCGTCCGGCCCCGTCGCGACGGCCTTCGCCTCCGGGTAGCTGTCGAAAAACTTTTTCAGGTTCGGGGCTTTGTCGAGGTAATCCTTCAAGTTCAGAAACACTTTCTCCGGTCCGTGCTCCCGGCCTTCCTGCGTCGTCACCTGGATGAAGTCGGTCACCGAGTTGGTCGCGATCATGATCTGTCTTTTCTCGGTCAGCCCTTCCTGGCTCACGACCTGGAAGTCGACCTTGACGCCCGTCTTCGCCTCGATTTCCTTGAAAATTTCCCAGTCCGTCCGCACCTTTCCTTCCGGCCTGTCGTACACGAGCCAGCTGAACGTAATCGGCTTCGGCGCCGAGCCGTCCGTTCCTTTCGAGTCCGCCGGGGAATCGGTCTTGCCGCCGCAGGCCGCCGCCAGTCCGGCCAGCATGACCGTGGCGAGCGTCGTAGCGATCCATTTGCTTCGTTTCATCGGACAACCTCCCTTGATTTCGACAATGTATATGGGAACGGACGACGAAGCTCCGCTATCCCTTGATGCCGCCGATCATGCTGCCTTGGACGAAATATTTCTGAATGAACGGGTACACGCAAAGAATCGGCAAAGTCGCGATCATGATCATCGCGTATTTCAGCGTCACGACGAAGTCGAGGTCGCCTTCGCCCTGCACGTTCGAGCCGGCGATCAAAATGTTGCGCAGCATAATTTGCAGCGGGTACATGCTCTTGTCCTTCAAATAAATGAGTGCGTCGAAAAAAGCGTTCCACTGGCCTACGGCGGTGAACAAGGCGATCGACGCCAGCACCGGCAGCGACAGCGGCATGACGATGCGCAGCAGCACCTGCACCGACCCGCACCCGTCGATCGTGGCGGCGTCCTCCAGCTCCTCGGGCAGCGCCTCGAAAAACGTCCGCATGATGAACAGATGCCACGTGCTGATAAGCGACGGCAGCACGATCGCCCAAATCGAGTTAAGCAGGCCGAGCTTCTGCACGACGAGAAACGTCGGGATGAGCCCCCCGCTGAACAGCAGCGTGAAGGCGGCCATGAGCAGGACGGCCCGGCGGCCGGGCAGCCATTTTTTCGCCAGCGGATACGCCATCGCGGCCGTGGCGATCAGCGTCAGCGCCGTATGGACGACCGTATACCGGATCGTATTCCAGTAGCTGATCCAGACGTCCGGGTTGGCGACGATCCGCCCGTACGCCTCCAGCGTCACCGCCTTCGGCCACAGCAGCACCCGCCCGCTCGATACCATCGCGTTGTCGCTGATCGAGGCGGAGAAGACGTACACCATCGGGTACAGCATGACGACGACAAGCAGGAGCATGAGGAGCACGTTGAACGCGTCGAACAGCTTCGAGCCCCAGCTTTCCTTGATTTTCATTCGCGTTCCCTTCCTTTCACCACAAGCTCGTCTCCGAATATTTGCGCGTAATCCGGTTCGCCGCGACGACGAGCACGAAGCCGATCGCCGACTGGAACAAGCCGACCGCCGTCGCGAAGCTGAAGTCCGCGTCGAGGACGCCCCGGCGGTAGACGAACGTGTTGATGACGTCCGACGTCTCGTACGTCATCGAGTTGTACAGCAGCAATATTTTGTGAAACCCGCTTTCCATGAAATGGCCGAGATTGAGCACGAACAGGACGATAATGACGGGAATCATGCCGACGAACGTAATGTGGCGCATTTGCTGAAACCGGTTCGCGCCGTCCATCTTGGCCGCTTCGTACAGCGTCGGGTCGACGCCGGCGATCGCCGCCAAGTACAGAATCGTCCCCCAGCCGACCTTCTGCCATATTTCCGAGCCGACGTAGATCGTCCGGAACCATTCCGGCAGCCCGAGGAACAGGATCGGCTCCATGCCGAACCATTTCACGAGCACGAAATTGACGACGCCGGTCGACGGGGACAAAAACGTCACGAGGATGCCCGCGATGACGACGGTGGACAAAAAATGCGGCATGTAGCTGACGCTCTGCACGAACTTCTTGAACTTCTTGTTGCGCAGCTCGTGGAACAGGAGCGCGAGCACGATCGGCGCCGGGAAATGGAACAGCAGGTCGTACACGTTCAGCATGACGGTGTTGCGGATCAGCTTCCACGAATCCGGCGTATTGACGAAAAATTCGACGAAATGATCCAGCCCGACGAATTTGCTGCCGAGTATGCCCCGGCCGACCGAGAAATTTTGGAACGCGATGACGACCCCGTACATCGGCACGTATTTGAACACCACATAATACAAAATGCCAGGCAGCATGAGCAGATAAAGCGCCTTGTGTTTCCTCAGCATGTACCCGAAGTAAGCGAGTCTGCCTCTGTTGGCCAAACGTCCACACTCCTTTCGTCCGTTTATCGTTTCGGCGCTCGCGAAACCGCTTGCAAAAACGGGCTTCACCGCCTCTTGCTTCCTGTCGCTTCGGCCGGCCGACCCGGCGGCGCCGGTCTTGCGTCCACTATACGGATTCGGAGCGCCCCCGGTAAAGCGCGCATTTTTCCGCGGCGTCTCCGTTTTTGCGAGCCGCGTCCCGCCTCGCCCCTTCGCCGGCGTCAGGAAAAAAAAGAGACTCCCCAAAAAAAGGAGTCTTCGGCTTGTTTCCAAGTACGCTTAAGTACGCCTAGTGACGCCTAAGTACGCTGGTGAATCGTCCGGTATTTCGCCGGCGTAATGCCTTCGTACTTGCGGAATATGCGGATGAACGAATTGCGCCCCCAATAGCCGACCTTCTCCGCAATGTCGTCGATGCGCCAATCCGTCTCGAGCAGCAGCTCCTTCGCCTTCGTCATGCGCAGCCGGGCGATATATTCGACGTACTTTTCCCCGACCTCCTCCTTGAACGTTCGGCTGAAGTGGCCGACGGACATGTTCATCCGCTCCGCGAACATTTCGATCGACAGCTCCTCGCCGTAATGCTCGTCGATATACCGGACGATGTCCGCGAACATCGCGCCGCGGTCGGTCGTCTCCTCCTCCCGGAACAGCTCGGCATGGATGCCCTCGAAGCAGCGGCGGACGTCGTCCCAGGAGACGCACCGGCCGAGCCGGTCCAGCAGACCCGAATAATAGGCGATGCCGAAGTCGCTTCGCTCGGATTCGACCGCCCGAATCCACGCATGGAGCACGTCCTGGCAAAACGCCTTCACTTGGCGCGCGGTGGCGCTGCGCGCCCTCCCCGCCTCCAGCATGTCGAAGACGGAGGCGAGCAGCTTGTCGTACTCGCGGCTTTTGTACAGGTTGAAGATGCGGTTCACCTCTTGCGCCGACAGGAAGCCGTCCCATGGGACGCGCTCCGCCCATCCCGCCTCCTCGCGGCATATTTCGACCCCGGCCTCCATGCTCTTATGCGCCAGCATCGCATTGGCGTGGGCGTAAGACAGATGCAGCTCCTCGACGGCGTGGACGGTGCGGCCGACGCCGATCGACGCCTTGCAGTACGCCCCGTATTGACCGAGCAGCAGCTTGACGGCCTCCGCCGTCTCCCGAGGGCCGACGTGCAGAATCGGATCGTGCTGCACGACGCAGGCGACGAGGTCCGCCCGCGTTTCGCACACCCAGACGAGCGACGGCGATACGCCCGGGATGCGCTGCTTCAGCTCGGCCGTCAGGAACGATTTGGACGTCTCGGACAGCCGCTCCTCCGCCTGCTCGTAAAATTGGATATCGATGCACAGCACCGTTCGCGGCGCCTTCGGCTCGTAAGCGAAGCCGATCTCCTTCGCGTAATAATCGATCGACAGCGCGTCCCGGTATTCGCCGAGCAGCATTTTCGCGATAAAATGCTGGTGCACGATCGGATACATCCCGCCGACGAGCCGCGACAGCTGCTCGTTCTCGACGATGATCAGGTCCGAAAACCGTTTGATCAAATCAAAGTCGTCGCCCCGGTGCCGTGCCGCGCCTTCCGTCCGGCGCCGGGACGCAAGCCCCGTCTTGATCTCCTGGATCGGGGCGTACATGCGGCGGCTGAGCGAATACGAGACGAGGCTGCCCATGACGAGGAAACCGACGAGGAAGCCGATGCTCAGCATGCGGATGAGCCTCGCGGGCTGAAGCAGCGCCTGCCAATCGATGAAGCTGACGTACCGCCACGATTCGTCGAACCCCGATTTCATAAATGAGAGCGCTTTCCGATCGCCGTTTACAAAAAGATCGCCCTCGCGGTGCGTGCGCAGCGCCTCCTTCATCGCCGCCGGGTCGTATTCCGCCGCGCCCGCATGGCCGATGACGCGGCCTTCGCCGTCGACGATCGCCGTTCCCGTCACCCAGCTTTCGCCGATGCCGATCCGTTCGCTCAGCTTGTTTGCGCTTACATTGACGACCAGGTAGACGTCCGGGTTATCGCTGTTGAACGGATAGCTCATGACGACCGAAATGTTGGAATCGGCGGACGGCACGTTGCTTTCGAACAGCGGCTTCCGGTACAGCGTGTGGGGCTCGGTGAACTCCATCATCTTCTTGCCCTTGAAATTGGCGAAGAAGTCTTGGCGGTCGACCCGGTCGATCGGGTAATAGTGCTCGAAGTAAAAATCTTTGGTCGTATGCGTGTTGATGTCGACGACGAGATCGGAATGGGCGAAGTACAGGTAGGCACTGGACGTCAAGTCCCCCGTATCGAACTTGCCCAATTGGTCCATGAGCGAGTGGACGAGCTCGTTGCGCTGCTGATTGTCGGGCGGCTCGCCGGCGATCCGCAGGAAGCTCCCCAGATTGGGGCCGCTGAGCATGCGGATCATGTCCGTTTGGAGCGAGGAAAAGGTGGCGTCGGTCTGTTCCGAGAAGTGGCGCATGATCGTGTTGTTTTGCCGCTCGGCGTCTCCTTCGATAAGCCGGACCACGAAGACGTACGTGAACGCGCTGGCTACGATGACGGGCACGAGGATCAGGACGAAGTAGCTGACGAAAAAACGCCAAAACAGCGCGAGATGAAACGAGTGCGGCTTGACCAACCGTTTCACTTTCAGGTCGTCCCCCTTTCGGATATTGGAAACTTTTTTTCATTATATTCCAATATGATTAGAAATAATATAACTATTTTGAAAGGGGGCGGACGGACAAGGGCATGACAAAAACAGGAAGAGCCGCATCTCCAATCGCGGCTCTTCCCGTTTCTAGCATCCGTCCGTTCCCGATCGTCCGCTGCGAATCAGTAGACGGTCAGCTCGTGGATCGACCAATAGTTGCCGGCGCGGCCGGTTTGCACGATCTTGACGTATCTCGCGGTACGCGGCTCGAATGCGATCGGCGTAACCGCCGCACCCCCGCCGGTCGCGACGGGAGAACCCCAATCGACGCCGTCGGTCGAAACGTATACCTCATACTGCCGGGGATAATCGTACCGGCTCCCCGTCGTGTCCAGAACGATTTTGCGGAACGTCCGGTCGGCCTTCATGTCGACGACATAAGATTGTCCGTACACTTGGGCCGTCGCCGTATCCCACCGGGTGGCCGCATTCCCGTCCAGTACGAATTTGGCGTTGCCGCCGTTGGACGATGCCGTCGCCGTCCAGCCGGTCCGGTCGAGCGGCGTTTCGCCAACCGCTCGGAGCGTGACGACCCGCAGCTCGTCGCCGTATTCCGAATTCCCGGCCGCATGCTTCGCCCTTACGCGGTACGTATACGACGAATCCGGCCGCAGCCCCGTATCGGCGAAGCTTGTCAAGGCGCCCGGCGTGCCGCCGATCCGGTTCCATCCGGCATGCCCGCTCTCGCGCCGCTCGACGTCGTATTCCGTCGCCCCGCCTACGGCTGCCCAGCGGAGCTCGACCGTCGTATCCGTGATGCGCTTTACCGTCAGCCCTTGCGGTGCGTCCGGCAGAGCGGGAGGAAGCTGCAGCAGACGATCCGCCGCCGCCGCCAAACCGGCCGTATCGCCGGAGACGATATTGAGCGCCTGATACTCGCCGACGAACGGCGACTTCGCCACGCCGACGGCCGCCTGGCCCGGCGCGATGTCCGCCCCTCGGTTCGGAAGCAGGAAGCCGCGGGCTTGGTCGAGCAGCAAGACGTTGTTTGAACGGTTGCCGATCAGCACGAGATCGGATTCGATCGTCTTCCACTGCGGGTATTTGACGTACGACGATTGATAGTCCTGCAGACCGGTCACCACCCCGCCGGGTTCGGCTAGCCCGAGCTTGGCGCTGCGTCCCCGCTGCGTCAGCCATTGGACGAGCCGTTTCGCCTGCTCCGCGATCGCCGGATCGTCGCGCTGCGCCGCGGTCAGCGCGACGGTGACCGGTACGTTCGTCCGCTCCGCGAACTTGCGGATGTCCGCTTCCCGGTGCAGGCTAGCGGCTTGCGGCGTATTCGCCGGCGCCGGAGGCGTCTGCACCTCGACGGATACGGCGGACGTCTGGCCGCTAAGCAGCTCCTTCGCGGCCACCGTATAGACGCCGGGAGCGTCCGTATCGCGAAGCGGCAGCTTCGCCGTCAGGCCGGTGGCCGAATATACGGTCGCCGTATCGCCGCTGACCCGGTGCGTGACCGTCAGCTCGACCGGTATGCCGGTCATCGGTCCGGTTGACGGGCTTGCGCCGTTGACGGTCGCGAACGCTTCGTAGAAGCCGTCCGGCCGCTTCGCGACCGATACCGACGGGGTCGTCGGCTCCGAGGGCGGCAGCGCGTACCACGCGAAGCCTTCCGTGCGCAAATCGACGTACGTCGCTTCCTGCACCGTTACTTTTCGGCCTTTGCGAATATCGTAGATCGGCCTCTCGGCATTCCAGGCCAACGCTCCCGTCTGCCCGATCAAATGCTGCGTCTGACCCGGGGTCGGATCGTGCTTCTGGTTCACGACCGTGACGTACCGGGTATCGCCGGACCGCGTCGGAATCGCCCAGATCGTGCGATCGCCGGAAACGGCGATCGGCGCTTCGGCTCCGATCATCGCCGCCCGAAACTTCGCGATATTGTCGGCGTTGCGGTCGAGCAGCGCATTCGTCTTGTCCTCTCTGCTCTGGATGACGTACGCTCTGATCTGCATGCCCGTATCGACGGCGGCGACCGGCGAGACGGACTCGGCATCCTTCACCAGGCGACCGCCCCGGTCCACGAAGCTTTGCAGCTCGCCGGCGATTCCGTCGTACCAACGCCAGCTGTCGTCCACGTCGTTCAAGCCGACAAGCAGAATCGTCTTGATCGAGGACGGCAGCCCCCGCTTCAATTCGTCCGGCGTCACGATTTTCGACGGCCAGCCCGCCGCATGGGTCAGGAAGAGCGCCTCCGTCACTTTCCCCTCATGCGATCCTTTCAGAAGCTTGTCGTCTTCTGGAGCTTCGCCGCCAACGACCCCTCTCAGCAGCGATTGCTCGTTGACGTACAGGATGCCTACGGGGGGAGTCGGCTCGGTCATCGCGTAAGCTCCGCCGTATCGATGGATCCAATCGTACAGCTCCTTCTGCTCGGCGATTGTCTGCGGCTTCGCCAAAGGCCCCCGGTCGTTCGGCAATACGTTCGTGCCGATCGCTTGAATGCCCCGGGTCAAGGCGAGCGCATAAGCTTTTTGACGGTCCGTCTTGCCGAAAAACAGACTGAAGTCGTCCTGCGTCGCCCAAGTCGTTTTGCCCGGATCGGCGCTGCGAAGCCGGTCGATGAGAGCGACGAGATGCATCGGCTTGGAGCTGTCCAGCTCGTTCCAATCATAGGCGGTTTGCACCGGCAGCCGTTCGTGCATCGGTCCCGCGTCGATCGTACCCGTCGGGAATCCCCCGCGGGCGCCGTTGCCCGCCGAGCTGCCGAACGACCCCGTCGTCGTCACGTACCCGGAATCGACCTCGGAGACGGCTCTGGCGAAATAACCGTACTGCCGGTACGTATCGTCGTATCGTTTCACATAGTCGAGGAACGGTTTGGCGGGCGCATAGTACTCGTGCTCCTTCCGGTTGTAGGAGCCGATCAGGCTGGACGCGATCGGCGTCGACAGCGGCTGTCCCGCTCCGGACTGGAAGGCCGTATAGGCGGTTCCCCAAGGCCGGTTCGGAATGGGCGGCGTCCAATCCCAGTAGGGGAGATAAGGCGAATTGTCCGCTCCGATGCTGACGCCGGTCATGTTCGGGTAAGCGGCGAGGCGCTGCAGGCCGAGCTGGACGTCACGGTACAGCGGCGCGCGGAAGTCGGGCAAGTTGTAGCTGTAGAACGCCAGGTTCGGGCTGCGCATGTCGATGGTGTCCAAGTCCGAGAGCGGCACGACTCCGAAGCGGACGCCTCGCCGATCCAGCGCCTCCGCCATGTTCTCGTGCGCGTTCGGACTGTCGGCGGCGCCGAACATGCCGAACTCGAACACCCGGTCGTATCCCGTTCGGCTTACATAGTCGGCATACTGCTCCAAGGTGCCGATGTCCTGATATCGGGCGGCCACGCTGCGGTGCTCGGAATGGTAAAATCCGCCCGAGCTCATGCCGTGCGTCATATAGACGAAGTTGATCGTCTCCGGCGATCGCGGGACGTCGACCCCGACATGACGGGCGATCGACGATCGGTCCGGAACGTATCCGGGTGCGGCCGGCTGCGGCACGGGAAGCGCCGCGACGTCTCGGTCCCAAGCGTCCTGATTCGGGAACGTCTCGGGACGCTCCAAGCTTGCGACGGCGATTGCGGGGCCCGGTCCGGGAACTGCGGCGTTTACCGGGATCGGCACGTCTTTCGGATTGCCCGGCTCGATCGGCTGCAGCCCCGCATCGAAGCGAACCGGCCCTCTGCCGTCCACCCACAGCTCGTAAGGCTTGCCTTGCTCGTTTTGGGGCAGCAGCAGCGTAAGCGAATCGTACGCGTTGCCGCCGCTGTCGTAGATGACATTGCCGTCAACCTTCAATACGACCCGCTTCACCGAACCGGACTCGCTCCCGGCGATCTTCACCGGAAACGTCCACAGCTCGTGATCCCATACCCACGTCCGCGACGTGCGGTCCGTATTGTACAGGTAGGTCTGTCCCCAGCGCCACGACACGCCGCGCACCCAATGATTGCCGGGCTCCAGCACGTTGTCCGTGGGCTGCTGAAAATATTTCTTGCTCTGGCTTTCACGCTGCAGCAAAATTTCGGTTTCGTATTTCGCGCCGGCGGCGAACGGTTTCACCGTTTTCACCGTGTTGTCGGCCTGCGGGATGCGCAGCGTGATGTCCGGCCAATCGACCGCATCGGGACCGGCTTTGCGTACGGCGTTTTGATGGATTTGGGCGCTTCCCTTCGTGAACAAGCCGGTCGGCATGTCGAACCGCACGAGCCGGAACGTCGCCCACTTGGTCGGCTTCGTGAAATCGCCCGCCTCGACGGGACGGATCGAGATCGTATCGTTCATATCCGCTTTGATTTGCCCGGGCGTAAGCGGCGCGGCGTAGATGCGCAGCGAATCGATCGCCCCGCGGAACCCATATTTTTTCATCGTGCGCGTAGCCGTATCCCAATGCCATTCCGCGCCGATCAGCATATCGACGTCGTTCGGCAGCAGGTCCTTGCCGACCTCGGCGCCGTCTCTCCGTCCGATCGGCTCGCCGTTGACGTAGAACGTCAGGCCGGCGTTCTTCTCGAATACGACCGCCACATGCACCCACTGGCCGGCGACGATCGCCGAAGACGGATACCACCAGTTATAGTTCGATTGCCCGTAATCCCCGGTAAAGCCGAGCTGATTGCCGATCAGCCGCATATAAAAAGTCGACCCTTTCCAGTTGTCGTCCCGCTTCGAGACGATCGGGAGGTTGCCGTTCAGGTCGTCCGGCTTGATCCAAGCGGTGACGGTCAGCTTGGACGAAACGTTGTCGAGCTGGGTCGTTTTGTTTACCCGTACGGGATCGATTCCGATAAGCTTCAGCGCTTTCCCGCCGGCGCGTCCCTCCGTGAAGGAGGCGGTCCCCGGGATTTCCCCGTCATGTCCGTGGCCGCTCCGGTCGACCAGAACGGACGGAGCCGAGGCGTCGGGCTCCATGTCGTATCGGGCGATAATCGGGAGCGAGATCACGCCCTCCGTCGTGACCGTCACCGGAACGCTCGCCGGGGACACGTTGCCGGAAAGGTCTTTGGCCCGCACCGTGAAGCTGTAAGCCGTTTGCGGCGTCAGCCCCATCACTCTGAACGTCGTCGACGGCGACCGGCCGACCGGTGCGGCTCCGCCTGCGTAAATCTCGTACTCCGAAATGCCGATATTGTCGCTCGAAGCCGCCCAAGCGAGCTCAACCTCGGTATCCGTTTTGGAGACGACGGTCACGCTGCCGGGTACCGTCGGCGGCACGAGATCGGGCGCCAGCTCCCCGACCACATTCAGGTCGTGGATCGACCACCACAGCCCGGCACTTTTCGTGAGCACGATCCGGACGTATCGGGCCGTCTGCGGCTGGAACTGGACGGTCGATTGGCCCGACGAGCCGACGGCGGCGGCGACCGGCTCGCTCCAGACGACGCCGTCGTCGGAAACCCGGATCTCGTAGCCTCGCGGATAGTCGTTCGCGGAGCCGCCCGCATCCATCGTCAGTCTGGTATACGTCTTCTCGCCCGGCCCGGTGTCGATCTGGAACCACATCCCCGCCGCCTGCGCCGCGCCGCTCGTCCATCGGGTCGACAGCGACGAATCGATCGCCATGGCCGGGGCGGAACCGGTCCCGCTGGCCGATGCGGCCGTCTGCCACATCGTCCGGGGCAGCGCTTGATCCGCGGCGGGGATGGCCGACGCAGAGGCGGCCGGCGCCGGCGTATCGGCCGACGCTTCGGCTGCGGCGATCGGGGCCGGCAGCGGGAGCGGCATCGTTCCGAACAGGACGACGAAGAGTAGCAAGCGAACGATCCACGATTTCTTGCGTTTCATTCTCAAAGCTGAAGCCTCCTTCCGTAACTTCACATACCGGGCGTTCCCGGTTCGGGCTCTCGCATGCTGAAATGACAGCGCTTGCGAAAAACGATTCGAATGTTCGGGCATCCCCCCTTTCAAGCGGTGACGGCTGTCCGAAGACAGCCGTCGCGACGTTCATCGGGGAAGGACGTTCCACTCCCTGAAATCCCACACCGCCTCGTATCCCGGGTATCGCAGCGTCAACAAGCCGCTTCCGACTTCGGAATGCGCGAACGGATTGTCCAGTAGCGGCCAGCGGTCGTAGCGGAGCGGCTCTCCGTTGACCGAACGTTCCCCGTCGTATGCCATGTGCAGCGTGTCGCCCGTCAAAGCCGTATACCCGACCGCAGGCCGTTCCCCGTCGAGCGCCGCGGCGTCGACCTTCGTCCGGGCCAATACGCGTTCGCGGAACCGCTCAAGCTCCGCCCGGACGGCCGCCTCCCCGCCGAGCCGGACGTCGTCTTCGCGGGAATAATCGGCGGGATCGGCCGCCTCGACGATAACCCCGTTCTTCCGCCCGGCGCTGCGCAGCCTCCGATGGCCGTTGTCGTCCCGCAGCCATATGTACGGCTTGAGCGGCCGTACGGCGATCAGAACGGCGCCGCCGTGGGCGAACAGCCAGCCGGACGAATCCTCGACGAGCTCGAGAATGGCGGTGCCGGAGAAGAAGCCGTCGATGTACGGATCCCGATCCGAAGGGAACGGATCGCGCGGCCCGTACCGGTACGTCTCCCCGGCCGGAATGTTGTAGACCGCGATCAGAGCCCCCTTGTGCTGCATCACTTGCTCGAAGGGCGAAGAACCGATCCACTTTTCCACATACCGCTCCTCCGGATGACCGAAGTCGGGGAAAGGATGGTTGAAAAACAGTACGCCGGACGGCTGCGGCGAATCCCAGTCGAGCGACCATCGTCTCGTCTGTCCGGTCATGACGACGTCGCCCTGCTTGCCGTCCGCCATGCTGCCCAGCGTAAAGCGGGGCGTGACGTAGCTGTACTTGTACACGCCGGCGCGGCTCACATAGCCGTACCCTTTGATCGTTACGTCGCCCCTGCCCAGCTCGCGGGTAACATGATTGTCGTTCGTCGTTTCCGCCGTGCCGATGATGTCGTGCGTCTCCCGGTGCTCGAACGCGACGCTGCGGTCCTGCGCCATGCGGAGGACCGCCTCGGGCGCCCGGTAGCCGGACAGCGCGTTGATGGCGGCATAATGGCATTCGCCGTTCGCGAAGTCCGGCTCGCGCCCCCCGAAGTAGAGCCATGCCGCCGTCGTCCCGGCGGCGGCGTTCGTAAACGTCTCCGTCGGATGATAGTCCCGCGAATGCGCGCCCGTAAACATCCCGTTCAGCCAGTCTCCGGCCGTGTTGGCGAGCAGCCAGTCGATCGCCATGCCGGCTTTTTTCCGCAGCTGCGGGTCGTGCGAGAAATCGTACAGCGTCGCCAGCGTATTGATATAAAATACGCTGTACGTCGTCGAATCGAACTCCCCCTGACCGTAACGGGTGATGCGGTGGAAGTAGCGGTGCAAATAGTCGGCGCAGCTTCCCTTCACGTCCTCGGCCCGTTCCCATTCGGGCCATGTCTGGGCCGTCAAATAACCGGCCACCGCATTCATGATCCGGTGATTTTCGGTGCCGCCCCGCAGCTCGTACAAGTCGGCGCGAACCATCTTCTCCTTCACTTTGGCGCGCAGCGCTTCGTCGTAGACGTGTCCGAACCGGAGCAGCGCATCGATGTTGGCATGACGGAAAAACATCGCGGCGTTGCCGGGGTTGTCGTTCGATTCCGAAATATGCGAAAGCGCCGTGTCCGTTTCGATGCCGAGCCCGAGCCGCGCGATGGCGTGAAACATCCGCCTCCGCGGGACGTCCGATTCCGGAATCGGACACCGCACCGTCCGCTCCAGCAATAGGCGGCACCGGCTTGCGAACGCCTCGTCGCTCCCGTTCGCGCCGGCCTCTTGCCGCGGATTCATTCCTGCGAAATTCGTCATCTTGCCTTCCTCCCCGATCGAATGTTTCGCCTCGCCCGGCTCTCCGTCCGATTCCGCCGGACGAAAGCGCTTTATTTCTTCATCTGTTTTTCCGCTTCTTTTTGCAAGTCCGCCCATTGCGTATTGAATTCCTTCACTTTGGCCGGCACCTGCGTATAGACGTCGAAGCTGTCGGCGAACAAGTTTTGCCCGAGCCAGCTGATGAAGCCCTCGAAAGCGACTTCGGTCCCCGGCAAATTGTTCATCATGCCGACGCCCTCCTCGTTCGTTTTCTCGACCTGGTACAAGATCGCGTCGGTCACGTCTTTTTTGCCGATCGTCCGCTCCCATGTCGCGATCTGTTCTTTTTCGTTCGGGAACGCCGGTATCGTAATCTTCTGCTTAATTTGCTCCAGCTGCCCTTCGTTGTCGTAGGCGAGAAATTGGATCAGGTTCCACGCCTCCTCCTTGTTTTTGCTCGTGGAGGACAGCGCGATTCCGTCAAGACCGCCGTACCCCTGCTGCTTGCCCGGTCCGACGGGCGACGGCACGACGCCGTAGTTCAAGCCGGCTTCGTCGAACTGCTTCATCTTGAGCCATGTGAATGACATGCCCGACGTGCCCTTCATGATGTTCGGCCCGGAAGGCAGCCCTTTCGCCTGGCTCGCTTTCCCCGGACTGAGTCCGTCTTTTACGACCATGTCGCGAAAAAATTCGTACCCCTGGAGCGCGCCCTGACTGTCGAGCGTCATCTGGTTGCCCGCGCTGTTGAACGTGGAGCCGCCCCACGCGCCGCCAACGATGTGCAGCATGTTCGGAAACGAGTTCTCGAAGGCGTGCACGTTGTTCTCGACCAGCTTGCGCCCGGCGTTCCGCATGTCCTCGTACGTCCAGCTCGGCTTCGGCTCGGGAATGCCGAATTTGCGGAACAAATCCTTGTTGTAGAAAATCATGAACTGCGTATGGAGCCACGGGAGCGCGTACCGCTTGCCGGCGTAGACGCCGCGGTTTTGCAGGGAGGGGTAATATTTTGTGATGTCGACGCCCGACTTCTTGACGTACTCGTCGAGCGGCACGACCCAGCCGCGGGCCGCGTACTCGCCGGCGCCGACGTTCGGGCTGACGCGCAAAATGTCGACCTGCTCGCCGGAGGCGAACAGCGCCGTGTTGGCCGTAATGATGTTCTCCCCCTGCTTCGGCTTGACCATTTCCACCTTGACGGTGACGTGCGGGTTTTTCTCTTGGTACTTCTTGATCGCCGGCGCCAAATCCTGATCGAACGTTTCATAGGTGGTGTGCTTGATGACGAGCGTGACCGGGTCCTTCGGCTTGTTCGGGTCCGTCTTCGTGTTTTGGCCGTTTTCGGCTCCCGACGGACCGGAGCCGGACGAGCACGCCGCGGCGGACAAGACGAGCGCCGAGCCGAGCAGCGCGGCCGCCGCCTTTTTCAACAATTGCCCCATGATACATGGATCCCTCCCGAGATGGTGGTTCGTATGGCCGGAACTTGCGTACCGACTGTTACCAGCCTATCGCACGGCAAGAACGTTTGGAATCGAGGACGTTTACATCTTCTCGAATTTATTTACGCGGCGGCCGGAACGCCGGACGAGCCGGCCGTTATCGCTCCCGGTATTCGGTCGGCTTGAGACCGGTATACCGTTTGAACAGCGTGCTGAAATAAAACGGGTCCCTCAAGCCGATTTCGAAGGCGATTTCGGACACCCGCAGCGATGTGTCGCGAAGCAGCAGCTTCGCCTTTTCCAGCCTCGTCATCGTCAAATATTCGGTGAACGTGTACCCCGTCTCTTGGCTGAACAAACGGCTGAAGTACGACGCGTTCATGTGCAGCTCTTCGGCAAGACGGTTGATCGACAAATCCTCGACCCGGTAATGGGCCTCGATGAGTTCGATCGCCTTGCGGATGACGGTACGCGTACGGCCGCCCCGCTTGTCGCGGACGAAGTCGGACAGGTCCAGGAAAAGGCCGTGCAGTTGCTGCTCCATCTCGTCCATCGTCCGGTAACGGTCGACGGCCGAATACGGATCGTACTCCTTGCCGTACCGTTCCGCGAGGCGGGCTCCGGAGTCCGGAAGCCTGCGAAGCGCATGGGCCAGAAATTCTTTCATGCCGATTTTGATTTCGGTAATGGAGACGCCGGTTCGGCTGCGAATGAAAGCGAATATCGCCTCCAGCTCGCCCCGGATGCCGGCCTCGTCACCCTGCAGCGCGGCGGCCGTCAGCTTCTCGATATGCTTTTCGGGAACGGCGAACCGTCCCGGCTCCGTGAGTGATCGGATCGAGCCGGCCGAGATGACGCTGCTTCCGCAAGTCCAAAACCGGTAAGCGAGCGCTTCGGTCGCCTCCCGATAAGACTCCGCAATCCCCTCGAGCCCGCACTTGACCCCGCCCATTCCGATCGTAACGGGCACGTTCATCGTCTCCCGGACATGAGCTTTGACGCCTTCCGCCAAATCGGGCAACCGGTCGCGGTCTTCCGGCCCGTCTCCTTCCAGGATGCAGATAACGCCCGCGCCCGATCCGAAGGACACGGCCGCCCGCTTCCGGTCGCGCAAATACGCTTCGATGCCGTCGCGCAGCCTAAGAAGCGGCGGTTCCTCGGCGTCGCCGCCGCGATCCGCCGCACCCGCGGAGAGCGGCTTATGCTCCGCTCCCGTCCTCCGCCCCGCCGGCGGCTCCGGCTCGACGATCCAGACGGCAAACCGGTCTCCCGTCAAATCGATCTCAAGCGACTCCAGCTTCTGCCTGGCCCCCCGCTCGTTCAACCGCCCTTCCACCAAACTTGTCAGCACGTTCTCTCGAAGGAGCGGATAGCTTTCCTGCAGCCGTTTCATCGTCAGCCTCAGCGACGATTCGGCTTGGCGGTAGCCGGCCACCTCCCGCTTCGCCTGGAGTACGGCTTGTTCGAGCTCCGAGCGGGTGAACGGCTTCAGCATATATTTCATCGCCGAAAGCTCGAGGGCTTGCTTGGCGAATTCGAAGTCTTCATGGCCGGAAAGGATGACGATCTTGATGTTCGGATACAGCTTGCGGGCTTCCCGGCCCAGCTGGATGCCGTCCATACGCGGCATGTGAATGTCGGTCAGCAAAATGTCGACAGGTTCGCTTTTCAGCAGCTCGAGCGCGGCTTTCCCGTCCTCGGCGGCCCCTACCAGTTCGATGCCGAGCGCGTCCCAGTCCAGCTTATTCCGGATGCCTTCGCGAATGATCGGCTCGTCGTCGGCGAGCAGCAGTTTGACGTCCATGGCGATCCCCCGATCGATTCCGGTTTTCCTGCGGCGGGAGAAGAGCGCCCGTCCGATAACGTCCGCGAGCCCTTCCGTCCGCCTTTTGTCACTTATTCCCGTAAAGCTTGACCGCGTCTTCGCCGAACCGGTACAAATCGTCCAATACAAACGCCTTCGACCGGTTCGTTTCGTACCATTCGGCGTAAAAGTCGTCTATTTTCGCCCCGCCCGCTCGATTCCACAAGTCTTTCGCATCCCGGTACGCCTGATCGGCCGTATAGCCTGCTCCTCCTACCACCGCCTTCGCCCAAATGTCCTTGATCGGTTGATCGATGTTTTTGACCGCGACGGACAAGTCGTGCGGCAGGACGGGCAAATATTCCGGCTTCAGCGTCGGGATCGGGCGGCTTCTGGAGACGTACGCCTCGTCCGCCTGGATCGCCAAGTCGCGGAGCACCCTCTGCGTTTCCGTCTGCTGCGGCTTGGCCTCGGTGAACCCGCACCGCCCGAACAGCAGCTGGGAGGTCAGCATGCCCAGATCACCGGTGTACGAAACTTCTTGTTTGTTCCGTTCCGGATCGATCGGGGCCGGACAGCCGTCGCCGTCCTTGCTCCAATGAACGCCCTCCAAGCCGTTGCGGATCGTTCGCGCGTTCTCCGGCTTGATCATGAAATCGATATAGCTCATGACCGCCTTCGGATCTTTGGCGGATGCGCTAACCGTCGCCACCATTTGAATCGGACTGCCGACCGCCGGACTGAATTGGCCGTATTCCGATTTCGGCATGACGAGGATCGCCAGCTTGCCGTCCGGCGCGTTACTTTTGAACGTCTCGTACTCTTTGTCGGTGATCTCTTGATGCAAATAGATGCCGAGCTTGCCGGACAGGAAGTCCCGCTTGGCCTTCTCCCCGCTTTTGTCGGTCAAAAAATCTTTGTCTACGGAACCGGCGTCGAACAGCTTTTTTTGGAAAGCGACCGCCGTCCTCAGCCTCTCCCATTCGTGAACGAACTTGCCGCCTTCGAATCGCCACGCCACCTCCCCGAAGCCGAACATATGCTGGACGATGCTCGCGCCGTTGCCGCTCAAATTCAGTCCGAACGTATCGGGCTTGCCGTTGCCGTCCGGGTCTTGTTCGGCAAACGCCTTCGCCGTCTCGAAAAGCTCCTCCGTCGTCGACGGCACGGGCAAATTCAGCTTCCTCAGCCAATCTTCCCGGATGTAGATCCGGTGTCCGGCGGTCAGCGGGTACACTCTTCCGATTTCGTACAGCTTCCCGTCGTCCTTCGTCCCCAATTTTTTCAATTGCGGAAATTGATGCATCAGCTCCTTGTAAGCGGTGCTGTATTTGTCGATGACGTCGTCGAGCGGCATAAGCAGCTTTTGGCCGTACCATCGGTTGCGATACCCCGTGTCGTATTCCAGAATGAGGTCCGGGGCGGCATTCGTCGCGAACAGCGCATTGAACGTTTGCAAAGACTCCCAGCGGGGCACCGGAACGAACGTGACAGGGACCGGGGCGTTTCGGCGGATCCACTCGGTCCATCGGTTATGGTCCCAATTGCCTTCCCCGGGCGGGATGCTGCCGCGGTCGTAAATCGAAACCGAGATGCCGGTTTTTGGGTTTGCAGCGGTTCCCGGCTTGTCCGCTTCAGGGACGGCGGGTTCGCAGCCCGACACGATGACGCTCGCCGCCGCCAGGGCGGCGGCACCCGCCAGCATCCGTCTGTTCCACGGCTGAATCGGCATGCTCGGCATTCCCCCTTTCAGTCGGATCGTTGCGGACCGGCTTTCGCCCGAATCGCCCGTTCGAAGCCCACTATACCCGGGCCGCATCGTCCGATCAATGTACATGTTTCGCCCCGTTAACCGAAAGGAAAAGAGGCCGCCATATAAGCCATCTTCGCTCAATCGAAAAGAAAAAGCCCCGTCACGAGGGGCTTTTTCCGAACGGCTTCCGGTATTCGCCGGGCGTCGTTCCCGTCACTTTTTTGAAGGCGCGGATGAACGAAATGACGTGGGCGTAACCGACGGCACGGGCGACTTCCTGCAGCGGCATGGACGTTTCCTCAAGCAGCCGCTTGCTTTGCCCGATCCGGACGCCGACAACGAAATCGATCAGCTTCTCGCCGAACGCCTCTTTGAACAAACGGCTCAAATATTTACCGTTCAGACCGAATAAGCCGCACAAATGGTCGAGAGACAAGTCGGGGTTCGCGTATTCCCGTTCGATATAGCTTCGCACGTCGCGAATCAACGCGAAATGGTTCCGGCTCTCCCGCCATTCGCGGATGCTCCGGCCGAACGAAGTCAAAATGTCGCGAAACCGAATCTCGAGGTCGGCCGCCAAATCGAACGTCTCCAACGCCGCATGCAGCCCCGGCAGCACCCTCTCGTTCCATTCCCTCCGTACGTCCGCCGGCATCTCGGCCAGCTCCTGTACGAGATGATGAATGAACGTGTTCATCAGCTGGACATGCTCGTCCCGCGTCAGCAGCCGTCCTTCCAGCTCCCGAAACATCCGATCGAGCATCGGGAGCCAGTCCTCCTCGCCGGTACGAAATGCGCGGACGAGCGGCCGGATCGACTGAAGCTGAGGGTACGCGCCGTCCGGCCCGTTCGGCTGCAGGCAGCCGGGACGGATGACCCGGTTCAGGCCGAGACTCGGCTTGTAATCCAGCGCGCGGACGGCATCGGAGTAAGAGCGGGATATTCCGGAGAGCTGTCCGCCGCAGCCGCCGACGCCGACGGTCACCGTGAAGTCGAGGTTTTTCTCCACCCATTGCTTGACGCTTGCGGCCATCGCGGCGATCCATTCCGCCCCGTCGATTCCGTCACCGACGATTTGGTACAGCGCCGTCACCCGATACTCCGCCGTCCACTCCGTCCAGACGGTGACGGGGTGCGGCTCCGCCATTTCCCGGATAACGCCGTTCAGGACGAACTTGAGCAGATATCGGTCGCGATGCGAATAACGGTCCGCAAAATCGGCGTACCGGTCGATCTCGTATACGGCCGTCCCGACTTCGCGGAAACGGGAAGCGATACGGAGACGTTTCAGCTCCGCATGCCATTCCTCGGGGCCGATCGACCGCTTGCCCTCCAGCAGCTCGATGAAAAAATGGCTTCGCCGGTACACCGCGTCTTCCTCATGCAGCTTCCGGTACGTATTCGACCGTTCGATCAAGTCGTCGATCGCTTGTCCGATAAAGTGGAACTCGTCCTGCGCCTGACCGGACAACAAGCCGCTTTTTTGCGCGGAATACAACTGGATTCGGGCCAATACGGCTTCGATCGGTTTGTAATTGCGCCGGGTCGCATAGGCGATCCATACCGTCCCGGAGACGACGACGAGCAGTCCCCCGGCCACCCATACATAAGAGAAGACGGAAGCGTAACGAAACGCACGATCGTCGTACACGCCGCCGACATACGTCCATCCCGTCACGTCGGAGGCCGCTTGCGACAGAGCCGACTTCCGGCGCTTGGCGTCGGTATCGGACGGGGCGTAGACGAGATTTCCCGCGGCGTCCCTGATTTCCACGTAGCTGAAGCCGGAGCTCGACATGCCGGCGACGGTCCTGCCGATTTCCTCGAGGCCGATATTGGCGACGATGACGCCGTCGGTTCCGTCCAGCAGCGGAAATTTCCGTACAATCGAGAAGACGGAGACGGGCTGCCTGTGGGGAAGGGGAAATTCCTCATACCGGCGGGTGCCGGACAATTCGTACAAGGACCGCGACTGCGCCCGGCTTTCCACGAACGCCCGGTCCCCGAATCGGTCGAGCGGCAAGAACGCATTGGAGCTCATGACCATGCCGTCCGAAAACCGGTACAGATAGATCGAGTCGATCAGCGGATTGATGCGGGACAGCTCGTTGATCTTTCTCGAAACCCCGTAATCGCGAAAGTAGTCGCGTTCCCCTCCTTTTTCCCGGAAAAAGGTGTGCAGATTGGCGTTCGTTTCGATTTCATACACGAGCAAGCCGTCGATTTCGCGGATCGAACGGTCGAGCTGCTCCATGATGTGCCGGACCACCCGTTCGTTGGCGGTTACCGTTTCCCGTCGCGACATGTCGCTAATTAGCAAAAACGTAAGCAGGATCAAGACGGAGGTCAGACTGAAAAAGATCGGGAAATAAGAAAACAGAAGCCGGTAAAACCATTTCTTCTTCATAGCCGAACGGTCTCCCCCTCCGCCAATAAAATATCACGTGCGGCCCAACCGCACAACCAAAAAAAGGAAGGGGACTCACAAACAAAGACCCACCGGCCGCGACGACGACCGATGGGTCTTGCTTAATGGTTTGCGTTCGTTGACCGGCTTTGCGGCGGTCAGCAGACGGAATACGATGACGGCCGGCCCGATCAGGTACATTTGCACGCGATTCACCCTACTCGGGCTTCTCAGCTCCGACCGCGCCTACAGCCGCTCCGCGTCTTGGACCGCCTGCCGGCCGAGCTGCGCGACGGCCGCATCCTCCATCGGCGGATTGTGCAGCCCGAACCGGACGTCCCGGTACAGCCGCTGCAGCGGATGCGACCGGGCCAAGCCGTGCGAGCCGACGATCCGCATCGCCTTGTCGACGACGGACAGCGCCGTCTCCATGGCGAACAGCTTCACCGCGGCCAGCTCGGGAATGAGCCCGGCCGCCTCCGGCCGGCCGCGCAGTTCGTCCCAGCGCGCCGCCACCGCATACAGGAAGCGGCGCGCCGCCGACAGCTGCAGCTCGATCTGCCCGAAATGCTGCCCCACGTTCGGCGTATGCAGGATCGGGTGCGGCAGCGAGTTCGGCTGATACGACTTGGCGAACCGGAGCGCTTCCTTCCGCGCGGCGAGCGCGATGCCGAGATAGCACGCCGGGATGTGCAGC
The DNA here is from genome assembly GCF_003217775.1 of Paenibacillus flagellatus. Classification (GTDB taxonomy): domain Bacteria; phylum Bacillota; class Bacilli; order Paenibacillales; family NBRC-103111; genus Paenibacillus_AB; species Paenibacillus_AB flagellatus. The sequence goes on from NZ_QJVJ01000006.1 coordinate 339,916, forward strand.
AAGTAAGGATTCGGCGTCTGATGGTACGCCTTCCCGGCGGCATAGACGAGCGCCTCGCCCGGTACGACGACGTCGCGCAGCACCAAATCGTGGCTCGCCGTCCCGCGCATGCCGACCATGTCCCACGTCTCGTCGATCGAGACGCCCTCCGTCCCGCGGCGGACGAGAAACTCGCCCTCCCCGTCCTCCAGCGCCGCCGTCACGATGAAATAATCCAGCACCGGCGCCATCGTCGTGTACGTCTTCCGCCCGTTCAGCCGATAGCCGCCGCCCGGCAGCGGCTCCGCCGTCGTGCGCGGCTTCCCGCCGCGGGCCGGGCTCCCCGTCGCCGCCTCCGTCGCGGCGCGGTTGACGAGCGCGCCCCGCTCGACGACGTCGCGGCAAAGCGCCGCGAACGTCTCCTCCCGCCACGGGCGCTTCTCGTCGAGGTCGAACAAGACGCCCAAATGCCAGCCCATGCCGAGCGCGATGGCGGCGTCTCCCTGGGCAAGCCGTTCCTGGTACAGCACGAATTCGTACAGCGTCGCGCCTTCCCCGCCCCGCTCACGCGGAACGGTATACGCCGGGTAGCCGATCCGGCGCAGCGCCTCGACGTGATCGTAAGCGAAGCGATCCTCCTCGTCCGCCAGCCTCGCGCCTTCGGCGAACGAGTCGGCCAGCTCCCCGATCCTCCCGAGCCGCTCCAACTGCTCCGGCGTGCGGACGAACAACCGATCCAACCGGCTCAAGCTCATGCGTGTCCTCCCTCCTTCGCGTACGCCGATCCCATAATCCGGTCCAGCACTTTGCGCTCCAGCTCCGCGAAAGCCGGATCGGCCGTCGTTCGCGGTCTCCGCAGCCGGTTCTCGATATCCATCGCGACCGCGCCGTCCTCGATCAGCACGATCCGGTCGGCCAGCTTGATCGCCTCCGTCACGTCGTGCGTGACGAGCAGCGTCGTAAACCGCCGCCCCAGCCACAGCCGCTCGATCAGCTGCTGCATGTCGAGCCGGGTCAGCGCATCGAGCGCGCCGAGCGGCTCGTCGAGCAGCAGCAGCCGGGGATCGCGCACGAGCGCCCGGGCGAGGGCGACGCGCTGCTTCTGCCCGCCCGAGAGGACGGCCGGCCATTCCGACGCCCGGTCGGCCAAGCCGACTTGGCGCAGCCGGTCCTCCGCCCGGGAACGCCAGTCGCCTTGCAGGCCGAGGCCGACGTTGTCGACGACCCGCTTCCACGGGAGCAGCCGGGCGTCCTGGAACATGACCGTCGTCTCGGGCGAGACGCCCCGCAGCGGCCGGCCCCCGATCCGCACCTCGCCGTCCGTCGGCCGCTCCAAGCCCGCGATCAGCCGAAGCAGCGTGCTTTTGCCGCTGCCGCTGCGGCCGATGACGGCGACGAATTGACCCGGCTCGAGCGTCAAATCGAGACGGTGCAGCACCGTTTTCCCTTCAAACGTTTTCGTCAGCGATCGCAGCTCGACCGCCGCTCCCGCCGAGGCGCGGTTCGCCTGTTCCGTCGGCAAAGCCGTCGCCGCCTTCGCGGTTGTTCCCGTCATGCCGTCTCCCTCCATTCGTTACGCCCGATAGGCGGCGTTCCACCGCAGCAGCCGTCGTTCGAGCGCTTTGGCCAGCAGGTCGGCCAATTTCCCGAACAACGCGTACAGGATGATGCTCAAAATGATGATATCGGCCTGCATAAATTCGCGGGCGTTCATCGCCAAATAGCCGATTCCTTCGTTCGTGGCGATCGTCTCGGCGACGATCAGCGTCAGCCACATGACGCCGAGCGCGTAGCGCAGCCCGACGAAAATGGACGGCAGGGCGCCCGGCAGCAGGATATGAAAGAACAGCTCCCGCGGACGAAGCCCGTAGACGCTCCCCATCTCCAGCAATTCGCTTCCGACGTTGCGGACGCCGTGGTACGTATTGACGTAAATCGGGAACAGGACGCCGAGCGCCACCAGAAACACCTTCGACGTCTCCCCGATGCCGATCCAGATGATGACGAGCGGCACGAGCGCCAAATGCGGAACGTTGCGGATCATCTGGATCGTCGTATCGAACAGCCGGTACGCCGTCTTGGACGCCGCGTTGGCGATGCCGAGCGCGAACCCGAGGCCGCCCCCGATGAGCAGCCCGAGAAGAGCCCGCTGCAGGCTGATGCCCATATGATGCCCAAGCTTGCCGGAAGCGAACAGCTTCCAGCCGGCCTGCGCGATCATAAGCGGCGTCGGGAACAGCTTGGCGGAGACGAGCTCCATCGACGCCGTCCACTGCCAGACGATCAGGACGATCGCCGGCAGCACCCAAGGGAGCAGCGCGTCCGCCGCGGCGGAGCGGGCATGCCGCCGGCTCATCGTTTCAAATCCGGCGCCCACGGCGCCTGAACCGGCATCAGCTTGGAGACGTCCAGCTTCTCGTTAATGAGCCCGATACGGTAAAACGTGTCGGCCAGCTGCTGCTGGGGAGCGATAATGTCCTTCGTAATCGCTTCGACCCCGTACGTCCGGCGCTCGACGGCGGTGCGGATCGACGCCTCGTCGATGCCCAGCTCCTGCGTCAGCAGCTTGACGACCTCCGGCTTGTTCCGGTTCGCCCACTTGTCCGCAACGTCCGTCTCTTCGAGAATGAGCTTGACCAAGTCCGGATACTTCTGCGTAAAGTCCACGGTCGCATAATAAAATGTGCGGTTCGGCGAATAATCCGCGCCGTCGGTCAGCGTCACCGGCTTCAGATCGATCTGCACGGTCGCGAAGAACGGGTCCCACGAGCCGAGCGCATCCACCTTCTTCGTCTCGAACACGGCGCGCCCTTCCGACGCGTCCTTCACGAAGACGTATTCGACGTCGTTATCCTTCAGCCCGGCCCGCTCGAGCGCGAGCACGGTCAAGTAATGGTGGTTGCCGCCTTTGACGACCGCCACCTTCTTGCCCTTCAGGTCCGCGATCGTCTTGATCGGCGAGTCCCGGTGCACCATGATGCCCATGCCCTCCGGATTCGGCAGGTCGTTGCCGACGTACACGAACGGCTTGCCTCCCGCCTGGGCGAATACGCCGGAGCCGTCGGCGGCGTTGCCGTAGTCGATTTTGCCGGACGTCAGCGCCTCCAGCACGGTGCCGCCGCTCGGGAAGACGTTCCATTCGACGGCGATGCCCTGCTTCTTCAGCGCTTCGTCCAAATTGCCCTTTACCTTCAAAATATTCAGCGTATTTCCTTTCTGATAACCGATCCGGACAACCTTCGGCTTCTCCGTCGCGGAGCCCGTCCCCGCGGCCGGCGCGGCGGCCGGAGGCTGGCCGGCCGCTTGCTTGCCGCCGCCGTTCCCCGCGCAGCCGGTCAGCAGCGCGCCGAGCAGCAGCGCCGCTCCCGCCAAGGCGGCGGACCGCCGCCGATATCGCAATGAGGTTCGAATGATGAATGCATTCATGATTGAATGACCCCTTCCAATGAAAATGTTCGCCAATCCAGCTCGTCGCCGTCCGGTCCCGCCGTCAAAGCCCGGCTCATCGATTCCCCGACGGCGCTCGCGAATTTGAAGCCGTGTCCCGACCCGCCCCCGGCGAACCAGACGTCCTTCCGGCCGGGCACTTCCCCGAGCAGGAACGATTCGTCCGGCGTGCGCTCGTACAGGCATACTTGTCCCCGGAGCAGACGGCCTACGCCGGGGAGAAACCGGTCCAGCGCGCGGCGCAGCTCCGCCTCGTCGTCCGCGTAAGCGCCGAACGGCTCCGGGGGCCGATCCGGCTCGGCGATCCGGCCGCCGTCGTGCCGGCCGATCTTCAAGCCGCCGCCGTCCAGATCGGGAAAACCGAAATATTCCTCGTCGCCGCCGGCGTTGACGATAAACGCGGGCAGCGCGTCCCGGCCGTACCGGTCCGCCGGCGCCTCGAACCAGCCGATCGGCTTGCGGACGGGCGTCACCGCCTCCGCCAGCTCCGGCAGCAGCCGGCCGGCCCACGCGCCGCCGGTGACGAGCACCCGCTTGGCGGCGAACGAGCCGGACGTCGTATGGACGACGTGCCCGGCACCCGCCCGCTCGATGCGCAGCGCCGCCGTCCGGACGAGCAGCTCCGCGCCGTGCCGCAGCGCCAGCCGCCGATAGACGCGGACGATCCGTTCGCTGTACAGGACGCCGGCGTCCGGCTCGTACAGCCCCTCCATCGTATCCGGGACGGATAGCCCCGGCCACTCCGCGCGAACCTGCTCCGCGCTCATCCGCCGGTGCGGAATGCCGAACGCGAGGCAGCTTTCCGTCTTGCGGCGGATGAAGGGAGAGCCGGCCGGCCCGATGCTGACGACCCCGATCGGGTCGAACAGCGGCCCCGCACACGTTTCGTCGGACGCCCGCAGCGCGGCCGATTCGGCCTCCAGCTCCTTCCATAGCCGCATCGCCCGGATCGCCAGCTTGACGTAGGCGGCGCCCATCGTATAAGCCGTCCGCGCGATCCGCGTCTGTCCGTGATGGCTGCCGTCCGCATGAGGCGGATCCCCCGCATCGACGAGCAGCACGCGCCGTCCTTCGCGCGCAAGCCGGTAGCCGGCGCTCATGCCGAACGACCCTGCTCCCGCCACGATGACGTCGTAATCGGTACGCACGATTTCCACTCCCCCTGATTGTTTCGGGCCCGAATTAATAGTATTATAATTCCTATAGTATAACTTGGAAATAGCGCACTTTTACGATACCTGGTTTCCAAAACGATACCCCAAAGGAGGAGCGCACACGATGAGTTTGCCGAAAAAAACGTTCTTATGCGAGAAGGAGCTGACGCTGTCCGTCATCGGCGGCAAGTGGAAGCCGATGATTTTGTGGCATTTGGGCCAAGGTACGAAGCGGTTTTGCCAGCTGAAAAAGCTGATGTCCCCCGTCACCCAAAAAATATTGACGACCCAGCTTCGCGAGCTTGAGGACGACCTGCTCGTCCACCGCGAGGTGTATCCCGTCTATCCCGCCAAAGTCGAATATTCGCTTACCGAGCACGGCGAGTCGATCATTCCGATTTTGCGGATGATGATGGAATGGGGCAAAACGTATAAGGAAGCGGTCGTCCACTACGAGGTGGAAGTGAAGGAACCGGGCGTTTGACGAACGGCTCGGCTTCATCGAACCGTCTGTCGTCGTCTCCGCCAGCTCGCTCGGAATGAAGGAGAAGCGCGCCCGAAGCCCCGCCGCACAGTCGTGCGCAGGTACGTTTGATCGTCCCCGGCCGTTGATCCGTATACGACGATCGGGACTTTCGGAGGTTTTATTCATGATAGATAATTTTTATGGAGGATATATCCAATAAACGTCGAATACGTCACATGGGAACATCGTTCCCGCTACCATTGTGAGGAGGGATGCGTTTGATGAACAAAAAAAGGCTGTTTGCCGCGGCGGCGACCGTGGCGATGCTGACGGGGCTCGTGCCCGCCCAATCGGGATTCGCCGAACCGGCCGCCGAGCCGACGACTCCGCCCCCGGTCAACCTGGCGCTGGGCAAGCCGTACACGCTGGAATACCCGTATGCGCCCGATCCGTACTTCGGCACGTTCGAGAAGTCCCACGCCGACGATACGGGCAAGCAGCTGACGGACGGCGAATACGGCGGCACCGTGTTCTCGAACAAGGCGTACGTCGGCCAGCTGTGGCAAGGAAGCCGTTCGGTGACGATCGATTTGGAAGCGCCTTCAACAATCGAGTCGATCGCGCTGAACGTCCTGCAGGACATCCCGGTCGGCATTTTCTTCCCCCGCGAAGTGACGTTCTCGATCTCGAACAACGGCCAAGCCTGGGAGCGGCTTGACGCCGTGCCGAGCTCGGTCTCCACGACCGCCAAAGGACCGCTGACGCAAAAGATGCAAAAGAACGGCATCCATAAGACGGCGCGGTACGTCAAGCTCGATATCCCGGTCGACTCGTGGCTGTTCATGGACGAAATCGAAGTCGTCGGCACGCCGGGGGCGTCCGGCGATCCGGTCGTCCCGTCTCCGCAAGGGCCGAAGGGGGACAGAGGCTATCCGTCTCCCCAAGCCGCCGGGATGCGCAACCAGGTGCTGATCTTTACCGGCGAATGGCAGTATCAGCCGTCGGACTGGATTTCGTTCAAGAAGGAGGACTACAAGCCGTACGTCTCCTACGTCGACGCCGGCATGAACCGGAAGGACTACATGTTCGACAGCTTCCTGTTCATGCCTTATGCGCCGCTCATGGACGGGGCCAATTACGGTCCGACTACCGGCAAGCCGACGAACAAATCCCATTTCGAGAAGCATCTGGACCGGCTGTTCCGCTCCGACTACGAGCTGGGGGCGCTGAACGAAGCGGTCAAGGAGGCGAAAGCGGAGCTGCCCGACCGGAATTACGAAGCGAAGGTCGTCATCGCCATCCCGTACCCGCGAGTCGATCAGAGCGACTTCGGGGACGTCGACGGCGACGGGATCAGCGAAAATATGAACGTGAGCCAGGTCGGCGAAGAGCAGGCGCTGATCGCCCGCGAAAAAGTGGTCAAATGGTACGTCGACGAGGTGTACCGCCGTTGGAACGAAGCGGGCTACACCGATCTGAAGCTGGCCGCGTTTTACTGGTACAACGAATTTGTCGCGCACCAGCTGAGCTCGCTCGAGCCCGAGCTGATCAAGCGCACGGCCGACTACGTGCACGCCAAGGGAGCGAAGTTCCAGTGGATTCCGTATTACTTCGCCCGCGGCTGGAACGATTGGAAGGACCTCGGCTTCGATACGGCGCTCATGCAGCCGAACTACATGTTCCACAACACGAGCGAGCAGCGGCTGGATGCGATCGCCCAAGCGGCCTACGACCACGGCATGGGCGTCGAGATCGAGATGTCGGACGCCGTGCTGACGAACCCGGCGCTGCGCGACAAATATTACGCTTACTTGAACAAAGGCAAGGAGCACCATTACATGAACCAATCGTACAACGCTTTCTATCAGCAGGTGAAAACGCTGCTCAAGGCGGCGACCTCGACTGATCCGGCGGCGCGCGAGGTGTACGACCAAACGTACGAATATTTGAAAGGCACGTATAAAATCCGTTAAACGATTGGAGGGGCGTCCGCTCCCGCCATCGCCCCTCCAAGCCGAAAGCCCGCCCCGCCGCATCATGCGGCGAAAGCGGGCTTTCGGCTTCTTGACGTGATAACGAATTACCGCGTTACCGAAACCGCAAGCGATCCCGTTCGCGTGACGCCGTCCAGCGTCACCGGGGTCGAAACCGTCGCGTTCCCTTGATTGTGCGCCTTCAGCCGCTCTTGGCCGTTGACGTTCGCCACGTTCGGGCGGTCGCTGCTCCATTCGAAGTCGTAGCCGGTCAAGTCGGCTTCGCTGCCGTCCGCGTAGAAGCCCTTGACCTGCAGGTCGACCGTCTCGTTCTTCCCGAGCTCCGTCTTCGGCGCCTCGATCCGCACGTCGGACAGCCACAGCCGCTGACGGGCAAGCGGAATCGAGAAAGCGTTTCCGGCGGCGACGTCGTAGACGAACCCTTGAGACAGGTCGGTCGGGCTCGCGTACGACCGGATGAGCGTCACGTCGCCGAGGCCGAACTCGTACAGATTGCCGCCGAGCGGCGTAACGCTGCGGATCAAGTACGTCGCGTTGCGCTTCCCGTCATTGCGCACGTACACCGATGCGCCGACGAGGGAAAGCGGATCTTGCCCTTGCAAGTCGAGCTCCGCCTTCAGCCGGTTGTCGAGCGACAGCTCCTTCGTAAAGTCGACGACCGTGCCTTCGAGGCGCGCGACGCCGGCGCTTTCGAAGGACGTTCCGGCTTTTCCGATATACGCTCCGTCGTTCGCGTACGCGAATACCGGCTGGCCGTCCTTCTCCGAGTAGACGCCGAACGCGCCTTGGAAACGGACCGCGCCGTCGACGACGACCGCGGCGTTCGGGTCGAGCGAGCTGACGATATAATCGGTCCGGTCGTCGGTCAGCCGCACCTTCAGCGCCTTGACTCCGTATACGCTCGACGTCACCGTGCCTTCCGCCGGAGCGACGGCCGCCTCCTCGATGGAGCTGACGAACCGCTGGTCCTTGTACGGCTCGATGACCGACGCGAATGTGCTGTCGAGATCGGTGCCGCTCCGGTGCGCGACGACGTATTTGACGCTTTTCGGGTTGCCCGGCTTGTTTTGCGGCGGCACGCCGTCGGCCAGCGCGACGTCGTCGACGTCCCCGACCATCGTCAGCCGCACGTGAATGTTCTCGTCCTGCGGAAGCACGCGCCACGTATCGACGACGTCGTAATCGACGCTGAACCGGCTCGGGGGCGCATCGTCGCGCTCGACGTTTTTCAGCCAATGGAAGCCGGGACCGGTATACCCGCTTCCGGTAACGCTGTCGCCGGCCGGACGCTGCCCGAACTCGACGTCCGGACCCGCGTACGTACCCGTCGGCTGCGCCGTCAGGTCGAGCCCTTCGGTCGTCACCGGCCCTTCGGCCGCGTGGAAGCTGAAGTGGTGCTCGTTGCCGCCCTTCACGCGGAAGAAATCGACGACGTACGAATTCGCCCCGTCGACCTTGATCATCGCCGACGTCCGCTTATACCGCTCGGTTTGCGGGTACGCTTCCGGCGCTTCGACCTCGATCAGCTTCACCATCGGGCTGTCGTCGTACAGCGTCGGCGTGCCGTCCCACTGGGCGAGCTGCTTCTGCTTGTCGACGAGCACCGTGTTGTGGCTGATCGTATTTTGCACCCATTCGAAGCGATTGACGTCCGTGGCGTTCGCCTGCTCGGGATAGCCCAAATCCGGCGCCAAATCGAGCCCGAAGCCGTACAGGCCGATATTGAGCGCATCCCGGTGGCCGTGGCCGCCGCTGCGACCGTAATACATCCAAAGTCCGCGACGCGTATCTTCGTCCGCACCCGCTTCGCCGTCGCGAAGACCCGCGAAGCCGTAGCCCGTCAAATTGACGCTGTCCAGATCGAGCGGGCCGTACTGCGCGATGACCGCTTCGATGTCGCGCGCCACCTTGTTCGGATCGGGCGTGTAGACGTCGGAGTGGATGCCCTCCGTCTTGTTCCCGTTCAGCATGTAGGCGAGCTGCGCGTAGACGGGATCGCCGAACCGCTCGAACGCCTTGATCGACTGCGCCTTGTCGACGAGAACGCCCGGCTGGCCCGTCGTGCCGCTGTCGCCGATCGACGGCGTATATTTGCCGAGCATGAGCAGCGGGTACATCGCCTGGAACATTTTGCGGAACTTCACGTTCTCGTACAGGTCGGCCGCCGGATATTTGTCGTATCCGTCCAGCACGTCCGCCACGGTCAAATAATTGCCGATCCACAGCCGGTTGTACCCCGGCCCCGCCTCGTTGCCGTGCCCGTCCCGGTCGACGTCGTTCACCATGCTGAACAGGACGTTGCCGCCCGTCACCCGCCGCGGAATTTGGTTTACGAACGTACCCGGCTGGAATACGAAATCGAGCCACTGCTTCGTCTCCGGCAGCGTATCGTGCACGACGGCGGCCATCGCCACGGCGCTCTGGTGGAAGCCGTTGTTGCCGCGGATCTGGTCCCAGTACATGCCCGGCTTCACCTGGCGGAGGATGCCGTCCTCGACGTTGCGGCGCAGCTCGGCTCCGCTGTTTTTGAGCGGCAAATCGTACTGCTGCCCCTTCGCCTGCAAAAACGACACGACGTCGGGCGCGTCGAACGCCGTGAAAAACGCGTCGTAGGCGCCGATGAACACTTTGACGAGCGACGTCTCCCAAATCGAGCCGACGACTTTGCCGTCACCGGTGCCGCCGTGGGAGTTGACGTAAATCGCGTTGCTGAACTCGGCCACGTCCATCGACGGGTATATGTCGGCGACCCGGTCGAGCAGGACGGCGCCCGCCTTCGCGTATTTCTCGTCGCCGGTATAGATGTAGGCGCTTTGCAGGCTGCTCAGCGCCCCGTGCACGTTCGCCGGGCTGCCGTACCAGGCGAACCAGTGGGCGTAATAGGCGACGAACGTGTACCGCTTGTTCGTGGCCGGATCGACCCAGCCGTAGCCGTCGTCGACGCCCCACGTCGGCCCCTTCTCCGGATACAGCGTATTGACGAGCAGGCTGCGGTCGGCCCGCTTCGGATCGAAATTGCCGTGCTCGTCCAAGCCGCTCCGGTAATAGGCCGGGAAGTCGTTCGTCGGGAACTTGTACCCGCTCGCCGGGTCGGTCAGCTTCCACGGCTCGTTCAGCGGGTCCGCCTTCCACGGGTAGTTGCCGTATGGCTTCAGGTCGCCGGACACCGGGCTGAAGTTGCCCGTCAGCTGGTTCGTATTGTAGCTGCGCGGAATCGCCTGCGTCGGCACGAGGTTCCACAGCCCCTCGTAGCCGAGCGCGACAAAAGCGTCCGCCCGGGCCAGCACCCCGTCCCGCAGCGCCGCGGCCCAGTCGTACTGCTGCACGTTGTCGCGCGCGGCGGCCATCTTCGCCTCGGTGAAATACGTCCGGCGCGTCTTGCTGTTCGTGACGGAGCCGAGCTCGGTCAGCACGAGCCGGTTCGGGTACATGACCGTCCCCGTCCCGTTGCCGGCCCCGTTCCCTTTATCCGTCGCCGTCAGCGTAATCGTATGCTTGCCGGCGGCGAGCGTCAGCCGTCCGACGAGCAGGTCCGGCCGCGGGTATTGGCCCGTCACGCTGTAAAAGCCGTACCGGCCGACCTTCGCGCCGTCGATGGCGACGTCGGCGGTGCCGCCGTCCTGGGCGGTCATGCCGCCCAGCTTGATCGCATACGTCCCGCTCTGCGCGACGTCGAATTCGAACGTCCGCGACGGGCTCGCCGTCGTCGACTGGATTTTGACCCCGTTGGCGGCCGCCGTCACCTTCGGCGCCGCATTCGGGTCGCCTACGAGCGCAACGGGGCGCTCCGTTCCGGAAGCGCTTCCGAAACGGTAAACGGTCGTATCGGGCATGACGAATTCCCCTTCCGTCGGTTCCGCCGAAGCGGCGTTCGGCGCCGCGATCGTCAGAACGGATAACAGCATCAGCAGACACATTGCGACCGATAGCGGCCGTCTTGCATATGAACTCATCCGTTTCCCTCCCGTGTGTCCCTTATTGGAATCATGAGGTCGATTCTGGATGCGGTCTACCTAACGTTGGCAGCGCTTTCAATCGAGACGCCTCTCACCTTCCTTTCCTTGTCTGTCCGTCATCGCGAACATAACCTGTATGTAAGCTGTATTGTACCTGTTCGTGTTTATTATAATCCCGCTTCCTCCGTTTGACTAGTGCCACCCGAAAGAATCGCACGAAAAAAAACCGCCGGAACGAATCCGGCGGCCGAGGCTGTTAAGAAAGTCGGCAAAGAGATGATGTAAAGAAGGCATGGGGCAGGGGAATGCGCTTCACTTCCGTTAAACACGAGTTGTTTTCTTTGAAAAATGGCGGGTAAGCAATGCTGTCGCATTGCTCTCAAGTCAGACGCTTCGCTTTACGCACATCTCCCCTGCCCCATTTTGTATCTCATTGCACCCTTTGGACTTTCTCAACAAGCTGAGCCGCCGGAACGAGTCCGGCGGCCGCGTTCTTGGATGCGATCGCCTTACAATTTGAAAATGCCCACCGACCTGTTCAGCTCTTCCGCCAAACGGGTCAGCGACTCCGAGGAGGCGGCCGTCTCCTGCGTGGCGGCGGCCGATTGCTCGCTCGCGGATGCGATCGCCCCGATATGGGTCAGGATCGAATCCGATTGCGCCGCCTCCTGCTCGCTGGCCGCCGCGATTTCCGTCACTTTTTGCGCGGACTCGTTGACGGTACCGACGATTTGGACGAACGCCTTCTCCGTTTCCCGCGACTGGGCGACGGTATCCGATACGACCTCGACACTGTCCCGCGTATTGGCCTGGATGCCCCTGATGATTTGCCCGATCTGCTTCGTCGCTTCGCCGCTCCGCTCGGCCAGCTTGCGCACCTCGTCGGCGACGACCGCGAAGCCGCGCCCCTGCTCGCCGGCCCTCGCCGCCTCGATCGCCGCGTTCAGCGCGAGCAAATTCGTCTGCTCGGCGATTTCGTCGATGACCTCGACGATTTGGCCGATTTTGACCGAATCTTCCTCCAGCCGGGCCATCTGCTCGTTCACCCGGTTCAACCCTTCGATCGTCGTATAGATCGCGCCGCTGCCTTCGCGGGCGAGCGCGGACGTCTTCTCGCATATTTCGGCCGCCGCTTCGGCGTTTTGCGCGACCGAGGTAATGGCGAGCGCCAGCTCCTTGAACTGCTGCTCCATCAGCTGCGTCGACTCGGCTTGGTCGGCGCTGCTGGCGGCGATTTCCTCCGTGCCGGCCCGGATTTGCCCGGAAGCGGAGGCGACGTTTTGCGAGGACAACAAAATATGCTCGATCAGACCGCGCAAATGCTCGATCATGTCGTTGACGGAGCCGCCCAGCGTGCCGATTTCGTCCTTCGTCCGGATATCGACCTTCTCCGACAGGTCGCCCTGGGCCACCTTTTTCATATGCTCGGAAATGCGCAAGACGGGCCCGGTAATGCGGTATACGAAAAAGACGGCGACGACCAGCCCCGCCGCGACGGCTATCGAAAGCGTAACGGCCAGCATCGTCAAAATCCGGTTCGCGCTTTTATTGAAATCCATCGTGTACGCGCCGCCGCTGACGATCCAGCCCCAATGGGGCTCCGCCTCGGAGTAAACGATCTTCATGCCGGACTTGTCCGGGTTCGTCGGCAGAGGCCAGACGTACTCGGTAAACCCTCCGCCGTTGCGGCTCTGCTTGATCATATCCTGGACGAAATAAAACCCGCTTTCGTCCTTCGTGTTCCACAAGTTTTGCCCTTCCAGGCTCGGGTGGGCGAGCTCGGTCGCTTTGTCGTCCATAATGAACAAATAGCCGTTTTCGCCGATATCGATTTTTTTGTTGAGCGGCCGTTTGCCGTCGGCCCCTTTCGGGCCCAAAATCATTTGCTTGACCTGCTCCTGGGCGTCCTCCAGACGGATTCGCCCCTCCTTGACGGACGCATCCAATACCGCGATCGTCCCCACGACGGCGCGAACGTCGTTTTTCAGCCGGATTCGGCCGGAATCGTCCAAGCTTTGCTTCGCTTGCGCGTACGCCACGATGCCGATCGTCAAGCTGGGCAGCACGAGCAGGGCCAAGCAGACCATAATGAACTTCGCCCGCAAGGAACGAAAAAACTGCAGTTTGCGCTTTGCTTTCATGGACGACTCCCCTGTTCCCCACGACGGTTTTTTTCGACATAATCCGTCATATTGTAGTATGTAAGTAGTAGTATTTTATCATATTTTGTCGCAATATGTAACAACATTCCTCTCTTCGTCAAACGGTGGAAGCGAGGGCTCTTTTTGGCGCAAAATAAAGGGAGAACCGTCCCGGCGGCAGCGCTATAATAGGCGGTAAGAGACATAATCGCACACACGGACAAGGAGGCGGACGCACATGACTCACGCTCACGCGACACATCCATTCCGCATTGCGGTCGCAGGCTGCGGGGGGATGGCCGACACCTGGATCGATTACGTGACCAAACGCGGCGACGCCCGGATCGTCGCCCTCGTCGACATCCGGCCGGAATCGGCCCGCGCGGCGGCCGGCAAGCACGGTCTCGACTGCCCGGTCTTTACGGACGTCCGGCAGGCGATCGAGCGGACGGGAGCGAACCTCGTCTTCGACATTACGATTCCCGCCAGCCATTATGCGATCGCCACGACCGCCATGGAGCTCGGGTGCGACGTCTTCGGCGAGAAGCCGCTCGCGGAGACGATGGCGCAATGCGACGAGATCGTCCGGGTGTCCGAGCGGACCGGACGAACGCACGCGGTCATGCAAAACCGCCGCTACGACCCGCGCATCCGGGCGCTGCGGGAGCTGCTTCGCGGCGGCGCGATCGGCAAGCCGGGCTATTTCGGCGCGGATTTTTTCCTGGGGCCGCACTTCGGCGGATTCCGCGAAACGATGGACAGCCCGCTCCTGATCGACATGGCCATCCATACGTTCGATCAAGCCCGGTTTCTGTCCGGCGCCGACCCGGTATCGGTCTACTGCCACGAGTTCAACCCGGCCGGCTCCTGGTACGCAGGTGCGGCGGCGGCCGTCTGCATTTTTGAAATGTCGGACGGGTCCGTCTTCTGCTACCGGGGCTCCTGGTGCGCGGAAGGCGCGCCGACGTCGTGGGAGTCGTCGTGGCGCATTACGGGCGAGCGCGGAACGGCCCTATGGGACGGCCACGGCGCCCCGTACGCGGAGGTCGTCGCCGACAGCGGCCAAGACATCAAATGGATGCGCGACGTCCGACGCATCGAGACGAGTCCGGAGCCGCAGACGGCCTCGTTCCATCATGGCGCTCTGGACGCCATGTTCGCGGCGCTAGTCGAACGGCGGAGGCCGGAAACCGACTGCCGGGATAACCGGTACAGCATGGCCATGGTGCTGGCCGCGCTCGAAAGCTCCCGGCGGGGCGCCAAAATCGCCGTCGCCGACCTTATGGGCGGCCCGTGAAACGGCGACCGGGCGGCCGCTCTCATCGTGAAGGCGCCGTCCCGCGAAAACCGCCGAATTTCGTCCGCACGCCAAAAAACCGCCGGAGCAATCTTGCTGCTCCAGCGGTTTTTTGTTGGCGGCGAGCCGGTTACGATCCGTTCGCTCCCGTCAGCTTGCCGACGATAAATTCGAGCTGCTCTTCCAGCGAGACGGGGTCGTTGAACAGCGAGCCTTGGCGATCGATCGTAAATACGCGGCCGTTTTTGACCGCGGGCAGGTTTTTCCAGACCGCGCTCCCGTACGTTACCTCGGGATCGGCGGTGTCGCCGGTCCACGGGCTGGTGAACACGTAATCGCCGGCATAGTCGGGCAGCTGCTCCAGCGAAAGGCTGGCGTAGCCTTTGCCGCTGTCGATCGCTTCCTTCTGGATAATTGGTGGCGCCTTTAGCTGAAATTCCCCGTACACGATTTCGCCGCCTCTCGCGAAGCTGTGTCCGAACGCGTAGATGCCTTTGGCATACGGCTGCAAAATCGACACGGTACCGTCCCCGACCGCGGCCTTCACCTTCGGCCGGTAATCGGCGATTTTTCGATCCCAGCGCTCAATCCACGCCTTCGCCTTATCCTCGTTGCCGGTCATCCTCCCGAATTCGAGCAGCTGCTCCCGCACGGGCAGCTTCCCGTACTCGATCGCCACCGTCGGGGCGATTTTGCTCAGCTTCTCGAGGACGGCCGGCTCGACGATCGACAGCACGATGATCAGATCGGGCTGCAGCTGCAAAATCTTCTCGATCGACTGCCCGTCTCCGAGATTGTCGACGCCGTCCAATTTGCCTTTGAAATAAGGATTGTCCGCCGCCTGCTGCTTGACGCCGACCGGCTTGATGCCGAGCGTGAGCAAATGGCCGACGTAGCTGTTCGCCAGCTCGACGACGCGCTTCGGATGCTTCGGGATTTGCACTTCCCCGTTGGCGGCCCGGTACGTGATCGTCTCGTTCGCGTCCCCGGACGCGCCTTGGCCGGACGAACCGGCGGCCGGAGCCGGCGAGGAGGACGAATCGGGGGCGCTCGGTCCCGACGAGCCTTGGCCGCACGCCGACAAGACCGCGAGCGCCATCGCCAGCACCAAGAATAAACCGTATCGTTGAAGCTGCCTGTTTCTCATCGTTCTATGGATACCTCCGTTTAAGGTAGAATGGCCTTCGTTATTTCGAGCGCATCAGCAAATAAAGGAAGTAAGGCGCGCCGATGACCGCGACGACGATGCCGGCCGGAATTTCCGACGGCTGCAGAATCGACCGTCCGATCGTATCGGCCGCGATCAGAAGCAGACCGCCCGCCAGCGCCGACGCCGGCAGCAGCAGCTGATGCTTCGGGCCGACGAGCCGCCGGGCCACATGCGGGCCGATCAGGCCGACGAAGCCGATGCCTCCGCTCACCGCGACGGCGGAGCCGGCGAGGCCGACCGCGGCCGCAAGCAGCAGCAGCCGCTCCCTGCCCACCGGAACGCCGAGTCCGGCCGCCGTCTGTTCGCCGAGGTTCAGCACATTGAGGACGCGAGCCTTCCGGATCGCGAACGGAAGGAGCGCCGCGGTCCACGGCAGCAGGGCGAGCACGTATTTCCAGTTCGTGCCCCATATGCTTCCGGCGAGCCAGGTGGCCGCGAGCTGGTATTTATCCGGGTCGAGCCGCAGCGTCAGGACGATCATCGCCGCGGCGATGCCCGCGGCCACGGCGATACCGGTCAGCACGAGCCGGGTCGGCGAGATGCCTTCGTGCTTCCGGTAGGCCAGCGAGTAGATCGAGAGCGCCGCCGCCCCCGCTCCGACGAGCGCCAGCAGCGGCAGCATATAGGCGGGTGCCGCGCTGCCGGCGGGGTAGAAGGAAATGAAAAGCATAACCGCCAGCCCCGCTCCGGCATTGATCCCGAGTATGCCCGGATCGGCGAGCGCGTTGCGGGATACGCCCTGCAGGATGCAGCCCGCCACGGAAAGCCCGGCGCCGACGAGGACGGACAGCACGATCCGGGGCAGCCGGAATTCGAACAAAATAAGCGATTGCTTCGCCGTCCCCATGCCGAACAGCGTCTTCGTCACATCCGACGGCGACAGGCGAATGTGCCCGGTGTTCATGCTGATGACGAACGTGCCGACGATGAGCGCGGTCAGGACCGCCATAACGGCGATTCCCCGGTTCCGTCTTCGCCGGGCGGCCGATGCGACCGATACCGCCGTCTCCATTACAGCTCCCTCCGCTCTTTGCGTGCAAGGTATAGAAAAAACGGCACCCCGATTAAGGCGATGACGGCCCCGATCGGCGTCTCGTGAGGCGGGTTGACCATTCGGGCCCCGAGGTCCGCGAATACGACGAGCAGGCTGCCGAGCACGGCCGAGCACGGGACGATCCAGCGATAGTCGACCCCGACCAGAAACCGCGTCAAATGCGGAATGAGCAGTCCGACGAAGCCGACCGCTCCGACGATCGCCACCGCGGATCCGGCCAATACGAGCACGATCGCCGTTCCGGCCAGCTTGATGAGCCAGGTGCGCTGCCCGAGACCGGCCGCCACCTCCTCGCCGAGGCTGAGCAGCGTCACCGATCGGGCAAGCAGCATTGCGGCGAGGAGCGCGCCGCCGACCCACGGGAACATGATCTTCAGCTGAATCCATTTCGTGCCCGCCATGCCGCCCGCATACCAGAACGCCAAGTCTTGGCCGATGCGGAAATGAAGCGCGATCCCTTCGCTCAGCGCCGTCAACAGGGCGCTCACCGCGGCGCCCGCCAGCACGAGACGCACCGGCGTCAGCCCTCCCCGGGCCAGCGAGCCGATGCCGTACACGAGTCCGGCCCCGATCCCGGCGCCCGCAAACGAGTACAGGATCAGATACAGGAACGGAAGACCGGGAAAAAAAGCGAAGCACAGCGCCAGCGCGAAGCCGGCTCCGGCGTTCAGGCCGAGCAGCCCCGAATCGGCCATCGGATTGCGCGTCATGCCTTGCATGAGCGCGCCCGCGACGGCGAAGCCCGCTCCGACGAGCGCGCCGGCCAGCACGCGGGGCAGACGCAGCTCCTGCACGATCTGGTGCGGGGTCGACTGCGGATCGAACCGGAACACCGCCTCCCATACGGTGGACAAGGAAATGTCCGCCGCCCCGAAGGATATGGATAGCGCGATCCCGGCGAGCAACGCGCCGATTCCTCCGAGCAGCACGACAGAAGCGGCGAGCGGCCGCGTCCGCAGCTTCGGTGCCGATGCCCGCACCGCCGTATTCGTCTTGGATATCGCCGACATGGTACGTTCTCCTTCATTGCCGTTTTTCATTATGTAGTGATAATGAAAATCATTATCATCGAAAATGATTGTAACAAAAACGTCGCCCCCCGTCCATAACCGTTTTTAAGAAGCTGGCCGGTTTCCGATATCCCGATTCATTTTCCCGATAAACCGGGAAGCCTCCTCTATCCGCAAGGCGGCGGTTTTTCTTATCCTGTATACAGATCTTGTAACTCGTCGGGAGGAAAGATAAGATGAAAAAGGAATCCGGTCATAGCGGAGGCGTTTGGCTCCGGGTAACGTTTCGTTTTTTCGCATTCGTATTTGCGGCGGGCGGATTGGTCATGCTGCAAGGAATTTCGGAAGGATTGGAGCCGTGGGTGCAAGGCGTGCTCGCCGCCAGCCCGCTCCCCGACGAGCTGCGGTTTCATGCCGCCGTACACGGGGCTTTGATCGGGCTCTTGTTCAGCGGCAGCCTGCTGGCCATGCTGCGGAAGCCGCAGGATAAACCGCTGCTGCTCCGGTTTTATGTTGTCGGGCATCTTCTTTTTCTCGGAACCATGACCGTCACGGCTCCGGCCTTGGCTGCTCAAAGCGTGTTCGTGTACCTGATGTTCGGAGTCGTGCTTGCGATTCTGTATGCCGTTTACGGCAAACGAAGGGAACTGTTCCGTCCCTCCCAGCCTGCCGTCAGCAGCCGGCTGTTGCTGAGCTTGACCGGAATCGCTTTGCTGGCTCTGCTTCCGTACTGCATGCACAGCGTCGTTCGCCAGCTTCAAGATCCGGAGCTTCAATTCCGCTGGGGAGAAGGAGCCGCCCTAAGCGCGACGCTGCTGTATGCCGGCTATTTGGCCGCTACCGGCCGGACCGGGGCCCGTACGCTCGGAATTTTGGTAGCCGCGACTTACGTGTTTTTGGGGGCGGCCTCCCTTGCCATTCCGAACCATCCCGGAAGCTGGGGAATATGGGGAGGCTTGGCGGCGATCGGCTACGGAGCCGTCTATGCCATAGCGGTGATAGGGCGATTCGGACAACGCGGCCGCACGGAACAACCGCTTTCGGCATGATCGGCATATGGGAGGGTCATATGGATTCAGGAGCTCATTCCGTTTCTACGCGTTTCGTTTCGAACCAAAGCCATCCGTCGGGGTGGCTCTTTGTCATCCGTCTCGTTTCTTTAACCGTCTGCGGCTTGATCGCCTTTCTCTTTCTTTCGAAAATCCCCTCCTACTACGTGTACATGAGGGATATATGCCACAACTCCTCGTGCGAGTATGCGGCCTTGACCCCATTGCCAAAACACGTTTGGGAGACGTTCGGATTGAACGAATCGGCCTACGCGGCTCTCTATACCGGAATCGCCCTGCTGTTTTTCGCGATTTATTTTTCCGTCGCCCTGCTGATTCTCGTGAAGCGGCCGCGCGAGCCGATTTCCTACTTCGCCGCCGTTGCCATGATGGCGTTGACGGCTTCTACCTTTATCGAGCTGCAGTGGCGGGAGCTCGGCTGGCTGTCGTCGACGATCGGCAACCTGTCCCTTGCCTCCTTCGTCCTCTTCCTGCTCTTATTTCCGAACGGCACGATGGCGAGAACGGGGGTGTTTTTCACCGGGGTCGCATTGATGGCCGTCCGGTTCGTCTCCTACTATATCCCTGTTGCGCCTTGGGGCGCCCGATATTGGCCGCTTTGGTGCGACCTGCTTTGGATGATTATGCAGTACGGCGTCCTGATCTACAACCAGTATTACCGATATCGCTACAGGGGAGGAGCGGTCGAGCGGCAGCAAACCAAATGGGTCGTCTACGGATTGCTTTTATCGTTGACGGGCGTCTTTCTCGTTTCCGTCGTCCCGCTGCTTGTTCAGGCGGATTTCTATGAGGTGAAAGACCCTCTCCGGATGCTCGTCCTCGATTTGGGCGTTCAGCTGCTCATGCTCCCCATTCCCGTCACCTTGGGGATTTCCATGCTGAGGAAACGATTGTGGGACATCGATCCCATTATGAACCGGACGATGGTCTACATCAGTCTCAGCACCTTTATCGTCGCGTTGTACTCGCTGATCGTCTGGTATTTGTCGGTTTTGTTCCAAACCGGGAAAAATGCCGTCTTCTCGATAGTGGCCGCGGGCGTGGTCGCCGTCCTGTTCGCCCCGCTCAAAGAGAAGCTGCAGCGCATGGCGAACCGGCTGCTGTACGGCGAACAGCACGATCCGTTCTCGGTGCTGCTGCAGCTCGGCAATCGGTTGAAGGAATCTTTAAGCCCCGAGGCGGCTCTCGACACCGTCGTCAAGACGGTGAAAGACTCCTTGCGAGTCCCTTATGCGGGAATCAGCTTGGACCGGAGCGGCTTGGTCCAATCGGCGGGCGAGCGAAAAACCGACGTCACGGTAATCCCGCTGGTCGCCGGGGGAACCGCCTTAGGATCGCTGCACATCGCCGCCCGTTCGGAGGGCGAAGCGTTCAACGAAGCCGATCTCAGGCTGATCGGCGCGTTGGCCCGCCAGGCGGCCATCGTGGTGCAGAGCGTCAAGCAGGCTATGGACATCCGGCTTCTTCTCGCCGATCTGCAGGAATCCAAGGAACAGCTCATTTTTGCGAGGGAAGAAGAAAGGCGGTCGATGCGCAAAAATTTGCACGACGATATCGCTCCCAGGCTTGCCGCCATGCGGCTGACCGCTTCGCTGGTGACGGATTGGATCAGGAAGGATCCTAATCGGGCCATTGCGATCATGACGCAGTTTAAGCAGGATATCGCGGAAACCGTCGAAGAAATCCGCGGAATCGTGTATGATCTTCGTCCGCATGCTTTGGACGAGCTGGGCTTGATCGGGGCGGTTCGGCAACGAATCGAGCAGCTGCAGCATATTCAGCAGGTCAAGGACATTGCGGATGCGGCTCCGCTCGCCTTCGAGCTCGATGCGCCGGCTCGCCTTCCCATCCTGCCCGCGGCCGTTGAAGTCGGGGCATACCGCATCGTTACGGAAGCGTTGGTGAATGTCGTCAAGCATGCCAAGGCCGATACGTGCTCCATCAAGATCGCCATCGATACGGCTCAAGGCAGGGCGTTGATTGTGGAAATCCGCGACAACGGAATCGGCCTGCCCGATCAGCCGGCCTCCGCGGATAACCGCGGATTAGGCCTTACCTCCCTTCGCGAGCGTGCCCGGGAGCTGGGGGGAATGTGCACGATCGACAACCGTCCGACCGGCGGGATGAGCGTTCGGGCTTGGCTGCCCATCAAAGAATCGCCTAATCAAGGAGGAAACGATGAAAACGCTGCGAATACTGCTGGCGGATGATCACCCCATGTTCCGGCGAGGGGTAAGGGCCATTCTGGAAAGCACCGACGGCATGGAAGTGATCGGCGAAGCGGCGACAGGCGAGGAAGCCGTCCGAATGGCGCTTGAATCGGTGCCGGATGTCGTCCTGATGGATATCCGGATGCCGGGCTTAAACGGAATCGAGGTCACCTCGTCCATCAAATCCGTGCATCGCGATATCCAAATTCTCATCCTTACCATGTTTAAGGACGACTCCTCCGTCTTCACCGCGATAAAATCGGGGGCGAAAGGATATATTCTGAAAGATTCCGACAAAGACGATATTATTCGCGCCATTCGCGCGGTCGCCGCCGGAGAAGCGATATTTCATGGGGATGTGGCGGACAGGATGATCGAATTGGTGACAAAGCCGCTAAGCCGGATCGACGAATTCCCGGAATTGACGTACCGGGAAAAGGAGGTACTGCTTCTGCTCGCCGACGGCCTGTCGAATGCGGAGGTTTCCAGAAGGCTCGAGTTAAGCCTGAAAACCGTCTCCAACTATATTTCCAACATTTTGAACAAGCTGCAGGTCGCAGACCGGGCGGAGGCGATCCGCAAAGTGAAGAGCGGCCGACAGCTTTGACTGGCCGCTCTTCGTTTCGCCTATCCCCAAAACGTGCTATGATTAGAAAAAATCGGGACGAAAGCATGGTCGATGCGGTTGAAGAAAAAACAGTTTCTGTACGTCCGGCTGGCGGGCGAGCTGCGGGAAAAAATGAAAAACGGGGAAATCGGCCCCGGGGAATTTTTGCCGTCGGAGCACGAGCTGTGCGAGCAGTATGGAGCGAGCCGCTTCTCCGTGCGCAAGGCGCTCGATCAGCTCGTCGAAGAGGGCTGGATCGTGCGGCGGGCCGGGCAAGGCTCGAAGGTCGCGGACCGGAGCGACGCGGCGTCCGTCCGTGCGAACTCCCTTACCGTTTTCGCCACGTCTCCTTCGTTTTACGCCGATCTCGGGATGCCCCTCATCATCGAGAAGTTCGAGCGGGAGCATCCGGGCGCAACGGTCCGCCTCCTCAAGCTGCCGAACCATGCGTATTGGGATTACATCCGCACGCTCGGCTCCGGGGAGATGAGGCCGGACCTGCTGTTCGTCACGCAAAGCCAGTACGCGGCGATCCGGCAGTCGGAGGCGTTCGCCGATCTGAACCCGATCGTCAGCCAGCAGTCGAACCGGATCTATCCGAAGCTGCTGCGTCACTTTACCGAGGATTTCGCGGTCAAGGCGGCGCCGGTCTCGTTCTCGCCCGTCGTGCTCGCGTACGACGCCAGGCTGTTCCGGGAGTACGGCGTGCCGGAGCCGGCGTCCGGCTGGACGTTCGACGACGTGCAGCACGCGGCGGAGCTGCTTACGCGCGACACGAACGGGGACGGCGTCAACGACCTGTACGGCTTGTCGTTTCCCGCTTCCGTACAGCGATGGCCGGTGTTCGCGATGCAGCGCGGCCGATCGCTGCGGGCGATGCTGGAGCAGCCCGAATCGCTGAGGGACACGCTCGGACTGCTGCACCGGCTTCTGTACCGGACGCGGACGGCGCTGCTGCTCCCGCGCGGCCTCCCGCACGACACGCATCCGTTTTTCCGCGGCAAGACGGCGATGACGCTGACGACCGTGCTCGAGCTGGCCGGCTGGCGCAGTTTGGATCGCGCGTTCGAGCCGTCGATCGCCCCGCTCGCGCTCGGTCCGCATCGCGGCACGATGCTGACGATGAACGGCTGGATGGTGCCGAAGGAGGCGCCGAACCGCCGGCTGGCGGAAACGTTCGTCAAATTCTCGCTGCGCACGGACGTGCAGGAAGCGGTCGCCCGCTCCGCGGGCATGCTGTCGGTGCTGAAGTCGGTCAACGACGATGCGTTCGGGCGGACGGAGGCCGAGCGGATGGGCGTGCACGACTTCGGGCTGGCCGGCTGCACGTTTCTCGAGGAGGAGCTGGCCGACCGTCGGCAGGCGGAAGCGCTCGATCGGGAGATGAGCTTGTACTGGCTCGGTCTGGAATCGCCGGACGAGCTGCTCGCGAGGTTGAGCCAAGCGGGTTCGGGCCGGCTGCTGTAGCCGAGCCGGGCTCGGCATGAAGAAAGGGTGACCGGACTTCGGTCACCCTTTCTTGCCGGGACATCCCCGACGGCCTCGTTCGCTCTTCCACGGCCCCTCGTCTCCTGCAGCATCAGACGAGCGGCTTGTCGATCAGCGTGGCGAATTGGAACCGGTGTACGTGCCCGTCGTTCAACGTGGTCGTTCCCGTAACGAAATGGACGTGCTTGCCGTTGCCGACCGGAATGGCCGGACCGGTCCGAATTTTTTTGACCTTGTGGTGGTGGTTGAGGAAATCCGTGTTCACCAGCCTGATTTCGTGCACATGACTGTTTCCGACGGGAATCACTTCCCCCGTCACGCCGGCAAACCGATGGTTGTGGCGGTCGTTTCCTTGCTCGGCCAGCTTCGTGCTTGCCGTAAACTCGTGCACGTGCGTCTGTCTCGCCTTTCTTCTCGCCCGAATCGGCTTCGCTTTGTTCGCCATGCTGAGCGCTCCCTTCCGCGACGAATATGCTGGAACACCCTATTGTATGGCCGCGAAAGGAAGCCCGTTCGTGCTTATCCCCATCATCGGGCCCGACCGCGAACGGTTTCGCCGCGCAGCTGGCGCCGATCCGCCTCCGGAGCGACGCTCACCGCCGCTCCTCGCCTGAGCCGCCGTTATCCAGAGCGCGCATGAACTTGACGTACTGCGGGAAGGCGAGCTCGGGCTCTTCCAGCTCGGGATGCCACTTCTTCTCCCATTCGAACGCGTACCAGCCGTCGTAGCCGTTCCGCTGCAGCACCGACCGGATCTCGCCGAACGGCACGTCGCCTTCGCCCATGAACCGGTACCGGAATCGGCCGGCATCGCCTCCGGGCTCCGGCAGCGAATCCTTCCAGTGCGTATAGGCGATGCGCGAGCCGAGCGCTTCCCACGTTCGCTCCGGCGACTCCCCGACCATCCGGTACGGATGGTGCACGTCCCATAGGACGCCGACCGTCTCGGGCGAAGTCCCTTCGAGCAGCGCCAGCATGTCTTCGCAGCGCGTCCAGTCGTCGTGCGTTTCGACGAGCAGCTTCACGTTCGCCTGCCGGAGAATCGGCTCCATCCGGGCCAGCTGTTCCGCCGCTTCGGCGATCGCCGCGTCGCGTCCCTGATCCTCGACCTTGCCGCCGAACGCCCGGATGTACCGGGTGCCGAACCGGACGCACAGCTCGGCGTACCGCTCCAGCTCCTCCGCATTGTCCGCCGCTCTCGCGGGCGAGACGAGCGTAATCGAGCTCGAGAAGCACGATACGGCCAAGCCGGCCGCCTCGAACCGGCTCCGCGTCTCCGCATAATCCGTCGCGAACGCCGGCAGCTCGTAGACGTTCATCGTTCCTTCCAGCCCGCGAAAATCGACACCGTCGAAGCCGTACTCCGCCGCCCTCGCGATAATCGTCTCCAAGCTCCATGCCGGACAACCGAGCGTCGTAAACGTCAGCTTCATTCCGTTTTTCCCCTCTCCCTCGCGTTTTTGAACATAAGAAAAGCTTCCGACCGAAGCCTTTCGATGAGGTATATTCGCGTTCTCACGGTAGCTTATTGAAAAACGAACCCGCCTTTCCGTCGGCCGGATAGGCGGGCTGCTGTCGTCACTGATGTCCTTTGATCGGCTCGAGCGGCTTGGCGTTGCCGTACGTTTGGCGCACTCCGTGTCTCGGAGCGGCCCAATGAACGGCGTTCGAGATGACGCGGAGCACGTCCTTGTTATGATACGTCGGATACGTCTCGTGGCCGGGACGGAAGTAGAACACTTTGCCGTTGCCGCGATGGTACGTGCAGCCGCTGCGGAACACTTCCCCGCCCTCGAACCAGCTGATGAAGACGAGCTCGTCGGGAGCCGGGATGTCGAAATGCTCCCCGTACATTTCCTCGTGCTCGATCTCGAAATATTGGCCGAGCCCTTCGGCGATCGGATGCGCCGGATCGACGACCCAGATGCGCTCCTTGTCGCCGGCTTCGCGCCATTTCAGATCGCAGCTCGTGCCCATCAGCTTTTTGAAAATTTTCGAAAAGTGTCCCGAATGGAGCACGATCAGCCCCATTCCTTTCAGAACGCGGTCGTGCACGCGGTTGACGATATCGTCCGACACCTTGTTGTGGGCGCGATGGCCCCACCAGATGAGGACGTCGGTCTCGTCCAGCACCGCTTCGGTCAGCCCATGCTCCGGCTGGTCCAGCGTGGCGGTACGAATGCTCAGCCCGTCCTGGGCGATGCCGCCGGCGATGGCGCCGTGGATGCCCTCCGGATAAATGGCGGCGATTTGCTCGTTCACTTGCTCATGCTCGAATTCGTTCCAGACCGTAACTCGAATCACTCGGTTCAGCTCCTTCGTCTCTCTTTTGTCTTATATGTATCGCAAATTCTGGGAGTCCATCTTTTATACTATGTACATCGCGGCTTGCGTTTAATTCGCGATGATCCATACGATAAACAGCGCGATCATGATCGTCTGCAGCACCAGCTTGACGACCGTGCTCGACAAAAACCCGACAAGCGCCCCGAGACCGGCCCGGGTCGCCTGCTTCATGTCCGCGCCCGCCAGCAGCTCGCCGATCCACGCTCCGAGGAAGGGGCCGACGATCAGCCCGACTCCCGGAATGACGAACGGTCCGGCGATAATGCCGATCGTGCTGCCGATGACGGAGGCGCGGGAGCCGCCGAACTTCTTGACGCCCCATGCGTTCACGACGTAGTCGGCGATCAGGAGAGCCGCGACGATCGACGTTTGCAGCAGCCAAAACCAGAAGCCGAATTCGCCGAAGCCGAAAAACAGCCCGTACACGAAAAACGCTCCGTAGACCGCCAGCACCCCCGGCAATATCGGGAAAATCGCGCCGGCCATGCCGACCGCGAACAGCACGACGACGAGGATCCACCCCAATGCATCCATGCGCGTCCCTCCCGCTTACGTCAGCACGTGCTCCCGGATCACTTTGGCGATGGCGTTCTCGTTGTTCGTTACGGTTACCAGATCGGCGGCCGCCTTCAGCGCATCCTGGGCGTTGCCCATCGCCACGCCGAGGCCGGCTTCCTTGATCATCGCCATATCGTTCAAGCTGTCGCCCATCGCGACGACTTCGGACATGTCGATGCCGAGCAGGGCGCACACTTCGCGGATGCCGCTCGCCTTGCTGATCCCTTTCGGGTTGATCTCGAGATTGTGCGGATGCGAATTCGTCACTTCGTAGATGCCCTCGGCTTGAAGCCATTCCAGAATGCGCGCGCGGCTTTCGTCGTTGTCCGTGAAATAGCCGAACTTGAGCCATTGCACCGCATTCGGATCGCCCGTCAGCCACGTCTCCTTGTTGAACACGCCTTCGACCGCATACGACCAAAACCACGTATCGTACCGGACGGCCAGCTCATGCATCGCCATAATCGAGTCGACGCTGAGCAGATGGCGCTTGAGCAGCCGGCGCGGCGCTTCCCATACTTCGCTGCCGTTGACGGCGACGATCGGCGTGTTCAAGTTCAGCTTGTCCGTATACGGGTATACGTTTTGCACGCCGCGTCCGGTGGACAGGATGACGGTCACGCCGGCGTCCAGCGCCTTCATCATCCATTCACGGTTCTCCTCGGATACTTCATGCTCGCTGTTGAGCAGTGTGCCGTCCATGTCGAGCGCAATCAGCTTGTAACGTCCCATTCGTTCTATCCGCTCCTTCTCTATCTGTATCGGGTTGCGATCATCCGGGGGATGCGCGATTTACGAAACCGTGACGCTTTTTTCGCGACCGAAGCTTCTCGCTTCCTGCAGGTAGGTCGAATGCCACAGCCCGAAAATGTAAACGGCCCACAGCAGCCGCGAATAGTCGCCTTGGCCGCTCTGATGCTGCTTGACCATCCGCTCCACCTCGGACAGCTCCAGTACATGGCCGATGCCGCTGGCGCGAATTTGCTCCAGCAGCTCGCCGCCTCTCGGCCCTTTCAGCCAGTCGCGGAGCGGAACCGGGAAGCCGAGCTTCGGCCGGTTCAGGATGAAATCCGGAATGATGCCTTCCATCGCCTTCCGGAAAATATACTTCGTCGTCCCGCCGCCGAGCCGGTAATCGGTCGGAACGGTACGGGCGAATTCGAACAGCTCCTTGTCGAGAAACGGAACGCGCAGCTCGATCGAATGCGCCATCGTCATTTTGTCGGCTTTCATGAGAATGTCGCCGGGCATCCACAAGTTCATGTCGATGTACTGCATGCGCGTTACCGGATCGAGGTGCTTCGTCTTCGCATAGTAATCGCCGGCCACCTGCCACGGATCGCGGTACGAGCGCAGCAGCTCCCGGTCGTAGCGGACGAGCGCCGCCTTGGCGTCCTCGGTATACAGCTTGGCGTTGCCGAGGAAGCGCTCCTCGAGCGGCGTCGTGGCGCGCAGCAGGTAGTTGCGTCCGGTCATGCCGCCCGGCAGCAGGCGGGCGATGCCGTGCAGCAGCCGCTTGAGCGGCAGCGGCAGCCACGCCAGCGGACGAAGCGCAAGCGGCTCGCGGTAAATGCGGTAGCCGCCGAACAGCTCGTCGGCGCCTTCGCCGGAGAGTACGACGGTGACGTGCTGACGCGCCAGCTGCGCGACGTGATACAGCGCGATCGCCGATGGGTCGGCGACGGGCTCGTCCTGATGCCATACCGCCTTCGGCACCGTGTCGAAGTAGTCGCGCTCGGTAATGATTTTCGCGAAATGCTGCGTCCCGAGCGCCGCCGCCGTCTCCTTGGCGATGACCGTCTCGTTGTTCGGCCCCTCGAAGCCGACGGAGAACGTGCGGATCGGCTCGATCGCCCGCATGTGTGCGGCGATGGCGGTCGAATCGATGCCGCTCGACAGGAAGCAGCCGCGCTCCACGTCGCTGTGCATATGGTGGATGACCGAGTCCTTCAGCTTGGCGCGCAGCTCCTCCACCATGTCGCCGAACGGCCGCTGGACCGGCGCGAACATCGGATCCCAATACCGGTTCAGCTTCATGGCGCCGTCCTGCGTTACCGTCACGGTATGCGCCGGGGGCAGCTTCATGATGCCCTCGAACATCGTGTTCGGCTCCGGCACGTATTGGAACGTCAAATATTGCAGCAGGCTTTCGTCGCGCAAGCGGCGCTCGACGCCTTCGACGGTCAGCAAGCTTTTGATTTCCGAGGCGAACAAAAACCGCTTGCCGTCATGCGCGTAGTAAAACGGCTTGATCCCGAAATGGTCCCGCGCCCCGAACAGCTTCCTGCGCTTCCGGTCCCAGATGACGAAGCCGAACATGCCGCGCAAATGCTTGACGCAATCCTCGCCGTATTCCTCGTACAAGTGTACGATAACCTCCGTGTCGGTATGCGTCCGGAACCGGTGCCCCTGTGCGAGCAGCCGTTCCCGAAGCGGCTGGTAATTGTAGATTTCGCCGTTGAACACGATCCAGACGGACTCGTCCTCGTTGCACAGCGGCTGGTGCCCTTCCTTCAGATCGATGATGGAGAGCCGGCGGAAGCCGAGGCCTACGCCCGGATCCGTCCACGTCCCCGTATCGTCGGGACCGCGGTGGTGAATGACGTCCATCATCGCCTCGAGCGAAGCGGCGGGAACTTCTCTATGATCAAAGTACAACATGCCGGTTATGCCGCACATACGTCCAGTCCTTTCTCCGATACGATGCGTTGCCGCATCGGGTCAACATTGTTCCAGTATACCATAACTTGGACCGATTTCGAAGAAAGGCCGGACGGCGAATTGACGCGCCTGAGGCTGCGGCGAGGGGAATGGTGCGGTGAGCGTGGCGGATGGCGCGAATATGGTGCGTTTGTGCTTTATTTCGCGGAATAGGCTGCGCCCGGCTTCGAATAAGGTACAAATGTTTCATTATTTCGGCCGAGCGGCGCAATCCCCATCAAAAAAAGACGGCCGCCCTTCGTTCGTTCCCGAACGTTGGGTCGACCGCCGCTTGCCTCAATCGAGCCGGACTTCCCGCCCGGTTTGGGCGGACTCGTAAATCGCGCTCAATATTTTAATCATGTCGACGCCCTGCTCCGGCACGAAGATCGGCTCCGCGCGCCCCCGGACGACGTCGACGAAATGGTCGATGTTGTTTTTGTGTCCGCCCGAGTCCTTCGGCAGCTGCGGAATGACGTTGCAGAGCGTCCCGTCGATCTCGGTGAACAGCTTGAGGTCGTCGTTGAACAGGTTGAAGCCCGCTTTCGTGCCGCGCAGCTCGACAAACCGTCCTTCCGACTCGACGTTCGAAGCCCAGCTGAACTCGATTTGCAGCGTCGCTCCGTTCTCGAACCGAATGAAGCCCGTCGCCAAATCCTCCACGTCGAACGTGCCGTTATCCTGCTTGGTGCCGAACGCGCTGTGGACCGAATCGGACTTGTCGTCGTTGGCGAACTTCGTATAGACCGAGCCGCTGACGGAAACCGGCCGCGGGCTGCCCATAATCCAAATCGCCAGGTCGATCATGTGGACGCCCAAATCGATAAGCGGTCCGCCCCCGGACAGCTCCTTCGTCGTGAACCAGCCGCCCTTGCCCGGGATGCCCCGGCGGCGCAGCCAGCCGCACCGGCCGGTGTAGACGTCGCCCATATGCCCGTTTTCGACGTACGAACGCAAAAACTGCGAAACCGGGCGATACCGATTGTTGCGCATCACCATGAGCACCTTGCCGCTCGCTTTGGCCGCTTCGGCCATTTTTACCGCTTCCGACGGATTGATCGCGTCCGGCTTTTCGCAGAATACGTGCTTGCCCGACTCCAATGCGGCCACGGATACTTCCGAATGATACAAGTTCGGCGTGCAGACGTTGACGACGTCGATATCGTCGCGCGCGATCAATTCGCGGTAATCCTCGTAGACGTCCGGAATGCCGTGCTCGTCCGCAATTTTCTGTGCCCCGGCCCGGTATGCGTCGCAGACGGCGACGATCTCGACCTCGGGGTTGGCCAGCCAAGCCGGCAAATGGATGCTTCTGAAAATGTTGCCTGTTCCGACGACGCCGATTCGCAGCTTTTGCATAAGTCCACCTTTCCTGTCCATAAATTTCCTTCGTCCCCATTATCGGCGCTCCGCCCCATGAAAACAAGTTGAAAATAAGCGGATCGGAAAAGGAAAGCGGGGCGCACCCCGAAAGTGCGCCCCGCTCGTCCCGTACGGCCGTTAGTTCATGAACCCGACATGCTGCAGCAGCCGTTTCAACATAACGGCCGCCTGCGCCCGGGAAGCGGACCCGGACGGATCGAACCGCCCGCCGTCCGTGCCGTTCATGATCCCCGCCCGCACGACTTGTCCGACGGCCTCTTGCGCCCAGCCGGAAATGTTCGAGGCGTCCGCGAAGCCGTCCGACGAATCGGCTGCGGCACGTTCCTCGCCCGATTTCCCGATCATGGCCAGGACGCGGGATACGATGACGGCCATCTGCTCGCGGGAGATCGGCGCGTTCGGATCGAAGCGGCCGTCTCCCGTGCCGGTCACCAGCCCTTTGCGGGCGGCGGCGTTTACCGCGCCGGCAAACCAGTCGTCTGCGGATACGTCATCGAACCCGGAGGAAGCCGTCTTTTCCCGCGACATGCCCAGCGCCCGCACGAGAAGTCCGGCGAATTCGGCGCGGGTGACGCCCCGGTCCGGCTCGAAGCGCTCCGCGCTCGTGCCTTGCACGACCAGCTTGGACGCGAGCAGCTCGATGTCCGATTGCGCCCAGTGGCCGTTCAAATCCGCGAAGGACTTTTTCCCGACGTTGACGACGGAGTAGACGCTGTTGCCTTGACGCATCAGCTTGACCGCGGTTTTGCCGTCCATCGTCTCGAACACCGCCGGTACGAACGCCATCTCGTTCGTAACCGGGTCGAACCATACCGCCGTCGCTTCCGAAGCGTCCACCGCCATCGTCAGCACGATCGTCCGGGTGACGTAGTCGTCGCCGAAGTCGTCGATTCGCTGCCGGTCCTGCTCGTTATCGGTGCCGACCGAAACGTGAAACTCCACCGGCTCGGTCAACAGCTTGGCTCCCGATTGGGCCGCGATCGCGGCGGCATCGCGGGAGCGGGATTCGCTCGATTTCTCGATCGTGACCGTAATGGTCAGTTCGCTCGGATCGACGCCTAACCGGCTCGCCCACGTTTGGACGTCCAGCAGTCCGACCGGGAGGTCGTAGCTCGCGCTGCCGCTTACGATCGAAACGATGCCGTCGGCATACCGTTGTCCGAGCGTTTGCCAGGCGTCCGCCGGAAAATCGACTTTGGCGTTAACGGCTCCTTTCAGGTCGACCACGACCGTGTTCGATTCTTCTTGCTGCGCCTGCTTGAAGGCGTCGGTCAGCTTCGCGCCGTCCAGTTTCGCAACCGAATACGTTTTGCCTCCGGACGATTCGTTCTTGACGTCCGGGACGTACGTGCCGGGTACGGCTTTCGGATCGCCTGACGGACTTGGCGTGCCGCCTGCCGGGCCACCGGGAGCGCTCGGACCCGAGGGGCTTGAACCACCGGGGCTGGTGCCCGGATCCGTTCCCGTCTGCTCCGCGGCGTACGCTTTTTCCGTTTTCAAGCTTTCCACGAAGCCGGTTTTCGTTACCGTCGCGAACAACGATCCTGCTTCCGCGCCCAATTGGCCGATCTCGAAGACGACTGATTCGCCGGCGGCTTTCTTCTCGGCGAACGGGTACGGAATGGCGGCGGTCCGATACAGCTTGACCGTATCTCCGGCGCCAAGTCCGATAACCGTGACGGAATCGTTTGCTTGGCGGTTGTTTTGCACGACGATGCGATCGGCCGAGATGGCGGAAGCGTACGTTTTATCCGTAATCGGAATCAAAGCGGGTGCGCTCTCGGACGTTCCGTTCGTCGCGTACACCCCGATATAAGCCGCGCCGCCCGGAATCGGCGTGTTCATCGGAAGCTGGGCGTAAGAGCGCGGAGAATACGCCTTCACTTTCGCATGCAAGATGCTCCTCAGCTTATTGCCGCTTTCGTCCAAGAAATAAACGTTAAAGCTGCCTTCACTAGAAGAAAAGAACCAGTTCAAGCCCCCGCCCAGCTCTCCGCCATCCCCATCCTCGTCGTCCATAGAGATGGCATACGGTGTCGGCAGAGCTGGGTTGGTAGCTATCGGTTGCAACTTTTCGGAAGACGTCTGGTCGACAACGTTAACAAGGGAATTCGCGTAATCAAGGTTCCCCGAATCTCCGAACCGGTCGAACGGGACAACACTTAAAGCGAATGTCCCGGCAGGCATCTGTTCGAAAGGAATCGATAGTTCGTAAGGATAAACGCCGCCTTTATTTACGGAAATTGGAGTCTCCATTCGAAGCACTTCGTAACCTTCGCCCAAAAAAACGACCCTGTAGCCTTCGATCCCATCCTCGCTGTAGCTTGGGTTCCACGTCAGTTTGGGCGAAATAACGCCTCGGGCGGGATTTTGATCGACATACTTTAATGATTTCGGTTGAGTATACGGAACATCCCACAGCGATTTCACCAGCCCGGTAGCGCTCTCGCCGTATTCGTTTTTGGCAAACACTCCGATTTTCACTGCACCTGCCGGTACAGGGGTATGGCGGACCATGTACGGAATATAACCCATACCAAAGGGAGTCGGTTGAAACGTACCGATCTTCTCCGTCTCAAGCACAGGCCTAATCCGTTCGTCGGCTTCGTTCAAGAAATACAAGATATAGGACGTTGTCCGGCTTTCGTCATAAGCCCAGAACCATTGCAGCGGTCCTCCGACAAACCCGGCCTCAGGATCTTCATCTCGAAAAGTTAACATCTGGGAGAACGGTCCATACGTCGGTGCCCCAGGCACTCCGATCGAACTGGAAACAGGTTCCCCCGTTACGTTGTCGGCGATTTGCACGAAGTCGATCTTGGAATCGTATCCCCCGTCGAACCGTTTATATTTGAGCGCCACGTAAGCCGCAGTCGGAGCGGTCTTCTCTCCAATCGCCAACATCCTTTCGTTTCGGTCTTCATTCATGGGGGCGCTGGCAACTTTCGAGCCAAGTATTAGGCCGTCGCGATCCGCAAAGTAGGCTTCTATATGGGTAAAGGCCAAGTTTTCCTGCATCTCTCTCCAATATAGTTTGAGATCAAATGCGCCGCGTCTAGCGTTTTCGTCTTCCAGCTTTAAGTTTAGAACCCCGACCTGCAGTGGAAAGGACGGGTCAATCAGAGGCACGACCAACGGCGTTTCGCTTTCGCCTTTGTCATTCTTCGAGTAAATGCCGAAAAAGCGCGCACCTTCAGCAATTACTTTGCCGTTTACCGAATAAACCGGGTCCTGCGTTTGGGAATTTCGGCAATGGCCTCTCCTAACTTGTTTTTATGCTCGTCCAAAAAATAGATGACGTAATGTGTAATGAATCGTTCGTCGAAAGGCTTAGTCCAACTCAACTTCAATGCGCTTGAAATGAATTGCCCCCACGACGGCGATTGGCTCGGAATCCGATTAGCCGGGCTGTCCTGACGCAGCGCCTCCAACGAATCGTATTTTACCAGCGTTTGATTGTTAGGATGGAACAAGTAGACCTTATCCGTTCCTTGCCGTTGCATCAATGTGGAAGCCTCGTACTCGAATTCTTTGGCCCCCGTCTCCCGGTTGTATACAGCGAATGCCGTATACACCCGATCCTCGTCGGCGAACAAGGTCATGTAGTCGCTATGACTGCCGGTCTCCCGCAAATCGACGGCATTCAAGGACTGATTGCCCCAGTACAGCGTGTCGCCGAACTTCGACAATCGCTGCCCTCTATATAAGGTAGAGGTTTGTGCCGTAACCGCTCCGGTAGCGGCATCGATTTTCAAAACGCGATCCATCGTGCCGACATAAAGCGATTGGGACGGCTCGTCCAGCAACAGATCGAACGTTGGCTGGCCGTTGGCCAGAGCCGTCACGACCGTGTCTTGGCCCGACATCAAATGGTACTTGCGGATTTCGGACGAACCCGCGTAATAGATGTCCTCCGAGCCGACGGCCATCGTGGTCCATGTGCCGTTCAACCGGTACTCGTATACGTCCCCCGCTACCGTCGTGCCGTTCGAAGTGTCGAATGCGGCAACCGTCCGGCTGTCGGGCAACCCGACGTACAATTTACCGTTTGCATGCTGCAATTTCTTCGGGAACGTAGGAAACGTCTTCTCCCCGACGACTTCAAATGCGTTCGCGTCGATGGAAACCAATCGTTTGCCTCCCTCGCTGAGCGCGTACAAATAACCGCCGTCCGGTCCGGCCTCCAAAGCCGCTAGCGATTGGGAAAACCGGATCCGGTTATCCGTCTTCTCATACGTGAATGTGGTAACGGTAGACGTTGCCGAGGCTTGTACCGGCTCGCTCGGAGCGGCCAGCGCCGATGCCGGCACCAGGGCGGTCCCCAGCATCCCCAGCACCGTTACTACGGCAATTTGCGAAGAAACCTTCGCTTGCCGGAAGCAAGTTTTAATCAAATCCTCTTCCTCCCGATCTCTCTAAATTTAGGAAACGATAATAAACACTAGGAAATCCTACCATAATCCCGCAAAAAATAAAGTCGAAATTAGTCGAAAATTTACAATAATATAAGAAAATTGTCCCAAAAAAGCAATATTTGACTCCTTTATCGTTCTAGCATCCATCACTATTCCTATTTCGATTTAGATGGTTCAAACGGCATCTCCTCTTTAAATAGAATTAAAGCGAGGTGCGTTGATACGATTTGTAACTTGTGCTACAATTTACTAGAAAATGATACAATTTGTATATATGAAGGAGAGGTGTCGCACTATACTGCCAAATTTCGACTCGCATGCTACGAAGCATAAAGACATGTCAGGCCAAGATTGAAACCATTTTGCGGAGGGACCGTACCCATGAGAAAATTTGTATTCGGACAAGTTATTCTAACGGCATTGTTATTTGCCCTCTTAACGCTTTTCGAACAAGGAAGCGCCAAAGCGGCGACCGTACTGCCCGCCAGCCTAACCGAAGTCGACTCCGGCATCACTGGAACGCTTCTGGATATGGATTCTGACCGGTATTTGATCTTCCGCGAAACCGAGCACAAACTCGTTGTCATGGACCGCTCCAGTAAATCCGTTACGACCGTCTTTGAAGAACAAGGCTTAAACATTCGCAAAGCCCAATTGCATGATTTTGGAGTCGTATTTCGAAGCGAGTCAAGGGCCTACGATTGGCGAAACGGACAACTGATCGATTTGGGGGCTCTTTCGTCCAGTACGGGATTCGACATTGCGGGACAGTATGCCGCTCTGTACATAGGGGATTCCATTCTGTTGCGGGATCTGTCCACCGGTACCAGTAAAGTTATATCGGATTCGCGAATTCTGAAGGAAGTGCGTGACTTACACGTCAATGAATCGGGGAATGTAGCATACTTAGGGACAGAACAGGACGGCAGCGGTAAATTATTCGTCTACCGGGACGGACAGAATGCGGTTTCATATGAATATATCACGTCCTTATGGCCTGTAGTAATCGATGACTACGTTATATATGTACGAAAGGCAGTCTGGGAAGCCCCCGTCAATGGTCTCACGAGATATATTTTATTATCAAAAAAATCCAGCAACATGTTAGTGGCCGAACTTGGGAAGTATTCCTCTTATCCCACGACAAACTTAGCTCATGACAAAGGATGGATCGGCTTCACGACCACCAATCTACAGGGAGTACGAGAAATTGTCATCAGATCTAAAGCTGGTGGGATAAAAACGGTCGCCACCTTGCAGCAAGAGCATCGCCTACTCTCGATGGGGAATAACGGAGGGATAGCTTACCAGGATGGTAACGCCGCATTTTTGGGTAGATACGGTTCAGATAACGTTCTTCGGGTTACTGAAAATTATTCGTCGAACCACGGAGGTCCCGCCATCTTCCCTTACGACGGTAAATGGTACTACTATCATTCAAGCGAAGGTAAACTGTTCGAAATAGATACGACACCGATCGCCCCCGCGCCCGGTCATGTTTTTGTCGAGGGCATTTCCTTGAGTCCGAGCGAATTGGACCTCATCTATGGTCAAAGCGTACAATTGGTCGCAACGATTACTCCGAGTCAGGCAACCGATAAACGGATTGTATGGACATCTTCCACTCGTACCGTATCCGTAGACGAACAAGGCAACGTTACGACCAATGTGAAATATCACCACTCCGCGCGCATTACGGCCACTACGGTCGACGGGGGGCTCTTCGCCGAAACCTTTATAAACGTTAATCCGGAGCCCGCCGTAACGCTAAGCGACGAAAAAGTCATAATGAGCACTCTCTATAACAAAAAGCAGTTGTCGGCCACCGTGACCCCTAGCGGGTACAAGCTGAAATGGAGCTCGCTCGACCCGACTATCGCAACTGTGGATCAAACCGGACTCGTGACGGCGCTGAGACCCGGGACAACTACGATTACCGTCGCGACGGAAGACGGCAGAGGTCAAGATACGTGTCTGATTGAAATTACAGAACCTTTACAGGTGCAGGCAATCTATATTAATACGTTCCAACCAGAAGGGTATTTTACGGGAGTCGTCGATTCCGTTTACAAGACTATAACGTTCACCTTGCCCAAACAAATGGAAAATTCGAATCAAACAAAAGTAAGCCTATTTAGCGCACAAGCCAGTCCGGGAACGGAAGAAATGAATATTACCGCCGGACCTCTTTCCTTTTCTTATACGACTTGGGGGAATGGATGGTTCGAATATCCGCACGGTCAAGTAACCGTTTGCGAGTGCCAAAAATTCCTAAGCAAATTCGATAAGTTCACGTTTGAACTATTCGATAAGCAGGGG
Organism: Paenibacillus flagellatus; assembly: GCF_003217775.1. GTDB lineage: Bacteria > Bacillota > Bacilli > Paenibacillales > NBRC-103111 > Paenibacillus_AB > Paenibacillus_AB flagellatus. The sequence goes on from NZ_QJVJ01000006.1 coordinate 376,720, forward strand.
AACAAGTACACCTATGTGTATACGGTAAGACTCCGTTTCGAGTAAGACCTATTTCCTGCTCGCGTCAAAGCCGCTTTATGCGGCTTTTTATTTACGTAAAAAAAGTGCCTCCCGCAGGAAGCACCTCTTTGCCTCTTTTCCTCTCCGCTCAAGCCGCCGCCCGCAGCCCGCGGCGCTGGCGCGCCCGCTTCCAGACGACGCCGTGGCTCGGCGAGAACAGGAAGGCGAGCACGAACAGCGCGCCGGCGACGGTGACCATGCAGCCGGCGATCGAGGCGTCCATCAGGCCGGCGACGAAGTAGCCGATCACCGCGCTGGCGACGCCGATGAGCACGCTGTACGCGATCATCGCGCCGAGCCGCTCGGTGAGCAGGTACGCCGTCGCCGCGGGCACGATCAGCATGCCGACGACGAGGATCGCGCCGACGCTCTCGAACGAGGCGACCGTCGTCACCGAGACGAGTCCCATGAGCAAGTAATGGAACAGCGCCACCGGAATGCCGACGGCCGCGGCCATCGCCGGATCGAACGCGCACAGCTTGAACTGCTTGTAGAACAAGCCTAGCAAGACGGCGCTCAAGACGAGCACGATGCCGACCATCCAGACCGCCTTCGGAATGTCGAGGCCGAGCCAGCCGACCGTATCGAGACCGACGAAGGCGATTTCGCCGTACAGGACGCAGTCGAGGTCGAGATCGACCTTGCTCGCGTACAAGCTGACGAGGATGACGCCGACGGAGAACAGCGCGGTGAAGACGACGCCGATCGAGGCGTCGGATTGGACGCCGCCCTGGTGGAACAGCTGGATCAAAAAGACGGTGACGAGTCCGATGACGGCCGCTCCGAACAGCATGGCGACGGAATCGCGCGACCCGCTGAGCAGAAAGGCGATGACGATGCCCGGCAGGACGGAATGGCTGATCGCGTCGCCGATCATCGCCATCCGGCGAAGGACGAGGAAGCTGCCGAGCAGCGAGCACGCCGCGGCCACGAGGACGCCCGTGAGCAAGATCCACATATCGTATCCGGTCATGCCGTCCCCCTCCTCTCCATCGATCGCGCCTCGTACTCCGCATTCGCCCGCCGGCGGACCGAAGCGCGCAGCAGCAGCTTGGAGACGACGCCGCGCTTCGGCGCGAACAGCACCGACGCGACGAACAGCGTCGTCGCGGCCAGCACGCTGAGCGGACCGGTCGGCAAATGCTCGTCGACGGTGCTGATCCACGTGCCGAGCAGGCCGCTCAAGCCGCCGAACAGGCCGGCCAGCGTCACCATGACGCCGAGCCGCTCGGTCCAATACCGCGCGGAGACGGCGGGGGTAATGAGCATCGCCGCCATCAGCACGACGCCGACGGCTTGAATGCCGACGACGACGGCGACGACCGTCAGGAACATCAGCAGCTGGTCGAGAAACGCGACCGGCAGCCCGATCCCCCGCGCGAAGCCGGCGTCGAAGCTGAGCAGCTTGAATTCTTTGTACAGCAGGGCGCATACGCCGACGAGCACGCACGATACGATCGCCATCGTCAAGACGTCGGCGCGGACCATGCCCGCCGCCTGGCCGAACAAAAATTTATCGAGCCCGCTCTGATTGCCGCTGTCGCTATGCTGGATTTGCGTCAGCAGCACGATGCCGAGCCCGAAGAAGACGGACAGCACGATGCCGAGCGCCGCATCCTGCTTGATGCGCGAATGGCGCGTAATGTAGCCGATGCCGAACGTGGCGATAAGTCCGGCTACGGCGGCGCCGATCAGGAAGAACAGGATCGACTTGGAGCCGGTGAGCATGAACGCGATGCAGACGCCCGGCAGCGCCGCGTGCGCGAGCGCGTCGCCCATCAGGCTTTGCTTGCGCAAGTAAGAGAAGCTGCCGAGCACGCCGCTGCTCAAGCCGAGCAGCACGGAAGCCATGACGATCCAGCGGACGTTCGGGTCCTGCAGCAGTGCGATCGCTTGTTCCATCATCGCGTCCTCACCTCGTCGTCACGACGAGCGCGTCCTGCGAGCGGTCCAGCACCGCGAGACGGCCGCCGTACGTAATTTGCAAATTCGCCGCCGTAAACACGCTGTCCACCGGGCCTACGTCGATCAGACCGACGTTCAGCAGCAGCACCCAATCGAAATATTCGTTTACCGTCGACAAATCGTGATGCACGACGAGCACCGTTTTCCCCTGCTTCTTCAACTCGTTCAGCAGTGTGATGATCGCCTTCTCCGTCGCCGCGTCGACACCCACGAACGGTTCATCCATGAAGTACAGCTTCGCGTCCTGCGCCAGCGCCCGCGCCAAAAAAATGCGCTGCTGCTGCCCGCCCGACAGCTGGCTGATTTGCCGTCCGGCGAAATCGGCCATGCCGACTTTATCCAAGCTCTCCATCGCAATCCGCTTCTCGTTCGCCCCCGGCCGCTTGAACCAGCCGAGATGGCCGTACCGCCCCATCATGACGACGTCGAGCGCGCTCGTCGGGAAATCCCAATCGACCGATTCCCGCTGCGGCACGTAGCCGATCATTTTGCGCTGCTGCACGTACGGCTTGCCGTAAATGCGCACGTCGCCGCGCACTTTCGGGATAAGCCCGAGCGCCGCCTTGATCAGCGTCGATTTTCCCGCACCGTTCGGCCCGACGATCGCGATCAGCTTCCCTTCCGGCACCTCGAACGTCACGTCCTGCAGCACCGGCTTTTTCTGATACGCCACCGTCAACCCCTGTACCGACAACGGACTTTCCTGAATCGTTTTCATCGCCGTTCCTCTCCTCTCCACGTTCGGACTCCCCGTCAAAAAATCGATTATTTCAACGCATTCACGATCGTATCCACGTTATGCCGCACCATCCCGACGTACGTTCCCTCGAGCGTTCCCTCTTCGCCCATCGCATCCGAGAACAGCTCGCCGCCGATGGCGACCGTATGCCCTTTCTCCTTCGCCCCGTCGACGACCGCCTGGATCGTCTTCTTGGGCACGCTCGACTCGACGAACACCGCCTTGATCCGGTTCTCCACCAAAAAATCGCGCAGCTGCGACACGTCCTTCAGCCCCGCCTCCGAAGCGGTGCTGATCCCCTGCAGCCCCATGACTCGGATGCCGTACGCCGTACCGAAGTAGCCGAACGCGTCGTGCGCCGTGACGAGCACGCGGCTTTTCTCCGGGATCGAAGCGATCTTCGTCTTCGTCTCCTCGTGAAGCTCCCGCAGCTTCGCCAAGTACGCGTCGGCATTGCGCCGATATTCGTCGGTATGCGCCGGGTCGAGCCGGATCAGCTCGTCGCGCACCGTCTCCGTCGCGCTCATCCAGTTGCGGACGTCGAACCAAATATGCGGGTCGTACTGCCCCGAGCCGTCTCCCATGTCGTGCAGCGTCTTCTTGTCGATATTGCGCGAGACGGCCACGGTCGGCTTCTTGTCGGCGAGCTTCTCGAGAATGGACGCCATCTTCCCTTCCAGATGAAGCCCGTTGTAAAAGACGACGTCCGCCTGCGTCAGCTTGTCGATATCGCCCTTCGTCGCCTTGTACAGATGCGGGTCGACGCCGGCCTTCATCAAGCCGATCGCTTCGACGCGCGCTCCCCCGACATTGCGGACGATATCGGTAATCATGCCGATCGTCGCGGTCACCTTCAGCTTGCCGCCTTCGCCGGAGAAGACCGGCTTCGACAGCGAGCAGCCGCTCGCGGCGGCGGCCGTCGCGACGAGCAGCAGCGCGTACAGCAGGCGGCGCACCGCCCGGCTGTTCCATAAACCTTTCATCACGGCCGTTCACGCTCCCATTCGAAATAACCGATTGTATTGATCTGAGGCCCCGTTGCCGGGTACCGTAATCGATGCTCCAGGCGTTCGCCCGGGTCAAGTTGCCCCCGGCTTTAAAAGTTGGGTACGACCTTCTTTGTTGTCCTCGGCTTTCTTTTTTTATTATATACAAATAAGTTTCCTCAATGCAACTTTTATTTCAAAAAAAAGAGCCTGCTCGCACAGGCCTTTTTCGAGCTTCTTGTCTACGGCCGCCCGCCGAAACCGCGTTCAGCCGAACAAAATATCCATAATCGTCCCCAGCTGCCCCCGGGATTTGCCTTCCAAAATCGTCGGATTGTACACCTCGACGAAGCCGCACCCTTCGCACGACACGAACAGAAAATGGTTATGCTGAATATCGAACAGCTTGCTCAGCCCGGTGCCGGTCATCGCCACTTCCTTGATCCGGCAGCTCGTGCCTCCGCATTTCGAGCATTTGAACTTCTCCTGAATGACGTCTTCGATTCTCATCGTCTCCACCTCCGGTACCCTGTATGATACATACGCGCACCGCAGGGGAACGATTCATGGTTTCGTTTGCGCGTTCGGGTTCGGCGTCCCGTACAGCCCGATGGCGCGGTCGTACGCGTCGAACATTTGCCGGGCGATCGGCGCCGCTCCCCGGCCGCCAAACCGGCCCTCCGGCACGACGACGGCGACGGCCAGCTTCGGCTTGTCGGCCGGCGCGTAGGCGATGAAGACGGCGTTGTCGATGTCTTTGCCCGCGACCGACTGCGTCGACGTCCCCGTCTTGATCGCGACGCGGTACGGGACGTCGCGGAACCCCTCGGCGCTGACGAGCTCCATCCCTTTTTGCAGCACGTTCCAGTAGGCGTCGGGGAACTTCTCCTCGTTCAGCACTTCGGGACCGAACTCGCGAACGGGCTGGTCGTCGTACGTCGTAATTTTCTCGACGAGCTGCGGCTTCAGCCGTTTGCCCCGGTTGGCCAGCATCGCCGTATACTGGACGAGCTGCAGCGGCGTATATTTGCCGAGCTGTCCCCACGTCGCGCGGACGAGCGCCGCTTGCGGGCTGTACCGTTTCGCGGTGTCGAGGTAGTCCTTGAAGCCGGGCGATTCGCCGGGGAGGCCGCTTCCGGTCGGGACGCCCAAACCGAATTTCTCCATATATATATCCCACAATTCGACGCCTTCCATCCCTTGCCGGAAATAAAGCCGGTTGCCGATGTTCGCCATGTACGTGTTCGACGAATACTGGATCGCCTGGTAGGCGGTAATCGGGCCGTTCCGCTTCTGATCGGAGTTGGTCAGCCGCTCCTTGTTGTCTTTGCCGAAGTAAAAAATGCCGGTATCGTCGTATACTTCGTTCGCAGTGATCAGCCCTTCGTTCAGCCCGATCAATACGGTGAGCGGCTTCATCGTCGAGCCCAGGTAGACGAGCGACGTCGGATGCTTGTTCAGCTCCTTCTGGTCCGCGTAGGGCGGGCGCACCTCGCTGATCGTGCCGTTGCGGATGAAATATTGATTGGCCTCGTAATAATCGGGATTCATCCCGCCGTACCACCGGTTCGGATCGTAATCCGGATAGCTCGCCATCGCGACGACCTTGCCCGTATCGACCTCCATCGCGACCGCATACCCGGTAATCGCGTTCGGCGCGTACGTCCACGAATCTCTGGCCGGGCTGCGGATATACTCGAGATGCGACTTGATCGCTTCCTCCGTCGCCAGCTGGACGTCCTTGTCGATCGTCAAAAACAGGTTGTTGCCCTTGTCCGGTCGAGTCAGCTGGACGGGGCCGACGATGCTGCCCATGACGTCGGTCGGGTATGTCTTCACCCCGTTTTTGCCGCGCAGCTCCTCCTGATACATGAGCTCGATGCCGTCGAACCCGACGTACTCGTTATCGAGATATTTCTCCGTCGGATCGGTCGACTTGAGCTTGTCGCGGTAAAACTTCAACCCGCTCTCCTCGTTGCGCGCGGCCGAAAACTTCTTCAAATAGCCGACCAGCTGGACGGCGATCGTCTTCTCGTTGTACTGCCGAATGCTCTCCTCCTGGATGTCGACGCCCTTGAACTCGTCGCGGCTCCACGAGAAAAACGCGATCTCCTCCGGCGTCAAATCACCCTTCAGCCGGCGCGGCACCGAGTAATAGCTCGGCTTCTTCGTCTCGTTTCCGTCCAAGCCGTAGCCCACGTCCATCGCCAAAATCGTCTCCTCGGCGGTCGGCTGCGGCTTCGCGGGGTCGCCGTACTTCCGGAACGCCTCGGCCAGCCGGTGCGCAAGCGCGATGACCTCTTCCTTCTTCTCCCCCGGCTCGGCGGTATAGTACAGCGATTGGGTCGACACCGACGTCGCGAGCGGATACCCCGTCCGGTCGAAAATGTTGCCGCGGATCGGCGGGATGGCGTGCGGGGTCATCGTATTCCGCGCCTCGTCCTCGGCGTACTGCGCTCCGTTGACGATTTGGAGCGTGGCCAGCCTCACGATCAGGATCGCGAACAGCAAAAACGTGCAAAAGAAAAAAAAGTTAAGCCGGAACGCGAAATGTTTCCGGCGCACATGCTCCGGCTTCTCTTCCGATTTCCGTTTGATAACGAATCTCACTGGCGACTGCACTCCTTGCTTTTCCTATTTCCCAAATAATAGGACGCCGCCCCTCCGCGAAAAGTTCAATCCTAACGAAAAACCCGTCTCGAACGTCCGCGGGCGAACCGCCGGCTCGAAACGGGTTGAAGCATCAAGGCGAAGCGGGAACGAGCCCCGCGTTCGGGTTCGGCGTTCCGGTCAAGCCGATGGCGCGGTCGTACGCGTCGAAAATTTTGCGCGCGATCGGCGCGGCGCCATACGAGCCGAAGCCGCCCTCCGGCACGACGACGGCGACCGCGAGCTTCGGCTTCTGGGCCGGCGCGTACGCGATGAAGACGGCGTTGTCGACGTCCTTGCCGGCGACGCTCTGGGTCGACGTCCCCGTCTTCGTCGCCACGGTGTACGGGAAGCCGTCGAAGCCGGATTTGTTGACCTGTTCCATCCCTCTTTGCACCGCGTCCCAATATTCTTTCGGGAAATTGACTTCGTTCAGCACGACCGGCCCCGGCTCCTTCAATAGCTGGCCGTCGTACGTCTCGAAACGGCCGACGAACTGCGGCTTCAGCCGCTTGCCGCGGTTCGCGAGCATGGCGGTATACTGCACGAGCTGCAGCGGCGTATAGCGCCCCATCTGCCCCCAGGACGCCCGAGCGAGCGCCGATTGCGAGCTCGCTTTCTCGGCTTCGTGGAAGTAGTCGACGACGCCCTTGCTTTCGCCGAGCAGGCCGCTCTCCGTCAAGACGCCGAGGCCGAATTGCTTCATGTACGAGTCCCACGTGTTCAATCCGTTTTGGCGCCCGTACAGACGCAGACCGATCATATCGGTCATGTACGTGTTGGACGAATGGGCGATCGCGCTGATCGCATTGAGCGGCCCCCATGCCCGGCTGTCCGAGTTGCTGATCTTCGTCTTGTCCTTCCCGAACGTCGTCGAGCCGGAATCGTAATACGTTTCGTTGACCGAGATGAGCTTCTCCTGCAGCCCGATCAGCACGGTCAGCGGCTTGATCGTCGAGCCGAGGTAGACGAGCGAGGAAGGATGCTTCGCCCGTTCTTTCGGATCCGGCCAGTTGGCCGGCACGTCGCTGATCGCCCCGTTGCGGTAGTACAACAGGATGCTGTTCCATTCGTCGTCCGTCAGCCCGCCGTACCAGACGCTCGGATCGTAGTCCGGCATGCTGGCCATCGCCACGACGTTGCCGGTATCGACCTCCATCGCCACCGCGTAGCCCGTTGTCGCGTTGGGCGCATACGTATACCGGTCGCGCGCAGGGTTCTTTATATACTCCAAATGCGACATGATCGCTTCCTGAGCCGTAAGCTGTACGTCCTTGTCGATCGTCAAATAGAGGTTCTGGCCTTTCTCCGGCCGCGTCAGCGTCACGCCGCCGACGATTTTGCCTTCGGCGTTGACCGGGTAGCTCTTCACCCCGTTTTTGCCGCGCAGCTCCTCCTGGTACATGTACTCGATGCCGTCGAAGCCGACGTATTCGTTGTCGAGATATTTTTCCGTCGGATCGGTGGACTTCGCCTTCTCCTGGTAAAACTTCAAGCCGTTCGTATTGCGCGCACCGGAAAACTGCTTCAAATAACCGGTCAGCTGCACCGCGACCCGCTTGTCGTTGTTGTACTGGCGGATGCTTTCCTCCTGGATGTCGATGCCCTTCAATTCGTCGCGATACCAGGAAAAGTAGGCGATTTCCTCCTGCGTCAAGTCTCCCTTGATTTTGCGGGGGACGGAAAAGTAGCTTGGATCTTTCGTCTTGTTCTTGTTCAAGTCGTACCCGACGTCCATCAGCTTGATGATTTCCTCCGCCTTGAGCGCCGCCTCCGGCTTGCCGTACTTCGCGAACGCCTGCTCCAGCTTCCGGGCGAGCTCGATGACGGTATCTTTGTTTTTGTTGCCGGGCTCCACCGTGTAGTAGAGCGATTGGGTCGAGACGGACGTCGCGATCGGATAGTTGTCGCGGGTGAAAATGTTGCCGCGAATCGGCGGAATGGCGTGCGACATGATCGTATTGCTGGACTCCTCCTCGGAGTACCGCTTGCCTTCCACGAACTGCAGCAGCGCGAGCCGGACGATAAGAATGGAGAACAGTAGAAACGTGCAGAAGAAGAAAAAGTTCAGCCGGAACGAGAAATGCCGGCGTCGGATCAGCTCTTGCTTGGCGGGGTCTTCCATGTGCACGGCGGAAATTGCCCTCCTCTACCCTAGTTGTCTCAACGTGGTGATGCCTTCTCCGGTCAGGTGCGGGTACCGCTTGATCTTGACCGCGCGGATGCCCGCTTCGTTCGGCGCCCAGACGTCGTTCTTGTCGTGGTCGCCGACGTACAGCACTTCGTCCGGACGAAGCCCCGCCCGATCGAGCGCGAGCCGGAAAATGTCCGGATTCGGCTTCTCCAGGCCGACCTCGGTCGAGACGACGACCGGATCGAAATAATGCAGAATCGATTTATGGCGCAAAATATCGGGGAGCGTCGGCGCGAAATTCGAGACGATGCCGAGCCGATAGCCGGAAGCGGACAGCCGTTCCAGCGTTTCGACGACGTCGTCGAACAGCTCGTAAGCGTCCGGCGACGTGTACAGGTCGTACAGCTCGTGGCTCCACCGGTGAATGATCTCTTCCTCCGCATGCTCGCGCGCGCCGAGTCCCGTCAAGACGTGACGGTACAGGTCGACCCAGAAGGCGCGGTCCGATTCCGGCGAGCACCGCTCGTCGCCCTGCACGGGCTTGCCATAGTACAGCGTACGGAACGCTTCGTCGATCCGTTCGCCGATTCGCTCCTCCTCGCGATGAAAATCCCGCTCGGCCAAAAACCGCCGCATGATGCCCCGCGCTCCCGGAATCGTCAGCAGCGTATCGCCGGCATCGAAAAAGACGGCTTTGCAGCCGTGTAAAGGGACCGTTATCATGTATAAAGCTCCTTGCCTTCTAGTATAAGGTATGCATGGCTTATCCTTATTATTGTACCATATTTACAGCCGCCGATGCTCGAAAGTTGGGCCGTTTCCGGAATGGAAAACGGCTCCTGCCGAAAGACCGTTTCGCCGACGCCAGACGGCTTCCAACGTATCCTGCCGTCGCCCCAAGCTTTCGCCCAATAAGACGACAAAAAAGACGTTCCCCGGCGGCTTCTCGTGCCGCGGAAAACGTCCGGCAAACCGGACGGGCGTCGGCGATTCCGCTCGCCCGACTCCTCCCTTGTTACGCGTCGCGGATATGCGTCTTGTCGAAGCCGGGCGGGTCGAACCAGTTGCCCCCGCTCGACACCCACGTCGAATCGAGCGGCACCCACTCGCCGCGCTCGGCCAAGTACACTTCGTTCCATGCATGCGGACCGTAGCCTCCCCGGCCGTCGTAGCCGAGCCCCGTCACGACCTTGACGTCGAGCCCGACCGTGCGGGCCATGACCGCATACAGGCGCGAATAGTCGATGCACACCCCTTTGCGCGTCGCGAACGTATCCTCCGGCGTCTGCTCCTTCCAAATCCGCTTCGTCTCGTACAGCTCGACCTTGTCCCAATCGTACTGCACGCGGGTGCCGACCCATTGGTACAGCGCCCTCGCCTTCGCCTCGTCGTCCTCTTTCCCGGCGGCGATCTGCTTCGCCGCTTCGGCGATGTCGTCCGGGACGCGGGCGTCGATCACTTCGTACTTGCGCTGCAAAATATGCTGGAACTCCTGCCCGACCGCTTCGGCGAAGACGGGCAGCCGCTTCTCCAGCAAATCGCCGCCGACCGGCTCGATGACCTGCGTCGCCCCCTGCATGTACAGCCCCGAAGCCTGCACGTATTTCGCGAACGGCGATTCGGGGAACAGCGCCGTATAGACGAACAGACAAGCGATGATCAACAACGCTCGTCCGACGCCGATCAGCGAGCCGATCGCTCCGCCGATGCCGCTGCTCATCCACGACTTCCGGCCCGAGCCCGGACCGGAAGGCCGGCTCCATAGCCCGGTCGCCGCAGCGACCGCCATCCCCAGCCGATACAGCGTCACCCTGCACAGCGAGTACGCGACGACGAACACCGTTCCGAACCGAAGCAGCGGGAAATCGCGGACAGCGGTGACGAACGTGTAGTACATTTGCTTGAAAAAGCCGATCTCCTCGTTCGGAATCGCGATTTGCTTGGCGATCAGCCACGATTCGAGCGCGGGCGACAGCGCCTCCGCCAGCTTCCAGGCCGCGACGACGCCGACGACTGTGGACGCCCCTTCCGCCGCGAACTGGACGAACCGTTGGGCGGAGCCGGACGCGCCGCGGAAGGCCCCTTGGACGACGGAGGCGAGCACCGTGCAGACGAGAACGAGCGAGACGAGGTTGACGGACATCGATTGGACGAGCCACCCATAATCGGCCATTCGGTCATTCCTCCCTTACGTTCCCAGTATGAACGGAACCCGGCATCGTTTAACCGTTCGTTTTGGCGGCTTCGATTCCTTTTTTGAGCGCCTCGTCGAGCGAAAATTCCGCGGACACGCCGGCGATCGTAATTTTCACCTTGTCCGAGCCGGCCTTCCCGTCCAGCCGGATATTCCCGGACGTGACGGTATATGTGCCGTCGCCGTTGTCCTTGAACTTCGCGTCCTTGCCGGCCAGCCCTTGGACGGCTTTCTCCTTCAAATCCCCGACCGCTTCCTTGGCGATCGTCGCCACGTCTTTCAGCTTGTCGGTATACGTCGAGCCGTAATAGATCAAACCGGCGACGATCGCGAGAACGATGACCCACTTCACGACGGTTTTGACGATTTTGATAACGACGAACAACACGACGAGCGCTACGACGACCACGAGCCAGCGGTCCTGCAAAAATGCGGTAAGCTGATCCATCCTTCGATTCATCCTTTCGACACTATCGATTATCCCGATCCGGCTGCGATGCCGCCTCATGCTTAGCTTATCACACGGAGCGTCTCCGGCAAACCGTCTTCCTTCGGACGGCGGGCCATTCGTGACATTTTCGCGGCGAAGTCATATCCGGTCGGACAGACACGTACAAGTTAGGGAGTAGCCGGAACGCGCGGCGAATCCGGTTTGGGACCTTGCGCGCGCCTGCCGGTTATGACGAGCGTTTTCGAAGGGGGTTGCCGATGAAGACGGCCATTTGGCTCTATTTGTTCATGTTCGTCGCGTTTTTCGATTTGCACGCCCAATATCCGATTTTGACGCCGTTCGCCATTTCGCTGGGGGCCGCCCCGATGTTCATCGGCTGGATGATGGGCGTCTATTCGATCACCCATCTGCCCGGCAACGTGCTCGCCGGCTTTTGGGTCGACCGGTACGGCAGCAAACCGTTCATCACGTTAAGCTTGATGCTTGCCGGCGTGCTGCTCCTGTTCCAATCCGGCGTCGACAATCCGTGGCAGCTGCTCGTCATCCGCTCGATCAGCGGCTTCGTGCTCGCCTTCCTGTCGCCGGCCTGTCTCGCCATGCTCGCCAAGCTGGGCCGGACGCGCAGCCACCAAGGCAAGCTGATGGCCGGCAACGGCCTCGTCCATACGCTCGCGTCCGTCGTCTCGCCGGCGGCGGGCGCCCTGCTGGTCGCCAAATTCGGCTTCACCGCCTCGTTCACCGTGCTCGGCTGGGCGCTGATCGTCATCGGCGCGTTATCGATCGTGTTCATCCGCGACATCCGGACGCCGGCCGCTTCGGCGGGCGGATCGCTCCCGCACGTTCATCCCCATGCCGTCCGGCTTCCGGCCGACGGGACCGGAGCGCGGGACGGGAGCGCGCGCGGCATCCCATGGCTGTTTTACGGCGTGCCGCTCGCCCTCGCCTGCTCGCAAGGCATTTTGTTTTTCGAGCTGCCGCTCATGAAAGCATCCATGCAGTCGCTGCTGACGTCCGGCCTTCTGTTCTCGATGGTCAGCCTCGGCGCTTTATTCACGCTCAGCCTGCTGTTCCTGCACCGGTATTCGCCGTTCATGCGGACGGCGCTCGGAGCGCTCGGCCTGGCGCTCGCCTTTTTCGGCTTGGCGGTCGGCTGGCCGATCCCGCTCGCCGCCTCGCTGTTTCTGATCGGCATGGCGAAGGGCGTCATCTTCCCGGCCATGGCGACGCTTTTGGCCAGCGTGTCGGCCGCGAACCGGTACGGGCGGGTTTTCTCGCTATTGTCCGTGTCGTCGTCCATCGGCGCATTCATCGGACCGATCGTCGCCGGACAGCTGCGCCACGCCGTGTCGCCCTACTTCATCGCGTTCGTCGTGCTCATGGCCGCGCTCGTCCTGCTCGCACCGGGCAAATTCCGCACCGCGGACGTCCCGCCCGCGACGGGCTCCTAGTCACCCACCCATTTTGCCCGGAATGGGTATGCGCACAGGCCATACGCCCGCCCTGACAATAGGATATATCGTCACATGACAAATCCTCTTATCGGCGAAGGAGTGAATGATACATGTCTCATCATTGCGAGCCTTGCGGCGCAGGCGCAGGTTATTTCTTCACCTCGACGGGCATCATCCTCGTGCTTTACATTTTGCTGGTCATCGTTCTGCGTTCCGGATGGATTTAAGCTTGAGACGCGGTATGGGAAAGCCGTCGCATCGAAGCGGCGGCTTTTTCGCGTTCGCGTATCCGGTTTACTTTTAACGGGCTTAACGATTCGCCCCGTTTCGACAGCGGCTCCGAAAGCCCTCGCATAACCGCACGTCCGGCCACTCCGCTTCGACATTTCCCGGGAAATCCGTCATCCGCCGACTTGTTTGTCGGATCCGCGTTTGGCTATACTGGTGAAAACGACAATGGGTTCGAAACGTCTTGCCGGGGGTGTCGACATGTCGATCGCAATCGTTGTGGAAGGGAAAAACGACAAAAGCAGGCTGCGCAGGCTGCTGTCCGACGAAATATTGATTTTGTGCACGAACGGCACGCTGAACACCGAGAAGCTGGAGCGGATCAAGAAGCAAATCGGGGACCGGGACGTCTATTTGTTTACGGACAACGACCCCTCGGGCAAACGGATTCGCGGCGTACTGCGCGACGCTTTCCCCGACGCCGAGCAAATCTATACGAGGCGGGGTTACGCCGGCGTGGAAGGAACGCCGGAAGAATATGTGATCCAGCAGCTGGAGAAAGCCGGGCTCGACGAATATATCCGTTATCCGGAGCCGGGACCGCCGATGCCGGAGAAACAACGTTTCTAATACAAAAGCCCATCCGCCGCGTGACGGATGGGCTCGGCTTGCCGGGAACGTTCCGAGAGAACGATGAAACGACTAACGGGACGACTCACCCCACGAACTGGATCAAATAAATGACCAGCGTGACGGTAAAGATGCTGAACACGGTCGACGAAAACACGGCCTGCGACGAAAACTCCGGCTCGTTGTCGAATTCGACGGCCAGCAGCACGCTGCTGAGCGACGTCGGGACGGCGCACGACAGGATGAGCGCTTTGGCCATGTCGCCGTGGAAGCCGAGCGTCCAGACGATGAAAAAGCCCAGCAGCGGCCCGACGCAAAGCCGGAGCACGTTGGAGATGGCGACGTCGCGCAGCTTCAGCTCCCACTTCATCGTGCCGAGCTGGACGCCGAGCGTCGTCAGCGCCGTCGCGATAAAGCCTTTGGCGATATAATCGATCGAGATGTAGGCCGGATGCGGAACCGGTATATGGAAGCCGCGCATGATCAGGGCAACCGGAATGACGTAGATGACCGGCATCGACAAAATCGTCTTCATCGTATCCTTCAGCTTCTGCTTGTGCGCGTTGACCGAATAAACGCCGTACGTATTCGGAATGAGGCTCTGCATCATCATGACGATGATCTGGATCGACAGCGTGAACGGATCGTTCACGAAGACGAGCTGGTTGAGCGGGATGGCGTAGTTGGCGCTATTGTAGAACAAGACGCTGTTGCGCATCGCCGGCCGCATCCCGCCCTTGTACCCGCGCAGCCGGATGACGATTTCGACAACGGCCGTCAATGCGAAGAAAAAGACGAAAAAGAACAGAAGCACTTGCCCCATCACTTTGAACGAAAGCTCCGACTCGTACAGCATCTGGAACATGATCGCCGGCGAGAATAAGTAGAAGTTCAGCTTCGACAGAGTCTTGATATCCAGGTGAAACGCCCGCTGCAGGACGATGCCGAGCGCGATCAGTAAGCTCAGCGGCACGACGTTGTTCAATAAGATGTATACGAAATACGACACGTCCCGCGCCACCCCGCTTCCTTATTCGTTGGCCAGCCGCTCCACTTCGTTCACCACGAGCTTGTAGCTCAGCTTGCCTTCGGACGCCAAAATGTATTTGCGCAGGTTGCCCGCCCGGTCGACCAGGGCGACCGAGTTCGTATGGATGAAGTTGTTGTTGTTATCCTTCATGACGCTGACGCCGTACTTCAGCGCCAAGTCGATGACGGCTTTCGATTCCCCGCGCAAAAACTTCCAGCCTTGCGGATCGGCCTCGAAGCGCGCCGAATATTTTTTCAACTGCTCCGCCGTATCCCGCTCGGGGTCGAAGCTGATCGAATAGATGACGGCGTCCTTGCCCAGCAGGCCGCTCTTCTTCAGCTCCTGCTGCACTTTCGACAGCTCGTACGTCGTCGGCTGACAGACGTCCGGACACGTCGACCAGAAGAAGTAGACGAGCCGCACTTTCCCGCTATCGTCGCTCAGCCCCGTCATTTGGCCGTCGATATTTTCAAGCTTGAAATCTTGCGCCTGCTTGATGACCGGCAGCTTCTCCCCGCTCCCCGACCGGAACCACCAGCCGGCCGCCGCCGCGACGATGACGGCCGCCACCAACACTTTGAACCAATGCTTTTGCCAAAATACGCTCACCTTAGCTCCCCCAATTCCTTTAATGCCGTTAATTGTCCAAAAAAAGAACAAGCCCACGGAGTTCGAATCCATGGAAACTTGTTCCGGTCATCCGCCGTCCGGTCGTACCTCGGGTGGATCGTATACCGATCGGCTCCTCGCCGGCCTTACTAGCCGGCGAGGTTCGTGTCGATGATCATGATGATAAACAAGATCGGCAAGTAGTTGATCGAGAAGACGAACATCCGCTTCGCCCAGTTGTCGTCGTCGTTCGTCCGGAAGCCGGCCAAGCCGAGAAACGTCCAAGCCAGTCCGAGGGCGATCGCCGCGATCAAATAAATTTCGCCGACGTAGCCGTACGCGTACATGAGCAGCGATACCGGCACGAGCATGACGAGAAAACGGATCATGTGCATCTTGGTCACTTCGTTGCCGCGCACGACCGGCAGAAGCGGAAAGCCCGCGGCCCGGTACTCTTCCTTGCGCCGCATGCCGAGCGCCCAAAAATGCGGCGGCTGCCAAAAGAACAAGATGCCGAACAGCACCCAGGCGCCCATGTCGAGCTCTCCGGTAATGGCGCAATAGCCGATAACGGGAGGCATCGAGCCGGATATGCCGCCGATCGTCGTGCTGAGCGGCGAAGTCCGCTTCAGCCAAGCGGTGTAGACGAGCACGTAGACGAGCAGCCCTACGACGCCGAGCAGCGCGGTCAGCGGGTTAACGAGCAGGCACAGGACGGAGAGTCCGATCGCGCCGAGCGCGATGCCGTACCAGAACACCACCTTCGGCTGCAGGACGCCGGTCGGCAGCGCGCGTTTGCGCGTCCGGGTCATTTTCTGATCCATATCGCGGTCGAGATAGTTGTTCAAGACCGTTCCGGAAGCCATGACGAGCAGCGTGCCGAGCATCGCCCACGCCATGAGGACCGCATTGAAATCTTCGCCCGAGTTGCCCCAGGCGACCCAATACCCGCCGAAGGCGGTAATGATGTTGGAGAACAAAATACCCGGCTTCGCCAAGTATACGAAATCTTTCCATGTCGCTTTGCGGGCGGCGGGAACGGCCTCCTGCCGATCTTCCATGCCGACGGCCGCATCGGCGTCGAGTTGTTTGTCCATGCTGGCAAACCTCCTGAACGAATCCTTCTAACGCCCGGTGGGCGTCGTTCCACCTTATCATAGCAACCGGGACTTGTTTTGACAACAAACGGCGGCCGAATTCATAATTTTGTCGATTCTCCAGTCACCAATCGGGCTGCCGCCCAATACACTGTACTGTAGGTTTCAGCCCATCCGCCGGCGGAACGGGGCGACGAAAGCCAGCTCTTCAAGAATGAACCGATAATCGAGGAGGACCTAACCGACCATGATGAACATGAACCCTTACAACCCGGGCGCATCCGCGCCGCAGTACAATTTCCCGACATCCGGAACGGGCGTTCCGGGCTATGCGCCGGGGGCGGGAGCCACTACCGGCCAATTCCCCGGAGGTGCCGGCATGGGAGGCGGCATCGGAGGCGGCATGCCGGGCTACTCGCCATCCGGCGTACCGGGCTTTGCGCCGTCCGGCGTGCCTGGCGGACCGTCGATCGGCGGCGGGCAAGTCGGCGGCGTGCCGGTATCGCCTTCGACGCCGGGCATGCTGCCGGTTGAAGAATCGTTCATCGAGAACATTCTCCGGCTGAATCTGGGCAAAATGGCTACCATTTATATGACGTTCGAAAACAACAGCGAATGGAACGCGAAAATTTTCCGCGGCGTGCTCGAGGCGGCCGGTCGAGACCATATCATTATAAGCGATCCGAAAACCGGCGTACGGTACTTGCTCCTCATGGTGAATCTGGACTACGTCACGTTCGACGAAGAGCTTCAATATACGTATCCGTATCCGTACCGTTAAACATTCCCTAAAACAGGAAAGCGATACGTCCCCGCACGCGGGAAACGTATCGCTTTTTTTTCGTGCGACCAACGGAATCGGTCACACGCCGGCCGGCGCGGCCGCCCGTTCGTACGACAGCAGCACGCCGAGATTGCCGCGCGGATCGCTCACGATCCGCTCGTAGGCGGACGGCGCGTCCTCGATCGGCACGGTGCACGAAATCATGGAGCCGACCGATACGCGGCCTTCGGCCAGCAGACGAATATATTCGCCCATGTTGCGCCCTTCCGTCCAGCGGACGTAGCCGATCGGGTAATCGACGCCGTTCCGCTCGTAAACCGGATCGTATCGGCCCGGTCCGCCGGCGCGCGAGATGACGACCTGCGCTTCTTTGGCGAACAGCTTCTCGCGGGAAAACTCGGTCTTCACGTCGCCGACGATGACGACCTTCCCCCGGTCCCGCAGCCAGCCGAGCGCCTGATCGATCAGCCCGCCGGCTTTGCCGCCGGCGCAGACGAACACCGCGTCCGCTCCCGCCCCGTCCGACCGGTCGCGAATCGCCTCCGCGAGCTCCTCCGGGCTCGAGCAAGCGACGCCCGCGCCGCTCGCACGGAGCCGTTCGCACCGCTCCGGAAGCAGATCGAAGCCGATGACGCGGAAGCCCGCGGCGCTGGCGATCTGGCACAGCAGCTGCCCGAGAATGCCGAGCCCGACGATGACCGCCGTCTCGCCGAACCGGAGATCCGATTGGCGCAGCGCATGGATCGCGATCGCTCCTTGGGCGACGAACGCCGCTTCGCGAATGTCGACATGATCCGGAATCGGCACCGCCAAATGCTTCGGCACGGCGATCGTCTCCGCATGGCGGACGAACGGGGCCCCGTAGCAGGCGACCCGTTGGCCGACCTGGAGGGAATCGACGTTCGCCCCGACCTCCCGGACGATGCCGGCCGCGCTGTAGCCGAGCGGGATGGCGTCCTCCGTTTTTTTGCTGTTATCGATAATGAGCATTTCCGTCCCCGGGCTGATGGCGGAATAGACCGTTTCGACGATGACGGATTGATCGGATAATGACGGCTTGGGCAGATCGAGCGTAGCGACGACGCCCTTGCGGGTAGTTACCGTTTTCATGCTGTCCACTCCTCGGTTTGGTTCAAGATATGAACCAGAGGCAAACGGTTCATCGCCGGCACCCTTTCGACAAAAAGCGTGCGGTTGGCGGAATAACCTTTCATCGTCCGATAATGACGGCTCTTCCAACGTCGCTTCCGACTCTCGACCATCTGGTTCATATCTTGTATAATACTTCTCATTATAGAGTCGGGACGATCGGGCCGTCAACTTCTCATTCGCGCCGAATGCCGCTATAATGGGTACGAACCGACATCTTGCCGGATACGATCGACCGGACTACCTTCGGAGGGTTCCCGCATGACCGACAAACCGAAACGAACGACGTTCCGAACCCGGATGGACGACATGATCGCATCGCTTCGCGACGATATCGGCATGGGCCGATACGCGCCGGGCGATTTTTTGCCGTCCGAATTCCATCTGATCGAGCGGTTCCGGCTCAGCAAAAACTCGGTTCGCAAAGGACTGGAGCGTCTCGTCGAGCAAGGCTTGATCGAGAAAGTGCCGCGCGTCGGCACCCGCGTCGTCCGGTCCGGCGCACCGACCCGCGTGACGATCAAGCTGGGCTACTTCGCGACGCTGATCGACGACGCGAGCCTGCTCGCGCTGATCGACCGCTTTCACCGGACCGAACCGAACGTTGCCGTACAGCCGGTCCCTCTCCCTTCTTACCGGCACCCGGCCGAGCTGGCCGACTTCTTGAGCCGGGAGCCGATCGACGTGTTCACCGTCAACGTACCGATGTTCGAGGATTTGTCCGACGTCGCCCCGATCGCGGAGCTGCTGGAGCCGCTCGGGCGCCTCGACGGCGTTTACCCGTTTTTATATCGCCCGTTCTCGGAGCGCGGGGAGCTTTACGTGCAGCCGTTCGTCTTTTCCCCGCTCGTGCTCGGGTACAATCAATCGCATTTCGCGCAAGCCGGCCTCCAGGAGCCGGACAGCGGCTGGACGTGGCACGACGTGTCCGAAGCGGCGAAGCGGCTGTCCGAGCGGGGCCATATCGGCTTCTACATGCATTATTTGTCGGTCAACCGTTGGCCGCTATTCATGCTGCAAAACCGGACGACGTTCGAGCGCGCCGCGGACGGGCGTCTCGTCTTCGACCGCGACCGGTTCCGCCGGGCGAACGGACTCGGCGCCGCCCTGATGGCCGGGCAAAACGTCGCCTCCGCCTTCTTGTCCGAGAAGGACGCCGACGCGGAGATGCTGTTCCGGCAGCAGAAGGTGTCGATGATCGTGTCGAGCTACTTCAGCCTGAATGCGCTCCGAGACTCCGCTCTCGACTACGACATCGCCCCGCTTCCCTACGACGGGGAAGCCGCGACGCTGCTTCTTCCGATCGGCTTCGGCATCCATAAGCACGGGGGCCGGAAGCACGCGGCCAAGGCGTTCGTCGACTACTGCCTGAGCGAGGAGGCGCAGGTGCTCGTCCGCCGGACGACGCTCAGCATCCCGGCGCTCAAGCGGGCCGCCGAATGGACGGGCGACGAGGGCTTGAACCGGCCTTCGCGGTTTTTCCTGTACCGCGACATCGTCCCGACGTTCCGCCAGTACGCGGATATCGGCATCCGGTACCGCGAGCTGGAGCGGATGCGCGCGGAGCTGAAGCTGTACTGGGCCGGGCTCGACGACATCGATACGGTTTGCGACCGGATCGAGGCGATCGGCGCCGAAGCGCCGCCGGCGGGCGAGGCGTGACGGATCTATTGGATTTCGTCCAATAGATCCGCGCGTACGGCGCTCGACAATCGCTTCGGTTGGATTTTATCCAACGCTTTGGCGTTTTCCGATCCGTATTCGGCTCCGACGGGGAAATCCGTCGGATCACATCCAATGGACGACGAGCTCCTCTCCCGCCGCGACGAAACGAATCCCGCCCGTTGCGCCTAACGCGCATGAACGGGCGGGATTTTCGTTTTCTACTATTAAAGGGCCGGCACTTTGGCGAAATGGTTCGCCACTTTGCGAATCGCCCGGACGATATCCTCGACGTCCTGCTCGGTATAGAACTCGTTCACGCCGAACCGGATCGCCGTCTCCAATATCGCCTCCGCGTTCGGGCAATCCCCCTCGTTATACGTAATCCCCGTCAAGTCGAACGGGAAATGGCTGCCGAGGTACGCCTGCCGCTTCTGGAACAGCGGCTGCATGTACATGACCGTCGCGATGTAGCCCGGCGTATTCGGGATGCCTTCCGCCGCCAGCGCCTCGCTGAATTCCTTGCGCGTGCACGTCAGCTTCGATTCGTCGATGCGCATCATGTAGAACCAATACGTGCTCTCGTTGCCGGCCTCCACCTTGTGCGGCTCGATGCCGGGCAAGCCGCTGATGCCCGCCGTAATCCGGTCGCCGTACCGGCGTCGGGTTTCGCAAATCCACGGCAGCTTCTTCAGCTGCGCGATGCCGACCGCGCCCTGCAGCTCGGTCATCCGGTAGTTCGGCGCGACATAATGCAAATCTTTCATGACGGTATCGCCGAACCGCTTGAAGTTTTTGTCCGCGAACGCGTGCGTCGTCAAGAAATCCTGCTCGTCGCCGGAGTTGACCGTGACGATGCCGCCGTCGCCGGTCGAGATGTGCTTGAAATCGTTCGTGCTGAAGCAGCCGTAATCGCCGATCGTACCGGCAAGCCGCCCTTTGTATTTCGTCAAATAGCTTTGCGCGCAGTCCTCGATCACCTTCACGTTATGCTTCCGCGCGACCGCCATGATCGCATCCATGTCGGCCGGGTTGCCCGCCAAATGAACGACCAGAATCGCCTTCGTCCGCGGCGTGATGCGGGATTCGATCGATGCCGGGTCCATGTTGTACGTATTCGGATCGAGGTCGGCGAACACCGGAATGGCGTTCTGGTACAAAATGCCGATCAGCGTCCCTTGGTCCGTGATCGGACTCGTGATGACCTCGTCCCCGACGGAGACGCCAGCCGCGCCGAGCGCGACATGGATCGAGGCCGTCCCCGACGTCGTCGCGACGCTGTACTTCACCCCGTACAGCTCGTTGAAATCGCTCAGAAACTTTTTCACTTTGCCGCCGAAATGATAGAACAGCGTATTTTGCTCCAGCGCCTCCAGCAGCTCCTTCGCCTCGTCCAGCCCGAACCGGCGGCCCGTCCCGAACGGCGTCGTCTTCGTCTTCGGTCCCCCGTGAATCGCCAACGTCTCTTGACTCATCTCGCGATACGCTCCTTTTGCCCGTTTGCGTTCATTATAAAATCGCACGTAACCGGTTACGCGCCATTTCGTGAAGGAAAACAGGCCAAAAATTTGCTACAATGGGGGCAACGGAAACGATCGGCGCGGCATGCGAGGAGCGAGGAACGCGATGACCCATTTTCCCATATTCCAGGACAGTCTGCGGTTGAATACGTTCAAAAAAGGCGAGCTGCCGCTGTTCATTACCCATTATCCCGTCCGCAGCAGCTACCCGAACCATCATCACGAATTTGTGGAAATATCGCTCGTCACCGAAGGGCAAGGAACGGAAATCGTGAACGGAGCGGAGCATCGGCTGAAGCCCGGCAGCATCTGCCTGCTGCTCCCGTACCATCTGCACGCCTTGAAGCTGGACGAGGGGAAGCCGCTGCACAAGTTTTGCTGCATGTTCGACATGAACGTGCTGTTCCAGTCGGACTTCGCCGAGGTCGGCCGGTGGCTCGTGAAGCTGTCCGACGATACGGCGCCGTTCTACGATCTCCCGGCCGGCCCGTTCGAGGCGCTGCGATCCGTTCTGTTCGCGCTCGAAGCGGAGTACGGCTCCGAGTCGCCGGGCAAGGCGGGCTTCATGCGGATCAAGCTGTTGGAAGCGATTTATTTGTACTTCCGCAACCATCCGGGATTCGCCGCCTTCGACCCGCCCGCCGCCTCCCGGCCCGGCGAATGGGACATCGTGAAGTACGTCAATACGCATTTTCTCGACGAATCGATCTCGCTCGAGGAGGTCGCGGCCCGGTTCGGCGTCAGCGTCTTCGCCGTTCGCGGCGCGTTCAAGCGGCTGCTCGGCAAAAACTTTCTCGAATATTTGCACCTGCTGCGCGTCCGCCGGGCGACGAGCCTGCTGACCGCCACCGATATGTCGGTAGCCGAAATCGCCTACGACGTCGGCTTCTCCTCTCTACGCTCGTTCACACGCGTCTTCAAGGAGGCGACCGGCGTCAGCGCCACGGACTACCGGAAACGTCACAACGAACGATGAGAGGCTGGCGACAGCCTCGCCAAGCGCGATAAGGGGAAGCCGCTTGAAACGGCTTCCCCTCTTTCGCTTGCGTTACGGCTGCGGGGCGACGAGCTTGATCGGCTTGAAGTCGGCCGGATTCCATACCGAGCCGCCCGCCCAGCCGTACAGGCCGAGGCCGAGACCGGTCCGGTGATAGTTCCGGAACAGGAGGCCCATGATCGTCGTATCCGTAGTCGGCGTGACGTTCAGCGTGCTGAACGGGATCGCCTGAATGACGTTCCACCGGTCGCTCTTGATTTCGGCGGCCGATTCCCATACGCCGTTCCAGGCGGCGGTTTGCTCCGGCCCTTTGTAATCGAGATTGAGCGCCTTCGGGTTCGTCATGAACGCGTAGTAGGCGTTGCTTCCGCTCGTGCCGTCGGACAAGTACGTCTCGACCGAATCGTCCTTGCCGCTCAGCCACCATTCGTTCGGCGCCGTGTCGCTGGCGATGATCTTCGTAACGTCCGGGTCGAAGTTCTCGTACCCGACATATAAATACTGGTCGTCCCACAGCAAGTACACTTTCGTCAGAACGGCGGGCAGCTGCCGCGAAAGCATATCTTTGAAGTACGTAACCGGCGTCTCGACCTTCGTCCAAGGACCGGCGGCGAAATCGAGCGAGCTCATGATCTGCTGCTTCGTGTACGTCGTCTTCACGGCGTTCGCGGAGACGTTGACCGAATCGCCGGCGATCGCCACCATCCGCTCGAACGTCTCCTTGATCGGACGAATCCGCTCCTTCGCCTGCGCGTCCGCCAAGGCGTACGCCTCGTCGAGCGCCTGCTGCGCCGCGTCCTTGATGCCCGCTACGAGGACGTATTGGCGGACAAGCGTTTCCCCGCTCGTCGCCCAGCTTTGCTGCGCCTCGTCGTATTGCCAGCCCTGCTCGATCAAGTCGTAGTAGCGGGCCATCGGCTCGGCCGCCGCCCCGTACGCTTTCGCGATAAATTCCGCCTTCAGCGCCTCGATGTCTTCGTCCGGGTTCCAGAACAGCTTGTTGAACAGCCAATATTGGAGCGCATTGACGCCCCACGCCTCGTTCCCCGCATCGACGGTCGTTTCCGGCAGTACGCCGAGAATGCCCAGCTCGCGGTAATATCGCATATCCGCCTGAACCTTCTCCGCGATCGGACGTTCGTAGGCGCTCGAAGGGAAGCTTCCGTAATAATTGTACACGACGATGTTTTTCGTCTTCTGCGCCCACGCCTTCAGCTTCTCGTTGTACGCATAGTTCGGGTTGCTGGCGTCCGTCGTGTTGATCGGCTTCCGTGCGTCCTCATACAGCGGCGCGTAGACGATGACGATGTTGTCTTCCAGCTCGAGCTTCGGCGGCGTGTCCGTGAACGTATAAGCGTAAGAGACCACTTTCGCGTCCGGGTAAGCCGTCTTTACTTCCCGGGCCACCTTGTTCAGGAAGGCGAAGAAGACGGTCGACCGGTAAGCCGGGTCGTCAGGCTGCACGACAACGCCATCCTCCGTGACGAAAGGCTGCTCGCTAAGCTCGCCCTGATTGAAGTTGGAGTTATCGTTGATGCCGATGCCGATATATTCGGCTCCCGTGCGGGCGATCAAATCTTTCGCCCGTCCCGCGATGACGCCGGGGACGTCGGGGTGGTAAAAGTTGATCTGCGTCGAATCCGAAAGCGGCACATATTTGCCGTCCTTCATGTTGTAATAGTCCGGATGGGCCGCGAAATATTCGTCATTCGGCAGCCAGAAGGACAGGTTGTGGCCGAGCATGACCGGCGTCAGGCCGGTCGCCTCGAACCGGCTCCACAGCAGCCGATTGCCGGGCTCCGCCATTTTGGCGTTGTTTTTGTTGCGGGCCAGCATCACTTCGGTGGCGTAGTCCCCGTGTCCTTCGCCGTTCGCCCCGCTGCCGGTCGTCATCCAGCCGCGCACCTTCAAAGGCGACTTCTCGGCGTAGTTCGTCTTGCTCAAAGCAATGGTCGATTGCGGCTCGAACAACGTGCCCGTCCCGGACGCCCGCGTCCACAAGACGCCGGCGTTTTCCTCGAGGAAGTCGTAGACGCCGTTCAGCACGCCCCTTGGCTCGTCTCCCGCGATATAGACTTTTTTCCCGGATTTATGGACCGCAAACCCGTCGGAGCCTTCCAAATAACCGGCATAGTCGGCGTATACGTCCAAGGTGACGGACAGCCGGTCCGTCGTCGTCAGGACGATCCGCAGACGGTCGTCGGCCGGGCCGGTCGGCACGACGGGAGGCGGACCGGACGGACCGTCGGCTCCGGTCTCCACCTCGACGAGCGAGATGTCGTCGATCAAGAGCGACTGGGCGTTGTCGGTATGGGAGAAGACGAGCCAGTTGAACTCGTACGTCGTGTCCGCCCGCTGTACGTACGTCATTTCGTAACGCTGCCAAGACGTCGTCACGTTAACCGTTTGCGCATACGTCGCCTTCGTCGTGCTCGGCGCGACCATTTCGCGCACTTGCATTTGCGCCGTCCCGGATTTGGAGCCTTTCATCCAGGCGGAAAGCTTGTACGTTTTCCCCGGCTGCAGGACGATCGACTGAGTCGTCCGCACAGTTCCCCTTTTCAGCTGCAGCGCGCTGATCCCGCTGTGCGCGTCCGTGCTGGGCGCGCTCGTCGTCGAATACCAGCCGTCCTTGATCGACAGCTCGAAGCCGGGGTTGATCAGCAAATTCCGGTTCAGCTCGATCGAGAGCTTGAGCGGGTCCGCCGGAACGCCGTCGACGGTAGGCTGGAGCAGCAGCTCGTAGACGCCGTCCGGCGTCGAGGACGGCACGTACACCGATCCGGTGACGCTGCCCGCTTGCTTCCGCCCGAGCGAGAAGCCCGGATTCAGGGCGACGTCGAACGGGTTGCCGGGAACCGGCGCGACGTAGACGGCTTTCGTAACCCCGGTATTGTTGACGAAGTCGACGGAAAACGGATAATTGCCGCTTTTCCGCAGCTTCAGCTCGCTTTGCTGCAAATAGACGCTGGTTGCCCCGGCATCGAGATCGCCGCGGTAGATCGGCAGCTCGGCGCCGCCGACCGCCTTCAGCGTGCTCTGCAGCTCTTGCGCCGCGTACAGCTCCATGTCGGAAGCGTCGGGCGATACGATAATATCCGCGCGCGGCGTACCGTTGTCGATAAGCAGCGCGTCCTTATCCGAGCCTTTCCCGGGTTTGTCCGGCTTGCCCGGCTTATCCGGTTTGTCCGGCTTGCCGGGCTTATCCGGTTTGCCGGGCTTGTCGGGCTTCTTGCCCGCCGTATCGAACGCGATGTTACCGCTTACATTTTTTGGTGTTCTTTCCTCGCCATAGGCGGCTTGGCCGGTGGGCATGGCGATGGCGGCGGCCAGCAGGCAGACGGCGATCGCCCGCGACCATAATCGTCCCGCTTTCATGAATGATCATCCTCCGTTTCGTGGATTATCCGAACGTTGCGGCCTTTCGGCATGCCGGATTACCGGGGCGTTCCGGTTTTCAGAATCGGAAATGCGGCCCTCCCTTCTTTTTTTACTCGTGTAAACAAAAGACGATTTTACTATAAACAAATCGACGGCCGCTTGACAACCGTTTTTTTCGTTTTGAAGCAAATAATTTACTGGTGTAAATTTCATGCCGCGCCGTTCGCTTGACATTGCGGGCGCCCCCCGATATCGTGAAGGTACACGAACTTCGAGGGAGAATCCGCATGGTTACGAGAGACGATGTGGCCAGACGCGCCGGCGTATCCGTCGCCGTCGTATCTTACGTCATCAACAATAAGGCGGTCGTGAAGGAAGCGACCCGGCAAAAGGTGCTGCAGGCGATCCGGGAGCTCGGGTACAACCCGAACTTGACGGCGCGCAGCCTGAAAACGAAACGAACGAACCAAATCGGGGTGCTGTTCAACAACATCGGCAACTCGTTCGAAACGGGGATCGCCCTCGGACTGGAGCAGAAGGCGCGCGAATACGGGCAATCGCTCATTTTCCAAACGTTCGCTCCCGAGGAAGAGGACAATTTGAAAATGATATTCATGGGCCGGACGGATGCGATCATCGCGTTCGGACAAAGCTTGAAGACGGAGACGGTCGACCATTTCGCAAAAGTGGGCGTCCCCCTCTTCTCGATCATGACGCCGGAGCTTCGCCACGAGTCGGTGCCGTTCGTCGACATCGACTGGCTGGCGGCTTACGGCAAGCTGGCCGACCACCTCGCCGGTCTCGGCCATAAGCGGATCGGCTTCATGGGCAACCGGTTGCGCGAAAAGCATCACGACGTCCGCCTCCGTTTCCTCCGCCGGGCGCTCGAAGCCCGCGGGCTCGAGTTTCGCGACGAGTGGCTGCTGCGCGGTACCTTCGGCACGCTGGAATCGGCCTATGACGCGATGTCCAACCGGTTGGCCGAAGGGGACGAGCTGCCGTTCACCGCGATCGTCTGCGCGAACGACCTAATGGCGATCGGCGTGCTGTCCGCCTGCCGGGACCGCGGCTTGTCCGTTCCGGATCGGCTGTCGATCGCCTCCAGCGAAGATATTTTGATGGCGAGCCATACGTCTCCCGCCATCACGACGATCCATTACCCCCGGCGCAGAATCGGCTACGCCACCGTGGACGCGATCGTAGCGCATTTGAAAAACGGGACTCCGCTCGAGAGCTTCGCGGCGGATTACGAGATCGTCATTCGGCAATCGACCGGACGAGCCCGCGACTAAGGCGGGTCTTGTCACAAAAATGACAACATTGCGGCATAAAAGTGTCGGTTTGCTGCATACCGGGTCGCCGCGGTCCGGTGGTAAACTGAAAGGTAACGCACACCCGTGAAGCACGCGCGTAACGTGAAGCGTGCGCCTACCCAACCCTATGACGGAAGGTGACCGATGCCATGACACGCGACAAGCTGACCGTGCTCGTCGTCGACGACGAGCTGCCGCTGCGCCAGGAGCTGCGGCTGTTCCCGTGGGAGTCGCACGGCTTCGAGCTTGCCGGCGAAGCGGAGAACGGCGAGGAGGCGCTCCGGTTCATTCGCGATTTCTCGCCGGATATCGTCGTTACGGATATTACGATGCCGGTGATGGACGGACTCGAGCTGTTCCGCGCGGTCAAGGAAGAGCAGCCGGACATTCCGTTCATCCTGCTCACCTGCCATTCCGAATTCGACTATGCCCGAGAAGCGGTACGGCTCGGCGCCGCCGATTATTTGATCAAGGTCATGATGGAGCCCGCCGATTTGGAGCGGGCGCTGCTCAAGGCGAAGGACGCCATTCTGCGCGGCCGGTCGATCCGCAGCGGCGAGATCGAGGAGCGCCGGTGGGAACGGTCGAGGGCGATGGCGCGGATCGCGTCCGCCCCCGCGGCCGACGGCGCGGACTTGGAGGCGGTTCTCTCCGAATCGTTCGGTCTCTCGCTTCCGGTGACGCTCGCTTCGGTCCACGTGGAAGCGAAGCGCGAAAGCCGGCATCTCGCGAAGCGGGAGGTCGAAGCGATGCTGACGGCGCTGGAGCGGCCGCATTCCCCGTTCTCGTGGCTTCCCGCCGAAGACGGCGTCTATTTGCTCGTGTTCGATCAGGAGGCGAGTCGTCCCGCCTATATTCGGGACGCGTTGGAAACGCTTACGAAAAAAATGGCCGACGAGCTGACCGAGCGGCTTTCGTTTTTGGGCGAGCCGGCCGCGCTGTACGCGATTTTGGGAGAGCCCGTCAAACAGCCGGAGCAATTCCAGGACGTCTATCGCTCGGTCGTCCGCGCCTATCCGCTCCGGTTCTACGATCCCGCCGGCCTCGTCTTCCTCTCGAAATCGTCCCCGTTCCCGGAGAAGCCGGACGAGGCGGCCGTCGCCGACATGGCGGGCAAGCTGCGCCGCGTCAAGGGCAACCGTCCCAAGCTGGCCGAGCTGCTGCGCGTCGAGCTGCCCCGTTGGGCCGTCAAGTACGGCGTCTCCCCCGACGCGCTCAAAGGCCTCGTTACCGAGTGGCGGCACGAGTGGCTCGAGCATGCCGACGATTCGGTCCGGCTGTCCGCCGGCGTGAAGGAAATCGCCGACGCCGGATCCGTCGAGGAGCTCGTCGCCGTCCTCGTGCGCGAGCTCGAGTCGGAATCCGGCCAGCGGCGCAAGACGCGCAAAGAAATCGCCGACGCCAAACGGTATATCGACGAGCATCTGAACCAGCCGCTGACGCTGGCGCGCGTCGCCGAGCACGTGAGCCTCAGCCCCGCTTATTTGAGCCGACTGTTCCGCGACGAGACGGGCGTCTCGTTCCACGACCATATCACGCGAAGCCGGATGGAGCGGGCCGTCCGGCTGCTGCAGACGACCTCGCTGCGGGTGTACGAGGTGGGCATTGCGGTCGGCATTCCGAGCTACCGCTACTTCGCCTCGACGTTCCGCGAATATACCGGGGTCCCTCCGACCGAATACCGAAAAGGATGAAGCCGATGCTGCGATGGTTCCGAAGCTGGAGCATGGCCACGAAGCAGTTTTTGCTTCTGTTCCTCGTGACGTTCGTCTTGTTCGCCGTTCTGGCCGCAAGCAATTACAATCGCGCGGTCGAGCTGTTCCGCAGCCGCATCGTCGACGATGCGGCCACGCTCATGAACCGGACGAACCAATTTCTCGACTCGTATCTCGACAACGGGCAAAACATCCTGATGCTTCTCTCCACCCGAACCGACATGCTCGCCTCGTCGGAGGAGAAGGACATCACCGACTTTTTGCGGACGACCGCGGAGACGAACCTGAACCTCGTCAAGACGCTGTACATCGTGCGCACCGACGGCAAAGTGTTCAGCAGCTCCCAGGTGTTCTACGAAGTGCTCGGCAACCCGGCTCTGCCCAAGCTGGTCGAGCAGGCCCTGCCGAACTACTCCGCGATGGTGAGCCAGCCCTACGTCTCGCCGCAGTCGGGCCGAACCGTCGCCATCGCCCGCCCGATGCTGGACAAGCGCAACGAGCGGGTCGGCGTCGCCGTCGTCGAGCTCGATCTGGACCGGCTGTACCGGAAGCTGGTCGAGTTCTCTCCGCCGGACCAAACGTTCGTCCTGCTGTCCGACAAAGGCCGGCTCGTCCTGCACGACGGCGCATCCGGCCTGCTGCCCGGCCGGGAAAGCGGCTACCGCACCGAGCTGTCCGACGAGCTCGTCGCCTCGTTCAACGACCTGTCCATCGGCACGGACCGGTACGAAGGTCCGGCCGGGCCTCTCGTGACGCTGCGGTCGGGACAAAACCGGCTCGGCTGGTCGCTCATCCTGTTCATGAAGGAGAGCTACTTTTACCAAGGACTCTCCGATTTGAACGACAACTACAAGACGGCGGGAGCGGCCATGTTCGTGGCGCTGCTGCTTGCGGCGTTCGTCATGTCCCGCTTCGCGACGCGGCCGATCCGGATGCTCGCGCTGCGGATGGACCGGGTGAACGACATGGTCGTCGTCCCGTCGATCACCGTTCGGCGCGAAGACGAGATCGGACGGCTCGCGCGAAGCTTTAATGCGATGATGGAGCGCATCCGCGGCCTGCTCGACGAGACGAAGCGGATGGAGACGCGCAAGAAGGAGCTCGAGCTGAAGGTGCTGCAAAGCCAAATCTCGCCGCATTTTCTGTACAATACGCTCGCCTGCATCGGAAGCTTGGCGCGGCAGCAGCGCACCGACGAGGTCGGCGCCACGATCCGCGCGCTCGTCGGCGTGCTCAAGCTCACGTTCGACCGGACGTCGGAATTCGTCCGCGTCGAGGAGGAGCTGGAGGCGCTGCGCCAATACGTGCTGATCCAGAAGACGCGATACGGCGATAAGTTCCGGTTCGAGTGCGACGTCGAGGGGGGAGCGCTCGGCCTCAAGGTGTTGAAGCTGACGCTGCAGCCGATCGTGGAGAACGCGATTTTCCACGGCATCCTCCCCGCCTCCGGCCAAGGCGACATTCGCGTCCGCGGCACCGTCCGCGGCGGCGTGCTCCGGTTCGTCGTCCGCGACAACGGGGTCGGCATGAAGCCGGGTCTCGCCGGACCTCCCGCGCACGCCGCGAAGGAACGGTTCACCGGCATCGGCATGACGAACGTGCACGAGCGGATCCGGCTCCGCTACGGCGAGCCGTACGGCCTCCGCTTCCGGAGCGTGCGGCATGCGGGGACCGTCGTCGTCCTGACGCTGCCGGCCGTGAGTGCGGCGGAGTAGTTTGCTCTATCCCAAATATGGCAGCGGAGATGTGCGGACAGCAAAGCGGCTGACTTGAGAGCAATGCGTTAGCATTGCTTGCTTCGGAAGCATTCGCTTTAAAATCGAGTTCTAACCGCTACTATTAAAAGAAGAACTCGATTAAAAGAAGAACTCGATTTTAACGGAAGGGGAGCGCATTCCGCTGCTCCATGCCTTCCTTCACTTCGTCTCCTCATCGACTTTCCTGACAGCCTCAGCGTGCCCTCCCGGCACGCTTTTTTTGTCGGAATACGGCCTAATTTCGCAAGATCGCTGCATAGTGCGCCCGCTTCCCCGGTTGCTATAATACGAATTGTCAAATTGAAAGCGCAACCAAAGAACGGAAGGCCGTGCAAGGCCGCCCGAAGGAAGGAAGAGGTAAGCCGAATGGAGCAACCGTTTGCCGTCGACGGGCCGCGCCGCCCGATCGACGAGAGATCCGACACGCCCCGAGATAAGGCGCTCCGGCTGCTGAAGCGGCTGTGGCAATGGAAAGCGATGTACCTGATGCTGCTGCCCGGCGTGGCGTATTATATCGTCTTCAAATACGTCCCGATGTACGGGGTCGTCATCGCGTTCAAAAATTTCAGCATCATGGACGGCATATTGCGCAGCGACTGGGCCGATCCGTGGAACAAGCATTTCCTGACGTTTTTCAATTCACCGTACTTTTCCCAACTGCTGACCAACACGATCGTCATCAGCCTGTACAAGCTCGCCTTCGGCATCGCGCCGCCGATTCTCATGGCGCTGCTGCTGAACGAATGCCGCATCCGCTGGTTCAAATCGCTCGTCCAAACGTTGACGTACATGCCGCACTTCCTGTCGTGGGTCATCATCTACGGCATCCTGATCGCCCTCCTCTCGCAGTCGTCGGGGCTGATCAACCATTGGATCAAGGAGGCGGGCGGCGAATCGATCGCGTTTCTGACGTCGACGACCTATTTCCGCTCGATTCTCGTCGGCTCCGAAATATGGCAAAATCTCGGCTGGGGCGCCATCATCTATTTGGCCGCCATGGCCGGCATCGATCCGACGCTGTACGAGGCGGCCCGCGTGGACGGAGCCAGCCGGCTCCGCATGATTTGGCACATTACGCTTCCCGGCATCCGCAGCGTCATCGTCATGCTGCTCATCCTGAACCTGGGCCATATCATGGACGCCGGCTTCGGCCAAATTTACGTGCTGTATAACATCCAGGTATATCCGGTCGCCGATATTATCGATACGTGGGTGTTCCGCACGGGACTGACCCAGCTCAACTTCAGCCTGGCGGCGGCGGTCGGCCTGTTCAAGTCGGCGATCGGCTTCGTGCTCGTGCTCGCCTCGAATCAAATTGCCAAACGATGGGGGGACGGGATATGGTAAGAGGAGCGGAAGATCGCATCATCAACGCCATCGTCGTCATCATCTTGTCCATCTGCGCCATCGCGGCCATATTCCCGCTGCTGTACGTCGTGTCGGTGTCGCTGACGCCGATGGGCGAGGTGCTCCGCAGCGGCGGCTTCCCGATCATTCCGCGGGAAGTGACGTTCGACGCTTACGCCACCCTTTTGTCGGAGTCCGGCATGCTGCGGGCGCTCGGGGTGACCGTCTTCGTCACCGTCGTCGGCACCGCCCTGAACTTGACCGTCACCGTGCTGATGGCGTATCCGCTCAGCCGGAAGGCGCTGCCGGGACGGAGCGCGTTCCTGCTCATGATTTTGTTCACGATGCTGTTCTCCGGCGGACTCGTCCCGACGTATCTCATCGTCAAGTCGGTCGGGCTGCTCAATTCGGTATGGGCGCTCATTCTGCCCACGCTCGTCGGCAGCTTCAACGTGCTGATCGTGAAAAGCTTCCTGGAGCAGCTGCCCGAGGAACTGTTCGAGTCGGCCCGGATCGACGGCGCCAAAGAGCTGCTCGTCATGTCGCGCATCGCGCTTCCGCTGTCGCTGCCGGTCATGGCGACGGTCGGCCTGTTCTATGCGGTCGGCCACTGGAACGACTTTTTCTCGGCGATTATGTACGTCACCGACCGCAGCTTGTTCCCGCTTCAGGTCATCGTACGCGAAATTTTGATGCAAGCGCAGCAGCCGATGGAGAACGTCGAGAACATCACGCCGACCCAGACGCTGCAGATGGCCGCGGTCGTGCTGGCCAGCCTGCCGATCATCGTCGTTTATCCGTTCCTGCAAAAGTATTTTACGAAGGGTATGCTGCTCGGCTCCATCAAAGGTTGAAACCGGCCGTAAGCCGGACGTCGACCTGCAGGGGCGCCCGGCTGATGCCGCTTCAATATAGCTTGACCATTCCGATGCAGAAAGAAGGGGATCCAGCTTGAAAACCGAAAAACGTCTCACCCTCGCCGTCTCGTCCGTCGCCATCGCCGCCGCCGTATTGGCGGGCTGCGGTTCGGATTCGGGCAAAGGGCAAGCCGCCGATCCGGGCGGTGCCAATCCGGCGCCGGGCGCCTCGGAGCCCGCGAAGCCGGTCCGGCTCGAAGTGATGCAAAGCGCGAGCGGCCTGCCGTCGCCGGACAAAGATTTCGTCAAGCAGGCGATCGACAAGGCGCTGAACATCGATCTCGCGATGACCGCGTACGGCAGCGCCGACGACTACCAGAGCCAGTTGAACGTCCGGCTGTCGTCCGGCAATTTGCCCGACTTGTTCGGGGTGAACAAAGTACAGATGCAGCAATACCAGAAGCAGAACCTGCTGCTCGATTTGACGCCGTACATGGATAAAGAGCTGAAGGCGGTCAAAGACTTCATCGGCGCGGATACGGTGAAAAAGGGAACGGTCGACGGCAAAGTGTACGCCATCCCGAAGGCGCCCGGCATTCCGTACAGCACGTATTGGATCCGCAAGGACTGGCTCGAGGCGCTCAAGTTGAAAGCGCCGACAACGCTGGAGGAGCTGATGACCGTCGCCAAGGCGTTTACCGAAAACGACCCGGACGGCAACGGCAAGAAGGATACGATCGGCATTACCGGCGGCAGCCTGAGCACGTTCGCTCCGCTGTACGGGGCGTTCGGAACGGCCAACCCGGGCGAATTTTTCGTGAAGGACGGCAAGGTGATCAACTCGCTGTACGACCCGGCCATGAAGGACGCCCTCGCCTACATCAAGGGACTGATCTCGGCCGGCGTCGTCGACCCGGAAATTATGGCCAACACAGGCTTGCAGCATCAAGAGAAAGCGATCAAGGGGCAGGCCGGCATTATTTTCATCGATTGGGCCAACATTGCGAAGGACCAGTTCGTCGAGCAGATCAAGAAGGTGAATCCGAAGGCGGAATGGGTGCAGTTCTCCTCCCCGAAAGGACCGGGCGGCCAGTACGACAATTCGTACGACATCGGCAACGCCGGCGCCATGTTCGCGATTCCGAAGTCGCTCGAGAAAGATAAGGCGAAGCTGCAAAAAATATTCGACCTCCTCAACTACGTCTCGACGAAGGAAGGCTCCCGCCTCGTTCAATTCGGTCTGGAGGGCAAGCATTACAACGTGCAGGGCGACAAGCTCGTCGCCACCGAGCTGATGGGCAAGGAAGCGGGCTACACGTGGCTGTACCAGTTTACGGGCCGCCCCGAGAAGGAATATTTGAAGGTGAAGTTCGCGGGTCAGGCCGACGTCATCGAATTCGCCAGCAGCCGTCCGCGCCTGCAGGTGCTGAACGGGTTCATCAACTTGCCGGACGGCTACACCCCGACCGACGCGAACCGGTACCTGGAGGAAGAGTTCGTCAAGTTCGTCTACAACAAGCGTCCGTTGACCGAATACGACGCGTTCCTGAAGACGATGGAGACGACGATGAACTACAAGCTGTACGTCGATTCGGCCGTGAAGCAGCTCAATGCGCTCGGCTACGGAAAATAAGGCTTGAAATCTTCGTTTACCCGTGTAAAATAGAAAGTGAAGCGACGATCGATCGGATCGGAGGGACTCGGCTTCCCGGCCCTCCTTTCTTTTCGAACCAAAATCTACACGAGTAAATTTCTAAGGAGGAGCAAACATGAACGACATGAAGCTGGACATTCCGGCACTGACCCGGCAATTCGAGGAAGAAGGATATTTGCTGCTGCGCGGAGCGCTCTCCGATGCGAAGGTGGCCGAGCTGAACGCCGCCATCGACCGCATCATCGCCGAGGAGCCCGAGTCGCTCGCGTATAACGTATACAACAGCGTGGAGCGCGATCCGTCCATTCTGTCGCTGATCGACCATCCGTCGCTGCTGCCGCTGATCGTCAACCTGATGGGCTACAACATCCAGCTGCACATCTCTCACCTCACCGTCCGGAAGCCGAACCCGAACGACGTGAAAACCGCGACGAACAGCTTCATCAACTGGCATCAGGACGGACCTCATCCGCAATTCCCGAAGGTCGGCGGACTGACGGCCCAATATTACGTGAAAATTTGCTACATCCTGAGCGACATGTCCGAGCCGGACCGCGGCAATACGAAAATCATTCCGGGCAGCCACCGGATGCCCGATTTCCATCCGGTCCAGACGGACGTGAACGTGCCGCTCGAAGGCGAAATCCAAGTGTGCGGCAAGCCGGGCGACGTGTTCATCTTCCCGCAAAACCTGTGGCACGCGGGCTCGCACAACCGTTCCGAGTTTACGCGCCGCCAGCTGTTCATCGGCTACAGCCCGATCTGGATCCGGCCGATCGATTACCATCGCGCTTCGCCCGCCCTGCTCGAAGCGGCCGACCCGATCCGGCGCCAGCTGCTCGGCGACATCAGCCCGAACTTCTTCAAATATTACGTACCGGAAGAGTCGATGGTCCCGCTGAAAAAGTTTTGGCTTGGCGGAGCCGCCGCCCAAACCGCATACGCGCACTAAGCTTAGCCGAACGCCGATGAAGAAAGCCGCCTGCCCGCGATGGGCAAGGCGGCTTTCGTAGTAAGCGGTGATCGCCGCCCTAGCGGGAATCCCGCTCAACGAGCCTCCCCTTGCAAGGAATTTCGGGTCAAGGCGACACTTCGTACAGCTCCAGCTCGTTCAAGAGCGGCCATCCTTCGGCGTCGGCAATGTCCACCTTGACGGACAAGGCCGTTACGGGCGCCGGGAAACGAATGAGGTCGACCGCCCCTTCCGGATGGACGGTATCGGTATAGGTCGCCACCGGCGTCCATGTCACGCCGTCCGACGAGACGGACACGACGGCGTCCTCCGCGTAGCCCGGCTTCAAGTTGACGCCGATCGCGGCCAACTGCCGGGTGGCTCCGAACGAAACCGTATAATGGGCGGCGGGCGGCGCGGCCGAGTTGCGCGTGGCGGAATACCAATAGGTCAAATTGCCGTCGATCGCCCCCGTCGCTCCGAGTCCCGGCCGGGACGATGCGGTGTAGGTCATGTCCGTATCGATCGCCAGCTGGTTCGCGTTGTACAGCGAGAGCAGATCGAGCTTGACGCCCGGAGGCGGCAGCGTTCCGTACAAGGCGAGCTCCGTCAAGCCGGCCCATTGGCTCGACGAGGTGATCTCGACCCGAACGTGCTTCGCCGTGATCGGCGCCGCCGGCTCGATCATGTCGAGCTCCCCGCTGTTC
Source organism: Paenibacillus flagellatus (assembly GCF_003217775.1). Taxonomy (GTDB): domain Bacteria; phylum Bacillota; class Bacilli; order Paenibacillales; family NBRC-103111; genus Paenibacillus_AB; species Paenibacillus_AB flagellatus. The sequence goes on from NZ_QJVJ01000006.1 coordinate 412,738, forward strand.
TGGACGACGTTCGTGTACGTGCGCAGCGTCGTCCACGACGTGCCGTCATTCGAAACCGACACGGTTCCGCTCATCGTGTAGTCGGGCCTCATGTTGACGCCGATCGCCCGCAGCGTCACCGGATCGTCGAAATTCAGCTGGTAGTGCGCCGCGGGCGGCGCCTTCGAGCCGCGGAACGAGCTGTTCCAATACGAGAAGCTGCCGTCGATCGCGCCCGTAATGCCCGTCTCCGGATGGCTGGACGTCGTCCATGTCAGGTCGGTGTCGATCTGCACGGCTCCGTCCTCGTAAAGGGAGAGCAGGTCGAGCCGATCGTGCGGGTCTTCCTTCGACAGCTCCGCCGCGGTCGCGTAAGTTCCTCCGATGAAGCCGCGGGACGCGTCGTAGTAGACGATGAATATCGTGCCGTCCGCGAGCTCGACCGCGCTCGGGTAGCTCATGTCGCCGACGCCCGAATTTTTGTAAATCGCGACGGTTTGCCAATCCGCCCAGTCGTCGCCGACCGGAATCGCCTTGCCGACGACCGGCCGGCCGCCCGCGAAGGCGAAGCTGCGGTCCCCCCACGTGTGCAGGAGCAGACCGTTGCTCAAAAGCAGCAAATCGGAGCAGTGCGCCTTCATCGACGTGCGGGCCGCTTGCGTCCAAGTGAGGCCGTTGTCGTACGAATGGCTCTCCCAAGCGTAATAGTTGTCGTATTCCCTCAGCGTGCGGTGGAGGCTGTACAGATGGCCGCCGCCCAAATCGACGATCACCGGCTCGACGAAGCCGATGTTTTGCGCCGGAATCGGCTCGGCCAGCGTAACCTCCGTCGAGGCGCCCCAGGTCAACCCGCCGTCCGTGCTGCGAACGGCGGTGGAACGCGGCATTTCCGACGTGCTCGCGACGGAGCCGTAGATCGGCAGCAGCAAATCGCCGTTGCTCAGCTCCACCGCCTTCGACGTGACAGCCGAAGTCGCGGCCAAGCTCGTGCCGACCGTGACCGGAGCGCTCCAAGTCGCGCCGCCGTCCGTGCTCCGCGCCGTCCGGACTTGCCGTTTCGCCGTCGTATTGTTGTAAGTGAACCACGACACGAGCAGCGTGCCGTCGCTCATCTGCATAATCGACGGGTCGCGGTCGTCCTCCGGCGTGTCGATCATCGTGACCGGAGCCGACCACGTTTGTCCGTCGTCGGTGCTCACCGTTTTCATAATTTTGCCGTCGGTACCTTCGTGGGCGCTCGCGCCGTAATAGACGACGAACAGCGTCCCGTCGGACAGACGTTCCATCGAGGGGAAGTACGTGTTGGACGTGCCGGGGGTACCGGAAGCGACGATAACGTCGGGCTCCGTCGTACTCGAGATCGCCGAGGCCGGTCGCGGTCCGGCGACGAGCGCGCCGACGACCGTCGCGAGGCACAACATTCCGGCGGCGAATGAGACAGCTGCTTGCTTGATCATACTACCACACCTCCGTTTTGGGATAAGACGCCTTAATGAAGCGCTTACAAAGATGCCGTTCAAAAATGAACCGTCACCTCCTTCGCGTATCGGGACGTTCGGAGATTGGAGCGATCATGGCCAAGAAGCTATTCGCGACCGTCCGGAGATTATTTTGATACGTCGTATCATAATAAGATACAATATACCGCAATTTGATTATAACCTCCCTCTTATGGCGTGTAAATGCCCTAAACGATAAAAAACGCAAAGCTCCCTCCGACCGGCCGTCTGCCGATCGTACGACCTTCTTTATGGGCGGAAAGGAAATCGGCCGTACAAAAAAAAGGAAACCGTCGCCCGGCTTCCCCTTCGTCGCTATACGATTCGGTCAACCCCTCACCCGCTTCGCGGAAAGGCAAGATTTGCATTTCGCCTTTTTGCCGCCGACCCCTTTTTCTTCGTTGCGGTATTCGCCCAGAGGCTTCAGCTCGCCGCACTGCACGCACACTTTCGCATCGGCCGGCACCCCGTTCACCAATACTTTCTTCAGCCTCGCCTTCGACGGCCTCAGTTGAAGGTTCCCTTCGAGAAACTGCTTGAACGCGTACCGTTTATCCATTCCGGCTCCCCCTTGATGTTGAACGATCGGCCGAACCGACTTGACCGAACGGCATATTCCGTTATTCCGCCAACGTGTCGTTCTATGATATCAATTCATTATTCGACAAAAATCTACATAATCCTCTCCGATCGTCCCATTCCCGGGAAACGCCTTGCAGGATCTCGGCAGCGTCGGGAAGAAGCTGACCGGCCGCTCGCCGGGTCCGGCTCCGCCCCTCGACTCCGGTCTTGGAGCGGCTCCACCCCGGGTACGTTTTGGCGTCGTCCGGTATCGGTTATGCTGAGTGCAACGGCACGAATACGACCGGTAAACCGATAAGAAACGGAGTGGTACCTGTATGATCCGATGGAACGTCTTCCGGGCTCATCTGTTCTCGTTGAGCCTGCTGCTGTCGATCCCGCTTTTGAGCTTGATCTACGTGTATTTGAACCGGCTCGACCGGCCCGCCTACAGCCTCGTCACCGACCTCGATCGGCATACGCCTTTCGTGAAGCTGTTCGTCCTCCCTTACTTGGGATGGTTCGCGTTCATTTTCGCCGCATTCGTCTACTTGGCTTTCAAAAACCGTCCGTTATATATCAAAACGCTCGTTCTGTTCAATATCGGGCTGCTCGTCTGCTACGGCGTGTACGCCGTCTATCAAACGGCCGTCCCCCGCCCGGCGCTGGACGGGAGCGACTGACTGGAGCGGCTCGTCTTGTCGGTGTACGGCTCGGACAATCCGGTGAACTGTTTCCCGAGCACGCACGTGCTGACGTCCTACTTCATCATGAGAGCGTTCAACTCCGATCGCGGCATACGCCGGCCGTTGAAAATCGCCGTCTCGACGATGGCGATCCTCATTATCGCCTCGACCGTTCTGCTCAAGCAGCATGTCATCCTCGACGCCGTCGGCGCGATTCTCGTGGTCGAAGCGCTGCACCGGATCGCGGATCGCGTCACGGCGGCGGTGCGCGGTAAAGCCGGGGTACGGCAATCGCGGCGCCGGCTGCCGGTCGGAAGCGTGCAAGCGTACAAACGCGCGAAGGCACCGATCGCCGAGTAACGGGCGTTCGTACGGGGACGTCCCGCTTTCCCGGACTTCGCGCTCCATTTCGGATTCGGCGCAAACGAAAAAGCGGCCCTTTTCTCCCCGATGAGAAAAGGGCCTTCCGTATGGGAACCGCGTCTCAAGACGTTTTCCATTCCTTATACCAGCTCTGGATCGACGCCGGCACGTCGGTGCCGAATTCCGAGCGCACCATCCGCTCCAGATCGGCGTACTGCTTCTCGACCGCCGCCCAATCCCCTTGCTTCGCGTGAAGCTTCAGCAGGGCGAAATGCACTTCCTCCGAGTAGGGGAACATGCGCAGCGCCCGGAAGTAGAGGGCGAACAGCTCCTTATCCTTGTCGGTCCGATCCAGCCATTCGGCCACCGCCATCGCGTGCCGAAGCCATATCGTCTTCAGCCGCTGCCGCTCTCCCTCCGCCCACAAGTAATCGTAATCCGCCAAGTAGTCGCCGCGGTACATGTCCAGAAGCGCCAAATGGTGCTCCAGATTGTCCGGGCCGATATCGTTCGCCTCCATCACGCTCCGCTCCCATTCCTCGATGTCGAGGCGAACGTCGTTCAGCTCGAGCCGGTACCCCTTCTCGTGGTTGACGATCCGCAAGCCGATGCCGAGCGCGTCGACCGTTTTGCGGATTTGGTAAATGGCGGTGTACAGCTGGGCGTACCCTTTCTTCATGTCGACGTCCGGCCACAGCAGGTCGAGCAGCACGTCCTTGCGCACCGGCTGGTCGCGGTAATGAATGAGAAAGGCGAACAGCTCCTGCGCCTTCGTCGTTCGCCACGGAATCGTCTCCGGCTTGTCGACGTCGACCTCCAGCAGCTGAAAGCAGCGGATCATCGCCGGCCGATGGTGCGGGACGGCAGGCTTATGCTCCCGGCTGCTCCTCAGCCTCGCGATCGTACACGCCAGCCTCTTCTCCTCTACCGGCTTCAAAATATAGTCGACGGCATTCAGCTCGAACGCCTTGATCGCATATTCCTCATAGGCGGTGACGAACACGACGTCCGTCGCGGGCAGTCTCTCGGACAGCCGCTCCGCCGCTTCGATTCCGCTTATGCCGGGCATGTCGATGTCGAAGAATATGACGTCCGGCGGGTCGGTGCAGGCCGCCTCCAGCGCTTCCTCGGCATCGTAATATTTTCCGATTATGTCGACGTCTCCGATATCGCGAAGCAGCTTCTCCAAGTAACGGAGCGCCAAATCCTCATCGTCCGTCAAGATCGCTCTCATCAATCGATGTTCACCTCGTTATTAGCGGCGGCCGGAATTCCGCCGCTGTGCCTTGTTGCCTTGTCCTTGAACGCCCTATCTCTAATATCGTCGCAAACGGGCCGGATTTGAATAGGCAATGGGAATAGTCCTTTCGCCTCAATTTTCGCATACTTCGTCATTTTTTTCAGAATCTGTACAGATTCGGTTCTTATAGTAATTCGGAAAGGAGTTGATTGCATGCAGTATAAGCTGTTGGAAAAATATTTGGCCCATAAAGCGGAAGTGCGCCTCACCTTCCTCGAAATCGAAAACATTCTCGGGTTCAAGCTTCCGGCATCGGCCTATAAGCACCGGTCATGGTGGGGCAACCACGAATCGAGCACCCAGGCGCTAGCCTGGCTGAACGCCGGCTGGGAAGTCGCCAAGGTCGAGCTGGGCAAAAGCGTAACGTTCGTCCGATCGGGGGAGTGACTTGTTCATTTTTTGTATAGATTTCCGTGCTTAAATGTTTGACGTACCGGAGACCTAGTCCACCGGGACGGGTTCCGGCAGCATCTAGGAGGAGGAACCTAATCCGCATGACTAGGAGAAGCATTGCAGCCGCAATGTCGTTCCTGCTGCTGTTCTCGCTCGTGACGAATTTGTTCGCGACGACGGCGGAAGCGGGAACGGAGCACAAGTTTGCCGGGAAGATGTCGGTTTCGGTCGAATCTCCGGGCGAAATCGTCTTGGGTAAGGAGGTGACATTAAACGTCACGGTGAAAAACTGCTCCGTCGATGCTACTTGCGCAAGCGAGAGCAGCGGTGGAAGCAATACGGACAATCCGGCCGTCCATACCGACTGGGCTTACAACGTCGGGCTTCAGCTCGAGCTGCCGGACGGCTTGAAGCTGAGCGACAGCCAGTCCCTTGCGCCGTTCTCGAAGGAAATCACTTCCGAAGGGAAAGAGCTTTTGAAGTGGAGAGATTTGCGAGATCTCGCTCCGTACGAATCGTTTACTTTTCCGGTCCAAGTAAAATCGACGGAAACGTTGGAACGGACGGCAAAAACGGACGTCGCCTTCGGAACCGCTCTGTCTCTCGGTGTCGACGTGTTCGCCAGCTACGACCCTCGCCAATTGTTCGAAGGGCCCGCGCCGAATACGAACGTGAGCGGGAGCTTGGCGCTTACCGTCGTGCCTTTCACGATTACGGTCGAGGATGCGGGCGGACAAGTCAAAGGAGCCGGCGACGACAAATGGGGCGCGTTCAACAACGTCCTTCATATGGACGTCAACACGCGGGACGCCGTCACGTTCACCAGCTTGCAGGCCGTGTTCGACGGAAGCTTGAGGGTGTACGGCAGCGACATCGCCGTTGACGGTACGATCACTGGCCTGGCAGACGCCTCGGTCACCGGCAGCACGGCAGGCTGGAGCGGCAAGACGGTTGCCGCAGGCGCCAAAGGAACGGTAACGATCCCGACCGCATTTTACAATACGGTCAATAACCAAGCCGGCGGCACCATCCTCGTTGACGGTACGACGGTGACCAACCGCGTGGCGTTCAGCGCTACGGCCCGAGGCCAGACTTTTACGGATGGCGGCCACGAGAGGTACCGGTTCACCGCGACGGCGAAAGACATTGTCGTCGACAAGCTCGTTAACGGCAAGGAAGAAGACGAATCGGACGTCGGCGAAACGTTGAACTATACGATTCGTCTGAAGACGAACGCCTACTACAACGTACAGAACGTCGTCGTGGTCGATACCGTCGGCGACGGGCAGCAGGTAACGGCGGCCGACCGCCTCTCTGCCCCGTTCAACCGGGAAAGCGACGGGACGACCAAGCTGACTTGGAGCCTGAACGCGTCCGAGACGGTCGCTCTAAAGACCGTGACCTTGAGCTATACCACGGTTATCGACGCTGACTGGGACAAGCTTTACCCGGGCTTGACCTATTCGGGCGACAGCATCGATAACCGCGTGGACGTCAAAGACGCATTTACGGGCCCTAGCGGCGTCATCATGGAGCTGCATGACAGCACCACCGTCAAAATTACGGCTCCGACGATCATCGAGGAGATCGTGGCGATCAATGACGTTCCCCTGGGTACGCCGAAGAAGAAGGCGAACGTGTCCGTCGGCGACAAAGTCACCATCGAGCTGACTTACAATGCGGAAGGCATAACGGCCAAGCAGCACGGCGTGGAAGTGTACGACTTCCTGCCGCTGGGCACCGAGCTGGTCGACAAAACGGATTTTGCGGGATCCACCGCTCAACCGTACGATTCCGCCAACAAAATGATCGTATGGAGCATGCCGGACTCCATAACCGGGCTGTTGACGGCGCGAGTAAACGTGATCGTAGCCGACGATCCGCTCATCGTGGCCGACAAGTCGTCGGAAAATTTGGTAGTGCTGTCGTATCGCAACTCGCCGGAACGGATCGAGAGCAAGCGCGACAGCGTCGAGTTGACCTACGTGGAGCCTGCTATCACGCTTAACCGCTTCATCGGCAGTACGAACGTCGATTCGACCCATGTGCAGGTCGTCGGAGAGCAGCAGGTCGAGGTGACGCTCCGTCTGACCAACACCGGGAAAGGCGACGCCCACAATGTCGTCTTTACGGAAACGCTGCCGAATGATCTGTACGATATTACACCGGTCTCGGGCAATTATACGACGGACTCGTCGACTCCCGGCATTCTGGTCTTTACGCTAACGAACCCGCTGGCCGGGAGCAATCAGACGATCGAGCTGAAGTATAAGGCCAAAATCAAGGGACCGATCGGGGCGCGCAAAGACATTAAACAGGAGTCCTCCCGGACGTACAAAAGCAGTGCCTCCGGAACCTCGCGCGGCTATACCGGAACCGAAGCGTCGCACGTCACGATGATTGCGGGCAGTCCGACCATCGCGAAAACGTTGTACGATTCGGCGAACGATCCGGGCGCCCTGCGGGTGGGCGATTGGGTCGTGTACGAAGTCAAGGTTGCCGTCAACTCCAACTTGACGACGGAAGACGCGACGATCATCGATACGATTCATAGCAACCAGTCGATCGCGGACGCGGACTTGAAGGTTTTCGCTTCCTTCGACAAAACGACCAATAGTGAAGGAACCCCGGTTCTCTTTACGAAAAACAGCCGAAAAGTCACCATCAACGCAACGGATCTGACCCCGACCGTCGATGGGAGCAATCGGGTGTATACGGTTTATGTCAAAACGAAAATCGAGGCCATCGGCTCGGGCAATTCGGAGAATCAAGGCACCGACGCATTTTTTGAATGGGCCAATCCGAATCCCGATCCGACTCCCGTGCGCTATTCCATTAGCAGCAAACCTGTCGTTACGGTCCAAAAACCGAACCTGACGACCGTTTTATCGCCAAGCACGATCGACATGGAAAAAGAAGTGCCGCGGGAGTTTACGTTTACGATTACCAACAGCGGAAGCAACACGGCTTACTCCTTTACTCCGTTCGTAACGCTTCCGGCAGGCTTCGAGTTTGTCGATCCGCCGGGCACGGTGCAACCGGACCCGGTTAACGGGGATAAAATGACCTTTAACCCAGTGAATCTGGACGCAGGTTCCAGCCTTCCGGCCTATAAGTTCAAGGCGCAGCTCGTGGAAGTAAAGGGCTCGGGCTCGACGTACCAGATCAAAGGCTCCACCGGCAGCTATTACGCGACGCCGGAAGCGTACACCAACGATCCGGACAAAACGAGCGAAGCGCCGACCAACGTGAAGTTCGCCCCATCGACTTCGACGGGCAACATCAACATTCCGGGCGTCTCGCTGACGAACGAAATCGTCGCGACGAGCAACGGAAGCAGCCTGACGGAAATTCGCCCCGGCGATACGGTCGATTACAAGCTGACCGTCAAAGTGCCGCCGGGTACGAAGGCGTACAACGTATCGGTTGAAGATACGTTTGATGCTCTGGCGAAATTCGAAGTGGTCGCGCAGCCGGCAGGCAGCACGATATCCGGAGGGAAGCTTACGATTCCCGTTCCCGGCGAAGGATCCGACAACGTCATCGACGCGACGGGCGGGGAACAGGTTCGGGAATACACGGTCAAGCTTCGCGCCAAAGCGGACGGCGATGCGGTCGGTCAAGGCTCGTTTACGGCTCGTACCGCCAACTTCGGCACATCGGCCATAGCGAAATGGCTCGTAACGGCGGGCGGAGCGTCCAAGGCGACGCCGGCCGAGACGACAACGATCGCGGTCGTTCAACCGGAGCTCGCCATCACGGCTCAATCGGTTGTAAGCGGCCCGGAATTTTCCGACGCCGATCCGAACATTACCGCCACGTACCGCCTGACGAATAACGGACAAGGATCGGCCTATAACACGGTCGTTGAAGTCCCGATTCCGGCCGGACTGACTGTCGTCGGAACTCCAAGCGATAACGGTACGTTCGCCGACGGCAAAGTGACCTGGAACTTGAGCGACGCCATCGCGAAGGGCGGAACGAAAGATTTGTCGTTCGCGTTGAAGACGACCGCCGCCGCAGGCGCGGGGGCAACCGGCTTCGACGTCATAGCGACGCTGAAGGAATACACGTCCACCTCCGATGTAACCCTGGTCGGAACGACAGCCAAGAAATACGCTCCGAACTTGCCGGCCAAACATACGCTGGGGATCGCCGACATGACGGTGACAGCGACGGTGGCGGGCAGCTCGAATAACAACAGCACGAGCACGGTTCGCCCGGGCGACACGATCACGTACAAACTCGATCTGAACGTACCGGCGGAAAGCACGGCGTACGGCGCGGTATTGGCCGCCGATGCGAACCTCTTTACCGAGCAGGAGATCGTCAGTGTGAAGCGAGGGACTACGGAGCTGCCGCGCGTAGGAAACGGTTATCCGCTCGGCGACATTCTAGGGAAACCCGGGCAAACGGTCGACGATACGATTACGGTCGAAACGCGCGTCAAGACGGATGCCGTTCATACGGACAATCCTTACAAGACCGGTTTCGATACGAAAATCAGCTACTACCCGTCCGCCACGCCTTCGGGGACACCATCAACGGCCGTGTCCAGCAAAATCGCTCTGGACGTCGTATGGCCCGATCTGTCCGTTCTCATCAACGCGGACAAATCGCAAGTCACGGCACCGGGTGAACGGATTGCCTTTACCGTTACGGTCGCCAACAACGGAAAAAGCGCCGCTTACAATCCGTACATGGACGTCTCGCTATGGTCCGTTACGAATTCGGTTTACTTGGACCAAGCCGTCTATTGGACGAATGACGGCTCCAGCTCCAACGGCTCCGACTCGGTCATTTACGATGCGGATCGCGAAAAGGTCCAGTGGACGATGATTGAGCCGATCAACCCCGGCGATTCGCGCACCTTGACGCTGTACGCCGTCGCCCGCGACACGACGACGGTAACCGCAAGCGTGTACGCCACGGGCAAATTGACGCAGTACTTCTCTCTGCCTAGCGGCGGACAGCAATACGGGCCGCTGCAAACCGGCCAACCGGGCGTCGTCGTCCGCGGCAGCCATATGCTGGACGGTTCCGGCACGCTGGAAGTGACGGCGGGACAAACGGCCGCGTTCGATCACACGCTCACGAATACCGGCGCGGGGCATGACCGGTTCAAGCTGGAGCTGCAAAGCCCGTTCCCGACCGAGCTGTTCGTGAACGGACAGCGGGTGGCGCTCTGGACCGAAACCGGCAGCGGCTGGCAGTGGACCGAGATCGATCCCGCCTATAACGAGGGCGGTCAGGTCGTCGTTCCGCTGAACGCGGGGGCTTCCTTGCCGCTGCGATTGGTCGCACACGTGCCGGAAGACACGCCGTACGACAATTCGGCTTATCGCCTCCTTACCTTGTCCGCCGTCGCGTCCTTGACCGGCGAACGGCACAGCGCGCAGGACAAGCTCAAGATCGTCGGCCCGATCGGCCTCGACGGCTGGAGCGGCGAGCAAGCGCGCGAAGCGTGGCAGCTGCCCGTATACGGCTATCTCGACTCCTTGATCGCGAATGCGGTCAGCGCGGTCCATATCGCCAAAGTAACGGCGCAGTACACGCACGGAACGACTACCGAGCAATTCGACTTGAAGCTGGCCAACCCGGACACTTACGTTCAGGACGGCCATAAGAAATGGATCGCGGACAGCCGCTTGCCGGATGCGATTCCGACCGGCACGTACAACTTGGCGTTTTACGCTTACGACGCCGGCGGTCACCAAGTCGAAGCCGACGAAGTGACAGGCGTTCCCGGATCGGTCGGCGAGAACAATCCGGTCCGCATTCAAAGCAAGGTGAACGTGCAAGGACACATTACCGATTCCGTCAGCGCTAGCCCGATTCCAGGCGCCACCGTCAAGCTGGTCGACGCGGCGACGGGAGCGGTACGCGAGACTACCGCGGATGCGAACGGCTTCTACTCGTTCGCGGACGTACCGGTGAAACCGTACGAGCTTATCGTGTCCAAGGAAGAATACGCGGAAAGCAAAACCCAGTTCTACGCATTACCGCAGCACCCGTCGACCGATACGGTAACCGTCGACGCGAAGCTGTCCCCGTTCAAGATCGTCTTGTCGGCGAACCCGACGACGATTCTCGGCGACGGCCAATCGGAAACCGAATTGACGGCAACGATTACCGACTCGGACGGCAAACCGGTCCCGGGCGTCACGGTGACGTTCTCGTCCCCGACCGGCAAAGGCTTCTTCCCGAATGGGACGACGGCCACCACGGACGTTAACGGACAAGCGAAAGTACCGTTCCGTTCCGATACGGTTACGGGCACGTCTTCCGTTCGGATTCCGGTGAAGACGGACGTGAACGACCCTTCGCGCGGGCTGTACGCGACGGCGAACATCGTCATTACGTTCGATCCCGGCGCCGTAACCGGCTTCGTCACGGAGATCGACAAGGAAGGCAAACACGTTCCCGTACCGGGCGCTACCGTCGTCGTCAGCAAAGACTTCGGCAACGGCGTCACGTTCTCGGGCACGGCCGTCACGGACTCGAACGGCGCCTATACGATCGCGGTACCTCGCGGCGACACCGTCTATGACGTTCTCGTCACGAAGCCGGTCGTCATCGGCGGGGAAACGAAGCTCATCTCGTTCCCGCAAACGGCCGCCGTCGGCGTCATTACGGACAACGGCTTCCAGAAGTATCCTTCGGTGAAAGCGGCGAGCGGCTTGATGCTGGCGGAAATGCCGGACAAGCGGACCGCGCAGCTGCCGGCGGAGCTGTACGGCAAAATGAAAGGCTACCTGCTCGACGAGCAAGGCAACAAGATCATGCAAGCCGGCATTCCGGTCACCTTCGACATCGACGATACGAACGGCTCGTTCAACATCCAATACTTGAACGCCGGCACGTACCGATTCGCGATCGCGATGGAAGTCGAGCCGGGCCAAGAAATCATCGTCAATCTAAGCCGGAAAGGCACGTATCCGAAGCTGGAAGTGAAAGCGAACGGGGAAATGAACATTGCGGCCGACCTGATCGACCCGTACGGAACCGTCACGGACAGAGACACCGGTCGGGTTATTCCGGACGCTCACGTCGAGCTGCTGTATGCGGATACGGAAAGAAACCGCAACAACCTTAGAACGGCGGGAGCGCTTGTCGGTCTTCCCGAGCTCGTCGGCTTCGCCCCGCGGAACAATCACAATCCGCAGGATACGGATGCGTTCGGTTTCTACGCTTACATGGTTTATCCCTTTGCGGATTATATCGTAAGGGTGAACAAACCCGGCTACTACACGTACAACAGTCCGATCATTTCGGTCGAAGAAGCGATCGTGCGCCACGACCTGCAGCTGACTCCGATTCCGGAGGAAAGCAGCGATCCCGGCCCGATCCAGGGTCCGATCGGCGGCGGTACGCCAACGCCGAACCCGAACCCGGGCACGACGTCCGGCCAAGTCGATTTGGCCGTCAGCCTGTCGAGCGACAAGGCGGCTTACCCGGAAGGCGGCACCATCGTCTTCACGATCGAGTACCTGAATAAGACGAAATCGGAAGCGAAAGACGTCACGATCGAAGCCGTCATCCCTTCCTTCGCGGAAATTATCGATGCCGCGAACGGTACGGTGAAGGGCGACAAGATCGCGTGGAGCTTGGGCAACCTGCTTCCCGACGCTTCGGGCCGCATTACGTTCAAAGCCCGCGTGAAGCCGAACTCGCTTGCGCAAGCGGAGACGGTCGTGCAAGGCGAAGCGCGCATCAAGAGCGCGGGCCAGGTCGTCAACGTGCAGGACGACGAATCGAAGCTCCGGATGCTGCTGTTCTCGGACCGCTTCGGCGAGCAAATGCACAAGCGCTATATCGCCGGCTATCCGGACGGCACGTTCAAGCCCAACCGCTCGATCACCCGCGCGGAAGTGGCGGCGATATTCGCCCGCATCAAAGATTTGAAGCATACGGTTCAAGGCACTTCCTTCTACTCCGACGTAACGGCCGGCTTCTGGGCCGCCGAGTACATCGAAGCGGCGACGAGAGCGGGACTGTTCGGCGGCTATGAGGACGGCACGTTCAAGCCGGACCAGGCGATTACGAGAGCCGAGCTGGCGACGGTCATCTTCCGCTTCCTGGACATGCAGGACCGCGCGCCGATTCGGGTCCAAATGGGAGACGTGGACAGCCACTGGGCGAAAAACCAGATCGAAGAGCTGCTGCGCAACCGGATCGTCGACGGCTACCCGGACGGCACGTTCAAGCCGGACGCCTCGATCATCCGCACCGAAGCGGTGACGATGATCAACCGTCTGCTGAACCGCGGCCCGCTTACCGGCGGGAAAGCGACATGGCCGGACGTGTCCGAATCGCATTGGGCGTTCGGTCAAGTCGAGGAAAGCTCCGTCACGCACGAATACGAGCGTAATCCCGACGGTTCGGAAAAGCTGACGACCGTCATCGACGAGCCGCTCTGGTAACGTTCGAACCAAACCGAAAAAGACGCAGTCCTTCATGGCTGCGTCTTTTTCTAAACATATCCGGAAGAAAGGTTGCGGATTATGCTGCACAAACGTCGGCCGAGATGACCAAGACGAAAATATTGCTGATTACCGCGCTGTTTCTCATGACGTTAAGCGGACTAAGGCTCCTGTGGGTCGCCTCCCATATGCCCCCGGGACATCCGGAAGCCGTGCGCGGCGTATTGGATTTGAGGGGTTGGGATTTCGACAACGGCAAGCCGATACCGCTGGACGGCGAATGGGCGTTTTTCCCCGGACAATGGATGATGTCCGACGTGCGCACCGCCGACCCGGCGGGGTCGAACGGCGGCGTCTACCTTCCGGTCCCGGGCGCTTGGGACCGCTTTGTGTCGGGAGCAGAGGAAACCGCTTACGGGTTCGGAACGTACCGGCTGCAAATCCGGGTCGGCGATCGGGCGGAACGGACGTACGGCATCCAAGTGCGCAGCATACACGGCGCCTCCGACATTTGGGTGAACGGACAGCCGCTCGCCGGCAGCGGACAAATCGCCGCTACGCGAGAGCCGTACAAGCTGCGCAACGTTCCGTACTCCGCCTTTTTCTCGCCGGAAGGCGGCGTTATCGACGTGGCCGTGCGCGTCTCGAATTTCGATTATGCGACGAACGGCGGCATCGTCCGCTCGATTTCGTTCGGCAGCGCCGCCGCCGTGCGTCATGACGGCGTGCTTTCGATGGGCATGAGCTTGACCGTCGGGATCGTGCTCGGCATACACGGGTTGTACGCCGCGATTTTGTACGTGTTCCGCCCGCGGCAAAAAGCGCTGATTTACTTCTCGCTGCTCGTCCTGTCCACGGCGCTTACCGTATTGACCAATTACGACATGCTGCTGTTCAGCTGGCTCCCGCTCGATTTCGAATGGTCGACCAAGCTGAAATTTTGGTCCTACATCGGCACCTCGGCCTTCATGGTTTTGTTCACCAAGCACTTGTTCCCGGAATACGGGAAGTACAAAATTTCGGCTTGGTTTTCCGCGGCGTGCGCCGCGTACGCGCTGTTCGTTCTCTTCGCTCCGGCCTCGTATGCGGGGGCGACGGAGCCGTTATTGTATGCGTTCAACGTCATCCCCTCCATGGTGGCTCCCGTCCTCTGGCTTCGGGCCGCCCTGAGAGGCCGGGAGGACGTCCTCTACATGCTGCTGTCGGCGGCGGGCGTCGCCTCTCACGTCATATGGGGCGTGCTTGCGAACGTCGGCCTGTACGATGCGCCTTACTATCCGCTCGACATCGTCGCTTCGTTTTTCAGCATGGCGGCGTTTTGGTTCAAGCGGTTTTTCCGGGCGACCGAGCAAACCGAGCTGCTTGCCGAGCGGCTCCAAAAAGCGCACCGTCAAAAGGACGAGTTTTTGGCGAACACGTCGCACGAGCTGCGCAACCCGCTCCACGGCATTCTTCATATCGCCGAGTCGATTGCGGCCAACGAGGGCCGGTCGCTCGGGGACAAGGCGCGAAACGATTTGGAGCTGCTCCTTGCCGTCGGTCGCCGCATGTCGTTTTTGCTGAACGATCTGCTCGATGCGACGCGGCTCCAGGAGGAGAACGTGCGGCTGAACTTGTCGGCCGTACGCCTTCAAGCGTCGGCCGCCGGCGTGCTGGACATGCTGCGTTTCATGACGGACGGGAAAAACATCAAGCTCGTGCTGAACGTTCCCGATACGTTTCCTTGCGTGCTCGCCGACGAGAACCGGCTCGTGCAAATATTGTTCAACCTGCTCCATAATGCGGTCAAGTACACGAATGAAGGGCAAATCGCGATCACCGCCGAGGTCAGGGACGGAAAAGCTTGCGTCCTCGTGTCCGATACGGGCGTCGGAATGGACGAGGAGACGCGTCGGCGCGTATTCGAGCCGTACGAGCGGGGCGAGACCGGCATGACGGCAACCGCATCCGGGCTCGGACTCGGGCTGAGCATCAGCGCCCGGCTCGTCGAGCTCCACGGCGGGACGTTGACCGTCGAGTCGGAACCCGGCCGCGGCTCCGTCTTCTCGTTCGCGCTGCCGCTCTCGGAGTGCCCGGAGTCGGAGGAAGTCGAAGCGGCCCGGCTGAACATTCCGGTCGCTTACGAAGAAGCGGCGACTGCCGGCGCGATCGCCGCATCGTCGGCGACGGTCGGCGTTTTCCCTCCTCCCGACTTTATCGGCGATAGGCCGAAGGTGCTCGTCGTCGACGACGACCCGGTCAATTTGAAAATTATGACCGATCTGCTGACCGCCGAGCATTGTGAGGTCGTCGCCGTCATGAGCGGCACGGAGGCGTTGAAGAAGCTGTGCGATACCCCGTGGGATCTCGTCGTCGCCGACGTCATGATGCCGCATATGTCGGGCTACGAGCTGACGTCCGTCATCCGCGAACGGTTCGGCATGTCCGAGCTGCCGATTCTTCTGCTCACGGCGAGAAGCCGCCCGGAGGACGTGTCCGTCGGCTTCAAAGCCGGCGCCAACGACTACGTGACGAAGCCGGTGGACGCGCTGGAGCTGAAAGCCCGCGTCAACGCCCTGATCGGCTTGAGCCGCTCGTCGGCGGAACGGCGGCGGCTGGAGGCGGCCTGGCTGCATGCCCAGATCAAGCCGCATTTTCTGTACAACACGTTGAATTCGATCGCCGCTCTCAGCGAATTCGATACGAAGCGGATGCGAGACATGCTGGACATGTTCGGCCATTACTTGCGCACCAGCTTCGACTTCCGCAATTTGGACCGGCACGTTCCGCTGCGGCACGAGCTCGAGATCGTCCGCTCGTACTTGTTCATCGAGAAGGAGCGGTTCGGCGACCGGCTGCAGGTCGTCTGGGAGACGGAGCAGGCCGACCTCGAGCGGAAGCTGCCGCCCATATCCGTGCAGACGCTCGTCGAGAACGCCGTCCGCCACGGCGTCCTTCGGAGGCCCCGGGGGGGCACGATCCGGATCCGGATAACGGAGCGGGACGACCGGATGCACGTCGAGGTCGAGGATGACGGAGTCGGCATGTCGGACGAGACGATGCGGGAGCTGTTTGCCGCCAACCGGACCGGGGCGGGCAAACGGCGAGGAGTCGGTCTCTACAATTTGGACCGCCGGCTGCGGCAAATGTACGGCAGCGGCTTGCACGTGCACAGCGTGCCGGAGCAAGGCACGATCGTCCGGTTCGACGTTCCGAAGCCGGACGAGGACGACCCTTCTAGCGCAAACGCGGCCGTCGATGCTTAGGCCATCGAGGGCCGCGTTTATTTATGGAAAGGATACCCCCATCCTATTCGAGCTTCGGCCGTTCCTTCAAACGGTCCGTCTGGACCAGCTTCATGAGCTTGCCGCCCGGATCGGGCTTGAAGGAATACCGCGTATAACCGTCCGTCCCGGCTCCCCCGCCGCCATACGTAACAAGGAAGTCGTTCTCCGCCTTCGGCTTCGTCCCCGGCAGCACGTAAAACGTATCGGATACGCTTCCGTCCTCCAGCTCGAACCGGAACGGATACGCCCCCTTGTCGTCCGTCCCGTACAAGTAAAAGGTCAGCCCGTGGCAATCCGCGTAGCGGGGAATGAAATAAAACGCCTCGAACGTATCGAACGACAGCTTCGGAAACGGCAGCGATTCGTTCGACGGGTAGATCAGATCCGGAATCGGCCGGTCCGATAACGCCGCCGGCTGCCCGTCTTTTCCCTTGAAATACGTACGATACGCTCCTGCGAACCGATAATCGATTTCCCTCCCCAAGCA
Organism: Paenibacillus flagellatus; assembly: GCF_003217775.1. GTDB lineage: Bacteria > Bacillota > Bacilli > Paenibacillales > NBRC-103111 > Paenibacillus_AB > Paenibacillus_AB flagellatus. The sequence continues at coordinate 429,695 of NZ_QJVJ01000006.1, forward strand.
GGAGGGGGCTTCCAGCAGCCCGACCGTCTCCTCTCCGTCCGGCAGCACCAGCAGCTCCCCGGTGCCGGATACGGCTCTGGCCCGCACCGGCTTGCCGTTTATCACGTCCGTCCCGGGCGTCGGATTCGGATCGTCGCCTTCGTTGTCCAGCGAAATGCCCGAGACGCGGCCTTCCTTCATCGCGATACGGACGACCGGCTTGTACAAGCCGTTCCCCGCAGGCTCCGAGCCCCGAATCCAAAACCGGCGCTCCGTTCCGTCGTCCGCCGTGCCGCCGAGCGGCCGGTACAGCTCCAGCAGCCGGTCCAGTCCGTCCCCTGCGGCGATTCCTCCCGCGACACGATCGGTCAGCCTCTGCGACGACCGCGCGCCGATCGAGACCGAGAGGACGCCGCCCGCAGGCTCGATTTCCGCTTTGCGATAAAACGTGACGTCCATGTCCCATTCCGGGTAGCGCCACAACGGGTACGGCGTCCCGGCCGCGATTGTCCTCTCGCCCGGCTCGCCGAGCAGCGCCCTTACCTGCTCTTGCGTATCGCCGATGCGAATGCCGCCGAGCGTCGTATGCGTTCGGGACACCGGCCCTTGGCCGACCTCGCTTCCGTTACGGACGACGTACACGCCGTCGGCGTCCGGCTCCTCCGAAGCCGGCGGCGATTCCGGCTCCGTCGTCGGCGGCCGCACGACGGAAGGGGCGGGAATCGGCTCGGGAACGTCCTTTCCGGTTCCCGGCGGCTGTTTCCAGCCGTTCAGGCCGAACGTGAGAATGGCCATGCCGCATAGGAGGCAGGCGCCGACGACGGCCCCGGCTTTGAAGCCGCCCCGGCGGGAGAGGCGCCTTCCGATCTTCCGCTCCGTTTCGGCCATCAAGCGGTTCGTTACGGTTTTCGCCGCGAACGGCCCTTTCGACAGCCTCCCGTACCAATCCGGATTAGGTTCGTTCATGGTCCGCTCCCTCCTTCAGCATCGTCGACATTTTCTTCCTCGCCCGGTGCAGGCGCGATTTCACCGTTCCGGCCGGCAGCCCGAGCAGCCGCGCGATTCCGCCTTCGTCCATCGCGTACCGGGCATGGAGCACGAGCACCTCCCGGTAGCGGACGGGCAGACGCAGCACCAGCTCCCAAAGGTCGTCCGTGTAGCCCCGGAAATATTCCTCCTCGGCCGACGGATGAACGTTGGCCGGGGCACTTGGCCGAACGGCACCATTCTCCGCAGAAACGCGGAGCTGCGGTACGCGTAAGCCGTATTGCGCGTTATTTTCAGCAGCCACGTCTTCATCGAAGCTTCCCCGCGAAACGATTCCATATGGCGGAACACTTTGAGAAACACCTCTTGAAACACGTCGTCCGCCGCATCGTGCTTTTTGGTGATGAAAAACGCGTAGTTCCAAACGTCCTGCCCGTACTTCTCCATAAGCGGGCGAATGTCGCCGGGAACGTTCGGCAGCGAATATTGGAAATATTCCTCGTCCAAGCGATTACCACCTCTTTCCCTATACAGACCGCCGAGCGACGTCAATAGTTCCCGCGCTTCGCCTTTTTTCAAAAATAAAAAGCCTTTTCGGCCGCGATACCCGAAAAGGCTTTGTTCGTCTGCAAACAACGGCTCGCGGCCGAGTCCGCAAGGGATTGATGGGAATGTCGCTCCAAAAAAGGGAGCCCCCGCAAAGCGGCTTCTGTCGCCGTCTGCGGGAGCCCCTCCCGTAAGTTTTAAATCAGCTCGGACTTGTGCAGCAGCCGCTGCACGATCACCGCCACTTCCGCGCGGGTCATAGGCCCTTGCGGCGCCAGCTCGTCGGCGGACCGGCCGTTGACGAGACCGGCCTGCAGACAGTCCGCCGCCGCGCTCCTCGCCCATTCGGCCACGTTATCCGCATCCGCATACGCCTCCAGCCGCAGGCCGGACGAAGCCGAGGATGATTTCGCGTCGAGGCCGGTGATGCCCATCGCCCGGGCGACGATCGTCATCGCCTGCTCCCGCGTGATCGACTCCTCCGCCCGGAACGTGCCGTCCTCGAAGCCGCCGATCAAGCCGTAAGCGTACGCCGCTTCCACCGCGCCCTCGTACCAGTCCCCCGCCTTCACGTCCGCGAACGAATTCGTTCCGCTTTGCGGCTTCAGACCGAGACCGCGCGCCAAGATCGCGGCGAATTCCGCCCGCGTCACCTCCCGATCCGGCGCGAACGTTCCTTCGCCCGTCCCGTTCGCGATCATCCGCGAGCCTATGTCGTTGACGGCGTCCTTCGCCCAATGGGAAGCGACGTCGGCGAACTCCACCGGATGCCAGACGACCGCGTACGCGCTGTTCGTCAAGCTGTTCACCTTCGCTTGGTACGTGCCGCCCTCCTGCGTCACCCGAGTCGGCACATGGCGAACCGTGCCGTCCGGATCGACCACGACCGCCGTCGTAATCTTGCCCGGATCGGCGTCGTCCGGCAGGGCGATCGTCCGTTCCACGTAGACGTCGAATGCCGATACGTCAATCGTCGAGCCCCCGTGAACGGCCGTAACGGTAAAGCTGACCGGCGGCGCTACGACGGTAAAGTCTCCCGCTTCCGCCGCCCGCTCGGCGAGCTTCGTCAGCCCGGCCGTCGGTGCGGCGATTTCGATCCGCACCTCGATATCCGACAACGTCGCATTCGGCCCGAGCTTAGCGGCGATCGCCCCGATATCGATCCGCTTGGCCGGCAGCGTATACGTCGCGAACGCGGTGCGGACGACAACGGTCGCCTGCTTGTCCTCCATGCCGCGAACCATTTGGCCGTTCAGGCCGATCGACACGACATCCGTCTTGCCGGCGACCGGAATCGTCACGGTCGCGCCCGTACCTTCCGCCGCCAGCTTCTCTTCCAGCTTCCGCCGGTCCACGGCTACGGTCGTGACGGTCCGCCCGTCCACGACGGCGGTTGTCGCCGTCCCGGCGTTTTCCGCCTTGCCGTTGACGAGCACGTCCAGTCCGCCGCCCGCCGGCTGCTGCGAGCCGCCCGAAGGCTGTCCGGGAACGCCCGGTCCATCGCTTGGCGAGGACGGATCCGGATCGGCGGAACCGGGGGAGCCGACACCCACCGTCACCTTGCCGTTCGTCCACGTTTTATTCATTTCGTTCGCGTTGGAATCCGTCATCGTAAAATGATGGACGTCAACCGGATGAACCGTCAGCCATTTGTCGCCGAGCGAAGCGTTCGCCTTGATCGTAAAGTCGACCGTAAACAGCCTTCCTCCCGCGCCGATCCCCGGATCGCCGCCCGCCGCGTCGACCCAGGCCGCCTTCAGCCAGCCCTGCGCATTGTCTTGCACGGAGAAGAAATAGTCTCCCGATTGGCCGGCAATGCCGGCGACCTCCAGCGCGGTCGGGTCAAAATCGATGTGGATGCCGTAGGCGGATACCGCCGAATAGGAAACCGACGTCACCGTCACCGGCACGCTTACCGTTTGACCCGCCTGGCCGGAGACGCTGCCGGCTCCGACCGTCACCCGCGATACCGCCGTTACGCTCACTTTGCCGCCTTTCAACCGCGGCACCGCCCTAGGGGTCGTTTCGTCCGTGTACGTCGCCGATCGAATCGTCACGTTCGTGTCCCCGGACGGCGCATCGTTTTTGACGGTAAACCGGATCGTAAACACCGGCTGGCGTTCCGTAATAAAGCCCAATAGCTGTGCGTCCACCTTGACGAGTCCGCTCGTATCGGTATCGACATCAAAGCCGAGCGTGTCTACACTGCTCTCCACGCCGCCGTTCGACGTCACCTCCAGCACCGCCGGGTCGTACGCCACCTCCATCGAATACGCCCAGATGCCGTCGATGCCTCGCGGATCCATATAAACCGCAACGGAAACCGTTTCTCCCGTTTGGCCGGCGACACTGTCCGCCTCCGCCGTTACGGGCGTCGGCTCGGCAAGCGCGACGGCGGAGCCGAAGGAACAGATCAGGCCGATCGCGACCAGCAGGCCGATCGTTTGTCGCAGGCGGCCGGCCGCCCTTTGTGTCATTCGCTCGATCATCCCGGCTGGCCCCCTCCCAAATACAATTGCAAGATAATGGCTACGTCCCGATTGTCCAGAACCGAATCGTCATTCATGTCCAAAATCCGCTTCTGCTCGTCGGACAATTGAATTTTGCCTTGCCCATATTTCGTGATGTACAGCGCGTCGGCCGGCGTCACGAAGCCGTCGCCGTTTACGTCGCCCTTCATCCAATTCCCGCCGCCGGAAGCGATCGTATAGCTTTCGCTCATGACGTCGCTGACGGCCATGCCCGCTTTAACGGCGATCGCCTTGATCGTCATCGCCTGCGTAACGGCGATCGGCCCGCCGTAAAGGGGGCTGGCCGCCGTCGGCGTCGAACCGTCGGTCGTATAATAGACGGCTGCTCCGACCGTCGTGCCGGAAAGCGTTACGTTCGTGCCCGCCGCCACCTCTCCGCCGGCCGGATTGGCCGTCGGCTTGTCCGCCTTATCCGACACGTTCTTTAACACTTGGATTCGGTGGTTACCATAGTCGGCGACATACACGCTGCCGTTACGATCGACCGCCACTCCTTTGGGGTTTTTGAATTGACCGGGCTCACTTCCGGTTGTCCCCCATTTTGCCTTGAAATTGCCGTTTTGATCGAACTTCTGAACCCGATTGTTATCGGAATCGGCAACATAGACGTCGCCGCCTCCGGTTACGGCAATGCCGTAAGGCGAGCCGAGCTGCCCGTCGCCGGTGCCGGCCGTTCCCCATTTCCTCAAAAATTGTCCGCTTGCGTCGAACACCTGTACCCGGTTGTTCCCTTTGTCCGACACATAAACGTTGCCTTCGCCGTCGAACGCGATTCCGCTCGGAGCGTTGAATTGGCCATCCGCCGTGCCGGCGCTGCCCCATTTGGCGAGAAAACCGCCGGAGGCGTCGAGCTTCTGAATCCGGTTGCTGCCCGTTTCCGCGACATACAAATTGCCGCTGCCGTCGATGGCGATCGCTTCGGGATAAATAAACTGTCCGTCCCCTATTCCCGGAGTTCCAATGACCGCAACGAAGTTCCCGCCGGCATCGAACTTTTGCACGCGATGACTTTGGCTATCCACGACGTAGCTATTGCCGGCTTCGTCAACCGCTATACCGGAAGGCTGACTGAGCTCACCATTGGAGAATCCCCGTCTTCCGAACGCGGAGACGAACGTTCCGTTCGCGTCCAGCTTTTGAATCCGGCCGTTGCCCGAATCAACCGCGTATACGTTGCCGGCTCCGTCCACCGTTACACCGGCCGGATAGTTAAACAATCCGTTGTCGATCCCCTTGCTTTCCATTTTTTTAATGACCGTTCCGCTTGCATCCCACTTCTGCACGCGATTGGACGAGAATTCCGCCACATAGATGTTGCCCGCGCGATCGACGGCCACGCCGGATGGCTGCAGGCTGGCCTGAGCCCATTTGGCGATAAACGTGCCGTTGGTATCAAACTTTTGCACGCGCTTATTGATCTTGTCCGCCACGTACACATTGCCGTCGCTGTCCACCGCTATGCCTTCCGGGTGATCGAATTGCCCGTCCGCGCTGCCTTTGCTCCCCCATTGGGACTGGAAAGCGCCGTTCGTATCGAACTTCTGCACACGGTCGATGCCGTAGTTGTCGGTTCTGGCATCCGTTACGTAAATCATGTCATTGCCGTCGATGGCAATACCGTACGGCGACTGAAATTGCCCGTCTCCCGTACCGCCGGAGCCCCACTTGGCGACGAAATGGCCGCTGCTGTCGAATTTTTGAATTCTTACATTCGAGCTATCCACAACGTAAATGTTCCCCGCGCTGTCAACCGCGACGTCCCGAGGCGTGGAGAACTGCCCGTCCCCGTTTCCGTACGAACCGATCTTCCAAACAAAATTGCCGTTCGCATCGAACTTTTGCAAACGGTTGTTCGGCGCGCCCTCCACGACGTAAACATTGTCGCTGCCGTCGATGGCGATGCCGTTCGTTACTTTCAACTCCCCGTCTCCGATTCCAGGGCTGCCCAATGTGCGAATCAACGTCCCGTTTCCGTCAAATATCTTGATTGTCCCTTCCAAGTCCGTCACATAAAAGTTGCCTTGGCTGTCGACGGCAACGTCCTGCGGATTGGCCAAAAAGGTTTGTTCCGAGGGAACGAACAGCGCAAAGCCCGGGCCCGGGCTCGGGCCCTGTCCCGCCAATGCGACCGGAGCCGCTCCGAGCAGCAGGGAGCCAGCCAGCAGCAGATGAGCCGCGGAGGCCGCCGCAGTCTGAAGAAATCCGGATTTCCTTGCCTTCATCAAATGATTCACCTCTTCATGTCGGGGTAGCGAGTGCAAGCTCAATCCGTCGCGGACTGTGAGCCGCTTACGTAGTTCCATAGTACCATTTCACCGCTGAACGGATTCTGAACACTTTCGACATATTTCACTAAAAAGCCATGCGAAAAGCCGCCGGTTCGAACCGGCGGCTTTCACGTTTCCATATGCTGCGATCTTTACGATACCTCGACGCTTCCGCCGGCGGGCGGCTTTTTCAGCCATTCGCCGACTTCGTCCGTCTTCATCGGTCTGCCGTAATAGTACCCCTGCATCACGGTACAGCCGAGCTGCGTCAAAAACCGGATGTGCTCCTCGTTCTCCACGCCCTCGGCGATCACCTCCAGGTTCAGCGTCTCCGCCATCAGCACGATCGCGTTGATGATCGCCCGCTTGCTCGGCGTCACCAAATCGTTCGTGAACAGCTTGTCCAGCTTCAGCGCGTCGATCGGGATGCGGTCGAGCAAGCCGATGGAGGAGTAGCCGGTGCCGAAGTCGTCCATCGATACGCGGACGCCCATCGCCCGGATGGCTTGCAGCTGCCGGACGATATCGTTAATGTCGTGAAGCACCATCGATTCCGTAATTTCGAGCTCCAGCAAATGCGGATCGAGCCCGGCCTTGTCCAAAGCGCCCTGCACGAGCTCGTGCAGGCTGCCGCTCTGGAACAAGCGGATCGACAAGTTGACCGATACCGGCTGGACGAGTCCCGCCTCCTGCCACGACTTGCACTGCCGGCACGCCTCGGCCAGCGTCCACCTCGTCATCGGAACGATGAAGCCCGTCTCCTCCGCGATCGAAATGAATTCCACCGGGGATACGACGCCCAGCCGGGGGTGGTCCCACCGGATCAGCGCCTCGAACCCGAACAGGCTGTTCGTCTTGACGTTCCATTTCGGCTGGTAGACGACGAAGAACTGGTTGTGCTCCAAAGCCCGGTGCAAATCTTTCTCCAGCTCCATCCTCCGCACCTCGCGGCTGCCCATCGTCTCGTCGTAGACGCAGTACTGGTTTTTCCCCATCCCCTTCGCCTTGTACATGGCGGTATCCGCGGTCTTCAGCAGCGTCGACCGGTCGGAGCCCCGCAGGGAGCCGATGCTGATCCCGATGCTCCCCGTCACGTACAGCTCGTTGCCCTCGATAAAATACGGCTGCTTGATGCGCTGCAAAATCGTCTCGGCCAGCTGCTCCGCTTGCTCCTGCCCGCAGTTTTTCACGACGATCAAAAACTCGTCCCCCCCGATCCGGAACGCCTGCCGATCGTTCCGATTGAACGGGCGAAGACGGTTTCCGACCTCCTGGACGAGCAAATCTCCTATATTATGACCCAACGTGTCGTTGATCGCCTTGAATTGATCGAGGTCGAGGAACAGCACGCCCAGGCTTTCGTCGCCTTCGTGCGTATCGAAAAAACGGTTCATCTCGTTCCGGTTGGGCAGCCCCGTAATCGCGTCCTGGTACGCCATCTTCTCCAGCACGTGCCGGTCGAAGAAGATCGCTCCCCACGAAACCATCAGAATCAAAAAAATCGTGACCGTGACGCCGTACAGCAGGAACAAATCGACGTTCGGCGCGCCGTGGTCCATGCTCATGCCCGAGTGACCCTCGAACACCGCCGCCTTCATCCCCGTATAATGCATGCCGCAAACCGCAAACCCCATAACGACGGCGGACGCCCACTTGAGCCAGCCGGACGACCCGCTGTTGCGGAACCGGAGAAACAGCAGCAGCGCCACATAAGAGACGACGAGGGCGATAACGGCGGACAACGTCCAATACAGCGGATCGTACGTGAGCTTGACGGGCATGACCATCGCTTCCATCCCCGTGTAGTGCATCGCGACGATTCCGCTGCCCATGAAGAAGCCGCCTATGGCGATCTTCACCCAATTGATCCGCTTCGGCATCGTCGCATAAAACGCGATGAAGGAAGCGACGACGCTCGCCGCCATCGAAACCAGCGTAAGCGGAACGTCGTAGCGGACGTCCACGTGCAGATGGAACGCGAGCATGCCGACGAAATGCATCGACCAGACGCCGCTTCCCATGACGAAGGCGCCGGCCCATATCCAAAAAAACTTCGATTTGCCCGCGGCATGCGATATTTTGGACGTGATATGAAGCGCCGAGTAAGATGCCAAAATCGCGATCAAGATGGAAAGGGCAACAATGTAATAATTGTAGTTTCCGTCGATAATCATGCCGTCACTCCCTTTCCGATCTATAGGGATTAAAGAATTTGCGCGATTTGCACGGACCCGTCCTTGCTCAAATCGACGAACCGGTCTTCCGTCCGGACAAGCGGGCGAGTCGGATCGTAGGTATGGATGAGAAGAACGATTCCTTCGCTGCCGTCCGTGAGCCGGACCGGATAGCCGATCAACCCGCTCATCGTCTTCTCGACGAACAACCGCGTCACGACGGGGTCCAGCGTTCCGAAGGCGTCCTTCCCCATCTGGGACAGCACCTCGTAGAACGGCGAAGGATGACGGTACACCCGCTCCGACGCCATCGCATGGAACAGGTCCGCGACCGCCACGATTCGGCTGAACAGATCGATATTCGGCCCCGTTATGCCGAACGGATACCCGCTACCGTCCATCCGCTCGTGATGCTGAAGCGCGACCAGCGCTTGCCGGTGACTCGCGCCGACCGTTTCCTTGATGAGCTCGTAGCCCAATACCGTATGATTCTTCATCAAGGCGTACTCTTCCTCCGTCAGCTTGTCGGGTTTATTCAGAATCGATGGCGGAATCGCCATTTTCCCGACGTCGTGCAGCAGCGCGGCCGTCGTCAGCTGCAGCAGCTCCTGCCGGCCGAGCCCCATCCATTTGCCGATCAGGTTCGAAATCGCCCCGACCGCGACGAGATGGCGGTACGTATAGTCTTCCTTTCCTTGCAGCGAAGCGAATAAGCGGATCGCCTGATTGCCGTCCGCCGCCTCGTGCACGATCGGAATCAATTCCTTGCGCAATTCCGCAAGCGGAATTTTTTTCGTCGCCCGCACCTCTTCGAATAGCCGGCGCGCCCGCGCGACCGCCTCGTCGACGAGCGCGGACAGCGAATCGGTCTCCGCGGCCGTCTCCCGCGGCTTTTCGTTCGAATCGGACAATACCATCGTTCCCGCCCCCTCGGTTCGTGTCGAAACCCGATAATTCTTCTTTCCTATAGAATAACGAAACGAACTATACAATTTCTCGACAATATCCGATGATAGAAGTCGGGAGCCCGCAGCCGAAGTTGGCCGTGCGCCGCGGCCGCAGCCGGTCCATCAGTAAATCGGTCAACGCAGATGAAATTTCGTCAACGCCCCGATCTTACGAAAATACTACGGTTGAGAAAAGGTGAGCCTATTCGCCGATTCGCCGCACCCGTACACTGAATTCGAAGGCCGCCCCTTCCGGGAGCGGTTCCGACGGCGGAAACGCCCGACTTACCGATTCGATCATCCATAAGGGAGGCATCCGATTTGAAACGTACAATGAAGCAAGCATCGGTCGTCCTGCTCGCATCCTCGCTGGCCGTAACGGCTGCCGCATGCAGCGGCGGCCAAGGCGGCGGGACCGCCGCGCCGCAGCCCGGTCAAGAAGCGCAGCCGCCCAAGCTGACGAGCTTGACGTACTGGGTCGCGAACCATAGCGCGGCGGCGGCGCAAATGAAGACGTACGCCGAGATGGAATCGTACAAAGAATTGGAGAACATTACGGGGGTCAAGGTCGAGTTCCAGCACCCGCCGCTGGATGCCCAGCAGCAAAAGGAGCAGTTCAACCTCGTCATGGCGTCGAGCCAGCTGCCGGACGTCATCGAGACGATCTGGACGTCCAATTACCCGGGCGGCCCGGAGAAGGCGATTCAAGACGGCAAAATCATCAAGCTGAACGACTATATCGACAAATACGCGCCGAACTTGAAAAAGCTGCTGGCCGACCATCCGGACTGGAAAAAGCAAATCATGACGGACGAAGGCAGCATTTACGCGTTCCCGTTTTTGCGCGGCGGCGACAAGGTAAGGGTATTTTTCGGCCCGGGGATCCGCCAGGACTGGCTCGACAAGCTCGGCCTGAAAATGCCGACGACGATCGACGAGTGGTACGCCGTTTTGAAAGCGTTTAAAGAGAGAGATCCGAACGGCAACGGCAAAGCCGACGAAATCCCGTTCTATATCGACAAAGCAATGATCGGCGTCGACGCCCCGTTCCTCGGCGCATGGGGGATCAACTACGGCTTCTATCAGGATAAGGGCAAGGTCATGTACGGTCCGATCCAGCCGGAGTACAAAGAGTTTCTCGCCACGATGAACAAATGGTACAAGGAAGGGCTGCTGGACAAAGATTTCGCCGCCCCGAACGACAAGCTGTACGACAACAAAATGACGACGAACCTGCTCGGCGCCTCGGTGTTCTACAACGGCGGAGGCATCGGCAAATACGCCAACCTGATGAAGGACAAGGACCCGAGCTTCAAGCTCGTCGCCGCACCGTACCCGGTTTTGAAGCCGGGCGACAAGCCGATCTGGGGGCAAAAGGATTTCGCCAGCAACGGAGTGGGCGCCGCCGTGTCGACAAGCAACAAAAATCCGATCGAAACGGTGAAATGGCTCGATTACGCCTACGGCGAAAAAGGCGATCTGCTGTTCAACTACGGCAAGGAAGGCGTCAGCTACAAGATGGAGAACGGCCGGGCGGTGTTCCTGCCGGAGGTGCTCAACCCGCCGAGCGGCGTCAGCCTGCAGCAGTCGTTCGCCAAGCATAACCGTTCGACGTGGAGCGGCCCGTACGTGCTAAGCGACAATTTCCAGACGCAATATCTCGCCCTGCCGGCCCAGAAGGACGCGCTCGCGATCTGGTCCGCCCCGACGGCCGAGCGAAAAATGCCGCTCGTGACGCCGACGAAGGACGAGAGCAGCAAGTTCGCCTCGGTCATGACCGACATCGAGACGTACCGCGACGAAATGCTGCTCAAATTCATCATGGGCGCGGAGCCGATCGACAATTTCGACAAATATGTGAAGCGCATTCAAGGGATGGGCATCGAGGACGCCCTCAAAATCCAGCAGGCGGCGCTCGAGCGATACAGCAAGCGGTAATCCGCCTGCAGCCGGACCGGGGGGAGGATACGGTCCTCTCCCCCTCCCGGCTTTCGCCGATCCGGGCATACGAAGGGAGAGACCGCAATGGAGCACCGCCCCGGGAACGCGCTGAAGAGCGCGGCCGCAAGAGAGGCGATAAGCGATCCGACCGTCTGGCAGACGATCCGCGCCGACATTCGCCGCAACTGGGCGATCTACGGCATGGCGCTGCCCGTCATCGCTTATTACGTCATTTTCCATTACGGGCCGATGTACGGCCTGCAAATCGCGTTCAAGGACTTCACCCCCGCGAAGGGGATATGGGGCAGCCCTTGGGCCGGCTTCAAGCATTTCGAAAGCTTTTTTAACGGCATTTACTTTTGGCGGCTGCTCAAAAATACGGTGCTGATCAACGTGTACGAGCTGCTGTTCGGCTTCCCCGCGGCGATTCTGCTCGCGCTCCTGCTGAACGAAATTCGCCAAGCGCTGTTCAAGCGGGTCGTGCAGACGATCTCGTACTTGCCCCACTTCATCTCGATCGTCGTCGTCGCCGGCATGATGGTCGATTTTTTGAGCCGCGACGGCTTGATCAACCAGCTGCTCGGAGCGTTCGGCGTCGAAGCGATCGATTTCTTGAAGGAGCCGGGCTGGTTCCGCTTCCTGTTCGTCTCCTCGGGCATATGGCAGGGCATCGGCTGGGGGTCGATCATTTACTTGGCCGCGATCGCCGCCATCGACCCGACGCTGTACGAAGCGGCGAAGATGGACGGCGCGAGCCGATGGAAGCAGACGATGCACATTACGATACCGGGCATCATGCCGACGATCGTCATCCTGTTCATCCTGAACATGGGCAGCATGCTGACGGTCGGCAGCGAGAAGGTGCTGCTGCTGTACAACCCGCTGACTTACGAGACGGGCGACGTCATCTCGACCTACGTCTACCGCAAAGGGGTGCTCGAGGCGAGCTACAGCTTCACCGCCGCGGTCGGCTTCTTCAATTCCGTCGTCAGCTTCGTGCTCATCGTCGCCGCGAACGGCGTCAGCAGACGGCTCAGCGAAAACAAACTGTGGTAAGGAGGCGCCGCGAATGAAACCTACTGCCGGCGAAAAGGCGTTCGGCGCGTTCAACGCCATGCTGATGATCGGGCTGTGCGCCGTCACGCTGTATCCGTTCCTGTACGTGCTGTTCGCATCGCTCAGCGACGCGGCGTCGTTCCTGCAGCACCGCGGCCTGCTGCTCGGTCCGGTCGGCTTCGATCTCGAGGCGTACAAGGCCGTGTTCGCCAACCCGATGATCGTCAAGGGCTACCAGAACACGCTGCTGTACGTGGCGCTCGGCACGGCGATCAACCTCGTCATGACGGCGGTCGGCGCGTATGTGCTGTCCCGGCCGAAGCTGTATTTCAAAAACATGATCATGTTCTTCATCGTCGTCACGATGGTGTTCCACGGCGGCCTCATCCCGACGTACCTGCTCGTGAACGAGCTCGGCATGATGAACACGATGTGGGCGCTGCTCATCCCGGGGGCGATCAACACGTTCAACATGATCATCATGCGCACCGCGTTCCAGGGCGTGCCGATCAGTCTCGAGGAATCGGCGCGGATGGACGGCGCGAACGATTGGACGGTGCTGTTCCGCATCATCATTCCGCTGTCGATGCCCGTCATCGCCGTCATGATTTTGTGGTATGCGGTCGGCCACTGGAACTCGTACTTCAGCGCGCTCGTCTACTTGCGCAACCGCGAGATGTACCCGCTGCAGCTCGTCCTGCGCGAAATATTGATCGCCAACAGCACCGATTCGATGATGACGGGCGTCGCGAGCGACGACAAGTACGCCATCGGAGAAACGATCAAGTACGCGACCATCATCGTATCGACGCTGCCGATCCTGTGCCTGTACCCGTTTTTGCAAAAATATTTCGTCAAGGGCGTCATGATCGGCTCGCTGAAGGAGTAGTCCTCCCTCCTTGCAATCGGTTACAATGAAGAGAAACCGAAACGAGAACGGACGTGACACCCTATGAAAACGACGCTTCGCCTGCTCCGGATCGGCAACCGAAAAAGTGCGCTCCTGACGATGATCGTCTCCCACCTCGTCATCCTCCTCGTTCCGCTGGCGATGGGCTTGTTCCTGTACGCCAAGGTGGAGCGCAGCCTGGAGCACGGCGCGAACCGGTCGAACACCGCCATGCTGGAGCAGCTGAAGCTGTCGCTCGACAGCAGGCTGACCGAGGTGGACAATTTGATGGTTCAGGTGACCTTGAACCCGAAGCTCGATTATTTGCTGAAAATCGGACCGGACGCGGACGCCGCCGACCGGTATTTGTTCATCGAGTTCATGCGCGACGCCTTGGGGCGCTACCGCAGCTTGACGAGCCATTTCATCGTCGACTATTACGTCTATTTCGCGGCCAGCGACACGATCGTCAAGCCGGACCTGCTGACGGACTCCCGCACGTTTTACGAATCGTTTTACGGCTACGAGGGGATGCCGTACGAGAAATGGCGGGACGAGATGCTGTCGGCCGCCCACGCGGCGACGTTCATGCCGGTCGCCAGCCTGACGCGGGGGACGCCGTCGTCCACCGCTCCGAGCATCGATTCCGCGCCGCTCGACGCCGTCACGTACGTGCAATCGCTGCCGATTCGCACGCAGACCGACATACTCGGCAGCTTCGTCGTCCTGATCGATCAAAGCCAGATCGAGAGCATGTTCGCCCAGCTCGAATCGGCAAGCCACAGCGCCATCCACGTCATCGACGACAAGGGACGGGTCGTCATGGGGACCGCCGACAAGCCGCTCCCTCCCGACCTGCTCGCCCGCATCAACGCGAGCGACGCGCCGTTCGGCTACCGTCTCGGCGGCGTCGACCAGATGGTGTCCGTCGCCTCGTCGCAGAAGCCGGGCTGGAAGTACGTGTCGGTCACTCCCCGCGACGTCTTCATGCAGCAGGTGAACCAGATCCAACGGTGGGCCGTCTGGCTGCTCGCCATCTGCACGATCGCGGGGCTCGTCGCCGTCTATGCGGCCGTCTACCGCAACTACCGCCCGCTCAAAAAAACGATCAACGCCATCGTGCATGGCAAACAATTGAGCGGCCGCCCCGTCTCCAACGAATACGAATTCATCCGGCAGACGATCGAAGGCTCCTTGCACGAGGAGAATAACCTTCGCGGGCTTCTCGCCCAACAGACGCCGGTCATCCGGGCGAATTACTTGTCCCGGCTCGTCCGCGGCTATGCGGAAATCGAAGGCTCGTCCGAGCGCGAGCGGTCGCTCGCCTTCATGGACATCTCGTTCGTCGGCGACCGGTTCGCCGTCATGATCGTCCAGATCGAGGACGTATCCCGGTTTACCGCCGAGGAGTCCGAGCGGCAATGGGCGCTCGTCCGGTTCATCCTGTCGAACGTCGGCGTCGATCTGGCGCGGACGCATCACGAAGGATTCGCCGTCGAGCTCGAGCGGGACCGGCTCGCCTTCCTGATCAACGTGCGCGAAGACCGGACGGACGAAGCGGCGGCGGACGATTTGCGGCATATCGCCGAATCGCTCCACAACGTCATTACGACGCGGTTCAAGATCGGCATGACCGTCGCCACCGGAAGCGTCCGCCGCGGCGAGAAGCAGATCGGCGACAGCTACGCCGAGGCGCTGGCCGCGCTCGATTACCGGATCATCAAGGGCCGGAACGCGGTCATTCCGTTCCAGGACATCGTCGACGTGAAGCGGCATTATTATTACCCGCTCGAGATCGAGGTGCAGCTCGTCAACTTCGTCCGCAGCGGCGATGCGGACAACGCCTTGAAGCTGCTCAATACGATCTATTCGATCAATTTCGATTCCGGCCGCATGACCCCGGAGCTCGGCAAATGCTTGTTCTTCAACATCACGAGCACGTTCCTGAAAATATGGAACGCCTCGAACGCGGTCCAGGACGAATGGCTCGGCCCCGACTTCGATCCGATCAAGACGGTGTTCAGCAGCCCGACGGCGGAAGGGATGCACCGCAAGACGAAGGAGCTGTACGAGGCGCTCGCCCGCTCCTTCAAGGCGGAGAGGACCGACCACGGCAGCCAGCTGCTGCGGGAAATCGTCGCGCTCGTCGACGGCGGGCTGGACGACCCGAATTTGGGGCTCGCGATGATCGCCGACCGGCTGCGGATGACGCCGCAGTACATTTCGACCTTCTTCAAGAAGACGAGCGGCCAAAATCTGCTCGATTACATTACCCGCAAGCGGATCGATCAGGCGAAGCGTCTGATGGAGAACAAGGAGCTGACGAACGCCCAGATCGCCCAAAAGGTCGGCTATACGACCCACGTCGTCTTCATACGCGCCTTCAAGAAGCTGGAGGGCATCCCGCCAGGCAAATACCGGGAGCTTATGTTCGCCGACGCGAACGCGGATGCGGATGCGGGAGCGGCCGGCGCCGAAACTTGAGCTGCGAAGGGGCGGCTGCGGCCCCGCGCCCCGTTCCGTCGGGCCGATCATAGCGGCAGCCTATCGAATCGATACGCAATCCGCAATTGATGGTCCGGAAGCACCGCCTTATAATGCAGGTACGCGAAATGCGGAACCGAAACGAAGGCGGTGAGGAACATGACGAAGGAGCAGCGGCTGCTGGCGCTCGCGGCCGAGCTGACGTCCGTCAAATGGCTGTCCCGGCTGATCGGCCGCTTCACCCGGTCCCGGTGGAGCAGGGCGCTCATTCCGCGGTACGCGCGGGCGTACGCCATCCGGGTCGAGGAAGCGGAGAAGCTACCGGACGCTTATCGCTCCCTGAACGACTTTTTCGTCCGCCGGTTGAAGCCGGGACTGCGGCCGGTCGACCGGGACGCGCGCTCCTTGGTCAGCCCCGTGGACGGAACCGTCACCGGTATCGGCCCAATCGGGGACCGGGCGGATCTGATCGTGAAAGGACAATACTACCGGGCCGACGATTTGCTCGGGGGCTCCCCGCTGGCGGCGAGCTACGCGGGCGGCTTCTTCGTCGTGCTTTACTTGAGCCCGGCCGACTACCATCGGGTGCACTCCCCGGTCGCCGGCACGGTGACGGGGAGCGCTCACTTCCCGGGGCGAACGTATCCCGTCAACGCATTCGGCCTGGAGCGGATGCGCCGCGTACTCAGCCGCAACGAGAGGCTGATTACCTATATCCGGCACGCCTACGGGGTACTGCCGGTGATCAAAGTCGGCGCCATGAACGTCAGCTCCATCCGGTACGCCGAGCCGATGCCCGAGCATCCCGCGAAAGGGGACGAGCTCGCCCGCTTCGAGTTCGGCTCGACCGTCGTCCTGCTCGTCGAGCCCGGATCGTTCGCGTTCCGCCCCGACCTCGCCGTGGGCAGCCGGGTTCGCGTCGGCGAGCCGCTGGGGCGTTGGGGCGAAAGCGAAGCCCCCCTCGGCGATTCGTACGCCCCGCTCCGAAGCCCATAGCTTCTCGTATCCGCCCGCCTTGTCGCCGGGCGGATTTTATTGACGGCTACCAAAATCCGATCCGACTAAAGAGGGACCGTGAACGGCGGTCTGATATGCTCCCCTTAAAGTAGACAGGTGAAATAATAAAACCTGCTGCTGTAAGGGGAGTTTTTTTCATGCGCCAAAAATGGAGTGCACAAGAGAAGCTAGCGGTGCTACAAGAAACCGACGAGATGGGATTGCAGGCAACCTCCCAAAAGTATGA
>NZ_QJVJ01000007.1 GCF_003217775.1 Paenibacillus flagellatus
TGAACAGAACCCCTAGTCTTCGCGAACAAGAAAACCATGCACTGACTCAAGCGATCGTCGTCTTGCATGAGCAAGTCAAGGGCATCTACGGCTACCGTCGCCATAGGCTCCATTTGCTTCGACAACCAGGTAAACGCGTGAACCATAAACGGATCCGGCGCCTCATGAAGGTAGCAGGCATCCAGTCGGTCATCCGGAGGAAGAAAAAGCAATATGCGCGTTCTACACCTCAGCATGTTGCTGAGAATCTGTTGAACCGCAAATTCCAGGCAGAAGCTCCTAATGAAAAGTGGCTGACGGATGTAACAGAATTCAAATATGGAAACGGTCAGAAGGCCTACCTCAGCGCTATCCTAGACCTCCATGGCAACAACATTATTTCCTTCGTGCTGGGGCATTCGAACAACAACAAGCTCGTATTTGAAACACTGGACCAGGCGCTAAAGGCAGAGCCCGGTGCTACCCCTATGCTTCACAGCGACCGGGGGTTTCAATACACCTCGTCGGCTTTTAAGAAGAAGCTGGACCAAGCAAACATGACCCAGAGCATGTCGCGTGTTGGCCGGTGCATTGACAACGGACCTATGGAAGCCTTCTGGGGGACCTTGAAGTGCGAGATGTATCATCTGAACTCATACCATACGTTCGAGGAACTGGAGAAAGCCATTGACGCCTATATTTACTTTTACACGAACAAGCGAATACAGGCAAAATTAAACGGCCTCAGCCCTAAGGAGTATAGGACTAAAGCCGTCTAATTCTTTTACTTATTTGTACTGTCTACTTGACGGGGTGCAGTTCAAAGACCGTCCCGGCCGGGACGGTCTTCTGCTTTTAACCTTTGCTACCCATAAGGGGTGTCCATGGGGAAGCGGGCTTCCCTTGCTTCCCTCCCGTCCGAGACGCTTCTATTGGATTATATCCAACGAACCGAATCGATTCGCCCCCGCCTTCGGAGCTCAATTGGAACGAATCCAACAGATTCGGCCCCAACGGCCATCCAATCGGCGCTTTTTTGCAAAACTGCTGGATAGACTCCAATGGCGGACCGGCTTTCGCTCTCTTCTAAGCTGATCGATTGGATTATATCCAATGGAAAGCCCCCATCAACAACGACTCACCATCACACGCATTCGCTCTTAATGGATAGTATCAGCCGTCGCGGCAGGCGGAAAGCCGAGTCCAGCTCGACCACCCCCGTTAAGCGGCGAAGCGCCGCATGCGTCTCCCCACGTACGGGGAGCCGCATACAGGGAGCCGCGTGCGGTACGAAATCGTTTCGCGCTCCGCAAATCGCGTGGCACTCGGGCTCTCTACCCGACGGTGCCGTTTCCTTACGCTTTGCTAGCGCCGAGCTGCACCGCTTCGGCCTCCGCCGAATCGAGCGGTTTGGACGGCTCCGCCGCGCGGTTCGACGTCCGAAGCGGAAGCTCCTTCAGGAAGAACACGAGCACGAAGGCGACGACGGTCACGAGCGCTCCCGTCAAGAAGACGACCGACAGCGTATCGCCGAGCGCTTCGCGAATGCGATCGATCATTTGCATGAACAGCGGCTGCACGTCCGCCGGCAGGCCCGCTTGCGTTTTCTCGATGAGCGGCTTGTTCATCAGCGTTTGCGGATTCGCGAAGGACAGCATTTGTTCGGCCGTTTTCGGATCGAGCTTGCTGAAGTCGGCCGCACCCGGCGACTGAATGGCTTCCTTCAAATTGCGCGCCAAGCTGTTGGACATAACCGTTCCCATGACGGCGATCCCGATCGTGCCGCCGAGATTGCGGAACAGCTGGGACGAGGCGGTGACGACGCCCAATTCTTTATGCGGTACGGCGTTTTGGGTCGCCAGCGAGAAGACGGGCATGCCGAGACCGAGTCCGACGCCGAATACGACCATGCTGACGACGGCCAGCCATACGCTGTTCATGAACACCATGATCGTCATGCCGGCGATCATGATCGGCATCCCGATCAGCGCAAACCGTTTGTATTTGCCGCTCTTCGCGATCAGCTGGCCGGTAATGGCGCTGACGACGACCATGGCGATCGACATCGGCATCGTGACGTACCCCGCGTAAGTCGGGGAAATGCCGAGAACGCCCTGCACGAAAAACGAAAGATAGATCAGCGCCCCCATCATGCCGAAGTTCATGATGAAGCCGATGACGTTCGAGATCGTAACGATCCCGTTTTTGAACAGGTAAAGCGGCAAAATCGGGTTTTTCGCTTTCGTCTCCACGAGGACGAAGATGACGCCCGAGACGACGGACGCCGCAAGCAGTCCGAGAATTTGTCCCGATCCCCAGTCGTACTCGGTGCCGGCCCACGAGAAGGCAAGCAGCAAAGGAACGATCGTCGTCGTCAGGAACAACGAGCCGACGTAGTCGACGCTTTGCGACGGTCCGCGCTCGACTTTCGGGAACAGCGCCATAATCATGACGAAGGCGACGACGCCGAGCGGCAGGAAAATCCAGAACAGCCAATGCCAGTCCATATGGTCGACCAAGTAGCCGCCGAGCGTCGGACCGATGACGCTGGAGAAGCCGAATACGGCGGTCATCAGACCCATCCATTTGCCGCGTTCGCGTGGAGGGAACAAGTCGCCTACGGCCGTAAACGCCGTCGATTGGATGATGCCGGCGCCGATGCCCTGTATACCCCTGTACAAAATGAACTGATACACGTCCGAAGACGTGCCGGTCAAAAATGCGCCGGCCATGAATAGCAAAATCCCGATCAAAATGAACGGCTTGCGCCCGAACATGTCGGACAGCTTGCCGACGAGAATGGTCGCGATCGTGGACGTCAGCAAATAAATGTTGATCGTCCACGTATAGTAATCCATCCCGTCGAGGATGGCGATAATCCGGGGCATCGCCGTGCTCGTAATCGTCTGGTTGATGGCGGCGAAAAACATCGCGGCCATTATGGAAATCATAATCGTGATCTTGCGTTTGATCGATAAGTGCTCCATCTCTTATCCTCTCTCCGTCTTTGGTTTGTCATTCTTTTCTCTGTACGTCAATCAGGCCGAGCCCGGGCGGCGTAACGCCGACGGGTCCGACTCCTCGCCCGCACCCGCGAGCTTCTCCATCAATTCCGTGACCGTCCGCACCTCGTCCGGCTCGAGCCTCGCCAGGAAACGGGCGAGCGCGTCCTTGCGCTCGAGCATCGCCTTCTCCAAAATATCGATGCCCTCCGGTGTCACCTGCACCAGCACCGACCTGCGGTCGGCGGTATCGTGCGTACGCGTTACGTAGCCGGATTTTTCGAGCCGGTCGATCATGACCGTGACGGCGCTCGGCTTCACCTCCATTTTGTCGGCAAGCTGGGTCAGCCTGCAGGCGCCGTGCCTGCTGACGAAATGAAGCATGAACATTTGGGGAGCCGTAATTTGCGTCTTCAGCTTGTGCAGAAGGTCGGATTCCAAGCTGCGCTTGAACGTGTATAACGCCGTCTGAAAACGGTCCACCAGCGAATCCACGAGTATCCCTCCTTGTCCATTCATTTATACACTATAATATTTTCATGATTTAAATATTAACTCGTTTCAATTTTTGTGTCAACGCGGGGATCGTTGGAGATTCGACGGTCGCGCGCTCCGGTACAATCTTGCATTTTCGACCCTGTAGTGATACGATTCGAAAAAGATAGAACGGCATATTAAAGGAGTAGACAGCGCGTGAAACGGATCGCATTCCTCGGGCCCGAAGGTACGGTTTCCCACGAGGCCGCCCGGTATTTTTTCGCGGAGGGGACGCACGAGTTCGTTCCTTATTCGCTCATGTCCGACGTATTCGCGGCGACGGCGGACGGTACGGCGCATTTCGGCGTCGTGCCGATCGAGAACACGATCGAAGGATCGGTCAAGCATCATATCGACCTGCTCGTCGAGGAGACGGGCTTGCCGATTCAAGCCGAATGGGTGTACCCGTCGGTTCAAAATTTGATCGGACGCGCTTCCGCGGAAGGCGAGCCTTATGCGTCGGTGCGGAAGGTCGTATCGAAGGACGTAGCGATCGCGCAATGCCACGATTTTTTGCGCAGCCGGCTCCCGCACGTCGAATTCGAATACGTGAACAGTACGGCGGAAGGGGTGCGCCTCGTCAAGGATTCGGACGACCCGTCGGTCGCCGCGATCGGGACGAGAACGTCGGCGGAGCTGTACGGTCTCGATCTGCTCGCCGAGAACATTACCGATCATGACAACAATTACACCCGCTTCATCGTCGTCGGGAAGACGAAGCCGGACATGGAGACGGCCGGCCAGGACAAGACGACGATTCTCGTCACGCTGCCGGAAGATTATCCGGGAGCGCTCCACCAAGTGCTGTCCGCATTCGCCTGGCGGCGCATCAACTTGTCCAAGATCGAATCGCGGCCGACGAAGAAGAAGCTGGGCAATTATTATTTTTATATGGATATCGAAATGTCGCTCGACACCGTGCTCCTGCCGGCTGCCCTGCAAGAAATCGAGGCGATCGGCTGTCAAGTCCGCATACTCGGTTCGTATCCGAGCTACGGGTACCGGAAATCGATCCAAGGAGGAGAAGCGTAATGTCGCAATGGATTTATTTGAACGGGGAGTACGTCGCCAAGCATGAAGCCAAAATTTCCGTATTCGATCACGGCTTCCTCTACGGCGACGGCATTTTCGAAGGGATCCGGATTTACAACGGCAACATTTTCAAGTGCAAGGAGCATCTCGACCGGCTGTACGATTCGGCCAAATCGATCATGCTCGACATTCCGCTTTCCTACTCCGAGATGGAGCGGGCGCTCATCGAGACGATCCGCAAAAACGGCATGAACGACGGTTACATCCGTCTCGTCGTTTCGCGCGGAGACGGCAACCTCGGCCTCGATCCGCGGCGCTGCCCGAAGGCGAACGTCGTCATCATCGTCGAGCAGCTCGCCATCTACCCGCCGGAAGCGTATGTGAACGGGCTCAAGTCGGTGTCCG
Organism: Paenibacillus flagellatus; assembly: GCF_003217775.1. Lineage (GTDB taxonomy): Bacteria > Bacillota > Bacilli > Paenibacillales > NBRC-103111 > Paenibacillus_AB > Paenibacillus_AB flagellatus. Next base: position 4,956 of record NZ_QJVJ01000007.1, read on the forward strand.
TGTCGACTCGCCGCAACATTCCGGACGCGCTGAACCCGAAGATCAAGTCGCTCAACTATTTGAACAATATATTGGTTAAAATCCAGGCGAACCTGGCCGGTGCCGGCGAAGCGATCATGCTGAACGCGCAAGGGTACGTGGCCGAAGGGTCGTCGGACAACATCTTCATCGTGAAAAACGGCGTCGTCTTTACACCGCCTTGCTACGTCGGCGCGCTCGAGGGCATTACGCGCGGCGCCATTCTCGAAATTTGCGGGAAAATCGGCTTGCCGGTCCGCATCGAGCCGTTCACGCTGCACGACGTGTACGTCGCCGACGAGGTGTTCTTCACCGGTACGGCCGCGGAAGTGATCGCCACGTGCGAGGTCGACGGCCGCGTCATCGGCTCCGGCAAGGCGGGACCGATTACGACGCGACTGCTCGAGGAATTCCGCAAAATCGTCGAAATCGACGGCTTGAAAGTAAACGGCTGACGATCGGACGCCTGTCGGGACTTAACACGTCCCGGCGGGCGTTTTTTTGCGTTGTCCCGCCACCGTTCGACCTCCGGCTCCGGCGTGCGTGTCGGCGCGTGCGGAACGGCGGCGGGATTTTTTTCGCCGATGGATGTCAAACGCCTACCTCCTGCATAGACTGTATTGTTATTCAAGACAACGGGAGGTTTCAGTCCGGTGAAAATCCATCTGGTGAAAAAGGGAGAAACGCTCTTTCACATCGCCAAAAAGTACGGCATCGAGCTGCAAAAGCTGATTTCGTTCAACACCCAGATCGCCGACCCCGATCAAATCGACGTCGGCACGAAAGTCAAAATTCCGTCCGCTCCGGTGCCGGTTCCGCCTCCAGTCGGCGATATATTGCACAAGCACGTGGTCGTGCAGGGCGATTCGCTGTGGAAGCTGTCGAAAGCGTGGGATGTGCCGCTCAAGGCGGTCATCGACGCCAACCCGCATCTGAAAAATCCGAACGTGCTCATGACGGGCGAAGTCGTGTATATTCCGAAGCTGGGCACGGACATGCCGCATGAGGGTGTTCAAGAGGGCGCTCCAATGGAGGCGGTCGAGCCGATGGAAGGCGAGGCGCCCGCGGCCGTTCCGGGACCGGAGGAGATGACGGAAGCCGTCCCCGGACTGGAGGAGGCGGCTCCGGCCGTTCCGGGACTGGAGGAAGCGGCGGAAGTCGCGCCGTCGCCCCAGGCGCAAGAGCCCGTCGCGGAAGCCGCCGATTGGACGGGAACGACGGCGATGACGGGCGAGGTGCCGATCAACGACTGGACCGGCATGCAGCCGCTCCCGCCCGGCTATGCGGAATCGGCCGAACCGATGTTCCCGCACACCGTCGTCGGCGGCGAGCAGGAGGAGATGAAAGCCGAGTTCCCGTTCGCGCAATATCACATTCCCGCGACGGAGGCGATGATGCCGCAGCCATCGCTGTATGGCGGTATGCCGCAAGCTCCGTACGCCTTCGACGCCGGCAAAGCTCCAACGTATTCTCCCATGCCGTCGTCGTTCTCGCTCAGCTACGAGAGCGTGCAGCTCGAGCACATGCCGGCGGGACAGCCGGAAGGCGCATGGCCGTTTATGGACGCGATGCCGGCGGTTCCCGGCGCCGTCATGCCGGCCGTCGGCGAGAAGTATCCGGGCATTTCGAGCAGCTCGGCCGCTCCGTGCGCCGGCGCGCCGATGCCGTATCCGGTTTCGCCCGCCTACCAGCAGCAGCCCGGCTTCGGCTTGATGCCGGAGGCGATCGGCCCGGCTTACGGTCATCACGGATACGGCTTCGCGCCGGAAGCGGTCGTGCACGCGGACGTCCCCCATGGCTACGACTTTTCGCCGTCGGCCGCGGTACCGTGTCACCCTTGCCAAGGCCACGGCATCTATCCGCCCGCCGTGCACGGCGTTCCGTACGCGATGCCGTTCGGCGCGTATCCGGCTTCGTATTCGCCGCATTCGGCTTGGGCGCAGAAGGAAGACTGCGGCTGCGGCGACGACCGGACGGGGGATATCAGCTCGGGATCGGCACAGACGAGCGATTCGACCCGCAGCCCGAAAGGGCGCGGAACGAAAGCGGCGATCAGCACGGCCCGGACGAAAGCGCCCAAGCGGAGGCCCTCGCCGGCGCCGAAGGAGAAAAAGCAAAACCAACCTTGGATTCGCGCATGATCGTCTGACCGGCCGGTCGGGCCCAGGCGTATAAGCGACACCCTTACTGGGAAAACTAGAAAAAAAATCTAGGACCAGAAGGGGATTCCCATGAACTTGTCAAGCCTGTACAAACAACTGAAGAAGCGTCTTCGGCAAAAAAGACGATGGTTGTCGCTTGGCTTTTTCATCGTGGCGGCCGCCGTCGGCCTGCTGTCGCTTTACGTCGCCCGCCATTCGGAGACGACGGGATTCGGCGAGGAATCGGCGCGCACCGTCGCGGCGGGGCTGCGCGCCGGGGAGCAGCCGGAAGCCCGCCTGTCGGTCGAGCAGCGGCAGCTGCTGGAGCGGATTCGCGAAGCGGGCGGCAAACGGGACGTTTATATGCGCAAGTCGTTCGTGTGTGGCGAGGAGCAGCAGCTGCTCGGGCGGATGGGACCGGACGAGGTGACGAGCTTGCAGGGCGAGCATCCGCAATGGACCGCGGAGCTCGGCGCCGACGGGTCCGTCACGTTTACGGAGCGGATCGACGACCTGTCTCCCGCCTGCAAGGACAACGCGTATTTCGGGTTGGACAAAAACGGAAACTTGTCGCTGTTCGAAGGGCCGCCGGAGCAAGAAAAGGTGATCCGCACGTTTTTTCAGCTGAACATGGGGTACTTGGAGAGCAGTCTCCCGCACGATACCGTCGATCAGCTGAAGGACGGCATCCGCATATTCGACATGGCGGAGTATAACAGCGTCCTGTCCACGTTCAGCGATTTCGCCGTCGAAGAGACGGAAAAAGTGATGATGCCCGCGTCTTGAGCGGGACGAACTTCAACCGCCGTTCGCTTGCGGTCGCCTTCCTGACAAAGGGGCGTCGGCAGGCGAAGCGGCGGTTTTCGTTTTTCTGTCCATCCCCCGCTCAGTTTGCTATAATGGCAAATAGAACACATATGTTCGCCATACATAGAGGGAGAGGAACGTTTCCGTGCGCGTACTGGGCATCGATCCGGGCATCGCGATCGTCGGCTTCGGCTTTATCGACAAGCAAGGACACAAGCTCGTTCCCGTCCAATACGGGAGCATCCAGACCGAAGCGAACACCGATTCGGCGGTCCGGCTGCAGGAAATTTACGAGGCGGCCGTCCATTTGATCGACAAGTACAAGCCGGACGCCGTGGCGATCGAGAAGCTGTTTTTCAATAAAAACGTGACGACGGCGTTGACGGTCGGACAGGCGAGAGGTGTCCTGATGCTCGCCGCCGTGCAGAACGGGGTCCCCATCGCGGAATATACGCCGCTGCAGGTGAAGCAGGCGATCGTCGGCTACGGCAAGGCGGAGAAGAAGCAGGTGCAGGAGATGGTCCGCATGTTTCTGAAGCTGAGCGCCGTCCCGAAGCCGGACGACGTGGCGGATGCGCTCGCGATCGCGATTTGCCATGCGCATTCGGCCGGATTGCAGCAAAAACTGAACGGAGTGGGGAAACGATGATCGATTTTTTGCGCGGCAAAGTGGCGCACCGCGAGCCGGAATACGTCGTCATGGACGTGCATGGCGTAGGCTACCGGGTGTTTTGCCCGAATCCGTACGCATTCTCCGACAAGCCGGAGGACGTGACCGTATACATTCATCACCATGTGCGCGAGGATGCGATTCTGCTGTTCGGCTTCGCGTCGCGGGAGGAGCAGGCGCTGTTCCGCAAGCTGATCGACGTGACGGGCATCGGGCCGAAGGTGGCGCTCGGCATATTGTCCGGAGGACGGCCGGAGTCGGTCGTCGCCGCGATCCAGCAGGAGAACGTGGCGTTTTTGACGAAGCTGCCCGGCATCGGCAAGAAGACGGCGCAGCGCATCATTCTCGACCTGAAGGACAAGCTCGGCGCGGTAACGTCCGGCTTCGACGGAGCGGCGTTCGCCGGCGCTCTGCAGGAAGCGGGGGCGGCGGCCCGGACGGGAAGCGGTCCTTGGGCGGAAGCGAAAGAGGCGCTGCTCGCGCTCGGATATACGGAGGCGGAGGCCGATCGCGCCTGGTCGAGCGTGAAGGCGAAGGCGAAGGAGAACGATTCGGCGGACGTGCTCGTCAAGCTGGCGCTGCAGGCGCTGTACGCGGGGTAAGGCGGCGGTCCGGCACGGGCTTTCGCCCGGGAAGCAGGAACCATAACCTCGCCAGGGAGCAATACGGAGCAACGCGAAGGAGGGCGGCAGCGTGGAAGACCGGATCATATCGGCCAACCTGATGATGGAAGACGAAGCGGTGGAGCTCAGTCTGCGTCCCCGGTATTTGGCCGAATATATCGGCCAGACGCAAGTGAAGGAAAATTTGAAAATTTATATCGAGGCGGCCAAAATGCGCAAGGAGGCGCTCGATCACGTGCTGCTGTACGGACCGCCGGGGCTCGGCAAGACGACGCTTTCGAACATTATCGCCAACGAGCTCGGCGTGAACGTCCGCACGACATCCGGTCCGGCGATCGAGCGGCCGGGGGACTTGGCGGCGATTTTGACCAACCTGCAGGAAGGCGACGTGCTGTTCATCGACGAAATTCACCGGCTGCACCGGACGGTCGAGGAAGTGCTGTATCCGGCGATGGAGGACTTCGCCCTCGATATCATTATCGGCAAAGGGCCGAGCGCGCGCTCGGTCCGGCTCGATCTGCCGCCGTTTACGCTCGTCGGGGCGACGACGAGGGCGGGACTGCTGTCCGCGCCGCTGCGCGACCGGTTCGGCGTCGTCAGCCGGCTCGAATATTATACGGTGGACGAGCTCAGCTTCATCGTCAGCCGGGCGGCCGACATTTTGCAGGTCGGCATCGTCGGCGACGCCGCGGACGAGATCGGCAAACGGTCGCGCGGCACGCCGCGGATCGCCAACCGGCTCTTGAAGCGGGTGCGCGATTACGCGCAGGTGCGGGGAGACGGCGTCATTACGACGGACATCGCCCGCGCCGCCTTGAAGCTCATCCAAGTCGACGATCTCGGTCTCGACGAGATCGATCACAAAATGCTGCGCGCCATCATGACCCATTTCCGAGGAGGACCGGTCGGGCTCGATACGATTGCGGCGACGATCGGCGAGGAGAGTCAGACGATCGAAGACGTGTACGAGCCGTATTTGCTGCAAATCGGCTTCCTGCAGCGGACGCCCCGCGGGCGGACGGTGACCGCCTCCGCCTACCGGCATCTCGGCTTGCCGGTTCCGAGCGCGGACGGCGGTCGCGACTAAGGGGACAGCGTAAAGGAGAGAATGACCGATGACGAGACGACAGCGGCCGCGGCGGCACGTCTGGGCGGCGGCGCTGCTGGCGGCCGCGCTGTGCGTGCCCGCAGCGGTAGCGGACAACGTGGCGGAGGCCGCCGTGCCGAAGCTGGACCAGATCCGCGTCGCCTTATACATAACGAACGGAAAAACGTACAATTCGACGGTACCCGCCGTGACGCTTTCTTCGCCGGCGGGCTTGGACGCGGGCGTACGGACGCCTTCCGGCGTCCGGGTGTGGACGGTCGTGCCGCCGGGCGTGCAAGCCCGCTTCGCGGCCGACGGCTACAACGTGCTGCTGCTGGAGACGGCCGACGCGAACGCGGCGAAGACGCTTGCGCAAGCGTTGGCCGCCACGCAGGACAAGCCGGCCGTCTTCCGGGCGGCCAAGCTCGGCCAAACGGTATACCGGGTATATGCCGGCCCGTACGCCACGAAGGAGGAAGCGACGGCGGCGAAGCAGCGCATCGCCGCCGGCGGGGCGGCGGCCGCGCTGCCCAAGGGCGGTACGGCGACGGTGACGGGGCCGCACCGCTGGAGCGCAGGCACGTTCCCGAGCGAGGCGGCCGCGCGGCAGCAGGCCGACGCGCTCCGGCTGAAGGGCGTCGACGCTTGGGTCGTGGCGACGGAAGCGGCCGGCCAGCTCGCCTTCGCGGTATGGATCGGCGAGGCGGCGGACGCCGAGCAGGCGAGCGCCGCCAAGGCGCAGGCCGAGAAGCTGGTGCCGGGCTTGGCGCTGCTGCCGGTCGACGCGGCGGCGCCATACTTGCTGCAGCGCGAGGACGTAACCGGACCGACGGCGGCCGTCACGCATTATGCGTTCAACCCGAATGAGCAAAAAGTATGGATATCGCCCAAGGACGGCGTGACGGCGGTCGCCGAGAAGGGCGGCCGGCAATACCGGGGCAATCTCGAGCTGAGCCGGCATAACGGCAAGCTCGCCGTCGTGAACGAGCTGCCGTTCGAGCAATATCTCGTTTCCGTCGTCGGCGGAGAAATGAGCGACGGCTGGCCGGCGGAGGCGCTGAAGGCGCAAGCCGTATCCGCGCGGACGTTCGCTCTCGCGCAAGGATTGAAGTACCAGATCGCGCACGTTTCCGACTCCACCGCCGATCAGGCTTATTACGGCGTGGAGGAGGAAGGCCGCAACGTCTCGGCCGCGGTCGCGGCGACGGCCGGCGAGGTGCTGACGGCGAACGGCCAATTGATCACGCCGTTCTTCTACTCCAACGGCGGGGGCATGACCGGCGACCCGGTCGAAGTTTGGGGCCAGCCGATTCCTTACCTGAAGGCGACGGCGAGTCCGGACGAGGGCGCGCAGGCGGGCAAGCCGCAATGGTACAAGGTCGCCATGGCAAACGGCACGGTCGGCTACGTCCGCTCGGACTTGGTGACGGACAGCGGCACGACGAACGCGGCGGGATTGAAGGTCGTTACCGTGAAGGGAACGGGCGTCAGCATCCGTCCCGCCCCTTACGTGGACAACGCGAACAATGCGGCGATCGCCACCGTAAATGCGGGCGAGCGGCTCGTCGCGCTCGGCACGACGCCGGAGTCGAACGCTTACGGCTGGGTGCGCGGTCCTTACAAGGCGGACGTGCTGCTCAAGGAATTGAACGGCGCTCTCGCAAGTCCGATCGCCGGTCCGCTGTCGACGCTCGCGGTGAGCAAGCGGGGCCCGTCGGGGCGCGCCGTGGAGCTCGAGGCGAACGGGCGTCCCGTCCCCGTCGCGAAGCCGGACCAATATCGCGGCGCCTTGTTCGATGCGCCGAGCACCCGGTTTGAAATCGAGGAGACGGGACGGTATACTGTACTGGGAGCGAATGGTCAAACCCGCAGCTTGCCCGAATCCGCCGGGGCGCTATATGCGGTCGGCGCTTCCGGTACGGCGTCCGCTCTAGCCAAGCCGGGCATGATCGTGCTGGGCGGAGGCGGAGCGGTTCGCGACATAACGAAAGACCCGCAGTTCCGCTTGGTCGGCAAAGGCTACGGCCACGGCTTGGGCATGTCGCAATGGGGGGCGCGGGGACTGGCGGAAGCCGGAACCGATTATAAAGGCATACTCCACCATTACTATACTGGGGTCACTATCGCGAAGGACTGAAGGAACATGGATGTACAAGCATTCGATTTCGACCTGCCCGAATCGTTGATCGCGCAGACGCCGCTGCCCGAACGGACGTCGTCCCGGCTGCTTACGCTGGACAAGACGACGGGAGAGATCGGGCATCACGGCTTCGAGCGGCTGATCGATTATTTGCGGGCCGACGATACGCTCGTGTTGAACGATACGCGGGTCATTCCCGCCCGGCTTATCGGCGTCAAGGCGGATACCGGCGCCAACGTCGAGCTGCTGCTGTTGAAGGAGCTCGGCGGCGACCGCTGGGAAGCGCTCGCCCGTCCGGGGAAACGGCTGAAGCCCGGCGCCGTCGTTCGATTCGGCGGCGAAGGGGAACCGCTGCTCGAGGCGGTCGTGGAGGCGGAGGGCGAGATGGGTTCGCGCATCGTCCGATTCCGCTACGAAGGCATTTTCCGCGAGCTGCTCGACCGTCTCGGCCAAATGCCGCTTCCGCCGTACATCAAGGAGCGGCTGGACGACCGCGAGCGGTATCAAACCGTGTACGCCCGCCACCCCGGCTCCGCCGCGGCTCCGACGGCCGGGCTTCATTTTACCCCGGACTACTTGGACGCGATTCGGGCCAAAGGGGTGCGCATCGTTCACGTCACGCTGCACGTCGGACTCGGTACGTTCCGGCCGGTGTCGGTCGACCGGGTCGAAGACCATACGATGCATGAGGAATATTATTCGGTGCCGGAAGAAACGGCGAAGGCGCTGAACGAGGCGAAGGCGGCCGGGCGCCGCGTCGTGGCGGTCGGTACGACGTCGGCCCGGACGCTCGAGACGGCGGCGAACCGGTTCGGCGGCGGACCGATCGAAGCGTGCGACGGATGGTCGGGCATTTTCATTTACCCGGGCTATACGTTCCGGATGGTCGACGCGCTGCTGACGAATTTCCATCTGCCGAAATCGACGCTCGTCATGCTCGTCAGCGCCTTGGCGGGAACCGACAACATCATGCGCGCGTACCGCGAAGCGATCGAGCGGGAATACCGGTTTTTCAGCTTCGGGGACGCGATGTTCATTTATTGACCGACTTTAGCGAAAGGAAGTTACCATTGGCAGCCGTACGCTACGAACTGTTGAAAGTATGCAAGCAATCCGGCGCCCGTCTCGGCCGGCTCCATACGCCGCACGGCGTCATCGATACCCCGGCGTTCATGCCCGTCGGCACGCAGGCGACGGTGAAGACGATGAGCCCGGAAGAGCTGAAGCAGATGGACGCGCACATCATTCTGAGCAACACGTACCATCTGTTTCTGCGTCCCGGCCACGACATCGTCCGCGAAGCGGGAGGGCTGCACCGGTTCATGAACTGGGACCGGCCGATCCTGACCGACAGCGGCGGGTTCCAGGTGTTCAGCCTAAGCGAGCTGCGCAAAATTACCGAAGAGGGCGTCGCGTTCCGCAACCATTTGAACGGGGACAAGCTGTTCATCTCCCCCGAAATCGCGATGGAGATTCAAAATGCGCTCGGCTCCGACATCATGATGGCGTTCGACGAATGTCCCCCGTACCCGGCGGAATACGATTACGTGAAGAAGTCGATGGAACGGACGACGCGCTGGGCGGAGCGGTGCCTGAAGGCGCACGCCCGTCCGAACGACCAGGCGCTGTTCGCGATCGTGCAGGGCGGCATGCATGCCGATCTGCGCAGGGAGAGCGCGGCTCAGTTGACTTCCATGGATTTCCCGGGGTATGCTATTGGTGGACTGAGCGTCGGGGAATCGAAGCCGCTGATGTACGAGATGCTGGAATGCACCGTGCCGCTTCTCCCCGATCGGAAGCCGCGTTACTTGATGGGGGTCGGTTCGCCGGATGCGCTGCTGGAAGGATCGATTCGCGGCGTGGACATGTTCGACTGCGTCCTGCCGACGCGGATCGCACGCAACGGCACCGTCATGACGAGCCAAGGACGGCTTGTCGTACGGGGAGCCAAGCTCGCCCGCGATTTCGGCCCGCTCGATCCGAATTGCGGCTGCTACACGTGCACGAACTACAGCCGCGCTTACTTGCGCCATCTGCTCAAGGCGGACGAGACGTTCGGCATTCGTCTGACGACGTATCACAACTTGCATTTCCTGCTCGACCTGATGCGCAACGTCAGACAAGCGATCGCGGAAGACCGTCTGCTCGATTTCCGGGACGAATTTTTCAACCGGTACGGGATGCACGACAACGACCGCGGATTTTAGAGAGGAGGTACGTCTCACATGTGGAATTTAGCGGAAGACGCCGCGACGACGACGGCAGGCGCCGGCAGCTATTTGACGACGATCGTTCCGTTCGTGCTGATGTTCGCCGTTCTGTATTTCCTGTTGATTCGGCCGCAGCAAAAACGTCAAAAATCCCGCAACGCCATGCTGAACCAGCTGAAAAAAGGGGATAAGGTGACGACGATCGGAGGCTTGCACGGCACGATCGTGGAAATTACGGACGATATCGTCGTGCTTCGCGTCAACGACGCGACGAAGCTGACGTTCGACCGTTCGGCGGTCAATGCGGTCACCACGCAGGCACCGGAGAAAAGCGCCGAGAAGACGGCGGAGAAGTAAACGAATGTGCGAGATGAAGAGGCTCCTCTTGAAGGTGGCAGGTTTAGTCCGATAAACCAGCGCTTGAAGGGGAGTTTTTTTATGCGCCGATAGAAATGAATGCGCCTCTCGTGGAAACGGCCCTAGTCCGATGATGTTCCGGACTAAGGCCGTTTTTTTTGCTATGCACGCGGTGGAAAGAGGCGCAGCGGAGCTGTCGGGTGCGGAAGCTAGTAAAAATTGTACTTTTTCATAGACCCCCACATAAGCAGCCGGTTCTATGAAACATAAAATAATCGAAATAAAAGGAAAGGAATGATAGCATGAACCGTTCAAAAAAGGTTGCCCGCCCGCATCAAAAAGCCGGCATGACCAAAAGCAAAGCCATGTCCATCTATCGGGCACGGGTCGCCAAACATCAACGTGTACAAGCCCCGCCGGTTATCAGCCAAGTCAACGTCGTCATCGGAACGGACAATACGTGGTCCAACGCCCAAGCGATAGACCGCAATCCCGCATGGGTTCCGGTCAATAACGCCCGATACGTTTGGAGCGCCCGGAATTTGAGCGACAATAACGCCATCATTTCAAGACGCTTCCAATTGTCCACCAGAAGATCGATTATTCGGGGGCGCCTGTTTTTGTCCGTCGACAACTATGCCGTAGTCATCATCAACGGATTTATCGTTCAATTCGATAGCCCGCAGGAAACGACCTCGTTCTTCAACCCCGGACGCACGTTCAACATCACGCGCTTTTTGCGCAGAGGAACGAACGATATCGTCATTATCGCCTTTAACTCCAACGGGGCGCCCAGAAGCGACAGCAACCCTGCCGGCGTGGCGGCAAGACTGAACATTCGGTTGTCTTCGCTCTAAGGACGGCGCTTCGGAAGAACGCTCCATTCATGAGGAGACAGAACGGCGATCGAACGGAAAAATCAAGCAAAAAAAGCAGCCCGCGGGCTGCTTTTTCCATTCACCACTTGCCGTCGGCATTGCGCCGCTTCTTGATCGCGCCGTCCACGCGGCTGCCGGCGAACAGCGATCTGCCTTCGCTGAGCCGGATGCCGAAGCGGCCGGCCAGCAGGCCGAGCACCATGCCGGCGGACATATCCATCAGCCAGTGAATGCCCAAGTAAAAAATCGAGAAGATGATGATCCCGGCGCTTACCGGCGCGAACACTTTCCAGAAGCCGTTCTTGGACCGGAGCGCGATGACCGCCATCGAGACGGAAATCGACGTATGCAAGCTCGGGAAGCAGTTGTCCAAGTCCGACAGCGGACGGTAGTCCGTCTCGAACGTCGGGAACGCGTCGAGCATCAGGAAGCGGACGTTCGGGTTGAAGGCGTGCACCTCCGTAACCGGGAAGAACAAGTAAAACGGAATGGCGATCATGTAGTTGATCATCATCGCGTAGCAGACCGCCCGGAACAGCTTATAGTTGCGCTCGTACGTATAGATGGCGATCGACGTGATCATGAGCGCCGGAAAGACGACGACATAAAAAAAGCTGAGCACGGAAGTCAGAAAGCCGTTTTCGAACAACCTTTGAAAAACGGCGACGAACTCGCCCTCAAGCCCGTATACGGAAGGAGTGAAGTCGCTGTGGGACTTCATGTTGTTTTCAAGCGTAATTTCGATTTTATTGAAGAACAGGATAACGACCATGCCGAGAAAGTGCAGCAAATATTTGCGGGACGTAAACAGCTCCTGGACGAACATGCCCGCGGCATGGAACGGATATAACGGATGCCGCTTCAGGGAGAGAAACAACAGCACGTAGACGGTGATGGCGATATATACGGTCGCATGGGTCATGGATTGTATGGTGAACATGGTGTTTCCCCCTAAAATATGGTAGGTGGCGTGTCGCGAACTTTAGTATTATATCATATTCCGAGGGAAAGGTGAACGGAATCGGGCCTGCGTCCGAATCGCCTTATTTTTTCGTATTGACGCCGATCATGCCGCCGAGCGCGCCGGCCGGAACCGAAAGCGCAAGCAAAATGGCGGTATCTTGGCCGATGCCGGCATCGAAGCCGAGAAAGCCGACGAGGACGACGATCGCCGTATACAGGATGCCCAGAATGGCGCCGTGATACCAGCCGCGGCTGCCGGCCCGTTTGCCGCTGGAGAAGCCTCCGAACAGCGAAGCGATGCCATGAATGACGAAAGTGGCCGTCGTCACGGACTCCTCGCTCGTATCGGTCATCGTAAGAAGAAGCGACGTGACGACCGCTCCGACGCACAGCCATACGAAAGCATTGACGATGCCGGACAACAGCGGCGACGTGATGCGGATCCGGGGCAATTTCGAGATAGGGTTCATGCGGACATGCACCTCTCAATTCCTTTTTTGTACCCATTGTATGGGGGACTTGGCCGGTTTAGTACAAGACTCTGGCAATTATTGAATGCCCTGAACTTGCATGAGGCGGTAGATTGGCGGTCAGAATACCAATGAAATCTGAACGAGCGGAGGAGTCGGAGAACATGGAGCTGTTTACCATTTTTTGGCGTACGGTGCTCATATACTTCGTCATCTTCATCGTCATCCGGATGATGGGGAAGCGGGAGATCGGGAAGCTGTCCGTATTCGATCTGGTCATATCCATCATGATCGCCGAGATCGCGGTGTTTATTATCGACGATCCGGAGATGCCGATCGTCCATGGCATCCTGCCGATGATAACGCTCGTGTTCATTCAAATCGCCATCGCGTTGATCACCTTGAAAAACCGGACGATCCGGCTGTGGTTCGACGGGAAGCCGAGCTACCTGATCGAGAACGGCAAGCTGAACCAGGACGAAATGCGCAAGCAGCGGTATACGCTGGACGACCTGATCATGCAGCTGCGCGAAAGGGAAGTGCCGAACTTGGCCGATGTCGAATTCGCCGTGCTCGAAACGTCGGGCAAGCTGTCCGTTATCGAAAAAGAAAAGGAAAAACGGTCCGGTCCGGGTTCTTCCGGACCGGACGTTTCTCCGGGCGTGCCGGGCTTCCGTTACGAAGGGCTGCCGCTCGCGCTCATCATGGACGGCAAAGTGCAGGACGACAGCTTGGAGAAAATCGGGAAGACGCGGTTTTGGCTGAAAAACGAGCTGCAGGCCAAAGGCGTCAACGATTTCAAGGACGTGTTTTTTTGCTCGATCGATCATCGGGGCCGGTTGTTCCTCGACAAGAAGAAAAGATAAGTCAAGAGCGGGGGCGTTTCCCGATCCACGGCAGACGGGATACGTCGCTTGCGTCGACGAGCTTCAGCCAGACGATCATGAGCAGGTAGACGAGCGAGCCGAGCGCGCAGGCGGAGGCGAACCGGACGAACGGCATGTCGTGCCAGCCTCCGTTCATGACGGCGTAGCAGCAGGCGCCCATGACGGCGGCGGCGAAGCCGGTTTTGACGTAATCGCCGGCCTGCATCCGGAACCGGAGCAGCCTGGAGACGCTGTGCCAATGAAGCATCGTCACGAGCGCGATGTTGACGTTGATGGCGACGACGGCGCCGAGAATGCCCCACTGGGGACGAGACGCCAAGTAGACGATTAGCGCGAGCTTGACGACCGCGCCGACGAACGTGTTCGTCAGGGCGCTGCCCGGCCGGTCGAGCGCCTGCAGCGTCGCTTGCAGCGGTCCTTGGTAATACAGGAACAGAGCGACGGGGGCCATCATTTTGAGCATTTTGCCGACCTCGGCGTTGCCGTATAAATAGTAGCAGAGCGGTTCGGCGAGCACGTACATGATGACGGCGAACGGAGCGCCGGTCACGAGCGCCAGCCGAAGCGACTGGTGAAGCCGCTTGTGGATCGTGCGCATGTCGCCCCGGGCGGCCGCCTCCGACAATGACGGGACGAGCGACACCGAAAGCGAGTACGTCAGAGCCCCGGGAAGCAGCAATACCGGTATGACCATTCCTTGCAAAACGCCGTACTGGGCGGTGGCGACGGCGGTGGCGACGCCGGCGATCGCCAAGCTTTGCGCGGTCAATATCGATTCGAGCAAGTACGAGGCGGATCCGACGAGCCGGCTTGCCGTCACCGGGATGGCGATGTCGAACAGCTTGCGGATGCGGAACCGGCTCGACGCGGAGCCGTCGGCCGACGGCTCCGCCTGCAAACGGATTCGGTCGTGGCCCTTCGAGTAGCTGTACAGCAGTACGGCCATGCCTCCGAATTCGCCCACGACGACGCCCATCATCGCGCCGGCGGCCGCCCATTCGGTCCCGTACGGGAGGAAGGCGTAGGCGAGGCCGAGCATGGCCGCGATGCGGACGATCGTTTCGACGACTTGCGAGGCGGCGGTCGGAATCATATTTTGACGGCCCTGGAAGTAGCCGCGATATACCGCCGATACGGCTACGATCGGCAAAATGGGGCACATGCTCAAAAACGTATAGTACACTCTCGAGTCGGTGAGCAAGCGGGACGTGATCCAGGGGGCGGCCCATATGCACAGCAGCGTGAAGACGAACGCCAGTCCGCAAGTGATCGCCAGCGAGGCGCGCAGGATGGAGCGGACTTTGCGCTCGTCCCGCTCCGACTCGGCCTCGGCGACCAGCTTGGCCACCGCAAGGGGAATGCCTCCGGATATGATCGTTATGATGACGATCATGAACGGATACCCCAATTGGTACAGCCCGACCCCTTCGGCTCCGATGACGCGCGGAAGGGTAATGCGGGGGACGAAGCCGAGAATCCGGTTGACGATGCCGGCCGCGAGCAAAATCATAGTCCCTTTGATGAACGATTGCTTCCTCAAAGCGGTGTCTTCCTTCCGTATTGGGATGGACTGGCTTATTCTCATGAATATGCGGACGGTGGCCAAGCTCATGCAACATTTTTGCGGCGCGGCCGCGGGCCGGGAAGGATTCGGAACGCCGGCGGCGAATAGGTAAGGGTATCGACGGGGACGGGTCAAGCGGGTGGAAGGAGGGTGCGCCATGACCGGGGACGATTTCGAGACGACGGAACGATTGTCGGAGCAGCAGCTGAACGAAACGATCGAGGAGCTGTGCCGAAGCAAGGCGGACGAATTCCGGATGCTCGGATACGACCGCGTGACCGGCGCGGACGTCTGGAACTGCGTGAGCGACAAGTATGCGAAAACCGGACAGCCCCAGCTGCATCAGGTCGTCAACGACATCTTGTCGCTGAAAATTACGACGCTCATGAACTGGATGACGATGAGCATTTATCGAAAAGACGCCCGCTTCGAGCTGTAAAAGCGCGCGCGATGCGAGAACCCGTTCCGGCTGGGACGGGTTTTGGTCCGTCTGGCGGCGCTTTTGCGTTTCGCGGCGTCGGACGCGGCCTTACGAAATGGGGATTTTCGTCAAATTGACTCGATTTTCGGCGGTAGGTATAATAGGAATATTGAGTATGGAAGGGAGTCGCTCACATGAACATCAAGCGATTGGCGGCGTTTCTGCTTATCGTGGTTATTACGCTAGGAGTCGTAGCATGGTCAAGCCCCGGACTGCTTTCGAAGGTCAGACTTGGCTTGGATTTGAAGGGCGGCTTCGAAATCTTGTACGTCGCCGAGCCGATTGAAGCCGGCAAGGAAGTGACGCGCGATTCGCTCATCAAGACGGCGCAAAGTCTGGAGAAGCGGGCGAATGCAAGCGGCGTGGCCGAGCCGGACGTCACGACGGAGGGCACGAACCGGATTCGCGTCAAGCTGGCGGGCGTCGAGAACCAGGAGCAGGTGCGCGAGCTTCTCCGGAAGCCGGCCGAGCTGTCGTTCCGCGGCCCCGATGGCAAGAAGGAAATGGTCGGAAGCGATTTCGTCGAAGGCGCGGCCAAAGTCGGCTTCGACACGGCGAACCGGCCGATGATTCAGATCGAAGTGAAGGACAAGGACAAGTTCGCCGACGTGACGAGAAGGCTGCTCAACCAGCCGCTCGCGATTTACTTGGACGAGGAGCAGCTGTCCGCTCCGGTCGTGCAGCAAGTGCTGACCGACGGCAAAGCGACGATCTCGGGCAACTACACGTTCGAGGAAGCGACGAATTTGAAGGACATCATCAACCTGGGCGCGCTGCCGCTCAAGCTGACCGAGAAATATACCCAATCCGTCGGCGCCACGCTCGGCCAGCAATCGCTCGAGCAAACCGTGAAGGCGGGCATTATCGGGTCGCTGCTCATCCTGCTCTTCATGGTCGTCTTCTACCGCGTGCCGGGCATCGTGGCGGCGATTACGCTCATTACGTATACGTGGCTCGTCCTGCTCGTCTTCTACCTGATGAACGCGACGCTGACGCTTCCGGGCATCGCGGCGCTCATTCTCGGGATCGGGATGGCGGTTGACGCCAACATCATCAAGTTCGAACGGGTGAAGGAAGAGATCCGCTCCGGCAAAAGCCTGCTGTCCGCCCTGAAATCGGGCTCGAAGCATTCGTTCCGGACGATTATGGACGCCAATATTACGAATATCATTTCTTGCGGCGTGCTGTATTTTATCGGCAACGGCGCCATCCGCGGCTTCGCCTTGACGATGATCGTGAGCATTTTGATCAGTATTTTGACGAACGTATTGTTCTCGCGCATGCTGATCGACCTGCTTATCCGCAGCAAGCTATTTACGAAGCCGACGTATTTCGGCGTCAAGGAGGCTGACATCCGTGAACTCTAAGCGACGGTACGATTTCGTCAAAAACCGGAATATTTTCTTCATCGCCTCCGCGGCCGTCACTTTGATCGGCATCATCATGGTGCTTGCGTTCGGTCTGCACTACGGCGTCGACTTCAAGTCGGGAACGTCGCTCGACTTGTCGATCGGCAAGACGACCGAGAAGGCGCAGGTCGAGAAAGTGTTTGCCGACACCGGGCTTACTCCCGTCATTTTGACAATGGGGGGAGCGAATAACGACCGCTTTTCCGCCAGATACGACGAGGTGTTGACCGAGGATCAGGTGAAGACGGTCACGACCGCTTTCGTCACGGCGTTCGGGAACCAGGTTTCGAGCGAGGTGAACGTCGTCTCGCCGGATATGGCCAACGAAATGAAAAACAAGGCGATGATCGCCGTCGGCATCGCGAGCATCGCGATCAGCCTGTACGTGACGATCCGCTTCGAATGGCGGTTCGCCGTTTCGGCCATCGTCACGATTTTGTACGACGCCTTCTTCGTCATCGCGGTTTTCTCGATTTTCCGGCTGGAGGTCGACCTGCCGTTTGTGGCGGCCGTGCTGACGACGATCGGCTATTCGATCAACGACAAGATCGTCATCCTCGACCGGATACGCGAAAACTTGCGTTTTTCCAAGCTGAAGACGGACGCCGATTTGGCCGAGCTGGTCAATACGAGCATTTGGCAGACGATGGGCCGGTCGATCAACACCGTCGTGACCGTATTGCTGGCCGCCATCTGTCTGTACCTGTTCGGCAGCGAGTCGATCAAGCTGTTCGCGCTTGCGAAAATGATCGGCTTGGTGAGCGGGGTTTATTCGTCGATTTGCCTCGCCACGCCGATGTGGTATTTGTTGAAGAGAACGTCGCTGAGGTCGGTCAAAGCGGCACCGGCCAAAGCGAATTCGTAAGCGGCAGCCGAAATCCGTCATCGCATTCGATGCGTTTCTACACGTAAGGAGGGGCGACATGTCGGAGCAGCGTTTCGAGAAGGCGCAGTTCGCCGCATGGCTCGGCATTATCGGCAACATTGCGCTTGCGGTCATGAAAGGAATCGTCGGTTGGCTGTCGGGCAGCAAGGCGCTGCTCGCGGACGCGGCGAATTCGGCTTCGGACGTCGCCGGCTCGGTCGCGGTATTGCTGGGGCTGAAGGCGGCGAAGCGTCCTCCGGACGAAGACCATCCGTACGGGCACGGCAAGGCGGAGTCGATCTCCGCGATCATCGTATCCGTGCTGCTGCTGCTCGTCGGCCTGGAAATCGGCCTCAACTCGATCAAGACGATCTACGGGGGCGTCGGCGCGGCGCCGAAGGAATTCGCCCTGATCGCCATCGGCATCTCGATCGTCGTCAAAGAATGTTTGTTCCAGTACAGTTTCCGGCTCGGCAAAAAGCTGTCCAGCCAGGCTCTCATCGCCACTGCCTGGGACCACCGGACGGACGTCATGTCGTCCGTGGCGGTGCTCGTGGGCGTGGGCGGCGCGGTGCTGGGCGATTATACGAACCAGCCGATGCTGTATTATTTGGACCCGGCCGCGGGACTGTTCGTCGCCTTCCTCGTGCTGCGCATGGGCATCAAGCTCGTCACGGAGTCGATTCATACGACGATGGACCACGTGCTGCATAGCGAGGAGACGGAGGAGCTGCTCGAAACCGCGCAGCGGGTGAAAGGCGTCATCGCCGTCAACGAGCTCCGTGCGCGCGAGCACGGCCACTATGTGATCGTCGACATCAAAATCAGCGTCAATCCGAAAATAACGGTCCATGAAGGACACGATATCGGCAAGGCGGTCAAGCATCAGCTGCTGACCAAGTTCAGTCACGTTTCCGACGTATTCATTCATGTCAATCCTTACGATCCCGGATATCCTTACAAAGACGTCGATTCGGAACATCCCGATTTCCCGACATTGCTTCATTAGAGACGACATCGAGAGACTATGAGGTGGGGGTGCGGAGTGCTTCATTCGAAAGCGAGATGGAACATGAACGAGAGCGACGCGGCGGCCGCGGAGTCGCTCGCCCGGGAGCTCAAGCTTCATCCCGTCGTCGCGCGCATGCTCGTCGCCCGGGGCGTAACCGACGTCCGGGAAGCGCAGCTCTTTCTTCACGGCGGAAACGATCATTTTCACGATCCGTTTCTGCTGGACGGGATGGACGCGGCGGTCGCGCGAATTCGCAGCGCGCTCGACCGCGGAGAGAAAATACGCATATACGGCGATTACGACGCCGACGGAGTGAGCAGCACGTCGCTGATGGTGCATGCGTTCCGTCGGCTCGGCGCCGATTTCGACTATTACATACCGCACCGGGCCAACGAAGGATACGGCCTGAACGCGAACGCGATCGATCTCGCGAAGCAAAGCGGCGTATCGCTGTTAATTACCGTCGATACCGGGATCAGCGCCCGGGAGCAGGTCGCCCATGCCGCCGGTCTCGGCATCGACGTCATCGTAACCGACCACCACGAGCCTCCGGAGCTGCTTCCCGAGGCCGTTGCCGTTCTCAACCCGAAAAAGCCGGGCTGTCCGTATCCGTACAAGCAGCTGGCCGGCGTCGGCGTCGCCTTCAAGCTGGCGCACGCCCTCTTCGGGACGCTCCCGGAATCGCTGCTCGAAATCGCCGCCGTCGGAACCGTGGCCGATTTGATGCCGCTCACCGGCGAGAACCGTGCGATCGTGAAGCTCGGGCTCGAGCGGATGCAGTCGAGCGGCTATGTCGGCATCGTCGCGCTGCTGGAAGCGTCCGGCATTTCCGGCAAGGAAGTGACGGCGACGCACCTCGCTTATTCGCTCGCTCCGCGCATTAACGCCAGCGGCCGGCTCGATCATGCGGGAGACGCGGTGCGGCTCCTGACGACCGACGACCGCGACGAGGCGGATCGGATCGCGTTTTCGCTCGACGAGCTGAACAAGGAAAGGCAGCGCATCGTGGAGGAGATGACACAGGACGCGTTGGCCCGCATGGCGCAAGAAGAAGCGGGGGCCAATGCCAACGTCGTCGTCGTCGCGGCCGAAGGGTGGAACGTCGGGGTGATCGGCATCGTGGCGGCGAAGCTGCTGGAACGGTTTTACCGGCCCGTCATCGTGCTCGGCATCGATCCGGAAACCGGCAAGGCGAAAGGATCGGCGCGATCGATTCCCGGCTTCGACTTGTATCGGGCGCTGACCAGCTGCGCCGATTTGCTCGACCATTACGGCGGGCATCAAGCGGCCGCGGGCATGACCGTCCACCGGGACCGGATCGGCGAATTTCGCGAGAGGCTGAACCGGCTGGCCGAGGAGTGGCTGACGGCCGACGACTTCGTCCCGGTCCAGCATGCCGACGGCGAATTCGAGCTGGCCGACGTCACCGTCGAGTGCATCCGCCAAATCGAATCGCTCGCCCCGTTCGGGATGGGCAACCCGGCTCCGCGGTTCGTCCTGAACGGATTGAGCGTTCAGGACAAGCGGGCGCTCGGAAGAGAGCGGCAGCATATGAAGCTGACGCTCGCGGACGAGGACGCCGCTGCATCCTCCCCCCCCGTGGAGGCGATCGGCTTCGGCAAGGGCCCTCTGCTCGAGCTCATATCGGCGACCGCGAAGGTCGACGTGCTGGGCGAGCTCGGCATCAACGAATGGAACGGCGTCCGCAAGCCGCAAATCGTCATCCAGGATATGCGCATCCCGCACGCCCAGGTGTTCGATTGGCGCGGCGTCAAGCAGGCGGTCGACAAGTTCGGCGAGGTGACCGCCTTTATCCGGGAGCAGGACGGGGAGCGCGATGCCGGTCCGGCGGCGATCGTCGTCGAGACCGGCTCGCCGACCCGCCTGCTCGATCCGGACCGGATCGGCTGCGGCTTGTGGGCGCTGGACGAGCGTGCCGGCGTGCTGCCGTTGAACGCGGAGGCGAGAGCCGGTCGTTTCGCCGAGGCGGACGACGTGCTGCTCCTGTCGATGCCGGATAAGCTCGCCAGCCTGGAGAACGCGCTCGGCCATTGCCGGGCGAAGCGGGTGTACGTTTATTTCGGCGATTGGGACCGCGATTACGCCACCGTGCCTTCGAGAGAGGCGTTCAAGGCGATTTACCAGGCGGTGCTGCACAAAGGAAGCTGGGAGGCCGGCGGCGCCTCGTTCCTCGAGCCGATTCGCCGCAAGGCCGGGCTTTCCGACGGACTGATCCGCTTTATGCTGCAAGTGTTCGAGGAGCTGGAGTTTATTACGAACGCCGACGGCGTTTACCGGGTCGCCGCAACGCCGAAGAAGCGGGATTTGACCGAGTCGCCCGCTTACCGAAGCCGTCTCGCCCGTACCGAGGTCGAGCAGACGCTCGTCTATTCCAACGCCCGACAGCTGGGAGAATGGGTTTCCGCCCGTCTCGCTTTTAATCCGAAACGAACGATGGAGGTAACAGGATGAATCTCAAGGAGCACATTCGGGTCGTCCCCGACTTCCCGCAGCCGGGCATCCGGTTCAAGGACATCACGACGCTGCTGAACAACGGACCGGTGTACAAGGAAGTGATCGATCGTTTGGCAAACCATTACCGCGGCCAAGGGATCGATCTCGTGGCCGGTCCGGAGGCGCGCGGCTTCGTCATCGGCGCACCGCTCGCCTATGCGCTCGGCGTCGGCTTCGTGCCGATCCGCAAAAGCGGCAAGCTGCCCGGCGAAACGATCGAAGCCGGCTACGATCTGGAGTACGGCAAAGATAAGCTGGCCATGCACAAAGATTCGATCCGGCCGGGGCAAAAGGTGCTGATCGCGGACGATTTGCTCGCTACCGGCGGGACGATTTCCACGACGATCAATCTCATTCGCCAGCTAGGCGGGGATATCGTCGGTGCGGCGTTTTTGATCGAGCTGACGTACTTGAACGGCAAAGACAAGCTGGAAGGCATCGACGTCCTGTCGCTCGTTCAATATTGATCGTTCGCAATCGACAATCGCTCCGGGAGTCGGACGAAAGGACGTAACCACCCAGACGTTACCGCGAGTATCCGGCAGAGAACGAAGCAACCTAATGGGGGTTGCAACCCACCATCCCACTTATCCGGAGGTATCCATGTACAACAACGCGAACTTGTCCGGCCGTATTCAACAATGCGAGCAAATCATCCAGCAGCTGACGCAGCAAACGCAGCAGGCGAGCATGATGTACGAGCAAATGATGCGCCAGGAGCAGCAAAACGCGATTCAGCTGGAGCAGCTGGCTCAACGCGAGCGGCAAGCGGTCCAAATGATCCAGCAGGCGCTTCACGGCCATCAGACGGCCATTCAACACATGCAGCATGCGGTGCAGCTGTGCAACCAGCTTCAGCAGGAAGCGCAGGCGGTCGGCATCGCCGAGTCGTCCCGGAACGGTTCGACGGGATACTACGGACAGCAATATCAATAAGCGGAAAAGGAGCGCAGGCGAAACGCCGCGCTTCTTTTTCTATTACCGGATAAATTCCGGTAAAGGTCGAGTCCGGCAGCTTGGGGGCATAGTGCGGAGATGCGGTCGATATTTTCCGGGAAATAGTGTTGATTAATGGGGTTAAGTAAGGCGTCGATCAGACAAAAGACCCGGTTCGCTCTTGGAGAACGAACCGGGTTTTTTGCCGCGGCTGTCAATCTTTGTCGTTCGACAGGCCGATCAGTTCGCTCAGCTTAAAGAACAGGCTGAGCACGATCGCGACGACGGTGGCGAGCGCCATCCCTTTCAGCTCGAAGCTGCCCATCGTCAGCTTCGCTCCGCTGATGCCGATGACGAGCACGACGGTCGTCAGGATCAAGTTCGTCGGCTTGGCGTAATCGACCTTGCTCTCGACGAGCATCCGGATGCCGGAGGCGGCGATGACGCCGAACAGCAAGAGCGAGATGCCGCCCATGACCGGCTGCGGAATCGTGTTGATCAAGGCGGCCAGCTTGCCGACGAACGACAGCACGATGGCGAAGACGGCGGCGAGGCCGAGCACCCGGGTCGAATAGACGCGCGTGATGGCGAGGACGCCGATGTTCTCGCCGTACGTCGTATTCGGCGTCGAGCCGACGAAGCCGGACAAGATCGTCGAGATGCCGTTGCCGAGCAGCGAACGATCGAGGCCGGGCGATTTCGTCAAATCTTTGCCGACGATGTTACCCGTGACGATCAAGTGGCCGATATGCTCGGCGATGACGACGAGCGCGGCGGGCAGGATGACGACGATGCTGGCCCAGTCCCAAGACGGGGCGTAGAAGGTCGGGAAAGCGAGCCAGGACGCCTCGGACACTTTGCCGAAGTCGACGATGCCGAGCGTAGCGGCCAGCGCATAGCCGACGACGATGCCGATCAGGATCGGGATAATTTTCATGAACCCGCGGAACATCGACTGCCCCAATATCGTGATCAGAAGCGTGACGACGGAGACGGTGACGGCCGTCGGATCGATCTTCCAATCCGGGGCGGCGTCCGTTGGCGGGATCCAGCCCGCCATCTGCGCCGCGACCGGCACGAGCTCGAGCCCGATGACGGCGACGATGGCGCCCATGGCCGCCGGCGGGAAGACGACGTCGATCCAGCGCGTCCCGACCGAGCGGATGAGCAGGGCGAACAGGACGAAGACGATGCCGACGACGATGAAGCCGCCGAGCGCCGCGTTATAGCCCTTCGACCCGAGCACGACGAAGACGGGGGAGATGAAGGCGAAGCTGGAGCCGAGATACGCGGGAATTTTCCACCCGCACAACACCAGGTACAGCAGCGTCCCGATGCCGTTCATGAGCAGGATGGTGGCCGGATCGACCTTGAACAGGAACGGCACGAGGACGGTCGAGCCGAACATGGCGAACAAGTGCTGCAGGCCGAGCGGAATGCTTTTGGCGAGCGGCGGACGCTCGTCCACTTGAATGACGCGTTGCTGCATGGAAACTCCCCTTTTGCGGTATTTTGTCGAAACGTTGAAATGCCAACAAATAGAATACCAGAAACGTGTCGAAGCTGCATAGTATTTTCCTGCAAAACCGTTCGGGGACGGAACGCGATGAAACGCTAGAGCGCGTTGACCTGCGGTTCCCCATTCCAGTTGACGCCGGCCCCCATTCAAAGGCATAATGGAGAGAAAACGAAAGATGAGCAGGAGAAGGTACAAAAGCGATGGGCATTGAGCAGTTACTGGAACGCGCGGCGACTTACTTGAAACAGAGCGACCTCGTCAAAATCCGCGAAGCGTACGATTTCGCCGATCAAGCCCATCACGGGCAAGTGCGCAAATCGGGAGAGCCGTATATTTTGCATCCGCTTGCGGTTGCCGAAATTTTGGTGAACATGCAGATGGATGTCACCTCGGTCATCGCCGCCCTGCTGCACGATGTCGTCGAGGATACGACCGTATCGCTCGAGGCGGTCGAGAAGCATTTCGGCCGTACGTGCGCCATGCTCGTCGACGGCCTTACGAAGCTGGAAAAAATCAAGTTCAAGTCGAAGGAAGAGCAGCAAAACGAAAACTACCGCAAAATGTTCGTGGCGATGGCCCAGGACATCCGCGTCATTCTGATCAAGCTGGCCGACCGGCTTCATAATATGCGCACGCTCAAATTCCAGTCGGAGGAGGCGCAGCGGCGCATCGCGGACGAAACGCTGGAAATTTTTTGCCCGATCGCCCACCGGCTCGGGATTTCCGCGATCAAGTGGGAGATGGAGGACATCGCCCTCCGCTATTTGAACCCGCAGCAATATTACCGGATCGTCAACCTGATGCAGAAGAAGCGGGCCGAGCGCGAGAAATATATCGAAGAAATTATCGGCAACATCCGCGGCAAGCTCGGCGAGATGGGGATCGAAGGCGACATTTCCGGACGGCCTAAACATATTTATAGCATTTACAAAAAGATGACGTCGAAAAACAAGCAGTTCAACGAAATTTACGACCTGCTCGCCATCCGCGTCATCGTCGACAACATTAAAGACTGCTATGCCACGCTCGGCATCATTCATACGCTGTGGAAGCCGATGCCGGGACGGTTCAAGGACTATATCGCGATGCCGAAGCCGAATATGTACCAGTCGCTTCATACGACGGTCGTCGGACCGAGCGGCGAGCCGCTCGAGGTGCAGATCCGGACGTGGGAGATGCACAAGACGTCCGAGTTCGGCATCGCCGCCCACTGGGCGTACAAGGAAGGCTCGGCGGTGCCGGCCGGCGGCTTCGGCGACAAGATGAACTTTTTCCGGGAAATTCTCGAGCTCCAGGAGGAGACGCGCGACGCGGCGGAGTTCATGGAATCGCTCAAGATGGACTTCTTCTCCGATCTCGTCTTCGTCTTCACGCCGAAGGGCGAAGTGATCGAGCTGCCGGCCGGTTCGGTGCCGCTCGACTTCGCGTACCGGATCCATACCGAGATCGGCAACCGGACCGTCGGCGCCAAGGTGAACGGCCGCATCGTCCCGCTTGACTACAAGCTGGGAACGGGCGATATCGTCGAGATTTTGACGTCCAAGCATTCGTACGGGCCGAGCCAGGACTGGGTCAAAATCGCGCAGTCGTCGCACGCCCGCAGCAAAATCAAGCAATGGTTCAAGAAGGAGAAGCGCGAGGAGAACGTCCAGAAAGGCAAGGACGCGGTCGAGCGCGAGCTGAAGCGGCTCGGTCTCGAGCCTCCGTCGGTCATGACCGAGGACAACCTGCAGGAGGTCGCGAAGAAGTTCAACTTCAACGACATCGAGGACATGATGTCGGCGGTCGGCTTCGGCGGCATTACGGCGGCGCAAATATGCACGCGGCTGACGGACAAGCTGCGCCGCGAGAACGAGGAAGCGCAGGCGCACGCGCTCGAGCTTACGAACGAAGTGAAGGAAGTGAAGGCGTCGACGGAGAAGAAAAGCCGGCCGACGCACGGCGTCCGGGTGAAGGGCGTCGACAACCTGCTCGTTCGGTTCGCCCGCTGCTGCAACCCGGTTCCCGGCGACGACATCATCGGCTACATCACGCGCGGGCGCGGGGTATCGGTACACCGCGGCGACTGTACGAACATTCCGTGCGGGGATCAGGACGACCAGAACCGGATGATCGACGTCGAATGGGAGACGGCGGTGGAGGCGAACTACCACGTCGAGATCGAGATTACCGGGCACGACCGCCGCGCCTTCCTGAACGAGGTGCTGCAGGCCGTATCCGAAAGCAAGACGGTCATCTCGGCCGTATCGGGACGTTCGGACAAAAACAAAATGGCGACGATCCATATGACGATTTTGATCAAAAATATCGATCATTTGCAGTCGGTGGTCGAAAAAATCAAGCGCGTGAAGGACGTGTATTCGGTTCAGCGGATTATGCAAAGCTGAGGCGGGCGGGGAAGCTCGAAAAAGCGGCGAAACGTCCAAAGCGGAAGCGCCCGAAAAGAGAAGAAGTTGTTCGGGGCAGGATGCAAGCATACGCTGCGCCCGCTGTTGAAACCGGGTTCCTTGCATGCCGGAAGGAGAGAGCCCGGCTTCAAGGCGGGACGTAAACTCTCCGCCGTATGCGTTGCATCCTTTGGCGTTTCCTTTTCTCTTTTCTCGTCTGCAAGCGTAAATCGAATCAACGTCCGGGCAGGGGAAGGGGACAAGACAGGATGAGAGTGGTCGTACAGAGAAGCAAGGAAGCGAGCGTAACGGTCGACGGCGAGAGCGTCGGCCGGATCGTGGGCGGGCTCGTGCTGCTCGTCGGCGTCACGCACGACGATACGGAGCAGGACGCCCGGTATTTGGCCGAGAAGGTGGCCGGGCTGCGCATCTTCGAGGACGAGGAAGGCAAGATGAACTTGTCCGTAGCCGACGTCGGCGGCGCGATCTTGTCGGTGTCGCAGTTTACGCTGTACGGCGATACGCGCAAAGGAAAGCGGCCGAACTTCATGGCGGCCGCCCGTCCCGAGCAGGCGAAGCCGCTGTACGAAACGTTCAACGCGCTGCTGCGCGAGCAAGGGCTTCGCGTCGAGACCGGCGTCTTCGGCGCGATGATGGACGTGCGATTGACGAACGACGGACCGGTTACGCTTATCGTGGAAAGCCGGTGAACGATACGAACGGCCCTGTCTCGCGGTAGGAGACAGGGCCGTTTTTGCCGTTCGCGCGGGATCAAGCGGAGCGATCCGAGCGGATTTTGAATTGGCCGAGCAGCTGCTGCAGCTGCTCGGCGATTCGTTCCAACGTCGCCGCCGACGCCGCGATTTCTTCCATCGAAGCCATCTGCTGCTCCGTCGCCGCCGATACCTCCCCGGTCGCCGCGGCGATATCCCGGCTCGCGCCGGACACGCTGCCGATCTGCTCGACTACGCCGGCGACCGATTGGCGGATGAGCCGGAACGTCTCGCCGGAGACGTCCGCCAGCCGGATGCCGTTGTCGACTTCCCGTACGGCCGCCTGCATTGACTCGACGACGGAGGCGGTTTCGCTCTGGATCGCATGGATCAGCTGCGTAATACGGCCCGTCGAGTCGGACGATTGCTCCGCCAGCTTGCGCACCTCCTCCGCGACGACGGCGAACCCTTTGCCGTGCTCGCCGGCCCGGGCCGCCTCGATCGCCGCGTTCAGCGCGAGCAGATTCGTCTGATCGGCGATGTCCCGGATCGCATCGACGATTTGTCCGATTTCCTCGGACCGGGCGCCGAGCCCTTGAACGGCAAGGCCGAGGCCCGACACCTTCTCGTTGATCGAGTTCATTTGCCGGATGACGTTCTCGATTTCGCGCTGGCCGTTCCCGGCCTGGTCCGACGTGTCGCGGGCGGCGGCGGACACCGACTGTCCGCTGTCGGCGATGCTTCTCGCGCCGACGGCCACCTCGTTGATCGTACCTGCGATTTGCTCGCTGGCCCGGCTGTTCTGATCGGCGCTCGCGCTCAGCTGCTCGGACGACGCCGCGAGCAGGCTGGACGTGTCGTTCACCTCGGCGAGCAGTCCGCTGAGCGAATCCGCCATCCGGTCGAACGATTGGCCGAGCCGGCCGAATTCATCGCGGGTCCGAATGTTCGACCGTTCGGTCAAATCGCCTTGCCCGACTTTCTCCGACGCTTGGATGAGCCGGTTGAGCGGCCGCAGGATCGACCTCAAAATGACGAAGACGACGACGGCGCCGGCGGCGATGGCGATCGCCACGACGAGCGCGGTCGTGACGAAAATCGCCTCGGCCGCTTGCTCCACCTCGCGGGCGGACATCGTCCCGACGATTTTCCAGCCGGTCAGCTCGTTCGTCATAAACGCCAGCTCCCGCTTCTCGCCGCCGGTTTCGTATTCGAATTGTCCCGTCGGCTGCGCGTACAGTCCGCGAGTCCATTCCTCCTTCGCACCGGAGCCGCTCTCAAAGTCCGGATGGACCAAGTAGTTGCCGTTTCGATCCATCAGAAACGGGTAGCCGTCCTTGCCGATTTTGACCTGCTTCACGATGTCGGTCAGCTTTTGCAGGTTCAAGTCGAAGGCGACGACCCCGGACCGGTCGTCCAGCCGTTTCGAGACGGTGACGATGACGGTTCCGTCCGAGACGTCGACGTACGGATCGGTGACGACGGTTTTGCCCGGCTCGCCGACGGCCCGCTCGTACCAAGGCCGCTTGCGCGGGTCGAATCCTTCGGGAAACGTTTGCTCCGGCGAGATGATCATGCCCCCGCCGTCCGTTCCGACGTATGTACCTTTGATTTCCGGATGAAGCGACGCGTATTGGTTCAGCCGGTTTTGCAGCAGCTGCCGGCCGGCTCCCGAAAATTGATCGCGGTGCACCTCCTTCGCGAAAAAATTCGCATCGTTCAGCTTCGGCTCGATCACGTTGCGGATCGTCGCGTTCAGCAGGCCGACGTTTTCCCCGGCGCTGAACAGAAGCTGCTCCTCGAGTCTGCTTTTCGCGCTTTGATACGACAGCAGCCCGATCAGCACCCCCGGCACGAGAAGAAGCGCGGCGAAGGAAACGATCAGCTTGTTCTTGACGGTCATTGTTGCGCGTACGATAAACATGATCGATCGCTCCCCCAATCCTTTTGTCATTGTCGGCCCCCCGCAGGTCCGTCTATTCCGCCCCGTTCGGCGTGTTTTCGGCAACCGCTTTCAAGTCCCCCGAAACGGTGCACCACCAAGTGTATTCGGCGATCTCGAGCTTTGACAACGATCAGATTATGGAAACCGCGGTGCGGAATGATGGAAAAAGTTCGCTGCAGCAGTAGCATTCGGCAGCACAACCTGATATACTGATAATGATTATCAGTATCACGATGTTTTCGATCGACGTTCCCATAGATAGGAAGTGTTCTCATGGATTACGAGAAGCTGCTGCCGTATCACGTTACGACGGAAGACCGGCCGAACGCCGTCTGCTCCGTGCCCGCGTCCGAGCTGACCGATTCCGCGGCGATGAAGAAGCTGCTGGACGTTTACGCGCCTTTGATGAAGGCGCTCGACGGTAGGGCGGCCGCCGCCTATTTTTGCAACGCCTTCAGCGGAGTCGCGGTCGCGCTGCAGTACGCGATTTCCGTACACGGACAAGCGCCGGACGTGTCTCTTGCGAACTTGACCGTCCAACTGGCCCCGGCGGACGGCAAATATACGCTGTCGTTCAAGCTGAATCGCTTGGCGGAGGAGGACGTGCCGGCCGTCGCGGCGGAGCGCGACGAATGGCTTTCGCGCAAGCTCGCCCGCTTTTACGCGGAGACGGTCCGTCCGCTCATCGAAGCGGTCGCGGCGGTCGGCGGGCTGAGCGCGCCATACTTGTGGGGACTGCTCCCGACCCGGTTCAATTACTATACCGGGCAGTGGACGCTTCATGCGTCGAGTACGGCCGAAGCCGAAACGATCGAGAACGATTACGCGGTCGTGAAGCGCGGCCTGCCTGCCGAAACGTTCGGCTTGAAACGCAATCCGTTCGACGTAACGATTCGGTGGCTCGAAGATTTGAAGGACGAGTCGAAGCAAGTGCGGATGAAAAACGTATGCTGCCGGTTTTTCGAGACGGAGGGCGGCTACTGCTGCTACACGTGCCCCCGCCTGACCGAGAAGGAGCGCGCTGAGCGGCGCGAGCAGGCGCGGAGCGCGGCGCCGGAGCCGGCGAAGGTGCCGGTGTTGAAGTAAACGGATCGAATAGCGGATCGTCGAAAAAAGCCGCGGACGAACGGATCGCAACCGTTCGGCCGGGGCTTCTTCGCATTCGCGCGCGGTTATTTTCGCCTCCGTTGGCAAAACTAGTGAAGTATCGCATTACTGCCAAGGAGACTATCGATATGCGCCGATCCCGAAAAGAAACGATCGTGCTCGATCCGCACAACCGACTGCTGCATAACGGCGTCCCCGATTCGATCGGGATGGGCGGACAGCGTTTCGCCGCCGAAGCGTCCCAGGAATGGGCGTCCGGTCCGAGCCATGTCCGCAATGCGCCTCATAAGCCGTTTCTCCCCTAAACCGGACGAGCCCCCCGCTGCATCCCCTTTCCCGGCTGTCGCCTTTCCTCCGCGAAATATGGTACACTAGTGGCGTCGCAACGGTTGCGGCAGCACGAACGGGAGGGAAAGGTACAGATGAAACTGGCATGCCTTCGAGTCGGATTCGACGACTATCAAATGGACATTTATCATATAGCGAAGCTGTTTTTCGAAGAGGTCGACATGGTCGGGGGAGACGATCCCGACGCCGAGCTGCGGCTTGCGCTCGAGCTTGCGCCGATCGGAGCCGACGGTAGCGCCACGGTCACGGCGACGCTCGAGCGTCCGGCATCGGGCGGCCGCTGGACGCATGCCGAGAGCCGCCTTCTGAGAAGCGGCGCGGACGATGCCCGACGCCGCGAGCTGAAGCGCGTCGTCGGCTCCGCCATGCTGCGCGTGCTGGAGGAGGCGACCGGACTGGAGCAGCCGTGGGGCGTGCTGACCGGCGTCCGACCGACGAAGCTGATGCACAATTTGCTGCGCAAGCAAGGGCGCGAAGCGAGCGTCCGGCAGCTGCAGGAGGAGTATCTGCTCACCGACGGCAAGGCGAAGCTGCTCGCCGACATCGCCGAGAGACAGCTCGCGGTTATTCCCGATCTGTTCGAGCTCGACCGCGAGGTCAGCCTGTATATCGGCATTCCGTTTTGTCCGACGAAATGCGCGTACTGCACGTTCCCGGCATATGACATCCGCGGCAACAACGGGTCGGTCGACACGTTTCTCGACGGGCTTCATTACGAAATCCGCGAAACCGGCCGTTGGCTCAAGCAGGCGGGGCTCCGCATCACGACGATCTATTGGGGCGGCGGCACGCCGACGAGCATTACGGCGGAGCAGATCGACGCGCTGTTCGAAACGATGCGCGAATCGCTGCCGAGCTTGGACGAAGTTCGCGAGCTGACGGTGGAAGCCGGGCGTCCCGACACGATCACCCCGGAGAAGCTGGCCGTCCTCAAGAAGTGGAACGTCGGCCGGATCAGCATCAACCCGCAAAGCTTCACGCAGCTGACGCTCGACAAGATCGGCCGCCACCATACGGTCGAGGAGACGGTCGAGAAGTTCAAGCTGTCGCGCGAGATGGGCATGGACAACATCAACATGGACCTCATTATCGGCTTGCCGAACGAAGGCATACCCGAATTTCAGCATACGCTCGACGAAACGGCGAAGCTGCTGCCGGAATCGCTCACCGTGCATACGCTGTCGTTCAAGCGCGCCTCCAAAATGACGAAAAACCGCGACCAGTACGAAGTGGCGGAGCGCGACGAAATCGCCGACATGATGAAGATGGCGAACGCGTTCATGGACGAGCACGGCTACCATCCGTACTACATGTACCGGCAAAAAAACATTCTCGGCAATCTCGAAAACGTCGGCTATGCGCTCGGCGACCGGGACAGCCTGTACAACATCCTCATGATGGAGGAGCGGCAGACGATCATCGGTCTCGGCTGCGGTGCGGTCAGCAAGGTGCTGTATCCGGCGACGACCGACGAGGAGGGCAACGAGCATCAGAAGATCGAGCGGTTTCCGAACCCGAAGGAGCCTTCCGTCTACAACCAGGCGTATAAGGAATATATCGACAAAAAGCTGCGGCTGCTTGACGACGCGTACGGCTTGACGCCGAGCCGGTAAGCGGGGGCGGGCGGCGCATGAAAACGGCCAAGTCGATGTCGCGGCTGCGCGGGCTGATCGGAAACTTGCAGGTGCACGTATCGTTCGCCGCCTATTCGAAGGTGAATATGAAATGGCGGCAGCTGAATTTCGTGCCGGATTTCAACCGGCTGTATTATATCCGGGAAGGGGAAGGGTGTCTCGTCATCGACGGCGTGACGTACCATCCCCGGCCCGGGCAGCTTTTCGTCATGCCGGCGGGGGTCAAGCAGTCGTATTACGCGATTAATGAAAACGCTTTCGGAAAGTATTGGTGCCACTTCACGGCCAAAATCGGCGAGACGGACTTGTTCCGTCTGACCGGCGGCCCGTATTTTATCGACGTGGACGATCACGACCGGCTGACCGGCTTGTTCGAAAGGCTGATCGCGCATTACGAGAGCGGGAGCTTCACGGCCGCGCTGATGCAAAAGGCGGCGCTGCTCGAAATGATCGGCTTGTTTTTGGAAGGCGCGTTGTCCGGCGGCCACTCGTTTCAACCGGATGGGGAGGATCGCGGGCTTGCGCATTTGAACGTCGTGCTGAAGCATATCGAACGGCATCTGGACACGAACGTGACGGTGCACGAGCTGGCCGAGCTCGTCCATTTCCATCCGAACTATTTCATCCGCCGGTTCCGCGAGCTGGTCGGGCTTTCCCCGAACCAGTACATCTTGCGGCTGAAGCTGGAAAAGGCGAAAACGCTGCTCGCCGCCACCGGCACGCCCGTCTCGGACGTCGCCCGGCAGGTCGGCATGGAGCCGTATTATTTCTCCCGCCTGTTCAAGCGGCATACGGGCTTGCCGCCGTCGGAATACCGCCGGCTGATGCAGTAGCGGCGTTCGCGGGTATCGTCCGTTTGCCCGAAACGGGTTTGTTTTGTGCAAGCCGAAGTGAACTTCCTCCATTTTCCGAAGCGCCTCTCCCCCGTAAGATGAAGGGGTAGCGACGATTTTCATCGATTGGGAGGAATGGGGCATGGAGAACGGGTTGCGCTTGTTGACCGACGCGCAGATGCGGCAGTTTCTTACGGAAGGGTACGTCCTGTTGAAGACGGATTTCCCGGAATCGTTCCACCGGCGGCTCGTCGAGCAGCTGAGCGACGTGTACCGGACGGAGGGCAATCCGGGCAACAACTTGCTCCCCCGCGTGCGGGAGCTGCAAAAGGTGTTCGACCACCCCGTCGTGAAAGGGGCGCTGACGAGCGTCCTCGGGCCGGACTACAGCATGCATGCGCACCGGCACGGCCATTACAACAACTCGCCGAAGCCCGGCGGCTGGCATAAGGACAGCTATTGGGGGTACAGCCGGATGCGCAACCACCGGCCTTGGTGGGCGATGATCATGTACTTCCCGCAGGATACGCCCGTCGAGCTCGGGCCGACCGGGATCATGCCGGGAACGCAATGCTACGAAAGCCGGACGTTCGCCTCGGACGAAAGCGAAGGGGAAGTGACGGCGGCCGGCGCGGCCGGCACGTTCGCGCTCATCCATTACGATATATGGCACCGGTCGACGGCGAACGTGGCCGGGCGGGAGCGGTTCATGCTCAAGTTCGAATTTATGCGCACGCAGGCGCCGACCGGACCGAGCTGGGACAATCGGGATCCGGTCTGGCGATCACCGTCCGCCATCGAAGCGCCGCTGCATGCCCATGAGGCGATGTGGCGCGACGCGTGGCGTTGGCTCATGGGCCGCGACGAGGCGGCGGACGCCGTCGACGGAGGCGGTGCCGACGTCGCCGCGCTGCTCGAGCGGCTCCGCTCCGCCGACGCGGCCGAGCGGACGCTGGCGGCCGACCGGCTCGCGCTGCTCGGCCCCGCCGCCGCCGCGGCCGGCGCGGTGCCCGCGCTGGCGGGCGCGCTCGCCGACGCGTTCGAGCCGGCGGCGCTGAACGCGGCGTACGGGCTCGCCCGCATGGGCGACGCCGGCGTCGCGGCGCTGCTCGCCGCGCTCGGCGGCGACGCGCCGGCCGTGTCGCGGTGCGCCGCGTACGGCCTCGCCGTCGCCGGCGAAGCCGCGCTCGGCGGGCTGCTCGCGGCGCTCGCGAGCGACCGCGACGAGACGGCGGCGCGCGCGGCGTTCGCGCTCGGCGAGCAGCGGGCCGCGGCCGCGTCGGCGCCGGCGGTGCGGGCGCTCGCCGCGCTGCTCGAGCGGCCGTCGGAGCGGCTGCGCCAAGCGGCGGTCGACGCGCTCGGCAACGTCGGCGCGTACCGCGGCGATGCGGCGGCGGACGCCGGCGTCGCGGCGCTGGCGCGCGCGCTGCGCGATGCGGACGTGCAAGTCCGCTTCATGGCGGGCTTGGCGCTCGCGAAGTGGGGCGCCCGGGCGGAGGCGGCCGTTCCGGCGCTGGTCGAGGCGCTGGACGACGACAATCGCTACGTGCGCGCCCACGCGGCGGAGGCGCTCTACTACATCGGCACGCCGAACGCGAAGGAGGCGCTGCTCGACTTTTTGCGCGGCTCCCGCTGGTGTCCGACGACGACGCCGGCGAGCACGTTTTATCCTTGAGCTGCGGCGGCGCAAGCCGGCGACATCCGGGTTCCCGTGTGGGGGCCCGGATTTTTTATGGGGGAAGGGGGGACGTGAAGCGCCGCAGCTCGCGCCTCCCCCGCCGGGCGCCTCGTTTTTTGACGAATAGTGTGGTACACTTTGGATGTCATTTTAGAGGAGATAGGATGGGAGATATGGCTCGACACGTGGATCGCAGAACGGCCCGCAAAAATTTATGGGTTTTTCTCGCACTGGTAGGCGTCGCCGTCGTCATCGCCGCCGTAACCGCCGTTCGGCTGCTGGGCGATGCGGGCAAGACGCCCCCGAAATCGAACGAAACGCCGAATTCCGGCAAGCTGCAGCCGGTCCAATCGGTTCAGGCGCCGAAAAACGATTACGACGTCGTCGTCGTCGGCACCGACCCGGAGGGCGTCACCGCCGCCGTATCCGCCGCGCGCAACGGCTTGAAGACGCTGCTGGTCGACGGCCGCGACCGCGAAATATTGGGCGGCTTGATGACGCTCGGCTGGCTGAACAGCCTCGACCATAACTACGACCGGGAGAAGCCCGGGAGCACCGACATTTTGAACAAGGGATTGTTCTCCGAATGGTACAAGCAGGTCGAGGGCGACTCGTTCGACGTCATTACGGCGGCCAACGCGTTCAACGCGATGGTGAAAAACGAGAAAAACATCGATCTGCTGCTGAAGACGAAATCGATCGAACCGAAGCTGGCGGACGGAACGAACGGCAACAAAAAAGTCGTCGGCGTCACCGTCACGACCGCCGACGGCACGAAGCGGGACGTCGCCGCCAAAGCCGTCATCGACGCGACGCAGGACGCGGACATCGCGGCGGCGTCGGGCGTGCCGTATACGATCGGGCGCGCCGATCTCGGCGACGAGAAGGCGAGAATGGCGGTAACGGCCGTGTTCCGGCTGAAAAACGTCACGCCCGACGTCTGGAAGCAGGTGCAGAAGCGGCTGAGGGACGACGGCGATCCGAATACGGACGCCAACGAACGCAGCGCCTGGGGCTACGGGGAAATGCAGAAGTACCCGCCGAACAACAAGGAGCGGGTCAAAATGCGCGGCTTGAACATCGGCCGGCAAAACGACGACACGATGCTCATCAACGCGCTGCAAATTTTCGGCATCGACGGCCTTGATCCGAACTCGCGCGCGGAGGCGTTCGAGATCGCGAAGAAAGAGCTGCCGTACGTCGTCGACTACATGAAGAAGCTGTACCCCGAGTTCGCGAACCTGGTATGGGACGCGGTCGCGCCCGAGCTGTACATCCGGGAGACGCGTCACATCGTGGGCGAATACCGGCTGACGATGATCGACGTGCTCGAAAACCGCGACCAATGGGACCGGATCGGCTTCGGCTCGTACCCGGTCGACATCCAGCGCATATCGCCGACCGACAACGGAGCGGTCATGAGCCATCCGATCAAGTATGCGATTCCGTTCCGCTCGATCGTGCCGCTGAAGGCGGACGGGCTGCTCGTCGTCGGCCGGTCGGCCAGCTTCGATACGCTGCCGCACGGCAGCGCCCGCGTCATTCCGGTCGGCATGGCGACGGCCCAGGCGGCCGGTGCGGCGGCGAAGCTCGCGATCGACAAAGGCGTGACGTTCCGCGAGCTGTCCGCGTCGAAGGAGCTGATCGCCTCGCTGCAGGACATGCTGAACAAGCAGGGCATGGAGCTGAAGCCGTACGAGCTCAAGCCGGAGCCGTACATGGAACAGAAGGCGTATCCGGGCTTGAAGACGGTCGTCAGCATGGGGCTCGTCATCGGCGGCTACGACAACAGCGGCTTCAATACGCTCCCGGATTCGAACCCGCAGCGTCTGCTCAACCTGATGCAGGGCGTGAAGCGGGTGAAGAAGCTGCCGGGCGACCCGAGCGGCGTCGTCGCCGGCATGCAGGAGCCCGCGAAGCAGCCGCTCACGCTCGAGCAGGCGGCTTGGACGATCGCCAAAACGGCGGGCTTTGACGTGGCCGCGGACAAGGCGGTGGCCGAGCTGCTGGCCAAGGGCATGCTGCAGCAGGCGACCGTCGACGGCATCGCCGACAAGCGGAAGCTGAGCAACGGCGACACGTACATGATGATCCGCGATTTGGTCGAATCGCTGGCGAAGACGAAGACATAAACCGGCCTCGCGCGCAAGTGCGGCGAAGGGCGGGCCATGCCCGCCGCGACAAGCGTCCTCGGAAGAGGACGCTTGTTTTTTCTACGGACCGCAATCGGGAAGAAGTCATGCGGACCTCCGTATGGTATGGTGAATGGACAGGGTCCGGCCCGCCAATCGGCCGCCCCCAATGAATAAACCGAAGGAGGATGCAAAATGCCCGCGGACAAAAAAGAGTCGGGCTCCCGGCAAGTAGCCGACTTCATGATCAAGCTCGACCACCCGTTGAAGAACGAAATCGAGGAGGTCCGGGCGATCGTGGCGAGCGCGGATCCGCGGCTCGGGGAGCATATCAAATGGAACGCGCCCAGCTTTTTTCTCGGAGAGGAGGATCGGATTACGTTCAACCTGAAGGGTAAAGGATTTTTCCGCCTTGTGTTTCATTGCGGAGCCAAGGCGAAAGCTCGCGAAGGAAAACAGCCGTTGTTCGAGGATACGACCGGACTGCTGGAATGGGCGGCGCCGGATCGGGCCGTCGTGAAGCTGACCGATAGGAACGACGTTCGGGAGAAGGAGGACAAGCTTCGCCGGCTCGTCGCGAAGTGGCTTGAAGCGACGGAATCGTAAAGGGCGAAGGGGCGACGCCTGCAATCGCTTTCCCGAATGTAATACGATTGTAATCTGTTTTTCATTCCGGCTTAACACGGTCCGCCTATAATAAATATCGACCCCCTTTTTTATATAGAAACATTGGATAACCTGCGGAGGATGCCGCGGGTTTTTTTCTTTTTTCGGGGAACCTATTGACAGTCGCTTCGAACGGCAGTAAGATTTCATTGAACAAACGGTGAACGAAATGACGGAGAGAGTGAACGCCCCATGACGCGACAACCCCGCAGCCGCGCGATGACGAGCCGCGACAAGCAGGCGGCCGAACGCCGGGAGCAGCTGCTCGAGTCGGCCAAATCGCTGTTCGCGGAGAAAGGCTTCCACGCCACGTCGACGCGGATGATTTGCCAGAAGATCGGGATGGCGGACGGTCTGCTGTACCATTATTTTCCGGACGGCAAGATGGAGATGCTGCAGACGATCATGAAGGAAGGCCACGAGCGGCGCGTCGCCCTCGTCGACGAATCGCGCCATCTGCACGACGACGATCCGAACGTTCCGCTTCGACAAAAGCTGCTCGAGTTCGCTCGCGCCTTGTACGGCATTTTGCAATCCGACCTCGACCTGCTGCGCATCCAGTTCCGCGAGCGCGAGCTGTTCGACCCTTCGGTCGTCGACTTCATGTCGGCATCGATTCGGGAGCGGCAGCGGCATATGGCGAACGTGCTGGAACGCCGCGCGGCCCGGGGCGAAATTCGCGAGATGGACTACGAGATGGCCGCCCTGCAGGTGATGTCGATCAACTTGACGGCGATGTTCCGTGTCTTGACGGGCATCGATTTGATCGGCGAAGATATCGAGGCTTACCGGGAGCGAATCGTCGACCATTTGCTGGACAGCTGGAAAAGGACGTAGCTTTGTTCCCGGCAAGCAGCGCACGAAACGAGCTCAACATGTCCCCTCGACAAGAGGGGATTGCTTTGGCCCATTTCATTCACTGAATGTTCAATGAAAAATGGACGGGAGTGTCGGATATGAACGGAACGAAACA
Source organism: Paenibacillus flagellatus (assembly GCF_003217775.1). Taxonomy (GTDB): domain Bacteria; phylum Bacillota; class Bacilli; order Paenibacillales; family NBRC-103111; genus Paenibacillus_AB; species Paenibacillus_AB flagellatus. Next base: position 42,923 of record NZ_QJVJ01000007.1, read on the forward strand.
GTATTTTGCGCAAAAAAGCGTATGGGCGGGCTTGCTCGCCGTCGTTGCGATCGTCGCTCTGCTCGGATGGGCGTTCGTCGGCTCGACGGTCAACCCGGTGCCGAAGCGGATTCCGGTAGCGCTCGTCGCGGCCGACAAGGGCGCGGACGTGCCGGGAAAGGGCCGCATGAATATCGGGGACGTGCTCAAGCAGAAGCTGACGACGGAGATGACGCCGACGGGCGAGAAGTCTCCCTTCGAATGGACGGTGCTGGATGACGAGCAGGCGGCGGCGGAAGGGCTGGACCGGCAAACGTTTTACGCCGTCGTCGTCCTGCCGGAGACGCTCAGCGCCGACTTCGTCGCGCTCCTGTCGCCGCAGCCGAAACCGGCCGAGGTGCGCGTGCTGGTCAACCAGGGAAAAAGCGGCGTCGCGGCGACGATGGTGACGCAGGCGGTTGGCAAAATGCTCGAAGGGGCGAACGCGGCGCTGCGGGAGCAGGCGCTCGGCCAGCTGCAGCAAATGAAAGGGGACGCCGTTTCGATCGCGCAGGCGAAGGCGTTGGCCGCACCGCTCGCCGTTACGTTCCAGACGGTGCACCCGATATTGCCGAATACGGCCAACGGCAACGCCCCCGTCGTCCTGACCCAGCTGGCGTGGATATCCGCCCTCGCCGCCACCGTGCTTCTGTTTGTTGCGGCAGGCAAAGCCGGAGCGGGAGCATCGGGCGGGTGGGGGATCGCGGCGTCGCAGCTGATCGCCGGCCTCGCGTACGCGGTCGTCGCGTCGGCTGCCATTTTGGCCGTCGTCGGCGGGCTGTTCGGCCTTGACGTGCCGGACGTAACGGAGACCGGATTGTTCTTGACCTTGGCCGTTTACAGCTTCTTCCTGCTGCAATCGGCGATCGTCAATTGGATCGGGCTGAAAGGCATGCCGGTCTTGGTGCTGCTGTTCTTCTTCGGGCTGCCGATCTTGAACCTGCCGCCCGAATTTTTGCCGGATGCGGCCCGGGATTGGCTCTATTCGTGGATTCCGTTCCGGTTCAGCGCGGAAGGGCTGCGCGACTTGTTCTACTTCCGCCAAGGGCTGAACGTCGGCGGACCGGCTTCGGTGCTCGGCTGGATCGCGGCCGCGGGCGCCGTCGTCCTGCTCGCTTCCGGAGCGAAGCGGACGAAGCGGGCTCCCGAGCCGTCAGCTTCCGTCGACGCGGTCCGCTGACTTGCCGCGCCCGGCGCCGCCATCGTCGGCTTGCCCGCCGTCGGCCTCCTCGAAGCAGGCGTGACAATACAAAGCGCCTCCGTCCGAGACGCCGTCCAAAAAGCCGCCCTTGCAGTAGACGGCGGTGCCGCACACGCGGCAATGACCGACCAGTTCCATGCTCGTTGCCTCCTCGCTATCGGGCTTACGACTTCATTGTAACATTTGCGCGTTCCCGCAAGGGTCGAATCTTGCCGGTTTCGGCCGGCGTTTCTTGACTTTGCGCGGTGTCAAGTATACAATCAATACGATATGAATCCGATTCTAGGATGGGACCGAGTACTCCGAACCCAAGTCTGCAGAGAGGGAAGCCTTGCGGCTGGAAGCTTCCCGGCGATGGACGGACGAACAACCTCCCGGAGAACGGACGGGGAACCCCGGGCGACGTTTTGTCGATCCGTGCCAAGCGGCGCGTTGTCGGCGGATGCGCTCCGGCCAGTAGCCGTTTCGCGCAGGCGGGCGTTATCCGCGTCAAGTGCGTGCTTGCTCCGTCGGCCGATTTTCGGCGACGCGGCGGCGCGAATGCGGGTGGTACCGCGGGAAAGCTCGGCTTATGCGATCGTCCCGTCCCAGGCAGCGATGCCGGGGACGGGTTTTTTGCATGCACGGAACGGAAACGGGGCACCAGCAACAGGCAAGGAGGGAACGAGAGTGAGCATTCAAAAACCGAAAGGGACGCAGGACTTGCTGCCCGGCGTCGTCGAGAAATGGCAGTACATCGAGGAGAAGGCGCGCGACGTATGCCGCCGGTTCAATTACAGGGAAATCCGCACGCCGATTTTCGAGCATACCGAGCTGTTCCAGCGGGGCGTCGGCGAGACGACGGACATCGTCGAGAAAGAAATGTATACGTTCCAGGACAAAGGGGACCGGAGCATGTCGCTCCGTCCGGAGGGCACGGCGGGCGTCGTGCGCGCTTACGTGGAGAACAAGCTGTACGGCGAGCCGGACGTGAACAAGCTGTACTATATCGGTCCGATGTTCCGCTACGAGCAGCCGCAGGCCGGCCGGTACCGGCAGTTTCACCAGTTCGGCATCGAGGCGATCGGATCGGTCGATCCGAGCCTGGACGCCGAGGTGATCGCGTTGGGGTATTTGTTCTACAAGGAGATCGGGTTGAAGGACGTACGGGTCGAGATCAATTCCGTCGGCAACCCGGCGTGCCGCACCGTGTACCGCGACGAGCTGCGCAAGTTTTTCGCGCCGGTGAAGGAGAAGCTATGCAAAGACTGCCAGTCGCGCTACGACCGCAACCCGATGCGCATTCTGGACTGCAAAAAAGACCAGGAGTACGGCGTCGGGGCGCCGTCGATTCTCGATTATTTGGACGAGGAATGCTCGACGCACTTCGCCAAGGTGCAGCGGCACTTGACCGACATGGGCATCGCATTCGTCGTCAATCCGCGCATGGTCCGCGGCCTCGACTATTACACGCATACGGCGTTCGAATACAAGGCGGCCGGCATCGGCGCGATCGATACGATCAGCGGCGGCGGACGGTATAACGGCCTCGTCGGCACGATCGGCGGCGGCGGCGTCGACCAGCCGGGCGTCGGGTTCGGGCTCGGTCTGGAGCGGGTGCTGCTCGTGCTGGAGGCGCAAGGGGTCGACGTGCCCGGCGTCCGGCCGCTCGACGTGTACGTCATCGGCATGGGCGAAGCGGCGGAGAACGAAGCGGCGAAGCTGCTGTTCGAGCTGCGCTCGGCGGGCTTGACGGCGGAGAAAGACTATTTGAGCCGCAAGATGAAGGCGCAGATGAAGTCGGCCGACCGATTCTCCGCCCGGTATACGGCGATTATCGGCGAAGACGAGCTGGCGCGCGGCTCCGTGACGCTGAAGTCGATGGCGACCGGGGAGCAGGAGGAAGTGCCGCTCGCGAGTGTGGCCGAGACGGTGAAGGCGAAGCTGGACCGTTAATCGCGAAGCGTAGGCCGGTTTTGCCGGCTGCGGCTTCGTGTTGCGATCGAAACGAAAACATGGAGGATGAGGACAATCATGATGCTCAAAACACATCATTGCGGCACGCTTGGCAAAGCTAATATCGGAGAGACCGTCGTCTTGAACGGCTGGGTGGCGGTCCGCCGCGACTTGGGCGGCGTTCTGTTCATCGACCTGCGCGACCGGAGCGGCATCGTGCAAATCGTATTCAACCCGGCGTTCTCGGGCGAGGCGTTCGACGTCGCCGACAAGGCGCGCACCGAGTACGTGCTGGCGGTCAAAGGCAAAGTGGTCGAGCGCGACCCGGCGACCGTCAACCCGAATCTCGCCACCGGCGAAATCGAAGTGCAAATTCACGAGGCAGAAATATTCAATACGGCAAAAACGCCGCCGTTCTTCATCGAAGACGGCATCGAGATCGACGAGCAGCTGCGGCTGAAATACCGTTACTTGGACTTGCGCCGTCCGGAAATGCAGCGCACGCTGCAGCTCCGTTCCAAGGCGGCGAAAGTGTTCCGCGACTTCCTCGACGAGAACGGCTTCCTCGAGATCGAGACGCCGATTCTGACGAAGAGCTCGCCGGAAGGCGCGCGCGACTATCTCGTGCCGAGCCGGGTTCATCCGGGCGAATTTTTCGCGCTGCCGCAATCGCCGCAAATTTATAAGCAGCTGCTCATGGTGAGCGGACTGGAGCGCTATTACCAGATCGCGCGCTGCTTCCGCGACGAAGACCTTCGCGCCGACCGCCAGCCGGAATTTACGCAGGTCGACATCGAGACGTCGTTCCTGTCGCGCGACCAGCTGCTCGACATGATGGAGGAGCTCGTCGCCCGCCTGTTCAAGGAGACGGTCGGCGCCGATATCCCGCGTCCGTTCCAGCGGCTCAGCTACGCGGACGCGATGGGCAAGTACGGCTCGGACAAGCCGGACCTCCGCTTCGGGCTCGAGCTCGTCGACGTGTCCGATCTGGTGCAAAACTCCGGCGTCCAAGTATTCGCGAACGTGACGAAGAAGGGCGGCCAAGTCAAGGCGCTCAACGCGAAAGGCTGCGGCACGTGGAGCCGGAAGGAGATCGACGATCTGCTGCCGTTCGCGGCGCGCTACGGCGCGAAAGGCTTGGCGTGGATTCAGGTGAAGGACGGCGAGTGGAAAGGGCCGATCGTCAAATTTTTCACGGAAGACGAGATCGCCGCGCTCAAGGAACGTCTCGGCGCCGAGGAAGGCGACCTGCTGCTGTTCTCCGCCGATACGAAGAAGGTCGTCGCCGACGTGCTCGGCAACCTGCGTCTCAAAATCGGCCGCGATCTCGGGCTGATCGACGACAGCGTGTTCAAGTTCGCATGGGTCGTCGACTTCCCGCTGCTCGGCTATGACGAGGAAGCGAAGCGGTACGTGGCGGAGCACCATCCGTTCACGCGTCCGAAGGACGAAGATTTGCACTACTTCGATACGGATCCGGGACAAATTCGCGCGCAGGCGTACGACCTCGTCCTGAACGGCTACGAGGTGGGCGGCGGCTCGATGCGGATTTACAAGCGCGACGTGCAGGAGAAAATGTTCCAGGCGCTCGGCTTCTCGCGTGAGGATGCCTACGACAAGTTCGGCTATCTGCTCGACGCCTTCGAGTACGGGACGCCTCCGCACGGCGGCATCGCCTTCGGCTTCGACCGGCTCGTCATGCTGCTCGCCGGCCGGACGAACCTGCGCGAGACGATCGCGTTCCCGAAAACGGCGAGCGCGACCGATCTGCTCATGGATGCGCCGTCGGAGGTCGACCAGAAGCAGCTGGACGACTTGTCGATCCGGGTCGCCTTGAAGGAAACCGCGGCCAAGGCTTAAACTTTTCCGGCGGGACGGTAATAGGAGGTAGTTCCTGTGCTCCATCAATTTTCGCGAACGGAATTGGCGATCGGGCCCGAAGGGCTCGACGTCATGAAGCGAAGCACCGTCGCCGTGCTCGGCATCGGCGGCGTCGGCTCGATCGCGGCGGAGGCGCTCGTCCGGACCGGCATCGGCCGCGTCATCATGGTCGACAAGGACGTCGTCGACATTACGAACGTGAACCGGCAAATTCACGCGCTGACGACGACGGTCGGCCAGCCGAAGGCCGAGCTGATGCGCGACCGGGTCAAGCTGATCAACCCGGAATGCGACGCGATCGCTCTGCGGATGTTTTATACCGAGGAGACGTACGAGAAGTTTTTCGAATACCCGCTCGACTACGTCATCGACGCATCCGATACGGTTACGTACAAAATCCATCTCATCAAGGAATGCCTGAAGCGGAACATTCCGATCATCTCGAGCATGGGCGCGGCGAACAAGATGGATCCGACGCAGTTCCGCATCGCCGACATTTCGCAGACGTCGGTCGATCCGCTCGCCCGGGTCATCCGCCAAAAGCTGCGCAAGGACGGCATCAAGAAAGGCGTCAAAGTCGTCTTCTCGACCGAGGAGCCGATCAAGCCGCGCGAGGACGTCACGCAGCGCATCGTGCCGGAGAACGCGCCGGAAATCCGCAAGGCGCAGCAGCCGCCGGCGAGCAACTCGTTCGTGCCGCCGGTCGCCGGGCTTATCATGGTCAGCGCCGTCGTGCGCGACCTGCTGGCCGCGGCGGAGAAGAAGGAGAAGGGCGGCCGTTGACCGGCGGAATGCCGCGAACCGGAAGGACAGCCTCCGGCAATGGCATGAAGTTAGCTCAAAGACAAGACCGGGAATCGAAATGGAAATGCGAAACGGCATGGGGAAATCCCCGTGCCGTTTGTTTTTTTTCGTACATGCAAGGACATTTTCTGCCGATGCCCTTCCCCTCGTTGTTCAGCTTTCGCGGCGAGTGGAGGATGCCGTCGGCGAGGGCGGAACGTTCCGCAGCCAGGTCGTCGTCTCATTCGACGATCGTCCTTATCGATCCTATTATTCGGATCATCAGATAAGACGTATCATTTGTAAGGTTAAGAAGATTGCAATCGGGAATTGATTTCAAGATTACATATCAGATAAATATCAAAACATTACATTTTCCGGCTTAAAGTGTATGTATAATAAAAAGTTGATCTGCATCTCAAATTTATTATTGACTGTAACTTATATTTAATTTTATTCTTTAATCGTAATATAAGTATTAAATATGCATTACGCCTTTTTCGAGCTTCTAAGCTTCAGACTAATTGGTAACCGCTTTCACGATAAACGCGGAAGGAGGGGATGCGGAACGTTACAAGCCGGATAGACCCGTCGGATTCGCTTCGCTTCGTATCACGAGTGGAAGAAACGTATCGCACGTATTCGACTTGAGCAAAGGAGATGAATCATGAATGCTGGGCAGGCATAAGAAAAAGCAAATATCGCTAGTTATGGCTGTGGTCATGATCTTTGGATGGATCGGCATCCATCCCCCCGCTGTCAAAGCCGCTCCCGGGTGGCCGGTGTCGTCGTTGTCCGGACGCAATATGCCGTTCGCGCCGGACTCGCTCGTTACGACGCAAAATCCCCCCGATTTCCGTTGGCCGCGTATAGACGGAGCGGATCTGTACGACCTGCAAGTGAGCCGCAGCTCCACCGTAGCCGACGTTGTGTACGAGAATGCGGCGTTAACGGTCAACTACTACAATTTTCCCCATGTGTTCGACTCGGGCACCTGGTATTGGCGCGTACGCTACCATAAACCGGCCGAAGGCTGGTCGGAGTGGAGCACCATCCGCCGATTCCGCATCGAGGAGCAGAACGTGCCGTTCCCGGTACCTCCCGTCGATCAGCTCCTGAGCAGCGTCACGAACGCCCATCCGCGGATATGGACGACCGCCGAAACGCTGGACGATTTCCGCGAGCTGGCCCAGACGGGAACCAACGCGGTGTATCAGAAGAGCTTGCAGAATGCGACAGACAGCCTGAACGAAGATCTCCCCCCGGAGCCGACCTTCCCCTCGCCCCCTCCGACGGGCGAAGCGTTGGTGAAGGCCCAGCGGGACATTCGTACGGCGGCGGAGAAAGCGCTCAACAAGATGATGGATTCCGCATTCATTTATTTGATCACGGGCTCTCCGGCCATCGGACAAAATGCGAAAGACCGGCTTCTAAGTATCGCCTCCTGGAACCCGAGCGGGGCGACAAGCAATGAAAATCAAAACCAGGTGCACCGTGCCATCGCTTATAAGAGCGCAATGGCGTACGACTGGCTTTATGACCTGTTGTCGCCTGACGAGAAGCAGCAGGTCCGGAACATGGTGAAGACGCGGACGCTTACCATCATGAACGGCTTTGCGGCGAATCCGCTCGAGAAAAGTCCGTTCGATTCGCACGGCTGGACGACGTTCGGGATGGCCGGCATTATCGCGACGGCGATGCTGCACGATATACCCGAAGCGGAAGGCTGGTTCCGCAAGGTGATTCCTGCTTACATCAACCTGATGCCCCCTTGGGGGGGAGAGGACGGGGGCTGGTCGCAAGGGACGGGATATTGGCAGTGGAGTACCCTTGGCGGCAAGGAATTGCCCGACGTGCTGTTGGCTGCAACCGATTTCAATCTGTACGACAAGGCGTTCTCCCGGAACGAATGGCTGTACCCGCTCTATATGTGGCCGCACGGGAGCCCTAACGGAGCGTTCGGTGACGACAGCAATGTGCCGCCAAGCTCGGCCAGCGTGTCGAGTCTGAACCGCCTTGCGCAAGTGTACGGGGACCCCAGGATGCAATGGGCGAAGGAAGCAAGAGGCCTTCAACCGGAAGGGTATTTGTACGAATACTTCTACGGGGATCCGAGTCTCGCCTCGAGGCCGCCGGTGGATCTGCCTAACGCCAGATGGTTCAAGGACACCGGATTTGTGGCGATGCATTCCAGTTTGTACGATCCGGACCGGGTCTCTCTATTATTCAAATCGAACTCGTACGGCAGCTTAACCCACAGCCATGCCGATCAGAACGGCTTCGTGGTGAATGCGTTCGGAGAGTCGCTTGCCGTCAAGAGCGGGTACTACGACTACTTCGACAGCAACCACCATAAGAACTATACGAGGCAGACGTTATCGGCGAATGCGATCACCTATGACGGGGGCAGAGGCCAGCCGATCGAAAATCTCGACGCGGACGGAAAGATCAACGGCTTCGTCACTCATCCGGATTTCGACGCGACAAGCGGCGATGCGGCGGCCGCTTATGCGGGAGCGTTGACCCGAGCGAACCGCAGCATCATCTACGTGAGGCCCAATGTCTTTGTTGTGGTCGACCGGCTGCAATCCTCCGATCCGGCGGGCCACGAGTTCGAGTGGCGCTTGCATGCCGACGAGTATATTTCGCTCGACAGCGATGAAGCCGGCGCCACGATCGTGAAGGGGGACGCGGGGCTCAAGGTGCGGCTCCATGCTCCGGCAGGTTTAAGCGCGACGCATATCGATCAATTCCTTGATGTGACCGGAACGGAGAGAAAGCCAACCGTCAGCTCCGGCCATGCGGATAAGAAAAATCCGACGGTTGTCTTCACTGCCCCGAAGACGAACGCGGCTACGTTCGTATCGACAATGGAAGCGTACCGGCACAATGCTGCGACTCCGCAAGCTATCGATACGTATACCGCTCCCGACGGCAGCTATATGAAGCTGACGTTCGCCGACGGATCGGTCGTTTACGTTCGCCTCGCGGCAAGCGGCGAAGTGGATGCGGGTGCGATTCGGTTCGACGGAACGGCCGCAGCGGTCAAAGGCGATACGGTGCTGCTGGTGGAAGGGAAGAAGCTGGTGAAGAACGGCCTCACCGTCATCGACGGCAGCCAGCCGGCAACCGTCGTGTTTGGCGAGGAGCAGCTGTCGATCTCGGGTCCTTCGGACACGACCGTGGCCCTTCACGCGCCGGGTACCGTAAGGCTCCGCAACGGCGACACCGGCTCGGACATTCCGCAAGGCGGCTCCATAACGGATGGAATGCATGCACGCGGCGCCCATTGGAGTACGTCCGGGAATACGCTTACCGTCACCGTGGAACGGGGACAGCGGGCGTTTAAGCTGAATCAAGCTCCGATGCCGGAGCCGCTTGCCGATCCGGTTACACTGCAGACGGTAATCGAGGACGTATACGGTTCCGCGACGCTGCAGGCGCACACCGATCCGGAGGGAGTTCCCGTTGCGTGGGGGAACATTGCGAACGGGGAAGGGCTCTACGAGATTCTCGAAGCGCCGGACGGATTTACGTTCGAGAAGTACGGGTCTCCGAAAGTCGTCTATCTCGAAGAGAATGCAGCGGTCTTTCTTAGAGGATCCGCCGGTACGTTAAGGCTGCGCAAGGTCGGGAACACGCATACGCCCGCCGACGTATGGACGAATCCGAATGAGCGCCGGGATACGCTGCCCATAACGTGGAACGAAGCGGAAAACTATTCCAAGGCCTCGCCGGGCTTCAGCCGATACACCAACCGACCGTTCTTGTCCGGCGGCATGGGCTTGGGGAATTGGAATACGCAAGGGCAATGGGTTACATGGAATGTGAACGTTCCGAAGGAAGGAACCTACGATTTGGTTCTGAAATATGTGGCGGGCTGGGAAACCCCTCCCGGGACGTTGTCGAGCCGTCTTGTTCTGATCGGAGCCCAAGGCTATTCGTTCGAGGCGCCTACGACGTATAACGACGAAGGCAAGCCCGATTACGGGACGTTGGATCGGTATTGGAGAGGACTCCGCGTCAAGACGGGAGTTCAGCTGCAGGCAGGTCCTGTCGAAATCAAGATGTGGCGCTCGAACGGCACGATGAATCTCGACTGGATCGGTCTTCTCGAACCGCATGCCGACGAACAGCCGCCGACGGTTCCCGGCAATCTGCAGCTCGTATCGCAGACGGATACGACCGCGACCTTGTCCTGGAGCGCTTCCACGGATAATGTCGGACTCAAGGAGTATGCCCTCTATGTGGACGGAGCGAAGAAGCTGGCCGTGCCGAACGGGACGCTCACCGGAACGATTACCGGACTCCCGATCGGAAAGACGATGTCGATCACGGCGAGGGCGGTCGACACGAGCGACAACCGGTCGCCGTCCAGCAATGCGGTGCAGGTGACGACCGTGGATACGACCCCTCCGGTGTGGGCCGAAACGGCCAAGGCGGGTTCCGATCACCGATTCTCGGACGCGGTAAGGCTTTATTGGGACCGGGCGGACGACAATTCCGGAACGGTCGCCTCGTATTCGATTTATCGCCAGGACGGACCGAATCAGCCGTTCGTAAAGGCGGCGACGGTTACCGGCACGACGTACGATTTGACGGGTTTAACGGCGGGAGCGACGTATACGTTCAAGGTGGAAGCGGAGGATCCGGCGGGCAACGGCACGAATAACGGCCCCTCCGTCACGGTGCAGCTTCCTTCCGGTTCGGCATCCGGAGATTTCTTCGAAACGTTCGACAGCTGGACGTCCGTGCCGCCAACCGGAGGCAATTGGCTGCTGAATACGCCGAACAATACGCTTCTGGAAGTGGAGGCGCTGCCGGGGACGAACGGCAAGGCGCTCAAGGCGACGGATAACTACTTTGCGACCGGCAGCGAATATTACCAAAGTCCGGTTATTCGACGTTCGACCTCCGGTCGGCTCTCCGGCAAGGTAGTCGCCGAAACCCGCTTCAAGCTTCAGCGCGATCCCGATACCGGGCCAGGAATCTTTTCTTTCCGGATCATGGACGGCGGTATTCCGGTGCTCCGGTTCGAAGGCTTCTCCGACGGCAAGTTCGGTTACTATGTGCCGGAGAACGGCGTTGATAAGGGCGTCCGGATCCCGACGACCAGCACGGCGAGCGGGATGAAGCTGACGGAAGACACTTGGATGACCGTCCGCTTCGATCTCGATACGGAAGCCCGAACGTATGGGATTACGATCCGGTCGGATCTCTTCAAGGGATACGGGGAGGCCCCCGGACTTGTCGATCCGAAGGAAGGCGTATACCGAATAACCGGGCTGCCGTTCCTGACCGCCGCTGCGAACTCCACGTCCCTGGACGGGTTCGCGATCCTGCATACGCTGAATAAGGGCACTTATTGGTACGATTATATGATGATGTACGAGGATCTGGCGGAGGGGCTCGTCCCCGGCAACGTGCAGACGGCGTCCCAGACCGATACGTCCGCGACCGTAACGTGGACGGCTCCGAATCCGGGCTCGGCTGTCCAAGAGTACCGCGTGTATGTGGACGGTCAACAGAGAGCGGCCGTACCGGGAGATGTGTATTCCGCGACGTTGACGGGGCTTGCGATGGGGCAGACGTACGCCGTGACGGTTCGAGCGGTCGATCCGAACGGCTACCGGTCGGAGGCAAGCGCGCCGCTTACGATCACGATGTCCGACCAGTCCGCTCCGGTATGGGGAGATGCCACCGCCGTTCGTGCGATCCGGCTGTTCCCCGATACGGCAAGGCTCTCTTGGGACGGAGAAGCCCCGACGGACAATTCCGGCTCGATCGCCTCCTATTCGATCTACCGGAAGGACGGCGTCAATCAGCCGTTCGTCAAGCGGGCAACGGTTGTCGGAACGACCTACGACATGTTGAACCTTCAGCCTGGCGGGATGTACGAGTTCAAGGTGGAGGCGACGGACGCGTCCGGCAACGAGTCAACGAACGGGCCGCTCGTAACGCTGACAACCCCGGTCACCGCGGGAGCGGGCGAGTACTACGAATCGTTCGACAGCTGGTCGTCGCTTCCGCCGAACGGCGGGGGCTGGTCTTTCCATACGGACGGCGGGACGCTCATCGAAGCGGTGCCGCTGCCGGACGGAAGCGGCAAGGCGCTTAAGGCAACGGATAATCGGAACGACCCGAGCAACGAATACGCGCAGAGTCCGATTATCCGCCGTCTGAACGCGCCGCTGAGCGGGAAGGTGACGGCCGAAATCAAGTACAAGAGGCAGCCGGATCCCCAGTATGCGGCAGGATCCTATTATTTCACCGTCCAAGGCGCCGGCTCGGAGCAAATTCTGCGCTTCATCGGTCTATCGGACGGCAGGCTGGCCTACTACAAGACGGTGAATGGCACCGACACCGCCATCGCGGTACCGGGCGGAAGCGGCCTTACGCTGCCGGCGGATACGTGGGTGACGGTCCGCTTCGATCTGGATACGCAAGCCAAGACGTACGACATCACGCTCCGGTCGGACATTTTCAAGGGGTATAACGGAACCATTGCCGCGGGCAGCACGGTCGATCCGGAACAAGGAATCGTCCGCGTAACGGGGGTTCCTTATCTGGCTGCCGCAGCAAACGTATCGACCGTGAACGAAATCTCGATGCGGCATACCCGGTTCAAGGGGGTATATTGGTACGATTACATGACGATGTACAACACGCCGGCAGCCCCGACGGTCAGCTTGACGGTACCGACAGCCGTTCCCTCGGGACAGACGTTTCTAGCGAAGGTTGGCGAAGGCAATGTGACGGGAGCCGTATACCACAATATCGTCATGCGCTACGACGCAGCGAGGTTCGAGTTTGTTGCCGCGGAGAGCGCGCGTACCGGTACGGCCGTTACAAGCGTGATCAACAATCCGGCGAACGGGACCGTTCAGATCGCGGCGAACCATTCGACGCCGGTAAGCGGCAGCGCCGATCTGCTCAACGTTGTTTTCCGCCCGCTGGCGAGCGGTTCGGGCAGCGGTGTGATCGGGATCGGCTCCGCGTCGATCGGCGGCTCCGCATCGAATGCCGGCTCACCGAACGGGTTGCCTTCACGGATCGTCAAGATCCACGACACGCTGCCTCCGGCCGATGCGACATTCTCGGCAAGCCCGAGCACGCCGACGCAGGGGAACGTCACCGTCGCGATCCAATACCCGCTTGACGCGGCGGTGAAGCAGTACCGGCTCGGCGAGAACGGCGCTTGGCTTGCGTATACGGGCCCGGTGACGATTACGGACAACATTACGGTGTATGCAAGAAGCTCGGATGCGGCCGGCAATACGTCCGGCATCACCGGGTATACGGTAAGCCAGATCGACAGGACGGCGCCGGTTACGATCGCATCGGTGTCGCCGAGCCAGCCTGACGGACCGAACGGCTCCTACCGGAGTCCGGTAACCGTCACCCTGACGGGCGGCGACGGCTCTTCGGGGGTGGCGAACACCGTGTACAGCCTCGACAACGGGGCGACATGGAAGCCGTATACGGCACCCGTTCTGTTCGACAAAAAAGGGACCTATACGATGCGATACCGGTCGACGGACCTTGCGGGCAACGTGGAGGCGGCGCAAAGTCTCGCCTTTACGCTCGACCTGTCCGTCGTCAGGGTGCAGCTGAAGGACAGCCAGGGCAACCCGCTAAGCGGGGGCGTTGTCCAATATTATGACGGCGCCTGGAACGAGCTCGGTGTCACCGACGCCACGGGGACGGCCATGAAGGCGCTGCCCGACAAGTCTTATACGTTCCATGTCCTCTACGAAGGCAACACGCAGCAGAAAACGCACAATACCGCAACGAACGCCGAGGTGCTCTTCCAGACGGTCCAAGCGAAGGTTCGGCTGAACGACAGCTCCGGAAGCCCGCTCGGAAGCGGCGAAGTCAGCTACTACGGACCGGCCGGCTGGCAACCGTTCGGCACCGTCAGCGGAGGAGAAGCGGTCAAAGAGCTGCTCGCGGGAGCTTATACGTTCTCGATCTCGTACGAAGGCACCTCCAGCCAAAAATCGCAGCATATCGGAACGGCTCCAATCGTACAATTCCAGACGGTCCCGACCAAAGTCCGGTTGAAGGACAGCTTCGGAAATCCGCTACAAACCGGCACGGTCAGCTATTACGGGACGACCGGCTGGCGTACGTTCGGCACGATCGACGGCGGCGAAGCGGTCAAGGAACTGCTCCCGGGCAATTACACATACTCCGTCACCTACGAAGGCACAACCAACCAGAAGTCGCAAAATACGGCTGTCGATCCGGTCGTAAGCTTCCAGACCGTACGCGCCAAGGTACAACTGAAGGACGACGGCGGCCATCCGCTTGACGGCGGACTCGCCAGCTATTATGCCGACGGGTGGCGCTCCATCGGCGCAACGGTTGGCGGCGAGGCGGCGAAGGAGCTGCTGCCGGGCTCGTATACGTTCGCGATGACCTATGGCGGAACGATCCGGACCGGCATCTTTGATATCGCCTCAACCCGTGTAATCGTCTTCCAGGAATAGAACGGCCTGCGGCCGCCGTCGCGATCTTCCCGCGGCGGCGGCCGTCTTCTGCGCCGAAAGGCGATCCTCCCGTCCCGTTCGTCCTCGATTCCGATTGGGAGCGGGATCGCTCCGCCGCCGTGCGAGAAATTTCTCAAGGGGACGATTGTAAGGAAACGGGGTAGACGCATCCGGGAAAACGATGATATGCTTTTCCGTAAAACGACGGAAAAGGCGGTAGGCGATATGGTCGTCAGATTGTCGCGCATGCGCGCCGCAATCCGGAGAAACGGGTTTTTGCTCAAAATTTTGCTGTCGTATATCGCGACGGGGTCGATTTTGCTCGGCGCGCTTTCGTATATGATGTACCATCAATATTCCCGCAGCTTCCTCGGGGAAATCCACAAAAACGCCGAGCAGCTGCTCGGCCAATCGTACAACGTCGTTGAAACGTATTGGGCGTCCACGTTCGGCTATTTGACCCAGTTCCACATCTTCCATAACGTGCCGACGAGCGCCAACGATCAGGTGAACGCGGGCACCATATTCAGCGCTCTGTTCGCCGAAGCGCACGAGCCGGTGCAGATGGGCGACATTTCCCGCAAGCTGAGCGAGATCGTCGCCTCCAACCCGATTATCGAATCGGTCTACGTCATCAACCGGAAGGCGGACAAAGTATTCTCCAGCATGACGGTCGCCCAGCCGGTGGACGAATTTTTCGACCGCGATATCGTCGACTTCGTGACGACTCATTCCTTCCAAGGCGAATACACCTTATACCCGCGCAAGGTCCGGTTTTCCTACGCGCAAAAATCGACCGACTACAACGCCATATCCGTGCTGTTCGTGGAGGAGACGCAAAACGGCAAGCCGGTGTCCGTCCTCGTCTTCAATCTGAAGCAAAGCGCGCTTCAGCAAATGGTGAACCCGCAAACGGACAACGACGCGATCCGCATTTTCATCGTGGGCAAGGACGGGCAGGTCATCTCTCACCCCGACATGGACCGGGTCAATACGAATATCGCCGACGACGGCGACTACATACGCACGATTCTCGACTCGACCTCGAGCGGCGGCTCGTTTGCGGCGAACATCGACGGCAGCAAGACGCTCGTCGCGTACAAGAAGTCGACCGCGCTGTTCGGCTGGACGTTCGTCAGCGTCGGCGACTACAACAAGCTGCTCTGGTCGTTTGCGAAGCTCGGCAACATCATTTTTTTGCTGACAGGCCTGTTCGTCGTGATCAGCATCGGCACGGCCGTTTGGTTTACGGGCAATACGGTGCGCCCGCTGCGCCGGCTGCTGCGCAAAGTGAAGACGGGCGCCGAGGCGCCGGCCGAGCGCGGGCCTCTGAACGAATACGAGGCGCTCGACCATCTCGTCGACAACCTCGTCAGCAACGTCGACGAGCTGAAGGCGTCCGTACGGGAAGGAATGCCTGCGGTCAAGTCCGACCTGTTGAAGAAAATGCTGCACGGCGCCGTCATCAGCCAAGCGGAGTGGCTCGAGAAGGCCGACAAGCACCGGATCCGGCTCGACGCTACCCACTATGCCGTGTGCGTGCTGCGCATCGGCTCCTTCAAGGCGCTCGCCGACCGGCGCTCCGCGCGGGATCTTGCGCTGATCCGCTTCGCGATTCTGAATATCGCGACCGAGACGCTCGGGCCCGATTATGCGGTCGAGGCGGTCGACGGCGAGACGGATCACGTCGCGCTCATCGTCAATCTGGACGAGCGGCGGGCCGAAGAGATCGAGGACTTGAAGCCGGGGCTCGCGAAGACGCAGAGCCATATCCGCAACTACCTGGGACTGACCGTGACGGTCTCCGTCGGCGTCCCGGCCGCCGGCCGCCAAGACATCCATCAATCGTACAAAAGCGCCCTGCTCCTGTCGGAATACCGGATCGTCCGCGGCAAGGACGCGATCCTGTTCCACGACGACGCCGCAAGCTTCGGGCGGGAGGCGTACGCATATCCGTTCGAGCTGGAGAAACGGCTCATCGAAGCGCTCAAGGCGGCGGAGCAGGAGCGCGCGGACGAAATCGTCGACGAGTTTTTGCACCGGGTGGGCGGTTTTTCGTACGACGAAATGCTGCTGTCGCTCACCCAGCTGTCGCTCGCGGCGGTCGGCTCGGTTCAAGGCGCGGCCGGAGGCGCGGAGCCGGACCACGTCCGCCTGACGTTCAAATCGGCGATGCGCGAGCTCGGCGCCTGCGACGATCCGGCGGACGTCCGCTCGTGGTTCGCGAAGCTGACGTCCGCGATCGTCGAGCTGACACGAGCGAGGCGGGACGGCAAAAACAAGGAGCTCGTGCAGCGGATGATCGACTTCGTCGAACGGCGGTTCCGCGATCCGAATTTGACGGTCGAAGCGGTGTCCGAGCACGTCGAGCTTTCGCCGAACTACGTGCGGACCATATTCAAGAACAACACCGACAAGTCGCTCAGCGCCTATATCGGCGAGCTCCGCTTCAACGAGGCGAAGCGGCTGCTGCTCGAGACGGACGAGCATGCGAACAAAATCGCCGAGCTCGTCGGGTTCGGCAGCGGCAAATATTTTTACTCCGCCTTCAAGAAGGCGATCGGTCAGACGCCGGACGAATTCCGGCGGACGCGCGGGCGCGTTCCGGCGGCCGAATAACGTTTCCTCCCTGCCCCGGGCTTTGCCGCCCGGGGTTCTTTTTTTAACGAAACGCCGTTTCGTTCGATTTGAGGCATGCTTCATTTTTATCAAACGGGGGGTTTGACAACTTTCGGCCTTTCTCCGGGGGCGGACGACGATTTACGCTAAGTGCAGCGGCGACCCGCACCGCACATTCGACAGGGAGGAGCGATACCGTCATGGATTCAGCCGCACGAAGCGGGAAGACGACGACCGCGGCCACAAGTACAAGCCGCCCCGGGTTTGCCCGGTCGTTCGTCCAGGAGCTGGTCCGCAACAAATATTTGTACTTGCTGACGCTGCCGGCCGTCGTATTCTTTTTCGTCTTTTCGTATTTGCCGATGTTCGGCGTCGTCATCGCATTTCAAGACTACAACCCGATCAAGGGCATATTCGGGAGCGAATTCGTCGGGCTGCGCAATTTCGATTTCTTCTTCACGAGCAGCGACTGGCTGAAGGTGACGTTCAACACGCTTTACTTGAACACGCTGTTCATCGGCTTCGGTTTGCTCGCGCAAATCGCGTTCGCGATCATGATCTCGGAAATCGTCTGGAAGCCGTTCCAAAAAGCGACGCAATCGCTGACGCTGCTGCCGTACTTCATCTCGTGGCCGATCGTGGCGATGTTCGCCGTCTCGCTGTTCTCGACCGACAGCGGCTTCATCAACCGGATGCTGGCGGCGGCCGGCATGGACCCGATCCACTTTTACCAAAACCCCGATATTTGGCCGGCCACGCTGACGCTGCTGAAAATTTGGAAAGGAACCGGCTACGGCGTCATCATTTACTTGGCGACGATTACGTCCATCGACCGCGATATATACGAAGCGGCCAAAATCGACGGTGCATCGCGGCTGCAAGCGATCCGCTACATTACGCTGCCGATGCTGGCGAATACGACGATTTTGCTGCTGCTGCTGGCCGTCGGACATATGTTTTACGGCGATTTCGGCATGATTTACGCGATCATCGGGGACAATTCGATGCTGTATCCGACGACGGACGTCATCGACACGTTCGTCTTCCGGGCGCTGCGCAAATACAGCGACATGTCGATGTCGTCGGCGGTCGGCCTGTACCAATCGGTGGTCGGCTTCGTGCTCGTGCTGATCACGAACGCCATCGTCCGCAAGGTGAACAAGGACGCGGCGCTGTTCTGATCCCACTTACCCGGAGGAGCTTGATACGACCATGTCTACGAAAATGTGGCCCGATCGCGCGTTAAGCGCTTTATTCTACATCTTGTGCGGCTCGTTCGCGGCGATGTGCGCGGTGCCGTTCCTGCTCGTCATCGGCAGCTCGCTGTCCGACGAAGTGACGCTGCTGCAAAACGGCTATACGATCGTGCCGGCGAAGCTGTCGTTCGAAGCGTACAAGACGATATTCGCCAGCGCCACGATTTACCGGGCGTACGGGGTGACCCTGTTCGTCACGATCGTCGGCACCGCGCTCAGCCTGCTCGTCACGTGCGCCGTCTCTTACGCGGTATCGGTGCGGACGCTCAAGTACCGCAACTCGATTTTGTTTTTCATGTGGTTCACGATGCTGTTCAACGGGGGGCTCGTGCCGTGGTACATTTTGATTACCAAATATTTGCACCTGAGCAACAGCCTGTGGGTCATGATCGTGCCCGCGCTCGTCAACCCGTGGTTCATGTTTTTGCTGCGCAACTTTTTCATGACGCTGCCGGAGTCGCTTGCCGAATCGGCGAAAATCGACGGGGCGAACGACATCTACATCCTGTTCCGCATCGCGCTGCCGCTGTCGCTGCCGGCGCTGGCCACGATCGGCCTGTTCTACGCGCTCGACTACTGGAACGAATGGTTCAAGGCGATTCTGTTCATCGACGATCCGAACAAATATCCGCTGCAGTCGATTATCGTCCGCATCATCAGCAGCGTGACGTTCACGAACCAGCTGTACTCGATCGGCACCGTCGCGGTGCCCTCGTACACGATCCGGATGGCGACCGTCATCGTGACGATCGGCCCGATCGTGCTGCTGTACCCGTTCATTCAGAAGTATTTCGTCCAAGGGCTGATGGTGGGCGCGGTGAAAGGTTGATCCCGGCTTTTGGCCGGATCGCATCCATATAGAGACGACAAACCAAGGAGGGTTCACGCATGATCCGTAAACGGACATGGCGGTCCGCCGCCGCGGCGGTCGCGCTGTCCGCGCTCATGCTCGCCGGCTGCACCAAGGCCGCCGACGACGGAGGGAAGACGACGGCGCCGGACGGCTCGTCCAATCCGCAAGCCGAGACGAAGAAGACGCCGGAGCCGGTCACGCTGCAGTTTTATTTCCCCGGCGATCCGCCGAACGACCAGCAGGCGGTGCTCGACGAATTTTACAACCGGACGAAAGATACGCTGAACATCAAGCTGAGCTTCAACTGGGTGCCGTGGGACCAGCTGAAGGAGAAAATCGGGCTGAAGCTCGCTTCCGGCGAGCAGGTGGATGCGGTATTCGACGCGCAGTGGAACACGATGCCGCAAATGATCGCGAAAGGCACGTTCATCCAGCTGGACTCGTACTTCAACAACGACAAATATCCGGGCTTGAAAAAAGCGTTCCCGCCCGCCTACATCAACAACAACAAGTTCGTCGACGGCAAGAAGGAGGAGCACATTTACGGCGTGCCGTTTACGAAAAACTACGGCAGTCTGGCGAGCGTCGCCATCCGCAAAGATTTGCGGATCAAATACGGCTTGCCGGAAATCAAAAGCTTGGCCGAGCTCGAGGCGTATTTCGACGCCGTGCTCCAAAACGAGAAAGGGATGATCCCGTTCGGCGTCGACGGCTCGCTCAGCTCGCTCGGCAACTGGCTGCAGCCGGACGTGAAGCCGACCGATTTCAACGCGATCATGGCCGGCGACCTGATCCCGCACTTCAACATCAAGGACGGCAAGGTCGACGTCGTGTTCGCGGGCGAGGACATCTCCGTGCTGCCCGCGCCGCTCAATACGAAGGAAGCGTTTTACTTGCAGGAAATGACGGCGCGCCGCTGGTACACGAAGGGGTATTTGGAGAAGGACGTCATCAGCCAGAAGGATGCCGCCGGCTTCTTCAAGGCGGGCAAGTTCGCCGCCATCGGCGCCGACACGGCGGGCTTCAACGCGGTATTCCGCGAGCTGAAGAAGGCGGTCCCGGGCGCGGAGGCCGAGCTCGTCGACCTGGTCCCCGGCGCGAAAGACCGGAAGCCGGGAGCGATCCGGACCGACTTCAAGGCGTGGAACTTCTCCAGCATCCCGGCGACGTCCAAAAACGCGGACCGCGTCATGGCGTTTTTCGACTGGCTGTTCGCCGATCCGAAAAACCACGATCTGTTCGAGTTCGGCATCGAGGGCAAGCATTGGGTGCCGGTCGGCAGCGACAAGTTCAAGCTGCCCGATGGGGTCGATCCGAGCAAGACGTACAACTTTCCCGGCTACGTGCTGACGTGGAACCCGAGCTACGTGCGCAATCCGGACGATTGGCCGGAGGCGGTGCAGGCCCGCGAGAAATATTTGTCCGACGAGAAATCGTACGTCAAGTCGACGATCGCCGGCTTTACGCTGAACGCGGAGCCGATCAAGAGCGAGCTGGCGAAGGTCGGGCCGGAGTTCAAGAAGGTGCGCACGATCGCCTCGCTCGGCTTGGCCGACAACTACGAGGCGCTGTACAAGGAAGCGATCGACAAGATGAAGAAGATGGGACTCGAAAAAATCCGCGAGGAAATCAAAAAGCAGCTGGAGGCGTTTTTGGCCGCACAAAACAAATGACCGTTGCCGGTCCACCATCCGAAACGCCCGCACGTCCCGGCCGCTTCCGCCAGCGCGAGAAGCGGCCGAGGACGAGGCGTTTATATATCGAAGGGAGTGAAAATGATGAAGATGCGAAAGATCAGACGTTGGACGGCGTCGGCGCTCGTCGCCGGCATGCTGCTCGCCCCGTGGGCGGGCCTCGTTCCGGCGGTGCCGGTCCCGGTCGCGCACGCGGCGGAGCTTGGCGCGAACTTGCTGGCGGGCGATTTTGACACCGCTTTCAACAGCGGCGTCAACCCGTTCGTCCCGCTATCCGCCAACACGGGCGGCGTGACGCAGACGGTGTACGGAAGCGGGGGCGGCTACGCCGTCGAATTCCGCGACACGACGGCGTTCGGCCCCGGGGGCGCGCCCAACGGCGGCAGCGCGTTCCATGCGACGCTCGGCGCGTCCGCCGCGCTCGTCGAGCGGATCAACGAGGTGTACGACCAGCCGGTCGGCGGCACCCCGGCCGCGTTCGTGCTGGCGTTCAAGGCCGAGCGGACGGCCGCGAGCAGCGCGCCGGTGCCGTCGGGCATCCAGGCGGCGATCGAGTTCGGCAACCATGACGGCAGCCTGATTCCGCGCTTCCCGACCGGACAGCCTAGCCTTTTCTACACGGACGCCTACGGGAACGACGAGCCGGCCGGCAGCGAGACGTTCGAGACGGTGAACGAGACGGACGTTCCGGGTCTGAAGTTCGTCGTAACGCCGAACGGCGGCGCGCGGAACATCACGAGCCTGCGCCTGATGTTCGGGGTGCGTGTCGATACGGGGGGCACCGACGAGGCGTTCGCCGTCGACGACATCGCCGTCTACGAGGTGCCGTACGTGCCCGGTCCGAATACGCCGGTGCAAGGACTGATCGCCCATTGGGACTTCGATCAGGTGAACGGGAACACCGTCGCGGATTTGTCCGGCAACGGACATACGGCGACGGTCGTCAACGCGGTGCCGACGGCGTCCGGCCGGATCGGCAACGGACTCGACTTCAACGGCACGAACGCGTACGTGAACGGCGGCCCGGCCTCCGCTTACAACTTGACCGATGCGTTCACGGTGGCGATGTGGATTCGCCCCGAGTCGCAGCCGTTATCGTCGAGGCACCGGTTCATCTCGTGGACGGACGGCTTCCGGGCGACGGGCAGCGGGTTCGAGTTCGGCTTCGAGGCGAACGGGACGAGATTCCAGTACATGCTCAAAAACGACGCGACCCACGAAGTGGCGTCGAACTATTTCGCCCAGACGACGCGCTGGGGCAAATGGATGCACGTCGCGGCGACGTGGGACCGCCAATCGAAAATCGTCTCCCTCTATACGGACGGCAAGCTGGCAGGCAAAGGGACGTTCACCGGGCCGCTGCCGGTGCCGAACGGCAGCATGCTGATCGGCCGCGGGGAGGAAGCGTTCCATAAAGGCGTCATCGACGAGGTGAAGCTGTTCAACAAGGCGCTGACCGAGACGGAAATTCAGGCGATCTACAACGATTTGCCGCCGATTCCGGTCACCGGCGTCGCGATGAGCAAAAGCGCGATGACGATCGCCGTCGGCTCGTCCGACATGCTGGACTATACGATCACGCCGCATAACGCCAAAGATTTGGCCGTATCGTGGTCGAACCCGAATCCGGCCGTCGCGGCGATCGACGAGTACGGCAAGGTGACGGGCTTGAGCGAAGGCAGCACGACGATCGCGGTGAAAACCCGGGACGGCGGATTTACCGCGCAGACGCACATCGACGTCGTCTACCGGCATCCGACGGGCTTGACGCTGAACAAGACGGCGCTTGCGCTCGCGGAATGGAAAACCGAGCGGCTGATCGCCTCGGTGTTGCCCGCCGATGCGACCGACAAAACGGTGCTGTGGAGCTCGAGCGATCCGGACGTCGCGACCGTCGACGCGAAAGGGATCGTCCGCGGCGTTCGCGCCGGGCAAGCCGTCATCACGGCGACGACCCGCGACGGCGGCTTTACGGCGACCGCGCAGGCGACCGTGACGAAGACGGCGATCGCCGGCATCGCGCTGAACAAGACGGCGGCGACGATTCCGCTCGCGGGGTCGGACACGCTGACGGCGACCGTCCAGCCGGCGAACGCCACGCACAAGGACCGGATCCGCTGGAGTACGAGCGACGCGTCCGTGGCCGAGGTCGACCAGACCGGGATCGTCACGGCGAGAAGGAGCGGCAGCGCCGTCATTACGGCGACGGCGGAGGACGGCGGCATGACGGCGTCGGCGACCGTCACGGTGCCGGCGTCGGGGGCCGGCATCTGGAGCCGGACGTTCGTGCTGCGCGATTATATGGACGTGTACGAGTTTCCGGAGGAGCTGCTCGACTATCCGCTCGTCTTCCCGGCCGACACGGTCAAGAAGAACGGCTTGAAGCTGACCGACAGCAGCGGGACGCCCGTCGAGCACGAGCTCGCCGACGTCGAGGAGAACGCGCAGGGCTTCCTGACGAGCGCCACGCTCCGCTTCCGTACCGGCTTGCCGAAGAAAGGAATCAGCGGCTTCGTGCTCGACTACGATCCCGCCTACGATTACGCGGCGTCGTCCGCGGCAAGAGTGACCGTGACGGACAATCACGACCAGACGGCGACGCTGTCGGCGAATGGCCAGCATATCCGGGTGCCGTACGGCACCGTCGCGTTCGGCTCCGGCGCCGACGTCGCTACGGTGAAAGCGCCGATTCTCGCCATCTCGCGCGACGGCGTCAACTGGGCGGGCGCCGGGACGCTGCAGGCGCCGGCCGGCATCAAGGCGCTGTCCGTCACCGGACGGGTGGCGGAGCAGGGGCCGCTGTCGCTTGCCTACGAGGTCAGCTACGCGTTCACCGGCGGCCGAAGCTACACAGTCGTCCTGACGGTACGACACAACGAGAAGCACGTCACCGTCGACGAGACGATCGCGGGCTTCGCGCCGGACGACAAAACGTATTTCAAGTTTTCGATGAAAAACGGCATCGACCCGGACGGACGGCTCGTCGTCAGCAACAACGGCTATACGTCGTCGTACTCCGGCAAGTTCGACGACAAGCTGTCGCCGGCCGGCAAGCTTCCTTACGAGCTCGGCCTGTACTCGGTGAACAACTACGGCGTCATGCGGGCGACGGCGTTCTGGAAGGACGACGGCGCGAACGCGCTTCTGTTCAGCTTGTACCGCAACGAAGATTGGAAGACGTCCCGCCGGTTCTACTACGGCTCCGCCGGGGAGCACAACCTCAATTTCTTCAGCGCCGGCGGCGACAAGTACATGATCACGAGGCTGGAGGGGCAGGAGCGGCATTGGGCGCTCGGCTTGATCGACCGCAACGAGGTGATCGTCAAAGGCTCGACGAACGGGTATACCGGTCTGTCCTGGCTCGCGAATTCTTCGTTCAGCGGCTACGCCTTCGCGAGCAATTGGGGGGCCGGGCCCGAGGTGCGGCTGTTCCAGAAGCTGACCGAATACAGCTTGAACAAGCTGAAGGACCGCGTGCTGGATTGGGAAGAGCAGCCCGGGCTGCGGCTCGACCTGCCCGCGAGCGAGACGGAGATGTCCGCCAACGAAACGGTCTCGTTCAAGGACTGGAACGATTTCAACCGGAGGTACAAGTTCGAGCCGTATGTCGAACGGTATTTGGACGGCTCCTACTCGCAGCGCAACGACCGCAATATGGTGGCGCAATACGCGAACAGCCGGTGGAGCTGGACGCCGGCGCAGCGGCAGCAGGCCCGGGCGCATCTCGCCTTCAACGCTTATTTGACGGCGGGCGACATCAACTTCCCGCACACGTCCATGCTGGCCGGTCACGCCAACTTCATCATCGACGGCAAGCAGGCGCTCGCCGTTACGGCCGGAGCGTTCCCCGAGCATCCGGACGCGGGGTATTGGAAGCAGGAATTTATGGACTTTTACAACGAATGGCTGACCTACTACACGCGATCCGCGAATCCGGCGGCCAACGCCCGGGGCGGAAGATGGTACGAGAATGCGGCCACGTACAGCATGGCCTCGCTCGTGCCGGCGCTGTCCGCTTATGCGGGATTGAAGCAGCTCGACGGGACCGACCTGTTCGACCATCCGAAGTTCCGCGAGTGGATCGCTTGGAACATCGCCATACTCGTCCCGACGGAGGGCGGCGTCCGCCAGCTTCCGCCGCAGGGCGCTCATGCGATGGATAAAGACCTTCCCGGCGGCGAATTCGACAAGGTGTTCGCGGCGCTCGCCGTCGCGTTGAAGGAAAGCGCCAATCCGGACAACGTCCGGCTGGGCGACCAGCTGATCTGGAGCAAGAGCAAAGGGACGCAAGGCGTCAACCCGCAGCTGCGCTCGACGCTGTTCCGCGACTACGGCGCGGTCATGCGGTACGATTTCGGCGGTCCGCACGAAGCGTACGTCAACGTCCAGCAGCTGACCGGCGGCGGCTACCGGTGGAGCACGGACGCGAACGGCACGGTGCTGTACGCGGCCAAGGGCAAGCGGCAAAGCTGGGTCGACGCCGAGACGAGCGGCGACAGCTTGAACGTAAGGCTGCTGCCCGCCTTCGTCCCCGACGGATCGAACGCCTCGCTCCGCGATCACGCGACGGACGGCGTTCTGTACGATTTCGACTTCGCCCAATATTACCGGGCGGAAGGAAGAGGCGCGCCGTACTTGGGACGCGGCGTCATGATGGTGCGCGACGATTTCCTCGCCCTATACGACGATATGGCCGGCACGGCGTCGGGAACGTTTTACTGGAACAACTCGGGCTACCGGTATCGGGGCGAGGACCCGAACCTTTACGCCGTCAAGGAAGGTCCGGGGGATGAGCTGCATATCGTCGCACCCGCGCCGTTGACCGTTTCGGCCGCGACCTACGGCGCCGTCGTGAACGGCGGCGAGTACGTGTTCGCGGCGGGAAGCGACGAGGCGGCGCTGAACGTGAATACCGGCGGCGGGGTCGTCTTCCAAGGCCGGACCGGATACGCCGGACCGGGAGGGCTCGCGCTGTTCGAAGGGACGAAGATCGGGCTCGGCGGCTTCGCGATCGAGCGGTCGGGCGGCGACTTCGGCATCAGCGCGAAGGCGGTCGATCCGTCGACGATTACGGGCCGGCTCGCCGGCAAGAGCGGCGGTACGGTGACGATTACGCCGCCGGCAGGCTTCGCGGCCGAACGGGCGGAGGTGACGGTCGAAGGCGCCGTCGTTCCTTCGGTCGCGGTCGGCGGGACGATCTCGTTCCCAGTGCAGATCGCCCAGAGCGAGGGGACGAAGTCGTATACGATCCGCACCGGCGCGCCGGCGCTGTTCGCCGACGGCTTCGAGGACGGCAACGCCGACGGCTGGTCGGCGACGGCGGGCGCGTGGACGGTGACGTCGACGGTCTACGGCGGCGTTCTCCGCCAGTCGGATCCGGGCGGCGGTTCGATCGTCGCCGGCGATGCGGGCTGGACCGATTACGCGGCGCGGGTCGTCGTTACGCCGACGGGCGCCGGCGGCAAGTTCGACTTGCTCGGCCGTTACACGGACGGCAACCATTTTTATTTCCTGCAGCTGAGCGAGCCGGACGGCAAGCTCAAGCTGTATCGGAAGGCGGCCGGCGCGGTCGCGCTGCTCGCGTCCGCCCCTTACGCGGCGCAGCCCGGGCAGCGGCTTACGCTGCAGCTCGCGTTCTCGGGGACGTCCGTATCCGGATCCGTGAACGGGAACCGTCTCCTCCAGACGACGGACGGTACGCTCGCGTCCGGGAAAATCGGCTTGAGAGCTTCCGCCACCGCCGATTTCGACGACGTCGCCGTCTATTGATTCGCCGGGGCCGGTAACGGCCCGGATACCGGAAGGTCCGCGAGCGTATCCGCGGACCTTCTCCCGATTTTGCGGAAATCGGGTTATACTGGAAGCGGTTAAATAATCGAAGGGCAGAGGCCGGGGGAGAGAGTCGCCGAATGAAGGTGCATATCGTCGAGGATGTCAAAATCGTCCGGGAGACGCTCGTCCGTCACGTCGATTGGGCGGGACTGGGTCTCGAGGTGGCGGGCGTGTCGGAGGACGGGGAGCAGGCGCTTGCGCGGATGGAGGATGCGCCGCCGGATGTGCTCGTGACCGACATCGGCATGGCGGTCATGGACGGCATCGAGCTGATCCGCCGGGTGAAGGCGCGGTACCCCGATACGAAATGCATCATCCTGTCGGGGTTGAGCGAATTCCAGTATGCGCAGGAGGCGATCAAGCTCGGCGTCGTCGACTACGTGCTGAAGCCGCTCGACATCGACGAGCTGTCGGCGGTCGTGGCGCGGACGGCCGGCGCGATCCGGCAGGAGCGCGAGCAGCGGGAGGAGCTGGAGCGGGCGAAGCGGATCGTCCGGACGCACTTGCCGAACGTGGCCGGAAGCGAGCCGGCGCTGAGCGGGTTGCCGGTCGGCTTCAAGCACGCCAAGGCGGTCGAGCGGATGCTCGACTTCTTGAAGGCGAATATCGCGAGCGGCGCGCTGACGCTGCAGCAGGTCGCGGCCGAGGCGAATTTGAGCGAGAAGTACGCCAATTCGATTTTCAAGGAGACGGTCGGCACGACGATCAATCACTACATCATCGCGCAAAAGATGGAGCTCGCCGCCCGGCTGCTGCAGGACCCGGACGTCAAGGTGTACGAGGTGTGCGAGCGGATCGGCTATGCCGATCAGGATCATTTTCGCGAAAGCTTCAAGCGGCATCACGGCTGCACGCCGTCGGAATACCGCAACCGGACGCTGTAGGACGGAAGGGGGTCGCACATGGCGGCGGGACGGATTCATTCGGCGAGGCTGTACCAAACGATCGCGGTGCCGGTCACGATCATCATCGTCGCGCTTGTCAGCCTGCTCGCGGTGCTGTCGAGCGTCGTCATCGTGACGATGCAGAACGACCAGACGGAGAAGGCGGTGCGGCAATCGACGAACTACGTGTACCGCAGCCTCTGGTATCAATTCAACAGCTTGAAAAACATTCCGAGCTTCATCATCTCGAGCCGCGAAATCGAACATTTGCTCGAGAACCGGTATGCCGCCAAATCGGAAGCGGTCACCGACTATTACGATCTGTTCACGGAGTTCGAGAACATCTCGCTCATGTCGCTGCTGAACGAGGTCGACC
The DNA here is from genome assembly GCF_003217775.1 of Paenibacillus flagellatus. Lineage (GTDB taxonomy): Bacteria > Bacillota > Bacilli > Paenibacillales > NBRC-103111 > Paenibacillus_AB > Paenibacillus_AB flagellatus. The sequence continues at coordinate 70,747 of NZ_QJVJ01000007.1, forward strand.
CCTACAGCCAAGCGCAAATTTCGTACGTCGTGACGGTCATCGTGGGCGAGGAGAGCGGGCTGTACGAGTTGGCGACGGACCGTTTCGCGACGGTCAACGGCATTTACAAAAACGACGACGTGAAGGACAAGGACTGGTACCGGAAGCTGTCCGAAGCCGGCAATCCGATGGTTTGGTGGGCGGAGCCGGGCGGCGCCGACGGGAGAAGCGGCCACATTTACGTCGCCAAGCGCAAGGTGAGCGCGAAGGACGGCCGGGAGCTCGGCTACGTGGTCGTCGGCTACGACGTGGACAACATTCGCGGCGTGCTGAGCCAGAACGGGCTCGAGCAGGGCGAGTACGTGCTTGCGGACGAGCGGAACCGCGTCGTCTTCGGCACGCGGTACGCGTTCGGGCGCGATTTGAGCCAGGAGCCGTTCGCGGAGAAGATGGCCGCCGGATCGACGGACGGGCGGGCGCAGCGGGGGCAGGTAAGGGGCGAGTTCTCGCGATCGGCGGACGGGGAGCGGGCGTTCGTCGCCTGGGGCGAATACGAGAACGGCTGGAAGCTCGTCTCGATCGTGCCGGAGAGCCGGCTCGCGGACTACACCGCCGTCGTCGCGGGCGCCGCGATCGGCGTCAGCCTGCTCGGCATCGCCGTGACGACGCTGCTCATCCGCCGCGTCGCGGCCAAGGTGACGGTGCCGGTGACGCGGCTCGCCTCGCTCATGAAGCGCGTCGAGCTGGGCGAGCTGCAGCCGCCGGAGCGGCTCGAGCCGACGTATATCGACGAGGTCGATTTGCTCGGCCGCGGGTTCGCCAACATGATCGCGCGGCTGAACGCGCTGATCGAGGAAGTGTACGGGAAAGACATCGCGCAGAAGCAGCTGCAGCTCGACTTGCTGCATGCGCAGATCAACCCGCATTTTTTGTACAACACGCTCGACATGATCAACTGCAAGGCGCTCGACGCCGGCGACCGCGATACGAGCCGCATCGCCCGGCTGCTTGCGACGGTGCTCCGGTTCGGGCTGAACAAGGGACAGCAGGTCATCGCGCTGCGGGACGAGCTGAAGCAGGCGGCGAGCTACTTGGAAATCCAGTCGATGATGCACGGGGAGCTGGCGTACGGCGTCGAGGCCGACGAATCGCTGCTGGACGTGCCGGTCATTCATTTCGTGCTGCAGCCACTGGTCGAGAACAGCATCGTGCACGGCTTCCGCCAGCGGCGGACGGACCGGCGCATCGACATCCGGGCGTCGCGCGACGGCGACGACCTGCTCGTGGAGGTGCGCGACAACGGCTGCGGCGCCGACGCGGAGCGGCTGAACCGGCTGCTCGCGGGCGTGGAGCCGGAGGGCGACGCGGAAGCGGCGGCCGGGGAGCCGTCGGCATCGTCGGCATCGTCGGCGACGGGCGCAGGCTCGGGCGTAGGCGTGCGCAACGTGGAGCGGCGCATCAAGCTGTACTGCGGCGACCGGTACGGGCTCCGTTACGTTCCCGTCGAGCGGGGGACGTGCGTGCGCGTCCGGCTGCCGATGGCTTCACGGGGAAGCCCGATTCCTCTTTAATCCGACAAAAGGGTATCGGTTGTGATATAGGCTACCCCGGACCCGATAAACGGTTCGGCGGCGTCCCGGGAATTGACCGTCCATAGCGAGACGTCGATTCCTTTCGCCGTCAGCTCGCGTACCTGTTCGGGGGTAATCGCCTTGTAATCGTAGTCCAGAAAGGCCGGCGCCAATCGTTCGACCAGCTCCGCATCCGCGGAAGAAGGCGGCTTGGCGGATAAATACCCGAGCGGCACGCGGCCGTTCAAAGCCCGGACCTTCTTCAAATCGTCGGCATTGAAGCAGATGAAGCTGCAACGGTCCGGCATGCCGTGCCGTTCGACGACCCGTATGAGCTCCTCCAGGTCGGCGTCGCGGTGGTATTCTTCGATTTCGATAAACGCGTGCATCCCGTACGACCGGCATACGTCGAGCACTTCGCCCAAGGTCGGGACGCGCAAGCCGGCATGCTCCCCGATGCGGCAGCCGGACACGATATTCAATCTGCGGATGTCCTCGAGCGTGAACTCCTTCGTTTTTCCCGTACCGTCCGTCATCCGATCGACCGTCCGGTCGTGGTGGACGATCCAGTGCCCGTCGGTCGTGCAGTACGTATCGCATTCGATTCCCCAAAACCCCGATCGCCCGGCCAAGTCGAAGGAAGCGACCGTGTTTTCGGGAGCGTGCATGCTCAAGCCCCGGTGAGCTACATATTTCGGTTTCCGCATCGTGTTCTCTCCTTCGCGTTCAGCCCTTTACCGAACCGAGCAGAACGCCTTTATTGAAATGCTTTTGGAAAAACGGATAAGCGACCAGCAGCGGGACCGCCGAAATCATGATCGCGGCCATTTTGGCGGCGGGCGTATACTTGTAAAGGACGGTCGAGGCGTTCGATATCGACGGATCGTTCTCGATCAGCATCTGCCGCAGAAACACCTGCAGCGGCATCAGCCGGTTGTCGTTCAAGTACAGGATCGCCGAGAAATAAGTGTTCCAGTTATGGACCAAATAAAACAACGTGAACGTCGCGATCGCCGGAAGCGACAAAGGGACGATGACGGTCGTCAGCAGACGCCATTCCCCGCAGCCGTCCATGCGGGCCGATTCCTCCAGCTCCGCCGGGATCGTCTGGAAGAAGCTTCTCATGACGATGAGATTGAACGCGATAATCGCCGAGCTTAACCAAAGCGCCCAGAAGCTGTCGATCAATCCGAGCGCATTGACGACGAGATAAGTCGGAATCATTCCCCCCGAGAATAACATCGTAAAAACGACGATGAAATTGAGGAAGCTTCTGCCTTTCAGCCACGGCTTCGACAGGCCGTACGCCATCAAAGTCGTCAGCGCCATATTGATGAACGTGCCGACCGCGCTAATGACGACCGCGTTGCGAAACGCGCTCTTGAAGCCGGGATGCGCCATCAAGTAGAAGTACCCGTCCAGCGTAAATTGCTCGGGAATGAGATAAAAGCCGCGGGTCAAGTACTCCTTCTCCGTGGAAAACGATATCGCCAGAACGTAAAAAAGCGGGAAAAGAGCCGCTGCCGTACCGGCCAGCAGCGCGGCATAGACAAGAAAATCGAGAATCCGGTCGCCGCCCGTCGAACGCGTTTTCAAAACACTCCCTCCTGACCCATGCGCTTGGCCAACGTATTGGCGAGCATGACCATCGTCAAGCCGATGACGGATTTAAACAAGCCGACGGCGGTCGAATAGCTGTAGTCTCCTTCATTGAGGCCGACCTTGTAAATAAACGTTTCGAACACCTCGGACACGTGCTGGTTCATCGGATTTTGCAGCAAAAAGACGTGCTCGAAGCCGAGGTCCATGACGTGCCCCAATCGCAAAATAAACAAAATCACGATCGCGCCCCGCAGGGCGGGCAGCGTAATATGCCACAGCTGGCGCCAACGGCCGGCACCGTCCATCCCGGCCGCTTCGTACAGCGTAGGGTCGACGGAAGCGAGAGCCGCCAAAAAGATGATCGCGCCCCAGCCCGCGCCCTGCCAAATGTTCTGAACGAGCCATACCCAACGAAAGTAGCGGGGATCCGTCATCAGCTCGACTCTGTCGAAGCCCCATTCCTCCAGCAGTCCGTTGATCGCGCCCGAGCCGGTGGCGAACAATTGGACGGTAATCCCGACGATGACGACCCAAGAGATGAAGTTCGGCGCGTACAGGACGGTCTGCACCGTGCGCTTGAACCACTTTCGCCGAACCTCGTTCAGCAGCAGGGCGACCAGGATCGGAGCGGGGAAATAAAACAAAATGTCGAGCAAATTCAGCATCAGCGTATTCCGCAGCAGCATCCCAAAATCGTTCTCGGCGAACAGCCTCCGAAAATGGTCCAAGCCTGCCCATTCGCTGCCGAATACCCCTTTGAACGGACTGTAGTCCATAAAAGCGATCAAAATGCCGAACATGGGAACATATTTGAATACGATGAAAAACAGCAGTCCCGGTAAAACCATCAAATAAATGGGGAAGGCTCTGCGCCAATACCCGTTAATCATCATGTGCCTCCTCGTCCGGCAGCCCGTCAAGAAGAGAACAGTCTCGGGAGGCCGCGCCTTCCGAGACTGTTCTTCGCGAACCCGGGCTACGATTTCGCTTGGAACGCCGTATTGACTTCCTCGACGATCTTGTCTCCGCCGTTTTTCTTCCAGTCGGCGATCGTGTCGCGGATGCTTTCGACGGGCTTCTTCCCGGCGATGATTTCCAGTACGGACTGCAGAAATTTGTCCGACAGCGCTTTGCCCTGCTTCGTAAACGTCTCGGACGAGCTGAGATAGCCGTCGGATGCGTTTTTATACGGATACTTCTTGGCGTTGGTAATGGATTTCTCCATCTCCTCGGCCCACTTCGGCTGGCTCCACTTGTAAATGTTGAACGTATTGGAGCTGCCGCGCAGCATCCAGTTCCACAGCAGGCTTTGCCGGCCTTCGCCCTCCGCCTTCAACGCGTCCGTCATCTCGTAGGTGCCGTCGCTCTTCTTCTGGTAGTGGACGCCTTCGATTCCGTTCTTGATAATGTCCTCGCCCTCCGGAGACACCCACCAATCCAGCATTTCCAGCATCCGCTTCCGCTTCTTCTCGTCCATGTCCTTGCTCAGGACCAGCTTCAGCATGCCGCTTGAAGGCGTCCTCGTCCCCCTCATGCCGTTCGCTCCGATGGGAGGCGACAGCTCGACGAATTTGCCGTTCGGCGCGATCGACTGAAGCTGCTGGTTCGTTTGCTGGCTGAACTGGTAGTGCATATCGATGGCGAACCCGACTTTGCCCTGCGCATACTTCGTATTGAAATTCGTATTCGTAATAAAGTCTTTGTCGAGCACGCCTTCTTCGTAAGCTTTCTTCATGAAAGTCAAAAACCGGACCCATTCGTCCGCCTGCGTTTCCATCGGAACGAGCTTTCCGTTCTCTTCCTTCCAGCCGTTCGCGATGCCGAACGCCGCCAGCAGCTGCGGATTGCCCAGTTGGAGCGAGTTGCCGAGCGCCGAGAAGCCGTAGGTGTCCGCCTTTCCGTTCTTGTCCGGGTCTTGCGTCGTAAAAGCTTTGGCGATTTCGTAAAATCGGTCGATGGTGAATTCGTCCGCCTTGGGCAGCGGAAGCCCGAGATTTTCCATCCAGTCGGCACGGACATAGAGCGAGTTTTGGGCCGTCTCGTAAATCGGAATGCCGTATAGTTTTCCTTTCGGGTTCAGCAAAGCCCACTCCTCCGGCTTCGCGACGTTTTTCAAGGTCGGATAGTCGGACAAATACGGCTGGATGTCCAGGAAGACGCCTTCGTTCACCCATTTCAGAAACATGCCGGAATCGACCCGGATCGCATCGGGCATTTTGCCGGAAGCGGAGACGACGTTCAGCTTCTCGGCGAAGTTGGCGTTGGGGACCCACTGAATTTGCAAGTCGACATTGAACTTTTGATTGATGTACTGGATGACCGGATGATTGTTGTCCGGCCAGCCGCCCCCGGTCCAGGACGCCGCCATCATCTCGATTTTGATCTTCTCGGACTTATCCCCCGGTGCGGTGGACGAACCCGCGTCGCCGCCCGGTCCCGCTTCCTTTTGCCCGCTGCAGCCCGCTGCGGCCGCGACCGTCAAGCATAAAGCCGCCTTCCCGATAAACGCTTTCTTCACCTCGTGAACCTCCCCATACGATTCCTGTCATGAACCTCTTGCCCCTTCAGTATATCTGCTTGGGCGGATCCGTTTTTTCACCATCTTACGGTGTTTTTATCCGATTTTACGAGGTTTCGCTTGTCCTTTTCGGGAATCGGAGAGCGACGACGCTCCCTCGTCCCGGAGACGAGCGGATGCTGACGCCGTACGGGGCCCCGTAATTCAGCACCATTCTCGCGTGCACGTTGATGATGCCGATCGATTCCTCTGCGGCGAATCGTCCGGACGGCTCCTCGACGGCGCGGCAGCGGTCGTGGATCCGTTTCAGCACGTCTTCGGGAAATCCGTTTCCGTTATCGGCGATTTCGATGACGAGATCCCCTTGCTCCTCGAACGCGCGGATTCGGATGACGGCATTGCCGTTTTTGGGCTCGACCGCATATTTGACGCAATTTTCCGCGATCGGCTGAATCGATAGCTTGATAATGCGGCAATCCATGAATGCCTCGTCCACCGTGACGGTGCTTTGAAACTTCGGCGCAAATCGAATGTCGACGATTTCGAGATAATGCCGGAGGTTGCGCAGCTCGTCCCGCAGCGGGACTTCCGAGCCCGGCATTTTGGACGTATAGCGATAGACGCTGGCCAGATTGGTCGCCATGTTCTCGATCATCGGCACCTTTTCCAGGTACGCGATGCTCTTGATGATCTCCAGCGTATTGTAGAGCAGGTGGGGGTTGATCTGATTTTGAAGCGCCTGGATGAGCGCATCTCTTTGTCTCAGCTGCAGATGCGCTTCCTTCATTTCCAGATCGCGCACGTTATGGATCAATTCCTTCAGCTTCGCCGTCATCCGATTGAAGCTGCTGGACAGCTGTTGGATTTCGTCCTTTCCGGGGAACGCTTCCGCATGGACGGACAATTCCCCGTTCTCCACGCGCTTCATCAAATTTCGCAGGCGAAGAATCGGACGCACGACCAAACCGACGATTCGGGGAATGACGAGCAGCGAGACGACGATCATGCCCGTCATGATCATGAGGGTGGAATTGCGGGCCACCTGAAGACCGGTCGCCATTTCGTTCATCGGCACGTAAGCGACGATATCCCAGCCCGTCACGTCCGAATGGTTGGAGGACGCCAATATCGGTTTGCCCTCCAGCTTCACGTCGTCGTCTTCCCCGGACAGCCGGATCTCGCGCAGCACGGTATTTTCCAGCGACTCGCCGATCAGTTGGACGTCCGGATGGTAGAGCATTCGCCCCACGTCGTCGACGATGAAAAAATAGCCGGTCTTCCCCAAGCGGGCTTGTCCGAGAATGCTCGATATTTCGGAGATCGATAAGGCGATGTTCAAATTGCCGACGATTTTGACCGTGTTCGGGTCGTAAACGGGGATGACCAGCGTGATGAAGGGATAGGTGGTAGCCGTCGTGCTCTCGCGGTCGAAGTAATAGGGGACGACCTGAAGACGGTCGGACAACGGACCCGAGATCCAAGGCGCCGAATGGTCCCGGGGCAAATTGGAGTCTTGGGAATACGCGAGACGGTCGTCCAGAGAGCGCAGCACGATTCCCAAAATGTTGGAGTCGTTCAGGGCGATATACCTCGTCAAGATCCCCTCGACCAGCGATTCCTCGCTCCGGCTGAACCGGTCGCCGGCTTTCAGCCAATTTTGCAGCAGGCCGCTCTCCGGGTTTACGCCGAGCAGAGGATTGGTCGGCAGCGGCCCGGCGATCGAGGCGTAAGTCGATTGGGCCATCTGGTTGAAATACCGATCGAGCTGATGGTTGATTCTCGCCGTCGAATCCTCGGCCAGCAAGTAAAAGTCTTTTTTCGCCGATACGGTGTAATAGTGCGATGTAAAAGCGGCCATCAGGACAATCGAGACGAAGCCGACGGAAAGCACCAAAGCCAAAATTTTCGTTTGGATCGAGAAGCGGTAATGCCAATAGCGCCATTTCATGAGTCCATCCTCTTTCGATATTCGAGAGGCGACAGGCCGACCGTCGTTTTGAATACTCTCGAAAAATAAGGCGTGGTCGAAAATCCGACGATTTCCGTAATCTCGGATACGGAATAGGAGGTGGAAAGCAGCAGCTTCTTCGCTTCCTCGATTTTCAAGCCGTTCACGTAGTTGATCAAAGAGGTTCCCGTATGCTTTTTGAATAAAGCGCTGAAATGGGATACGCTGAAGTTCGCCCGTTCGGCCATATCGGTCAGCGTAATATCCTCCTTGTAATTTTCTTTGATATACCGGCAGGACTGCTCGATGATCGCGGGCATGCTCGATTTCGCGATGCCGGACCGGGAGAGATACCATTTCTCGAGCATAGCCTTGTAATACGGAACGACGCCTTCCCCGTCCGCGACATCGATCGCGGGAATGTCCGGATAGTCGATGTCGCACTCGTCCAGCAGCATCCTTAATTTGCGATCGAAAATATGGAGCAGGCTGATTCGCAAGCTTTTGCGGTAATCGTTCATGCTCAGCACGGATTGAATCAGCTCGACTTGCTTTTGCAAAGCCAGCTTCGCCGGAAGCGCTTGCCGGTTGTCGAGCAGCGCCTGGAATTTGACGACGTACCCGTTCAAGTCTTTCAGCGACTCCAGCTTCTCCTTGGAACGGTTTAACGACTCCTTCAGCAGCTCGAACCGGACCGGTTTCAGCAAATATTCGGACACGCCGTAGGTCATCGCTTTTTGGGCGTATTGAAAGTTATCGTAGCCGCTAATAATGACGGAGACGATCGGGAGACGATGCTCGTTGATTTTTCCGCAAAGCGTCAGGCCGTCCATCTCCGGCATCATGATGTCGGTAATGAGCAGCATGGGCCACACGTCCCGGATCTGGTTCCAGGCTTCTTCGCCGTTGCTGCAAGCTCCGACCACCTGAAACTCTTCTCCGGCCTCCTCCACCATTTTCACAATGCCTTTCAGCACCCAAGGCTCGTTCTCGGCCACTAACACGGTGTACATGATAAGCCCTCCAGATCCAATCGCTTGTATTCCCGGAATCTTCCGATTCGCGTCAACCTCATTCTAGCATTATCCGCGTTCGGTAAGGAACGAAAATGCGAAGATCGCTCCGGCACGCTCGCACCGTCCCCCGTTTCCGACTTTTCCCCGGGGGAATCGTCCGATGCTCCGGTTTATTCCGTGCGGCCTTTCTTTTATGCTAAGGATGTAAGCCTTTTCTTTTCACGACCGCCGGCCGGCGATGGAGAGGCTTTCGCCAATAGAGGGCACCGAGAGAACGGAGGAGAGATCTGAGTGGAACCGGCTGCCAACGTTACCGCCGCTCCGGTCCGGGCGGGATTAAGGCCCGCTTGGGCGCGAATATGGAAATTCCGGCTGTTGTACTTGATGCTGCTGCCGGCGGCCGTCTGGGTGTTCGTGTTCGACTACTTGCCCATTTACGGCGTGAGCGTCGCCTTTCTCGACTACAACTACGTGAAGGGCATATCGGGCAGCACGTGGGCGGGCTTGACCCATTTCAAGCAGCTGTTCGCCTCCGACATGTTCGTCAATGCGCTCCGAAACACGCTCATCATCAACCTGTACAAAATGGCCAGCGGCTTCGTCTGCCCGATCGCGCTCGCACTCGCGCTGAGCGAAGTCCGCGTCGCCTGGTACCGCAAAACGCTGCAAACGGCCGTCTACTTGCCGCGGTTCGTCTCGTGGGTCGTCTACGGAGGGCTGATCGCGATCATGCTGTCGCCCGAAACCGGCATCGTCAACCGGGTCGTCGAGTGGCTGGGCGGGCGGGAAATATACTTCCTCGCCGAGCCGCACTTGTTCCGCGGCATTCTCGTCGTCTCGGACGCGATGAAGGAGATGGGCTGGGCCGCGATCGTGTACATCGCCGCGATCGGCGGCATCAATCCGGAGACGTACGAGGCGGCCATCGTCGACGGAGCGTCGCGCTTCCAGCGGGTCGTGCGGATTACGCTGCCGGGCATCGCCACGACGATCGTCGTCATGTTCATCCTGCGGGTCGGCTTCATCATGAGCGCAGGCGTCGACCAGGTGCTGAACCTGTACAACCCGATGGTGTACGAGGTGGGCGACATTCTCGACACGTATATTTACCGGATGGGCGTCGAGCAGTTCAACGTGAGCCTCGCCACCGCGGCGGACGCGATCAAGGGCGTCGTCGGCTTGGCGCTCGTCCTGCTGACCAACGCGATCGCCAAACGGATCAACGGCGACTCGGGCATTTTGTGAGACGGGGGACGGACACCGGATGAAAACGACTTGGAACGAAAAAACGTTCGTCGGCTTGAACTACTCGATCTTGACGGTCATTACGCTTATCATCGTGCTGCCGTTCTGGTACGTGCTGATCGTGTCGGTGACGCCGTATTCGGATTTTATCGAACGGAACGGGTTTATCCTGCTTCCGAAGCAGTTCAGCCTGGAATATTACCGCTACCTGCTGCAGGACGGGTCGATGCTGTACAAGGCGTACGGGACGACGATCCGCAATACGGCGGGCGGCGTGGCGCTGGCGCTGTTCCTGACGGCGACGTCGGCGTACGCGCTGGCGGAGAAGCGGCTGCCGGGGCGGAAATGGATATTGCTCTTTTTCGTGCTCACGCTGTTTTTCAAAGGCGGGACGATCCCGCTGTACTTGACCGTCAAGCAGCTCGGCCTGCTCGACACGAATATCGTGCTCATTCTCGTCATGGCGTACAGCGCTTTCCTGATGGTCATCATGAAAACGTTTTTCGAGGCGATGCCGGAAAGCTTGCGGGAGTCGGCGGCGATCGACGGCGCTTCGGAGCTGCGCATCTTCTGGCAAATCGTCCTGCCGCTGTCGCGACCGGCGATTACCTCGATCGGGCTGCTGTACATGGTGACGTATTGGAACGATTTCTTCAACGCGCTGCTCTACGTGTCCGACTGGAACAAGGCGCCGGTGCAGCTCGTGCTGCGCACGATCATCGCCAACTCCAGCCTGCCGCCGGAGCTGCTGGAGGCGGCCGGGACGACTCCGCCGCCGACGGTCGGCATCCAGATGGCGTGCATCGTCATCGTCGCGCTGCCGATGCTCGTGCTGTACCCGTTCGTGCAGCGGCATTTCCAGCAAGGGATGATGGTCGGCTCGATCAAAGGGTGAACGCATATAAAAAAGGGAGGTCAACCCCATGCACTTCGGTAAAGGGAAAAAACGGTCTTTCGCGGCGGCCTTGTCCGTCGTTCTGATCGGCTCGGTCGCGCTGGCCGCCTGCTCGGGCGACGGCGGCACAACGGACCCCGGAAAGGCGAGCCCCGCTCCGCAAGGCGGCGCGTCCGGCACGAACGGCGAGGAGCCGTACACGATCAAGTGGCTCCGCCAAATCGACGTTTCGAAGCCGTACGACCCGAGCAAGGACGTCCTGAAAACGGCGGTCGAGAAAGCGCTTAACGTGAAGTTCAACGTCGAGCTGGTGGACAACCAGCAGTACAAGACGAAGCTGAACCTGAAAATGGCGAGCGACGACATCCCGGACCTGGTGCGCATCGATTTCGCCGACGACTTCCAGAAATATGCGGTGCAGGGGGCGTTCGTCGATTTGACGGCGCTCGTCAACGAGAAGGATACGCCGAACATCGCGAGAGAGGTGCCGAAGTCGGTGCTCGAGCAGGCGAAGCTGAACGGCAAGCTGTACGGCATCCCGTACGCGGGCGGGCCGGGGTCCGGCTACCGGTGGAACATCGTCATGCGCGGCGACTATCTCCAGTCGCTCGGCCTGCAGACGCCGAAGACGCTCGACGACTACTACGCCGCGCTCAAAAAAGTGAAGGAGGCGAAGCCGGACGTCATCCCGCTCGGCGGCTATACGTCGCAAATCGGCGAGGTCAAGTACGCGAACAACTCGTTCGACCATATATTCGGCGCGTTCGGCGTGACGCCCGGTTACTTTACGCAGAAGGACGGGAAGTTCTCCAACTTCGACATCGATCCGCGGATGAAGGACGCGCTCGCTTACTTGCAAAAGCTGTACGCCGAAGGGCTGATCGACAAGGAGTTCGCCACGCTGAAGGAGGAGCAGCTGCGCGACAAGCTGTACGCGGGCAAGCTGTTCTCGTGGATGGGCTGGTGGTCGACGGCGAGCGACTACGACACGCAGATCGAAACGTTCGAGTCGAAAAAATCGGGCAAGCTCGGCAAGGACGACAAGCTGCCGGACCAATCGGCGCAGCCGTACAAATATTTGACGCTGACCGACGCGCTGACCGGCAAGGACGGCGTGTACGTCGCCCCGCAGGGCGCCCCGTTCGGGCAAGTGTTCGCGATCAGCGCGAAGACGAAAGACCCGAAGCGGCTGCTCGCCATCGTCGACAAAGGGCTGACGCCGGAAAACCAGATGCTGTCCGTCTGGGGGATCGAAAACGTCGACTACAAATTCGACAACGGCAAAATGAAGCAGATCGTCGACCATATCGATCCGAAAACGCAGACGGACAAGGACGGCAACTTCCGCGGCATCCAAAGCTACACGTGGGCGCCGGGGCTGAACGGCTGGCCGCGCTATCTCGAATCGACGCCGCTTCGCCGCGAGCAGGCGCTGTCCATCGCGATCAACAACAAGTACCAAATCCAGGACGCCTCCAACTACCTGACGTCGCCGACGAAAATCGCCAAGCTGAAGGAGCTGAACACGCTGCGCGACTCGACGTTCACGCAGATCATCATGGGCGCCGACCTGAAGAAGTTCGACGAGTTCGTGGCGAAATGGAAAAGCCAAGGCGGCGACCAAATCGTCAAGGAGCTCGAGGAGTCGTTCAAGCAAAAGCAAGGCAAATAAACCGGACGCGCCGCTGAGCCGGGAACGTCGGAACCGTGGAACCGTGGAACCCCGACACTCTGACACTCCGACACCCCGGCGCTCTGGTTTGACACACCCTCGCAACCGCATATTCGGACTTGTCCCCGCTGCTCCACGATCGATACGGAATGGCGGGGACGTTCGCATCTCCCGGCATCGTCCGGTCCCTTGGGGGCTCCCGCTCCCGCCCCATTGGATTTTATCCAGCAGAATCGTACAGGTGACCACAAAACGGGCGCCCTATTGGAATCCATCCAATAGAATGGCCGCCCGTCGCTCCAAATCGACCATATCGCGGTCACGTCGTTGGACAAAATCCAATAGATGCCGGTTTTTGTTCCTCCCAGCGCTTTTTCTACTGGACTGGATAAAATCCAATAGCCGGAGGCAGTTTCGTGGCTCGATCAATTCGATCAAGTCAACCAGCCGATCATACCGGCCAGGTCCATCGGAAAGCTCGGCACGGGCGTGGGCACAACGGATATTGCACGGACCGCGCGAACGGAAACGCATCTTGCCCTTATACCGGAAAGGAGGTGGTGGAAGGGAATCGGCCGACCTGACGACGAGCGGGCGTCAATCTGGCGGACGCCCAGGACGCATCCATTCGGAACCATACCCAAATCCAATTTAGGAGGGATCGATGATGACGAACGAACCTCGGCTCCGGACGCGACGCCGGACCGCCTGGATCGCGCTCGCGCTGTGCGCGGTGCTGCTGGCCCCGCTGCTGCCGCCCCCGCCTCAAGCCGCGGCGGACACGGCGGCGACGCCGTACTTCGCCGAGCATTTCGAAAGCGCTGGCAACTCGTGGGACGGCATCGCATGGACGAAAGAAACGGACGCGGCCGCCGGCTCCACCGTCGGCGTGCTGACCGCGTCGGGCGCCGCATACCCGACGGCGCGCGCGAAGCCGGCGAGCTGGACGGATTACGCCGCTACGAGCGGCTCGTACGACTACTCGTTCCGGGCGAAATATGCGGACGCCGCCTCCGGCGCGCCGAAATACGCCCGCACGCTGTTCCGCTACAACACGTCCTCGTCCGCCGCGAACTACTACTACTTCGAATTCCGCCAAGCCGGCAACGCCGTCTATTTCGGCAAGTACGAGAACGGCACCGATACGCGTCTCGGCGGACCGTACGCGATCGACGGCAAGCTGGCCGGCTTCGACTTCGACGTGTGGCACGACTACGCGATCGCGGTGCACGGCACCCGCTTCCGGCTCCACATCGACGGCGTATTCATCGCCGAGTCGCCGGCGGACGCCGCGCATACGTCCGGGACTATCGGCTTCGGCGCGAAAAACGCCGCGCTGCGCGTCGACGATGTGGTCGTCACGCCGCATCAAGACGCCGCCGCCCCCGCCATCGTCCATACGCCTCCGGCCGCGGCCGCCGCGAACGAGCCGTTGACGGTGACGGCCTCGATCTACGACGAGTCGACCGTAACCGCTTTCGTCTATTACGGCTACGACGGCGCGCCGGCGACCGCCGTCGGCGTCATGACCGGGGACGCCGCCACCGGCTACCGGTTCGACATCCCGGGCGCCGCCTCGGGCACGCTTCAATACCGGATCGTCGCGACGGACGCGAACGGCTTGACGGCGGCCAGTCCGGCTACCGGCTTGTATACGGTACCGGTTCAAGACGCGCCGCTCGCCATCGCCCACACGCCGATCGTATCGGTCAACTACAACACAGAGGCGAGCGGAACGTTCTCGATTTCCGATGCGCAGGCGACCGTGACGGCGGCCGTCTACTACCGGATCGGCGGCGAGAGCGCCGTATACGAAGCGGCCGTACAGCGCAGCGGCGGCGATTTCGCCTTCGTCATACCCGGCACGAACCGCGCGTCGAGCGTCAGCTACCGGATCGAGGTGCGGAGGCCGAGCGGCTCCGTCGTCCGTTATCCGGAGTCGGGCGACGTCACGTACGCCGTGAAGCCGTTCGTCCGGTATTTCACCGATTTCGAGAACGATGCGGTCGGCGCCGTGCCGGCCAACTGGACGACGAGAGGCGGCCAGCCGAAGGTGCAGGTGTACGACGACAACGGCAACCGGATTCTCCGGTTCGCCAATGCGAAGGACGGCGACAACTGGCAGGCGAAGTTCGTCCATTCGCAGTACCGCAACATCGACAACTTCAAGGTGAAGTTCAAGGCGAGATACGTCAACCGGAATCCGAACCCGGACTCGGTTTATAATCTGTGGCGCATCCGGTACCGCGCTTCGGATGCGACGTACAACACGATGGAGTGGTCGACTCACAATACGAAATATATAATGTTCAAAAGAACGCCTCTCGGCGGCTATGCAAGCGGCAGCTACTTCCGCTCCGTGCCGAACGAATGGCATACGTACGAGCTCGTCGTGGGCGGCGTCAACCATAAGCTGTACATGGACGGGACGAAGGTCGTCGAGTTCGACGATTTCGCCGAGGATGCGCCGCTTCAAGGCTTTTTCCAGTTCGACACGATCAACGGCCTGCAGCTGGACATCGACGACTTCGAGATTACGCCGCTCGACGTCCCGTATACGTTCTTCACCCAGCCGACGGGCGGCTATGCCGGCATCTTCGCGCAGGGCGAGCCGGTCGGCATCGATGCGACGCTGCGCGGCGGCTCGGCGGCGCACGCCTATACGGTGAAGTATGCCGTCGCCAAGGCGGACGGCGACAGGTCGACCGTATCGTCCGGCGAACGGACGATTCAAGCCGGCGCTTACTCGACGGTGACGGAGACGGTATACTTCCAACCGAACGTCGGCGCGCTCGGCACGTACGACGTCACCGTTTCGCTGGACGTGGACGGCGTCCCCGCCTCCGACCAGACGAAAAAAATGCGCATCGCCGTCGTCAAGCGGATGGCCTCCCGGACCGATCCCGATCCCGACTTCGAGACGAAATACGGCTTCAACGCGCATTACGACTTGACGTGGAACGAGGACCAGCTCGCCTCGATCGCCGATATGGGCGTCAAGCGGCTTCGCCACGAGGTCGATTGGTGGGCGATCGACAAAGGCAACGGCGTGTACGATTATTCCAAGCTCGATCCGATCGTCGACAAGCTCGAGCAGTACGGCATGCGGATGATGCCGATTATCGGGATTACGTCGAACTCGATCTACGACCCGGTCGGCACGGCCGATACGCCGGCGGCGCTCGAGGCGATGGGGCGATTCGTCGAGAACATCGCCGCCCGGTACAAGGACCGCATCCGCACGTGGGAGATGCCCAACGAGCCGGAGCTCGTCATGAAGCCTTACGTGCCGCAAGAGATCGTACAGCTGCAAAAATGGTTTTACACGAGCTTGAAAAAGGCGGATCTGGACGCGGTGCTGCTCGCCGGCGACCATACGTCGGGCGTCGTCACCCATCTGCCGCCGGAGCTCGAGCTCGGCTCGTACGACTACGCCGACGCGTTCTCGTACCATCGGTACACGTACGGCGTCATGCCGGACGGCTTCCTCCAAAACCAGACGAACGGCGTCAAGCAGCTCGTGAACGCGCTCGGCGGCTGGAAAGACCTGTACGTGACCGAGTCGGGCTGGCCGACGGCGAAGTCCGGCTTCCCGAACGTGTCGCAGGAGGTGCAGCGGGACTATGCGGTGCGCGGCTTCCTGATCGACATGATCACGGACCAATTGTCCGGCTTGAACCATTTTACGTGGAAGGATTCCGGCTTCGACGACAACTTCTTCAACACGAGCTACGGCATCACGGACGGGGACGGCCGTCCGAAGCTCGCCTACGCCGCGCTCCAGACGCTCATGACGACGCTCGACCGCCCGATGTACGCCGGCAAAATCGACACCGGGGACGCCTCGGTCGAGGCCCATCTGTTCCTGAACGGGAGCGAGCCGATCGTCGCCGCTTGGAAAAAGGTGAATTACGGCAGCACGCCGGTCGCCGAGGCGCCGACGTCGACCGTTTCGCTGGCGGTATACGGTGCCGCGTCCGTCACGAAGATCGACGTGAACGGCAACGAGACGACGCTCGTTCCGGCCGGCGGGTCGATTACGGTCACGGTCGGCGGCTCCCCCGTCTACCTGAAAGGGTTCGGACCGGACGCCCTGTACGCGTCCGCCCGGACGCTGCTCGCGGAGAAGCGGGCCGACGCCGCCGCCAAGCTGCAGCAGGCGGGAGAAGCCGCCGCCGAAACGGTGCAGCTCGACGGCGTGCACGCCGCGCTCGACCAGGCGTTGACGGCCGGCGGCGACGCGAACGCGAGGGCGCAGGCCGTCGAGCAGGCGATCGCGGACACGTACGCCCTGATGGGCGCGATCGCCGACCGGATCGGGGCGGGCTCACTGGAGCGCGCCGAAGGCTACGTCGCCCTGGAGGCGCTGTACAACTACGCCGACCGGGCGGCCGCGTCGCTCGTCATGGCGAAGCTCGAGCAGGGACTGTCGTCCGTATCGCTCGACTACGCCGCGTCGCTCGGTGCGGAAGGGACGACCGACCCGAATACGGCCCGGTACGTATACGAAGCGAAGAAGGGCGAGTCGAGCCTGCTGCCCGTTTCGACGGCGGCGATCATGCGGGCGAACCGGTACGGGCGGCTGGCCGAGCAGTCGGCGGACGCGTCGCGCTACGCTCACGGCTACGCGTACAACGTGATGGCGAAGCGATTCGCCGCGGCGGTGAAACGGATCGTCGCTTCGGAGAATCCGATCCCGGCCGGCATCATGGCTTCGGCCACGCCGCTGTACGCCAACATGGAGGCGGGCAGCAGCGCCTCCGTCGCGGTATCGCTCAGCAACCGGACGTCCGCCGCAGGGACGGCGACGCTGTCGCTGGCCGTTCCCGACGGTTGGGAGAGCGCGCAAACGGGCCCGCTGACGGCGCAAGTCCCGGTCCCCGCGGGAGCGGTCGCGGCCCATACGTTCGCGGTTCACGCGCCGACCGGCGTGGAGAAGGGGACGTACGACGCGACCGTGCTCGTCACGATCGGCGGCGTCCAGACGGACCGGATCAAGGTCCGGCTCGTCGTGTACGACGCGATCGGCGCGAAGCTGCAGCCCGTCGACGCGACGCCGGCCGAGCTGGAGACGGTCGTCGTCCGGCTGACCGGCACGTCGCCGATCGCCAAGACCGGCCAAGTCGTGCTGAAGGGCCCGGGCGGCGTCGTACTCGCGCCGGCGGCGCCGGGAGGCGATACGTTCGCGATCGCGAAAGGCCAAACCGTCGACCTGCCGTTCCTTTGGAATCCCGTGGCGCCGACTCCGTTCCACGAATACGAAGTCGACATGACCGTGCTCGATGCGGCGACGAACGAGGTCATTTTCCATGACGGGGCGATTCCGCTCGACTTCCTCGTCATCGGGAAGACGCAGACGGCGCCCGTCATCGACGGGAATTTGCAGGAATGGAGCGGGGCGCATCCGATCCATCTGCGGGGCGAGGAGCGGAATGCGACCGGCCTGTATGACCCGGCCAACCTGGACGCCGTCGCTTACTTCCAGTGGGACGACGACAACCTGTATATCGCGGCCCGCGTCACGGACGACGTTCATAAGGCGGCGGAGCCGCCGTCGAACGTATGGCGCAACGATTCGCTGCAAATTTCGATCGACCCGCTGAACGACAAGGGGACGGCGTACAAACCCGACGACGTCGACTTCGGCGTGGCGCTCAACAATTTGAACGAGCGGCTCGCCTACGTATTCGTCGCCGCGGCGCCGAACGCGACCGGCAACGTGTCCGGCTCGCTGCCGTTCGCGGTGTTCCGCGACGAATCGTCCAAGACGACGAGCTACGAAATCCGGATCGCCGGCAGCGGCATCGTGAAGCAGCTGGAAGCCGCGCTCGCCGAAGGAAACCGGATCGGCCTCAACGTCGTAGCGAACGACGCCGACCTGTCCGAAGGACGGCAAAATTACGTCCAATGGACGCGCGGAACCGCCGATACGAAAAACCCGGGCCAATACGACAGCTTCCGTTTCGTGAACGGGGCTCCGTAAACGACGGCCGCCGCCCGGAAGCCGCCGCTCCGACAGGCGGCGGCTTTTCCTTGTACGCCCGGCATGGAGCGGGCATGAACGGTAAACCGTTTCGATACAATGTAAAACGTCTCTATTCGCAAGCGAGCGAGAATCGGGTACGATGTGTCGCAAAGTCGCAAAATCTACACGTACATCGGGGGGATTGGCCATGTCAACCGTCAAGCTGCTGCTCGCCGACGACGAGCGGATCATACGCGACGGCATCCGCAGCCATATGGATTGGGAGCGGCTCGGCATCGAGCTGGTCGGGGCGGCGGAGAACGGCAAGGAGGCGCTCGACATGCTGAAGAGCGGGCCTGTCGACATTTTGCTGACCGACATCCATATGCCGTACATGGACGGCATCCAGCTGTGCCGGGAGGCGCGCAAGCTTCACCCGAACATCAAGATCGTCGTCCTTTCCGGCTACGAGGAGTTCGAATTCGCCAAGCAGGCGCTCGAATTCGCCGCGATGAAATATATGTTGAAACCGTTTACGAGCCGCGAGCTGGAAGCCGTCGTCCTCCAGGCGAAGCAGGAGGTGAACGGCTACCGCCGGGCGGAGTCGACGCTGCAGCTGACGATGAAGCGTCTGCAGGAAAGCTTGCCGCTGCTGCGCGAAAACGTGCTGACCCGGCTCGTCGAAGGCCGGATGGGCGAGCGCGAGGCGAGACAGCGGCTCGAATCGCTCGAGATCGGGCTGAGCGGCGACCGGTTCGCCGTCTGGATCGTCGAGCCGGAGGCCGATCCGGCCCCTCCGGCCGGGGCGCCGCCGGGAGGAAGCGGAGCGGGCGAGCTGCATCTGCTCATGCTGCGGGACGAGATCGAGGCGTATATGCGCAACCGGAAGCGGGCGCTCGTCTTCGGCGGGCTGAACGCCGGCGTCGTCTGCATCGTGGAGGCGGACGGCGACGACGGGAGCGGGCGCGAGTGCGGAATCGAAGGCGGGGGCGCGGGCGCGGGGGACAGCCTGTTCGATTTGGCCGACCGGCTGAAGGCGCACGTCCTCGATACGCTGCATCTGTCCGTTTCGATCGGTTTGGGCGGGGTCAAGGACGGGCTGGAAGGCGTCGCGGAATCGTATCGGGAGGCGGCCGAGGCGCTCGAATACCGGTTTCTGATCGGAGACGCCAGCGTCATCCCGGTCGACTACATCAACTTCACGAGCGAGCCCGGCTTGACCGCCGTTCCCGACAAGCATATCGAACGGCTGACGACCGCGGTCCGGCTCGGCAACAAGGCGGGCATCCGGGGCGAGCTCGACGCGGTGTTCGCCGCCGTCCGCGCCCATCCGGGCACGCCGATCGGCGACATCAAGCTGTACATGAAGGAATTTCTCGCCCTATCGCTCCGTCAGCTGCTCCAGTCCGGCGTCCGCCTGAAGGAAATGTACGGCAAAGAATTCGACCCGTACTCGGCCGTCGACCATTACCGGACGATGGACGACATGCAGCGCGGCATCCGGACGCTGTTCGCGGAGCTGGCCGATTTCGTGCGGGACAAGAGAGGGAACAAGACGCGCTCCGTCATCCGGCGGGCGGTCGAGTTCATCGACGCCCACTATAAGATCGAGGACCTGTCCATCAACCGGCTGAGCGAGGAGCTGCAGATGAACACGTCCTACTTCAGCCGCCTGTTCAAGCAGGAGACGGGCTGCACGTTCACGGAATATTTGGCGAGGACGCGCGTCGAGAAAGCGAAGCGGCTGCTGCGGGAGACGACGATGCGGGTGTCCGAAATCACCTTCGAGGTCGGCCTGAAGGACCCGTTTTATTTCAGCACGCTGTTCAAAAAAGTGACCGGCCAAAACCCGACCGAATACCGGGAGCGAGCGGAATGAAGACGGTCGCCGCGATCGTCCGCCGGCTGCCAAGGCTGTTCGGCACGGGCATCTTCCCCCGCATTTTCGTCATGACCGCGGTGATGGTGACGTTCGCCTTGACGGTCGGCGCGTATTTCACGCTGACGCTGTTTACCAGGAAGATGGAGGAGAAGAGCACGGAGAACGTCCGCAACATTTTGGAGCAGACGAACAAATTGATCGATTCGCGGATGGATATGCTGCTCCGCCTGTCCAACCTGATTCTTCGCGACCCGGCGATCGGGGAGCTCGTCGCGGACCGGATGGGGCGGAACGGGCGCGACAAGGAGCGGATGCGGGACGCCATCGGCAAATATATCGAATCGGACGCGGGCATCGTGTCCGTCTTTTTGCTGGACAAAGAGAGGGGGCTGTTCGTGCCGTCCGACGATTTCCGTACGGACGCGTACGACGTCGAGGAGACGAAGGAACGGTATTTGAGCATGTCGGGCAATCCGTACTCCAAAGGCTTGATGTGGATACCGACGCACCGGATCGACTATTCGAGCGAGCGGCACGAGGGCGAAAACGTGCTCAAGCTGGCGCGGGACATCTTCGATTCGTCCGCGGGCGTCTACCGGGGGACGGTCGTCATCAACATCGCTGAGGAAAGCGTTTACCGCTACTTGAAAAACGTCGACGTCCCGCCCGGCACCGTCTTCCACGTCATCGACAAAAACGGCATCGTCATTTCGGGCACCGAGCGCAACGGCGTCGGCAAGTTCGAATACAGCTACACGTACATGCAGGCCGTCCTGCAAAAGGAAGGGAGCTTCGTCCGGGATTACCGCGGCACTCCGTATCTGTTCGTATTCAACAAGCTGGAGAGCGTCGACTGGGTCATGATCGGGGCGATCCCGATGAGCGAAATCCAGAGCGACCGGGACCGTCTGTCGAGAGGCTTGATCGTCCTCTGGCTGCTCGTGCTCGCCGCCTCCCTCGCCGGCTCGACCGGGATCGCGTATTCGATCGCGAAGCCGATCCGGCGGCTCGCCGCCGCGATGCGCGACGTCCGCTCCGGCAGCTTCGACGTGAAGGCGGACGTTCGCACCCGCGACGAGATCGGCCAGCTCGCGGACAGCTTCAACGAGATGGTCGCGCGGACGAACGAGCTGCTGCACCGGCTGAAGGAAAGCCACGTCAAAGAAAAAAATGCGGAAATCCGCGCGCTGCAGGCGCAGATCAACCCGCATTTTCTATACAATACGCTCGCTTCGGTCGTCTGGCTGGCCGAGGGGCGCGAGTACGACAAAATTACGGACCTCGTCTCGAAGCTGGGACGCTACTACCGGCAAAGCTTGTCGCGGGGAATGGACGTCGTCACCGTCCGCCACGAGCTGGAGCATGTCGCCAGCTACCTCGCCATCGAGCAAATCCGCTACGGCACGAAGTTCGCCTACGACATCAGCGTCGAGCCGGACGTATACGGGTACAAATGCCTGAAGCTCCTCCTCCAGCCGCTCGCGGAGAACGCGCTCCACCACGGCGTCATGAACCGGGAAGGGAGCGGGTGGATCCGGGTGGACGGATGGGTGGAGGACGGCGACATCGTGCTTCGCATCGCCGATAACGGCGGCGGCATTCCGGCCGGGCGGCTGGACGAGATCAACGGCTGCTTCCGCGCCGGACGGTCGTTCGAGCTGCGCGATTCGTACGGTATCGCGAACGTGAACGAGCGGCTTCAGCTCGTGTACGGCACGGCCTACGGCCTCTTCTATACATCCGAGGAGGGGCGGGGAACGACGGTGCTGATCCGGTTTCCGGCGAGGCGTGAGTAAGCGCTATCATCGCGGTAAACAGATTGAAGGAGAAGTAAACAGCTTCGATTCCAAACGAATTGCCGGTACGATAGGCTGATTACAGCCGGGGCGAACGCTCCTGCGAATCGTGCAATATACGGGAGGTTTTCCAAGTGATCAAGGGGCAGATCAGGAGAAAGACGGCCGCCGTGCTGCTGGCGGCGGCGATGGCGCTGACCGCGGCCGCGTGCTCGTCCGGGTCCGAAGGCGGCGCTTCGGGGGACGGCGGCACGGGGACGAAGACGGATCCGAACAAGCCGAAGGACCCGGTTACGCTCGTCATCAAGCACACGACGTATGAAACGTTCGATCAAGATTTGGCGCCGGCGATCAAGAAGTATCAAGAGAAAAACCCGCACGTCACCGTCAAGGTGGAAATGGTCAAGCCGAAGCAGGGGGAGAACATCATTACGGCCAACACGGCGCTGTTCGCCTCCGGCGAGCAGGTCGACATTTTGCGCGTCAGCCCGAACGTCGGCGCCGGCGAATACGCCGCCCGCGGCTGGGTCGTGCCGCTCGACGAGTACGTCAAGAAATCGGGCGTCGACATCACCAGATATTACCCCGCCCTGCAAAACCGCGGCGTCTACGCCGGCAAGCGGTATGCGCTCCCGTGGATCCATTCGCAGTTCATGATTTTCTACAACAAGGATTTGTTCCAGAAGTACGGCATTCCGGAGCCGAAGCTGAATTGGACGTACGAGGACATGCGCAGCGCCGGCCGCAAGCTGGTCGAGAACAACGTGCACGCGTTCGAAAGCTCGCTGCCGAACATGCTGCACATCGTCGGCGGGGCGTGGGGCGGCTCGACGTTCAATCCGGCCGGCAGCCAGATGACGCTGGACAGCCAAGGGGCGCTGAAGGGGTACGAGTTTTTCCGCGACATGATCGTGAAAGACGGGCTCATCCCGGGCAAGGTGACGCAGGCGAAAGGAATGCCGGGCGGGCCGAACATGACGAAGGGAACGGCGGGCATGTCGTTCACATGGCTCAAGATGAAGCAGTTCGACGAAGCCGGCTTGAACTACGGCGTCGTGCCGTCGCCGGTCGGTCCGGGCAAGCAGCAGGGGTACGGCGCCCTCGACGGGATCGCGCTCTCCTCCACGAGCAAAAACAAGGAGGAGGCGTGGAACCTGATCAAATTTCTCGCCTACGACAACGAAGGGCAGCTGGAGCAAATCAAGCAGAAGATTACGATACCGGCGTTCCCGAACGAAAAAGAGCAGATCGCGGCATGGGAGCGGACGATCGGCAAAAAAGACGTGACCGACGCGATTCTGTACCAGGTCGAGAAGACGAACGAAGAGGGCGTCGGCATGATGAACAACATGCCGGGCACCGAGGTCGCGTACGAAGGGTTCATTACGTGGCTCGGGCAAAACTTGTTCGCCGACAATTTCGACCTCTACGCGCAAGTGCCGGCGAAGGTGAAGGAATTTAACGCGCAGTGGACGGAGCTGCAAAAAGAAGCGGAGAAGCAAATGAAAAAGTAACGATCCCGAAGTCCGGCCCCTTAAAGGCCGGACTTCGCCGCGTCCGGATATCCGGGGCCAGAACGGCCCTTCCCCCGAAACGGTGCGGCCGGAACCGAGGGGACTGCCCGTTCGTACATGCGGCATATGCCCGAATGTACGATTTTTTCGGTAGGAAGAAAGGGTAGAATGGGATCGGCGCCGGATCAGGGGCAATCGGTCGCGGAACGGATCGATTCCGATCCCCGGTATCGGCTTGCGCTCCGGTCGGGCGCACCTGTACAAATGGCGGCGGGATTCGGTTATGATAAGAAGGATAAGGAGGAGGGGACCGGCCATGAAATCGAATTCGAAAAACGGGCCGAACGAACGGTTCCGGGACGTTCCGGCCGCAGTCGACGTCCTGAGCAGCACCAGAACTCCCATCCTGATTTGGGTTGCCCTCGTCTATCTCGCCGCCCTCATCCTGCAATACGCCTCCGCCTCGGCCCTCCTTCCGAGCCTGTTGTTTACGGGAATGGTCGTGATCCATGTAGGGCTTTACTGGTTCGCCCATCTGATCGTAGCGACCCGACCGTGGCTTTATTTTATGCTGCAAGGACTGATCGTTTACTTTAGCGCTTACTTGCTGCCGGGAGGAAGTCCGGCAATTTTGCTCGGGCTGCTGCCGGTATTGGCGGGGCAGGGCATAGGGATTTATTACAAGCGTGCGAAAGCGATCGTTCTGACGGTTTTCTTATATGCGCTTTCCTGCTTGGCGCTGATCGTTCTCGGCAGATCCGTCGAGCTGGCTTTTTTGCTGCCTTTGTTTACGTTGATGCTGGTCGTGGTCGGCTCGTACGCCCGTCTCTTTTTTCACCAGGTCGAGGCTCGCGTCCGAACGCAAGCCTTTTTGCAGGAGCTGGAAGTCGCGCACCGCCAAGTCGAGGAGCTGACGCTGACCACCGAGCGGCAGCGCATGGCGCGCGATCTGCACGATACGCTGGCCCAGGGGCTTTCCGGACTCATCATGCAGCTGGAAGCGATCAACGCCCATTTGGACCGCGGCAATTCGAACAGGGCCCGGGAGATCGTGCATCAGTCCATGCAGCGGGCAAGGGAAGCGCTGAGCGATGCGCGGCGGGCGATCGACAACTTGCGGGACAAGTCCGCTTCCGCGATCGACTTCTCGGATGCGATCCGGGAGGAGGTGCGGCGGTTCGTCCATGCGACCGGCATTTCCATCGATTCGGACATCGATCCGACCTACTCGATATCGCTTACGGTCATGGAACATAGCCGCCATATGATCACGGAATGTCTGACGAATATTGCCCGGCACGCGGAGGCCGATCATGTCCGGGTTTCCGTCAAAGTCGACAAGGACGCGCTGCGCGTCGGAATCGAGGACAACGGCAAAGGCTTCGCTACGGAGCTGATCGGCAAGCAGCCGGGCCACTACGGCCTGCTCGGCCTGTACGAGCGCGCCCGGTTGATCGGCGGCAAGCTCGAGATCGTCAGCCGTCCTCGGCAAGGAACGAGCGCCACGTTCACTATCCCGCTGCGAGGAGAACCGATATGACGTACAAGGTGTTGGTCGCGGACGACCATATGGTCGTCCGGGAAGGGTTGAAGCTGATTCTGGAAACGGATGAGCGCTTTCAGATCGTCGGCGAGGCGGGAGACGGGGAGACCGCGGTCGAGCTGGTCGAAGAGCTGCAGCCCGACGTCGTGCTGATGGACATCAACATGCCCCGCATGAACGGGCTGGAAGCGATTCGGCGGTTGCGGGAGAAAGGAAGCGCCGTCCCGGTCATTATATTGACCACCTACAACGAAGACGAATTCATGCTCGAAGGCTTGTCCATGGGGGCGAAAGGCTTTTTGTTGAAGGACAGCAGCCGCGAGGACCTGCTGCGCACGCTCCAAGCGGCCGTACGGGGCGAGGTTCTGCTCCAGCCGGACGTATCGGCGCGGGTTTTCGCCGCCAAAGGACAGCCGCCGGCTCCGGCTTCGCGTTCCGAAAAAACCGTCTTGTCGGAAAAAGAGATGATCGTCCTGCAAGCGATCGCACGGGGCAGCCGCAGCAAAGAAATCGCCTTCGACATGGGCATATCCGAGCGGACGGTGAAGGCGTATTTGACGGCCATCTACAACAAGCTCGGCGTCGATTCCCGCTCGGAGGCCGTGGCGGTTTCGATCGAGCGCGGCATCCTGCACCTTTAGCCCGAAAAATTTGCCCGATCGTACATGGGGGGAATACCCTTATGTACGATTTTTTTATTTCGTTTCCCCTTTATGCTAAGTCGTGCAGTCAGAAAGAAGCCGCGAGGGGAGTGCAGGGATGAACCGAATCATTGCGTTTTCGATGAAAAACGTATCGGCGCTTTTCATTATCGTGATCATGCTGTTTTTAGGCGGCTTCTATTCCACGACCCAACTGAAGATCGAGAACATGCCCGACGTTTCGTTTCCCGTCGTGGCCGTCGTTACGACGTATACGGGGGCCCCTCAGGATGTGCTCGATCAAGTGACGGAGCCGTTGGAGGAGAAGCTGGCGAACCTCGAGGATCTGGACTCGATGACGTCGACGTCGAGCGACAACGTTTCTTCGATCGTCCTTATGTTCAAGCAAAATGCGGATACGGATCAGAAGAAGCTTGACGTCCAAGATTTGCTCGCCGAGGTCGACCTTCCCGAATCCGCGGGAACGCCCAAAGTATCGACCTTCGGGGCCGCGTCCACCCCCGCCAATTACTTGGTGGCGTATGCCGCCGACGGGACGAGCCAGGCCGAACTGGACAAACATTTCGAAGAGACGATCAAGCCGGGGCTGGAGGGGATGAAAGGGATCGATCATATGGACGTCATCGGGGCCCGCGGCACCTCGCTCGATATCAAGCTCGACGCGAGCGCACTGGAGCTTTACGGGCTCGGCCCTTCGCAGGTCGGCGACGCCGTCCGGGCCGCGGCGACCCGAAGTCCGATCGGAAGCGTTAAGGTGAACGGGAACGAGAAGATGGCTCGCGTCACCGGAGCGATGAACAGCCTATATGAGCTGGAGCAGATCGAAATCCCGACACCCAAGGGGGATGTCGTAACCCTTTCCCGGCTGGGAGAGGTGAAGGCGATCACGGAATCCGACTTTATCGGAAGACTCGACGGCAAGCCGGCGATCGGGGTGATTCTGTATAAGACGGGGAGCGCCAATGCGGTCGAATTCTCGAAAGAGCTCGAGCGGAAGCTGCACGAGTGGGAATCGACGCTGCCGAACATCGTCTTCCAAAGCACGTACGACAGCGCCGACGACATCAAGCATTCGATCGAAGGTCTTGTTCGCGAAGGCGTTATGGGGGCGCTGCTCGCCTCGGTTATGATCCTGCTTTTTTTGCGCAATGTGAGAATGACGCTCATCGTTCTCGTCTCGCTTCCGCTGTCCATTCTGATCACGCTGCTGCTTATGCTTCAGCTCGGCCTGACGCTCAATACGATGACGCTCGGCGGCATCTTCATGGCGATCGGCAGGGTCGTGGACGATTCCATCGTCGTGATCGAAAACATTTACGCCTCGCTGGAAAAAGCGCACCGGCGCAACGAATCCGTTATCGCCCTGGCCACCAATCAAGTCGCCTCCGCCATCACGTCGTCGACGCTGGCGACGGCCGGCGTATTCGTGCCGCTCGGATTCGTAACCGGGTTCGTCGGCGAATTCATCAAGCCGTTCGCTCTGACGATTTCGATCGCGCTTCTGGCTTCCCTGCTGGTCGCGCTGACGGTCATTCCGATGCTGGCCAAAGTCATGGTGCTGCGGTCCGCTTCCGGAAAAGCGCACCATTCGGACGACAAACCGGGGACATTAAGCGGGTTTTACGAAAAGGCTCTGCGGTGGAGCTTGAATAACCGGATGAAAACGCTTCTCGTATCCGGACTGCTGCTGGCCGTCACCATTGCCGTGACGGTTCCGTCGCTGTCCGTGTCGCTGCTGCCGAATCCCAAAAGCTCCAAGAGCATGTATTTCCAAATCAAGCTGCCGTACGACACTTCGTTCGAAGTGACGAACGCCATAACGAAACAGCTCGAAACGATTTTGGCGGATAGCGGCGATTCGAAAGGGGAACCGGTTTTCAAGTTCGTCGAAGCGCTGGTGGGCTACGCCGGAAACGATGACGAGCGCGTCCCCTATGCCTCGCAAATTTTCGTGGAGGTTAACGATCGTGTCGACCCGGCACAGGCGAAGGAGCAGTTGAACGCGTTCCTGCTGTCCGAGCTCCCGGCGGGCTCGGAGGTGGACGCCCGGACGCTCGAAGCGGATTCGGGAGCCATGACCGAAGATTTCGCCTATGCGCTCAAAGGAGAGGACCAGGCTCAATTGCAGGCCGCCGCCGCTGTCGTCAAGGAGAAGCTGCTTGCATTCCCCGAGTTGACGGAGGTCGAGGATAACTTGAGCGACGCCAAGAAGGAGGTTCAGATCACCGTCGATCCGGCGAAGGCGAGAGCCTACGGGCTGAACCCGGCCGCCGTTCGGGATATGGCCGCGGTCCGCATTCAAAAGCGGGAGCTGGGCGATCTGAAAATCGACAACGAGACGTATGCGACTACGGTGTCGATTGCCGAAACGGATCAAGACTCGCTGGAGAAGCTCGGCAATATGCCGTTGCAGGGCGCTTCGGGCACGACGGTGCTGCTGAAGGAGGTGGCCAAAATCGCGGAAATCGAAGGCGCCGCTTCGTTGACCCGCGAGGACCGGCAGCAGCTGGTCAAGGTGACGGCCAAAATCAAGGGAGACGACAAAAGCGGAATCAGCGCCAAGATCGCCGCCGAGCTGAACAAGCTCGAGCTGCCGGAGGGAGTCGTCCCGCAAGCCGGCGGGATTACGGAGGACATCAATGAAAGCTTCTCCCAGTTATTCGTAGCGATGGGTGTGGCGGTATTTCTCGTCTATCTGATCATGGTCGTTTCCTTCGGCAACGCGAGCGCGCCGTTCGCCATTTTGTTCTCGCTGCCGCTGGCCGTTATCGGCGGCTTGCTGGGGCTGTTCTTGACCGGAGAAGCGTTGACGGCGACGGCGATGATCGGATTTCTGATGCTGATCGGCATCGTCGTGACCAACGCGATCGTCCTGGTGGACCGGACGCAGCAGCTGCGGGCGGAAGGATACGCCGTACGCGAAGCTCTGATCGAGGCGGGCAAAGTGCGGCTGCGCCCGATCGTCATGACCGCGGGAGCCACCATCGTGGCGCTGCTGCCGCTCGCGTTGGGCATGGCCGGCGAAGGCGTGCTGATCGGCAAAGGGCTGGGGATAGTCGTCATCGGCGGCTTGCTCACTTCCACCGTGCTGACGCTGGTGGTCGTCCCGATCGTGTACGAGATGATCGAAACCGTCAAGCTGAAGATGGGCAAACGTTTCGGACACGCATCCCATGCGGAACCCGCACGTGCGGCGGAACGATGAGAATGGACATTTCGGGGAGGAGCCAGAAGATGAGGCAAGGAAGCTCGGGAACACGACAACGATCCGTGAGACGGATGCTGCTTGCGGTTACGGGAATCGCCGCACTCGCCGCGCTGGCCGGCTGCTCGCTGGGCGGCGCCGGCACGGCCGCCGTCCAGTTGGCGCCAAGGGCCGTTCAAACGGAGCCGGTGCAGAAGGTGAGAATCGGGGATCCGATCGAACAAGTCGCGGAAGTGATGGCCGGCACGAAATTGGATATCGTCCCCAAAGCCGGCGGCGAAGTGAAGCAGGTTTTCAAAAAGCGCGGAGAAGCGGTCGAGAAGGACGAGGTTCTACTCACGCTGGACAGCGCCGCAGCGGAATCGGCCTTGCGCAAGAGCGAGCTGGCGGTGCGGAACGCCGAAGAAGCGCTGCGGCAGGCGAAAGACAATCGGGAGAGCACGCGCCGGGAGCTGGAGGATGGCGTAAAACGGGCCGAAGTCGCATATACGAACGCCCAGGAGGCGTACAACAAGATGCGCAACGACTATGATGCGGGACTCGTGCAGCAGCGGCAGGTGGACCAGTCGAAGCAAGCGGCGGACGATGCGCTCCTTAGCTTGGAGGCGGCGAAGCGCAAACGGAACGATTTCGAGAAATCGGATCCGGTCTCTTCGGCGGAGACGCAAGCCGAGTCGGCCAGACTGTCTTTGGACGACGCCGTTCGCGCGATGCAGGATTTCAGCGTAAAGGCGCCGGGTAGAGGCATATTGACCGATTTCGAAATCGTGCCGGGGCAGTCCGTGTCGGCGGCAGCCGGCGCAATCGGTCAAGTCCAGCAGGTCGACCCGGTCAAAATCAAAACGGAGCTCAGCGAGAGCCGCTACAGGCTGGTCAAAGGCAAGCAAGAGCTCGTGTTCTACGATCCGGATACGCCGACGCGGAAAGGGACGGCCAAGATCGGCTATTTGGCACCGATCATGAGCCCCTCCACCAAAACGTTTACCTTGGAGCTGGAGCTTCCAAACCCCGACTTGCGGCTGCAGCCCGGCAAACGATTCATGATCCAGCTCACGACGGAGCAAGAGGAGGAAGTGTTGGCCGTGCCGATCGTAAGCGTGATCCGCGAAGAGTCCGAAACGTTCCTGTTCGTTCGGGAGGGAGATCAGTACCGGAAGCGGAACGTGCGGCTCGGCCGGATAAGCGGCGAGTACCAGGAGGTGCTCGAGGGCTTGAAGGAAGGCGAACTCGCGGTTGTCGCCGGGCAGTATGGGCTTCAGGACGGCCAGAAGGCCGAGAACGTCCCCGCACCGGCCGCGGCGCCGGCAGCACCGTAATCGATACGGCATCATCATGGAAACGGAGGACGACCTCAATGATAAAGATCGGTTTGAAAGCGGGGCTGACGGCCGTGCTGCTGGGCGCGTTGCTCGTCCCGGGCGCAGCGTCCGCACTTTCCGCGGCGGACCCGACGTCCGTCGCGGCCGCGCTCGCCCCGGCTTCGAATGACGGCTTGACGGAGCACATTCGGGCCGCCGTCAAAAATGCGTCCGCAACGCCGACGGAGAAGGGATACCGCCTGTCCGTAACGGTACGTCTGTACAACGGCGGCGATGAGCAAGCCCGCGTCCCCGAACACGAGCTTCGCGTCCGAACCCGGACCGGCGTAACCTATACGCTTGCGCCGAGCGCGGGAAACAAAACCGCCTTGCAGCCGAAAGAGATCGCGGAGCAGGTGTGTTCGGCATTGGTGGACAGCAAGGAAGTACCCGAATGGGATCATCTTTCGTTTATCCATGTCAATCCGTACGTCTACCCGAAAATCGAAACGGAACGGTTAACGATGCCGGTCGGCGCGGTATGGTACGGCGCCGGCCGGTCGGCGCCCGTCAAGCCCGCTCGGCTCGCATGGGGTACTCCATTTCGCTTGCCCGGCGTTCATTCCGAAATCGTCTACACGCCGGTCGAAGCATCGATACAGCAAACCGCCGAAGGCCGGGGGGCGGTCGTTACGCTGCTGGCCGAAAATACGGGTGCCGGACGCGAAACGGTCCCGTCCTTCCGGATCGATGCGGTGGCTGCGGATGCCGGCACGCACGAAGGCGTACGCGCGGAGAAGGACGCCGTCGCGCTGGAGGCGGGAGAGAAGGCGTATCTTCATTTCGTCGTTCCGCTTGATCCAACCGAAACCCCGACCGATCTGCTGGCCGTATCCACGGACACGTTCGTCGGGGCCGGCGGCGAAGAGGTTGTCGTCTCCACGGGGAAATGGCTGCTGTCCTGGCCGCCCGGCGGACAAGCGGCCGCCCGCTCGCCGAGCTACGAGCCCGGCCAGCCGATCGTGTTCGATGCGCTGACGAAAGCGATCGACGAGCAAACGGAAGTGTCGCTCGCGGAATTTCATATCCACGACAACCCGGGGGAGGGCTACCGAACGGCTGTCGCCAAATTCCGGCTCGTCCATCATGGCGACCTTCCGGTAGCCGCGCCCGTATTCGGGTCGGAACTGACGAACGACCGTGGCGTTTCGTATCGCGGATCGCGCCAATCGAATGCGATCGCGACGATGAATCCGGGGCTCGGTTATGTGATCAGCTATTCGTATATGCTTCCCCGATCGGACGAATCGGGCGAATTTACGATGAAACTGGTCGAAGGCTTGACCGCAGTGCCCTATACGACCACGGTCGCCGCCGTCCCGGTTCGGGCGCAGGGAGAGGAAGATAACGGTCGAGCGGTTTCGGTGTACCCGTTCGAGCTGAAGCTGAACAGCGTCCAGGTCGGATTTTTGTACAACGCCGGAACGTATAAATACAAGTTCAATCTCGATCTCGAGATCGAGCAGTTGGACAACATAGTCGTGGACGGCGGCTTCTCCCGGATCCGCTTCGAGGTCGTAGACAACGTCGGTCGGATCGTCGGCTCTCAGGATGCCGTGCTGGCCGGGGATAAGAAGCTGATCAGCGGCAAGCAGGTGCTCGAAGCGAGCGAGCTGACTTCCGACCAGCTCCATACGCCCTTTACCATTAACGTATATGAAGTATTCGACACGGAGAGCGGAACCGCAAAGCGATTGCTGAAGCGGGTCAAGTAAGTTCGCCAAGGAGCCTTATAGTGAAAACGCGATCCCCAAAAGATCAAGCCGCCATGCACGCGCATAGCGGCTTGTTTCTTCTCCCGGCCCGACTCTTACTGCTCATACGAATTCGGTATGGTGGCGGACTCCGTACGTTCCAATTTGTGATAAGATAAGGAACAGCAGGGCGAAAAGAACCCGCAGCTTCGGATTCAACGGAATTGACACGGACTTCAATGACCCGTCGGAAATATCGGCCGTTAACAGAACATCGGCTACCGCTACTTTCGATCATAACGCAATTGCCATCCAGTTGAAGAGCTTGCAGTCTTATGCCGACACGCTGATGACATTCACATTTGAAAACGATAAAGTCGTGTTGAAAACGACGAATTTGTATTTCAATTCCACAAACGTGATGGAAGGCAAGCGGGCCCACTAGAGTAACGGCTCCCGGAACGCGGAAAACGCCCTCCCGACTTCCCATTGGGAAGCGAGAGGGCGTTTTCCGCGTTCTCGTTAACGATCGAGCTCCAGATGGGCGGCCAAACGCTGCAGCAGGATGACCGCTTCCGCCCGGGTCGTCGTCGCCAGCGGGTTGAAGCGGTTGTCCGCCTGCCCCTGGATCAGCTTCGCCGCGCGTGCGGCTTCGACTTCCCCGCGGGCCCAGGAGGCGATGTCGGCGTCGTCCGCGAACGGGGGATGTGCCGCCGCTTCGCCGGCACTAAGCCCTGCGGCTCTCGCGATCAGGACGGCCGTCTCGGCGCGAAGGATGCCGGCGTCCGGACGGAACGTCCGATCCGGGTAGCCGTTCATAACGCCGGCCCGCACCGCTCGCGCGATCGCCTCCGCCGCCCAGCCGGGAATGTCCGCCCGATCGTCGAACGGCAATTCCCCGCCGGCCGGCCAGGACGTGATCCGGTCGAGCAGCAGCGCGAATTCCGCTCGGGATACCGGCCGCTCCGGCTGGAACGTGCCGTCGGCATACCCTTCGACCCAGCCTTTCGCCACGGCTTCCCGAATCTCGCGCTCCGCCCAATGCCCGGTCAGATCGGACAATGTCGGCATCGGGTCCGGTTTGGGGTCCGGTTTCGGCCCGTCCTCCGCGGCTGCGGACATGACGGCGAACAAGGTAAAGTGATCGGTCTCCCCCGTGATAAGGTCGCCTTCCCGCTTGCCGGGGAGTTCCACCCACCGCTTTGCCGTTTCGTCGTAGTAGAACAAGGCAGGCCGCTGATCGTCGCTTAACGTCTTGCCCGACCATTCCACCCCAAGCTTCACCGGCAGCTTAAACGTGCCCGCCACATCTTTGGTCAGCTCGAACGCTCCGCTTAGCAGCGATTGACCGGGGCGGAGCAATCGCTGCGCTTCCGCGGCCGCCTTTTTCATGCGGATCGTCGTAGGTTGGGTAATGGCGCCGACCGGGATGTAGAGCGTCATTCCCTCGAACGTGAGCGTATAGGCTTTGCCAGGGACGAGTGAGAAGCTTTGGCCCTCGGACGGACCGGCAGGCGGCGGCGTATCGGATGCAGAGTCCGAGTCCGGTTCCGGCGGCGTATAAAGATTCGAAATGTCGATCGTCTCTACACGGACGTTGCCGGCCGTATCCGCGGCGTAGAACGTATAAGGGCCGTTTCGCGCGACCCGCACGCTTCCCGATCCCGGCACGGCCTGCCCGAACGAGGGATCGGCGAAGTCGTCGGCCCCAAGCCGCCCCGCCGCCCATCGCAGCGCCGTCAGGACGTTGCCGATGTCCCCGCCATAGACGGATGCCGTCACGGTGATGTCCACGCCGGATTGCCCGGTCCCTTTCGGATAATAATCCAAGACGAGCGCCGGGGGCTCTTTCACGATATGGCCGATCGTCAGCGTCTCGACCTTCGTATTGCCGGCCAAATCGGCGGCATAGACGGTGTACGTGCCGTTCTCGCCGACGTGGAAGCTTCCCGTCTCCGGCACGGCGGTTCCGAACGCCGGGTCCGCAAAGTCGCCGGCCGTCCTAAGCCCCGGCGCCCACCTCAAAGCCGCGAGCGCATTCCCGGCTCCCTCCTCGTAAACCGAGGCGGTCACCGAGACCTCGACGCCGGAGTTGATCGGCCCCCGCGGGGTGTAGTCCAGTGCCAGGGTCGGGTTCCGCGAGACGATATTGGCAATCGCGATCGTCTCCACCGCGGCATTGCCCGCCTCGTCTTCCGCATAGACGGAATAGATGCCGTTCTCGGCCGCTTGGAACGCTCCGCCGGTCAAGACCGTGCCCGCGCTTGCAAAATAGGAGGCCGCATGCGTGCCAACCGCCCATTTCAGCGAGACGACGCCGCCGCCGGTGCCGTCCGCCGTCGCCGAGATCGTGACCGGCGCATTCGTCGGAGCGGTTGCGGAACGGGTCAAAGCGATCGTCGGAACAAGGCCGTCAATGCGGATGCCGCTCAAATCGGGAAGCGTGCCGGGCAGCTCGAGCGAAGCGGCGCCGCCGATTGCGGTGACGGCCGCCGGGGCAGTCGCGGTTAAGGCGCCTCCAAGCGAAATGCCGTCCGAATCGATATCGCCGGCCTGCACCGTATAGCGGAAATTCAGCTTCGCCGGCTGCCCGGCCGGCTGTCCGCCATAGACGGCGGCAGCGTCGGCGGCGCCCGCCCCCGCTCCGAGACGAAGCGGAAGCGAAGGCGATCCGGCTACATCGACGGGATGACTGTACGTCACGGTAAAGTCCAGCTCCCGGCCGATCCCGTAAATCCCGTTCGCCGGCACTTGGACAGATTGCGGCTGCGGGGTAGGAACGACGATCGTCAGCCGGTAAACCCCCTGCCATATCCCGTTCGGAGCCGTAACCCGGATCTCGACCGGGGTTTGGCCCAGACCGAGCGGGATCGTGCCGCCGGCGGCCCCGTTCAAGGTCGCGGTCGCGCCTCCGGCTGCCGGAACGGCCGTCACGGTCGCCGTCGCAACCGGCGTGCTCAGCGTTGCGGCATAGACGCCTTGCGCCGCGTCGTAGCTCCGATCCGTCGTGACCGCCGCGCCCGGAGCGGTAACCGTCAAGCCGGCTAGCAGGACGCCGCCGAGGCTGGAGTACGGGATCGGATACGTCGTGCCCTCGATGATGCCCCATCGCTGCCCGCTGCCGAACGACCAGCCGGCGGCGGTATAGGTTGCCTTCGACATCATTTCGCTTGTGGTTTTGCCGGTCCCCCCGGCGGACGTGGAGCGGCCGCTGCTCTCGGTGTCCCAGAACGAATTCGAGACATTCGAAGACGCATTCTCTCCGATCAGTCCGCCGGTCATCGCGCTTCCGGATACATAAGCCGCGGAGTAGGACTCGCTCACGGAGGAAGACGGCGAATCCAGATGGCCGATCAAGCCGCCCACCATGCTGCCGCCATATACCGCACCCTGTACCGATACCGCGCTGACGGCGGTGTCGTTCGCATAGCCGATCAACCCGCCTGCTTGATCGCGTCCGGCAATGCGGGCGTTCAGCAGGGCGACGTTGCTCACCGTCGCGCCGTTCGTCGCACCGAATAAGCCGACTCCATCGTCACCCGGACGATCGAGGGTCAAATTCGCGATCGTGTGACCGTTGCCGTCAAACGTCCCCCGGAAGGGCGACAAGCCGCTGCCGATCGGCGTCCACCCCGCTCCCGCGCTGAAGGCGGACAGATCGATGTCGGCTTCCAGCCTATACGAATCGCTCAAGTTATAGCCTTCGGAGGGCTGACCGATTCGGGAAAGCTGATCCGCCGTCGCGATCCGGTGAGGGTACTGGGCCGTACCGGCACCGCGATACACGGTCAACCTGTAAACGGCGCTTAGCCCGCCGGGTTCCGATACGCGGATTTGTATATCGTTTTTACCCGTGTTCAATGCGATCGTTTCGGAAGCGGCTCCGCCGTTCACCGTAACGGTCGAGGTCCCGCTTAAAGCGGTGCCTGCAACCGTGATCCGGTCCGTTTTGTTCACGACCTGAACGGAATAGTCCCCATAGTCGCCGGAAAAGGCGCGATCCAGGCTCAGTGCCGTATCGTCGTTCGCGTCCTTGACCGTGAGCGACGCCAGCGCCACCTTGGTGTAATCGCCGCGAAGGAGCGGGTAGGTGCTTCCTTCGATCAGACCCCAGACGGTATCGAAGTTCCAGCCCGCATAGGTCGCCTTGCGCTTCATCTCCGCCGTCGTCCTGCCGATCCCGCCGCCGGATGCGCTTGTCCCGCTCGTTTCCGTGTTCCAGTAGGAGGAGCCGACCGGGGTCATCCCCGCTTGCCTGCCGACCAAACCGCCCGAAAAGCTGCCGGATGCAACCGCGGCCGTCGAATACGTGCGGGAAATCGTACCGGTGTTATAGCCCACCAATCCTCCGATGCTTTCCTGGGGCGTAATCGAACCGCTCGGACCGAGGTGGATCTGGCCCTCCGCATGGCTGTCCGTAATGGTCGAGACACTGTTGTAGCCCACCAATACCCCGGCATGATCGTTAACGGTTACCGCTCCCTGCGCGAAGGAATTCGTGAGCGTGGAGGTTGTCAATTCACCGGCTATGCCTCCGACATAGCTGTGCCCGTTAACCGTCATATTGACGAGCTTCACATTCAGGAGCGTCGCGTTTCGGGTTGATCCGAATAAACCGACATTGTTGTCGTCGGGACGGTCAATCGTCATATTGCGGATGGAAAATCCGTTTCCATCGAACTTTCCCGTAAACGGACTCATGACGCCGCCGACCGGGACCCATCCCTTATGATCGCCGTTGTCGAAACCCGTCAGATCGATATCCTGAGTCAATCTATAGCTGCCGGCAAGATTCGTCCGCATGGCGTCGAGCTCCGCGGCGCTGCCGACCGGCGTCCAGACCTCGTCCGCGGACGCTAGGCCGGCGGGGGCGATCGGATTCGGAAGCAGCGAGACGAGCAGAAGCAGGATCAAGGCCAGCGGGACTAGCTTCTGGTTCATAGTGATTCTCCTTTTTATGCGAATACCAACAAGACTTTCTTATTCGCTTCCAGTAATTGCAATTCCTCTATAAGTTCGCGCATCCGCTGGAAAAAAACGACGACAGACCGATTGACGGACAAGGATGGTGTCGAATTCGCAGGACGGCGGTTCCGGTAAACAGATTCCAGCAAATCGCAACATCGTCTATTCGCGGGCGGATCGTCGTTTGCCATAATGGGGGCGTCAGGAAGGAGAAGGACGGAAACGGACCTCCTGAACATCGGGGAAAGCGGGTGTCGCTATTGATGAACGTTACAAGGAAGCCGTATGGCGTGGAGGTGACGGAGCCGCTCGGCTTCGGGCACGAGCCGCAAATCGCGACGATCGATTGGCCGGAGGGGGAGCCGGCCGCGGACCTGCTGAAGGACGAAGCAAGCGGCCGGACGTTCCCGGTGCAGCACGCCTCGGACCGGCCGGGCAAAGCGTACGTCCGGCTCGCGCTCGATCCGCGGGAGACGCTCCGCCTCAAGCCGTCGGCAGGCCCGGCCGAACCGGCCGCGGACGAGCGCGGCGAACGGGGGCCGCGCAACGCCATCGCGCCGGAGGGCGGCTCGGTTTATATCGCCAACGGCGCCATCGAGCTCGAGCTGCCGTACGGAGCCGGACGAATCGACCCGGCGGAGTGCCGGAAGGCCGACGGCGTTCCGGGCCCGGTACGCCGAATGCGGTCCGCGGGCGGCGTCTGGCGGGGGCGCAGCTTCATCGATGGGGGAACGGGAGGAGCTGCCGCGTCCTGGGAAGGGCGCATCCGGGACGGGGGAGCGCTGCGTACCGTGTACGAGTACCGCGTCGCGTTCGGACACGGCGGACGGTACGAAGCGGTGCTGACGATCGATGCGGGGGAGCGGTTCGTCCGGATCGAGGAAACGTTCGAGACGGCGCCCGGCGCCCAGGTCGTCTGGGACTTCGCGGGGGACGATTTGCCGGAGACGGCGTACTTGCTCGACCCGACGCCGGGATGCCGGACGAGCCGGCTCCATTACCGGTTCGACCAGCGCCTCGCGCGGCTTGCCGGATGGACGCAATATTCGCAGCTGCTCGATTTGTCGGACGGCTTCGCGTTCCGGTTCGCGCAAGGGGACGATGCGGTCGGCTTCGTCGCGCTCGACGGCGGCGATTGGCGGGGCAACCGGCACAACCACGCCGAGCTGTGGATGCGCAGATGGGAGCGCGACGATCCGCGCACGCGCGCGTCCATGCCGTGGGACGCGAAGGCCGACTGGACCGGCCATCCCGAGCGCATTCCGGCGAGGGGCGAGAGCGTCGGCGTCCCCCATCTGAACGTCGAGGCGTGGATCGTGCGCGGCCATCGCCGGTTCGCGCTCGTCGTCGCCGACGCCGGCTTCGTCCTCGACGGCGGGCTGCGCCGGCTGCAGACGCGCCGGGGCGTCGCCACGCTCGACGCGATGCTGCGCATGCATCTGGCCCACCCGGCGGGCGAGCGGCCGGTCCGGTCCGCCTTCCGGTACCCGAACGCGGTGCTCGAACGCCATTTCGCCGGCAAGGCGGCTCCGGACGACGCCGCCCGGAAGGCGTGGATGATCGGCTACTTGCGCGACATGACGGACGGGTTTTGGAACGGGGCGGGAAGCTCGCACGTCAATTGCGTCGCGGGGCGGATGATCGCGCCCTGCCTGTACCTGTACGAATATATGGCGGAGAGCGGGCTGCTGACGGGGGCGGAGCGGGACGAGGTCCGGGCGAGGCTGCTGTTTCTCGCGTACTTGTACGCGTCGGACCATTACTACCCCGGAGCCGCGACGATGCTGCCCGTCGGCTCGGACGATACGACGGAGCCGACAATGGCGGGCATGGCCAACCAAAACTTTTATACCGACATCGTCACCGTGTTCGGCACGGCGGCCCAGACGTTCCCGGACCATCCGGAGGCGGGCGCGTGGCGGGACAAGTTCGCGGCGATGTGGAGCCGGCAGAAGGCGTTCCATACGTACCCGGACAGCGGCGTCTGGGAGGAGAGCCATACGTACTACCATCACGTGCTCCATACGGTGCTGCCGATTATGCTCCGGAGAAGGGACGACGGCACCGGGGACGAGTTCGGCGAGCCGTCGTTCCGGCGGTTGGTCGGCGCCTCGCTGCGGCAGCTCACCCCGCGCGTCGCCGAGTTCGGCGGCGGCCGCCGGCTGGTGCCGTTCGGGGACCATCACGCGACGGACCTGTACGTCCCGCTGTACGCGGACTACGCCGAGGCGTTCGCGCCGCACGATCCGGCGCTGGCCGGCAAGCTCGCATGGGCGTATCGCGAAATGAACGGCGACCGTCCGCTGCCGATCGGCGAAGTGCCGGTCGAGTGGGAGGACGAATACGTACAGGGTATCGGGTACATGTTCCGCAGCCGCGAGCCGGACGGCGGCGAGACGCTGCTCGCGCTCCGCAGCGGAAGCGCCTGGGGGCACCACCACAACGACGAGGCCTCGATCCAGCTGTACGCGAGGGGGCGCGCGCTGATCGTCGATTCGGCGTTCGGCCATGTACAGGATCGCGGCGACAGGAAGGTCGCCGACAAGGGGCACAGCCGATGGACGCTGCGGGACGCCGAGCCGATCAACTATTTGTTCCGGTTCAACCGGGGCTGGATAGGCGCCAGCGGGGCGGGAGGACGGTTCCCGTTCGCGACCGCCTTCGATCCCGCGTACCTGTTCACGACCGGCCATCAGCAGTCGCATCCGCTGCGCGAGCCGGTCCATCATTTCCGGACGGTCGTCCGGCTGTCGCCGGCGTCGTTCCTGCTCGTCGACTGCTGCGACACGGACGCGGAGCAGATCGTCCGGTTTCACGTCCCCGGCGTCCGGGATCGGGCGGACCGGCCGGACCGGCCGGAGGTCGAGGCGGCCGTCGGCGACGCGACGCTCTCGATCGTCCCGCTGCGCGCCGGGGCGTACCGGCTGGAGACGGCGGAGGACCGGGATCGGGCGACGGGAAGGCTCGCGACGACCGAGTACGCGTTCCACGTCGGCCGGGGCCGGCTGCACGCGTTCTGGATCACGGTGCGTCCGGCGGGCTCGGCCGCTCCGTACGCGACGGCGGATGGCGACGCCTACGCGCTGCGCGACGCGGCATCGGAGACGGAGGCGGCGTTCGACGTAGGAGGCGAAGGCGGCGCGACGGCGGTGCTGCTGGTAAGGGATTTGAAGACGGGAGAAACGGCGTCGGTGCCGCTGTCCGACCCGTCCGCCGGGCGTCCGTGACCGGCACGGAAGGCCACGGCCAGGCGATGGTAAACAGATTGAAGCTATTCAAAAAATCGTCTATTCGTCCGCAATCCGTCGTTTGCCATAATGAGGAGGAGGCCGGATAGCGGGCGTTCGGGCTTCGAGCCGTCGCCCGGACGCCGGCTTGTACGGCACGACGGAAGAGGAGGATCGATATGGCAAGCGTGCAGCTCCATCATGTGTGGAAGCGGTATCCCCACAGCTCCCAAGCCGTAGTGAAGGACGTCCATCTGGAAATCGCGGACAAGGAGTTCGTCGTTTTCGTCGGTCCGTCCGGCTGCGGCAAATCGACGACGCTGCGGATGATCGCGGGACTCGAGGATATTAGCGAGGGAGACATTTCGATCGGCGGCGAGGTGGTCAACGATTTGCCGCCGAAGTCGCGGGATATCGCCATGGTGTTTCAAAATTACGCGCTGTACCCGAACCTGAGCGTGTTCGAAAATATGGCGTTCGGCCTGCGCCTCCGCAAAGTCGGCAAAGCCGACATCGATACGGCGGTGAAGCGGGCGTCGCGAACGCTCGACATCGAGCCGTTCCTGA
Source organism: Paenibacillus flagellatus (assembly GCF_003217775.1). Classification (GTDB taxonomy): domain Bacteria; phylum Bacillota; class Bacilli; order Paenibacillales; family NBRC-103111; genus Paenibacillus_AB; species Paenibacillus_AB flagellatus. The sequence goes on from NZ_QJVJ01000007.1 coordinate 111,571, forward strand.
ACCGCAAGCCGCGGCAGCTGTCCGGCGGGCAGCGGCAGCGCGTGGCGCTCGGGCGGGCGATCGTGCGCAGCCCGAAAGTGTTTCTGATGGACGAACCGCTGTCCAACCTGGACGCGAAGCTGCGCGTGCATATGCGCGCGGAAATTATTCGGCTGCACCGCGATCTGGAGACGACGTTCGTCTACGTCACGCACGACCAGACGGAAGCGATGACGATGGGGACGCGCATCGTCGTCATGAAGGACGGCGTCGTGCAGCAGGTCGACACGCCGGAGCGGGTGTACAACCGGCCCGCCAACCTGTTCGTCGCCGGCTTCATCGGGGCGCCGCCGATGAACTTCGTGGACGGCCGCATCGCGGACGAAGACGGGACGCTCTACTTCCATACGAAGCGGCTCAAGCTGCCGATCCCGGACCGCGTCGCCCGCGAGCTGCGGGAGTCGGCCGCCGGTGCGGGCACCGGCGCGGGGCTGCGGCACGTGACGCTCGGGCTTCGCCCGGAGCACCTCGGCTTGGCCGGCGTCTCTCCGTCCGCCGCCCGGTTCGGCGGGACGGTCGACGTCGCGGAGCTGATGGGCGCCGACCGGTACTTGTACGTCAATACCGGCGAGCAGCTGCTGACGGTGCGGACCGACGCGCGAATCCGGGCGTACCCCGGCGAGAAGGTCGAGGTGGCGGCCGATATGGAATGCGCGCTCTTTTTCCGGCCGGACACGGGAGAAAGGATCGGGGACCGGTGAACGGACGACGGTTGCGAACGGCGGCGCTCGCCCTGCTGTCCGTCGTCTTCGTCGCCCTGGCCGCGGGCTCGTCCGCTCCCGCATCCGGCGCACGGAGCGCGGCGACGGGCGCGGCCGGTATGGAGGAGCGGTACGGAGAAGCGTTTCTGTACGACGGCGGCGGACCCGACACCTATGCGGCCAAGCTGAACGGCTGGCGCAAGCAGGGCTACAAGGACGTCCCGCCCGGCGTGTCGGTCGGCATCGAGGCGGCGGACTACACGGCCGCATCGCCCGATGCGGCGCTGTCGGTGTCGGCGCTGGAGGGCGAATCCCGGGCGCTCAAGTGGGAGAGCGGCGGGGGCTACGCGGAATACCGGTTCCGCGTGCCGGAGAGCGGGCTATACCGGCTGAGCGTGACGTACTTCCCGCTCGCGGGCAAAGACCGCGACAGCCGCGCGGACATCATCCGCACGCTGACGATCGACGGAGCGCTGCCGTTCGAGGAGGCGCGGCTCGTCACGATGAAGCGGCTGTGGAAGGACGACCCGTACCCGCCGCTGCGCGACGAGTACGGCAACGAAATCCGGCCGAAGCAGGAGCAGCTCCGCGAGTGGATCGAATGGGACGTGTCCGATTATATGAACGAATACCCGGAGCCGCACCGGTTTTATTTGGAGAAGGGCGAGCACGTCATGCGTCTGGAAGGGGTTCAGGAGGAGGTCGCATTCGCCCGCTTCGTCTTCCGGTCGCCGGAGCCGATTCCGTCCTACGCGGACGTGAAGGAGGCGTACGAGCGCGAGGCGAAGGGGCAGAATCCGTTTTTGGCCGAGATCCAGGCGGAGCGGATGGAGCGGAAGTCGGACCCGGTCGTCCAGATCGCGATGTCCGCGGAGTCGTCCGTCCGCCCGGAGGCGCTGGACACGATCGTCTATAACATGATGGGCGGCTGGAAATGGGGACGGCGCGGCGCGTGGGCCGAATGGACGTTCGAGGTGCCGGCCGACGGCTACTACACGATCGCGCCGGTCTACGAGCAGCAGTTCGTCCGCGGGCGGAACGTATTCCGGACCGTATCGGTCGACGGCAAGGTGCCGTACCGCGAGCTGCTCGAGGTGCCGTTCCGCTACGGCGACTGGCAGGGTGGGCCGCTTGCGGACGGCGAAGGGGACGCGATGCTGTTCAAGCTGTCGCAGGGCAAGCATACGCTGCGCATGCGCGTCAACGTGTCTCCCCACCGGCCGGCGCTCGACGCCGTCGAATCGGCCATCGTGCGGCTTCGCGGCATCGGCGACGACGTAAGGGCGGCGACCGGCGTCGCGAACGACAGTTTGATCGACAAAGGAATGAACTGGCGGCTCGACGAGTCGATCCCCGATCTGGGCGACCGGCTGAACGGCGTCGCGGACGACTTGAGACGGACGCGCGACTATTTGACCGAGCTGCACGGCGACAAGCTGGAGAGCGGCTACAGCTTCACGAGTCTCATCCGCGACCTCGAGACGTTCAAGGCGGACCCGAACAAGCTCGTCAACAGCCTGCAGCGGTTCGGCTCGGTGCAGGAGCAGCTGTCGGCGATGGTGAGCGGCTTGACCGAGCAGCCGCTTCACCTCGACCGCATCTACGTGGCCACCCCGCAGCAGAAGCTGCCGCCGTTCAAGGCGACGTGGTGGGGCAGCGTCAAAAGCTCGCTCTCCCGCTTCGTGCTGACGTTCACCGGCAACTTCGCCGCGCAGGGGCGAAACGACAAGGACGCGATCGACGTCTGGGTGCAGCGGGGGCGGGACTACGTCAATCTGATTCAGGAGATGGTCGACCAGGAGTTCACGCCGCAGACCGGCATTAAGGTGAACGTCAATTTGATGCCCAACCCGCAAATGCTCATCCTCGGCAACGCGGCCGGCATACAGCCCGACGTGGCGCTCGGGCTCGCGGAAGGGACGCCGATCGACTTCGCGATGCGCAACGCGCTCGTCAACCTGAACCGGTTTCCCGACTACGCGCAGGTGTCGAAACGGTTTTTGCCCGGGGCGCTCATGCCGTTCCATTACGACGGCGGCGACTGGGCGCTGCCGGAGGTGCAGTCGTTCAACATGATGTTTTACCGCAAGGACGTGCTGAAGAAGCTGAACGTCTCCGTTCCGCAGACGTGGGACGACGTGTACGCCCTGCTGCCGACGCTGCAGCAAAACCGGATGAACTTCTACCTGCCGCCGGAGGATCTGCTGCCGTTTCTGTACCAGCGCGGGGGCGGCTACTATTCGCCGGACGGTCTCCGGTCCGGCCTCGATAAGCCGGAGGCGTTCGAGGCGTTCCGCCAGCTGACCGACTTTTTCGTCGTGTACGGTCTCGACCGGCAGGCCAACTTCTACCAGCATTTCCGCTACGGCACGATGCCGATCGGCATCGCCGACCTGAACACGTACCTGCTGCTGACGGTGGCCGCACCCGAGCTGACGGGGCAGTGGGCGATCGCGCCCATACCCGGAACGCCGGACGGCAAAGGCCGCATCGCGCGGTGGGCCGGAGGGGCGCTGCAGTCCGGCGTCATCTTCCGGTCGAGCGACCGGCAGGACGACGCGTGGCAGTTTCTGAAATGGTGGACGTCGGATACGGTGCAGACGCAGTTCGGCGTCGATCTGGAGACGATCAACGGGCTCGAATACCGGTGGAATACGGCCAACATGAACGCGTTCCGCCGCCAGATGTGGCCGAAGGAGGACTTGGACCGCATCCTGGAGCAGCTTCGATGGTACAAGGACGTCCCGCGCGTGCCCGGGGAATATTTTACCGACCGGCAGTACAAATTCGCCTGGAACCGAACGGTCGTGGACGGGGACAGCTCGCGCGACGCGCTGGAGACGGCGGCGTTCGAAATCAACAAGGAGCTGCTCCGCAAGCAGCGCGAGTTCGGGTTCGTCGACGGCACGGGGCGGACGGTCCGCACGCTGGACGTACCCGACGTAAGCGAGCCGTGGGACGGCAGGACGGGAGGCGACGATAACCGATGAGCGAAATGAAAATCGTGCCGTCGGCGCGGACGCGGGCGGCTCCGGCCCCGGCGTTCCGCCCCGCAAGCAAGCTGCGGACGTTCGGGAGGGAGCTGTGGGCCGACCGGTACTCGTACTTGTTCCTCGCCCCGTTCGTCATCTGCTTCACGCTGTTCATCGTCGTGCCGGTCGCGATGGCGATGCTGCTGTCGCTCACCCATTTCAACGTAATCGAATTTCCGAAATGGGCCGGTCTCGCCAACTTCCGCGACCTGCTTACGCAGGACGACGTCTTTTACCGGTACGCCATCCCGAACACGTTTCTGTACGCGGTGATCTGCGGTCCGGGCGGGTACGCGCTCAGCTTCCTGCTCGCCTGGCTCGTGTCGCAGCTGCCGAACCGGGCGAAAGGAATTTACACGCTCGTGCTCTATTCGCCGTCGATGACGATGGGGGTGGCGATGGCGGTCGTCTGGATGATCGTCTTCAGCGGCGACCGGCTCGGCTACCTGAACAGCGTCCTGCTGGAGTGGGGGCTGATCGACCAGCCGAAGCTGTGGACGAAGGATAAGGACCTGCTCATGCCGATCATGATCGGCATTACGCTCTGGTCGAGCATGGGCGTCGGCTTCCTGGCGATGCTGGCCGGCATATCCAACGTCAACAAGGAGCTGTACGAGGCCGGGAAAATCGACGGCATCCGCAGCCGTCTGCAGGAAATTTGGTACATCACGATTCCGTCGGTCAAGCCGCAAATGCTGTTCGCCGCCGTCATGACCGTCGTCGGGACGCTCAAGTCCGGCGGGCTCGGCGCGCAGCTGTCGGAGACGAACCCGACGCCGCAATACGCGGGGCACTTGATCTTGAACCATATCGACGATTACGGCTTCATCCGGTACGAGATGGGCTACGCGGCCGCCATATCGGTCGTGCTGCTCGTGCTCATGTACGCGGTGAACCGGCTGTTCACGAAACTGTTCGACAGCAAGGGGGAATTGTAATGCGGCGGCCCGACGGTTTCCAAATCGCGCTGCTCGCGCTCATGACGCTGCTCGCCGTCGTGATGGCGCTGCCGATCGTGTACATTTTCAATCACGCGTTCAAGCCGTACCACGAGCTGTTCGCCTATCCGCCGACGTTCTGGGTGCGCTCGCCGACGCTGGATAACTGGCACGACCTGCTCGCCGCGGCGCAGCAGTCGTTCGTTCCGTTCACCCGGTATTTGTTCAACAGCGTCCTCGTCGCGGCCGTCATGGTCGCGGCCACGGTGCTGATCAGCAGCATGGGCGCGTACCCGCTGTCGAAGCACAAGTTCAAGGGGAAGAAGCTGCTGTTCTCGGCGATCGTCCTGTCGCTCATGTTCGCCCCGGAGGCGGTCGGCATTCCGCGGTATTTGGTCGTCAGCGAGCTCGGCCTGATGAACCGGTTTCTCGGCCATATCGTGCCGAATTTGGCGATGCCGGTCGGCGTCTTCCTGATGAAGCAGTTCATGGACCAGGTGCCCGACGAGCTGATCGAGGCGGCGAAGCTGGACGGGGCGCGGGAATTCGCCATCTTCGCGCGGATCGTCATGCCGGTGTGCATGCCGGCCGTCGCGACGATCTCCATCCTGACGTTCCAGGCGACGTGGGGCGACGCGGGACCGTCCTCGCTGTACATGCAGGACGAGACGCTGAAGACGCTGCCGTTCTACATCGACACGCTGACGAACGGGCTCGCCAACTCGGTGGCGGGGCAGGGCCGAGCCGCCATGGCGACGATGCTCATGTTTCTCGTCAACTTCATCATCTTCCTGACGCTTCAGAAAAAAGTCATCGACACGATGGCGCATTCCGGCATCAAGTAGAAAGGGGAACGGACCATGCACGCCAAACGATTCGCGCTTGCGCTCGCCGTCGCCCTTCTGCTTGCGGCATGGCCGGCGGGACGGGCGGACGCGGCCTCGTCGCCGTTCGCCTCGTACGGGATCGACGAGCTGGGCGTCGTCATCGGCTTGAGCCCGGCGTACTCGCCGGTCGGGCTCATCGGCGGCGATTTGCCCCCCGCGGCGGACGGCAAGCCGGATACGCTGCGCAACCCGGAGGACGTCTTCGTCGACGAGCGGGACCGGATCTATATCGCCGACCGGGGCAAGGACCGGGTCGTTCAGTTCGACGGCGACGGCCGCTTCGTCCGGTATATCGGACACGAGCCGGGCAAGGGGAAGCTGAAGGCGCCGGAGGGCGTATTCGTCGACCGGTCCGGCTCGGTCTACGTGGCGGACACCGGCAACTCGCGCGTGGCGAAATATTCGCCGGACGGCGCGTTCGTCCGGGAGTATACGGCGCCCAAGGAAGGGCACATGCCCCCGGATTACCGGTTCGTACCGTCGAAGCTGGCCGTCGACGGGCGGGACCTGTTGTACATCGTCTCGAAGGGCTCGTATCAAGGGATGATGCAGCTCGGGCAAAACAACGAGTTTTTGAGCTTTTACGGCAAAAACAAAGTGAAGCTGACGCCGGTGGAGCGGCTGCAGCGGCTGTTCTACACGAAGGAGCAGCGGGAGAAGCTGTCGGACGCGCTGCCGGGCTCCATCACGAACGTGACGCTGAACGGGCAAGGCTTCCTGTACACGACGACGATGTCGATCGATACGGAGCAGATCAAGAAGCTCAATTATGCGGGGCAAAACATTTTGCCGGCCAAAAGCTTCGTCGTGCCGGGGGCGGGCGGCGGCGGCGGCCCGAAGGACGGCGACTACTTGTTCCGCGACGTCGCCGTCGACGGGCGGGGGATGATCGCCGCGGTCGACGCGAAGACGAACGCGATCGTGCAGCTCGACGCCCAGGGCAAGCTGCTGTATACGTTCCAGAGCGAGGACGACCGGAGGCAACGCGTCGGCAAGCTGAAGTCGCCGTCGGGCCTCGCGCTGACGTCCGGGGGAGATTTGATCGTCACGGACAATACGACCCATCTCGTCCACCGGCTGCGGCCGACGCCGTTCGCCAAACTCGTGCTGGAAGCGGCGTCGCTGTACGCGGAAGGCAAGTACGAGCAGAGCGAGGAGCCGTGGAGGCAGGTGCTGCGGAGCAACGAATCGTACGGCCGGGCGCATCTCGGGCTCGCCAAGGCGTACGCGAAGCGGGGCGAATGGAAGGCGGCGATGGCCGAATACAAGCTGGCGCTCGACGGCAAGGGCTACTCCGACGCGTTCTGGCAGGTGCGGATGCTGTGGCTGCAGGAGCGGTTCGGGTGGATCGTCGGCGGGCTCGTCGCACTGGCGGCGGCGTACCGGCTCGTCCGGCGGCTGCGGCCGGGCGTGGTCCGTTCGGCCGCGGCGTTCGGCGTCGTACCCGGTACGGCGGCTTCCGGCCCGACGGCGGTCGACGAGCTCGGCGCGCCGCACGGCCCGGCGCCGGCCGCCCGCCTGCCCGCGTTCGCGGCCGCGGCCGCACGGGAAGCGATCCGCTTCGGCGCCGTGCTGAAGCGCCCCTATGCCGTGTTCGAGGAGCTGAGGGACGGAAGGAAAGGCTCGTGGACGTTCGGCCTGTGCGTGCTGCTGGCCGCCCTCGTCTCGAAGCTGGCGGCCGAGCGGTGGACCGGATTCGTCTTCCATCCGGTGCCCGCCAACCTGATCGACCCGGTCCGCAGCGGGGCCGTCCTGCTCGTGCCGCTGCTCAGCTGGGTCGTCTGCAACTATTTGGTCAGCACGCTGTATCGCGGGGAAGGGACGTTCAAGGACGTGTTCGTCGGCTCGATGCACGCGCTCGCTCCTTACGTCGCGGTTACGCTGCCGCTGACGCTGCTGTCGAACGGATTGACCGCCAGCGAAGGCGTCGTCTACCATTTCGCCCAGCAGGCGGCGCTCGCCTGGACGGTCGCGCTGCTGTTCGTCAAGGTGCAGACGATCCACAATTACGACGTGAAGGAGACGGTCGTCAACGTCCTGCTGACGCTCTTGACGATGGCCGTGCTCTGGTTCGCGATATTCGTCCATATTACGCTCAGCTTCGATCTGAACGATTTCGGCTCCAAGCTGATAGAGGAGTTGATCTACCGTGGCTGACCGGCGCCTAACGATTCGCTCCGGATGGAGCCGGGCGGTCCGCGCCGCGCTGCTCGTCTGCGCGCTGCTGGCTGCGGCCGGGTGCGGCGCCGCCGGCGACGATCCGGCGGACGCCGTCGGGTACGTCGCTCCGCAAGGGGAGCCGCTTCAGACGGATGCGACGATCGAGAACGACACGCTGAAGCTGACGGTGGAGCGCACGACGGGCGTCGTCTCCGTGACCGACAAGCGGAACGGGCACGTCTGGCGCGGAGCGGCCGACAAGGAGGAAGCGGCTTCGCGCGACATCGCGGGCGATTACAAGGGGCACGTGCTGTCGCCGTTCATCGTCGAATACCACGACCCGACGGCGAACGTGAACGCGTTCAAGCGCGGCAATCTGCAGTCCGAGCAGCCGGACGTCAAGCTGTACCGGACCGGAGACGACCGCGTGGAAGTCGCGTACGGCCTGAAAAACGGAGCCTTGCGGTTTTCGTTCCGGCTCGGGCTGTCCGGCGCGAGCCTGATCGTGGACGTTCCCGGGGAACGCATCCTCGACGATCCGAAGAAGGCGGCGCTCAAAAGCATTACGCCGTACCCGTTTCTCGGCGCCGTCCTCGGCACGAGCCGGCCGGGCTACCTGCTCGTGCCGAGCGGCCCCGGCTACCTGATCGACTTTTACGACAACGATTACCCGTACGACGCCGCGTTCAACGAAACCGTCTACGGGGACGACATCGGCTTCGAGCTCGGGCCCGTCAGCCCGACGCCGGTCCGGTACCCGGTGTTCGGCATCAAGCGGGGCGACGGCGCGTTCGTCGCCGTCGTCGGCGAAGGCGGCGCGTACGGCAAGCTGACGGCGACGCCGAGCGGGCTGCTTACGCCGTACAACTGGGCGGCGGCCGAGCTCGCCTACTTGCCGGACGACTACTTGAAAAACGCTTATCCGGCCCGATCGAAACAAATGATCGAGGACGAGGTGAAGCGGCTCGACCGGCGGATCACGTATACGTTCCTCGCCGGGGCCGACGCCGACTACGTCGGCATGGCGAAGGCGTACCGGTCGTATTTGATGGCGGAGGGAGCGCGCAAGCTGGCTCCCGCCGGGAAAACGGACCCGTTCGCCATTACGGTGTACCAGGCGAACCTGGAAATCGGCATGTTCGGACGGAAGACGGTGCCCGTCACGACGTTCGCCCAGGCCGAACAGATGCTGCGGACGCTGTCCGAGCGGGGCGTCGGCTCGATGACCGCGGCGCTGCGGGGATGGAACGACGGCGGCGATTTCCCGGGCAGCTGGCCGAAGCGGTTTCCGCCCGACCCGAGCCTCGGCAAGGCGGACGATCTGAAGCGGCTCGCCGGCTACGCCCGTTCGATCGGCGTACCGCTGCTGCTGTACGACAACTACTTCGACGCCGTGGCGAAGGAGGCGGGCTTCCGCCCGCGGGAGGACGCGCTGCGCAACGTCCGTACGGGCGTCGTGGAGCGGAAGGGCGATTCGCTGAATCTGAACAGCTACACCCGGTACCGGCTCCGTCCCGACCGGTCGGTCGCGTATTTGCGCGACGCGCTTCCCGTCTACCGGGAATGGGGCGTGTCCGGGCTGCTGCTGTACGGACGCGACGCGAACTCGACGCTTCACTCGGACTTCGGCCGGGATGCCGTCACGACCCGCAGCGAAGCGGCCGGCGTCCAGCGGCAAATGCTCGATGAGGCCGCCCGCGAGCTCGGCGTGTCGGGGTTCGCCTCGGCCAACGCGTACGCGGTCGGTCATGCATCGATGCTGAAAGGGTTCCCGATCGGACCGGGATACGACGCGTTCAAAGGGAGGACGGTGCCGTTTTACCCGATCGCCGTGCACGGGCTGGCCGCCTATTCGGGCGACGAGGCGAACCTGTACGCCGACCCGCCGACCGACCGGCTGCGCCATATCGAGTACGGAGCGATCCCGGCGTATACCGTAACGCACGATGCGGCGTCCGAGCTGCAATATACGAGTGCGCGGTCGACGCTCGTCAGTACGAAGTTCGACATTTGGCGGGACGAGATCGTGCGGGAATACGGGACGTACCGCGACCGGATCGGCGCCTCGGCGCATCTGTTCATCGAAGGACACCGGCAGCTGGCCGACGGCGTGTACGCGACGACGTACGAGGACGGACGCCGGGTCGTCGTCAATTACACCGACCGGCCGTACCGCCATGAGGGCGTCGACGTCCCGGCCCGCGATTACGCGGTCGTGCCGGCCGGCAAGGAAGGGGGGAGCGGAGGATGAACGCCGTCAAGCGCAAGCGCGGCCGGATGCGGTTGAACGCCCGGCTCGCCCTGGAAGGGTATCTGTTCATGTCCGTCTGGATCGTCGGCTTCCTCGCCTTCATGGCGTTCCCGCTCGTCTACTCGCTCGTCATCAGCTTTTACAAGGTGAACTTCCTCGGCTCGGAAATCCGGATGAATTTCGTCGGTCTGGACAATTTCCGCTACGCGTTTTTGAAGGACGAGAAGTTTCCGACGATGTTCGCGTTGTACGTCAAGCAGACCGTCGTCATCCTGTTCGTCATCGTGCTGTTCGCGCTGATCGTCTCCATTCTGGTCAGCCAAAAGTTTCCGGGGCGGGCGATATACCGCGTCATCTTCTTCCTCCCCGTCGTCCTCTCGAGCAACAGCATCTTGAACCGGCTCGAGGAGAGCGGCGAAGGGAAGCTGGCCGTCCTGGAGCAGTTCGACGTCGCCGGCTGGCTGACGTCGTACTTGCCCGGCGGCATGGCCGCCCCGCTGATCGGCGTCCTGAACAACTTCGTGCTCATTCTGTGGTATTCGGGCGTGCAGGTGCTCATCTTCATGGGCGGCATGCAGACGATATCCGCGTCCGTGTACGAGGCGGCCCGGATCGACGGCGCGTCGCCGTGGGAAAGCTTTTGGAAAATTACGCTGCCCGGTCTCGCGCCGTTCATCGTGCTGAATTTCGTCTACACGACGGTCGACCAGTTCACGTCGCCGTTCAGCGAGCTGCTGACCTACATCGCGGGTGTCCGCACGAACCCGATCATGGGCTTCGGCTACTCGAGCGCGCTCGGTTGGATTTTTTTCCTGTTCGTGCTGGCGCTGATCGGCTGCATCCTGCTCGTCGGCCGGAAGTTCGCGACCGACCGGTAGCGGCGCTATACGGTTTGGACTTTAGGAGGGAGGGCGTCGCATGAACGTCGATAGGGCGGCCGTCGTCCGGATGGCGAGGCGGCTGGGCGGCGACCGGCGGAAGCTGGCCCGCACGGTCGGCAAGCGGACGAAGCTGCTGCTGCTCGGGCGCGAAATCCGCGAAGGGCTTATTTACAAAATCATGCTGTACTGGATTTTGACGAACGTCGCGGTCATGTATATGCGACCGTTTCTGTACATGGTCAGCACGATGTTCAAAAGCAAGACCGACCTGCTCGACCCGACGGTCGAATGGATTCCGATCGAGTGGGACGCGGCCAACGTCTGGTTCGGGCTCAAATTTATGAAGTATGCGGTCACCGGCCTCCACTCGCTGACGATCGCGGGAACGGCGTCGGTGCTGCAGGTGCTGTCGTGCTCCATTACCGGATACGCTCTGGCCCGGCTCCAGTTCCCGCTGCGGGGGCTTTGGTTCGCGCTCGTGCTCGTGTCGTTTCTGATCCCGCCGCAGACGATTCTGATCCCGCTGTACATCTTGTTCCAGAAGCTCGACATGCTGCGCACGCCGCTGCCGTTCCTCGTGCCGGCGCTGTTCGGCCAAGGGCTGAAGGGGGCGCTGTTCGTCATCATCTTCCGGCAGTTTTTCCGCACGCTGCCGAAGGAGCTGGAGGAGGCGGCCCGCATCGACGGGGCGAGCGCGCTGCGCTTGTTCGTGCGCGTCATGCTGCCTTTGGCGCGGCCGGCGATTTTGGTCGTCTTCCTGTTCTCGTTCGTCTGGCATTGGAACGACTCGTACTTACCCTCGCTCTTTCTCGGCAAAGAGTATGCGACGCTGCCGATCCAGCTGGACAATTTGCAATCGGCGATGGGGGACGTTCCGGGCTACGTGGACACGAACATTACGGAGCAGGTGTACATGGCCGCGTCGTTCTGGTTCGTGGCGCCGCCGCTGCTGCTATACTTGATCGCGCAAAAATGGTTCGTCCAGGGCGTCGAACGTACCGGTCTGGTGGAATAGCCGTTAAGGAGGAGCGTGTCCATGACAGTGGAACGGAAAGAAGCGGCGGCGGCCGGAATGTCGGCGCAAGAAATGGACATCCGGCTGGAGCCGGAAGGGGAGCACCGGCTGTACGCTGCGGAGGACGTCCTGCATCGTCCGCTGACGCTGACCGTCGTCGCCGAGGCGATACCGGAAAGGAGTGGCGCCGACGGTGCGCTGCGGTGCCGGGTCGTCGTGAAGGACGTTCGCGGGCGGACGGTGTTCGAGACGGAGCGCCCGGCGGAGTGCCGTGGGGATGGAGCGGCCGTCGCTGCGATCGAGCTCGTCCTCGCGCAGACGGGCTATTATGAAGCGGCGGCCGAGCTGCTGGCGCCGGACGGGGCGGCGCTTCGCCGCGCGGAGACGGAATGGGCCGTCGTCCCGGGGCCGCATCCGGGCCCGAGGCCGGAGTCGTTTTTCGCGACGAACGTGCATCTCGACCAGGGCCACTATCGGTTCGACCGGATGATCGGCGTGAAAATGTACCGCGGCCACTTCGCCGCATCCGGCCCGGCCGGACCGGCGTCGGCGGCGACGCCCGAGACGTGGCGGCCGGAGCGGAAGCCGGACGACCCGATCGATTACGACTTCCGCGGGATCGAGCGTGTCGTCCGCACTTGCCGGGAGCACGACATCGGCATCGTCGGCTTGGTCGGCTATGCGAACCCCGAATGGGCGCGCGCCGAGACGGCGCGGGGCAAGCGGCATTGGGGACCGCCCCGCGACGACGACGAATTCATCCGCGCGACGGTCCCGATCGTCGCCCGGTTTCCCGAGGTGAAGTACGTCGAGTTCTGGAACGAACCGTGGGTGTACGGCTGGACGTGGGCCGATACGGCGGAGCGGTTCCGGCGGCTGCACAACAAGTGGATCGACGAGGCGAGGAAGGTTCGCCCCGACCTCGTCGTCGTATCCGGCGAATCGGCCAGCTACCTGGAGGACCATCTGTATATCGACGCGGAGACGACGCGGCGGATCGACGTCGCATGCCACCATCCGTACGCGGAGATCGGACATCCGAACGGCCGGCAGGGCAAAGTGCTGCGTACGGTCGACTACCACGTCCGGCTGGCGGAGAAGCACGGCGTCGGGCGGAGCTTCCTGACCGAGGGCGGCGTCGTGGACGTCTGGGAGAGCGACAGGGAGAAGATCAAGACGGCGGCGAAGCAAATCGTCGTCCAGCACGTGCTCGGAGCGCTCGCCGGGCTGTACCAGATGAACATCCAGCACAATATGGGCTTCGAGACGACGCAGCTGGCCGGTGCGGCCGCTTACGGCGTCATGACGCACCTGTTGGAGGACCGCGTGCCGGTGGCCGATCTGTGGCCCGCCCATCCGCTTATATGGGGAGCGGTGTTCGCGAACAAGCGGTTCGCCGATGCGAACGAGACGCGGGCGAACGAATTTTCCGCCCGTTGGAGCGTGCCGGTGCCGCCCGAATACGAGGACGACCGGTTGAAGGTCGCGGTGCTTTGGAGCTGGATGGGCGAAAGCCCCGAACGTCTCGCCGGGGGGACGATCGCATTCGAAGCGGCGGCCCGGGACATTCGCGTGCTCGACTTCATGGGGGCGCCGTGCGGCGAAGTGCGGGACGGGCAATGGGTCGTCCCCTTTACGGCCGAGCCGGTGTACGTGACGAGCGAGGAGCTCGAGGCGGGCGGGCTGGCGGCGCTGCTGCGGTCCGCGCGCATCGAGTGCGGGCATCCGGTCAATTTGTTCGTCCATCTGATCACGGAGCCGCTGGACCGGTCGCCGGCATTGACCGTCTGCATCCAAAACCAGCTGAACCGTCCGATCCGGGGGCGGCTGACCGCCGTCGGGCTGCCGGACGGGTGGCGAGCTAAGGAAGGAGGCGTCGCGTACGAGCTGGCGGCGGGAGAGATCGCCGAGCTGCGCGTCGGGCTGGCCGAGGCGAAGCCGAACGAAGCGAACCGGTACGCGGTCCGGCTGCGCGCCGACCACGACGACGCCCCGCCGGTCGAATACGGGCAAATCGTACAGGCGGCGGTCGCCTCGAGGAAGACGGTCCGGCTGACCGGGCGGCTGTCCGATTGGGACGGCGTCGTACCGACGACGACGGACAGCCGCATGCTGCGGCTCGGCGTCGACCCGACGCACTACGCGCTGAACCCGGACGCGGCGAGACCCGAGGGGACGCCGGAGGCGGCCGTCGTGACGCGGACATACGCCGCCTACGACGAGACGAAGCTGTATATCGGCTTCGCCGTCGAGGAGCCGTCGTTCTCGCAGACGGCGGACGGCGATCCCGACGGGCTGGATAAGCCGTGGCTGTGCGGAGACCTGTTCGACATCGCCTTCGCGTTCCGCGACCGCGCCCCGAACAGCTTCCGCCAGGCAGGAGACCCGTGGTATTGGAAGGGCGGGTATCGCGATACCGAGTACGAGTACGCGCTGTTCCGCGACAAGCACGGCCGCGACCGGTTCACCCGGCTGCGGCGTCCGGACTCGCCGCGAACGACGCCCTATCAGCTGGAGCGGTCGGCCGTCCATTACCCGTATGTGGGCGAAGTGGAAGGGGCGGAGGTGATGATCGCGCGCGACGAACCGGCGAAGCTGACGCTGTACGAGGTCGCGATTCCGCTGTCCGAGTTCGGCGTCGCCGAAGGCGGGCTGCGCGAGCCGCTCCGGTTCGGCTTCGTCCAATGGACGGACGAGAAGCTGCCCGCGATCGAGTATGCGAAGGCGGCGGGCGTGTTCGACTATTGGTGCGGCGGCGACACGTTCCTGCCGTCGTGGCTGTCGTTCCACGCCTGCACGACGCGGCTCGGCCTCGAATAAAGATGTCGTATTTTCCGTATTGCCAGATAGGCGGGCGCGTGTTATGATCTCCTATATCCGATAGACTTACTATGATTAAAGACGATCGAAACCGAATACCGTTCGAATGCCAACACATGCTATCTACCGGACGACCGGAGACGCCGCCTTGCCGAACAGGGCGTGTTTCGGTCGTCTTTTTCTTTTTTCGGGACGAAGGGGGAATGGGCGAGGATGGAATACAGACAATGGGGCCGAACCGGCCTGAAGGTGTCCGAGGTCAGCTTGGGCACGATGGCGTTCGGCCGCTGGATCGACGAGGAACGCTCGATCCGCGTCGTCGACGCGGCGCTCGACGCCGGCATCAACTTGATCGATACGGCGGACGTGTACGGCACAGGGATGGACCTCGGCGACCCGAATCGGACGGGCGAGTCGGAGACGATCGTCGGCCGGGCGCTGCGCGGCCGGCGGGACCGGGTCGTGCTCGCGACGAAAGGGTTCGCGCGGGTCGGCACCGGGGTGAACGACGCGGGCTTGAGCCGCTACCACCTGTACCGCGCGGTGGAGAACAGCTTGCGGCGGCTGCAGACGGACTATGTCGACATTTACCAGGTGCACCAGTTCGACGCCGCGACGCCGCTGGAGGAGACGCTCGGCGCGCTGGACGAGCTCGTCCGCCAAGGCAAAATCCGCTATATCGGCTGCTCCAACTTCGCCGCCTGGCAGATCGCCAAGGCGCACGGGATCAGCGCGCTGCGCGGCTGGCACCGGTTCGAGGGCGTCCAGCCCGAATACAGCTTGCTATCGCGAGGAATCGAGCGGGAGCTGGTGCCGTTCGCCGTATCCGAGAAGGTCGGCATTCTCTCCTACAGCCCGCTGGGCCGAGGCATTTTGACCGGCAAATATCGGGAAGGCGAAGCGCCGCCGGCCGATTCGCGGCTGGCCGCGGGCGAGAAGCGGCTGCAGCTGCTGCTCGATTCCAATCCCGCCTACGCGCTGGTGGAAGCGATCCGCCCGCTTGCCGATCGTCGGGGATGGACGCTGGCGCAGCTGGCGCTCGCCTGGGTGCTGAGCCATTCCTACATCTCCTCGGCGATTCTCGGCATTTCGAAGCCGGAGCAGATCGCGGATTTGCTTCGGGCGACGGTAGGGCGGCTGTCGGCGGAGGAGCTGGCGGACATCGACGAGGCGTCGCGGCGGGTCGGTCTTTTTTTACCTTAAAACCTGTGTAATTGCATTGGGAAAGTATGATTAATCGAGGAGGCAGCACGATGAGCACACCGAAACCGAAACCGAAACGTCAGATGCACTTGGGATTGTTCCTGTTCTCGACCGGCTATCATCCCGCGGGGTGGAGGCTGCCGGAGGCGCGGGCGGACGGGGCGTTCGACCCGGCCTTTCTTCATCGAGTGGCGAAAAAGCTGGAGGACGCGAAGTTCGACTTCTTCTTCCTCGGCGACGCCTTAGCCTCGAGCGCGGATATGCAGTACCAGTTTCCGTCGCAGATGGTTCGTCTCGAGCCGTTCACGATGATCGCGAACGTCGCCGCGGTGACCGAGAAGATCGGCTTGATCGTTACGGCGAATACGACGTATGCGGAGCCGTACCACGTCGCGCGGATGACGGCGTCTCTCGACCATTTGAGCGGCGGCCGGGTCGCCTGGAACGTCGTGACGGGGGCGGACGCGCGGGCGGCGCTCAACTTCAGCCGCGAGAAGCATTGGGACAACGAGAAGCGGTACGACTACGCCGACGAATTCGTGGACGTCGTCAAGCGGCTGTGGGATACGTGGGAGGACGAAGCCTTCGTACGGGACAAGGAAACCGGCGTGTTCGTGGACGGGAGCAAGGTTCACGCCATCCATCACAAGGGCGACCATTTCGCCGTGGCGGGACCGCTCAACGTGGCGAGGCCGCCGCAAGGGCAAATTCCGCTCTTGTCGGCCGGTACGTCGGAGCGGAGCCAGGAGCTTGGGGCGCGGTTTTCCAATGCGATCTTTACGGGACAAATTTTGCTCGAGCCTGCGAAACGGTTTTACGCCGGCATCAAGAGCAAGCTGGCGAAATACGGCCGCAAGCCGGAGGAGCTGTTCATTTTGCCGGGGCTCGTGCCGCTGGTCGGCGCCACCGAGGAGGAGGCGCGGGCGAAATACCGCCGGCTGAGCGAGCTGCTCGTCACGGACTTCAACCTGGGGCCGCTGTCGGAGCGGATCGGCATCGACCTGACCGGCTTGCCGCTCGACGGACCGCTGCCGGACTTGTCGCTGTCGTCCAAGCCGGGCGACGAGGCGCGGCAGCTCGTCGCGCTGGCGCAGCGGGCGTCGGGACGCGAGGACATCACGGTCCGGGAGCTGTTCCACTATTTCGCCGCGACCGCCCGCGGCCATCTGCTCATCGTCGGCGATCCCGAGCAGATCGCGGACCAGATGGAGCAATGGTTCGTCGAGGAGGCGGCGGACGGCTTCAACATTTGCCCGCCGTACATGCCGGGAGGCTTGGATCTGTTCGCGGACTTGGTCGTGCCGGTGCTGCAGCGGCGCGGGCTGTTCCGGACCGAATACGAGGGCGCGACGTTCCGCGACCATTTCGGGCTGACGCGTCCGGACAATGCGTTCACGAAGAAGGAAGCTTTGCAAGGCCGCTGAGAATGGCGCCGGAAGCCCGGAGGGGCGTCCTCCGGACGGACGGAAATGAGGGGATGAGCATATGGATAGGGACAAGTCCGGACGGGCGAGCGGAGGCATCGTGATCGGTCAAATCGCGCTTCTGCTCGCCGGTCTCGGGTTTATCGAATACGCCGTTCGGCAGGGCATCATCGGGAGCTTGTATTTGTCCGAGCCGACCCGGGTCGTCCGGGAAATCGTCGCGTTGTTCGCGAACGGGGACATCTTCCCGAATTTGGCGGTGACGCTGCAGGAATTTTTGGCGGGCTATCTGCTCGCCGCGCTGGCCGGCATCGGAACGGGGCTGTTCCTCGTGCTGGTGCCGCGGGCCGAGACGTTTTTCGGCCCGTTTCTGTCCGCGCTGCTGGCGGTACCGAAGGTGACGATCATTCCGCTGCTCATGCTGTGGCTCGGCATCGGACTGTCGCATAAAATCGCCATCGTCTTTCTGTTCTGCTTCTTCACGATCGCCTACAATACGATCACCGGCGTCAAGCAGACGGCGGACAACCATTTGAAGGTGGCGCGCGTGTTCGAAGCGACGAAAGTCCAGACGGTGCTGAAGGTCGTCCTGCCGTCGGCCGCGCCCACGATATTCGCGGGCTTGCGCGTATCGGCGGCGACCGGACTCGTCGGGGCGCTGTTCGGCGAGATGATCGCCTCCAAAAACGGCCTCGGCAACTTGCTCGTGAAGGCGACGTCGCTGTACGACACCGCCAAGGCGTTCGCGATCATTACGGTCGTCACCGTCGTGTCGGTGCTCTTGATCGCGGCGATCGATTGGCTGGAGAAAAAAGTAGTGCTGCGCTGGAAATCATCTTGACGAACGACATCATGGGGGGAGAGCGAACGATGAAACGAATGACGAAGTGGACAAGCGCATGGATCGCATTAAGCCTCGCGGCCGTATTGGCGGTTGCGGGCTGCTCGAACGCGAGCGGCGGCAACGGAGGGCAAGCGGGCGCGGAATCGAGCAACGGAAGCGGCTCCGGCGCCGGCGGGGACGGAAAGCCGGAAAAAATCCGCTATGCCGCGTTTAACGGGGTAAGCGGGCTGGCCGTCCAGTTCGGCGCGGAGAAAGGCTTTTTCAAGGAAGAGGGGCTCGACGTCGAGTTCATCACGACGCAGAACGCCATCGAAGGGCTGACGAGCAAAGACGTCGACGTGGCGGACGTGGCGACGACGTCGGCGATTATCGCGGCCGGCAAAGGCGCGCCGATCAAAATCGTCTCCTCGCTGTTCCGGACGAAGGGCCCGTTCTATCTAATCGCGGGACCGGAGATCAAAAGCGTGGAGGATCTGAAGGGCAAGACGGTCGGTGCCGCCGCGTTCGGCAGCGGACTGGACGTCTATACGCAGGTCATCCTGAACAAGCACGGCCTCGGCAAAACCGACGTCACGTACGTCGCCAACGGCGTGAACGAGGCGGCGTTCGCCAGCCTCACCTCCGGCCAGGTCGCCGCGACGATCATTCACGAGCCGTTCGCCTCGTTGGCGGAGGTGACGGGCAAGGGACACATTTTGGCCAAAGGGTGGGATTACTTGCCGAACTTCCATACGGGAGTGCTCGCCTCGCGAAACGATTTCATCGACAAAAACCCGGAGCTGATCAAGAAGCTGCTCCGCGCCTACTTCAAGTCGCAGGAATATGCGAAAAGCCATCTCGACGAGTACAAGGCGTACTTCCTGACGAAGGTGAAGATCGACCCGGCCGCGGCGGAAAAAGCGTTCGCGCGCGAAGAGGTGCTGTGGGAGAACAAGCCGGACGTCGATTTGAAGGCGCTCGAGGAGACGCAGCAAATCCAGGTGAAGCTGGGCTTCCAGGATCGCGTCTACGACGCGGGCAAATTCGTGGACTTGCGGTTCATCCCGGGCAAGTAACGGCGGAAAGCGAGGTCGCGATATGGCCGGATTTCAAATAAACGGCGTTTCGAAGTCGTACGGCGGAACGAACCCGACCGAGACGCTCAAGCAAATCGACTTGACGATCGAGGACGGCGAATTGTTGAGCATTCTCGGCCCGAGCGGCTGCGGCAAAAGCACGCTGCTGGACATTTTGGCGGGATTGCAGCGGCCGACGTCGGGCGAGGTGCTCTTCGACGGGAAGAAGCTGGAAGGGCCGGACAAGAAGCGCGGCGTCGTCTTCCAGGATCCTTCCCTTTATCCGTGGCGGACCGTGTTCCGGAACGTCGAGCTCGGCCTCGAAATTCGCGGCGCCGCGAAGGCGGAGCGGCGGGAGGCGGTGCAGCGCTATTTGGACATGGTCGGCCTGCGGGGGTTCGAGCACAAGTACCCCCACCATTTGTCGGGCGGGATGAAGCAGCGGGCCGGCTTGGCCCGGGCGCTCGCGAACCGTCCGGACGTGCTCCTCATGGACGAGCCGTTCGGCGCGGTCGATCATTTGACGCGGCTGCAGCTGCAGGACGATCTGCTCAACATTTGGGAGGCGGAGAGGAAGACGATCGTCTTCGTCACGCACGACGTGTCGGAGGCGGTATACCTGGGCGACCGGGTCGTGCTGCTGTCGCCGCGTCCGGGGCGGATCAAGTCGATCTTCCCGGTGCCGCACAAGCGGCCGCGCAAGCGCGACGACATCGAGCTGCTCAAAATCCAGAACGACATTTACGCGGCGATTCACGAAGTGCGGACGGAGGACAGTCTCGAATTTATCATTTGAGGAGAGGGGCGTGCGCCGGATGGCGGCAAGTTCGAATATCGTAAGCGTGCGGGAGCTGGAGGCCCGCTTGGAGCAAGGAGAGCGGATCGTCCTCGCGGACGTCCGGTTTTCGCCGAAGGAGGGCGGCTACGGCCGGGAGGCGTACGAACGGGACCATGTGCCGGGAGCGGTGTTCGTCGACTTCAAGGCGGTGCTGACCGATCCTCCGAGGGAACACGGCGGGCGCAGCCCGCTGCCGTCGCCGGAAACGTTGGCGGAGCGGCTCGGGGCGCTCGGCATCGACCGGTCGACGCCGGTCGTCGTCTACGAGGACGGCAACGGGCCCGCAGCGGCGAGGCTTTGGTGGGTGCTGACCTATCTCGGCCACGACGCGGCGTCCGTGCTGGATGGCGGATACGCCGCCTGGACGGCCGCGGGGCTGCCGGTTACGGCCGAGAAGCCGTCACCGGAGCGCCGCACGTTCGACGTCGCGCTGCGGCCGGAACGGCTGGTCGGCGTGGAGGAGGCGCGGGCCGCCTCGGGCGGAAGCAGCGGCGCGGCGCTGGTCGACTCGCGGGATGCGAGCCAGTACCGCGGTCTGGAGGCGCCGTACGATCCGGTCGCCGGCCATATCCCGGGGGCGGTGAACTATTTCTGGAAGGACGCGCTGTCCGCGGACGGCACGTGGAAGGATGCGGAGTCGCTGCGCGCGCATTTCGCCGGGCTCGATCCGTCAGGCGAGATTATCGTGTACTGCGGGTCGGGCATTTCCGCCACGCCGAACGTGCTCGCGCTGGAGGAGGCCGGCTTCGCGAACGTGAAGCTGTACGCGGGGAGCTGGAGCGATTGGATTTCGTATCCGGACAATCCGATCGCGACGGGAGACGAGTAAGAGGCAGGGGGCCCGTCGGACGCGGGTTTGGGGGGGCTGTGACAGGTTGCCGGGAGGCGATCTGTTGCAGCCTCTTTTGGGCTTTTCCGTCAACAGCTTGCCAACAAGAAGTGAAGAAAGCAGGTTGCAGTACCCCGGAGCCAGCCACGGTGAGGCGGTCGGGACAGGTGGTTGTTGAACGCTCCCGAACGTTGCTTCCATCCTTCCACAAGCAGGCTTGCCTCGCCTTTCCGCGCCATCGTCTTGCAACCTTACAAGAGTGTAAGGCAATTGTAACCTAGATCAATGGCAGCATCCTTGTTGCTCCTTTAAACTAACCCTATCGAGCAATGGGACTCGTTTTTAGGGGGAGTTGGCGTGAGGCTCTTTGAAATGCTGCTATTCTTTTCAAATGCTTGTTTGTTGGCAATCCTGTTCCTTTTCCATCAACGTATCCGAAGATCAGCTTTGCTCCTAGCAAGCGGAGCCGGCTCCGTTTTTTTAGTGATCCATTTGCTTGTCGAAGGATACAGGGTTCAGCTTTTATTTTTATACGGATTTACGATCCTGATGCCCATGCTTTCGCTTATAAACGTGTTCCTAACGCCGAAAGCCGTTCGGACTGCCTCGCGAATCCGTAGGGTGCTGGGCCGTCTTTTTATCGGGATTGGGCTAACGGTAACGGCGTGCTTCCTCTATGTGTTTCCCGTATTCGATCTTCCGGCGCCAACCGGCGAGTTGAAGGTAGGCACGCAAGTTTTTCATTTCGTCGACCCAAGCCGGGAGGAGACATTTGGCAAACCCGCGTCAGGCAAGAGGGAATTGATGGTTCAGGTATGGTATCCGGCTCAAGCCGGCACCGGCAAGTACGCTCCCTTTATTCCCGATACCCGGATTTTACGTTATATGGCCGCGAACTACGGTCTTCCCGGGTTTACTTTACAACACCTGAAGTACGTGTCCAGTCATGCTTATTCGGGGGCCGAAGTTTCTTCGGCACAGACTTCATACCCGCTGATCCTTGCGAATCCCGGCTTCGGCTCATCCAGGTTCCTCCACACGTCGCAAGCCGAAAATCTCGCGAGTCATGGATATATCGTGGCCGTGATCGACCACACTTACAATACCTTTGCAACCGAGTTTCCGGACGGTCGAATCACGACCAGCACAACGAACGACTTATTCTCGCCCGACCACGATTACCGGACGGAAAGCGGAAACCGCGACAAGTTGGGAAACGTGTTAACCGACGATGTGGCGTTTGTGTTGGACCAATTCGAGCTCATCCAATCGGGGCAGATTCCGAGTCATCTAAATGGGAGAATCGATCTCGGCCATGTCGGGGTGTTCGGTCATTCCATCGGCGGAGCGACGGCCTACGACGCCGCTTACGATCCGCGAATCGCGGTTGGAATAGACTTGGATGGAGCGCTTTATCGACTGCGTGACAGGGAGGGTCTGCGAAAGCCGTTTTTGTTCATAAACTCGGAAAGCGAATTCGAAAGATTAAAGAGGGTGATGGATAACCACGCCTACACGGAGGAAGAGCTTAAACGTATGGGCAACACGAGAGAGTGGATGGAGCAAGTAACGGAAGACAAAAAGGTAGAGCTTGAACGGATGCGCGAATCGGCCGACTCGGGGGGACAATTCCTCTATATCGAAAATTCGGAGCATTTGAACTATACCGACGTCCAATTCATTTCTCCGATATTCAAAATGCTGGGCATTACGGGAAAGATTGCGCCCGAAAGAGCGAACTCCGTTATCAATGCCTATATGCTGGATTTCTTCGATATGTATCTGAAAAATCAAGGCGGAAATTTAATGAAAGGACCGGATAGCCGCTTTCCGGAGGTGAAGTTCGCCACCTCGCTATTATAATGACGGAGCAGGCTGTCTTTTGTGGCAGCCTGTTCTCTAGGAACGATCGAACCCGTTTCCTTAATCGCGGCCGCCAAATATGCCAAGCGCAGCCAAGGGAGGTCGTTGCACATGGGAGTTGGACTATCCTCCGAGGCATTCCCACTGCACGGATCGGAGCGATTGGATTTCGTACCCGGACAATCCGAGCGCGACGGGCGAGGAGTAAAGGGCAGGGGCCGCGTTGGACGCGGGTTTGGGGGGGGCTGTGGCAGGTTGCCGAGAGGCGGGCTGCTGCAACCCTTTTGGCGTTTTCGGGCGGTAAAAGAAACGGAAAAACGAGGCCTGCAAAATTGCATGGCCCCGTCGTTCCTATCCGTTGTTTGGCGTCAGTTGATCCAGCGGGCAAGCGTAAGCCAGCGGCTGATCATGACGGCGGCTTCCGCTCGGCTGGCCTTTCGATCCGGAGCGTAGCTCGTATCCGTGAAGCCGGTAATGACGCCCGCCTTCACATTTCTCGCCACCGCGTCTCGAGCCCACGGAGAAATGCTGCCGAGGTCCTGGAACCCCTGAAGCGTCTCCTCGGGTTTGTCGGCGATTCCCTCCGTCCCAAGTCCCGAGAGGGTCATGGCCCGGGCGACCATAACGGCCATCTGCTCCCGAGTCACCGGTGCATTCGGCCGGAACGTGCCGTCGTCGAAGCCGCCGATCAATCCCGCCTCCAGGGCCGCTTCGATCGTTCCGGCATGCCAATCGGCTCCGGCGACGTCTTGGAACCGTCCTTGCGGCGTCACCGGCTGCAAGCCGAGCGCACGCGCGAGCAAAGCGGCAAACTGCGCCCGGGTTATTTCCGCGTCCGGGTGAAAGGAGCCGTCCGGCATCCCTTGAATGATCAGCTTGGCCGCCAGCCGGCCGACTTCCATTTCCGCCCAATGTCCGGCCGTATCGGGGAAGCCGCCTCCTTGCCCGACAATCGCCATGAACGTTCCGTTCGTCCGGCTCCATACGGTCGCCTGACCGCCGGAGAATACCGCCGGTACAAAGTGGAACGAACCGTCCGGAAGCATACGGACCACAGTCGTTTCATCGGGATTCGCCGCTTCCTGAAGCCGGATCGTCTTCGGGACGTAGCCGGGGAAGGAGTCCAGCGGCACGGCAGATCCGCCGGCTCGGGCGCTTGCGTCAAATTCCATAATCGGCGATACAAGCCGATAACCCGCCTCCGACAGCTGCCGGTTGAAGCTTTGCAGTCTGTCCGGGTCCGCAACCGGTCCCATCGTCACCGAGATCGTCAATAAGTCGACGCGGCTCCCGAGCCGCCGGGCAAGCGCCGTCACATCCACGGCGTCCGGGCTCAACGTATAACCGGCTTCCGCGCCTTGCAGCACGATCCTTTTCCCGGCCGCCTGCGCGGCCGCTATAACCGATTCCGCCGGCAGATCGACGCGTACCGAACGCCGTTCCGTTTCAGGCAAAACGTTGACGGACAGCACCACGTCCGTACCGCCGGCCCGGGCGAGCGCCCCGGCGAAAGCCTCTCCGCGGACGGTTAGCCGAAGGTCTTGCCCGGCTGCAGGGCCATCTATGTGAAACATGTCGGATCCGGCGACATCCGGTCGGCTCGCAGCTCCGGGCCCCGGGACGGTTGGCGCCGGTGCGGTCGGCATCGGCGAGCTTGGAGCGGAGCCCCCGTTCTCCTCCTCTTCCGGAAGCACCTTGACCTTGCGCACGGCTTCAATCGCCCGGTTGCCGGACGAATCCTCGACCTGATAGCGCAGCTCGTAAACGCCGGGCTTGCGGGAATCGACATTCCCGAGCACCCGAAGGCGGCCGCCGATATCCCCGTCATAGTTATCCGTAGCCGAAGCGCCCGGATCGACAAAGGAAGCGCCGTAGCTAACGGACATCTCCGCCTCCCCCCGCAGCGTGACGACCGGAGGGACCGTGTCCGTCACCCGTACCGTACGGCTGACGGGGAACGCCGGATTGCCGGCCTGATCCGCGACGTCGTACCGGAGCGTGTAGCTTCCGAGCCGCGATACGTCGACATGGCCCGTTACCGCGATTCGGCCGGAAAGGTTCCCGTCCTGCGGATCGAACGCCTCGGCGCCCGGATCGACGTAGGCCGTCCCGACCGGCCATTCCAGCGGATTTTCCCCAAGCAGCACGATATAGGGGCTTTCCTTGTCTACGACCTGAACGGTGCGGACGGCTTCCGCCGCATTGCCGGAGCTGTCGCTAACGCTGTAACGGATCGCATACATGCCCATTTGCTTCGTATACACGCTGCCCGTTACGGTCATCCGGCCCGTGATGTCGCCGTCGTAGTTGTCCGTCGCCGCGGCCCCTTCATCCGTATAGGCGTCCCCCAGCGCAACGATCGCCGGGTTCGCTCCCCTTATCGTCAGTACGGGCTTCGTCGTATCGACGACTTGCACGATTCTAGTGGCATCGGCGGTATTCCCGGTCCGGTCCGAGACGCGGTACCGGAGCTCATAAGTGCCGAGCCCGGCGGAATAGACGCTGCCCGAAACCGTCATCCGTCCGGTCAGATCGCCATCCTGCGCATCCGCGGCCACGGCCCCGGGTTCCGCATAGGGGTTGCCGACTTCCAGCCGCAGCGGATTGTCCCCTTGCAGCGTAATGACCGGCTTCTCCCGGTCGATCCGGACTACCGCCCGAACTTCGGCGCTCCGGTTGCCCGCCGCGTCGACGGCCAGCGCAAATACCGGCGTTTCCCCCTCCGAGCCGACTTCAACGGCCGTACCCGGGTATTCCTCCCAAGCCCCGTCGGCGCCTTGCTTCACCACATATTTCGCGATTCCGCTTCCCGTATCCGTGCTGCCGTAAACCTCGAACGTCACGGGACGGTTCGTCCAGCCGCTTTCGCTTAACGATACGACCGGCACGCTCGGCGGCGTCCGATCGATCCGCAGGATCGCGCTCGCGTCTTCGCTGATCAAGCCGACACGGTCGATTGCCCGGGCGAAAACGGCCGTTTCGCCTTCCGCTTCGACCGTCACCGCGTCGCCCGCGTAATCGGTCCAATCCCCGTCGAGGCCGATTCGAAACTGCAATCGTGCAATCCCGCTGCCCGCATCCGCACCGCCGCTCACGGCAAAGTCCACCTTATCGTTAGTCCATCCTGTCGCGCTCGGGGCCAAGACCGGGGCCGCCGGAGCCGTCCGATCGATGCGAACGACGGTGTAAGCCTCTTCGCTCGCGTTGCCCGCCTCGTCCGAGGCTCTCACGTTGACGGTTGTCTCGCCTTCCGAGCTCACGGTGAAGGCGGGTCCCGAAATGTCGGTCCATGCGCCGTCCGGTCCCGTCTTGAACTGGTACTTCACCGTCCCGGAAACGGCATCCGTGCTTCCGTAGACGGACACCGTCACGTTGCCGGACGTCCAGCCGGCCGCGTCGGTCTGAAGAAGAGGAATCGTGGGAGCCGTACGGTCGATCCGAACCGAAGCGACGGCCTCCGCGCTGACGTGGCCTAGCCGGTCCACCGCCCGTACCGTGACCGTCGTTTCGCCTTCGGCGGCGACGGTCACGGAATCGCCGGGAGCCGCATCCCGCCAAGGGCCGTCCGCCCCCAGCTTGGCTTGGTATTTCAGCAGCCCGCTCAACCGGTCCGCGCTTGCGAAGTCAACCCGGACGTCCCTTCGGGTCCATCCGGACTCGCTGACCGATACAACGGGCGTATCCGGAGCGGAACGGTCGATTCGGACCAGGGCGGACGATTCGTCGCTTGCGTTGCCCGCCTGGTCGAAGGCGCGCACCCGTACTTCGGTTTCTCCCTCGGCCTCGATCCGCAGCTCCCCGGTATATTCCGTCCAGTCTGCGGCCGCCCCGCCGCTGAGCATATATTCCAGACGCTGCAAGCCCGAAAGCCCGTCTTCGCCCCCATGCATGGTCACGGGCACGCCGGACGCATCGATCCAGTCGGACGTCTGCGGGGTCGCGACCGGGGCATTCGGCTTGGTCCGGTCGATCGATACGTCCAAGACGGTCTCCTCGCTTGCCTGATTCAGCTTATCGACGGTCCGCGCGCGAACCGTCCGGCGTCCTTCGTCCCGAAGCGTCAAGGGCGAGACGTAGGGAGCCCAGTCGGACAGAACGGTGCCGTCGGAGGCAACGATCCGGACCTCGGACCGCAATACGCCGATTCCCGCATCGGCGCCGTCGGCTACGGAAACCGTCACTTGCTCCGCACGGGTCCAGCCGGTAGCGTCCGCCGTCACGACCGGGGCCGCCGGACCGAGCCGGTCGACCCGGACCGTCTTGGCGCTCGCTTCGCCGACCGCCCCCAGCTTGTTCCACGTTCGCGCCTCGATGCTCGTCTCTCCGTCCGCTTCAATGAGGAACGGAGCCGAGTAGGTTTGCCACGAACCGCCGTTCAACCGGTATTCCGTGCGGTCCGCACCGCTTGCCGAGTGGCCGTCCGCAATCGTAACCTGGACCGGCTGCCCGCTCCACGATTCCGAGCCGACCGTGATCAGCGGCGCCTGCGGCGGTTGATTGTCGATCACGATCGGATTCGTCGTTACGTACTCCGACAAGCCGTATTCGGTTCCCGCCCGCACCCGAAACCGGGCATCGGACGTATTGACGCTTGCGGGTATGTCGTAGTCGAACGCGGTGCCGGTCACCCGATCGGCGATCGGCGTCCACGCGCTTCCGTCGTAAAACTCCACCTGATAGAAGCGGTCGCTGCCGAGCCCCCAAGCGGACGGGGCCGTCCATTGCAGCGAGACGGAGCCTGCCTTTCGCGGGGACGCCGGGGTGGCGACCGAGCCCGGCTGCCGCGGCGCATACTGCTTCAACGTCCACGGCACCCTCGGCTTGTAATTGAAGCCTTGCGCCTGAGCGGCCGCCACCGCCTGTCCGTTTTTGCGAACGGCGACGGCGTGGGATTGACGGCGGATCGAGACTTGAATGATGTCCGTCCACGTCTCCATTTGCTGTTTGATTTCCTCGAACACGGGGCCGGCCGTGACGACCTTGCCGTCCTTCGTCACGCCTGCCGCAACCGAAGAGCCTGCGGAAATCCAAACGATATCTCTCCAGCCGGAAACGTCGGGACCGCCGGTCGATACGACCGTGCCGTCGGATCGAAGCCCCAAGATGAACATATCGCCGGCGGCGATCTGCACGATGCCGCTCCAGCCGCCGACATTTCCTTGTCCGTAATCCGTGTTGCCTTTCAGGACCACCTTGCCGGCGTTGGTCAAGCCGACCGTGAAATTGTCGCCGGCGGCAATCTGCTTGATGCCGGACCAGTCGGACAAATTGCTGATTTGCCCGTAGCCGTTCATCTTGCCGATTCCGACGACGGTTCCGTCGGCCTTCAGCCCGACCGTAAAGCAATCTCCCGCGGCCACGGCTTTCATCTGCGTCCATTGCGTCGCTTTTTGACTCAAGTTGTCGCTGGAGAAGCAGACTACGTCGTTGTCTACTCCCGCCGCATACACCTTGCCGTCCGTCGTAACGGCGACGACATGCTTCAGACCCGCATCGAGCGATTCGACGTTCGTCCAGGTCCAGTGGTTGAGATATTGGATTTTGCCGTCGCCGGCTACCGTTCCGTCGGGATTCAGTCCCAGCGTATACTCGTTTTGGGTGACGATGTACTTGGGCAGCGGATGGGGCGGATACCCTTCCGCCGCCGACGCCTGCCGTTCGCCGTACAAGGCGGCCATCGCCAAAACCAGGACTGCCGCCCAAATGACCGCCGGCCGTAGCCGTATGTTGCCGATCCGTCGTTTCGAAAACAATGTCCTCAACAACTCTTACCCACTCCTCTCCGTCTACTCCTGACAGCTAACCCTACTAGCATAAAGCGGTCAGTTTAAAACCGGTTAAAAAAAGAGCGATCGCTATTAAAAACAATCGGAAATCGTCCGAAATGTCCGCGATTTGTGCAATTCCGCCACACCGAACGCACTCGCACCGGAGGCGGCCGGCTTCGCGAACGTGAAGCAGTACGAGGGAGCCGGACCCGGACAATCCGATCGCGACGGGGGAGGGGGAAGGCTGCGGCGCCCGTGAGGCTGGCGCGTTTAGGGGCTGCGACTGACTGCCGGAAGGCGGGTTGTCGCGGCTTTTTTTTGCGTTAGTGTTGCATAAGGAGATGCCCCCCGTATCTCTTGGCCGAAATATTTCGTTACTAGTACTAGGAAGGCAAATCCAAACGATGGAGGAATATTCATTGGGCAAAATCATGAGCAAGGTCAGCGGCGTCTTTATCCCGGTAACGGACATGAAACGTTCGACGGAATGGTACATCAACACGTTCGATTTGGAGGTTATTCAGCTTTCCGACGTATGTACGGGGCTTGCTTTTCCGGGAGAAGCGACCTTTATCAATCTATGGAAAGTCGAGCGAGCTCAACCGACCACGTTCGATACGGGAACGGAGCGCATTCCGTACTACAATTTCGAATCGTTCGATATCGAATATTCGCATGCCGCTTTAATCGAAAAAGGGGTCGAAGCGATGCCGATCGTGAACGGCGATGGGGTTCGATTTTTCGATTGTTTGGATCCGGACGGCAACCGGATCGGGATCGTGGAGGAGTTGCCCGTTTCGGTCGCGTTCTACGAGCATAAGCAGAAGTACAGGAAGGATTGACTGCTATGACGCATATTCGTGGGACGGAGACGACTTATTCCAAGAGACGATGATCAAGGCGTTCCGCCGGTTCCGAAGAGGGCCGGAGCGCGAATGGAGCAAGCCTTACCTGTACCGCATAGCGGCGAACGCATGGTTCGATCGTTGCCGAAGACGTAAGATTGCGTTCGTGCCGGAGCTTTTGGCCGATCCGGACGGCCCGTCCTATGCGGATTGGAGCCGGCATGACGTCCGCGAGTCGCTGGAATGGCTCATGGGCGTACTCGAGCCGAGGCAGGTGGCGTTGATCGTGCTGACGGACGTCTTCGGGTTCACTCCGACAGAAACCGCGGAAGCGTTGGGGCAGCCTGCGACGGCGGTCAAGGCCGCCTTGCACCGCGCCAGGAAACGGCTAAAGAAAGCGGCGGACCGACAGCTTCATTTACTGGATGAGGCGGAAAACGATGAGGGTGCCGCTCCAACGTCCAAAGCGGACGCGGAACTGCTGGAAGCGTTCGTCCAAGCGTTCAGGAGAGCCGATTTCCACTCGATGTTCCGCCGTTATCGCGATTTGTCCGATAGCGGCATAAAGATCGATCGCGTGCGTTTCCTGCACGGGTGCGCCTGGTTCTATTTCAAGGATCCGGACGGCAACGTGCTGATGGTGACTTCACCTCTGATCCGACAATCGGCGGAATGAGCTTTTTGGGGAAATTGTGGCCTTCGCGGCTTTTCGCCGTACGATCCCGACGGGAACAAGTACGGCTGCGCGATACGGAAACATAATCGATGGAAACGGTGGGAGTCTGCATGAACCAGGAGCAGCGCAAAGCGTGGAACGAGAATCATAAGCGGTTGACGGACATGATCGCAAAACCGGCCGAACACCAAGAAGCGGTCGAGTTGTTTTTGAGCCAGCACGCTTGGCTATACGCCGGCGGCATGGACGGGGACGGGCATCCGACGATGGAGGACGAGCTGGTACAAGACATCAAGGAAGAGACGCTCCGCCGATACCCCGTCGAGATGCCGGACACGCGAAACTCGATCGTCTGGCACCTGTGGCATATCGCCCGGATCGAAGATATGACGATGAACGTCCTCATTCATGGCGGAGACCAACTTTTTCATAATTGGCAGGCCAAAATGAACGTAACCGCCGTCCATTCCGGCAATGAAATGAGGGAGGAGGAAGCCGCCGCATTCAGCGCGACAGTCGATCCGGATGCGTTATTCTCGTATCGTCTTGCCGTGGGAAGACGGACGCGCGAGATCATGCGGTCGCTGCAGCCCGGACAGTTTAAGACGAAGGTCGACCCCGCGCGCATCCGACGTCTGCTCGAGCAAGGCGCCGTCAAAGACGAGGCGCGATGGCTTCTCGATTACTGGGGCGGCAAAACGTTCGCCGGCTTGGTGTTGATGCCCGCTACCCGGCACCCTTTCGTGCACTTGAACCGATGCCTGCGGATTAAAGAAAAATACCAAAAATAAACGAATCGTGGAGACGCTCGCCCAGGAAGGCCAGAAGACGGCGACGCAGCTCGCCGAACGTTTCCGATTACGCTTCAAGGCGTCCTCAAACATTTGAACGCCCTCCAGGACGCCCGGCTGGTCGACGTCCGGCAGAACGGACGGGACAAGCGGTATTTCCTCACTCCCGACTCTCTTCGCGTATTAGGGCAATGGGCCCAATCGGCGGGGCGATGGGGGACGAACGCCTGCCTCGGCCGGAGAGAGATGCTGGAAAACGAATGATCGCGAATGGGAGAAACCCGGGGAGACAGGACCGGGCGTTCGCGATGCATAGGGATGGATGTGCAGGCTGTTTCCGATCCGGGAAACGGCCTTTGCCTTTTCCATGGCGCGCTGACCGCCTTCTTTTCCCGTTTCGCGGTCGTATGGCGCCCGCATCACCAACCGCCGAATGCGGCAATGAAACTTTTGTCGGAACACGATAGGACGTTCGGTTTAGGGGAAAGTTGGAAAATTTGTCGAAAACGTATGGTGCGCCGTCCCACTCCATGGTACAATGACCCGGGAATCCTAATATATTCCAAGCGAGAGGAAAAGGAGAGAGGCCATGAAACGAATGGTAGCCGCGGGGGCCGTATGGCTCGCCTGCCTGCTCGCATTCGCCGCTTCCGTCGCGGCGGCGGCGTCTGCCGACACGGAGCGGGTGATCGAGAAAGGGCAGGTGACGTACCAATACGTCGATTACTGGGGGGAGGAGCAGGCGACGACCCATTCGTCGGCGCTTGTCGTCAAGAACGGCACGGCAACCGTTCCGATCTTCATGCTGCAGAGCGGAAATGCCAAAGACATTCCGCTGGAAGCGACGTACGATCGCGCGACGGGCCGCATCACCGTCTTTGACATCGCCCGTTCCGCTTATTACGACCTGAAGGTCGGGTCGTCCAAAGTGACCGTGCTGAACAAGGAGAAGATCAAGCAGTCCGAGCTTACGCTCGCTTCGGACATCACCGTCCATTTGGTCGGAGACTATCCTTGCTTTCCGCTCGAATGGTTCCAGAAGATCGGCTATTCCGCGACCTTCGACGGGGAGCGGGGCGTCACGATCGATTTCCGGCCGAAGGCGGACGCGGCCGAGGCGGAGGAAACGAAGCTGTATCCGTTTTCGATCGGCAGCCGGTACGGCTACATGGACGATACGGGAAAAGTCGTCATCGAGCCCGAATACGAAGGGGCGGAGCCGTTTTCCGAAGGGCTCGCCGCCGTTCAGTCCGACGGCTTGTGGGGGTATATCGACGCATCCGGCTCGTTCGCGATCAAGCCGCAGTTCGATACGGCCGCCCGGTTTTCCAACGGCGCCGCCGCGGTGGGACGCAGGACGGACGGCGAGTTGAAGTTCGGTTACATCGATAAGCAGGGCAAGATGGCCAAAGGGTTCGAATACGACTGGGCGCTGCCGTTCCGGGACGGCTATGCGGCGGCCGTGTGGGGGAATCATTTCGTCTTCATCGACAAGAACGGCACGAACCTGATTTACAAGTTTCACGAAGACGCGGGTCCGTTCTCGGAAAACTTGGCCAAAGTCGCCAGAGAGGACCGTTACGGCTATATCAACAAGCGCGGCGAGGAGGTCGTGCCGCTCCAATTCGAGGATGCGGGCGACTTCTCCGAAGGGCTGGCCGCCGCCAAGACGAACGGCAAATGGGGCTACATCGACAAGACGGGCTCGTACGTCATCCCCGCGCGCTTCGACCATGCCGGGCCGTTCGCCGAAGGGCTCGCCGTCGTGAAGGAAGGCGACCGTTACGGCTATACCGACAAAACCGGCAAAATGGCGATCGCCGCAGCCTTTACTTCCGCAGGCGACTTCAAGGACGGCTACGCGCCAGCCGAAAGCGGCGACAAGTGGGGCTACATCGACACTGACGGGAAATGGGCGATCCGCCCGGCATACGACTTCGCCGACGGCAAAACCGGCCCGTTTTTCGCCGTTCGGGAAGGAAGCCGTTCCTTCTACGTCGACAAGCAGGGGAACGTCGTTCGTCCGCGCGATTCGCAGGGTCGCGACTATTCCCTCGTGTTCGTCGCGGGGAAAGCGATCGAAGTGAACGGGAAGCTGCTCGATCTCGAAGTGCCGCCGGTCGTCCGCAACGGTACGACGCTTGTCCCGGCACGCGCCATTTTGGAAAGCCTGGGTCTCGAGCTCGGATGGGATCCGGCTGCCGGAACGGTGACGGCGACGCGGGCGGGGCTCTCGATCAAGCTGACGATCGACGACACGAATGCGCTCGTGAACGGGTCGTCCGTGACGCTCGAAGCCGCACCCGCGATCGAGAACGGCTCGACGCTCGTCCCGGTTCGCTTCTTGTCCGAAACAGTCGGGGCGAAGGTCGACTACGCGCCGTATCGTCCGTTCGACCCGGTTCTGTTCGGAATGGAGGAGCTATGGGCCGGCTTCGACGAATGGGTGGACGCGTTCAACCGATCCGGCGCGGACGAGCGCGAGCAGATGGCGCTCGAGCTTCAGGACGAGCTGAACGAGGTGGAGGCGGGGTACAAGGCGCACTTCGCCGAATATCCGAACGACGCCGGAGCTTATATGGAATACGCGTTTCTGCTCGGCGAGCTGGCCCAGCTGTTCGGCGCGGACGAGATATGGAACGAGGCCAAAGCGATTGCCGCTCAAGCGGCGGAGATCGTTCCGGAGAACCGGCTGTACTTCAACTTGTACGCGGCGGATCGAAGCTCGGACGAACAAAGCGTGTCGGCCGCTTATTCGGCCGCGGCGAAGGCCGATCCGTATCTGGTCTTGAACCATGCGCTCGTCAACGGTACTTTTTTCGACGCAGGGAAAGCGCTGAGCGGACTTAACGGCATGGACGACATGGCGATATTTTGCCTGAACAAAGCGCTGGCATCCGAAGACGAAGAGGAGCGCAAGCGGGCGAAAGCGCTCTTGGGAGAAAAGTACGGCTTGTAATAACGAATGCTCCGAGAAAAAGCAAAGGGGCGGTTCCCGATCATCGAGAACCGCCTTTTTGTTCGTTGGGCGATGCCGTCCGCTTACGCTTCGGCCGCGGCAGTCGCGTTCGTGCCGTCCGCATTCGTATCGGTGCCGCGCGGCCCGCCTTTGCCTTTGCCGCCCCGGTCGCCGCCCGGGAAGCCGCCCTTGCCGGCGAGCTCGCCGTTCACCCGCTTCGTCGCGCGGTCGGCCAGCTCCGCCTTGCGGGCGTCGTACTGCTCCTGCGTCAGCTTGCCGTCGGCGAGCAGCTGATCGAGCTGGGCCGTTTCGGTTTGGACGATCAGGTCGACGACCGATTGGACGGCGACGTTTTTCTCGCCGGCGATTGCGGCGAGCGTCTTGCCGGACTGGAGCGCCTCATGCAGCTCGTCCTGCGTCATACCGAGCAGCGTCGCCAGCTCCTCGGACGAGCCGTGCCGTCCTCCATTGCCGCCGCGGTCGCCGCCCGGGAAGCCGCCTTTGCCGGCGAGCTCGCCGTTCACCCGCTTCGTCGCGCGGTCGGCCAGCTCCGCCTTGCGGGCGTCGTACTGCTCCTGCGTCAGCTTGCCGTCGGCGAGCAGCTGGTCGAGCCGTGCCGTCTCGGTTCGGACGATCAGGTCGACGACCGATTGGACGCTGACATTTTTCTCGCCGGCGATCGCGGCGATCGTCTTGCCGGACTTGAGCGCCTCATGCAGCTCGTCCTGCGTCATGCCGAGCAGCGTCGCCAGCTCCTCGGACGAGCCGACGCCGTGCAGGCTGCGGCCGAAGTCGCCGGCCCCGCGCTTCCCGCCGAAAGGCTTGCCGTTCTGTACGGGGG
Organism: Paenibacillus flagellatus; assembly: GCF_003217775.1. Taxonomy (GTDB): domain Bacteria; phylum Bacillota; class Bacilli; order Paenibacillales; family NBRC-103111; genus Paenibacillus_AB; species Paenibacillus_AB flagellatus. The sequence continues at coordinate 146,231 of NZ_QJVJ01000007.1, forward strand.
AGTCGGCTTGGGTTTGCGAAGTCGGCTCCGCCGCCGCCGTCGTCGCCGCGTTCGCGTAATGGGTGGCGACAAGTCCGCCGCCGAGCGTAATCGTCAAGGCCAGCGTCGTAGCGGCCAACGTTTTCATTTGTTTTTTCATCGAAATTCTCCTCCGTTTGATTAAGTTTGGTTGATTCGTAGGGTATCGAGTCTTCTTCTTTCTTCGTCGGCAGTACGGTTTCTCTCGTTCACCTCCCGTCCGTCTTGAAACCATCTTAGCCCGCCTACATGAAAGCAGCATGAAGACGGGCTGAACGTTCGTTGAAAGCAAGCTGAAGGAAAGCTGAAGCCGGCGGTAAAACCGGCACGAATCGGAAGGTGGGGGAGAAGGAACGCGCGCGCTTCGGATCGTTCGTTCGAAGGCGCCCGTGCGGGCAGCAGATCGAGGCAGGGACGGCGGCTGCCGCCTTCTTATTGACGACGTAGCCGAGCCGCTTACCGACCGAGGGGGATTTTCCGAAAAAGAAGGTCCGACAAAGGAAGTCCGCGTTGGGTCTCTACATACTTGCTACCGGAAGGAAGAAAGGGGGGAAAGGATCGGATACGACCCATCTTAGGTAACGGACTCCTGAGTCCGGAGTCGGAATAGGACGGAATCCGTGGCGAATAGGCTTCTTTATCGGCAAATAACGTCTCCTGAGGACCGTCACCGCCCCAATCCTTTAGAATGAAGCCGGAGCGTGCGGAGGAGGATCGGAGCCGGCGGCGAATGGAGCCGGTAATCCGTTGATGGGCCGGCTTCGCCACAAAAAGCCGGCTCACCGCCGGCCTTTTCCGCCCTTCGCGATCTCCTCCGTGACGACGAACGCCAGCTCCTCGTTGCCGAACAGCGACAAGACGCCGAGCACGGTTTCGTCCGGAATGTCGCCGGCCTCCTCCTTCGGCACCGTCAGCTCGATCGCTTGGCGCAGGACGTCGTTGGCCGCTTGGTCCGGATACGCCCGCTTGTACAGCTCCTCCGGATCGAGACCGCGGTTGACGCACCATTGGGCGAAGACGAGCACCATCATATGCTCGTCCCGTTCGTAGTTTCGGATGATTTGTTCTTCCATTTGTTTGCGGTCCATCGGGTCGTTCTCCTTTGACGTTCGATTATGACTTTCATTATACGGAACGTTCACTTCTTTGTCATTGACGGACGGGAACCGTTTTTGATATAGTTCCACTATCGAACTATTTTAGAATCAAACAGTTTGACTGTGGAACAAGTTCTCGAATGGGAGGAGGGTACAGGATGACGATGAACGACGAGCTGCTCAAAGACATTATCGGCCGGTACGAGCGGGTTACGTTTACGGTGGAACGGCGGCTTAACGCGCTTATTCGCGAGTTGATGCCCGACGGGATCACGATCGACCAATACGCCATTCTGCGCTACATCGCTTCCAGAAGCATGTGTACATCGTCGGAGCTGTCGGATACGTTTTATGTCGGCAAAAGCTCGATCACGGCGATCATTACGCGATTGTTCGAGAAGAAGCTGCTCAAGCGGATCCCCGACGAAAAAGACCGGCGCGTCACCTATTTGGCGCTGACGGAGGAAGGCGAGCGGATGACCGAAGAGATGTGCGGCAGCATTCAGCGGCTGCTGTCGAAATATATTCAGCATTTCGACGAGCAGGAAGCGATTGCGTTCATTACGACGTTCGAGAAGCTCGGCCGGGTCCTGACGGACGGCTGAGCGCCGAGGGCCGCGATGCGAGAGCGCATGCGGCGGCGGCACACGGTCCGGCCGAAGCCGGATAGGCAACAAGCGTGAAGGGGGCATTCGGATTCATGAAAACGATTTTGAAATTTCGCTGGCTCGTCCTGATCCTATGGATCGCCGGGGCGGTCGGCCTGTTCCTGACGGCGCCGAATATGGCGGACCTGGTCCGGGACAAAGGGCAGATCAACGTACCCGACGGCTATTCCTCGACGATCGCCGCGGATTTGCTGCGGGAGATGAAGGGAGAGGGCGACGGCACGTCGGGCGAGCTCAGCTCCGTCCTCGTGTTCCACAACGATCAAGGGTTGTCGTCCGCCGATATGGACGAAGTGAAGCGCGGCGTCGACAGGCTGAAAAACGCCAAGGACAGCGCCGGCGTTACGTCGGTGACGACCCACTTCGACATGCCGGACTTGGCGAAGCAAATGGTCGCGGGCGACGGCAAAACGGTGCTCGTCCTCGTCGGGGCGGAGCAGGGCGACCGGACGCCGGCCGAGCTGCGCGAAGCGCTCTACGGCGCGGTATCCGACGTGAAAATCGACCACTATTATACCGGCAACTGGCTCATTAACGAAGACGTCGTCGAAAGCTCGCAGGAAGGGCTGAAGAAGACGGAATGGATTACCGTCGTCTTCATATTGGCCATCCTGTTCGTCGTCTTCCGTTCGGCGATCGCGCCGTTTATCCCGCTGCTGTCGGTCGGCTTGACGTATGTGGTGTCGCAGTCGGTCGTCGCTTTTTTGGTCCATTACTTGGACTTTCCGCTGTCCAACTTTACGCAAATTTTTCTCGTCGCGGTGCTGTTCGGCATCGGCACGGACTACTGCATTCTGCTGATCAGCCGGTTCAAGGAGGAATTGGCGCACCGCGGAGACAAAACCGAGGCGATTCTGGAAACGTACCGGACCGCCGGCAAAACGGTGCTCTACTCCGGTTTGGCCGTGCTCGTCGGCTTCGCCTCGATCGGGCTGTCGACGTTCGTGCTGTACCGTTCCGCCGTGGCGGTGGCGGTCGGCGTCGCGGTTCTGCTTTTGGCGCTGTACACGATCGTGCCGTTTTTCATGGCGGTGCTCGGCAAGGCGATTTTCTGGCCGGCGAAAGGCTCGCTCGAGCATAAGCCGAGCCGGCTGTGGGGCGCGGTCGGCTCGTTCTCGCTGAAGCGTCCGCTGTGGGCGCTCGTCGTGCTGGCCGTGATCATCGTGCCGTTCCTGGCCGCTTACAAAGGCTCGATCTCGTTCAACTCGCTGGACGAAATCGGCGACAAGTACAAGTCGGTCAAAGCGTTCCAAGTGATCTCCGACAGCTTCGGTCCCGGCGATTCGCTGCCTTCCACGGTCGTCCTGAAGGCCGACAAGCCGATGGATACGGCCGAAGGGCTGGCGGCGGTGGAGCAAGTGACGCGGGAGCTCGTCAAGACGGACGGCGTCAAGACGGTGCGCAGCGCCACGAGGCCGACCGGGGAGGCGATGCAGGACTTCCAGGTCGCGTCGCAGGTCGGCAAAGTCGACGACGGTCTCGGGCAAAGCACCGACGGCCTCGGCCAAATCGGCAAAGGGCTGTCCGAGGCGAGCAAGGCGCTCGGCGATAATGCGCCGAAGCTGAACGAGGCCGTACAGGGGGCCGAGCGGCTGACGGCCGGGACGAACGAGCTGAAAGCCGGCGTCGTCCGGCTCGGCGACGGGCTGAAGCGGATCGAGGCCGGCTTGCGCGACGGCTCCACCGGAGCGGGTGAGCTGCGCGCCGGGCTCGAGCAAGCCCGGTCGAGCGCGGAGCAGCTGGCCGCGTCGAGCCGCCAGCTGCTGGCGGGCTACCGCGACATCGGCGGCGGCTTGGACCGGCTGTCCAACGCGTACGGCGACGTCGCCGCGAAGCAGGAGCAGCTGGCCCAAGGGCTGACCGAGCTGGAAACGGGGCTCGGCGGTCTCGAGCAGAAGTATCCGCAGCTGAAGCAGGATCCGGATTATTTGAAGGCGATGGGCGCGGTCGGCCAGCTTCGGACCGGCGCAGCCGGCATCGCCGAAGGGCTGAAGCAGATGAACGGCCAATTGGCCGGACTCTCGCAAGGGATCGGTCAGGCGAACGCCGGCTTCGAGCAGGCGGCGGCCGGTCAGGAGGCGCTCGCGCAAGGACTCGCCCGCTTGGCGGACGGCATCGCGCAGCTGCAGGCGGGGATCGAGCAGGCCGCAGACGGCCAGGGGCAAATCGTCGCGAACGTGCCGCGGCTGAGCCAAGGGTTCGACGAGCTGGCGTCCGGCCAGGAGCAGCTCAAGAACGGCTTCGCGGAGCTGAACGCGCAGCTCGGCCAGCTGACGAGCGGTCTCGACCAAAGCGTCGGCGGCCTGGCGCAAGTGTCCGGCGGTCTGCAGACGGCGCAATCGTTCCTGAACGAGCTGTCCGAGGCGCCGAACAAGCAGCTGACGGGCTGGCATCTCCCGTCCGAAGCGCTGAAAAACGAAGCTTTCAAACAATCGCTCGACGTCTACATGTCGAAGGACCGGACAATCGTCAAGTTCGACGTCGTATTCGCCGGCAACCCGTACGATACCGAGACGCTGCAAAAGACGGACGACCTGAACGCCGCCGTCACCCGGGCGCTCAAAGGGACCGGCTACGACAATGCCGCGTTCGCGGTCGAAGGCGTGACGAGCATGAACAACGACTTGCGCAACATATCCGCGGACGATTACTCGCGCACGATGGTGCTCATGCTCATCGGCATCACCATCATCCTGATCGTCCTGTTCCGTTCGATCGTCATGCCGATTTACCTCATTTTGTCGCTGCTCGTCACGTTCTATACGTCGATGGCGATTACGGAGGTGCTGTTCGTCCGTATACTCGGCTATTCGGGCATCAGCTGGGCGGTTCCGTTCTTCGGCTTCGTCATGCTGATGGCGCTCGGCATCGACTACAGCATTTTCTTGATGGACCGGTTCAAGGAATACCGGCACTTGTCGCCGCAGGAAGCGATCTTGCTCGCGATGAAAAACATGGGCACCGTCATCATGTCCGCCGCCGTCATTCTCGGCGGCACGTTCGCGGCGATGCTGCCGTCGGGCGTCATGTCGCTGCTGCAAATCGCCACGATCGTCCTGTGCGGGCTGTTCCTGTACGCGCTCGTCATGCTGCCGCTGTTCATTCCGGTCATGGTGCGGACGTTCGGGGAAGCGAACTGGTGGCCGTTCTCGGGCGGCAAGCGCGCACCGGAACCGTCGGAAGAGAAGGTCCGCGTCCGCGTGCCGGGCGGCGCTATGGCGCATCTGCATTCCCACACCGATCGTTCCGTGTGACAAACGGGCGTTCGGGCTGGTATAATCGGATTAGACTTGGCGAAGGCCGTCATCTTCGGGTGGCGGCTTTTCGCGCGCCGTGCGCATATTTCTCGAAGGCAAGGTGGGGTATCCGTGGATTTGTTTACGTATGAGGACGCGTCCAAGCCGGCCGGAAGGCTGCTCGCCGACCGGATGCGGCCGCGGACGCTGGACGAATATTTGGGGCAGGACCATATCGTCGGTCCCGGCAAGCTGCTGAGGCGGGCGATCGAGGCCGATCAGGTCAGCTCGATTTTGCTGTATGGCCCTCCGGGGACGGGGAAGACGACGCTCGCCAACATTATCTCGAACGCGACGAACGGCGAGTTCGTCCGGCTGAACGCGGTGGACGCGTCGGTGAAGGACGTCCGCGAGGCGATCGAGCAGGCGAAGGCGAACAAGGCGATGTACGGGAAGAAAACGATCTTGTTTCTCGACGAGGTCCACCGGTTCAACACGTCCCGGCAGGACGCGTTGCTCCCCGCGGTCGAGCAGGGGATCTTGACGCTGATCGGCGCGACGACGGAGAACCCGTTCCACCACGTCAACGGCGCGCTGCTGTCGCGCTCGACGCTGTTCGAGCTGAAGCCGCTGACGCACGAGCATTCGCTTCAAGCGATGCGGCGGGCGCTCGCGGACAAGGAGCGCGGGCTCGGCTTCCTGCCGATCGAGGCGAGCGAGGAGGCGCTGCAGCATATCGCGCGGATGGCGAACGGCGACATCCGCCGGGCGCTGAACGCGCTCGAGCTGGCGGCGCTGACGACGGCGCCGGAGCCGGACGGCACGATCCGCATCACGCTCGAGGTGGCGGAGGAATCGATCCGCCGTCCGACGATCAAGGCGGACGAGTCGACGCAGTACGACGTGCTGTCCGCGTTCCACAAGAGCGTGCGCGGCTCGAGCGATGCGGCGCTGTACTGGTTTCTGTACGCGGTCGAGCGGCTCGGCATGGACCCGATGACGTTTTTGCGGCGGCTTATCGTCGCCTGCAGCGAGGATATCGGTCTTGCCAACCCGCAGGCGATGGTGCAGGCGGTGACGGCGATGGACGCGTACCATAAGATCGGCTGGCCGGAGGCGAAATACAACATCGCGCAGGCGATCCTGTTCGCCGTGGAGAGTCCGAAGTCGAACTCGATCCCGATCGCGATCGCGAACGTGATGGCGTCGTTCGAGCGGACGAAGTCGGCCGACGTGCCGATGCATTTGCGCGACACCCATTACAAGGGCGCGGAGCAGCTCGGCCACCGGGGGTACAAGTACCCGCACGACTATCCGGGGCATTACGTCGCGCAGCAGTACGTGCCGGACGCGATCCGCGGCGCCGTCTTCTTCGAGGCGTCCGAGCAGGGGATGGAGGAGAAGATGAGGGTGAACCAGCAGCTGCGGCGGAAAGCGGGGCGCGGCGAGTAGACGCGTTCGGCGTATTCGTTTGCGCATGCGTACCATTGACTTTCGCTTGCCGTTGAGGTTAAATGAATGTGAACTGTATACGTCGTTTACATTCGTTGACGAGAACAAGTACGTCCGCTTGCTTGATCCCCAGAGAGTCGGCCGCGCGCTGAAAGCCGACGTTCGAGAGGCAGACGGAAATCATCTCCGAGAAGGATGGCCGAAGGTCCAGTAAGCCGTCCCGGACTCCCTCCGTTACAAGGGACGCGTATCGTTGTACGCGACTAAGGTGCCGCGGCATGTCCGTCATTTTTCGGATGCGCCCTGCGGAACGAGGGTGGTATCGCGAGAGCAATCTCGTCCCTTTGCGGGACGGGATTTTTTTGTTTATTCCCAAGAACAGAAAGGTTGAATCCACGGTGAGAAAAGTAGACGTGAAAGAAAAGCCGAGAGCCCGGGAGCTGCGCGTCCTGGGGCAATGGAAGGAACAAGACACGTTCCGACGTTCGATCGAAAACCGCGAAGGCCGGCCGAACTTCGTCTTCTACGAAGGCCCGCCGACCGCCAACGGCAAGCCGCATATCGGGCACGTGCTCGGCCGCGTCATCAAAGACTTCATCTGCCGCTACAAGACGATGTCCGGCTACCGCGTCGTGCGCAAAGCCGGCTGGGATACGCACGGCCTGCCGGTCGAGCTGGGCGTCGAGAAGCAGCTCGGCATTTCCGGCAAGCAGGAAATCGAGAAGTACGGCGTCGCCGAATTCGTCGAGGCGTGCAAGGCGAGCGTGTTCGAATACGAGCGGCAATGGCGCGAGCTGACGGAAGCGATCGCCTATTGGACCGATATGGACCATCCGTACGTCACGCTGACGAACGATTACATCGAGAGCGTCTGGCACATCTTGTCCGACATTCACCGAAAAGGGCTGCTCTACAAAGGGCATCGCGTCAGCCCGTACTGCCCTTGCTGCCAAACGACGCTCAGCTCGCACGAGGTTGCGCAAGGCTATGAGGATGTCAAAGATTTGAGCGCCACCGTCAAGTTCCGCAGCACGACCGCGGACGAATCGTTCCTCGCCTGGACGACGACGCCGTGGACGCTTCCGGCCAACATCGCGCTTGCGGTCGGTCCCGACATCGATTACATCAAGGCGAAGCGGGGCGGAGAAGTGTACATCGTGGCCCGAAATTTGGCGGACAAGGTGCTGGGGGAAGGCTACGAAACGTTGTCCGTCCACAAAGGCGCGGATTTCGCCGGCGCTTCGTACCATCCTCCGTTCGGCTACGTGAAGCCGACCGGCAAAGGCCATGTCGTCGTCGCGGCCGATTTCGTCAGCGATACGAGCGGTACCGGCATCGTGCATATGGCTCCGGCGCACGGCGAGGACGACTACAAGACGACCCGCCAGCACGGCATCGATTTCGTCAGCGTCGTCGACTTGGCCGGCCGCTATACGGACCAGGTGACCGATTTCGCCGGCCGATTCGTCAAGGATTGCGACGTCGATATCGTGAAAAGCTTGTCCGAGCGCGGCCTGCTGTTCGCCAAGGAACGGTACGAGCACAGCTATCCGTTCTGCTGGCGCTGCAAATCGCCGCTGCTCTATTACGCGATGGAAAGCTGGTTTATCCGGACGACCGCGGTCAAGCAGCAGCTTATCGACAATAACAGCAAAATCGACTGGTACCCGTCCCACCTTCGCGAAGGACGGTTCGGCAAATTTCTCGAGGAGCTCGTCGACTGGAACATCAGCCGCAACCGGTATTGGGGAACGCCGCTCAACGTATGGATTTGCGGCGATTGCGGCTCGGAATATGCGCCGGGCAGCCGCGAGGAGCTGCAGGCGAAGTCGGTTCAGCCGCTCGACCCGAGCCTCGAGCTGCACAAGCCGTACGTCGACGGCGTGAAGCTGCGCTGCTCGTGCGGCGGAACGATGGAACGGACGTCGGAGGTGATCGACGTCTGGTTCGACAGCGGCTCGATGCCGTTCGCCCAATACCATCATCCGTTCGGCAGCGAGAACACGTTCCGCGAGCAGTACCCGGCCGACATCATCTGCGAAGGGATCGACCAGACGCGCGGCTGGTTTTTCAGCCTGCTGGCCGTCTCCACGCTGTATAACGGCCAGTCGCCGTACAAGGCGGTCGTCTCGACCGGACACGTGCTCGACGAGCAAGGGCAAAAAATGTCCAAAAGCAAAGGCAACGTCATCGATCCGTGGGACATCATCGAGCAGTTCGGCACCGACGCGTTCCGCTGGTCGCTGCTGGCCGACAGCGCGCCGTGGAACAGCAAACGGTTTTCGAAGCAGATCGTGTCCGAAGCGAAGTCGAAGGTGATCGATACGATCCATAACGCGCACGCGTTTTACGCACTGTACGCGAACATCGACGGCTACAAGCCGGAGGAGCACGCGCCACGCGTTTCCGATAACGAGCTGGACCGGTGGATTTTGTCCCGTCTGCATTCGACGCTGCGTCAGGTGGAGAAGGGGCTCGAGCAGTACGATTTCCTCAACCCGGCGAAGCAGATCGAATCGTTCGTCGAAGAGATGAGCAACTGGTATATCCGCCGCTCGCGCGACCGGTTCTGGGGAGGCGCGATGACCGCGGACAAAGTGTCCGCCTACCAGACGCTAGGCGAAGTGCTGAAGACGCTGGCGCTCATGATCGCGCCGTACGCGCCGCTCCTCGCCGAAGACTTGTACGGCAACCTGGGCGGAACGGACAGCGTCCATCTGGCCGATTATCCGAAGGCGGACGAAGCGAAGATCGACGCGCAGCTGGAGAAGGAGATGGAGACGGCCCGGCAAATCGTCGAGCTGGCGCGCACGATCCGCAACGACGCTGCGATCAAGACGCGCCAGCCGCTCTCCGAGCTGATCGTGTCGCTCGACCGCGAGTTCGACCTGACCCGGTTCGAATCGATCATCAAGGACGAGGTCAACGTCAAGCACATTCGCGTCGAGCAGGGCGACGGCGGGTTCGTCGATTTTACCCTCAAGCTGAATCTGAAGGTCGCGGGCAAAACATACGGCAAGTTCGTCGGCCCGATTCAGGCGCACCTGAAGATGATGTCCGCGGCCGAGACGAAGCGGATCGTGGACGACGGCTTCCTCGACATGACGGTGGACGGCGAGTCGCTGCACATTACGATCGACGAGCTGCTCGTCGAGAAGCAGGCGAAAACGGGATTCGCATCGGCGTCCGGCAACCGGATTACGGTCGCCCTGAATACGACGATTACGGAAGAGCTGGAGCAGGAGGGCGTCGTCCGCGAAGTGGTGCGCGCCATCCAGGACTACCGCAAAAAGCTCGACCTGCCCGTCGAGAAGCGCGTCAACCTGACGCTCGACGCGGACGATCAGCTGAAAACGGCCATCGACCGGTTCGACCGCGTGCTCCGCGACAACGTGATCGTGGCGGAAGTGCGTTTCGGCAAGGCAGACGGCATGGAGTACGTCTCGATCGGGGATAGCAGCCTCGGCTTGAAAATCGAATAGGTCATACGATGACGAGCGGCAGTATGGAATTCGGATAACCGGTTCCGGCTGCCGCTTTTTTGCGTTTCAAGCCGGGTTCGCCATCCCCGCCCATCAAATAAATCGTTGACAGCTTATTTGATAACGATTATCATTCTCATTGAAAATCAATCGAATCGTCGGTGCCGGAAGGCTCGGTACCCCTGGAGGAGTTTCGTTTATGTCGCATTCTTTTTTACGTTCGTTTCGCCATCGCGCCGCCGCCGCGTGCGCGGCGCTCGCTCTGACGACGGCCGCAGCCGGGTGCGGAGGGAGCGGGAACGCCGGACCATCGGGCGCTTCCGGCGCTTCGGCCAACGTCCCCGGCGTCGACCTGTCGCGGGTGAACAGCTATTTGGTGGCCAAGTCGACCGATTTGCAAAAAAACGCGGCCCAATTGAAGAAAACGGCGCAATCGTATTATGACGCCGCCAAATCGGTCAACTTCGACTACGACGCCCTGTGGAGCAAGCAGGCGGGCACCGTCGGCCCGCTGCTCGTCGAGGCGAAGAAGCAGTTTTTGGCGGCCAACTCCGCCTACGAGACGATGGAAGGCATCGTGGCCGGCGTCGAGGAGCTTTCCCATTACGATATCGACCTCGATGCGGGCATTCCCGCCGGCGAAGGCAGCGAGGATGTCGTCAGCTTCGACGTGAAGCTGCCGAACGGCGAGACGCTGAAGAAGCCGGGAAATTACTTCTACCTGGCCGAGCTGACGCTGTGGGGAACGAAGCCGGAATGGACCGCCCAAGGCGTCAAGCCGGATCTGGACGGCAGCGGGAAGGTCGATTTCGGCGAAGTGCTGCCGGACGCGAACGTGCTGAAGGGCGTCGCCGACGGCTTTGCCGCCATGTCGGACCATTTGCTGAAGGATGCGGGACAGTGGAAGGCGACGCTCGAGGAAAGCTTGACCGCGCTCGTCGTCATGATCCCGACGATGGACGAATATTTCCAGGCGTGGAAACAATCGCGCAGCGTCAGCGGGGACAACGCGACGAGCGCCCAATTCGTGGCGGTATCCCGGCTCCAGGACATTCGCGACATTTTATCCGGACTCGAGGTCGTGTACGCTTCCGTCCGTCCGGCCGTCGAGAAGGCCGACGCCGCGCTGGCGAAGCAAACGGGCCGGGAGCTTGACGAGCTGCTCGGCTTCGTGTCCGACCTGTACGAGAAGGAGAAGAACGGCACGGCGTTCAAAGCCGAGCAGGCGGACGCCTTGGGCGCGGACGCGCAAAACCGGGCTTCGGCGATCGCCGGGCAATTGACGCAGGCTGCAGCCAAGCTCGGCATCAAGATCCGAACGTGACGGTCGTAGGAAACCGTAAAAGGAGTCGTTTTCGAATGAGAAACTATTTGGTCTCGATGGCGGCGGCGTTCCTCCTCCTCGGAGCGCTGTCGGCTTCGGTCTTTGGCGCGGGCGACCCGGCCGCGCCGGCGGAGGCGGTCCGCTCGGTGCAGACCGATTTGAGCCGGGCGGCGGCGGGATTGGCGCTGGACGCGGAGGACGCGAAGGCCAAGCTGACGCGGGCGGAACGGACGTACCGCGGCGAGCTGGCCGGCGCCTTCGCCTCCGGCGGCGGCTCCGAAGCCGCCGCGCGGGCGAGCGAAGGGTTCGCCGCTGCGAACGAAGCGGCGAGCACCGGCAACGAGCCCGGACTGGCGGCGGCTGCCGCCGAGATTCGCACCGCGCTGCTTGCCGGAGGGTATTCGCTTGCATTGGAGTCGATCGCGCGCGGCGATGCCGGGGCGGCAGCCGGCTGGCTGCAGCTCCGCGAATACCGTCCGACAAGCCGGTTTGCTCAGCCGAATACCGACGCCTCGCTCGCCATCGACGAGTGGACGAAAGGTGCGGCGTCGGCATCCGACGCGGCCGCCCGGGTCAAGGCCGACTTGCTGGACGCGTATCAGGCGCGCCTGACGAAGGCGCTGCAGGACGCGAAGGACGCCGAGGCGAAACGCTTCGCGACGCGCCAGGCGGAGCATGCGGCTTCGGCGCGCGGCTACTTCCGCATCCTCGCACCGGCGTATGCCGAGCAGCGGGGCGATGCCGCAGCGCGCAAGGCGACGGCCGCTCTGGACGGCCTGCTCGCCGCGGCTCTCGCCGGCAAGCCGATCGGCGAACCGCTGGCCGCCGTCGAGAGCGAGCTGCGCGGCTTCCGGGCCGCCCCCCTTTCGCTGGACGAGAAGAAGCGGCTCGCCGGGCAGCTGAAGCGGTTCGCCTCGCTCGTCGCCGTCGAATACGGCCGCGGCGTCGGCGGCGGCAAAGTGCTGAAGGATTTCGAAATCGTGGAGGCGTCGTCGTTTCATACCGCCGCCTTGAACGCCTTCCAGGATTTGCGCGAGACGCTCGAGGCGTCCAACCCGTCGGCGGCCGCCGACATCGAGCGGCTGTTGAACGAGCTGAAGGCGATCCTCGACGCGGCCGCCGCGCAAACGTCGGTCGCGCCCGCTTCCGCCGTGGACGAAGCCGTCGGCAAGCTGTCCAAAGCGGTGACCGACGCGGTGCCGGCCGACTGGCTCGCGCACAGCGTCGCCGGCGATTTCGACGCCGTCTCCGCCCTGCTCGACCAGATGGAAAGCGCGGTGCAGGCAGGCCAGTACGATAGGGCCGAATCGGCCCGGCTCGAGGCGTACGCGATTATGGAGTCGGGGCCGGAGCCGCGCATCGTCGCCTTCGCGCCAAGCTTCAAGCCGATCATCGAAGGCTTGTTCTGGAACGGCGTTCAGCCGTACAAAGGATTGGCCGATCTGATCGCGCGCCGCGCCTCCTCCGAAGAGATCCGCGGCGTCCGCCTCCAGCTCGATCAGGAGCTGGCCAAGGCGCAGGAGGCGATCGGCGGAGGCCATTCGTCGCGAACGGCCGTCGCCTTCAATACGGCGACGATCGTCTTTCGCGAAGGACTTGAGGCCGTGCTCATCCTGGCGGCGCTGATGGCCGGTCTGCAGCGCGGCGAATACAGCCATATGCGCCGCCCGCTCTGGTGGGGCGCGCTCGGGGCGTTGGGAGCGACGGTGCTCACCTGGTTTCTCGCCCGCGGCGTGCTCGCTTCGCTCGCGCGATTCGGCGAGCATCTGGAAGCGATCGTCTCGCTGATCGCGGTGGCGGTGCTATTGCTCATCACCAATTGGTTTTTCCACAAAACGTATTGGACCGGCTGGCTGCAGTCGTTTCAGAAGCGGAAAGGCCGCATCGTCAAGGGCGACATCGGCCAATGGATCGGCATGGTGACGCTGGGGTTTACGAGCATTTACCGCGAAGGCTTCGAAACCGTGCTGTTCCTGCAGGCGATGGTGCTCGACGCGGGGCCGGGCGCCGTCGGCGGCGGCATCGCCCTCGGCATGACCGGCGTCGTACTCGTCGGGCTGCTGCTGTTCCTCATCCAGGTAAAGCTGCCGTACAAGAAAATGCTCGTCGTCACCGGCGTCATGATCGGCAGCGTCCTGCTGACGATGGTCGGCACGACGACGCACGTGTTCCAGGTTGTCGGCTGGCTGCCGCTGCATCCGATCCGCTCGTACGAGTTCCCGTACTGGATCAGTCTCTGGTTCGGCGTCTACGCCACTTGGGAAGGCATCGTGCTGCAAATCGCTTCCTTCGTGTTCGTCGTCGGCAGCTACTATCTCGCCCGCGGCCTGCAGCGCCGCGGCAAGCGGGAGCCGGTCCCCGCCTCGTAAGGCCGGCGCCGCCGCCGGAGCAAGCCCGATAGACCCTGCGTCAACGATTGGCAGGAAAAAGGACGGGATCCCGCACGTTACGGTGCGGGGCCCGTCCTTTTTGGCGACGAAAGCGCCCCTCGTCTCTTATACTCCGCAAGACCCGGGGAAGCCGTCATTTTGTTTTTGTTCTTCAAGCCGTTCCCGCATCTTCTCGTCTTCCGGCATATCCGCTACGATTTTGGCGGTCGGGCCCGCCTTGGGCGCCGTTTCCGTTTCGTTTCGGGCGTCGGGTTTCATTCTTCTCCATCTCCTTCCGCTATAAATGCGATGCATCTCTAGCTTCCGCCGCCGGCAGGAAGCCTATTCGGAAGGGACAAGCGCCCCAGGCGAAATGTGGTAAAGTTAAGGAGGAGCGTTAAACGAACGAAGTATTTTAGAATCGTTCGGGCTATATACGGCACAACGATCGGAGGCAGGTGATGAAAATGTTGCTTATTGACGGCATCTCCGGATTTCCTATCAATGAGTTGCAAAGGGTCGATTCCCTGCAATTCAAAAAACTTAGTTACTCGTTAGTTAACGTTGCCCAAGGGAGACTTTTGTCCTTCGAGGCGCCCTGTGCATCAAACAACTTTTACAAAGCGGAGCTTGGTTGGAAGGACGAAAGAGTATTTCTTTTACTAAACGCCTCCTATCCTATTCTTGCGTTTGCTTCCTCAATTGAATATTTCAACATCAAATTTATCGATCACTCGCTTTCAAATGATGTAGAATCCTCTGGCTGTGGATTTAGGGTAGCTTCCGCAAGCGAGCTTAATGAAAACTTAGCTCTTGATGAAAGGACCCTCACCGTTCTAAACAAAAACAGCCTCAACCAATCAGAATTAAGTCAGATATTTTTTTGGAAACCGAAAACGATCGGCGACGTTGTTTTCAATTTTTGGGACTAATTCGTTCAAGGCGCGGTGCTTAGGCTAAAAAGGGGTGCTTCATGGTCATTATTCATGACTGTGGAGACATCCTTTTTTGCTGTGCAATGACACACTTTATCGAATGTTAATCATTTCAGCATCAAACTTTTATTTTTATAGAGGCGGCTTTTCATTTTCAGTGGTTAAGATGAAAGGCAAGGTTATCATCGAAGAAATTCGGGGGGAAAAGCTTATGGGAAACAAGGTGCTTCTGGAAGTACGGGGATTGACGAAAACTTTCGGTTCCAGGACCGTCGTGGATCGTCTGAATCTTCGAATGGAGGAAGGGGATATATACGGGTTCCTCGGCACGAACGGTTCTGGAAAAACAACGACGATCCGCATGATAACGGGCCTCGTCCATCCCGATGCCGGCGAGGTTAGGATTGGCGGATTTCATCTGAAATCGCAGTTTAAGGCTGCTATCTCTCTTGTAGGCGCCATCGTTGAGAATCCGGCTTTTTACACGTATCTATCCGCTTACGATAATCTCAAGCTGACGGCGAATCTATTGCCGGGGGTAACCCGAAGGCGGATCGATGAAGTGCTTGAAATCGCCGGACTCTCCGATCGGGCTAAAGACAAGGTTGGTACTTACTCGCTTGGCATGAAGCAGCGGCTTGGCATTGCGGGCGCGCTTCTAAACCGTCCGAAGCTGATCATTCTGGACGAACCTACGAACGGATTGGATCCGCAAGGAATGAAGGGAGTCAGGGAATTGATCGCGCAGCTCGCCGTGGAGCAAGGCATCTCTTTTCTGATATCAAGCCATCAGCTTCATGAAGTCGAACAAATATGCACCAAGGCAGGCGTTATCCGGAAAGGGAAGCTGATTGCGGAGGGTGAGGTTAGGCACCTGCTTGCTTCGGGAGAGGAAACCGTAGAGATCGTCACTTCGGAACCGGACAGGGCGGAGCAGCTTCTCAGATCAGCATCCGAGGTCATTTCCGTTTCGCGCTCCCATGACCACCTCACTGTCCAAACAAACGGCGATTGCTCCTTCAAGCTGAATCAACTGCTCATGACGAGCGGCGTTCACGTTCGAACCATTAGCCGCAGGCCTCGGACGCTTGAGCAATTCTTTTTCGATATAACGGAAGGAGATGGCGGACCGTGATCAGGCTGATCCAAAACGAGCTTTACAAAACATTCCGATTCAAAAAGCTTTATATATTCATGGCGATCCTCGCCGTTCATGCCTGGTTAACCGTTCATTTCTATAACGCAGGCGGGGAATGGAAGTCGGTAATTCTGATGCCTAACGGTCAGTCTCTCCCGCTGACGCTCCTGAACAGTATGGCTCAATTTATGACCGTATTTATTCCCATCTATGTTGCCGACCTGATAACAGGCGAAGTGAAAACCGGCACGTTAAAAATGTCGTTACTGCGTCCAGTCCGGCGAATCGAATGGCTCCACGCCAAAATCGTCTCCTTATTCGTATTCATGACGGTACTGCTTGTTTTCTCCATCGCAGCGGAATACGCGATCGGAACGCTTGCATTCGGCTGGGGCGAACAAACATTGTATGCCGGTTCGCTGTATACGCAGACGGAAGGCGTGTGGTTGACGCTTCGCCTGACCTTCTCCATGCTCCTTCCGTATATGGCTTGCGGAATGCTTGTGATGTTCATTGCCGTATCCGCGGCGAACGTAAGCACAACGATCGGGCTATCCATCGGCGTGTTGACCGCCGCGCAATACTTGAATGCTTTCGAGCATCTCAAACCTTATTCCATTGTGAACCAAATGTATTTTTTTCATGAATATGTTTATCGGATAAACGGGGAGGCCGCGGTTCAAAGCATCGCGGTGATTGCCGGATATATCGCCGTTTTCTATCTCGTTAGCGCAAACGTGATAAAGAGAAAAGATTTCATCCTGTAAGGGGGTTCGTTCCTTGAGCAAGCTTATCCAATGCGAGCTCTTCAAAGTGTTCAGGCAAAAAAAGCTGTATGTGTTCATGCTTGTTCTGACCGCTGCGGAAATTTCGGCTGTTTTTCAAATTTACCGGGAAGCAGCCGGTTTTACCGGCTTCGGGCCCAATGGCCAGTCGTTTCCATTGAACGTACTCCTTAACGGCACATTTTTCATCCCTATTTTGATCGCGATCCTCGCGGCCGAATCCATTGCGGAGGAATATCGGAGCGGCAACCTGAAAAAGGCGCTTCTTTGCCCGGTAAGCAGGATGGATCTGCTTCATGCCAAAATCGTGTCTATGGTCACTGTTGTGGCGGTTCTGCTTATTTTTCTCGTTCTTTCCTCTTATGTTATCGGGACTTTGGCTTTTGGGTGGGGGGAACGAACGGTTGTCGACGAAATGATTTATACATTTAGCGAAGGGATCCGGCTTGTGGCCCAAATCGTTCTGCTATCCGTGCCGCCTTATCTGGCGTTCGGCATGATCGTTATTTTTATAGCCTTGCTGACGACAAATCCGGGCGGTTCGATCGGAGCGGCTCTCGTGCTTTTAGCTGTTTCTCCGCTTGTCGAGGGAATCCCGCAGGTTAGATCTTTTTTTATCGGTTATCAAATGCAGGTCGTTCCCTTTCTTCCTCTACACGATATGGCTGCGATGGACTTGTGGGGCGGTTTGGCCGTCAGCATCGTCTATTTTGGTGTTCTATACGCGGGTAGTGTTATGATGATTAGGAAAAAAGATATTTTGATTTAAATGGGGTGAACCTGTGCCGTTTGACAAAATCTTGATCGTGGAAGATGAGAAAGAAATCGCCGAATTGTTAAAAGACTACCTGGTGGAAGAACATTTTGAGGTCATCATCGCCAGTGACGGACGAGAGGCGATACACCTATACAGAGAATACATGCCGCAATTGATGATTTTGGATATCATGCTGCCCAAGCTTGACGGAATGGAAGTATGCCGCACGATCCGATCGGAATCGTCGATACCGATCATCATGCTTAGCGCCAAGAAAAGCGATGTGGATAAAATTATCGGACTAGGGATCGGTGCGGACGATTATATCGTTAAGCCTTTTAGTCCGGGCGAGATTATCGCAAGGGTCAAGGCGCAGCTCAGGAGAGCCAATCAGCTTTCGTCTCCTGCAAGAACGTCGGAAATCATCCGATATCAAAATCTGGAGCTCGATATCAAGGCATATGAAGTGAGGGTTCAAAATCAACCTGTTCCCTTCTCGGCTAAGGAGTTCGAGGTCCTTCGTTTTTTCGCCCTTCATCCGAATCAGGTATTGACTCGCGAGCAAATTTTCCGGCATGTATGGGGGCTCGACGAACGCGGAGACTTGAATACCGTAACCGTTCATATTAAGAAAATTCGAGAAAAAATCGAAGTCGACCCCGCCAACCCGACGATGATCAAAACGGTGTGGGGAGTCGGCTACAAGCTCGACGGTGGTCCGCGATGAAGCTCGGAATTCGCTTCAAGCTGATCGCAACGCTGACCGCGATCATCATCGTTCCCGCCGTTTTGATGAGCATTTCCGGAGTCCGCGAAAAGCATACGGATCCAATCGAAGGGGCTCTTGGATTAAACTTCATGTTCCTGATCGGCATTCTGCTGATGGCGTTTGTTATATGCGCATATCTTCTAGTGCGGGTCATCACTAGACGTATTCTTCTGCCGCTTAAGGAATTGAATGCCGCCGCGGAACAGATTATGAACGGCAATTTGGATGTAGAAATTCGGAATCGATACCATGACGAGATGGGCCGTTTTTGTTCCGCTTTCGATGTCATGCGAGCCAGGTTAAAGGAATCTCTGGATCGGCAGGCTGCTTACGAACGGTCCCGCAACGAGCTGATCGCGAATATTTCCCACGATTTACGGACACCGATTACGTCCATTCGCGGATACGTCGAAGGTTTGCAGGACGGCATAGCCCGGGATGAGCAAAAGGTCGCCCGGTATCTGACGGTTATCAAAAACAAAACCGACCTGCTTGACCGCTTGATTGAAGATCTGTTTCAATTCTCGCAATTAGAGTCGGGACAGCTGGTGATGGACATTCGGGAACAAGACAGCCGCGAGTTCCTCGAAGCGATGATAGCGCCATTCGAAATGGAGCTTCATGACACTGCCATTGTATTGAATGTGGAACGCCCCTTCCCCTCCAGACCTATTCAAGTCGATCGGGATCGCATGGCGCAGGTGTTTGAAAATATTATCGAAAATGCAAAAAAATATGCCGGCAATTCTGCTGAAGTGACAATTTCAACTCGGGACGAGGCGGACTGCATTCGGATTGTGATCCGAGACAATGGGATTGGAATCTCCGAAGAGGATACTCCCTACTTGTTCGAACGCTTTTATCGAGGAGAAAAATCGCGTTCCCGTGCGTTCGGGGGAGCCGGATTGGGTCTTGCCATATGCAAACGAATCGTGGAAGAGCATGGCGGTCATATTGGGGTGCAGAGCAAACCGGGGTCAGGTGCCGAGTTTTTCTTGACATTGCCGGTTGTCAAAGTGGATTGAAGAACGGGAGAGGAGCTCACATCGTGTTCCGTTACTACTATATAGCCTTGTGCGTAATTATTGCGGACCATGCGGCAAAATGGCTTGTGTCGACTTATATGAAAATCGGACAAGAAATCCCCTTAATACCTGGAGTTCTTGGGCTTGCATCCATCCGAAACCGAGGGGCCGCTTTTGGCATTTTGCAAGGACAAATCACCTTTTTTATTATCGCGACGACCGTTGTCCTGGTCGGAATTATGCTCTATTTACCCAAAGCGCACCGTGAAAAAACGATCTCGCCTTATGGCTTGGCCCTTATTTTAGGCGGAGCGCTTGGTAATTATATTGACCGTGTTTTTAAAGGGGAAGTTGTGGACATGATTCAAGTTCATTTTTTTCACTTCCCCGTTTTTAATGTAGCTGATTCCTTCTTATGCATGGGTGTCTTTATTGTAATGATTCACTCTTTGAAAGAGTCGCGTAATAAGGATGAAGAGTTGAAGGAAGTGATTAAATAAAAGGTATTCTAGTTCAACGATTTCGGAGCCGTTTGCCACCGCGGCAGCTGCTCTTTTGCCATTAAGCTGTTGAAAAGGATTGTTTGTTGTGGGAACGGTTAGGATCCGGGAATAGAGGGAATTTGGTCGACGAGTTGAACATTTCGATTGGCAATCCATAAGAAACAACCCAAGCGGAAATGTCCTATAATGTAGTTAATGATAGATATCTCTCATGAAACAAAGGGAGAACTGAAAATGAGAAAACTTGTTCTATTTTTGCATGCATCGCTTGACGGCTTTGTAGAAGGACCGAACGGGGAAATGGACATTGGCTGGGTTTCCTACGATGCTGATTTGGAGAAACACGCGAAAGAAATTCTGAGTACTGCCGACACGGTCATTTGGGGACGCGGGACTTATCAGATGATGCACAGTTACTGGCCGTCTGTACCTTCGAACCCATCAGCTTCGCAGCATGAACGGAATCATGCCGAGTGGATCGAAAAGACAGACAAAATCGTTTTTTCCACGACGCTGGAGAAAGTCGAATGGAACAATTCCAGACTGGTGAAAGGAGATGTCGAGGAAGAGATCAAGAACCTCAAACAGCAGCAAGGCAAGGATATGGTCATCCTCGGCAGTCCCAGATTCGCACACTACCTTATGCAGCTTGATTTAATAGATGAGTATAAAATTACGGTCTCTCCCGTCCTGATCGGCAGCGGGTTGCCGTTATTCCAAGGTCTCAAGGAGAAGATCAATCTTAAACTTATCGAAAACAAGACATTTGATTCTGGAGCCATAGGCCTCGTTTACCAGACGGTTAGAGACCTTGAATACGCTAACGAAGTACGATAGCACCACGACACGACGGCAGCCGGCCACCGATCGGTTCGGATAACGAAAGGAGCGTGAACCTATGGATCGTGCACAGATTCCGGCTATTAAACCGTTCAACCCCATACGACCGGGTCCCCTCGTCAGAGTCATAATGACCATATCCGGAGCATCTGCTTTCACTATACGGAACTCCCCGTCCTTCTATATGGGTACGACAAAGAACCCGTTTCGTTTGTACATAACAAGATACCACGTACGGACTATTACCGCGGCTGCGTAAACGATCTTCAAACGATGATCGACGCGCGCACAACGAGCAAAGGCAATTGGAAAAAGGATTTCTTTTTTCTCCAAAAAAATCGGATTGTCCGGCTTGCCAATGAACAGGGAGGAACAACACTGTGTCTGAAATCCGCCTCGCCGGCAATACGCTGGCAGGGGCAGAAAAGCTGACGATACCGGAAATGTGTTCTTTTATCACAAGTCTGCCGCAGGTCATGGACGTGAATGAGTACGTCATCGCAAGCCTGATCTTAAGCCTTCTGTTAAAGAAAATCGGACTCCGGTCGCTTCATCCAACCGTCGCACAGGAAGCCGTTCAGACCGTCTCTTCATCAATCGCCTAGATACGGAACTGGGAACGAGAGCATCATGACGATAAGCTACCGGGATCATCGAAACCTGTTCCGCTTGGCGGATTCATTACAGATGAAGAACTTACACCAATAGAAAAGAGGAAAAACAATGAGCGGGTATCCCCCTGAAATTGAACAATTTCACCAAACTTTGTGCAAGTTGGCCGGAGTCGAATCTGCCATTAGCGGTGTGGATGATTTGTCATCTGTGGATGCGGAGCTGCTTGCCGCAACCGAGTATGCCCATCTGCCACATGCCGCTTTGCTGCGTACCGGGGGCGGGCTGGACAATGAGGTTCTGATTCAATTCGAGCTTGTGCTGCAGCCGTCACAGGAAGGCTGGCATGCACTTGAGTTTCTCGGCTGGTTCGTCCGCGATTGTGCAAGAGGCGGCCGCAAGATACAACTGCGGCCGTTTGCGCTGCCGCCTGTGACGCCGTATGGCGGACAGCTGGGGCATACGTTGAAGTTCCACCTCGATCTCTTCGTGGACGGCATTGAAGACTCGCTGGCTCCTGCCCTGCAGGTTGTATCCGAGATAAACCGGTCCTTAGAACTTGCCATCAGCCTGTATAAGATGAATCAAGCCCAACAATAAGATCGCACCTTTGAAGTCGCTATTCCCTAAATCGAGTTCGGATCTTATCCAGCACGATACGGAATTGCCTTGTATCCGCTAGTATGGCGCCCCGACTTTTAGGCGCATCTGCGAAGCGATCGAAAATGCGCGGCAAAGTGTCCGGATTTCGATTACTTTCATGGCACCGCATTTCCGGATGCCCCTCATAATCCGGACAGTGAAAAGGTTTCACTGTCCGGACTAGTAAACAATTGACTGTAATTGCTCTATGACGCTCTCTTCACCGGAATCCATAATTCCTCAAAGTAGTTACCATCGGGTGCAGTATAGTACATTTCCATATTCGGCCCGTTCGCATGGTCATAACCGGAGGATGGGAGCCATTCGCTATTCGCTTGTTTGAATAGTATGGGGATTTCCGTACCTATCCGGTCTGTTTTTTCACTTCTGAATACGGCCCAGGTGGCTTTCGGAATCTGCACGACTTTAAACCCTGTTGTATTATGGTCCGGCTTTTTCAATGCGCAAATCAAGTAGGGGTAGGCATTGTCGCCCAAATCGGAATAACCGCATACCGCATGTATCACAAAGCTTCCATCCTCGAGTGGAACACCACGACCATCCGGGTAACGCGCTCCTCCTGCAGCGTCAAATAATTTTTCGTAATCGCCGTTTTGACGGCACTCGTCCCAAAAAACCGGAATTTTCCCGGCTTCATCGAATCTGAAATTTCGTTCAATACCAAAAACTTCAAACGCTTCTCTTTGTTCAATCCGCCAATTCATAGCCTGAGCTCCTTTGATTTATATTTTTTTCCACTAATACAGATACCAATAAAGAAAACAATCTATCATTCATTAAGTTAACGGATACGAAAGCTCAAACACTACAGATGAAAAACTGTTGACATAAATGAAATTATTTAAGGCATACGCCGGCAAGCCAAATGGCGCCGGCCGAATCATGGATCGTTGCCGAACGTCTCGCAGCAAAGAAAGGCCCCCGGGTTCGTATGGCCGGAAGCCGTACAAACGAGGGAGCCCTCAAGTCAGTCGATAAATTTCAAAGCATGCAGCATCCGTTTCAGCAAAACCGCGCTCTGGGCGCGAGTGGCCGGCTCCTGCGGAGCGAACGTCGTCTCCGTGACGCCTTGGATCAAGCCGGCAGTCAGCAGTTGAGCCGCCGGCTGCTTGGCCCAGTCGGCTGCATCGGCATGGTCGGAGAAGCGCTCCAGTGCCGAAACGTCCGCCTGCGGAAGCTCTCCGGCGTACCGGATCGCGCGGGCCAGCATCGCCGCCAGCTGCTCGCGCGTAATCAGCGCGTCGGGCCGGAACGTTCCGTCCTCGTACCCCTCGATCCATCCCGCTTCGGAAGCGGCTCCCACCGCCCCGGCGTACCAGTCGGCTTCCGGGCGCACATCCGAATAGGCGGATTCGCCGGGCTTCTCGACCAGACCGAGCGCGCGTACGAGCATCGCCGCAAACTCCGCGCGGGAGATTGTACGATCGGGGGCAAACGCGTCCGCGCTCATCCCTTGAACGACGAGCTTGCTCGCCAGCAGCTCGATTTCCTCCCGAGCCCAGTGCCCCTTCACGTCCGCGAACGTCCGGTCGGATCGGATCGCGGTATACAAGCTGTTATGCGGGGCGTAAAAAGTCGCTACCGTCTCCCCGTTCTCCGTCTCGAACACGGAGGGGACGAAATGCAGCCGGCCGGCCGCATCGACCCAAACGACAGTGGATCGGCCGGGATCAGCGGAAGCATCGAGCGCGATCGTCCGTTCGGTGTAAATGCCGCCGAGATCCGTCATTTCTGTTCCGTCGACATACAGGGAGAAGTCGATCGGTTCGCCAAGCGTCGCGTAGCCTTGCCGATGCAGCGCGGCATTCAGCTCGCCGCCCGCAGCCTCCGTCAGCCTCGATATGGACACCGTCACGGTCGCATAGCTCGGGACTCGGTCCCAGACGCGCAGCGGCAGCTTGTAGCTTGCGCCGTTGACCCGGATGCGAATCGACGCATCCGGCCCAGCCTCGGATCCTTCCTGAAGCGCTCCGGCCGGAACGTTCACCTTCACGATCGGATCCGTATTGTCGACCGCGATGTCGACCGTCCCGCCATCGGCAAAGAGCGACTTCAGAAGCTCGGCATCCAGCACGAGGCGCAGGACGGACCTGCCGTCGCTAGCCTGTTCTTTTACCGCTTTAACCCGAACGTCCTTACCATTGATCGCAACCGTCAGCTCCGTAGTCGAATTCGGCCCGTGAGGCTGGGCCGCCGGTGCGACAGCGTTCGAATCGCCGGATGAATCCGAACCGTCCGACGGCTCTGAAGAGTGTGCCGCTGTCAATCGGATGCGGCCCGCATCGACGGTCTCGCCCGCCACGACGTTGACGGCGGCCGTGTAAGCACGGTACCCCGGTGCGGTGACGGTTAACGTATGGCTGCCTTCCGCCACATCCGTCAGCGTGAAGCTTCCTTGCCCGTCGGTCGTGCCGCCGATTCCGCCTACCGTCACCGTCGCGCCCGGCAACGGAGCGTCGCCGACGCCGTACACCGTTCCCGTCACCGTACCGACGGTTACCGGATCCGGCGGGATAAGGGTCAGCTCGATGCGGCCCGCATCGACGGTCTCGCCCGCCGCGACGTTCACGACGGCCGTGTGAGCGTGATACCCCGGAGCGGTAACGGTTAACGTACGGCTGCCTTCCGCCACATCCGTCAGCGCGAATGTTCCCAGACTGTCCGTCGCGCCGATAATTCCATCAACGGATACCGTTGCACCCGACAAAGGCGCATGACCCGCACCATATACCGTCCCGATCACCGTCCCGACGGTCGGGGGCGCCGGCAGCACCGTAACCGTTGCGGTGGCCGTATGCGATCCGTCCCCGGTCGTTGCCGTAATCGTCGCCGTTCCTGCAGCGACGGGCGTCACGTTGCCCGCTTGGTCCACGTCGGCCACGGACGAATCGCTCGTGCTCCACGTCACCGTCCGGTCGGTCGCGTCCGCAGGCACGACAATCGCCGTCAGCTTCTGCGAAGGCCGCCCCGTCGTCAGGGTCAGCTCTGCCGGATCGATGCTCACCCCGGTTGCGCGGATCCGTTGCTGAATATGGGAGGCGTCAAGTTGAACGCTGCTCCAAGCCCGGATCTTGCCCTCCGCGTCCGCCTCGTACATTTGCAAATATCGGCCGGCGGCGGCAAGCGGTATGTCCGCCCCCAGCGTATACGGAATCGCTTCTCCCGGAAGCGCCGCCCCGACCAGAGGGCGAACGCCTGCCGCATCGCCGAGCGTATAGGCGAACGTATGGTCAGGCCCGACCGGCGAAGCTACGGCCTTCGTCGATCCGAACGCGTCGCCCGGGGCGATTTCGAGCCCGGGAATATTCGGCGCCGACTCGTCGACGTACAGGGTCAGGGCTGCGTCGGCCGAATTCGAGCCCGTATCGGTGGCCGTTACCGACAAAGGAAATACGCCGGCCTGCGCAGGCACTCCCTGAAGAACCCCTTCGGCGGTCACCTGCATGCCCGCCGGAAGCCCGGATGCGCTCCAGTCCAATCCGCCCGATGCACCGTCGAATGCTTCGAGCCGCAACGAATAGGGCGCATCCTTGAGCGCTCTCGGCAGGGCATCCGTCAGAACGACGGGCTGCAAATAAGGATAGCCTTCGTTCACGCTCGGGTGAATGCCCCACGTCCCCTCGAAATCCCAGCCTTCGTAGTTCGATTCGAGCTTCATGTCGGCTGTCGCCCGGCCTTCGAGCTCCTTCGCACCGCCGTAGTCGCCGCCGATTCCCGCTGTTTGCCCGGTGGACTCCTGGTCGAAAAACGAATGGCCGATCGTGGCGCCTGCCGCGAAGGTACCTACAAATCCCCCTATCGCCAAGTGATCCGATCCGGCATGGGTAACGGCCCCGGACGCATAGCCGCCTTCGACCCTTCCGTACACGAGCTGTCCAGCCAGTCCGCCGGAAAAGATGTATGTATGGGAGAACCCGGAATTCGCATTCGTGACCGGTCCGGTTGCATAGGAGTTGCGGATGGTGCCCGCCCCCTGCGATCCGATCAGCCCCCCCGTATATTGATTGGCGCCCGGGCCGCTCTTCACGGATGCGGTCGAATGTGAACCGACGATGAGGGAATTGGTGGCCCCTCCAACCAGCCCCCCGGCGACGCTCGTACCGGAGAACCCTTGATCGCCGCTCGCAACGCTGCCCTGCGAATACGAACGGACGATGCTGCCCCCGTTCGACAGGATTCCGGCCAAGCCTCCCGCATATTGTCCGCCGTCGAGCTGAACGGAGACGCCCAAGTCACGGACGGTCCCCGCCAAATCACCGAAGAAGCCCGCGGCAATCCAAGTATCGCCTTGAATGTCGAGCCCGGATATGCGGTGCCCTCTGCCGTCAAACAAACCGGTATAGGGCCCATGCTCGTTGCCGCCGAACGGAATCCAATCGTATCCGGTCATGTCGATGTCGTTCGTCAATCGAATGTTGCGGCCGACATATTCGGCCTGGTTCTGATCGATATAAGCCAGCTGCTCCGCGGTCGAGACCAGCACCCAGCCGGACGATTCGGGCGGAACCGGGTCGGCGGCGGCCCGGGCTTTCGGTGCAAGAAGCCCGGGTTGTCCGAGCAGGATCGGGATCGCGAGCAGGATGGCCAAAAACAAGGATAGGCGTTTCATGATGGCAGTCTCCTTAACGAAAATGGTACAAATCGGTATCGGTTTATGAGCCGCTTCAAGTAGTGTAATATAAGAAAATAAGGATTCGTGTTTCATATTTGTTTCAACTTTACCGTACGGAAAGAAGCGTGCAGGATGGAATCGATATCGACACCCGGCAACAACCTCCCTTCCCGCCGGCGCGTCATCGGCTTGAACCGGGAATTGGATCGGCTGGAGCGGTGGCTGGCGGATCCCCACGCGGAGACGAAGCTGTTTTCCGTATCCGGCATCGGGGGCATCGGCAAAACGACGCTGCTCATCGAGATGGCGCAACGGTCGAGACGTTCGTCCGCGCTTACGCTATGGCTGGACGGATTGAACGAGCCGTCCGCGCCGGCCGCATTTTTGTCCGGTCTGGAAATGGGTCTGGAAAGCGAATACGGCAGATTCAGAGCGCCGCAGACCGCTCTTCTGCCTTATGTCATATCGGAGCTGTCCCGGCAGCGGACCGTGCTGCTCCTGGATAACGGCGAGCGCCTCGATTGGCTGGAGGGCTGGCTCCTGTCCAGCTTCCTGCCGCTGCTTCCTTCGGCCGGCGTGCTCCTCGTCATCGCGTCGCGCAGCGGCCTGTCCGCCAAATGGCGAGCGAATCCGTATTGGGGCGGGCGGATCGAGTCGTTCCCGCTTGGGCTGCATGCGCGGGAGGACGTGGTGGCCTACTTGCGCGAAAGCGGCTTGGAGCCCGGCGTGCAGACGGAGATCGCCCGGAAGACGGATGGCCATCCCATGCTTCTCGCCCTGACCGTCGATCTGCTGCGATCCAGGGAGGGGGAGTCCCGGCAAGGACTGAATGAAATTCCGGCCATGCTGACCGCCGAGTGGCTTCGGGAAGCGGCCTCGCCTCCGCTCCACCGCGCGCTAGCGGTGCTGTCGCTGCTGCCGGCGGCCGATCCGTCGACGTTAAACCATTTGCTGGACGAGCCGATCGATGCGTCCGCCTTCCAGGAGCTGGGGACATTATCGTTCGTCCGTGCAACGCCCTGGGGTTTGTCGCTGCACCAAGTGGTATCCCGCCTGCTGCGGGACGATTACAGCAGCCGCCACCCGGAGCAATTCCGAGCGCTGCGCCACAGGACGCTGCGGCTGCTGGCCGACCGGTTCCGCGAGGCGGATCGGCGGACGCGCATGCGCATCGCGGCCCACGTGCTCGAGCTGTATCGCGAATTTCTGCCCTCCGCCCACGCTTACGCCGACTTCTCGTCCGTTCTGCGGCCGGGAGAGACCGAGCCGTATCGACCGGAGGATCTGCCCTGCCTGCATCGGTTTCTGGCCGATTCGCTCGCTCGATCCGACTGGCACTCGGAGCTGGTCCGGGCGGAGGATTGCCACGACGTTCTGGACGAAATCGCCGGACATAGTCCGGAAGGAATCTGCATCGTGCGCGACGAGGGAGGAAGGCCGCTCGGATTTTGCGCCGGATTCCGGCTTCATGCTTCGACCGTACCGCTGCTGGAGCGATACGCGCCGTCGCTTCTCCCGATGCTCGGGGAAGAAGGGGAGCGTCTGCGCCATGTCCCCCCGGAATCGGCGGACACCTTATGCGTGCTGCTGGCCGCCGTCGACGTCGGCCAGTCCCTGTACGGCCCGGAAGAGCTGGGCGCCCTGCTCATGCAGCGGTGGCTGATCGAGATGACAAGCGGCTGGCGGGGCATCATGGTGTCGGCCGACCCGAAGCTGAACGGCCTTTTCTCGATGCTGGGCTTTGAGGAAAAGGACAAGATTCGCCCCGCCGGTGCGGCGGAGGTCGAATTGACCCGGTGGGAGTTGGATTTCCGACAAAGTATGTTCGACCGTTGGGTTCAAGCGTTCATCCGGCAGACGGGGCCGGATTGGATGAACGAACGGAACGACCGAGAGCGGGATTTCCGGTCTGGGAACGGGGCGGAAGCGAAGGTCGAGACGGACGAGGCGAGACAAATTCTTCGGCATCTGTTCGACGTTGATGCGTTGGAGCGGTTGCCCGTCGTCCGGCGGCTGCGCATACCAGGGGCTGGCTTGCAAGCGCACGTGCAGGCGATCCTGACCGCCGAGCCTCCGCCGTTTCCGTTGACCGGGCTCGAGCAGCGGATATTGCGGGACAGCTTTCTGCACAAGGAGCTGAACAAGAACGAGCTGGCGGAGGCGTTCCATATGAGCCGCACGACATTTTACCGGCATTCGCGGCAGGCGGTGAGCCATTTGGCTCATGTGCTTGCACTATCGTTGACGGAACGGAGCAACGAGGCCGGTTAAGGCAAGCGGCAATCGTGGGAGGCATGTGCAAAATACCGAAAGGCCCCGCTGCTGAAGCTGCTGCGAAACCGAGTTTGCCGATGCGTTGATTAGCAAGCGGGGGGAGGCCGAACGGCCGGACCGGTTACAGCCCAAGTCCCAGCTTGCGGCCTTTCCATCCGATCACGATATTCCGGGCATCGTCGGCGGCTAACGGGAGCTGTATTGGCTGCAGCATTTACACGTGCCTGAGTTCTTGAGAACTGAGGGTAACATAGAATTAATCGGAGGTATAGTGTTATAGACCTTATATGGACATCCGTTTCAGAGGAACGGAAGGGTCCATTTTTTTTGAACGATGAAAGAGGCTTGAAGGATTTTCCACTGTTGTAACGAAAATCGTTTCAGGAGGTGTTGGTTATGGATGTTACGATGGACCTGGAATTCACCCCCAGATCGCCGCGCCCCGGCGTACCATATTCGGAAGCAAGCTTTGTACGTTCGTCATCCCGCTTCACTTTTCGATGTGAAGAGATTGGAATTGCTCTCGTCGATCTGTGGAATTTTGGATGGGAGGACGGTCCTGTCGTTGATTCCTTGGGCTGGGAGTTAAGTACGGAAAGAGGTATCTCCCATGCACTAAGAAAGAAAGAGATCATTCAGAATAAAATAACGCCAGTAGTACGTTCACTGCGGCAACAGGGCATTCAGATTTTCCATTGCAATCATCCTATGTTTTTGAACCAATATCCCCAGTGGTACGTATCGACAACCGAGGAAGAACGGGCTCGATTGAACGCACTTCAGGATTCCCGCGTGGCCGGCATGGAAGAAAACTCAGCTTCTTTTCCCGAATTCGAATGGAGGGAAGACTGGAAGGCCAAACATAGAGACGATGTTTTCAATGTCCGGTGGATGAATGAGCAAGGACGTGTATACGATCAAATCAAGATACCGATTGAAGTCGAGCCACAAGATGGAGATCTGCTCATTTACTCCAAAGAACAATTCGAACGCCTTTTGCGGAGTAGAGGTATTAGAGTCCTTTTTTATATGGGATTCGAGACAGACGAATGTGTCATTAACAGCTCTTACGGCATTCGAAATATGCATTCACACGGCTACATGACTAATATCGTTCGGGATTGCACAACAACCTATGAATCGGCTGAAACAGTAAAAGGGTTGTGGCGTACTAAAGTAGCCATCGAACAGATTGAGAAATTATGGGGGTATTCGATTTTATCAGACGATTTGAGGCAATCGTTCGAGCAATTATAATGCCTTGCTCCAAATTCGACGGTACATCTGACGGAGGGATGACAGGGACAACAGCTTCACGGCAATTGGGTTAGGGTGAAAACAACGGCGGGCCAGGGAACGGACTACGCGCGGCCGCTGCTGCCTTATTTCTTTGAAAAAATGGTCCGTATTGTGACAATGTAGCTAAAGGAAGAATCTCTCCAATGGAGGAGTCCTAAATGTCCTTTGTTCGCATGGAAAGAGATCAGTATCATGTTGTTAAGGGGTTATTCTCTGGAATGGAATCGGTGTTTACGCCCCATCCGCTCTCCATTTTAGAAGAAACGATTGATGGAATCGTCTTTGTAGACAACCAAGATCATCCTCGGTGTGCCGCTGTAATGTCCAGCGATTTCATCGGGGGGCGTTTGATTGGCCACGCTGTCGATAAGGAATTTATCGAAGGATTCGTTGCTACGATGAAAGAACATTTTTTTTCAAATGTTTCTTCCGGTAGCTTTAGATTATTCTGGTCAACGGCCTCCGAAACATGGGATCAAATCATTTTTCGCATATTCGGTTATAAGGTATTTCGTATCGGCAGGACACAATTTAAATTTGACAGACACGTCTTCGAAGCTCTAGGACCAATCGAAACCAACAAAGACATGTTTCGAATAAATGCAGCAACGCTTCAGTCGCATGAATGGTTGCGCAGGGAGATAGAAGGTCTTTGGGGAAGTGCAGAAAATTATTTGCAGCATGATGTTGGATGGATCGCTTTGTCATCAGATGGCAGTGTGATGGGACTGTGTAATGCCGCATTTCTTGGGGGTGGGTTGGCGGAGCTCTCCATCCAAGTGAATAAATCTGCGCGTGGTCGGGGGCTTGGTTTTCAGCTTGCGAGGAATTTCATTCGGGATTGTTTGAGTCGAGGTGTACTACCGAATTGGACTTGCGATACTCAGAACGTGCCCTCCTTTCGAATGGCACAAAAACTAGGATTTATAGAGGATAGAAAATACAATTTGTTTTGTTCAGTCTATACCCCAATGTTTCATGAACCGAGCAGACATGGGAAATGAATTATTTTCAACTAACGGATATATTAGTTCGCTGGCTCCGAAAAAGCGTACATCCCTAGAGCGGAGGTCGCCGCTATCGCATATCGACTCCCTCGGTCGTCCGACTTGAAATAAACGATAAAACGATACGATGGGTTATCCCCGAACGGTCCAAATCCGAGGGGTGTAACCCATTTTTCATGTTTGGGCAACTTCCGTCGACTAACCGTTTTGTTGACCGTCTGCACTTCTTTGCATATAATTAGGTTACTAATTTATTTGGTTACCTAATTATTTTTTTGAGCTATGTATGGAAAAACGAAAGGAGTCGATTTGGTATGCGTGCGCGCGGGTTGACCTATGACACGGGATTTCTAAGCGAAGGAACGAGTACTCACCCCGATTTTGATGCGGAGAGAGTGCGCAGGGAGATGGAAATAATACGGAGCGACCTGCATTGCACGGCCGTACGAGTGACGGGCGGCGAGCCCGAACGTCTGGAGGCCGCCGCTCAAGCGGCGGCGGCAGCGGGCCTGGAGGTATGGTTCTCGCCGTTCACGAACGATCTTGGCCAAGACGAGCTGCTTGCCCTGCTAGCGGATTGCGCCGACCGCGCCGAACGTCTCCGAGCTGCGGGGGCGGAGGTAGTCATGGTAACGGGGGCCGAGCTCATGCTCTTTACCCGCGGCTTCCTGCCCGGCGAAACGCTGGAGGAGCGCCTCGCGATTTTGTCCGATCCGGCGGTTTTCCGTGCCGCCCTTGCGGGACTATCCACGCCTCTCAACGACTTCCTGCAGCGCGCCGTAGACATAGTGCGAGCCCGGTTCGGGGGGCGCGTCACATACGCGGCTCTGCCTACCGAGCCCGTCAACTGGCAGCCTTTCGATTTCATCGCTCTAGATGCCTACAAATCCGCCGACATCGCCCATCTCTATGCGGATGCCATCAAGAAGCTGGCCCGCTCGGATAAGCCTCTGGCGATATCCGAGTTCGGATGTACGACCTTCAAGGGGGCGGGCGGACTGGGTGCACGGGGAACCGTCGTCGAGTGGGAGGGGGCGCGTGCCGTTCGACTGACGGGCCGCTACGAGCGCGATGAGTCCGAACAGAGCCGATACTTCAACGAAAGCGTCGACCTATTCGAGGAAGCCGGAGTCGACACGGCATTTTGGTGCACGTTTGCCAGCTACAATCTGCCTTACGACGAAGACCCCGATCGCGACTTCGATCGATCGTCTTACGGGATCGTGCGGGTACTGAAAGAGGGCCGCGGCACGACTTACCCCGACATGCCTTGGGAGCCCAAGGAGGTATTTCGCACCATCGCGGCGCGATATGCCGCCTTGGAGTCTTAGATCGAACGGATGAACACAGCAAGGAAAAGTTCGATGCATTCGTATTCGAGGAGTGAGCGGATTGGCGGATAAGCTGAACAAAATCGCGGAACGGCTGATGGAATCGTACTTCCAGTCGCAGGTCAGCGGAAATGCGATGCAGAATCGTTCGATATTCAACAAAAAGCCGGGCGAGATCATGGTTCTCCACTTCATCAGCACGAACGAAAAGGACGACAGTCCGGGGCTGATGGTTTCGGAAATAAGCGAAAAGCTGAATGTTACTTCGCCGACGGTAACGCAGCATATCAATAGTCTGGAAGCTCAGGAGCTCGTCCAACGTCATGCCGATCCCGCCGATCGGCGAATTGTCCGAATCCGTCTTTCGGATAAAGGCAAAGCGTATATCCGGCTTATCCATGAGGCGCGTCTTGCCATGTTCGTCGGTCTCGTGCAACATTTGGGTGAGGAAGAAAGCCTGCGTTTCGCCGAAACGATGAAGAAAGCTTCGGACTATATGCTCCAGCAACGGGAAAAGTATATCCGGAGCTTAAGCGACTAACTTGGTTTTCGGATACCGGTTCCCGCCCGAATCCCGCAAACATCGTTTTAACCGTTTTTTCATCCGAAGACCGATTGACACCGGAAACGGGGGCGTGGTACGTTACCATTATCCGTAAAAAACTGCCGAAGGGAGTGACCGTTATGTCGATGATTGAAGTGCGCCATCGCGCAAGCCGCCGGGGTACGTTTCCGAGCATCATCGAATATGGCGCGACTTCCTTGGGGGACGGGGATTCGACACGGGACCGGTAACGCGGTTTTCGGCGTCCGAAACGGCATCCAGGCGCAGTCACGCCAACCGCGTGGCGCGTGCTTTCTTGAACGAGAAGCAGACACACCGCCCGCGGGCGGTGTGTTTTTTTGTACATAGAGAGGAGAGAGAGAGCCATGCTTACGGTGCTGCAAAAGCTCGGATGGTTTTTCAGGCTGGAGCGGAAACGGTACGCCATCGCCGTCGTGCTGCTGATCGTGTCGGGGGTTCTGGAAATCGTCCCCCCGATGATCGTCGGCAAATCGATCGACGCCATCCAGCTGGACGGCTTGACCTGGGAGAAGCTGACGACGACGCTGCTGCTTCTCGTCGGCATCACGGCCGTCGCGTACGCGATCAACTACTTGTGGCAGTACAAACTGTTCGGGGGCGCCTTCGTGGTCGAGAAGATGATGCGCTCGCGGCTCATGCGGCATTTTCTGAAAATGACGCCGACGTTTTACGAACGGAACCGGACCGGCGACTTGATGGCGCTCGCCACGAACGACCTGCAGGCGGTGTCGCAGACGGCGGGATTCGGCATCTTGACGCTTCTCGATTCGACGCTGTGGATGGCGACGCTGCTCGTGACGATGACCGTGTTCGTGTCGTGGAAGCTGACGCTGGCCGCCATCCTGCCGCTGCCGATCATGGCGATCATGGTCAGCCTGTACGGCAAATGGATCCACAGCCGGTTCATGGACGCGCAGGACGCGTTCGGCCGGATGAACGACGGCGTGCTCGAGACGATATCCGGCATTCGCGTCATCCGCGCCTATGTGCAGGAGCGGGCCGCGGAGAAGCGGTTCGCCGACGTGACGAAAGACGTGCTGAACAAAAACTTGGCCGTCGTCCGCATCGACGCCCTGTTCGAGCCGACAATGAAAATCGTCACCGGCGCCAGCTACCTAATCGGCATCGGCTACGGTGCCTACCTCGTCTACCAAAGCGAGCTGACGATCGGCGGCCTCGTCTCGTTCAACGTCTACTTGGGGATGCTCATCTGGCCGATGTTCGCGATCGGCGAGCTGATCAACATTATGCAGCGCGGCAACGCCTCGCTCGACCGGGTCGGCGCGACGCTCGGCTACAAGCCGGACGTCGCCGAGCCCGAGTCGCCGGTCGACGTCGAGTCTCCCGGCCGGATCGAGTTCCGGAACGTGACGTTCCGGTATCCGTCCTCGCCGGTCGACAACTTGCGCGACGTCACGATTGTGCTCGAGCCCGGCATGACGCTCGGCATCGCGGGCCGGACCGGCAGCGGCAAGACGACGCTGATCAAGCAGTTGCTGCGGGAATATCCTCCGGGGAAAGGGACGGTAGCCGTCTCCGGCGTGCCGATCGAGCGCATCGCGCCGGACCGGCTCAAGTCGTGGTACGGCTACGTGCCGCAGCAGCATTTCCTGTTCTCGCGGACGGTGCGCGCGAACATCGCGTTCGGCAGCCGGGACGGGGCCGTCCCCGACGAGCTGCTCGATCGGGCGATCGCCGCTTCGGCGCTGCGCAAAGACATGACGTTTTTGCCGGAGGGGCTCGAGACGATGGTCGGCGAGAAAGGGGTATCGCTGTCCGGCGGCCAAAAGCAGCGCGTCTCGATCGCGCGGGCGCTCGTCGCCGATCCGCCGATCCTGATGCTCGACGACGCGATGTCCGCCGTCGATGCGCGGACGGAGGCGGAAATCGTCGCCAATATCCGTTCCGCGCGTGCCGGGAAGACGACGCTCATCGCCACGCACCGGCTGTCGGCGATTCAGCATGCCGATTGGATCGTCGTGCTGGACGAAGGGCGCATCGCGGAGCAGGGGACGCACGAGCAGCTGATGAAGCTGGGCGGCTGGTACAAGGAGCAGTACGACGTGCAGCAGCTGGAAACGAAACGAGAAAGCGAAAGCGGGTGACGGCATGAGTCAGGAAACGGAACATTACGATCTCGAGATGGACCGGTCGGCGGGCAGCAAAGGCCAGACGATCGCGAGGCTGCTTCGGTACGCGCTCGGCTTCAAGGCGCAGCTGCTTCTCGCGCTGCTCATGCTGGCCGTCGCCGTCGGCTCGGAGCTCGCCGGGCCGTTCGTGGCGAAGCGGATGATCGACGAGCACGTGTCCGGCATCGAGCGGCCGTGGTACCGGACGGAAGCGGGCGGGCCGGGCGTCGTCGAATTCGACGGGGTGCGCTACAAGCGGGGGGACCGGTTCGCGGAAGGCGAGCCGAAGGGCGCCGAAGTGCGCGTCCTGCAGGTCGGCTCCGGCTTTTACTTCGTGCCGGGACCGATCGCGTTCGACGGCTCCCGCCGCGTGACGGAGCAGGGCGAGCTCGTCGTCGAGGCGGGAACGGACAGCCGGTCGTATACCGCGCGCAAGCTGTCGGCCGCGGACGTCTTCGCCTTCTTCCGACCGGAGGTGGGCGGCCTCGTCCGGCTATGCTGGTTGTACTTCGGCTTGCTCGTCGTCTCGGCGATGTTCTCGTACGGGCAGCGCTATTACTTGCAGTCGTCGGCGAACCGGATCGTGCGCAACATGCGGACGGACGTGTTCGGCCAGCTGAACCGGATGCCGGTGCGCTACTTCGACGATTTGCCGGCCGGCAAAGTCGTCTCGCGGGTGACGAACGACACGGAGACGATCCGCGAGCTGTACGTGACGGTGCTGGCCAACTTTTTTACCGGCGCGATTTATATGGCGGGCATTTATACGGCGCTGTTCATTCTCGACCCGCAGCTGGCCGGCATTTGCCTGTTCGTCTTGCCGGCGATGGCGGTCTGGGTTTACGTGTACGGACGGAAGGCGAAGCGGTACAACCGGACGATCCGCGCGGCCGTCGGCGAAATTAACGGGATGGTCAACGAGTCGATCCAAGGAATGCCGGTCATTCAGGCGTTTCGGGGAGAGCGGAAAATCGAGGCGGAATTCGAAACGGTCAATTCGAAGCTGTTCAACTACCGCAACAAGCTGCTCAGCCTGAACTCGCTGACCGGCCACAACCTCGTCGGCGTCATCCGCAACGTCGCCTTCGTCGCGCTGATCTGGTACTTCGGCGGCGCGTCGCTGAGCGATACGGGAGCGTTCGTCACGCTCGGCGTCCTGTACGCGTTCGTCGATTATTTGAACCGGCTGTTCAACCCGATCGTCAACATCGTCAACCAGCTGCCGAACCTGGAAACGGCGCTCGTCTCCGCGGAGCGGGTGTTCGTGCTGCTCGACGAGAGCGGGGAAGACGTATCGGACCGCCGAATGAAACGGTTCGAGGGCAACGTCAAGTTCGACGACGTCTGGTTCGCCTACAAGGAAGGCGAACACGTGCTGAAAGGCATCAGCTTCGAGGCGAAGCGGGGGCAGACGGTAGCGCTCGTCGGCCATACCGGCTCGGGCAAAAGCTCGATTCTGAACCTGCTGTTCCGGTTTTACGACGCGGAGCGAGGCACGATTACGATCGACGGAGCGGACATTCGCGGCATGCCGAGACAGACGCTGCGCGATCATATGGGCATCGTGCTGCAGGATCCGTTCCTGTTCACCGGGACGATCGCTTCCAACGTATCGCTGGACGATCCCGCCATTACGCGCGAGCGGATCGAGAAGGCGCTCGCCGACGTCGGAGCCGACCGGCTGCTGAAGCATTTGGAGAAAGGGATCGACGAGCCGGTCATCGAGAAGGGGAGCACGCTGTCCGCGGGGCAGCGGCAGCTGATCTCGTTCGCCCGGGCGCTCGCCTTCGACCCGGCGATTCTCATCCTCGACGAGGCGACGTCGAACATCGACACGGAGACGGAGGCGCTCATCCAGAACGCGCTCGAGGTCGTGAAGAAGGGACGCACGACGTTCGTCATCGCGCACCGGCTGTCGACGATCAAGAGCGCCGACCTGATCCTCGTTCTCGACCGGGGCGAAATCGTCGAACGGGGGAATCACGACGAGCTGATGCGGCGCGGGGGGAAATATTATCAGATGTATCAAATCCAGCAGGGAGAGCTGACGCCTACCGCGGCCGGTTGACGAAACCGGTGGCGGGGAGACGGGCTCTCCCTCTTTTTTTGCAGACCGGCGGTAGAGAGACTGGCGGCTGTATAGGCGGAGGGACGATTTGGGAAACTATCCATGCAGGCTGCGGTCGCGCCCGATCGTACCGCGCGGATAACCGGACTGTGGGCGGACCATGACGCGTCCCGGCTACGGGAGGCGCTTGTGCGGTGGCGACGCGCGGCGCGACGCGCAGACGATACGTACCGAGGAGGAATAACGCCATGCCTTTGATTCCTTACGAGTCGTTCCGCAATTTGGACGGCTTTAAGCGGGATTTGGACCGGCTGTTCAACGATTTTCCCGCGTTCGTCCGAGGGGAGCAGCAATTCGGTGCGCACCGGATCGACGTCTACGAGACCGATACGGAGGTCGTCGCCACGTGCGACCTGCCCGGTCTCGAGAAGAAGGAGGACGTCGACATCGACGTGCGGGGCAACGTCCTGACCGTGTCCGGGACGCTTACGCGGACGCATGAGGTGCAGGAGGAGCGGATGCACCGCCAGGAGCGGTTTTACGGCCGGTTTCAACGGTCTGTGGAGCTGCCGGCCGCGGTCGACGACGACAACGTGAAGGCGTCGTACCGGAACGGCGTGCTCGAAATTCGGATGGCGAAGCTGCAGCCGCCTCCGCGCAAAAAAATCGATATCGATTTTCACTGAGCGGCGTACGCGAAAACGAGGGTGTCCCGAAAGCCATGAGCATGGCCGAGGGCACCCTCGCTTCGTTTCTGGCAACGTAAAAACAAGCGATTTGCGGCAAGACAGCGGCAACGTTATAATTTTTTTACGACATCTCTTAGGAGCGGTCGTGCCGAACAACCGTTCCATGATCGAAATTGGATTGAGCGGCAATCCCGTCTCACGATACGATGGTTAAGGGGAGACCTATAGGATGCGAAAGGAACTCCATCTTGTAAAAGCGGCGATCGCGGATCAGTTTCCGGATCTGCGCATTCAAACATTGGAATCGCTAGGCGAAGGTTTCAGGAATGAGGCGGCTCTCGTCAACGGAGAATGGGTTTTTCGTTTTCCCAAAAGTCAGCAAGGTGCCGATGAACTGCTCAAAGAAATACGGCTGCTGCCGCTGCTGGCCGACCGGCTGCAAGTCGGCATCCCCCAATTTCAATATGTCGGACGGCAAAGCGACGGTCGCCCATTTGTCGGCTATCGGAAAGTTCCGGGCGAAATAGTGGGGGAAGACGGGATGTCCTCGCTCACCGATAAAGGAAAGGACGGACTCGCCCGTCGACTGGCGGACTTCATGGACGCCTTGAGCGCATTTCCTGTCGAGACGGCCATTCAGGCCGGAGTACCGGTTCGAAACCTGCAGGACGAGATCGTACGGCTGATGGAATCCGCGAAGAAAGAGGTATTCCCGCTGCTTCAAGAGCCCCTACAAACCTATCTCTCCCTTCGTTTTCAAACGTATTTGCAAAACCCGGAATACGGTTCGTATACACCGGCATTGATCCATGGCGACTTGTCGCCCGATCACTACTTGATGGATCCCGCAATGACCGAATTAACGGGCGTGATCGATTTCGGCGATGCGGCGATAGGTGATCCCGATTGCGATTACGTGTACCTCTTGGAGGATTGCGGCGAGACGTTTACCCGCCAAGTGATGGCTTATAGAGGACAGGTCGATCCGGATGCACGCATCGAAAAAGTTTCATTCTTGGTTACGTTCGACCAAGTCGGCTACCTGTTGGAAGGAATACGGTCCGGGGAGAAGGGATGGGTTTCCGAAGGATTAGACATACTCGAAGAGGATGCGCGGATGAATCGCGCATAAGGACGAAGTCGCTCCTCGTCGAATGTTCGGATGACTACCATGGGGCGGTGCCGGATGTCTATTAAGAAGAAATTGATTCTGTCCAATATTGCCATGATCGTCGTTCCCTTCGCCATGTTTCTATTGATCGAGTTCATCGCCGGGTATATTTTGTTCTACGCGCTGGAGCGCAACTTTCAAGCGGACCTTCAGCTGTTTACGACGATCCGGGTGACGGGCTTGCTTGTTGCCATAACGGTTTCAAACGCGATCATCACGACGGTTGTTTCCAGAAGCATCCTGCGGCAGGTCGGGATGCTCACCAAGGCGGCAAAGGAGATCGCGCAGGGCAATTTGGCGTTTTCCTTAACGGCAAGCAGCAACGACGAGCTCGGCGAGCTCGCGTCCCTCTTCGAGCGCATGCGGGGCAAATTGCTGGAAGCCAAGGAGCTTCAGTCCAAGTACGAGGAAAATCGCAAGGAGCTGATCGCCAGCATTTCGCATGACCTGCGGACGCCGATGACCTCGATCAAAGGATATGCGCGGGGGATTATGGATGGCGTGGCCCATTCGCCCGATAAGGTGGAGCACTATGCCCGAATTATTTATATGAACGCCGGCGCGATGGAGAAGATGATCGACGAGCTGTTTTTGTACTCCAAGCTTGATCTCCAAAAGGTGCCGATGGTGCTCGAGGAAGTCGATCTGCGGCCGTTTTTGGCGGACTACTTGGAAGAGCTGCGCTATACGTTCGAACCGGACGGGGGACAAACGATTTTCAAATACAACCGCGACGAATCGTATGTCGTCATGGCGGACCGGACTCAAGTAAGGCGGGTCGTGGAAAATATCGTTCAAAACAGTCTGAAGTATATGGACAAGCAACCAAAGGTGATCGAGGTCAGGCTGAGCTCCGAGCCCGGTCAAGTAAGGGTCGAGGTAGAGGATAATGGGAGCGGAATTTCCGCGGAGTCCTTGCCGCACATCTTTGACAGCTTTTACCGGGCGGATGCCGCCCGGAACTCGTCGACCGGCGGAAGCGGACTCGGGATGGCCATTGCCAAGCAAATCATCGAAGCTCATGGCGGACAGATAGGGGCGGCAAGCGAAATCGGGTCCGGTACGACGATTTTTTTCCGTCTGAATAAACCCGGGAGATGAGGGAGCACGGTATGCCGAAAATATTAATTATTGAGGACGAGCGGCACATCGCCGAACTGGAGCGAGACTACTTGGAGTCTTACGGGATCGAAAGCAGCATCGCGCTTACCGGAGAAGAAGGCTTGCAGAAAGCGCTGTCTCACGCGTATGACCTCATTCTGCTGGATCTCATGCTTCCGGGAATCGACGGCCTCGAGCTTTGCAAAAAAATTCGGAAAGACGTCGACGTTCCGATATTGATCGTTACCGCGAAACATGAGGATATCGATAAAATTCGCGGGTTTGATCGCGGCGCGGACGACTACATCGTGAAGCCGTTCAACCCTAACGAGCTGGTTGCCCGCGTAAAAGCGCATATCGCCCGATATAATCGCCTTATCCAAAGGGACGGCGATCGCCATGTGATCAAAATCGGCGAGCTGACGGTAGACACTCGTTCCCGCCGCGTGTTCGTCCAAGGAGTCGAACGAACGTTGACGGCCAAAGAATATGAGCTTCTCGTCTTCCTGGTATCCAATCCCAATAGGGTGTTCAGTAAAGATCATCTGTTTGAACGGATTTGGTCGGCGGATTCCGTCGGCGACAGCTCGACCATCACCGTTCACATCCGAAAAATTCGTGAAAAGATCGAAGAGGATCCGTCCAACCCCCAATATATCGAGACGATTTGGGGCGTCGGGTACCGTTTCAGAAAAGAATAAGGTTTCCATTGGCCTTGGAGCGGATATTTCTTAGCTCGGGGCTTTTTTTATTTAAGAATGGCTTAAGAAATGCAAAATAGTTTTTCAACAACTGGCCGTTATGATAAGAGCTGTCAGACCGACCATAGCCAAGTCCAAGGAGGAACCGATTCATGAAAATAAAGCTTCCGATTTTGACCGTCACGTCGCACCTTTGGGTGCAGTGGATTTTGTTAGGCTCCATGCTGCTGAACACCTTTATGGTGTACCCGAATATTTTTCACGATATTCCGAACTCGCTGGAAACCGCGATGGATTTCATGAAGGTCGCAAGTCCTCACACTTATTTTCCGCCGCTGGGGTTCATCAGCTGGGTAACGGGCATTATCGCCGTTCTGTTCAGCTGGCGCCGGAAGAACGCGCGGATGTGGATCGTCTTGAGCGTACTCATGATGTTCGCGGAAGGGGCGGCCTCGGTCATTTGGGAATGGCCGCGAAATGAAATCATGTTTATCGAAGGAGCGGCCGTGCATTCCGCGGATGTTCTGCAGCAAGCTTATAACGAATTTATTATCGTCCATTGGTTCCGCTTATTGTGCAATGCGGCCGGATCGATTTTCATCTTCATGGGATTTTTAAATGTTTTCCGTCAGAGCGAACCGAAATCAGAAGTATAATGCCCGAGAGGTGATGCGTCATGCAGGATCTGCACCAAGCAATCGGCCAAACCTTGACCTTCGCGGACGGAAACGCGGTTACGCTTCAACACTACGGCACGGATCGCGAAGGAGAGTATTTGCGATTGGAGCATGCGATCGTTCGCCCGGGCGCCATGAATGGACCGCATTCGCATCCGATCCTTCAAGAAACGTTTTCGATT
Source organism: Paenibacillus flagellatus (assembly GCF_003217775.1). GTDB lineage: Bacteria > Bacillota > Bacilli > Paenibacillales > NBRC-103111 > Paenibacillus_AB > Paenibacillus_AB flagellatus. Next base: position 187,731 of record NZ_QJVJ01000007.1, read on the forward strand.
GTCGAAGGGAACATGCGCTTCCTGATCGATGGGAAGACAATCGTTGCCGGACCCGGGGAGTCGGTCCGGATTGAACCCGAGCAGGTTCACCAGGCATGGAAGGAGGGCGCGCCCCTATTGCGCGTCATGCACGAAGTTCGCCCGCCCGGCCTGCACTGGAGCATGTTCAAGCTATTGCACAAGCTTGAAGCCGAGGGGAAGCTGAACGCCAAAGGGATTCCGAGCAATCCGCTGTGGCTGGGGCTTCTTTGGAAAACGATGGACGGATATATCGAAGGGCCCCCCAGATGGATGCAGCGCATCGCTCTGGGGGGGTTGGCCAAGATCGCGGCTGCGATCGGGTACCGCATGTAACGGTCTCCGGATGAACTTACCGAAACCGCTCGAAAGCAGTCGATAAGACTGCTTTTTTGCGTGGGGCTGGATGGACGCGCTGCGGGCGGTGTTGCGCCGATCGGGCGGAAATGAGGTGCTCGTATCGGCGCGCCGTCTGCCCGTCGCCGCCCCGGACCGACGCCCGGCTCAATAGCCGTCCGTCGTCCGGCCCATCTCGTCGGCCATCTCGACGCCCTGCTGCCCGGACGGCGAGCCTATCCGCCCGTCGGCCGCCGAGGCGGCCTTCGCCAGCGACTCCGCCACCCGGCGCCCGTACTCGGGATCGGCCTCCGTGAAGTAGCCGATCATGCGGTCGCGAATGTCCGGCCGGCATACGCGCAGCGCGTCGGTCAAGTTGGCGATCAGCTCGTCGCGCTCCCAATCCTCGAAGCTGCGGTACGTCTCGCCGGCCTGCTTGAAGTCGTTCGTCCGCTCGATCCGGCTGCGGACGAGCTTCGCGTCATAGGCGGGCTCATGCTCTCGCCCGGCCGGCGTCGCCTCCCGCAGCCCGCCGATCGACGACGGCTCGTAGTTGACGTGCGGGCTTTGCCCCGGCGCGCGGTCGACGAAATACGTCATTTGCCCGTCGCGCTGGTTCGTCGCCACGCGTTTTTTCGGCGCGTTGATCGGCAGCTGCAAATAATTCGTGCCGACGCGGTACCGCTGCGTGTCCGAATACGAGAACGTCCTTCCCTGCAGCAGCTTGTCGTCGGAGAAGTCGAGCCCGTCGACGAGGACGCCGGTGCCGAACGCCGCCTGCTCCACTTCGGCGAAATAGTTTTCCGGGTTTTTGTTCAGCACCATCTTGCCGACGGGAAGGAACGGGAACTTGTCGCGGTCCCACAGCTTCGTCGGGTCGAGCGGGTCGTAATCGAGCTCGGGGTGCTCGTCGTCGCTCATGATTTGGACGAACAGCTCCCATTCCGGATAGTCGCCGCGCTCGATCGCCTCGTACAAGTCCTGGGTCGCATGGCTGTAGTTTTTGCCTTGGATTTGCTCGGCTTCCCGCTTGGTCAAGTTTTTGATCGGGACGCGGACCGGCTCCCAATGGTACTTCACGAGGACGGCCTGACCTTCCGCATTGACCCATTTGTACGTGTTGACGCCGGAGCCCTGCATTTGCCGGTAGTTGGCGGGAATCCCCCACGGGGAGAACAGAAACGTAATCATGTGCGTCGCTTCCGGCGAATTGGAGACGAAGTCGAACATCCGCTCCGGATCGGACAGGCCGGTTACCGGATCGGGCCGGAACGCATGCACCATGTCGGGAAACTTTAGCGGATCGCGAATGAAAAAGATTTTCAGGTTGTTGCCGACGAGGTCCCAGTTGCCGTCCTCGGTGTAAAACTTCACCGCGAAGCCGCGCGGGTCGCGCAGCGTCTCCGGCGAATGGCCGCCGTGAACGACGGTCGAGAACCGGACGAACACCGGCGTCCGTTTGCCGGCTTCCTGGAACAGCTTCGCCCGGGTGTACCGGGATACCGGCTCGTCGCCGACTTTGCCGTACGCCTCGAAGTAGCCGTGGGCGCCGGCGCCGCGCGCGTGGACGACCCGCTCGGGGATGCGCTCCCGGTCGAAGTGCGATATTTTCTCGAGAAAATGGTAGTTTTCCAGCGTCGAAGGTCCGCGGCTCCCGACCGTCCGTATGTTTTGGTTGTCGGAGATGGGGTGGCCTTGGCGGTTCGTGAGCGTCATGTCGTTCTCACCGGTGCCGAGGCGCGAGTCCGCCGGGCCGCCGGTTCCCGAAACGTGCGTGCCGTGCGTCTGATCCGAATTCATGAAAGTGAGCCTCCTTGGGGCGATGAAATGGCAATAGCACCATTTTTTGCCGAGAGGAGCCGGATTATGCACGTGAGCCGGTCAAGGCAGCAGCTCCAGCAGCCGCTGGGCCGCTGCGGAGAGCGGGACGTCGCGAAGCGTGACGAGGCCGACGCTTCGCGGCGGCAAGGGGGGATCGAGCGGCAGCTCGGCCAGTGTGCCGTCGGCGAGCTCCGGCGCGACGAACTCGCGGATGACGCAGGCGGCGCCGAGGCCGATGCGCGCGAATTGGACGAGCAGCTCGATGCTGCCGAGCTCGATCTCCGGCCGGATGCGGACGCCTTGGCGTTCGGCGAACGCGTCGACGTAACGGCGAATGCTGCTTCCGCGCTCCAGCAGCAGCAGCGGCAGTCCGGCCAGCTCGTCCCATGACCGGGCCCGGCCCGCCTCGTCGGCGCGGCTCCCCCCGACGACGAAGCAGTCGTGCAGCGTCAGGCTTTCGCGGATGCGCAGCTGGCGGTCGTCGAGCGGCAGGTTGACGATGCCGAAGTCGATCCGCCCTTCTTTGAGGAGTGCGATCGTCTCTCGCGTCGTCCGGTTCGTCACCTGGATTTTCACGTCCGGATAGCGCCGATGGAACGATTCGAGATGCGGCAGCAAGTAGTAGCGGCACAGCGTGTCACCCGCGCCGATCTTCACTTCGCCCGCCATCAGGTTGCGCATTTCGGCGATTTTTTTCTCCCCGTTCTCGAGGAAGTGGTGCGCCTGGGAGACGAACTTCAGCAGCGTCTCGCCTTCGGCCGTAAGCTTCACGCCCCGCGGCGTGCGGAAAAACAGCGGACCGCCGAGACGCTCCTCCAGCCGTTTGATCGCGTGGCTGACCGCAGGCTGCGTAACGAACATATTGTCCGCCGCCTTGGAAAAGCTGCCCGTCTGCGCGACCTCGTAAAAGGCGCGATACCATTCCATATTTTCGATCACGATATCAATTCCTTTTATAGCTGAGATTAGTTATTGTCATTTTATTTATAACGATACCGCCATTATAATCGGTATTGCAAGACGAACACAACGTCGAAAAGGAGCGGATCATCGATGCCGGTTACGGCGATAGTCGGAGCGAATTGGGGAGACGAGGGCAAAGGGAAAATAACGGACGCCTTAGCGGGGCGGTCGGAGGTCGTCGTTCGTTTTCAGGGAGGAAGCAACGCGGGGCATACGATCATAAACGAATACGGCAAATTCGCGCTGCATTTGCTGCCGTCGGGCGTGTGCCGGCCGGGGACGGTCAATGTGATCGGGCCGGGCGTGGCGTTTCACGCCGGAGACTTTTTCGCGGAGCTGGACGAATTGGCGCAGAGAGGCGTCCCGACGCCGGAGGTGAAGCTGTCCGAGCGGGCGCAGCTCGTTTTGCCGTACCATCGGCTGTTCGACGGGCTGGAGGAGGAGCGGCTCGGGGCGAGGCAGTTCGGGTCGACGAAAAAAGGGATCGCGCCGTTTTACTCGGACAAATACTTGAAGCTCGGCGTGCAGGTCGCCGATTTGTTCGACTGCAACCGGCTGCTCGATCGGCTGCAAGCGGGCGTCGAAGCGAAAAACGTGCTGCTTCGCCACTTGTACGGCAAGCCGGAAATCGACGCCTCGGCGATCGCGGAGGAGCTGCTTCGCGACGCGGAGCGGCTCGAGCCGTACGTATGCGACACGACGGAGCTGCTGCAGGAGGCGTGGCGGAACGGCCGGCGCATTCTCGTCGAAGGCCAGCTCGGCGCGCTGCGCGATCCGGACCACGGCATCTACCCGTACTCGACGTCGTCGTCGACGCTGGCCGGCTTCGCGACGGTCGGTGCCGGCTTGCCGCCGTACGCGATTGATCGCGTCATCGCGGTGACGAAGGCGTACTCGAGCTGCGTCGGCGCCGGTCCGTTCGTCAGCGAGCTGCATGGCGACGAAGCCGAGGAGCTGCGCAAGCGCGGCGGCGACGCCGGCGAATACGGCGCGACGACGGGACGGCCGCGGCGCGTCGGCTGGTTCGATGCGGTAGCGACGCGCTACGGGGCGATGGTGCAGGGCGCGACCGAAATCGCGCTGACGAACCTCGACGTGCTCGGCTATCTCGACCGCATCCCGGTTTGCGTCGCGTACCGGACGGCCGACGGCGAGGTATCCGGCCGCTTCCCGGCGGGAGCGCGTCTGGAGACGGCGCAGCCGGTGCTCGAGACGATGCCGGGATGGAAAACCGAAATTTCCGACGTGCGCTCGTTCGACGACCTTCCGGCCGAGGCGCAGTCGTATGTGCGGCGGCTGGAGGAGCTCATCGGCGTGCCGATCCGGCAAGTATCCGTCGGCCCGCGCCGGGAGCAGCTGTTCGAGCGATGAAGGCGGCCGCGATGGAGCGGGGCGGGAAGGAGGACGGCGTGCGGCGAACGAGCTGCGCGCTGTTCGACTTGGACGAGACGCTGTTCGATCACGCCTATTCGTGCAGGCAGGGCATCGAGGCGATGAAGGAGCGGTACCCGGCGCTGCGGCGATTGCCGACGGAGGAGCTGGAGGCGATCTTTTGGCGGCATCTGAACGGGCGGTACGGGGACGTTCTGCAAGGGCGCGTCGGCATGGCGCAAAGCCGCCTCGAACGGATCGCCCTTCTGTTCGAGGCTTGCGGCGTCCGGGCGAGCCGGGAGCGGACGGAGGAGGCGGCCGCCCTCTACGTGAAGGCGTACGAGCGCTCGGCGCGGGCGATTCCCGGAGCGGCGAAGCTGCTGGCGGAGCTGAGGCGTGCCGGCTGGCGCGCGGCGGTCGTCACGAACGGCTTTGCGGCCGTGCAGGCGGCGAAGCTGGAGCGGATCGGCCTCGCCGGAGCGATCGACGCGCTGGTCGCCTCCGAGCAAGCCGGAGCCGCCAAGCCGGACCGGCGCATCTTCGAGGCGGCGCTTGCGCGCTGCGGCGCACGGGCGGACGAAGCCGTCATGATCGGCGACCTGTGGGAGACGGACATCGTCGGCGCGGCCGGTGCGGGCATCCGCCGCCGCATTTGGCTCAACCGGCGAGGCGATCCGGTGCCCGATCCGGCGCTGGCCGAGACGGTGCGCGAGCCGTTGGAGGTACTGCGGCTGCTGCTGTCGTGAAACGGCCGAGGGGCAACGGCGCGGTTGATTCGGACGACTCGGTCCGTTACAAATCCTTCTAATTTCTGATTCGCCGCTCGTGCTGCTTGTTTAACTTGGTAACTCCTCGGCACGAGCAGATTTTAAGACCGGCATTCCCCTTTGCTGCATCGCGCACTCGGTTCCTGCGCGGAAAGAGCCGCCCCACAAGGTAGGGCGGCTCTTTTACTAGGCTGTACGAGCTTATGGGTCTAACTATACCCCGCCCGGTGCCGAATAAAAACAAAAGGTCAGATTTTTTAGCGGTTATCTTCGTCGAGTATGCCGTACCAATATTAGGATGCGGGTGATAAAATGTTGAATTAACTGATTTTAAAAGTGAGCAGGTGATGGAATGTTCGGTATAGCGATTGTACTGGTGCTTGGTTCAGGCTTCCTCCATTCGATATGGAACCTGTATACAAAGAAAAGTCTTAATAAAAATGTTTTCCTTTGGTTTTGTCAGCTTGTCGCCATCATCCTATATTTACCTTGGACGATCTTTGAATGGGACAGCAGTCAACTGGCTGGAACAGGCTTACTGGTAGTCGCTGCATCCATGATCCTGCACGGACTGTATGTTATACTACTCGCGGCGACGTACACCGTGGGAGACCTGTCGCAGGTTTATCCCATTATGAGGGGCACAAGCCCATTATTAGTACCCTTGCTCGGAGTGACTTTACTTGGTGAGCAATTAACTGCCGGGGGATGGTGCGGCGTTATTTCGATTGTTCTAGGAATTGCTTTGGTGAGTAATATAAAGTTCAAACGCAATGAACCGTCATCATCAAAAGCACCTCTCTTGGCATTAGCGGTGGGAACATGTATTGCTGGCTACATCGTCGTGGATAAAGTCGCCCTAAATTATGTATCGGCAGTTGTATTAAACGAAGCGACTAACATTGGAAACCTATTGGCCCTTTCATGGGCGACATTTACTTCGGGCGGAATACGCAACGAACTAAAAGCAAACTGGAAAATCATGCTGCTCGGCGGAATTATCGCACCGGGAGGGTACTTGCTCTTTTTATTCGCCCTGTCGTTCGCACCAGTAGCACAACTTGCTCCAATGAGGGAGATAGGGACTGTCTTCGGAACGGTGATGGGCATCTTCATTCTTCGAGAAAAACAAGGAACAAGGCGCATACTCACCTCCTTTTTAATTACCGTTGGAGTCATTATTCTTGGTATTTGGGGGTAGTTTAAGCAAACATTATTCCTTCGGACACGTGCATGCTTGTTATCGCTGTCAACGTCACAGGTGGATTCGGTCGGTGGCAGGTTTGCTTATAGTGTCAGCGGTACGAAGCCCGGTCCGTTCCTTCAAAATTCCATTCTTCGTTAAAAACAAAGAAACCCGTCGTCCCGGAAGGACGAGGGCTTCACCAAGCTTCGGGCACCCGGCCTTCAGGTGCTCGTTGTTTTGCATTCGTCTTTTTTGTCCGGCCCATCCCCACCGGCACGAACCGTCTTATCGTCAAATTTCCACTTTGATGACGATCTTCTTCACCGGCGCCGGTCCATCGACGGCGATGCCCGGCATATGGACGTCCTGCGGTGCGAAAAAGGCGAAAAACCCTTCGCGCAGCTCGAAAAACGTGCCGTCCGCCGCAAACAATGCGTAGTCGGAGTCGCCGTCGTACGCCTTCGCGACCTCGGCCGAACCGATCGGCGCGTAGCCGCACGTCTCCCGCCCGCGCACGATGCACTGGATGTCGTAATACCGCCGGTGCGCTTCCCAGACGCCCTGCTCCCGCGGCTTCGTCTCGTATTCCTGCACGATCGCGTACAGGCGGGCGCCGTCGATTTCGTATTTGCCCGGCTCGAGCCGGCCGACGTCTTGTCCGTTCAAAAACTCGACCGCTTGCTTGAAGCGGGGGTGCAGCCCGGCGTATTGGCCGAGATTGGCGATGGAATCCAGTATCAATTCGATCTCTCCCATTGGACATAGTAGCGTGCGCAGGACGCATGCCGGTTTCGAGTTCATTGTAGTGGCTGGGAGCCGGAATGTAAAGACGATTTCGCGGGGCGACCCGTTGTCCGGATACGGTGCGCGCTCCTGCCGGGAAAGGCGTGAATAACGGAACGGCGGCCGACGCACAATACAGGCGAACGAACGGTTGGCAAAAGCAGGGAGGAACCATTCATGAAACGTACCATACGCCGAGGCGTCGGCATCGGCATGCTGGCGGCGGCGTTGACGCTGTCCGCGTGCGGGCGGGATCAGACGGTCAAGGTCGGCATCGAGAACAATTTCCGTCCGTTCACGTATACGGAAAACGGCGAGAACAAAGGCTTCGAGGTGGAGCTGTGGGACGCGATCGCGAAAAAGGCCGGCATGAAATACGAGCTCGTGCCGATGGGTCAGGGCGAATTGTCCCAAGCGCTGCAATCCGGCAAAGTCGATCTTGTCGTCGCGGGGATGACCGTGAACAAGGCTCGCAAAGACAATCTGGCGTTCTCGGACCCGTACTTCCAAACGGGCTTGGTCATGCTGACCGCCCAAGACAATACGGACATCGGCGGCAAGGACGATCTGAAAGGAAAGACGGTCGCAACGAAGCTCGGCTCCACCGCTTATACGTACGCGGGCGGACTCGGGACGCCGAAGGAGGTCGTCGGGTACCCCGACATCGACGAGGCGTATGCGGCGCTCGCGTCCAAGCGGGTGGACTGCGTCATTTTCGACGAGCGCAACGCCCGCGAATACGTGCAAGGCCGCGGGCAGGACAAAGTGAAAATCGTCGGGGAGCCGTTGAACAAGGAAAGCTACGCGATCGCCGCTCCGAAAAAGAACAAGCATATCGGCCCCATCAACGGCGCGATCGAGCAGGTGGTCAAAAACGGGACGTATGAAACGCTGTACGCGAAATGGTTCGGCGGCAAGCCGAACAAGCTGCCGGGACAATAACCCGGTCGCGCGCATACGAACGGAAGAGGGCAGCCGAAGCCGGCTGCCCGTTTTGGCGTTGCAAAGCGAAGCGCGAACGCGTGGCGTAAAGAAACCGTCCGAACGCGCGGGTTTGCGCCGCGTACCGTCACGGCCCCGGACATCCGTCCGAGTGCGGCTCGGATGCGAGGCGCCGGTTACACGCCCGCCGCTTCGTAGACGAAGCGGTAGCCGCCCGAGCCGAGCGTGAGCCGGACGCCGTCGTCCGTTTGCCGGCAGTCGGCTACGCCCTCCGCCTCCGCGAGCGGGCGTCCTCCTTCCGCCACGCCGGACAGCGCCGCGCCCGGCAGCACGACGTCCGCCGTCGTATTCGGCGGCACGACGACGTCGACCTGCAGCCGTCCGTCCGCCAGCCGCCTCCAGCCGGATTCGATCGTGCCGTACATCGAATCGTGCGCCGCGTGCGCATAGTCGAATCCGCTCGCGGGAAGCGGCCGGATGCGGATCCGCTTGTAGCCGGGCGCGCTCTCGTCCGTATCGAGACCGGCGAGCGCTTGATACAGCCAATCGCCGATCGAGCCGTAGGCGTAATGGTTGAACGAGTTCATGGCGTCGCTCCAGAGCGAGCCGTCCGGCTTGATGCCGTCCCAATGCTCCCAAATCGTCGTGGCTCCTTGGAGCACCGAGTAAAGCCACGACGGATACTCCTGCTGCAGGACGAGCTTGGCGGCCGTCTCGTGATAGCCGCTGCGGGAGAGGGCGTGACACAAGTACGGCGTGCCGACGAAGCCGGTCGTCAGATGGAACTTGTTGTCCTCGATCATCTTCGCGAGCGTAGCGGCCGTCCGGCGGTATGTCTCTCCGTCGACGAGATCGAAGGCGAGGGCGAGCGCGTGCGCCGTCTGCGTCGGGGAGATGAGACGCCCGTTCGGGGTGACGAACTCGTTGCGAAACTCGCGGACGACCCGTTCACGGATCGTCCGGTATGTCTCCGCGTCCTCGGCGCGTCCCAATACTTCGGCCGTTTTGGCGACCAGTCCCGCCGAATGCGCGTAAAACGCGGTAGCGATCAAATCGGTCGGCGTCGCGCCGACGTAGCTGCCTTCCTTGGCGTCGAGGCCGAGCCAATCGCCGTAATGGAAGCCGGTATTCCACAGCCACTCGTTGTCGCCCTGCCGACGGATATAGTCGACCCAAGCTTTCATGCTGTCGAACTGCTCCTCAAGCACCCGGGTATCCCCGTAGCAGACGTACAGCGTCCAAGGGCAAATGACCGCGGCGTCGCCCCAGGCGGACGACGAATTGCGATTTTTTGGCAGCGCGTTCGGAATGACGGCGGGCACGCTGCCGTCCTCGAACTGATCGGCTTTCAAATCGCCCAGCCATTTCGTGAAAAACGGCGCCACGTTCATCAGGAAGGCGGCCGTTCGGATGAACACCTGGGCGTCGCCGGTCCAGCCGAGCCGTTCGTCGCGCTGCGGGCAGTCGGTCGGCACGTCGAGGAAATTGCCCTTTTGCCCCCAGAGAATGTTATGCTGCAGACGGTTGACGAGCGGCTCGGAGCATTCGAACCGTCCGGTCGGCTCCATGTCGGTATGGATGACTCTCCCCGTAAAGTGTTCGAGGTTGATTTCGCCCGGATAATGCTCCAGCTTCACATAGCGGAACCCTTGGAACGTAAAGTGCGGTTCGTACGTCTCCGGTCCTCCGCCCCTGCACACGTATTCGATCGTCTGCTTCGCCTTGCGCAAATTGCCCGTGTAAAAGTTGCCGTCCTTGTCGAGAATTTCCGCATGGCGAATGACGATCCGGTGCCCGGCTTCGCCCCGGACGGTGAACCGGAGCCAGCCGACCATGTTTTGCCCCATATCGATCACCGTTTCGCCCGCGGGCGTACGGATGAGGCCGACCGGGCGGATGTCCTCGACGATCCGGGACGGTTCGTTCTGCTGCGCGATCAGCGTCCGTTTGTCCGCATCCAGCGTCTCCACCGGCACCCAGCCGGCGTCGTCGAAGTCCGCGGTCGCCCAATCCGGACGCTCCAGCCGGGCGTCGTACGTCTCGCCGTGATAAATTTCCGACAGCCGAATCGGTCCCGTCGCCATCGTCCAGGAGCCGTCGGATCGGACCGTCTCTTCGCGCCCGTCTTCATACGTCAGATGCAGCTGGACGAGCGCCGCCCGCCGGTCGCCGTACAGGCCGCGTTCGCTATGCCAGCCGATGTCGCCCTTGTACCAGCCGTTTCCCGTCACGACGCCGATCGCGTTCCGTCCGTTTTGGATCATCGGCGTCACGTCGTACGTCTGATATTGAAGCCGGTTGGCGTAGCTGGTCCAGCCCGGCGCGAACAGCGCGTCGCCGACCCGCTCGCCGTTCAGGTGCAGCTCGTACAGCCCGTGCGCCGTCGCGTAGATGGTCGCCCGCTTCAATCCCGGACCGGCGTCGAACGTTTTCCTCGCGTAGTCGGCCGGCTCGGCTTCCGCGCCATCCCGCTTCGGTGCGGAAATCCATTCGGCCGTCCATTCGGAGGCGTCGAGCAGCCCCGTTTCCCAATAGGCCGTTTCGCTCCAGCCGGACTCCGTACCGTGCCGGTCCCAGATGCGCACGCGGAAAAAATACCGGGTTCGCGATTTCAGCTGCGGCCCTCCGTATTCGACGTGAACCGAGCGATCCGATGCGACTTTGCCCGTGTCCCAGACGACGGCGGATTCGAAGCGGTCGTCGCCTTCGGACACCTGGATGCGGTAAGCCGCCTGCGCGACGCCGCGCCGTCGAGATTGGATTCGCCAGCCGAGCCGCGGCTTCGCCGCGTCGATGCCGAGCGGATTCGTCCGGTATTCCGCAACCGGCTTGATGACCTGCAACTCGTTCATACGTTCACCTCTTCCCGAAATTGATTTCATTGTAGTACGGCGGCGATTTCGAAATAGGGGTTGAAACAGACTTTTTTATAGGGCTATACTGACATCAATACGAGTGAACGGAGGGGCCGCCATGACAATCCGCAGGCCGGTATATGCGCTGCGAGGGCAGTCGTTTTTCGGGCGCGATTTTCCGGTCTTCGTCAACCGGGCGAGCGAGACGTTCGATCTGGTCGAGCATTCCCACGATTTCGCGGAAATCGCCTACGTGGCCGAAGGGAAGGGCTTTCATTATATCGGCGATCGGGTCATTCCGGTCCGCAAGGGAGACCTGTTCTACATCCCCGTCGGGATGTCCCACGTCTTTCGGCCTTCGGACGGCTCGGCGAAGTCGCCGCTGATCGTCCATAACTGTATTATCGGGCTGGAGCTGTTCGACCGGATCGTCGCGAGCCATTCGCTGCTGCTGCCGGAGGAGGAGACCGGCGCGCTGGTCTCCATCCGCAATCGGACGGAATGGCTGCGCGCGGAGGAAGGCACGTCGGACGCGCGGCACGTGATGGAGCGGCTGTACGCGGAATACGCGGCGAAGCGGGAAGGCCGGGCGCTCATGATCGTGACGTACGTCGTCCAGCTGCTGCTCGTCTTGGCCCGCTCCGTTCGCGACGCGGACCGGGGGCAATTCGCCGACGCGGACGTCCGGATGGAGCGGGCAATCCGGCTCATCGCGAGCCGCCTCGACGATCCGCCGCCGGTGTCCGAGGTCGCGGCTGCGGTCAACATCGGCCCGCGTCATTTCCATCGGCTGTTCAAGCGATCGACGGGGCAGACGTATACCGACTACGTCCACTCGCGGCAAATCGAGGCGTGCTGCGAGCAGCTTCGCGCGACGGACCGCAAAGTGTACGAAATCGCCGAGTCGGTCGGCTACAAGGACCCGAAATATTTTCACGTCTTGTTCAAGCGCAAGACGGGGCTGTCGCCGCGCGAATACCGGAAGAGGAGCCGCGGCGTTCCGGAGACGGAGGGAGAGGAGCCGGCGCCCGATTGAGGGCGGCACGAGGAACAAGCCTCCTTCGGCTGCAGCGGTTGTACCGACGATCCGAGAAGCGAAGTGGAATGGGGACGCGGGCCTTTAGGCGAAAAAGTGGGTTGCATTAGCGGAACAGCCGTGCTAGTATCTTCCCAATATCCAAATATTGCTTTACAAAGCTGCGATGGGAAAGAGTAGTCGGAGGATTCTTGAACAGAGAGCCCCTGCCTGGCTGAGAGGGGGCCAAGAGAAGTCCGATGAACATGGTCTCTGAGCTGCGCTTCGAAACCTCATGGGGAGTAGGATGCGACGGGTGCACCCGTTATCGTGCTAGGGTATAAGCAGCAGCACGTTTCGCCGCCGTACCGGAGATGAGGTTCATGCGCGAAGCATGGATGAATGTGGGTGGTAACACGGAGATAAACTCTTCGTCCCTTTTACGGGACGGGAGTTTTTTTATTTTAAGGAGGTCGCGATATGGAAAGAAAAGAGACGTTTAACGAAGTGGCGCGCGAATACGACAAGTACAGGCCGAGCTATCCGAAACCGTTGTTTATCGACATCGTGAACTACGCGTCCCTAAGGACGAGCGACCGCATTCTCGAAATCGGCTGCGGCACGGGCCAAGCGACAAGCGGTTTTGTGGAGTTGGGCTATGAGCGGATAACGTGCGTGGAAAGAGGAAACGAGCTGGCGAACCTGGCTCGCGCGAAGTTTAAGGATAAGCCGGGCGTTACCGTTATCGATTCCGAGTTCGAAGCTTGGCGGAGCGATGGGGCGAGCTTCGATCTGGCCGTATCCGGTACGGCGTTTCATTTCATTCAGCCGCAATCGTTCGGATACCGCAAAGTGTTCGATTTGCTCCGCGCCGGCGGGGCAACCGCCTTCTTTTGGACGGTTCATGTGCCGGCGTTCAACGACGTATGGAATGCCATACGGGAATGCTACAACAGGCACGCGCCCCAGCTGGACGACTCGAACGCTCCGTCCGTCGAAGCCGTGATCGGAGAGAGGGCGGACTTGACCTTGAAGGACGGGTTGTTTCATAAGCTGGAAGTTAAAACGTACCGATGGGACGACACTTACACGGCCAGCGATTATGTGTCTTTGCTTAACACGAATTCCAGGCACCGGTTAGTGCCGGAGAAGCGGCGCTCCCGATTGTTCGAGGAAATTGGGGAAACGATCGAGAAGCACGGCGGGTCCGTTGTCAAGCCGCAGGCGATCGTCCTGTTTCTCGCTAACAAGAACCGATATTGAACAGTGCCGCATCGATAAGAAGCCGCCGGCCTCGGGCCGGCGGCTTCCTCGACCCGATCGGCGGGTCAAGCCAAATCTTCGGACGATGTGTTCGGGGAAGCGGACACATCGTTCAGGTTGGCGACGGCCGCTCCGCAGCGGACGTCGTTTTGGATCCGGGTCAACAAGGTAACCGAGGCGGCGACGTTCAAGCCGTAGCGCACCTTCTTCTTGCCCGGCTCCGTCCGGACGACGTTGCCGACGATCCGGTCGTCCGAGCACGTGCCGGTCAGCGCGATGCCGTCGTACGTGCCGTCGCCGGATTGCCCGGCGTTCGCGATCGAGTTGTTCGCGACGACGACCCGCTTCGCGTTGTTCAGCTGGATGCCGTGGAACGCGGCGTCGCGGATCATATTGTCCGCGACGATCGCGTCGGAGCAGTCGGTGACATAAATGCCGTTTTTGCCCGCGCCCTCCAGCAAGTTCCCGGTGACGACGCAGCGGTCGGCGCGAAGGCTGATCGACTGGCCGCCGATTCGCTTGAACACGTTGCCCGCAATGACGATTTTCTCGCCGTTTCCTTCGGGGAACCCTTCGACGTAGATGCCGTTGTTCGACGACGTATCGATGATGTTATGCTCGATGACGATCGAGCTGGCCGGCTGCACCGGATGGTAGACGCCGGCGTCGTCCCGCGACGAGGCGGAGGTGGCGGCCGGAGTGGAGACGAAGATGCCGCCGCTCACCGACTTCATCTGGTTGCCCGCGATGACGGCGTTTCTCCACTTGAACGGCCGGATCGCCCAGTACGACGATCGCTCCATCACGTTGTCCCGGACGATGATGTGGTCGAAGTACGCGTCGGGGTAGGCGCCGTGGGCGCCGACGCCGCACGGCCACGGCACGGTGCCGGGCGTTCCGCTGGCGCCGAAGAAGCAGTTCGTCACCGTCACGTGGTGCGTCGGCGTATGGTCGGCCGCTTGTCCCGCGAATCCGGCTTTCAGCGCCGGCTCGAGCTGGATCGCCTCGGAGTAATACTGGGACGTGTACATGAAGCCGACGAACCGGCACCGATCGAACAGGACGTGGCGTACGCCCGTCAGCTCGGCGCCGTGGCCGCTCTGCGTATCTTTGATCGTGACGCCGCGCAGCGTGATGTACTCGGCGTGAGCGAGCGCGATCCCGTTGCATACCCTTGGCTGCCGAGTCGCATTGCAATCGAGGACGCCGCCTTCGATCGTAATGCGGCCGTTGCCGTCGTAGCCGTAGAAGACATCCTCCTTCCGGTAATTGCGCATGACGTTGCCGTCATGGTCCCGGAGCAGCACCGTGTCGTCGTCCATGACGAGGCGGGTGTTTTTCGAAATGTACAGCTCGCCCGTCATCCGGTACGTGCCCGCCGGAACGATTACGGTCGCGGCCGGCCAGCGGAGCGACTCGTTCAGGGCGGCCTGCAGGGCGGCCGTATCGTCGGCCGTGCCGTCGCCTTTCGCCCCGTACCATCTCGCGTTCACCGTATAGGCGTCGACGACACGCTTGAATCGCGCGCCGGAGGCGCCGACGAGGACGGTTCCGGTATTGTCCGCGGATTGCGAATCGTTCGGATCGTGGAGGAAAAAGCCTTCTTGCCCGGCGTCGGTGACATAGTAGGCGGCCGCCGCCTGCGGCCGGTCCGTCTGCCGCAGTTCGGCAATCGTCGTCGCGATGCAATAATTCAAATCCATCAGTTCCTTCGGCAGCAGCGAAGGATTCTGCCCGTAAGTCGCCTCGGTTACGGTCCGGCCCTCGGCGCCGCCGGCGTACGCCGACATCGCGGCGGCCGCTCCGGCCATCCCGAGCGCGGCCAGCAGCTTGCGGCGGCTGATCGACCGTCCGGCCTCCGGATTCGTTCGTGCGGATTCGTTTTTCCGGTTCATACTTCATAAACCTCCTCGTCGATGGGGATGTCCGATGATGAGCGATGATGCCCGTGTTCATTTATGTAACTAAAATGTAAAGTTTTGCGCGTTATTTCGTCAAGGAGGCACTATGGAGAAAACCGCGGAAACGTTGGAATAATCAACGGCACCTTTATTAATTTCTTGTAAATACGCGCGATATGCGCCGGTAAATGACGGTTGACACCGCCCCTCGTCTCGGCTACTCTTAAAGTAACCAAACGAGCAAAATCGAGTTTAAATGAACAATTAAACGCATATGCGCCAATCAAGGAGGGACGGCATGCTGCCCGTAGAACGAAAAATGCGCATCGTCGAGTACGTCAAGCAAAACCGGGTCGCGACCGTTGCCGCACTCGCCAAGCAGTTTCAGGTTCACGAGGCGACGATTCGGCGGGATCTCGCGGAGATCGAGATGGAAGGGCTGCTGCGCCGGACGCACGGCGGGGTCGTCGTCGATCGGGGAGCGAACAGCGAGGCTTCTTTCTCGGAGCGGGCTCACGAGCAAACCGAGCAGAAGGAGCGGATCGGGAAAGCGGCGGCCGCGCTCGTCGAGGACGGGGACCATGTCATTCTCGATTCCGGCACGACCACGATGCATATCGCCCGGCACCTCCAGCACCGTTCGGGGATTACGGTCGTGACGAACGATATCAATATCGCCGCGGAGCTGAAGGACGCGCCGGGCATTACCGTCATCGTGACGGGCGGGCTGCTGTACCGTTCCAGCTATATGCTGAACGGGATGTTTACCGATCAGGTGCTCGGCACGCTGCACGTGCAGAAGGCGTTCATCGGGACGCCGGCGATTCACCCGAAGCACGGACTGACGCACCCGGAAGCCCAGCTCGTGCCGACGAAGCAGGGGATGATCCGGGCGGCGCAAGAAATTATCGTCGTGGCGGACGACACGAAGATCGGCAAGCTGTCGCTTCATACGGTCGCCCCGATCGAGGCGCTGCACCGATTCGTAACCGGGTACGAGGCGACGGAAGCGCAGACGCAGGCGTTCCGCGAATCGGGCGTCGACGTGCTGCAGGCGTGACCCTCTCATCGCGCGGGAAACGCGACGGCCGCATGGAGAGGAGGTGAGAACAGATGACATACGAATTGAACACCGCAAGCACGACGGGCGATGCGAGCGGAACGGACGGAGCCGTCACCTCCCGGGCCTACCGGCTCGTTAAGGCCGGTGTCGTGGAGGAGACGATGCTTAGGCACCCGGTGCCGGAAGGCCACGTCGTCGTGGAGCCGACGCTCGGCAGCATTTGCCACGCCGACCTGCGCTACTTTACCGGCCAGCGGAGACCCGAGGCGATGGCGCGCAAGCTGCCGATGGCGCTGATTCACGAAGGGATCGGCACGATTGTGCGGGACGACTCCGGACGGTTAAAGCCGGGCCAACGCGTCGTCATCGTGCCGAGCATGCCGGGTTATATGCTGAACGGGACGAGCGCGGACGAATGCTGCCCCGTCTGCCGGGACCGGCTCGGGGACAATTACTGCGCCCACGGCAAATTTTTGGCGAGCGGGACGGACGGCATCGCCCAAGACCGTCTCGTCGTACCGGCGGCCAGTGCGATCCCGGTGCCGGACGACATACCGGACGAAATCGCCGTCCTGTCGGAGCTGTGCTCCGTGTCGTACCACGCGCTCAGCCGGGCGGGCGATCGGCTGTCCCGGGGAAAGGCGGCCGTGTTCGGCGACGGGCCCGTCGGCTATTTGACGGCGGCGATGCTGCACCACGTATACGGACTGGGCCGCGACCGGCTGCGGGCATTCGGAGCGATGCCGGAGAAGCTCGCCGAGTTCGGCTTCGCCGAGCGGTCGCTCGTGCAGGAGTACGATTTCGGGACGGGAGAGGGCGTGGACGTCGCCGTCGAATGCACGGGCGGACGGTTCAGCGAGAGCGCGGTGAACCAGGCGATCGAGCTGCTCAATCCGGGAGGCGTCCTCATTTTGATGGGCGTTACCGAGGAGAGGGTCCCGATCAATACCCGGGACGTGTTGGAGAAAGGCATAACGATGATCGGCAGCAGCCGGAGCTCGGCGGCCGACTTTATCGGCGTGCTGGAGGCGATGCGGGATCCGGCTTGCCGGGCGACGCTCGCGCGGCTTTTGCCGGACCGCCCGAAGACCGTTTCGGCGGTCGGGCATTTCGTGGACGCCATGAACGAGGCGGCGGCCCATCGCGAATGGAAAAAAACGGTACTGGCGTTCCGTTGGCGTGACGCCGGCGAAATCGCGCAGTACCCATAGACAAAAACAAGGTGCTCTCTTATTGTACTAGATAAAGAACGAATTCGAAATATGCGCGAGACATGTGACGGTTATCCGTCACATGTTTTTGCCGCCTTTTACGCAAGCGCTTTCTTTTTGTAAAGACTTTGTAAACGTCATGGCGATACCGTACGCGCAAGGACGGGCGAAAGGAGAGGTGACCGTGAGAAGGCTCCGCCGGCCGATGTCGATCAAATCCAATTTGCTGCTGTTTTTTTTCGTCTTTTTCTGCATCCCCTTTTTGGCGTTTTGCCTCGTCTGGTATGCCAAATCGGCGGAGACGATCGAGGAGAGCGGGATTTATTACAACGAGCAGCTGATCGGGCGGGCGAACGCGCAGCTGGACGACTATTTCGCCGCCATCAAGGCGGACACGATGGCCATTCCCGGCCACCCGCTCGTTCAGGAGTTCATCAAGCTCGATCCCGCCAACGCGTACGACATGTACCGGTTGAAGGCGCGGCTCTCGAACGAGCTCGTGCCGAATTTGCGCAACGACATGTACGCCTTCTCCATCGTTTCCGCCAAGGGCGCCTATTTCGGCGATTTTCTGACGCACCCGTGGGCGTCGGGGCCGTACGACATGCCGCTGCTGGACGAAAGCTTCCGCATTCTCGGCATTACGGAAAAAGACGGGGTCGCCGTCCTGACCGTCTACCGGAAAATTGTCGACAACGTCACGTACGAGCCGGCCGGCGCGGTCGTCATGGGGCTGTCGCTCCAGCCGATGATGAAAATCGCGGACATCAAGCCGTACGGCAAAACCGGAACGATCGCGATAACGGACGAGGACGGCCAAATTTTGTACCACACGGATCGCGGGAAATGGGGGACGTTTCTGCCCGCCGATTGGACTTCGGAGATGAGCGGGGACGGAGGCCGGCTCGTCCGGGACGGACCGGAAGGCCGGAAAATGATGGTGTACCAGTCGTCCAAGCTGACGCGCTTCCGCGTCCTGTCGGAGATGTCCATGCACGAGCTGCTCGGCGGGCTGCCGCGTCTTCAGCTGCAGACGCTGCTCGTCGGAGCGCTCATCCTCGTATTGGCCTTTCTCGTGTTTTATCGGATGTTCCGGGAGGTGAAGAAGCTGCTCGTGGAAAACCATACGGCGCGCATGCGGGAAAAGGAGCTCGAGCTGAAGCACCGGGAGGCGCTCCTGTCCGCCCAGCAGTCCCGCATCAATCCGCACTTTTTGTACAATGCGCTTGAAATCATCAATTCCTATGCGGTGCTGGCTCGCGTCAAGCCGATCAGCCGGATGACCGTCCATCTGTCGAACTTGTTCCGCTACAGCGTGAGCAACCCGTCGCAAGTCGTCACGCTGCGGGAGGAGCTTGATCATATATGGAGCTATATCCGTATTCAGGAGCAGCGGTTCGAGGAGCTCAAGTTCGAGGTGGACGTCGACGAGTCGATGCTGGACGGCGTCTACTTGTTCCGTCTTACCGTGCAGCCGCTCGTCGAAAACGCGTTCCGGCACGCCTACGAGAAGCACGGCTTGACGCCGGGGAAGATTCTGATATCCGGCGTCGCCGAGGAATCGCTGTTCTCGCTATACGTTCGGGACGAAGGACGAGGTATGGCCCCGGAGTTGGCGGACAAGTACAACGAAGCGTTCGAGACGGTGACGGAAGGCAAAATGCTCCGGCCCGGCTTCAGCCCGTTTCGCGCGATCGGCTTGTGGAACGTCCATACCCGGCTCCGCCTCGCGTTCGGCGCCCCTTACGGGATCAAGATCGCTTCTTCCGGCGAGCGGGGGACCGTGTTTCAGATGAAGCTTCCTTACTTGAAAGGGGTCGTGAACGATGTACAAAGTGCTGATTGCGGATGACGAGCGGATGGTGCGGCTTAATTTGCGCACGCTGATCGAGCGGGATTCGGAAGGGTTCACCGTCGTCGGCGAGGCGAAGGACGGCGAGCAGGCGCTGCAGCTGTCGCTCGCCCTGCGGCCCGACCTGCTGATCACCGACATCCGGATGCCCGGGCTGGACGGACTGGAGCTGATCCGCAGCTTGTCGGACCGCGGTCCCGGGCGCGAGTACCTCGTCGTCTCCGGCTACGGCGACTTCGAGTACGCCCAGAGCGCGCTGCGCTGCGGGGTCGCCGACTATTTGCTGAAGCCGATCGATCCGGACTATTTCGTAACGGTCATGCGGAAGGTGGGCGAGCGGCTGAATCGGAAAAGCGGGAGCGGCACCGCTCCGAAAGACTGGATGTGGCCGTGGAAAGGGTACGCCGAGCGGGCGGCGAAGGCGATCTGGCAGGCGAACGAGGAGGAGCTTCGGAGCGAGCTGGAGCGGATCCGCGCCCTGCTCGTCCCCGAACGCGACCGGACGCCGCCGGAGCTGGCGGAGCGGTTCGCCTACTATACGGTCGTGCTGAACGGCGAGCTGCGCGAGCGGAACCAGAGCGCGCTGCCGCTTGCCGACGTGGCGCTGCCGGAAAGCGCTACCGATAACGCAGAGCTGTTCGAGGCGATTCGAGCCGCGCTGACCGGCCTGGTCGAGCAAATCCGCGCTTCCCGAAACTGGTGGACGTACAACCGGATGATCAAGAGCGTGACGGCGTTCGTCGAGCGGCATTACGCCCGGGCGGACCTTTCCTTGAAGGACGCCGCCGACCATCTCGACTTGTCGCCCAACTATTTCGGCATGACGTTCAAGCGGGAAACCGGCGTTTCGTTCAACCAGTTTTTGACCCAATACCGGATGGAGAAGGCGAAGGCGCTGCTCGCGCACCCGTTCGTCAAGGTGTACGAGGTCGGGGAAGCGGTCGGCTTCGAGGACTACGCGTACTTCTCCAAAACGTTCAAAAAGCATACCGGCTTCTCCCCTTCGGAATACCGGAAATGCACGGCCGCCGAAGCCGGCGAGCCGGTGCGGAATCGTACAAGTTTTCGTTGATTATTCCATGTTAACCCGCCCGGACGGCTTCTATAATCAATATCGAAAGGGCTACCGCACCATCGATTACGAACCTAACGGGGGGATGACAATGGCAAGGAAAACGGGCAAAGCCGTCTGGACGGCGGTCGCGACGGTCATGCTGGCCGGCACGGTGCTGGCCGCCTGCGGGGGCGACTCCGGGGAGACGGCGGCGAACGGCGGGGAGGCCGGATCGAAGCCGGCCGACACCAACATCCGCGTGCTGCTCTCGCACAACAACTCGGGCTTCGCGTCCAAAGGACCGGAGGAGAAGAAGCAAAAGTATTACGACGAGCTGAGCAAGCTGTCCGGCTACAACGTCAGCTTCGAGTTTTTGGGCCATGACATCGATTTCCGCCAGCAGCTGTCGCTGCGGTTCGCTTCCGGCGAGCTGACCGATCTGGTGCGGACCGGCAGCGTCGACTGGGAAGTCCATCAAGGCGCGGTCGACCGCGGCGTGTTTCTGGAGCTCGGGCCGCTCATCGACAAGTACGGTCCGAACTTGAAGAAGAAAATTCCGGAGGTCGCGTGGAACAGCCCGAAGGTGACGAAGAACGGCAAAATTTACGGCATTCCGGTGCTGACCGGGGCGGCGGCGGACCGGGTCATCTTTTACCGCCAAGACATGCTCGATCAATTGAAGATGGGCGTGCCGAAAACGTTGGACGAGTTTTTGGCCTTCGCCGAGGCGGTCAAGAAGAACGACGTGAACGGGGACGGCGATCCGAACAACGAATGGGCGCTGTCGCTGACGGACGGCATGTCGTGGAACGACGTGTTCACCGGTTCGTTCGGCGTGCGGCCGGGCACGTGGCATATGCGCAACGGCAAGCTGGAGCCGGACATCATCCAGCCGGAGATGAAGGAAGCGATCGCTTTCTACAAAAAGCTGTACGACAACGGATATATCGAGAAAGATTTCATTACGAAAAAGCAGGGCGACCGCGGGACGGACATTTCGAAAGGACTCGTCGCCGCCTGGGGAGCCGCCACGTACCAATACGCGGCCGTAGCCGCCCAGCAATACCCGAACCAGCCGAAGGCGGCCATTACGATGGCGGTACCGCCGAAGGGACCGCGCGGCGACAACTTCCTGCAAATCGGCACGGACCAAGTGTACTTCGTCTGGGTCATCCCGGCGAATACGAAAAATCCGGAGAAGATCATCAAGTTCCTCGACTGGGCATGGAGCGCGCCGGAGGCCGACAAGTTTTTCGCTTACGGGATCAAAGATTTCAACTACACGGAAGAGAACGGCCAGGTCAAATTCGATCCGAAAGGTCCGAACAATTCGGAGCTGAACGAGAAAGAGTTTTTCCAGCTCTCGATCAACGTGAGGGAGAACGGCTTGAACAATCCATTGGCGCTCAAAGTGCTGCCGAATAGCGACGTCATTCTGAAAGGCTATGAGGATTCCAAGTCGACGATCATGAAAAACGACGCGATGTACATGCCTCCGCTCAAAGCGATGGACGGTCGTCCCGAGCTGAATCCGGGCTTCGTCGCCGGCAGTCTGTTCTACGACTGGTTCGTCAAGCTCGTCGTCGGCAAGGAGGAGCTGGACAAAGGATTCGACGCCTTCGTCGCGGAGTGGAAAAAACGCGGCGGCGAGGCGGCGATCCGGGAAGCGACGGACTGGTACAACGCCTTTAACAAGAAATAAGTCCGGGAAGGGGCCCTCATTCGTACTTGTGCGCTCGGGGGCCCTTCTTGTTGTCAGAAAGGAGGCTTCCTCTTGTTCCGCAAAGCGAAATCGGTCGATACGGTCGTCCTGCTGCTGCTCGCGCTTCCCGGGCTCGCCCATTTTCTCGTGTTCAAGTACATCCCGCTCGCGGGCAACGTCATCGCGTTCCAAGACTATAACATGTTCGCCGGGGTGTTTCACAGCAAGTGGGTCGGGCTGAAGCATTTTATCTTCATGTTCCAATACGCCGAGTTCGCGCTCGTACTGAAAAATTCGTTGAAATACGGCCTGTACTCGATATTGTTCGGGTTCCCGGCCCCGCTGCTGCTCGCCCTGCTGCTGAACGAAATCCGGTTGAGCTGGTTCAAGCGCGCGACGCAGACGATGCTGTACTTGCCGCACTTTTTGTCCTGGGTTATCGTCGGCGGCATCTTCACCGAGCTGCTGTCCCGTCAAGGGCTGGTCAACCGGCTGCTCGGCGAGTGGTTCGGCATGGAGGCGATCTCCTTCTTGACGGAGCCCCGCTACTTCATGGGAATGGTGATCGGCCTGGGCGTCTGGAAGGAGGTCGGTTGGTCGATGATCATTTATTTGGCGGCCATTTCCGGCATCAATCCGAACTTGTACGAGGCGGCGATGGTCGACGGGGCGGGGCGGCTCAAGCAGGCGTGGCACATTACGCTGCCGTCGCTCCTGCCGGCGATCGTCGTCCTGCTGCTGCTGCAGATCGGCAACATTTTGGACGCCAACGTGGAGCAGGTGCTGTTCTTCCTGAACCCGCTCGTCCGGGAGGCGGGCGAGGTGTTCGACACATACGTCTACCGCGTCGGTCTGATGGGCGGCCAATACAGCTACACGACGGCGATCGGCGTGTTCAAGGCGGTCGTCGGCATCGTGCTCGTCGTCGGCCTGAACAAGCTGAGCCGCCGGACGACCGGGGAAAGCATCTACTAGGAGGATCCGACCCATGATCATTTCGCGTTCGGAGAAAACGTTCCAATGGGGGAACGCGGTCTTTTTCGTTGCGCTTTGCTTCACGATGATCGCCCCCATGGTTCACCTGCTCGCCGTCTCGCTCAGCAGTCCGCTGCAGGCGAACAATAAAATGGTCGTCCTGTGGCCGAAAGGGTTCCAGGCGGACGTCTACGCGTCGCTGCTGCGCCAGGCGGACATGTGGAGGGCGATGGGGGTGAGCGTTTACATTACGGTCATGGGCACGCTGCTCTGCCTGCTCATGACGTCGGCGCTCGCCTATACGCTGACCCGTCCGGCGATGCCGGGGCGGAAGCTGATCCTGAAGCTGATCCTGATGACGTTCATTTTTCCGGTGCCGCTCATTCCGAGCTATCTCGTCGTCAAGGAGCTGGGCATGATCAACACGCTGTGGGCGCTGATTATCCCGGGGGCGGTGGGCGCCTACAACATTTTCATCATGAAGACGTTTTTCCAAGGCATCTCCTCCGAGCTCGTCGATGCGATGAAGATCGACGGAAGCGGCGAGTTCGGCGTCTACGCGCGGCTCGTGCTGCCGTTGTCGGCGCCGGTGCTGGCGACGATCGCGCTGTTCCATTCCGTCGGGACGTGGAACGCCTACTTCGGCGCGCTCATCTATATCCGCTCGAAGGAGCTGTACCCGCTGCAGCTGAAGCTGAAAAACATGGTGGCGACGAGCGCCACCGATTCGGGGCTCGATGCGATCGCCGTCGATTCCGGCGTACTGTCCAGTCCGGAGACGGTGAAGGCGGCCGCCATCCTGTTCACCACGGTGCCGATCCTGATCGTATATCCGTTTCTGCAAAAATATTTCGTGAAGGGCGCCATGCTCGGATCGTTGAAGGAATAGGGGGAGCGTCGCATGGCAACGGACGGAAACGCCGCGGGGAGCGGGAAGTCGAAGGTACGCTGGGAGGAGCCGGGAGCCGCTGTCGCGTTCCGGGTGGAGCGTCGCGCGGCGTGGCTTTCGATCCGGTTCGGTTACGGGAAGCCGCGGACGTGGCGCCAGCTCGTCGTACGCGATCCCGAAGGGCGGATGCGGTACACGCATCTGGACGTGATCGAGCCGGGCGCCGCGCTGCTGCACCGGGATCCGTATTGGACGAGTCCGACCGCCGTAGCCGGGGACATCGTACCGGGCGAATGGACGATCGAATTCGTGCGAAGCGTCCCCGGGGAATTCGAGCTCGAATGGGAGATCGGGGACGGAGAGCCGCCGGAGGATATCGTGACCCGGGACGAGGAGCGAGACGTCTGGTCCGAAGGCGAAGGAGCGGGGAGCCAGGCGGCGCTGAACCGGTACGACTGGAGCGCGTGCAGGGGAGCGCCCGAGCGGCGCTGGTACCGGGGCGACCTGCACGGACATACGACGTTGTCGGACGGCCGGTTGTCGCCTCGCGAAATGACGCGCCAGGCCGAGGCGAAGCGGCTCGATTTCTTCTTCGTCACCGAGCACAACGTATGGCCCGGGAGCTGGCCTCGAGGGCTTCCGCTCGTCATTCCCGGCATCGAATTCACCTCGTTCGGCAAAGGCGACTGGAACGCGCTCGGGCTGCGGGAGTGGATCGACGGCTGGGGCACCGGAAGCGACGACGGAGGCATGCACAGCCAGGAGGGACAGAACCGGCTGATGGAGGAAGCGGCGGCGCGGGGGGCGGTGCGAACGTTGAACCATCCGCTGGCCGGCCGGTTCGCATGGCGGTACCCGGATACGCCGCTCGCCTGCATCGATTTGCTCGAACTGTGGAACAGCCCGACGCGGACGTCGACCCACGCCTTGACCGAGCGGACGATGGAGCTGTGGAATTGGCTCTGGAACGACGGCTACCGGATACCGGGCGTCGGCGGCTCGGACACCCATCTGCGGCCCGATGAAAGCTACGAGGAAGGGTGCCCGCCCGATTCGATCGGAGATCCGGTCACCTGCGTGCTGGCCGACCGGCTGTCGCCGGAGGCGATCGTGGACGGCCTGCGCGCCGGCCGCGTCTACGTCACGCGCGGACCGGAGCTGCAGGTCGCCATCCGGGCCGGAGGTAGCAAGTTCGCGTTCGGCGATGATTTGACGGAGGCGCTGGACGGCGGGTCCGGGGACGTCAAGGTGCGGTGCGAGCTGACCGTCGCCGGGGCCGCGGGGAAGCGGCTTCGCGTCATCGAGAACGGAGGCGTCGTCGAGACGAAGGAAATCGCGAGTGATCCGTACCGGTACGAGACGGCGTTTTCGTGGGAAGGCCGGGATTACGTCTGGAGACGGTTCGAAATCCGCGATGCGGACGACCGGCTGCTTGCTTTCACGAACCCGGTTTCCCGAGGTGCGAAGCGGCACAGTCTGCGTACGTGGGGGCAATTGCTGGAACAGGCTGGAATCGTGCTCGATTGACGGAAAAGATCGGTGCTGGAAGAACTAAGAACAATGAACATAGCGAAGGAAGGGATAGTTGTGACCGTATTCATCAACATGCTGCCTTACATGAACCGGATCGACGATTGCAAGGAGCTGCTCGACCGCTGGTCCGGCGGACTCGAGCTGTCGATGGACGGACCGAACTGGACGGAGCCGGTCCATTGGGACGACGAATTTCGGCGGTTCCGGGGGCATCCGGGACCGATCAGCGTCCATTCCCCGATCTGGGAGCTCAATTTGGCGTCGGCCCGCTTCCCGATGCTCGCGGAATATTCGTATGCCGTCTATAAGGAATGCTTGGCCTGGTCCGCGCATATCGGCGCAGAGCAGGTGGTGCTGCATCCGAGCCTGTACTCGACGCCGCTCTTTTTGCGGAAGTCTTCTCAAGCGAGGTCGATCGAAAACTTGAAGCGGCTCGGCGACGACGCCAAGCGGCTCGGAATCGAGCTGGCCGTCGAGAACGTCGGCTTCCGCGAGGGGGCGCTGTTCGATCAGGACGAGTTCGTCCGGCTGTTCGAGGACATCCCGACGATCACCGCCCTGGTGGACGTGGGGCACGCCCACATCAACGGCTGGAACACGCCGGAGCTGCTGCGGACGCTCGGCGACCGGCTCGGCGCGGTCCATCTGCACGACAACGACGGCGTCGACGACCTGCATCAGCCGATCGGGGAAGGGACGATCGCCTGGGAGCCGATCTGGGAAGTGCTGCGCAGCTTGCGTCATCCGTTCCGGTCCATTATCGAGTATCAGTTCGACACGCCGGTGGACACCGTGCTGGAGCATGCGGCGATGGTCGAACGGGAGCTCGGCGTACGGGTTTAGGGGAAGATGGGAACGAACCGGCTCTCTTCGGAGGAGGAAGCCGGGTCGTTTTTTGTTTGAACTTGTGACGCACGTTCATGTCGCGGGTTTTGGAACGGTATAGTTTTAATTACATTAACTTGACCCTTGATGGATATGAATCCATTGAATAAGATTTTTGTATGTCGCATGGAAATTCGTTTTAGGAAGCGGTGAGACGGACGGAAAAGAAAGCGGATGATCAAGCCTCCTGAAAGAAAAATTGATATTCAGGAGGCTATAAAATGAAAGTACCTATGAACGGCGCGTCATCCGGGCCAGGCCGGAATCCGGCCTCGAAAGCGCTTCTGTTGGTCGTGTTCGCACTATCCGTTTTGGTTGCCGCTATAACCGTGGATATGGTCACCCCCGTTCTTCCTCTAGTAAGGGAACAATTTGCGGCAACGGAAGCGCAAATCAGCTGGGTCGTGAGCGGGGTCGCCCTGGTTCTGGCGGTCGGCGTTCCGCTGTATGGGCGCTTGTCCGATGTCATCGAGCTAAGAAGCCTGTATGGCTCCGCCGTAGCTCTCTTATCGGCCGGTTGCCTGTTGTGTGCTGTCGCGCCGACTCTTCCCGTTCTAGTGCTCGGACGTATGATTCAAGGCGCGGGGATGGCGGCGATTCCGGTCCTTTCGATCGTCGCCGTATCAACGTTATGGCCGCCGGGCAAACGGGGAGGAGCGCTCGGGGTAATCTCCGGCAGCATCGGCGTCGGAACGGCCGGAGGACCTATCTTCGGAGGCGCGATCGGACAATGGGCGGGCTGGCCGTCCTTGTTTTGGATCACCTTCGTCCTGACGATCTTCATTCTGATCGTTGCGCTGCGCGTGCTGCCGTCGATTGGCTTAAAGTCGCCGGACGGTCGTCGGCGCAACATCGACTATGGCGGAGGGGCGCTGCTGGGCCTTGCAACGGGACTTCTGTTGTTCGCCGTAACCCAAGGGGGGATGAGCGGCTTCGCTTCCTTCCCTTCGATCGGTTCGTTTATCGGCTCGCTTCTAGCGGGGATTGCATTCGTGTGGCGGTCTGTCTCCATAGCGGAGCCGTTCGTCCCCTTGGCCTTGTTCCGCAACCGATACTATGTGTGCTCCATCCTGGTGGCCGTATTTACCATGTTCGCCTATTTCGCCGTTCTGGTGTTCGTCCCCCTCATGGTTGTGGAAGTGAACGGGCTCTCCGCGGGACAAGCCGGGTGGACCTTGCTCCCGGGAGGGGCGGCGGTTGCGATCTTGTCGCCGTTTGTCGGCCGCATATCGGATCGGATCGGGACAAGAAGGCTGATCGTCGCCGGCGTGACGGTCATGGGCCTGTCCACCTTCTACTTGTCGACGGTGGCCTCCGGCGCGTCCCCGGCCCTTGTGGCTATAGGCGTTTTGTTCGCGGGGATCGCGTTCGCACTGACGGCTTCTCCCGCTAATAACGCGGCTGCAAGCGCACTGAAGCAAGATCAGGTCGGCATCGGCATCGGATTGTTCCAAGGTGCTTTATACCTTGGAGCGGGCGTCGGAGCAGGCATCCTGGGGGCGCTGCTGTCTGCGCGCCAAGAAGCCTCCGAATCGTGGAACCCGTTGTACCATTTGGAGGCTGTAAACTATTCGGACGCATTTTTGGCCGCGACCGGCTGCGTTTTGATGGCCTGGATCGCAGCCTGGGGCTTGCGCAAGGACGGCTTACTTTTCCTGGAAAAACGAAAAAAGCCCGCTATAATGGGCAGAGGTTAACTCGATCGCCTGACCTAGCGGCGCTAAGTCCGACACCCGCGACTTGCCGGTAAGCTCGTCGGGGTCGTATGAGAATATTTGTTTTGGGAACTGCGCAGCATACTCGGTCCGAAGCCTCGCTCAAGCGCTCCATACGAATGCAACGGATAAG
Source organism: Paenibacillus flagellatus (assembly GCF_003217775.1). Classification (GTDB taxonomy): domain Bacteria; phylum Bacillota; class Bacilli; order Paenibacillales; family NBRC-103111; genus Paenibacillus_AB; species Paenibacillus_AB flagellatus. The sequence continues at coordinate 215,964 of NZ_QJVJ01000007.1, forward strand.
AGCCGCTACCTGAATCGGCAGGTGCGGCTCTTCTGCTGCCTATCGGCGGATTCGGAGGCCGTCACGGTAAAGCATCCGGCGAACGCCTCTACCGGATGCGGATTACCCGCGTTGCCTCGAGCGCACCGACCACAGGCTGCGTTTCGATCCGGAAACGCGGATCGCGGGCAAGCGGTTCTTCCATAAAGGGTAGTCCCGGTGCATAAGCGAAGCAGCCGCCGGGCCGGAGGGAGCGGACGATGTTCATGTAGGCTCGGGCGTAGTCCTCCGCCAGACCGTCCTTGCGCAGATGGTGGTGGCGAAAATGGTTCGAGAACGCCATGTGCGAAATGACGGTTCCCCAAACACCGGTCCCGTAATCCGCGTACAGCCAGTCCGCAGACGACCATGCGGCGCCGCATTCGACCTCCCAGCGATCGAGACCGCTGGCGGCGAGACCGTATTCGCGCAAATACCGGATGAGCCTCGCTTGCGCCCCGCACCCGATATCGAGAATGGGCTGGAGCAAGCGGTCCTCATGTAGGCCGAGCACGTTCAGCTGCAGCTCCGGCGAATATTCCGCGTAAGCGATCGGCGGAATATGCGGACTGCGGGCATAGGCACGAAACAGCTCCGTCCCGTTCGTTCGGCTCAGGAACGAGCGCAGCCGCGCGTAATGACATCGAAAGCATTCGACCAGGTCCCGTTCCGCCAAAAACTCGCGGCGGACGAGCGTCCCGCATATCTCCTGCAGCGAGCGCCTGTACAACCGCTCAAGCTCGGCATGATGCGCAGCTTGAAAATGAACGTAGGGGTTCGCCTTCATGAAGCTCGTCATGCACGATCGGGCCAGCTTTCGAAGCAGAGGTCGGAGGTCGTCCGCTTCGGCCGCGGAACGAACCCAATCGACGAAGCGGCCCCCGTGTTTCTGCAGAAATCGCACCGTATGTTCGGCGGGGGTCAACGGCGGTTCCCCGTCCGGTTTCTCGTAGAACAAGCTTTTTCCTTCGTTATGAACGAACTGCCGCTCCAGCAGCTTCTCGAAGCGGATAGAGATCGACATCGGTAGGACCACGCCGCTTTCATCGGAAAATAGTCATAAGACAGTATACGGGAGATCGCCCCCGATAGGCAAACAAGGGGACGTCGCCGCACCGCACGGCGACCCGTTCCGAATCGGCGGCCCCAAGCCTCTAGCTCCACCGTCTCTCGACGCTCTCGAGCCGGCTGCCGTCGAACGTCAGCTTATAGATGTCGGGCATCGATGTCGATTTCCAGAAGTCGAACCCGAACCGTTCGTCGTAATGATTCAGGATGATCGTCATGATGTTGCCGTGCGTGCCGATGACGATGGTGCGCCCTCGGTGTCGTTCCAGCAGCTTCTCGATAACGGGGATCGTCCGACGCTGTGCCTGACGCGTCGATTCGCCGCCCTCGAGTGCGAATTCTTTGTCTGTAAAGGATCGCCGGATCGCCTCGACCAGCACGTCCCACGGGGCCTCGCGGTCGAGTCCTAATATCGCGCGCTCGGCGAGCTCCTCGTATTCGACGATGTCGAGGTTCTTTTGCTCCGCCGCGTATTGAATCGTCATCTTCGCGCGGGCGTACGGACTTGAAACCATTTCGTGGACATCGACGGAGGCGAGAAGGGAGGCGACCCGCTTCGCATCCTCGACGCCCTTCGCCGAAAGCCCCCGTGTTCTCTCTTCGCCGAACACGAAGGGGGCTTCGGCGTGCCGGACCATATAGATCGTCGTTTTCATAGAGTCTCCTTACTCCAATCCTCGATATCGTTCCCGTCCGGGTCGTAGAACGAGAACGACTTAGGCCGCGGCTTGCACATGGCTACATTCCTTGATTCACGCATAGGAGATGTCCGTCCGGGTCGTAAAACTTCACGTACCTGCCGCACGGCTCGACGAAGTAAGGCTCCGCCTCGATGCGGGCGCCCGCCTTCAGAAGCCGCTTGTGAAGCGAACGGATGTCGCGGCTGTGCAGCTCCAGTCCGTGCACCGGCTTGCCGCCATGCGACCAGTGGCCGGTCTTGAACTCCGACTCCGCGACTTCGAGCAGGTGCAGCCCCGGCCCGCCGCCCGATCTCGTCCGCAGAAACGCATGTTCCGCGACGGGCCGCTCCGGATGCTCCGGCACGAATCCGAGCACCTCCGTATAGAAGGCGACCGCGCGCCGAAGATCCGTAACGGGAAGCTGCACCAGCGTGTAGCCGTCGATCTCCCCCTCCGTGCTTTGGCACACCATCACCAGGTTGCCGTCGGGATCCCGAAGCGTGAAAAAGGACACGTCGCCGTGGCGCTCGATCGGCTGAAAGACGCTCATTCCGCGCGAGGCCGCATGCGCGTATGCGGCATCGATGTCGGTGCAATCGAACATGAGCGGAATTTCGAACGTTTCGCCCCGGCGCGCCCGGTTATCGTCGAGCATCAGGTCGGCGCCCCGGACGTTCGGAATCACATAAATAGAGTCGTCCGTCTCCTCCGCACGCAGCGGCACGTCGAGCAGTTCGCTGATCCAGGCGGCCGAAGCCTTCATATCCCGCACGTTGATAAAAACGCCGCCGATTCGGGGACGAACGGGACTTGCGCTGTCGGGCGCCGGTTTCCCGTCATCGCCGTCCTCCGGCCGGCCCACCCTATACACCCGGCCGTCCGGGGCGCGGAAGTCGAAAAACGCCGTTCCCGGGCCGCGCACCGGCTCGGACAGCGGCTCCGCCTTCGTCCGGATATAGTCGTAGGCCGCGTCGATATCGTCGCACGCCAGCATGACGAGCGGCTGCGGCGCCGCACGTTTTCCGGGATCGGGTTCGTCGAACGAGCCGTTGTCGAGTACAAGCGCGGTCCCCGGCAATTCGAACCGGTAAACCGGACCGCGGTTCAACCGCTCCTCCGCGACCGGCCATCCGAGCAATTCGCCGTACCATTCCGCCGAGCGCCTCAAGTCCGCCGCGTGCATGAAGACGGCGGCGATCCGTTTGTGCAGGGGGATCTGCGTTTTGTTCATTGTGATTTACGCCTCCTTGTCGTTCGTTCGGATCGGGGGTTGGTGCACGTCGAACATATTACCGAACGGATCGTAAAACGTGAAAAACAGCCCGACCCGCCCTTCATCCTGCAGGGCTCCGACCTTCGCGCCCAGTCCCAGCAAATAGTCGCGAAACCCGCCGATGTCGCGAACCCGAAACCCGATCGTATAATGGTCCTCCCCGTCGACCAGGAAAGTGGCCGCCGTCTCGTCGGCCGTCCGGACCAAAAACAAGCTCGGTCCCGTCGAAAACTCGACGATGGCCAAGGCGTTGTTCCTCAAGCCGAGCCGGGCGCCCAGCTTGCCGCAATACCAATCGACCGCCGCATCCAGATCGGGGACCGGAATTTCGTTGTACTCGATCCCGTCGATAAACCGATTCTCCATACGCATCCTCCATTCTCGCTACCTGCTACAAATAACGGAAACGGCAATCCCAACCATACGGCCGGCCCGGTTCGATAGACGAGAAAAATGAATATTGCGGGAAGCGATCCCCCGCGGTATGGTATATGCACCTCAATCCCGGGTTGCCGGCTTCCGTATGTTCATTCCGAGTGATACCGATTACAATAGTTGGATAAGTCCGTCGATGGATAGGAGCGGCGCGTCATGCCCAAAAAGTGGTTTTACCGGTTGATCCTGTCGTATATTCCGATCTTTTTCGCGGCCGTCTTTTGCCTGATGCTTCTGTTTTTCATGACGATGAACGAGCTTACGAAGCGGCAGTCGCTGAAAGCGGGCGAGCTGTTCGCCGGCCAGGTGATGCAGATCGTGGAGAGCACGCTGAAGAGCGTCGACACGATGGCGAGCAAAAACTTGCTGCTGAACGAGAAGGTCGCCGCCTTTTTCGCCAGCCCCGGCGAACAGCCGACCTACGCCTACTACGAGGCGACCGACGCGATCCGGGATTTCATGGAGCCGCTTCCGATGATCGATTCCGTCTATTTGTACCGCGCGAAGGACGGCAAAGTGCTGCTGGACAGCTTCACCGCCGAGCTTGCGACGTTCGGGGACCGCGAGTTCGTCGCGGAAGCGATGCGGCGTCCCGGCTTGTATTGGTGGAGCGGCATACGCAGCATGAGACCGTTCTCCGAGGACAATCCGACCCGGCCGATCGTATCCCTCGTGAAGAAGGTGCCGTATTATTCCGGCGAACAAGGGCTGATCGTCGTCAACGTGCGTGCCGGGTCGCTGGAGGCGCTGCTGCGGGACATGAACTTGAACGGCGGCGCGAGTCTGTGTCTGGCCGACGATACCGGCGCGAGCTTCGCCGGACCGGACCGGCGCTGCGTCCCGGCCGGCGAACAGCGCGATGCGGACCGGACGGTGCTGACTTCATCCTATACGGGCTGGAGTCTGTATGCCGGGCTCCAGAAGGCGAGCGGATTCGCTTTCGTATCCGCGTTGTCGTACGTCTGGGTCGTCTTGGGATTTGCGGTCGTAGCGGGAGGAATCGCCGCGATGACCTATATCAGCCACCGCCATTACCGGCCGCTCGAACAGGTGCTCCGGCGCATTCACGCGTTTGCGGCGAAGCCGAACGCTCTCGTTCGCAAGGACGTCGGCGGGGACGAATTCGACTTTATCGGAAGCGCGCTGGAAAGCTTGATCGAGCAGACGAACAGCTTCGAGAAGGCGCACGAGGAAGGCGTTTTGTACCGCAGGCTCCATTTGTTCAGAGAGCTGATGGAAGGCACGGTCCGGTTATCGGCCGAGGAATGGAGCCGGGAGACGGAAAAGCTCGGCATCGAAGGACGATTCGAATGCGCGATCGTCGCCGTGGCCGAAATCGACGGCTTCCAGCCGTTTACGGAGCGGTATTCCCGGCGGGATCAGGCGCTGTTCAAATTTACGCTGCGCGGCGCCATCCAGGAGATCGTGGCGGACGCGGGCGAGAGCGTATGGGCGGAATGGATGGCCCCGAACCGACTCGTCCTGCTGTACCGAATATCCGACGCGGCCGGCGCGCGTCAATCGGTCGTCCGCATCAAAGCCCTATCGGAGCGGGCGAAAAGCTGGGTGGAGCAATACTTGGCCTTTACCGTCACGTTCGGCATCGGAGAGCCCGCTTATGCGGCGGGGGATGTCCCGGATTCGTACAAGCAGGCTTCGGCGGCCGCGGAGCGCAAAGTTTCGCTCGGACCGAACGCGGTGTACGTGTACGATCCGCAATTCGGCAAGCTGTCCGACGGCACGGGGGTGGATAACCTCGTGACGGCGATGCGCGAGACGGCCCAGCTGTTCCGTCTGGGCAATCCGGATTGGGAGCCGCTTCTGTCGCATACGCTGCAGACGATCGCAGCCGGCGTGTATGCGAAGGAAGACGTAGCGAGCCTCGTGCGCATGCTCAAAACCCAGATCCGGCGCGAAATGCAGGAGCTGCCGCAGGAGTACCGGGATATTTGGACGGCGGGCGGGCTGGCGGAGCTGGAGCGGCTGCCGGACGAGTTCGAATGGATCGAGGAGGTACGGCGGGAGCTCGTGCCGATTCTTCGGGAGGCGGACCGGCAGCTGCGGGGACTGCGGATGGGCCGGGAGCAATATTCGTTGGCCGCGCGGGCGCGCGATTACGTGGCGGAGCATTACGGCAATCCGGACCTGTCGCTCGCCCTCCTCGGCGAAGCGTTCGATACGAACGTGAAGACGCTGAGCCGCATTTTCAAGGAGGAGTTCGGGGAGAAGTTCGTCGATTATTTGGCCAAGGTGCGCATGGAGCATGCCAAAAGGCTGCTGACGGAAACGCAGGAGCCCGTGCAGAGCGTCTCCGAGAAGGTCGGCTATTTGCATACGATGTCGTTCATTCGCGCGTTCAAGAAGCTGGTCGGCACGACGCCCGGCGACTTCCGCAAGGAGCGTGGCGGGTGAAGCGGATCGGGGATGTTCAACGGCAATCGGACCGTCGGGGATTCGTCTCCGGCGGTTGTTTCGTTCTTGGCCGCCGGCGACCCGATCGGGAAACGAAGCTTGCCGGGCGGACCGGGCTTCGCGCCCTATACGGGAAAAACGTCGACACCCCGGGCCGTATACGCGAAAAATGAATATTGCCGGCACGGCTCCCCGGGGGTATGGTGGTGACGGAAACGACAGCCGATTCCCTCATCATCCCGGAAAGGAGGTGCCCCATGGAGGCCAATCCCGCCATCGACGCCCGGCCGGACGGAAAGAGCGAAGCCGCATCGGGCGAACGCCGCTTTCGGACGAACCGCCGGTTCCGGCAAAACGTGCCTCTCTGGCTTATGTTCGCGCCGGTCGTCGCATTTTACGCCGTGTTCAAATATACGCCGATGCTGGGGCTCGTCATCGCGTTCAAAAACTATACGTTCTACGAGGGGATATGGGGCAGCGGGTGGGTCGGCCTGCAAAATTTCGAGCACCTGTTCACGCAGGCGCAGTCCGTCCAAATTATCCGCAATACGCTCGTCTTGAGCGTGCTGACGGTGCTCGTCGGGTTTCCTTTTCCGATCGCGCTGGCGATACTGCTGAACGAGGTTCGTCGGGCGTGGTTCAAGCGGACCGTGCAGACGCTCGTCTATTTGCCTCATTTTTTCTCGTGGGTTATCGTGGGGGGCATTGTCGTTACGCTGTTTTCGCAGAGCGGCATGATTAACGCCCTTGTGGCGAGATGGCTCGGAGAGCCGTTCGCCTTCTTGTTCCACGAAGGGTCGTGGATCGCCATCTTCCTCGGCTCCGGCATATGGAAGGAAGCCGGGTTCAGCGCCATCGTCTACTTGGCCGCGATGACGACGATCGATCCGAGCCTGTACGAAGCGGCGAGCCTGGACGGCGCGGGCAAGTGGAAGCAGGTGCGGCATATTACGCTGCCCGGACTGAGCCCGACGATCGTCCTCATGCTGATTTTGGCGATGGGACGCGTCATGGAGGTCGGGTTCGATCAAGTGTATGTTCTGCAAAACTCGATCGTCTCGAACGTGTCGGACGTCATCAGCACGTACATTTACCAAATGGGGCTGCAGGGCGGCCAATTCAGCCTGACCGCGGCGCTCGGCCTGTTCGAGTCGGTCGTCGGCCTCGTCCTCGTGGCGCTCGCGAACGCGATCGCCAGACGGTTCGGCCGCGAATTATGGTAGGAGGTGCGCGCGTGAAGGATACGTTTGCGGAAAAGCTGTTTTACGGCTTCAATTATGCCGTTCTGGCCGCGGCGGGCTTGATCTGCCTGCTGCCTCTCGTCCATCTCGCGGCGCTGTCGCTGAGCGGCAAAGACGCCGTGCAGTCCGGGTTCGTGACGCTATGGCCGGTCGATTGGTCGACGGAATCGTACGCGCTGCTGTTCCGGGGGACGCCGGTTGTCGACGCGCTGCTCAACAACGTGACGATTACGCTCGCGGGCGTGGCGCTCAGCATGGCGTTTACGATTATGGCCGCCTATCCGCTGTCCCGGAAAGCGTTCTACGGACGCAAATATTGGACGCTGGCGATCGTATTCACGATGCTGTTCCAAGGCGGGCTGATTCCCACGTACCTGGTCGTCAAGCAGCTCGGGCTCGTCGATTCGTACGGCGCATTATGGCTCCCGGCCCTGATCAGCACGTTCAATATGCTCATCATGCGCTCGTTTTTCGAGAACATTCCCGAGGAGCTGGAGGAAGCGGCCCGGATGGACGGCTGCGGGGAATGGGCGCTGCTGCTGCGGATCATGCTGCCGCTGTCGCTGCCGATGCTGGCGACGATCGCGCTTTTTTACGGGGTGCAGTACTGGAATTCGTTTTTCAACGTGCTCATCTACATCAACAGCCCCGAGAAATACAACTTGACCGTCCTGATCCAGCAAATGATCCGCAGCCAGTCGATCGTGACGGAAATCAACAGCCTCCGGCCGGAAGAAACGGTCAACGTGACGCCGGAAGGCATGAAGGCGGCGGGCGTCATCGTCATGGTCGTCCCGATGCTGGTCCTGTACCCGTTTCTGCAAAAATATTTCACGAAAGGGGTGATGATCGGGGCGATCAAAGGCTGACCGGGCGGCAACATCGCGGGATCACGAACGATTCACGTATTTCGAAGGGGAGGTCACGGAAACATGAAAAAAACGTTGCGGAGCATAAGCCGGATGGCCGCGGGGGTCGCGCTGGCGCTGCTCGCGGCCGTCGTCGGCTGCAGCGACAAGGATAGCGGCGGCACGGCCGCGGGGACGGGCGGAACGGGGAGCGGGGGGGCGAGCGCGGCGGAGAAGCGCGGCTCGATTACCGTCTCGCTGTACGACAGAGGCAATATCCCGGCGGAAGAAGGCACGATGGACAACAACCGATGGACGAAATGGGTGAACGCGAACGGCCCGGCCGACGTCAAGTTCGTTCCGATTCCGCGGTGGGAGTCGCTGCAAAAGTACAACGTGCTGTTCGCGTCGGGCTCCGCTCCCGACCTGATCATGGAGTTCGACCGGTCGTACCTGGGCCAGCTGTACAACCAGAAGCAGCTCCTGCCGCTCGACAATCTGATCAACCAATACAGCAAGGAATACAAGGCGAGGCTCGACCGGTATCCGGCCTTGAAAAAAGCGGCCACGATGCCCGACGGGAAGATGTATTTCCTCGGCCGGCCGTACAATATGGATCCGAACCATTACTTGTTCATTCGGGCCGATTGGCTGAAAAAGCTGAACCTGCAGGTTCCGACGACGACGGACGAGCTGCTCGCGGTAGCGAAAGCGTTTACCGAGAACGATCCCGACGGCAACGGCAAAAAAGATACGCAGGGGATCGCCCTCAGCTTCATCAGCGGCATCGTGCTGAACCATATGTTCGGCAACGGCTTTACGCTGTTCGGGACCGACCAGTACCCGTGGATGCTCCGGGACGACAAGATCGTGCACGACTGGGACCGGCTGAAGGCGGCCATCGCGTTCCAGAAAACGGTCTACGACGCCGGCTATACGGATAAGGACTTCGTCACCGACAAAAACGGGGCGAAATCGGCGCAGGACTGGATGGCCGGGAAAGTCGGCATTTACGGAAGCTCCTTGAACGTGAAAAATTACGAGACGCTGAAGAAAAACGTCCCCGATGCCGAAATCGTGCCGATCGCGCTGCCGAAAACCGAATTCGGACAGTTCAGCCCGCTGCTGAACAACCCGATCCAAATCACGGGAGCCGTCAACGCCTCCGCCAAGGACCCGGCCGCCGTCATCCGCGCGATCGACTTTATGTCCTCGGACGGCTTCAAGACGACGATCGGCAACGGCTTGGAGGGGGAGCATTACAAGAAAGGGGCAAACGGCTGTCCCGAGCCGATCGATCCGGAGAAGACGAAGAAGGAGGTCAGCTACATCGCCGACATGAACATGCTGGCTTCGCTGGCTCCCGACGCGTGCACCGGCCTCGAGAACAAGACGAATCCGTCGCCGGCGGAGAAGGACATGATCGAGGCGCTCAAGCAGGGACGCAAGGCGTACGTGGACGCGAGCCGTCCGATGCCCGGCGTGACGCACCGCGACTTCCTGCCCTTGCTGCCGCAGGATTTGGCCCAAATCAACACGAATGCGAACAAAACGATATTGGATATGGCGAACAAGGCGATCGTCGGCGGAAGCGGCTATACGGCCGAGCAGTTTATCCGGGACGCGAAGGCGGCGTGGGAGAAAGCCGGCGGGACGAAGGTGGACGACTTTTACGACAAATGGTACCGGGACAACAAAGACTCCGCCCTGCTGATGAAAGATTTGTACGAGATGAAGTAGGCCGCGAACGCGTCCCGCAAGGGGCGCGTTCCGATTGAAGGCGGATGAATCGATACGAAGCGGAGGGAACGCCATGAAACCGGAAATCCGGTCGCTGCTGGAACGGACCTATGATCGCGAAACGGAGCGGCTTGCCGTCGAAGAAGGGCTTATCCGGCTGGACCGCCCGGGACACACGAAGGAAATCGCCCACTTGGCGCATTGCCGCGAAGGGCGGCAAACGGCGCACGTCTACGCGTTCGGCACGCTGCTGGGCCGGCTGGGCGAGGCCGAAGGCGGAGAGATGCTCCGCGCTTTGGCGAAGCTGCAGCGGACGGACCGGGCCGACCCGCACTACGGCGGGTTTCGCTGGTACGCCGAAGAGTCGAACGTCAACGATACGAACGCGGCTTTCTTCATCGTCCGCCCGCTCGTGCTGCTGCGGCTGTGGCATCCGGAAGCGATACCGGCGAGCCACGCCCGGATCATGGACGACATGCTGGCCCATGCCGGCGAATGGTTCCGCCGCGAATGCCTTCTCCCGACCTTGTATTATCCGAACAAGATCGTAAGCGACGGCGCCATGCTGCTGGCCGTTTCGGCGATTTTGGGCAGGGAGGAGTACGTCGAGGCGGGCATCCGGTTTTTCGAGCGATGGGAGGATTATACGGAACGGCGGGGCTGGGGATGGGGAGAAAATATGAGCGTCGCCTACATCGCCGTTATCGTCATCTCGCTGCAGATCGCGGCGACGGTGCTGGACGGGCGGATGCATTCGTTGGGCGCCCGCCTTCGCGGAAGGATCGAGGAGCTGTACGGAATGCTGCGGTTCCATGACGGCGAAGAGCCGGTGCCGGCCATCCGCAGCTATAACTTCTCCGGGGAAACGGTACGGCCCGATCCGCTTTGGGTCGCGGCCGGCGTTCGGGGAATCAGGGAGCTGGATCCCGGGCGGCTGACCTTGAACGGGCTGCTCCTCTTCCTACCGTTCGGAGACGAGCTTGCGGCCGGGAGCCGGACGTCGCAGGAAACGCGCCAGCCCGTGCCGAGAGAGCGGACGGAGCGTATTTTCGACGACAGCCGCGCCTATTCCTGGATCGGCCGTCACACGAGGCTCGGCAGCCTCAACCGGTTTCCGGTCATTCCCGGCAGCTATCAATGGCCGACTTGGGGGCTCGGGTGGCAGTCGTTTCCGGCAAGCTTCAGCGTTGCCGGGGAGCAGCTATCGTTCGTGCGGTGGTACGTCGATCTCGGCGACGAGGTCCGCACGCATCCGGGCGAATCGTACCGGACGTCGTATTTGGCCCCCGCGCTGTTCCGGGAATCGTTCTTTCCCGATGTGCAAACGCGATCCGCCCAAGCCGGAAACGTGCTGCTGACCGTACGCAGCATGTCCGGCGTACATAACCGGGCCGCCGCCATCGCCGACGAATGGGTCGTGCATCGCTACGCGGGACGCCCGATCGCCATGACGACCCGATCGGACGGCCGGGAGTGGCAGGTGCTGCCGTACCCGCGGGCGACCGTCGCCCTGACGGCGCTGCGCGGCATTCCGTGCGGCAGGGAGGAGCGGGTGCCGATGCGGATCGCCGTCGAGCCGGAGAAAGGCCGGCTCAAGCTTCGGCAGGTGCTGCTCGAACGGAACGGCGCCGCCGAAACGGTCGTCCACCCTCGCCTGGAAGCGGGATGGGCGGTCGTCGTGCTGGACGGAGAGGCGTCGCTCGATGCGGTCGCGGCGTATTTGGAGACGGTCCGCATTCGCGACGTCGACGAGCCGGACGGCGAAGTGCCGCGAGCGGCGTACGCGTACGTGCGGGACATCCGCCTGTCCGATTCGGGAGGGGAGCGGGTTCGGCTGCAGGCGGACCCGTACGGCGTGTAAACGGAGCTCGCCCGGACGGGCGGAAGCCACGGACGGGACAACCGGGTTGTCCCGTCCGTTTCATTTCGCGAACCACCGGTACAGGTTGATCGATTCCCGGTCGGGACCGCATCCCGTCAACGTATAGTCGGTATACCGTTTGCCGTCGGCTTCTCCGGCCGTGCGGACGAGGGAGGCGCATTCCGCTTTCCGGTTTTCGGCCCCGCCGAATCGGTCGCGCGTGCTGTCGGCCGAATAAGCGATGACGCCGTCGGCGTACACGGCCATGCGGATGATCGGGTCGCCTTCCATCGTGTACCGGACGATGCGGACCCAATCGTCGACGTGATGCTCGACGTTCAGGGCGAACTCGGCGAGCCGGCTTTCGTTGTAGGCTTCTCCCTCGGTAATCGAAACGACGTCTCCGTTTTGCCGGGCCAAATCCGGCTTGTAGGAACGGGGCAGCTCCGCTCGAGGATCGTTAATGGAGATGACCTTCTCCTCTTCATCCCAAAAGATCACCTTCGCGTTCATCGTCTCGGCGACGAGCCGGATGGGCACATAGGCGCTCCCTTTGTAATTCAGGACGGGATAATCGGTATCCGACGCCGAAGTCGCCAGCTTGCCGTTGACGAGAAGCTTGACGGGGTAGAGGACGACCTCCTCCAGCCATCCGGACGCTTCGATTCGGGCGAGCGAGAAGAGAGACGCTCCCAGCACGAACCCCAAAATGAACTTTTTCATTTCATTTCCTCCGTTTCCCAAAATAATCATTTCCTGCAAATGAATACTCCCTTTGTGCAAGAAAGTTGTATACCGATTCGCCGATATACCGGAAAAAGGAATATGGAGCGGGAAGGGCCGGCGGACTTATAGTGATGGCGTACGATCCAAATTTTGTGGAAAAGGCGGGATGTGGATGAGTCGTTTGCTTCGATGGCCGGGAATTGGTTGCGCTTTCCTTGCGGTTTTGTTGGGGCTGGGCCTGTTGGGCCCGTTCCCGGTATACGCCGCGGGGGACTTGCTGAACGAGACGTTCGAGTCGTACGCGCCGGGGACGAAGCCGGCGAACTGGAAAATTCCCGCTCCCCCGGCGGCGGTAGAGCCCGCCCCCGATCCGTACGTCGTCCGGGCGGTCGTGGAGCAGGTTGACGGCATCGCCGGGAAAGCGCTCAAGCTGGAGAAAAACGGCAAATCGGCCTCCTCCTACAATATCGAGAAAACGATTCCCGCGGGCGCCGCCAAAATGACGATGACGTACAAGGTGAAGGCGGATCAGACGGGGGCGGTGTTTTATTTGCCGACGCTCAAAAACGGGGCCGTCGTGATCAAATTCGCCCTCTACGAAGGACAATTCGCTTATATGAAGCAGGGCGGAACGTTCTGGACGCCCATCGCGCCTTACGAGGCCGGGGTTTGGTACGAGGTCGACGTCATGGCCGATTCGGAGGCCGGCATCTTCGACTTGTCGATCGACGGGGCGCCGAAGCTTTCCCGCGAGCCTTGGACGGCCGGCGTCGCGCCGAACGGCTTTTATTTGGGCATTTACAAGGACAGCGTCGGCTCGGCGTATTTCGACGACTTCCAAATCTCCTCCTACAAGCCGGCGATCGGCGTGTCGTTCCCGCAGCCGGCTTACGGTGTGGCGAAGGGGGCTTCCGTGAGGCTGCCGCTCGCCTTCGAGCCGGCCGACGCGACGGTCCGCACCGCGAGCTGGTCGTCCGACCGCCCGGATATCGCGTCCGTCGATGCGAACGGCGTCGTGACGGGGGTCTCCCCGGGGACGGCGGTCATCGCCGCGCAGCCCCTCGAGCCGATTCCGGCGGCTACCGTCACCGTCAACGTCTATGTGGTGCCGATAACCGGCATAACCATCGCCCCGGTCGGTTCGGCCGTTCCGGTCGGCTCGCGGCACTACCTGCAGGCCGAAATCGCGCCGGCCAACCATACGGATACCCGGATCGTATGGGGAACGGACGATCCGCAGGTCGCGACCGTGGACGAATACGGCGAGCTGACCGGCGTCGGTCCGGGGACCGCGACCGTATATGCGGCCAACGCCGACGGAACGATTCGCGGCGAAACGGCCGTCACGGTCGCGCCCCGCACCGTATGGAAGGAGCTGTACGTAGCGCCGTCCGGCGACGACGGCAGCCCGGGGACCGAGCAGGCGCCGTTCCGGACGATCCGGCGGGCGCAGGAAGCGGTCCGGCAGCTGACCGGGGCCATGGCCGGCGATATCGTCGTCCTGCTGCGGGAGGGCACGTATACGCTGGACGATACGCTCCGGTTCGGACCGGACGATTCCGGTCGGAACGGCCATTTCGTCACGTACCGGAGCTACCCCGGCGAGGAGGCGGTCATCAGCGGAGGGCGGACGATAACCGGCTGGACCGAGCATGACAACGTAAACGGCATTTACAAAGCATATGTCGGCGGGCTGAACACGAGGCAGCTGTTCGTCGACGGCGTTCGCGCCGTCCGCGCCAGAAGCGAGGGCGGGCTGACCAACCCGCTGAAGACGGCCGACGGCTACGTGTCGGACGACACGTTCCTCGCCGCATGGGGCGATGCAAGCGAATTGGAGTTCGTCTACCGGGAGCAGTGGACGAATCCGCGGGTGAACGTGCAGAGCGTCGGTCTGGCCGGCGGCAAGGCTCAAATCGTCATGGAAAATCCCGGCTGGGCGGCGGCGTCCAACAAAGGGATGACCTCCGCGACCGTGCCCGTCTATTACGAGAACGCGTACGAGCTGATCGACCGTCCCGGGGAATGGTATTACAGCCGGACGGACGGATATGTGTACTACAAGCCTCGGGCGTGGGAAAATTTGTCCGCCGCCGAAGTCGTGGCGCCCGTCCTGGAACGGCTGCTGGACATTTCCGGCGAGTCCGCCGACCGGCCGGTGCGGAACCTGCAGTTCGAAGGGCTGCGGTTTCGGTACAGCGCCTGGAACCGGCCGAGCACGAGTTTCGGCCATTCCGACGCGCAGAACAACCACCTTCGCTATCCGGGCAAGCCCGACGAGCTTCCCGACGCCGCGATCGAGCTGGAGCTGGCCAACACGGTCCATTTCAAGCGCAACGATTTCGCGAAGCTGGGCATTACCGCAATCCGCATGCAGAACGGCGTGCAGAACGGCTTGATCGAAGGGAACCGGTTCTACGACATTTCGGGAGGCGCGATCAACGTCGGCCAGCCGAATTCGAACGATCCCGACGTGTATCATTCGGCCGACAAGCGCAAGTGGATGAAAAACAACGATATCGTCAACAACTACATTCACGATATCGGGGTCGATTACATGTCGGCCGCCGCCATATCCGCGGGCTTCCCGGTCGATATGGATATCAGCCACAACGAAATCTACAACATCCCTTACAGCGGAACCCATATCGGCTACGGCTGGACAAAGGATTTCGATCCCGTCACCCGCAACGTGAACATTCGCAACAATCTGATCTACGACCTGATGGGGATGGGACTGCGCGACGGAGGCGCCTTCTACAGTCTCGGCACGTCGGGCGCGACGGCCGAGGACAAGAACGTCGTAGCCGGCAACTACATTCGCAACCAGATGGACATCGGGGCCCCGCTGTATGCTGATGAAGGATCGGCGTACTGGAAATACGAAAGCAACGTCATCGACCTGCGCGAATCGCCGCCATGGCACAGCTCCAAGCGGTGGGCGCAAGCATGGGCGGCCACGATCCACGACC
Source organism: Paenibacillus flagellatus (assembly GCF_003217775.1). Lineage (GTDB taxonomy): Bacteria > Bacillota > Bacilli > Paenibacillales > NBRC-103111 > Paenibacillus_AB > Paenibacillus_AB flagellatus. Next base: position 231,238 of record NZ_QJVJ01000007.1, read on the forward strand.
AGGAATTCGTCGGCAACTATACGACGGAGTCCGCCTATATCGACAACGGCTTCGACAACGTGTTCCGGGATACCCGCGTCTTCCCCGACGCCGACTGGCCGTCCGAGGCGCTCGCGATTATCGGGAATGCGGGACTGCAGCCGAGCTATCTCGATCTGGCCGACGGCGCCGTCAGCCGATGGACCGCCGAACCGGTCCGTCTGAACGTCGGGGAGACGCAGCCGGTGGCGCTTGCCGCCAAGGACGGCAAAGACCGGCCGCTGACGCTCGATACAAGCCGCCTATATTATTCGGTGCAGGACGCGTCGGTCGCTTCCGTCGACGGCGAAGGCAAGGTAACGGGGCTGCGGGAAGGAAGCACGAAGGTGACGATCGACATCGTCAACGGCTCCGTGCTGCGAACGATCGAGGCGGACGTATTCGTGGGCGAGACGCTCTCGGATATTCGGCTGGAAGGCGTCGCCGGCAACGTCGCTTACGCCGAGCAAGGCGCTACCGCCGCCCTCCGGGCGTACGGAAATACGACGTTCGGCAATCGGGTCGAGCTGGACGCCGTCGCGTTCTCGTCGTCGAACCCGGCCGTCGCGTCCGTCACGACGGACGGCGTCCTGACCGCCCGCGAAGCCGGCTCCGCCGTGCTGGCGCTTTCGGGTACCTATAAGGGAACGGAACGGAAAGGCTACTACCATCTGAAAGTGGGGGGCGGCGGAACGGCCGAGCCGTACGCGCTGCGCCGCGAGATCGACGATGCCGGTTCGTGGCATGTATCGCCCGAAGGGGGAAACAACGTCCAAAGCGGCGACAGCCGCATCACGATCGGGACGCCGAACGGCGGGCACGCCGTCTATCAAGGGCGCCAATTCGGCGGGGAGCTGCTCGATTTCAAGATGACGATCAACGCCTCCTCGAGCTGGTACGCGCTCCAATTCGGCAAGCAAAGCGAAACGCTCGGCTATAGCGCCGACGATACGTATTTGGCGGTCGTGTCCGCGGGCGGCATCGAGCTGCAGCGGTTCAACGCCGGGGCGCGAACCGTCATCTACGGCGATATTCCGGGCTATCCGAGCCTGGCCGGTCCGGCCATTCCGAACACGATGCTGCCGTTCAACGAGGAGCGCCGCCTTCAATTGGGCGCCGTCCCGGAGGCGGGCGGGGTCAGGCTGATCATGACCGTGGACGGGGAAACCGTGTTCGATTACTTGGATACGGCCGTTGGTGCGATCCGGAAGCCCGGCTATTTCGGGCTGATCGCCCGAAACGGCACGATAACGCTGGCGAAGCCGGACGACGCGCCGGTTCCGGTTGTCGGCCTGGCGCTCGACGGCTTGTCGGCCATGCGGACCGGCGAGACGCGCTCCGTCTCCGTCGTCGCCGTCCGCGACGACGGAACGGTCGGGTTCCCGTCGTCCGGCGTCTCGTACGCAAGTGCCGATCCGTCGATCGCCGATATCGACGACGGCGGCACGGTCACCGCTTATCGCGCGGGGCAAACCGTCATCTCGGCGACCTACGGAGCGCATACCGCTTCGCACACGCTTGCGGTGACGGAAGGGCCGGCGCCGGCGGATGCGACGAAGCCGACGTGGCCCGCGGGGGCCGGACTGACCGCGGACGGCAACGGGACGACGAAGGTGGAGCTGAAATGGCCTGCCGCGTCGGACAATGTCGGAGTCGTCCGGTACGAAGTCCGCTTCGACGACAACGTGCTGCAAACGGGATCGACCGGGATGACGGTCAAAGGGTTGAAGAAAAACAACGCGTATTCGTTCCGCGTGTTCGCGCTGGACGCCGCCGGCAACCGGAGCGATCCGCTCGAGCTGACGGTGGAGACGAAGAAGAAGCCGGGCAAAGGACACGAGTGACGGCTTGCGCCGTTCTTTTCCAAACGACGCCGGGTACGGCCGGGCTTGCCGGGAAACGTCTTTGCGGACGTCCCCGACAAGCCGCAAGCCGCACGCGGCGTTTTCTTGCTGCCCGGAACTATCGCCGTATCCGGGCGGCCGGGCTCTTTTCAATCCGGACAATCTGTTTTATATTGGAATTGGAATTAACTGGAGAGTGGGTGGCCGCCGATGGGGCCGATACCGAAGCCGGGCTTCGCCCTTTTCGCGAATATGAGCCTGAGGACGAAGATCGTCTCGATTTTCATCTTGTTGATAACGCTTCCATTCGCGATTCAGAGCTACGTCGCGTACCACGACTTTTCTTCGGTCGTGAAGCGGAAGACGGCCGATTACACGCTGCGGATCGCCGATCAGATCAACAAGCATTTGGACACGACGTTTACGGAAATGCAGCGGCTGTCGCTTATGCCGCTGTACGACCAGGAAGTCGTCGCGGTTTTGAAAAAGCACGGCGAAGCCCGGCCGGACTCGCTTCCGTCCGTACGAAACATGGAGAAAATGTCGTCGTACATTCACGGCATCCTGTTCAACCGGCCGGAGCTGAAGTCGATCCAGATCATGACGAACGACGGCTACGCCTTCACGAACATGGACCCTTCGCTCGTCAAGCTGCCCGACCGGTTCCGCGAGGAAAGCTGGTACCGGAAGACGGCGGCGGCGGACGGGGCGGGCGTCCTGATCGCCAGGCACACGCCGTCCTATATGCCGGACGGCGGGGGAGAAGACGTCGTCTCGTTCGCCCGGCTGCTGCGCGAGCCGTATACGAACCGGGCGCTCGGCATCATCAAGATGGATTTGAAGCTGTCGCTGTTCGATCGGATTTTATCGAATTGGGACGTGGAGGAGTACGGCACGATCGTCGTCGTGAACGGGGACAACGAGCCGTTTTTCGAGAAGCGGATCGACCCCGGCGTTCCGCTGCCGCCGTTGCCGGACTTCGGCGCGGAGGCGGCGAGCCGGCGGCTGGATATCGGCTCGGACCGCTACTACGCCTTCGCGGACCGCTCGTCCGCGACCGGGCTGCGGGTCATCAGCGTCGTCCCCGTCGATACGATTTTGAAAGAGTCGAAGCGGATGCGCGCGTTCATAACGGGGATCGGCTTGTTTTGCCTCGCCGCGGCTTGCGGGCTGGCGATGTTTTTTTCGTACCGGCTGAGCAAGCCGTTGATCGAGCTGCGGCGCAAAATGTTCCGCGTTCAGCTGGGCAATTTCCGCGAAAGCTTGCCGGCGGAAAGCAAGGACGAGATCGGGCAGCTGAACGCGAGCTTCAACCGGATGGTCGAGGAGATCAACCGTCTCGTCAACGAAGTGTACGTCATCGGCTTGCGGGAGAAGGAGGCGGAGCTCGCCGCCCTGCTCAGCCGGATCAACCCGCATTTCATCTACAATACGCTGGAATCGATCAACATGATGGCGGTCCGCCGCGGCAACGAAGACGTGTCCGACATGGTGACCGCCCTCGGGACGCTGCTCCGCCACTCGATCGACAAGTACGACCGGATGATTCCGCTCGACCGCGAGCTCGAATCGATCCGCTCCTACGTCCGGATTCAGCAGATGCGGTACGGCGACCGGCTGCGCGTCGTCTACGATATCGACGACCGTCTCGGCAACGTCGCCGTTCCGAAGCTGCTGCTGCAGCCGCTCGTCGAAAACGCGATCTATCACGGCATCGGGGACGGCAGCGGGACGATCTGGATCGCGGTCGCCCGGTTCGAACGGGAGCTGCTGCTGATCGTCCGGGACGACGGATGCGGGATGGACGAAGCGGCGATCGAACGGCTGAAGCGCTCCATGTCGAGGCCCCCGACGTTCGAGAGCGGCGAAGGCGGGGGGATGGCTTTGGCCAACATTTATCAGCGAATCCGTCTGCTGTACGGCGACGGGGCCGACCTGGACATCGACGGAAGCCCCGGCGCGGGGGCTTCGTTTACGATTACGCTGCCGATCGGGGAAGGAGAGGAGCGGGACGATGGCGATGTATAAAGTGCTGCTCGTGGAGGACGAGGAAGTGATCCGGCAAGGGTTCCGGCATTGGATCCCGCAGGTGACGAGCGAATTCGCGATCGGATGGGAGGCGTCCCACGGCAAGGAGGCGCTGGCGATTTTGAAAACCGATATGCCGGACGCGGTCATTACCGACATCCGGATGAGGGAGATGGACGGACTTGCGCTTTGCGCCAAAATCCGCGAGCGGTACCCGGACCTGCCGATCGTCATCGTCAGCGGCCACAGCGATTTCGCCTACGCCCACGGCGCCCTGCGGCTCGGCGTCGCCGACTATTTGATCAAGCCGATTCGGCGGACGGCGCTCATTCAGGCGCTGGAGAGGGTGAAGGCGCTCATTCGCAAAACGTCGGGCGTCCGGGAGGAGCCGCCCGCGGGCGACGTTCCCGAGCGGCCTCCGGCGGAGAGCCACCAGCTGATCCGCAAGGTGAAGGCGCACATCCAAGCGCATCCCGACGGCGATTTGCGTCTGCAGACGCTGGCGGATATCGTCCACTTGAATCCGGCTTACTTGAGCCAGCTGTTCAAAGCGGTGACGCAATCGAACCTTTCCGACTACATTACGGAGGCGCGCCTCGAGCGGGCGAAGCATCTGCTCGCGACGACGGGGCTGAAAGTATTCGACGTCGCGCGTCTGTCCGGCTACCAAAGTCCGAAGCATTTCATGCTCGTCTTCAAGCAGGCGACCGGCGTGACGCCGAGCGATTACCGGGCGCGGCAGGCGGCCGGGACGGAGCCGGGATGAACGGGGAAGGAGGCCCGGCATGGGCAAACGATCGATCGTCGTCTCGCTTGCGGCAGCGGCGGCGGCCGCCGCGGTTTGTATCGCTCTCGCGCTCCCGCCCGGCGGGGAGCGGGACTGGGCCGGGGACGGGGCGCCCCCCGAGCCGGTCAAGCTGGTCTTCATGACTTGGGGAAACCCGTCGCATCTCGATATGTACGAACGGCTGCTCGACCGGTTCGCCGAGCTCCGGCCGGATATCGCGATCGAGCTCGAGTCGGTTCCGTATCCCGAATACCAGCAAAAGCTGTCGGTGCTCGCCGCCGGCCGGGAGCTGCCCGACATCGCCTGGGCGGCCGACCGGATGATTCCCCAGTTCAGGGCGAACCACATTTTGGCGGACGTGTCGGAGACGGCGCGGGACGCGGGATTCGATCCCGGCGACTTCATTCCGTCCACGCTGGACATGTTTCGCGGCGAAGACGGGATGCTGTACGGGCTGCCCTTCTCCACGCCTCCGAGCGTCATGTTTTACAACGCGGATTTGTTCGAGCGGGCCGGGCTGACGCCGCCGGATACGCTGCACGCGCAAGGACGGTGGACGTGGGAACGGTTCCGGGAATCGGCCAGGGCGATTGCCGCTTTAAGCTCGGGCGGAGAACGCGTGTACGGGGCGAACTTTTTCCGCGATTGGAAGACGTGGATTCAGCTGGGATCTTACGCTTGGTCCCATGGCAGCGGTCCCTTCAATGCGCGGATGACGGCGTTTGCGTGGGACGACGATGCCGGCGTGGCCACGATGCGGATGCTGGAGGAGATGATGTTCGACGAGCGATCGCATCCGAAGGTGGGCGAGCAGGCCGGCTTCGAGGGAGGCGGCGTCGGCATGTTCTTCGATGTGTACAGCTACGTGTCGGTGGCGCGGACGATCCGCGATTTCCGCTGGAACATCGCCCCGCTGCCTTCCGGACCGAAAGGGGCCGTCCCGATGCTCGGCCAGGCGGGCTACGTCGTGTTCGAAGGAAGCAAGCACCCCGAGGAGGCGAAGGCGCTGCTCCGGTTTTTGGCGAGCCGGGAAGGGATCGAGGCGACGTCGGTCTACTTCGTGCCGCCGCGCGCGTCGGTGCTGAACGCGGACGCTTTTTTGCGCCAGCCGGGCGCGCCCGCCAACGTGAAGCAGGCGGTTATCGATCAGATGGCGTCGGCCCGGTTCCAGCCCGGGCACGTGAACTGGCAGGCGATCGACACGGCGGTCATGAGCGGATTGGACCGGCTGTGGGCCCGCGAGCTGACGCCGGAACAGACGGTGCGGTGGGTGCGGGAGCAGATCGAGCCGCTGCTGCGCGAGCCGTAGCGGGTGAGGCGAACGGCTGCGTGCAATGGGTTTTCGGATACGGGGGGCGGACGGTACCGGCGCGCCGGGAACAGCCGGCAGAGAGGCGCCGACGTCCGCACTTCTGCAAAGATCGTACCAAATCTAAACGCGGCGGGATATGGAGGAAGAGAGGGGGGACTTATAATAGAAAGTGGAAGCGCTTCCACGTAAATTGGCTGCCCGATTTCGCAAACGGAGCGCTTACTCCATTCGAAAGGCGGGATATGACGTGTGGAAACGAACGATGGCGCTCGCGCTGCTCGGAGCCGCGCTTGCCGGATGGGCGGCCGCTGCGCCGGCAAGGGCGGATGCGCCGGGCGGGGAACCGGTAGCGGTGACGGCGCCGGCTTACCCGGCCATCGCGCTGGCGCGGGCGTCCGCGGAGGCGTCCGCGCCAGGCCACGAGGCGGAACTGGCGATCGACGGCGACCCGGGCACGTATTGGGATGCAAGTCTCGGGACGGGCAACGGCGTATGGTGGAAGGCGGAGATGGACCGCGTCCACGATGTCGACCGGGTCGTCGTGCGGACGTACGCCGACGGGACCCGGTATTACCGGTACCGCGTGGAGACCAGTTTGGACGGTACGACGTGGACGACGGCGGCGGAAAAAACGGACGACGCGATCGCGACCTCGTCGGGAACGGTTCATCCGATCGGAAGGGCGGCCCGGTACGTGAAAGTGACGATGACGTTCAACTCGGCCAACAACAGCGTGCACCTCGCCGAGTTCGCGGCATACGGCTCGCCGTCGGACGAGCTGACGAGCGGCAAACGAGCGTGGGCCGACGACAGCGAAGCCGGTCACGGGGCGGAGCTGGCGATCGACGCGGACGCGACGAACGCCAGCTACTGGAGCGCCTACGTCAACCGCCAAGCGGCGACGCAGGCGGAGGACGGCGAGTATTGGTACGTCGATTTGGCGGGCGATTACCGGATCGACGCGGTAAGCGTACGCCAATACGTCGACGGCAGCCGCTCCTACACGTATTCGGTGCAAGCGAGCCGGGACGGCTTGCACTGGCACCCGGTAGCGGCGAAGACGGATTTCCGCGCCGCGACGGATGTCGGCGACTGGTACGCCGCCGGCGGCGTCCAAGCCCGCTACCTGCGGATGCACATGACCGGCAACACGGCGAACGACGCCGTCCACCTGTCCGACTTCGAGGCGTACGGCGGGCCGGTCCGGCCGTATGCCGAGGCGGTCCGGTGGAGCATGGAGGACGACGGCGCGCGGATGCGCGACGGCGCCGGCGATGCGGACGGCGTGCCGATCGACGCCGTCGTCGCGGACGGCTTCCGCGGGCGGGCGCTTCAATTCGACGGCGTCCGGTCGCGGCTCGCGATCGATCGGCCCGACCTGCCGGGCCCTTGGACCGCCGCGTTCTGGGTATACCGGCAGGACAGCCCGAACGCGGCCGCGATTCTAATGGAATCCGCCGCGGCCAGCCTGCGTCTCGAGCAGGAAGGCGGCGCGAACAAGGCGGGCTTCACCCTGTACGGCACGGCGGATTATACGTTCGACTACACGGTGCCGCTGCAGACGTGGACCCACCTCGCCTATGTGAGCGACGGCGCCGGCATGAAGCTGTATGCCGACGGGACGCTCGTCGGCTCCGTTCCGAACGCGGCCGTTCCGCTTCCGATGCGTTCGCTCGGCGCGGCCTTTCATTCGATGAAAGGACGGCTGGACGAGGTCCGCCTGTTCGACCGCGCGCTGACGGACGCGCAAATCGCCGAGCTGGTCGACCGCGACGCGCTCCGGGTCGAGGCGCAGCCGGACGAGCCGTCGTACGCCGCCGGCGAGCGGGTGACGATGTCGCTGCGGCTGTCCAACGGCTCCGCCAAGCCGATCACCGCCATGAAAGTGACGGCGCGCATCGTCGATCCCGATCTGCCGCAGCCCTTGGCCGACGTCGAGCTGGCGTCCGGCGTCACGGTCGCGCCCGGGCAGTCCGTCGAGCTGCCGGAGCGGCTTCTCCGGCAGCTCGGGACGAGCGAGCCGGACCAAGCGTATGCCGTCCGGTTGTTCGTTCATCGTCCGGGCGGCGCGGTCGACGAGTTCGACGGCGGGTTTTTCCGGGTGGGCGGCACCGGCGCGCTTCATACGTACGAAATCGAACGGTTCACGCACGGCGGCGTCCCCGTTTATGCGCTGGACGGCGGCATGAGCGCCGAGTATACGGTGGAGAAGGCGCTGGAAAACTTGTCCGCTGGCACGTCGCATTCGTGGTACGTATCGGGGCCGGGGCAAGGGCCGAATCCGGTTCGGGCCGAGCCGTCGTTTCTGAAGCAGTCGGTCGAGCGGACGACGTCGTATTACGATCAATGGCTCGGGGCGAACACGCCGTTCGATACGGTCATCGTCTCCACCGGCGTCGCTTCGGTCCCTTACTTGTCGCGCGCCATGAAGGCGCCGGTGCTGCCGCTTCACTATTTGGCATCGGTAGACGGCGTGTTCGAGGTGGAGACGATGCTGAAGCAGGCGCGAAAGGACGGGATGCGCGCCTATGCGACGATCGGTCATGACGGCTCGGTTCCGGACGCGGGCGTGGCGTGGATCAAGCTGCTGTCCGTCCCGCAGGCGTACATCGATTTCCTCGTCCGCCACCAAGTACGGCATGTCGTCTTCGTCGGCAGCGAGGGGCTTCTCGGCGAAACGACGGCGAAGCGGATCGTATCCGCGGCGGCCGCCGCCTCCGAGTCGATGGAGCCTGCGGACGGCGACATGTACGTCATTTATCCGAACAAGGGCTCGTCCGCCGATTTGGCGGAGCTTCGGACGAAGCTGCCCGATCTCGGCCGGTATTCGCTCGAAGGCAAGTACCGCAAAGCGTCCGACTGGGAAAGCGGAATCGTCCGTCCGCAAATCGCCGCCTTCGTCGACGGCATCCGCAGCGGGACGCCGATTGCCGCCATGACGGGCTTGTTCGACCAGGTCGGCAACCTGTACGAAGCGGCGAGCCGGATCATGCTCGATTTTTACAAGAAAAACGAAGCGGTGCTGACGGCCGGAAACCCCGGCAGCTTGCCGGTTCGCGGCATTGTGCTCAACCCGTATTTGATCGCGCACCCGTTCTACGAATCGCGCATCGGCTACGTTCCTTACTTGTTTTGGCAAGGGAACGATCCGGCCTCGGTCGCGAACGATTTCGTCGCCGTCAATTTGAAGCGGACGATCCTGTCGCGCTTTCCGAACGCGGCGGTCGAGCAGCTTCCGGTCTGGATCGACGCGACGAACAACTTCGGCGGCTACCGGGCCGAAGCGCTGCGGGACGCGCTGCTCGCCGCGGGCTTCGCGAACGTCGAAACGTACGATCGTACCGCCGACGAGGTGTGGGCGGACGACGGCAAGACGGCGCCGGTCGAGCGGATCGCGCAGCAGCTGGCGGCGGCCGCTCCCGGCGAGCTGCAGGCGTGGGACGACCAGCTGGCCCCGCTTACGCCGGACGACATCGCCAAGTACGGCGAGAGCCTGATCGAGCCCGGGCCGAACGAACGGATCGGGCTGCTGGCGAGCTGGCGGTTCGACGAGCCCGCGGCGACCGCGGGAGCGGGTACGGATCGCTCCGCTGCAGCCGACGGTTCGGGGAACGGGCGCGATGCGACGATTCGCGGCGCCGTGCGAACGAGCGCCGGCAAGTCGGGAGGCGCGCTCCGGTTCGACGGCGACGACGACGTCGTCTATACCGGCTTGCCGGATTCGGCCGCGACGTGGTGGACCGCCGCCCTGTGGGTGAAGCGCGAAGACAATCCGAACAGCAGCTCGGTGCTATTTAACTCCGGCGAGGCGAGCGTCCGGCTGGAGCAGGCCAGCTTCTCGAACCGGGTCGGCCTGACGGATTACGCCGCCTCCGCGGATTATACGTTCGATTACGAGGCGCCGGTCGGACAATGGACCCATTTGGCATTCGTCGGGACGCCGGCCGGCACGACGCTCTACGTGAACGGCCAGCCGCGCGACACGATCGCCGCGGCGATTCCGCTGCCCGCGGATACGATCGGCCATTCGTTCAATTCGCTGAAAGGGACCGTAGACGAGATCAAGCTGTTCGGCAAGGCGCTGCCGCCCGAGGCGATTCAATCGCTGTACGAAGGGCTGTTCCTTCAGCTCGATTTCGAGCAGACCGTAGGGAACGCGGTGTACGACGCGTCAGGCCTGTCCCATAGCGGCATGCTGTCGGGCGTCTCGTTGGCCGCGGCGGGCAAGCACGGCAACGGCGCCGTCTTCGACGGGCTCGATTCGCATATCCGGCTCGACCGGGCGAACGTGCACGGCCCCTGGACGGCGGCGATGTGGGTGAAGCGGGCGGATAGCCCGCACCGGAGCGCGAAGCTGCTCGTCTCTCCGTCGACGAGCCTCGCCCTGGAGCAGGAAGGCTATACGAACCGGCTCGGCTTCACCCGCTACGGCGTGGCCGACTACACATTCACGTACGAAGCGCCCGTCGGAGTATGGACGCACGTGGCGTTCGTATCGGACGGCTCGTCCGTCTCCCTGTACGCGAACGGCGTCCTGCAGCAGTCGATCGCATCGGATATTCCGCTGCCGCTGCAGTACGTCGGCAACACGTATTATCCGCTGGAAGGGACGATCGACGACCTGCACGTGTACGAACGGGCGCTCGGCGCATCGGAGATCGCCGCCCTGGCCGTCCCTTGACAGCGTTTTCGAAAACTAGAAATTCCGTACCTTTTCTGCAAACCAAGTGATTTTTTCGAGATGTCCCCCCTTTATATAATGCGGATGTACGAACGAAATCCAAACGAAAAGGGGAACGGACGAACGATGAAACACGGTTGGAAAACGATCGCCCTGGCGGCCGTCCTGCTGCCGGTGCTGGCCGCCTGCTCGTCTTCGACGGGAAGCGCGCCCGCCGGCGGGCAGCAGGCGCCCAAGACGGCGGAGCCGAACGAACCGGCGAAGCCGGCGGAGGACGTCAAGCTGACGTTCAGCATCTGGGGGAACGACGACCACAAGAAGACGATCGAGGAAATCGCCGCCAAGTACAAAACGATTCGGCCGAACGTGACGGTCGAGGTGATGACGATTCCGTTCAACGATTACCAGCAGAAGCTGTCGATCATGATGTCGTCCCGAACCGCCCCGGATATCGGGTGGCTGTCGGATACGATGATTCCGCAGTTTTTGCAGTCCGGCCAGCTCGCCGACGTGTCGTCGATCCGGTCGGATCCGGCGTACGCCTTCGACGATATGTTCCCGTCCACGCTCGCGCCGCTAACCAAGGACGGCAAGCTGTACGGCGTTCCGTTCTCGACGCCGCCCTCTATGATCTTTTACAACAAGACGCTGTTCGATCAGAAAGGGTTGAAAACGCCGGCGGAGCTGTACAAGGAAGGCCGTTGGACGTACGACGAGATGCTCAAGGCGGCGAAGGCGATTTCCGATCCGGCGAAAGGCGTGTACGGCGTCAAGCTCGTCCGCGAGTGGAAAAGCTGGTCCAGCACGCTGTATTCGCTCGTGAAGGCGTACGGCGGCGACGTGCTCAGCAAAGACGGGACGAAGTTTCTGCTGAACTCGCCGGAGGGCGAGAAGGCGGTCCAGCTGTACTACGACATGATGTTCAGGGACGGCGTCCATCCGAAGCCGGGGGACCAGACGACGTTCGAAAGCGGCAAGCTCGGCATGTTCCGCGACGTGTACAGCAGCGTGACGAAGGCGCGCGCGATCAAAGATTTCGAGTGGGACATCGCGCCGATGCCCAAAGGACCGAACGGCGCGGGCGCCTGGGTCGGGTTCGCCGGCTACGCCGTTTTCCAGGGCGGCAAGCACCCGAAGGAAGCGACCGAGTTTTTGAAATTCGTCTCGAGCAAGGAGTCCATGGCGGCGACGAGCAAATATTTCGTGCCTTCGCGGAAAAGCGCGCTCGAATCGGACGCGTTCCAAAACGCGGGCGACCGACCGACGAAGGAAGGCATCCGCATCGCCGTCCTCGAGCAGATGAATGCGGCGGAAGGGCTGCCCTTGCACAAAAACTGGCAGCAAATCGACACGAAGGTGCAAACCCATCTCGACTACTTGTACACCCAAAGCGCTTCGGTGAAAGAGGTGCTGCAAAAAATGGAGCAGGACGTGACGCCATTGCTGAAGTAGATTTGCGATTACGGGCCCCTGCGGGGGCCCAATCCGAAGGAGCGATTCGTTATGAGGAAAATCGATTGGACGTTGCGCCCGGCGTTGTTGGTCAAGGGAGCGCTGCTGTCGCTGCTTCTGTTCGCCGCCTTCGCCGTCACCGCGGCGGCGCAAAAGCCGAACGTCATTCCCAATCTGCAAAGCTGGACCGACGCGGCCGGCGGCGGCGTCTTCGTCTTGAACGGGTCGTCGCGGATCGTCTCGCTCGATCCGACGCTCGACGAAACGGCCGCCCTGCTCCGGGACGAGCTTCGCGAGCTGAACCGGCTGCAGCTCGCCGTCGTCGCCGGCGGGACGCCGCAGGCGGGCGACATCGTGCTGGGGCTTGCCGCAGGCGGCGCCGCGATCGGACCGGAGGGCTACACGCTTACGATCGGCACCACCGTTGACATCAGGGGAGACGACGTGCGCGGCGTGTTTTACGGGACGCGGACCGTGCTGCAGACGCTGAAGCAGGACGGCGAGCAGCGCGCCGCGCTGCCGAAGGGGACCGCCACCGACGTGCCCGCCTACAAGGAACGGGCGCTCATGCTCGATACGGCGCGCAAATTTTTCACCCTCGACTTTCTGAAGGAATACGTGAAGCAGATGGCGTGGCTGAAGCTGAACGTGCTGCACCTTCATTTCACGGACGACCAGGGCTTCCGGCTCGAGAGCAGCGTCCCGGGGCTGACGTCGCCGCAGCATTATACGAAAAACGAAATGATCGAGCTCGTCGCGTTCGCAAAAAAGTACCAAATCACGATTATCCCCGAGATCGATTTTCCCGCCCATACGAAGGCGATCACGAACGTCCGCACCGATCTTCGCCACAGCTGTCCGAACTTGCGCGATACCGGGGACCTCGACTTGACGAACCCGAACACGGTGCCGTTCGTGAAGGCGCTGATCGACGAATATTTGCCCATCTTCGACGCGGATTCGTTCCATATCGGCGCGGACGAATATACGTATTTCACGAAATCGCGGCAATACCAGCTCGACTCGCTGCAGGCTTGCCCCGAAATCATGACCGAGGCGGCCGCGCGCGGGTATTCCGATCCGGGCGACCTGTACCGCGAGTTCATTAACGAGATCAACGATTACATCAAGTCCAAAGGGAAGAAGACGCGCATCTGGGAATGGTTCGACTACGTCGGAAGCATGCCGGTCGACAACGATATCATCTACGACGCGTGGCTCGGCGAGAACGGCATCCAATCGAAGTCGGACGCCGGATTCGACCTGATCAATTCCAGCTATCATTACTTGTACATCATCCCGGGACGCAGCGTGCCCGACAAGAAGCATTTGTACGAAACGTGGGAGCCGTGGATCTGGAGCTCCGCCGCCGACGGCCGGCTGACGAATCCGAACGACCCGCACCTGCTCGGGGCGAAGCTGCACGTCTGGTGCGACGGGCTGTACACCCCGTTCGTACCGGAATCGGCCATCGACAAAGAAATATCGACGACGCTCAAAGTGTTCGCCGAGCGCATCTGGGGCAGTCCGAAGCGGGCGTCGTACGCCGCGTTCCTCTCCGATGCGGACCGGATCGGCAACGTGCCGGGCTACGGCTTCGGCCTGATCGGCGACTACAAGCTGGGCGACGCCGCATCCGGCAAAGCGGCCGACGCCTCGGGCTTCGGCCGCAACGGGACGATCTACGGGCCGGTCGCGGCAGCCGGGCGGTCGGGTACGGGCACGGGCGCCTTGAGCTTCCAAGGGGGAAGCGACCGCATCCATATCGGCCAGCCCGACGTCGAAGGCGAATGGACGGCGTCGTTCTGGGTGAACCGACAGGCGAGCGGCGCCGTCGCGGCGAAGCTGCTCGATTCCCCGGTCTCGAGCCTGCGGCTCGAGCAGGTGAACGCGGGCGGCAAAGTCGGCGTCACGAAGTACGGCACGGGCGACTATGCGTTCAACTATACGGCACCGGTCGGCCAATGGGTGCACCTGACGTTCGTCGGAAGCGGGGCGGGTACGTCGCTGTACGTGAACGGCACGCTGCAGGACACGATCGGCCAGAGCGTGCCGATGCCGATGACGACGATCGGCGCCTCGCAGCGCTCGTTCAAAGGAACGCTCGACGAAGCGAAGCTGTTCGACCGGGCGCTCGACGCTACGGCGGTCCGGTCGCTGTACGAAGGGCTCGTGCTGCACTACAGCTTGGAGGAGACGGACCCGGTGGCGGTTCTCGACGGCTCCGGCTTGAGTAACGATGCCGGCTTCAAGGGACCGGTGCGGGCCGGAGGCAAGGTCGGCCAAGGACTCGAATTCGGCGGCGGCGACGATTTCGTCTACACGTCGATGCCGGACATCGCGGACGAATGGACGGCGGCCGTGTGGGTGAGACGGGTCGGCAGTAGCCAAAGCGCGGAAGTGCTCATGAGCTCCCCGGAGGCGAGCCTGCGCGTCAAGCAAATTTTGTCCGGCAAAGTCGGCTTTACCCGCAACGGAATCAACGACTATTCGTTCCAATACGCGCTCCCGGCGGACGGCAACTGGAAGCATCTGACGTTCGTGGGCAACGCGCAGGGGACGTCCCTTTACGTGGACGGTACGTTCAGCGAAACGCATCCGGTCCGCATCAAGCTGCCGCTGCAGGCGGTCGGCAAGACGACGAGCTCGTTCAAAGGAACGGTCGACGAGCTTCGCGTCTACGACCGGGCGCTCGGCGCGGCGGAAATCGCGCAGCTGTACGCATCGTATCCGATCAATTTGGCCGCGGGCAAAACGGTGACGGCGGCTACCTACGAGGCCGGACACGGACCGGAGCTGGCCGTCGATGCGGATGCGTCGAACGCGAGCTACTGGGACGCGGCGCTCGAAGATCAGCCCGGCCGGTGGCTGACCGTCGACCTCGGCAGCTTGAGCGCGATCGAAGGCGTCAAAATCCGCCAGTTCGTCGACGGCA
The DNA here is from genome assembly GCF_003217775.1 of Paenibacillus flagellatus. Classification (GTDB taxonomy): domain Bacteria; phylum Bacillota; class Bacilli; order Paenibacillales; family NBRC-103111; genus Paenibacillus_AB; species Paenibacillus_AB flagellatus. The sequence continues at coordinate 246,295 of NZ_QJVJ01000007.1, forward strand.
CCCGGTATTATCATTACACGATCGAGGGCAGCGCGGACGGCGTCAGCTGGACGCCGATCGCCGCCAAGACGACCGACGAGCCCGCGACGGACGCGGGCGACTATTACGCGGCCGCTTTGCAGGCCCGGTACGTCAGGGTGACCGTCACGTTCAACTCGGCCAACAACAGCGTCCACGTGTCCGATCTTCAAGTATACGGCAGAGGGGTGTAACGACAACATGAACGTTTCGAAGCCGACGCCCGGCGCAGCGCTTGCCTCTCCTCGGATCGACACGGCCGTCGGCGAACGGAAACGGAAGCGGCGGCGGGGCCGCACGGAGGCCTGGTACGGGTACTTGTTCGTTTCGCCGATGGTGATCGGCTATGCGCTGTTCCTGCTCGGGCCGATCGCGACCGCATTCGCCATGAGCTTGACGGACTGGTCGCTCCTCCGGGAGCTGTCGTTCGTCGGACTGGACAATTACCGGCAAGCGTTCGCGGAAGACCCCGTCTTTTGGATCACGGTCCGCAATACGCTCTATTTCGCCGCCGGACTCGTCCCGCTCAACCTGCTGCTTGCGCTGCTGCTGGCTTTGCTGCTGAAAGGAAGCTTGCCGGGGATGGGGCTGTTCCGCACCGCCATCTTCACCCCGGTCGTCACGTCCGTCGTCGTCTGGTCGGTCGTCTGGAAATATATGCTGGCGACCGACGCCGGCCTGTTCAATCAGCTGCTCGGCCTGTTCGGGGTGAAGGGACCGGCCTGGCTGTACGATATGGACTTGGCGATGCCCGTCGTCATCGTCGTGAGCGTGCTGAAAAACGTCGGCCTGAATATGGTCATCTTCCTTGCCGCGCTGCACGACGTTCCGAAAATGTACGAGGAGGCCGCCGTCATCGACGGCGCCTCCCGATGGAAGCGGCTGACCCGCGTCACGCTGCCGATGATTTCGCCCGCCGTCTTTCTCGCGCTCGTCCTGACGCTGATCGGCTCGCTCAAAGCGTTCGGGCAAATTTACGTGCTGACCGGAGGCGGGCCGGGCACGAGCACGCACGTGCTCGTCTACTACATTTACCATCAGGCGTTCAAGCTGTACGAGTTCGGCTACGCCTCGGCGATCGCGTTCCTGCTGTTTGTATTGACGCTGCTGCTGACGATCGTGCAGTGGACGGTACGGAAAAGGTGGGTGTTCCATGAAACGTGACCCGAAATCCCGCAGGGCGATCGTCCGGCTCGACCGGACGGTCCGCTACGCGCTGCTTGCCGCCGTTTCGGCGGCCATGCTCGTGCCGTTTTACTGGATGGCGGCCACGTCGCTGAAGGACCGGACGAAGCTGTTCGTTTTCCCGCCGCAATGGCTGCCGGCACCGGTTCATTGGGACAATTACGTCGAAGTGTTCGCACGCCAGCCGTTCCATCTGTACTTCGGCAACAGCCTGTACATCGCCGCCGTCGTAACGGCGGGGACGTGCTTCTTCGCGGCGCTCGCGGGCTACGCGTTCGCCAAGCTCGCCTTTCCTCTTCGCAACGTCTTGTTCTTGCTGCTGCTGAGCAGTATGATGATTCCGACGGAAGCGACGGCGATTCCGCTGTTCGACTGGATGTCGCGGCTCGGACTCGTCGATACGCACATCCCGTTGATCGTGCCGCCGATGCTCGGGGCGGGGGGAATGTTCGGCGTTTTCCTGCTCCGGCAGTTTTTCATCACGGTGCCGGGAGAGCTGGACGAGGCGGCCCGCATCGACGGCTGCACGCCGTGGACGTCGTTTTGGCGCATCATGCTGCCGCTGTCGGCTCCGGCGCTTGCCGCGCTGTGCATTTTCACCTTTTTGCACAGCTGGAACGAATTTTTGGAGCCGCTTATTTATTTGAACACAAGCCGGCTGTATACGCTGCCGCTCGCGCTGTCGCTGTTCACGAACGAGAGCGGGACGGAATGGCACTTGCTGATGGCCGCCTCGGTCATGGCGACGGTGCCGCTGCTGGCGGTCTTTTTCGCGGCGCAAAAAAAGTTTGTCGAAGGGATCGCGATGACCGGCTTGAAGTAGAGAGACAAGGAGAGAGGAAGCATGGGTGTGGGAAGCGCGCCGCTTGAGGCGGACGTCGTCGTAGTCGGAGGAGGCCCGGCCGGCATATGCGCGGCGCTCGCGGCGGGGAGAACGGGCGCCAGGACGATTTTGATCGAGCGGTACGGCTTCGTCGGCGGCATGTCGACGGCGGCGCTCGTCTATCCGTGGATGACGTTCCATACGGCCGAGGGCAGGCAAGTGATCGGAGGCATTGCCCAGGAAATAGTCGACAGGCTCATGAAGCTCGGTGCGTCTCCCGGCCATTTGCGCGACACGGTCGGGTTCGTGCATACGGTGACGCCGTACGAGCCGGAGACGTTCAAGTCGCTCGTCCCGGCGATGCTGCGCGAGGCCGGCGTCCGCCTGATCGGCCACAGCTTCGTCGACGAGGCGATCATGAGCGGACGGCGCATCGAGGCGGTTACGCTGACGGGCAAGTCGGGGCGGCTGCGCGTCCGGGGGAACGTATTCGTCGACGCGTCCGGTGACGGCGACTTGGCCTACTTGTCCGGCACGCCTTGTGCGGAAGGCCGGGAAGGCGACGGGCGGACGCAGCCGATGACGATGAAGTTCCGGATGAAGGGCGTCGATCTGCAGGCGGTGAAGCGGTATATGCTGGACCACCCCGACGAATTTTACGCGAAGACGCCGTTCGCCGAGCTCGAGCGGCTGCCGCTCACCGGCGTATCGGGCTTTTATAAGCATTGGACGGAGGCGGATTTGCCGATCAACCGGGATCAGGTGCTGTTTTTCACCGGTCCGGGCGAAGACGAAGTGCTCGTCAATACGACGCGCGTCCAAGGACTGCGGGGCACCGACGCGGAGGAGCTGACCGAGGCGGAGCGGCTCGGCCGCGAGCAGGTGCTGCAGGTGGCGGCTTTCATGAAGCGGTGCCTTCCCGGCTTCGAGCGGGCGTCGCTCTCGCAGGTCGGGACGCAGATCGGCGTGCGCGAGACGCGGCGCGTCGAAGGGCTGTATGCGCTGCGCGGGGAGGACGTCGTTCGCGGCGCGGCGTTCGAGGACGCGATCGCCCGCAGCGGCTACCCGATCGACCTGCACGATCCGACCGGCAAAGGGGTGACGGAGGCGGCCGTCCGCGGCGACGGCGCGTACGATATCCCGTACCGGTGCCTGCTGCCGACGCGGACGGACAACCTGCTGACCGCCGGGCGATGCATATCGACGACGCACGAAGCGATGGCGACGACCCGGCTGACGCCGAGCTGCATGGCGACCGGCCACGCAGCCGGAACGGCGGCGGCGCTCGCCGCCTTGGCGAGGACGGAGCCGCATCTGCTCGACGCGGCGGTACTGCAGCGGAAGCTGGCCGAGCAGGGAGCGATTTTGCGCGGCGAGCGGTAGCGGAGCGTGAGGGCGGCGGGATCGCGGCGGCGCCGTGCTGCGTTGGGGGTTGCGCGCTCCGATTGCGGCGACGCACGTCCGCGATGGCGCGCAAGGACACGACCATGTGCGCGGCACATGGTCGGTATGGTTGCGGGAAACGGCCGGGGGCGAGCGCCTCCGGCTTTTTTCACATGCTTCCGCTCCGTATCGGATCGTACGTCCGTTATTTCGGGGACAAATGAACCGGCCCCCGCAACTCTTCCCCGGTGATTCACCTCCCAGCTAAGACCTCCAGTCCATGTATTCTCCCTAGGAGCCAGCCGCCGTGCCTACCCGCCGCCCCGTGCTGACCAATTTACCGCAAAACTGAGAAATTTCACGTTTTTTGCATCCCGATCCTTCACATACACTGGAGAAAAGAAGGCGCCGGGCGCGCCGCGATGCGGTTTCGTGCGTTCGGCGGCCTTCCGTTCCCGCACCGTCTGTCACCCCCCGATTAAGGCCCGTCTTGCCCGAACGCTCGTTCCGCGTTTACAGATAAGCGGAGTCGGAGTAATATTATTTTGATACAATGTAACATAATGTGAGACGATTTGTCGGAAAAAGCGGACGAACGTTCGCAGACGATCGCGTCAAGCGACAGGAAAGGAAGGACGCTACGTGACAGAATCGCACCGTACGCATCACCGCGCGCAGCCGGAGCCGGCCGCGGCTCGACCGCTCGTCGAGCGGGAGACGATTCGTCTCGCCATGCTCGGCATGGTCGACGGCAACGGGCACCCGTACTCGTGGAGCGCCATGTTCAACGGCTACGACCCGGACGAAATGAGGCGCTGCCCGTACCCGGGCATCCCCGCGTACCTCGACAAGGAGCCGAAGGAGACGCTGCGCATCCGCGGCGCGAACGTGACGCACATATGGACGGACGACCCGGAGGACGCCGTCCGGGTGGCCCGCGCCTCGCTCATCCCGAACGTCGTCGACCGGCCGGAGGACGTCATCGGCCGTGTCGATGCGGTCGTTATCGCGACGGACAAAGGAAACGAGCATGTCGAGCGGTGCCGTCCGTTCGTCGAGGCCGGGCTGCCTGTCTTCGTCGACAAGCCGCTTGCCGACAACGAGCGCGACCTGCTCGCGTTCGCGGATTGGGTGGCGCAGGGGAAGCCGATTTTATCGTCCAGCTGCATGCGCTACAGCAAAGAATTTATGCCGTACCGGCTGTCGACCTCCAATCTGGGCGAGCTCCGGTTCGCCACGATTACGACGCCGAAATCGTGGGAGCGGTACGGCATTCACGCGCTGGAAGGGATTTATCCGATCTTCGGCCCGGGCTTCGTCTCCGTCCGCAATACGGGGACGAACGAACGGAACGTCGTCCATCTGAAGCACGCCTGCGGGGCGGATATCGTCGCCGCGGCCCACGCCGACCTGTACGGGGCGTTCGGCCTGCTGCAGCTGTGCGGGACGGCGGGACATGCGTTCGTGCCGTTTCAGGACACGTTTTATTCGTTCAAATCGCAATTGCAGGCGTTCGTCGATTATTTGCGGACCGGGGAGCGGCCGTTTCCGTTCGCGGAGACGGTCGAGCTGATGAAGCTGGTCATCGCCGGCATCCGCAGCCGCGAGGAAGGCGGGCGGGAAGTGCGGCTTTCGGAAATCGCCCCGTCCTTGCTCGACGGGCACGCCACCAAGGAGGTAACGGCATGAAGGAAACGACACACGCGATGCGCCCGAGCCGGGTGCTGCGCAAGCTGAGAGCGGGAGAAGTCGCGTACGCGATGAAGCTGAACCTGGGAGATGCGCGCGCGGCGGAGATCGCCGCCCTGAGCGGCTTCGACTGCATCTGGACCGATATGGAGCACGTGCCGAACGACTGGGCCGTCGTCGAAAAGCAAATTCTCGCCGCCAAAGCGCACGACGTCGACACGATCGTCCGCGTCGCCCGCGGCGGCTACAGCGACTACATCCGTCCGCTCGAGATGGACGCGGCGGGCATCATGGTGCCGCATATTATGAGCGCGGACGATGCGAGAGAGGTCGTCCGGCGGACGAAATTTCATCCGCTCGGTCTGCGTCCGGTCGACGGGGGCAATGCGGACGGCGCATACTGCGGCATTCCGTTCACCGATTATTTGCGTCAGGCGAACGAGCAGCGCTTCAACATATTGCAGATCGAGGACGTCGAGCCGCTCGACGAGCTCGAGGACATTATCGCCCTGCCGGGGCTCGACATGATCTTCTTCGGTCCGGGCGACTTCAGCCAATCGATCGGCGCCCCCGGGCAGATGGACCATCCGCTCTTGACCGAGACGCGGCGGACGATCGCGGAGCTGGCCGTCAAGCACGGCAAGTTCGCGGGAACCGTCGGATCGACGGGCAACGCGGACGAGCTCGTCGCGATGGGCTACCGGTTCCTCAGCATCGGGGCGGACGTCATCGGATTGACCCAGTATTATCGCGGCATCATGAGCGAGCTGCGCAAGCGGGACGCCGGCTCGATCGGAAGCGTCTATTCGGACCGGCCGACGGAGGTGTCGCCATGAGCGTGCTGCAATCGTTTTCATTGGCGGGCAAGGTGGCGCTCGTCACCGGCGGGGCCGGACTGTACGGCAGGCAAATCGCCTTGGCGCTCGCCCAGGCCGGGGCGGCGACCCATATGACGTCGCGGAGCGAGGAGCAGCTGCCGGAGCTTGAGGAAAGCTTCGCCCGCGACGGCGTCGCCGTGACGGCGCTTCCTTTCGATCAGGAGCGGGAGCGGTCGGTGCTCGACCTGCGCGACCGGATTCTCGAGAAGCACGGACGGATCGACATTCTCGTCAACAACGCGGTCGCGCGAACGATGGCGTCGTGGAACGATCCGCTCGAAACGTTCGAACGCAGCATGCGGATCAATGCGACGGGCTTGTTCGCCGTAACCCGAGCCTTCGGGGACGTCATGGCGGAGCAAGGCGCGGGATCGATCGTCAATATCGGCTCGATCCAGGGGATGATCGGACCGGATGCGGCGCTGTACAAGGACTTGGACTTTCACGGCTTCGTCCCGGACTATTTTTTCCATAAAGGCGGCATGGTCAACTTCACCCGGTTCGTCGCCAGCTACTACGGTCCGCGCAATGTCCGCTGCAATTGCATCAGCCCGGGGGGCCTCGCCTCGCACCGCACACCGGAAACGTTCGTCGAGCGGTACGCGGAGCGGACGATGCTCGGCCGGATGGCCGGGGATACCGACCTGATGGGGAGCGTCGTCTTCCTGGCCTCGGACGCGTCCGTCTACGTGACGGGGGCGAATTTGCCGGTCGACGGCGGATATACGGCGAAGTGACGCGCGAGCGGCGCGATATGGAGAGGAGAAGCGGCTAAGATGTCGATTCACGACTTATTCGGAATGCAGGGCAAAACCGTCGTCATGACGGGTGGCGGAGGTTATTTGGGAAGCGCCGTGACGAGCGCGCTGGCCGACTTGGGGGCGAACGTCGTCGTGGCCGACGTGACGGACCGCCGGCCGGATGACGACCGGCTGACGGCCATCGCCTGCGACGTATCGGACACGATGTCGATCCGGGGACTATTCCGCCAAACGGAGGAACGGTTCGGCGCGATCCATGTGCTGATTAACGGCGCCACGTACGGCGCGGGCTACGGTCCGGCCGGGACGGTCGAGCGGATGAGCGACGACGATTGGGCGAAGGGGCTCGACGGCGCGGCGGGCACCGTCTTCCGCTGCACGCGCGAGGTCGTCCCGTACATGGAGAAGATCGGCGGGGGCAGCATCGTCAACTTCGCCTCGATGTACGGCGTCGTCTCGCCCGATCCGTCGATCTACGGGGACAGCGGCGCGAACAACCCGTGCAACTACGGAGCCGGCAAGGCGGCCGTTCTTCAATTTACCCGGTATTGCGCGGCGCATTTGGCGCCGAAAGGGATTCGCGTCAACAGCGTGACGCCGGGGCCGTTCCCGAATCCGGCCTTTCAGCAGAACGGGGCGTTTCTCGAGCAGCTGAGCCGCAAGACGATGCTGGGCCGTCCGGGCAAGGCGGAAGAGATCGCGGGCGCCGTCGTGCTGCTCGCTTCCGGCGCTTCCAGCTACATGACCGGCTCGAATATCGTCGTCGACGGCGGGTGGACGGCGTGGTGAAGGAGGAGATCGCGATGCAGACGGGCGAGGAAGCCGGGGCGCACGCTTCGAAGCTGACGCTGGGCACGGTGCAGCTCGGCATTCCGTACGGCATCCGCAACCGGGACGGGATGCCGTCGGAGGAGGACAGCCTGGCGCTGCTGCAGGAGGCGTGGGACGGCGGCGTCCGTTCGTACGACACCGCTTCCGTATACGGACAGTCCGAGACGATTTTGGGAAAGTTTTTCGACGGCAAAAGCCCGCTCCTTACGACGAAAATCAAAATCCACCCCGAGCCGGGCGCGACTCCGTCGACACTCGAGCGCGCGATCCGCGGCGAAATCGAAAGCTCGCTGAAGCGGTTGAACCGGAGCTCCGTTCCGATCGTGATGCTGCACAATACGGACGCGATGGAAAGTCACGGAGCGGCGGTGACGGCGGCTTTCCGGGCGGCCGTCCGGGAAGGACTGATCGGTCAAGCCGGCATATCCGTCGCGCATAACGGCGAGGACGAATACCGGATGCTGGAGCGCTACTTGCGGGACGACGCCTTCGGCGCGATCCAGCTTCCGATGAACGTATTCGACCATCGGCCGCTCGCGGGCGGCCGGTTCCGGGCGCTGGCGACGTCGGGGAAGACGCTGTTCCTGCGGAGCGTTTTTCTGCAAGGACTTCTCTACATGAACGAGGAGGAAGTGCCCGACAAGCTGCGGGAAGCGCGGAAGCCGATCGCCGAATTGCGCGGGCTGTCGGAGCGGTACGGCGTCCCGGTCGCGCAGATGGCCGTGTCGTTCGTTCGCGACATGGACGGGGTGCACAGCCTCGTCATCGGGGCGGAGACGATCCCGCAGGTGCGCGGCAATATCGCGCTGATCGGCGGGCCGCCGCTGCCGGACGAACTGCGCGAAGAGATTCTCGTCCGATTCCGGGACGTGCCGGAGAAGGTAATTACGCCTCATTTGTGGAATTGAATACGTACGGGGAACGAAGAAGAGGGGCGATTTCCGCTTTTTCGTTCCGGTCGTATCGGAGTATCGGTTCGCGGGATGCCGTGCGAAGAAACAAAAAGGGGGGGCCCTATGAAATCGTTCCGCAATGCGATCCGTCGTTTTCACGATTTGACCCTGGTCAAAAAAATGTGGCTGTCCGTCACGTTCGTCTCGCTGCTCGCGCTCGCCGCGTTCGCCTTCGTCTCCTCCGCCCAGATCAAGAAGCTCATCACGGAACGCGAAGGCCGCGTCATGGTGCAGCAGCTGGAAAACTATACGGGCAGCATCAACCACTACTTCCAGAACATCCAGAAATCGGCGCAGGTGCTCCTATACAGCCCGAACATCCAGGAGCGGTTCAGCACGGACATGTCGCAGCTGACCGGGGAAGAGCGCATTCGCGCGTTCAACGACGTGTACCATTCGCTGCACCGGATGTGGGACAATTTGTACGGCATCGACGCCGTTTATTTGATCGACCGGTATCAGAACGTATTCAAAATCAGTGTTGAAAACGCCAACATGCCCACGTTTCTGACGGGGGAGGAGTTCGCCAGGCAGGGCTGGTACGACCGGCTGGGCAAATCGGACGGCTCCTCCTATTGGTCGTTCGTCCGCTGGAGCGATACGAAGACGTCGATCCTCATGTTCAACGCGATGTACAACAAATCCGACCTGTCGCTGATCGGCCATCTCGTCATTTCCGTATCGCCGAACGTGTTCGACTCGTTCCTGTCGGCGTCCAATCTGGGCGACGGGACGAACAGCATCATCGACTCCTCGGGCGTCGCCTATACGTCCGGCGGCGGTGCGGCGGCAATCGCTCCGTACGGCGCGGAAGAGCTGGAGGGGAGCAAGGGCTACTCGTTCGTCAAGCGGGACGGCGAGCCGCACATGCTCGCCTACGCCAAGCACGGCCTGACCGGATGGACGTTCGTCCACGAAGTGCCGCAGCGGCTCGTGCTGCAAGATTTGCAGCGCGTGAACGGCTTATGGCTTGCGCTGCTGTTTTTGTCGCTCGGACTGATCATGATCGCCGCCGCATTCGTTTTGCGGACGATTACGACGCCGCTTCGCAAATTGGTGAAGCTCGTCCGCGAAGTCGAGCGGGGCAACCTGTCCGGCCGGTTCAACGTGCTGTACAAGGACGAGCTCGGCAAGCTGGGGCACGCCTTCAACCATATGCTCGACAAGCTGCAGGACGGCATCCCGCTCATCCGGGAGAAGTTCATCCGTTCGCTGCTCGAGCGCAAGCTGACCCCGGAAGAGCTGCGCGAATTCGAGCGCAAGCTCGATTTCCGCTTCGAAGGGTCGTGGTATCAAGTCGTGCTTCTGTACATTCGCGAGCCGTCCGATGAAAGCGCATTACGCGCCGCCGAGGCGGCCATCCGCGACATGGAGCTGCGGGGCGGCATGATTTCCGATACGCTTGCGGACGAGCAATACTGCCTTATTTTCAACCGGCCGGAAGACGAGACGGTTTCGCAGCTCCGCGGTTTGCTCGACCATCTGCGCGACGGTCTCGGCTTGCGGGCGTACGCGTTCGTCGGCAACGGCTACGAGGACGTCAACCTCGTCAAGACGTCGTTCGAGGAGGCGAAGACGCAGCTGAAATACCGGGTGAGCGAACGGATGGAGGCGGAGCCGGCCATCTTTTTCTCCGGGGGGCCGTACGAGCATCATTATCCCGAATCGTTCGAGAACCGGCTGCTGTATTACATGGGCGAAGGCGACTTCGATACGTGCGCCATCGTCATGGAGGAGCTGATCGATTACGCGCGGGCGACGCCGGTCGCTCCTCCGATCATGAACTCGCTGCTGACCGTGCTGCATAACGAGCTGAACAAGCAGCTGATCAAGTTCGGCGGCGACGAGCGCCGTCTCGACCCGGATTGGCTCGGCAAGCTGAACGGGCGGCTGTCGCTCGAGCCGTTCGAGAAGAACGGCCGCGACTTTATCGCGCGGCTGCGCAAGCAGCTCGGGCCGCTCGTGCGCAAGCAGGTGAAGTACAGCCCGAACATCGACAAGAGCTTGCAGCTGATCCGCGACCGGTTCGACCAGCCGGATTTGGGCGTCGACTATGCGGCCCGGACGCTCGGGCTGAACGCGAACTATTTCAGCCAGCTGTTCAAAAAAGAAGTGGGCGTCGGCTTCGCCGAATATGTAAGCGGTTTAAGACTGGAGCACGCGCAGCGCCTGTTGACCGAAACGCCGTTCAAAATCAAGGAAATCGCGGAGAAAACCGGCTTCGCCGACCCGCACTACTTCGGCGTCTGGTTCAAAGACAATACCGGGCTGTCCCCGTCCCAATACCGCAAAGGGAGCGTGCCGCGCGGCGATCGGGCAGACGCCCCGGCCGGAGGGGGAACCGTCGCCATAAAAGGCGCCGTCAACGTCTCCGGCTAATAAATCCCCCCTATTCCTGACGAATTTCACCTGTTTCCCTTCCCCGGGCTTATGGTACGTTGATGGCGCGGCGAACGAAGCCTCGTTCGCCGACCGAACCGTCCGAGGAGGGGACCCCTATGGAAAAGCTATGGAACTTGAAGTTCCGGCGAGAATTGAGCGGCTGGCTGTTCGTGTTGCCCATGCTGCTCTTTTTCCTCGCATTCGTCGTCTATCCGATTTTGGCTTCGATCCGGAGCAGCCTCTATTCGTTCAATTATGTCGACTATACGTTTGCCGGGCTCGACAACTACAAGCAGCTGCTCGGAGATTCGCTGTTCTGGAAGGCGGTCTGGAATACGGTCGTCTTCGTGCTGTATCTCGTGCCGTCGATTACCGTCATCGCCCTGCTGCTGTCCGTCATCATCCAGCTGTATCCGAAGAAGATGCAGTCGTTTTTCAAGGCGGCGTTTTACGTCCCCGGCGTCACCTCCATCGTCAGCTTGGCGATGGTGTGGGAGTATATCTACAACAACCAGTTCGGGATGGGCAATTACGTGCTGAAGCTGCTCGGCTTGCCGTCCGTCAACTTCCTCGGCTCCGAGTACGTCTATCCGTCGCTCACGCTCATCCTGATCACGATTTCGCTCGGAAGCGCCATCGTCGTATTCACCGCCGCGCTGAACGGCATTCCCCGCGACCTGTACGAATCCGCTTCGCTGGACGGGGCGCCGCCGACGAAGGTGTTTTTCCATATTACGCTGCCGATGCTGAAGCCGTCCGTCCTGTACGTCGTCGTCACCTCGACGATCGCTTCGTTCCAGGTGTTCGCGATCATCTTGCTCATGACCGGCGGCGGTCCCGCTTACAAAACGACGACGATTTTGATGCTCATTTACCGGGAAGCGTTCGTCAACATGAACTTCGGCATCGCCAACGCGATGGGGATAATGCTCTGCCTGCTCATCTGCCTGATCGCGTTCGTCCAGTTCAAGCTGCTGAAGTCGGACGTCGAGTATTGATGGGGGGAGACACATGCCGATGTTAAGAAAAGCGCCCGCCGTCGCGGGAAACGTCTTGTTGTGGGCAAGCACGCTGTTTTTTTTGTGGCCGTTTTACTGGATGCTGATCGGGGCGTTCAAAAACTTGAAGGTGGCGCTGCAAATACCGCCGGAATGGTTTCCGAAGCAGCCGACGATGGAAAATTTCCGCATCCTGGCCGTCGATTTTCCGCTGTTCCGCTGGCTGTACAACAGCCTGTTCATTTCCGTCGTCTCGACGGTGCTCGTCATCGCCGTCAGCTCGCTGGCCGCCTACGCGTTCGCGAAGGTGCCGTTCAAAGGATCGAAATGGCTGTTCGGCGCGATGATCGCCTCGATGTCGATTCCGCACACGGTGCTGCTCATTCCGCTGTTCCAGATGATGAACAAGCTCGGCATGACCAACTCGCTGTGGGGCGTGCTGCTGCCGCTCGTCGGCTGGCCGTTCGGCGTCTTCCTGCTGAAGCAGTTCATGCAAACGCTGCCGGGCGCGCTGATCGAAGCGGCCAAGATCGACGGCGCGAGCGAATGGCAGACGTTCCGGCGGGTCATGCTGCCGCTCGCCAAGCCGGGCATCGCCGTCCTCGGCATATTCACGTTCGTCAACTCGTGGAACGATTACGTCTGGCAAATGATCATGCTGAAAGATAAAATGATGTATACGATTCCGGTCGGCGTCAAGATCGCCCGCCAGGTGCAAGAGGTGGACATCAACTACGGCGTCGCGATGGCGGGGGCGCTGTGCGCCACGCTGCCGGTGCTGCTCGTCTTCCTGTACTTCCAGCGCTATTTCACCCAAGGCATTACGTTCGGCGCGCTGAAAGGATAAGGCGCCGCCCAAGCGAAACCAGCCTCGAGCCGGAAGGAGATTCGTAATGAAACCGTTCGAATACAGGTGGTCGGACGAACCGGCGCAGCGGAACGTCCACGCGATCGTCAATGCGAGAATCGTCACGCCCGACGCCGTCGTCGGCGACGGAGCCGTCCTGATCCGGGACGGGCGGATCGCGGCATGCGGACCGGGCGGCAGCTTCCCGATTCCCGACGGGATCCCGGTCTACGATGCGGAGGACCGGTACGTCGGTCCCGGATTTATCGACATTCACTGCCACGGAGGCGGCGGGCATTGGTCCTGGGACGACCCGCACGCCTTCGCCGCCGCGCATCTGAAGCACGGCACGACCGGCATATTGCCCACGCTCGTGTACAACCAGAGCCGGGAGGAGATGCTGGCGGGCGTGCGCGCGATTGTGAGGGCGATGGAGGAGAAATCGCCGTACGGCTCCGCGATACTCGGCATCCATCTGGAGGGGCCGTTCATCAATCCGAAGTACGGCGCGATTACGTCCCCGATCCGCCCGGTCGATGCGGACGAGTATAACGAGCTGCTGGCGGCCGCGGGAAGCCGCATCAAGGTGTGGACGTTCGCGCCCGAGCTCGACGGGCAGCGGCAGTTCGCCGAAGCCGCGTCGCGGTACGGCATCGCGCTGTCGGTCGGCCATTCCGAGGCGGATGCGGAGACGATCTTTTCGTACGTCGGCAAAGGGCTGCGCATCGGGTGCCACTGCACGAACGCCTCGGGCGTGACGCCTTCGCCTTCCCGGTACGGCGGCACGCGGGAGGTCGGCGTCGACGAAGCCGTCCTCGTGCACGACGACATTTACGCCGAAGTGATCCCCGATGCGAAAGGCATTCACGTCCGGCCGCTCATGTGCAAGCTGATCCATAAGGCGAAAGGGACCGACCGCGTCATCGTCATCACCGACGCGATGGACGAGGCCGGCTTGGACGACGGGGAAGCCGGCGGGGGCGAGTACGGGGACGTCCGCTTCATCGAAGGCGTCGGCCTGTCCGGGAGCAAGCTGACGATGGACCGGGCCGTCCGGAACATGATGCGCCATACGGGCTGCACGATACCGGAGGCGTTCGTCATGGCTTCGCTGAACCCGGCCCGGGTGCTGAAAGCCGATGCAGTCATGGGCAGCGTCGAGAAAGGCAAGCTCGCCAACCTCGTCGTCGCCACCGAAACGATCGGCATCCGACGGGTCATGCTGCGCGGGGAATGGCTAGACGCCGAATGACGGAGGCCGCCCGCTATGATTGGGGAAATCGAAACGGTCGATTTTCACGGAATCCGGTTCAATATTGCAGATCGGGCCGCAGGCTGACCGATTCGCACGTTTCCTGACGAATTCGACCTGTTCGATCGCGGATCGTCCGTGTTATCGTGACGGCATCGGGTCGGGGAAGCCGGCAGGACGAACGACGTTCAAGCGGACCTGAAGCCGAAGCGAAACGATATGGATTGAAGGAGGGGTTGCACATGAGCAGTTGGAGAGCAGCGGGGATATGGAAGCCGGGACGGATCGTGGCGTCGTCGCTTGCCGTCGCGCTGACCGCTTTCCTGGTAGGCTGCGGCGCGGGCACGGGCGGCGGCGATTCGAAGGGCGCCCGGGAGCCGGCCCCAAGCGGGCAGACGTCGACGGTGAACGAGCAGGACGAGAAGACGGAGCTTACGATCTGGATGACCCAGGTCGGCACGCTGAGAGCCGGGCAAAAGCCGGGCGATTGGGTGAAGGAAGATTTGATTCCGGAATGGAACAAGCTGTACCCGAACATCAAAGTAAACGTCGAAGTGATTCCGTTCGACGGCATTAACGAGAAAATTACGACGGCGATCGCCTCCAGCACCGCGCCGAACATTTTGCTGGACGTCCCGGTGCGCACGCTTGCCTACGCGCAAATGGGAGCGGTTGCACCGCTCGACGACGTCATCCCGGCGAAAGATCTCGAGCAGATCAAGAAAAATCCCGACGTCATGAAGATGGTGTCGGTGAACAACCAGATCGTCACGATGCCGTATTCGGCCAACCTCGTCGGCCTCATCCTGAACAAGTCGCTCTGGAAGGAGGCGGGGGCGGAAAACTTGCTGCCGCAGGACGAATTCCGGACGTGGACGACGGACGAATTCAAGGCCGCCTTGAAAGCGGTTGCGAACAAAGACAAGGGCGTATACGGGATGACGCTTTTCGCGCTGAACGAGCAGGGCGACCAGCTGTACAACAACTTGATGGTGACGCACGGCGCGAAGCTGTTCACGGACGATTACTCGAAGTTCACGGCGGCCGACAGCCCGGCTTCCGAGCAGGCGCTTCAGTTCGTGAAATCGCTCGTCGACGAAGGGCTCGTGCACCCGCACCCCGAGACGCTGTCGGCCGTCAACGCGCTCGACTACTGGAAGCAGCGCAAAAACGGCATGGTCGTCGCCGGCACCGCGCATGCGGACATTATCAAGAACGGGTTGAAGGACGGCTCGGTGGTCGGTCCGAACGAATACATGTACGTCAACTTTCCGTCGCCGACCAAGGGCAAGTCGGCGCTCAAGATGGAGTTCGGCTTCGGCGTCGTGTTCAAGAGCAAGGACGCGCTGAAGGACAAATGGGCGAAGAAGTTTTTGTACTGGTCGCAAACCGGCAGCCAGACGTACGCCACCGCCTCCAAGACGTTCAATCCGTTCGGCGACGCTCCCGCATGGACGAAGGACGATCCGGAGCTGCAGTTTTTGGCGAAGCTGGCCGGAAAGGCGAAGGAATGGCCGGTCGTCGATCCGGGCTGGGGCATTAAAGGCTACCCGGAAATGCGGGCGGCGATGTTCCCGGAAATGCAGCGGATGTTCATCAAGGAAGCGACGCCGAAGCAGACGATCGATTCGATCTCGAAGAAGTTCAACGACATTATCAAAAAATACAACAAGTAACGGCCGTTCGCGGCAGCGGGCCGCTCCGGGACTTTCCGTCCTCCGGAGCGGCCCGCTATCTTTTTCGGCACGCCGTTTGCTATAATAATGCGTAACGCGATAAGAGACGGCATGGATCGCCGGAATGCGAACGTGAGGAGAACGTGATTCGTGATGGAAAACCGAAAATCGGCCAAAGAAGCCCCTTATTTCATGATTCAGTCCGTCGACCGGACGCTCAGCATTTTGCAAAGCTTCATCGAGGAGCGCCGCCCGCTGGGCGTCAGCGAAGTCGCCCGCAAGCTGCAGCTGAACAAGAGCGTCGTCCACCGGCTCATGCTGACGCTGCTCTCGCACGGCTATCTCGAGCAGCTGAAAAACACGGACAAGTATATGGTCGGGCCGAAGGCGTTCGAGCTGGGCTCGGTCTATACGAACTCGACGAACTTGGTGGACGAAGGCAAAAAAATATTGATCGAGCTCGTCGACCGCGTCGGCTTTACCGCCCATCTCGCCATACTGGAGAAAGATTCGGTCCTGTACATGGTCAACGTCGAGCCGGATCATCTGAAATATTTGTTCGGCGCCGTCGGCCAACGCCGTCCCGTCTACAATACGGCGCTCGGCAAATGCTTGACGGCATGGCTGCCGGAGGAGCAGGTGGCGAAGGTGTTGGAGCATTGCTCGTTCGAAAAGACGACGGAGCATACGATCGGTTCGTTCGAAGAATTCAGGAAGGAGCTGGAGCGCGTACGCCAGCTCGGCTTCGCCGTCGACAACGAGGAGTCGAGCTACGGGGTGCGCTGCTTCGCGGCGCCGGTACGCAGCAAGGACGGCGACGTCATCGCCGCGATCAGCACGAGCGGCTACGGGGTGGCGGAGGAGAAAATGAACGAGCTCGGCTTTACGGTGAAAAGCTTGGCGTCCCAGCTGTCGCGCCGGATCGGCTATTTCGACGGGCCTTGACCGGGGAAGGGGATACGGGGTACGGCGCCGGCAGTCGGCGCCGTACCCGGCTGCGTCGGCCGCGAAGGAAAAGGATTGACCGGTTCCCGGCGCCGGGGTACAATAAGAGAGAAACGATCATTGTGGTATGACCATCATATATATAAATAAGGAGGATAGGGAACCGGGGTGAGAATAGTCGTTTCCGGCATAATGGCGACGGAGCGTAAAGGAGAATCGAAAGAGTCGGACTTGGATTTTTTTCATGTTTTATTGGTCATACCATATTATATTTATGAAGGCGGAGATGAAGATGAAACCGATCGGATTCGGCATTGTCGGCTGCGGCTTTTTCGGGGGCGAGTTCGCCCGGCTTTTGCAGGAGATGGAGGGGGCACGGGTGGCGGCGGTACAAGGCGGGAGCGGGAAAAGCGCGCGCGCCGTCGCGGAGGAAATCGGCTGCGGCTTCGAGGAGCGGCTCGAAGATTTGGTGCGGCGAGACGACGTGGACGCGATCGTCGTGGCGAGCCCGAATCACTTGCACCGGGAGCCGGTGCTGCTGGCCGCGCGGCACGGCAAGCACGTCTTTTGCGAAAAGCCGGTCGCGCTGAGCAATGAAGATTGCCGCGACATGACGGAGGCGTGCCGGAGCGCCGGCGTTCGGTTCATGGCCGGCCATATTCTGCACTTCTTCGACGGCATCGAGCGGGTGAAGCGGTGGATCCGGGAGGGAGTCATCGGCCGGCCCATCGCGATTCACTCGGAACGGACCGGCTGGGAGGAGCCGAAGCCGGACGTCAGCTGGAAAAAAAACGAACGCGAGTCCGGCGGACACTTGTTCCATCACATCCACGAGCTGGAGCTGATGCTCGCCTTGATGGGAGCGCCGGCGGAGCTGTACATGGCGGGCGACAACGTGGCGCATCGCGGACCGGGCTTCGGCGACGAGGACGACGTGCTTCTGCTCACGCTTCGGTTCGCGAACGGCGGCTTCGGCACGCTCCAGACCGGCTCCGGCTTCCGCTGGGGCGAGCATTACATGAAAATCAACGGCACGGAGGGCGCGATCCGGATCGACTTCCGCCGGTCCGCCGTCGAGCTTCGCAAGCCGGGGGAGAGGACCGTTTCGTTCGGGCTGCATGACGAGCCGCTCGACAACGAGGAGCGCATCCGCATCTACGAGGTGATGGACGGCGGCGTCATTTACGGCGACCCGCAAAAACGGCCTC
Organism: Paenibacillus flagellatus; assembly: GCF_003217775.1. Taxonomy (GTDB): domain Bacteria; phylum Bacillota; class Bacilli; order Paenibacillales; family NBRC-103111; genus Paenibacillus_AB; species Paenibacillus_AB flagellatus. Next base: position 264,124 of record NZ_QJVJ01000007.1, read on the forward strand.
CCGCCTTTTTGCAGACGGCGATGAGGCGCGAGATGCGATGCTTCCTCGACGCGATCGGGGGGAAACCGATCGAGGACGACAAACGGGCGCTGTTCGACGGCACGGGCGCGCTCCTGTCGATCGCGACGGCGTCGGCCGCGATGAGCTCCAGACGTAGTGGCGTGCCGCAGCAGGTCCCGATCGTGCCGGACCGATAAACGAAATAAGGCGGGAACGCCGCTTCCGGATCGGCCGGAAGCGGGACGTTCCCGCCTTTCGCATAAATTCAGTACGTTTTGTCGATAATCGCACCGCCGAGGCAAGTCTCTCCGTCGTAGAAGACGACGGCTTGTCCCGGCGTGACCGCTTTTTGCGGCTTGTCGAACTCGACCTCGCAGCGGCCTTCTCCCGTGAAGCGGACCGTCACGCCTTGGTCCGGCTGACGGTAGCGGAACTTGGCCGTACATGCGAGAGGCGCTTCCGGCAGCGTCGGGCTGATCCAGTTCAAGTCGGTGGCGGAAAGTCCTTTCGTGTACAGACGGGGATCGGTTTCGCCCTGCACGACGTACAGGACGTTCGATTCCAAATCTTTGCCCGCCACAAACCACGGCTCTCCCGTCCCGGACCCGCCGATGCCGAGCCCTTGGCGCTGACCGAGCGTATAGTACATCAGCCCGTCGTGCCGGCCCTTCACCTCGCCGTCGTACGTCCGGATTTCGCCGGGCTTGGCCGGCAAGTATTGGCTCAAAAATTCCTTGAAATTGCGCTCGCCGATAAAGCAGACGCCGGTGCTGTCTTTTTTCTTCGCCGTGGCGAGCCCGGCTTCGAGGGCGATTTCCCGCACTTTCGCCTTCGGCAAATGACCGATCGGGAACATCGCCTTGGACAGCTGGCTTTGGTTCAGCGCGTTCAGGAAATACGTCTGGTCCTTGTTCGGATCGACGCCGCGCAGCAGCTTGTACTCGCCGTCCTTGCGCTCGACGCGGGCGTAATGGCCTGTGGCCAAATAGTCGGCGCCCAGCGCGAGCGCCTTTTGCAAAAACTCGCCGAATTTGATTTCGCGATTGCACATGACGTCCGGATTCGGCGTCCGGCCTTTGCGGTATTCGTCGAGAAAATATTGAAACACCTTCTCGGAATATTCCTTCTCGAAATTGACCGTATAAAACGGAATATCGATCTGGGCGCAGACGCGACGCACGTCTTCGGCGTCCTCTTCGGCCGTGCAATGCCCGAATTCGTCCGTATCGTCCCAGTTTTTCATGAAAATGCCGATGACGTCGAACCCTTGCCGCTTGAGCAGCAGCGCGGTGACGGACGAATCGACTCCGCCCGACATGCCGACGACGATCCGCGTGTTGGCGTGGTTCGTTGCCATAATGTGTCGACCTCTTTTCGCGACGTTCTTCGTAATGCTGCCATCGATCCCTCTATATTACCACAAACGATTCGATTTCGCTCGGAGGACGCGTCCGGGTTTTGCGGCTGCGCCGGTCTTCGCATGACGCGGTCGTTCCCGCGGAAGCCTCCGGATGGGCCTGTTCCCGCCAAAACTTCCCTATCGGTTTTCGCAAACTTTTCTCGAAGTTGTCAACGTTTCGGATACCATAACGGGGGCAACTATGATAACATATATATGATATTCGCTACCATATGCAAGTTTTTTCCAATATTCCGCCGGGCGGAACGTAATCATCGTCCGCCGCTTGGCTACAATAAATAGAAACGTACAATGGCAAATGAGGTGCAACTTTGAAAATATCGACGAAAGGCCGATACGGGCTTACGATCATGATGGAGCTGGCCACCAGATTCGGAGAGGGCCCCACATCGCTCAAGAGCATTGCGGAGAAACACCAGCTGTCGGAGCATTACTTGGAGCAGCTCATCGCGCCGCTGCGCAACGCGGGGCTGGTCAAAAGCATTCGCGGCGCCTACGGCGGCTACGTGCTGTCGCGGCCGCCGGAGGAAGTGACGTCCGGGGATATCATCCGGGTATTGGAAGGACCGATCAGCCCCGTCGATTTCACCGACGAGGACGACCCGGCCAAGCGGGATTTGTGGATCCGGATCAAGAACAGCATCGCCGAAGTGCTCGATTCGACGACGCTCGCCGGCTTGATCTCGTACCAGGACGAAGGCAAAAACGAGAACTACATGTTCTACATTTGACGGGAACCGACCGATGAATCCGATTTATCTCGATCACGCCGCGACGACGCCGGTGCGGACGGAAGTGCTGGAGGCGATGCTTCCGTACTTCACCGGAACGTTCGGCAACCCATCAAGCCTCCATGCGTTCGGCAGGGAGGCTCGCATTGCCGTGAGCCGATCCCGCGATACGCTCGCCGGCTTGTTGAACTGCGCGCCGGGAGAGCTGATCTTTACCGGCAGCGGTACGGAAAGCGACAATGCCGCGCTGTTCGGGGCGGCGGCGCAATTCGGCGCCGAACGCAAACATATCGTGACGACGCAAGTCGAGCATCACGCCGTTCTTCATGCCTGCGAGCGGCTGGAGCGGGCCGGCTTCGACGTCACATACTTGCCGGTCGACGAAACCGGCCTTGTCCGCGTGGAGGACGTGGAAGCGGCCGTCCGCGGCGACACGATGCTCATCAGCGTCATGTACGGCAACAACGAGGTCGGCACGGTGCAGCCGATCCGGCAAATCGGCGAGCTTGCCCGCGAGCGCGGCATCGCGTTCCATGTGGATGCGGTGCAGGCGTTCGGCATGCTGCCGATCGACCTGTCGGAGCTGCCCGTCGATTTGATGAGCTTTTCCGCGCACAAACTGTACGGCCCCAAAGGCGTGGGCGCGCTGTACGTGAATAAGCGGATCGCGATCCAGCCTCTTCTGTACGGCGGCTCCCAGGAACGGAAGCGCCGCGCCGGCACCGAGAACGTGGCCGGCATCGCGGGCTTCGCGAAGGCGGCCGAGCTGGCCGTCGCCGCCCGTCAGGACAACGCGCGACACGTAGCCGAGCTGCGCGGATGCATGATCGGTACGCTGACGCGCGAGCTGGGAGCGGACGGCTTTACCGTGAACGGGCATCCTTCCGACGTGCTGCCGCACATTTTGAACGTCAGCTTTCCGGGAGTCGACACCGAGACGATGCTCATGAGCCTCGATCTCGAAGGCATCGCCGCGGCGAGCGGGTCGGCCTGCACGTCGGGGTCGCTCGAGCTGTCCCACGTGCTGCGCGCGATGAAGCTGCCGGACGCGGTAATGCGCTCCGCCGTTCGGTTCAGCTTCGGTTATTCGCAAAATTTCGAACAAATTCGTTATGCGGCGGAAAAAGCTGCAACCATTTCGCGCCGCATTCGTAATAGATCGTAAGGGCATCCCCCGTACCGTATCGCAAGGAGGTGAGCATCGCGTCGAAGGACGCTGCGTTCGGGTACGCTCTTGATTCGACTGGATGGAACGAACTGTACATGCAAGGACAACCTGCATCCGATGGAATGAAATTCCGCCGGTGCGTGCATCATATATACGGATTGGCCGATGCTTTCGATGCAAGCTTTGCCTCCGGCAAAGCTAAGCGGATGCTTTCGATGCAAGCTTTGCCTCCGGCAAAGCTCTTAGGAGGGTACACCTTGCGCAGGGCACAAGACATCATGGGGCTTCCCGTCATCGAGATCGAGGCGGGCAAGCAAGTAGGGACAGCAAAAGATTTTCTGATCGACCGCGATTGGAATCTTCAGGGTGTGCTTCTCGAATCGAAGCACTGGTTCGCTTCTCCCCGGTATGTGGCATGGGACGACATCGTCTCGATCGGGGCGGACGCCGTCACGATCGGGAACGAGGAAGCGGTCCGAAGCTGGGACGACGAGTCCGACACGTTCGGCTTGCTGAACGGCAACTTCAAGCTGAAAGGAATGCCGGTCATTACGGTGAACGGCGATCAGCTCGGCCTGGTGGAGGATGTTTACTTCGGGGAAAAAATGGATAAAAAGATAGTAGGCTACGAGTTGTCCGGCGGTTTCATATCCGACATCAAGGAAGGGCGCAAATGGCTCCCCTCGCCGGAATCGGCGACGATCGGGGAGGACGCCGTCATCGTGCCCGTCGGTTGCGTCGCGCAAGACACGCCATCATTTCATGAAATAGGGTGAGTATAATGTTGAGATGTCCGAATTGCAATTCGAAAGATATAGGGAAAATCGGCTCCCACCAATACTATTGCTGGAGCTGCTTTATCGAGCTGACCGTGAACGGGGACAAAATGTCCGTTTACCAAGTGGAGGAGGACGGGACGCTCAGCTCGCTGGACGATCTGTTCTTCGAAGAGGAAATGCCCGAAGTTCACGCTACCTGATGCGAAAGCCGGCCTGCCGGCCAACCCGTCCGATCGAACCGGACGGGTTTTTGACGTTTTTGAAGCGAAAACAACAAACCGATTGCAATTAGTACGATATCGTAGTATTATAAAACCATCCAAGCAACGTTGACAATTCGCGGCAATGGAGGATGCATTCGGCATGGAGCAACTGTTCGAGCTGTTTTTCCGCAACGGCCTGCGTCCGTTAAGCTTGCTCGACGGTGCGGCGGAGCTGGAAAGCAAGATGAACCGCTCGGAGCTGGCCGCCTTGCTTACGATCCGCTACCGCGGCCGGCTGACGATGTCGGAGCTGGCGACCGAGCTCGGCGCGCCGCTCAGCACGGTGACGAGCTTGGCGCAGCGGCTCGTGCGCAAAGGCTGGATCGAACGCACCCGGTCCGATGCCGATCAGCGCGTCTACTGGGTCCGCTTGACGGACGAAGGGAAGGCGATCGGGGATCGGGCCTACGCGACGATGAGCGTATGGTTCGAACGCGTGCAAGCCGCATTGACGCCGAAGGAGCTGGAGCAGTTTTTGGCTCTGGCGCTCAAGGTGGGGAAGGCGCTGCAGCAGGACAAGGGCGCGAAGGAGAAACCGGCCGCCGGCAAGGAGAAGCTGTCGCGCATCCGGATCGACGATTGACCGGCAACCGAAAGGAAAGGGGCAGAGAGACGGCTTCCGTCGCTGCCTTCCTTTTCAGCCTAATACTACGAAATCGTATTAATAATCGGCGGGAGGTATACCCATGCGAATTATCATTTACACGGGAAAAGGCGGCGTAGGCAAAACGAGCGTAGCGGCGGCGACGGCGGTTCGACTGGCGAAGCAGGGGCTGCGGACGCTCATCATGAGCACGGACGCCGCCCACAGCTTGGCCGACTCGCTCGATACGACGCTCGGCCCCGAGCCGGTGCACGTATCCGACCGTTTGTGGGCGCAGGAGGTGGACAGCGTCAAGCAGACCGAGAAGCATTGGGGAGCGGTGCAAGGCTGGCTGTCCGGGTTTATGGGCTGGGCGAAGCTGGACGATGTCGCAACCGAGGAGATGCTCGTATTCCCCGGCATGGAAGAGCTGTTCAGCTTGATGGAGCTGAAGCGTCATGCGGCCGGTGGCGAATACGACGCCATCGTCGTCGACTGCGCGCCGACGGGCGAGACGCTGCGGCTGCTCAGCTATCCGAGCGTGCTCGGCTGGTGGGTGAACAAAATTTTTCCGGTCGAACGCAGGCTGATCAAGCTGGCTCGCCCCGTCGCGAAGCTGGTGGCCGGAGGTCTCGAGCTGCCGGACGACAACGTGATGAACAGCGTGGAATCGTTCGTCCGCGAGCTCGAAGCGCTGCAGGAATGGATTATGGACGGCGACGTGACGACGGTGCGGCTCGTCGTCAATCCCGAGAAGATGGTCATCTCCGAGGCGAGACGGGCGTTCACCTACTTGAACCTATACGGCTTCCATACCGATGCGGTCGTCGTCAACCGGATTTGGCCGCCCGAGGCGACCGGCGGGTATTGGACGAAATGGCGGACCGTACAGGAGAAATATATGGAGGAAATCGAGGACAGCTTCGGCGCGCTGCCGACGTTCCGCATCCCGATGATGGAGTCCGAGGTCGTGGGCGTTCCGATGCTGGAGCGGCTCGGCGACATCGCCTTCGAGGGGAGTGACGTATCCGCCGTGCTGCACCGGGACAAAACGCAATCGATCCGCAAGGAAGGCGACGGCTACTTGATGGAGCTGGCGCTGCCGTTCGTCGAAAAGGAGCTGCTGCAGCTTAACCAGCGAGGCGACGAGCTGACCGTGCAGGCGGGTCCGTACAAGCGCAAAGTGGTGCTGCCGAATCTGCTGCTCGGCCGCTCGATCGAAGGGGCGCGTTTTACGGACGGCAGGCTGGTCCTCCGATTCGGGGAACGGCAGCGGGAACATGAACGGGCGGAGGAGGAATAAGCGATGAAACGAGAGGCGGTATGGAAGCTGCTGGAGGCCGGAAGCTTGATCCGCGAAACGTTCGAGGAAGCGTTCGCGCCATCGGATGCGATGCGTCACTTCCGCGCTTCGAGGGCGGAGGCGCTCAAAGGCGTACGCGCCCTGCTCGACGCCGAAATCGGCAAGCTGGAAAAGTCGGGGACGTCGACGAACCCCGGCGAAGAGGCGGGCAAGCGAAGCTCGAACCGTAAAATCGAAATCGACGATTGACCGGAAAGAGGGAATGCTTATGAAATCGAAAAGATTCGTTGCCGTCGCCTTGGCGTGGACGGCCGTGCTGCACACGGTCGTCGGCATTTTTTTGTACAGGGGACAGCTCGCCGATATGGCGAGGGACGGGTTGTTCAATTCGGTCGACTCCGGCGGCCGCAGCAGCGCCTTTTGGTTTTTCCTTTTCGGAGCCATGATTTGGACGTTATCCCGGGTCGTCGGCTGGCTGGCGAACAACGGGCAGCGTGTCCCGCTCTTTCTCGGAGCGCATTTGCTTGCGGTAGGCCTGATCGGCGTCTTTTTCGCGCCGCTGTCCGGCTTCTGGCTCGTCATCCCGCAGGCGATCGTCCTGCTGCGCCGATAGCTCTATGCGAAAGCCCCTTCCGCCCGACGGAACGGGCTTCTTTTCTTGTTGAATGATCCGGGCGGGGTTGTACATATACTGTAAGAGGAAAGGGGGGCGGGGAATGGATAAGTTTTTGAAAAGCCGGACGTTCGTCGCGCTCGTCTACATGCTGCTCGGCCTCATCATCTTGTTCTTGCTGCAGCAAATCAAGCCGATGCTGTCGACGGCTTACGGATTTTTGAAAGCGGTGCTTGCGCCGTTTTTGATCGCGCTCATCATCTCATACGTGCTCAATCCGATCGTCCGGCTGCTGAATGAACGCAAAGTACCGCGAACGATGGCGGTGCTGCTCATTTACGCGGTGTTCGTCACGTCGGTCATCGTCGTCGTCATGAATTTGACGCCGATGTTCGTCAAGCAGTTCGGCGAGCTGAACGAGCATATGCCGGAGCTGACGATGCGCGCGCAGGGGCTGTTCGACGGGTTGAACGACAACCGGATGGTGCCCGAGAGCGTGCGCAGCGGCATCAACAATGCGCTCGCCAAAGCGGAGGACGGGCTGGCCCATTTCGTCGAAAATTTCGTCAACGGTATCGGCAGCACGATCAACATGCTCATGGTCGCGTTCATCGTGCCGTTCCTCGCCTTCTACATTCTGAAAGATTACCGGCTGATCGAGAAAACGGTGCTGGCAACCGTTCCGCGCGCGCACCGAAAAAACGCGATCAAGCTCGTCATCGACATCGACACCGCCCTCGGCAACTATATCCGCGGCCAGTTTCTCGTCTGTCTGCTGGTCGGCTTGCTCGCGTACGTCGGCTATTGGATGATCGGGATGCCGTACGCGCTCCTGCTGGCGAGCATCGTGGCGGTGTTTAACATCATCCCGTATCTGGGTCCGTTTTTCGGCGCGGCTCCGGCCATCGTCATGGCGTCGACCGTCTCGTTCAAGATGGTGCTGTTCGTCGTCGTCGTCAATCTGATCGTGCAAATTCTCGAAGGAAACGTCATTTCGCCGCAGGTCGTCGGCCGGACGCTGCATATGCATCCGCTGCTCATCATTTTCGCGCTGCTGATCGGCGGCGAGCTGGCCGGCATCATTGGACTCATCCTAGCCGTGCCCTGCTTCGCGGTGCTGAAGGTAATCGTCCAGCATATTTTCCTCTACTACGTGCAGCGCAAGCCGACGACTTAGCTCGGGCGTTCCCGGTTGGCCGGATAGGCGGCGTACAGGTCGGGACGGCGGTCGAAGTACGGGGAAACGGCGCCCAAGCTGCGGTTTTCCGCCAGCCGCTCCAAGTCCGCGTCGGCGCATACGATCGTGTTCCGGTTGACGGTGCCGGCGGCAAGGATGCCGTTCGGCGGAAACGGACGGTCGCACGGCGCGAAGATGCCCGCCTGGCAATACCCTTCGTCCACTTGGGCGACGTCCGGCATGCTGCCCACGATGCCGCTCAGCGCGACGTAGAGCTGATTCTCGATCGCCCTCGCCTGGCTGCAGTGGCGTACCCGCCAATAGCCGGCGGCGGCGTCGGTATAGGACGGGCACAAAATGATATCCGCTCCCATGTCGGCGAGTATGCGCGAGCCTTCGGGAAACTCGATATCGTAACAAATTTGTATCGCCACCCGGCCGATATCGGTGTCGTGCACCGCATACCGGTCCCCCGGCAAAAGCGGCCAAGACCGCCGTTCCTCAGGGGTCAGGTGGTTTTTCTTATGCCCTTCGATACGCCCATCGGGGAAAAACAAAAACGCTTCGTTGTAGTAGGCGTGCGATTCCGCTTCGGTCGGCGCGCCGTCCCGATGGATGTGCGTGCCGGCCAGGATGAGCATGCCCGTTTCGCGGCTGAGCCGGGTAAACCGGGACTTGTATTCGTCGGTGAACCGGTGCAAATATTCGCACGCTTCGACGTTGCTCATCGGCGACGCGAGCGAGAGCAGATGGCCGGTCATATATTCGGGGAATACGATCACCCGCGCTTCTTCGGCTTCCGCCTTGGCGATATGACGGCGAATCCGGTTCCAGAACTCGTTCTCGGAGCGGAGCGGGCCGATGCCGTATTGGACGGCGGCGATTCGGTTCGGTTTCATGGTCGTTATACTCCTTTCGGATGTGCCCATTCGACGAGCACCGCATAATGGAGCGATTCCTCGTCCTCCACATAATGTTCGAGCAATTGTAGCGGAGTAAGTCCTTGGCGGAGCATAAAAGAGAGAACGAGATCCCGAATGTCGCCGGCGACGACGCGGCGCACGTATTCGTCCGCGCTCATCCGGTCCGCGTACCGGTGGTAGCCGGGAATGCGGCAGCCGGCCAAAAACCGCTTGAGGCCGGAACGGACGACGAGTTGCTTGCGCGCGTCATACAGCGCCGCGGCGACGCCGCGAGACCGGTACGCCGGCTTGACGCAAAGATCGATGCCGTACAAGCTGTCGCCGTTCGGGTCGTGGGAGCCCCGGATGTAGCCGCGGTCGGATACGTCCTCCCACGTATGCGGCTTGCCCGTATGCGTGACGAGCAGCGACGTGGCGGAGCCGACGATTTCCCCGTCGCAGACGGCGACCATCGCGCCTTCCGGGTAAGTGGCCACATGGGCCGCAATTTGCTCCCGCTTCCACCACAGCTCTTCGGGGAACGGGGGCGGGAACGATTCGCGCTGGACGTCCAGCAGCGCTTCATAATCGTCCAACGTATAGGAACGCACGATAACGGACAACGGACTCCCTCCTGTCAATCGGATCGGGTTAACGGATCAGGGCGATACGGACAAGCTCAGGACGCAAGCATCGCCCGAATCGAGCGAAGCGGATCGGTGACGAGCAAATAAGCGATGCCGCCGACTTCTCGAATCGTATAATAGGCCAATCGCCCCGGCCGGATGCGGACCGGCTCGACGGTCGATTCGATGCCGAGCATGTTCGCCATCATATGCGCGCGAAACGCGTGAAAGCCGTGGGTGACGAGGACGGCGCTCTTCCAGCCGCGCTCCCGCATAAGCGCACGGCTGTTTTGCAAGTTTTCGTACGTGCTGCGCGACCGGTCTTCGACGAGAATGGCGTTTGCGGGTACGCCGTGCTGAACCAAGTACGATTTGATCGTCTCGGCTTCCGAAGGCTCTCCCGGCAGTCCGATTCCCCCCGTGGCGATAAGGCGCGGGGCCAGCTTGCGGTTATAGGCGTCGAGCGCCACGTCGAGCCGCTCCTTGAGCGCCGGACTCGGCTTGCCGTTCCAAACGGCGGCGCCGAGCACGATGATGCAGTCGGCGGGCGAGCCGGAGGACGTTTTCCACGTATACAGAATAACTCCGCTCATCCCCCCGACGAACAGCGCGGACAGGACGACGGCGAACAGCAGCAAGCGGGCGAGCGCGCGGAACGGACGGCGCTTTGTTTTCTTTTTTTTCATCGCTTCTCCCGCCGTAAGAATAGGGTTAGTATAAATATGATCCATTATAACTTGTTTCGAAGCCGAAACTCAAAATAGTAGACGAGGTGAGCCGGATGAGAGTTTATTGGAACGGAGCGGGCGTTATCGCCCGGACGCACGCCAACGTCGGCGCGCACGCGGTCGATCGTTTCCGCTGCATCGCGGCGATTTGCGCTTGCGCGGAAACCGGAGAGAACCAAACGGTCGCCGTGAGACGACCGGAACAAGAGCGGGAGGCGGGACGATGAACGTACGGGGAATATCGACCGGGATGTACGGCTGGACGGAACGGTGGAAGGCGGACGGCAAGGAGCCGGCTTTCGCCGAATTGTTCCGGGCTTGCGCGGAGGCGGGGATCGACGCGGTCGAGATCGACGCGACGCCGGAGACGCTTGCGCTTGCGCGCTCTTTCGGGCTGGCGGTTTCCGCCTCGTACGTCGGCTTGCCGCTGCACGTCCCTTACGCGGATATCGACGCCGACCGGACGGTGATGCCGTTCGCCGAACGGCTGGCCGAGGCGGGCGGAACCGACCTGCTGCTTAACGCCGATCCGAAAGGCTCATGGCGCGAGCGCCAGCCCAAGACGGACGACGATTTGAAGCGGCAGGGCGAGAACTTGACTCGCATCGCCGAGCGCGTCGGCACGCTGGGCTTGAACGTATGCATGCACAACCACGCCGACTCGAAGGCGCTTTGCGAAGCCGATCTCCGCTCGGTCGTCGAGTTTGCCGGCGAATCGGTCGGCTTGTGCGTCGATACCGGCTGGGCGCATTCGGCCGGCTGCGATCCGACGGAGTGGGTGCGGCAATATCCGGAGCGCGTCTTCGCGTTCCATCTTCGCAATCAATCGGGCCGCGTGCCGACGGAGGACTTGACGGAGGGCGACATCGACTTCGCCGGCCTGTTCCGCGCCGCCGAAGCGGCGAACTACGAGGGCTGGCTGGCGCTCGAGCTGTGGCATCCGCCCGAGACGAAGCCGGTCCGGTCGATGGTCGAGGATACGGTTCGCTCGATCGCGTTCGTCAACCGGCTGTTGAATCGGCCATAAATATGTCGAAATTGTGAAACCGAAGCGGAGTACGCGCGTATTACCTGACGACTGGAAAACCGCTTGCCGGTTTGACAAAAGCAGGAAGAAACGGAGGCGAAGCGCGTGGAGCAACTGTTCTGGTCATGTCTCGCGGGAGGCGTCCTGTTCGCCGTCGTCACCGTCATCTTCGGCGATTTGGTCAGCCACGCGGTGGACGGGATGCTCGACTTTCTGTCCGTCGACGGCCACCGGAAGCTGAAGCCGATGGTGATCGTCAGCGGCATTACGGCGTTCGGCGGCGCAGGCTTGCTGCTGCTGCACTATACGCCTCTAGGCGGGGCGCCGGCCGTCGTCGTTTCACTCGTCGCGGCCGTCGTCGTGGCGTACGTCGTCTACGTCGCGTACGTCCGGCCGATGGACGACAGCGAGAATTCCACGGCCTTCTCCATCCGCGAGCTGACCGGCCGGATCGGCGAGGTGCTCGTCCCGATTCCGCCGAGAGGCTACGGGGAAGTGCTGGTGAAGGTCGGAGCCGGCCGTACGAACCAGATCGCCGCGAGCTTCGACGGAGAGACGCTCCATGCGGGAGAGCGCGTCGTCGTCGTCGAGGTGCGCGACGACACGCTGTTCGTCAGCCGTTTCGACGGCGGTACGGAGCGCGGTCATACCGAAGGAAACGCCAATTAGGAGAGGAGAGATCGTATTGTCGGAAGCGTTGTTGATTCCCGTAATCGTCGTGGGCGTTATCGTGGTGCTCGGTTTGGCCTTTTGGGCGAGGTACAAGACGGTCAGTCCGGACGAGGCGATGATCGTGACCGGATCGTTTTTGGGCAGCAAAAATACGCTCGTCGACGAGACGGGACGCCGCATCAAAATCGTGCGCGGCGGAGGGGCATTCATTCTTCCGATTTTCCAGAAAGCCGAATTTTTGTCGCTGTTGTCGCTCAAGCTGGACGTGTCGACGCCGGAGGTGTATACCGAGCAGGGCGTACCGGTCATGACGGACGCGGTCGCGATCATCAAGATCGGCGGATCGGTGGAGGACGTCGCGACGGCGGCCGAGCAGTTCATGGGCAAGCCGACGGAGGCGCTCAAGGGCGAGGCGCAGGAAGTGCTCGAAGGCCATCTGCGCTCGATTCTCGGCTCCATGACGGTCGAGGAGGTATACCGCAACCGCGATAAATTCGCGCAGGAGGTCCAAGGCGTCGCGGCGAAAGATTTGAAGAAGATGGGGCTGCAAATCGTCTCGTTCACGATCAAGGACGTGCGCGACAAGCACGGCTATCTCGATTCGCTCGGGAAGCCGCGCATCGCGGCGGTGAAGCGGGACGCCGAAATCGCCGAAGCGGAGGCGATCCGCGATTCCCGGATCCAGAAGGCGAAAGCCGAGGAGGAAGGGATGAAGGCCGAGCTGCTGCGCGATACGAACATCGCCGAGGCGACGAAGGAGAAGGAGCTGAAGACGGCGGCGTTCAAGAAGGACCAGGATATGGCGAAAGCCGAAGCGGATCAGGCGTATCATATCCAGGAGGCCCGGTCGAAGCAGAGCGTCGTCGAGGAGCAGATGAAGGTCGAGCTCGTCCGCAAGGAGCGGGAAATCGATCTCGAGGCGAAAGAAATTTTGCGCCGCGAGAAGCAGTACGACGCGGAAGTGAAGAAGAAGGCGGACGCCGACCGGTACGCCGTCGAGCAGGCGGCGGAGGCGGACAAAGCGCGGCGCATGTTCGAGGCGGATGCGACGCAGTATAAGATCGAGGCGGAAGCGCGGGCGATGGCCGAGCAGAAGCGGCTCGAAGGTCTCGCGATCGCGGAGGCGGAGCGGGCGAAAGGGGCGGCGGAGGCCGAGGTCATCCGGCTGCGAGGCCTCGCCGAGGCGGAAGCGAAGCAGAAGCTGGCCGAGGCGTTCGAGAAGTTCGGCGAGGCGGCGGTGCTCGACATCATCGTGAAGATGCTGCCGGAGCTGGCCGGCAAAGTCGCCGAGCCGATCGGCTCGATCGACAAGCTGACCGTCGTCGATACCGGGCACGGCGAAGGAGCGGCTCGCGTGAGCAATTACGTAACGTCGCTGATGGCGACCGCCCCGGAGATGCTCAAGAGCGTCTCGGGCATCGATGTCGACAAGCTGGTGAAGGGCTTGACCTCGCGCCTGTCCGGCGCCGCCGGTTTGCCGCCGGTGGCGGCGGCGACCGAAACGGGATCGACGGTTCAGCCGGCGGTCAAGGAGCCGGACTCTACGGCTACTTCCTGAAAGACGATACGAAATACGAAATGACGAAAAGCCGTGAAGCGAGCTTCGCTTCACGGCTTTTCGCCGTATATCGGGCGTTCCGACCGTCAGCATACTTGAAGCACCGTCACCGACGGATGGTCGGCCAGCGGCAGCTCCGTTTCGTTTGACACGAGACGGACGACCGGACGGTGCATGTGGGCTTCGATGCGGACGACGATCGCATCGAAGCCGTTGCTCAGCTTCACCTTCGTGCCGGGCGGATAGGACGGAACGCCGGTAACAAACGCCTGCACGAGCTTGCCGGCATAGGCGGTTTCGTTTTTGGTCATGACGATTTCGAGCGCCTCGTGCGGCGGCAAGCTTCGCTCGGATACGGCGTTCTCGTATAGATTGGCGAGCCCGCATATTTGCGCGAATTCGAGCACGTCGCCTTTGAGCCCGCGCGGGAAGCCTTCGCCGTCCAGCGTCTCGTGGTGCTGGAACGCGACGTGGGCGGACAGCAGGCTCAGCTCGCGGATGCCGCGAAGCAGCTCGAAGCCGGCCTCCGGATGCTTCGCGCGATCGGCGGCGATCGCCTTGCCGATATCGTGCAGCAGGCAGCCCACCGCCAGGTCGCGCAGCTGCAGCTCGTTATACCCGAGATGCTTGCCGATTTGCAGCGACAGCAGCGCCACGTTGACGGCGTGCGCATACGCCTTCAGCTCCGCAGGGACCGTCGTGGTCGGGATCGGGACGAGCACCGGACGCTGCTTCATTTCGGCAATCAGCTTCCCGGCGGCGGCCAGCACGGGTTTGACCGCCAACGGTTTTTTGGCGGACGCGGCGTCGAAGCATTCGCGCACGACTTGGACGACGTCGAGCCATGTCGGCATGTCCATCATTTCCTCCATCGTAATGCCCCGCGATTCCGCATCTTCGATAAACAAAATGCGAATGCCCATATCGATGAGCCGATCGAGAATTTTCGGATGAATCCGGTGGTTCGCACCTAACAGTACCCGGCGGTGCGAGTCGTACACGGGCTTGGCCAGCTGCATCGTGCGTTCGTCGTATTCCGAGATTTGGATCAGTCGCATAAGAACCCTCCGCGCAAAATAGAGACTGCCATAATCGTATAGGATTTTGACGAACAGTGTCAATTATTGTCGAACAATTGGAGGGATGAAACTTTTTCCAATCGGGGTCCGACTCTGCCGCGGGCATGAGCGTCGCAAATGGGGGAAAGCTAAACCCAAAAAAGAACGGAGGAACGCCATGAAGAAGCGTGCCGAATGGATCGTCGCGACCGCGGTCGCCGTCGCCTTGACTTCGTGCGGGGGAGGCGGGGGACCGGTGAAGAAGCAGGACCAGAACGCCCAAAAGCAGCAGTCGCAGCAACAGCAGCAGCAGCCAAGCATCATCGACCAGGAGTTGAAAAAGCATTATCAGATGTACAAAGAAATTCAGCAGTACGACCGGCAGCAGGTACAGAAGGCCGAGCAGGAGCAGCTCAAGAAAACGTCCTCCGAGAAGGCGGGAGGCGGGATGAGCTCGAAAGACAAAAAGGCGGGCGGGCAGAAGAAAGAGGACAAAAACAAGCAGGAGGACAAGAAGCAGGGAGGCGACAAAAAGTCATCAACCGGCCGGCAGCAGTCGGGGGGCGGACAATGAGATAACGAACGGCATCCGTTGTGATCGGGGCCGGGCGTCCGGTTCGCGCCAAGCCTTCATTCGCCCCCCGTCCCGATTTTGCGCAAATATTGCTTCGGCGTGCAGCCGTTGTACCGCTTGAACAGCTCGTAAAAATGGGCCATATTCTCGATGCCGACCGACCGGGCGATTTCGTTCACGCTTTCGCCGCTCGTGACGAGAAGCCGCTCCGCCTTGGCGATCCGCTTCCGGTTAACGTAGTCGATGAACGAGGAGCCCATCGCTTTTTTGAAATATTTCGAAAAGTAAAAGTAGCTCATGCCGGCAATGTGGCTGACGGTCTCCATATCGAGCTTCTCCGCGAGATGGCGGTCCACATACTCGAGAATCGGCTTCATGACGCCGGCGTCGACGAATTCATGCGCTTGGAGCAGCCCGCGCGTATCGCCACGCAGCAGCGTCAGCAGCAAATGCTTGATATGCATGCTGGCGGCGATTTCGTACCCCTTCGCTTTCCCCGTCATTTCCTCGTGAATTTTTTCGATGATGAATCCTACCTCGGCCCGGACGTCCGGATCTTCCCGAAACATGTAATTCAGCTCCTCGAGAGGATGGTGCACCTCCGAGAAATGCCGGTAATAGCGCATCATCGCCGGGTCGAAGTATGGCTCGAGATCGACGTGCAGCACGATGTACACCAGCTCCTCGTCGCCGGAGGCTCGGCCCCGGTGCAGCTGAGAGGAGCCGATGACGACGACGTCCCGCGGACGGAGCGTGTACGCCCGGTTCGGCGTATAAATTTCGTGAACGCCCTGCTGGACGAGGATGAACTCGACTTCCTTATGATAATGCCATCGAATCTCCTGATGGACGGCCGGACGCTTCGGCGGCTGCACCATGAACTGCCCCACCTTGATGCACAAGACGGGATTTAAATAATGGATCGGTTCCTTATAAATTTCCATTTCGGACGCACCGCGCTTTCGGTCGTGACAAAATTGGATACAAAGCGGACAAATGACGGCATATACGCCGCCCTGCAAAGGAGGTAATCTAGGCTTTAGTTACCATTATACAACGAAATGGAGCGAGGAAAAGCCATGAAAGTAGCCATTGTCGGCTGCGGCGGACTCGGGAACGTGCATGCGAGCTGTTATGCGGCCATCCCCGGCGTGACCGTGGTCGGAGTATGCGATATCGAGCCGGACCTGCGGGAGAAGCTGGCCGAGCGTACCGGAGCGAAAGCGTATGCGTCGTTCGACGAAATGCTGGCGCAATCCGGCTGCGACGTCGTCAGCGTCACGCTGCCGAGCAACCTGCACAAGCCGTTCGCGATTCAGGCGGCCCGTGCGGGCAAGCACGTCATCTGCGAGAAGCCGATCGCCCTCCATCTGGACGATGCGGCGGAGATGATCCGCGAATGCGAAGCGAACGGCGTCCGTCTGTTCGTCGGCCACGTCGTCCGTTTCTTCCCGGAATACGCGCAGATGAAACGGCAAATCGAAGCCGGCTCGATCGGACGCGTCGGCGTCGCCCACGCCAAGCGGATCGGCGGACATCCCGGCCTGCGCCGGCCGTGGTTCATGGACGACGCCCAGAGCGGCGGCGTTATTCTGGACCTGATGATTCACGATATCGACTTCTTCCGTTGGTCGCTCGGCGAGGTGCGCTCGGCCTACGGGCTGCGTACGGTCGAAGGGGACGTCGACTACGCGTCGGCCACGCTCGTCTTCGAAAGCGGCGCGGTCGCGAACGTCGAGGCGTATTGGGGATACCCGGGACCGTTCACGACGGCCGCGGAAATCGCCGGAAGCAAAGGCGTCATCCGCAGCGACAGCTCCAAGTCCGTTTCGCTCCAGGTGCGCAAGGCGGCGGCCGCCGATGCGGGCGGCCCGTTCGTCGAAGTGCCGCAAAGCCCCGGCTACCGGTCGCCGTTCGAGCTGGAAATCGAACATTTCATCGACTGCATGCGGGAAAACCGGGAGCCGCTCGTAACGGCGCAGGACGCCTATAAAGCGCTCGAAATCGGGCTCGCGATCGTCGAATCGACCCGTACCGGCCGAGCCGTCCAATTCGAATCCGCAGCACGGGAGGGATCGCGATGAATAAGCTGAAGGTCGGCATGATCAGCTTTGCGCACGGGCATGCGTTCTCTTACTTGCACTCGCTGCTCGCGCTTCCGCAAGTCGAGCTCGTCGGCATCGCGGACGAGGTGAAAAGCCGCGTCGAGGAAGTCGTCGGGAAGCACGGGCTCGCTTATTACGCCGATTACCGGGATTTGCTCGCGCAAGATTCGCTCGACGCGGTCGTCATCTGCTCGGAGAACGCGTTCCATGCGCAGCTGACGATCGACGCCGCGAAAGCGAAAAAGCACGTCATTTGCGAAAAGCCGCTCGGCCTGTCCGTAGAAGAAATGAAACGGATGATCGATGCGTGCGACGAAAACGGCGTTAAGCTCATGACGGCGTTTCCTTGCCGGTACATAGCGGCCGTCGTCAACGCCAAGGCGGCGATCGACCGCGGCGAAATCGGACGCATCCTGGCGATCAAAGGAACGAACCGCGGCTCGATGCCGGGCAATTGGTTCGTCGAGCCGGAGCTGTCCGGAGGCGGTGCGCTGCTCGACCATACGGTCCACGTCATGGACTTGATGAACTGGTTTACCGGCTCGAAGGTAACGGAGGTGTACGCGTACGCGGCCACGCTGTTCCATGAGGAGCTCAAGGTGGACGACGCGGGAATGATCCACGTCAAGTTCGAAAACGGCGTCTTCGGCGTGCTCGACACGAGCTGGTCGCGGCCGAAGTCGTTCCCGACCTGGGGCGATGTGACGATGGAAATCGTCGGCACGAAAGGCTCGATCTCGGTCGACAGTTTCGCGCAGAAGACCGAGCTCTACAACGACGATGCGGGGAAAGGGCAGTATTTGTTCTGGGGCGACTCGATGGACCATCACATGGTCGAATCGTTCGTCGACGCGCTGCTGAGCGGCGCCCCCGCCCCGATCAGCGGGGTCGACGGGCTTCGTTCCGCCGAGGTTGCCTTGGCCGGCTACGAATCCGTCAAGCTCGGCCAGCCGGTCAAGCTGTAAGTCGGCAAGCCGGACGACAAAGAAGCAGAGACGCCAATCGCTCTCTGCTTCTTTGTTTTGGGCCGGACGAATCAGGTTATGATAAATTCGACAATAAGAGGGGTGGCGTCGTCCAGGGCGTCGCCGCCCGGAATCGTAATCGCCGTCGTCGTGACGGTGGACGTGTCGCCCGTCTGCAGCACCGCGTTGATATACAGGTTGTAGTACGCGTACGAGGCCGGGAATGCGGTCGCGGCGGCGCCGGTATCGTCGGTGAACGCCGTGGCGGCGATGGCGAATGTGGCGCCGGTGCCGGTACCGGCTCCGAACGTGCCGGAGAAGCGCCGGCCGGCCATAAACGGTTTGACTATCGGCATTGTGCTCACCTCCCTCCTTTCCTTAGTAAATGCAGCTTGTCTCGAAAAGGAAGGGCGGAGCGCGAGGGTGGATTTCCTCAATTTTACAGGAGCGGGACGGCGGTGAAGTTCATCACCTCGAGAACGATCGGCGTTCCGGCCATAATGGTACCGTCCCCCGCGTTAAGCGTAAGCGCGGTTGGCGTCGCGCGGAACGATCCGCCTCCTTGCATCATGCCGTTGACATACAAATTCGTATAGCTGAACGGCCCGAGCGTCGGAAACGAGGCGACCTCGGCTCCGTCGTCGTTCGTAAACTCGGAGGCCGGGAGGACGACGGGCGCCGTCAAGTCCATGTCCGAATCGGCGATGTAGAAATAGCGTCCCCCTCCGGGGACGATCGCAATCGGAGGGACGACGACCTCCCCCGGTATGCCTTGCGGCCCTTCCGGCCCGACGGGACCGGCCGCGCCGCTCTCGCCGCGGGCGCCGGGCCCGCCCGATGCGCCTCGAGGGCCTTGCAGCCCCGCGGGCCCTTCTCCGCCCGGAGGCCCGCCCGGCCCTTCCGCTCCTCGCGGACCTGCCGGCCCCTCGGCGGCCGGCCCCGGAAGCCCCGCCGGTCCGGGCGGGCCAAGCAGCCCCCCCGGTCCCCGGGCTCCGTTTGGCCCGGGCCGGTAAGCGAGCCATCCTCTCCGCCGTCTTCGTACGCGCCTACAGGCGGAGCGCCTGTTCCATACACGCGCTCCGCGTCTGCCGCGCACACTTTTTCGCTTTCGCGTTTTGACGCGCATGGCACCCCGTCGGGATCGCCCTCGTGTTCGTCGGCATCCCATTTTCGCATTCCCCCGATTCCCTATTTTCCAATATGTGTATGTCGGCGCCCGCCGATCCGAAAGGGGCGGGTGACCGGCATGGAGGCGGACGGGAGCCCGACTTTCCGGCTGCAACCGGCGCATCGCGCCCGGTTACTCGTGCGGCTCTGACGGGACGGAGACGATCAGGTCGTCGTCCTCTTTGTTGTCGCGGACGGTCTTTTGCAGAACGAACGAGGACATTGTCAGAAACAGCGCGCATACCGCATAGTAGCCTTGCACCGACAGCGGCTGGTTCAGGTTGCAAATGCCGATGAACATGGCGACGAGCGCGGTGCCGAACGCCGCCCAGGACAGGAACGTGAAGGCGCCGGTATTCCGTCTTTTGCCGGTGGGGGCGTCTTCCTGGTTATCGCGGATCGTCTTCTGCAGGACGAAAGCGGACATCGTCAAGTACAGGGCCGCTACGGCGTAGTAGCCTTTGACCGAAAGCGGCTCCTCCAGCGTATAAATGCCGATGAACATGGCGATAAACGCGCAGGCGAACGACGCCCAAGCCAGAAACGTAAATGCCGCCGTATTTCTTCTTCTTGTCATGATCCAACACCTCGTTCGGGAGTTTGGCGCCGGACGCTGCGGATGAGCCTTGAGCCCGGTATCGTCCGCGTTATCGGACGGTTATGGTCACGTCTTAGCACCTGATCCTAGTTTACGACGGCGGCAAGCGGCGGAATAGTACTAACTTTCCGTAGTACCGGGCTTTATGGTACACTGTGGGACATAGCGATGTGCCGCCGGCGGCGGCGATGCGGACGGAGGGGAACGGATTGTTTGCGCAGCAAAGGCATCAAGCGATCGTTCAAAAGCTGGAGCGGGAAAAATCGGTCAAGGCGTCGGAGCTGATCGAGCTGTTCGGCGTGTCGTTCGAGACGATTCGCCGCGATTTGGAGCATTTGGAGGCGCAAGGAGCGCTGAAGCGCGTTCACGGCGGCGCGATCTCGAACGAATTGGATTACAGCCGGGAAATTCCGCTTCCGGTCCGGGAGACGGCCTTCCGGAAGGAGAAGAGCGAGCTGGCCGAAATCGCTTCGCGGTACGTCTCCGAAGGGCAGTCGATCGCCATGGACGTCAGCACGACGAATACCGAATTCGCCAAGCTGCTGAAGACGAAGTTCGAGCGGCTGACGGTCATTACGAACTCGCTGCCGATCGCGAACGTGCTCGTCGACATGCCTCACTATACGATCGTGCTGATCGGGGGCGTCATCCGCAACGCGGAGCAGAGCGTCATCGGCGACTTGGCCGAACAGTTCGCGGCGCGGTTCCATCCCGACCTGTTCTTCATGAGCATGAGCGGGGTGACGATCGCCGAAGGGATAACCGACTTCGGCATCGGGGAAATCCAGGTGAAGAAGACGATGCTGCGCAACGCGAAGCGCACGATCGCGCTGGCGGACAGCAGCAAGTTCGATTGCGTGTCGCTGACGAAAATATGCGGCGCCGGCGAGGTGGAGCGCTTCGTCACCGACCCGGGCATCGACCGGGCTATTGTGGAGCGATATGCCCGGCACGGAATCGAAATCGTCTTCGAGTAGGGCGGGCAAGGAACGGAAAGGAAGGCGGACATTCGAACGGGATCGGCCGAAGAAACGGTCGGTTCTTTTTTTTGCCCGAAAATGATGTTGTATTTATGTTAATTATGTTGTATATATGTGTGTATATTTGTTTTTGTGTGAAATGAGGAGGGACGTCATGTCATTGCCGGAGCTTTCGCTGCTTTTCGTCATCGGTTCGGGACTCGCCCATGCGGTGTGGAATTTGTTTGCCAAGCAAAGCGAGGACAAGGCCGCTTTTTTGTGGGCGATGTACATCCCGTCGACGATTGCGCTGCTGCCGCTCGCCGTGGCCGAAGCGTCGCGGCTTCCCGTTACGGCCCGGGCGCTTCTTCCGGTCGCCCTGTCGATCGCGCTCCAAAGCGTCTACGCGCTGCTGCTCGCCCGGACGTACAAGCGGAGCGACCTGTCCCAGGCTTACCCGGTCATGCGGGGAACGTCCACGCTGCTCATCCCCGTGCTCGGCGTCGTCTTCCTCGGCGAGTCGCTTCCCGTCGGAGGCTGGCTCGGCATCGCGTGCCTGATCGCGGGCTTTGCGGTCATGAGCGGCTGGAATCCGCTGCGCGGCCGTCCGCACGTGCCGTTCAAGCCGTTTTTGCTGGCGCTCTCCGTCGGGTTATGCACGACGTGTTATACGCTCGTCGACAAGCTTAATCTCGCTGCCTTGTCGCCGCTCGCGCTGCTCGCCGTCACGAATGTCGGGTTCATTCTGGGCTTGACCCCGGCGGCTGTCGCCTCCGGCGCCATCCGGCGCACGGTCGTCCGCCGCTGGAAGTCGTTCGCGGTAGGGGCGGTTCTGTCGCCGGGCTCGTATTTGCTGTTCCTGTTCGCGATGCAGCACGCCCAGGTGACGTATATCGCGCCGCTGCGGGAGGTCGGCATCGTGTTCGGGGCGCTGCTCGGCATGGTCGTCCTGAAGGAGAAGCACGGCGCGGTCCGGATTGCGGCTTCCGTCGTCGTCGTAACGGGCATTTTCCTCATCGCGGTATCGGGCTACCGGTGAACGCTTCCGCAAGCCGGGTTGGTAACGAAGGGGAATCGTGGGTACACTACAACCGTGATCCACTCCGACCTGTGGCAGAAAGGAGACGTTCGCATTGGCGTCATCCCCCGGAACGCCGGCCGAAGCTTGCCGGCAGCACAAGCGCAGCACGAAGCTGCAAATCGTCAGCCGGGCGCTGCTTATTTTTTTGGGCGCGGCGCTCGTATCCGTCGGTCTCGAAATTTTTTTGGTGCCGAACCATATTATCGACGGTGGGGTCGTCGGCATCTCGATCATCAGCCAGCATTTGACGGGGCTGCCGTTAGGCCTGTTTTTGACGGTGATCAACTTGCCGTTTCTGTATATCGGCTACAAGCAAATCGGCAAAACGTTCGCGTTGTCCACGCTGTACGGCGTTATCGTCATGTCCGTCGGCACGGCGCTGCTTCACCCGGTCGCTCCGATTACGATCGATCCGCTGCTCGCGGCCGTATTCGGCGGCATCATCCTCGGCATCGGCGTCGGCATGGTCATCCGGACGGGCGGCTCGCTCGACGGGACGGAGATCGTGGCGATCTTGCTGAACAAGCGGTCGCCGTTCTCGGTCGGCGAAATCGTCCTGTTTTTCAACCTGTTCATTCTCGGCAGCGCCGGCTTCGTCTTCGGCTGGGACCGCGCGATGTACTCGCTGATCGCGTACTACATCGCCTTCAAAATGATCGACTTGACGATCGAGGGGTTCAACGAGTCGAAGTCGGTTTGGATCATCAGCGACGAGTACCGGACGCTCGGAGACGCGATTTTGAACCGGCTCGGCCGCGGCGTCACGTATTTGAGCGGGGAAGGCGCCTATACCGGCGACGACAAGCAGGTCATCTTTTGCGTCGTCACCCGGCTCGAGGAAGCGAAGCTGAAGTCGATCGTCGAGGAGCTCGACCCGTCGGCGTTTCTCGCCATCGGCAACATCCATGACGTGCGGGGCGGCCGGTTCAAGAAAAAGGACATCCATTAGCTCTTCCCTCAACACAACGGCTCCCGATGATTAGATCGGGAGCCGTCACCGGCTTGTTGAGAAAGTCCTAGGAGTGTTTATGAGATACGAAATGGGGGAGGGAGATGCGCGTAAAGCGAAGCGGCTGACTTTAAAATCGAGCTGTATCCCGATTTTCAAAGAAAACAGCTCGATTTTAACGGAAGTGGAGCGCATTCCCTTGCCCCATGCCTTACCTACTTCCTCTCTATCCCGACTTTCTCAACAGCCTCAAGACGGCTCCCGATCAAGTCGGGAGCCGTTTCCATCTTCATTTCATCGCCTTCCACAGCAGATGGGCGGCCTCGGCGCGCGTGACGTATTCCTTCGGCGCGAACCGGTTGTGAAGCCGCCCCGTCAGCAAGCCTTGCCGGGCCAATCCGGCTACCGCGCCTCTCGCCCAGTCCGACAGCCGGTCGTCGTCCGCAAAATTCGCCGATTCCGCCTCCGCGACCGGACGGCCGTTGGCGTCCAGCGCCGCCTTCAGCATAACCGCCGCTTCTTCCCGCATCAACGGGGCGTCCGGCTCTTGCCGGTTCGAACCGTTCCCGTTCCACGCCGATCCGGAATCGAAGGGGAACGAGCGGTTCAGCAGCCCGGCCCATTCCGCCCGGGTTATCGCTTGATCGGGACCGAAGCGTCCGGCATCCGTTCCGTCCATCCAGCCTTGGCCGTACAGCCCGTACACGCCTTCCTGCGCCCAATGACCGAAGGGGACGTCGACGAAGCCGTTAACGCGGATCCGTCCTTCGGTCTTCGCATCGATCGTGCCCAGCTTCTTCGCATACGCCACGAGCAGCTCGACGTCGGTCAGCGCTTCATTCGCCGAGACGATGCTTTTCGCGTCGCCGAACATCGTATAGCTGTCGCCGCCCGTGAACATATAGTTGGACAAGGCGACCTTGTACCGGGCGTTCTTGTCGACGGGAACGCCGTTCGCCTCCGCATCCTCGATCCGCCGCCCCGTAGGCTTGCCGGGATTGTAGACGTACGAGACGCCGGACACCTGCAGAAACCGGCCGGCCAGCTGTTCGGTCGCGGACACGCCGTTCTCCAGAGCGGCTAGCAGCGTTTCCCCGCTCATCTCCGCCGCGACGATTTTGTTGCCGAAGGGCAGGATGGACTTGGCGTCCTTCAACGTGAACGTTCCCGCTTTCGCGCTTGCCCGGATGCCGCCGCCGTTCGCGAACGCGACGTCGGTCCGGTAGTAATCCTTGTAGGCGTCCGCGATCCAATTGCCGACGGCGGTTTCCCGGTAGCGGGACTCGTGGTTGTCCCCGTAGGCCAAATCGGTTTTCGTCACGGCGATCGGCTTCCCCAGCTCCTCGTCGAGCTTGGCCTGGTACGCTGCAGCCAGTTCGGCCAGCGCCTTGTCCTCCGGAACGGTTTCATCGGCCTTCCAGATGTCGTGGGAAAGAGTGACGGTTCCGTCGGACGTTTTGCTGATATCCAAGCGGACGACCGATCCCATGTTCCCTTGGGGAGAGAAAATAAGCCGGTTCCCCTCGTTTACTTCATGAACGGACGACCGCTCCTCGGCCTCCTCCTCGGTAAAGACGACCCGGATTTCGGGAACGGCCTGCAGCAGCGCTTTATCGTCGGCGACCGGCTGCTGGGTCAACGCGATGACGAGATCGGGGTTCCCGTCCCGCTTCAGCTTCTCCACCGCTTTCCGGGCCGACTCGATGACGTCCAGCTGCTTCACGTGATCGTCCTGGGTCGTCGTATCCATGGCGCTCGTCAAGCCGATGACGCCGATGCGGATGCCCTGCTTGTCGAACAGCTTGTATGCCGGCACTTGGGCGAAAGGCTTCCCGTCCTGGCCCGCCAAGTTGGACGAAATCCAGTCGAATCGGGACGCCTTGACCAATTCGATCGTATTCGCCGCACCCGCATCGAAATCGTGCTGACCGAAATTCGCCACGTCGATCGGAATCGCGTTGAACGCTTCGACCATCGGAAACCCTTTGAACACGCCGCCGAAAAGCGTGCCGCCGCCGAGATCGCCTCCGAACGCGACGATTTTCTCGTTGTTCACGCGATCGACCAGCGTCTTGATCCGCGCGACTCCTCCTCGGGTTCCGAGCTTGTCCGACACGGGGGCGATTTCGTGTCCGTCGTTGAAATACAAAAAGGAAACGGTTGCCGGTATGGCCGGTTCCGCCCGCGCGGGCTCGTTCCAGCCGAACGGAGCGGCCGCGATCGAGAAAAGCAGAACCGAATGCAACAAACGTTTTGACATGGGGCGTTCCATCCTTTCGCCATTGTTCGAGACGGGTTCGTTTCGCCTTTTCATTATAGGCGAACGGAGGGGCGGGAATATGTCGGCCGCGTAAAGATTTGGTAACGATTGCGTAAAGGACCGTTCTCCGCGCCGAGACGACGGTTCTCCCGGCAGCCGCATCGTCCGCCGAAGAAAGCGTTTTACCCGATGGTGTTATTAAACCGGTTTCGTGAATATATATCCGTATAACGCTTGCGAACGCGCACCTTTCACGCAGCTTCACACAATATCAACATCGCACTAACACTCCGTTTATAAAACCGGTTTAATCTATTCGGTGAGAACGAAAACGAACGAAGCGAGGGGGAGGGTACTTGGCCACGATCGACGATGTAGCCAGAACGGCAGGCGTTTCGAAGAGCACGGTGTCCAGCGTGTTCAGCCAGAAGCGGCCGATCAGCAAAGAAGTGACCGAACGGGTTCTGGCCGCCGCCCGTCAGTTGGATTACAAACCGAATTACTGGGCGAGAAGCTTGGCGAACAAGACGACCCGCATCATCGGCTTGAACATGCCCGGCGAACGGGTCAAATTCAGCTTGTTCCATCTGTCGCTGCTGAACGGCGTATTGAGCGAGTGCAGCTCGAGCGGATACCGGCTTCTCGTCAATTCGCTGTCGAGAACGTACTTGGACGAAGTGCCCCATTTGGCGAAAGAACCGGTGGACGGCGACATTCTCCTCGATCCCGTGGAGGGCGACGTCCGCATCGCCGACCGGATCCGCCAGAAGCTGCCGTTGGTCGTCATCGGCAGGCCGTCCGGAGAATTCGAATCGAAAGTATCGTACGTCGACAACGACAACGTCGAGAACGGCAGGCAGGTGACCGAGTATTTGCTCGGACTCGGGCATCGGCGCATCTTGTTTCTGAACGCCTCCGCCGGCAAAACCGTATCCGCGGACCGCGGACTGGGCTACCGGAGAGCGCTCGAGCAAGCCGGCGTGCCGTTCGATCCGCAGCTGCTCGTCCATAAAGACCCGAACCAAACGTCGTCCGACTTCGGATACGCCGTATCGAAAAAAGCGATCGCAAAGCATCCCGATATTACGGCGATCATTACCGATACGGACAAAATGGCGGTCGGCGTCTACAAAGCGGCGGCGGAGGCGGGAATCGCCATTCCGGGCGACTTGTCGGTCATCGCGTTCAGCGACGAAACGGTATTCGCAGCCGAGCTTCATCCTCCGTTGACGGGGGTGAAGCTATTCGGCGAAGAGCTCGGACGGGAGGCGGCGAAGCTGCTGATCGACCAATGCGTCTCCGGGAACCGCTCGGTGAAGCGGGCGCTGATCGCCACGGAAATGGTCGAGCGCGGCTCGTGCGCGGCGGCCCCGGTCCGGGCGGCAACGGACCATTGAACGGAAGGACGGTACCGGCCCATGCGAGGCCGGCGAACGTTAAAACGAAACGGGAGGGATACGCGATGAAAAAAGCGACAACGTGGATTGCCGTGACGGCGCTTGCGGTGCTGGCGTCGGCATGCGGAAGCGGCGGCCAGGGGGCGGAAGGGGGAAGCGGGCAAAAAGCGGCCGATCCGGCGGCGGGCCAACCGGCGAAAATCGATCCGTTCCGGATGCCGAATCCGATCGAGGTGACCACCTTCAAAAGCGTCAGCGCCGGCGCGAAGCTGACGGCCGGCGACACGGTGGAAAACAACCAATATACGCGATACATCAAGGATAAAACGAACATCGATTTCAAAATATTGTGGTACGCGTCGGGGACGGACTACGATCAAAAATCGAAGCTCGCGATCGCGAGCGGCGACATTCCGGATGTGCTGATGGTCGACGAGCCGACATTTCTGTCGCTCGCCGAAGCGGGCCAGCTCGAAGACTTGAGCGGCGTCTACGAGAAGTACGCGTCGCCGCTAACGAAGGAGCTGTACGCCTCGACGAACAACAAGGCGATCGAGAAGGCGACGTACAAAGGCAAGCTGATGGGCATTCCGAACATCAGCGTGCAGGCGGATGCGGCGAGCCTGCTGTGGGTGCGCAAGGACTGGCTCGACAAGCTCGGCTTGCAGCCGCCGAAAAGCGTCGACGACATCGCGGCGATCGCCAAGGCGTTCGTCGAGCGCGATCCGGACGGCAACGGCAAGGCGGACACGATCGGCTTGACCGGCTCGAGCGGCATCAACGTCCCCGGCAAAGCCGGCCACCACAATTGGAAGGGACTGTTCCTTGCGTATAACGCTTACCCTGCCAACTGGATCAAGGACGGCTCGGGCAAAATCGTATACGGCTCCCTGTCGCCGGAGACGAAGCAGGCGCTCGGCAAGCTGCGCGACATGTACGCCGCCGGCTTGATCGACAAGGAATTCGCCCTGCGCAAGGACGGCAACCAGCCGGTCATCGCCGGGCAGGCCGGCATGTTCTTCGGTCCGTGGTGGTCGGGCGGCGTCGTCGCCGACACGATGACGAACAACCCGAAGGCGGAGTTCGAGCCTTACCTGATCCCCGACGCCAAAGGGCAGTACAACAATTTGATGGTACCGGTCAGCAACCGGTTTATCGTCGTGAAGAAAGGGATGAAGCATCCGGAGGCGGCCGTCGTATACGCCAATACGTTCATCGCCGCCCAACGGAAGACGGACCCGGATTCGGCGAAGCTCGACTTTACGGTCAGCGCCGAATATTGGCCGATCGGCAACGCCACGTACGATTACGCGGACGCGGTCGAGCGGAAGTCCGAGACGTTGAAAAAAGCGATGAACGGCGAAATCAAGCCCGAGTCGCTGAACCCGGAAATGAAGGCGCTGTACGACAACGCCATGATCGACAAGGCGAAGCCGAAGGCCGACTTGAAGGTGTGGCGGACGTTTTACGGCTATACCGCGCCGGCCGAGCTGCTGAAGCGGAAAATGAACCAGGTGTACAGCGAATATACGGCGACGACGAAGACGATGGAGCGGAAATGGGCGAACCTGCAAAAGCTGGAAACGGAAACGTTTCTGAAAATCGTCATGGGCGAGCTGCCGCTCGACGCGTTCGACAAATTCGTCGCCGACTGGAAGTCGCAAGGCGGGGACGACATCACGAAGGAAGTGCAGCAGGAAGTCGACAAGTCCAAAGGCAAATAAAGGCCGGGGCACGGAAGCGCCGCCGCGTGCGCGGGGAGCGGCGGCGCTTCGCGGCCTCCCGACCTTTCGACTAGGAGGGCCGAGCCGTGAATATGAAGTCGTATCACAAGCACTACCATCTCATGCTGCTGCCGGGCGTCGTCCTGCTTGTCCTGTTCCATGTCGTCCCGATGTTCGGCATCGTCATCGCCTTTCAAGATTTCAAGATCGGCCGGGGCATCTGGAACTCGGAATGGATCGGCTTCGACAATTTTACGTACTTGTTCGAGCTCCGGGACAGCAAGGTGATCTTCTTCAACACCGTCTTCATCGCGCTGTCCAAAATCGTCGCGCATCTCGTCGTTCCGCTCGTCTTCGCCCTGCTGCTGAACGAAGTCCGGATCATGGCGGTGAAGCGGTGGGTGCAGACGGTCGTCTACTTGCCCCATTTCATCTCGTGGGTGATCTTGGCGGGCATCGTCATCGACATGCTGTCGCTCGGCGGCATCGTCAACCAGACGCTGAAGTCGATGGGTGTCGAGCCGATCATGTTCCTCGCGAGCAACAGCTGGTTTCCCGCCATCGTCGTCGGCAGCGACATCTGGAAGGAGTTCGGCTTCGCCGCCATCGTCTACTTGGCCGCGCTCGCCGGAATCAATCCCTCGCTCTACGAGGCGGCGGAGATGGACGGCGCCGGCCGGTTCCAGAAGCTCGTCTACATTACGATGCCGGGTCTCGCCTCGACGGTCGTTCTGCTCGGCACGCTCAGCATCGGCAACATTTTGAACGCCGGCTTCGACCAAATTTTCAACCTGTACAACCCGCTCGTCTACGAGTCCGGCGACATTATCGACACGTACGTATACCGGGTCGGCCTCGTCCAAGCGCAGTACGGCTTCGCGACGGCCGTCAGCCTGCTGAAGTCGGCCATCGGGTTCGTGCTGATCGTCCTGTCGTACCGATTGGCTTACCGGTACGCCAATTACCGCATTTTTTGAGAAAGCGGGTGACCGTCGTTGGTCCGCAATCGCACGTTATCGGCGCGGCTGTTCGATACGGCCTTGATCGCCTTCATGCTGCTGCTGTCGTTCGTGTCGCTCGGCCCCGTCCTTCATACGGTCGCCGTCTCCTTCAGCGACAACGCCGCGGCGGCCGGCGGCTTCGTCAAGCTGTGGCCGAAAGGATTCACGCTGGAATCGTACCGGAAAATCATGGAGGAGCCGCATTTTCTCCATTCGTTTTACGTTTCGGTGAAGCGGGTGCTGGTCGGGGGCGCAATCAACTTCGTGCTGACCGTTCTGATGGCGTACCCGCTGTCGAGAAGCCCGAAGGAGTTTCCGTACCGGAACGCGTACATGTGGTTTCTGCTCGTCACGATGCTGTTCAGCGGCGGCATCATCCCGCTTTATTTGACCGTCAAGGCGCTCGGGATGTTCAACACGATCTGGGCGCTCGTGCTGCCCGGGGCGGTGCCGGTATTCAACGTCGTGCTGCTGATGAACTTCTTCCGCAATATGCCGAAGGAGCTCAGCGAGGCGGGCTATATGGACGGCGCCGGCCCGTGGTATTTGATGCTGCGGGTGTACGTGCCGCTGTCGCTGCCATCGCTCGCCACCGTTACGCTGTTCAGCATCGTCGGGCACTGGAACGCGTTTTTCGACGGGATGATCTTCATGCGCAACATGGAGCATTACCCGCTGCAGACGTACATTCAGCAGCTGGTCGTACAGATCAACCTCCAGGAGCTCGACTCCACCCAGGCGGAGCTGCTGCAAAAAATTTCGGAGAAGACGCTGAACGCCGCGAAAATCGTCGTGTCGATGGTGCCGATTCTGATCGTCTATCCGTTCCTGCAAAAATATTTCATTCACGGCATCATGCTCGGCTCCGTCAAGGAGTGAGGAGCTGCCGGGGAAAGGGGGGCCATCATGTCGATGCCGCGCGCAAAGGAAAGCCTCGTCCGCACGTTCCGGCGGGACATCTCCCGCGAGGAGCAAGGGACGTATATCGAAATTCCGTTCGCCATGCCGGAAGGAACGGAAACGCTGCGTATCGCCTACGCGGTCGAATCGCGCGGCGAGCCGAAGGCGACGATCGACCTCGGCGTCCGCGACGCCGGGAAGGTGCGCGGCTGGAGCGGCGGCGCCCGCAGCGAATGTTTCGTCGGGCGGGAGAAAGCGACCCCGGGGTATACGCCCGGCGAGCTGACGCCCGGCGAGTGGGCGGTGCTGCACAACGCGTACCGCGTGCCGGAGGGCGGCTGCACCGTGACGGTGACGGTGGAATGCGAGCCCGAGACGCCGCGGTGGCTGAAGGGCGACCTGCACATGCACAGCGTCCACAGCGACGGCACGTTCACGCTTCTGGAGAATGCGGCCGTTATGGAGGAGCTCGGCTGCGACTTTCTCGCGATGACGGACCATAATACGACGAGCCAAAACGCCGCTTATCCGCGCGAAACGTCCGTCGTCCTCATTCCGGGCATGGAGTTCACGACGAATCGCGGACACGCCAATTTGCTCGGCGTGCCGGAGCCGCTGGACGACTTCCGGGTCGCCGGTCAAGACGACGTCGATCGGAACATCCGGACGGCCCGGGAGCGCGGGGCGCGCGTCGTGCTGAACCATCCGCACTGCCGGCACTGTCCGTGGCTGTGGGATTTCTCCGCCGACATCGATTGGGTCGAAGTATGGAACGGCCCGTGGTCGGAGTCGAACGAAGCGGCGCTCGACTGGTGGCACCGGCAGCTGGCGTCGGGTCGCCGGCTGGTTGCCGTCGGGGGAAGCGATACGCATCGTCCGCACCCGTACGTCCGCCACGCGATGCCGACGACGTGGGTGTACGCCCGTACGAAGACGGTGAACGGCATCCTGGAAGGGATCGCGCGGGGGCACGTGTCGATCGGCTATGCGCCGGACGCGCCTTTCCTCGAGCTGGCGTGCGGCCCGTACCGGATCGGCGACGCCGTACCCGCGAACGGCGACGCGCCGGAGGAGGTCGAGCTTCGCGCCGAGCGTCTGCTGCCGGGCGACGTCGTCAGGCTGATTGGCGAGGAAGGGACGGTGCGGGAGTGGACGATCGGAGGCGAGCCGGAGTCCGGTCCCTGGCCCGAGACCGGGGCCGGGGCCCGAACGGCAGCCGCACGGTCGTTCCGGCACCCCGTCGGCGGCGGCCTTTCTTTCCTCCGCGCGGAGGTGCGAAGGCATTTCGCCGAGGCGGACCGGACGCTGCTCGCCGCGATGACGAATCCGATCTATTTCGCGAAAGGGGAAGAGGGGCTTGAACATGACCGTCATGACGTTTAATTTGCGTTACCCGGAAACGAAGGACGGCGCGAACTACTGGCCGCACCGGATCGGCCGGGCGGCGGCCGCCATTCTAGAGAACCGCCCGCTCGTCGTCGGCACGCAGGAGGGCTACCATTCGATGCTGACCGATCTCGAGCCGTTTTTGGACGGCTACGCCTGGGTCGGGGAAGGGCGCTTCGGCGGGCGCGAGAACGAGCACAACGCCGTGTTTTACGACACGCGCGAGCTGGAGCTCGTCCGGCACGGGCAGTTTTGGCTGTCGGAGACGCCCGATACGGCCGCTTCGAAAAGCTGGGAGAGCATGTTCCCCCGCATTTGCACATGGGCGTCGTTCGTTCGGCGCGAGGACGGAGCCGCCTTCTACGTCTACAACACGCACCTCGACCATTACAGCCAAGCGGCGAGAGACGGGGGCGTTCGGGTCATCCGGGAGCGGATGCGGGTGCAGCGCGAGTCGGACGGCATCCCGGCCGTGCTGCTGGGAGATTTCAACAGCGTACCGGGCGACTGGCCGATCCGTTTTTTGCGGGGAGAGACGG
Source organism: Paenibacillus flagellatus (assembly GCF_003217775.1). Lineage (GTDB taxonomy): Bacteria > Bacillota > Bacilli > Paenibacillales > NBRC-103111 > Paenibacillus_AB > Paenibacillus_AB flagellatus. Next base: position 296,337 of record NZ_QJVJ01000007.1, read on the forward strand.
AGGACGAGGGGGGGCGGGCGCTGATCGACGCCTACTCCGCCATGGAAGGCAGCCCGGGCTTAACCGCCCACGGCTTCCGGGGCGGCGAGGCGGGGGAGCCGATCGACTACGTCTTCGCGACGCCGGAATTCCGCGTCGAATCGGTGCGGGTCGACCGCACCGAATACGGGGGCGGGCTGCCGTCGGATCATTATCCGATCGTGGCGGCGCTAAGCTTGGGATAGGCGGTTCGGTACCGAACGGCGCACGACGGTTGCCGTGTAAGAGGAAACCGTTTAAATCATGTCGTTAAGACCGGCCGTATTCGTCACTTGGGCAAAGGTGCCATCCAGCGAGGCCATAAACGTATCGTGAACGGTGTTGGCGGGAATGACGGTATCGTTCCAGACCAAATCCTTGGTGGCGCACGCGTCGCCGAGCAGCACGACTTCATAACCCAATCGATGCGCGGCTCTCACGGTCGAATCGATACAGATGTGGCTCATCATGCCGCCAACGACCAAGCGCTTGACTTGAAGCGATTCGAGATGGCTTTGCAATTCCGTTTGAAAAAAGCTGTCCGGCGTATGCTTCACGATCACGTTTTCGTCGGATTGGGGGCTTACCCGTTCGTGAATGCCGATTCCTTCGGTATCGGGAAGGAAGAACGTGGCGTTTTCCTCCAGCAGTACACATTGCACGTGGACGACGGGCAAGCGCTTATCGCGGAACAGCGACAACGCTTCTTGGGCGCGGGCCAGCGCAATGTCGGCACCGACGAGCTCATTTCGGCCTCCCTGGAAATAATCGTTTTGAATGTCCACCAACAGCAATGCGGTATTCATGGGTTCACGGCTCCTTTACCGGTAGATGAATGTTGTTTCTGAACGTAGTTTAATACCGGCAAAGCGAATCGTGAATTACCCACTTTTTTGTGGGTATGGCTTCAGGACGTATAGCGGATGCCTTTGCGGTCGAGAAGCTCGGTTTGACCCCGTTCCACCATGTAGTCGATGCCGATTTCCTGCATAATCAGCACCGCGTCCAACAGCCTTCTCCCGCGGTCGGTCAGGTAATATTCGACATGGAGCGGATACCCTTCCGTTTTGATTTTATCGACGATCCCGCACGATTGAAGCTCTCTTAAATGCTGCAGCAGCATCTTTTGGGTGATTTGGTCAATGTCCCGCTCCAGCTGGGCCAAAGACGTATTCCCGTCTTTTAATTGATAGACGATCATCGTTTTCCATTTGCCTTTAATAATGTCGTGAACGATCTCCAGCGGACACGTACAGCTTTCTCGAATGATCATCGGATTCACCTCATGTGCAATCTTACCAAAAAGGTAGACATCCCGACACCTTGTATAAAGGATTCGGAGAGTTTCACCGGACGGAGGGAAGCCGGATGACGGCCGTCACGCCGCCGCCCGGCGTCTCTTCGTAGCGGAGCCCGAAAGGGAAGCCGAACTTCAGCCGTATGCGCCGGTGGACGTTCAATACCCCGTAGCCTTGCGAGACGGTCAACGAATGGGGGCGGCCGCCCAAAAACGCGTTCAGCTCCGCGACGTCGCATCCGACGCCGTTGTCGCGAACGAGAATGACGGCCGTCGGGCCGTCGAGATGCGCCTCGATCTCGATCCGCCCTCTCCGGTCCGTATGCTCGGTACCGTGCAGCACGGCATTTTCGACGAGCGGCTGCACGATCAGCTTCGGGCACGGCGTGCCGAGCAGCGCCGGATCGATCCGGTAGACGGCCTCGAACCGGTTCTCGTAGCAGATCGATTGGATGTGGACATACCGCTTCACCTGCTCAAGCTCGTCCGACAGCGTGACGAGCTCGTCGGCGTCCTTCGTGATATAGCGGTACATGTTCGCCAGCGCGGAATTGATCTCGGCGATATCGTCGACGCCGGATTCGAGTGCGAGCCAGTTGACCGAATCGAGCGTGTTGTACAAAAAGTGCGGATTGATTTGCGCCTGCAGCGCCTTCAGCTCCGCCTCCTTCTCGCGGATGCCGCTTTCGTACACTTCCCCGACCAGCTCGTTCATCCGCCGCATCATCTCGTTGAAGCTGCGGTACAAGACGCCGACCTCGTCCTTGGAGGCGGGCTCCTCGAGCGACAAGGACAAATGGTCGGTAAAGCGGACGTTTTTCATCGTGCGGGCCAGCTTGCGGATCGGGGACGAAATTTGGTTCGACAAAATGACGGAGAGGAACAGCCCGGCGACCAGCGCGGACACGACGGAGACGAGGACGATGTCGCGCACGACCGACGAGCGCTCCGACAGCTCGTCGAGCGGAATGAGCGCCATGAGGCGCCAGCCGAAGGCGGCGACCGGCTCGTGGTTCAGCAGGTACGATTGGCCGTCCTTCACGATTGACCCCGAAGGCTTGGACATCCATTCGAGCAAGCCGGCCTGCTTCTCCTGCGGATCTTCCGGATGTTCCGGACGGTCTGGGTACAGCACGCGGCCTTCCGCATCCGCGACGATCAGACGGGTGGACGGGGTCAGCTTCGATGCGCTCAGCTGCTTGCCGACCATCGAGACGTCGAAGCCGATCACGATGACGCCGATGTTTTCTCCCGTCACTTTGCCGGAGCCGACGTTATCCCTCGACAGCAGCTCGGGGTTTTTGATCAGCCTCGCCACTTGGAGCTTCCCCGGCTTCCCGTCGCGGAACCAGATCATCCGGCCGTCCGCCTCGACGGCCCGGCGGTACCAGTCGGTCGCGGAGACGTCCCGGTCCGAATAAAAGCCGAAGTAAAAGTTGTCCCCCGAAGGGAGGGCGTCGGAGAACGGCAAGCCGTCCCGTGCGAAAAACGTGACCGAATACGAGCCCAACGAGTCGCCGAACGGAATGAACATATATTTCACGAGCTCGTCGTTGAGCTTGTTCTTGTCGGCGAACGTCGTCATGTAGTCCCGCGGCCGCGAATTCAAGATGTCCATGACGGTCCGGTCCGTGTACAGCAGCAGCGTCGCCTTGTCCAAGCCGGCGATCAGGTTGTCGACGTTGACCTTGTTCTGGTGCATGATCTGGTTCAGATCGTAGCGCACCTGACTGCGGATCAGGGTGCCGAATTTCCAATACGTAATCGTGCCGGACAAGCCGATCATGACGAGCATGACGAGGATGAACACGAGCGTCATTTTCCGGTTCAAGCCGTGCGGCCGCATCATCCTCATTCGCCGTCCCGTCCTTGACGCAGCGCCATGTTGCGGTATTGCGACGGCGTCAGCCCTTCCTGCTTCTTGAATACCTTCGTAAAATAATGCGGGTCCGCATAGCCGACCCGACCCGCCACCTCGTGAACCGTCGCTCCCGGGTCCCGGAGCAGCTCCTTCGCCCGTTCCATCCGCAGCCGGGTAATATAGACGCTCAAATTTTCGCCGGTCCATTGCCGGAAGACGAGACCGATATAGTTCGGGGACAAATGAAGCTCCGAGGCAATCGTGTACACCGTCAGGTCGGGGTTGGCGAACTGCGTCTTGACGATATGCCGCAGCTTCTCGGCCACCGCTTCGCCGCGGCCGCTTTTCCGTTCCATCACCGTACGGGCCATTCCGGTATAAAGCGATTGGACCGCCGCCATCATCTCCTCCTTGGATCGGGCTTGGCCGAATTCGCGGCGCTCCCGCTCCCAATCGATGCCGAAATAGTCGGGAGTGAGCCCGATGTCGCGGACGATATCCGGAACCGCGTCCAAGAGACGCGAGCCGATCTCCTTGACGGTATCGCGGCCCATGGCGTCCCTCGCTTTGAAAACGGTATCAAAACAGTCGGCGACAAATTCGAGGTCGCCCGTTTTGACGCCCGCGACGAGCTTGGCCCGCCATTCCTTGTCGTAGAACAGGCCGAAAAAACGGCTGCGGCTTTCCCGGTCCGCCGCCCATTCCCGGAGCTTCGCCGTCAGCCGGGCGATCTTCGTCTTGTCGATCGGCTTCAAAATATAGTCGGTTACGCCGTACCGGATTGCGGTCTGGGCGTAAGAAAACTCGTGGTAGGCGCTCAAAATGACGAGCATCGTATCCGGAAGCCGCTCCCGCACGTGCGCGCAAAGCTCGAGTCCGTCCATCAGCGGCATGCGGATATCGGTGATCAGGACATCGGGCTCCGTGCGCAGCGCGACCTCCAGCGCTTCCTTGCCGTTGCCGCACGTGCCGACGAGCTCGGCTCCCGCCTCCTCCCAGCGGATCAAGCGGGCCAAACCGGCGCATACCGAAGGCTTGTCGTCGACGATCAACACTTTCAGCATCGTATCCTCCTCGCGGGATAGGCGTTTTTCGGGAAAACCGCCCCTCCATCGTACCGAAAGTATACTATCGGCGTTCGCGGATGAAAAGGGGAGTTGCGCTTTGCGAAGGGCGGTTTTATGGAATTTTCCAGCAAAGCAAAGAATATTCCCCTTTTGGAAGCGATTGCATTTGGCGTATGCTGGCCGTAGCCGGGAGGGAGGTGAAGACGTGAGGGGAACGAAGCGGAGGGCAATCGCCCTCGCGCTGGCGGCGGCCGCAGCCGTCGGTATTTTGTTTGTCGTCGCATGGGGAAGCGCCTATGCGGGCAAGCCGGCCGGCGGAGGCGGGACGGCGGCGGCCGCGGTGAACGGCGAGCCGATCGAGCTCGAATGGATGGAGCGGATCATGCGGATGGAACGCGCGCCGGTGTACGCGTATTTCAAAGACCAGTACGGGGCGATGCCGGACGAGGAAACGTTTTGGACGAACCGGTACGGCGGGGAACGCCCGATCGACGTGCTGCGGAAGCGGGCGCTCGAACGGTGCGTCGAAATCAAGGTGCAGCAGCTGCTGCTGCGAAAGAACGGCATGCTGGACGACATCGGGTACGACTCGTTCAAGAGGACGTACGAGGCGGAGCAGGCGCGGAGGAAGGAAGCGGCGAAACGGGGGACGGTCGTATACGGCCCGGTCGGCTATGACGAGGATACGTATTTCGACGTGTTCCACAACGACCTGTTCCACAAGCTGAAAAACCGGATCGCGGCCGTTACGGAGGCGGAGCTCGAAGGCGCTTACGAGAAAACGAAGAGGACGATGTTCGTCCGGGATTACGTCTACGAGCTCGAGCTGGCGACGATCCGGGACGTTCCGGAGGAAGGCGGGACGAGCCGGCCGGATTCGGGCGAAGCGGTTTTGGCCGCCATCGGGCGGGCCGTTGCCGACGGGACGAGCCCCGGCTTGAAGGAGGCTGCGGCCGTTTATGAAGCGAAGGCGGGCGAAGCGGCCGCGTTGACGGTCGAGACGGTGCGGCTGTCCAAGGAGACGGAGCGGGACGATCGGTGGCGGCCGCATTATCGCGCGCTCCGCGAGGCAGCGGAGACGCTCGAGGCCGGCGAGGTCGGCGGCGTTAAGCGGCTCCCGGAGGGGCTTGCGGTCATCCGGCTCGTATCGAAGTCGGGCCCGGTCATCGCCCCTTTCGAGGAGGCCAAGGAAAGCGAGGCGCTCCGCCAAGCGGCCGTCGAGGCGAAGTACGAAAGCATCGTCCGCGAGGAAATCGCCCGGGCGCAAGTGGTCGTCCGCCCGGAAACGTACGGACGCGCGGCATTTCCGAATCAACCCGATTGAACATGGGAAACGAAGGAGAGGACGAGGATGATCCGAACATCGATGCGGCGGCTGGCGATCAGCTTCCTGATGCTTGCTTTGCTGCTCCAGGTAAGCGCTTTCTCGAACACGGCCGCTTACGGGGAAGGGACCGCGGCCGGCACGGTCCACTATGTCGATTCGCAGGCGGCGTTCACGGCGCTGAACGGCCGAACGTTCGGTCCGGGAGACCGGATCTTGTTCAAGCGCGGCCATACGTTCGCCGGGGGCGTGACGCTGAAAGGGTCCGGCACGGCCGCCAACCCGATCGAAATCGGCGCCTACGGGGAAGGAAACCGGCCCCTGCTGAACGGCGGCGGGGTAGAGGCCGTGATCAAAATCCGCAACGAGCAATATTGGACGATCGGCGGGTTGGAGCTGACGAACATGTCCGGCGAGCACCGGAACAAAAACTACAGCGGGATCGTCATCGAAACGGACACGCCGGGAACGAAATCGGGCTTTCGCTTGACCGATCTCGTCATCCATCACGTGGACGGGGACCATTGGGGGCAGCCGTGGACGGCCGGCATCCTGTTCCGCTCGCTCGGCGGCGACGCGACGACCAAATTCGATCGCATTACGATCGACAACAGCCGGTTTTACGATCAATGGAGCTGCGGGGTCGTCATCCGCGCGCAAAATGCCGCCGTCACGCACCATACGAACGTGAAGCTGCAAAACTTGTCGTTCCGCAATTTGGGCGGCATGGGCTGGCTGTTCTACGGCGTCGACGACGGGCTCGTCGACCATGTGGCGACCTACGACATCGGCCGTGAGGGACAGTTCGACTACGTCGTCATCGTGGCGGGCTTCCCGCGCGACGCCCGCAACATTACGGTGCAGCACAGCGAATCGGCCCGCATCGTGCCGTCGAACGACTCCCACGCGTGGGACGCCGACATCAACATGGGCGGCACGAATGTCTGGCAGTACAACTACAGCCACGACAACCCGGGCGGCATCATGCTGTCGCTCGGCCAAAACGACGCCGATTTCAAGCTGATTTACCGGTACAACATCAGCGAGAACGACGGCAGCGGCTACTTCGATTTGCGCCGGGACATGCCGGCGGACATTTACAACAATACGATTTATACCGAGCGGACGCCGAGGATCGGTCCCGATTACGCCAGCCACCGGTATACGAACAACGTGTGGTACAGCACGTCGGGCGGCTCCAGGGACTTTCCGGCGAAGCCGGCTTTTTCCCATAACGCCTACTACGGATTTACGGCTAACGTGACCGACGCGCACAAGGTGACCGCATATCCGAAGCTGACGGCGCCGGGGACGGGAGGCGACGGCCTCGAGACGGCTGCGGGCTACAAGCTGCAGCCGGGCTCTCCGCTGATCGACGCCGGGACTCCGGTAGCCGGCGGAGCGGGCTTCGACTATTGGGGCAATCCGCTGGCCGACGGCAAGCCGGACATCGGGGCGCACGAATACCGCAATGATGCGCCGGCCAAAGGTCCCGATCCGGTACGCCGGCCGACGAACCGGTACGAGGCGGAGGACGGCAACTTGTCCGGCGGGCCGGTGGCGACGACGAACCGTTTCGCCTCCGGGCTCGGCGTCGTCGGGAGCATGCATGTCGACACGGCCTCGCTGGAGCTGACGGGCATTTACGTCGACAAGTCCGGCCCGCGCCGGGTCGAGCTGAACTACGCGACGAAGGACGCGGCGGCGAGCATGGACGTATACGTCAACGGCGATCTGATCGGAAGCGTGGCGCTGCCGTCCACGGGCGGCTGGGGGCCGGCGAAAGGGAAGGCGGCGATCGTCGCTCCGTTCCAGGCCGGCGTCGAGAACAAAATCCGCATCGTGCACGGGAACGGCGGCGCGGACTTCGATTTCGTCGAGCTGGCGGACGACGTCGCCGGGTGGAACGGCGCCCGTCTCAAGGCGGACGGCTGGCTGGCGCAGCCCGACGGAACGAAGCTGCACGTGGAGGGCGACGTAAAGGGCAAGAAGGGAAGCATCGACGGGAAGCTTCGGCTGTACGATGAGCGGTCGAAGCTCCGCCTGCAGGCGAAAGAGGCGAAATGGGCCGTCGTATCGCCGGAAGGGGAATGGATCGTCGACAGCGTCGCCCGCGACGGCGTCGGGAAAAGCTACAGCGTTCAGCTCCGGTACAAGCCGGAGAACGCGGGACGCGACGCGGAAGCCGCCGGGGCCGATGCCGCGGAAGCGGGCGGAATCGCGGACATCGCGGACCCCGGGGAAGCGGCGGATGATGCGAGCGCCGAGGATACCGAGCGAGCCGAGGACGCCGCGGACACCGCGGGAGGCGCGGAAGCCGCCAAGAGACGCCCCGGCGGCTTGCTGTCCGTCACCGTCTGGGAGGGCGTGCAGGCGTCCGGCGCTCCGCTGCTGCACGTCCCGCCGGCGCCGCTGCACGGACGGCTGTCTGCCGAACGGCCGTAAGGCGATCGAGGAAAGGCGAAACCCGGAGCGACTGCGCTCCGGGTTTCGTCTTGTACGCGCCGAGTGTGGAAAGTTGCAGGAAATGAAGCAAAGTTCCTCTTTTGAAACCGATTGCAGCCAAGTATGCTTGAGATAGGCAAGTGGTATGTTCCGGACATCCGTTGCACTTCGATCGATCCAATCTCACGTTGGGGGTAGCGCTTTCCTATGAAAATAAAAACGATGAGTTTCAGCCTTCTTCTGGCCTTATCGCTGACGGCCGCCGGATGCAGCGGCAAGGGCGATTCGCCGAGCCCCGGCGCCGACGGCGCTCCGAAGGGCGACGCCAAGCCGATCTCGTTCAAGGTGATGGATTGGCAAGGACAAAACCCGCCTTACGAAGCCGCTTACGAGGACGCCATCAAGACGTACATGAAGCTGCATCCGAACGTCAAAATCGAACGCATCTACCAGCCGAACGCGAACAACGGGTACGAGAAGCTGCTCGACACCCAGTTCGTCTCGCACAACGCTCCGGATGCGATCCAGCTCGACGGCAATATGATCAAGAAATATACGAACCAGGAATACATTATGCCGCTCGATTCGTACATGCAGCAGCCGACCCCTTATTCCGGCGGGAAAAAGTGGATCGAAACGTTCGTCGGCGGCGAGGAGTCGTTTCTGACGGCCAAGACCGAAAACCGGCTCGGCGCCATCTCGTTCGTCCCCGTCGACGGCGGTCCCGGCTTGATGGAGAACCGGCCGTTCTTTTACAACAAAGATTTGCTCGCCAAAGCGGGCGTCACGGACATTCCGACTACCTGGAAGCAGTTCATCGAAGCGTGCAAGAAGCTGAAGGCGGCGGGCATTACGCCGGTGGCGGCCGACAACAACCGGTTTCTGAACTGGATTCAGAACTGGACGGGCAACCAGTTCGGGGAAAATGCGGCCAGCGCCTTCTTCGACAGCAAGTACGACGGCATCCAGGAGCTGTACGGTCCGAAACGGTCGATCGCCGTCTTCACCGGCAAAATCGACCGAAACGACGGCATCGTGCAGGCGCAGACCGATCTGATCAAGGAATTTTCGCAATATTGGCAGGACGGCTGGGCGGGCGCGAACGAACAGGCGGCCCAGCAGCTGTTCCTGTACCAGAAAGCCGCCTTCCTGCTGGACGGCAACTGGAATTACGGCCACTACAAAAACAATATCAAAGACTTCCAGTGGAGCGTCATGCCGTTCCCGATGATTACGAAGGAAACGTCCCCGCTGGCGGAGGAAGCGTTCCCGAAAGGCGCGACCGCGATTACGATTTACGGCTGGGGGCTGAACAAAGATTTGGAGAAGGACCCCGAGAAGCTGAAAGCCGTCCTCGATTATTTCCAATACGTGACGAGCAAGGAGGCGCAGGAGCGGTTCGTCGACATCGCCGTGACGAACTCGCCGGTGGCAGGCGTCAAAGTGCCGGAAGCGATGAAGCCGTTCATGGAAACGGACAAAAACCGGCTGAAGGTGCCGATCGGCAACGCGCTTTACTTGGAGGCCGACCCGACGGTGCGGACGGCGGCGGCGCAGCAATTTTTGACCGGCAAAATCGACAAAAACGAATATTTGAAAACGCTCGCGGACAGCGCCGCCCAGAAGCTGGACAAAAAAGTGCGCGATCAGCTGGACGACAAAATCGGCATCCCGAGCACGATCGCGGCCGTCCAGAAGCAGATCGACGAGCTGAAGGCGTCCGGCGCGCCGGAGCTGCTCGTCAAGGTGAAGCAAAAATCGCTCGAAACATTGAACCAGCAGCTGGAGCTGTACCGGACGTACGCGAAGCCGGCTTTGAAATAACGGAAATAAGCGGCGGTTTTCGCCGCGATGAACGGAAAGAGGGAGAGACTTATGCCAGAGCCCCGAAGGCTCATCGCCTACCTGTTTATCCTGCCCGCTCTCCTCATGACGGTGCTGTTCGACTATTACCCGATTTTGAACGGGATTTATCACGCCTTCTACCGATGGGACGGCGCGAAGGTGGAGAAGTTCGTCGGCCTCTCCAACTTCAGGGAAATCGTGCACGATTCGGTCTTCTGGATATCGGTCTGGAACATGACGATATTCCTCGTGTTCCACATCGTGCTCATGGTTCCGACGATCGTCGTCTGCATCGTGCTGTTCCGGATCAAGAGCAGCCGGGCGCAGTACGCGTACCGCATCCTGTTCTGCCTGCCGATGGTCGTGCCGGGTCTCGTCTCGCTGCTGCTGTGGCAGTTCATGTACAATCCGCAGTTCGGCTTCTTCAACCAGCTTCTCGACAAAATCGGCTTGGGCGAATGGAAGCAGCTGTGGCTCGGCGATCCGAATCTGGCGCTCTGGTGCCTCATCCTGATGGGGTTTCCGTGGATCGGGACGATCGCCGCCCTGATCTATCTCGGCGGGCTGCAAAACGTGGACGGGTCGATCTGGGACGCGGCCAAGGTGGACGGGGTCGGCCCCTTCATGCAGGCGATCAAGCTCGAGCTGCCGCTGCTGAAGGGACAGTTCAAGCTGAATCTGATCGGCGCCATCTCCGCCACGGTGACGGGCTACAGCACGCAGCTCGTCATGACGAACGGCGGTCCGGGCTTCTCCACGATCGTGCCGGGGCTGTATATGTACCAGAAGGCGTTCGGCGGCGCCACGGATACCGAATTCGGCTACGCCTCCGCCGTCGGCCTGCTGCTGTTCCTGATCGCGCTTCTCATTACGATCGCGACCATGAAGTTTATTCGAAGCGAGTGATGCAACCATGACCAAGGCAAGAGCCGCCGAGTTCGGCAAGCATCTGTTTTTGACGATTACGTGCCTGTTCGTGTTCTATCCGTTTTTCTTGATGGTGCAAATGTCGCTCAAGGACGTCGGGCAGATCATCTACGAATTTTTCCGGATCGGACCGCCGTTTCATTTCGAAAACTACGCCTTCGCCTGGCACCGGGTCAGCCCGATGATCGGCAACAGCGTCATCGTCTCGGGAGGGACCGCGCTGCTGGCCGTCGTCGTATCGAGCGTCGCGGGGTATGCGTTCGGCCGGATGTCGTTTCCGGGCAAGGAGCCGCTGTTCTGGGTCATCTTCGCCAAGCTGTTCTTGCCGGGCGTCTTGAACCTCGTGCCGGCGTTCGTCCTGGCCTGGAAGCTCGGCCTGCTCGACTCGTATTGGGCCGTCATTCTGTTCGGCGCGTCGGGGGCGCTGCCGTTCTGGACGTTCGTCATCCGCACGTTCGTCCAGCAGCAGCCCCAGGAGCTGTTCGACTGCGCCAAAATTGACGGAGCCGGCGAATTCAAAACGTTTCTGCTGATCGCCGTCCCGCTGCTGCGGCCGATGATTACGCTGCTTATGATCAACGTCTTCATCGCGGAATGGAACAACTACATTTGGCCGCTCGTCACGCTGACGACGCCCGAGAAACGGCCGCTTACGGTCGGGCTCGCCTTCCTGACGTCCAGCTACCCCGGCGATTACGGGCATTTGATGGCCGGCTATACGATCGCGAGCGTCCCGCTCCTGCTGCTGTTCGCCCTAGGGATGAAGCAGTTCGTCCAAGGCTTGACGTCGGGCGCGATCAAAATATGACGAGAGTGTCCCGATTGTCTCTTAGGACGCTCTTCATAAACCAAGGCATCCCGTCCATCGGGGTGCCTTTTTCACGAAGCCCGTTCGTTCATTTGATGGGGATCTACGCGTCGGTGCCCCGAACATTGACAAGCCGCGGCCGCAACGATAAAATAATGGGATGAAACGGCATATCGCCCAACGCCATGACGAAACGAGTAAGCCGTCGCCCTTGATCCAGAGAGAAGGCTCCGGTGCCGGGAACGATTCCGCGCCGCGCTGAGAGAGCCTTTATGAAGAAGAACGGCCGAAGCTGCTTCGGAGCGTGGACGAACTCCACCGGTACGGAACCGTTATTTTCCGCTGAAGGCGATTGCGGGCAGCCGTCCGTTCGCGAGCTTCGAGACCGCATGTTCCGACAGGAATGCCGGCGGATCGATGCCGCGCGGAGGCGGGGACGCAATAACCAGGGTGGTACCGCGAGATCAAGCTCGTCCCTGACTTTCAGGGGCGTTTTTTGTTCTTTTCATCCTAACGTCAAGTTGAACGGAGGCACGAATTGATGAAAGCAGCAGACATTCGCCGGAAGTGGCTGGAGTTTTTCGCGGAGAAAGGACACAAGATCGAGCCGAGCGCCTCGCTCGTGCCGCACAACGACCCTTCGCTGCTCTGGATCAACGCGGGTATGGCGCCGCTCAAGCCGTACTTCGACGGCCGCGTCGTCCCGGAAAACCCGCGCATCGCCAACTCGCAGAAATGCATCCGCACGAACGACATCGAGAACGTCGGCAAGACGCGCCGCCACCATACGATGTTCGAAATGCTCGGCAACTTCTCGATCGGCGACTACTTCAAGGAAGAGACGATTACGTGGGCATGGGAGTTTCTGACCGACAAGCGGTGGATCGGCTTCGATCCCGAGCGGCTGTCCGTCACCGTTTATCCGGAAGATACGGAAGCGTTCGAGTTTTGGAACAAGAAGATCGGCATTCCGGAAAACCGCATTTACAAGCTGCAGGACAACTTCTGGGATATCGGCGAAGGGCCGTGCGGACCGTGTACGGAAATTTTTTACGACCGCGGCGACAAGTACGGCGATCTGAACGATCCCGAATGCTGGCCGGGCGGCGAGAACGAGCGGTTCCTCGAAGTATGGAACCTCGTCTTCTCGCAATTCAACCATAACAAGGACGGCAGCTACACCCCGCTGCCGAACAAGAACATCGATACCGGCGCCGGCCTCGAGCGGCTCGCCTCCATTCTCCAGGACGTCGACTCGAACTTCGACACCGACCTGTTCCAGCCGATCATCCAGGAGACGTGCCGGATCGCCGGCGTAACGTACCATACGAACGAAGAGCACGACATAGCGCTGAAGGTCATCGCCGACCATATCCGCACGGTCGTCTTCTCCGTCGGGGACGGCGTGCTGCCGTCCAACGAAGGACGCGGCTACGTCATCCGCCGCTTGCTGCGCCGCGCCGTCCGCTACGGGAAGGCGCTCGGCATCGATAAGCCGTTCCTGTACAAGCTGACGCCGATCGTGGGCGACATTATGGGCGCCTACTATCCGGAAGTGGTGGAAAAGCGCGAGTTCATCGAGAAGGTGATCCGCAACGAGGAGGAGCGGTTCCACGAGACGCTGTCGGACGGACTCGACATGCTGTCGTCGATCGCGGCCGGGCTGAAGAAGGAAGGCCGCACCGTCATCGGCGGGCAGGACGCGTTCCGCTTGTACGATACGTACGGCTTCCCGCTCGATCTGACCGAGGACTTCGCGGCGGAGAACGGCTTCACCGTCGATTCGGAAGGGTTCGAGAAGGAGATGGAGGCGCAGCGCAGCCGCGCCCGCTCGGCTCGCCAAGAGGCGGACAGCATGAAGGTGCAGGGCGGACCGTTCGCCGATTTTACGGTTAAAACGGAGTTTGTTGGATATAATGATCTGGTAACAAGTGCTAAAATAATCGCCATCGTGCACGGCGATGCGTTCGTCGACATGGCGGGCGCCGGGGAAACGTGCCAAGTCGTGCTCGACCGGACTCCGTTCTACGCGGAGAGCGGCGGCCAGGTGAGCGACCGCGGCGCGCTGCTGAACGATCAGCTGCAAGCCGACGTCGAGGACGTCTGGAAGGCGCCGCACGGCCAGCACGTGCAAACCGTCAAAGTCGTCAAGGGCACGATTCGCAAAGGCGACCCCGTGCGTGCCGAAGTGCATGCGGGCAAACGCGACGACATCGTCAAAAACCATACGGCGACGCACCTGCTGCACAAGGCGCTGAAGGAGACGCTCGGCGACCACGTCAACCAGGCGGGCTCGCTCGTCGAGCCGGACCGGCTGCGCTTCGACTTCTCGCACTTCGGCGCGATCAGCGCCGACGAGCTGGCGGAGATCGAGCGGCGCGTCAACGAGCAGATTTGGAGACGGACGGGCGTGACGATCGAGCAGAAGCCGATCGCGGAAGCGAAGGCGATGGGCGCCATGGCGCTGTTCGGCGAGAAGTACGGCGACGTCGTCCGCGTCGTGCAGGTCGGCACATACAGCATCGAGCTGTGCGGCGGCTGCCACGTGGGCAATACGGCCGAGATCGGGCTGTTCAAAATCGTCAGCGAGAGCGGCATCGGCTCCGGCGTCCGCCGGATCGAGGCGGTGACCGGGCGGGGCGCGTACCTGTATCTCGACGGCCAGCTTCAGCTGCTTCGCGAGGCGGCGTCTCTGCTCAAGTCGAACGTGCCGGACGTGCCGAAGCGCGTCGATGCAATGCTTGCCCAGATCAAGGAGCTGAACCGCGAGAACGAATCGCTGCGCGGCAAGCTGAGCGCGATCGAGGCCGGCTCGCTCGCCGACGGCGCGAAGACGGTCGCCGGCGTGACGCTGCTCGCGGCGAAGGTGAACGCGGGCGACATGGACTCGCTGCGCCATATCGTCGACCAGATGAAGGCGAAGCTCGGCTCGGCCGTCATCGTGCTCGGCGCGGTCAGCGACGACAAGGTGAACCTCGTCGCCGCGGTGACGCCGGACTTGGTGCAGCGCGGCTTCCACGCCGGCAAGCTGGTGAAGGAAGCGGCGGCCCGCTGCGGAGGCGGCGGGGGCGGACGGCCGGACATGGCGCAAGCCGGCGGCAAGGAGCCGTCCAAGCTGGCCGAAGCGCTGCAGGCGGTCGAATCGCTCGTAGCCGACCAAGCCGGAACGGCGCGATAAAGCGAATGTCGGACGGGCCGCGAATTTTTGGCCGGTCCGACAGGAATTTTGTCGCAGGCGGCGAATAAATAGATGTAAGGCGATGCCTAAATTTTTACAAATCGCGCTTTTCAGCAATCGGGGGTGTTCTGGTGATGAATCCGATGGACAAAACGATGAAGTTCGACGTCAAAGCCGAAGGCGTGGAAACGTCGCCGAAGGAAGTCCTTCTGGCCGTATATGACGCCTTGCAGGAGAAAGGGTACAATCCGATCAACCAAATCGTCGGGTACCTGCTGTCCGGCGACCCTGCGTTCATACCCCGCCACAACAACGCGAGAAGCTTGATCCGCAAGCGGGAGCGGGACGAACTGATCGAGGAGCTCGTCCGCTTCTACTTGCAGCATCATAAATAACCGTCGGCCGGTGGAACGTTCCATCGGCTTCCGTGCTATGGGACCGGCTCCGCCCGGAGCCGGCCCGTAAGCGGCGGATACGGGATGGGAGACGTGCGATGGGCCGAACGATGGGATTGGACTACGGGGACAAGACGATCGGAGTCGCGGTCAGCGACGCGTTCGGCTGGACGGCGCAGGGGATCGAGGTGATCCGGCGCCGCAAGCCCGAGGACGATCTGGACCGGCTTCGCGAGCTCGTCCGCGAATACGAGGTTTCCGAATTCGTGGTCGGTTTGCCGAAAAACATGAATAACACGATCGGTCCGCGAGGAGAATTATGTATGGCGTTCGCGCGATCGTTGGAAGAAGCGATGCAGCTGCCCGTCAAGCTATGGGACGAACGGCTGTCGACGGTGTCCGCGCAGCGGACGCTGATCGAAGCCGACGTCAGCCGCAAGAAGCGCAAGCAGGTGATCGACAAGATGGCGGCCGCCATCATTTTGCAAAACTACTTGGATTCCCAATCGAAAAGGTGAGGTGTGTTATGGCGAAGGAAGAGTTGAACACGGAAGAACCGGAAATCATCTACATCCCCGACGACGAGGGCAACGAGGAAGAGTTCGAGGTCATCATGAAGTTCGAGGTCGAATCCGGCCAGTTCCAGGGCAACAAGTACATGATGGTCGTGCCGGTAGAGACCGACGAAGCCGACGAGGAAACCGACGAGGTATACGCTTTCCGATACGAGGAGGACGGCGACGACCTCCAACTGTTCACGATCGATAACGAGGACGAGTGGAACGAGGTCGAGGAGACGTTCAACACGCTCGTCGCCGAGCTCGAAGAGGACGAAGCGTGAGCGGCGGAGAGACGCGGGGCGGACCGGAGCAAGTCCGCCTGCTGCGCGACGCGTACGGCGACGACATCGTCCTGCTCGACGAGCAGGACGAGTCGGTGTCGCATCGGATATTGGCCGAACTCCGCCATGCCGGATCGATTTACGCCGTCCTGCAGTCGGAGGAGCTGAAGAAGGAGAAGGAAGTCGCCATCTTCAAAGTGTCCGTGCCGGAAGGCGGCGAGCCCGAGCTCGAGACGATCGAGGACGACGACGAGTGGGAGACGGTGGCGGAGCTGTACGACGAGATGGCGTTTCCGCTGCCGGAGAAGCCGTAAGCCGGCGCCCGCCCGATAAGGGCGGGGCCGGCTGCGGCGTTAATTCGGGCGGCTGACGGACCGCCTTTTTTTTCGTTCGGCCGTCCGTGCCGCGGACGAGCCCGAGCGCGTTATTCGACAGGGGAGAGGAACGAGATTGAAACGAATCGCTTTGTGGACGATTCTGAGCGTGCTGCTCGTCTTGGTGCTGGCCGGCGCGGGGACGGCGGCGTACGTCGCCTACGCGCTCAAGCCGCCCGAGGCGAAGCCGGGGAGCGTGCGCATCAACGTATCCCCCGGACTCGGCTCCGGACAAATCGCCAAGCTGCTCGAGGCGAACGGACTGATCCGCGACGCGAAGGTGTTCCGGTATTATTTGGTTTATAAAAAAGAAGGCGGCCGGTTTCAAGCCGGCGAATACGAGATGACGCCCGGCATGGAGCTGGACGCGATCATCGCCAAGCTGAACGACGGCGACACCGTTCGCCGGGAAACGCTGCGCTTCACGATTCCGGAAGGCTTTACGGTCATGCAGGTTGCCGACAAGCTGTCGGAGCAGCCGGGCTTCGACCGAAAGACGTTTCTCGAGCTGGCGGAAAGCAGAGAGCCGTTCGGCTCCGTCAAATGGGTGGCCGACATTCCGGACGATCCCCGGCTGCGCCACCGGCTGGAGGGGTATTTGTTCCCCGAGACGTACGAGCTGAAGAAGGAGAGCACGGCGAAGGACATCGTCATGCGCATGGTGTCGGAAATCGACCGGAAGCTCGCCGATCTGCCCGCCGATTGGCCGGACAAGCTGAAGCAAAGCGGTCTGACGTTCCATCAGATCATGACCGTCGCGTCGCTCATCGAGCGAGAGGTCGTCGTCGACGAGGAGCGTCCGGTCGTCGCAAGCGTCATTTACAACCGGCTGAAGGCCGGCATGAAGCTGCAGATCGATGCGACGGTGCAGTACGTACTCGACAAGCCGAAGGAGAGGCTGTTCGAAAAAGATTTGCAAATCGACAGTCCGTACAACACGTACAAAATCGCCGGTTTGCCGCCCGGGCCGATCGCCAGTCCGAGCTTGAAGTCGATCCGGGCGGCTCTATACCCGGCCCAGACCAACTATTTGTTCTACGTGACGAAGAGCGACGGGACGCAATCGCACCAGTTCGCCGAAACGTACGCGCAGCATTTGAAAAATATCGAGGACAGCAAGAAGAGGTGACGCGAAGCGATGAACGACACAACGGAACGACCGGACCAAACGGCGGGAGGCGGGTTCCGCAAGCCGGAGCTGCTCGTCAGCGCCGGGTCGATCGAGGAGATCGCCGCATTGGCCGATGCCGGCGCCGATGCGTTCAACATCGGGGAACAGCGGTTCGGGATGCGCCTGCCCGGCGACATTCCGGCCGACAAGATCGCGGAAGCGATTCAGGTTGCGCACGGCAAAGGAGCGAAAGCGTACGTCGTGTGCAACGGCATTTTGCATAACGAGGTGCTGCCGGCATTGCCCGGCTATTTGAAGCTGCTCGCGGACGCGGGGGCGGACGGCGTCGTCTTCGGCGACCCGGCGGTGCTCGTCGCGATGCGGCAGGCCGGCGTCAAGCTGCCGCTTCATTGGAACGCGGAGATGACGTCGACGAACTATGTGACGGCCAACTATTGGGTGAGCAAAGGGGCGACGCGCGTCTTCCTGGCGCGGGAGCTCAATATGGACGAGGTTGCGGAAATCAAACGGCATGTCCGGGCCGAAGTGCAAGTCCAGGTGCACGGCATGACGAACATTTACCATTCCAAGCGGGCGCTGCTGACGAACTATTGGGAGCATCAAGGGCAGAATCCGATCGGGGAGCAGCTTGATGCGGGCCGGAGGCTTTTTCTGGTCGAGGAAGAGCGCAAGGAAGAGAAATATCCCGTCTACGAGGACGCGAGCGGCACGCACGTCATGAGCGCCGACGACGTCTGCATGCTGGAAAGCTTGCACGAGCTCATGGAGGCGGGCATCGACAGCTTCCGCATCGAGGGTCTGCTCAAGCCGCTCGCTTACAACGAAATGGTCGTCCGCTGCTACCGGAAGGCGATCGACGCGTACGCCGCCGATCCGAAAGGCTATTCGTTCGACGACGAGTGGCTGACGCCGATCCGCGAGCTGCAGGACCCGGACCGGGAGCTGTCGTTCGGCTTTTTTTACAAGGAGCAGGTGTATTGAACCGACTCCCCGACATCACGAGAATGGAACCGGCTTATAGAGAGGTGGAATCAACATGACGAAACGGGTGGAGCACGCCGTCCCGACGAAGCTGAAGACCGGCCAGAAGCCCGAGCTGCTCGCGCCGGGAGGAAGCTTGGAGAAGCTGAAGTTCGCGATCCATTACGGGGCGGACGCGGTCTATATCGGCGGGCAAAAATACGGGCTGCGCTCGAATGCGGACAATTTCACGTTCGAGGAAATGCGCGAGGCGGTCGAATTCGCCGACCGGTACGGGGCGAAGGTATTCGTCGCGGCCAACATTTATGCGCACAACGAAGATATCGATGGCATCGCGGATTACTTGCGCAGCTTGCAGGAGGCGGGCATCGCGGCGATCATCGTCGCCGATCCGGCCATTATCGAGACGTGCAAGCGGGTCGCGCCGAAGCTGGAAATCCATTTGAGCACGCAGCAGTCGACGGTCAACTGGCAGGCGGTGCAGTTTTGGAAGGAAGAGGGCGTCCATCGGGTCGTCCTGGCGCGCGAAGCGACGATGGAGGAAATTCACGAGATCAAGCGCAACGTCGACATCGAGATCGAGACGTTCGTCCACGGCGCGATGTGCAGCTCGTACTCGGGCCGCTGCGTGCTGTCGAACCATTTCACCGACCGCGATTCGAACCGCGGCGGCTGCTGCCAATCGTGCCGCTGGAAGTACGATCTGTTCGAGGACGGCGACGTCGAAATCGAGCAGCTCGTCTCCGAGGAGGAGGCCGAGGCCGACGGCACGGTGCGGCGGTTCAAGGAAGGCATGAAGGGCGTGCCGCTGTTCCCGGGCGACGACCCGTTTATGATGAGCGCCAAAGATTTATGCATGATCGAGCACATTCCGGAGATGATCCGCTCCGGCGTCGAAAGCTTCAAAATCGAAGGCCGGATGAAAAGCATCCATTACGTGGCGACGGTCGTGAACGCGTACCGCCAGGCGATCGACGCGTATTACGAGGACCCGGACAACTACGAGCTGAAGGAAGAATGGCTGCAGGAAATTTACAAGGCGGCGAACCGTCCGCTCAACACCGGCTTTTTCTTCGACGCGCCGGGTCCCGAGGACCATATCTTCGGTCCCGAGGACAAGCGGATCGATTACGATTTCGCCGGGCTCGTCGTCAGCTACGACGAGGCGACGGGAATCGCGACGGTGCAGCAGCGCAACCATTTCAAGCCGGGCCAGGACGTCGAGTTTTTCGGCCCGGGCGGGACGTTTTTCAAGCAGCGGGTCGGCGAGCTGACCGACGAGGAAGGAAACGCGCTCGACGCCGCACGGCATCCGCTGCAGCTCGTCCGGTTCAAGGTCGACCGTCCGGTCAAGCCGATGGACATGATGCGCAAGCAGGTCGGGAAGAAGAAGTAAGGCGAACGAAGCGAAGGGGAGACGAGGCGTCTCTCCTTTTTCTTGTTGTTGTTTGCGTGGGAGTGGGTACGCCGTTCGATTCGTACGACGAGGACGGCGCCGGAGTCCGCTCCGTGCCCCGTAGCGCTCTCCGCTTCGGTCTTTGTTGGATTTCATCCAATGGATTGGACGATTTGGCGCGAATGGGGAGCCGCCATTGGAAATGATCCAACAGAATCGCATCCGTATGCGTTCGATAGGACGTTTTTCCGGCATATCGGTTGGATAAAATCCAACGGCAGGTCGGGCTTGGCTTCTTCCCGAGGCTCCGCTATTGGATGAAATCCAATGAACGGGAGAGATAGACGGACAAGTTAGGTTGCCCGGCCTGCGATCCGGCGGGGTGGGTTCGAGTCGCGGACCATCGGCAAAAAAGAGCGGACCGACTTCAGTCCGCTCTCGATCTATTTTCGTTTATAGAGCAAGCACGCGCTTGATCAATTTAATGTCCACATCCTGCTCGATCATCTGCTTTCGCAGCTCGACTAAAGGAGACTGCAACTCGCTGGCACTGGCTGTTTGCTCTTCGACATAGCCCAGCTTCTTTTTGACGTCGGCGATATCCCGCTGCACGAAAGCGAGCTTCGTCTCCAACGTATCGAAGCGGCTGTTCATTTCCCCTTTCATCGATTGCATGTCGGTTTGAAGCGCGACGATGTCGCCCTTCATCGAGGATATGTCGCCTTTCATGGCCACCATGTCGTCTTTCATCGCTTGCATGTCGCCTTTGAGCGACTGCACGTCGTCTTTCATCGCTTGCATGTCGCCTTTGAGCGACTGCACGTCGTCTTTCATCGCTTGCATATCGCCTTTGAGCGACTGCACATCGTCTTTCATCGACTTCACTTCGGACAAAATTAACTTAAGCAGCTGTTCGCTCACGGGAACCCCCCTTGTCGAATCGAGGAACTTGCGGTGACGGATTCGCTAGGTTTCGTGCGGCGAACGCCGCACCCTCTTTTCTAAATACTACCATATTCGTCCGTATTCTCGCCATATGATTTCGAAGATTCGAAGGTTGATAGACTCGCGTCATGATCGCCGGCGGACGTTTGTTTGTACCCTCCCTTCCTTGTCGATACTGGTACGTAATGAATAGAATTCGACATTGCAAAGAGGGATGGTCGTCATGCGGCAGCGCAGAATATGGTTCGGCTTGCTCGCGATCACGCTGCTGATCGCCGTGTTGCTGGGCAGGCTCGCTTGGATTCAAGTGATCGATACCGGCAGCTTCACGCGCCGGAATATCGATCTCGTCGGCAATTCCGTCGCCCAACGGGAGTTCGGTATCGAGCTCGACAGCGGCAGGGGGCAGTTCGTCGACCGGAACGGCAAGCCGATAACCGGACAGACGGTTCGGGCGCTCGTCGTCTTTCCGGTGAAGCGGCCGGAGGACGAATTCGAGGCGGCGCTGCATCAAATCGGCACGATCCTCCAGGCGGACGAGACGAAGTGGACCGAATTTTACCGCAACGCCTCGGTGCCGAAAATGTGGTCCGAGCCCGGCACGGGCTTGCCGATCGCTCTGACGGACAAGCAAGCGGAACGAATCGCCGCGCTCGACGTCCCCGGCGTCGAGGTAATGAACACGGTGCGGCGATATCCCGCGGATGCGGCGGCGAAGCATCTGATCGGCTTTATCGGCGAAAACCCGCAGCGGATCGAGACGCTGTTTGCCAAACAGCTCATGAACGGAAGCTTGACGCTCGCGAGCCGGATCGGCGTCTCCGGACTCGAGAAAACGATGGAGCCGTACTTGCGGGGCGTCGGCAAAACGTCGGTCAGCCTGTTCACCGACGGCGCCCACCGTCCGCTCGCCGGACTCGACGTCCGGCTCGTCAGTCCGAATAATCCGTATTACCCGCTTACGATCGGCACGACGCTCGATCTGGACGTACAGAGGAACGTCGAGGCGATTTTGGAGCGCACGGGTATCGCGTCGGGGGCGGCCGTCGTCCTCGATGCGGCCAACGCCGACGTCGTGGCGATGGCGAGCCGGCCCGACTTCGATCCGAACCGGATCGATTTCGAGGACGGCCATTGGGGCAACAAGGCGCTGAAGGCGGTTACGCCCGGCTCGATCTTCAAGACGGTCGTCGTCGCGGCCGCGCTTGAGGAGGGCGTCGTCCGGCCGGGGGAAACGTTCGAGTGCAACGGGGCGTTCGGCAAATACGGGCTCCGCTGCTGGCTCCACGGCGGCCACGGCACGATTACGTTCGAAGAGGCGTACGCCGAGTCGTGCAACGTCGTCTTCGCCAAAGTGATGCAGCGAATCAGCGGGGCGAAGCTGCAGGAGGTGGCGCAGCGGCTCGGTCTGGAGCGGCAGATCGGCTGGACGGACGACAGGCCGGGCGACGGCGCTTGGCACCAATTCGACGGCGAGGAGCGGGGGCAGGTGTTCGCGGGGAAGACGCCGACCGAGGACGAAGGCGTACGCGTGCAGACGTCGATCGGCCAGCGAGACGCCCTCGTTACCCCGCTCCAGGCGGCCAATCTCGTCGTGACGCTGCTGCACGGCGGAGAACCGCTCCGCCCGCGCATCGTGCAGGACGTCCGTTTTCGGAACGGCACCGTCGCGCATACGTTTTCCGGACAGAAGCTGACCGGTTCTTCGCCGAACGTCGAGCCGCGCATCGCGAAGACGATCGCCGGCTGGATGCGGGAGGTCGTCCTGTCCGGAACGGGTGAATCGCTGCAGAAGGCGAAATGGCGGCTCGCCGGAAAATCCGGTACGGCGGAGACGATCGTTGACGGCAAAGCGGCCGTCCACCAATGGTTTATCGGCTACGGCCCGGTAGACAAGCCCCGATACGCGGTAGCGGTCGTCGCCCAGAACGAGCCGGAAAACGGGGCGAACCGGGCGATCGCGGCCTTTCGCGACATTATGGATGCGCTGGCGAACCGATGAGTCGGGCGGTTGACCGGGGGCAAACAAACAGGAAGACCCCTCGGGGGGCGCATACGATATAGCGATATCCGTACCGGCAACGCTCAAGACACCCGGCAAAACGATTGCGGCACGCATTCGGATACGCTCGGCTTCCGCTAACGAAGGCTTCGGCGACCTTGAAAGACGGGAGGGCATCGCCAGGAACTGGTAGAGGAGGGGTTTTCATGGAAGGAATGCTGCAAGAGGAGGGAATGGACGTAACCGTACCCGTAGCTCCGACGGAGCCGGAATCGGCTGCCGCCGCCGTCGTCGAATACGACCCTGCGGCGACAGCGGCGGCGTCCGAAACCGTGCAAGCTCCGGCATTGGGAGGATGGACGGCGAAAGCGAGAATATCGAGGAGACAAATCGCCAGCAAATGGGTGAAAACCGCGGTGCTGATGCAGGATGCGACGGTCGCCCAGCATATTCCCGAAACGCGCTTTTACTCGCCGGCGAATTTGGCCGCCATGCTCGACCGATACGAGCGGGTCGTCATGAAGCCGGTAGTGGGTACGGGGGGCTCCGGCGTCATCATGATCATCCGTACCGGCGGTTCGTCGTACACCGTCCGCCACCGGCGCCGGATACGCCGGTGCCGAAGCTTCCGGTCGATGCTGGCGGCCGTGCGCGCGATCAAGCGCAGACGCCGGTACCTCGTCCAGCGGGGCATCAGCTTGGCTACGATCGGGGGCAGGCCGATCGATTACCGGGTGAAAGTCGTCAGACAAAATCGAAGATGGGTGACCCGCGCCATGGTCGGCCGGCTGGCCAATCCGGGCATGTTCGTCACCAACTTGTGCCGGGGCGGCACGATGCTGTCGTCGGCCGAAGGCATTCGCCGGTCGTTGTCCCCTTCGCTCGTCCGCAGCAAAAAAAGCGAAATGCGCAACGTGACCCGAATCAGCACGGAGCTGATGGAACGGCATTTTCCCGGAATCGGCCAGCTCGGCTTCGACTACGGCTTTGACCGGTCCGGCAAGCTGTGGATTTTCGAGGTGAACACGAGACCGCATTGACCGCTATGATCGGATCCGCCGTTATTCTAAAAAAAGCACACGAAAACCCGCCCGAACATGGGGCGGGTTTTCGTGTCCTACGGACCGCGATTCGCCAGCAGGCGGGCGTAATGGAACGGCAGCAGAAAGCAGCGACGGGCCGCATCGTCCCCGTAGACGTGCCGGATGACCGATTTGCCCGGCTTGACGTTCGCTTCGAGCAGCCACAGTCGCCCCGACCGATCGACGGCGAAGTCGAGCCCGAGCTCGGCCAACCGTTTGCCGTACGCTTTCTCCAAATGAACCGGGAGGTGCTCGGACAGCTCGCCGATGCTGCGCATCATGTCGTCCGACCGTTCCCGCTCGAACAGCCGGCGCAAGTACGGCTCCGCCGCGAGGGCGCTCCCTCCGCTCTTCATGTTCGACGTGATGCTGTTCGCCGGTCCTTCGCGAACGGCGACGCCGGTCGTCTCCCAGCGGCCGTCGCCGTTTTTTTGGACGAGCGCGCGAATGTCGAACACGCGTCCTTCGTCGTTGCGGATGTCGATCCATCGCTGGATCAAATACCGGTTTCGGCCGACCGCGCGCCGCAGCACCGCCTCGATGGCCGTCTGCGTCCCCGACACGTCCTTGCGACCGTTCCGCTGCAGCGTACAGCCCGCGTCCCCGCAGCTCAGCCTCATGATGCCCTGACCGCCTTTGCCGTTGATCGGCTTGATCATGATCGCGCCGTGTTCGCGGGCGAAGGCAAGCGCATCCGCCGCCGATTCCATCGGTTTCGTCGGGAGCAGGTGCGGGCGAAGGAGAGGGGAAGCGAGCAGCCGGCGCTGGATCGTCCATTTGTTCCCCATGCCGTAGCCGGTAAACCGGATCGCCTCGAGGTTTTTGATGCGTTTCGCTTGGCGGACGGTCGCGGCGTCCGTATAATAGCCGATGTCCATGGCGACGGACGGGTAGCCGCACGACGATTTCGCCCAGCCGGAACCGCTCGTCCGCAAATATCCTTCGATCCGCTTCCGCTTGATGCTTACGCCGGCCGGGGCGAAGAGGACGACGCCCGAGAAGCCGGCCGACAGGGCGGCTTGCGCATGGCGGGCGAACCGTTCGGGATTGCCGATCCGGTGCGTCATGATGCCGAGCAGGTCATCTTTCATCGGTCGTTCCCCCTAGGATCGAATCGCTTGCTTACCAGCATATGCCGGCTTCCGCGGGGAGGCGCCTGTTTAAGCGGCCCGCGGATCGTGAACAATGGAATAACGGGAAGCGGGAGCGGCCGCGGGTGCGATTCAGACAAGGAGGAATACGAGTATGGAACGACGACGGCGCAATAACGGACTGCTCGCGCTCGGGCTGATGCTGAGCGTCGCGGTCGGTTGCGAGGAAGGACGGTCGTCCGTCAATACCGCGGCTGCGTCCGAACGGCTGGAGACGGTCGTCCGCACGCCCGTCCTGAATGCGGAAGGCAAGACGATCGGCACCGCCGAGCTCACGCAGGAACGTGGCGGCGTCCGGGTCCGGGTGGAAGCGAGCGGGCTCTCGCCCGGTGCGCACGGCTTCCACATCCACGAAACCGGCAGGTGCGACGCGCCGGATTTCAAGACGGCGGGAGCCCACTTGAACCCCGAAGGGAAAAAGCACGGTCTGCATAACCCGCAAGGGCCGCATGCCGGGGACATGCCGAATTTGCAGGTCGGTTCCGACGGGAAAGGGAAGGCCGATTGGGTCGCTCCCGGCGTCACGCTGGCCATAGGGAAGCCGAACTCGCTGCTCAAGGAAGGCGGGACGGCGATCGTCATCCACGAGCAAGCCGACGACGACCGAACGGATCCGGCCGGCAACGCCGGAGCCCGCATCGCGTGCGGCGTCATACGGTGATCATCCGGCAGCGGGGAGCTTCCGTTCCCCGCTGCTTGTCATTATGTTGTCTATATATTCCTTGACCGCACCGATGCGGTCTTTTTTCTGTTACACTGACGGTGGAGAAAACGCTATCATTCAGGGCAGGGGGAGTACCCAATGACGGACGCATCGCAAACGCAACCCAATCGGGCGGAAGGACCGGTCACCGCCATCATCGTCGGGGCGGGTCACCGGGCGATATTGTACGCGACGTACGCCGAGAAGCATCCGGACGAGCTGCGCATCGTCGGCGTCGTCGACCCGGATCCGGTCCGGCGCAGACGGACAGCCGAACGGTTCGGCCTTCCGGAGGACGCGGAGTACGGGGATACGGAGGAGCTCGTCCGGCGCGGCGGCAAAATCGCCGATGCGGCGATCAACGGCACGATGGACGCCATGCACGTGCCGACGACGCTGCCGCTGCTGGCGGCGGGCTACGACGTGCTGCTGGAGAAGCCGATCGGCGTCTCGCGGGAGGAGGTGCTCGAGCTGCTCGAGCACGCGCGCCGGTACGGGCGCAAAGTGATGATTTGCCATGTGCTGCGCTACGCGCCGTTCTACGCGGAAATCCGCAAGCGGGTGGCGGCCGGAGAAATCGGCGACATCCTCAGCGTGCAGACGGCCGAGAACGTCAGCTACCACCATATGGCGATGGGATTCGTGCGGGGCAAATGGAACAGCAAGGAGAAGGGCGGATCGTCGATGCTCATGGCGAAATGCTGCCACGATCTCGACTTGCTGACATGGATGAAGGGCGGTGCCGCGCCGGTAACGGTCGCGAGCTTCGGAGGACGAACGTATTTCCGGGAGGAACGCGCACCCGAAGGGGCGGGCGAACGGTGCCTCGCCTGTGCGATCGAGCCGACGTGCGACTACTCGGCCAAGAAGCATTATTTGGAGCAGCGGCTGTGGTCGTCGTATTTGTGGCCGCATTCCCATCTGGGCGTCGTGCCGTCGGAGGAAGAGAAGATCGAGTCGCTGCTGACCGACAACCCGTACGGGCGATGCGTCTGGAAATGCGACAACGACGTCGTCGACCATCAGACGGTCGCGGTCCGGTTCGAGGACGGTTCCACCGCTTCGCACAATATGACGGGCGGCACGTCGAAGCCGTGCCGTTCGATCCATCTGATCGGGACGAAGGGAGAAATTCAGGGCGTGATGGAGGACGGCTTTTTCGTCGTCCGTCATCCGGATCCGCGTGCCGGACACGAATACCGCGAGGAGCGCGTCGAGCTGAACGTATCGAACGACATGCACGGCGGAGGCGATTTGCGCCTCGTGGAAGATTTCGTGCGGACGCTGCGCGGGGAAGCGCCTTCCCTTTCGTCGACCGCGCTGGAAGGCTCGATCTACGGGCACCTGATCGGCTTCGCGGCGGACGAGTCGATGGAGAGCGGGCGGACCGTCGGACTCGACAAGCTGTAGCGGGCTCGTGTGCCCCCAAAAAAAATTCGCAGCGGGATCGAACCTTTTTTCGCATGCGTCCGTTCCTTTACAGTGACGGTTTCGTCCAGGCACCGGGACGCCGCTCCGCCGCACACGCCGCGGAAAGGCCGACTCTGTCAAGCCGTCCATTTCTGCGAAGGGGTGTTGATTATGCGAAAGAGTTGGCGATACGCCGCCATAGCGGCGGTCGCGGCCGCATCGCTCGCTTTGTCGGCGTGCGGGGATCAAAAAGAAAGCGGCGGCGCGGAAAAACCGACGACAACGGCTCCGAGCGGGGGAACGGCGCAAAGCTCGACGCCTCCGGCATCGTCCGCCGCGACGCCCAACGCCGAGGCGCTCGTGAAAGCGAACTGCATTTCGTGTCACGGGGACACGCTGGACGGCAAAGGCAGCGAGAAGAAAAACTTGACGAAAGTCGGCTCGAGACTGAGCAAGGAGCAGATCGTCACGCAAATTACGAACGGCGGCGGCGGAATGGGCGCGTTCAAAGACAAGCTCAAGGCCGACGAGATCGAGGCGATCGCCGTCTGGCTGGCGGCCAAAAAGTAACCGGCCGGCCGCAAGGTCCGGAATCGGCGCATGCCGATTTCGACGCGCAAGCGTACCGCTCTCATCCGTTATCGCGGCAAACGAAAGGACCGGAGGAACGACTCCGGTCCTTTCGCCCGTTCGGGGGCGCGAAGCTTGCCGCCATTCGGTTGTGCGCCTCATTTCCGGGGAAATAGCGCCGACTACCCCACCGTCACCCGCTCCACATCGGCGGTGACGCCGGCCGGAGGCTGCACGGACACGTCCACGCCGGCGGGGGACGCAACGCGGATATGCATCGTCCCGGCCGCCCGGTCAATTCGCCACGCGACGTCGATGCGGCCGCCCCCGGGATGCGGGACGGCGCCGCGCGCCCAGTCGAGGTCCGCGACCTGCGGCTCGACGATCACCTTCGACCAGCCGGGATCGAGCCCGCGAACCCCGAGCGTATAAGCGCCGAGAAAGTAGCCGGGCCCCGCAGACCAGGCGTGGCAATGGCTGCGCGTCAAGTAATCGTTGCGGCTGCGGCTGCGGCTCGGGTACATTTCCCAGCACGCCGTAGCGTCGTGGTCGATCATTTGCCCGTAGTTCCGCCGCATGTCGTCCAGCATGTCGCCGAACCGGCCGAGCTTGGCGAGCGCCTCGTAATGGAAAAACGACATGAACGGACTGCCGATTTGCACGAAATCCGCAGGCGGCGATTCCAGGAGCTGGCGCACCCGGTCCAGCCGTTCTCCGTCCGCGATGTCGCACAAGTACGCGACGACCTGGGTCTGCATGCTGAATATCGACGATACGCGGCCGTCGGCGTGAATGCAGTCGACGTACGCGCGCCGCTCCTCCGACCAGAGCCCCGCATTGATCGCCGCCCGCAGCCGCTCGGCCCGGCCGCGGTACGTCGCGGCCGTCTCGTCGTCGACGCCGTCCGCCAATTCGGCCGCGGCGCGGAGCGCCTTGACGAGGAACATGTTCTGGTGCGTCACGACGCCGTCGTTCGGCTGGTCGATCGGCGCCCAGTCGAGCAGGTTCCAGCCCTGCATGTAGAAAAGGCCGCGGTCGTCCAGCCGTTCCCAGTAATGATCGAGCGTGTATTTGACGTGCGGCCAGATCGAATCGGCGAACGACCGGTCGCCGTTGAACCGGTACAGCTCGAGGCAGGCGATCGCCCAGAAAAACGTCCAGTTCGGAATGACGCTGCTCCAGCCGCTCGGCACCTGGTCCGCATAGAAGGGCGATTGAAACTTCGAGCCGGGCACGAGCCGCAGACAGCGGCTGACGATCGAATCGTCGCCGAACACGTAATAGCCGACGAGCGCTTCGTTGCGGGCGTCGCCGACCCAGAACGTCTGCTCGAACGCCGGACAGTCGACGAACGTATCCTCCATGCACAGCCGGGTCGTATGGCCGCTCATGTGCCAGATGTCGTTCAATAGCGGATCGGAGCATTGGAACCGGCCGATCTCCGCGACCGGAAAATTGCTTTGCAGCATCGTGACGGAATGGATCCGCAGCGGCTCGACCGCGCCCCGGACGGTCATCATCAAGTAGCGGAGCCCGCGGCGGACCGGCGACACGTATCGCTGCCGCCCTTCGCGGCAGACGTACCGCATCGTGTTGTCCAGCCCGAACGTTTCCTGCCGCCAGCCGTCCCGCATATATTCGAAGCCGTACAAGTCGATGACGGTCCCCGCCGACGCCGCGACCTCGAACGCCAAGTAGCCCGACAGCTCGCGGCCGAAGTCGAGGACGAGCTCGGTATCGGCGTGCGGAAACGAAGGGACGGCGGCCGCCTCCGCGTTGGCGACGACGGCGGTCTGCAGCGCGCGGGGGACGGGCAGCTCCGCGGCGGCCGGCGTCCAGACGCATGCGCTGAAGACGTCGTCGCGGCTCACGTACCGTTCGTCCACCGGCTTCACCCAGCCGCCGAACCGGTCCAGATCGGCGGCGAAGGCAATCTCCTTCGCCCGGACGTAGTCCGGATGCGCCCGGTTGAGCGCGCGCCGCGGCCGATGGTCCACGATGACGCCGCTGTCGAACGGTCCGATCGCGACGAACGGGGAAGCGGACTCGCCCGCCTCCGGCTTCCCCTCGAGCGGGGACACGACTTCGAACGGCTCGGCGCAATCGAGCGCGAAATGGTAGCCGTGCCCGTGGCTGACGCCGGTGACGTCCATCACGAGCAGGTTGTCGCCTTCGCGCAGCTCCGCCTCCAAAAAATGCTGCGGCCGCTCCCCCGCAAACGCATCCGCCCCGTACCACGTCCCGTTGACGGAGCACGGCCCGAACACGCGCCCGTCGTCCACGATGCCGATCGTTGCCCGGCAGCGCTTGGAAGCGCGTACCGTCACGGCCAAATAACCGCAAAACATCGCGTTGTTGGCATGGTCCGCGCTGTCCGGCACGAATAGATTGCGCAGGTCGATCACGACGCCCCACGAGCGCGGCACGACGGTCCGGACGCTTTCGACGCGCACCGGGTAAACCGGCTCCTCGGTCAAGTAAGGGATGTCCCGCTCGACGAGCCGGGTCCACGGCTCGATGCCGGCCGGTCCGATAACCGTTGCGGGCGCCCAATCGTCCGCGAAACCCGGCATCGTCCAGCCGTCGTCCCACGAACGGGCGTCGATCGTTTCGGTGAAGGCGTGCTGGCACGACATGCGCGGAGAGCGCCGGTCGTAGCCCGCGTGGACGGCGGTCGTCCACGTCGCGTCCGTAGCCGCGGCGATGTCGCGCCGTCCGTCGGCGTTCGTCCCGAGCGCAAGCTCGGCGATCAAGCCGCCGCGTCCCCGCAAATAATAAAAAGTCGAAACGCCGAAATGCATGACGAGCACGGCGATCGTATTGTCGGCGCCGGGAACGAGCAGGTGGCCGACGTCGTATTCGTCGTAGGCGAGCTCGAACGGCCACGACCGGACCGGCCCCCGGCCGACCTGCGTCCCGTTGACATACAAGACGTACCGCGAATCCGCCGTCAGACGCAGGCGCGCCTCGTCCGGCTTCCTTCCGGTCATCCGAAACGTTTTGCGAAAACACCGCCATTCGTTGCGGGGGCTCGGCTCCCCGTCCCCCCAAATCCAGCTTGCGTTCCAGTCCCGGTCGCCCGGCATGCGCATCCCGCCTTTACATCCGTTTTGTTCTATATTAGAGTAAGGGCAGCCGGGTCGAGGTGGACGTTTCGGACATAATAGGTTATCGATCCGGACATTCGTACAAGCGAGGCGGGAAGCGTGAGACGATTTGTGGACACGACGAGCGAGCGGCTTTTTTTGTCGCCGGAGCGGCCGATCTTCGTCAATCGGGTATCGGAGTCGTTCGAGCTGGCCGAGCATACCCATGAATTCGTGGAAATCAACTACGTGAGCGAAGGGAACGGCTATCAGCATATAAGCGGGCAGACGGTGCCCGTGGAGAAGGGCGATTTGTTCTACCTCCCGATCGGCGTCTCCCATGTGTTTCGCCCGGCATCCCGGACGCCGAGCCGCAGCCGGCTGATCGTCTACAACTGCTTGTTCAACGCCTCGTTCGCACGAATGCTCGGCTCCTCGTTCCCGCTTCGGGACGAAATGACGCGCTTTCTGCTGTCCCCTTATCCGGAGCAGCCTTGGTACCATTGGAAGGACAGGGAAGGACGGTTTCAGGCGATGTTCGAGACGCTCCACGAGGAGTTCGCGCGGAAGCAGGCCGATTATTTGCTCCTGATGCAGGCGGAGGTCGTCCGGATGCTCGTCCTGATGCGGAGGCGGCTCCTTCCCGTCCCGTGCTCGGAGGAGCCGGTCCGGCCGGACGATCCGTTCGAAGGGGCGCTCGCGGACGTTCGCGGGCGGGCGGCCGAGCCGCTGCGCGTATCGGAGCTGGCCGCGTCGGCCGGACTGAGCGAGCGGCAGTTTCGGCGCCGGTTTCGCGAGCGGACGGGCATGGGCTTCACGGAATTCGTCCAGAAGGCGCGCATCGAGCGGAGCTGCGAGCTGCTGCGGACGACGGACGGGAAGGTGGAGGCGATCGCGCGAACGGTCGGCTACGAGGACGTCAAATTTTTCAACAGGCTGTTCAAGGGGAGGACCGGCTTGACGCCGGGCCAATATCGCCGGAAATCGCGGGAGGCGGGACCGTCCGCCGAACATTCGTCTTGACGGGGGGTCCGCGGACACATACGATGAAAGCGGGATCGCAGACGATCAAGCCAGTTAAGGAGCATGCCATGAAATCGAAATTGTCCAGCAAAGCCGTCGTCACGTACGGCCTCGTCTTTTTCGTCATGATAACGCTTACCGTATGGCTCTCTTACGTCGGCTCCACCGGCCGCCTGCAGTCGGAGCTGAACTATACGAACGTCGAGCTGCTGAAGCAGATCGACCAAAAAATCGAAATGATGCTGCGCGAAATCGACAAAGACGTGCTGAAGCTGACGGAGGAGCTGGAGTTCGTCTACTTCATGCACGACAGCTATTCGGACAACGCGCACAAATACAGCAACTTTTACGGCCTGACGAGCAAAATCAAATCGGTCATGAGCGCCAACCCCCATATCTCGTCGCTGTATCTATATTCCGGGGCGAGCGGGAACGTATTGACCGATAAAGCGTTTTCCGTCGCGAAGGACTTCCCCGACCAGCAGTGGATTGGGGAGTTCGAGCGAATGGAAGGGTTTACGAAATGGCTGAGCACCCGCAGCATTCAGGACGAGAAGATCGACAAAAACGTCGTCACGCTCGTCCGGTCGTATCCTCCCGTCAGCTCGCCCGGCTTCCGCAAAGGGGTCGTGGCGGTCAACATCGACGAAAACCTGCTGCACGACATGATCAAGGACGTCTATGTGGAGCGGCTCGGCCACACGTTCCTGATCGACGCCGAGGCGAACGTCGTCTCCCACGACGACAAGAAACGGCTGTTCCAAAACTTGCGGGACGAGCCGCCGGTCGCCGCGATATTGGCCAAGCCGGGCAACGGATATATCCATGGCAAATGGAACGGAGAGGACAGCTCCGTTTTTTACGTCACGTCCGCGTATACGGGGTGGAAAATCGTCAGTGTCGTGCCCGAAGCGAAAATGACGAAGCCGCTGACCGTCACGCGCAATTTGCTGCTTGCCGTCGCGGTGGCGATGTTCGTCGTCGCGGTCGCCCTCGTCTTCTTCGTCAGCAACCGGACGTTCCGTCCGCTCGAGCGGCTCATCGGCCGGGTGGCCGGCTCCGACAAGCTGCAGGCCGGGACCGACAAGCGCCAGGGCGGCTTGACGTACCTCGAAGCCGCGTTCGAGCGGATGATTTCCGACCGCGAGCATATGCAGCAGCAAATCCGCGACACGAAGCCGGCGATGAAATGGCGCCTCGTCATGGACATGCTGACCGGCTACCGGGCCGAATACGCGAAAATCCGCCATCACCTCGATTTCGCCGGCATCCAGCTTCATCCGAGCCATTACATCGTCTTCAGCGCCGAGCTGGCCTGGAAGGACGGGGAGGCCGCCCCGCAGGACATTCATCTGTACACGTACGTGCTGTGCAACGTGGCCGAAGAGCTGATCAACATGGAGAACAAAGGGGTCGCGATCGAAACCGGCGACGGCCGGGCGGCGATCGTCATGAGCTTCGCCGAGGGCGACGCCGAGCAAAACCAGCTGCGGGCGCTCGCGGCCGCCGATTTGATCCGGGACGTCATGCGCAGCCAGTTTCGCCGCGGCGTCACGATCGGCGTCGGGCGATGCTGCGCGGACTTGAAGGATATCCCGAAATCGTACGAGGAATCGCTGCGCGCGCTCCAGTACCGGATGGTCATGGGCAACGAGTCGGTCATCTCGATCGACGATTTGCAGCTGCTTGACGACAAGAAGTACGTGCGCGTCGCACTCATGTCCGATCAGGTGGCGGAAGCGCTCAAGCAGGCCGACGCGGCGAAACGGGACGCGCTGCTCGAGAAGCTGTTCCTGGAAGCGGTGCGCAGCCAGTTTTCGCCGGAGATGCTCCGGCAGCTCGGCTTCGAGCTTGTCATGAAATCGATCAAGACGGCGGGCGACATCGGCGTCGACGTCGAGCAAATCTCCGTTCCGATCGGCGACATCCACGACAGGCTCAGCCAATGCGAGGAATGGCGGGAGGCGCACGGGTACGTCGCCTCGTTCCTCGCGCTGCTGTCGGACAAAATCGCCGAGAAGCGCAGCGCGCGTGGCAAAAACGAAACGGTCGGCAAGGTGATGGCCTATATCAACGACCATTACGGCGAAAGCGATCTGTCCCTGAACCGGCTGGCCGACCTGTTCGGCCTGAGCGTCCCGTACTTGAGCAAGCTGTTCAAGGAGCATACGGAGAGCAACTTCATGGATTACTTGATCGACATCCGGATCAAGGCGTCGAAGGAGCTTCTCGCCGACGGCTCGCGCAAAGTGAACGACGTGGCCGAGGCGGTCGGCTACTCGAACATTCACAGCTTTTTGCGGGCGTTCAAAAAGTATACCGGCATGACGCCGACGGAGTACCGGGAGACGCTGGCCCCGGACCGGAACGTCGTGTCTTGACGAACGAGCGTGCAGCCCGATCCCGTGCGGATTGCGGCTGCTTTTTTCGTCCCGCGGATTAATAATTTCACATCGGATTAAAAAATGACAACGCCCCGATATGAAGAAATGCAACCCTCTTTAACATCTTTCACTTTCCCGGCCGCCGGGCGGAAGGTACGATGAGATCGGTCATAGCGCCAGCAAACACGACAGGAAGGGGAGGAAGCTTTTGGCCGGAACGGACGCGGCAACGACCGGGAACTTGAAACAACCAGCCATGTCCGCCAAACGTTCGTTTTGGAAAGGCGTGCGCAGGGATCTCATCCGGGACAAATGGCTGTACCTCATGCTCGTCCCGGTCGTCGGCTTTTACGCGATATTCAAATATTGGC
This sequence comes from Paenibacillus flagellatus, assembly GCF_003217775.1. Classification (GTDB taxonomy): domain Bacteria; phylum Bacillota; class Bacilli; order Paenibacillales; family NBRC-103111; genus Paenibacillus_AB; species Paenibacillus_AB flagellatus. The sequence continues at coordinate 330,953 of NZ_QJVJ01000007.1, forward strand.
CGATGGCCGGCGAAGTGATCGCATTCAAGGATTACCGTCTGATCGACGGCATATGGGGGAGCAAATGGGTCGGGCTGAAGCATTTCCGGCTGCTGTTCGCCAGCACGGACTTCTGGATCGTGCTGCGCAACACGCTGCTGCTGAACGTGTACAACCTGCTCCTCGGCTTCCCGGTGCCGATCGCGCTCGCCCTGCTGCTGAACGAGGTGCGCAAGGAGTGGTACAAGCGGACGGTGCAAAACTTGCTGTACATCCCGCACTTCATCTCATGGGTCGTGCTGGGCGGCATCGTCATCGCCATGCTGTCCCCGAGCACCGGCATCGTAGGCTACGTGCTCGAGCGCGTATTCGGGATCGAGCCGATCTATTTCATGGCGAGCCCGTTTTGGTGGCCGATCATGTATACGCTCTCGGCGATATGGCGGGACGCCGGTTGGGGGACGATTTTGTACTTGGCGGCGATGGCGACGATCGACACGCAGCTGTACGAGGCGGCCCGCATCGACGGCGCCGGCAAGCTGCGGCAAATTTGGCACGTGACGCTGCCCGGCATCCGCAGCACGATCGCCATCCTGCTTATTTTGCGGATGGGCCACATGATGGACGTCGGCTTGGAGCAGACGCTCATCCTGCAAAACGACGCGGTGCTCGGCGTGGCGGACGTCATCAGCACGTACGTATACCGGGTCGGCATCCAGAACGCGAATTTCAGCTATACGTCCGCCCTCGGCTTGTTCCAGTCGGTCATCGGCCTGATTCTCGTCGTATCGGTCAACCGGCTGATCAAGTCGTTCGGCGAAAAAGGACTGTGGTGAGGAGGGAGAGCATGTCCAAAGCTTCCGTCGGCGGCCGGATCGCCATCGGCGCGAACTACGTCTTTTTGGGAGCGCTGTCCCTGCTGACGCTGTTCCCGTTCTGGTACGAGGTCGTCGCTTCGTTCAGCAGCAGCCGGGCGATATCGGCGGGGGAAGTGTCCTTGTGGCCGATTGAGTTCAACGTGGAGGCGTACAAAAGGCTGATCGAGGACGGGCAAATTTTCAAGGCGGCGCAAAACACGATACTCGTCACGGCCGTCGGCACCGTTCTGAACATGGTCATGACGATTATGGCCGCCTATCCGCTGTCGAAGCGGAGGCTGCGCGGCCGGACGCCGCTCACGCTGTTCATTACGTTTACGATGCTGTTCGCGGCGGGCATCATCCCGAATTTCATCCTGATCAAGCAGCTCGGGCTCATGAATTCGTATTGGGCGCTCTGGCTGCCGGGGCTGATCGGGACGTACAACATGTTCGTCATGAAGACGTTTTTCGAAGGGCTTCCGGAGGAGATCGAGGAGTCGGCTTCGATCGACGGCGCGAACGATATCTCGATTTTGCTGAAGATCGTCATGCCGTTGTCCAAGCCGATCCTGGCGGCGCTGTCGCTGTTTTACGCCGTCGGGTGGTGGAACGTCTACTTCAACGTCCTGCTCTACATTACGAAAAGCACGAAGCAGACGTTGACCGTCAAGCTGTATTACATGATCAAGCAGTTCGATCCGAAGCTGATCAGCACCGTAGGCGGGAGCGAAGGGGTGACCCAGGTCACGCTGACGCCCGAGGCGGTGCAGGCGGCCGCCATCGTCATCGCGGTTACGCCGATCTTGTGCGTCTATCCGTTTTTGCAGCGGCATTTCGTCAAAGGCGTCCTGATCGGCTCGGTCAAAGGGTGAACCACGGTCCGCCCGCACCGGGGTGGAGCATGAAAATGAAGAAACGAGAAAAAAGGGGAGGAAACGGGAATGAATCCATCACAACGCAAACGGACGGCGCTCGTCGCGCTGTCGGTCACGGTATCGATGCTGGCGGCGGCATGCGGGGACGACGGAGTCGGCGGCGACCAAGCCGCTTCGGACGGCGGGGGCAAGACGAACGAAGCCGCCATGGCGAAAGAGATCAGCATCTCGATGTTCGACCGGGGGCAGGTGGCCGCCGAGGAAGGGACGTACGAGAACAACCGGTGGACGAAATGGATCAACGAGAACGCGCCGGTCAAGGTGAAAATCGTGCCGGTGCCGCGCAATCAGGCGCAGCAGCAGCTTAATACGCTGATCGCGTCCGGGGAAGCGCCCGAGCTGATCTGGGAATACGACCGGACGTTCATCTCCAAGCTCGCCGCCCAAGGCGCCATCCAGCCGATCGACAAGTACGTCGAGAAATACAGCACGAGCTACAAAAAGTATTTGCAGGAAAACCCGGAGCTGAAGCCGTTTTTGTCGATCGACGGGAAGCTGTACGCGATCGCGAGCAAGCGCAGCGTCGATACGATCGCGAACCACGCGATGTGGATCCGGCAAGATTGGCTCGACAAGCTGAACCTGAAGACGCCGACGACGACCGACGAGCTGCTCGACGTCGCCCGCAAGTTCAGGGACGGCGATCCGGACGGCAACGGGAAAGCCGATACGTACGGCATCGCCTTCAACGGCAACGGCAACGGCATCCTGCGCACACTGTTCCTGTCCCAGGAAAACCAATGGTACGTGGAGGACGGCAAAATGCAGTTCGGCCGTCTGCTGGACCGGTTCCGCGACTCGCTCGAATTCCAGAAGAAGCTGTTCGACGAAGGCTTGATCGACAAGGAATATATTACCGACACGAACTTCCAGCGGGAAAACCAGCTCATGACGACCGGCAAGGCGGGCATCATTCTCGCCAGCTGGGACATCTCGACCGTTTACGCCGATCTGAAGAAAAACGTGCCAACCGCCAACCTCGTCCCGCTCGAGCCCGTCGCGTCGAAGCACGGGAAAAGCGGGCTGTACCAGGAGACGGCTCCGTTCATCTATGTCGCCTTCAACAGCAAGATGAAGGAGGAGCAGGCGGCCGCGGCCGTCAAATATTTGGACTGGATGATCGACAAAGGCTGGTTCACGCTCAAGAACGGCTTGGAAAACGTGCACCACAAGTCGGTCGGCGGCGTCCCCCAACGGATCGACGAAGCGGTGTTCCGCAAAGAGGTCAGCTATGCGAACGAATACGCCGTCGTCAACCAATGGAATCCGAAGGCGGAATGGTTTCCGGTCATGGCGGCGCAAGATGCGGCGGCGCAGGAATACGCGAAGAAGAAGTCCGACTCGCTTTCGGTCGCGATGAAGAATAAATACCGCAGAGACATTCCGTATTCGCCGGACTTGCCGGAGTTGAGCCAGCTCGTCGCCACGTTCGACCCGATCGCGAAGCAGATCGAAGCGAAGGTCATCACCGGCGGCGGCGCCATGTCCCCGCAGCAAGGGATCGAGGAGCTGCGCAAGGAGTGGAAGCGGCTCGGCGGCGACAACGTGGAGAAGCTCGTGCAGGAGTGGTATGACAAAAACAAAAGCAATTTGAAATAACGGCCGCCGGTCGGCCCGAAGAAACGACGGGACGGGACATTTCGCAACAGGCTGCTCCAAACGGGCTAGGGCGCGGAATGTCCCTTTCTTTGCCCAAAGCGAGGAGGATACGACATGCGGACGAATGGGAAATGGACTACGGAATGGGTGAAGGCGTTGTCGGCCTGGCACCCTCAATACGACGAGGAAGCGCGCCTGCTGCGCAAGCCGTTCAGCAGCCCCGGCTACCATACGACGCTGAAGGGAGGGCTCGTCCATCCGACGCGGGAATCGCTCGTGTACGCCGTCGCGCTGCTGGACAGCGGGGAGGAGGAGCACCGGAGCCGTGCGTTCGATATCATCGACCGCGTCGTGTCGCTGCAGGACACGGATCGCTCGTCTCCGACGTTCGGCATCTGGTCGTGGTTTTACGAGGAGCCGCTCGCGATGATGTCGCCGCCGGACTGGAACTGGGCCGACTTTTGCGGGAAGCAGCTGCTGCTGGCCGCGATCCGTCACGGCGGCGCCTTTCCGCCGGAGCTGCTCGAGCGGACGGAACGGGCGGTCCTCAACAGCTGCGACGCGATCATCAAGCGGGACGTCGGGCCGGACTATACGAACATCGCGATCATGGGCGCGTTCGTCACCTTGATCGCGGGCGAGCGGTTCGGGGAGGCGCGCTGCCGGGAGTACGGGCTGGAGCGTCTGGCGAAGTTTTATCGGCATACGAAGGAGCAGGGAACGTTTACCGAGTACAACAGCCCGACCTATACGATCGTCGCCATCGAGGAGCTGTCGAGCATCGCGACCGAAACCCGGCTCGAAGACGCGAAGGTGATGGTCGCCGAGCTGCTCGACACGGCTTGGGAGATGGTCGCATACCATTTCCATCCGGTGCTGAAGCAATGGTCGGGGCCGCACAGCCGCGCGTACCGGACGATGCTGAACGCGGGCACGCTCACCTTTCTCCAGATGGCGTGCGGCGGGAACATTCGGCTGCTGCCGGACGAACGGCTCGAGTTCGGCCTTACGTGGTACGGCAACGACATCCGGTGCCCGGACAAGTATGTGCCGTACTTCCTCGAAGCCGGAGAACGCGAGCGGGCCGGGACGATCGCGAAGCCGAAGGACGGCGCCCCGCCCCGAACGGCCACCATGTATATGAACGGCGCGTTCTCGCTCGGGACGTTCGGCTCGGAGATCATGTGGAACCAACGGCGCAACTTGCTCGCCTACGTCGCGAACGGAGACGGGTGCGCTTACGTCCATCTGCGCGTGCTGCGCGACGGGTACGACTTGTCGTCGGCCGTATTCGCCGGCGTTCAGCGGCGGGGGGACGTCTTGTACGCAATCCGCTTCGCGACGGACGGCGGCGGCACCCATCCGAATCTCGACCCGGTGAACGGCGTCGTCCGGGCGTCGGACTTGCGCATTCGGCTCGAAATCGGCGGCAGCCGAGAAGGACTCTCGATCGACCGCCGCGAAGGGGCCGTCGACATCCGGTTTCCCGGCGTCCGGATGAGGCTCGTCCCGCTGCACGGCACGCTTGGCGGCGCGACGGCGTTCGATTGGGACGTCGCCGACGGAGAGGATACGACCGGCGTCGACCTTGTTCTATACGCCGGCGAGCCCCGCGAGTTCGACTTCCGCTCCATCCCCGACGCCTGCTTCGTCTTCGCCTTGTCGATCTCGGAGAGCGACATCGCGTCGACGGCTTCGATCAACCCGACGGCGGACGAAGTCGAATGCCGGCTTGTGCCGGAGAAGGGAGGTGACATCCGGCTGACCGTATCGACAAAACCGGACACCATCGCCGAGCTGCATGCGAACGTAAAAACAGGGAGGAATGATCCATGAAATTCGACATTCGAAGCGCGGCCTTGGCTGCGGCGCTGGCGATTGGCGCGCTGGCCTCGTTCGGCGGCGCCCCGGCTCTCGCCGCCGAGACCGCCCCGCCCCCGCCGGTATCGGCGGAGGTTGACGTTCAAACGGTGCGGCTGGCGCCTGCGGACGACACGTTCGTCCGGGGCGGCTCGTTCGCCGCGGACGTTTACGGAAGCGGTTCCACGCTGACCGTCAAGACGTCGAGCCCCGATTTGACGAGAGAAACGTATATGAAATTCGATTTGCGGCACGTGTCGGGTACGATCCGATCGGCGAAGCTGTTCGTGTACGGCTCGGTGACGGAAGCGGCGGGCTCGATCGACGTGCAGGTTCACGAAGTGGCGGACGACCGATGGTCGGAAAGCGGGATGTCGTGGAACGACAAGCCCGCCGTCGGCACCGTCGTCGGCTCGGTCTATTTCTCCAATTCCGCTCAATGGCGCGAGACGGACGTCTCGGCGTACGCGGCGGCCGAATTCGCGCGCGACCGGATCGTCAGCGTGGCGATGCGGCAGGTGCGCAATCCGGGACTGGCGGTCTCGATCAACAGCAAGGAAAACGCCGCCAATCGGCCTTATCTGGAAGTGACGTATACGCCGATCGACGATACCCGGCCGCCGGTATGGCCGGCCGGCAGCGCCGCGACCGTCGGCCGTTCGGCGGCCGGGGAACCGGTGCTCCGCTGGACGCCGGCGGCGGACGATCAGGCCGTGACGGATTACCGGATCATCCGCAACGGCGCGCCGGTCGCGACCGTGACGGGCAGCACGTACGAATACGGGCTGGGCGGCTTGACCGACGGCGCGGTATACCGGTTCGCCGTCGAAGCCGGCGACCCGGCCGGCAATTGGACGACCGGAGGGCCGTCCGTCGATTATGCGGCACCGACCGTCATCGGCTTGTCCCCGTCGGACGACGCCTACGTCAACGCCGGCGGTTCGGCGGGCAGCAACTACGGCGCGGACCCGCTTCTTCGCGTCAAGCATATGGACAACGATCCGAACTTGACCCGCGAATCGTTTCTCCGGTTCGATCTGAGCTCATTCGCGGGCGAGCTGGGCAGCGCCAAGCTGCGGCTGTACGGAGCCGTCAACGACGGCACCGGCAGCGCGGTCGACGTTCAGTTTTACGGCATCGACGGCGACGGCTGGAGCGAGAAGGACGTGACGTGGAATACGAGGCCGAGCCGAGACCATTTCCTGGCGAACGTCCCGATGAACAAAACGTACCGCTGGGTCGACATCGACGTCACCGCATTCGTGAGGAAGCAGCTGGCGACGGACCGTGCCGCGGGGTTCGCCATCGCCGAGAGCGCCCCCACGGGCCTCGTCGTCACGTTCAACAGCAAGGAGAACGCGGCCAACCGCCCCGTCCTCGTGCTGTCTTCGGAGCGGGCCGTCGAATCCGCGCCGTCGTGGCCGTCCGGCGGCGAGCTGTCCGTTTCGCACATGGACGAGACGGAGCTCACGCTGAATTGGTCGGCGGCGGTGCATCCGTCGGGCGTAACGGGCTACCGGGTGTACCGGAACGGGGCGCTTGTCGCCGAGCTGGGCGGCGGGACGACCTCGTATACGGCTTCGGGACTGACCGCCGGCGAGACGTATACGTTCAAGGTTGAAGCGGGGGGCGCGGCGAACGGCTGGAGTCAGGACGGACCGTACGTTACGGCGAAAGTGCCGGTGACGGAAATCGTCCAGACGGCCATCGGCAACGTGTTCTTGGAAACCGAGCCGATCCGGTTCGTCGTGAAGACGGCGAGGCCGTCCGTCCGTTGGAGCGTCACGGACGTCCACGGGACGCCGATTGCGTCGGGGACGAGCGTGCCGGCGAACGGGGAAGCCGTCGTCACCGTACCGGTTGCGAAACGGGGCTACTTCGATTTCCGTGTGGAGGCGGAGTCGGCAGGGGTTGACCCCGTCATATTGGAAACGTCGTTCGCCATCCTGTCCGAGTCCATTCCGGAAGCGGCCGAATCGCCGTTCGGCGTCGCCACCCACCTGCACCGGGCGTATGCGGGATGGACGGCCGAGCTGAGCAAGCTGATCCGCTACGCCGGCATCGATCTCGTCCGGGACGGCATGGAATGGTCGGCGACGGAGAAGACGAAGGGCCAATATTCGTTCGCGTCGCCGGACGTGTACATGGCACGGCTGAAGGCCGACGGTCGCAGCTTCCTGTTCGTCTCCGGCTTCAACAACCCGTACTACGACAACAACAGTACGCCGTACACCGACGAAGGGCGGCAAGGATTCGCCGACTACGTCAAAGCGTACATCGAGCATTACGGGGACGAGATCGACGCGGTCGAAGTGTACAACGAATTCAACATCGGATTCGGCGACCGGGGCAACGGTCCCGCCGATTCCCGGCCGGACTATTACTTCGCTTTGTTGAAAAAGACGTACGAAACGGTCAAGGCGAGCCGCCCCGACCTGCCCGTCGTCGGCATGGCGACGGCCGATGCGCCGCTCGGCTGGATCGAGGAGGTGCTCAAGCTCGGGGGGATGCAATATTTGGACGCGATATCCGTCCATCCGTACCGGTACCCGCTAACGCCGGAAGGACTCGCCGGCGTCATGGAAGGGCTCAATACGCTGATCCGCACGTATAACGGAGGCGAGCCGAAGCCGGTCTGGATATCGGAAATCGGCTGGCCGACCCATGTTGGCGGCAACGGCGTCGACGAGAAGACGCAGGCCGACTATTTGGTCCGCAGCTACGTCATCGCCCTCGCGAGCGGCACGGAGAAAGTCGTCTGGTACGATCTGATGAACGACGGCGTTCAGGCCGACTACAACGAGCACAACTTCGGCTTGATCCGCAACGCGCTTGACGCCAAGGGGGCGTACACGCCGAAGCCGGGTTACGTCTCTTATGCGGCGATGACCCGCGAGCTCGCGGGAGCGACCTTCGTTCGCAAGGAGACGGCCGAAGGCGGCATCCAAAGCTACCTGTTCGACAAGGACGGCGAACAAGTTCGCGTCGTCTGGTCGCTCGCGCCGACGTCCGCGGCGATTCGTACCGACGTTCCGGTCGCCATAACCGATATGATGGGGAATACGGAAACGTATGCGCCTTATCGCGGGTATGTGTACTGGACGCTTACGGGCGAGCCGATTTACGTGAAAGGGAACGTTTCGGGCGTCGGCAAGGACGGCACGTTCGCCGTCCGTGGCGGGCCGTCGGCCGCCGGCGAGCCGGTCGCGCTCGTCTTCGAGACGAACAACGCCGGGACCGAACCGATCGCGCTGACGCTGCGCGTGGAGGACCGGACGTACGAGGTGCAGGCCGCTCCCGGGCAGAACACGTCGCGGGAGCTGGTCATCGACAGCATGAGCGAGCCCGGCAGCCGATGGGTGACGGGGTACTTGGCCGACGGAGGCGTCAAGGTAGGCGCGTTCCGGTACAAGGTCGAGGCCGTGCAGCCGTTCGACGTAAGCGTCGCGCCCGTCTTCACCGGTGTGGAACCGATGGGCAAGGGCATCCGTTTGGAAGTCCGGAACCGTTCGGGGACGCGCGAGCTGATCGTCGACAAGGCGGAATGGAAGCTCGGGCCGTTGTCGGGTACCGAAAAGCTGGAAGCGGCCGTTCCGCCCGGCGGGAAACGGGCGTACATCATTCCGGCGGAAGGGCTCGCGACGGGCGAGACGTATGCGGCCGAAGCGACCGTCTCGTTTGCGGGCGGCGGCGTTTATACGTACCGGGGCAGCTTCGCCTACAATCCGGTTTACCCGAATGGCGACCCCGCGGGCGAAACGCCTGTGGTCGATCTGGCTCGCGGGACCGTCAAAATGACCGGCTACGGCGGCAGCGGCGACTTGAGCGGAACCGTCCGGTTGAGCTACGATGCGGACCGGTTTTACTTGACGGCCGACCTGCAGGACGATGTCCATTCGTTCGCCTCAAGCGGATCGGAAATATGGCGGAACGACAGCATCCAGTTCGCCCTTGCGTCGGGCGTTCCGGGTGGAAGCAAGGAATGGTACGAGTACGGCTTGTCGCAAACGACGGCCGGTCCGCTCGTCTACCGGTGGATGTCGCCGGCTGGCGTCGCATCCGGGCCCGTGACCGCAGGCACGCTGCAGGTGACCCGCGACGAGGAGCGGAAGCGGACGACGTATGCGCTCTCGCTCCCCTGGAGCGAGCTGGCTCCGATCGAGCCCGGCCGCGACGGCGTCTTCAGCTTCTCGCTCTTGGCGAACGACAACGACGGCAGCGGCCGGAAAGGGTACATCGAATGGGGCTCCGGCATCGGCGGCGCGAAAACGCCGGATTTGTTCCGCACGATGCAATGGATCGTCACCGACCGGACGCCGCCCGTCACGACGGCATCGGTCGAAGGCGTCCTCCGGGGCGGCTGGTACGCGAGCGACGTCACCGTCCGGTTGAGCGCGTCCGACGACCGCTCGACCGTCGCGGAGACGGTGTACAGCCGGGACGGCGGCGCGAGCTGGTCCGTCTACCGGGAGCCGCTATCGGTCGCGGAGGAGGGCGTGCATTCGATCGCGTTCCGTTCGTCCGACTCGGCGGGGAATACGGAGGAAGCCCGAACCGTCGGCTTCTCGATCGACACGACGCCACCGGTCGTCACGATACTCGGCGCGGGCGAGTACGACGTCGATCAGGTCGTCGAGGCGACCTGCATCGCCTCCGATACGGGGTCGGGCGTCGTCCGCCATTCCTGCTCCGAGCCGCTCCTTCGTCTGCCGGCCTACGAGCTGGAGCTCGGCGATCATGCGCTGACGGCGACGGCCGAGGATGCGGCGGGCAATGCGGGCGCGGCGACGGCGGTCGTGACGGTTCGCGTCACGACGGATGGCCTCGCCCGGCTGACGGAGCGGTCCGTCAGCGGCCCGGGCGCGAACGGCGTCGTCCATTCGCTGCTGCGGAAGCTGGAGCGCGGCCAATTCGAGGCGTTCCGGAACGAAGTGATGGCGCAGCGGGGCAAGAAGATCGAGGCGGATCGCGCGGACTTGCTTGCGGAGCTTGCCGACGCGCTGGCATCGAGGCCGCAAGGCAGCGTGCAAGCCGTGGCGACTGTCGACGCCGAACCGTGAATAGAGCAAGATATCCCCGGGTTTTGCGGCCCGGGGATCTTTTTTTCGCGAAATCCGAATGAAAACGGATACGAAATCTTGGAGGAGATCGGCGCCCGCATATCGAATATGTGCACCATCCGCCTTTTTGGATAAATGTGACAAAGAAGGGAGGGTATTCGTGTCCATCGCGTTTAAACGGATCGAAGACGCATTCGAGCAGGCGGGACTTCCGGGACTCGTCCCTTCGTTCTCGTTCGCGGCCGGCGCGTCGCCCGCCTTCAGGCTGCTCCGGCTGCAATGCCGGGGGGAGCTCGACGCCGACGAGCGGCGGGGGCCGCACGTCCGGGACGAGGCGCACGTCGCGTTATGCCGGGACATGCTGCGCATCGCGAGAGAGACGACGGCCGACGTCGTCCTCACGCCGGAATATTCGTTTCCGCTCGAGATGATCGACGAAATGACGGCGAATCCCGAGCTTCAACCGCCTTCGGGCAAGCTGTGGTGCTTGGCATGTCAAGGGGAGGAGCGGGCGCGGTTCGAGGACCGGCTCGGCTCGTGGGGACGCCACGGCCGTGCGCAGGTCGTCCGTCCGCTGCCGGGGGAATACGAGCCGAGCGACTTCGTATGCGCGCTATTGTACGTATTTATGGGATCGGACGATCATACATTATGCATAGTTCCCCAGTACAAGCTGTACGCCTCCGCCGATCCGGAGCTTTACTGCGAAGGGGTCGCGCTCACCCGCGGCACGGCGGTGTACGCGTTCGGCTCGGACGGTCCGAACCGGCTGTGCTCGATCATTTGCGCGGACGCGTTTCATCCCGAGCTGGAGGCCGGCCATTTTTTCCGCGAAGGCGAGAGCTGGATCGTCCTTCATCCGCAGCTGAACAAACGTCCGCGTCACGGCGACATGGTGCGGCTGCGCGATTCGTTCTACTCGCGGACGGCGGGACGCGGCGTCGTGTACGTGACGTCGAATTGGGCGGAGTCGACGACGGTTCGTCTTCCGCAGCAGGCGATGACCGTATCGACGCCGTGGTCGTGCGTTTATATGAAGCATACGGACGAATGGGTCGACAGTTTGAGGAGGGCGAGAAGCGACAATTTGCCGAAGGGGCTCGGCTTCGCCTACTCGGATAAAGCGAAAGTGAAGGTGTGGTACGCGCACAAGCGCGAGCATCTGCAGCTGCTCGCCGTCGCGAAGCCGAATCCGGCCGTCGCCGAGGTAAGCCGCATCCCGGCCGGCGTGAAGGCCGAGCGGCTCTACGTGCCGGACGAAGCCCGCGGCCGCTGGCTCGAGGCCGAGCTGCCCTTCGACGCGGAGCTGCCCGACGTCGTGGCGAAGGCGGCGGCCGGACCGTTCCGCTTCCCGCTCGACGCGTCGACCGAGCAGCGGGACCGGTTTTTCGGCTTGTGCCTCGGGCACGGCGAAGCCGGACAGCTGCAGTTCGCAACCGGCGGAGACAACCCGGAGCTGAGCGGCCGGCTCAGCCTGCACATCGACGACGATTGCGAATCGGTCCGCAACGAGTACGCCAATCGGGTCGGCAAGCTGATCTATTGCTTGAATGCGGGCGAAGCCGGGCTGCCCGGACAGCTCAGACATATGCAGAGCGGCCCCCGCTTTCATTTGTCCGGGGACTATCCGCATTACAACGTGTTCCCCGCCGAGGGGGACGAGCGGGAAGGGGTATGGGTCGCTTACGCCGGCAACGAGCGCGAGGCGCGGGAGCTGTCCGTCAAGATGCTCGGCATCGTAGGCAGAGACCGGGAGACGCGGGTATGCGTCTTTTCCACCCGGGACGGCAGCCACGAGACCGTCGCCTACCCCGCCATGCGGGTAGATTGCACCGCGCCGGCCCGGATCGGGTCGCCCGTCGATTTTACGGTAGGGGGGAATCCAGCTTGGAATCGTTGATCGCACAGTTGGAGCGGGCGGGACTCGTTCGCATTCGCGCGCACAAAGGAGGCGAGGCGGCCGTCATCGAAGCCGACCACGAGTCGGACGGATTGCTTGTGGGCAAATACGTGGTCGTCCCGGCGGAGCCGGAATGGCTGTCCGGCCTTGCGGAGAACGCCGGGGCGTTCGAGCGGTTCGAGGACGAACGGATCGCGCCGTTCTTTTTTCGCCTGCGCGGGGATTGGTCGTGGAGCCTGTATGTCGTTTACGTGCTGCGCGACGATGCGTACGCCCGGCTTCCCGTCGACCGGAAGCGTCGCATCGAAGGAGGCAAACGGTACGGGCGCAAGCTGGTCGTGCCGTTTTCGGCCGTGACGGAGACGGTTCCGGTCGCGAAGCTCCCTTCGGAGCAGCGGCGCTTTCGCGGCTCCGACCCGTACTCCGATTGGTCGGCCCGGCTTCGGGAAGCGGGCTTGTCGTTTTGTCTCGAGCCGTATTCGAGCAAGCTTCTATCCGACTATATCGAAGGCGCGCTTGTCGCGGCTCCATCCGATCCGAACGGCGGCGAGACGGAAGGCGGGAGCGATTTGGCCGCGGTGCTCGAGGTTCGCCGGCCGAACGTCGGTCTCGGCGCGATCCGTTTCGGCTCTCGGTACCGGCCTCACTGCTGGACGCCGGACACGGCGATCGATTTTGCCCGGATCAACCTGCTGGAAGGCGCGAACGGCGCGGGGAAAACGTCCGTGCTGGAAGCGATCGAGCTCGCGTTCACGGGCAAAATATTGCGCGACGAGATGGCCGGCCGGGACGGCGCCGAGCCTTGGGACGGCGGCCTTACGCTGGCGGTCGGGGACCGCGAGGAGCTGCTCGACGCGCTGCCCGGTCCGAGCGAGCGGAGGGAGCGGCAAAGCCGGTTTTACCGGCACCGGGATCGGGAACGGGTCCGGAACACGCAGCTGAACCAGCTGTTTCACCAGCACAATTATTTTTCCTCGGAGGCGGTTTACCGGTTCTGTTACGACCGGCAGCCCGACTACCGCCAATCGTTCGCGAGAGTCGTTTTCGGCGAGGAAATGGCGCTGATCGAGGAGCGGTGGGGCAAGTATAAGGAGGAGTTCGGCGATAAGTGGAAGTCGCTGCGGGACCGGTTCGTCGAGACGGAAGCCGAGCTCGACATGCTTCGCGCGCAAATCCGCGAGCGCGAGGAGCGGATCGCGGCCGGTCTCGAAACGGCGCTGCCGCTGCTCGAGAAGCTGATCCGGCGGACGGCGGCATCGTTTCCGCTTGTCGGCAGGAAGGCGGACGGCCGCGACATCCGGGCGTGGCTGGAGCGGCTGTACGCGCTCGTCAGCGAAGCCGACGTCGTCGCCAAGCCGCTGGCGGAGGCCGGGGCGCTCGGACTGTCGACGTTCGGCGACGCGAGCGGAGCCGATGCCGCGCTGCTTCGGGAAATCGCGGAGCTGCAGGCGGCGCGGGACGAGGCGGCGCGCCGCCGCGCCGAGCTTCCCGATCCGGCCGCGCTGCAGCGGGAGCTGCACGAGCGGGAGCGGGCGATGATCGGGCTCGATGCGCGGATCGCCGAGTTCGGACGTTGGGCGGACGAGCTGAAGCGGCTGGGGCCGCTGCTGGACGACGGCGGCAAGCGGCGGCGCAGAACGGAGCTGGAACGCGAGGCGTCGGCGCTGCGCCGGCGCGTCGAGCTGCTGGAGCCGCTGGAGCGCGTATGCCGGGATGCCAACGCCGCCGCCGGCTTCGGGTACGAGCGCCGGGAGGAGGCCGAGCGGAAGCGGGAGGAGCTGGAGAGGCGGCGCGCCGACGTCCGGCTGTCCCGGAGCCGGCTCGCCGAGCGGATCCGGACGGAGGAGGAGAAGGCCGACTCGGCGCACCGGCTGCTCGCGCACATTCAGTCGCTCGGGCTGCAGTACGCGAAGGAGCACGAAGCGCAAGGGAAGTGTCCGATGTGCGGAGTCGACCACCGGACGGCCGCGAAGCTTCGGGCGCTTATCGAGCATGGCATCCGCCACGACGAATCGGAGCTGCACCGGCTGAGGGTCGAGGAACGGGAGCTGACTCGCGAGAACGAGCGTCTTGACGCGGAGCTTGCCCATCTCGCCGACGAGCTGAAACGGCTGGCGGAGCTGGAAGAAGCGGCCGCCCGGCTGAACTTGCATGCCGGCGAGCTCGGTCTGAAGCCGATCGCCGCATCGGCGTCCGTTTCGGATACCCGATCCGGACTGCTCGAGGCGGCCGCCCGCCTTGACGAAGCGAGGGGCGCGCTGGAGGACGTTTTGCGCGAGGCGCGCCGACTGGACGAGGCCGGCTTTACGCTCGCCCGCATCGGCCAGCTCGACCAACTGCTCGCCCTCGTCTCGGCGGAGAAGCTCGACGCTTCGCTTCTGACGGCGGACCGGCTGCAGGCCGCGTTGACCATCGCCGCCGACAACCAACTGAAGGAACGGGGAGCCGCCGAGGAGCGCATCCGGCTGCTGCGGCTGGAATGGAAGGCGGCCGAGGAGGCCCGCCTTCGGGCCGACGCCGCGCTGGCTGCCGCCGATCGCGGGCTGACGGACCGGAACGGACGGCTCCGTCGGCTGGCGGGCGTCCGGCAGGCGGCGGAATCGCTGCGCGAGCGCGGCTTCCGGCCGAAGGACGACGACGGCATCGAGCCGTGGCGGGCTTCGCTGGCGAAGCTGCTTGAGGAAGCCCGGCTGCTGCTCGAGACGATGCGGACGAGCGATCCGCTCGCCGTCGACATCGCGGAGCGGGACCGCCTGGAGGCGGAACGGGCCGCTCTCGCGCTTCGGCGGGACCGGTGCGGCCGGGCGCTTGAAGCGCTGAACGGGCTGCGGCCGCTGTCCGCCTATATCGACGGGTTCGTCGAGGCGAATATCGCCGCGATCGGCGACTTGTTCGTCCGGCTCCACGCTCCGCGCGAATTCGAGCGTCTCGCGCTGCGCGGCGACGAGCTGGTCGCCTTCCGCAGAGGGCGGACGGACGCGGACGGCTGCGGCGTCAACGAAATGAGCACCGGCCAGCGGACGGCCGTCCTGCTGTCGATCTTTTTCGTCATGCACTTGAGCATGGAGACGGCGCCCAACTTTATATTGCTGGACGAACCGGTCGCGAACATGGACGACTTGAACGTGCTCGGCCTGCTCGATTTTTTGCGTCAGCTGACGATCGAGCGGGGGACGCAAATCGTATTCACGACGGCGAATCCGGCGGTCGCGAGCTTGTTCCGGCGCAAATTCAGCATCTTCGAGGAACGGTTCCGGTCCTTCCGGCTGAGCCGGCCCGGCGATGAGGGCGTGCGCATCGTCGCGGAAACGTACGTGCCGGACAAGGAGGAAGCGGTACCGGTCGCCACTTGACGGCGTTCGGAAGGAGTCGGGGACGAATGACTACGCTGAAAGCGTTTTTTATGAAAAACTATTGGCGTTTTTCGTTTTCCGCGAAAAACGCCGTCAAATCGCTGCTCGCGGTGTTCGCCGTCATTTGGCTCGCCACGGAAATCGCCGCTTTTTTCTCCGGAGCGATCGGCGATGGGATCAAGGCGAATTGGCCGTACTTTTTTCTGATCGGGCTTCTGTGGACGATATGGGAGAGCCGGCCCCGACTCGCGATGACGGAGCGGGTGGCGGGCAAAGACGCGACGATCGAAATCCGCGTCGGCGACTGCTTCGAGCTTGACGGCGCGCTCGTAATCGGGAGCAACGCCGATTTTCGCTCTGCCGGCATCGACCGGGCCAGCCTGCAGGCACAGTTCGCGGACCGGTATTGCGATTCTTCGGAACGGCTCGGGACGATGCTGGAGGGGGCGCTGGCCGGCGAGCCGCATTCGTGGAGGACGACGGCCGGCGGACGCGTCAAAACGTACGACATCGGCACCGTCGCCCGATTGGACGCGGGCGGACGGGTGGCGTATTTCACGGCCATCGCCGAGCTGAACGAGTACGGCAAGGCGCACTCGTCGCCGGGTCATATCGAGGCGGCGCTGGCGAAGCTGTGGAGCTACTTGGCCCACCGGGGAGGGATGGGCCCGCTCGTCGTGCCGGTGCTCGGCAGCGGGCTCTCCCGCGTCGGCGTGACGCGGCTCGAGCTGATCCAGACGATCGTGCGGTCGTTTCTCGCCGCCTGCGAGGCGAGGAAGTTTACGGAGAAGCTGACGATCGTCATCCACCCGCGCGATTTCCGCGACCACGAAATCGATTGGGAGGAGCTGCGCTTCTTTTTGCGGTACGCCTGCAAATATTACGAAACCGGCGTACGGGCGTCCGATGCCGCCCGCGGCGCGGGTGCTTTGAAGCGATAAGGGAAACCGTCGGGCCTGCCGACGGTTTTTTTTGCGCTGCACGGGACGAGGCTCCCTAACGGTGAGGGGATGAGGGGGAGCACGACGGTTGCGGTGTTCGTGCGTCCCTTCCCCGGCTTCGAACTCGGCGGCGGCCTCGGTTATGGTCTTGCCGCCCGTAGTCACTGTGACCCCGCCACAGCCTAGTCTCGCGGCTCGCCCACATCCTCCGGCTTGGTTACAAATTGGTTCTCCCACCTTGCCGCCATTCACCGTCTCCACATGAGCCAAGCCTTTGAAATCGCCTATCTAGACGCAACACAATAAACCTACCATAGCCCGTCGATTGGATTTCATCCAATAGAAAAGGCCGAGAAGGTATAAATCCGCGCGTTCGTTGGATTTTATCCAAAAAAATGGCCGACGGGTGCGATCGGAGGCGAAACGGTTGGATTTTTTCCAATAGGGTCTAATATGTAGAGCCGGAACGAGTCGAGTCATTGGACAAAATCCATGAAAGCAAGCGAAACGGTCGAATGAAGACGCGGCGCTTGGACGGTCGGCCCTCGTCATGCACCGCCGCTCCTTACCGGAAACGGCCCGGGGCTCGTTGTCAGTAGCCTGCTCCCCGCGGTCTGCTGTCTAAGTCCGCTGCCCACGGCCCGTTACCCGCTTTGTTGCATAGCGTGCGCTTCTCCTCGAAAAGCACGAACGGACATCGGCATTCGATCCCGATGCGAGAAACTCAAAACCGATGCGGAAACCACACATTCCCACAAATAAATTAGACGATTGTCGCAATATCGCATTGACATCTCGTGGGTTACTGCGGGAAAATAGGCGTAAATCCGTTTACATTCGGACCGTTTCGTTGGGTTTCGCTCTCACTTGCGTTTCGGCCTGCCCGCGATCAGCCGCTCGGCGTGAAGTGCGGCGGCGCTGCGCACGCGGTTGGGCGTCGGCAAAGTTGCCGGAAGGTTCAATGCGCGGTGGACGGAAGGAGCGGACGGCGATGATCGAACGATCGAGCCGCTTCCGAAAGGACGAGCGTCGACGGTCGAACGATTGCTTCCGGACTGTTCAGACGACAGAGGTCGAAGTCGAACGAACGTGACGTTACCGAAACGCGAACGAGCGGCGATGTTCGAAGGAGAGCGCGATTCCGCCGAATGGCGGGAAACCGTTTACATGTTAAGCGACAAGGGAGCGAATGCGATGACCGTATTGGGTGGAGTCGATATCGGGGGGACGAAGTGCGCCGTCAGTCTCGGCGCGGTGAAAGACGGCGGCGTGGAGGTGATCGCGAAGACGCAGTTCCCGACCCCTCCGACGCCGGAGGAGGCGATCGCGAAGCTTCGTGGCGCGATGGAGCGGCTGATCGCCGAACGTCCGGCGGAGCGCCCGGCCGCGATCGGCATCAGCTGCGGCGGTCCGCTGGACAGCAGGACCGGCTTTATTTTGTCGCCGCCGAACTTGCCTCATTGGGACAAGATCGACGTCGTCACGCCGCTCCGCGACGCCTTCGGCGTGCCGGTCGGCCTGCAAAACGACGCCAACGCTTGCGCCTTGGCGGAATGGAAATGGGGCGCGGGGCGCGGAACCCGCAACATGGTGTTCCTCACGTTCGGCACCGGCATGGGAGCCGGGCTCATCCTGGACGGCAAGCTGTACGCGGGCACGAACGACATGGCCGGCGAGCTCGGCCATATCCGGCTCGAGGCGGACGGTCCGGTCGGCTACGGCAAGGCCGGCTCGTTCGAAGGGTTTTGCAGCGGGGGCGGCATCGCCCAGCTGGCCCGCGCGATGGCGGAGGAGGCGATCCGCGCCGGGCGTCCGCCCGCCTTTTGCCCGACGGCCGAAGGTCTCGGCGGCATAACGACGAAAGCGGTCGGCGAAGCGGCGGAGCGGGGCGATCCGCTTGCGCTGGACGTGTTCCATACGGTCGGCCGGAAGCTCGGCCGGGGGCTGGCGATGATCGTCGACCTGCTCAACCCGGAAAGGATCGTCATCGGCAGCATTTACGGCCGGCAGCGGTCCATATTGGAGCCGATTACGCTCGAGGAGCTGGAGAAGGAGGCGCTGCCGATTTCGCTGCGCGTATGCCGCGTCGTTCCGGCCGGACTCGGGGAGCAGGTGGGCGACTTGGCGAGCCTCTCCGTCGCGCTGAACACGCTGGAGGCGTAACGGGGCTTCGGGATGCTGCTGCGAAAATGGCGCCGGGCGCCGGGCGGCGGTAACCGCCGCGGCGACCGCTCCCGCCGGACCGAATCGAATAGGGGCCAGACGGGTGGCCGACGATCGAAGGGCTCGTGCCGAGCGTCGAGCCGAGGAAGGCGCCGGAATTTCATCACCGGCGGAGCAGCGCCCGCGATCGGTATAGCGCTTTCCCGGACGAGAAACGATGCATAATTTTGCCTGTCCGGGAACACCATAAAAAGCGGCGAAGCGGTGCGACCGTATCGCGCCGGGGCGCCGGGAGGGGCGTCGTCGTTTTTTGTCTGTTCACCTTGCGGATTGTGCCTGTTTTTCGACAAAAACCGTCTTCTTTCGCAGCGAACCGGTCAAGAAAGCGCCAAAAAAACGGCGAACGATGCCTAAATACCATATTGACTTGTTGACGGATGTTAGGTAATAATAAGGTTGTAAGCTTCATAAAACAACGTTGAAAGCGCTATACCAGTTAAAAACGTTCAACTTGTGGGTGTGGGATGTTGAAGCTGACAAAAGAAGAAACAGGAGGTCATCGCAAATGAAGATGAAAAAAGCTCTGGGCGCGACGTTGACCGTCGTTCTGGGCGCCGGCATGGTGCTGACGGCTTGCGGAGGCAAAGACGAGAATAACGGAGCCGCCGGCACGAATACGGGCACGAACACCGATTCCGGCAAATCCGGCCAAGTCGTCGAGCTCGATTTCTGGACGTTCTGGGGATCCGAGCAGCGCAGGCCGGTTATCGAGAAGATGATCGACGATTTCAACAAATCGCAGGATAAAATCAAAGTCAAGCATACGTACTATCCGTTCGGCGACATTTGGACGAAAGAACTCGCCGCCGTCGCGGCCGGCAATCCTCCCGACGTCATCATCAACGATATCAACGCCACCGCGATCCGCGCGGAGAAGAAGCAGAACACGAACATCCAGCAATATTTGGCGAAAGACCAATCGGTGAAAGACCGCTTCTTCCCGGAGCTGTGGAACACCGTCCTGTACAAAAACGAAGCGTATGCGCTACCATTCAACACCGACACCCGCATGATGTTCTATAACAAGAAAATGTTCCGCGAAGCCGGACTCGATCCCGAAAAGTTCCCGAACACGTGGGCGGAGCTCGAGGAAGCGGCGAAGAAGCTCGACAAGAAGCAGGGCGACAAATATTTGCAGATGGGCTTCTCGCCGCAATACGGCGGCTTCGACTGGGGCAGCATCGCGATGAACTTCGACGGCGGACGCAACTGGTTCGACAAGGACGGCAAGCCGGTCATCAACGCTCCGGCCAAGCTGGAAGCGATGAACTACGTGCTGGCCAACGCAGACCGGATCGGACAGAAAAACCTCGACGCGTTCAAGGCCGAGTTCGGCAGCAAGCAGGCGAACCCGTTCATCGCCGGCAAAGTCGCCATCTGGCCGAACAACACGACGTTCTACACGGAAATCCGCGATTACGGGCAAGGGCTTGAATACGGCATCGCTCCGATTCCGGAGCTGAAGGAAGGCTCGGGCCACTGGAGCATCGGCGGCGGCTTCGTCATCGAAATTCCGGCGGGCGCGAAGCATCCGGCCGAGTCGTACGAATTCATGAAATTTATGACCGACACGGCCGCCCAAAAATATTGGGCCGAGAAAAACTTCGACAACGTCGCCAACATCAAAGCGGCGAACGATCCGGATCTCGTGAAAAACCCGGTGTACAAAGCGGCCGTCGACAACATGAAATGGACGAAAGTATTCCCGACCCCGCTCAATGCGCCCGACTTTACGAAGCTGATCGACCCGCAGCGCGACGCGGCGATCCTGAAGAAGATCGGCGCGAAGGAAGCGCTCGACAAGGCGCAAGCGGACGTCGAGAACTTGATCAAGCAAAATACGAAGTAATCCGGTTCGACGGATGCGTACGGGGTGGAGCGGTTGGCGAATGCCGCTCCACCTTTTTCCGATCGATCGGGGAACGCTTGAGGCAATCAATCGAACGAAAGAGAGAGGGTGAAGCCCGTGGCCGTCTCCACGACGAAAAAACGAAAAGCGTTATCGCTGGAACGCAAGGAGTCGCTTTGGGGTTATGTGTTCGTCTCCCCTTGGGTGATCGGATTTTTGGTTTTTACGATGTTTCCTTTGCTGTTTTCCTTATACGCGAGCTTTACGAACTACGATATCACGTCCCGCATGGAATGGGTCGGCTTGCGCAATTACGATACGATGTTCAACCATGACGCCTTGTTTTGGACGTCCTTGAAAAACACGCTCTTTTACGTCGCGTTCAACGTGCCGCTCACGACGCTCGGGTCGCTGCTGCTGGCCGTCGCCCTCAATCAGAAAATTCCCGGCATGCGCTATTTCCGGACGATCTTTTACTTGCCGTCCGTCCTGTCCGGCGTGGCCGTCTATATTTTGTGGATGATGCTGCTTAACCCGACCTCCGGCTTGGTCAACGTCGCGCTCGGCTGGATCGGCATCGAAGGACCGGCTTGGATGGTCGACCCGGCCTGGACGAAGCCGGCCGTCATTCTCATGAAGCTGTGGGCGGTCGGCGGCGGCATGCTGCTCTACTTGGCCAGCCTGCAGGGCGTGCCGGAGCAGCTGTACGAAGCGGCCGAAATCGACGGCGCCGGCGCGATCCGCCGGTTTTGGCACATTACGGTGCCGATGATTACGCCGGTTCTGTTTTTCGAGCTCGTAACGCATTTCATCAGCGGGTTCCAAATTTTTCAGGAAGGCTACGTCATGGCGCAGGACCAGAACAGCCCGGGCTCGCCGATGAACTCGCTTTTGTTCTACAACCTCCACATGTTCCTGAAAGCGTTTCGCGTATACGAAATGGGCTACGCGTCCGCCATGGCCTGGTTCCTGTTCTTGATCGTCATGGTGCTGACGGCGATCAACATGCTCGTTTCGAAATTTTGGGTCCATTATGAAGGAGGTGACAACCGATGAGCGCGGCAACGCTGTCGAACGCGGGCTCGAGCCATTTCCAGAGCCGGAAGACGAAGCAATTGATCGTCAAAATCATCATCACGATCGTGCTGGTTGGGCTGTCGATCATCATTTTGGCGCCGTTCTGGTGGATGATTTCGACGTCGCTCAAGTCGTTGAAGGAAATTATGAAATACCCGCCCACGTGGATTCCGGAGGAAGTCCATTGGGAGAACTACAAGTACGCGTGGACGAAAGGAAACTTCGGCCGGTATACGCTGAACACGCTCTTCCTGGCCGGCGTCGGCGTCTGCTCCCACGTGCTGTCGAACTCGTTCATCGCCTACGGCTTCGCCAAAATCAAGTTCAAGGGCCGCGGGTTTTTGTTCTCGCTCATGCTGTCGACGATGATGATTCCGAGCTTTTGCACGCTCATTCCGCAATATATTCTGTTTTCGAAAATGGGCTGGGTCGGCACGTACTTGCCGCTCACGATTCCGGGCTTTTTCGGCTCGGCGTTCCAAATTTTCCTGCTGCGCCAGTTTTACTTGGGCATTCCGAACGACTTGATCGAAGCGGCGAAAATCGACGGCGCCAGCCATTTCTACGTCTGGCGGCGAATCATGATCCCGCTCGCGAAGCCGGCGATCATCGTCATCGCGATCACGACGTTCCAGGGCGCCTGGAACGACTTCCTCGGCCCGCTGCTTTACGTCAACAAGCCGGAAATGTTCAACCTGCAGCTCGGTCTGCAATCGTTCAAAGGAACCGAAGCGGTTCAATGGCACTACTTGATGGCCGGCTCGCTCATGGTGCTGGCGCCCGTCATCCTGCTGTTCTTCCTGTTCCAGAAATATTTCATCGAAGGGATGAACATCAGCTCGGGCACGAAGGGATGACGGACCAAGAGAATCGATGCAACGGATAGGAGCTGCCGCCATGTTGGATGGAACCGAGAAAGAAGCCGTACGCGCGCCTTACCGCGTATTCGTCTACCATCATACCCATTGGGACCGGGAATGGTGGGCGACGTATCAAGATTTCCGCATCCGTCTCGTCGAGCTGATCGACGAGCTGCTGAACGCGCTGGACGAAGATCCGGACTTCCGCTGCTTCCTGCTGGACGGCCAGACGATCGTGCTGGACGACTATTTGGCCATCCGCCCGGAAAACCGCGACAAGCTGACCGGCTATATCCGCGACAACCGGATCCAGTGCGGGCCGTGGTACATTTTGCCGGACGAATTTCTCGTCAGCGGCGAGGCCCATATTCGCAACCTGTGGCTCGGGATCAAAACCGCCGAGAAGTACGGCGTCGTCAATCAGGACGTCGGCTACATTCCGGACACGTTCGGGCACATCTCGCAAATGCCGCAGCTGCTGAACGGCTTCGGCATCGACAACGCGCTCGTCTGGCGCGGGCTCGGCGGGCCGGAGGAGACGTTCAAGCAGGAGTTCGCCTGGGAGGCGCCGAACGGCAGCCGCGTGCTCGCCTACTGGTTTCCCGACGGCTATTACGTCGTCGACTTCCTTCACTTCGACAATCCGAACAAGACGTACGACGAGACGTACGGCCGGGTGAGACGCTCGCTCGAGCGGTGGGCGAAGCGGGCGACGACCGACTGCCTGCTCATGCCGTACGGCGGCGATCATCGGTTGATCGACCGCCGGCTCGGACGGCTCATCCGGCAAGTGAACGAGGACTTGAAAGGGTTCGCCGAGCTGCGTTGGTCGACGACGAAGGAGTTCGTCGCGGCGCTTCGCGAGCGTAACCCGCAGCTCGAGACGATCGCGGGCGAGCTCCGCGGCGCCGGTGCGGACCTGCCGCACCTGCTGCCGGGCGTCCTGTCGGCGCGGATGTACTTGAAGCGGCTCAACTTCCGGGGCCAGCTTTGGCTGGAACGGTACGCGGAGCCGATGTCGGCGATCGCGTGGAGGAAGGGGCGCAAGTATGACGCGAGCCTGCTCTGGCACGCGTGGGAGCTGCTCGTGCAAAACCATCCGCACGACAGCATTTGCGGCTGCAGCATCGATCAGGTGCACCGCGAAATGATGCCGCGGTTCGACCAATCGGCGCAAATCGCCGAAATCGTGACGGAGAAGGCGGCGCAGCATCTCAACTCGCTTCTCGATACGAGCGCGCTGCACGAGGGAGAGGAGGCGATCGTCGTCCACAATCCGCTGCCGTGGAGCCGGACGGACGTTGCGACGGTTCGCCTCGAGCCGAAGAAGGGCGTCCATCCGCGAACCCATCGGCTGCTCGACGACGAAGGCAACGAAGTTCCGTTCCAGGTCGCTCCCGTCGAGGGTCGGATGGCGATGACGGACAAATGGTTTCATACCGAGGTGCGCTTCGTCGCCTCCGGCGTGCCGGGTCTCGGCTACGCGGCGTACCGGCTCGCCGAACGGGAGAAGCCGCTCGATCCGAAGCTCGTCCCGTATGCGGCCGTCCAGACGACCGCGAAGCTGAAGGGCAGCGAGCCGCAGACCGACCTGCATGTCGGACGGAACGTGCTGGAAAACCGGTATTTGCGCGTCGAGGCGAGCTTGACCGACGGGACGCTGACTGTCGTGGACAAGACGACGGGCGAGACGTACGGGGGGCTGAACGCGTTCGAGAGCAGCGGGGACGCCGGCGATACGTACAACTACGCGTTCCCGCTGAACGACAACGTGCTGCGCACGGACACGGACCGGAACGCGGTCGTAACCGTGCAGGCGGCTGTCGCCGGGCACGCTTCGGCGACGCTCGCGGTTACGATCGACTGGGCGCTGCCCGTCGGCTTGACGGCCGATCGGCTGAGCCGTTCGGCCGAACGGACCGTCGTCCGTCTCGTCAGCCGCGTCACGCTGGCCGCCGAATCCCGGCGCGTCGACATCGCGACGGAATGGGACAACGCGATCCGCGACCACCGGCTGCGGGCGCTGTTCCCGCTCGGGCGGGACGCGCGGGCATCGCGGGCCGAAGGTCATTTCGACGTCGTCGAGCGGCCGGCGGGCGCGCCGGGCGACTGGGGGGCCGAGCGGGGGGCGGAAGGCGACGGGGAGTCGTTCTTCGGCAACGGCTGGCCGGAGCCGTCGATCGGGCAAATGCCGCAGCAAGGCTACGTTACCGTCAGCGCGGAAGACCGCGGATTGACGGTGGCGAACAAAGGGCTGCCCGAGTTCGAGCTGCTGCGCGACGGGCGGGGGACGATCGCCGTGACGCTGCTGCGCGCCGTCGGCTGGCTGTCGCGCGAGGATACGCTCGTGCGGGTCGGCGGAGCCGGACCCGAGACGCCGACGCCGGAGGCGCAATGCCCGGGCGTGCAGCGCGCCGAATACGCGATCGTGCCTCATGCCGGAGACGGCCTGGAGGCGCGGGTGTTCGAGCGGGTGCACGACTATTTGACCCCGCTGTACGGAACGGTGACGGGCAAGCACGACGGCACGCTGCCGATGCGAGGCGGCATGCTCGCGCTGGAAGGCGACCATACGCTATTGATGAGCGCCTGCAAAAAAGCGGAGCGGTCGGACGCCCTCATCGTCCGACTGTGGAACGTGGCCAAGGCGGAGACGGCCGCCACGGTGCGTCTCGGCGAGGCGCCGTCCTCGGTCCGTTACGTCGATTTGAAGGAAGAGCCGGTCGAGCCGTACGGCGGGACGGCGTCCATCGCCGGTGACGGCTCGTTCGTCGTCAGGGCGGGACCGGCGGAAATCGTAACGCTGGAAATCCGCTTTTAAGCTTGTTCGAACGGCTCGGGCCGGGCTGGCGGAACGAGTGCGGCGGGGCGAAATCCCTCTAAATGATGGGGGATGCGTAAACATTTTTGTGGGATTTTGAATTTTCGCATTGCGATTTTGACGTTTTTAAGGTATGTTATACGAAAAACCGTCGAAAAGGTTGGCGGAGGCACGTAAAAACGGAAAAATTGCGGAATACTAGCCGTAATTTCCACAACAAAATGCACGATGTGCGCAATCGGGGAGAGGAACGCGATGTTCGCCACGTTGACGACGAATAGCGGACCGCCTGGATCCGGACGCCGGAGTCGCTTGATTTCGCGATCGTCGACCGGCTACTCGACTAAAGAGGTCGGCCGACGTGACGTTCGTCATTCCGTCCGACGATTACGGCGTCGTCGAGGACGTCCACCTGTTCGTCCGTCAAGTCCTTTCCCGATAGATGAAGCGGCAAAAGGCGGGCGCGCCGAGCGCCGCCGCCCATTCGCAAGGAGCGTGAACTGTCGATGAGCCGAAAGCTTGCCATCATCCATACGACGCCGGTTACGGTCGATTCGTTGAAGGCGCTTGCCCGCGAAACGATTCGGGACGCGGAAATCGTCAATTTCGTCGACGATTCGATACTTCCTCAGCTCGCGGCTAACGGCGGCAACGTCGCCGAAGTCGAGGAGCGATGGATCCATTACGCCAAATTCGCCGAGCAGGTCGGGGCGGATTGCATTTTGAACGCATGCTCGTCCGTCGGGGAGCTCGTCGCGAAGGCACAGCCGCACGTCGGCGTGCCGATCGTCCGCATCGACGAGGCGATGGCCGAGGAGGCCGTCGGCCGCGGCCGGCGAATCGGGGTCGCGGCCACCGTGCCGACGACGCTCGAGCCGACGCTCCGGCTGCTGCGGGCGAAGGCCGCCGCCGCCGGCAACGACGCGGAATTCGTGCCGGCGCTGGCCGACTCCGCGTACCGCCTCCTGATGGCCGGCGACAAGGACGGTCACGACCGCGTTCTCGCGGAGACGCTGCTCGAGCTCGGCGACCAGGTCGACGTCGTCGTGCTGGCGCAGGCGTCGATGGCGCGCGTCGTCGAGACGCTGCCGGAGGCGGTCCGCCCGAAATATTTGTCCAGCCCGCGGCTCGGCATGGAGCGGGTCAAACGGGTTATGGAGGGAAGCGGCTAATATGGCGTTGATCGGAATCGACATCGGCACGACGCACTGCAAGGCGGGACTGTTCCGGGAGGACGGGACGCCCGTCCGCATCGCCTCCCGTCCCACCGAAACGTTACGCAGCCCGGAGGGCTACGCGTATTACGACCCGGACCGGCTGTGGGTCACGGTCGCGTCCGCCATAAGCGAAGCGGCGGCCGGCGGCGAAGCCGTAGACGGAGTCGCTGCCGGGGCCGTCTCGGCAATCGGGGTCGCCAGCATGGCGGAAAGCGGGCTGCTCGTCGACCGCGAAAGCGGGGAGCCGCGCTCGCTGTTTCTGCCGTGGTTCGACCCGTGCGCCGCCGCCTTCGCGGACGTCGTCGAGGCGGCGGACGATCCGCTGTCGCGCTTCGCCAAGACGGGGCTGCGCGCCAGTTTCAAGCAAGGGCTGACGAAGCTGCTCTGGCTGAAGCAAAGACGGCCCGACGCGTTCCGCGGCGCCGTATGGCTGTCGGCGGCCGATTATATCGCGTACCGGCTGACCGGCGTCATGGCGACCGATTATACGCTGGCCGCCCGCACGTTCGCCTTCGACATCGCGAAGGCCGACTGGGACCGCGATTGGATTCGCCATTTCGGCTTGCCGCCCGACCTGTTCCCGGACGCGTTCCGCTGCGGCACGAAGATCGGCAGGGTGACGCCGGAGGCGGCCGCCGCCTGCGGGATCGGCTCCGGCGCGGCTGTCGGCGTCGCCGGCCACGATCACGTCTGCGCCGCCTTGGCGGTCGGCGCCGTCGCACCGGGAGACGCGTACGACTCGATGGGGACGGCCGAGACGCTCGTCGGAACGGTCGACGCGTCGCCGCTCGGCGCCGCCGAGTACGAGTCCGGACTGGCGTACGGCCTGCACGCCGTCCGCGGGCGGCATTTCTGGATGGGCGGCTTGTCGGCGTCCGGCGGATCGGTGGAATGGCTCCGTTCGCTGCTCGGCGACGAGCCGCTCGATTACGGGCGCGTCCTGGCGATGCTCGACCGATTGTCCCCCGAGCCGACGGGCATTTTGTACTTTCCGTATTTGTCCGGAAGCGGGGCGCCGCAGCCCGATCCGAAGGCGTCCGGCGCATTCGTCGGCTTGAAGGCGGCCCACGGGAAGGCGGAGCTTATGAAAGCGGTGCTGGAGGGCACCGCCTACGAGCTGGAATCGATCCGCCGGGCCGCCGAAAAGGCGGCGGGACGGCGCATCGGCTCTATGGTGGCGGTCGGCGGCGGAACGAAAAACCGCCACTGGATGCAGATCAAGGCGGACGTCTCCGGCTGCCGGATCGGCAAAGCCGGGCTGCCGGAGGCGACGCTGCTCGGCGCCGCGCTCGCGGCGGGCGTCGCCGGCGGCGCGTACGCCGATGCCGAACGAGCCGCCGAGGCGGCGGCCGCGAGCCGCAGCGTCGAGTGGGTATATCCGCAAGCCGGACGCCACGAGCGGTATCGAAAGCTTTACGAGGAAGGCTACATGCCGCTGCAAGGTCCGCTCCGACTCGTTTACCATACATTCAGCTAGGGAGAGATGACTGTGAGCCAAAGTACGAGACCCCATAATGTGATTACGTTGAAACGCGCACTGGAAACCGCCGAGCGGCACGGTTACGCCCTCGGCTCCTTTTCTCCCCGCTATACGCCGATGATCGCGCCCGTGCTGCGCGCCGGCCAACGGATGAACTCGCCGCTCATCGTGCAAATTTCGAGCAAGGAGCTGGACCGGTACGGCATTACCCCGAAGGAGTTCGCCGACGAATTTTACCGCGTCGTCGAGCAGGAGAGCATTACGGTCCCGGTCGTGCTTCATCTGGACCATACGAAGGAGATGGCGGTCATCGAAGCGGCCATCGCCGCCGGGTTCACATCGGTCATGATCGACGCTTCCGAGAAGGAGCTCGAGGAAAACATCGCGATTTCCAAGCAAGCGGCCGAATATGCGCATCGTCACGGCGTGTCCGTCGAAGCCGAGCTCGGCATGATCGGCACGACCGACTTCGTCGAAACGGACAAAGACGAGGAGCTGTACACCGATCCGAAGGAAGCCGAGCGGTTCGTCGGCGAGACGCGGGTCGACGCGCTGGCCGTCTCGTGCGGAACGGCGCACGGCGTCTACATGGTGCGCCAGCCGAAAATCGACTACGACCGGCTGAAGGCGATCCGCAGGCTGACCCCGGTTCATCTCGTGCTGCACGGCGGCTCGGGTGTTCCGGCCGACATGATGTCGAAGGCGATCAAGCTGGAAGGCGGCGGCGTCAGCAAGGTGAACATCGCCACCGATCTCGAGCTGTCGCTGCTCGAAGCGCTCGGCCGCGAGGAACGGATGACGAACGCGGAGTGCAAGGCGCTGCCGGCCGATCGTCTCGAGCAAGGCCGCGCGGCGGTGGAGAAGACGGTCGCCGACAAAATGAGCAACTTCCTTTCGAGCGCCGGACAGGCGGGCACGTTCGCGCTATAAGCCGACTTAGGGGCGGGATGAAATCGGCCCCGTACAAGAGGTGATCGCATGACGGAACGACGGATCTGGTCGATCGGCTCTCCCGACGGGAAGTCCGCCGATTTGTACGACAATTACAAGACGCCGACGGTGCCGGGCGACGCGACATGGCGCGTGCCGTCCGATCCCGCGGCGGGGAACGGCAGCCAGCGGTGGCCGATCTTCCACCCGAGCGAGGCGGACCCCGAAGCGGGCTACCGGACGTATACGTACGGGATCGAGTTCGAGCTGGCGGACCGGCCGGCGGGGAACTGCGCGTTGCGCATTCATTACTTGGTCATCGCGCCGCGGCTCGCTTATTTGGAAATCGGCGTAAACGGCACGGCCGGCCATGCGTACTTTCGCCCCGTTCCTTCGCAATCGGGGGAAATCCGGCTGTATGCCGGCCTGCATACGACGATCTATTCGGAAGGCGTCGCGGAAGTCGTCATTCCGGGCGGCCTGCTGCGGCAGGGAGTGAACCGCCTCGAGCTGACCGCCCGGGACGGCGGGGAATACATCCGCATCGATCGCGTCGAGAAAATCAAACGGCTCGACCGGATGGCGAACGGCGCCGGCTTCCTGTACCAATGCATCGCCCTGTCGGAGCTGGCGGACGAGACGGACGCCGCGGGATTGCGGCGGGCGGAGCCGATTCCGTCGGTGCTGTATTACCGGAACGACCGCGGCGACTTGGTCGAGCGGTGCGACCTGTACCTGGAGTTCGACGGCCCGGTTTGGGACGCGGCGCTGACGGCGACGGTCGGCGACGCCTCCCGAACGGAACGGATCGAGCTGCACGTGCCGGATGCGGCGTTCGGCCATCGCCGCATCGCGTTCGATTTGTTCGACGGCGAGGGCGAAGTAAAGGTCGCGATCGAAGGGACGGTCGGAGGGAAGGCCGTATCGTGGCAAGGGAATGTGGAACGCCGGCGGAAATGGAAGGTGTTCGTTACCGACCACGCCCATACGGATATCGGGTATACGCACCGGCAGTGGGAGGTGGCCGAGCGTCTGTGCCGGAATGTCGATACGGCGATCGATTTTCTCGAAGCGGAGGAGGCGGAACGGGCGTCTCGGCCGGATACGGCGCCGGCGTTCGCCTACCACCTCGATTCGTTCTGGGTGCTGGAGACGTACTTGGAAACGCGGAGCGAGCGTCGCAAGGAGCAGCTGCTGAAATGGGTCAAGGCGGGCCGCATCAACGTCGTCAGCAATTACGTGGACCTGCTTACGCAGTACGCGGCACTCGAGGATTTGATCCGCAACGGGGAACGGACGGACGGCTACTTGCGACCGCACGGCATGAAGGCCGATCTGTCGGCCGTCGTCGACGTCGCCTCGATTACCGGATCGATGCCGGCGATCCTGGAAGGGTGCGGCGTCCCGTATTTGGTCCACGCGAACAATCAGGACCGCGGACCGTTCCGGTTGAACGGCGGCTTGCACCGCGTATCGCCTTTTTATTGGGAAGGGACGAACGGCGGCAAAGTGCTGGTCTGGCTGGCGAAAATGTACTGCGAGCTGCGCAAGGTGTGCGGCAGCCCGCCGCTGGCGAATGCCGCGGAGCGCGGACTCGGCATGTGGCTGCAGGAGTACGAGACGGGCGACTACGCGCCGGATGCGGTTATGCTGTACGGCCAGGAGGCGGACAATACCGACCTCGACCCGCAGCCGAACGCGTTCATCGCCGAATGGAACGCCAAGTACGAATATCCGAAGCTGATCGCGGGCCACCTCGGCGATTTCTTCCGTTACGTCGAGGACCGTTTCGGCGATACGCTGCGCACGTTCCAGGGCGACGGCGGCGCGTATTGGGAAGACGGCGCCGGCTCGTCGATCGTCCCGACGATCGACGTCCGGCACGCGCAGGCGATGCTGCCGGCGGCGGAACGGCTCGAATCGCTCGCCGTTATCCACAACGGCGATTGGAGCTATCCCGAGCGCCAGTTCGACGAGGCGTGGCGCGAGCTGCTTCTGTACGACGAGCATACTTGGGGCGCGTTTCTCAGCTGCACCGACCCGGAGGCGCTGCTCGCCCGCGACCAATGGACGATCAAGGAGCATATGGCGAACGGGGCGAAGCGGTGGGCCGACCGGCTGCTGCACGGAGCGGCGACGCGGCATTCGCTCAGCTGGAACAACGACGGTCGCGAGGTCGTCGTGTACAACCCGAACAGCTGGACGTTCGGCGGTCCGGTGACGGTCGAAATCGGCGCGGGCGAAAACGTATACGATGCGGAAAGCGGACGGCCCGTACCGGCGCGGCTCGTACGAAAGCTGAACGGGCAGTCGATCGTCGAGCTGTGGGTCGACGACATGCCCGGGCTCAGCTACCGGAGGCTCGTGCTGCGCGAGGAGGCGTCGCCCGCGGCGCGCGCCGGTGCCGGGACGACGGTCGAGGCGGTCGGTATCGCCGACGGCGGCCGGGAGCTGACGCTCGAGAACGACTGGTACCGGCTGACCGTCTCGACGGCGCGCGGCTTCGCCACCGGGCTGTTCGACAAGGAGCTCGGCCGGGAGCTGGCCGACGGGGCGGACGTCTGGGGCTTCGGCCAGCTGCTGTACGCGGAAGGCGGGGAAGGGACCCGGCTCGTCAGCAACCAATCCGACCTGCAGGACGGCGACCCGCACGTGCGGGGCGAGTTCGAGCCGAAGTCGGCGGAGCTGAAACGGTACGATTACGGAACGGCGATCGTGCTGACCGGCTCGGTTCCGTACGGGGAGCTGACCGTCGAATGGTCGCTGCCGAACGGCGCGAAGCGGGTCGACGTCCGCTACGCGTACCGGAAAGAAGAGCGGACGGAGAAGGAAGCGGTGTACGTGGCGTTCCCGGTCGCGCAGCCCGGGGCGCTGGTTCATTCCGACTCGCAGCTCGGCTGGGTATGCTGGGACAAGGACCAGCTGCCGGGCGGCTGCAAGGAATGGCTGCCGCTGCAGACCGGGATTTGGGTGAACGGCGGCGACGCCGACGTATTCATCGCCTCCCCGGACATTCCGCTCTTCTGCGTCGGGGACGTCGTGAAAGGGCGTTGGCCGAAGGAAATGGATTTGACCGGCGGACGCATATTCTCGTACGTGCTGAACAATTACTGGCATACGAACTACAAGGCGTCGCAAGGCGGCGATATCGCGTTCCGTTATTCGATTACGAGCGGACGCGGATTGGCGAAGCCGGACTTGTACAAGTTCGGCTGGCAGCAGCGGATGCCGCTCTATGCGCAGCGGATGAGCTTCCAGGACTTCCGCGACACGAAGCCGCCGTACGAAGCGAAGACGGGCGGCACGCTCGCCCGGATCGGCGGAGACGGGGTCGTCGCGACGACGGTCAAGAAGGCGAGAGGGGCGGACGGCTACGTCGTCCGGCTGCTCGACATCGCAGGCCGGCCGAATACGGCGACGGTGGACATTCCGGGCCGGCGCATCGTCAAGGCGGTGCGCACCGACCTGCTCGAGCGCGAGCTCGGCGAGCTGCCGGTGGCGGCCGACGGCACGCTCGCCGTAGACGTGCCGGCTTGGGGGCTGGCGACGGTGCGCATCGAGCTGGCGTAGCGGCAGCGGGCGAAATCGCGTACAAAACGACTTTATTCGCACGATAGTCCGGCTCTTTTGCCGCATTTTCCCTATCTCACTGGAACAGGAGGCCGGCCGCATTATGCTGAAGCCGCTATCCGACAACCTCTTTCTCTACGAGGACAGCTGCAGCGTCTACGTCGTCCGCAGCGGCTCCGAAGCGCTGCTGATCGATTTCGGCGGCGGCGGCGTCCTCGACGCGCTCGGCGCCATCGGCGTCGAGCGGGTGGCCGGCGTCTGGATGACGCACCACCACCGCGACCAAGGGCAAGGGCTCGGGCGGGCCGCCGAAGCCGGCATCCCGATCCTCGTCCCCCACGCCGAGCGCGAGCTGTTCGACGAGGCGGATCTGCATTGGCAGCGAAAGCAGCTGTCCAACGAATACAGCGGCCGGCAGGACCGGTTCAGCCTGCTCCGCTCCGTCCCGGTAGCGGATACGCTGCGCGATTACAGCGAGCACGTCTTCGGCGGCTGGACGCTGACCGTGCTGCCGACGCCCGGACACACGGTCGGCTCGATCAGCGTGCTGGCCCGCCGCGACGGCCGGACGTACGCGTTCACCGGCGACCTGATCGCGGCGCCGGGCAAAATATGGTCGCTCGCCGCGACGCAATGGTCGTACAACGGCGGAGAAGGGCTGCCCGCGACGGCCGCCTCTCTGCTCGACTTGAAGGACCGGGAGCCGGACGTCCTGCTCCCGTCGCACGGCGCGCCGATCGCAAACCCCGGCGAAGCGATCGACTTGACCGTTTCCCGGCTGCGCGAGCTGATGGCGTACAGAGGGCACAATCCTCGGCTGCTGCTGCTTCGCGACAAGCCGTACGAGAACGTGACGCCGCATTTGCTGGCGAGCCGGGCGAGCTTCGCGAATTACTACGTGCTGCTGTCGGACAGCGGCAAGGCGCTGCTGTTCGATTTCGGCTACGACTTCATGACCGGGATGGCCGTCGAGACGGCTCGCCCGGCCCGCAGGCCGTGGCTGTACTCGCTGCCGGCGCTGAAGCGGAATTACGGCGTCGCCCGCATCGACGTCGTCGTGCCGACGCATTACCACGACGACCATGTCGCGGGCATCAACCTGCTGCGCGACGTCGAGGGGACGCGGGTGTGGGCGCCGGACAACTTCGCCGACGTGCTCGAGCGCCCCGAGCGGTTCGACGTGCAGTGTCTCTGGTTCGAGCCGATCCCGGTCGACCGGAGGCTGCCGCTCGGCACCCCGATCCGCTGGGAGGAGTACGAGCTGACGCTGTACGAGCAGGGCGGCCATACGCTGTACGCGGCGGCGATTTTCCTCGAGGTCGACGGGAAGAAGGTGCTCGTCGGCGGCGACCAATACCAAGGCGAGATGTGGAATTACGTCTACCGGAACCGGTTCCGGATTCCGGACTACGCGGCGAGCGCGGCGCTGTACCGGCGGCTTGCGCCGGACGTCGTCGTAACCGGGCACGCCGAGCCGCTCTGGACGACGCCCGCCTACTTCGACGCGCTGGACGAGCGCGGGGAAGCGCTCGAGCGGCTGCACCGCGAGCTGCTGCCGCTCGGCGAAGCCGATTTCGGCGCCGAAGGGTTCGCCGCGCGGCTCGAGCCGTATCAGGCGATCGCGAGCCCCGGCGAGACGATCGAGTACGAGGCCGAGACGGTCAACCCGTTCGGCCGCCCGGCCGAGCTCGTCCTCGAGCCGGTGCTGCCGACGGGATGGACGGCCGAGCCGGCCGTCGCGCGCGAGCGCTTCGCGGCGAACGAGACGCGCCGCATCCGCTTCGCGGCGACCGTGCCGCCCGGAGCCGAGCCGGTCCGGCGGGAGCGGATCGCCGTCGACGTGACGGCGGACGGACGCCGGTTCGGCCAGCAGGCCGAGGCGCTCGTGACGGTCGTCCGGCCGTAAGACGAAAACGGGCGGAACGAAATCCGCCCATATAGACGGAGGGAAACAGACGATGGCGATGAAGGACAAGAAGCTTCACCTGATCGGCAATGCGCATTTGGACCCGGTATGGCTGTGGCAGTGGCAGGAAGGCTTTCAGGAAATCAAGGCGACGTTCCGTTCGGCGCTCGACCGGATGAACGAGTACGACGACTTCATCTTCACGTCGAGCTCCGCCGCCACGTACGAATGGGTGGAGAACAACGATCCGAAGATGTTCGAGGAAATCCGCAGGCGCGTCGCCGAAGGCCGCTGGGTCATCGTCGGCGGCTGGTGGATTCAGCCGGACTGCAACATTCCGAGCGGCGAGTCGTTCGTCCGCCAAGGGCTGTACGGCCAGCGCTACTTCAAGGAGAAATTCGGCGTCACCGCCAAAGTCGGCTACAACGTCGACAGCTTCGGCCATTTCGGCATGATGCCGCAAATTCTCAAGAAAAGCGGCATGGACTACTACGTCATGATGCGGCCGATGCCGAACGAGAAAGGGCTGCCGGGACGGCTGTTCCACTGGGAATCCGACGACGGCTCGCGCGTCCTGACGTTCCGCATCCTGTTCGAATACTGCACGTGGCCGAAGGAGCTGGACAAGCACGTGCGCCGGTGCGCGACCGAGCTGAAGGAGCCGTTCGACGAGCTGATGTGCTTTTACGGCGTCGGCAACCACGGCGGCGGCCCGACGAAGGAAAACATCGAGAGCTTGAAGCGGATGGCGCAGGATCCCGAATTCCCGTCGATGACGTTCAGCTCGCCGAACCGATTTTTCGCCGAGATCGAGAAGCGGGGGCTGCCGATTCCGGTCGTCCACGACGATTTGCAGCATCATGCGAGCGGCTGCTACGCGGCGCATTCCGGCGTGAAGCATTGGAACCGCAAGGCGGAGAACATGATCGTCGCCGCGGAGAAATTTTCCGCCTTGGCCGAATGGGTGACGGGACAGCCGTACCCGAGAGCGGAATATACGCAGGCGTGGAAAAACATTTTGTTCAACCAGTTCCACGACATTCTCGCCGGCACGAGCATCGAGCCCGCTTACGAGGACGCGCGCAACCAATACGGCGAAGCGATGTCGATCGCGGACCGCAACATGAACTACGCGCTCCAATCGATCTCCTGGAGCATCAAGATCGACCAGGAGGACGGCATGAAGCCGATCGTCGTCTTCAACCCGCATTCGTGGAACGCGAAGGTGAACGTCGAGCTCGAATACGGCGGCCTGAAGGAAGCCGATCAGCTGGTCGACGAGGAGGGACGCACCGTCCCGTATCAGAAGGTGCAGTCGCTCGCGACCGCGGGCGGACGGCATCGCGTCAGCTTCGTCGCCGAGCTGCCGCCGATGGGCTACCGCACGTACCGGATGACGTCGAACCCGTCGGTGAAAAAATCGGACGCCCAGCCGATCAAGGCGAACGACTATTCGTTCGAAAACGACCGGTTCCGCGTCGAATTCGATCCGAAAACCGGGTTCGTCAAGTCGCTGTACGACAAGACGCATGCGACCGAGGTGTTCCGCAGCGACGCGGCGAAGCCGGTCGTCATCGAGGACAAGAGCGACACGTGGAGCCATAACGTGTTCCATTTCAACAACGTCGTCGGCACGTTCCAGGCGAGAAGCGTCAAGCTCGTCGAGCACGGTCCGGTGAAATCGGTCATCCGCGTCGTCAGCGAATACGGCAGCTCGAAGCTCGTCCAAGATTTCGCGATGTACCGCGAGCTCGATTACATCGACGTCAAGGTGACGGTCGACTGGCGCGAGCATTTCAAAATGCTGAAGCTCGTCTTCCCGGTCAACTTCGTCTTTACCCGCCAATCGTACGAAATTCCGTACGGCTACATCGAGCGGGAGCATAACGGCGAGGAGGAGCCGGGCTTGAAGTGGATCGATTACTCCGGCGTCACCCGCGAGGGCGGCTTCGTCTACGGGCTCAGCTTGGCGAACGACGCGAAATACAGCTACAGCATCCACAACAAGGAGATGGCGATCACCGTCGTCCGCAGCCCGATCTACGCGCACCACGATCCGCTCGTACCGGATCCGGACGGCCATTACTCGTTCATCGACCAAGGCATCCAGACGTTCCACTACCGGATGATTCCGCACCTCGGCAATTGGGAGCAGGGCGGCACGGTCCAACGGGCGGCCGAACTCAATACCCGTCCGGTAACGATTATCGAAACGTACCATGACGGTCCGCTGCCGCAAAAAGACTCGTTCCTGTCGGTCGACAAGGACAACGTCATCGTCAGCGCGGTGAAAAAGGCCGAGGACAACGACGACCTGATTCTCCGCGTGTACGAGACGACGAAGACGGCGACCGAAGCGACGATCGAGCTGCCGAAATGGAACCGGACGATCCGGGTGAAGTTCGGTCCGTGCGAAATCAAGACGTTCCGCGTGCCGAAGGACGCGAGCCTGCCGGTCGTCGAGAACAACATGCTCGAATGGTGATCGGAGGGCGAGCGGGCCGATGCGCATTTCGCTGAACGGCAGCGATTGGCTGTACAAAGACTTTTTGGGCGAGGACTGGGTATGGCGCCATGCCGAGAAGCCGGATACGCGCGACGTCCGCTGGTGGCGGACCGGCACCGTGCCGGGCAGCGTCCATCACGACCTGTGGGCGAACGGGGAACTTCCCGATCCGTATTTCGAGCGAAACAGCCTGCTAGCCGAATGGGTACCGGAGCGGACGTGGGTGTACAAGAAGACGTTCCGCGCCGACCTCGGCTGGAAAGGACGACGCGTCCGGCTTCGCTTCGAAGGGATCGACTACGAGGCGCGGCTGTTCCTGAACGGCGTCCCGATCGGCGCCCATCGGGGCATGTTTACGCCGGCCGTTTTCGAGGTGTCGGACGCCTTGCTGTACGGGGAAGACAACCTGCTCGCGGTCGTGCTGGAGCGGGCGCCCGACGCGCAGCCCCAAGTCGGCCGCACGTCGAAGGTGCGGACGCACAAAAGCCGGATGACGTATTGGTGGGACTTCTGCCCGCGGATGATCCATCTCGGCATTTGGGACGACGTCTGCCTCGAAGTGAGCGGACCGGTTACGGTCGAGGACGCGTTCGTCCGGCCGCAGCTGTCGGCGGATCGATCGGCCGCGGCCGTATCGGTCACGGCGAAGCTGGACTCGACCGTTCGGGCGGTTGTCGAAGCGGACGTGACGTTGACGCTGGGCGGGCGCGTCGTCGCGCGTTCGACGACGAAGCATGCGGTCGCGCCGGGCGAAACGCCGCTGAACGTCTGCCTGGACGTCGCGCAGCCGAGCTTATGGTGGCCGAACGGCTATGGCGCGCAGCCGCTGTACGAGGCCGAGGTAGCCGTCCGGATCTTGGAGCGGCGGAGCGGGACGGAGTCGCATCCGCATCCGGATGCGGAATCGTCGCCGCCCGTCTCCCACGCGAGGCGGACGACGTTCGGCATCCGGTCCGTCGAGCTCGTCCGCAACGAAACGCCGGACGAGACGGCGCTGCCGTATACGTTCGTCGTGAACGGACGGAAGCTCTATATCAAAGGCTGGAACTGGGTGCCGATCGACGTCATGTACGGCGTCGAGCGGCCGGCCAAGCTGGAGCGGCTGCTGACGCTGGCGAAGCGGGCGAACGTCAACATGCTGCGCGTCTGGGGCGGCGGGCTGATCGAGAAGGAGGCGTTCTACGAACTTTGCGACCGGATGGGCATTCTGGTCTGGCAGGAGTTCATCCAGTCGAGCTCCGGCATCGAGAACAAGCCGTCGGACGATCCCGCCTTCATCGCCATGATGGTAAGCGAAGCGGAGCGGATTATTCCGCGCAAGCGAAACCATCCGTCGCTCGCGCTCTGGTGCGGCGGCAACGAGCTGCAGACGCGGGACGGGAGGCCGCTCGACGATGCCGAGCCGGCGCTGGCCGCGCTGCGGGACGCGGTGCGGAGGCTCGACCCCGACCGCCACTGGCTCGCGACGTCTCCGACGGGGCGGCTGTTCAGCAACAGTTTGGCCCATATCGAGGCGGACCCGGACGGCCTTCACGACGTGCACGGACCCTGGGAGCACCAAGGGCTGACCTCGCAGTATACGCTGTACAACCAAGGAACGTCGCTCCTTCACAGCGAGTTCGGCGTCGAAGGGATGACGAACCGGAAGACGCTGGACGCGACGATATCGGCCGACAACCAATGGCCGGCGAGCAAAGACAATCCGGTCTATTTCCACCGCGGCTCGTGGTGGACGAACGAGCCCTACGTGCAAAGCGCGTTCGGCGGCGGCATCGGCGACGTCGGCACGCTCATCCGCGCCAGCCAGCTGCTGCAGGCGGAAGGACTGCGCTATGCGGTCGAATCGAACCGGCGGCGCAAATACCGGAACAGCGGATCGCTGCCGTGGCAGTTCAACGAGCCGTACCCGAACGGCTACTGCACGTCGGCGCTCGACTACTACGCGGTTCCGAAGCCGGTCTACTACGCGGTGGCGAAAGCGTATGCGCCCGTAGCGGTCACCGCTTCGTTCGCCGCGCAAGCCTGGGCGGAGCGCGACGTCTTCGAGGCGGAGCTGTGGGCGGCGCATTCCGGCGAGTGCGCGTTGGACGGCTGCGCGCTGCACGCCGCCGTCCGCGACGCCGCCGGCAAGCTCGTCCACGAGGCGCGCCACGCGTTCGCGCTCGCCGCGAACGCGCCGGAGCGGATCGGCGAATTCGGCTTCGCGCTAGACCGGATTGGGACGGACATCTTCTTCCTCGATTTGACGCTGACCGGTCCGGAGGGAGCCGTCCTCGCGGACAACCGTTACCTATTCAGCCGCACGGCCGACCTGGAGCCGATCTTGCAGCTGCCGGCCGGCGGCTTGACCGTCGCCGGGATCGCGCGGAACGGGGATCGGTGGAACGTGACGCTGCGCAACGACGGCGAAGCGGCCGCCGTCGGCGTCCGGCTGGACGATGCCCGGCGGCTCGGCGATTGCGGCTACGTCTATTTCGACGATAACCATTTCCATCTGCTGCCCGGCGAAAGCCGGACGATTGTGATCGATTGGGACGGCGTCGTTCCCGAGGAAGACCGGTCGATCGAGGCGAGCGGCTTCAACGCCGGGCCGCTGCGGCTGCCGTAGCGCCGCCCCATCCCATGCAGAAACGAGGCGAGAACCGATGCTGGAAGCAACCGAAGCCGCCCGCCGGCTGAGCGCCGCGGGTCGGTACATGATGGACCACGGGCTGGCGTGGGGCAACGCCGGCAACATCAGCGCCCGTACCGGCCCGGACCGGTACTTGGTTACGGCGAGCGGCACGTTTCTGGGCGAGCTGGCCGAGGACGACTTCGTCGAGTGCACGTTCGCCGGCGAAGCGCGGCATCCGGCGGGCCGCAAGCCGTCGAAGGAGCTGCCGATGCACCGCGCCGTCTACGAGGAGCGCCCCGAGGTGAACGCGGTGCTGCACGCGTCGCCGTTCTACAGCACGCTGATCGCCTGCTCCGACGTCGA
The DNA here is from genome assembly GCF_003217775.1 of Paenibacillus flagellatus. Classification (GTDB taxonomy): domain Bacteria; phylum Bacillota; class Bacilli; order Paenibacillales; family NBRC-103111; genus Paenibacillus_AB; species Paenibacillus_AB flagellatus. Next base: position 370,856 of record NZ_QJVJ01000007.1, read on the forward strand.
GCTGCCGTCCGACCTGTTCGTCGAGACGATGTATTATTTGGAGCGCGTCGAACGGGTTCCTTATTTCCATCCCGGCTCCGAAGCGCTCGGCGAAGGGGTGCGGGCGCAAGTGCGGAAAGCGAACGTGCTGCTGCTCGACAATCACGGCGTGCTCGTGTACGACACGTCGATCCGGGAGGCGCGCATGTCGCTGCAGACGCTGGAGATGGCTTGCCGCATGGTCGTGACGTCGATGCAGTCGGGCGTCGCGCTGCGCAAGCTGACGCCGGACACGGTGAGCGATTTTTTGCACCGGGCCGGCTACAAGCCGAGAAGGGAGTGGCCGACATGATCGGAGTGGTGGCCGACGACATTACCGGAGCGAACGATATCGGCATCATGTTCGCGAAATCGAACTACGTCACCCACGTCTATCCGTTCGAGCCGGGAGCGGCGTTCCGCGCGCAGGGCGGACCGGACGTCGTCATCCTCGATACCGATTCGCGGTTCGATTCCGCGAAAACCGCCTACGACAAGGCGTACGCGGCCACCCGGCAGCTTGCGGACAGCGGCTGCACGTTTTTTTACAACAAAACGTGCTCCGTCTTCCGCGGCAACGTCGGCGCGGAGTTCGACGCGATGCTGGACGCGCTCGGCGAATCGTTCATGATCGTCGTGCTCGGCTTCCCGAAAAACGGACGGACGACGGTCGACGGCATCCATTACGTGCACGGACGCAAGCTCGAGGAGTCGGAGTTCCGACACGACCCGGTCCATCCGATGCGCCGCTCCGATCTGGTCGGCATCCTGCAAGCCCAGACGAGACGCAGCGTGGAGCGGATCGGCCGCGAGACGGTGGAGCGGGGGGCGGAGGCGCTCCGCGAGGCGATTGCGGCGCGGAAGGCGAACGGCCCCGGCGGCTATCTCCTCCTCGACGTGACCGACCAGGCGGCGCTCGCCGCGATCGCGGAGGCGGTGCGCGGAGAGCGGGTCGTCGGCGGCAGCTCGGCGCTCGCCGAGGAGCTGGCGCTCGCGTGGGGCGCGAAGCCGGCCGGCGAGGCGAGCCGGCTGCCCCTCGCGAAGCGGGACGGCGTCGGCATTCTGTGCGCGGCCGGCAGCCTTATGCCGCAGACGGCGGCCCAGATCGCCGAGCTGAAGCGAACGGGCGTCGCCGGCTTCGAGCTCGATACGATGCGGCTGTTGGACGAGGCGTCCCGCGAGGCGGAGATCGGCCGGCTGACCGCCGAGCTGTCCGCCGTGCTGGAGCAGGGCCGGAACGCTTTGTACCATTCGTCCAACGAAGCGGAGCGGGTCGCCCGGACGAAGGAAGCCGGCGCCCGCGCCGGACTGACGAACACCGACGTCTCCCGGCTCGTCTCGGGGGCGATCGCCGAAATCGCCGCGCGGGTGCTGGAGCGCACCGGAGAAAACCGTCTGCTCGTCGCCGGCGGGGACACGTCGGCCGCCGTTTGCGCCCGCCTCGGGGTGAAGGGAATGCGCGTCTGGAAGGAGATCGAATCCGGCCTTCCGTCCTGCGTGTCGCTGTCCGACCGTCCGGTGCTGCTCGTCCTGAAATCGGGGAGCTTCGGCAAGCCCGACTTTTTTGTCCGCGCGCTGGAGCATTTAAAGACACAATAAGGCCGATGCGTTATAATGGTACAGTTGGATTGTCCATCTGGAGGGGATTTTTACGATGATCGTCGTGCAACGGCGTAACAAAATCAAAGAAATATTGCTGCAGGAACGCAGCGTCAAAGTGGCCGATCTCGTTCGGGAATTCAACGTTTCGGAAGAAACGATACGCCGCGATCTGAACCAGCTGGAGCGGGAAGGCCTCATCCAAAAAAATTACGGCGGAGCGATTTTGGTCGAAGAGCTCCAAAACGCGGCGACGTCCGTCCCTCCGATCCAGCAGCGCAAATTTCAGCATTTCGAAGAAAAGGACGCGATCGGCCGGAAGGCGGCGGAGCTCGTCCAGGACGAGCAAATTCTCATTCTCGACTCCGGCTCGACGACGTGGTGCATCGCCCGGCATTTGCGGAACGTCCACAATTTGATGATCGTTACGAACGGCGTGAACGTCGCCGACGAATGCAGCTATATCGAGGATTCGTCCGTTTTTTTGATCGGCGGCAAGCTGATCAAGAAATCGATGAGCCTCGTCGGACCGCAGGCGGAAATCGAGCTGCAAAAATATAACGCGCATTACGTCTTCCTCGGCACGTCCGGCATTTCGCTGCGCAAAGGCTTCACCAGCTCCGACATTTACGAGGCGGAAGTGAAGCGGGCGATGATTACCGCCGGGCAAAAGGTCGTCATCGTCGCCGACCATTCGAAGTTCCAGAAGCAGGCGCTCATTTCGTTCAGCAATTTTCAGGACGTCGACATTCTCATTACGAGCGATTTGGCGGACGAAACGGTGTTGGAGGAAATCGAGAAGCAGGGCGTCCAGCTGATCGTATGCCCGGTCAAAGGCCGGCCGGAGGCGTGAAGCCGCCCCGCTATTACCCGACATAAAGGAGTCAGCGAACATGCATCCCGTGCTGCAACAACTTGTGACCAAATATCCCGACCTGCAAGGCTGCGCCGATGCGATCGCGCGGGCGTTCGAGACGATCCGCACGAGCTACCGGCAGGGCGGCAAGCTGCTCGTCTGCGGCAACGGCGGCAGCGCCGCGGACAGCGAGCATATCGTCGGCGAGCTGATGAAGGGCTTCATGTACCGGCGCCCGGTGCCCGACGCCAAACGGCAAAAGCTGCGCGAGCTGTTCCCGGACAACGGCGACGATTTGGCCGACCGTCTGCAGGGCGCGCTGCCGGCCATCTCGCTCGTCAGCCATTCGGCGCTGTCCACCGCCTTCATCAACGATGTGGACGCCGACATGGTGTTCGCGCAGCAGGTGTACGGCTACGGCAAGCCGGGAGACGCGATCGTCGGCTTGAGCACGTCCGGCAATTCGAAAAACGTCGTCCACGCCTTGCAGGTGGCGCGCGCGCTCGGCATGTGGACCATCGGCTTCACCGGCCGGGGAGGCGGCAAGATGAACGAGCTGTGCGACGTCATGATCCGCGTACCGTACGACAGCACGCCGGATATTCAGGAACGGCATTTGCCGATTTACCATGCGCTGTGCATCATGCTCGAGCAGGAGTTTTTCGAATCGTGAGCGCGAACCGCAGACAGACAAGGCTAACCGGTGCCGCCGTATGCGGCGGTTGCGGTTAGCCTTGTCGCGTTTTCGGCGTGTTTCCTCGTAACGGCTCGCCTTCGCTACGGCCCCGAAGGGTGGCGATGTTCCGCGGCGAGGACGCAACCGGCGGGACATGGTATAATCGAATTGCTACAGCAACCGATTACTATACGAAACCGAGGCGAATCCGATGAAGAAGTCGCTTACGATACACGATATCGCGAAAATGGCCGAAGTGTCTTCGGCGACCGTCTCCCGCGTCCTCAGCAACAGCAGCTATCCGGTCAGCCCGGAGCTGCGCGCGAAAATATTGCGCATCGCCAAGGAAGCGAACTACGTGCCGAACATGCTGGGCAAGCAGCTGAAGACGAGAACGAGCATGACGATCGGGGTCGTCATCCCGTCCATCACGAACTTGTTTTACTCGTCCATCATTCTGGGCGTCGAGGAAATCGCCCGCAAAAGCAATTACCAGGTGCTCCTCTGCAACTCGTTCCAGGATCCGGAGCTCGAGGACAAAGCCATTCATGCGATGTTCGAGAAGCAGGTGCGCGGACTCGTCATCTCCTCCATTTCGAGCGACAAAAAGCAGCTGAAGCATTTTATCGACATGGGGCTCAACGTCGTGGCGCTCGACCAGAAGGTGGAGATGGAGGACGTCACGCAGGTCGATTTCGATTACCGGAAAGGCGGTTATATCGCCGCCCGCCACTTGATCGGCAAAGGGCACCGGAATATCGCCTACGTCACCGCCCCGCTCGATCGGCCGAGCCGCAAAAGCATATGCGAAGGATATGCGGCGGCGATGGACGAGGCAGGGCTGCAGCCTTCCGTCGTCGAGGCCGGAAGCGAGACGACGTACAGCGGCGCGTACGAGTTCGAGAACGGCAAGGCGCTGACGCGCAAGCTGCTGGCGGAAGGCGGCGACCGGCCGACCGCCGTGTTCGCCTGCAACGACATGACCGCCTTCGGCGTCGTCAACGAGCTGGCGGCGCAAGGCTTGAAAGTGCCGGACGACGTATCCGTCATCGGCTTCGACGGCCTCGATATCGGGCAGATGATTACGCCGCCGCTGACGTCGGTGCTCCAGCCGACGTACGAGATGGGGCGGCTCGCCTGCACCATGCTGCTGGACATGCTGACCGGAGGCAAGAAGCCGGACGTCGGCATCGTCCTGCAGCCGAGGCTGCTCGAGCGCGAGTCGGTCGCAGACTTGCTCGTTGGCGGTTAAGCCCGCTGCGGCACTCTCTCCGCCTCTTATTCCGTTCGCCGCACACTCTCTCTATTCGCGCGATTCTCGGCACGGTCCGAGCGTGCCCCACGGAAACCGAAAAAGGTTCGGCGGAGACCGGGCCTTTTCGGATTGGCGGATACGCGTTTTTTTCGTTGGCAAATCGGATACGCTGTGCTAAACTGATTTATAGAAATCGATTACTATAATTCGCTTATTTCTCGAACCGCATTGATCCTATATTTCCTAGACGGAGCGGGTCATGTTCCTGTTAATCGATTACTGCGAATCGCGGGGCGGAAAGCACACATGCGTAATTTTGGGTGCAGGGGGATGCGACATGAAGAAATATGCCATCGTAGGCGCCGGAGGCAGGGCGTACGGGATGTTCGCCAAGCCGTTTTCGACCGAGCTGAAAGGGGTGGCGGAGCTGGTCGGCGTGTACGACGTCAACCCGGTGCGGGCGGAGATGCTCGGCCGCCAGGCGGGAGGCGCACCCGTTTTCGGCGACTTCGACGCGATGCTTCGCGAGACGAAGCCGGACGCGGTCATCGTGACGACGCCGGACAGCCTGCACGACCATTACATCATCCGCGCGCTCGAAGCCGGCTGCGACGCCGTCTCCGAGAAGCCGATGACGACGAGCGCCGAGAAGACGCGGGCGATCATCGAGGCGGAGCGGCGGACGGGGAAGCGGGTCGTCGTCACGTTCAACTGCCGGTTCATGCCGTACGTCGTCCGGATCAAGGAGCTGATCCGGGAAGGGGCGATCGGCGACATTCTTCACGTCGCCATGGAATGGTCGCTCGACACGAGCCACGGCGCCGACTATTTCCGCCGCTGGCACCGGCAGATGAAGAACAGCGGCGGCTTGCTCGTCCACAAGTCGACGCACCATTTCGATATGGTGAACTGGTGGCTTGACGACGAGCCGGAATCCGTCTTCGCCCGCGGCGCCCGGCTGTTTTACGGACCGACCCGCGACAACCGCGGCGAACGATGCCTCACGTGCGAGCATCGGCAATCGTGCGAATTTTACTTCGATATAACGGCAAGCGAGTTCACCCGGTCGTTCTACCGCGACGCGGAAGCGCACGACGGCTACGTACGGGACCGGTGCGTGTTCGGCGACGACATCGACATTTACGACACGATGTCGTTGAACGTCCGGTATGCGAAAGGAACGCTTTTCACCTACTCGCTGAATGCGTACAGCCCGTACGAGGGGTGGAAGGCGACGTTCGTCGGCACGAAGGGTCGGATCGAGGCGGAAGAACGCCACAGCGGCCCCGATCACGACGCCGGGCACGACATCATTCGTCTGTACAACCGCCGCAACGAGCTCGTCACGATGCGCAGCCGCAAGGCGTCGGGCGATCACGGCGGCGGCGACCAGCGGCTGCGCAGGATGATATTCGCCGGCGACGTCCCCGACCCGCTCGGCCAGATGGCCGGCTCGCGGGCCGGCGCGATGTCGCTGCTGATCGGCGCCGCCGCCAACGAATCGATCGAGAGCGGGAGGCCGGTCGCCATATCCGACCTTCTGCAATCGCCCGAGCCCGTCAGTCACTGAACGTAACGGGTACAGACTCCGACAGAAAAGGGAGGAAATCCGAATGACCATCAACCTGATCGTCTCCGATACGCCGGAGCAGCTGGGGGCGGCCGCGGCCAAGCAGGCGGCGGACGTCGTCCGGGCGGCCGTCGCCGCGAACGGAAGGGCGCGCATCGTGCTCTCGACCGGGGCGTCGCAATTCGAGTTCATCCGCTCGTTCGTGCGGGAACCGATCGATTGGAGCAAAGTCGACATGTTCCATCTGGACGAATACGTCGGCTTGCCGGAAAGCCATGTCGCCAGCTTCCGCCGTTATTTGAAGGAGCGGTTCGTCGCTCACGTCCCGCAGGTTCGGGCTTTCTTCGTAGACGGAGAAGGGGACGTCGGAGCGAACATCCGCGAGCTGAGCGGAGAACTGCGCCGGGCGCCGATCGATGTGGCGCTGATCGGCATCGGCGAGAACTGCCATATCGCCTTCAACGATCCGCCGGCCGATTTCGACGCGCGGGAGGCATACATCGTCGTCGACCTCGACGAAGCGTGCAAAAAGCAGCAAGTAAGGGAAGGGTGGTTCGCCTCCGTCGACGACGTGCCGAAGCGGGCGATCACGATGACCGTCCATCAGATCATGCAGGCGACCTCGATCATCTCGTGCGTGCCTCACCAAGTGAAAGCGGTCGCGGTCAAGCGGACGATCGAGAACGAGGTGACACCGGATGTGCCGTCGACGATGCTGAAGACGCATAAGGACTGGACGCTGTATGTCGACCGCGAATCGGCTTCGCTGCTCGACGCCGCCGCCGCCCGGGAAGGGTAACCCGGCCTCGACGCCGCCAATCGGCTATTGACGGAGCCCGTCCGAGCGCTTATGATGCCTTTGTCAGGGAGACGCATTATCGGACAAAGGAAGGAAACGCGATCATGAAACTTGCCGCATTCGGAGACAGCATAACGGCGGGCCAATATTTGGAGGAGACGGATACGTACCTGCATATGCTGGCGGTCCGCTTCGGGCTCGACGCCGTCAACGCCGGCGTACCCGGCAATACGACCGGTCAAGGACTGGAGCGGTTCGAGCGCGACGTCATCGCGCACCGGCCGGACGCGTGCATCGTCGCCTTCGGCATGAACGACCACGTCCTTACGGCGCCGGGGATCGCGAAAACGCCGCTCGCCGATTTCCGTCGCAACGTGGAACGGATCGTCGGGCGGCTGCGCGAGGAAGGGATCGCCCCGCTGCTCGCCACGGTCAACCCGATCATCGAGGGCGACGCCGAGCGATACTATTACAACCGCCATCCGCGCGAATGGTACCGCGATCCGGACGGGGCGCAGGCGCGGATCGATCTGTACAACGAGGCGATACGCGGCGTCGCCGCCGCGCTCGACGTGCCTCTGGCCGACGTCGCGCTTTATTGGAGCCGCTTCGTCGAGGAGGGCGGCCGACTGCGCGATCTGCTGCGGACGGTCGAGAACAGCGGGGATGACGATGGCGTCCATCCGACGGCCGCCGGTCAGCGGCTCATCGCCGAATGCATCGGCGACGTGCTGGCGCGGCATTTCCCGGTCGCGGACGCCGGCTGACGGCGGCGAACGAAGATAACGAAAAAAGAGAGGACATCGGCCGCTTGTTGAAGCCGATGTCCTCTTCGATTCCGGCTGCCGATTAAGGCTGCACGTTGATGAACGGCGTGGCGCCGCCCGTCACGTTCGGCAGCTTGCCGTCCCATTTCTCGATCGCTTTCAGCTGGGCTTCGATTTCACGCAGCTCGATCAGCTCCGGCGTCACTTCCTGCTTCTGCAGACGGAGCGCCTCGGCTTGCGCTTGCGCCCGCGTAATTTCCTGCTCCTTCTCGATCTTGATCCGCTCCAGGTCGAGCTTCGACTTCAGCGCCTGCTGCTCGGCGATCTGCTTCTGCTCGATGGCGCGGTCGAATTCCTCGGAGAACTTGAACTCCGTAATGTTGATGTCGTCCAGAATCATGTTGTACAGGCTCAATTTGGCGGCGAGCACCTCTTTCACTTTGGCGCTTACTTCCGACCGCTTGGAGATCAGATCCTCCGCCGTATATTGCGCCGTAACCGCCTTGAGCGATTCGCCGATTGCCGGATCGACGATGCGCCCGCGATATTCGAGACCGACGTTCTGATACAGGTTGTTGATCGTCGCGCCGTCCAGATGGTAGTTGACGGCGAGCGTCGTACTGACGGTTTGCAAGTCGCGGCTGGCCGACACTTGGTTCGATTCGGCTTTCTGCACGCGTACCTCGATCGGGATGACCGTCTGGATGAACGGTATTTTGAAATGAAGTCCTTCCTCCATCACTTTCGGCTGGACGGCGCCGAGCTGGAGGACGACGCCGCGATGGCCGGCTTCGACGATCGTGAACGATTGAAATGCGAGCAGCGCGATGACGATGACGACGACGAGACCCGTTATTCCTTTGGATATGAGCTTCGGATTGGGCGATGAAACGGTTTTCGGTTCGGACACGGTATGTTGGCTCCTTTCGATTGTGCGGTATGCCACGTTATTCAATACGGTCGAATGTGCGTTTGGTTTCGGGCTTGACGATCGCTCTGTCGGCTCCATGTGGTGAAGCTCAAACGGGAGAATGATGTTCTAAAAAAGGGTTTGCAAATCTGGAAACGGGGGGGGTGAACGGAAAGTACGGAATCATTGAAGCTGCGGCTGGGCACTATCCGGTCGTAGCGTTGTGCAGCATGCTTCAAGTCTCCAGGAGCAGCTGCTACGCTTATTTGAAGCGGAAAGACGCAGATCCTGACGCTGATCTCAAGGAGAAGATTCTAGACATTTATCATCAGCGCAAGAAGACGTTTGGATATCGGCGGATGCAGGATGAGTTGTACCGTCAGGAACGCCGGCGTGTAAACCATAAGAAGGTTCTGCGGCTTATGCAAGAGTCGGGGATTAGGCGATAATCCGTCGTAAATAGGTTCATCGTACGACGCGTGAAGCAGCAAAATCTGATGGAAGAATCGCGGAGAATTTGCTGCAACGGGATTTTAAAGCCACTAAACCGAATCAAAAATTTTAAAAGGCTTTTGAAACGCATAAAGACGTGACTGGCCCGATCGTTCACAGCGATCAGGGGAGCCGGTACACGTCCCATGCCTGTCACGACTTGCCGCCAAAGGTTGGCGCCCAAATCATATCCGAAGCATTGCGGAAGCACAAAGGCGAGCGCAGAGAAAGCTAAACAAGCTGACGCCGATTGAGTACCGACGCCAGCTTGTTGCCTAGGGCTTTTTTCCAATGTCCGCTATTTGGGGGCTTGACCAGCCGTGTCGCGGTCTTTTTACTTCTTCCCCCCGCCCGTCATGCTCTTGAACTCTCCTGGATTGATTCCCTCGTATTTTTTGAACAAACGCCGGAAGGTAAGATCGTTATCGAAGCCTACTTGCTGCGATACTTCGCGAATCGTTATATCCCGGACTAACAGCGTCTTCGACAGTTCAATCCTGCGTTTATTCAAATAGTCCACAAAATTGGTACCGGTCTGATTCTTGATGAACCTGCTTAAGTAGGAGAGGGAGCTGCCGAATTGATCGGAAAGACTTGTCAGCGTCAAATTGCGGTCGGTTAAATGTTCGTGAATATAGTTCAGAAGCTCATCTCTCAGAACCGTGTTCTTGCTTTCTTTCTTCCGTACGATGATTTCGCATACATGACGGAACAGTTCCTCAATATAGTTCGACATCTCGTTATACGTTTCCAGATGAAGAAATTCGTCCATGTGAAACGCTTGATGAATATCGATATTCAAGTCCTCCAACGCTTTAAGCGCGCAAGCCGCCATGTTATAGAACAAATTTCGCGCCACCGCGGGAGGAAGCGCGGCGTTCGCGATATGGTTGTCCACGATTTCGCGGAACAGCTTGACCGCCTCTTCGTCATTGCCGAACCGAATAAAGTTGACCAGGTGGTCTTCCTTCTCCGTCCGGTAATAATAAGCCGGCAGCGTAAAGGCGTCCTCTATATGCTCATAGAATATAACGGAGCTATGCCCTCTTATAAACCGGTAATCCAGCGCGGCGTTGGCTTCGCGATACGAGCTGCACAGCTCGTCCAATCCTTTGCAGGCCTTGCCGACTCCTATCGCCTTGCAGGAAAGGCCGGCATCTTTGAAGGCGCATACAATTTCTTCGATGCTCGGTTCGATTTGCTCCTTGTATGCGGAGTTGAACACGATGACTTTATGTTTAGCCCCGATATCGACAAAAAAGACGGCGGTTTTCCGCTTGGACAAACGAAGGATGAGGTCGTTCTGCACATCGTTGGGTATCGCATGGTCCGAGTCAAGGATGACGGAGGCGCATGTAAAAAAGCTGTTATTGAATGTAATCTCCATCATCTCAAGCAGCTTGGAGCTGGAAGGGGCCGGCTTCCCCTCCAACAGCTGAATAAATAGCGAATTTCGCACAAGAGGCTTATAGATTTCGATCTCTTCTTTGGTCTTGTTTTCATAATCCAGCATGGAGTGTAGCGCCTTTTGCAAAAAATTGAATTCATTCGGCCGTTTGCTTGCGCCGGGCAGGTTCAACAGCCTCGGACTTAAATCTTTCACGATATTGGCAAGAGGCGTATAGTTCCTGAGCGCCAAAATATAGGAAACCATAAGCCCGGCAAGCACAGACAGCGCCGTTATCCATAGGGTAAGCGTTTTGATGCGATTCACCTTTGCCATTGCGGTGCTTAGCGGGATCGTAGCGATATAGGACCAGTCGTTAACCGTCGAATTCGATCGGATGGCAATATGATCGTCCCCGTTCGGCGACTTCAGATTCGCGATGCGCCCTTCGAGGGGAGAGTTTTGCTTCGCCATTTGCACGGTCAAAATGGTTTTCATCTCTTCGTCCGGGTTGATTCCCGTGACGAAGCGGCCGTTGCGGTCTATGATGTACAAACTGCCGCTGTTCGAGATCGTGCTTATATTCAAGCTGTCCTTCAGCGTATTTTCATCGATAAAAGCGAGGAACGCAGCCTTGAAATCTTTAGCTACCATGGGAAGGGATTGCATGTACGCGAGCAGTCTCCTCGGCTGTTTGTACGTAAGAACGTCTTCCGGATATTTCATGGCGGCGAAGCTTCGTTCGGCAAGAAGGCCGTTCCAATAGTCTGTCGTTAATCCGTCATAATAGAAAGCGTCTTCAAAGAACGACGATAAAGTATGTTTTCCTTGACTGGAGAGGACCAAATCCTTCTCGCGGAAATAGATCGCGATATCGCTTACGAATCCGTTAATGCCCTTGAACATGGTTAAATCGTTCATATAGTAATTGAAGGAGAAAGGGTTGACTGCATGATAATCAACCGTGCTTCCACGCATATACATCAATTTTTGCACCCACTGCAATTCGGCAATGTGCGCGGACAGGACATGCAGGGCTTCCATTTTGGCGTCGACATTTTTGGCAGCGTCTTGTACGGCGTTTAAATAGGTTTTCTCCGTCTGCGTCTTGACGATATCGAATGTCAGAGAGTAAATGACGACGCCCAGAATCATGAAAGGAACCGTAAACACGATGATGTACGACATTAGAAATTTCGTAAAGACGGAGCTTCTGCTTCCGGGAAGCGAGGGCAGCTTTAGCAATAAGATCTCTCCTTTCGTCGGAAGGCAGCCTGGTCGGACCGAGCTGGTAAAACGGGTACGGTTCTTCGTGCCTCATCGCGATCCGTTGCAGGAATTCGAGAGCTTCAGGCGTGATCATAACACAAAACATATGCCGGCGGAAGTAGCTTTGGCGCGGGATAGGCGACATGTAAAAAGGTGATCTGCCCCGAAAAAATTGTATATCGCGGGCGGCCAAGCAGATGTGCATCAATAATAAGTGGTGTAAAATGGTCGAAACTACTTGAAAAAAACGAACGATCGCCGATGTGAAAAATGAGATGCCCGATCCCGAACTTGATCGTTGATTACGCTTACCCCGCGGCGGCATAGTGAAGGTAACGTCGTTTCCAACGCCGGGCTGCGGCAGCGGAAATGACAGGTCAATCGATTGGAAGCGATTACAGCATAATTAGGAGGATGCAAATGTACAGAAAGCGTTTTAGCAAGGGGATATGCGCAGCGGCAGCGATGGCGCTTCTGATCGCAGGCTGCCAAAGCCAAAGCAATCAGGGGCAGCAATCGAGTGAAGTTTCGTCGACGAGCAAACCGTCGCCCGATTCGTCAGCGGGAAGCCTGAAGAAGGATTACACGCTTCCGCTTGTTGCGGACGGCTCGGTAACTTTAACGATCGGCTCGGAGGATAACGGCTACACGCCGGCAAGCTACACCCAGAACCTGCCCATCTGGAAAGCGATTGAAGATAAAACGGGCGTGAAAATCAAGTGGGATGTCGTGCCTGCCGCTCAGTATGCTCAAACGATGAATGTGCGTCTCGCCTCGATGAACAATGTTCCGGATTTGTTCGTCGTTCCGGGCGATCCGGTCAAATTCGGGACGGACGGCGTCCTCCAGCCGCTCGAGAAGCTGATTGAAGAGCATGCGCCGAACATGAGGAAGTTTTTCGCGGAGAACCCTAACATCTACAATTTGCTGAAAGCGCCGGACGGCCACATCTACTATGTCTCCAGTATCGTAACCGGAACGAATTTGTCCGATCCCGGCGGATTTCTCATCAGGAAGGACTGGCTCGACAAGCTGAAGCTGCAGGAACCGAAGTCGATCGACGAGTGGTATACCGTACTGAAGGCGATCAAGGACGGGGATCCGAACGGAAACGGCAAAAAGGATGAAATTCCGCTGGCACTTCCTCTCTATACCGTGGCTCACTATTTTGGCGACGCGTGGGGACTGCACTTGTTGTTTAGCGACGGGTTCTGGCCTGATGAGGAGGGGAAGATCCAAAGCGAGTGGCTGGATCCACGGGCCAAAGAAATGGTGGCATGGCTGAACAAGCTGTATAAGGAAGGATTATTGGATCCCGATTTCCTGACCTCGTCTGACGATCAGCTTACGACCAAAATTACGAAGAACGTCGTCGGCGCTACGCGCGTGTTCGTAAACCGGATCGTTCAATACGACAAGAACGTTCAGGCGGCGGGCGTAAGTGACGTCAATTGGATTGCGGTCAAGCCTCCCCAAGGCCCTAACGGCTATAAAGGCCACACGGAGAAATACGGGCCGATCAGCGGATATTTCGGTATGAGCTCGCAATCCAAAAACAAGGAAACGGCGATCAAATGGCTGGATTACGTGTATGCGAGCGAGGAAGGCAATCGCTTTACGTCGTTCGGCATCGAAGGCAAGAGCTATGTGATGGAGAACGGGGAGCCGAAGTTTACCGACTTTATCCTCAAAAACCCGGACGGCTTGAGCTCGATGAACGCCTTGCGCACGCTGGGCGCTGCGCCCCGGCTTCCGTGGATACGCAACGACAAAGGGCCTTTGTCCAAGCAGCCGCCGCAGATGATTGCCCGCGAACCGAAGCTGCAAAAGGCGGTGGAACAAATTTTACCGTCGATTATCGATCCGATTCCGTTCCACTATATTTCGATGACCCCAGAAGAAGCTTCGAAATTTAAACCGCTATACGCTGATTATCAGTCGAAGCTGAACGAAAGTATAGCCAAGTTTATTACCGGCAGCGACGATATCGACAAAAACTGGAATAAGTTTATGAAGAATCTTAAAGATTTGGGCATCGACGAGATTGTGAAGATCAGACAGCAGCAGTACGACAGGTACAAAAAATAACGGGACAGGGAGCAATGCACTTGATGAAAGCCCGGCATATGCTTCCGATTTCAACAGGAGTGAACGTTTTGACGACCAAGGTACAATATGCAGGGCAGAATGAAGCAAACGGCAAACAAGGATTTCTTACCCGGCTGAGTACGCATGTGAAGCGGGATCTGTTTCTGTTGCTGCTGATTTCGCCGGTTCTGGTTTACTATATCGTTTTCCACTATTTTCCCATGTACGGGGTTATCATCGCATTTAAGGATTATTCGCCGGTCAAAGGGATTTGGGGGAGCCCTTGGGTCGGACTCAAATGGTTTGAGCAGTTTTTCGATTCCATCTATGCCGTCCGCGTGATCAAAAATACGGTGCTGCTTAGCGTTTACGGACTGTTGTGGGGGTTTCCCGTCCCGATTCTGTTCGCCCTGCTGCTGAACGAATTGAAGAACGGCCTCTTCAAGAGGATTGTGCAGACGACGAGCTATCTCCCTCATTTCATCTCGGTGGTCGTCATTGGCGGGATGATTATCAGCTTCCTGTCTCCCGCCGAAGGGGTCGTAAACATGCTTCTGGCGAAGCTCGGCTTCAGTCCGATCAACTTCTTGAGCATGCCAGGTTGGTTCCGGACGATTTACATCGGTTCCGACGTATGGCAGAGCTTCGGCTGGAATTCGATTATTTATTTGGCCGCCATCACATCGATCGATCCATCCCTTTATGAAGCGGCCAAAATGGACGGAGCCAAGCGGTGGCAGCAAATCCGGTATATTACGCTGCCGGGCATACGCCCGACGATCATTATTCTGCTCATCATGAATATGGGACATATCATGAACGTCGGCTTCGAAAAAATCATCCTGCTCTACAATCCTTCCACCTACGCCGTCTCGGACGTGATCTCGACCTTCGTATACAGGAGGGGGCTTGAAGGGGCGGAATACGGCTTTGCCTCCGCGGTAGGATTGTTTAACTCGGCAGTCAATTTTGCCTTGCTCGTTACGGTGAACAGACTCAGTCGAAAAACATCGGGCATCGCTTTATGGTAAGGAGAGACGGCAATGAAAGTACAGCGGTCATTCGGTGAGAAGCTTTCGGACGCGGCCATCGTCATAGTAAATTTTCTGGTCGTTGCGGTAACCTTGTATCCTTTCCTCTACGTTGTCAGCATGTCGATCAGCGATCCGGTTTATGCGATGAGGCAAGAGGTTTTCCTGTTTCCCAAAGGCTTCTCCACGGAAGCGTATAAGATCGTTTTCGAAAATCCGGACATCTGGAAGTCCTACTACAATACGGTATGGTATACGGCGGTAGGGACGACGATCAGCGTCGCGCTAACCGTGACGGCCGGTTACGTTTTGTCGCGGAAAAGCTTTTTTGCCAGAACGCCTATCCTGTTTTTTATCGCTTTCACGATGTTTTTCAGCGGGGGGCTCATTCCCGCCTTCCTGATCGTGAACGATTTGCAATTGTACAATACGCGCTGGGCCATTATACTGCCTGGGGCTGTGGGCGCCTTTTACATTATCATGGCCCGCACCTTTTTCGAAGCGATACCGGAAAGCTTGCAGGAATCGGCGAAAATCGACGGAGCCAACGAAATGAGAATTCTTGTCTCGATCATGCTGCCGTTATCCAAGCCGATCACTGCCGTGCTTGTTTTATTTTATGCTGTCGGGTACTGGAATAGCTATTTTTCGGCTTTGATCTACCTTTCGGATGCCAAGTTGCAGCCGCTCCAGCTATACCTGTACAAAATTTTGGTCAAGCAGGAGATGTCGCTGATGGAGGGGGTGACGGATCAATTCGAGAGGGCTTTGGTGGGCGCGCAAATCAAGTATGCCGCAATCATCGTAGCCATACTGCCTATTATTTTCATTTACCCGTTCTTGCAGAGATTTTTCGTAAAAGGCGTCATGATAGGGGCAATCAAAGAATAGAGGCGCCGCCCTGCTAACCGGATAGCGATCGAGGAATAAGAAACGCATACTCTGTAGTCAGATTCATTTCCAATGGAGGGTTCCAGATGAGAGTGATCGGGAGTATTCGTATTTTATGTTCGTTCGTACTTGTTCTGAGCTTGTTTGCAGGCTTGCGGTTAGGCGGTGAGCAAGGGGTTGCCGCTGCGGGAACCACCTACTACGTATCCCCAAACGGCTCGGACTTGAACTCCGGAACGGAGGCCGCCCCTTGGAGAACGCTTAAGAAAGCGGCGACGGCACTTGCAGCCGGGGATACGGCTATCTTTGAAGACGGTGTATACGATAGCAATCAGATGATTACATTCGCCAACAATGGATCGGCTGGGGCCCCGATTACGATCAAGGCGAAGAACAAGCACCAAGCGAAGCTGACGTTTACCGGGTTGAACGCAACTAGCAAAGTCATCTTGTTGAACAAACAATATATCGCGATTCAAGATTTTGAAATTACCCAGGCCGTCAGAGGGACATCCAGCGCAGATATATTCATCGACATCAGAGGCTGTGACAACTGCCTGTTTAGCGGGAACTCCGTGCATGGCGCCGGCGGAAAAGGGGTTCAAGGCTCAAAGAGCAGCGATGTGACGATCAATATGAACGATTTTTACGATATTACGGGTCAAGCCGTTGTCCTGGCGAACATGGATCGGCCGGTCGTCAATAACAACGAGATCTATGAGGTCGGCAATGTAGGCATTATGGTGGCGGCAGGCACCCGAAGCGCTCAAATCTACAATAACTATATTCATACGAGCGTTGCTCCGTTAAAGTACGGTATTATGCTCGGAGGAGGCTATCCCGCTTCGGCGGCTTATGATCCGAACGGGTTCGAGGCTTACAACGCTGCAGCTTGGAATAACATCGTCGTGGCGGAGGAGCCGGGCAAAATTGAAAGTGCATTATCTTTTGCAGGGAGCACCAATAGCGGCTTCTATAACAACGTTGTCATTGATGCGAAATACGGCGTTCGCTACATGAACGGCGGAGGTTCGACGGCTGGATGGCTGCCGGTTACAACTTCCCCCAAGTTCATGAACAACATCTTCTCCGGCTGCACGGTTGGTGCGCAACTTGTGACGAACGCCCCTGTTGATGCTTCGAACGACTACAATTTGTATCACAACTGTACGAATGCTCCGGTTGAAACGAACGGAGTTAATGCCGATCCGAAATTTGCCGACCGTTTCAGCGACTGGCGCCTGCAGGCAGATAGCCCGGCCCTCGGCGAAGGCAAAATGGTGAACGTTACTGGATATTACGGCGAGACGATGAACGTGTTTCTGGATTACAACGGAAAACCGAGGTCCGAACCGTGGCATATGGGAATTTACTCCGATGCCATGCCTGCGGTAGGCGCTGTTTTGCTCTCCGACAACTTCGAGAACGGGGCGAATGCTTGGACTGTCCAACTTGGCAACATGTCTGTTGTAGAGGAGACGTATGGGGGCAATCACGTGTATACTCAGCCGGGTGCCTCCGCTACAAGCGGATTGGCCAGATCGTTCGCAGGATCTACGGCATGGCGAAGCTATCAGCTCGAAACTAGAGTCAAATTCAATCGATTTTATCATTCTTCGGGTTGGGTAACTCTTTACACCAGGTTTGTGGACACTAACAATTATTATTTGGTAGAGATGAAAGGCAGTCCGGAAACCGGTTATATTGCATTGAAGAAAAAGGTGGGCGGCACCGTTACCCCGCTGCAGGAAAAGCTGGGATGGCAGGCTCCTATCGGACAATGGATGGATATTAAATTTGTGGTGAACGGCAGCGACATCCAAGTGTATATCAATGGTCGTCTTGAGCTAAGCGGAACCGATCAACAGCTTACCGCCGGCGGGATTGCGGCCGCTATTTTCAGAGCCGATGCTCACATCGACGATGTCAAGGTAACCGAAATCGACGCTTCATCAGGGCCGAACGGTCCTGGTCCAGGTCCAAGACCGGCTCCTGGCGGCACGTACTATGTTTCCCCGACAGGGTCCGATCTTAACCCCGGGAATGAGCAAGCGCCTTGGAGGACGTTTGCCAGAGTCGCGGAACTGGTTCAACGTGGAGATACCGTCATTTTTGAAGACGGCGTATATATGGAGACGCGGCCGGCTATTTTTGCGGAAGGCGGGAACGCGAACGAGCGAATTGTAGTGAAAGCTCGGAATAAGCATAAAGCCGTCATTAAGTTTTACAACATGCCGACAACGAAAATATTGATCAAAGGAAAACCTTATATTACGTTGCAAGACTTTGAAATTACCCAAGATACGCGGGGAATCGACACGAACGATATTTTTGTACAAGTGAGAGAAGGCGCGGATCACGTTCGCATTATCGGGAACAAGATCCACAACGCTTATGAGGAAGGTGTGAAGGGCACGCAAATTACGGATTTCCTCGTCGAAGGAAATTTCATTTACGACATGGCGCATGAAGGCATCGATTTGGTCAATGTATCTTCCAGTGTAATCCGGAACAATGAAATCTTCGATGCAGCCCGTGTCGGTCTTCTAGTTAAAGGCGGTTCGTACGACGTTCAAATTCACAATAATTATGTACACAATGGGAATGTCGACATGCTTCTCGGCGCCATTTACTTGGGCGGTCAAACCAACAACATATCCGCGCTCGACTATAGCGTTAACGGCTATGAAGCGTGGAACGTGGTAGCGTATAACAATGTGATCGTAGCCGAAGGAACCGCCGAGATCGACAAGGGTATCACCTTTATGGGGAGCAAAGATAGCGCCGCTTACAACAACCTGATTGCAGGAAGCAAGTATGGCATCTATCTTGAAGTGCCTAAAAACACGGCGCCAGGCGTAGGTTGGGCATGGGATCCCGATAATGTGAACCCGGTGTTCAAAAACAATATCATCATGAACACTGCCGGTGAAGCGGTGAAGCTGGCCGGAACTAAGCCGCCGATCAATATGGTGCATGACTATAACTTGTATCATAATAATGCGGTCTCGCCTCTTTCTGCCGAGACTCACGGCGTATACGCCGATCCGTATATAGCGAACTTGAACGGCGGGAACTGGCATCTGAAGGAGGGCAGTCCGGCTATCGGCGCAGGAGAGGCGAACCCGGACTTCGTCTTGAGAACTGGGCAAACGATTGACATATCGACCGATTATGACGGTATTTCAAGAGGGGTAACTTGGGATCAGGGCTTATACAGGCAGAATACCTACGTGGCTTCACAACGTCCGATTACGCAAATAGAGGTTGCCGGACAACTTGGTGTAAACGGCTGGTATGTCGGGGATGTCGATGTTACGCTCACCGCGCAAAGCACCGATGTGCCGGTGGCCGTCACGCAGTTCAGGCGTACCGTTATAGAAAGCGTTTATGGCGTAACGCAGCCTTCAACGGATGGATTCGTCAACTATACTTCTCCGATTGTTCTTACTGAAGGTGTGTACGACCTTTCATACCGGTCTATCGATACGTTAGGAAATGCGGAAGAGGAACGTACCGTCAGGATCAGCATCGACACGACTGCCCCGAGTCTGGTACTGAAGACGAATGGCAGCGTGCTGGAAGAAGGAATGATTTTTGGAGACGGACAGCTATACGTATTCGATCCTTTGGCTGCCGACAATTTGTCGGGTGTAGCGCTGGTCGCCGTCACCATCGACGGTATCCCCTATGGAGGAGGTACCTTGGATTTTGCAGGCCAGCCTGGTACACATACCCTTGTTGCAACGGCGACGGACAATGCGGGTAACGCGACGGAGAAAAGCGTAACCTTCAGCGTAGCCGTTTCGCTTTCTTCGATGAGGCAGCTTATCGAGCGAGTAAATGTATGGGGGTCGATCGACCATTCGCTATATAAGCAGCTTCTAAACAGCTTGCAGCAAGCTTCAAAGCATATGGACAATTTGCTGAAGCATTTGGACAAACCCGGTCAACAGGATATTCCGGAGGACAGTAAGCAAATACTCAAGAAGCAAGCTGAAATGATTATAGGTACCGATTAAGACTCGGCCGAAAGTCGTTCAGTACGTAGAAACCTACGAATTGTCGTCCTGCTACAATTGTTAAGAAGTGTCATACCAGTCCACCAATGATTCGTTTTTCAGCAATGGTACTTCCCGCATAAAAGGGAGATTACCTGATCAGGCAACCCCCCTGGCAGACAGCTTTCAAGCACAATGTCCGATTCGAATTAGAAATTCGTCGAGCTGGTCGACGCGAACGGGGAATTGAACGCTTCGCGAAAGCTAAACGTTTCGGCCGGAATGGAACGTTCACGGCGCAAGCAAAAAGACACGGCGGGGAGCGGCGCTCCGTGCCGTGTCTTATTTATTCCGAGCGTGATGCCGTCCTACTGCACAATATCGTCGATCCGGCGCAGCTCGTCCTCGGTGAAGTCGAGCCGGTTCAAGGCGGCGACGTTCTCCTCGATCTGCGATACCCGGCTTGCGCCGATCAGCGCGGACGTAACCCGTCCGCCGCGAAGCACCCAGGCGAGCGCCATCTGGGCGAGCGACTGGCCGCGTTCGGTTGCGAGCTGGTGCAGCGAGCGGATTTTGGCCAGCTTCTCCTCCGTGATGTCCTTCGACTTCAGGAAGCCGGACGGCTTGGCCGCGCGGGAATCCTCCGGAATGCCGGATACGTAGCGGTTCGTCAGCAAGCCTTGCGCGAGCGGGCAAAACGCGATCGTCCCGGCCCCCGCTTCGTCGAGCGTATCCTGCAGGCCGTTCTCGATCCACCGGTTCAGCATCGAATACGAAGGCTGGTGGATGAGCAGCGGCGTGCCGAGCCGCTTCAGAATGGCCGCCGCCTCGGCGGTCTGCTCGGCGCTGTACGAGGAGATGCCGACGTAGAGCGCCTTGCCTTGACGGACGACCTGATCGAGCGCCATCATCGTTTCTTCGAGCGGCGTCTCCGGGTCGGGGCGGTGCGAGTAGAAAATGTCGACATAATCGACCCCCATCCGCTTCAAGCTTTGATCGAGGCTCGAGATCAAATATTTGCGGGAGCCCCATTCGCCGTACGGGCCCGGCCACATATAATAGCCGGCTTTCGTCGAGATGACGAGCTCGTCGCGGTAGCCGGCGAAGTCGGTGCGCAGGATGCGGCCGAAGTTTTCTTCCGCGCTTCCCGGAGGCGGTCCGTAGTTGTTGGCCAAGTCGAAATGGGTGATGCCGAGGTCGAACGAGCGGCGCAGCATCGCCCGCATGTTCTCCAGCGTGTCGACGCCGCCGAAGTTGTGCCACAGGCCGAGGGAGATGGCCGGCAGCTTCAGGCCGGATTTGCCGCACCGGTTATATTTCATCTCGGCGTACCGTTCTTCGCGGGGGGTATACGTCATGACGGATTTCACGCTCCTTCATCGGAATTCCTCTTCATCATAACGCTTCGCCCGCCGTGCCGCAACAGAAGCCGGACGTGCCTTTGTTCCGCCCCGGCGGCAGCTGTCCCGGCCGGCAGGCCGGCGATCTTTTGAAGCGCGATAGAGGGAGAGGCGGGCGGGGGGCGGAACTTTTTTTCGAATGGCGGGAACCAAATCGCTCGAACGGTGTCTAATCCTTACAGAGGTGATGACATGGAGCACGAGTACGTCCGCTATGCGACGACGTTGGACCGCGCCGCGCTTCGCGTCCGCACCGAAAGCTACCCGTCCGCGGAAACGGAAGCGATGTCCCGCATCGAAGCGGATCCGCAATGGCGGCTCGTCCTCGAGCTGCCCGAGCCGTACCGGGAAGCGCTGCTGCTCGACGCGCGCTGCGGCTTGCCGGTGAAGGAGAATGGCGGGGCTGCCGGGCGTTCCCGAAGGAACGGTAAACTCGCGCGTCGCGAGAGCGCGGGCGAAACTATCGGCGAAGCGGAAGGAGGCGATGAACGATGAGCGGGACTAAACCGGAATGGTACGAACGTTTGGCGCATGGGCCGGCACCTCGGGACGCGTTCGGCAAAGAGATGATGAAGCCGGCAGGGCGAAAATCGTCGCCTGGCTGAACGATGCGTTCACGGCGCGCAAAGCGGCCGAGGTGGCGGACGGACTCGTCGTCCCCTCGGGCGGCGGCTATATCACGGCCGGCGGTTTTCCGAGCCTTCTCCCTCCCGGACCGGTCCAATCGGTCAAGGACGCGAAGGTAACCGCGGCCGGCAAGCCGGCCGATCCGGTCGTTTTTACGGCCACGTACGTGTTGTCCGGGACGCATGACGGGTACTTGACGTGCACGCTGCTGGAGGAGAACGGTTCGATCAAAATCGACGACTGGACGACCGAGTACAAATAAAATGACAAACGGGCTCGCCCGCAGGGCGAACGCCTATTGTAGCCGCTTCCTTTGTGTAGTAATATGGAACTAGGACTTATTACTCAGGACGAGGGAACGAGCGCGGATGAACTTAAACGTGGATAACTGTCCGTCTTGCGGCGCCGTGTATCGGATAAACGTCCGCAACCTGTGCCAGGCATGCAGCGCCCGATTGGACGACGGCTTGAACCGCTGTCTCGATCATCTGTGGAAATGCCCGGATTCGACGACCGAGCAGCTGAGCGAAGCGACCGGCGTTCCGTCATCCGCCATCGCCAAGCTGATGAAGGAAGGCAAGCTGTCGAAAGCTTACGTCAAGCTGACCTATCCGTGCGAATCTTGCGGAAGCCCGATCCGGGATAACCGATTGTGCCGCACATGCATGCACTCGTTCAAGGAAATCGCCCAGCAGCTCAAGTCGAAGATCGGGTTCCACCCGACCGGCGTCTACTTCAACGAACGTTTGAAAAAATGAACGCGTCTCGATCGAAAAGCCCCCTTCGCGATAGAAGGGGGCTCTATTGGTCGTTACGGCCGCCGTCTATTTGCGGAGAGACAGCGTCCGAAGCGCCGACGGGACGTTCAGTGCGGCCCGCCCGTCGACCGCTCCGGTGACGATCAGCGCGAGCAAAAAGACGAGCAGCGACGCGAGGACCGACACGACCAAGCTGCCGGCCGGAGGGAAACCTTCCCGAAGCAGCAGCGCATGGGCGTACTGCCCGGACGCCGCCATCAACGCCATGCCGATCGCCACCTTCACGATTCGGCGCAAATTGATGTAGAAGCCGATCGCGCTCGAAATGGACAGGAAGTTGAGCAGCGTAATGAACACGATGCCGAAGTTGATGCCGAGCACGACGCCCGTGATGCCGAACTGCATGCCGAGAAAATAAATCGCCGCCGCCTTGAACACGGTCATGACGATAAAGTTCCACATCGTCGTGCTCGCTTTGCCGAGGCCGAGCAGGATGGCGTGAAGCGGCGCCTCGAAGTAGTGCAGGAAGAAGATCGGCGCCATCAGCTGCAGCAGCTTGCCCGCTTCCGGCGAATGGTACAGCAGCGTCGTAAGCGGCGTCGCCCATACGTACAAAATGACGGTGCTCGGAGCGCCGACATACAGCGCGATCCGCATCGCCTGATCCATCCGCTGGTGGATGACCATGCCGTTCTTATGAACGTTCGCTTCGCTGATCGCGGGTATGAGCGCCGTCGACAGCGAGTGCGTGATGAAGCTCGGGAAGAACAGGAGCGGAAACGCGTAGCCGGCCAGCATCCCGAATTGCTTCGTCGCGACCGCCGTTCCGACGCCGGCCAGCGCCAAGCTTTTGAGCACGAGCATCGGCTGAAAGGCGCTGTAGATCGATTGGACGAAGCCGTGGCCGGTCGTCGGCAGCCCCATGTGTAGCAGCTCCGCCAGCGTCCGCTTGCCGTTTCTCAGATGGGTGGCGATCGAATCGCCGCCGTCCCCGCGCTCGCGGCTTCGCCGGTAGCGTGCCAGCAAGTACAGCAGGCCGGCACCTTCGCCGAAGACGGAGCAGACCATCGCGCCGGCGGCGGCGTACTCGAGCCCGTAAGGCAGCAGCAGCTGCACGAGCGCCAATATGCCGACGATTTGTACCGTGTTTTCCAGCACGTCGGAGAAGGCGATCGACTTCATGTGCTGCTTGCCGCGGAAATAGCCTTTCAGCACGGCCGAGACGGCGATGATGGGCGCGATCGGCGTGATCGCGAGCATGGCCGGGTACGCTCGCGGATCCGGCAGGAACAGCGCCGCGATCGCTTTCGAGCCGATCAGCGAGACGAGCGTCAGCGCGACGCTGAGCGTCCCGGTCACGGACAGGGAGACGACGAGGATGCGCTTCACCTTCCTCGCGTTGCCTTGCGCATCGGCTTCGGCCACGAGCTTGGAAATCGCCACGGGCAAGCCGAGCTCGGTCAACGTGATCGTGAGCGGGAGAAGCGGATGGGCCATCATGAGCAGGCCGATTCCTTCCGCTCCGAGCAGCCGCGCCAGGAAGATGCCGTTGGCGAAGCCGAGCAGCCTCGTCACGAACGCCGCGGCCGTCAAGATGAAAGTTCCTCGTACGAACGATTGTTTTTGCATGCGCCGCCACTCCAAAATTCGTTTTTTCCTATATATATTCCCGGAGTGGCGCATACATGCGAACAAGCCCGATCGCCGACCGTCAGCGCAGCTCCATGCCCGGATTTCTCACCCGGATCCGGTAGGTGATCCGAATGTCCGCTTCGGGGAACTGCCGCTCCCAGTCCATCCGCTTCCATTCGGAAGTATGGTGCGCCTTGATATAGCTGCCGATGCCGAGCGTGTCCGTCTTGTACTGCCGCTGCAGCTTGCGGACGAGATCCGCCGCGCCTTCGTTCAAATATTTCTCCGCTTGCTGTTCCAGCCGTTTGATCGAAGCCTCCTGGAACAAGTTCATGTCGAACGTTTTTTCAAGCAGGTTGCTCTCGAGCTCGACATGGATGCGGACGATCGTCTTACCGTCCTGGAACGATATGTTTTTCTTCGAGCTGACGAACTCGGTATTGAGCGTGACGAGCTTGGACGGATCGTTCTCGTAGGGGAATACGATATTGCCGCCGCCCTTTTTCTCGCGAAGATGGATCAAATTCCACGTCTCCCGTTCGTCGAGCTTCCCGATCATCCGATCGCCTCGGAATACGCCGACCCCGCACCATTTCACGTCGTTTTTGTTTACCTCGACATAGTTCATATACGCTTCGCGCGAGGCGGACGACAAGTCGATGAAAAAATCGCCTAGATTGACGTCGGGGATGCGGCCGCTTTTGGCTCCGTTCTCGATCAGCGACATGATGAAGACGGTCGGAATTTGCTCGAGAGTCGGCACCGCGTTGAGCAGCTCGAGGGCGTTGCCTTTGACGATAATCGGCCACAGCAGCCGGCGGATTTGCGGATCGCGCCGGAACGGGTCGAGAATGTGGATTAGCCCCTCCTTCGCCACGTCGTCGCCGATCGCGATGATGCGGGTATGGCCGTAGAACAGCTCCTGGTTCAGCCGCTTCTGCAAATTTTGGAACGCGTCGACGACCGTCTTGCCTGTCGCGGACATAACCTTTACCGAGTTTTTTCCGTCACCGCCCCCGCCTCCGGCTCCCGACCCGGCGATCCGGATCGGAATCGGAATTTGCACGGACAGCGTAATAAATTGGGGATTGTCCCGGTCTCGGTCGATCGCCAGCGCCACGACGGACGTTCTCTCCTCGATCTCCCGGCGGTCCCAGCAGCCGGCCGTCAGAAGGACGAGCAGCGGCAGCGCGAGGACGAGCCGGACGATCGTGCGCACCGATGCAAAGGGGACCTTCATTCGGGAATCGCCTCCTTGCCGGCGGCGTCGGGTTCGCCGGACCGTTTCGCCCGGCCGTCGCGGACGAGCGACAGCAGGAGCAGCGCGACCGGGATGCCGAATGCGCATACCGCGCCGATATACCCGAGCCACGTCTGGTACTGGAACAGCTTCTGGACGTTCGGCGGACGGAGCGACAGCCAGTAATACGCCGGCAGCATCACGGTCGCGACGACCCGATGTCCGCGCAGCCGGAACACGTGCCGGACGATCGCGGCGGTGGCGTAGTACATATTGCCCACGCTCGTGAAAACCGCTGCTACCCATACGCCGAGAAACGCCGATTCGAGCCGTTCCAGAATGAGGCCGGGCACCTCCGTCGTCTTGACGAGCTCGAGCGTCGGCCAAGCGAGCAGCCGCATCTCCTCGACCCCGAATACGGATATGCCGGAGATGACGATCAGCGTATAAATAATCCCGGGTATGGCGATGCCGATCATGCTGGCCGACATCAGCCTGTGCCCTTGCTGGGTGACCGAGAAAAACATCGTCATGATCTCGAAGCCGAGATAGGACGTCGCCGTTATGAGAATGCCTTTCAGGAGCGCCCTCCAGTCGACGGCGAACAGCGGCAGCAGGTTGTCCAGCCTCGCGCTTTGCAGTGAAGACAAGGCGATGACGAGGACGGGAATGACGATGATCGGCAGCAATATTTCGTTGACGCGAGCCAGCACCTCTTCGTCGTACATGACGAATATGAAGGCGGTGATGAGCATCGTGGAAATGATGACCTCGAGCGGCGTCTTCGGCAGGACGGTCGTGATGACCACTTCCCCGAACACGCGGGCGACGACCGTCGTGGACAACGCCCAGTAAGTGAAAAAAAGCGCGAATATCGGGAAGCCGATCATCCGGCCGACAAGCGGGAAACGGGACGGGCCGAGCAGACGGGACGCATACTCGACGATCGTCAGCCCGACGTAGCGCTTCGCCAGCGTCACGATCACCGCCATAGCCGCCATGGCCAGCAGCGCTCCTCCGATCGCCGAAATCCACCCGCTCTCGGCGGTCGTCTCCGCCGTCACTCTCGGGAGCGTCAGGACGCCGACGCCGATCAACGTGCTCGCGATAAGCGAGCCCGCTTGACGGGTGCTGATGACGAACGGCTTATCCGTCGGATTCGGATTGGAGGTCAAGTCGGTCGGATTGCCGCCCCGGCCGTCGTTGCCGTTGCCGCTATTGCCGCTATTGCCGCTATTGCCGCTATTGCCGCTATTGCCGCTATTGCTGCTCGGGCTGCTGCTCTCCACGCCGTTGCCGCTGCTCATCGGGCCGCTGCTGCTCTCCGCCCCGTTGCCGCTGTTGCTGTTCAGGGTGCGGCTGCTCTCCGCCCCGTTGCTCTTGCTCTCGTTGATCGTGGTCCTGTTGTTGTTGGTTGTTCGCGCCACCGTGTTGTACCCCCGTATCTTCGGAATCGGCGCCGATCCGCCTTTTGTCTTTCGTTTTGAAAAATAACGGCCGTTTCCTCATCCATTGGAGAGGAGCGCGGGCGAACGTATCTTTCAGGTCGCCGAATCGGCTCGGGGTTAGAGGCGCCAGGTAGGGGACGCCGAACGATTTCAGCGAGCACAGATGCATGATGATCAGGATGAGAAGCAGCATGATGCCGTAGAGGCCGAACAGAGCGGCGGCCACCATCATCGGAAACCGGAGCATGCGCAGGGCAATGGCCGCGCTGTAGCTCGGGGCGGCGAACGAGCCGATCGTCGTCAAAGCGACGATAATGACCATGATCGGGCTGACGATGCCCGCCTGGACGGCCGCCTGCCCGACGACGAGGGCGCCGACGATGCCGATCGTAGGGCCGATCGGACCGGGGAGCCGGACGCTCGCCTCGCGCAATATTTCCATCGTCACTTCCATCGCGAACGCTTCGACGATGGACGGGAACGGCACGGTCGAACGTCCGGCCGCCATCGCGATGACCAGACGGGACGGGATCATCTCCGGATGGAACGAGCTGAACGCGATATACAGCGAAGGAAGCAGCAGCGCCATCGCCATGCTGATGACGCGGATGAGCCGGATCAGCGTTCCGATCAGAAACCGCTCGTAGTAGTCTTCCGGGCTGTGGTAAAATTGCGCGAAGACGGCGGGCGCAATCAGCACGAACGGCGTCCCGTCGCAAACGATGACGATTTTGCCTTCCAGGATGTTGGCCGTCGCCTTGTCCGGCCGCTCCGTATTTTGGATAAGCGGAAACGGCGTCCAGTGGCTGTCCTCGATCAGCTGCTCGATATAGCCGCTTTCGAGGGCGCCGTCGATGTCGATCGCCTTGATGCGGCGAACGACTTCCTCGACGATTTTCGCGTTGGCCACTCCGTCCAAAAAAACGACCGCGACGTCGGTATTCGTCCGGCGGCCGACCGTGAAATAACGGATGCGCAAGTTCGGGTCTTTCAGCCGGCGGCGGATTTGGGCGGTGTTCGTGCAGATCGTCTCGGTAAATCCGTCGCGGGGCCCGCGGACGACCGATTCGGTGCGGGGCTCGTCGATGCCGCGTTTCTCCCAACCCTTCGTATTGAGCAAAACCGCTTCGTCCGTCCCGTCCACGAGCAGCGTTGAGTCGCCGGACAAGATGGAGCGGATCGCCTCGCTCAGCCGTTTCGTCTTGGCCGTCTCGCTGATCGGAATTTCGTAATCGGCCAAAACTTCCGTAACCGACCCGACTCTGCCTTCCCCGGACGAATGGGCGGGACGGCCGAGCTCCATGGCCGCTTTCATCACGAATTGATTGGCGAATACCGTTTCAATCAAGCCGTCGATATAGGCGATCGCCGCTTTGCGGCGAATGTCGCCTTCGATAAAAAAATGCCGGATGACCAAATCGTCGCTGTTGCCGAGCATGTTTCGAATATTGTCCACGTTCGCTTCAAGGCTGCTTTCCAGCGGAATGTCCTGCAGAGCCGACATGGACCGGTCGAATCGCTGATCGAGACGATCTTGCTTTTGCCGCGAACGATGGCGGACCCACTCGGAAAACGACTTCGGTTTGCGAAACCCGGTAGACATGCGACGATCACCTCCGCGCTTATTTTTCCCGATTTACCATAAATTATCGGACTTCTTTCCGTATGGCGAATTCGTTGCGAAGCCTTAACAATTATTCCCGCTTATTGAAATCGTCGCATCGGAGAATTTTATGGTCGGTACGACAGGAATAGGGGGATATCGGTTATGAAAAGCGACGAAATCCAAATGCGGTTTTACGAACATACCGACGACGCGGCCATGCATCTCCCCGTAGCGTTTCACGAATGGGAGCAACGGGCGCGGGAACTGCTGGCTCCCGGTCCTTTCGGCTATGTCTATGGCGGAGCGGGGGCGGGCGATACGATGCTGGCCAACCAACAAGCGTTTCGCTCTTACCGGATTCGCCCGCGAATTTGCACGTCCATCACGAAGCGCGACATGTCCGTGCGGCTTTTTGACAAGACGATGCCCGTTCCCTTCCTCCTTGCGCCGATCGGGGTCAATTCCATCCTGCACAAGGACGCCGAGCTCGCTCCGGCACGCGTATGCGCGGAGCTGGGCGTTCCCTATATTCTGAGCAACGTATCGAGCGAACCGCTGGAAAAGGTCGCGGAAGCGATGGGCGACGCGGAGCGATGGTTTCAGCTCTATCCGCCGAAGGAGCCGAGACTGCTGGAAAGCTTCCTGGATCGCGCGGAAAAGGCGGGCTACAGCGCCGTCGTCGTAACGGTCGATTCGACCATGCTCGGCTGGCGGGAATACGATTTGCGGAACGCCTATTTGCCCTTTTTGGAGGGCCACGGCATGGGCAACTATTTCACGGACCCGGTTTTCCTGGATATGCTCGACGAGCCTCCCTCCGACAATCTCCAAGCCGCCGTTCGCAAAGCGCTGGACGAGGGCAATAATACCGACTTTACATGGGACCGATTCGCGGACGTGCGGAAAAAGACCGGTTTGACTTTACTGCTGAAAGGGGTCACCCATCCGGAGGATGCGAAGCATGCCGTGAAGCTGGGGGCGGACGGTATCATCGTTTCCAATCACGGCGGACGACAGCTGGACGGGGCGATCGGAACCTTGGAGGCTTTGCCCGAAATCGTACAGGCGGTCCGCGGAGCCGTGCCGGTTTTATTGGACAGCGGAATCCGACGCGGCGCCGATATATTGAAGGCCATCGCTTTGGGGGCGACGGCGGTATTGGTCGGCAGACCCTACGCCTACGCGCTGGCGGTTGCGGGGAAACGGGGAGTACGGTCCGTTCTCGAGAACCTGAT
The DNA here is from genome assembly GCF_003217775.1 of Paenibacillus flagellatus. Lineage (GTDB taxonomy): Bacteria > Bacillota > Bacilli > Paenibacillales > NBRC-103111 > Paenibacillus_AB > Paenibacillus_AB flagellatus. The sequence continues at coordinate 400,411 of NZ_QJVJ01000007.1, forward strand.
GGCCGAAACGGATTTGCAGCTTGCGATTTCGGGCCGCTGCTCGATTCGGGATATCGACGCCTCGCTGCTCACCAAGATTTGAGGCGTCCGAGCAAGAGCGGCCCTTTCCGCGGCGAATCGGGCCGAGCAGTCCGCATTGCCTCAGGAAACGAAGAGGACCGGAAGACACCCCCCTAAAAAGCATGCGACGATCGGTTCCTTGGTTGTTCTTCATAATCGATCCTGCTGCCGTATGGCGAAATGTTTTGCAAAACGGGGCTATTGACAAGAAGCTGGAAATGATATATCTTAAATTTAAGAAATTCAAAACAAAGATTTATCGCCGCAATCGTTTAACGGAATGGGGAATCATGAAAATATCGAGAACAAGGAGCTGATCGTCAATGGCGCTTCGTACGGCGGGCATTCATCACATTACGGCATTTGCAAGCGACCCTCAGGCGAACGTCGATTTTTACGCGGGAGTGCTGGGACTGAGGCTCGTGAAAAAAACGGTCAATTTCGACGCACCCGAGGTGTATCATCTGTATTTCGGCAACGAAAACGGCAGTCCCGGCACGATCATTACGTTTTTCCCGTTTCCGGGCGCGCGCAGAGGGCGCGTCGGGGGCGGCCAGGTCGGATATACGACGTTCGTCGTCCCGCCCGGATCGCTCGGGTTTTGGGAAAGCCGGCTGAAAGAGCACGGCGTATCCGTCTCGAGTGCGACGCGGTTTGCCGAGACGTTCCTGCAATTCGCGGATAACGAGGGGATGCGGCTCGAGCTCGTCGAGCGGGAGGAAGGCCCGAACAGCGGATGGTCGTTCGGAGGCGTGCCCGCCGAAATGGCGATCAAAGGCTTCGGCGGCGCGGTGCTGTACAGCACGAACGCCGCGCAGACGACCGGAGCGCTCGAACACGCGCTCGGACTTTCGAAAGTCGGGGAGGAGAACGGCTACGCCCGATTCCGGGCGACCGGAGACCGGGGGAACGTCATCGACGTCCCGCTCCGTGACATGGAATGGGGCCGCGGAGGAGCCGGAACGGTTCACCATATCGCTTGGCGCGCGAAAGATTTCGACGAGCACGCGGAATGGAGAACCCAGGTCGGGACGCGCGGCTACGAGGTCACCCCGATTTTGGACCGGCAATATTTCAACGCCGTTTATTTCCGCGAGGGCGGCGGCATCTTGTTCGAAATCGCCACGGATCCGCCCGGATTCGCGCGCGACGAGCGTCCGGAGGAGCTTGGCGAACGGCTCATGCTTCCCGATTGGTACGAGCCGCAGCGGGAGACGATCGAAGCGAATTTGCTCCCGATCCGGGTACGCAGCGTGGAGGTGAAAGCGGAATGAAGCATCTATTCCGGCCAGGAACGGACGCGCAAGCGCCGACGCTCGTGCTGCTGCACGGAACCGGCGGCACGGAGCGCGATTTGCTCGGCATCGCCGGCGTCGTCTCGCCCGGCTCGGCCGTCTTGAGCTTGAGGGGCAACGTTCTCGAGAACGGAATGCCGCGGTTTTTCCGGCGGCTGGCCGAGGGCGTCTTCGACGAGGAGGACCTTTTGTTCCGGACAAACGAGGTGAACGGCTTCCTGGACGAGGCGGCCCGGCAGTACGGCTTCGACCGGGGCAACCTCGTGGCGCTCGGCTATTCCAACGGAGCCAATATGGCGGGGAGCCTGCTGTTTCATTGCGAAGGCTCGCTGAGGGGAGCCGTTCTCCACCATCCGATGGTGCCGCGACGAGGCGTGCGGCTTCCGGATTTGTCGGGAGTCGGCGTGTTTATCGGCGCGGGAACGAACGATCCGATCTGCTCGCCGGAGGAAACGGAAGAGCTGCGCCGGCTGCTGGACGGGGCGGGAGCCGGCGTGACGGTTCACTGGGAACGGTTCGGCCACCAGCTCGTGCAGGCCGAGGTTGAAGCCGCGGCCGCATGGTTCGCCGACGCTTACCTGCGGGCGTAAGCGGGAATGACGAAAAAACGGAGCGATCGCGCTCCGTTTTTTTTCGTCATCTCGGGTTGTCAAGCCAAGCGCGCACGGTGCCGATCAGCTCGTCCTTCGACCGGAAGCCGACCGTCTTGTTGACGGGCTGGCCTCCGCGGAACAGGACGAACGTCGGCACGCCCATAATGCCGAGCCGACCGGCAAGGCTTGGATGTTCGTCCACGTTCATTTTCGCGACCGCCACCCGGTCGCCGAGCTCCCGGTCCAGCTGCTCGAGCGCCGGCGCCGCCGCCCGGCAAGGTCCGCAGTACGGGCTGTCGAAATCGACGAGCACCGTGTCCCGCTCTTTCATAATGGCAGACCAGTTATCGTCCGTCATCGTAATGGCCATCGGAATCCGCCCCTTTGTCGCGTTCCGTCCGGTTCGTCTCCGCCTCGTGCCGTTCCGCGACGATCGACCGCACGCGTTCCTCCAGATTCGATTTGATCGAGGAAAGCAGCCGGATTTGTTCGTCCAGCTCGGCGATTTTCGATTCGTAGACGGGGAGGACGTCCCGGCAAAACGCTTCCTTGTGCTGCAGCACGCAATGGAGAAATCCGGCCAGCTGCTCCGTCGAAAAGCCGAGTCCCAAATAAAACTGGATGCGCTCGACCTGCTCAACCGCAAACGGGCTGTACACCCGGTACCCGTTGTCCGCCCGCACCGGAGCGAGCAGCCCCTGCTCCTCGTAGTAGCGCAGCGAACGGATGCTGACGCCCGTACGGCGGGCGAGTTCGCCGATTTTCATATGCGCGGACCACCTCCGGATGTCTCGTTACGTACCGCACCCTCAGTATAAACCGTCACATTGATGTGAGGGTCAAGGGCGAATTCGACTTTCATTGTACCCGATTCTCCGCGCGTTGGACAGCCGTCCGGCAACGACGGCGAGGCGCGCCTTTTGACAACGGCGGGCTTGTCCGGTACGATGCGCATGAGAAGGTCCGCACGGGGACGGACGATGGGGAAGAGAGGGAAGCCGTCATGACGTTCGAATCGAACAAGAGACGAGGCGCCCCGGCCGGAGGACCGCAGTCCGGCGCCGGACGCGGCTTGCGCTTGGCGTGCGCCGCCCTTGCGGCCGCTTCGGCGGCGGCGGCGCTCCGGCTTGCGTGGGCGCCGAGCTTCGGAACGGCGGTTGCGCTCGGCGCGCTGACGGCGACGCTGGCCGCGTTCGCGTCGGGGCTTCGGTACGCGGCGACGGGGAACCGGATGTACCGCCGGGCCGCGTACGGGCTCGGGTCGGCGGTCGCCGCATTCGCACTGACGCTCGCGAGCCTTTCGGCGATCATCGCCGGGGAATTTCACGCCCGCGACGGGGAGAGCGAGCCGGTCGACTACGTCGTCGTGCTCGGGGCGGGCTTGCACGGGAAGGAGCTGTCGCAGTCGCTCAAGCGGCGGCTCGATACGGCGCTCGATTATGCGCGGCGCCATCCGGACGTTCCCGTCGTGCTGTCCGGCGGACAAGGTCCGGACGAGCTCGTGCCGGAAGCGGAAGCGATGGCCGGCTATTTGCGGAGCAACGGCATCGACGGCGGGCGGCTGCTGCTCGAGGATCGTTCGAGGACGACCGAGGAAAATATCGCCTTTTCCAAACGACTGATGAAGCGCGACGGTACGCGGGACATCCGCATGCTGATCGTTACCGCCGACTACCACCTGTACCGGGCGAAGCTGCTGGCGCGGGAGCCGGGCTACGCCGTGCTCGGCTTGGCCAGCCGCTCCCCGCTCGCCGTCCGAGCGAACTATACGGTGCGCGAATGCTTCGCGGTCGCCCGCGCCTACGCGCTCGCCGTCATCGGAGGGGCGGATGGGTGACGCGGCGGGAATTCCGCCCATTCGACTTTTGTACATGTCCATTCGGTTTCCGGCGGCATACGCTGTATCGTTCCGATATTTCGGTGTCGAGGAGGATCGCGGCATGAAGTCGAACGTGGTCGTATGGTTGACGGGATTGTCCGGAGCGGGCAAGACGACGCTGGCCCTCGCGTTGAAAGAGAAGCTGGGCCATGCGATCGTTCTCGACGGAGACGAGCTGCGAAAAGGACTGAACAGCGATTTGGGCTTCTCCGACCAAGACAGGCGGGAGGTGTCCCGCCGAACCGGCGAAGTGGCGAAGCTTCTTTTGAACGAAGGGTTTTACGTCATCGTCTCCTCCATTTCGCCTTTTCGCGCTTCGCGCGATCAAGTGAGGGCGATGCTGTCTCCCCGGTTCGTCGAAGTGTTCGTCGATTGTCCGCTGGACATCTGCGAGGCGCGCGACCCGAAAGGTTTATACCGGAAAGCGAGAGCGGGCGAAATCGGGTCGTTCACGGGGATCAGTCATCCCTATGAGCCTCCTCTTCATCCGGAGGTCCGGTGCCGGACGGACCGGGATCCGGTGGAGCAATGCGTCCGGGACATTTTGCAAGCCGTTCATAACCATGGAATCGGAGATGCCTGAAGGCATGTCCGATTTTTTTCGCCCTCCAATCGCCGCATCGAATAGGTCGTTTCATCATCTTTCCGTAGACAAGTCACTATGTCCAGTACATGGTCATATTTTACAACAGATTCGAATAGGGAGAGTGATAACCAAGTGTCATCGTGCAAAAAAGCGAAGAAGGTTTGCAAAATCGTGTGCGCCAAACCGAAACGGAGAAGAAAAACGAGACGCCGGTCGCGGTCGGGCCTTCGCCGGTTCGAGGCGTTGGTAGAGGCTCTCGGTTCGCGGATTGACGGACTTGCCGGAGCCGTACCGCAGCTGGAAGCGCGCATCAATTCGCTCGCCCAGCAGCAAACGGCGCTCGGACAGGAGCAAGCCGCGCTCGGACAACAGCAAGCGGCACTCGTACAGCAGCAAAATACGCAGCAGACGCAGCTTTCCCAGCTCGGGGCGACGGCTTCGTCGTTGACGGCCCAAGTGCAGGCGCTGCAAAACTCGTACATCGAGCTGAACGAAGAGGAAGCGGCGATGAGGAGCTTCTTTACGAGCCGGGTGGGCACGACGCTCACGATCGATACCGCGGCCGGCACCGTTACGGGCACCGTCGTTTCCGTAGGCACAGATTTCGTTCAAATAAGGGAGGCGAGCGGGGACATCGTTCTGATCCCATTCCGCAGCATCAACTTCGTTTCTTGATCCATTCAACCAAAGGAGGTAATCGTGTGGATTTTTCAGACGCATTGGCGTCTTACGCCGGTAAAATAGTCGAAGTGTTTTTGCCCAACGAATTTTTGGTCGGCCGGCTCATCTCCGTGGCGGCGGGAATCGTTACGATGGAAGTCGCCAATACGACCTATACGTCGCCGGCTCGTCTGGCCACGCTGTTCACCGACAATATTACGTTCGTTCGCGTGCGCGCTGCCGGTTAACCCGGTTCGATCCCGTACGGCCGACCGTTAGTCGCCGCTATCCGCCGCCAAGCGAAGCTCCATCCATCGCCGCCATACCTCGTAGCGTCCGGGATGCGAGTGAGTGACGCTGCCGCTTCTCAGCCGCCGATGATAGAGTACGCGCGGCACTCGGCGGATCGGATATTTCGCGTTCAGGCGCAGCAGCATCTGGAAATCTTCATACAACCGGCCGTCGTACGGGTCGTCGGTGAGCCAGCCTCCCAGCTCGCGCAGGCAGGCCATGCGGTACATTCGCGGCGCCAGCGGGACGCCGTCGGTCAAGATGCGTTCGACCGAGTCCGGAAACGGGGCCGGGCGCCGGTAGACCGGTTGGCGATTCGGCCGCTCGAGCCATTCCGCGTGCAGACCGACCGCGGCTCCGCAGCACTCCTGCTCGTTGACGCCGCTCAGCAACGTTTCCAGGCAATCCGGGGACAGCCAATCGTCGGCGTCCAGCTCGAGCAGCCAACGGCCTTTCGCCCTGGCGAGGGCGGCGTTCAAGCAAGCCGACTTCCCGCGGTTGGTCCGGTTCCGCATCACGACGATACGGTCGTCGCACGGAAGCTTCTCGAGCTTCCGTATCGTATCGTCGTCGGATCCGTCGTCCACGATCAGAAGCTCCCACCGCTGGAACGATTGCACGAGAACGCTCCTTACGGCCCACAGCAAATACCGGGCATCGTTGTAGGTCGAGATTACGACGGTGACGACCGGCGAATCCCCCGATTCGGGTTTGCGATACGCCGCCGTCAGGACGGGACGGAGAAAGTCCCATTCCTCGGCAAGCCTTCTCCAGGCGGGAGCGGCGGCCGTTCCGCCGCGAACGATGCACGCCGATTCGATCCGTCGCCATGGATGCGTCTCGCCAAGTCCAAGCCTGCGCTCAAGCAGCACGTAATGGTCGAAAGGCAGCGCATCCGGCGGGAGGAAGCCGCCGCCGAACAAGCCGGATCGGACGGCTTTTGTGCTCCAGACGACCGGAATATCGGACGCGTCGGGCGGCTTTCGCCGGTCCGGCATCGGCCGAGGGGGCGCCACGATCTCGATACCGGCGTACGTATCCGGCAGCGAGCGGATCCACTCCGCGACGCTGGGGCCGAAATCGGGCTGCGGCCGGTCGCCGGCCGTCAGCGCGATGAAAAATCGTCCCTCATAGTCGGCCAGCGCCCGGTTCATCCGGTCCGCATAATCGGCTTCCAGCACGAGGACGGAACAGTCGGGAACGTTCGCTTGCGACAAGGCGAGGAGCGTAGTCTCGAGCCAATGGGCGTTGTCTTGGACGAGGATGAAAACGAGCATGCCGAATCTCCTTTATCGGCCGGTAGGCGTTCGAATCGTCTCTTACTCCCAAGGTATGACGGGAAAGGGCGAAAGGTTAGCCGTTTTGCGAAAAAGGATATACGAATCGGTCAGCAAAGGAGCCGTCGCGATGAGCATCGTCGTCTATCCCCCCACGCTGGATTGGTCGTGGATGAAGCAAAGACCCCAGCAGCTGCTCGGCGGACTCGCCCGATCGGGCCGTACGGTCTATTATTGCAACAAAACCCGCGCGGATCGGGGCATGGAGCGGGTGGAGCCGAACGTCTACGTCGTACATCATTACGAAAAATGGCTGCGCGACGATTGGCCGCGAATTCGCGCCGGCAGCCGTCTCCCCGTAGGCGTCTGGTGCAGCATGCCGATGAGCGGCCCCTCCGCGAAGCGGGATATCGAGCCGGATTGGATCGTCTACGATTGTGCGGACGATTTCGGGGAATGGCATCGGTTCGAGCGCGACATGGTGTCCGTCTCCGACGCGGTCGTATGCTCCTCCGAAAGGCTGTACGACAGGCTGTCGTCCACCTATCCGCACATCCGGCTGAAGCTCGTCCGCAACGGCTACGACCCCGCGATGCGGCTTCACGTCGAGAGTGCCGGCGGGGATGCCGCCGAGACGAATCCGGGCCGGACGCCGCGAGCGGGCTTCGTCGGGGCGTGGGCTCCTTGGATCGACGACCTGCTCCTTCGCAAGCTGGCCCGGACCGGGGAGGTCGAGGTCGTGCTGGTCGGGCCGGAGTTCGGCAGGACGTACGATACGGTTCGCCGGGAGAAGCGGATCCGGATCGAAGGACTCGTCCCGCATGCCGACCTGAACCGGCATATCGCCGGCTTCGACGTATGCCTGATCCCGTTCAAGAGGACGTCCGTCACGCTCGCGGCGAACCCGGTTAAAGCGTACGAGTATTTGGCCGCCGGGAAACCCGTCGTATCCACGGATTTGCCCGAATGCAGACGAATGGGAGACGTCGTGGACGTGGCGGTCGATCACGAGTCGTTTATCGGGGCGGTGCTGGAACGGCTGAAGCGGCCCGGCGATGCGGCGGCGAGAACCCGCTACGCGCTCGCCCGCACGTGGGATCATCGATGCCGGGAGGTGGAGGAGCTGCTGGCCGAGCTGGAATCCGGCCGATGACGGCCGGCGACGGACGTTCCAGCCCCGATTGAGGCAGCGCCGCCGCTTCATAACCGCGGCTGTTCCCGCTTCTTCAGCACCGCACGGCAACACCACAGCTTCCACCGGTCGGAATAGATGGCGTTATCGGGTTTGACGGGATCGACATTGCCGGCGAACGTCAAGCCCAGCGGGGCGGCGGCCGCCTCGATGTCTTCGATCTTGATCAAAGGGTAATCGAAGGTGAGGACGAGAAGACCGTCGTCCTTCAACACTCTGGCGAATTGCCCAAGAGCTTGTCTCATCTTCTCCGGGCCCAATTCCTCCAGCACGGATAGGCAATACACCTTGTCGAACATGCGATCCTCGTAAGGCAAGTCCGTAATGTCCGCCTGACGGAACCGGACGGCATCGTAATAGCCTTCCCTCTCCAGCAAGTCTCCGACCGGATCGCCGAACGCCTTTCGCATGCCTTGCTTCAGAAGCTCCGGTATGCGGATGGTCGGGCTGTGGTCGCACGCATGCGCTTCCCTGCACGCTTTCCCCAAAAAGTATTTGAAGTGATGCCCCAGCCCGCAAGCGGCGTCCAGCGCCGTGTCCCGGGGGTCGGCAAACCGGCTCGCCCACGCATATTCGTACAACCGGCTCCACCATTCCGCCGGAATATCGAACACGAGTCGATCCACCTTCGGATCGGCTGTCGTAAAAAATCTGGAATCGAATAAGCTCAAGGTCGTCCCTCCGTTCGTTCGTCGATGATGTCGGTTTACGGGATCTACTACAGTGTATGGACCGGAGAACGGATTCGCATGGGTATGGGGTCCGAGTCATCCGTATCAAAGTTCGGCGCCGACGCGGAAGAGGCTTCGTCCGGGGACGAAGCCTTTCTTACCGTGCCGCTTGCCTTCGGGCGTCCATGGCGGCGTCCATGTCCCGGACCCTTTGCTCCCAAGTATGGCGGGCCGCGAACCGCCTCGCGGTCCGAACGTACTGCGGATCCCGCCCGAGCCGGACGGCGAGGCGGACCGATTCCGCGAACGTCTTCGCGTGCCGGGCCGTCAAGACCGGCTCGCACTTCGCGCATTCGGGAATGGGGGTGGAGACGACCGCTTTGCCCGCCGCCAAATATTCGAACAATTTCAGCGGACTCGTGGAGACGGTCAAGCTGTTCAGCCGGAACGGAATGATCGCCGCGTCGAAGTAGGCCAAATAGGACGGAAGCTCGTCGTGCCGTTTGGCTCCCAAATACCGGATGTTGGAGAAGCGCTCCAAGCCGGCGCGCCGCATGCTGCCGTCGTAATCGGGACCGATCAGCACGAAGTCGAAATCCGGGTTATGCTCCGCGGCATGGCGAAGCAGGCCGTAATCGAGCCATTTGGCGATCGCCCCGTAGTAGCCGACCACGCTCCGCCCGGAGTCGACGGTTTCCCGCATATCGTCCGGCACCGGCCCTTGCCGCGTCTCGACAGCGGCGAATCGCTCGTAATCGACGGCGTTATACGAGAGCAGCGCGTCCGGCCGGTCGCGCACCGCCTTTTCCCATAGCGAGGAGGCCGTCGCGGTTACGAGTCCCGCATGGCGAAGCAAGTAGCGGTGCGCGATTTCCATGCGGCGGTCGTAGCCGGTGAAAATCGGCAGTTCGTCGATATACTCGTACAGAAGGAAAGGATCGGTCAAGCCGGTCAGCCGGTTCAAGCTCATCGTCCAAGTCAGCAGCACGATCGGCCTTTCGACGATGTCGAACGTTTCGACCGGCACGTTGGCGACGTACAGCCGATCGCGAACGGCATGAAACCCTTCCCCGAACGTTTCCGCTTCGTTCGGCGTCATGAAGAACACGAGATACCCCGCTTTGGCGAAGGCAAGCGCCAATTGGTGGGGACGCTGGAACAGCGGAGTATGCCAATCGATCGTCGGCGGGTACAGGACGACGCCTTTCGCGTCGGCGGCCTCGCATATCGCCGCCAGGCTTCTCCTCCAACGATCCGACACCCCGTTGCCGTCGCCGCCGCCGGAACGAATGATCGTCTCGATACGCGGGGCGAAATAGTCGTATCGCTCGTCGCGTCCCCATATTTCGAAGCCGGCCGGGACGTCCAGCCGCAAGCGGGAGGGGAGTGATCCCGACGACTCGATGAACGGCGTCAAATCCCACTCCGCAAACGACAGGTCGCCGCCCGCCTCTCGAAGGCAGGAGGCCCGTATCCACCGGTTCGATCCCGGTTCGCCGGCTTCTACGCGGCAGGCCGGCGCCGAGGCGGAGCGGTCGTCCGGACGAGCGACGACAAACGCCCGGAGCTTGCAGGATAAGAGAGGGCCGGCCGGCACGCGTCCCGGCGGTATGGTCAACAGCAAGCCGCCGCCCGCCTCGCCGTCGCCGGAATACGGTTCCGTATCGGCGTAGATGACGGTGCGTTTGGACAACGAAATCCCTCCAAAGTTCCGGTTTACCGGTATAGCAATGTTTTCATGACCGGCCTGCACTTCGTTACGATTTCTTCCCGCTGTTCTTTCGTTACCGGTTCCGGATTGAACGATCCGACCTTCTTCGACAGGACGCCGATCATGTCGGGAACCGGCACCTTCGTCACTTCCGACAGCCGCTTCAGCGTTTTCGGATCGCGGTCGACCAGATCCTCGTAACGGATCAGCAGGCTGTTCGGATCTTGCCGGGCGTATTCCGCGTAAAAGCCGGCCCGCTCGTTCCATACCCCGGCGAAATCGTCGATGTCTCTGTACCACGTGGGGGCGCTCGCCCACGAGGGCACCGGGTGCCGGACGAGCAGCAGGAAGGGACAATCGGGGTAACATTTGCGCAGCAGGCGCAGCTCCCTTTCGCCGTAGCGAACTTCCTTGAAGCCGACGATGTCGTGCTTCTCCGCGAATTGGCCGTATAAGGTGTCCAGGGCGGCGGTCACCGCGTTGATGACCGCCTGTTCGACATACGGCAATTCGGGCGTCATGTTGGCGGTCCATAGCCCCGTATCTTTGTTACGGTCGAAAAACGCGGTTCGTTCGTTTCGGCTCTGTTCCGAAAAGTAGACCAGATTATCGTAAATGTTGGCGAAATCTTTGATGATGCCGTAATGTTCGCCCCAGATCAACGTTTCCTTCCGGGCGTTGCAAATACGCTGAAGCAGCGTAGAGCCCGATCGCCCCGTAGCGGCCGATATAATAAGCCGGATCAAGCGCCATCGCCTCCTTTGTCGCTACCCGTAAACGGCTGCGATCCATTTCGCCCATTGGGCCTCCCAGCGCTCCTTGGAAAAAGCTTTCGCCGTCATGTAGGCGTGGTGCCCGAACGTCCGGCGCAGCTCGCCGTCCTCGATCAGCTCACACAGCGCTTCGAACAAGCTCTCCTCCTCGGGCATGACGAGCCTGCCGTTGAAGCCGTCGAGGATGAGGTCGGTCATGCCGCCGACCGCCGTCGTCACGATCGCTTTGCCGCAGCCCATCGATTCCAGACAGGAGAAGCTCGTTCCTTCGGACTGGATCGTGGGGAGGAGGACGATATCCGCTTCCCGGTATGCGTTCGGAATGTCGTCGAAATAATAGTTGCCGATATCGAGCCGGTCGCGGTAGGGGTGGGCGTCGGCCCATTCGACGAATTCGTTCCAAAGCTGCGGATGGTTATGATCGACGGCGAATTTGAATTTGACATGCGCGTATTTGCCCAGCAGCCGGACCGACAATCGTTTCGCGAGCTCGATTCCCCGCACCGGACTGATTCGCCGCGGGTACAGGACGGTTACGAAGTCGGTTTCCTTCGTCTTTTCCTCGGGACGAAACATGTTCAAGTCCACGTAGTTCGGGATGTACCGCAGCTTGCCGCGAATCCGGTTCCCGATCGTCGAGCGGCACCAATTCAGGAACGCCGTGTCGACGGTCACCATCACTTTGCAATGGTCCAAGCCGTTGACGATATTCGGGATGATCCACGGCAGACGTTCCAGATCGTAGTTGGCGTCGTCCCACCATATGCCGTGATTGATGACGATCCCTTCCGTATCCTTGTACGTTTCCTGCTGCCCGACCCATCCGTACAAAACCCGGTCGTGGGAAACCCGGTCCATCGCCTCGATATCGGAAACGTTGCCTTCCAGCATAGGCACCCCATACACGGTGAAGCCCATATAGTCCCGTTTCCATCGGTGGGTGCCGTTTTGGACGAAGTTGACATCATAGCCCATTTCCCGCATCAGAACGGCGATATCCCGCATATAGCGCTCGAGCCCTCCGGCCGCCGGCTGTTTGCCGTGGTGGAGAAGCTGGTTCAGCGTGTATATCGAAACTTTTTTAGCGGACATGTCGTTCCTCCCACTTCACCAAGTTCGGATTCGGGTCCAATATCGAGTAATACTGCTCCAAGCTGCCGTATTTTCCTTCGCCGTCGGCCTTCATGTATCGTTCGAATTTGGCCGCATGCTCGTTCCGGTTCGCCCAGCCGTAATGCTTCAAGCGAATGTCGCTTTTCTCCACGCGAAACGTCTGCATCACGTTGGAGGGAATGCGGCCGCAGTGGACCGGCGTCTCCCGCCATTGCTCCTCGAAAGGCTTGTTGCGCAGCAAAAAAACGCCATGGTGCTCGTGCGCGCGCCATAACCGGTCGCTTCGGTAATATTCGGTGCTTCCCCAAAAATCGTACAAGGGGAACGCCCAAGCATCGACATCTTCACGGCGCAGCAGACCGTCGATCTCCGTTTTCATCCGTTCCTCGAATATTTCGTCGGCGTCCAGCGCCAATATCCATTCCGCGTCGGTCGCCGTCGTCTCCCGCCAGCAAAGCTTGCGGAGCTGCACCTCGTTATGGAAGCCGTGCTCCTTCAAGGCGATGAGCTTCTCCACCTTGTCGTAGGAAGCGCATATTTCGACCGTGCGGTCCGTGCTCGCGTCGTCGACGATGACGAAGGCGTCGACATACCGGTTCAAATCGTCGAGCGTTTGCGTCAAATACCGGTCCGCCTCGTTGCGAACGAGCATCATGGCGGTCAATTTCCCTGTTCTCATCCTCATACACCATCCCCGAGCGGTTTCTATACCATATGGAGGAACCGTCCCGTTTGGTTGGACCGTTGTCCGGGTATGCCGATATTGCCCGCGGGAGCAAGGCGGAAATAAAAAAGGACGACTTTCGTCGTCGCAGTTGTCGGGTAAGCGGAAACGTCGTTAGGACGAGGTAGGAGCGCTTCTGGCAAGAATGAGAAAATCGGCGACGGACAGATGCCCGTGTGGTTGCGGGACGATCCGCTCGAGAACGAAGTCGGGGTATGCCCGCAAATAGTCGAGCAAATCCCGGTGGATGATCGTGACGTTATTGCTGGGCGCTTTTTTCCACGTCGTATACAGGATGACGTATTTTTCCGCGCAGCCGAAAACGTCGTCCAACGTTTTGCGGAAATCGTCTTCGTCGGTAATGTGGTACAGCACATCCAGACAGACGACCAAATCCGCTTTATAAGCGCCGCCGTTGACGAACGTCCGGGGATCGTACGAATGAAACGTTTTGGACGGATCGCCGCCGAACCGTTCCCGGCATCGGCGAAGCGCCTCTTCGGAAATATCGAACCCGAGATACCGCTTGTAGTTCATGTAGCCGAGCTGGTTTCCGTCGCCGCAGCCGAATTCGATGACGGTTTCCACGTCGCGTTCCGCCAAAAACGCGTTGATCGTTGACGCCTTGAATTCGGCCGGCAGCCCGTAGCTCCCCGCCCCCGACGTGCCGCCGCTCGCGTAGTGACTTTCCCAATAGCTGCGGTAATTGAATGCCGACATAAACGTAATCGCCGCCTTTCCTGAAAGTGGGGATCGAAAGTTACTCGTCCGTCGCGCTTCCGTACCGGTTCATCAAGATGCGGGCCACCTCGGGCCGCGTGAATTCGGCCGGCGGCGCGATGCCTTCCCGGAGCATTTCCCTAACTTTGCTGCCGCTCAGTACGACATGATGGCGCGAATCGTGCGGGCACGTCTTGGAGGTGGCCATGCTGCCGCATGCTTGGCAGAAGAAGCTGTTTTCGAAAAACATCGGACGGATGCCGATTTCTTCCGGAGCGAACGCCGAGAAAATGCGCTGCGAGTCGTAGGGGCCGTAATAGTTCCCGACGCCGGCATGATCGCGTCCGACGATAAAATGGGTGCACCCGTAGTTTTTGCGGACCAGCGCATGGAAGACGGCCTCCCTCGGCCCGGCGTACCGCATGGCGGCGGGGAATACGGCCAGCCTTACCCGGTCCTGCGGGTAATAGTGATGCAGCAGCGTTCGGTAGCACTCCATGCGGACGTCGGCCGGAATATCGTCGGCCTTCGTCTCGCCGACCAACGGATGAACGAACAGTCCGTCGACCGTCTCCAGCGCCGTTTTCTGAATGTACTCGTGGGCGCGGTGGATCGGATTCCGGGTCTGGAAGCCGACGACGGTTTTCCAGTTCAGCTGCCGGAACATCGCTCTCGTCCGGGACGGATCCATCGCGTATTCGAAGAACGGCCGCTCGGGGCGCCGGATGACGGCAATCGGGCCGGCCAAATAGACGTCGCCTTGCTCGTACAGGTTCGCGACCCCGGGGTGGGCGGGATCCTCCGTACCGTAGACGCTCCGGGCTTCGAGCGATTTGTCGTAGCCGTACTTCTCCGTCAGCGTCAGAACGCCGTACCGGACGTTGTCGGAGCCGGCCAAGGCGACCCGGTCGCCTTCGGCAAGCCGGGCCGCTTCCTCCTTCGAAACGGCCAGCGTAATCGGGATCGGCCATACGGTGCCGTCGGACAGACGCATCGCGTCGAGCACGCTCCGATAATCGTCCCGACCCATAAAGCCTTCCAGCGGACTGAAAGCGCCGACGGCGATCAACTCCAGATCGGATAGGAAACGTCCGCCGATCTTCAGCGCCGGAAGCGCATCGATATCGCCGTCGATCCCGTCCGGGAGCAGCTTGTTGACGAGCTTGCCGCCGTGAGGCGTTATTCCGTAACGGTCTGCCATTCGTCTGACTCCTTCTCGCAAAATGATCGTTCGTCGCGCTGCACGCCTCACGAAGACGCGGCATCGCGCGTAACCGCCTCCGGCTGCCGGACTAGACGCTTGTCCGGTCCGTAAACGGCGCGAACGGTGCGGGTCCAGTCCAGTATATGCTCGGGGAACGAATGTGTTCTTCGGGGAAGCGAGCCTTGACTTGCGCCGCCGGCGCCGTTTATAATCGGGGTATCTACAGGCAGGGAGAGATTTTGATGTCGGTGAGCGTTCTTAACTAACGAATTCCATAGCGAGGCTATAGCGGTACGCGGAAAAAATGCCCCGAAAGGGACGTTTATTTTCTTATGCCCGCAGGACGCCTCCGGATTCTAGTTAAGAACAGCGGATATCATCTCCACGCCCGAGATCATCGTATCTGTGCGCCGATTCCGTGCTGTTGTTCAGCGCGGTTTTTTTGTTTGTTTCGGCATGCGCGGAAACCCGATCATGGAAGGCAGAGAATGACGTTAGCTCATTCTTTGCCTTCTTTTTTTTCGTTCCCGCGAAGAAAGCGGGAAATATCATCTATCAGGAGGAATCGACATGAACGAATGGACGCTGCAGCGTCTCGAGTACGACAAAGTGATTCGAAGCGTGGCGGAATACGCCGTCTCCTACTTGGGGAAACGGCACGTCGAGGAGATGCGCCCGATGACGGCGGTCCGCGCGGTGCGCGGCGCGCTGGACGAAACGGCGGACGCGGTGGCGATCTTGAACGGAGGAGCGAGCGTGCCGATCCCGTCGCTGAGCGGCATCGAGACGGTGCTGCAGCTGGCCGGCACCGGATACGTGTTCGGCGAGCAGGACTTCGTCAACGTCCGCACGTTCCTGCACGGCTGCGCGCAGCTGAAGACGTATATGGCGGCGAAGTCGGCCGCGGCGCCGCGGGTGAGCGCGTATGCGGCCTCGCTGTACGAGCTGGCCGAGCTGAAGAGCGAGATCGACCGGTGCATCCATAACGGTCAAGTCGCCGACGCGGCCAGCAAGGAGCTGTCCAAGGTACGCAAAAAAGCGGCCGTCGTCGCGGAGCGGATCAAAACGCGGATGGACGGCTTGATGTCGCGACACCGCGCCATTCTCCAGGAAAATTTGTACAGCGTCCGTTCGGGCCGGTACGTGCTGCCGGTCAAGAAGGAGCACCGGAAGCTCGTCAGCGGCAGCGTCCTGGACGAATCGGCCAGCGGGCAGACGGTCTACATCGAGCCGCAGGAAATCGCCCACCTGCAGTTCGAGCTCGCCGACTTGCGGGCCGAGGAGGCGAGAGAGGAGGCGAAGGTGCTTGCCGAGCTGACCGGACTGCTCGAGGAGCACGACCGGGAGCTGCGCCTCAACGTCGAGACGGTCGGCACGTACGATTTCGTGTTCGCCAAGGCGAAGTACGCGTTCTCGATCCGCGGGCGCAACGTCGCGCTGAACGATGCCGGCATCATCCGGCTGCGCGGCGCGAAGCATCCGCTGCTCGGTCCGGGGACGACGCCGCTCGATTTCGCGATCGGGGACGGCTATTCGTCGCTGATCATTACCGGCCCGAACACCGGCGGCAAGACGGTCGCGCTCAAGACGGTCGGGCTGCTGACGCTGATGGCGCAGTCCGGGTTGCCGGTGCCGGTCGAGGACGGCAGCGAGCTGGCCGTCTACGCGAACGTGGCCGCCGACATCGGCGACGGGCAAAGCATCGAGCAGTCGCTCAGCACGTTCTCGGCGCACATCCGGAATATCATCGGCATTTTGAAAATAGCGGACCGGTCGACGCTCGTTCTGCTCGACGAAATGGCGTCCGGCACCGACCCCGGCGAAGGCGTCGGCTTGTCCGTGGCGATCTTGGAGGAGCTTCACCGGAGAGGGGCGACCGTCGTGGCGACGACGCATTTCAACGAAATCAAGCATTTCGCCTCGGTGACGCCGGGGTTCGAGAACGCGCGCATGGAGTTCGACGCGGAGACGCTCCGGCCGCTGTACCGGCTTTGCATCGGCGAAGCGGGCCGCAGCTACGCGTTCCTGATCGCGCTCAAGCTCGGCATGTCGCCCGACATCGTCCGGCGGTCCGAGGAGCTGCTCGCCTCCCGGCAGGGCGAGTCGACGTTCCGGCTTCCAGCGCCGCCGCCACCGCCTCAGTCGCCATCGCAGTCGCCGGATGCCGGAAAGCGGCGCGGCGGTCCGTCAAGCCGGGCGATAGGCGGGAACGAAGACCGGACGGAGTCGGGGGACAACGTCCCGGTCAAGCCGTTCGAGGTCGGCGACAGCGTCTACGTCTCGTACCTCGGCCGAACCGGCATCGTGTACGAAGCGGAGGACGCCAGGGGCAACGTGGGCGTGATGATTCAAAAACAGCGGCTTAAAATCAACAAAAAGCGGCTGAAGCTCCATATCGCCAAAGAGGAGCTGTACCCGGACGATTACGACTTCGACATCGTCTTCGAGACGAAAGAAAACCGGAAAAAGAAAAAGCTGATGAGCAAAAGGCATGTGGAAGGGGTAACGATCGTCCGGAAGCCGGACGAATAAGAGAGGAGCGCGCTTCGGCCGAGGCGCGCGACGATTGGCGAAGCCTATGGAAACGATAGGAAGCCCGCCATTGATCGGCGTAACGGCCGCTCCTATACTGAAAGGCGTATGGAGCGGCCGTTCCCGTTCCCGCCGGCAAGCGTCACGGCGGCCCGGACGATTCGAACAGCCGGTCGCGGTATTTGCCCGGCGTGACGCCCTCCGCTTTTTTGAATACGCGTAAGGCGAACGGCTGGATCGAGGCGACCGCAGCCGGGGAAGCCGGCGGAAACAAGAGCGGGAAGTGGCACCTCGACCTCGATTGGACTGCCGTTCGGGACGGAGGAGCAGCGGGAAACGTCCGTCTGCGCGCCACCCCCAAAGGGGTCGACGTCGTTGCCGACCGGGCGGAGCTCTTCGCGGCGACGGACAGCCAAGTCTGGTTTCAGGGAACGGGGAAGGACCGGGAGGGACAAGAGTACACGATTCGGCTTTGGGCGGAAAGCGGTTCCAAAGTCGGAGAAAGCGAAAAGCGTCCGCGCCTCTCGTTCGTCGTCTGGGAAGGCGCCGGCCCGGGCAAGCGCGTGATCGCGGAGGAAAGCCTGCGCGGCTTCGCGGGAACGATGGGACGACAGTAATGCGACAAGTTTTCTTGCAGCGAGCGGCGGTCGCGATCGCATCCGACGCGTACGGGAGCGCGTGAGGACGGGCATGTAAGCGGATGCACCGGGTGACGCAGCTCCGGTGCAAAACGGATACCGGCGGCGGCCGCGCCTTCCGCGCGTGGCCGTCCTTCCGTCCGCAACAACGTCGCTTCCGTTATCGCAGCAGCTGCACCGTTTTCTGCGCCCATTCCTCGACGTAATGGTCGGTCGCCCATTGCGCCATGATGATCGTTTCTTTCGGCTTCAGCTTGACGGACAACGCCGGCTCGCCGCTCAATTGGCTCGGATTGCCGTAGACGAACAGCATGCCGTCCGTCGCGACGACCGTCATGTCTTTGTCGGGGGACGAGAACGTGTCGGACGCTTCCGGGAATCGGGTGCCGATTTCGCTCCACGTGCAGCAAGGCTCGTCGTGGTTGATGACCGTCTTCGGCAGCGGGACGTCGGCTTTCCGGAACTCGTACCCGAGCGAGGTCGCGCTCGCGACGCCCGTGGAGGTGGACGCCGACGGCGCCAGCTTCGTCGGGACGCCGAGCATGGCGACCCATCGCCCTTGGCTGCGGCCGACGATCCATTCCGTCGTCGCGAATTCGCCGGACGTCGGCTTCGTCTCGAGCACGTCGGCGAGCGCAACGGCCTGGCGCTTGCCCGTCAAGTTCGGAATCGTCGTCGTCCAGGCGCGGCTGATCACGTCGGGTGTGGCGGACGCGTTGGACAGCTTGGCGAGCGTCGATTCGTTCGTCTCGCCGATCGAGACGTATTCGTTGGCGGCGAACAGCAGCTTCTCGGCGTGGACGACCTTCTCGTTCGGATCGTCCTTGAACAGCACCGGGCCGATTTTTCGCGCTTCGACGGCACGCTGGGAGGCGGGATGCGCGACGAAAAACTCGTACCGGTCGGTTACCGTCTCGTAGCGGAGCGGCTCGATCCGGTAAAAGTCGCGCTTGTACGGAACGAGAATGCCGCTGCCTTGGGCGACGACGGCCGGACGCTCCTCCTTGGGCGCGATGTAGAGCGTCCGGTACGACGTCTCCTTGTCGTCGGTGCGCAGGCCGACGAGCAGGCCGGAGCGGAACGACGCCTGATCCGCGTATTGCGAGAAGAGCGCGGGCGCCTGTGCGGGCGTCGCGTTGGCGATTTGCTCCTCCAGCTTGGATTCCGCGGAATCGCCGCCGAACAGAGCGAAGACGACGACGGCGGCCGCGACGAGCGTGACGGAGCCGATGGAGCCGGCCAAGGCAAACCAAGACCGCGAGCACGCTTCTTTCCGGTCCACCCGCTCTTCGATCCGCATGCGGAGCTCTTCGCTAAACCCTTTGCGCCGCAAAGGGGCGGAGGACAGCTCCCGCTTCAAATCCGCATCGATATCGGCGTCAATCCGTTTCATCGTTCCCCCGCTCCTTCGCCTTTACAATGTTGATCCGGGCATGATGCAGCCGCGATTTGACCGTTCCTACGCTAATGCCCAGCACGTCGGCGATTTCCTTCATCGACAACTGGTGGTGGGCGAACAGGATCAGCACTTCCCTGTACTTGGGCGGCAGCTTCAGCACTTGGTTCCAAATGCGGCTGACCGTCATGTTCTCCATCGCCTCGTTCTCCGCCGAACGGTGCGAGCCGTGCGGGGAGATGATGTCCATGAGCGTCACGCGGCGCCAAAACGCCGAACGCTTGTAATCGAGCGCGGTATTGCGCGTTATCGTAAGCAGCCACGTCTTCACGGAGGACTCTCCGCGGAACGACGTCAATCTGCGGTATACTTTCAGGAATACGTCCTGCGTAATGTCGTCGGCCAAATCGGTCTTGCGGCATATGCTGAACGCGTAGTTCCACACATCGTCGCCGTAGGCGGTCATCAGCTCGCGAAGAATCGCTTTCTGATCGGTCGTCTCGGCTATGTATCGCAAATAGTCGAAGTTTTCGCTGGCGCCGGTTTCCACTTGCTTCACCTCTTTCATTAGACGGTGCCCCTCCTTCGACGGTTCATATCCGAACGCTGCCAATTTTATGCACTTCTCAATTATAACAGGGGATAGACGGAGCCGCATCGGAAAATGTTGGACCGTGCCGATTTTTTGCGAAAAAAAACAGAATTGCGTCGCTGCGTTAAAGCTTCGCCGCGAACCGTTGCGCGAATCGTCGGAATCTTCTATAATCGGGGATAATCTTGCCAAGACGATGACGGAGAAAAGTAAGCGGAAGACGGCCGTAACAGGGACGGGGCGCCGATGGACTGAGAGCCCCCGACGGCACGCGACGCCGAAGTTCGCTCCCGAGTCGGGTCTGGAAAGCCGTCCGCCGGCGACTGACGTCGGCCGGCCGTGCGAGTAGAGGCGCCCCGGCCGCACGCCGTTATCGTGCTTCGAGCGAGAACGACGCTCGGCTAGCCGGCAGCCGACGTTTTTCTAACAAGGGTGGTACCGCGGTTCCCCGTCCCTTTGAGGACGAGGGGCTTTTTTTGTTTTCAACGAAAAACATTCGGCGGGTCTATCGGATCCAAGAAAACGATGAGGAGTGAGCGTATATGAGCGAGGAAATGCTGAACGACATGAGGAGCCGCGTCGACCGGATCGACGATCAGCTGCTGGAGCTGCTGTCCGAAAGGGCGCGCATCGGCTTGCGGATCGGGGAGCTGAAGGCGGGCCTGAACCGGCCGCTTCGGGATCCGGACCGCGAGAAGGAGACGCTCAACCGGCTGGCCGCGCGCAATGCCGGACCTTTCGACGAAGCGGCGGTGCGCCGCCTGTTCCGGGAAATCGTCAAGGCGACGCTGGAGCTGCAGCAGCCGGAGAAGAAGAAGGCGCTGCTCGTCAGCCGCAAAAGCAAAGCCGACGATACGGTCATCCGGCTCGGCGATACGGCGATCGGGGGCGGACAGCCCGTCCTCGTCGCGGGGCCGTGCTCGGTCGAGAGCCGCGAGCAGGTGCGCCGGACCGCCGCTGCGCTCGCCGAAGCCGGCGTGCCGGTCATCCGCGGCGGCGCGTTCAAGCCGCGGACGTCGCCGTACGATTTCCAAGGGCTCGGCTTCGAAGGACTGAAGCTGCTCAAGGAGGCGGCCGACGAGTTCGGGCTGCTCGCGATCAGCGAGATCGTCGACCCGAGACATTTGGAGCAGGCTTGCGACTATGTGGACATTATCCAGATCGGCGCGCGCAACATGCACAATTTCGAGCTGCTGAAGGCGGCCGGGGAGCTGCGCAAGCCGGTGCTGCTCAAGCGCGGCTTGGCGGCGACGATGGACGAATTTTTGCATGCGGCGGAATATATCGTATCGCGCGGCAACGGCGAGGTGATGCTGATCGAGCGGGGGATCCGCACGTACGAGAAATGGACGCGCAATACGCTGGACATCTCGGCGGTGCCGCTTCTGAAGCGGGAAAGCCATTTGCCCGTCCTCGTGGACGTCAGCCATTCGACCGGGCGCAAGGACATCATGGCGCCGTGCGCGAAAGCCGCGCTGGCCGCCGGAGCGGACGGCATCATGGTCGAGGTGCACCCGAACCCGCCGGAGGCGCTGTCCGACGCCGACCAGCAGCTGGACTTCGACGAGTTCCGCGAATTCGTCCGCGAGGTGAAGGCGTCGGGGCTGTACCGTCAAGGCGCGCCCGCCGCGACGTAACATCAATTTCGGATACAAACCGGTCAGCGCCGGACATTGCCGGCTTCCGCCCTTCGCGGGTATGCTCGAAGTAACCCGCAAGCGGCTTTCACGCGGCACGCTGCGGAGAGACGGAGTGACGGAGGGACGACCGATGGGATTCGCGAATCAAAAGGAGAGACTTTCGCCGCTGACCGGCGCGCAAATCCGGGAGTACGGCGAAAACGGGTACGTGCTGCTGCGCGGCGGCTGCAGCCACGACTTGATCGACGCGTTCAACGCGCACATTTATACGATCCGTTCGTCGGACGATATGCCGGACTGGGCGAAGCCTCGCGCCGGCGTCGTCGTCTCCCCGGCGGACCGGTTCTCGGTGCGGCTGTTCAACCCGCACCGGCACGACGGCTTCGCGCTGCAAATGATGAAGCTGCCGGTCATACGGGGCGCGCTCGCGCAGCTGATGGGCGGAGAGGCGTGCGGCGTGCAAAGCATGTACTTTTACAAGGAGCCGGGGTCGAAGGGACAGGCGGCGCATCAGGATTACTACTACATCCAGAACGAGCCGCGCTCCATGATCGCGGGCTACGTGGCGCTGGAGCGGATCGACGAGGACAACGGCTGCCTACGGGTCGTTCCCGGGAGCCACAAGCTCGGGCTGCTGCCCCACGGGGCGGTCCGCAACAAGGAGGAGCACGAGCCGTGGACCGACGAGACGGAGGGCGTCGACCTGAGCCGGGAAATTCCCGTCGTCATGGAGAAGGGAGACATCCTGTTCTTCCACGAGCTGCTCGTACATTCGTCCACGCGCAACCGGACGAAGGACCGATGGCGGCGCTCGTACGTCTGTCACTACATCCGCCACGATTCGGAAATTACGCAACGGGAAGATTTGAAGAAAAAAATCCGTCTCGACGATTGAGGAAAGGAGGGACGCCGATGGAGGGGACGGGCGAAGGCGAATGGCTGCCGCTTGCGGCGATCCGTTCCGCATATCCGGGCTCGATCGTCTACCCGCCGGGCGGGACTCACGGGCCGCGCCTGCAGGGAGACGTGCAAATCGTCGTGCTGCACACCGGCTCGATTCGTCTCGCGGTCGACGACGACGTGCGCGACATCGCCGCGGGGACGATGGTGCTGCTGACGCCGGGGCGCCGGGAGCATTTCGCCTTCTCGGAGACGGAGGACAGCTGGCATACGTGGGTGACGCTCGTCACCGATCCGCTGCCGCCCGAAGCGATGCGCCGGCTTGCGGAGCTGCCGCCCATGCTGCCGGCGGCGGAGACGATGAACCGGCTGATCGGCGTCATGCTTGCCTGCCGCGACGGCCGCGCGCCCGACGACGGTCCGCTCCTGCGGACGCTGGCGTTGTCGGCGCTGCAGCTGTACGCGGCGGAATCGTCCGCGCGCGCCGATCCGCGAGGCGGGGTGCACCGCGCCGTCACGCTGGCGAAGGACGCGATCCGGTGGCGCTACGCCGAGGAGCTGAGGCTGTGCGACTTGGCTGATGCCGCCCACGTCTCGCCGGAGCATCTGATCCGCCTGTTCCGGCAGTACGAAGGCGTCTCGCCGATGCACTATTTGTGGAGGTTTCGCGTGGAGCGAAGCGGCGAGCTGCTGCGCGGCACCGGGCTCGGCGTCCAGGAGGTGGCGCTGGCGTCCGGCTTCAAGAACGGCCACCATTTCGCCCGGCTGTTCCGGCGTACGACGGGGATGACGCCGACGGAGTACCGGAGCGGGTTCGTCCGGAAGCCGCCCGTCACAACGTAACCCGCTCCTTGGCGAAAAAGGCCGAGATCGCGTAATGCGCGGCGCCGAGCACGGCGGAATGCGTGTCGAGCGAGGCGAAGCGGATTTGCGCCTGCCTGCGGTGGAACGGGAGCGACCGCATCGAGACGACTCGCTCGATCGCGTTGCGGATCCACGGCTCGGCGCGGGTCATCTGGTTGCCGATGACGACGAGCTCCGGGTTGAACGTGTTGACGATGTTGGCGATGCCGACGCCGAGGCTTTCCCCGACCTCGTGGAAAAGGCGGATCGCTTCGGGGGAGCCTTGGCACGCCGCCTCGACGAGCCCGTCGAACCGCTCGATGCCGAGCGGCTTCGCCATGTCCATCAGCGCGCGCTCCGACGCATACTGCTCCCAGCAGCCCTTGTTGCCGCAAGGGCATTTTTTGCCGTTCGTTTCGATCGTCGTATGTCCGATTTCGCCGGAAAAGCCGCCCGATCCTTTCATGAGATGCTTGCCGATGACGATGCCCGCCCCGATGCCCGTGCCGACGCTCAAGTAGACGATATCGGACGCCTCCTTGCCGGCCCCGTAATACATCTCCCCGAGCGCACCGGCGTTCGCCTCGTTGTCGATCGCGACCGGAATGCCGAGCGCGTCCTGTACGAGCCGCTGCAGCTCGACGTTTTCCCATTCGAGGTTGGGCGCGAACAGCACCGTCCCTTTGTCGTCGACGATGCCTGCGACGCCGATGCCGGCGCCGACGATGCCGTACGGGCTTTCGGGCGCTTGCGCGATCAGCGCCTTCACGGTGGCGGCCAGCACGTCCAGCGCGTAGTCGGCGTCCCGCCGCTCGAGCTCGCGCTGCTCCTCGGCGACGATGCGTCCCTCCAGGTCGGTCAGGACGGCGAGCGCGTAGCGGACGCCGAGATCGATGCCGACCGCGTACCCGGCCGTCCGGTTGAAAAGCAGCATGACCGGCTTGCGCCCGCCGCTCGACCGGCCGAGACCGATTTCGGACGCGAGCTTCTCCTCGATCAGCTCCCCCGCGAGCGTCGAGACGGTTCCTTTGTTGAGCCCCGTCAAGTCGGACAGCTGCGCGCGGGAGAGCGGGCCGTGCTTGCGGATCGCGTCGAGCACGATCGCTTTGTTTATTTTTTTGACGAGATATTGATCCCCGGTTGTCGTGTTCAAGTCGAATCCCTCGTTTGTATAAGCGTTGGACTAATAGGTCCAGTGTATTTTAGGTGGTTAAAAAGTTCAACCACGATTTTTGCGAAGACTTTGTTTAACCGATGTACAAAGTGAGCGGCGTTTGCTATGATGGGGGCAGGCAATCTGCAACCAATCCAACGTGGAGGGATTCAACGTGTCCTATTTTTCCAACGTCGCGGCGATACGTTTCGAAGGACCCCGCTCGACCAATCCGCTCGCCTTCAAGCATTACAATCCCGACGAGGTCGTGGCCGGGAAGCCGATGCGCGACCATTTGCGGTTCGCGGTCGCCTACTGGCACGCGTTGACGGGGACGGGCTCGGATCCGTTCGGCGCCGGTACGGCCGAGCGCGATTGGGACCGGTTCAGCGGCATGGACCTGGCCAAGGCGAGGGTGGAGGCGGCGTTCGAGCTGATCGTCAAGCTGAACGTGCCGTACTTCTGCTTCCATGACCGCGATATCGCGCCGGAGGGCGATACGCTGCGGGAGACGAACCGCAACCTCGATACGATCGTGGCGATGATCAAGGAACATATGAAGTCGACGGGCGTGAAGCTGCTGTGGAACACGGCGAACATGTTCACGAACCCGCGCTTCGTGCACGGGGCGGGGACGACGAACAACGCCGATGTATACGCTTACGCGGCGGCTCAGGTGAAGAAGGGGCTCGAGGTCGGCAAGGAGCTCGGCGCGGAAAACTACGTGTTCTGGGGCGGCCGGGAAGGCTACGAGACGCTGCTGAATACGAACATGCAGCTCGAGCTCGACAATTTGGCCCGCCTGTACCGGATGGCGATCGACTACGCCAAGGAAATCGGGTTCGACGCGCAGTTTTTGATCGAGCCGAAGCCGAAGGAGCCGACGAAGCACCAATACGACTTCGACGCGGCGACGACGATCGCGTTTCTCCAGCATTACGGGCTGAAGGATCATTTCAAGCTGAACTTGGAGGCGAACCATGCGACGCTCGCGGGACATACGTTCGAGCACGAGCTGCGAGTCGCCCGGATGCACGGGTTGCTCGGCTCGCTCGACGCGAACCAAGGCGATCTGCTGCTCGGCTGGGATACGGACGAATTTCCGACCGATCTGTACGCGACGACGCTGACGATGTACGAGGTGCTGCAAAACGGCGGGCTCGGCCGCGGCGGCATCAACTTCGACGCCAAGGTGCGGCGCGGCTCGTTCGAGCCGGAGGACTTGTTCCACGCGCATATCGCGGGTATGGACGCTTACGCGAAAGGGCTGAAGACGGCCGCGAAGCTGCTCGAGGACCGCGTCCTCGAGGACGCGGTCGACCGGCGCTACGCCAGCTTCAAGGAAGGCGTTGGCCTCGATATCGTCTCCGGCAAGGCGACGCTCGCGAGTCTCGAGCAGTATGCGCTCGATCATGACAAGCCGATCCGCAACGTTTCGGGACGCCAGGAGCGGCTGAAAGCGGTGCTGAACGACTATTTGCTGTCGGAGTAACTCCGGGCGGCATGGGCCTGATGTTGAATAGGGAGGAACGCCGATGAGCTATGTGATCGGGATCGACTTGGGGACGAGCGCGGTGAAAGCGCTGCTCGTCGACCGGGACGGCCGCGTCCGCGGCGAAGCGTCCGAATCGTACCCGCTGATCTCGGAGAAGCCGGGATATAACGAGCAGGAGCCCGAGCGGTGGGTGGAAGGGACGGTGTCCGCGCTCCGGACGCTCGTCCGCGATTCGGGCGTCGAGCCGGCCGCGGTAGAGGGCGTCAGCTTCTCCGGACAAATGCACGGGCTCGTCCTGCTCGACGCGGAGCGGAACGTGCTGCGCAACGCGATTTTGTGGAACGACACGCGCACGACCGAGCAGTGCCGCGAAATCGAGTCGGCGCTGGGCGGACGGCTGCTCGACATCGCCAAAAACCGCGCGCTCGAAGGCTTTACGCTGCCGAAGCTGCTGTGGGTGAAGCGGCACGAGCCGGAAACGTTCGCGAAGGCGGACGTCTTCCTGCTGCCGAAAGATTACGTACGCTACCGGCTGACGGGCCGTATCGCCAGCGAATATTCCGACGCGGCCGGCACGCTGCTGCTCGACGTGGCGGCCCGACGGTGGAGCGCCGACATCGCCGCCGCCTTCGGCTTGCCCGAATCGCTCCTGCCGCCGCTTGTTGCACCTCACGCCGACGTCGGCACGCTGCTGCCGGACGTCGCCGACGCGACCGGGCTTCCGTCGACGGTGCGCGTCTTCGCCGGCGGCGCGGACAACGCTTGCGGCGCGATCGGCGCCGGCATCCTGTCCGAGGGCGAGACGCTGTGCAGCATCGGCACGTCCGGCGTCGTGCTGTCGTACGTCGGCCGCGGCGACGTCGATTACGGCGGCAGGCTGCACTTCTTCAACCATGGCGAGGCGGACGCTTATTACGCGATGGGCGTGACGCTCGCGGCCGGGTACAGCCTGCAATGGTTCAAGGACGCGTTCGCGCCGCACGTTCCGTTCGAGGCGCTGCTGCGCGGGCTGGACGAGACGCCGCCGGGGGCGGGCGGACTGCTGTTCACCCCGTATATCGTCGGGGAGCGGACGCCGCATCCGGACGCGACGATTCGCGGGAGCTTCGTCGGCATGGACGCGTCGCACCGGCTCGCTCATTTTACGAGGGCGGTCGTGGAAGGGATTACGTTCTCGCTCAAGGAATCGCTCGACATCCTGCGCGGCGCGGGCCACGACATCCGGTCGCTCGTCTCGATCGGCGGCGGGGCGAAGAACGAGCATTGGCTGCAAATGCAGGCCGACATTTTCGGCGCGGACATTCACAAGCTCGAGAGCGAGCAAGGCCCCGCGATGGGCGCCGCGATGCTGGCCGCGTACGGCTGCGGCTGGTTCGGGTCGCTCGCCGAATGCGCGGCGGTCTTCATCAAGCGGAGCAGGACGTTCCGGCCGCGCGAGGAGCAGCGTGCGGCATACGACCGTCTGTTCCGGGCGTATCAAAGCGTCTATGGGCATACGCGGGAGCTGAACGAGGCGCTGGCGGCGTTTCGTAAGCCGCAGGCACAAGCGTAAAAGCAAGCGCCGGCAGAGGCATAGGCACAGGAATAAGCAAAGTCACAATCGCAGTCACTCGCTTGGCGGGCATCATCGATCCTATTGAGGCCGCTTCGCTTCCCCTGCAAAGGAATCGGCGGCTCCCTTTATCCCCTGTAAGGAGGACGAATCGAATGGCGATGGATCAAGTTCGGGTCGGCATGATCGGCTATAAATTTATGGGCAAGGCGCACAGCCACGCGTACCGGGACCTTCCGATGTTTTTTCCGGAGACGCCGCGTCCGGTCATGAAGGCGATTTGCGGACGCAACGAGGCGGGCGTGAATCAGGCGGCGAAGCAGTTCGGCTGGGAGGAAGCGGTGACGGATTGGCGGGAGCTCGTCCGCCGCGACGATATCGACCTCGTCGACATTAATGCGCCGAGCGACGCTCACAAGGAGATCGCGATCGAGGCGGCGAAGGCGGGCAAGCATCTGTTCTGCGAGAAGCCGCTTGCGCTCACGCTGGCCGACGCCCGCGAAATGCTGGAAGCGGCGGAGGCGGCCGGCGTCAAGCATATGATCGGCTTCAACTACCGGTTCGCACCTGCGGTCCGTCTCGCGAAGAAGCTGATCGACGAAGGGCGGCTCGGGCGCATTTACCATTTCCGCGCCGTCTTTCTGCAGGACTGGATTCTCGACCCGGACTTCCCGCTCGTCTGGCGGCTCGACAAAAACGTGGCGGGCTCGGGCTCGCACGGCGATCTCGGCGCGCATCTGATCGATATGGCGCATTATTTGATCGGCGAAATGACGGACGTCGTCGGCATGAGCGAGACGTTTATCAAGGAGCGGCCGATGCCGAGCTCGATGACCGGGCTTAGCGCCCGCGGCAGCAAGGACGCGCCGAAGGGGCCGGTTACCGTCGACGACGCGACGCTGTTCCTGGCCCGGTTTCGGAACGGCGCGCTCGGCAGCTTCGAGGCGACGCGGTTCGCGGCCGGCCACCGGTGCACGAACGGCTTCGAGATCAACGGCAGCCTCGGCAGCGTACAGTTCGACTTCGAGCGGATGAACGAGCTGCAAGTGTACTTCACCGACGACGCAGCCGACGTGCAAGGGTTCCGCCGCGTGCTCGCGACCGACCCGGCTCATGCGTACGCGGAGGCGTGGTGGCCGCCGGGACATACGATCGGCTACGAGCATACGTTCATCCACGAAACGGTGGAGCTGATGGAAGCGCTTCGCGACGACCGCGAGCCGATGCCGAACTTCCGCGACGGCGTCCGCTGCCAGGCGGTGCTCGAAGCGGTGGAGCGCTCGGTCGAGCAGAAGCGGTGGGTCCAAATTAGCGAAATGTGAGGAGGCCGACGACGTGGGCAAGCACAAAAAAGCGTTGATCGTATGGGGCGGCTGGCTCGGACACCAGCCGGAGGAGGTTGCCGGCATATTCCGCGGCGTGCTGGAGGAGGAAGGGTTCGAGGTCGAGGTGTCGAACACGCTGGAATCGTTCGCCGACGGGGAGAAGCTGAAGGCGCTCGACCTGATCGTGCCGGTCTGGACGATGGGCCAAATCGAGCAGGACTTCGTGAACAACGTCTCGGCGGCGGTGCAAAGCGGCGTCGGCCTTGCGGGCTGCCACGGCGGCATGTGCGATTCGTCCCGCACGAACGTCGACTGGCAGTTCATGACCGGCGGCCAATGGGTGGCGCATCCGGGCAACGACGGCGTCGAGTACGTCGTCCACATCAAGCACAGCTCGAGCCCGATTTTGGACGGCATCGAAGATTTTACAGTGAAAACGGAGCAGTACTACATGCACGTCGATCCGGCCGTCGAGGTGCTGGCGACGACGCGGTTTCCGGTCGTGCCGGGGCCGCATTCGCTCAACAAGGCGGTCGATATGCCGGTCGTCTGGACGAAGCGGTGGGGCGTCGGCCGCGTCTACTACTGCTCGCTCGGGCACGTGGCGGCCATCGTCGACATGCCGCAGGTGAAGCTGATGATGCGGCGCGGCTTCCTGTGGGCGGCGGACGGCAAGCGTCTCGCCGAGGAGGCGGCCGCAGGCGGCGCGTCGGGCAGGCAGGCGTATACGGGCATGGCGGACAGCCAACTTTAAGGGCGAAAGGACGACGACGATGAGCAACGTGAACATCGGCATTATCGGCTGCGGCAACATTAGCGCCGTTTACTTCAAAAATTGCAAAACGTACCGGGGGCTCGAGGTCGTCGCCTGCGCCGATCTCGACGTCGCCCGCGCGAAAGCCCGGGCGGAGGAGTTCGGCGTGCCGAAAGGCTGCTCCGTCGACGAGCTGCTCGCCGATCCGGGGATCGATCTCGTCATCAATTTGACGATTCCGGCCGCGCACGCGGAAGTGTGCCTGAAGGCGCTGAACGCGGGCAAGCACGTCTACGTCGAGAAGCCGCTCGCCGTCTCGCGCGAGGACGGGCAGCGCATCGTCGAGACGGCGAAGGCGAAAGGACTGCGAGTCGGCTGCGCGCCGGATACGTTTCTCGGCGGCGGCATCCAGACGAGCGTCAAGCTGATCCGCGACGGCTGGATCGGCCGGCCGGTCGGGGCGACCGCCTTCATGATGGGGCGCGGACACGAGCATTGGCATCCGGACCCGGCGTTTTATTACAAAGCCGGCGGCGGCCCGATGTTCGACATGGGGCCGTATTACTTGACCGCGCTCGTGGCGGCGGTCGGTCCGATCCGCCGGGTGGCGGGGATGACGTCGACCGCGTTCGCGGAGCGGACGGTGACGAGCGCGCCGAAGTACGGCGAGACGATCCGGGTCGACGTGCCGACGCACGTCGCCGGCCTGCTCGAGTTCGCGAACGGGGCGATCGGCACGATCATCACGAGCTTCGACGTGATGGGCGGCTCGACGCTGCCGCGCATCGAAATTTACGGCAGCGAAGGGACGCTGAAGGTGCCGGACCCGAACACGTTCGGCGGTCCGGTGCAGTTCAAGCGCAAGGGGGCGGCGGAATGGAGCGACGTCCCGCTCTCGCACGGCTTCACCGAGAACGCCCGCGGCGTCGGCGTGCTCGACATGGCGAGAGCGATCGCCGAGAACCGGCCGCACCGTGCGAGCGGCGAGCTCGCGTACCACGTGCTCGAGGCGATGCACGGCTTCCACGACGCGTCGGATCAGGGGCGGCACTACGAGATGCACAGCTCGTGCGAGACGCCGGAGCCGATGCCGACGAACGCCGACAGCCTGTGGCTGTAACGGCGTCGTTGCGAGACGAGGGCCCTTCGGGGCTCTTTTTATTGCGCCATCATCGATTTGACCGCTTGCACGGCGGAGCCTACGACGAAGGCCGTGCCGGCCGACAGGACGAACTCGCGAACGTAATAAGCGGCGTTCGGTCGCAGGCCGAACATTTTCGTTTTGCCTTCGGCCTGCAGGCGGGATAAAAACTGCTCCTTGCGGTCTTTGTACGACCGCAGCATGAAGGCGCAAAACACGATGCCCCACAGCACGGAAGCGACCCATACCATTGACCATGCCGCGTTGAAATAACCGACGAGGATGCCGGCGACCCAATGAATTCTCACGGTATATCCGCCCTCCGAACCGAGTAAGGTAGTCCATTCAGTATAGCATACATTCGCGAATGCGTCCGCGTTCCGCCGCGAGCGGTCGCGGACCTTCGTTACGGTGGCGGCAGCGTCCAGGAAGCCGCCTGCTGGACCGCAACAAGTTGGAGCGGATTGGAGCAAGCGCCCGCGAAGACGATTGCCCGGTGCGGCTCCTTTTTTCGGGTATTCGGAAGTTATGGTGGTTTTTTCTAAAAGACTTGATTTGTAACGATATCTTAGTACAATAGTTTTATGACTACTCAAAAAATAACAAGTGATGAGCTCAGAGTCAAAATTTTCAAAGCCTTAGCTGATGAAACGAGATTGGACATCGTGCGAGCTTTATACGCCGGCAAGAAGGAAATGAATTGCGGAGAAGTAGGAAACATTCGCAATACTTCCAAATCGAATACTACGTATCACTTGCGTACTTTGAAGGAGGCGAACTTAATCAACGTACGAAAAGCTGCCCAAGCAAAGTATACGAGTCTCAATTTGGAGACTTTTCAAACGTACTTACCCGGATTTCTGGATACGCTGTAGAAGGAAATCTTTTTTTTCTTCATTAGTTCAATAATTATTGAACATTAGAACAACAAAAAGGAAAGGGTGATACCATGTCAAGAATGACATTCTTATTATTCCTCGTCATGTTTGTCATCGGCACGGATACTTTTTTGATTTCTCCGCTCATTCCCACGCTTCAACAATTGTTCCATATTCCGACCGAATCCGCAGGTTGGATGGTCGGAGCCTATGCTTTAGGCTATGCCCTATTCGCGTTGATTGCCGGACCGCTTTCCGATGGTTGGGATCGCAAAAAGGTTATGCTTTCCGGCATGGTATGCTTCTCGGTTTCCACCCTGTTATGCGGTTTTGCCACAGGTTTTTGGTCGATGTTCTTATTCCGTTTTTTAGCCGGAGTCAGCGCGGCGTTTACGGCTCCTCAAGTCTGGGCTTCAATCCCAGTCCTGATCCCGACGCCGAAGATCGCCAAAGCATCCGGAATCGTCATGGCCGGCGTGGCTGCTTCCCAAGCGTTCGGCATCCCTATCGGAAGCCTGCTTGCCTCCATCCAATGGTCTTATTCTTTTTTTGCAATCGGAACATTTGCGTTAGTAGTGGCCGTTTTCATCTACTACGCTTTGCCCGAAATGAAGCCGGACCAAGACCAAACATCCAAAACTCCTATATTCGGCAGATACATCCCGCTATTGAACAGTCCGACGGCGAGAAGAGCTTTATTCGCTCATTTCTTATTTCAATGCGGATTCTTCGCCTCTTTCTCTTTCATCGGAAAATGGGTGACGGATCGCTTTCACCTTTCAATCGATCAAGCGGGGTATTTGATGTTTTTTCTCGGTTTCGGGAATATAGTCGGGAGCCTCTGCGGTGCCTATGTGATCCAAACATTCAACCGTTTCAACACGCTGGTCGCGGGCTTTCTCGTCTCCATTGCCTGTTTTATTGTTTTGCCTTACTTGCCGTCGGTTGCGGCTTTCGAAAGTGTTTACTTCTTCATATTCGTTACCATGGGAATCGCCTTCCCCCTCATATTGGGACTTCTGAATTCGTTAAATCCGACCATCCGCGGCACGATCTCCAGCTTGGCCAGTTCGATCATGTACGCCGCCACAACGTTCGGTTCTTGGATCGCAGGCCTGATTTATGCATCTTTTAACGGTTTTTCCGCCGTTGGCTTGTTTGCGGCTAGTTGCTTTGCAGGTTCGTTGTTCTTGTTTATATTCAGCGGTATTTTGGCCCATGATGCGAAAACAAAGAAGGAGTTTGCGGCATAGATGCATGGAAGTAATTCAAAAGGATCGTTTAAATCTGTCGGCATTCAACATTCTAAGCATTCATGAGAATGAATTCGATTTTCTGATTCAAGTGGCGGCGAACTCTCCACCTTTGACTTGCCCTCATTGTGGACGTATGGCCAACCTTTACAAACACGATAGCAGGGAACAGATTTGTATGGACTTACCTGTTCGCGGTAAGCGTGCAGGGCTTCTCATCAAGCGTCGGAGGTATCGCTGCAGAGACTGCCATCGAACCTTTTGGGAACACCTAAACCACACCATAGACGAGAAGCGAAATTGCACCAAACGTTTATTGTCTTATATTGAGAAGCAAAGCCTTGAACGCACGTTTGTCAGTTTATCCGAGGAAGTCGGATTGCATGAAAAAACAATACGTAACATCTTTCGCGATTACATCAATCGTCTAAAAGAATCTTCGAATTGAAACACCTATTTGGCTTGGGATTGACGAAATGCGGATTGATAGGCCCGGCCCGGCATGGTAGGATCGATAGCAATACGCGTTCCGGAGGTGCTGCCATGATTGCGGCGTTGCGGCTCGTTTTGCCGTCTCTCGCTTATCGGGAGTCTTATTGGAGCTTCTATGAAGAATGGAAAGAAACGGGCGAAGAGATGGTTCCGTGGGTGATCGAGAAGGACCCGTCCGATTTTGCCGAGTATGTGAACTTCCTGTATTCCCAAAATACCGAGGAGAAGGTAGCCGGCCTCGACTGGGTCCCGCATTCGACGTATTGGCTCGTCGATTCGTCGGACAGCGTGCTCGGGGCGGTCAATATCCGGCACCGGTTGAACGAGAAGCTTCTGAACGCGGGAGGACATATCGGCTACGGCATACGCCCTTCCCAAAGACGCCGGGGGCACGCGTCGACGATGCTGGCGCTGGCGCTGGATAAAACGAGAGAGCTCGGATTGGATCGCGTGCTGGTCGTATGCGATCATGGAAACGTCGGTTCCGAACGGACGATTTTGAAAAACGGCGGCGTGTTCGAATCCGTATTCGTCGAGGAGAACGGCAATGCCGTCAAACGATTTTGGATTCCGTTGGCGGAGACGGGAAAAGCGCCGGACTGATCCGACGGCGATCGGATACGCGGGACCTATCGGACCCGGCCGGTCCGTTTCCTGGAGGAGGCGGTCCGGCTTTTTGCCGTATCCGATCGATTCGCGGCGGAAGGCGGTACCGGGACGAATCCGGGGTTCGAGCTCCCACGGCACGAACATAGTATACAAGGAGGCGGTTCATCCCGAGACGAAGGCGAAGGTGAAGTGAAGAGCATGAGCGCAAATCCCCCGCGCCACGAGGCTTCCGGTCCGACGTTCCAAAACGCGTGCGGCAAGCGGCTGACGCTCGAGGACGTGTTCCGTCACGTAGCCTCGTTTATGGTTCAACGGCCGCAAGCCGAATACCGGTTCATGATCGGCACCGATTGCCAGGCGCACGCCCGGGCCACGACGTTCGTGACCGGCCTCGTCATCCAGCGCGTCGGCGACGGGGCGTGGGCGTGCTATCGGAAGCTGACCGTGCCGCGAAGGCTGCATTCGATCCGGCAAAAGCTGTCCGTCGAAACGCTGCTGTCCGAAGACATCGCCCGGCTATGGAAGGACCGGTACGACGGAAGGCTGGAGCACATCGTCCGCCCTTACGCCCGTCAGGGGGCGGCCTTCGCGCGCTACGTCGACATCGACGCCGGAGACGACTTGGAGGCGAACGGGACGGCGCCGTTCGTGGCGGAGATGGTCGGGCGCGTCGAAGCGCTGGGCTTTGCGGCCCGCATCAAGCCGGATGCGGTCGTCGCCTCCGCTTATGCGAACCGGCATACGAAGCGGCCGGACGGCGGCGAGCAACTTTCCATGCATGTCCAGCGTCTAATTCGGTAAACGGATTGACGAAAGGTGGAGAGGGCTTGGGTACGTTGCGAAATGACGGTTGGCGCCTAAGGACGAGGAGGGCGACGGTTCCCGTCGCGCTCGGCTTGGCGGTCGCGACCGGATGGAGCGCCGTCGGGTCGCCGGTTTTGGCCGAGACGGGGGGCGCTTGGCCGTGGAGCGAGGCTCCGCCGGAAACGGTACTGCCGGCCGCGAACGAAGTCGGCGTGACGTTCGAAGGTACGAACGTCCGTCTGCCTCATCGCCCGGTCGTCGTGGACGGCACGACGATGGTGCCGGCGCGCGCCTTGTTGGAAGGATTCGGGTACCGTCTGGAATGGGACGAAGCGGCCGACTCGTTGAAGGCGGCCCATCCGGCCGGTCAAGGCGTGTCGATGACATTCCGCGTCGGTTCCAAGGAAATCGCCGTCGGCTCCGATCCGTCGGTAAACGGCATTACCGCTTCCGGCACGATGCCGCTGGACGTCGCCCCGTACATCGACCGCGGCTTGCTTTGGATTCCGCTGCGTACGGCCGCGGAGGCGAGCGGCATGATCGTGACGTGGAATTCGTTCGATCGGCTCGTCACCGTCCGCGATCCGAACGCGGAGCTCCGGTTCAGCGTGGCGACCCGCGCGGACAACGGGGAGTACGGGACGCCGGACAAGCTGCGGGACTACATCAAGTCGAAATGGTCGGCCGACGTCCGGTTTACGCTCATCCCGCCGGATTATTACAACGAGAAAGTAAACGTCATGATCGCGGCGGGGGACCCGGCCGACCTGATGCTGCTCGGCAAGCCTTACGCGTTCCATGACGTGCTGTTCGAATCGGTCGCCACCGATTTGACGGATTTGCTGGCCGGTTACCCGCGATTGCGGGCGCTGGCCGAAAGCGGCTCGCCTTCGGCCCGGACGATCGACGGTCGCATGTACGGCGTTCCGAGACCCGGCGACCCGCACGCCGCGCCTTTCCCGGCGATTCGGCAAGATTGGCTGCAAAAGCTGGACCTGGCCGTGCCGAAAACGATGGACGAGCTGTACAAGGCGCTCGACAAGTTCGTTCATGCCGACCCCGATGCGGACGGGAAGCATAATACGATCGGCCTGACAGGCGCCATTACCGGCGGCGGACTCGGCGATTTCGCCTGGGTCGAGCAAGCGTTCACCGGCAGTCCTCACCGGTTTGCCGTGAAGGACGGCAAAGTGACGGACACGGCCGTCGGCGACGGCGAGCGGCAAGCGTTGGAGTGGCTCGCCCGCGCTTACCGGGACGGCCTGATCGACAAAGAGTTTGCGCTTTTGAGCGGGGATCAGGTGAACGACAAGCTGGACCGGAACCGGGCCGGGCTTGCCGCGCTTACGCTGGACGAAGCGGCCAAGCTGTCCGTTTGGAAGGAGGAGGACGTTTATCCGCAAAAGCCGGCTTGGGTCCCGCTTGCCGAGCTGTCGGCCGGAATCGGCGCAGGCGCGATCGCGCCTTGGAGCGCGGAAGGGGCCGGGCTGTACATCATCCCCCGCACCGTGGCGAGCGACAAGGCGGAGAGCATTTTGAAATGGCTGGATGAAGGATTGCGCGTCACCGAAGCCGGCGAATGGGGAGACGCCGGCGAGCTGAAGCCGGAAGATCTCGCCGCGATCGAAAACGTATTCGGGCGCCAATCCGCCCTCCCGTCCGACGAGACGCTTGCGCCGCTTCCCGAAGCGGTCCAAGACGGCTACCGGAAGGCGTACGCCGCCTGGCAAAACGTATCCTACGCGGGACGGACGCTTCCGCAGGCGAACGCGATTTTCGCGACGGGCGACTACGCGGAAATGAACCGGAAGCTGGAGGAGCTGAAGGTGAAGGTGATCGTCGGCGAGGCGTCGATGGCCGATTGGGACAAGGCGGTACAGGAAATGGTGGCGTCGCCGGCCTACCGGGACATGATGGGCAAGCTGGAGAAGCTTGCGGCAAAGTAACGGCGGCAAATTTCCCGACATGCATGCATGAGGCGGCTTCCGCTCCATTTGGAGCGGGGGCCTTTTTTGTTGATGAATCGATGAGTGGCAGGAGGGCAAGAGAATATTCCGAAAGTTCAAGGATGTGTAATCTTTCAATAAACAACAGTTGGAGCGGTATTACACTTTTATAGAAGAACGGAATCGCCTCCGTGTTGTAAATGGGCTGGAGTCAGTGGATGTCAAGATAATCGTAGTATGAACGGATGGGTTTAGCAGGCCGCGTTTTCATACGGACCCGTATGTTATACGCTAGTTTAACTCTGTTGCAACCTGGTTTCATAAAATAATAGAGAATGGAGTAACCCGGCTCCGTCCCCCGATATTTCCCCCGTACAGGCACAACTGGGCATCCACCCACATACATTAAAATGATCTCTTCCTAAGGGGTGACGGATGTGCTCGGATTTTTCGGTGCCGTTTCGCTTTTCATCAAGCAGCTGATGCTGCTCGTCTCGTACGTCAAAAACAACGCGTTCCCGCAGCCTCTCGCCGAAGACGAGGAGGAGAAGCACCTCCGGCGCATGGCCGAAGGGAATCAAGTGTCGCGCAATTTGCTGATCGAGCATAACCTTCGGCTCGTCGCCCATATCGTCAAGAAGTTCGACAATACCGGCGAAGATCTCGAAGATTTGATCTCCATCGGGACGATCGGGCTGATCAAGGCGATCGAATCGTATTCGCCGGACAAGGGGACGAAGCTGGCTACGTTTGCGGCGAGATGCATCGAGAATGAGATTGTAAGGTCAATCGGGTGCGGAAGAAAATGGAAAAAACGAAAGGCTAAAAACTTCATACAGCGTCACAAACGCCCCCTACCTTGCGACATAACGAAACGCAACCAACATGGACAAGGTTTAAGGGGGCGTTTTGTATGAGCAGAAAGGATAAGGGCGTCGTTACTTCAAAACTGTACGCTGTCATTATCGAATCCGATTCGACCGACAAACCCCTAGCCGATTGCTACAACTCAATAAGGGACTTAGTCAGAAAGGAGAAACGGATAAAAAATGATAGCAATTTACGCAAGGGTATCAACGGAAGAACAAGCTAAAAGCGGTTATTCGCTTCAAGACCAAGTTCGCCAATGCCGCGAAAAAGCAGGTCGTGGAACTGACGTTATCGAATATGTTGACGACGGCTATTCTGGTGAGTTCCTTGAACGTCCTGCCTTGACAAAGTTACGGGATGATATTCGAGAAGGTTTGATTGATAAAGTAATTATTTATGACCCTGACCGTTTGTCCCGTAAGCTAATGAACCAGCTTCTTGTCTCAGAAGAAATCGAAAAACATGCTGAACTAATCTTCGTAAATGGCGACTACCAAAAAACACCTGAAGGCATGTTGTTTTATCAAATGCGCGGAGCAATCGCCGAGTTTGAAAAAGCCAAGATTAACGAAAGGATGTCGCGCGGTCGCCGAGAAAAAGCCAAACAAGGAAAGGTCGTTAAAGACGTGAAAGTATATGGCTACTTATTCAATCGAGATACAGAAGAACTAGAAATCTATCAACCCGAAGCGCGAATCGTCCAGCTTATTTACGAGCTATTTACAGACCCTAAGGGAAGAGTTAAAGGTATTAACGGCATAGCCCATTATTTAAGTGATATTGGCGTTCCAACAAAGCGTGGTGGCGTGTGGCACAGGCAAACCGTTCGTCAGATTCTAATGAACGAAACTTATGCTGGCGTTTTCTATCATAACAAGTGGAATACAGAAGGAATCCTTGGTAACAAGTATCGCGGCAACAAAGAAAAAGTTTCGATGAAACTACGCCCCCGCGACGAATGGATTCCAGTAAAATGTCCGGCGATTATCGAGAGGGAAACGTTCCATTACGCGCAAAAGCTGCTGAAGGAATCGAGAAGGCGCTGGGCCGGTAGTCCAAAGAGAGAATATCTTCTAAGTGGTCTGGTACGCTGTGGAGATTGCGGTAATACGATGCCAGGGCGACAGAGCAAGAATTGGGGCAAATACGTCATGGAGTACACCGATGTAAAGAATACAGCGGGCGCCAAGAAACGCGGTTGTGGCAAGCGAATCAGGAGCGAGGAATTAGACCATTTCGTATGGGAAACGTTCGTCAATCTAATGTTAACGCGCGGGGAAGTAGCCGCAGAAGCCGCGGCTACGGCTGAGGATAACGATAAGGCTTCGTACGAGCAGAACGAAGTGGAACGGATTACAACGGAGCTGGAACGCATTAAGGTGGCGCGTCAACGGTTAATTAAGTTCTTGACGAACAACATAGACATTGTTGACGAGGACGACATTCGGGAACAATTAAAGGACTTAAAGGCAAATGAGGAAAACTTGTTGAAGCAGAAAGACGAAATTATAGCGCTTTTGGAATCACAACAGCACGAGGAAGCAAACGAGGAGATTCTTAAAGAAACGATTGAGCAATATTTAACTGAGGAATCGCCGCAATTATTGACGATTGAACGCAAGCAGGAATATCTTCGTAAGGTATTCCGAGAGATAAGGGTTTATGAAAGTGGAAAGGTCGAATTTATTCGGTTATGAATGGCTTCTGTTAAAGGCAGGAGCCTATTTTTTTGTAATATGCTAAAATGACAATATATTTGCTAGAAGCAAGAGTAAAGGGGAAGGTCGGCGTGTGGTATTACATAATCACGTTAGTCGTTATTATTATAATAGGATTGATTTCCTTGTTACTAAATATAAGAAAATTAGCGAAAGAACACGAGGAAGGGATTGAATACATCAATACTTATCGTGAATACTGCGGCAGCCTAATGAAACATAAAGAAGACTATGACTTATATCAAAAGTTGACAATGAACGCTCCTTAATGCAGGAGAAAGTTGGTTCGTTGGGTATAGCTCAACAATGGATTCCGCCATTTTCCCAGTTCGCGTATAGTAATTTTCAACTGATTGTAAATTTATTACCCGAAATAAGGAGAAAGCAAGGTTCACTGGGCGGTTGGAACGACTTAATGGACGAAGAGGTAAAAGCGTATATATCTACAATAGATGAACCTGAATTTCGAAAGTACTGCGCATTAAAAACATAAAAAGGGCTCCAAATCTTTGGTAGAATGGTGTTTGTCCAGGACAACATCACCCAAAGAGAGGAGCACCTTTTAGGTGAAGTCTACCACACCG
>NZ_QJVJ01000008.1 GCF_003217775.1 Paenibacillus flagellatus
CATCTCGTCGGCTTCTTGTATCACCGCTAGCTTCTGTTGTGCACTCCATTTTTGGCGCATGAAAAAAACTCCCCTTATAGCAGCAGGTTTTATT
This sequence comes from Paenibacillus flagellatus, assembly GCF_003217775.1. Lineage (GTDB taxonomy): Bacteria > Bacillota > Bacilli > Paenibacillales > NBRC-103111 > Paenibacillus_AB > Paenibacillus_AB flagellatus. Next base: position 95 of record NZ_QJVJ01000008.1, read on the forward strand.
ATTTCACCTGACTACTTTAAGGGGAGCATATCAGTCGGCTGCCTTAGGGGTAGCCCCTCGCGGAGACGGTCTTTTTGCCGTTGCCGTTCCCCTCTATTCCTATCGGTTTTTCCATCGCATTTTTTCGAATAGGAGCATCTTCCTAACGTCTTCGGGAAGGAAATAAGAGGAAACGGTGATGTTCGTTTTCGGACAAGCGGCGCATAATGAAGAGGCATCGTGAGAGAAACCCGGAATCGACTGGACGGGAGCGTGCTCGGTTGAGCGCCAAAATCGGGAAGGATCGCCCATTCGCCTTTTGCTCGGTTCGCCGGTTCGCCGCGGAGGATTCGTCTTCTTCGCTGCTGCGGCGCATGCTGAGGTATCATCGCCAAACGTACGAGCATACGATCCGCGTGGCGGGGTATGCCTGGGAGCTGGCGGCCGAGCTCGGCCTTCCGCCGGCGGAACGGGACGTCGTCCTCCGGTCGGCGCTACTCCACGACATCGGCAAGCTGGAGGTGCCGCTTGCCGTGCTGGACAAGCCCGGATCGCTTCTGCCCGAGGAATGGGACGCGATGAGAAGCCATTGCCGCCGCGGCGACGCCTTGATCCGTCTCGCGGAATCCGTCGGTCCGGTCGACAGCGAGATGATCGTGTATCATCATGAAAACGTCGACGGCAGCGGCTATTACGGCGTGCCGGGGGCGATGCTGAACGTTCGGGTGAAGCTGCTGCGCGTCGTCGACAGCTTCGACGCCATGACGGTCGACCGGGGCTACAACCGCCCCCGCACCCGCGAGGAGGCGCTCGCCGAGCTGACGCGCTGCCGGGGCCGGCTGTACGATCCGGACGTGACGGACGCCTTTAGCCGGATCGTCTACCGGGCGGGCTGAAATCCCGCGTTTCTTTTCCGCCGACCCGCTCCGCGCTTCCGTCCGCTGCCCAGCCGCCGACTCCGAGCGAATGTCCTGCCGTTTTCCCCCATCCATCCGTACCCGTCCCGTCATCGCCGAGGCCTTCGCCGTCTTATGCCGGATTGTCGACCGCCGCCGCGGCTTCTCCGGCTTCCGGACCCGCATCGTGCTGAAACCAAATGTGCCGGAAGTCGATCCAGCCGAGCGTGTTGAACTGGACGCCCTTCACCGAAGGGTGGAGGGAGGTGCTCAGTTTTTTGTGCAGCAGGAACAGAAGCGTCCGCTCCTCGTTTTGAAACCGCTCCAAGTCGTCCAGCATCGCTTTCCGCTTCGCTTCCGAAGGCTCCCCGAAGACGGCCGCGATCGTCCGGTCGCACTTCGCCTTCATCGAATCGGCCATATACAGGCGGATGAAGCTTTTTTCCGCCCTGAAATTTTCGATCCGCGATACTTCGTCCTCGTCCAGCACGAGCTGATTCAGCATGCCGTCCGCCCGGGACAGATCGTCCGAGTCGAGCAGCGTCAGCCACGGCCGCACGTCGACGACGATGTTGATGCCGAACTCGCGGCACCTTCTCTGCAGCCAGTAGGCGTCGGGGGAATGCTTGTCGCTCGACAGCAGACGGAACGTCTCCCCGGCGTAGCCCGACTGCCGCAGCAGCTCCCTCGCGAGCTCGGGGTCGTAGGCCGGGTCGTCCTTGGACGGGTCTGGAGCCGGATCGAAGCCGCGGGCCGGGTACATCCGGTTGCCGCCGAGCTCCTCGACCATGCGGCCGCGATCCGCCAAATGATGAAGCGCGTGACGGAAGGCGAGGCTGCGCTGGGGGCCGTCCCGGTTCAGATTGAACGTCAGCAGGCTGCTGCCGGAGAGGAGCGTTTCCTTCTTCCGCCAATTCGGCTGGTGCAGACCGGCGAGCGTTTCGTTGTGGCGGACGACCTGGTTCCACCGCGGCTCGAGGAATGTCTCGCAATCCTCCGGCACGACGATGATCTCCACCCGGTCCAAATGCGCCCTCCCGAAAAAGTAGGTCGGAAACGCCTCCAGCACGCACCGGTTCGGCTGATTGACCGTCAGCTGGAACGGTCCCGTCCCGACCGGCTCCCGGCCGAACCGTTCCTCCTTCTCCTCGCATACGTCCCGCGGCACGACCGAGGCGCACGGATTGCTGACGAACCGCAGGAACAGATGGTTCGGCGTTTTCAGCCTGATCCGGAGCGTCCGCCTGTTGACCGCCTCGATCCGTTCGATGCCGTCGAACATCCACCGGTACCGGGAAGTCCCGTCCTCCCGGCGCAGCCGCTCGAACGTATACGCCGCGTCGTCCGCGGTCAGCTCGCGCCCGTGATGGAACGATACGCCTTTGCGCAAATAAAACGTCCACGTCCGGTTCGTCCCGTCCGTCTCCCAATGGTGGGCGAGCCGGGGGAGGAACGTGCCCGAATGCCGGTCGAAGCAGACGAGCGTGTCGAACAGCTGATTGATGATGTGCAGATCGAGCGCGGAATACGTCACGATCGGGTCGAGCGAGTAGAACGATTGCGTGACGGGGAACCGGAGAACCTCGACCGCGTTCCGCTCCGTCCGCTCCTCCTTGTAGCCGAAGTAGGCGGACAGCCATTCCCCGAACCGTTCCTTCGCCGACGTGCCTTCGCCGTATTGGCGGATCAGCTCGAGCGCCTCCGGCACGTCCCCCCGCTGCGCCATATGCCGCGCGTTGTCCATCAGCATCCGCTCACGGTCGACGAGGAAGGCGAGCGCCGACCGGTTGCCGCGGCCGCGCCCGGGCGTCCAGTCGATCCAGCCTTGCTCGGCCATCTTGCGGACGACGAGCTTCGCGTTCCGTTCCGTGCAGTACAGCTTCCGTGCGATATCCTCGAGGGTCACCGGAATCGGCTCCCGGTCGGCAAAAGGGGAAAAGGAGCGGTGCAGCAGCAAGTATTGCTGGGAAAGATGAATCATCCCGATCACCCCGCGACGTCGATTTGTGAAAAAAAGGGGAAGTCTTTTGCGTTGATTATACTCTTTTTATCCCCTTTTGACGAGATACAATAGAAGCAGAAGAAACGAAACGGAGTGATCGAGATGATGAACCACCATGAAGCGGAGTGGCTGTACGAATTCGAGCGGGAGCGGGTGGAGCGGATCGCCCGGAACCATTGGAAAGTGGCGGCGGGCGGGAAGGAGTCGGAAGGCTCCGCCGTCGATCGGGCGTGGAGACGGTTCGGCGCGGCGGCGGCCGGATTGGCTTTCGCGGGAGCGGGAGCGGCGGCGCTCGCGTGGGGACTGGTCTGGAAGTGAGACGGCGGCACCGATGACGGTTCGTTGCCGGAGATGCGAAATGTACAGGGACACCGGCTGCGTGCGTCGGCGTCCCTTTTTATATTCGATGGGCCCGCGCTTCGCCCGATACATAGGAAGGCGAAAGTCTTGTCGGCGGGCTTTTTTCTTTTTCTCCGAGTCATCACAAATCCATAAATATTCCTTGACAGGAATATTCATTATTGGGTATATTATAGACATGAACTGGAAAACAATGAAGGGCAAGCGAAGGGCGGGCGACCGCAATGCCCGAGAACACGGATTGGGTTTCCAGTATTTTCAGGAAAGGGGCCTATGAATGGTATGAACCAGGAAGTCACGTCCTTTATCGAGAACCTTCCGGCTTGGCAAGCCGAAGTCGGAGAGAAGCTCCGGCAAATGGTCCACGAGACGATACCCGGAGCGGAGGAACGCATCCAGTACAAGAAGCCGCACTTTTTGAAAAACGGGCATTATGCGGCCGTCATCTCTCCCTCGAAGGATGCCTTGGCGTTCATGATCATGAATGCGACCGGTCTCGAAGTGCCGAAGAGCTTCGAGGGACCGGCCGAACGGAAATGGCTGAAAATACGCGAAGGCGATTCGCCCGATTACGAGCTGCTGGCCCAACTGCTGAAGCAGGCTTCCAGTACGCTGTAAACGGAATCGATCGGAAGGGGGAGGAAGAGATGAATACCGTTGCACTGAGCGCCTTGGCCGAACCCAACCGATTGCTGATTGTGGAATTGCTGCGAGACGGTCCCTTGACGGTTGGCGAGGTCGCCGATCGGCTCGGTCTCCGTCAGCCGCAAGCGTCGAAGCATCTGAAGGTGCTGCACGAGGCCGGCATCGTCGATATGCGCCCCGAGGCGAACCGGCGCATTTACCGGCTTCGGCCGGAGCCTCTGAAGGAAATCGACGATTGGCTGGAGTCGTTCCGCGGCTTATGGGAAGCGCGGTTCGATCACCTTGCCGATTATTTGAGAGAACTGCAAAAGGGAACGCTGCCGTTTCCTTTTCCATCCAAGGAGGATGAATCATGACCGAAAAACAGGAACAACGCCAAGGACTGCTTTTGACCCGCGTCTTCGACGCCCCGCGCGAATTGGTATTCCAGGTATGGACGAACCCGGAGCACTTCGGGAAATGGTGGGGGCCGAAAGGGTTCTCGCTCGAGGTCGTCCAAATGGACGTCCGCCCCGGCGGCATGTTCCTCGGCTGCCAAAAGTCGCCCGACGGCAGCATGGCCATGTGGGGAAAGTTCGTCTACCAAGAGGTGAACGCCCCGGAAAAGCTCGTGTACGTCCAGTCGTTCTCGGACGAGAAGGGGAATACGATTCGGGCGCCGTTTAATCCGAACTGGCCGCTCGAGATCATCAATATTTTGACATTGGAACCATCCGGCGATAAAACCGTTCTGACCTTGCAGGGCGGCCCGCTGAACCCGACGGAAGAGGAGCAAGCCGCGTTCGACGCCATGGCTCCGATGGTCCAGCAAGGCTTCGGCGGCACGTTCGATCAGCTCGCCGATTACTTGGCCAGCCAGCGGTAAGCCGCTGCATGAAGAAAAGCACACAAAAAATCCCGCCCTTTCGGACGGGATTTTTCATTTATCCCCGCGGTCCACGTGGCCGCGCGGCGAGCTGTGGCCGGTTTGGGCGTTTTTGTCGGCCAAGTTCAGATGGGCGTGCTCGGTTTCGCCCGTGATGCTGTCGACGTCGAAGCGGACGAGCTTCCAAGCCGTGCTGCCGAGCTGCGGGTCGGCTGGGAAGACGTCGCCCTTGCGGAAATATTCCTCGCGTCCCCATTCGTTCGAATAAACGCCGCCGACTTCGACGGGCTCGCCGGACATCGGCTCCATGCGGTCGTTCTCGCTCATCGGTATCCTCCTTGCTCGTTCTGTGCGGTTGACGCGAAATTCCATTCGCCGGTCGCACCTGTTACTATGCCCAAAACCGGCAAAATCATGAAAACCGGTTCCGGTTAAAAAGGGAGACAAGTTCAAGACAACTTCAAGTCAAAAAATGACCACCGGGAAGTTCGGTATTGTCTATCGGGAGCGTTTTCAAATTACTTACAATGACTAAAGACGAGTAATCGTCATATACATGTCGTATACACCTATGGGAAGGCGTTCGGGGTCGGGGCAAAGGAAGCGGGTGTGCAGCCGATCGCCGGAAAATTGAAAGCGCTTCACAAAAGAGCGAGCGCGCATCGCGCCACCCGTACGGGGTATCCCGCACGAAGCGAAACGAACGGAAAGGGGATCAGATCGAATGAGCAAAACGAACCGAAAGTGGATGTCGGCGATCGCCGTCATGGCGTTGGCCGGCATGGTCGTATCGGCATGCTCCGGCGGCGGAAGCAAAAATCCGGGAGAGGGGCAGGCGCCGTCCGGGGGCGACAATCCGAAGGCGAAGGAAAAGATCGAGCTGTCCATGTTCTACAACAACTCCGGTCTCGAGCATTACCCGCTCGACACGACCGACCCGAGCAACAACCCGTATATTAACATCGTCGAGAAGATTGCCAACGTCGATTTGAAGGTCGAGGTTCCGCCGTACAAAGATTTCCAGACGAAGTTCAATCTGCTGCTCTCCTCCGGGAAGCTGCCGGACATTCTCCACACGAACTACCCCGATCCGACGTACAAGGCGGCCCGAGACGGCGCGTTCATCGACTTGAAGCCGTATTACGACAAGTCTCCGATCGTGCAGAAGGTCGTCACCCCGCAAATGATGGAGCTGGCGAAAGACCCGGTAAGCGGCAAATATTGGCGCATCCCGATGGCCTACGACAAAGGCCCGCAGGGCGGCGGCATTTACGCCCGCTACGATCTCGTCGAGAAGTACAACGGCGGCAAATGGCCGGGTACGGTCGAGGAATGGGTCGACCTGCTGCGCAAAATCAAGAAGGCCGAGCCGGACTCGATCCCGATGTCGACCCGGATCGTCGGCGACCAGCTGTTCGCCTACGGCGGCGCCGTCTTCTTCAACCTGTACGGGGCGAATCCGTACGGCTACCGGATTCAGGGCGGCAAAGTAACGCCGAACGTCGTGCTGCCGGAATATCGGGCCGCCGTGGAGCTGATGCGCTCGCTTTATGCGGAAGGGCTGTTCGACAAAGAGTTCGCGACGACGGATTCGACGAAATGGTTTACGAAATGGGCCAACAACAACGTGCTGTTCCAGTGGAACAGCGCCGATCAAATTTTGCCCGGCCAAGCGTCGATCATGACGACCGGCACGGACGTGCAGAAGAAATACGTGTACATGTTCGCGCCGCCGCTGACGAAATATCCGTCCGTGCTGAAGGATCAGAAGTACGCCACGGTCGGGCTCGGCAACCCGATTCAGACGCACGGCCTGTACATCTCCGCGTCGGCCAAGGACAAAGACCGGGCGTGGGACGTTATCGAGGCGTTCGCTGCGGACGAACTGAAGGAGACGATTTTCTGGGGCAAGGAAGGCGAGACGTACACCGTCAAGGACGGCAAGAAGGTGCCGATTCCGGAGAAGCTCGGCGCGAAGGAACGGACGTGGGCGAGACACCTCGCGTTTCTGTTCGGCTTCACGGACGGCCAGGATGCGCAGCAGGCGCTCTATGAGCTGCAAATCGGCAACCCGCTGTTCACGAAAATCAAGGACAGCATGACCGTGCTGCAGAAAGAAGCGGAGAAGGTCGGCTTGGGTTCGCTGCCGATGTATGCGGAGCCGGACGACGTGCTCAAGAAAAACTCGGAAATGATGCAGGCGATCAACAAATTTACGACCGAGGCGATTATGGCCCGCATCTCGATGGAGCAGTTCGATCAGGAGGTCAAAGCCTGGGAGCAGAAGTACCGCGCGCTCAAGTACGACCCGATGCAGAAATATATCGACGCCAACAAAGAAAAGCTGCGCAGCCTCGGCTACAAAATGGTCGACTGGTAAACCGCGCCGCGCCGCGTCGGGCGGTTCCCGGCGCCGCAAAGCCCGCGCAGCTTGACCGCCGCTCCCCGAGTCCGCTCCCGGCGCACCCGCTCCGGGAGCGGACGGATATAGGGAACATTCATCCAAGGAGGTGCCGATCGTTTGAACGAATCCGCCGCGCTGGCCGACGCTCCCGTTCCCGTTCCGGTGAAGCCGAAACGCCGGAAGGTGAGGGTCAAGACGCTCGTCTCGCTTTATGTGCTGTTTGCGCCGACCGCCGTTTTGCTGTTTTTGTTCAACTACGTCCCGTTGTACGGGATCATTATCGCGTTCAAGGACTATTCGATTTACAAAGGCATTATGGGCAGCGACTGGGTCGGCTTCGAGAACTTCCGTTATTTTTTGAACGACGACAAGTTCTGGTCCGTGTTCAAAAACACGCTCATCCTGAACTTTTACGACCTGCTGTTCGGGTTTACGTCCCCGATCGTCTTCGCGCTGCTGGCGAACGAGCTGTATCAGCGGACGTTCAAGCGCGTCATGCAGACGATTTCGTACTTGCCGCATTTTTTGTCCTGGATCGTGGTGTCCGGGGTGTTCTATTCGTTCCTGTCTCCCGAGACGGGGCTGTTCAACCGGTTCCTCGGCGTATTCGGCGTCGACCCGATCTTTTTCATGACGGAGCCCGGGCTGTTCCGCGGCATCCTCGTATTCGCGGACATCTGGAAAGGCGTCGGCTGGTCGGCGATTCTATACTTCGCGGTCATCGCCGGCATCGACAGCAGCTTGTACGAGGCGGCCTGGATCGACGGGGCGAACCGGTGGCGGCAGGTGATCCACATTACGCTGCCGCATATGGTGCCGATGATTACGCTCCTGTTCCTGCTTCGGCTCGCGCATCTGTTCAGCATCGACTTCGACCGGATTTTCCTGATGCAGAATCCGCTCGTCTACGACGTATCCGACGTCATCAGCACGTATGTGTACCGGCTCGGCCTCGAGCAGTCCCAATACAGCTTGACGACGGCGATCGGCCTCACGCAGAGCGTCCTCGGCTTCCTCCTGCTCGTCGGGTCGAACCGGCTGTCCAAGCGGCTGACCGGGCTCGGCATGTACTAAGAAAGGAGGGACCTGGATGCATCGCTATTTGTCGCCGTCGCGAATCGTCTTCCAATTGTTCAATTACACGTTTTTCGTCGTATTCTGCATTTCCATTCTGGTGCCCTTCATCAACGCGATCGCCATCTCGCTCAGCAGCTACCACGGGGTGCTGTCCGGCAAGGTCGGGCTGTGGCCGATCGAATTCCAGCTCGATTCGTATATCAAAATCGCCGGAAACTATACGTTTCTGCGCTCGTTCGTAAACACGGCGGGGCTTACCGTCATCAATACGGTGCTGTCGGTCATCGTCTCGCTCTGCGCGGCGTACGCGCTGTCGCACAAGCTGTTCGTCGGCCGGGGCGCGGCGATGACGTACATTTTGATCACGATGTTTTTCAGCGGCGGTCTCATCCCGACGTACTTGAACGTGATGAACCTGGGGCTCGGCAACACGTATTGGGCGCTGATCCTGCCGGGGCTTGTCAGCCCGTTCTACATCATCGTCTACAAAAACATGATCGACCAGCTGCCCAAGGAGCTGCTCGAGTCGGCCGAAATCGACGGCGCGGGCGAATTCCGCCTCCTGTTCCGCATCGTGCTGCCGCTCGTGCTGCCGATGACGATGGCGTTCGTCATATTCAGCGCGGTGGCGCATTGGAATCAATGGTTCGGCGTTCTGCTGTACATCAAGGAGAAGTCGATGTGGACGCTGCAGTTTCAGCTGCGGGAAATTTTGAACAACGCCCGGCTCGAGGACGAGACGCTGAACCCGCTCGGCCAGCAGATCATCCATCCCGAAAATTTGAAGATGGCGGCGCTTATGGTCACCATTCTGCCGATTATCGTCATTTATCCGTTCGTGCAAAAATATTTCATCCACGGCCAGTTCGTGGGCGCCGTCAAAGGGTGAGGGACCCGTCGTTTGTCCCCCGCGGACCGCGGACGGCCATAAGGAGGAAAGCCGATGGAAACCCGAATCGGGGAAACGATCTATACGGAAGCGGCGGAGCCGTGCCGCAACTTTTGCATTCTCGGCGTGACGCCGCTCCTCGACCCGAAGGACGGGCGGGAGAAGCTCGTCCTGTCCAACTTCGCCGCCGGCTCCGTCGGCAATCTCGTGTTCGTCGATACGGAAAGCGGGGAAGGCGAGTCGATTCCGCTGCCCGGCGATTCCGGGGCGTGGGCGCTTCTTGCGCTCGGCGACCGGCTGCTCGTCGGGACGTGTCCCGACTACGGCTACCTGCACAGCCTGGACTTGCGCACGAGGGAATGGGCGGAGCCGCTGCGCATCGATTCGGAGACGTACATCTGGAACTTCGCGCTCGGATCGGACGGCATGGTATACGGCGGGACGTATCCCGGCTGCGCGCTGCTCCGGTACGACCCGGGCAAGCATGAGCTGACGAGCGTCGGGCGAGTGTCGGACAACGCGAAAAACTTGTACAGCCGCAACGTCTACGGCGGCGTCCCCGGCCGCATTCTCGTCGACGGCGGGTTCGACGAGCCGTTCCTGCGGGCGTGGAATATCGCGGCGGAGACGTTCGAGCCGTTCGGTTCGTCCGGCGAGACGATCAGGGCGGCGAACGAGTCGTTCGTCTGCACCGAAGCGGACGGCAGCCTGCGCTTCTATGACGCGAATACGCTGCAGCCGGTTGAGGGGGCGGCGGCCGACGAGTGGGAGCTTACGCTCGAGGAGAAGGAGACGGTCGTCCGCGGCCGGCTTCGCGTCCGGTTCGTCCGGCTGCGGGACGGCTCCCGGGCGGGCGTGAAGGGGCAGGACTATTTCGTCCTTCGTCCGGGCGCCGACGAGCCGGTGTTCCGGCCGATCCCGGTTCCGGCTCCGGCGACGCGCATCCATACGGTCATCGCCGACGGCGACGGCGTCCTGTGGGGGTCGAGCGGCTTCGGGCAGACGATCTTCCGCTACGACCCGCGGGACGGCTCGTCTTGGAACTCCGGCGCCGTCTGCGATGCGGGCGGCGAGGTGTACGGCATGGCGTTCGTCGGCGGCGAGCTGTTCATGGCCGCCTACGCCGGCGGCGACCATATCGTCTACCGGCCGGATGAGCCGTGGGACCCATACGGCAACGTCAACCCGCGGACGCTGCGTTCCGTCGGGCCGGAGCTGATCCGGCCGCGGGCGAAGACGGTCGTCGGGCCGGACGGCGGCATATGGACCGGCTGGGCGGCCAAGTACGGCGTCTACGGCGGCGGCTTGTCGCGCATCGACCCGGCGACGAAGGAGGTCGCCTCGTGGTACGACCCGGTGCCGGGCCAGCAGCTGTGCGGCTTGGCGGCCGACGGCGAGCGGCTGTACTTCACGACGGATACCGGCGGCAACGGCCTCGCGGCGCGCGACGAGCCGTGTCATTTCGCCGTCTGGGAGCCGTCGGAAGGCCGCGTGACGTATCTGCACCGGTTCGAGCCGGGGGAGCGTCCCGGCTTCGCGCTGGCCGCCGATTCGCGAGTCTGGGTATGCGTCGGCACGGACATCGCCGCGTTCGACCCGGCGTCGACGGCTTTCGTCGGCCGGATCGGGCTCGGCGAACGGTGCGGCTGCCTGCTCGCGGCCGGATCGGGCCGGATCGCGGCGTTCGGGGAGAAGACGCTCTATTGGATCGATACCGCGACGATGACGGCCGAGGCGGCCGGTCCGCTGCCGGGGCACGTCTCGACCGCGGCGCGGACGCCGGACGGCACCGTCTACTTCAATTGCTACGGCACGAAGCTGTACCGGCTGAACGCGCCGGTTCCGGTACCGGGCTCCCGTTGACGAGTCCCGGCCGACAACGTTCAAGACCGCTCGGAGAGCGCGAAAGCTCCGGGCGGCCTTTTTCCGTTTGCGCGAACCGGCTCAAATTCCCTCCCGCCTCCCGCAAAAAAACAGGAACCGGCGCCTTCCGTGTCGAAGTCGTTGGGACGGCAACCAGAAGGAGGAGATGGATGATGAGAAAGAACGGTTGGAAACGGTTGGGGACATGGGGAGTCTCGGCGCTGCTCGTCCCGGCGCTGCTCGTCGGCGGCTCGTGGGTCCCGGCGGGAGGGAGCCGTGCGGCGATGGCGGCTTCGGCATCCGCCTCGACGTCCGGCTTCACGGACGTCGCGTCCCATTGGGGGAAGGCGACGATCGATTGGGCCGTCTCGAAGGGGATCGTCGACGGCTTTGCCGACGGCACGTTCCAGCCGGACAAGACGGTCAGCGAGGCGCAGTTTTTGGCGATGCTGCTTCGCGCGTTCGCGGGCGACGCGATCCCTGCGGCGGGTGCCGACGCGGCGTGGTATGCGGGCTATTACGCCTACGCCTCCGAGCTGCGCTGGCCGGTCGACCCGGCTCATGCGGACGCCCCCTACTCGCGCGGACAAGTGGCGCGGGTGCTGGCCGCGTCGCAAGGGCAGGACCTCGATACGGCGGGGGCCGTCCGCTACTTGCTGGAGCGGGGGCTGGCGACCGGGAAAACGTCCGCCACCGTGGAAGGCTTCGGCGTCGACGACCGGCCGACCCGCGCGGAAGCGCTCCAGTTCATCCGCAACCTGGCGGATAAACATCTCGTCCTGAAAGGAATTCCCGCCCCTGCGCGGGCGTTTGCGGTACGCGGCGTATCGCTCGGCGATTCCGCCGAGTCGGTGCAGTCGAAGCTGGGTACGCCGGCCCGCAAGGATGCGAGCGAGTACGGGTTCGAATGGTACGTTTATAACCAAGATTACGCCAGCTACGCGCAAATCGGCATTTCCGGCGGGAAAGTGGTCGCCTTGTATACGAACTCGACGAGATGGGCGTCCGACAAGCCCGGAGTATCCCCGAGCGCCTCGTCGGCGGATATCGTCAAGACGTTCGGCCGACCGCTCGATTCGATTACGAAAGGGTTCACCCGCTACATGCTGAACAATCCGGGCGAAGAGGAAGGCGTGTACGAACTCGACGGCGGCTACGTCACCTTTTTCTACGACACGCACGAGAACGACGCGCTGGAAGCGATCCAGATCGTCTCCAAGGAGGCGGAGGAAGCGAAAACGGACTATTACGGCACGCCGAGCGAAGCGCTGCGGATCGCGTTCGAGCGGGAGACATTCGATCTCGCCAACGCCGCGAGAGTGAAGCGGGGACTCAAGCCGTTCGTCTGGGACGACGCGGTGGCCGGTACGGCGCGCAAGCATAGCGAGGATATGGGCGTCAAAGGATACTTCGACCACAAAAGCCCGACGGGAGAACGGCTGGCCGACCGGTACGAAGCGGACGGGATCGACTACCGCTCGGGCGCCGAGAACATCGCCGCCGGTCAGCCGAACGCGATCTACGCCCATGCGGGCTGGCTCAATTCGCACACGGGCCACCGCGAAAGCTTGCTCGGTCCGGAGACGCGGCTCGGCGTCGGCGTCTATTTCGGCGGCAAAATGCACGTGTACTACACGCAAAACTTTTACACGCCGATGAACGGGTAGCGCCGGCGGCGATATCGCACTTGCCGGAATAAGCAAAGGGGGCTTGCCGTTCGAGGCCAGTTCCCTTTGCTTGCCCAGTGCGGCCGGCGTAGGCCGTTACCATCCGAACGTCAGCAGCGTGTAGACGACGAAACCGATCGAGAGCGCGGCGGAAGCGAGATGCAGCGCGAGCGGGAGTGCGGCTCCCCTTCGGTGCGAGCCGGCGTGGCTCCGATGGCGGCGAAAGAAGCGGTACAGCGTAAAACCGGTCATGGCCAATACGACGACGATCATGAACCGCCGCAGCCACAAAAATTGCGCCATCGAGGCCATCGACCCTCCTAGCGTGTACAGAAGCGCCATGTGCAGCCAATGGTGCGAGGAAACGACGACGGCGAGCAGGAGCGAAAGGATGGAGGCGACCGATTGGCGGAATGACGAATATTTCACGGGTGCACGTCCTTTCCGGCATCGCGGCGCTCCAGCGCCTCCGCGAACAGCCGAAAGCCGTCGGCGATGCGGCGCTTGTCGTCGTCGGTCAAATGGCCGATGACCGATTCGTAGTAACCGATCGACTGGCGGCGGACGTTGCCGATCGTGCGGACGCCTTTGTCGGTCAAGGTGAGGCGGACTTCGCGGCGGTTCGTTTCGTTTACTTGTCTGTCGACGAAGCCGGCTTTCACGAGGCCGTCGGCCAAGCGGCTGACGGAGCTTCTTTCGAGCTTCAGCCGGTCCGCGAGCTCGGTGACCGATAGCGCTCGCGCCGTTTCAAGCTCCTGCAGCGCGAACACTTGCGACAGCGACAACGCGTAGCCGCAAGGCGTCACGGTTTGCTCGAGCAAGCCGAACCGGCGAATGAACAGCTGCACCGAATCGCGCAGCTCCGCAAGCAGGAAGGGGGGCATAGACAGACCGCCTTTCGTGAATTGGTGTATTATACATATGTTGTATTATACACGGGTTTGGGCGCTCGGACAATCTCCCGATCGGATCGCGGCGACCGCCTCGATTGATTTTTTCGCGCAACTTGGGTACAATGAGGAGCAAAGCATACATGCGGCCGTGAAGGAAGAATAGTACCCGCAGCCACTTTCGTACAAGCGACCCGGGGACGGTGAAAGCCCGGGGGAAGTAGCGGGGAAAAGGCGGTCCGGAGCCGCGACCGAAGAAAGGGGACGCGCGATCGGCTTACCGATCGTGCCGGCACGCACGGCTTCGTGCATCCGGCTAAGCGCGTCAACTAGGGTGGAACCGCGGGCGCTGCCAACCAAGCTCTCGTCCCTAGGCATAGTTCCTTTATGCCGTGGGAGAGAGCTTTTTACTATGCTCCTCGACATGGCGCACCAATCCAAACTAGTCAAGGAGTGAACGAAGATGAGTGTCAACATGGATCAAATCGTAGCGCTGGCGAAGCACCGGGGCTTCGTGTTCCCGGGCTCGGAAGTGTACGGCGGCTTGGCGAACACGTGGGACTACGGTCCGCTCGGCGTCGAGCTGAAAAACAACATCAAGCGGGCGTGGTGGAAAAAGTTCATCCAGGAATCGCCGTACAACGTCGGCCTGGACGCGGCCATCCTGATGAACCCGCAGGCGTGGGTCGCCTCCGGCCACGTCGGCAACTTCAACGACCCGATGATCGACTGCAAGCAGTGCAAGGCGCGCCACCGCGCGGATAAGCTGATCGAGAACGCGCTGTCCGAGAAAGGCATCGAGATGGTCGTCGACGGCTTGTCGTTCGACCAGATGCGGGCGCTCATCGAAGAGCACGCGATCGCTTGCCCGGACTGCGGCAGCCGCGACTTCACCGACATCCGCCAGTTCAACCTGATGTTCAAGACGTTCCAAGGCGTGACGGAGTCCAGCTCGAACCAAATTTATTTGCGTCCGGAGACGGCGCAGGGCATCTTCGTCAACTTCAAAAACGTGCAGCGCACGATGCGCAAAAAAATGCCGTTCGGCATCGGCCAAATCGGCAAAAGCTTCCGCAACGAAATTACGCCGGGCAACTTCACGTTCCGGACGCGCGAGTTCGAGCAGATGGAGCTTGAATTTTTCTGCAAGCCGGGCGAAGATATGAAATGGTTCGAGTATTGGCGTTCGTTCTGCTTCGAATGGCTCAAGTCGCTCGGCTTGAACGAGGAGCACATCCGGCTGCGGGACCATTCCGAAGACGAGCTGTCCCACTACAGCAACGCCACGACCGACATCGAGTTCAAATTCCCGTTCGGCTGGGGCGAGCTGTGGGGCATCGCGGACCGCACCGACTACGATTTGAAGCAGCATATGGAGCATTCCGGCGAAGATTTCCACTACATCGACCAGGAGACGAACGAGCGGTACGTGCCATACTGCATCGAGCCGTCGCTCGGCGCCGACCGGGTGACGCTGGCGTTCCTGATCGACGCGTTCGAGGAGCAGCAGCTCGAGGGCGACGACAGCCGCACGGTGCTGCATCTGCATCCGGCGCTCGCGCCGTTCAAGGCGGCCGTCTTCCCGCTGTCGAAGAAGCTGTCCGACGGCGCCGGCAAGGTGTTCGCCGACTTGGCGAAGCATTTCATGGTCGACTACGACGAGACCGGCTCGATCGGCAAGCGGTACCGCCGCCACGACGAGATCGGCACGCCGTTCTGCATCACGTACGACTTCGAGTCGGAGCAGGACGGCCAAGTGACCGTTCGCGACCGCGATACGATGGAGCAGACGCGTCTGCCGATCGCGGAGCTGAAGTCGTTTATCGAGAGCAAGCTCATGTTTTGATTCGCTGTAGGAGGGAGGCCGCAGGTCGCGTCGCGATCTGCGGTTTTTTTCGTTCCTCGAACGCTCCACCGTTTCCAAATAAATTGAACGATTTTCAAAGATTACGTGAGGAACGCGAGGTCCCGATTGTGTTGTAATGTAGATGGGGTGCACCCTACTTGACGGGATGAGGGGATGGAAGGATGAAGAGGAAGCTTTCGATGCTGCTCCTGGCGATCGTGCTCGCGGCCGGCCTCGCGCCTTGGCCGATGGGGACGGGTTCCGCCCGGGCGCAAGCGGCGACGGCCGATGCCGATATCATCATCGACAACGGTCAGCCGGGATACGCCGAGTCGGCGGACGGCAACTGGACGACCAGCCAGCTGCAGGGGTACAACCATACGACCACGCGCTACCCGTATTCGTCCGCTCCCGGGGTTTATGCCCAATGGAGCCCGACTCTCGCGAGCGAAGGCCGGTACCGGGTATCCGTGTATAAGGTCGTCCATGCGAATGCCGAGCCGAAGGCCAAGGTGGACATTCGGCATAACGGCAAGACGGAGACGACCGTGCTGAACTACCAGACCGGTACGAGCGGGTGGGTCGATCTCGGCGATTTCGATTTCGCCGCAGGGCCGGATCAATACGTCCGAATTACGCAGGTAACCCAAGGGCTGCCGATCCGGGCGGATGCCGTCCGTTTCCGCAAGCTGGAGACGATCGCCTCGCTGACCGTGCCGGCTGATACGAAGTCGGCGCCCGTCGGCACCGAAGTCGTCGTTGCGTTCGATCGTCCGATGGACATCCGTACGCTGACGCCGTCGAATATCGTGCTGAAGGAAACGGCAAGCGGTACGGTCGTCGCGGCGACCTATTCCGTCAACCAAAATGGAACCGCTTACACCATGCTTCCGGCGGGCGGACTGCGAGCCCAAACGTCCTACACGGTCGAAGTGGGCGAAACGGTGAAGAACGAGAGCGGAACGCCGTTGTACGGCGGATTCCGATTCGACTTCCGGACGGAGCCGGACGCGACGAGGCGGTACGATTTCATCCGGCCGGAGCATTTTCAAATGCGGCCCGGCACTTGGACGTACAGCACCTCGCCCGGCTCCATCTCGCCGAAGATTATGATCGGTCTGCCGGAAAAGGACCCCGCCGCCGCATTGCCGGCCCGCGTCGACATCGAGTTGGAGCGCGGAGGCACGTACCGAATCTGGGCGAGAGCCCGCGATTACGCGACGAACCAGCCGGGTACGCGCTTCTTCCGCGTCGGCGTCGACGGCCGGCTGCTGAACGAGGTGTTCGGCGACCACGGCAAGGAGGGCTTCGCCTGGGAGGATGCCGGAACGGTGGAGCTGACGGCGGGCCGGCACCGCCTGGAGCTGGTCGACACGTCCGGATTTTATCCGCGGCTGGACGGAATGTTCGTAACGGACGACCTCGACTTCGTACCGCCGGATACGCTGGAGGAAGCATTGCGGGTCGACACGATAAGCAAGAAGGCTCGGGCCGCCCTCCGATACCCGGAATGGGCTCGAACGGATGCCGAGCCGATCCGGACGGCGTTCATCGAGAACGGCGACGTTCGCGTAGCGTTTTACGAGGTGCCGACCGCGAACGGGCCGGTTATTCAGAAGGAAACGTATCTGCGTTCGCCGTCGGGAGGCGCATGGGTGAAGCAGGACGACCGCACCGATCCGTACGGCTACTTGCTGCTGTATACCGAGGAACAGGCGGAGAAACCGTTCAATGTGCTGGACCTTCATTATTTGCTGATTAACCAGCCGAACGGCTCGACATCTTGGCTCATTCCGACGAGTCTGGAGACGGTCGACGCGAAGACCGTCCGGCTGACGGCGGAACGCGACGACGTCCGGTTCGCCGCGACCTGGACGATCCCGGACGGCGGCGCCGATCCGGTCGTGACGACGAGGCTTACGGCCAAACGCCCCGGATCGTACAGCCTGGGCATGTTCAACGCACCGGAGAAGCCGGTGGCGGACACCGATTTTATGCTGCTGCCGTTCCAAATCGTCAGCAAGAGGCTGCCCGACGAGTTCACCCTCGTGACCGAGCAGTACGCCTCGACGCCGCTTAGTCTGGTCACGCTTCCGGCAAACGGCGAGCGGGGGCGGGCCAGCTTCGGGGTCGTCGCCGATCCGGCCGAAATTCCGAACCGTTGGGCGTACGGAGACAATTCCAGGTTCGGCCTGTCGATCCGCGGAACGGAAGGCGGCGTGCTGCCGGGGCTGTTCGCGCCGCTGTTCGGTTCCCCGGAGGCGTCGCTGTCCGCCGGACAATCGTTCGAGTTCCGGTACAGGCCGGTCACGCGTCCGGGGGAGTGGTTCGAAGCGTACCGGCACGTGGTTACCGACGTGTTCGGGCTGACGGATTACCGGAGCAACGTGAACGTCTCGTTGACCGAGGCGCTGTTCAACATGCAGGAGCTGGCGATGGACGATACGTTCGGCGGATGGGACGACAAGGCGAAGGCGCATTACAACATGGAGGGAAGAAACGTCGCATCCCAAGGCTCGCCGCTCTCGCATCTTCAGTCGTACCTGCTTACGGAAGATCCCGACGTCTACGAGCGGAGGACGATCCCGACGCTGGAATATTTGCTGACGCACGGCAGCCTTCACTTCTCGGCGACCGGGCCGCACGGAGGGATTCTCGATCTGAAGGGGAAGCTGTCGCCGGTAGGCAGTCCGGTGAGCGGGTTCGGCACGAGCGTGTTCGGCGGCGCGTACTTCATGACGAAGGGGCAGGTGCCGCTGCTGCGGCAAATCGGGATGGACGGGGGCGTCCGGCACCAGAACGCCTACGCCAACGACGGCGTGCCCCGGTGGCACGAGTACTTGATGCTGTATACGTACACGAAGGATTCGGCGTATTTGGCGGAGGCGATCGCGGGGGCGGACCGGTATATCGCGGAGAGGCTGGAGACGCCGGATACGCGCATTCCCGCGCACGAGTCGTTCATCAATATCTCCTACGCGCCGTATTGGCAAGGACTTCTGGATTTGTACGAGGTGACCAAGGAACGGAAGTACCTGGACGCGGCCCGGGAAGGGGCGCATCGCTGGATGACCTCGGTTTGGACGCAGCCGTCCGTCGCGTCCGGAGACGTCACCGTCCGGGCGGCCGACCTGCCCGATCGCGCCGTTATGTCCCAGAGCTTCGACGGGTATTGGAGGGGGGACGCCAAGATCCGGCTGGGGTATCCGGACAACATGCCGCTGCTTCGGGACGAAACGGTCCCGGCCTGGCAGCTGTCGCGCGTCGGCCTCGGGCTCGAGCAGCGAAGCACGTTTTCCCGTTCCGGCAACATCATGATGTCCAACTGGGCGCCGGATCTGATGCGCCTCTCCCTGCATACGGGCGACCCGCTGTACGAAGCCTACGCGCGCAACGCGATCATCGGCCGGTTCGCGAACTACCCCGGCTATTATTACAACCAGAACATGACGCATCCGATGAAAGCCGACTACCCGTACGTCGGACCGGATTTCACGAACATTTACTACCACCATATCCCGGCCATGATCGGCTTGACCGTCGATTTCCTGATGGCGCAGGCGCAGAAACGGTCGGACGGGCAAATCGATTTCCCGGCCGTCCGGGAGCAAGGGTACGCCTATTTCAACAACAAGCATTACGGCTTCGCGCCGGGCAGGCTGTTCGGCGAGTCCGACATGTGGTTGTGGATGAAGCCGGGGCTGTTGTCCGTGAACAGCATTCAGGCCGACTGGGTGGCGGCGCGCAAGGACGGACGCTTCGCGGCGGCGCTGATGAACGAATCCGGCGCCGACATCGAGGTCGAGGTGCGGCTCGGCGATGAGGTGACCGGCGGCGTGCCGGGCTTCGGCGGAACGGCAACGGTATACGATGCGGCGGGGAATGCCGGCACCGCGATCGTATCGGACGGCAAGCTGTCCGTCGTCATTCCGGCGCGAGGCTTGATCGCCTTCGCGATCGATGCGCCCGACGTGACGAAGCCCGGCTTCGCCGACGTCGCGACGGATCGTCTCGTCTCGGAGCCGCTCGGCGGCACGGTGGCCGAGACGGGGCCGACCCCGGAATTCGGCCGGGGCATGGTGCTGCAGCTGAATCCCGCCGAATACGTCGCTTACGTGTATACGCAGTTCATGCCGGACCGGATTCGCAAGGCCGAGCTGGAATGGCGGATCGGCGAAGGGGAGTGGCACAAGACGGAGACGGAGGCTTATCCGTTCGCTTTCTCGATCCGCGTGCCCGACTCGAGCCGGACGTTCTCGTACCGGGTAAGCGTAACCGACCTGGCCGGTGCGGTCCAGCAGTCGCCGGTGCGCACGATCGCTCCTCTGGACGGAGCCCCGCCCGTCACGTCCATCGAGATCGACGGCGCCTCTGCGCCGACGAACGGCTGGCACAGCGGGCCGGTGACGGTCGCGCTCGCCTCCGCGGATCGCGGATCGGGCGTGGCGCAGACGGTGTACAGCGTAAACGGGGGCGACGAGGTCCCGTACACCGCCCCGTTCGTGCTCGACTCCGACGGGGAGTACGACATCGGCTACTACAGCATCGACCGCAAGGGCAACCGCGAGGAGCGCAAGACGGTCCGGGTCCGGATCGACCGAACCGCCCCCGAGCTGATCGTGTCGGCCGACCCCGGCGTGCTGCGCCCGCCGAACCATAAGCCGGTGCCGATTCATGTCGACGTCCGCGCCGCCGATTCTTTATCCGGGCTGCTGGACTACCGGCTTGTCTCGATCGCGAGCGACGAGCCGGACGACGGCACCGGGGACGGCGGGACGAGCGACGACGTCGGCGAAGCCGAATTCGGCTCGGCGGATACGGACTTCACCCTGCGGGCGGAACGGTCCGGCCGGGGAGACGGCCGCAAGTATACGATCGTATACGAAGCCCGGGATCTCGCCGGGAACGTTCGGACAGCCGAAACGACGGTGAGGGTTCCGCATTAGGAGCGCGGATAAGCAAAACTCCAAATTTTTTGGAGCAATTGCCATAGATCGGGGAAATATCGGCTTCCGGCTCTTGTTATACTGGCATCACCACACAAGAGAAGGAGACTTCGACCTATGGAAGCAACGGACTCCCTCAGCGGACGGCCGCAGGTTCCCCCGGACGCGGCTGCGGTCCGTCCGCTATGGCGGCTGCGGCGCAATCTGAAGCAGTACCGGATGATGTACGCGCTGCTCTTGCCGGGACTCGTCTACTTTACGCTGTTCAAGTACGTGCCGATGGCCGGCGTCGTCATCGCGTTCAAAAACTACAATTTGATGCAGGGCATCTGGGGAAGCCCTTGGGTCGGACTCGACAATTTCCGGTTGTTTTTCGAGGGCGTCTACTACAAGCAAATTTTGGCCAACACGATCACGATCTCGCTCTACAAGCTCGTATTCGGCTTTCCCGCGCCGATCGTCCTGGCTCTGCTGCTGAACGAAGTCCGCCTCATGTGGTTCAAGCGGGTGGTGCAGACCGTCACATACTTGCCCCACTTCATCTCGTGGGTGATCATGTACGGGCTGCTCACCGCGCTCTTGTCGCCGGGAAGCGGATTGGTCAACCTTGTTCTGATGGAGCTCGGCATGGACCCGGTTTCGTTCCTAACCGAGCCGTCGTGGATCCGGACGATTCTCGTGTCGACCGATATTTGGAAGGACGTCGGCTGGGGGGCGATCCTGTACTTGGCGGCGCTGGCGGGAATCGACCCGAGCCTGTACGAGGCGGCGACCGTCGACGGCGCTTCCAAATGGCGCCAGCTGTGGCACATCACGCTTCCCGGCATACGCAGCGTCATCATTCTCATTCTGATTTTGCGGCTGAGCCATATTTTGGACGTCGGCTTCGACCAGGTGTTCATGATGGCGAACGTGTTCAATCAGGAAAAGGCGGACATCATCGACACTTGGGTGTACCGGATCGGCCTGCAGCAGATGCAGTTCGGTCTGGCGACGGCCGTCGGCCTGCAAAAGTCGTTGATCGGTCTCGTGCTCATACTCGCCGCGAACCGGATCGCCAAGAAGTTCGACGGCCAAATCTGGTAAGGGGGGACGTGCGATGAAGCGAATGACGGCGAAAGAGAAAGGGACGCAAGCGGTCATCATGCTGCTGCTGGCGCTGCTCGCCGCCTGCTGCGTATTTCCGTTCTTCTACGTGGCGAGCCTGTCGTTTACGACCGCGGGGGAAGCGATCAGGCGGGGCATCGTGCTCATCCCCGAGCATCCGGTGCTGAGTGCTTACGAGCAAATTTTCTCCGGGACGCTGATCACCCGGGCTTATCAGGTGACGCTGTTCGTCACCGTCGTCGGGACGGTTCTGAACCTGCTCTTCACGACGGCTACCGCGTACCCGCTGGCGCGCAAGTCGCTGCCTGGACGGAACGTGTTCCTGCTGTACATCATCTTTACGATGCTGTTCAGCGGAGGGATGATCCCGCATTTCTTGCTGGTGAAAAGCCTCGGGCTGCTGAACAGCGTGTGGGCGCTGATCATTCCCGGGCTTCTGAGCGCGTACAACATGCTGATCATGAAAGGATTTTTCGAGCAGCTTCCCGAAGGGATCGAGGAGGCGGCCCGCATCGACGGGGCGGGCGAGCTGACGATGATCGGGCGGATCGTGCTGCCGCTGTCCGCGCCGATCATCGCGACGCTGGGCCTGTTTTACGCGGTCGGCCACTGGAACAGCTTCTTCGACGCCATCCTGTACATCAACGATCCGTCGAAATTCCCGCTGCAGGTCGTGCTCCGCGGCATATTGCTCGGAGCGGCCAATCTGTCGGCGGACAATCCCGAATCGATCGATGCGGTCAACCCGCTGTCGATCCAGATGGCGGCCGTCGTCGTCGCCACGGTACCGATCCTGTGCGTCTATCCGTTTCTGCAAAAGCACTTTACGAAGGGGGTGCTGCTCGGGTCGGTCAAAGGGTAACGGCACACGCATGCGTTTCGTCATGCACAGACAGGCAAATCACAAGGAGGGGCGTCCCATGCTTATTCGCAAAACGATCTTGACGGCAATGGCCGCGATTACGCTCGCCGGAACCGCCGCAGCCTGCGGGAGCACGGAACCGAAGGAGCCGCCGTCGGGCGGAACGGGCTCGAGCCCGACGGCGAGCCCGGATTCGGGCAAAGACAAGACATACAAAATCACGATGTACAACCTGGCTACGTTCAATCCGAACGCTCCGGTATTGCCGCGCGAACAGGATCCGGTCCGTCAAATGATCGAGAAGGCGATGAACATCGATCTCGAGATGATGATCGTGCCGGAGCAGGCGTCGGCCAAGCTGAACACGCTGATCGCCTCGGGCGAGGTGCCGGATCTGATCTATTTCGGCAACCGGACGACGTCGGTGAAGTATTACGAGCAGGGCGTGACGGCCGAGCTGGACGATTACTTGAAGAACGCGCCCGCGCTCGTCCAGCATTTCGGCCCGTCCCGCTGGGAGCCGATGCGCTACAAGGGCAAGACGATCGGCATTCCCGGGACGGAGGGCGTGGCGGGGATCAACGGGCTATGGATTCGCAACGACTGGCTGAACAGCTTGAACCTGAAGGTGCCGACGACGCCGGAGGAGCTGTTCGAGGTCATGAAAGCGTTCACCTTCAACGACCCGGACCGCAACGGCAAGAACGACACGTACGGCTTTGCGCCCGGCATCACCAAGGAAGGAACGTTGGCCAACCTGGGATGGGACCAGATGTTTTGGATGTTCGGCGTCAATCCGGGCAATTTCGATGTCGTGGACAACAAGCTCGTCAGCCATAACCTGGATCCCCGGATGAAGGAAGCGGTCGCCTACGCGAACAAGCTTCTGTCGGAGAAAGTGGTGGACCCGGACTGGGTGACGTTGAACACGGTCCCTCAGGTGCAGGATAAGCTGTTCAAAGGCCGCAGCGGCGTCGTCGTCACCGATTGGCGCAGCATGGAGCCGGGGGCGCAGCAGAAGATGAAGGAGACGATCGGCGAGGTGCCGGACTGGATCGTCATTCCGCCGATGAAGGGGCCGCACGGCGACCAGATCAATTCGTACGACGTCTTCCAGAACGCCCAATGGGCGGTCTCGAAAAAAGCGGCCGGCGATCCGGGCAAAGTTCAGCGCATCGTCGACCTGCTGCAATATATGTACACGGACAAGGAGGCTTACAAGACGATCGTGTACGGAATCAAGGACGTCACTTGGAAAGAAACGAACGGCAAGCCGGAGATGATCGCGCTCGATTCGGTACAGTCCAAAAATTACGAATGGCTCGGGCATTACCGGTTCCCCCGTAGAGCGAACGACGACATTTATTTCAACTTCAAAAATCCGAAAACCGTCGAGTATCACGCCATCAACCGGAAATATTTGAAGCCGAACAACGTCATGCCGTACATCGTGCTCGACCCGAACGACGTGCTCGCCCAAGACCGCGAGAAATATTGGAACGAGATGCTGCTCAAATTCATGACGGGCAAAGAGCCGCTCGCCAAGTGGGAGGAATTCGTGGGCACGCTGAACGCCAAGTTCAAAGCCGGGGAGCAGCTGGAGAAGGTGACGCGGCAGCTGAAGGAGCAAGGGATCATCCGGTAGCCCCGCAACTGTGGTATGATCATGGCAGAGAAGCTCGGACGAGGTGAGGCGGAATGGTTCGAAAGCCGGGAAGCGTGACGATCAAGCTGTTCGCGATCTGCTTCGTATTCGTGCTCGCCACGGTGCTTACGATCGGCTTTCTATCCTATCGCTATATCGAAGACGAGCTGCGGAAGAACGAATTCTACTATGCGAACCAGCTGCTCGACAAGGTGGGGCACTACCTCGACGTGTATTTCGTCTCCATGCAAAATACGCTGATGAACTTGAGCACCCCCGCCGATTCGTGGACCGGAAGCCCGCAGGATGCGCAATCGCAGCTTGACCGCGTCTACGGCTACAATATCGGCTATATTACGAACGCGTACCTGATCAAGCCGGATTTGACGACGGTGGGGGGCAGCCCGCTGGGCAAAGTGTTCACCGACCCGCTGCCCGAGCGCGAGCCCGTCTACCGGCAAGCTCTGGCCCACCCGGCGTCCCAGGTCATCAGCGAACCGTACCGTTCGGCATATTCCGGCTGGACCGTCACGTTGTCGCGCAAGGTCCAATGGTCCGGCGAGCCGGCGGTCGCCGCGCTCGATCTCGATTTGCAGGCGCTCGAAGAGCGCCTGTCCCAGCTTGGCCGAACGGATTCGCTCAAAATCGGCATCGTATCGTCCAAAGGCATGCGGGTGTCGGGCAGCTCGTCATATTTGTCGGAAACGGGGACGGAAGGGTTGTTCACGCTGGGGACCCTCCGCTCGGAGGATTTGGCCGCATCCAACGAAACGGTGCTGACGGCCTTCGATTCGTCGGGACATCCGTTCACGGTCATGAAGAGGTCGATGGGCAAATTCAACTGGACCGTCTACATGATCCTGGACGAAACCCGCTTCCGGACGACGAAGCGGGCGCTGGAAACGTATTTCGTCGGGCTGACGGCGGCCGGCCTCCTGATGAGCGCGGCCGTCGCCTTGCTCGTCGCCCGGTATATCCGCAAGCCGGTGCAGGCGCTGATGCGCAAGATGAGGCTCGTCAAGGCGGGCGATTTGCGGGCGACCGTCAATTCGCGGCGCAACGACGAGTTCGGGGAGCTGGCGGATACGTTCGACAGCATGCTGGGCCAGATCCGCGAGCTGATCGACCATCTCGGCGAGAGCCGCGAGATGAAGCGCAAGCTGGAAATTCAGGTGCTGCAGTCGCAGATCAATCCGCATTTTCTGTACAATACGCTTGGCACGATCGGCAACGTGGTCGAGCTCGAGCGCTACGAGGAGGTCGACCCGATCATCGCGTCGCTTGTATCGATTCTGGAATACGGGATCGCCGACGCGTCGGAGGCGGTCCGCCTGCAGGACGAATTCGACAACGTCCGCCACTATCTCTATATCCAGAATATCCGGTACGGACAGGCGTTCGAGCTGGTGCTGACGGCCGACCCGGAATTGATCGATTACCCGCTGTTCCGGATGATGCTGCAGCCGATCGTGGAGAACAGCCTGTTTCACGGTTACGCCGGAGGGACGATTCAAGGGCCGATCCGCATCTCGGTGTATCGCGGGGAGGATGCGGTCGTCATCGAGGTCGCCGACGACGGGATCGGCATGCCGGCGGACAAGGTGCGGGGGCTGCTGCAGCCCGATGCCGGTTCCTCGGGCGGCCGCGCTTCGCGCAGGCGGATCGGCCTTTACAACATTCATAAGCGGATTCAGCTGTATTACGGGGAAGCGTACGGGCTGGACATCCGGAGCGAGCCCGGCAAAGGAACGTCCGTCCAGGCCCGGTTTCCGCTCGTGCCCGTTCGCGATCTCAAGCCGGTATCCTCTCTTCTCGGTAAAGGAGCGTTGCCATGAATTCGATACGATGCGTGGTCGTGGACGATGAGACGCTCATTTTGCAGCGGATGGAAAAGTTTTTCCGCAAGCTGTCGCCGCCGCTTTCCCGGTTTCGATTGGCGGGTACGGCCCGGTCTGCGGAGCAGGGGATCGATCTTGCGCTCGAGACGGCGCCCGACATCGTCATAACGGATATCGTCATGCCGGGGATGGACGGCATCGAGATGATCGAGCGGCTGAAAGCCCGGCTGCCGCATACGGCCTTCATCGTTCTGAGCGCTTATCCGGACTTCCAATACGCCCAGCGGGCGATTGCGATGAATGTGCTCGATTATATCGTCAAAGTGCCGTTAAGCGACGCCAACCTGCTGGCGGCGCTGGAGAAGGCCGAGTCTCTCGTGCGCAGCTACCGGGAGAAGGCGACGAGGCTGCAGCAGCTGAACATGTCGGTGCAGGGCAACATTCACCTGCTGCGGAAGCAGGTGATGGGCGAGCTGCTCCGGGGCGAGCTGCGTCCCCGTTCGATGGAGCTGCGCCGGGACGAGCTGATGCTCTCGTTCAATCCGCAGTCGTACGGCTGCATGATGGCGAAGCTGGACGACGCCCGTACGTTCCACGCGACGTACAGCCGGGTCGACCAGCGGACGCTGCGGTATGCGGTGCTGAATATTGTGGAGGAGCACCTGCGAAAGTACGGCGAAGGGTTCGCCTGCGAGCTGGAGCACGACCGTTTCATCGGAGTCATCACCTGGCGAGCGGCGGTCAGCAGCGCGAAGCTCGAGTCGACCTTTCGCGAGCTGGGGGCGCTGCTTGTCCGCAGCATCAAGCAATATTTGAAGCTTTCCGTTTCGGTCGCGTTCAGCAAGCCGACCGGCGGCTGGGATTCGCTGCTTGCCGCGTGCCGGGAGGCGGACGAGGCGCTGGAGGAGAGCTTCTTCCGGGGCAGGGAGTCGGTCATTACGCCGGCGCGTCGGGTTCCGCCTTCTCCGGCGATACCCGATAAGCGGCTCCGCGAATGGCTGAACGGCATCACGGTACCGTCCACCGGGGAGGAGGCCGCCGCATTCGCGCGAGGCTTGCAGGAGGAGCTGCATCGTTCCGGCCCGGTATCGAAGGCGGCGCTGCTTGCCGAAGTGCGGGAATGGCTGCTTCGCTCGGAAGCCCGAACGGTCGCCGCGGCGATGCCGGCCGACGAGATCGGAGATTTGCACGAGCTGGCCGCATGGATCGCATCTTGTCGTTCGGCGGAAGCGAGGGGACAAGGGGGGGAGGAACCTCCGTGCCGGACGGAGATCCGCAAGGCGAAGGCGTACATTCGCGAGCGTCTGGCCGATCGGCTGACGCTGCAGGAAGTGGCCGAATACGTGAGCCTGAACGCTTCCTACTTCAGCGTCTTGTTCAAGAAGGAAGCGGGCGAAGGCTTTACCGATTACGTCAACCGGAAGCGGATCGAACGGGCGATCGAGCTTCTGCCCGAGCGGAACTGGACCAACCTGGAGCTCGGCGAGGCGGTGGGCATCGGCAACGAGCGGTATTTCTGCACACTGTTCAAGAAAATAACGGGCACCTCTCCGCAAAAATACAGGAGGGGGAAATGAACGCCGTGTCGCATTGAACATGGGAAATCGGGCTTGATCCGTTTCATGTAAACCGCTCGGGGCCGCGCCGTTTCGTTTAGTAATCGAGCCCTTAAACAGTCGGCCTCGTAGGTCCTCCCCAATCGAACAAGCTCGCCGGCATGCCGCTCAACGACGGTTCTGTCGGAGCAGGCCGCATGCTGCAAGTTCCGGATCGAGGCCAGGAGCGCCTCGTTGCCGCGGGGAATATCCGGCGGAAGCCGCACGATCCCGATCGTGTCCTCGGTCATGACAGCCGCTTGTAAATTTCGTTCTAACCGAATGGTCTGCAGGTAGCGAAAAGGGCTGGCGATCGGCGACAAGCCGAACCGGTTCCGGATTTCGGCCAACACTCTCCCTTTCTCTCGTTTCCAGCGGTCATGATCGAACCACTCCGAATTCAGATCGTTGGCTTGTTCTCTACGAACAGCGTCCCCATAGGCCGCTTCGCTCGAAAATTCATTCAGCGCAATCTGCCCGTCTTCCCGCCTATTCGAAACGACCGACTCGTTTTCCTCCCTGCGCGGCCGCATTGATCCTTAGGGATCGAGGCGGCTTTTTGCTGTTCCGCGATATGATAACCCGAACGGTGAGCCCTCGCCATCCGAATAATTACAGATTTTCGGCCGATTTTTAAAGGAAATCCGCCAATCCCGCGGCCTATAATGAAACCAGCGCTACCCCTATTGAAAGGAGGATGGCCGTGCCGATGCGTCGCCTGTTCGCCTTCGTCCAAGCGTCGAAGTTTCGCACGCAAATTTTGCTCGGGACGCTGCTCGTGCTGCTGGCCGTGCTGCTCGTCACCGGCTCGATCGCCTACTCCCGCATCTCGCTGCTGATCCGCGACAGCACCGATCGCTACGTCCGCCAAGTCGCCCTGCAGGCGAACGACTCGCTCGACGCCCTGCTCGGCCAAGTGGACACGGTCACGTTCCAAATCGCGGTCGATCCGCGGCTGCAGGAGCTGCTGTCGGCGATCAAGCGGGAGGCGCCGCAGGGCGGGATCGACGTCGATCACAAAATATCGGCCAAGCTCGTCCTCGAGGAGCTGCGGTCGTACGCGGCCTCGATCGTTTCGATCGATCTGTACGCCGGCGACGAAGCGGTCTACCCCGTGAAGCCGGCTCCGACGGAGCGGCTCGATCCGGAATGGTCGGCCGCGGCCGACGGCAAGCCCGGCGAGCTGGTCTGGCTCGGGCTCGATCCCGCGGACAGCGGCAGCCTTCTGGCCATCCGGCAAATCCGGCTGGAGAACGATAAGTATGCGAGCGGCGGCTATTTGCTCGTCCGTGTCGGCAAGCTCGGGCTGCCGATCGTCAAGCCGTCGTTTCCGGGCATCGAGGGCAGCATCGTCTACTGGCTGGACGGCAAAGGAGAAGCGATCGCCTCCAACCGCGCCGCGCTTCCGCTATCGGCCGGCCAGGCGAGCGCCGCGACCGAGCCGGTCCGAATCGACGGTACGACCTATGTGCCGTTCCGGATAACGTCCCGTACGACGAACTGGACGCTTGTCGTCCTGACGCCGCTTGACCGGCTCGCGGAAGGCGTGTACGTCGTCCGGGACGCGCTGCTGTGGGCCGGACTGATCGGCACGGCACTGCTCGTCCTGCTGACGCACGGCTTGTCGACGATGATCGCGAGGCCCGTCCGCAAGCTGATCCGGGCGATGCGAAGCGCACCCGGCCGCGTGCCGAGGCCGAATCCGGCCGTGTACTACAACCGGGAGATGAACGAGCTCAATTCGACCTACAACCGGATGGTGGAGCAAATCCGGGAGCTGATCTCGACCGTGTACGAAAAAGAGCTGCTGCAAAGCCAAGCCGAGGTCAAAGCGCTGCAGGCGCAAATCCATCCGCATTTTCTGTTCAATACGCTGGAGGCGTTTTACTGGATGTTGAAGGAAAAGGACGAGGACGGGCTGGCCGCCAACGTCATCGCCTTGTCCGAGCTGTTCCGGTATACCGTTAAAAGCCCCGGCGCGGACGATTGGGTGACGGTGGCGGACGAGGTGCGCCATGCCGAGCTGTACATGACGCTGATGGCGATGCGTCTCGGGGACCGGATCGGGTGGGAATGCGACATCGCTCCTGAATCGCTCAAGCTCCCTCTCCCGAAGCTGCTTATCCAGCCGCTGATCGAGAATGCGATCCGGCACGGCATCGAGCCGCAAAAAGGGCGCGGCGTCATCGGCTTGACGATCCGCCCGTCCGCGGACGGACGGTCGATCGTCATTCGCGTCGAGGACGACGGAAGCGGCATCGACGAGGAAGGGTGGGAGAGGCTCGAAGCCGACTTGCGAGGGAGGCCGTCGACCTCTCCCGGCGGAGGCGCGGGCATCGGCTTGTCGAACATCCGCCGCCGGCTTCAGCTGTATTACGGTACGGACGACGCCATGACGATCCGCAGCAGGGCCGGCCAAGGAACGGTCGTCGAATTGAACATTCCGAAGGGAGGCTCGTCATGAACCGGACGTGCAGCATCATGATCGTCGACGACGAAAGCTTGACCCGCAACGGGCTGTTTCGGACGTTGACCCGATGGGCCAAAGGACAATGCGACATTATCGTGGCGGAGGACGGCTTGGAAGCGTGGGAGCGGCTGCGGGAAAGGAAAGACGGCTGCGACCTGCTCATCACCGACATCCGGATGCCGCGCATGGACGGGCTGGAGCTGATCCGAAAGCTGCGGGAGGCGGGCGACGGCGTCGCAGCGATTTTGCTGACCGGACACGCGGAGTTCGAATATGCGCGGACCGCCGTCTCGCTCGGCGCGATCAGCTACTTGCTCAAGCCGATCGACGAGAGCCGGCTGATCGGCGAGGTCGAGGAAGGATTGCGCCGCGCCGAGGAGCTGCGGCTCGGGACGACCCGGCGGAAGCGGATGGAGGCTTATCCGGAGCTGTTCGGCGGCGGCCGGAACGAGATCGCCAACCCGCTGATCCGCGAGGCGGTCCGGTACGCGGAGGAGCGTCTCGCGGAGCCGCTTACCGCGAAGGACGCGGCGCAGGCGGTCCACCTGAACGTCAGCTACTTCAGCGTCCTGTTCAAGCGGGAGGCTGGCATGCCGTTTACCGAGTTCGTGACGAGACGGCGGATGCTGGAGGCGAAACGGCTGCTGCTCGACACGGACATGAAAATATACGAAATCGCCGAACGGACGGGCTACCAGTCCGCCAGCTATTTCGTCAAGCTGTTCCAAGAGCAGGAGGGAATGACCCCGAAGGAATTCCGGGACACGTACCGCTGAACCCGAAAGCCGGTGCACTATGGAAATGGACCCTAGGACCGGGGGCGCCGGACTGCCGAAAGGCCGACTCTCCGCCAACATCCAACGACAGCGACATATCGCCCAATCGTTGTTTCATGACGAAAGGAGGGCTCCGCCCTATACTTGAAAGCGTATCCAATTCGAGAAGCCGAGAAACGGGGGAATGGAAGTTGGGGAAACACGCGCATAAGCGGGTTGCCGGGACGGTGGCGCTCGCGCTCGCCCTAGGCACCGTGCTGGCGGCATGCGGCGATTCGAAGGACGGCGGCTCCGGCGACGACGGGAGCAAAGCGCCCGAGGCGGCGGCGAACTATAACGGGCATACCGCGCCGTTCGAAGGAGGCAAGTTCAACCCGCCGGTGACGATGACGACGATCGGCTGCACGAGCGATCTGAAGTACAAAAACGGCGAGACGTTCGAGAACAACGTCGCGCTGCGCTGGGCGAAGGAGAAGCTCGGCATCGAGGTCAAATACGTCTGGAGCGCGCCCCACGAGAGCGGCGCCTGCGCGAACAAGCTGCGGCTGTCGCTGTCGGCGAACGAGCCGATGCCGGACGTCCTGCACGTCTGGGCGAACGATACGGCGAGCAAAAACCTGCTGCAAAATTTGATCGATTCCGGGCAATTCATGGACATTACCCAGGCGTTCGACCAATACGCTTCCGGCGAGCTGAAGCGGATCATGCAGCAGTATCCGCAGGCGTGGAATCTGGTCAGCAAAAACAACAAGCGGTACGGGCTGCCGATCATGCAGCTGGCGCACAACACCGACAGCCTGCTCTACATCCGCGACGACTGGATGAAGAAGCTGAACCTGCAGCCGCCGAAGACGATCGCCGACTTGGAGACGATCATGGACGCCTTCGTCAACCAAGATCCGGACGGCAACGGCAAAAAAGATACGGTCGGTATAGCGCTTTCGCTGCAAAACACCGGCAACACGCTCAACTTCAACAATTGGCTGGCCGACGGCAGCTGGATATTCGGCGCGTACGGCGCCACCCCCGCCGTCTGGACGAAGGCGAAAAACGGCGGGCTCCAATACGGATCGGTGCAGCCGGAGATGAAGCCGGCGCTCGCCAAGGTGAAGGAATGGATCGAGAAAGGGTACATCGACAAGGAGGCGACGCTGCACGACGTCACGAAGGCGTCGGAGCTGGCCGTATCCGGCAAGGCGGGCATTCTCCCGGCTCCGTTCTGGGGCGCCACTTGGCCGATCGGCGATTTGGCCAAAAACGTGCCGGGCGCCTCGATGACCGCCTACCCGCTTCCCGTCGGCCCTGACGGCAAAACCGGTCACTACACGCTCAGCCTCGCCACGCACGCCTTTTTGATCAACAAAAATTACAAGCATCCGGACGCCGCGTTCCACTACTTCAACAAGCTGCTCGAGTTTTCGTCGGGAACGCCGGGCTCGGACATGGAGAACGGCTTCATGGAGGGGTACGATTACGCGATCGTCGACGGCAAAGTGACGAAGGAGCCGGACAAAATACCTGGCGGGCCGTTCGACGTGTACAAGGCGACGCTCATTCCCGAGACGCCGAACGATCCGTCGCGCAATATCGATTCGTTTACGAGGCTGAGCAAGCTGAAGCCGGGGGAGCAGCCCGCCAACGCGGTCGACCGGGGCAACTACGATTGCTGCAAAAGCGTCGTCGCCAACGCCATGATGGTATACGCCGCCAAAGATACCGCCTATGAAGACCTGTTCATCGGGGGAGCAACCGAGACGATGCGGTCGAAAGGCGAAATGCTGCAAAAGCTCGAGATGGACACGTTCACGAAAATCATTTACGGCCGCGCGCCGCTCGACGAGTTCGACAAGTTCGTGGAGAAGTGGCGCACCTCGGGCGGCGAAGCCGTCACGAAAGAGGTCAACGACTGGTACAAATCGGTCGGCGGCAAATAACCGGAGCCGGGGAGGCGGAGGGGGAGCGATTCCTCTCCCGCCGACCCCCGGCTCGGAAAGGGGGAGGAACGATGCTGCGGCATCTGAAGCGGATGTGGCCGCTGCATGCGATGCTGGCGCCGGCCGTCGCGCTGACGTTCGTATTCGCTTACTTGCCGATGTTCGGCCTGGTTATCGCATTTCAGGACTATAAGCCGTGGTACGGGTTTTGGCGTTCGCCGTGGGTCGGATTCGCCCATTTCGAGTATTTGTTTTCGCAGGAGGACAGCACGCGCGTCATCTGGAACACGCTGATCATCTCCGCGATGAAGCTGGTCGCCAACCTGCTCGCGCCGCTTGTCTTCGCCCTGCTGCTGAACGAGGTTCGCCGGGTCCGGTTCAAGCGGACGGTTCAGACGCTCGTCTACTTGCCCCACTTTCTGTCGTGGGTCATTCTCGCCGGCATCATGATCGACCTGCTGTCGCTGAAAGGAATCGTCAACCGGACGTTGACCGCGCTGTTCGGCATCGAGCCCGTGTTTTTTCTCGGCGACGGCGACTGGTTCCGGGCGACCGTCGTTCTGACCGACGTCTGGAAGGAGTTCGGCTTCGGTACGATCCTGTTCCTCGCGTCGCTCGCGGGCGTCAATCCGGCGCTCTACGAGGCGGCGGAGATCGACGGCGCGAACCGGTGGAAGCAGACGCTGTACGTGACGATTCCCGCCATTACGCCGATTACCGTCGTCGTGGCGACGCTGTCGCTCGGCAACATTTTGAACGCCGGGTTCGATCAAATCTTCAACCTGTACAACCCGCTCGTCTTCGAGAAGGGCGACATCATCGACACGTACGTGTACCGGGTCGGCCTGCTGTCCGGCGATTTCAGCTTCGCCACCGCCGTCGGCTTGTTCAAGTCGGTCGTCGGGCTGCTGCTCATCGCCGTCTCGTACCGGCTCGCTTACCGGTTCGCCAACTACCGCATTTTCTAGGAGCGTCGACGCCATGTATTACAAAACGAAAGGGTACCGTCTGTTCAACGCGTTCAACCTGGCGCTGCTCGCCGTGCTCGCCGTCGCCTGCGTCCTTCCGCTGCTGCACATTCTGGCCGTCTCCTTCAGCGGCAAGGCGGCGGCGAGCGCCAATGTCGTCGTCTTTTGGCCGGTCGATTTCAACTGGGACGCGTACGCGAAGACGTTCGGCAACGACCACTTCCTGACCGCCTTCGGCGTATCCGTGAAGCGGGTCGTCGCCGGTACGGCGCTCGGGATGCTGGTCACGATCATGACCGCTTATCCGCTGTCCAAGGATAACGCCGTTTTGCGCGGACGCACCGTCTACACGTGGTATTTCATCGTCACGATGCTGTTCAGCGGCGGCCTCGTACCGTCGTACGTCATCATGTCGAAGCTCGGGCTGATCAACTCGTTTTGGGCGCTCATCCTGCCCGGGCTGGTGACGGTGTTCAACGTCATCCTGCTGCTCAATTTTTTCCGCGGCGTGCCGAAGGAGCTGGAGGAGGCGGCGTTCATCGACGGGGCCGGGCAGGTCGCGACGCTCGTCCGCATTTATTTGCCGGTGTCGCTGCCGTCGCTCGCCACGCTGACGCTGTTCCATATCGTGTCCCACTGGAACGCTTGGTTCGACGGGATGATCTACTTGTCGAAGCCGTCGGATTGGCCGCTGTCGACGCTGCTGCAGACGATTATCGTGCAGGTCGATTTTACGAAGCTGGCGAGCAACCCCCAAGCAATCGAGAACATATCCGACCGGACGGTGCGGGCGTCGCAAATTTTGATCGGCTCGCTGCCGGTGCTGCTTGTTTACCCGTTTTTGCAAAAGTATTTCGTCAAAGGGATCGTCGTGGGGGCGGTCAAGGAATGAGCCCGAGCGCAGCCGGCGACGGAGGAGGTGATGCGGCCCGCGACCAGAGGGCCAAGCCGGCAATGACATCCGGTCAGACACGATCGCGATAACGATAAGGAGGAATGGAATGATGCGGAGAACGGGAATGCGGTTTACTCTGCTCGCGCTGGCCATCGCGCTTGCGCTGCCGGCGGGAACGGCGCTGGCCAAGAGCGACGAGGCGGACAGGATGGCGGAACGGGCCGGACAAGGGAAAAAAGGCGGACACGCTGCGGCGGGAATCATGAACGTCATCAACGTGAAGGACACGGCTTACGGGGCGAAGGGAGACGGGGCGACGGCCGATACGGCGGCGATCCAGCGGGCTTTGGACGCGGCGGCGGCCGCGGGCGGCGGCACGGTCTATTTCCCGAAAGGCACGTATGTGACGGATAAGGACTTGCTCGTATCGTCCAACACGAAGCTGGTCGGCGACCAGGCGAAAATCGCGAAGAAGAACGCGGCCGACTACGCCGTCTTCGCCGTTGGCGCCGGGCAGCGAAACATCGAATTCGACGGGCTGTGGATCGAGAACAACAAGACGAGCGGCTCGATCGGCATCGATCTCGGCGCGGACTCGGGCCACGTGCGTATCGTCGGCAGCACGTTTACCGGGCGGTGGGCGCAGGCGGTGAACGCGAACAGCACCGGCGTCCGGCATATTCTGGTCGAGGGCAACCGGTTCGAGGGAGTCAACTACGGCGTGCTGACCAACTTCATGGCGACGGACATCGAGGACGTCCGCATTATCGGCAACGCCTTCCTCGACATCTACAGCGACGCGGTCGAGCTGAATCATCCCGGTGCGGCGTATACGGCGGGGTCGAACATCATCGTGGCGAACAACTACATCCGCGTGCCGTCGTATCCCGGAGCGGAGGCGACCGGCGGCTTCGGCATCGGCATCGCGGGCGCCACGCACGTGTCGATTACGGGCAACGTCATCGTCGATGCGCGCTACGAAGCGATCCATATCGAGGACGAGGCGAAGCATATTTCGATCGTCGGCAACGTGATCAACGGCGTCGGGAACAGCCCGGACGTGCAGCTCAATTCCGGCATCTACGTCATCGACGGCGATTATATTACGATTTCCGGCAATACGATCGACCGGGCGCACGATTACGGCATCCACCTCGAGTACAGCACGGACACGCAGGCGACGAATACGGCGGTGACGGGCAACACGGTGACGCGCAGCGGGGGCGGGATCAAGGCGAGCGGACAAGGCGCGTCGGACGTCGTCATCTCGGACAATGTCGCCACGTCCAATACGGGACACGGCGTCCATCTCGTCGGCTCGCTGCCGAACCTGAAGGTAACGAGCAATATTAGCCGGGACAACGGCGGCTACGGGATGTATATCGACGGCAGCGGCTCGGCATGGCATATCGCGGGCAATTCGTTCCACGGCAATACGGCCGGCGATATCGGCTACGGTGCCGGCTACAAGGCGGCGATGCCGCTGAAGAGCCGGGCGGCGGCGATGAGCGGCACGGTCGCCGGGCAGTATACGCCGTGGCTCGACGCCTTCCCGCTCGGCAAAGGGGCGGAAGGGCTGCTCTACGTCACCGCGACGAGGGATCACGCCGACGCCCGAGCCACGGTTCTGTACAAACTGTCGTGGAACGGCACGGCGCTTACGGTTACGCCGCTCGCCGACGACTCGTACGGGACGCTCGGGCTGGACACGCCGAAGGCGGACGGCGACAGGCTCCAGGTGCGTGCATACAGCGTGAGCGCGGACGGGACGACCGTCGACTTCGACGTCCAGTTCGAAGGATTGATGCTGTTGAAATAATCGTGCGGCAACGGCCAAAACGCCCGATCGGCCCATTCGCGGGATCAAGATCCCGCGAGGAGCCTATCGGGCGTTTCGTCGCGAAGGCGGACTTCGCGCTCAGCCCCCGGACGAGCTCGGGCTCGAGCTGCCGATGCCACTGTACGACGACGACGACGAGCCGCCGCCGGAGCTGAAGGAGCCGCCGGTGGAGCCGGACGAGCTTCCGGATACGGAGCCGGAGGAGCTTCCGGACGAGCCGGACGACGTGCCGGCGCTCGCCTTGCCGGAGCCGGCGGCCGTCCCGGTGCCGCTGCCGGACGTGCTTGCGCTTGCGCCGCCCGCCGTTCCGCCGGCGGTCGGGCTGCCGGCATTGCCCGCGCTTGCGCTGCCGGCCGGCGTGCCGACGGAACCGCTGCCGCCGGTCGTGAACGACCCGGTGCGCGAGCTGGTCGTCGGCGGCGTCTGCGCGGGGGAAGCCGGCTTCGTCTCGGTTGCGGCGCCGCCGGAGGCGGGCGGCGTCGGCGGCACCGCCCGCGCCCCGCTCGACACGCCGGACGAACGCGAGTAGTAGCCGACTCCGTTATGGTAGTAGGCGGCCGCGGAGGATCGGTCGATGCTGCCGCTTCCGTCGTCGCATTCCCAGTCGGTGTCCCGGTCCGGGCAATACGTGTCGGAGCCGCCGGTGCCGCCGGACGGCGGGGCGGTCGACATGCCCGGCGTCGAGCCGCCGGAGCCGGTGTAGGTCGTGTACGACTGGCCCGGCACCGCATTCGAGCGCGGAGCGCATCCGGCGGCCGTCGCCGACAGAGCGGCGGCGACGAACAGTCCGACGAGCGCTTGGCTCGATCGCGAGGCGGCGGTTCGCTCGGTGTCGTGTTTCATGAGCGCGTTCCCTCCGTTTCCCAAGTTACCGTTTTATACGGAAGAAGGGAGGGGAATGTTTCACGATATTAAACATTTTCCAATAGTTGGGTGACCCGGTCGCTACTCCCGTCCCGGGGGAATGTGGCCGTTCCCCGGCGCGGTTTGGCGAATCCACGGGGATAAGCTGTACAGCTCCCCGTTCAAATACGCTTTCAGTTGAATCGTGTTCACGGTTTTCGGGTCCAGCTCCGAAGGCTTGAACGAGAAGGCGTACGCATACGTTCCGCTGCCGTACGTGCTCGAGGCGACGGTTTGCGAGGCGAGCAAGCCTTCCGGTCCGTGCACCTCGACGGTAACCGGGGAGGCGGTCGGCGGCGAATCAAGCTTCAATTCGCCCTTCAGCTTGCCGCCCGGATTATAGAGCACGTCGGCGAAACGGTCCGGATAGACGCGCACCTCGACCGGCGCGGACTCGACCGTTCGGCCGTCCATGACGACGACGGCGCGAATCGCGGCCGTGCCGGCCGATACCGCCTTCAGCTCGCCGTTCTCGACGGCGGCGACGCCGGGGGCGCTGGACGTATAGCGGACCGCCGCGCCGTCCCACGCCGCCTGCTTGCCGTTGACGAGCCAAACGGCGGCGGACAGCGGCGACGCTTCGCCGATATGGAGTGAGGTATTGGACGCGCCGGCGACGACCCGGTCGATTTTGACCGGTATTTTATGCAGCTTGGAGCCGACGACGTAGTACAAGCTTCCGTCCGGTCCGACCGTCATCAGGTTGACCGTTCCTTCGACGACTTGCTTGGCGCGAAGGTCGGCGGGATCGACGGCGAACAGCTTTCGTCCGATCGTCGTATAGAGCAGTCCGTCCGGGCCCCAGCGCAAGTAGTACGGCCGATATTTGCTCGTGTTGAACGGCGATTGCGCGATGATTTTGCTTTTGACGATTTGCAGCGTATCCGGATTCATGGCGAACAGGGCGGCGTCGTAATGATCGACCGTGCCGTCCGCCTTCGTCACGGTGCCGTCGGCGATGCCCCAGAGCAAGCCGTCCGGTCCGATCGACAGCTCGCCGATGACGTTGATCGGCCCCGTCAGACGAGGGATGGCCGGCGTGAACGGCTGCACGGCCAGCCGCTTCGCGGTCGTGTCGAACACGAACATTTTCGCTTCGGCTTCCGTCGGATCGACCCCCAGGCCACCGACGCGGGACGTACCGCCATACACTTTACCGTTCCGGTAGGCGAGACCGAACACGCTTTGGTTGGGCACCAGATGGCGGAACGTCTCGTGTTCGACCGCGATGCCGGTGCCGTCGGCCGCCGCCGTCTCCCGCAGTATCGTCAGGGCGCCTCCCAGCTGGCCGTACGTAGGGAACGTGCCGATAAACAGCCGCCCGTCGCCGCTCGTCATCGCGAACGGGCGATCCTGTTCGTGCCCGATGTCCGCGGCCAGCCCCGGGTTGGCCCATTCCAGCTCACGGTATTCCAGCGGCTTGGACATATCCAGCCGGTACATTCTCGCGCCGCTGTACGTGCCGAAGTAGGCGACGCCGTTCAGGAAGCCGATGCCTTCCGGCTGGTGGAACGATTGGTTGTTGTGGACGAACTGTCCGGTTTTCGTATCGTACACGCTCATGCCACGCTGGTAGCCGCCGACGTACAAGTAGTCGCCGTTCGCCTCCAGCGCGTTCACGGTGGCGGGGGACGGCGGTACGTTCGCCATATGCTCCTCGTAGACGTTGGCGATCGGGTCGTACAGGAACGACTCGCCGAAGGCGGCCATTCCGGCCAAAACCGTCTTCCCGGCAAAAGTGCCGGTCGTCGGCGTCACCCAAGCGTGCGCTTTGACGGCCGTGTCGTCGGGCAGCTCCGGAACGCCCTCGACTTGGATGACGGCATCGGCCGCGAGATCGTAGCGGTACAGCTCGCCCTGCAGCTTGTAATAAATCCAGTTCGGGTTATGGGGGGAAGGCGGCGATACCTTCGATTGAAAATCGATCGTCCGAATAAAAGCGTGCGTGCGTTCGTCCAGCACATGCAGCTTCGCGCCCGCATAGACGAGCAGCTTGCCCCCGTACACGGCGACCTCGGAAAGCGTCCCGGACAAGCCGGAAACGCCGGGAATATCGATTTCCGTCACTTCCCCGGTACGCCGGTCGTACCGCATCAGATGGGCGGTCGTCCCGATTCCGACGTAGACGCTGTCGTCGGTTACGCCGAGCCCGCGCGCGTATTGCTGCCCGGCCTTCATGACGCCCAGATCGCGGAACGTCCCCGAGGCGATGTCGTATTCGAAGACGCGGCCCATATTCGTATTCGAGTATGTGGCGCCGTACAGCTTGCCGTCCCGGCTCGCCTTCAGATCGAATACCTGCTTGTTGGAAGGGTTTTGGCCGAGCGCCTCGATGCGCCGTTCGGCGACCGCGTACCGGTACAGCTCGCCGTTCGTGCTGAAATAGACGTTGCCGTCGGACGCCGGCGTCAGTCCCCAGATCGTGTCCGACCCCGGGAGCGGCTCGGAAAACAGAAGCTCGCCGGTCACGGCGTCGACCGTGTGAAAGGCGACCGGTGTCCCTACGGTGGTCACGTACTGCTCGACCCGGCCGTCGGGCCCGACTCCGTAGGCGGCGGATTGGGACAAGGCGGTCCGAACCGCGTCTCCGACGACGACGGGAGGATCGAACGGAAGCTCCAACGGATTGACGACGGCGACGGTTTTGAGCTCGAGCCGGACCTCATCCACGTAGGCCGACGTCCCGGTTCCCGCCGCTCCCATGTAGAACGAGGCTTGCGCGAATTCCGCCCCCTCCGGCGCCTTCGCCTCGATCGTGAGCGTCTGCCAGCCGTTGTTCGCGGACAGGATGCTGATCAGCTGGGTGTTCAGGCCGCCGGACAAATCGGTGCCGCTTCCGCCTTTTTTGAAGCGGAGATAGCCCCGGATGCTTTTGCCCGTCACGTATACTTTGGCCGTGAGGCGGTAAGTCTTGCCCGCGGTTACGGGAATAAGCCCGCTCGATACCTCGAGCGATTTCGGGCTGTTGTCGACGATTTTGACGCTGTTCGTGCCGGCGAACGCCTGGTCCTGCGACACCGCCGCTTCGAGTCCGGCCGACGGCATGGCGGGGACGACGGTCCAGCCGGGCAGCGAGTCGTTCGACTGCTCGAATCCGCCGTTAACGACCGGAATCGGCTCATAGTCGACGATTTCCTCGGCCCGTGCCGGAACGGACACGGCGGGGATCGCCAGTGCCGCGCATAGCAGAACGGAGGCGGCTTTTTTCCAAGTCATCTTCATTCCTCCTTTGTCGATTGGAACGCTTTCATGAAAATGAATCGCTTAGCTGCTTACGCTCAAGTTCTAGGCGATATGTAAACGATATAAATAAGCCTACACCGATGTGAAACCGCTGTCAACGTATTTTACGGAGGGGTGCCAAGAAAAAAATATATCCTAGATGTAGCCTAATAAATTGTCGTGCGAAGGAAGAACTGTGCTATAATCCAAGTAATGACAGACGGGAGCGGGGGAAGACGATGGCAAGGCCCAGCCGAAGCGAATTTGATGCGAAAATACGGCGATTGCTGGACAGGCTGCGCTCCGATATTCGGGAGGGACGCCTGCAGCACGGCGACTATTTGCCCTCGGAGGTGGAACTGGGGCGTAGGTACGGCTTAAGCAAGGAATCGGTACGGAAGGCGCTGGACCGGCTCGTCGGGGAAGGGCTGATCGTCAAAATTCGCCGGGTCGGCAACCGGGTCGACCGGCCCGAGCCGGGCGCGGGAACGGAATCGTCGGAGACGGCGGGGGATACCGGGAACGGGAATGACGCGACCAATCTTGGGCGAGGCGACTTCGGACAAGCGGAGGCGGTCCGCGGGAGAGAAGCCGGCCGGGAACGCGGCTCCGGGACGATGGCGGACGGTTCGCGAGCGGCCGGCGCCGCGGAACGCGACCGCGTCCTTGTACGGGTTGCGTATTACCCGTCATTGCGGGAGGAGGCGATGATGGAGCGGGCGGCCGCGGCGTTCGAGGCGGCTCACCCCGGGATCGCCGTCAAGCTGATGCCGACGCCGTTCCCGCTCGATTACGCCGAGCACTGCATGGCGGACGTCATTGCGCTGACCGCTTGGGACGCGCTGAAGATGCGGGAGCGCGATCCGGCGCTGCCGCTGCTCGCCAATGCGCCTCCGACGGATTATGCGAACGCGCTGCTGGCGGAGCCGTTCCGGACGCCGCAAGGGAGAATGGCCGCGGCGCCGTACGTTCACTCTCCGGTCGTGCTTTGCTATAACCGGGAGCATTTCGCGGCAAGCTCGTTGAAGGAGCCGGAGGAGGGCTGGACCTGGTATACGCTGCTCAAATCGGCTCGGACGCTGGCCAAACGGTCGGGGGTCTGCCCGTTCGCCGCGCATATGCAGTCGGTCAACCGATGGCCGGTGTTTTTGCTGCAGAACGGGTTCCGCTTCGGTACCGAGAACGGCCGGCGCGCGTCGGAAAATCCGGCGTTCTGGGAAAGCCTGCGCGTCGCCCGCGATCTCGTCCGGTCCCAAGAGTCGTCCGTTCGGCTGTGGACGGAAAACGACGCGGACGTGGAGCGATGGTTTCGGGAAGAGCGGACATCGATGATCATGACCACCTATTACGGCTTGAACCGGTTGAGCGGGACGAATCTCGATTACGGCGTGACTCCGCTTCCGGCACTGCGCACGGATGCGACTTTGCTGCTCGCGACCGGGCTTGCGGTCGTTCGGCAGGCGGCTTGGCCGGAGGCGGCGCGGTCGTTCGTCCGGTACTTGTGCGGGGAGGCGTGGCAGACCGAACTGCGCCGGAGGACGCTTACGCTGCCCGCCCACCCCGGAGCGATGGCCGTCCGTCAAGAGCTGGAGGGAAATCGCCCCTCCCGGGACCCGGATGGGTCCGCGTGGTGGGACCGCTGCAAGCTGTACTCGGACTTGCAGCTCGGTACGGAGG
Organism: Paenibacillus flagellatus; assembly: GCF_003217775.1. Lineage (GTDB taxonomy): Bacteria > Bacillota > Bacilli > Paenibacillales > NBRC-103111 > Paenibacillus_AB > Paenibacillus_AB flagellatus. Next base: position 42,156 of record NZ_QJVJ01000008.1, read on the forward strand.
AGCTGGAAGCGGTCCGGGAGGAGCTGAAGGCGTATTGGTCGATGCTGGAGGACGAAGCGGAGGCAAGCGAACGGCTGGAGCTTTTATTCGTCGGCAAGGACGAATGAGCACCAATCAATACAGGATGAAAAACTGGATGTCGTGGCCGAGCTGCTTCATGTAGCTGTACAGCTGCGAGCGGTGGTGGTAGACGTGGGTGGTCGTCTCGATCAGCCACCTGGCCTGCGCCGCCGGACGCTCCGCGTAAAACGCCTTCGTCTCCCTGCTCACGAACTCGTCGTCGGGGAGCGATTCGAAGTACGTTTTCATTTCCCCGTACAGCCGCTCCATGACGGCGGCCAACTGCAGCGGGTCGCGAATGCCGCTCACTTCGGCTTCGACGCGCTTGACGTCGTCCATTCCTTTTTCCTGCATAATGGCCAGGTCGCTTCCCGGAATCGTCACGAGGTGGTGCGCCACCTCCAGTAGGCTGCGCATATTGTCGCGCGGCCGGTAGTCCCATTGCTCCGGCTTGATCAGCTCGAGCAAGCGGCGCGTCGTCGCGACGCCGTGCTCCAATTCGTGCAGCAGGTGGCTGCGTATCGCGGATACGTGATTCATCGTATCAACCTCGCTTTCGAATCGATTCACAATCCCCATTTGTTGCGCAAAAAGGCGAGCGCTTTTCCGCTTGCCATCGGCTCCAGCCGGGCCAGCAAGCTCGCTGCGGCATCTTCGCGGGAAAGGGTGCCGCACTCCGGCAGGCCGTGCTCCGCCATCCATTGCGAGGCGGGCGTATAACACGTGCCGTTCCAGCCGGTTTTGCCGCCTTGCTCACCGCGGACCTCTTCCGTTCCCCGGATGACGATATCGAACGATTCCTGCAGCTCGATCAACGCTTTGTCGAATTCGCATTTGTCCGTCTTCGCCGTCATGCCCGCCGACCGCCGCAGCGCCCGCGCTTCGATGCCCGGCTCCGCCTCGATCGCTTCATATACGCGCCAGGCGGCCCGGGACAGCTCGCCGTCGGCATACCGCCGCTCGACCGGCTTGGCCGGCGCGACCGCCCTGGCGAATAGCGGGAACAGCTCGGCGGCGAGAAACGCCGGTTTTTTGGCGACGAATCGGCCGTATGCGGCCACGCCTTCCCTTGCCAGCCGGACCCGCCAAAGCCAAGGGTCGGCTTCCGTTCCGGTGTGCCAGGCGGAAGGCTCGGTCGCCGCATCCAACGACGGATGGTCGGGGATGAACCCCGACAGGGGCAGGATGCCGCAGCGGCGGACGAGATCGCCCGCTTGCTCGAACGAACGGATCCGTTCGGGTTCCATCTCGATCCCTCCTTCGATTCACGGTCCGAACGACTCCAGCCTATCACCTGAATCGGACGCCGTATTGAACAAATCGGACAGCCTTCACCGCCGGACGAGGGAGCGCCCGGCCGCCGCGGGGGAGTCGCCGTACAGCGAGCGGAAATCGCGGATGAGATGCGCCTGGTCGGCAAAGCCGTACCGCGCCGCCGCGCCGGCCCAATCGTCCGGACCGAATCCGCGCTCGAGCCCGGACAAAACGAGCTGGAAGCGGACGATCCGGGCGAACGTCTTCGGAGCGAGACCGGTCCATCTGCCGAACAGCCGGTTCAGCGCCCGCTCGCCGACGCCGCTGGACCGGGCCAGCTCGGCGATCGGCGCGGCGCCCTCCGAACGGAACAGCTCGTACAGGGCGTTGCCGAAGGCGGCATCCGTCTCGGGAAGCGTTCCGCGACGCAAGGCGTCCAGCAGGAAGCGCTCGGCCGCCGCGACCCGTTCGGCGAAGGTGCCGCACTCGGACAGCCGCTCCGCCAGCAGACGGCCTTGCGCGCCGGCGACGTCGTCCAGCGGGACGAGCCGGTCGGTGAATTCGGCCGAGGGGACGCGGAACAGCCGGTACAGCCCTCCCGGGAAAAAGCGGATGCCGAAATACCGGCGGCCCGCCGCGGCGGACGCGGCGTCGAACGGACGGTCGAACGCGCCGCATATCGACCGGCGGACGTCCGGTCGGTCCGGCCGCCATTCGAACAGCATGTCCATGCAGCCGTCCGGCACGACCCGGTGAATGGCGCCGACCGTCTCTTCCATCGTCCAAAAGCAGGCGACGAAAGGCGCGAGCGCGGGGGAAGGGAACGCCTCGCGGTATGCGGCGGCGGCCCGTCCGGCGTCGGGCGGCTGAATCGGGCGGTACATGCGGTGCAAATCGGGCATGAGGAGCTCGCCTCCTAGCGGATACGGCTTATGTATCGGAAGTGATCGTTCCGTGCAGCGGCTGCGATCGGGAATGGGGAAAACGCCCAGCATACCGTAATCGCGTACATTTGTACCTGATTCGCGGCTGCGGCACCGGGAAGGCTGACGCGGCTCCTTGGCCCCGGCCGTTACCGCCTGACGCGAGAAAGCGGGGAGGAGAAGCGCCTCACCCTCGACCGCCTCGCCCCGCACCCCGTCGCCCTCCGGCAATCGGCAGCCATCCCGTTACTCCCCGCCGGCCGCCTTGGCCTTCTTGCGAGCCTGCGAGTAGCATTTACGGCATACCGGCAAATAGCTTTCGTTGCCGCCGATCATAATTTGCTCGCCTTCGAAGACGGGGACGCCGTCCTTGCAGCGCATGTTCATCGTCGCCTTGCGCTGGCAGCTCCAGCATACCGTCTTCACTTCCTCGATCTTGTCCGCCAGCGCGAGCAGATGATAGCTGCCCTCGAACAGCTTGCCGCGAAAATCGGCCCGCAGCCCGTAGGCGATAACCGGGATGTTCAACTCGTCGACGATGTCGCACAGCGCCTTCACCTGCGTTTCGTTCAAAAACTGCGCCTCGTCGACCAAAATGCAGTTCGGCCGCTCGCGCTCCGCGAGCTTGTACATATCGAGACTGGCCGTGATGACGACCGCTTCCTTCTGAATGCCGATCCGCGACGTGACCGCGCCTACGCCGTACCGGTCGTCGATCGCGGGGGTGAACAGCAGCACCCGTTTGCCTTGCTCTTCGTAGTTGTGGGCGGTGCGAAGCACCTCGATCGATTTGCCGCTGTTCATCGCCCCGTACCGGAAATACAGTTTCGCCAAGTTGTCCGCAATCCTCTCTGTCGATAGTTCCTTTTCCAGCATAGCGGAAAACGGTCCGCATGAATAGGGGAAACCGCCCGCCCTATTTTTACCTGACGGTCTTCCGAAAATAGGAAAAAAAGCTTATGCAAAAATCGAAACATGCGCTATAATAACAATTCGGATACGATTTGTATCGACAAATAGTGTTTTAACGTCGAATCGTATCATATAGAAAGGACGGAGGGATTGGAGTGAATAAAAGAAAACGACGATGGGGCAGCGCGCTGCTGGCTGCCACCATGCTGAGCGGAACGTTGGTTCCGGCGATACAAGCCGCCGCGGCTCCGCCGGATTGGCGGGACGTTCTGGCGTTTCCCGCAGAAGGCGACATCCAGGCAACGCCGAATACCCTTACGACGGATGGGCAGCACCACGAGGTGCAGCTCGCGCTGCTGGACGACCGTGGTACGGGTATGGCCTACATTCCCGATCCGCGCAGGAACGGGCAATGGGCGCTGGATGTGCTGGATGCCGAATCGGCTTGGCGGACGGTGTCCGAAGCGACCTACGGGGACGGCTCGGGCCCCCAGCAGCAGCAGCGGCAGCCCGTCGTCATCGCGGTTATCGATACCGGCGTCGATGCGGCGCACCCCGATTTGGCCGGACGGCTGCTTCCCGGCCATAACGCGATCGCGGGCGCCGACCCGAACGACGCGAGCGACGACTCGCCGTCCGGCCACGGGACGCACGTGGCGAGCGTGCTGGCCGCCGTCTACGGCAACGGCGTCGGCATCGCGGGGGCCGTCGGTCCCGCGCCGGTCCGTCTTTTGCCGATCAAGGCGCTCGGACCGGATACGAAAGGCAAGGCGTCCGACATCGCCGCGGCGATCCGCTATGCGGCCGGGTGGATCGGTCCGCAAGGCGAGCGGGTGAAGGCGATTCATCTCAGTCTCGGGGAACGGCTGGACTTGTCCGGGTCCGAGGCGGCGGCGGAGCTGAAGGCCGCCGTCACCGACGCGCAGGCGCAAGGGGTTCTGCTCGTCGCGGCGGCCGGTAACGACGGTTTGCCGGTAGCGGGAGACGCCGCCTCCGCGCTTCCTCCCTATTATCCGGCCGCCTTCGAAGAAGTCGTCTCCGTCGGCGCTCTCGATTTGACGGGCGAGCGGCTGGGCTTGTCCAACAGCGGAGCGGACATCGAGGCGCCGGGCGAGCAGATCGACGGCGCGATGCCGGGCGGCGATTACGGAAGCCGATCCGGCACCTCCTCGGCGGCGCCTTTCGTCACGGCGGCGGCCGCTTTGATGTGGGCGGCGAAGCCGGACGCCAAGGCCGAGCAGGTGCGAGCCGCCCTGTATGAGCAGCCCGGCGAGCGCTGGACGATCGACCGGGCGCTGCAGCGGTTTATGACCGGTCGTACGGCGGCGCCGAAGCCGGGCAAAGCCGTCCGGCTGTTGGCGGCAACCGGGTTCGAAAAAATAAGCAATGCGATAGGCGGACTCGCCAATACGGGCGACAGCGGCACGCCCTCGGTCAGCGAAGACGGCCGGTACGTCGCGTTCGATTCCAATTCCAGGAGACTCGTGTCCGGAGACTATAACGGGTTCCGGGACATTTTCCTGTTCGATCGGGTCGAAGGATCGGCGACCCGGCTTTCGCTGACGCCATTCAAAGGCGAAGCGGACGGCGACAGCTTCGCGCCGACGATCGCGCCGGACGGCGAGCGCGTACTGTTCGCCTCGAAGGCGGCCAATTTGACCGAGACGGGCGAATGGGGAACGAACTTGTACATATATGATCGTTCGTCCGATTCGATTCGCAAAGTGGCGGACGGGGGATTTGCGGAGGGGGCGACCGAGAACGGTCCGACATACGCGATGAGCGCGAACGGACAGATCGTCGCGTTTTCTTCCGAGCAGCCGAACGGCGTCGAGGAAGACGCGAACGGCTATCCGGATGTGTTCGTGAAAGATTTGCGCACCGGGCTTGCGACGAGACTGACGAATCACGATTACTTGAGCCCGGACTTCAGCGCGGTCGCGATTACGCCCGACGGCCGGTACGTCGCCTTCGACAGCAAGGCGAAGCTGACCGCGGATGACAGGGATGCGGAGAGCGACGTCTACGTCTACGACCGTCTGCTCGGCACGACGGAGCTCGTCAGCAAGACGGCGTCGCCGAGCTTCGGTCCGTCGATCAGCGCCGACGGCCGGACGCTCGCCTTCGTCACGAGAGGTCCCGCGTTCGGGGACGAATCGCTGCAAGTCGGCCATGTCGAGCTGTACGACCGGACGACGGGACGAACCGAGCGGATCGGACCGGTGACGGAAACGGGCGATACCGGCGAGAAAAGCCGACCGGTTATTAGCGCCGACGGCCAAATCGTCGTGTACGAGTGGAGGCAGTGGGATCGCGGCGAGCTGTACGAATACGATCGATCGGTCTCCGTTCCGCAAAACCGCCTGCTTACCGTCTCCCCTGACGGCGAGGCGGCGGACGGGGCAAGTCGAAGTCCGGTCTTGTCGCGGAACGGGTCGTTCCTGGCTTTCGCGACGACTGCGCGAAATTTGGCCGAAACGCCGGAAAACGGTAACGATAACGCGGCGGATATCTTTTTCACCGATAGGGGCCGCGCCTTGCCGGAAGCGCCGGCATGGCCCGTCGGAGCCGCCGCGCAGGCCGTTCAAACCGGCGCGACCTACGCCGCACTGAGCTGGACGCCCGCGACCGCCGCAGGCGAGGGTGTGCCGCTGTACGCCATTTACGAGGGAGAACGGCTGTATGCGATCGTACGGGGGACGTCTTACGTCGTAGATGGATTGACGCCGAATACGGCTTATACGTTCCGCATCGTGCCCGGCAACGACTCGTATCGTTTTGGGGAGGAATCGGTCGCGGTGGAGGTCCATACCCGGATCGAGCGAGACGACACACCGCCTGCAGCGGCGCAAGGGAACGTTGTCCCGCAAGCGGGATCGTTATCCGTCACCTGGACCGATCCGTCGGATGCGGACTTGGACGGCATCGTCGTCCAATGGAGAAAGACGGGGACGGCTTCGTTCCGGGAGCTTCCGATCGTGCCGGCGGGACGGCAAAACGCCCGGATCGACGGCATCGTGAACGGGACGTTCTATGACGTGCGATTGATAAGCGTCGACAAGGACGGGAACGCGACGGAGGGCGCGGTCCAAACCGTTTCCGGCGTGCCGGGGCGGCAGATCGGACGGTTCCCGTTCTCGCCGGCCGGACGCCAGCCGAACAACTACAGCGAAACGTCCGATGTCAGCGACGACGGGAACACATATGTCTTCTCGACCTGGGCCACCAACGTGGTCGCGGACGATTCGAACGGCTATACGGACGTCTTCCTGTACGATCGCGGGGCCGATCGCATCGTGCTGATCAGCCGCTCGACGGAAGGCGGAGTCGCGAACGGGATGAGCGAAGCCCCGGTCGTCAGCGGCAGCGGACGGTACGTGGCGTTCCGGTCCAACGCGGGCAACCTCGTGGACAATCCGCCTTTTCGCGAGCAGTGGGCCGTCTATCTGTTCGACCGGGATGCGGACGGGGACGGGGTCATGGACGAGGCCGATCCGGGCGCTACGTCGCTCAAGCGGATCAGCCCGGACGACGATTACCGCGACTTCGATAACGTATCCGTCAGCCGGGACGGCTCCACAGTCGCGTTTACGGGCAATTACTCGGAGGCGACGGACCCGCTGTATGTGTACGATACGGCTGCGGGTACCGCGAAAGTCGTCATCGAGGAAGAAGAAGGCTACGAACCGGAATTGGTCGACATGAGCGCCAACGGACGTTACCTTTCGTTCGTAACGGATAAAGCGTACGATCCGGACGATACGAACGATCGATCCGACCTGTACTTGTACGACACGGATCAGAACACGTTCGAATGGGTGTCCCGCTTCGATTCGGAGGAAGGAATGCCGCGCGCCTCGTATTCGTCGGTGAGCGACGAGGGCGACGTCGCGTACTTGTTCAATCCCGACGAACAGACGAAGCGATTCGGCTTGTACGTGTACGACCGATCGGAGAAACGGACGATTCCCGTATCCGAAACGCCGCTCGGGGACGTCGGTGCTCCTGCCATCAGCGCGGACGGCAAGCGGATCGTCTACCAGGAGTACGTCGACCGCGGACCGGAAGGGAACCAAGATATTTATAAGGATATTGTGCTGTATCACGTCGGTTCCGGCTTGAAGGAAAGCGTGTTGGTAACCCACGACGGGCAGCCCGGCAACGGCGGGGGCGATGCTCCGGCGCTGAACGGCGACGGGACGTGGATTTCGTTCCGGTCGGATTCGACCAATCTCGTCACCGGCGACACGAACGGGCAGGACGATCTGTTCTATGTCCATGTGCCGGGGACGGAAGATCGCGAGCCGCCCCAGTGGCCGACGGGAAGCGAGCTGAAAGCGGACGCCGTCGGGGCGAACGCGGTGACGCTCCGCTGGACGGCCGCGACGGACAATACGGCGGTGCAGTCGTACCGGATCTCGTACGACGGAGGCGGGGAGCTGACCGTCCCGGGTACTGTTACTCAAGCGACTGTCGAAGGCTTGCGCCCCTCTACATCGTATACGTTCCGGGTTCGGGCGTCGGACGCCGCCGGCAATACGAGCGAAGGTCCGACGGTGACGGTCACGACGGATGCGGGCTCCGAGCTCGTACCGCTTCAAGCGGAAGCGCTCGATAACGGCGACGTGAGGCTGACGTGGCCGGCGGCCGACCCGGCGATTTCGCTCAAAGGATTCCGTCTGTACCGGACGCAGGTCCAGACGGGGGAGCCGTTCGAAATCCGCATCGACAATCCGGCGGCGGTCTCCTACGTCGATACGGGATTGCAGAAGCGGACCGCCTATACGTACACGGTCAAAGCGGTTTATCCGGACGACACGGTCCGGGACTACACGACGCAAGCGCAAGTGACGACGAGGGGAGGAAGCTCGATCGAATTTGCGAGCGTCCAAGTGCCGCTCCATTACCGTAAATATGTGAGCGTCGGCAGGGAAGCGACGATCAACGTCCGAGCCGCGGCGGGAGCCGAAGGCAAGGCGATCGTTTCGTACGCGGCGGCCGCCGAGAGCGGAACCGCGACGATCGAGGTGCCGCTGACGGAAGATGCGGCGGCCCCGGGCCGATATGCGGGCAAGTTCATCATTGCGGAAGGGATGACGGAGATTGCATCCGTTCAAGTGCGCTTGAACGCAGGAGGCGAGACTTCCGAAGCGGAGGCGTTGAAAGGACCGCTGACCGTGGCGGGCTCGATTCGGATTCCGCTCGCCAACGTCCCTGAAGGGGGGCACGATTTGCTTGATCAGGCGCAGCTTGCCGTCGTCAGCAAATCGGCCAAAGTGTCGACGGGCGTGCGCCTAAGTGCAGCCGGAACGAGCTATACGATCGACGGACTGCCGCCGGCCGACGACTACGAAATCAGCCTGTTTTCCCGTAACGGCCAATCGCTGCTGAGGCTGCCGCCCGAGCCGTTCTCCGTCGCGTCCGGACGGATCGGCGATGCGGCGCCTATCGACTTATGGTTGCCGTCCAGCCTGCGGGTTCGGGTTTTGAAGCCGAACGGAGAACCGTTCGCAGGAGCCGAAGTCATGGCCAAGGATACGGACGGCTCGATTCGGGCGCTATCCCGGACGAACGCCGACGGCTATACGGGCGAGCTTCTAGCCCACGGAAGCTTGGGGGAAACGTACCAGTTGAAGGTGGACGTAGGCGTCCCCGAATATGTGGAGGCGGCAACATCGATCGTGTTGTCCAAGGTCGGACTGAACGAAGAGACGCTGACCGTACCGGTACGGGAACGGGTTTCGTTGCGAGGGAGGATATTGGACAGCAAGGGCAACGTGTTGAAGGACGCCCGGGTGATCGGGAGTCAACGATTGAGCGGCCGGTCATATTCCTTCAACGGGATCGTCGACGGGAGCGGCGGTTACGTGCTCGACTTGTACGAGGGAGCGGCGAGAATCGCCGTATCGGCTCCCGACTGGGGACTCGAGACGATCGATCTGGACCTGCAGCCCGGCGCCCATGAACGGGACCTTGTAGTCAACACCCCGGCGGAATGGCCGGTAACCGTTAACTTGTATACGATTAACGAGGACGGTACGCGCAGCGGTCCGATGGACCTCGATTGGCGGGTCATCTCCATGTTCCAGATCCGGTCCTCCTTCGCGGTGAGTACAGCGTCGAAAAATCCGTTTATCGTCAAGGCGAGACCCGGGGATACGGTAAGCTTTTGCGCCAACGGCTCCCAAGTGCGGATGACGGCCGCCTGCGGCACGACCGTGATCAGCCCGACCGCCCCGAACGCGGTGGACATCGAGCTGAAACATTACGGGCTGATCGGGACGAAAATCAAAGGAACGCTCGAGTATTACACGCTGGTTAAGCTATTTTACGAAGAAGAGGACGGCCGGCGGGAGCTGGTTGAGCAAAAGTACGTCAGTTATGGCAACGTCGAACTCAATGTGCCGAAGCCGGGCAACTATGTCGTGCAGTGGCGGCCCAACGGCTCTACCGAATTGTACGCCGAGCATATTCTGACGATTGCGGAAGGCCAATCGATCGACTTGGGCACGATCCGCTTCGAACCGGCGGGAACGCATTACGGAGGCAAAGAAGGCAACGGCATCCGCGTCACGCCATCGGAATTGACGGTCGGAGGAACGATTGACGTTCGCGCCGAGTACCGCAATTCCGGTGCGAGCGCGACCGCTCCGACCGTCTTGAAGCTGGCGATTCCCGCAGGAACCGACTTGCTGGAGCGAAGCGTCGTCCTGAACGGCGAGCCGCTAGCCGCCGAATCCGGCCGCTGGAGAACGGCAGGCGGCTTCCTGCTCATCGACGTGGGAACCGTCGCACCCGGTACGACCGGTGCGGCGAGCTACAAGCTGCAAGCGGACCCGGACAAAACGTCCGGCATGCTGGGCGTATCGGCTTTCGTACAGGTCGGTGCGGCGAAGCCCGAACCGATCGGAACGGCGGTCGTGAGCGTGAATCCGCTCCGGTTCGATATACCGTCGCGAACGGGACGCGCGGAGATGACCGTCCTGGGGTCCGCACCGGCCGGCAGCGAGGTGCAGCTGTACGACGGCGACCTGCCTCTCGGCACGACGACGGCTTCGCCGAACGGAACGTGGCGGATGAAAATCAAGCTCAACGCGGGAGAGGGCGAGTCCGAGCACCGGATCCGCGCGGAAGCCGAACGGGCCGGTACCCGTTGGAGCACGCAGGAGAAGCGGGTACGTTTCGACTCCGCTTACCCGGAAGTGGCCGAATTCACGATGCGCCAGCCGGACGGGCGAACGGTTACGATCGACACGGCCGACGGCGTAGCGACGTTTCCGTACGTAGTCGCAACGGGTGCCCCGTTCTACATGACGGCTAAGTTTATCAATGCATCCCGGGTCGATCAAGTGAGATTCGTTATGGCGGGCCAAGGGCATCCGGCCGTGCGGAACGCCGACGGCAGCTTCTCCGCTACGCTGTTCAACCCGAAGCCGGGGCCGATCTCGCTCCAATATACGACGACTGACCGTACCGTTACGCCCGACCGCGTACCGGACGAGGACGAAATCCGCGACCGGCTGCCCCCCGCCATGAAAGACGTGACGATTACGCCTCCGGTCATCGAAGGAGAGCCGGCGGGTACGGTCCGAACGGCCGCGTTCCAAAGCTCGCTCGGTTATCAGGGCGGGACCGTAGGGACCGATTTCAAGGTGAAGATGGAGAAGGTGACGAACTACAGTCCGTCGAGCGCCGACGTTTCGCGGGCGAATCAATACGGCGTCCCGGTTTACGGCTTTTCTTTCAGCCATTCGATGTCGAACGGCACGTTCTCGTTCAAGATGACCGGCTATTTTCCGGAAGAACGGTTCTCCTCCCAAGCGGGAATCGCGGAGGCGCTCCGCGCGTTGGGAGGGACGGACCCGTTTGCGCCGGCTGCGGCGGAAGAGGAGCCCGTCCTGGAGGGCGCGAACGTCGGGACGTTCATCAAGCTGTCGTTCCAAGGGGCCATGAAGTGGTCCGGCGCGGGCAAGATGTGGACCGGGATCGATTCCGTCTACTCGTTCGCCGACGGACTGGGAGTCAACGAATCGTTGAAGGACTTGGGCGATTTGATCGACGCGGCTACGGACTGCAGTCCGAGCAGATTCAACTATTACCGCGACTGGGCGGAGGATTTGAAAAACCAGGCGATGGCGCACGAAATCGCCAAAGCCGTCCTGATGATCGCGGGCGTAGCTCTCGGGCCGGAAACGTTCGGTCTCGGCACCGTCGCCATGTTCATGCTGACCAACGCTGCGGGCAAAGTGATGGACGGCTTGATCGGAGCGAGCATCGACAAGATGAAGGCGATGATCGCGAACGACAGCGAGTGCAAGAAGGACGACGACGAAAACGATCCTCCGGAAGATCCGCCGGAAACCGATCCGGGACCGGTTCGAAAGGATACTCCGCTGGCGGATCCGAAATGGATTTACGATCCGAGCGGGTACGTCTATGAGGTCGACCCGTCCGAACGCGTGGAAGGCGTCAAGGCGACCGTCCTCCAGTGGGACGAAGCGGAGAGCGTCTGGAAGCCGTGGGACGCCGAATGGTATCTCCAGCAAAACCCGCTCTGGACCGATCGACAAGGCAAATACGGCTGGGACGTGCCGGAAGGGAAATGGAAGGTCATGTTCGAGAAGGAAGGCTTCCGAACGGCGTACAGCGACGAGCTGATCGTGCTGCCTCCGCATCTCGACGTGAACGTGCCGCTCGTATCGACATTGCCGCCGCAAGTGACGGCCGTCGAAGCGGCGCCTGGAGGAACGGCGATCGACCTTTACTTCAGCCGGTATGTCACGCTGGATTCGGCCAATGCCAATACGATTACGGTGACCGACAACGTGTACGGGACCGATATCGCGGGGACCGTCTCGGCGGTCGGCGAGAAGCCGTATGAAGGACGTGCGGCAGCCCGTCATCTGCGGTTCGAGCCGGCGGCCCCGATCGCCGTAGGATCGTCCGTACGGGTAGCCGTCGACGGATGGGTGCAAAGCTACGCGGGCGTGCCGCTCGGCGACGACTACTTCGCCGACGTTACCGTAACGGCCAAGGATACGAAAGGTCCCGGCAAGGTGACCGACATCGTCTCCTCCGCGACACAAACGAATATTTCCGTCATGTGGAAGGATCCGTCCGATCCGGATTTCAGCAAAGTGAAGCTGTCCTGGAAAGTGAAAGGATCGAAGCAGGCCTGCAGCACGATTACGGTCGATAAAGGCAAGCAGTGGGCGACGATTCCGAACTTGTGTCCGGGAACCGAATACGAGATCGGCATCGCGGCGTACGACGCTCAAGGCAACGCGTCCGAAACGCAGACGATCTTCCAGTCGACGCTGAAGAACGCCGCCGTCGCGGACACGTCCGGTCCGCGTCAAGTCGGTTCGTTGACGGCCGTTCCCGGCACGAACGAGATTCGGCTGACGTGGAAAGATCCCGACGACGCCGATCTGAACGGCATCCGGATCTCCTGGCGAAAGCAGGGAGATACCGAAGAGTCGCCCCCGGCAACGGTGGCGAAAGGGACGCAGGCCTACACGATCGCGGGCGTGCTTCCGTCTACGGAGTACGAGATCTCGGCCGTCGCGCTGGACAAAACCGGAAACGAATCGATGGCGGTCGCCGTCGTAGCGGCAACGAAGAGCGCGGGCGGCAATGGAAATGGGAATGGGAATGGCGGAGGCGGGGGATCCGGTACGGGCGGAAACGGCGGAGCGCCGTCCCCGGGTCCGATAACCGCGCCGACGCCGCCCAAGCCGGCCGGCAAGGACGTCGAGACGTTCAAGGTCGAACGCGAAGGCGGCGAATTCCGCGCCTTCGACGGAGCGGTACGGCTGCAAGTGGCCGCCGACGCGTTCGATCGTACGGCGGAGCTTGCCTTGGCGAAGGAAGGCCGCCCGGCCGTTCCGCAGGACGGAACGTGGAAGCCGGTCAGCATCGCCTACAGCTTGACGGAGAAAGAGACGCTGGCGATCCGGAAGCCGGTTGCGCTGGAGCTTGCTTACGAGAAAAACGAGCTCGGAAGCGCGGATCCGCGGAAGCTGGGCATCTATCGCCAGGATGACGGGAAGCCGTCCGGCTGGACGTACGTCGGCGGAATCGTCGATGCGGCGTCGGGACGCATCTCGGTGAACACCGACGTTCCGGGCGTCTATGCCGTCCTGCTGAACGACGTGTCGTTCGCCGATCTGGACGCGCACTGGAGCCGTTCCGACGTGGAAGTGCTGGCCAGCCGGCAGGCGGTCGACGGCATCGGCGGCGGGTTGTTCGATCCGGATCGCGCCATTACGCGCGCCGAATTCGCGAAGCTGCTCGTCGGCTCGCTCGAAGGCAGAGGAGGACCATCCTCCGCGCCGAGCGCGCCGGAGTTTGCCGATGTAAGGCCGGGAGACTGGTTCTACGAAGCCGTAGGCGCAGCGGCCGCCCTCGGCCTCGTGGAAGGCGCGGACGGCCGGTTCCGGCCGAACGACCCGGTGACGCGCGAGGAAGCGGCGGTCATGCTCATGCGCGCGCTCGCCGTACGCGGCGGAGCGGCGGAAGGCGAGGCGCCGGCTGCCGGCGAGCCGCTGGCCGCTTACCGCGACGGGACGGACGTGTCCGAATGGGCGCGGGAAGCCGTCGCCTGGAGCGTAAGCCAAGCGCTGCTCCAAGGCATGGACGGCGACCGGCTGGAGCCTCAGGGACGGACGACCCGCGCGCAAGCGGCGGTGCTGCTGCTGCGGGCGCTCCAACTGACCGGAGCGATCGAGAACCGGTAACCGAACAAGAATGGCGAAGAACCCCCGTCGGGCGCAATGGCCCGGCGGGGGTTCTTCCCGTTGGTTGCACGGGCGCATCCGGTTTCCGAACGCAAATCGAACAAACGGTCTTGTCACCGTCGCCGCAACGGACTATGATAGATACCATTCTACTTTCGTGCTGGGAGTGCATCACCGTGATCCGACTTCGTCTGCTGCTAAGCTCCTTCCATCCCGTCGTCTCGTCGCTTCTGCTCGGCACCGTGTTCGCGCGGGCCGCTGCCTCGATGAGCCTGCCTTTCCTCGCCATATATTTGACCGGACATACGGACCTCGGACCGGCGGCGATCGGGCTCGCCATCGGAGCGGGCTCGCTCGCCGGCACGTTTGGCGGCTTCGTCGGCGGCTCGCTCTCCGACCGGATCGGACGCAAAGCCGTCATGCTCGTCTCGCTGTACGGCTGGGGCTTCGTCTTTATCGGCTTCGCGTTCGCCGAAGGGTTTTGGCCGTTTCTGCTGCTCAGCATGGCGAACGGCTTGTGCCGTTCGTTCTACGAGCCCGTCTCGCAAGCGCTCATGGCCGACTTGACCGAAAAGGATAAGCGGTACCGGGTCTTCTCGCTCCGCTATACCGCGATCAATATCGGCGTTGCGGTCGGCCCGCTGCTCGGCGCCTATATCGGCCTCGTCGCGGACGGGCTTCCTTTTGTCGTGACGGGGGTTGTCTACTTCGTCTACGCCGCGTCGCTTCATGCGCTGCTGAACCGGTTCGGCATCCGCCGCATCGAGGGGGAGGCCCGAGAGCCCGTCACGATGCGCGCTTCGTGGACCATCGTCGTCCGCGACGCCGCGCTTCGCTACTTCCTGCTCGGCAGCATGATCATCGCGGTCGGCTATTCGCAGATGACCGTCACGCTGTCGCAGGTGGCCGGTCAGCGATTCGCCGACGGAGCGGCGTTGTTCGCCGTGCTCATGTCGGTCAACGCCGTCGTCGTCATCGCGCTGCAGCTGCCGCTTTCGCGCTGGTCCGAGCGTCGCCCCCCGCTGCAAAGCTTGGCGCTCGGCGCCGCGATGTATGCGCTCGGCGACGTCGGCTTCGCGTACGCGAACGGCTGGGCGGCGATGATCGCGGCGATGGTCGTCTTTACGCTGGGCGAAATTTTGACGTTTCCGGCAGGCAGCGTGCTGATCGACCGGATCGCGCCGGAACGGCTGCGCGGCGCCTATTTCGGGGCGCAAACGTTCCAGAACGCCGGCCACTTCGTCGGCCCGTGGCTGGGCGGCTTGCTGCTGGCGGAATATGGCGGGACGGTCATGTTCAACACGATCGCGGCGATTACGCTGACCGCCGTCTTGTTCTATCGCCGGGGCTCCGCCGTCTACGAGGCGAAGCTCAGAGACGACCGTTCAGCCGCCTGAGCCGGAACGCGTGAATGGCCGTATCGCCCAGCTCCTCGAGCAAGCCGTAGTTGGCCCATGCGCCCACGATGGCGCCGATGCCCGGCACGAGCTGGAGCATTTTGCGGAAGTCGATCGCGTCGCGGTATTCCTGCTGGAGCTTCTCCCAATCGAGCGACTCGAGCGCCTTCTCGCCGGGAGGATATCGCGCGGCGATGTCGTCCCATTCGCGGACGACCCGGTATACGCCGTATTTGTGCTCGCGGCCGGAGAAAGCGAGCTGGAACACGTACAGCAAAAACAGCCGCTCCCGATAATCCCGGGTGGAATACCCGTACAGATGCGCCAGCTCGAACAAGCATTTCATCTTGATCGCGATCAGCGCGGGGAAGTCGACCAGGCCGAGGGCGAAGCCGCCCGCGCCGGTTCCGGCTCCTTCGGCGGCCGCGATTTTTTTGTACGTATTGACGAGGGCGAGCGCCTTCTCGTCCGTTTCTTCGAGCGACAGGCCGATCTGGGGCAAGCTGTTCGGGACAAAGTCGAGCGTGAACAGGACGGTGCGGAAAATGCCCTTGACGGCGGTCGTCATCGCGGCATGCACCTTCGCCGGAATTTTCTCGTTGATTTTCGTCGAGATCGTCTTGGAGGTGCGCTCGAGCAGACCCGGGGGCTTCAGCAGCCGTCGTTCCCATTCGGTCAGTCGGACGCGAACCGTCTCTTCGTAAGTAGGGGTGTTCATGGATGAAGCCTCGCTTTCCTCATGTTTCCTGTCGGAGTATTCGCTTTTTTCTACCCTACGATACGTCGGCCGAACCCGATCGGTCGCAAAAACGGGCGATTGGAAAAATGGGGCGACGGTGGGAAAATAGGGGGATTGACTTTTGGCGGCGGGCGGATAAAACTTGGAGTAGGACATATTCGTTTTCATTATAAGGAGATTCGGGCGTTGAACAACCCTTTGCTGACGAAGGAAGAGCTGAGCATGCTGCTGTCCCCCGAGCAATTGAAACGGCTGGAGGAGGGACGCGCCGAGGACGACGGCCGGTTGGCCGAGCGGCTGAAGGCGATGGAGGAGAGGATCGGCCGGCTGGACGATACGGTCGCCGGCTTGAGACGGCGGATCGCCGACTTGGAGGAGCGGCTGGCCTTCCGGGAGGCGGCCGCGGCGCTGGCGGCGCCGGCTGCAGGAGCGGAAACGAAGGGGTTGGCGGAAGAGGCGGCCGGTGCCGGCCGGGAGTCGCCCGCGGCGACGCAGCCGATGGCGACGCTGTCCCGCGTGGACAAGTATAAGCGAGACAAGAAGCCGTTTTTTGCAAGGTAACGGAGCGGCGGTCACCGGTTTTGAAAAAACGAAGGAGCTCGCGCCCGCCGAATCGGGCGGACAAGAGCTCCTTTCGCTTTTTATTCAGATGTTGTACGTCCCGATATCGAGACTGTCCATAATCTCCTGCCGCAGCCGGACGAACTCCGCGCTGTTGCGGTTGCGAGGACGGGGCATGTCCGTCTGGAGCTTCTTGATGATCCGGCCCGGACGGGGACTCATGACGTAAATCGTATCGGCCAAGTAGACGGCCTCGTCGATATCGTGGGTGATGAGCAGCACCGTCTTGCCGGTGCCGCGCCACAGCTTGATCAGCTCGTTCTGCATCGTCAGCCGCGTAATGGCGTCCAGCGCCCCGTACGGCTCGTCGAGCAGCAGCACTTCGGGATTCATGACGAGTGCGCGGGCGATCGACGCCCGCTGCTTCATGCCGCCCGACAGCTGGGCCGGGAAATATTTTTGGAAGCCGCTAAGGCCGACCTTCTCCAGCACCTCGTCGACGCGATAGCGTCGTTCCTTCGGAGGGACCCCGGCCAGCTCCAAGCCGAAGCCGACGTTGTCCTCGACGGTGCGCCACGGATACAGCGCATGCTCCTGGAAAATGAGGACGCGCTGCGGGTCCGGCTTGCGGATCGGCTCGCCGTTCGCCAGCACTTGGCCGCCGCTCGGCGTCTCGAGACCGGCGATCATGCGCAGGACGGTGCTTTTGCCGCAGCCGGACGGCCCGACGATGGCGGCGAATTCGCCCTTCTCGATCGTAAAGTCGATATCGGAAAGCACGTCGAGCTGGCCGAACCGCTTGTTGACCTTATCGATGCGGATCGTCTGCATTATTGGTCGCCTCCCATCACGTACCGGTAGCGGAGCAAGCGGCGCTTCAGCTTCTCGAGCACGAAATGGTCGAGCACGGCGGCGATCGTGCCGATGACCATGATGCTCAGCATGACGCCGCCCATGTCGGCGACTTCGCTGCGCCAGTTGGAGTAGTAGCCGAGGCCGGACGTGGCGCCGCCGACCATCTCGGCCGCGATGAGCGAACGCCACGCGTTGCCGAACGCGACTTGAGCGCCGGTAATGAACGCCGGCAGCGATTCGGGCGCGAACACCTTGGTCAGCTGCTGGCGCTTCGAAGCGCCGAGCACGCGGGCCAGCTCGAGGTGCGTCTTGTTGACGCCCTCGGTGGCGTTCAGCATGGACAGCGCCATCGGGAAGAAGCTTGCGATCGTAATGACGGTAATGATCGTCGCGTTGCCGAAGCCGAGCAGGATCACGAAGAAGGGTACCCACGTAATCGGCGGTATCGATTGCAAGATCGAGATGAGGCTGCGCAAATAAACGGCGAAGCTGCGGGAAATGCCCGCGAGCAGCCCGAGCACGGCCCCGAGCGCGCAGGCGATCGGGTAGCCGAGCGCGAGGCGGATCAGGCTGTCCTTGACGCCGGCCATGAAGTCGGCGTCGCCGAAGCTTTTGACGAGACGCTCGAACACTTCCGGCACGCCGGGGAGCAGAAACGGTTTGTTCAGGATCCACGACCATACCTGCCATAAGGCAAGAAGGCTGCCTATCGCAGCGAGATAAGGCAGCACTTTGCGTACGGTGACGCTTTTCGGTTTCGCGGACCGGTTCGGTTTATCGGATGTCGAGTTCACCGCGCGGTCTCCTTCTATATAGCTGAAATTATTTTTTGACTTGCTGCTGCCACGACAGGTCGAGGATGTCTTCCACCTTGACCGGTTTGTCGAGCGCCTTTTGGGCAATCATAATATCGGCGATTTCCTGCATTCTCTTGATTTGGTCGGGCGTAATTTCCCAGTTGAACGTCTGCGACTGGATCGAATCCTTGATGACGGACGTCGCTTTCACTTCGCCGTTTTGCGTCTTGAACGATTCGCCTTGGATGAAGCGCGGCGTAATGAGGTCGGCCGCCTTCTGCGGGTCGTTCTGCAGCATCTCGATCGCTTCCTTCTGCGCGTCGAGCATCCGGTTGACCGCGTCGCGGTCCTTCTTCAGCATGTCGTCGGTCGTAATGACGACCATGCACGGGAACGGCCATACTTTGCCGATTTCGTAAATTTGCGTCACCGGCGAAGTGAGGGTGGCCATGCGCGCGTACGGCTCGAACACGAACGCCGCGTCGACCGCGCCTCCCGCGAGCGATTGGATCGCCTGAGCGGGCTCCGCATACACCATTTGCAAATCCTTGTTCGTCAGCTTCGCTTGGGCGAGCGTGACGCCGTTCAGCACGATGTCGGCCGTGCTGCCTTGCTTTTGCGAAGCAAGCTTCTTGCCCTTCAAGTCTTCGACGGTCTTGATGCCGGAATCGTTGCGGACGAGAATGCTGTGGAAGCCGAGCTGCGCGCCGCCGACGACTTTCAGGCCCGCGCCCTTGGCGGCCCACGTCACGGCGTTCGTAAAGCCGAGCACGCCGGCGTCGACTTGGTTGCCGACCATTGCCTTGATCAGGTCCGTGCCGCTTTCGAACGGCTGAAGCTTCACGTTCAGTCCGTGCTTCTCGTACAGCTTCGCGTCGTAGGCGAGCATCGCCTGCGCATCGTCCATGACGTTCAAGTAGCCGATCGTGATCGCCTTCGCTTCCTTCTTCGCCGGCGCCTGCGTGCCGGCGCCTTGCGTGGCGTCGCCCGATGCGTTCGGCTTCGCTCCTCCGCAGGCGGATACGACGAGCATGAGGGCGGCGACGGCGCCGAGAGCCCATGCGCGCGCGGGTTTCGATTGGATAAGCATGCTTGACATCCCCTTTAAATGGCTTGCAATTCCTACTATTTTAATAGGTTTTATTATAAAAATATCGGACGGTTCCGTCAAGAGCAAATTTCGGCATCGATTTTTCGGAAAGCGAAGTCGGAATGGGGCGAGCGGGGGCGGGGAACGTTGAAACCGGGCGAATAATCCCGATATAATGAAGACGGCGAAAGCCGATTGCCAAATTACGGATAAGAGGAGACGTGTTGCGCCATGTTGAGCCAGGCGTTGCTGGACAAGCTGAACGATCAGATGAACTACGAGTTTTATTCGTCCCAAGTGTATTTGGCGATGGCCGCCTATTGCTCGGCGGAAAGCTTCGACGGGTTTGCCAACTTTTTCATCGTGCAGGCCGAAGAAGAGAAGTTTCACGCCATGAAAATTTTTCACTTCATCAATACGCTCGGCAAACGGGCGATCGTGTCCGGCATGAAGGACCCGTCCAACGAATACGGCTCACTGCTGGATGCGTTCGAGCAAGCGTACGAGCACGAGCAGACGGTGACGAGACGCATCTACGATTTGTCCGATATGGCTTGGAACGAACGCGAGCACGCGACGATCAACTTCCTGAAATGGTTCATCGACGAGCAGGTGGAGGAGGAAGCGACGTTCGACGGCATCATCCAGAAGCTGCGCCGCATCGATAACGACAGCAACGCCTTCTATATGCTCGATGCGGAGCTGGCGAAGCGGACGTTTACGCCGGAAGCTTGATCCGGCTTGCGCGCGAGCGACACGGAAGCCCGGCCTTGACGGCCGGGCTTTTTCCGTCGGCCGGGGCTGCGGCCGCGGTCATTTCAGTCCGAGCCGGATTCGCCGGTATTCGAGCGGCGTCAGCTTCTCCTGTTCCATGAACCGTTTGTTGAAGTAGCTCGGGTTCGGGTAGCCGACCTCCTCGGCGATCCGTTTGACGGTCCAATCGGTACGTTCCAGCAGCAGCTGCTTGGCGAGCTGGAGGCGGCACAGCGTGACGAATTCGAGCGGAGACATCTGCATCGTCTTGCGGAACAGCTTGCAGAAGTAGTAGGCGCTTACGCCCGCCGTCTCCGCCCACCGGTCGAGCTCGAACGGCTCGTGCGCGCGGGCGCGGATCAGCGGCAGCAGCTTCGCCAGCCGGTCCGACGTGCCGGAAGCCTTGCCCCCAGTGAACGGCTCGGCCCGGCTCATAAACTCGGTCAAGATCGCGTACGTCAAGGAAGAAAGTCTGGCCAGATGCAGAAACGAATGCGTCTCCGCTTCCGCCAGCAGCTCCTCGTAAAAAGGGACGAGCTCTCTCCACGACTTGACCGTCCATAGCGGCGTCCGCCGGAACCCGTGCTCGGACAAATATTCGCCCAGCCTCGCCGAGCCGTAAAAGTGGACCCAGCGCACTTCCCAAGGGTCGTCGGTGCTGGAGTAATAGCGCTGACGCATGAGCGGGAAGTAGAAGAAGGCGTCGCCGGGCAGCAGCGTGTACGTCTCCCCCTCGTATTCGACGTAGCCTTTGCCGGCGGTGACCAGATGGATGTTGTAATTGTCGAGCGCCCCGTAGGCGCGGTCCACCGTATGATCCGGGTGGTCCCAATACCAGCCGACCGACTCCGGCAAGCAAAAGTAGGGCGGCTCGGCCAACGTCGGCAAATGATGCTGGCGCTGCATGACGGCGTCACTCCCGATGACAATATCGTGTTAGGGATTGCAAAATAATATTATTTTTATTTTAACGGCCCGCGTTTATAATGACAATTGTGAGCTACATCCAGTCTTCGATGCTCGGACCCGCATGAATCATCCGGGTTCGAACGTCGGAGCGGGCCGCCGGGAAGCGGGCGAAGGAACGCGACGGCTGCCGTGCGGCAGGGCATACGAAAACGTTTATATTTACTCGAGTAAAAAATGTTGGGAGAGTGGAGCATGATGAGCGAACGCAACGTAAGGTGGGGCGTGCTCGGCTGTGCCGGCATCGCCGTCCGTTCGGTAATACCGGGCATTCGGGCGTCCCGTACCGGGGAAGTGGCGGCGATCGCGAGCCGCGACGCGGCCAAGGCGAAGGAAACCGCGGAGAAGCTAGGCATCCCGAAGTCGTACGGGAGCTACGAGGAGCTGCTGGCGGACCCCGAAATCGATGCGGTGTACATACCGCTGCCGAACCATCTGCACAAGCCGTGGACGATCCGGGCCGCGCAGGCGGGCAAGCACGTGCTGTGCGAGAAGCCGATCGCGCTCGACGCCGCGGAGGCGGAGGAGATGGCGCTAGCTTGCCGCGAGGCGGGCGTCGTGCTGGCGGAGGCGTTCATGTACCGGTACCATCCGCGGTACGATCGGATCAAGGATATTATCCGCAGCGGCGAAATCGGCGATATCCGCGGCATGCACGGGGTGTTCTCGTTCAATAACGCCGGGGATTCGAAAAACATTCGCTACAAGGCGGAGTGGGGCGGCGGCTCGGTCTACGACGTCGGCTGCTATCCGATCAGCGCGGCCCGCTACTTGCTCGGACGGGAGCCGATCGCCGCGACGGCCAATGCGCTGTTCTCCCCCGACCACGGCGGCGTCGATATGATGGCGTCGGGTCTCGTCGAATTCGGCGACGGCTTGTCGCTGACGTTCGACTGCTCCATGTGGGCGGCCGGCCGCAATACGCTCGAGGTGCTCGGGACCGAAGGGCGGATCGAAGTGCCGCATGCGTTCGTCCATCCGCCGGGCAAAGGCGGCTTTATCGTGGAGACGAGGGCGGCGGGGCGCCGCGAGGAGCCGGCGGACGACGTGAACCAGTACGCGCTGCAGGCGGACGATTTCGCCGCCGTCATGAGAGGAGAGCCGCAGCGGTTCGCGCCGGACGACGCCGTCGCCAACATGCGGGTCGTCGACGCGGTGCTGAAATCGGCGAGAGAACGGGTTCGCGTCGAATTGTAACCGACGGAAGGAGAATGGGCGATGATGAAATACATCGACATTGCGGGAGCGGGGATGCCCTGCTCCAAGCTGGTGCTCGGAACGGATTATTACAAGCCGGACATCATGGACAAGATCGGACCGATCCTCGACGCCTTCACGGACATGGGAGGCAACGCGATCGACACGGCGCATATTTACGGCGGGGGCAACAGCGAGAGGGCGCTCGGGCTATGGATGGAAAGCCGGAACAATCGCGACCGGGTGCTTATTCTGACCAAGGGTGCGCATCATAACCGGGACGGTCCCCGGGTGACGGCGGCGCACATCGCGCAAGATTTGGAGGAAAGCCTGGAGCGGCTGCGCACCGATTACATCGATCTGTACGCGCTGCACCGGGACGATCCGACGCAGCCCGTAGGCGGAATCGTCGAGGCGCTGAACGCGCATATCGACGCGGGGCGCATCCGGGCGATCGGGGCGTCCAACTGGACGCACCAGCGGCTGCAGGAGGCGAACGAGTATGCGGCCGCCCACGGGCTCGTCGGCTTCTCGTTCAGCAGCCCGAACTTGAGCTTGGCGAAGCCGAACGAGCCGCGCTGGGAGGGCTGCGTCTCCGCCGACGAGGCGGCCTGCGACTGGCACGAGCGGGTGCAAATGCCGCTCTTGTCCTGGTCGTCGCAGGCGGGCGGCTTCTTCTCCGGGCGGTTCTCCCCGGAGAAGACCGACGACAAGGAGGCGGTTCGCGTCTACTACAGCGACGCGAACTGGGAACGGCTTCGCCGCTCCCGCGAGCTCGCGGAGCGGAAGGGCGCGACGCCGATCCAGATCGCGTGCGCGTACGTGCTGTGCCAGCCGTTCCCGGCTTGCGCGCTCGTCGGGCCGCAAAGCCCGGAGGAGCTGCGCTCCAGCGCGGCGGCACTCGCGATCGAGCTGTCGCGCGACGAGCTGGAATGGCTCGATTTGCGCTCCGATCGCGCGCCGCTTTGACGGCCGAGCGAGAGCGAGGCTTTTGCGCCAATTAGCCGCTCCCAACCGATAAAAAGGAAGCCTGCGTCGCCCGGATCGGCGTGCAGGCTTCCTTTTCGTTCGCCACGTATTATTGCTGGAGCTCCCACCAAGACAAATACGGGAACGGGTCGATCGTTTTCCACGGGGATACGTCGGTTTTGTAAATGCTGAAGTGCAGGTGCGGCAAAAATTGCCCTTCCGTCCCTTCCGGGCCGTAGCCGGTATTGCCGACATATCCGATCAGCTGGCCCTTCTTGATCGAGGCGCCCATCTTCATGCCGCCGGCATAGCCGGACATATGGGCGTAATAGAAGGCGGTGGAATCGTCGGTTTTGACGGTCAGCCGCCATCCGCCGTACTGGTTCCAGCCGATATTGATGACCGTGCCGTCCGCGGCGCTGTACACCGGCACTCCTTTGTCCGCGAAAATATCGACCCCTTCGTGGGCGCGGATTTCGGCTCCCGTCGGGCTCCACGTTCTCGCCTCGGCGTAATTGTTCACGTACGGCTTGTACGTGTTCGGCTTCAGCGGAAACGCGCCGTTCCCATAAGCGGAAGGCTTCTCGGGGATGCGGATGCTGTCTCCCGGGTTCAGCACGTTCGGGTTCGCGATTTGCGGATTGGCGCGCATGAGCACGGACAGCGGAACGCCGACCTTGACGGCGATTTTCCAATAGACGTCGTTCGGCTGGACGATGTAAACGTTTTTCTCGTCCGGCACCTGCAGCGTCTGTCCCGGATACAGCATCGTCGAAACGTTCGGGTTCAGCTTCATCAAATCCTGAACGGTAAGCTTGTTCGCCGTGGCGATTTTCCACAGCGTATCGCCGGGCTGCACCGTGTACGCAGCCGCCTCGGCGGACGAAGCGACGAGCGAAAATCCGAGCATGACGCCGGTAAGTAGAGCAAATGCTTTTTTCACTGGGGGTCAACTCCTTATGTACCGGATGTAGTTCAAGTGTATAAGAAACCGCCCTCTCTTTTTAAGCTGTAAGTATTGGAAACGCATACGCGGCCGTGGACGGCATATTGGACCGGAGCGGGAACATTTGCGGCACGGGAGGTGTCTAACGAATAGAGGTGAATGCGTTTGGATCACGAGTACATGCGGCACGTCATTCGGAGCGGGGATCCGGAATCGCTCTTGAACGACCTCATGAGCGCATACGGCGACGAAGTATGGAGGTATGCGCGGGTTTTGGCCGGACGGGATGATGCGGCCGACGAGATCGCCCAGGACGTGTTCTGGAAAGCGTATCTTCATCTCGCTTCGTTTCGGGGAGAAAGCTCCGTGAAGACGTGGCTGCTCGCCATTACGCGGCGAACGGCCTTGAATTATCGGCGCAGCGCGTTCGTCCGGAAGGTAACGCTGGCGGGACTGCTCGGGCCGAAGGGTGCCCACCGGTCGGCGGAAGAGACGGTGATGGAGCGGCAGGCGGAACGGGAGCTGTGGGATATCGTACTCGCGCTCCCCGCCCGGTACCGGGAAGCGATCGTGCTGGAGGCGCACTACGGACTGTCGTATCGGGAGATGGCCGAGCTGCTCGGCGTGTCGGAGGGCACCGTCAAATCGCGGCTGCACCGGGCGAGGTCCAAGGTGGAGCGGGCGAGAAAGGAGTTGGATCGCGAATGACGTCAAAAAACGATCGAAACGAAGCGGCCGCACCGAAGCCCGATTGGTATGCCGGCTTGCGGCATTCGCCCTTTGCGGGGTCGTTCGGCGAGAATAACCGGCGGCACGTCATCGGGAGGCTGCACGGTCGCGGCAGCGAAGGCGTTAACGGGTTTCGCCGCATCAAACGATACGCCGCTGCCGGCGCCGCCGCCGTCCTGCTGCTGGTGGCCGTCGCCGATCCGGCCGGCTGGCGCGAAGGGCCGAATGCCGGAATTGGAAATGGGAATGAAAGGGAGACACGAAACCTTTACACGGCGAAAAACGTCAAACTAGTGGAGGCGTTTCCGGGCGGCGACTACACCGCGGGGAATCCGGCCGGCTGCTGGTGGAATGTATACGAGCCGTTCGAGAGTCTGCAAGACCGGACGATCCGGATCGAAGCGGTTCACCGGGGCACCGGATATACGATGGAGGAGCTTGCGGAGACGAAGCTGTCCGAGGCCGGCCAAGCGTACGGCGGCTTTACCCGCATCCCCACCCGCTTCGCGCTTCCTTTGCCGGGGGTGTGGACGTTTACCGTCTTTTTGGACGGGGAGCGGTACGGCGACGTTGCGTTCGACGTTCCCGATCATCCGTGGCAGGTGAGCCCGACGTTTCGCGGAGGGGCGTACGAGCTTCGCGGCGTGCAGGGGAGGCTTGGCTTCATCGACGCGGGCTTTCGGGCGGGCCGGGCGAACAAGTATATGTGGCACTTCTGGGGCAGGCCCGACGAGCTGCGGGGCGAGCTGACGATCCGGGCGGTGCGGCAAGGAACGAGCCGAATCGAAGAGCTGTTCGCCGCTCCCGATACGGGCTCCGCCCTGAACGGCGCGGATGCCGCGGTTCCGGCCATGCTGACGCTTCCGGAGCCGGGGTTGTGGCGGCTGATGGCGTTCGTCGGCGGCCGGCTGTACGGCAGTGTCGTCGTCGAAGCGGAGCCTTCCGCCGGAACGGACCGTTAGCGTCCGATTTCCGTTTGCGTCCCCCGATGCAGTATAATGGTCCCGAAAGGAAGCATCGCGTTGCTTTCGGAGAACGGGGCTCGGGGGTTCCCCGAAAAGTACGCGGCATGAGGTTCGAACGTTTACGTCACTTTTGGGGGATTCGTGTATGGATGTATCGGAATTGCTGCGGGAGACGATCGCCGCCGGAACGTGGACGCAGGCGGTGCTCAGCCAGCCGAAGAAAGGAAGCGGGGCGACGGCCGACAAGGTGAAGATCAAGCCGGTCATGCTGAAGAACGGCCTGCATTATCAATTCGCCCATTATACCGGCACGAAGGTGCTGCACGAGAACGTCGAGCCGGAGAGGACCGCCGCCCGCGCGGAGGAGCTGCTGCTCGCCCATTACAAGCAAGCGCTGCTGCAAACCGGCGGCGCCGACTACCATATCCTGTTCAACAAGAAAGGCGAAGCGACCGTATTGAAAAAGCGGGCGACGAAGACGACCGTCGAGCTGTCGCACAACCGCAAGAAGCGGTACCTGCTCGAGGAGGGGACGCCCGTCCCGTTTCTCGTCGAGCTCGGCGTCATGAACGCGCAGGGCAAGGTGCTCGCGGCGAAATACGACAAGTTCCGGCAAATCAACCGGTTTCTCGAAATGATCGACGACATCGTCGCCTATTTGCCGCAAAACCGGACGATCCGGATCGTCGACTTCGGCTGCGGCAAGTCGTATTTGACGTTCGCGCTGTACCATTACTTGCATGACGTCCGCAAGCTCGACATCGAGGCGGTCGGCCTCGACCTGAAGGAGGACGTCATCGCCCACTGCGGCGCGCTGGCGCAAACGCTCCGTTACGAGCGGCTCCGCTTCCTCGTCGGCGACATCAGCCGCTACGACGAGCACGGCGCCGTCGATATGGTCGTAACGCTGCACGCCTGCGATACGGCGACGGACGCCGCGCTGGAGAAGGCGGTCCGGTGGGACGCCGGCGTCATCCTGTCGGTGCCGTGCTGCCAGCACGAGCTGTTCGGGCAGGTGCGCAGCGACGCGCTCTCGCCGCTGCTCAAGCACGGCATTCTCAAGGAGCGGTTCGCCTCGCTCGCCACCGACGCGGCGCGGGCGCAGCTGCTCGAGCTGGTCGGCTACAAGACGCAGCTGCTGGAGTTCATCGACATGGAGCATACGCCGAAAAACATCCTCATCCGCGCCGTCAAGGAACGCCGCGGGCCGGACGGCGCGGAGACGGCCGCGCTGGCCGCCGCGTACCGCGCATTCGCCGGGACGCTCGGAATTACGCCTTACTTGGAGCGAGCGCTTGAGGACAAGCTCGCCCCCCTGTTTATCGCAACGAAATAGAGAGAAAAATAGCTCCTGACGGAGCCATCGGACAAGAGGGAATGGAACCGCCGGTTCCGCGCCAATAACGAAGGAATCACGGGAGGATAACGGAGTGGAGACGAAACCTATGAACGGCACGGAGAAACGGGGACGGCCGCGCAAATGGGTCAAGCTGTTGCAACCGCTGCTGATCGCGGCCTGTTTGTTTTTGTGGCTGGTGCTGACCCCCACGGGTCAGCTCATCCAC
This sequence comes from Paenibacillus flagellatus, assembly GCF_003217775.1. Taxonomy (GTDB): domain Bacteria; phylum Bacillota; class Bacilli; order Paenibacillales; family NBRC-103111; genus Paenibacillus_AB; species Paenibacillus_AB flagellatus. The sequence continues at coordinate 69,573 of NZ_QJVJ01000008.1, forward strand.
GCGGTCGTCTTCTGGAAGACGCTCAGCCCGCAGGAGGTCAATATCATCTGCGCGGCGCTGTCGATCGCGGCGGCGCTCGTCCAGGTGCTGCTGAGCCGGCGGACGGAACAATCGAACGGCTGACCGATCCGCATGACGCAAAGACGCAAGGACGCGAAGAAAAGCTCCCGCCATCGCCGGTACATCGGCGATTGGCGGGAGCTTTTTGCCGTCGTCGAAGATCGGAGCCGCCGGGGACGCGAGGTTACCCGGCGGTTTGTCGTATGGGCGACGCGCCTACCCGCGCTTGCCCCCGCCCGAGCGGAACAGCGGCTTCACCGCCGCCGCCTGCTCGTCGGATACGGCTTTGCCGCCGTAGCGGGCGTCCTCGTACAGCCGCAGCGCGGCCGCCTCGTCCGGCCCGAGCGGGGTGCGCCGCTCGAGCTCGCGGCCGGTCTCGCGCGGCGTCCGCGCCTCGTCGTGCGCGTACCCGCCGGCCATTCGCCCGAGCAGCAGCCGGCGGTACGCATGGCGCACCCGCTCGCGGTTGTCGGCCAAGTCGTCCCAGCCGGGCTCCTTGCGGAACAAGTCCGCGAACCGGCGCTTCCACGCCTCGGCGCGCTCGCGCGCCCATTCCCGCCCGTCCATGAGCGACTGCTTCTCGTCCAAATACCCCGCTTCAAGGCCGCTCTCGAGCCGTTCCCCGTACCAGCCCATCAACCGTTTCAGCCAGCGGCGGACGTACTTGCCCCCGACGTACAGCAGCGCGATCGCGGCGGCCGCGAGCAGGACGATGACCGCCCCGTACATGATGTTCTCCATAACTTTCGCGAATGCGGACGGCTTCGCCGGCTCGAATAGAGGACCGAGGTCCTGCGGCGGCGGCGATGCCGGTTCGGGCCCGACCGGACCCGAACCGAACAGATTGAACAGCTGGAGCAGCAAGGCGTAGACGCCGCCGAATACGAACAGCGCCGCTTCCTTGACGGCGGACGCGATCGTGCGGAACGCGGCGAGCGCCAGGATGAGCGCGAACAGCGCGAACACGAGCGCCCGGTTGCGCCATTTCGTCTCGCCGGAAAGGCGCGGCTTGCTCGCCGCGTCGGTGCTGAGCGATTCTTTGTCCAGCGTCGAGCCGTTCGTCCGGTACAGCGCCAGCGCCAGCGCCCCGATGCCGAAGCCGGTCACCCAAGGCGCGAACGGAGCGGTGACGTCGAAGCGGGGGTAGAAGAACGACGCCAGGAAATAGCCGATCATCCCGATCCACGCGATGCCGGGGACGAACGAACGGTCCCAGCCGTACAGCCGATTTTGCCGTCCGCGCACCCAGGCGACCAGCGCCAGTGCGAAGTTCGCGCCAACGGCGACGGCCGAGCCGGCCATGAGCCAAGCGCCCAGCGCGGGTACGGCGACGGCGGCCAGGACGGACTGCCAATGGCGGACGGCCGGAAAAGCGCGATGGAACGCGTAGCCGAGCGCGTACGCCAGCGACAGGGCGGCGAGCCAGAGCGGAGCGGACAGCGTCCAGCCGGGTACGGCGATATAGACGGCGGCCAGGACCGGAAACGCGAATAACATTTCGGCCAGCCCCTGCAGCCAGGCGGCGGCGATTCGTTGCCCATGACGCATGCCGATCGTCACGCTCCTTTCGATGCCGCCGCGTCGTCGCGTTCAAGCCCGGAGGACCGGTCTTCGGCGGCGGAACGGTTCGGCTCGTCGGTCATCAGGACGATCTCCACCGCATTGCCCGTATGGCGCAGCCGCTCGATGTGCCGTTCCATCTTGTCGCTGACGTAAGAGGTGAATACGATGAAATCGGTGCTGGAGACGCCCCGCTGCAGATCGGCTTCGAGAAATTCGGCGAACCCGACGCTCCGTTCGATGACGAGCATCGCCATCGTCTCGAGCAGGTCGGTCAGATGGGCGTCGCCCCCGGACGGAGCGACCCGGACCTGCTCCTTCGGCCGGTCGATGACGGCGCCGTTGCAGCCGAAGCCGGTATCGATGCCGCGCGAGAGGCAGTAGCGGGCTAGCGAGGCGGCGTAGGCGATCGCTTTCTCCACGCGTTCCGGATTCGTCACCGCCCCCCACATGGTCTCCGTCATCTCGAAATTGACATAAATCATGATCCGGTGATCGGCCGTAAAATCGCGCTGGTGCACCTGCAGCCGGCCGGCCCGCGCCGTCGCGCTCCAGTTGATCGCGTTCATCGTGTCGCCGTACCGGTACTCGCGCACGCCCGCGATCCGGAACGGATCGTCGACGATCCAGCGCCGCACCGACACGTCGCCCTGCCAGCTGTGGGACGGGAGAGGCACATCCTCGATCGGGATCGGCTCCGGGTAGACGAGCAGCCGCGTCTGCCGGTCGAACTGGAGCGTCTTGTACGTGACGAACACGCCGAGCAGGTCGCCGCTCGTCATCGTCGCCGTCTGCAAATCGTAGCAGCCCCGCCTTGCGCACAGCACCCGGTGCTTGCGCGTGATGCGCGTGTACGGCATGAGACTGAATAAGCTTTTATGGTTCTGGAACAGCTCGCCGCTCGAAATGTCCAGGTTGGACTGGCTGCGGAACCGGAGCCCGGCCTGCATGAGCGATTCGAGGCGCAGCCAAGGAAGCGGCATCGCCTTCCGGTTGGAGATGACTTCGACGAGCTGCACCTCCTCGCCTTGATAACAGGCGGGTACGTCGAAGTACCGCCGGTAGCCGACATGGCGAAGTCCCCACCGTTGATACGCCTTCCCCTGCAAAAAGACGACGAGCGCGGCGACGAGAAGCAGCCAATGGACGCTCATGCGCGGCTACCCTCGCCGCGCGACGGCTTCCGCCGGCACCGGCGTCTCGCGCAGCAGCTGGTCGACGATCGATTCGGCCGCGTCCTCCTTAAGCCGCGTCGCATGCTTCGGCAGCAGCCGGTGGGCGAGCACCGGCTTTGCCATCGCCTTGACGTCGTCCGGCAGGACGTAGTCGCGTCCTTGCAGGATGGCGTGCACCTGCACCGCCTTCAGCAGCGACTGGCTGCCGCGCGGGCTGACGCCGAGCGCGACGTCGGGATGGCTGCGCGTCCGCTCGACGAGCCGCACCATATATTCGAGCAGGTCGTCGTGGACGGCCACCTGCGAGTACGCCCGCTGGGCGGCGACGAGCTCCTCCGCGTCGGCGACGCTTTCGAGCGCGTCGAGCGGATTGTCCTGCTTGAACCGTTTCAGGATGTCCACGCCCTGCTCGAGGGACGGGTACCCCATCCGCACTTTCAACAGAAACCGGTCGAGCTGCGCTTCGGGCAGCGGGAACGTCCCTTGGTTCTCGACCGGATTTTGCGTCGCGATGACCATGAACGGCCGGCTTAGCGAACGGGTCTCCCCGTCGATGCTCACCTGCCGCTCCTCCATGCATTCGAGCAGGCTAGACTGCGTCCGAGGCGTGGCTCGGTTGATCTCGTCCGCGAGCAAAATGTTCGTGAAGACGGGCCCCGGCCGGAACTGGAACTCGCCCTCCTTCTGGTTGTAATAGTTAATGCCGCTCAGATCGGAGGGGAGCAGATCCGGCGTAAACTGTATGCGCTTGCAAGTGCAGCGCAGCGACTTGGCCATCGCTTTCGCCAGCATCGTTTTGCCCGTGCCGGGCACGTCCTCGAGCAGAACGTGGCCCGAAGCGATCAAAGCGATCAGCAGCTGATCGATAACGTCTTCCTTGCCGACGATGACGCGGCCGATGTTGCGTTTCACGTTTTCCGCCAGGCGGCGAATGTCCGTCGGTTGCATGTGAGGTCACGCTCCTTTTTGCCGGTTTATACCACAACCATACCATATCGGGGAGCGGGAGCCTACGCCGGATTTGTTCGAAGGGTGTCGCGTTGTTCGAACGGCGAAAAGCCCCGGGCCGTCGAAGAGCCGGGGCAGGCCGAAGCGAAGCCGTTTCCGAATGGAGAGATGCCGGCGGGCCGGTCGATTCAGGGTGCCGATCCGCCGCTGCCGCTGCCGACCGTCTCCTCCTCCGTCTGCATGGCGTCCCGCCATCGGACGTAGAGTGACCAGGCATCGCCGTTGTCGAGCAGCGACTTGCACGCGTACAGCGCCTCCTCGACCGATTTCGCCCGTTCCGCCAAGCGGAGCCGCACCGCTCCGTTCAGCAGCACCTGATTGTAGAAGGCCGCATCCGATTCGCCGCGCAGCACGGCCTCCGTCGTCCGCACCTGCTCGGCGGGCGTCCAATCCGTTTCCGGCAGCGGTGCGTCCAAGCCGTACGATTCCGGATCGATCACATGAAGGGCGAATTCCCCGTTCTCGACCGTATACGTCCGCGTCGGACGATCGATGAACAAGTCTTCGGAGCCTTCCGGCCCTTGCACGATCAGCGCTTTCCGATAGCCGAGCTTGACGAGCAGCCTTGCCAGCCGGTCGAACACCGTATTGTGGTACACGCCGAACGCCAAGTACGGCGAATGGGCGTAATCGGCCAGCTTCTCCGCCGTGTTGAGCACGGTGCGCATGCCGAGCTCCTCGCGGATCGGACGCAGCCGGGCGAGCGGGGGACACCATTGCTCGGCGGGCACGTAAAGCACGCCGGTCTCGCGGGCGATCCGGATCGATCGATCCCGCGACAGCTTCCCGGCATCGATGCCCGATGCCGCCAGCACGTCGTGAAGCGTCGTACCCCATTTCGGCGGGAGAGAGGCCGTCCCGTGCAGCGTCACCGGCAGTCCGGCGGCGGCGAGCAGGAACGCGGTCGCATACGTGGCGAAGAAGGACGACTTTCTTCCGTCGTACGGCCCGGCGCAGTCCAAGCCTTCCTGAACCGACTCGCGATGCGCGTACCGCCGGCAGACGGTCACGAACGCCTCGAGCTCGTCCACACTTTCCATCTTGATCCGCTCCGCGATGAAGAACGCCCCGATCTGGGCGGGCGTCGCCGTAAGCCCCCATATCGATTCGGCGGCCTCGAGCCCCTCCTCGTACGACAAGTCGCGGGCGCCGCGCTTTCCGCGCGCGACCTCCTTCAGCAAATGAATCATCGTTTCGCCCCTTTCTGTTTTTGCTCCTGCAGCAGCTGGTACACCTTGACGATCGAGGCGGCGACGTCCACGATGCGCTTCCGTTCGTTCATCGCCTGCTTGCGGAGAATATCGTAAGCTTCCGATTCCGTGATCCGTTTCATGTCGCATAAGATGCCCTTGGCCATGTCGATCCATTTGCGCTCCTCGATGCGGGACAGCAGCTGCGCCCGCTCGTTGTGCCATTGCTGCCGCTCGAAGCATTGCTTGGCTCCGAAGTGGAGCGCCCAATGCAGCTCTCTTTCTTTCATCGATGCCGTCAGGACGCCGTCGATCGGCACGTTGTCCTCGCACGCCTCGAGCGACGAAGCGGCCGTCGCTTCGCTGCACCACCAGAGCAGCGGGACGATTTTCCGCTTGAGCAGCAGGGAGGCCCAGGCCGGTATGTCCGAGACGGGGATGTGCAAAATGGCGGCGTCGGCTTCCGCGATCCGCTTCGCCGCCTCCGCTTCGTCGGTTGCGCGGGCGACGGCATAGCCGTACGCGCGGAGCAGCGTTTCGGGCGGCGCCGGCTTGGGGGAGGCGGAGACCGCCTGACGTTCCGGCTCCGCCGCCCGGTTATGAATCACGAGCAATGAGCGCATGAGGGACGCTCCTTTCTTTCGTTATCGCAAAAAGGTCGGATGGATACGGCGGGTCATGTTATATGTAAAATTATATAACACAAAACCGTCCTTCGTGTCGATATAAAGAAAATTCCTTGTTTTTGCGTCAACTATATTGACATGATCCGAGGGCGTCCTATATAGTGAGGATAACAACTTCACTTCCCGAATACAACGGTGTATTCGGTGAGAAGCGGCAACGTAGCCTGCCTTCGCTTCGTACGGGAACTTTGGTGTCCCGCGGGCGAAGACGGGCTTTTTTACGTTTGCGCAAACCAACACACGAATTGAACGAAAGGGGAACGTGACGATGAACGAACGCCGCAAATTGGTCCTGATCGGCAACGGCATGGCGGGGGTGCGCGCCGTCGAGCATGTGAGGAAGCTCGCTCCGGACGCCTACGACATTACGATATTCGGCGCGGAGCCGCATCCGAACTACAACCGGATCATGCTGTCGTCCGTACTGGCGGGCGGAGCGGATATGAAGGATATCGTCCTGAACGACTGGGATTGGTACAGGGAGAACGGGATCCGGCTGCATGCCGGCCACACGGTCGTGAAAATCGATACGCGCGGCCGCAAAGTCGTCTCCGATCGCGGCGTCGAGGCGGAATACGACGCGCTCGTCATCGCCACCGGCTCCGACCCGTTCATGCTGCCTTTGCCGGGCGCGGACAAACAAGGCGTCATCGCATTTCGGGACATCAAGGATTGCGAGACGATGCTGGAGGCGTCCAAGACGTACAAGAAGGCGGCCGTCATCGGCGGCGGGCTGCTCGGCCTCGAGGCGGCCAGAGGGCTGCTGCACCTCGGTATGGACGTATCCGTCATCCATATCCATCACTACTTGATGGAGCGCCAGCTCGACGAGACGGCGGCGAAGATGCTGCAGCGCGAGCTCGAGGCGCAGGGCATGACGTTTCTGCTTCGCAAGCAGACCGAAGCGATCGTCGGCAAAAAACGGGTGAAAGGGCTGCGCTTCGCCGACGGCAGCGAGATCGAAGCCGATCTCGTCGTCATGGCGGTCGGCATCCGGCCGAACGTCGGTCTGGCGAAAGCGGCCGGCATCGAAGTGAACCGCGGCATCGTCGTCGACGATTTCATGGAGACGAGCGTCCCCGGCGTGTACGCGGTCGGCGAATGCGCCGAGCATCGCGGCATCGCCTACGGCCTGGTCGCCCCGCTGTACGAGCAAGGAGCCGTGCTCGCGAAGCGGCTGGCCGGCGTCGCGACGGACGGCTACAAAGGCTCCGTCACGTCGACGAAGCTGAAGGTGTCGGGCGTCGACGTCTTCTCCGGCGGACAGTACGACGAGCCGCCGGGTACGCGTTCGCTCCGCTACCAGGACGAAGTGGACGGCGTGTACAAAAAAATCGTCCTCGCCGGCGACAAGCTCGTAGGCGCCGTCCTGTTCGGCGATACGAGCGACGGGGCGAAGCTGTTCTCGCTCATTCGAAGCGGCGAGTCGGTCGCCGGCAAGGAGAAGGAGCTGCTGCTCGGTCTTTCGTTCGACAAGGCGGGCGGCACCTCCCCCGCCGCCCGGCTGGCGGCCATGGCCGACGACGAGATCGTCTGCGGCTGCAACGGCGTTTCGAAGAGCGCGATCGCCGAGGCGATCCGATCGAAGGGCTGTGCGACGGTCGGCGACATCAAGGCGTGCACGAAAGCGTCCGGCTCGTGCGGCGGCTGCAAGCCGCTCGTCGAAGGGCTGCTCGGCCTGTATGCCGGAGACGCGGCCGCCGCACCGGTCAAGGAAGGGATTTGCGGCTGCACGCCGCTCGGCCGGGACGAGATCGTCGCCGAGATCGGACGGATGGGGCTGAAGACGGTCAAGGAGACGATGCACGTGCTCGGCTGGCGGCAGGAGGAGGGCTGCTCCAAATGCCGTCCGGCTCTTAACTACTACCTGGGCATGCTGTGGCCGGAGGAGTACGTCGACGAGAAGGAGTCCCGCTTCGCCAACGAGCGCTACCATGCCAACATTCAGAAGGACGGCACGTATTCCGTCGTTCCGCGCATCTACGGCGGGGTCACCTCGCCTTCGGAGCTGAAGAAGATCGCCGAGGTCGCCGAGAAGTACGACGTGCCGATGGTGAAAATTACGGGCGGCCAGCGAATCGATCTACTCGGCGTGAAGAAGGAAGATTTGCCCGCCATGTGGGCGGAGCTCGACATGCCTTCCGGCTACGCCTACGGCAAGGCGCTTCGGACGGTGAAGACGTGCGTCGGCTCGACGTTTTGCCGGTTCGGGACGCAGGACTCGATCGCGATGGGCATCCGGCTCGAGAAGACGTTCGAGCGGCTGAACACGCCCGCGAAGGTGAAGCTGGCCGTATCGGGCTGTCCCCGCAACTGCGCGGAGGCGACGATCAAAGATTTCGGCGTCGTGGCGATCGACGGCGGCTGGGAGCTGCATGTCGGCGGCAACGGCGGCGTCCACGTCCGCGCGACCGATCTGTTGTGCACGGTGAAGACGGAGGACGAGGTCGTCGAATGGGCGGGGTCGTTCCTTCAATATTACCGGGAGAACGCGAACTGGAACGAGCGGACGTCCGTATGGGTCGAGCGGGTCGGCCTCGATGCGGTCAAGAAGGCGCTGGAGCGCAAGGAAGACCGGCTCGCGCTCGTGGAGCGGATCGAGACGACGCTGCGGCGGACGACCGATCCGTGGAAAGACATTATCGGCAGCGAGGAGCTCCGCAAAAACTTCGAGCCGCTGTCCGAGCCGCAGACGGTATAACACGCAAGGGGGAGAAGCGCCATGGTCAATAGCGACAAAGTGCTGGTCGGCACCGTAACCGACATCGATGCGAAGGGCTCGCGCAAGGTGCGCGTCCGGGAGACGGAAATCGCCGTCTTCCGGCTGTCCGACGGGAAGGTGCTGGCCGTCGAGAACCGCTGCCCCCACAAGGGCGGCCTGCTGTCGGAAGGGATGGTGTGCGGCACGGCGGTTCATTGTCCGCTTCACGATTGGCGGATCGATTTGGCGAGCGGCCGCGTTCAGGAGCCGGACGAAGGCTGTGTGACGACGTACCCGGTCGAGATCGACGACGAGAACGGCTTCATTTATGTCAGGGTGGGATAAAGGAGGAACTCGAGATGAATTACGTGAAACCGGCCGAAGTGCTGCAAGGGATGATCGAGGCGGGGGCCGCCAAGGCGAAGCTTGCGACGTCGCAAATGATCGTGCGCGGCGCGATGGCGGGGGCGATATTGGCATGCGCCACGACGCTCGCCTATACGGCTTCGGTCCAGACGAAGGTGCCGCTCGTGGGCGCGCTCGTCTTCCCGGTCGGGTTCGTCATGATCGTGCTGCTCGGTCTCGAGCTCGTGACCGGCAGCTTCGCGCTCATCCCGTTGTCCGTACTGGAGAAGCGGACGTCGGCGTCGCGGATGATGGCGAATTACGGCTGGGTCATCGTCGGCCATCTGCTCGGCTGCGCGGCATATGCCGCGCTGTACGGGCTGACCGTCACGAAGATGGGCACGGATGCGGGAGCTCCGCTCGCGCAGATGCTCGTTCAGACGGCCGAGGCGAAGACGATCGCTTACAAGCAGATGGGGCTCGGCGGCTTGATGCTCGTCTTCGTCAAGGCTGTGCTGTGCAACTGGATGGTGACGCTTGGAGCGGTCATGGCGTTCACCTCGGCTTCCGCGACGGGCAAAATCGTCGCCATGTGGCTGCCGATTTTAACGTTCTTCGCGCAGGGGTTCGAGCATGCCGTCGTCAACCTGTTCGTCATCCCCGCCGGCATGATGCTGGGCGCGAACGTGAGCGCGGGCGACTGGTGGCTGTGGAACCAGCTGCCGGTGCTGATCGGCAACTTCGTCGGCGGCGTGCTGTTCACCGGGCTCCTCTTTTACTTCTCGCAAAAAGGAATCGTCCTGTCGCCGAATCGTCCGGCTGCGGGAGGCGGTTTGGAGCCGAGATCGACGGAGAAAAGCGCATGAGAGCGGCGGCGGGGATCGTGCATATCGTCGGAGCCGGACCGGGTGACCCCGAGCTCATTACCGTCAAGGCGATGCGTCGGATCCGATCCGCCGACGTCATCCTGTACGACCGGCTCGTCGGCGCGGAGCTGCTCGCGTACGCGAGGCCGGAAGCCGTGCTGGTCGATTGCGGCAAAGCGCCGGGGCGGCATGCGATGACGCAGGAGGCGATCCACGATGCGCTGATCCGGTACGCGCTCGAAGGCAATACGGTCGTCCGGCTGAAGGGCGGCGATCCGTTCGTCTTCGGACGCGGCGGGGAAGAGGCGCTCGCGCTGGCGGCCCGCGGCATCCCGTACGAGGTCGTGCCCGGCATCACGTCCGCGATCGGGGCGGCGGCGTCCGCCGGCATCCCGCTTACGCACCGGGGTGTCGCGGCCTCGTTCGCCGTCGTCACCGGAAGCCGCCGTCACGGGGAGGAGGCGGACGTCCGTTGGGATTTGCTTGCCCATGGCGCGGACACCCTTGTCATCTACATGGGAGTCGGTCGTCTCGGCTCGATCCGCGACGAGCTTCTGAAGCACGGCAAGCCGGGCTCGACGCCGGTCGCGCTGATCGAGCGCGGGACGTCGCCGAGCGAGCGGATCGTCACCGGGACGCTCGCCAACGTACAGAAGCTGGCGGAGTCGATGAAGCTGGACAATCCCGCGCTGATCGTCGTCGGCGAGACGGTCCGGGTACGCGAGCTGCTGAGCTTGTACGGAAGCGGGCTCGCTTCCGGTTACGGGCAAGCGTAGTCCGGGACGGGCTGCGTTTCTCTTTTTTCCATTAGGCAAGACGAACCCGGATATGCTATGCTATCGTCTGAATCTTGTATCCCGGCAATCGGGGTTCGAAATAGGTGACATCATGGAAAAGCAATCGTTCCGCCTGGTTTCGCTCACATGGCCCATCTTCCTCGAGCTGCTGCTGTTCATGCTGATGGGCAGCGTCGACACGTTCATGCTCAGCCGGGTATCGGACGACGCGGTATCGGCGGTCGGGGCGGCGAACCAGATCGTCTCGGTCGCGATCCTTATATTGGAAGTGATCGGCAACGGCGCGGCGATCGTCATCGCCCAGTATTTGGGCTCGCGGATGCTGTACGAGGCGTCGCGCATATCGGCGACCGCGGTCGCCTTGAACGCGCTCGTCGGCCTCGCCTTGAGCCTGCTGTTCCTCCTGGGCGGAGGGGCGATGCTGCGGGCGATGAACTTGCACGGCGACATTTTGGCGCACGCCGAGACGTATCTCGCCATCGTGGGCGGAGGCATCTTCCTGCAGGCGCTCATTAATATCGCGGCCGCCATCGTACGGACGCACGGGTTTACGAAAGAAACGATGCTCGTCTCGCTCGGCATGAACGTCGTGCACGTCATCGGCAACTATTTGCTCATTTTCGGCCATTGGGGGCTGCCCGAGCTGGGCGTGAAGGGGGCGGCGATCTCTACGGTCGCCAGCCGGCTGCTCTGCATGGCCGTGTTTTTCTGGCTCATGTATCGCGTCATGGAGGTGCGGATTCAAGCGGCGCACTACGTCAAGCTGTCCGTCACCCATATACGCGGCATTTTGAGAATCGGCATCCCGTCCGCGTTCGAGCAAATATTGTACCATTCGTGCCAGCTCGTCTTTTTCTTCTACGCCACGTTCCTCGGGGCGGAGGCGCTCGCCTCCCGCCAATATGCTTCGAACATTTCGACGTACGTCTACTTGTTCAGCGCGGCGGTCGGAATGGGAACGGCCATCATAACGGGAAGGCTCGTCGGAGCGAGGCGTACGGACGAGGCGTACGGACGGGTATGGGTCAGCGTGAAATGGGCGATGATCGCGACGGTCGCCATCGACTTGATCGTCATCGCCTTCCGCAAGCCGCTGCTCGGCCTGTTCACCGACAACCCGGATATCATCCGTCTGGGGGCGCAGGTGATCGTCCTCGGCCTGCTGCTCGAGACGGGGCGCACGTGCAACCTGGTCGTCATCAATTCGCTTCGGGCGGCGGGGGACGCGAAGTTTCCCGTGTACATCGGCTTGATCTCGATGGTCGGCATCAGCCTGCCGCTCGGCTATTTGCTCGTCTTCCGGCTCGATATGGGGCTTGCGGGCATATGGCTCGCCATCGCGGCGGACGAATGGATCCGCTCGATCGTCATGGTATTTCGCTGGCGCAGCCGGGCGTGGGAGCGGTACGGTCTCGTCCCGGTTCGGGAGCGGGAGGGGCCGCCGGAGCCGCCGGCCGTCACCGCAGGCTGAAAAAAAGACTTCCATCCGGCGTGCAGCCGGCATGGAAGTCTTTTTCGCGTTTCGTCGCACCGGCCGCCATGGGATGGGGATGGGATAGCCATGCCACGCTCGGTTCGTTTGCGGACGACGAATCGAAAACGCCTTTACTGGAATACGTACGTTTTGCCGAGCGCTTGGCTCACTTGCTGCGCGTAGAAGTCGAACGTTTCCTTCCCGCGGTATTTCGTCATGAGCTCTTCGCGGTATTTCGGCCAATTGGCGCCGGATTTCTCCTCGAACAGCAGCTTGGCGAAATATTCGTAGCTTTTGTTGCGGAAGTCGCCGATGTTGACGCCGGCCGGCGGCGCGGTGCTGATCTGGATCGACGGGATGTATGTATAGGATTTGATCGTCTCCAGAATGCGGCGGTCGCGGTCGGTTACGTCCGGGTCGACGACGTTCAGGCCGACGCGCTCCGGCTCGTTGACGCGAGAGAAGAAGTTCCAAATGTTCAGGAAGTCTCCGTTGTCGACGATATCGGTTTTGATCGCCGCCTTGTTCAGCGTGATCGTGCTGCCGTTTTTCGTATAATGCTTGCCTTCGAGGCCGTAATGGGTGAGCAAATACCCTTCCGGGCTGGCGAGATAGTCGAGAATCTCGACGCTGCGCCTGATTTTCTCCGGCGACTTGGCCGCCGTCGCGCTCGAGAACAGGAACGGCGAGCCGGGTACGTTTTCGGTCCAGATGCCCGTATCCTTGAACGGGTGGAACGGCACCCAGTCCGCCTTCGGATCGATGCCCTTCGCCTTGTTCTGGTAGCTGTTCGGGACGCTGTCGAGCGCGAACTTCTCGTCGGACAGGACGATGCCGACCTTTCCTTGGATCGCCTTGTCGAGATGCTGCGTGCCCTTGTTCAAAAACCAGTCCGGATCGACAATGCCTTCCTTCATCATGGCGACGACGTCGTCGAATACGCCCGTCAGCCTCAAGTCGGTCTGCGTGTCGACGAACCGGTCGCCCTCCAGCATGCTCGCCCCGATCAGCCCGTGCTTCAGCCATTGGGGGAAATCGTACGACAGCTGCTTGCCGTTGCCGGAAGCGGCGAACCCGTACGTATCCTTCTTGCCGTTGCCGTCCGGATCGTTGTTCGTGAACGCCCGCATGACGTTCAGCGTATCCTCGTACGTGACGGGCACGCTCAACCCGAGCTTGTCGAGCCAGTCCTTCCGCACGTAGTACGACCGGTAGCTGCGCGTCGCGTACGGCACCGGCGCCCGCCAAAAGCCTTTCTCCACCTCGTACGCCTTCAAGCTTTTCTCGTTGAACCAGTACTTGAAGTAGTTCGGCATCGTCTTCGGGCTGACGAACGGCGTCATATCGGCGAGCAGGCCGTCCTTCGCGAACTTTTGCGACGCCTGCCCCGTGGCGAGGAACATATCCGGCGCTTCGCCGCCGGCCAGAATGACGTTGATCTTGTTGTCGTAGTCCGTTCCGGCCTGCAGAAACTGCAGCTTCAGCTCGACGTTGAATTTGTCCTGGATCGTCTTCAGGACGAAGTCGTCCTTGGGCAAATTCGTATTGGCGCCGCCGGTGACGAACCAGCTCAGCGTCACCTTCTCCTTGGCCGCGCCCGCCTGTTGCTCGCTTCCGGCCGGCGGATTGCCGGCGGCGGGCGTCTTGCCTTCGTCCGCGGCTCCGCCGCCGCACCCGCTCGCCAGCATCGCGACCGCCAGGCTGCCGGCGACCGGAACGGCGAGACGCTTCCACTTCGATGCGTTCGGTTTCATGCCTGGACCCTCCTTTGTCGGTAGTTCGTACCGAGCATGACATAAAGGAAGCGCGCCGCGAAACTGTACTTTCGTCGAAACGGTCGACAAGGGGCACTGTACTTTTGCCGAATCGCTGTACAGCACCCGCGCCGTCGGCGGATGGAGCCGCGAAAGTCCGCCGCCGCAGCCATTATTGGAGCGCGTTTTTCATCCGGTATTCCTTCGGTGTGGAGCCGAATTTTTTCTTGAACAGACGGAAGAAGTAGCTTTGATTCTCGAAGCCGACCTTCTCCATGACGGCGTTGACGCTGTAATGCTCGTCGGCGAGCAGGCGAAGCGCGTGGCGCAGCCGGACTTCGGTAATATATTCCGGGATCGACAGCCCGGCATGCTGCTTGAACAGCTTGCTCGCATGGGCGGGCGACAGCCGGACGGCGGAAGCGATCTGCTGCAGGCACAGACCGGGGTCGGGGTAGCGCGCGTCGACCATCTGCTTGACGGTGTCGACGATGAGCCGGTGCGTCAGCTCGGCCGTCGTCGTCTTGCTTTCGTCCAGCAGCCCGCCGACCGTCTCCCGGACGAACCGCCTCGCTTCGTCGAGCGATTCGGCGGCGGCGAGACGCTGCGCGGCGTGCTGGGCGTCGTAGCGGAGCTGCTGCACCCGGCTCGCGTTCAGCTCGCCGAACGTTCGGCTCAAATGCGCGGATAGGTGAAACAAGCCGAACACCATCTGATCGCTCCGCAGACCGGCGATGCCGGCGAACCATTCGTCGATCGCCTCGAGCGCCGCCTCCCGGCGGCCGCTCTTGATCGATTCGGCCAGCTTCTTCTCGAGGGCGGGCGCGGGCTCGTATGGGCCGGAGCGCTCGTTGCGCTCGACCGATTGCGGGGTAATGAGCGCGCCGCGGCCGAAGATGAGCCGGTACTTCCCCAGCTCCAGCGCCTGTCCGTACGAGCGGCTGACGTCGCGGTAACGGTCGCAGGGGGCGCTCAGCGCCGCGCTGAGCGAAATGCGGTAATAGCGCGATACCGCTTGCTGAATCGCCCGAAGCCGTTCGGCGAGCGCGTCCGGAAGCGCGTCGTCCTGGGCGTCGCCCGGCTCGCCCGGGTCGATCCGCATGAGCGCGACGAGATGGTCGTGGCTCATGTCGATGACGGCCGTCCGGCGCAAGCCGGACAGCATTTCGCCGGCGATGTTGCCGACGGCGAACTTGTAGGCGTGGCGGTCGCGCTCGTCGACCCGGCTCGCGAACTCCCGGTAGTTGTCGATCTGCAGCAGCGCGACCTGCAGACGGGAGCCCTCCGGCAAGCGGAAGTCGCACTGCTCCTCGATTTCGAGAAAGTCGAGCGGGGTCAGGCTCTCGCTGTCGGCGATCCATTTCTTCAGCAAATACGACTGGACGAGACGCCCTTGCGCCTGCTGCTCCGTCACCAGCTCCTGCATCCGCCCGACCGTCGCCTGGAAGGCGCCGGAGATGAACGCCAGCTCGTCCTTGCCGCCGCCCCCGGCCGGCACCGGCTCGCGCACATGACCGCGTATCGTCCGCAGCAGCGTCTCGATCGGCCGATACAGCTTGAACGATATAATGACGGAACCGGCCAGCGAGAGGACGATGAACAGGCCGATCAAGCCGAACGACAGCCCCCGCATCCGCATAATGTCGCGAAACAGTTGGCCGTACGGCTGCACGCTGAGCACGACCCAGTCGTTCGCCCGGGACGCCATGTACGACACGATCGCCTTGCTTTCGCCGGTGCCGCTGACGAACAGCTGCGCCGTCGCGCCCGAGCGCGCCATCCGCTCCTTCACTTGGCGGCTCAAGCCGTCGGGGGCGAGCCAGCGCTTCGCCTCCGGGTCGTACATGCTGCCGTCGCCGTTTACGAGCAGGAGCCGCCCGCTGCCGCCGTCGTTCAGCCGGGCGATCGTTTCGAGCTGGGCGAACAGCCAGTCCGGCTTGACGTTGACGATGACCGAGCCGGGCTTGCCTTTCTCCCCTGTCGTAGGTCCGAACAGGAAGTACGAGAAGAAGTCGATTTCGCTGCGGCCGTCCGAAGCGGCGCGAAGCGATACGGGAAGGAGCTTCAGCTTCGGAATGTCGGGATGCTCGCGAACGTACCGGTCGATCGTTCCGTTGACTCCTTCGTCCGTGCAGGGCCATATGGCGTTGGGGGAGTAGGAGTAATAGCAGCCGTTCGTCTTGTTGTAGACGGTGACCGAATGCAGGAACGGAAACGCCTTGGCGATTCGCTCGAGCGCCATGATGCGTTGGTACAGATCGTACGTCCGCGTAATGTCGGCGTTCATCAATTCGGCGATATCGGGATCGAAATACGCCGAGATCGCCGCATTTTTGACGAGCTCGTTCGTCGAATCGATGCTGTAAACCGTTTGGGCCAGCATTTTCTCGTTAGCCGCCTTCTGGATCGACAGCACCGTTTTCTCCGTGTGGTAGTAAAGCGTCACGGTCGCCCCGGTCAGCGTGACGACGAGCAGAATCGATACGGACAGCAGGATGTTGAACAAATATTTGCGCGACCGCAAGCTGTGAGACACGTTCAAGCGGATCCCCCCTTACCCTTCCCATCTATATGAAAGCGATTGCATTTCATTCGTCCGTCAAAGGCTTCGATCCTTCTTATTATACTGCATTCGACGCAGCGGGGGGAGAGCGCGGACGGCTGGGCAGAAACAAAGCCGCTTAAGCGACGGGAGGTCCGCGATCGCGATCCTGCATGCACGGGGAGGGGAGGGGCGGATGGACGCGGCGATTTCCGCCCAAGGAGCCTCGCACCCCGATTAGAGCATTCCTTCGTCCTGCGCCTTGCGGGCCGCTTGAATGCGGTCGCGCACGTCCATTTTCGCGTATACGTTCGAAATGTAATTTTTGACCGTTCCTTCCGACAAAAACAGCTTCTCGGCGATTTCCCGGTTCGACAAGCCGTCGGACAAACAGTGCAGCACCTGCAGCTCCCGCTCGCTCAAGCCGTAACCGTCGGGCTTGGAGCCGGCGGCCGACTCCCGGCCCCGTTCCCCCGCACCGCCCGCCGTCGGAGCTCCGTTGCCTTGCCGCACCTGCTCGATGAGCATTTTCGCGATGTCCTGCGGGATGAGCGTACCGCCGCGATGCACCCATTTGATCCCCTCGGCCAGCTCCTTCGGATGAATCGCCTTCAGCAAATACCCTTCCGCCCCAGCGCCCAGCGCGTCGACGACATAATCGATTTCCTGGAACGTGGTCAGGATGATGACCCGCATATCCGGCCATCGCCGCTTGATTTCGCGGGTCGCTTGGACGCCGTCCATTTCCGGCATGCGCACGTCCATGAGAATGACGTTCGGCGAAGCCGATTCGGCTAGCGCCACCGCGGCCCGCCCGTTCTCCGCCAGTCCGACGACCTCGATTTCGGGATCCATATCGAGCACGATGTGCAAGCTTTCGCGGATCAAGTCTTGGTCGTCGACGAGCAGCAGCTTGATGTCTTTCATGACGATTCTCCTTTCGGCGCGATCGGAACTTCGCAGACGACGATCGTGCCTTCCCCGGCGCGGGAGACGATGCGAAGCGAGCCCTGCATCGATGCGAGACGCTGCTCCATCCCCCGCAAGCCGAAGCCGCGGTTCAGCTCGTTCGTCCCTTTCCCGTCGTCCTGCACCTGCAGAATCAGCCGCTCGCGCTCGAACAGCAGCGATACCGCTATCGTATTCGCCAGCCCATGACGCTTCGCGTTCGTAAGCGACTCCTGCAGACAGCGGACGAGCGTCAGCTTCGTCTGCTTCGCCACGTCGAGCGGCGGGCCGGACGCCCGGAACGAGACGCGCGTTCCCGTATGCGTCTCGAACTCCTCGACGAGCCGGGACAGCCGGTCGGCAAGGCCGCCCTCGTCCTCCTGCGGCGATATTTGATGGATGCTGCGGCGAATTTCCTCCAAGCCGTTCCGCGTCACGTCGCGGAGCACGCCCAGCTTCTCCTTCGCCTTGTGCGGCGCCGATTCGATCAAGTACGAGACGGCGTCCATCCCCATGATGACCGACGTGAACGTATGCCCGACCGTGTCGTGCAGCTCGACGGCGAGCCGGTTGCGCTCCTCGAGCAGCGTAATTTGCTCGATCTGGCTCGCGTACTGCTCCAGCACTTGATTTTGCTCCCGGATGAGGCCGTACAGCGTCTCGTTCTCGTCCAGCACTTTCTGCATCCGCAAGTTCGTCGCCAGCATGCGCCGCAGCGCCACCCCGAGCCCGAACAGCAGCGAATAGTCGACGAGCCGTCCGAAGAAGGCGATCAGGTGGAACTCTTTGACGATGAACGCGGTTAAGACGGGGAACAGCAGGACGAACGCGGGCACGGTGAACGGCATCGTCCGGCGCCAGGACAAGAAGCCGACGAGCAGCGCAGGCAGGAGAATAATGCTGGCCTCCTCCTGCAGATGTGCGGTCAAATACGTCTGCAAGCTCCCGGCTGTCGCGAATACCGCAACCGGGAACATCGCCGTGTTCACGTAGCCCGGACGCCAGAAGGCGAGCGGGATTACATACGTCGCCAACAGCGCGATAAGCATCGTGAAAAACGGAATGTCGCCGAAGATGTCCGGCTTGAAAAACAAATAGGCGAGCCCGAGGGCGAACCACAGCGTGTAGATGATGAACAGCATCCATTCGATCCAATGCCAAGGCCTTCGTTCGACGAACATGCGGGCATCACTCCTTATGCGAGCGCGCCGCGGGCGCCCGATCGCGCGATGATAATACCGTTTCGTATCATTGTACCCCAATTCCTCATTCCGCGGGTAGTGTCGGCCGGTCATTCGCCGCATGACCGATCATATGACCGCCTTCACTAACCTTCCGTGACTTCCGGAGGTTATGGTAGAACAAGCGAAAATCGACCAGGGAGGAATGTGCGATGGGCAACGAACCGATCGTCAAGCTGCGCAACGTTACGAAGCGGATCGGGAGCAAGACGATCGTCGACGGGCTGACGTTCGACGTGCCGCCGGGCGAAGTGTTCGGCTTTCTCGGGCCGAACGGAGCCGGCAAAACGACGACGATCCGGATGATGGTCGGGCTGATGTCCTTGACCGAGGGCGAAATTACGATAGGCGGGGCGAGCGTCCGCACGCAGTTCGAGCAGGCGATCCGCCACGTCGGCGCGATCGTGGAAAATCCGGAGATGTACAAATTTTTGTCCGGCTACGACAATCTCGTCCATTACGCGCGAATGGTGCCGGGGGTGACGAAGCACCGGATCCGGGACGTCATCGAGCTCGTCGGACTCGAGAAGCGGATCCGCGACAAAGTGCGCACGTACTCGCTCGGCATGCGACAGCGGCTCGGCGTGGCGCAGGCGCTGCTTCATTCGCCGAAGCTGCTCATCCTGGACGAGCCGACGAACGGCCTCGATCCCGCCGGCATTCGCGAGCTGCGCGATTATTTGCGCCGGCTGGCCGCGGAGGAAGGCATCGCGGTCATCGTGTCGAGCCATCTGCTGTCCGAGATGGAGCTGATGTGCGACCGGGTCGCCATTATCCAGAACGGCAAGCTGGTCGACGTCCGCACGCTCAAGGATATCGTCGCCGGCGACGAGCGGCAAACCGTCCGCTTCGAAGTGAACGATCCGGAAACGGCGCGGGACGTCGTGGCCGGCCTTGTCGACGGCGAAGCGGTCGCGCTGTCGGGAGCGGTCGAAGCGCCGATGGACCGGGCAACGATCGCGCGGGTCAACGCCGGGCTCGTGCAGGCGGGCGTCGCCGTCTACGGCATCCGCGCCAGCACGAAGACGCTGGAGGATCAATTCCTGGAGATGACGGGGAGGGATTCCATTGCTTAACTTGATCACCAACGAAAATATGAAAATATACCGGCGCCTCCGGACATGGATACTCGTCGCGCTGCTCGTCGGCATATCCGTCACCGCCGCGATCCTGGTGTACAAGCTGGGGGCCAAGCCTCAACCGGGCGCCGATTGGCGGGCGGAGGTCGCCCAATCGATCGAGCAGGACAAGCAGAGCATGGCGGACGTCGGAATGGATTCCGTCAAGCGGGAGATGGAGAAGCGCATTCAGCTGCAGGAATACCGGCTGGCGCACGACATCCCGCCCGGGGATCGGACGTTGTGGAGCGGCGTTCTGAACGCCTCGAGCCTGATTGCGCTCGTCACCATTTTCACGGTTATTGTCGCAGGGGAGATTGTCGCCGGCGAGTTCACGTGGGGGACGATCAAGCTGCTGCTCATCCGGCCGGCCAGCCGTTCCAAAATATTGCTGTCCAAATACGTCGCGACGCTCCTGTTCTCGCTGCTGCTGCTCGTCTTCCTGTTCGGCAGCGCGTTCGCGGCGAACGCCTTCCTCTACGGCTTCGGCGGCGTGGGACACCCGTACCTGTACGTGGACGCGTCGGGTGCGGTCGTCGAATCGAGCATGCTGCTGCACGTGCTCGGCACGTTCGGGCTGCAATGCGTCGAGCTGATCATGACGGTGACGCTCGCGTTCATGATCTCGACGGTGTTCCGCAGCAGCTCGCTGTCGATCGGCATCTCGATGTTCCTGATGTTCGCCGGCTCGGGGATCGCCATGATGCTGAGCCGGTTCAGCTGGGGGAAATATTTTTTGTTCGCGAACACGAACCTGACACCCTATATCGAGGGGCAAGCGATGATGGAAGGGATGACGCTGCCGTTCTCGATCGGCGTCCTGCTCGTCTACTTCGTCGCGTTCAACGTCTGCTCGTGGCTCATCTTCAACAAGCGCGACGTGGCCGCCTGACGGACCGCGGGCGCCATCAAGCTCCTTCCCGGCCGGGGAGGAGCTTTTTCGTGCGGCGGTAGCGTGCCCGGCGGCGAATGTGTACAATGGGAAAAGGTTTGGAAAAGAAAGGGGGCGGACGCGATGAACATGACGAAACGGGCGCTGGGGGCGGCGGGCAAAATCGCGCTGGCCTTCGTGCTGGCCTTCGTCCTGACGCTGGCAGCGATGATTCCGGTCGTCGCGATCGCCGGGCTCGTGCGGGCCGGAGACGGCTACGACTTGACTTCGCTCGATCGACTGCTGAACGATCCGATCTTCGTCTACGGCTCGATGGTCGCGCAGGCGATCGGCTTTATCGGCGCGGTGCCGCTCCTCTACGCCCTGTTCGAGCGGAAAGCGCGTTGGTCCGTCGGCTGGAGCGATCGGAACGCGGTGCGCGAGCTGCTGAAGGGAGCCGGCTTCGGCATCGTCTTGATGACGGCGATTTTTCTCGTCATGCTGGCGACCGGCGCGGCGGAGGTGCGAGCCGTCCGGCTCGATGCGGCGGTCTGGGGCGACCTCGCCGCCTTCCTCGGTTTGTTCGCGCTCGTCGCGCTGAACGAGGAGCTGTTCAGCCGCGGCTACGTGCAAGGCGTTATCCGGCACCGGTTCGGGCCGGCCGCCGCGGTCGTCTGCTCGTCGCTCTTCTTCGCGCTGCTTCATGCGGCGAATCCCGGCGCACTGGCGCATCCGCTGCCGCTCCTCAATATTTTCGCCGCGGGGCTGCTGCTCGGCCTATGCCGGGAAACGACGGGCTCGCTCTGGTTTCCGATCGGCCTGCATTGGACGTGGAACTTCGTGCAGGGCAACGTGTTCGGCTTCGAGGTGTCCGGCACGCCGGTCGCCTCGCTGCTCGAGCTGGAGACGTCCGGCCCCGCGCTTTGGTCGGGAGGCCAATTCGGCGCGGAAGGCAGCCTGATCGCAACGGCCGTCATGGCGATCGGCATGTGGCGGATCCGCGAGCGCGGGAGAAGGGGGCGCGCGGAACGTCTTGGTCCGTTTGGCGAATAGCGGCAAACGCGTCGGCGCATGCTAGAAAGTGCGGCGACGCGCGTCGTCGGCCGCTTCAAGCGCGGATGTCCGAGGAGGTGACCCCATGTTGTGGCTAGGGCTGGTGCTCGGGCTGTTCGTTTTTCAAACCGCCACGATCTTGGTGCTGGAATTCCGCAACCCGGCCAAGGCGGTGGCGTGGCTTTCGATCTTGTTCGTTCTTCCGATTATCGGCTTCATCATGTACTATTTTTTGGCTAAAGAATATACGCAGCGAAAAAAAATGCGGCGCAAAAACCGGCGGGTCGTCGAGGAAATCCGCCGCGCTCTCCGGATGAAGGCGAGCAAGGCCGATCCCGGCGACGCGATCCACCGGTGCGACATTTACCGGGAGCACCGGCTGATCGGGCTGCTGAGCAACATGCCGGGGGCGCCGATGATGCCCTGCAACCGGGTGAACGTCTATAACGACGCCGAGTCGACGTACGAGGCCATTCTCGAGGCGATGGAGCAGGCGAGCCGGTTCATTCACGTCGAATATTACATCATTCGCGACGACGAGATCGGCAAACGGTTTCAGCGGACGATGATGCGCAAGGCGCGGGAAGGCGTGGAGGTGCGGCTGCTGTACGACGGCGTCGGCAGCTACAAGCTCGGCCGGGCGTACGTGGACGAGCTGAAGCGGGCCGGCGTCGAGGTGCACGTCTTTCTGCCGCCGTTGATCGCGCTGTTCGACAAGCGGATCAATTACCGCAACCATCGCAAAATCGTCGTCGTCGACGGCAAGATCGGCTTTTTGGGCGGCATTAACGTGGGCGACGAATATTTGGGGTCCGACCCGAAGCTCGGCTATTGGCGCGATACGCATATTCGGCTTGAAGGCGACAGCGTCTATTTCCTGCAGCATACGTTCGCGACGGATTGGGCGTTTTCGAGCGGCAAGCCGCTCGTCGACTCGGTCTACTTTCCGGAGCACGAATGCGAGGGCGAGGAGACGGTGCAGCTGATCGCGAGCGGACCCGACGCGCCGTGGGACTCGGTACAGGAAGTGTTCTTCGGGGCGATGGCCGTGGCCCACAGCCGCATATTCATTACGACACCCTACTTCATTCCCGATCCGAGCATCGCCATGGCGCTCAAGACGGCCGCGCTGAGCGGCGTGGACGTCCGGATCATTTTGCCCGGCGTCCCGGACGCGAGAATCGTCCATTGGGCGTCGATGTCGTACGTGCAGGAGCTTATGCAGGCGGGGGTCCGCTTTTTCCAATACCAGAAAGGATTCATTCACGCGAAGACGCTTATCATCGATAAGATGCTGGCGACGGTCGGCACCGCGAATATGGATATGCGAAGCTTTTTCAGCAATTTCGAGATTATGGCCGTTCTGTTCGACCGCGATACGATCCAGCGGGTGGAGCAGGATTTCGTGACGGATATGAAGAATAGCAAGGAGATCGATTTGGCCGAATTCGAACGGCGGTCGAAGCTCCAGCGGGTGAAGGAAGCGGCCGCGCGGCTGCTGGCGCCTTTGTTTTGAGAGGAGCCGGCGGGGGGTGCGGCCGTTCGTCCGTACGGACAGGATTTGTTGGATGTTTGTCGAATTATGTCGCATTGCCGGGCGAGTCAAACGACAATACCGGTCTTCTGGGGGGAGCATCTTATGATTCGATTGGACGGGGAACGCCGGAAACAAGTGGATTATATCGGGCTGACCGATAAGGACGTCGAGCTGCTGCACGCGTACAAGCCGCAGTTCGAGCAGATCGTCGACGTGCTGGTCGACGAATTGTACGAACGGATTACGGAGCAGCCGGAGCTGCTTGCCATCATTCGCAAGTACAGCACGCTGGAACGGCTCAAGGAGACGCAGCGGTGGTATTTCGTCTCGCTCGCGTCCGGAACGCTGGACGAGGAATACATTCGCCGGCGGATCGTGGTGGGCGAAGTCCATTCGCGGATCGGCTTGACGACCGATTGGTATTTGGGGACGTATATGCATTATTTGGATTTGGCGTCCGCCCACTTTGAACGGGTCGTACCGGACCGATGGCCGAACATCGTCTCGGCCGTATCGAAAATGTTCAATCTCGATTCCCAGCTCGTGCTCGAGGCGTACGAGCGGGACGAAAAGGCGAAGGTCGAGCGGCTCGTCGACGAGCAGAACCGGCTGCTGGCGTCGGTCGCCACGGCCGTCCAAGAGCTCGCTTCGATGATGGTCGAGCTCGGGGAGAGCAGCCAAGCGGTCGCGGAGACGGCGGACCGTACCGCCAAATCGCAGGAACACGCCAACGAGCTCGTCCAGCAGCTGACCGGCGAAATCGCGCATATCCACGATATGGGCGAGCTGATGGAGGAGCTTTCCGACCAGACGCACTTGCTCGGGCTGAACGCGGCGATCGAGGCGGCGAGGGCCGGCGAGCACGGGCGGGGCTTCGGGGTGGTGGCGAACGAGGTGCGCAAGCTGGCGTCCCGCTCGAAGGAGGCGCTTGTCCAGATCGAGGGCAGGCTGAAGACGATCGGCTCGATGCTGGATCGGGTCCGCACCGAGTCGGAGCAGACGGCCGCGCATGCCCGGACGCAGGCGACGAGCTCGAAGGAATTGTCGTCGTTCGTCTTGATGATCGAGCGGGTGACGGCGGAGCTGGAAAGCTTGAAGAAGACGGCGGACTGAGCTTAGTCCGCCCATACGCCGGCGGGGGCTGTCCTAAAGGTCGCAAAACGGCCGAAGGGCTGCCCTTTTTGCACAGCTGGCTGCCTGGCGGCAGCGCGATTGGAACTTGCTTGGGACGGTACGGGATCAGTCGTCGGGAAGCAAGCGGGCGAACAGCTCGTCCATATGAACGTTCATGCAGGAGAAACGGGGAGAGTTCAGCAAGCCGCCGGCGCTGTACGTGCCGTATAACGCGTATTTGCCGTCCTCGGCGTCGAATTGGTCGATGAACCGGTGAACCGGATCGACCACCCAATACTCGGGTACGCCGAACCGTTCGTAGTTGCGTTTTTTGCACACTTTATCGTTGCGGCTCGTGCTGGGCGACAAAATTTCGACGACTAGGTCGGGAGGGCCTTCGATCCGGTGGCGCTTGATGATGCCGGTTCCCTCCTGCCGGGGGAAAATGGCTATATTTTCAATATAGCGCACACCTGTTCGCAGGGCAACCGAAAATCCGAAGGAGGCGAGGCGCTTACGCCCCGCCGATAAAAGACAGGACGTGATCGAGCGACTGCGGAGGCGTCCGCTCGATCAAATCGCCCTTCGCGCGCAGCCGCTCCTCCATGTTGAGCAGGTTGAAGTCGCGCGGGTCGACGTTCGCTTCGACCTCGCTCCATTCGAGCGGCGCCGACACGGACGCGGCCTCTCGGGCGCGCGGCGTGTACGGGCTCGACAGCGTCTTGCCGTACCAATGCTGCAAATAATCGACGTAGATCAAATCGCCGCGGTTTTTCTTCAGCCGTTCGATCGTGAACAGCTTCGGGTATTGCTGGGTCAAGTACCGGCCCAGGAAATGACCGATTTTGCGCAGCTGCTCGAACGTATACGGCTTCGCCAGCGGGACGTACAGCTGCACGCCCGTGGCGCCGGACGTTTTCGGGACGGCGCGGATGTTCATCCGGTCCAGCGCTTCGCCGATCAGATGAACCGCCTTCATGATGCGCGGCTCCACCTCGAGCGACGGATCGATGTCGATCAGCCATTCGGCCGGGAGCGTCGAGCCGATCCGGTGGAACGAAGGGTGGAACTCCAGGCAGGCGAGATTGCCGAGCCAGAGCAGCGTCGGAATCGAGTCGAGGTGCACGTAATTGACGCCGTCGAGCGGAGCGACCCGGACGAAAGGGGGAAGCGGCTCGGGGGCGTTTTTTTGATAAAACGATTTGCCGTGAACGCCGTTCGGAAACCGGATCGTCGTCAAGTGGCGGTCGCGGCAATATTTCAGCAAATACGGGGCGAGCCCGAGCAGCTTTTCGAGATACGTCAGCTTCGTAATGTTCCGCTCCGGCCACAGCACCTTCTCCGGATTCGTAATCGTAATCTCGTGGCCGTCCACGGTCACCGAGCCTTTCACGGCGGTCGCCATAACGGTTCCTCCTTCGTCAATCTTGACCGAACGTGCACACTTGCACCGGATCGGCGCCTTCCGCGAAAGTCTGGATGCTCGGATGACGCATGATGCCGTCCGGCGTCCATTCCAGAAATTGCACCTTCACGACCAGTTCCGGCCGAATCCAGACCGCGTCCTTGTTCCGCTCGGGGACGTTGGCGAACGGCCGGTCGCCGATGCGCATCGGCTGCACGCGCTCCGTCAGGCGCCTCCAGTCGGCCTGCGTCAACTTCCCCGTACCGGCGTGGCCGATATAGTACAGCGTGCCGCCGGGGTCGTACAAGCCGAGCAGCAGCGCATTGACGAGTTTGTCCCGGTACGTGACGCCGCCGACGACCGCGTACATGTCGCGAAACAGCTTGATTTTCCGCCACCGGTCGTCTTTGCCGTCCAGAGCGTAGCCGCTCGTCAAATCTTTGCACACGATGCCCTCCATCCGGTGGCTTCGCATGACGCCGAGCAGCGCGTTCGGATCGGTTACGTTGCGCACGAGCTGTACCCGTTCGCCGGGGACGACGATCCGTTCCAGCAGCCGTTGGCGCTCGCCGAGCGGCATCCCGGTAGCCCACTCCCCGTTGCAATAGACGACGTCGAAGATCATATACGTTACCGGCACCCGGGAGATCGCCTGAGCGATTTTGCTTTCGGTGCGCAGCCGGTCCCGCTTCATGATTTCGTGAAACGACGGTTTTCCGGCGCTGTCGAGGGCGATCATCTCCCCGTCGAGGATGACCGACGACGCGTTGCAGTACCGGCGGACGTCCGCGAATTCCGGATACTGCATCGTACGCTCGTTCCCTCTCCGGTTCCATAGGCGGGTCTCCGGTCCGTCGCCGTATGCCAGCATCCGGACGCCGTCCCATTTGATTTGCGCCACCCAATTCGGCCCCGTCGGCGCCTGCTCCGCGCGGACCGGCTCGAACGGAACGATCGGTTTCAACTCCACGCCGCCACCCGCCCCAATCGAATAGTTGCTTCCCAATCAACAGTATTCCCCGGTTTCGGCAAAACGTACGTAACGGATTTCCTCCGATAGCGCAAAAAAGCCTCTTCCCGGCGGGAGGAGGCCGCGATCGGACCATGCGGCGCGAAGCCGCCGATCATGACACCGTTTCTTTCGCTTTTTTCTTGCCCTTCGCCTTCGGGGCCGCCGCGGGTTCGGCCGCTTCCGTCGGGACGCTCGCCGGCTTCGCCGCCTCGAGGCTCGCCTGCAGGGCGGCCATCAAGTCGATGACGTTCGCCTTCGGCGCCTCCGGCGCCACCTTGACGTCTTCGCCCGCGATTTTGTGCTGGATCATGTCCATCACCTTGTCGCGGTAATCGTCCTTGTATTTGCCCGGCTCGAACGGCGTCGACAGCTGCTCGATGAGCATTTTCGCCATCGTCAGCTCCTTGTCGTTCACTTGCGGATTTTCGGGCAGGTTCGGAACCTGCGAGATCGAGCGGATTTCGTCCGGGTAAAAAATCGTCTCCATCGCGATGCAGTCCCCGATGATGCGGATGGCGGCCAAGCTGCTTTTGGAGCGGATCGACACTTTGGCGATGCCGATCTTGCCCGTCTGGCGCATCGCCTCGAGCAGCAGGCTGTAGGCGTTGGAGCCGGTTTCGCCGGGGGACAGATAGTACGTTTTCTGAAAATAAATCGGATCGATCTCGGTCAAGTCGACGAAGTCCAAAATCTTGATCTCCTTGTTCGCCTCCGACAGCGAGTCGAGCTCCTCCTTCTCGAACAGGACGAACCGGCCGGGCTCGTACTCGTAGCCGCGCGCGATCTGCTCCCATTCCACCGACTGCTCGCAATGCTGGCACGTGCGGACGTAAGACAGCGGCGTCCCGCAAGCTTTGTGGATATACTTCATCGAGATGTCCTTGTCTTCGGTGGCGGAGAACATTTTTACGGGCACGTGCACGAGGCCGAAGCTGATGGCGCCTTTCCATACGGTATGCATCGCCTTGGTTTCCTCCTTTGACGATCGACGCGGCACGGCTCGGAAGCGTACCGGGTCCGACGAATCGAAATGGCCTGCAAGCGGGAGCGGCAAGCTGCGTTCTTACGTTCCAGTGTGGTCCAATCGCCGCCGTTCTACACCTGCAGGCGCCATTCTTCTAGCCTATGCCCGGCGGGCTTGTCGTATGCGCCCTTTCGAATTGGGCACGCTAAACGAAAGATCGGACGAAAGGAGGGAGCGGATTGGTCGAGCGGATGCACAACGAACCCGACCACGAGGGCCGGGACGATTACTTCATGGACATCGACCGGATGATCAACGAAGGGCTCGGAGGCGGTACCGTTACGATGCATAACGGTTTGATCGAGGAGACGACGGTGGATACGATGGGCGACGACGAATCGAACTTGTCGTGACGGTCCCCTCAAGTACATCGAGAACGCAATAGAGAGGAGCGATGCGGAAAAATGGATTACGATCGTGCACAGCATATTTTGTTGTCGAAGGACAAAATCGAAGTGAAATGGCAGGGCGAATCGGTTTGGATCGACAGCGTGGACAAGTACAGCGGAGTGGCGACGATTCACCCCGAGAACGATCCGCGCGTATCCAAAAACGTGCCCATTACCGAGCTGCAGGAGCAAGCCTCGGGCATTGCGACGGAGTAGCCCCGGCTTGTCCGGCCAAGCAGCCGTAAACGGAAAACGACAAAAAGCCCCGCGTCTCCGCGTGCCGGAGTCCGGGGCTTTCGTTGTTTATCCTTATTTGAACCAAACGCCGCCGAACGGCACGATTTCGCGCAGCAGCCGCTTCAGCAAGCCGTCCTGCCCGACGAACTGCTCGAGCCGGGCGTCCGGCCGTCCCGTCTGCAGCAGCGCGCTGCCTTCCCCGGTCATTTTCCACTGGTAATTCATATGCTGGCTGGCCAAATGGTTGCCGTACACGCTCAGCTCCAGCCTGGCGTTGTGCGGATAGGCGATCAGCGCCCGCGCGTCGATGTAGGAGGGCGTGACGGGATCGAGCTTCCACTCGTACAGCGGACCGGCGGCGATCAGGCCGATCGCGCCGTCCCCGGCAAATTTCATCCGCATGACGTCCTTCGTCGCGATGACGTTTTTGAAGCTTTGCATGACGCTTTGCATCCGAACGCCCTCCGTATAGTACAGCAGGTGGCGGAATTCGAACAGCAAATCCTCGTTGCCGCCGAGCTTCAGGCTGTGGAGCGTATAGCCTCCGGGGAGCGAAAGCAGCACGGAGGACGGCCCGGACAGCTTCGAGCGGATCAGCTTCTTTTTGCGGTACATGCCTTGCAGGTTCATCAGCTTGTCTTCCCGCCGCGCCGATTCCCCGCGGAATGCCGCAATTTGCTGCGGATGCAGCACGTGAACGGCTTCTCCCTCCGCCAAATGCAGCTCCGCCGTGGAGGAAAGGGCGCCTCCGCCTGCTGCGGAATCGGTACGGATATCCATCTTGGTCAGCGCCCCCTCGAGGTGTGGTGGCTTTTGCTGCGAAGCGCCAGCCGGAACAGCCGGGCCGTCACGAAATAAAGCCCGACGAGGCCGGCGGCCGTCCAGACGAGCAGCCACGTGCGGCGCGATCGGGCCGCGCGCTGCTTCTCCGCATCCTGCAGGCCGTTCACCGCCTGCGCCAGCTGTTCGTTTTGCCGGGCTAGCCGCTCGTTCTCCTCCCGCAGCCGCTGCTCGGTCTGACGGTACTGCTCGATCGTGTCCCGGGATTGCCGGGAGACGTCCTCGAGCTGCTTCGTCGCGTCCTCCAGCTGCCGTTTCGTCGTATCGTACTGCTCCTTCAGCTCGTCCACTTGGCCGGGAAGCTCGATGAAGCTTTTCACCCGGTCCACCACGCCGGCATGAGCCTCGTCCGGATCCGCTCCGAGCAGCAGGACGGCGGCCGCAATCGTATATCCGGCCGCGCGCAGAGACACGGCCGACCTTGTCCCCTTATGAAACCGATCCGTTTCTTTCCGAATAGCCATCGTCTTCTCGGCCTCCTTTCGCGCACGGCTTGTCCTGCCTGTCTCTACCATACGATACGACAAAAGCTGCCGTTTCGTTTCTCTTTCACTCGTATTTTATCGCAATTTGACGACCTTGGCATTGTCAAATGACGGTTCGGCCCGGCATTTCGAAAAATAACGGAGCGCGCGTAAGACCGGCGCGACATGCGGCAGACCCCGTTGTTGCGGTGCTCCGGCGGGACCGATATAATAAGGACAAGTTGAAAGGGGAGGCGGAATACGTGAAAGGCATCGGCATGGACGAATTCGCGCTGATCCGAAGGCTCAACCGTCCCCGTTCGGACCGGGGCGCGGCGCCGGCCGCCTCCGGCGTCAAGATGGGCATCGGCGACGATGCCGCCGTTCTGCGGCCGTCCTCCGGCCGGGAGCTCGTCGTCTCGTGCGACACGATGGTCGAGACGGTCCATTTCAAGCCGGAGACGATGCGAAGCGACGACATCGGCTACAAGGCGATGGCGGCGGCGCTGAGCGATCTCGCGGCGATGGGCGCGGAGCCTCGGTGGGCGCTCGTCGCGCTGACCGTGCCGCCGCAGTCGTGGACGGCCGACGAGCTGCGAGAGCTGTATGACGGCTTGTACGCGTGCGCGGACCGATACGGCGTCGCCGTCGTCGGCGGCGATACGACATCGTCGCCGGCCGGCTTGACCGTGACCGTCACGGTCATCGGCGAAGCGGCGGACGGCCGTTCGCTGCTGCGCTCCGCGGCCGAGCCCGGCGACGCGGTGTTCGTCACCGGCCCGCTCGGCGGGTCGGCCGCCGGCCTGCACGCGCTGCTCGCGCGCGGCGAACGCGCCGGGCCGATCGAGCGGCTGCCCGAGCCGCTGCAGCCGCTCGTCCGCGCCCACCGGCGCCCGGAGCCGCGCTTCGACGCGGCGCGGCTGCTGGCCGCGGCCGAGCCCGGCGTCTGCGGCGCGCTGAACGACGTCAGCGACGGGCTGGCGAGCGAGGCGCGCGAAATCGCCGAGGCGTCCGGCGTCCGGATCGCGCTCGACGGCGCGAGCATCCCGCTGGCGGACGAGCTGAGCGAGTACGCCGCGTCGGTCGGCGCCGATCCGCTCGAATGGGCGCTGTACGGCGGCGAGGACTTCGAGCTCGTCGGCACGGTGCGGCGGGATCGTGCGGAGGAGCTGGCCGCAGCGTTCGAGCGGGCCGGCAGGCGCATCTGGTTCGTCGGCCAAGTTTCGGCCGCAGCGGCCGAGGACGGCGCCGCCGTGACGATTGTCCGCGAGCCCGGGGGAGCGGAGGTACCGCTCGCGAAGAACGGCTACAATCATTTTGCGTGAAAGGGGGAGGCGGCCACGGTACGATCCTACACGTACGTTTCGAACGGAGAAGACGATACGGCGAGGCTGGCGGAAGCGCTGGCCGTCCGGATGGAAGCGGGCACGGTCGTCGCCCTGGACGGCGACCTCGGAGCCGGCAAGACGCGGTTTTCGCAGTCCGTCGCGCGGGCGCTCGGCGTGCCCGGCGTCGTGAACAGCCCGACGTTCACGATCATTAAGGAGTACGAGGGAGAACGTCTCCCTTTTTATCATATGGACGTGTACCGCCTGTCGGAGGAGGAAGCGGACGAGCTCGGGCTCGACGATTACTTTTTCGGCGACGGGGTGACGATCGTGGAGTGGGCCGAGCGCATTCGGACCCTTCTGCCGCCGGATCATCTCGAAATCCGGATCGGACATGCGGGGGAGCGGGTACGGCGATTCGAGCTGACGCCGCACGGCGGCCTCTACGAGCGGTGGTGCGCGCAATTGAAGGAGAACGGGACGCTATCATGACGACGGAACAACGGGAAACAAACGAGGAACGGAACGCGCGGACCGGCAGGCTGCTCGCGATCGATACGTCGACGGCCGCGCTGACCGTGGCGCTGGCGTCGGGCGGACGCATCGTCGCCGAGCGGAGCTCCCGGGCGGAGCGCAATCATTCGATCAAGCTGCTGCCGGAAATCGAGGCGATGCTGAAGGAGGCGGGCGTCGCGCCGTCCGATCTCGACGCCGTCGCCGTCGGCACCGGCCCGGGCTCGTATACCGGGGTGCGCATCGGAGTCACCGTGGCGAAAACGTTCGCCTGGTCGCTCGGCATCCCGGTCGTCGGGGTGTCCGGGCTGGAGGCGCTTGCGCTCGGCGACGCGGAGCGCAACGCGACCGAGGGGGCGGATACGTCCGCCTCCCGCTGGTTCGTTCCCTTGCTGGACGCGCGCCGCGGTCAGGCGTTTTGCGGCGTGTACGCCTCGGAGCGGGACGGCTGGCGGACGATCGAGCCGGACGGCATCCGTCTCGCGGCGGACTGGCTCGAGGAGCTGAGCGCCAAGGCGGAGAGCGGACGACGAGACGGCCGCGGGCCCGACCGGATCGCGTTCGTCGGCGAGACGGCCGGCTTCGGCGATACGATCCGGGCGTGGCTCGCCCGCCATCCGGAGCTTGCCGGGGCGGCCGACGTGCGCGAGGGCGAGATCCGTGCGGCGCAAATCGCCGAGCTGGCGTGGCGGCGGCTGGATCGGGGCGAGCATGACGATCCGCACGGCATCGTGCCGAACTATACGCAGCTGGCCGAGGCGGAAGTGAAGCTGCTGCAAAAGGAACAGCGGGGAGGCGAGCCGTTTGGAGCATGCTGAGCGGGTCGGGGGCGAGGCGCCGCAGTTCCGCTCCATGCGTCTCGACGACATCGAGACGATATGCGAGATCGAGCGGGAGGCGTTCCCGACGCCATGGTCGGCCGGAGCGTTTCAGAACGAGCTGACGAACAACCATTTCGCCCATTACCTCGTCATGGAGCTGGACGGGGAAATCGCCGGTTATGCCGGCATGTGGCTCATCATGGACGAGGCGCATATTACGAATATCGCGGTGAGAGCGCCGTACCGCGGCAGGAAGCTGGGCGAGCGGCTGCTCGTGCAGATGCAGTCGGCCGCCATGTTCCTCGGGGCGGAGCGGATGACGCTCGAGGTGCGCGTGTCGAACGTCGTCGCGCAGCGGCTGTACGCGAAGCTCGGCTTTATCCCGGCCGGGCTGCGCAAGGGGTATTATACGGACAACGGGGAAGACGCGATCATCATGTGGGCGCATTTGCGCCGCATCGCCGAGGAAGGAGAGCGGGAGACGAATGCCGACGCAACGTAACGAAAAGACACCATCGCGGCCGGGGCTGATCCTGGCCGTGGAGACGAGCTGCGACGAGACGTCGGCGGCGGTCGTGGAGAACGGGACGATCATCCGGTCGAACGTCGTCTCGAGCCAGATCGAGACGCACAAGCGGTTCGGCGGCGTCGTCCCCGAGATCGCCTCGCGCAAACACGTGGAGAGCATCACGCTCATTCTCGACGAGGCGGTACGCGCGGCGAACGTCCGGCTGTCCGACCTGTCCGCGATTGCGGTCACGCAAGGGCCGGGGCTCGTCGGCTCGCTGCTCGTCGGCGTCGTGGCGGCGAAGGCGCTCGCCTGCTCGCTGCAAATTCCGCTGATCGGCGTCCATCATATCGCCGGACACATTTACGCGAACCGGCTCGTCCACGAGCTCGACTATCCGCTGATGGCGCTCGTCGTCTCGGGCGGGCATACCGAGCTCGTGCATGTGCCGGCTCCGGGCGTGTTCCGCGTCATCGGCCAGACGCGGGACGACGCCGCCGGCGAGGCGTACGACAAAGTCGCCCGCGCGATGGGGCTGCCGTATCCGGGCGGGCCGCACGTCGACCGGCTGGCGCACGAGGCGGACGAAGGCGTGCCGATGCCGCGCGTCTGGCTGGAGCCGGATTCATACGACTTCAGCTTCAGCGGCTTGAAGTCGGCGGTGCTGGCCATCCTGAACCAGGCGAAAATGCGCGGGGACGTCATCCATCCGGTGCGCATCTCCAAAGGATTCCAGGACTCCGTCGTGGAGGTGCTTGTCGAGAAGGCGATCCGCGCGTCGAAGGAATTCGGCGCGAAGCAGCTACTGCTGGCCGGCGGCGTCGCGGCCAATAAAGGCTTGCGCGAGGCGCTCGCCGACCGGTGCGGACGCGAAGGGCTGCCGCTGCTCGCGCCGCCGTTGTCGCTATGCACCGACAATGCGGCGATGATCGCGGCCGCCGCCTTTCTGAAGTGGGACAGGGGCGAGACGTCGCCGCTCGATCTGAAGGCGGAGCCGCTGCTCTCGCTCGGAGGCTGGTCGGTGAAGGATCCGTTTTTCGAATCCGTGCATTGACAATGCGGCTTCCGCATACTATAATCGTAACCAATATCTGAAAAACGCGACGAACGGGAACAGTAGGGAGAACCATTCGACCAGAGAGCTGCGGGTTGGTGCGACGCAGCCGAATGTCATCCTGAAGCTCGCCCGGGAGCGGCGGAACGGAACGTTTGCCCGAACCATCGGCCGAAAGGCGCCGGTGCCGATTCGGCGGCAAGCCTTACGTTTCGACGGGTAACCCCCGTCATCGGGTTCATGCGACGGCGGCCAATCGGTTTCCTCGCATGGTGGAGCGGGTTCGACGTCCGTCGCAAGACGGCCGAACCAACGAGAGTGGTACCGCGACGGATCAGCCCGTCGTCTCTTACGAGACGACGGGCTTTTGTATTTCCGGTCCGGTATCGTTCCGAGAACAACCTTATACGATATGAACGCCATGAACGGGAGTAGTAGGAGTCCGAACCTTCGATGACAGAGAGCTGCGGGTAGGTGCGACGCAGCCGAAGACGGAACCGAACTCGCCCGGGAGCAGCGGGACGGAAAGCAAGCGCCGCATGCACGCTTGAACCGTACGTCCGCCGGAATGGCCCCCGATATAGGGCCGCGCGGCATTCCAGAGCCGTCGCATCCAACAGTCAAGCCCGACCGGCATGTAAGCCGGCAGGCATTGCGGATCGCGGCGCTTGCGGTGGCGCGCACGAGGTGGGTTCGGCGCAAGCCGGACCAAGCGGAGTGGTACCGCGACGGGGATCGAAGCCCGTCGTCTCCTGCATGGGGGGACGACGGGCTTTTTGGCGTCCCCCGCAATCGAAGGCGTATCGAAGCGCCGACCAACATACCATTTGACGGAGGGATTTCCCATGACGATATCCGATAGGAAAAAAATCAAAATTTTCGACACGACGCTGCGCGACGGCGAGCAGTCCCCCGGGGCCACGCTGCAGCCGGAGCAAAAAATCGTACTGGCGCGCCAGCTGGCGAAGCTGGGCGTCGACGTGCTGGAGCCGGGCTTCCCGATCTCGAGCCCCGGCGATTTCGCCGCGGTGCAGCAAATATCCCGCGACCTGCACGGCACCGGCGTCGAAATCGTCGGCTTCGCCCGGGCGATGAAAGCGGACATCGACGCGGCCGTACAGGCGACCCGCGATGCGGAGCTGCGCCGGCTGCACATTTTCATCTCGTCGTCGCAAATTTTGCTCGAGCATCAGCTGCGCAAATCGCGCGAGCAGGTCATCCAGATCGCCCGCGAAATGGTCGCCTACGGCAAGCGTTTCGTCGACCGGATCGAATTTTCTCCGATGGACGCGTCCCGGACGGGCGAGGAGTTTCTGTTCGAGCTGGTGGAAGCGGTCATCGCCGAAGGCGCCACGGTGATCAACATTCCGGATACGCTCGGCTACGCGCTGCCGGAGGAGTACGGAAGACTGTTCAAGCGGGTGCGCGAGCAGGTGCGCGGCGGCGATACCGTCGAATACAGCACGCACTGCCATAACGATTTGGGCATGGCCGTGGCGAACAGCTTGGCCGCCGTCCAGGCGGGCGCGACTCAGGTCGAGGTCACGATCAACGGCGTCGGCGAGCGGGCCGGCAACTGCTCGCTCGAGGAGCTCGTCATGGCGATCGAGACGCGCAAGCAGTCGCTCGGCGTGGAGACGTCCGTCAACATCGGGCATATTTACGAAACGTCGCGGATGATGAGCCGCCATATGCATTTTCCGATCGCCTACAACAAGCCGATCGTCGGGCGCAACGCGTTTCAGCACGAGTCGGGCATTCATCAGGACGGCATGCTGAAAAACCGCAGCACGTTCGAAATTATGGACCCCGAGCAGATGGGGATTCCGCGCAACATGATCATTTTGGGCAAGCACTCGGGACGCCATGCGATCAAGCACCGCGTCGGCGAATTGGGCATCGAGCTGACCGAGCAGCAGCTGGAGGAGCTGTTCGTCCGGTTCAAGGAGACGGCCGACGAGCAGAAACGGGTTACCGACGAGCAGCTGATCCGTCTGGTCGGCAGCACGGTGAACCGGTCGCTGGAGCGGTTTACGCTCGTCGACGTGCAGGTGGTCGTCAGCAGCTTGAAAAACCGGGTCGCATCGGTGACGGTGAAGGATCACGAAACCGGCAAAGAGGCGGCGTACTCGGCGATTGCGGAGGGCTCGATCGAGGCGCTTATCCGCTGTATCAAGCAGGCGATGCCGTTCGAGCTGGAATTCGTCGATTTGGAGCTGCAGTCGATGGCGCACGGCGAGCAGGCGAACGCCGAAGCGGCGGTGGAAATCGAGGTGGGCGGAAAGTTGTTCCAAGGGACCGCGATCGACCGCGACGTCGTCGTCGCCGTTGCGAGAGCGTGCATGGCGGCTTGCAACCAGTCGGTGCGGGAAGGACGCGCGTCCGACGAGGCGGCGGATGCCGCTTCGAACGAGAATGTGGAAAACCGGGAAAGTGCCGGCTGAGTGGTGAAACGGGGGGTGTGGATATTCTTATCCACACCCCCTGTGCATATTGTGTACAACGTTCCCGAAAGCAAGCCCCGGGCGGATGTGCGGAAAAGGTGAAAGTCGAATAAGTTTTCCAGAACGATCTGTGGGTAATGTGGATAACAAAGCGGGAATAAGCTGTGGATAGCGTTGCGGCGCCGTTTTATCCGTTTGTGGATTGTGGATAACGCTGTGGATATCGGTTGGCGGTCCGCAGGCGGTTCGATCGGTGAGGGCACGCCCATTGCCGGTTGGCAGCGGTGGCCGATTCCCCGATGAATAACGTCGCTTGTCCGCTCGACGAAACCGGTCGCAGACGTGTCGGATGGCGTATCCGACTTCCGGAATAAGCATCGGAAGGGTGCTGTGGATAATGTGAATAACGGTGTCGAGGTTCGACAAGATTCACGCCGGTTCGCCGTTTCGCTCTTGCGACCACTGTGGATAAGGTTGTGGATATCCCCGAATGTATCAACAACCGCGGTAAAAAACGACAAGATTGGCCATCCTATCCGAAGCAGGTTTTTTTCAAGACGGAGGCCATCACAGTGAAGTTCTCCAAGCGTGCCGCCTTGCTGCGGCGCATTGTATGTCTCGGGGTAGCGATCGGGATAGCGGCGGTCGGGTTGGCGAACGTTTGTTCCTCCGATCCCGGCGAGTATGCGTTGACGACACAAAACCGTTCAAAACGGTCGAATGCGAGCGAAGGGCGTGTCACGATCGTCTCCGTCCCGGGGTGGTCGTTTTTGGATTGGAGCGAGGAGACGCTGGACGTCATGCCGCACTTGCGGCGGCTGCTGCGGGAAGGCGCGATCGGGGCGATGAACGTCCGTACGCCGGAGAAGGGGCTCGAGGACGGCTACGTCACGCTGGGAGCGGGGGCGCCGGCCATCAGCGGCTCGGACTACGTCGCGCGCGACGCCGGGGAAACCGACGGGAAGACGGGCGTATCGGCCGCCGACCTGTATCGGAATCGGACGGGACGGGAGCCGGGCGGAGCCGATGTCCTCGTGCCGGATATCGCGGCGATCGCGAGGCGCAACGCGAACCGCGCGTTCCGGGCGCAGCCGGGGCTGCTCGGCGAACGGCTGCGTCAGGCCGGCATCGCCGCCGGCGTGTACGGCAACAGCGATACGGCGGACGACCGCAAGCGGTTTGCGCCGCTTATGCTGATGGACGCCGAAGGCCGGGTGCCGCGCGGACGCGTCGGCGACGGCTTGCTCATCGCCGACCCCTCGAAGCCTTCGGCTGTCAAGACGAATATCGGCGACATGATCCGTTCCTGGGAGGAGGCCGTTGCCTCGGGGACGTCGGTGGTGCTGCTGGAGTGGGGCGATTTGTACCGGCTGCAGACCGAAAAGCCCCGCTATGAGGCCTCGCAGGCGGAACGGATGAAGCGGCGGACGCTGGGCGAACTGGACGAGCTGCTCGGCATGCTGCTGGAGCGCAGGCGCGGGGAGGACGCCCTCTGGCTGCTGTCCCCGTACGCCGGATCGGAGGCGGCGAGCCGGAAGATGCCGCTCGCGCCGATCGTCTATACCGGCCCGGCGACGGCCGGCGGCGGAGGCGGGCTGCTTCTGTCGCCGAGCACGCGGCGGGACGGAATCGTCACCGCGTCCGACTTCGCGCCTACGCTGCTGGACGCCTTCGGCATCCCGGCGCCTGACGAGATGATCGGGCGTCCGCTCGCGGTCGAGAGCCGCGCCGATGCATGGGAGTACTTGCGGCGCGAGCTGGGTACGATCCGGGAGGTGTACCGGATCCGTCCGCGCATCCTGATTCCGTTCGTATCGGCGGAAGCGTTCGCTTTGCTCGTGGCCTTGCTGGCCGTGTGGGGAGGATGGCATCGGAGGGCGCTGCGGTGGATCGAAGCGCCGCTGCTGGCGCTGCTGGCCGCTCCCGCCGCGCTGCTTGCGGTAGGCTGGCTCAATGCGGTGCGGCCGCTGCCCGGGGAAGGGCAGGCGCTGCTGTTCGTCGCGGGTGCGGCGCTCATCGCGGCGATATTCTCGTACGACCGGTCCGCGCTGGCCGCGGCCGGGCTGCTGAGCGGCGCGACGGCGCTCGCGCTGCTGGCGGACGGGGCGTTCGGCGGCGAAGGAATGAAGCGGTCGGCGCTCGGGTACGACCCCATTATCGGTGCCCGTTATTACGGAATGGGCAACGAATATATGGGCGTCCTCGTCGGCGCAGCCACGTTCGCGCTCGCCGCCGCGCTCGAGCGCGCCCGGCGCCCGGCCCGCGCCGCGGCCGGCGGCGCGCCCGCCGACGGCGGGGCCCCGCCGGGGCCGGCGCCCGAGCCGGCGGCAGGGCCGCCGCTCTCGCGCGTGGCGGCGTACGGGCGCCGCCGCCGCTCGTCGCGGCTCGCGGCCGCGCTGGCCGCCGCCGCGTTCGTCGCCGCCGCGCTGTACCTCGCCGCGCCGCGGCTCGGCACGAACGCGGGCGGCGCCGTCACGGCGGCCGTCGCCTTCGGGCTCGCGTGGCTGCGCAGCTTCGCCCCGGGCGCCTTCCGCGGGCGCGGCCCGGCACGGCTCGCGCTGCTAAGCGCGGCGCTCGTCGCCGCCGCCTTCGGCGCGCTGTGGCTGCTGAACGCCGCCGTCCCGGCCGGCTCCGCCGGCACGAGCCACATCGGCCGCGCCATGTCGCTGCTCGCCGGCGGCCGTTCCGACCTGATCGCAGCGATGATCGTCCGCAAGCTGCAGATGAACCTGCACTTGATCGGCGTGTCCGCCTGGACGAAGGTGCTCGCCGCGGGGCTGCTCGTCATGGCGTTCGCCGTCGTCCGTCCGCGGGGCGTGTTCCGGCGATGGGAGAAGCGGTACCCGCACTACATGAGCGGCTTCATCGCCATCGCCGTCGGCGCCGTCGCGGCGCTTGCCTTCAACGACTCCGGCATCGTCGCCGCGGCGACGATGATCGTGTACGCGGCCGTGCCGATGCTGCTCCTGCGCATTCAGGAGGACAGCTCCTCCCATTGCTCGTAAAGCGTCTCAAGCTCGGCCTTCTTGCGCTCGATGTCGGCGTTCACTTTCTGGACGGCGACGTAGTCGTTGAATATTTCGGGCTTGATCAGCTCGGCCTCGAGCGCGGCCGTTTCGGTTTCCAGCGCGGAGATCGCCTGCTCCACCTGCTCGAGCTTGCGCTGGCGGTTGCGCTCCTCGCGCTTTTGCTGCTTCTCCGCCTCGTAATCCCGCGGCTTGCCGCCGCCTTCCGGCTCAGCGGCCGATGAAGCCGCACCCGGCGGGCCGGACGCGCCGGCCGGAGCCGCTCCGGAGCTTGCGCCGCCCGCCTTGACCGGCCTGCCGCCGGCTGCGGCTTCCGCAAGCCGCTCCTCCTCGAAGGCGGCGAGCTCGCGTTTTTTCTCGAGATAGTCGTCGTAGTTGCCGAGGTAATCGTCGATGCCGCCGGGGTGCAGCTCCAGCATCCGGTCGGCCATCTTGTTCAGGAAATACCGGTCGTGGGAAATGAACAGCAGCGTCCCTTCGTAGTCGAGCAGCGCCGCCTCGAGCACTTCCTTGCTGAACAAGTCCAGGTGGTTCGTCGGCTCGTCCAAAATAAGCACGTTCGCCTGCTTCAGCATCAGCTTGGCCAGCGAGACGCGGGCTTTTTCGCCGCCGCTGAGCGACCCGACCTTCTTCAGCACGTCCTCGCCGCTGAACAGGAAGCTGCCGAGCACGGTGCGGATGCGCACCTCCTCGAGATGCGGGTAATCGTTCCACAGCTCCTCCAGAACCGTATGGTTCGGATTCAGTCCTTGCTGCTCCTGGTCGTAATAGCCGATGACGACGTTCGAGCCCCATTCGAACGTGCCGGCGTCCGGCTGCTTTTGGCCGGTCAATATTTTGAGCAGCGTCGATTTGCCGATGCCGTTCGGGCCGATCAGGGCGGCCATGTCGCCTCGCTTCAGCTCGAAGGAGACGCCTTGGAACAGCTTGCGCGTTCCGTCGTACGACGCTGCAAGATGCCGCGCGCTCAGCACGTCCTTGCCGGTTTGCCGCTCCGTCTCGAAGCGGAACGCCGCCTTCTTTAGCTCGCCAGACGGCTTATCCAGCCGGTCCATCTTCTCTAGCGCCTTGCGCCGGCTTTGCGCCCGCTTCGTCGTCGAAGCGCGGACGATGTTGCGCCGGACGAAATCCTCCATCCGCGCGATCTCCTCCTGCTGCTTCTCGTAGTGCTTCAGCTCGATTTCGTACTCGGCGGCTTTCAGCTCCATGTAGCGCGAGTAGTTGCCGGTATAGCGCTTGCAGCGCGTCCGTTCGATTTCGTAGATGACGTTCGCCATCGCATCGAGAAAATACCGGTCGTGGGAGACGACCAGCACGGCGCCCGAATAGCCCCGCAAATAATCTTCCAGCCACGTCAGCGTCTGGATGTCGAGATAGTTGGTCGGCTCGTCGAGCATGAGCAGATCGGGCTCCTGCAGCAGCAGCTTCGCGAGCGCGAGCCGCGTCTTTTGGCCGCCGCTCAGCGTGCGGATCGCGGTGGCCGGGTCGAACGCGCCGAAGCCCATGCCGTGGAGAATGCTGCGCACGCGCGCCTCGATTCCGTAGCCGCCCTGCTCGCGGAACGCGTCGGATTTGACGGCATAGCGGTGCAGGACGTCCTCGTACGCCTTCGCATCCTCCGCGAGGGACGGGTCGGCCATGCGCGCCTCCAGCTCCCGCAGCTCTTGCTCCGTCTCCAGAAGATGCGCGAATACGCCCATCATTTCGTCCCAGATGGAGCGTTCCGATTGGAGTCCGCTGTTTTGCGCAAGATAGCCGATGCGCGTTTCCTTCGCCCGGTAAATGTCGCCCGCGTCGGCGGACATTTCGTCCGCTATGATTTTGAGCAGCGTCGATTTGCCTGCGCCGTTCACGCCGACGAGCCCGATCCGGTCGCGTTCCTGAATTTGCAGCGATATATTCGACAGCACCGTCGTCGTGCCGTAATGTTTGGTCAGTCCGTTCACTTGCAGAAGCATCGTTGTCTTCCTCCGGTAAGTTCGTTCGTTCAAGTCCAGTTTACCGATGGGGCGCGACTTTGTAAAATGACAGTTTCCTTGAAACCATACGGTCCGAACCGCGCCCTTTCTTCTTTTTATTCCCGCGGATTGTATGGTACACTGGGGGTGAAACGGAAGGATGGACGAAAGAATGACTGTACACGCGAGCAAGACGGACTTGCGCAAACGGATGGAAGCGATCCGGTCGTCGATTCCCGCGGAGGAGCGGGCGGCGATGTCGCGAAGCGCGTGCAGGGCGGCGATCCGAATGCTCGAGCGGATGAGGGCCGAGGCCGGGGACCGCCCGTTTACGCTGTTCAGCTACGTGCCTTTTCGAACCGAAGCCGACGTCACGCCGGTCATGCGATGGTGCTGGGAGTGCGGAGGACGCGTCGTCGTCCCCAAAACGATCCGCGA
Organism: Paenibacillus flagellatus; assembly: GCF_003217775.1. GTDB lineage: Bacteria > Bacillota > Bacilli > Paenibacillales > NBRC-103111 > Paenibacillus_AB > Paenibacillus_AB flagellatus. Next base: position 111,073 of record NZ_QJVJ01000008.1, read on the forward strand.
CCGGAAGTGGATGTCGCTTCATCTTATACAAAGCTTGGACGACTTGGAGGCGGGCGCCTGGGGCATCCGCGAGCCGTCCATGTCGGCGCCGGCGCTCGAGCGGCTGTCGGAGCTCGACGCCATGCTCGTGCCGGGACTCGCCTTCGATGCGAAAGGCGGACGGCTCGGATACGGCGGAGGCTACTACGACGCCTTCGTCCGCCGATGCCGGGCGGCCGGCGAGCGGGAGCCTTTCAAGCTGGCCGTCGCATTCGACGCGCAGATCGTGCCGGACGTGCCGATGGACGACCACGATTTCCGGATTGACGCCGTCGTGACCGACCGCCGGCAGTTCACATCTTTTTAACAACCTTTTTGCCGTTCCAAAAAAGGACATCCCCGCCCGCGCGTCGAAAAGAACAAGAACTATCCGCATGACGACGGCGCGGAGCCGTTCGGCGCAATCGCCCGCAGAAGCGAACCGGCGCCGCGATATTCCTAACGACGGACGGGAGGAGGGACCTGATGAACGAGCATTCCGGACTCACCCACTTCAACACGGAAGGCCGCGCCCGCATGGTGGACGTGACCGGAAAAGCGGAGACGAAACGCGAAGCGGTCGCCCGGACGACCGTCTCGATGCTCCCGACGACGCTGGCCGCCATCAAGGAAGGCCGCATGGGCAAGGGCGACGTGCTCGCCGTGGCGCAGGTCGCCGGCATTATGGCGGCCAAGAAGACGTCGGAATGGATTCCGATGTGCCATCCGCTGCCGCTGTCGGGCGTCGATATCCGGTTTTCCGACGACGGCGAGGGGGAGCTGTACATCGAAGCGACCGTCAAGACGACCGGACCGACCGGCGTTGAGATGGAGGCGCTCACGGCCGTATCGGCGGCGGCGCTGACCGTGTACGACATGTGCAAGGCGCTTGAGAAAGGGATGAGCATCGGGCCGACCGAGCTCCTGTCCAAGACGGGCGGCAAGAGCGGCGACTACACGCGCCGCGCCGACCGGCCGTAAGCCGAGCTTCCGATTCGAGACAAGGAGGGGATAAGCTGATGCGCTGGAAAGTTGGCCTCTTAACGGCAAGCGATCTAGGCTCTCGCGGCGAACGGGAAGACACCAGTGCACAGGTGATTCGCGAACTCGTGGAGGAAGAGCTGCAGGGAGATATCGTCGAATACCGGATCGTGCCCGACGAGACGGACGAAATTATGGCTTCGCTTATCGAAATGACCGATTATTACAAAGCCGATCTGATCTTGACGACCGGGGGCATCGGGATGGGCCCGCGGGACGTGACGCCGGAAGCGACGCTCGAAGTGATCGACCGTCAGGCGCCCGGCTTCGCCGAGGCGATGCGGGCGGCCCTGATGCAGCGAACCGGGCTCGGCATGCTGACCCGCGGCGTAAGCGGCATTCGCGGCCAGACGCTGCTGCTCAATTTGCCCGGCGATCCGAAGGGCGTGCACGAATGCTTGGCCGCCGTCATGGACCAGCTGCCGGTGGCGCTGACGATGCTGCGGGGCAAAGGCGGAGGCGGTTCGCCATGAGCCGTACCAGCGTACTTCGCGAAGTGAAGGTCGAGGAGGCGGTCGGACTCGCGCTCGCCCACGATTTGACCCGGATCGTCCCGGGCGAGTTCAAGGGGAGGCTGTTCCGCAAAGGACACGTCATCCGCGAGGAAGATATCTCCGAGCTGAAGCGGATCGGCAAAGAGCACATCTATGTGCTCGAGCTCGGCGAAGACGATTTGCACGAGAACGACGCCGCCATCCGGATGGCCCGCGCGGCGTGCGGCTCCAATGTGACGACGACCGAGCCGAGCGAAGGAAAAGTGATGCTGAAGTCGGCGATCCGCGGCTTGGCCCGGGTCGACAAGTCGTTCGTCGACGAGCTGAACGGTATCGAGCAGCTCGCGATGGCGACGCTGCCGACGAATACGGTCGTCTCTCCCGGTCAATCGCTGGCCGGAACCCGCGTCATCCCGCTGTTGGTCGCGAAGAGCAAAGTCGAAGCGGTCGAGCGGGCGGCCGAACGGTGGCGCGACGCGCATATGGGAGAAGGCCCCATATCCGTGACACCTTTTCGAACACTGCACGCGGGGGTCATCACGACCGGCAGCGAGGTGTATAATGGGTTGGTCGAGGACAAGTTCGGCCCCGTCGTCCGGGCGAAGCTGGAGGCGCTCGGTTCCTCCGTCGCCGAGCAGCGGTTTTGCAAGGACGACAGCGGCGACATCGTCCGGGAGATCGACTATTTTTTGGCAAGCGGGGTCGATCTTATTCTGGTGACGGGCGGCATGTCCGTCGATCCCGACGATCGCACGCCCGGAGCGATCAAGCAAGCCGGCGCCCGCATCGTCAGCCACGGCACGCCGATGCTTCCGGGCTCCATGCTTCTCGTCGCTTATTTGGGTGACGTTCCGATTCTCGGATTGCCGGGAAGCGTCATGCACGATCCGTTTACGGTGTTCGACGTGCTGCTGCCGCGCCTGTGCGCCGGCATCGCGATCGAGCGGTCGGATATAACCGAGCTCGGCTACGGCGGCTTGTTCGCCGACCGGGGGTAACGCAAGCGGAACAACCATATTGAAGGAGGAACCGATTATGCCCAATATCGGTGCAACGGGGTTTATTTTGATCATTTTGGTCGCGCTTCTGCTGTTCGGACCGAGCAAGCTGCCGGAGCTCGGCCGCGCCTTCGGCCGCACGCTCCGCGAATTCAAGAACGGGGCCAAAGAAATTATGGAGGACGACTCCGACCGCAAGGAAGTGCAGCGTGCGACGGAATCGCAGAAGCTGGACGCCGGCAAGCCGGAATACCGCGCTTCCGCGGAAGGCGCGCCGGTCGCGCAGGCTGCGCAGCCTTCGGCACCGCAAACGGCTCCTGCCGCCGACAAACGTCTGCCGGAATGAGCGCGGCACCCCGGTATCGGGGCGCATTCGCGAATCCGCATTTTTAAACGGTAAGGTTGGTGAACAGGATGCAGGAAGAAGCGGCTTCCTTGGTCGAGCATTTGACCGAGCTGCGCAAACGTCTCATCTGGATAATCGTCGTGCTGGCGCTGGCCATGATCGGGGGATTTTTTGCGGCCAAGCCGATTATCGTTTATTTGATGAATACCGAGCCGGCTTCCAGCATCGTTTCGTTGAATACGTTCTCGCCGTGGGATGCGATCCGGCTGTACATGCAGTTTGCCTTCGCGATCGGGCTGGTCGTCACGCTGCCGTTCGCCCTCACCCAGATTTGGCTGTTCGTCAAGCCGGGGCTTCTGGAGCACGAGCAGAAGGCGACGCTTCGCTATATTCCGGGGGCGGTGTTTCTGTTTTTGCTCGGGCTGGCGTTCGCTTACTTCGTCATTTTCCCGATGGCCTTCTACTTCACGTCCTCCGTCACTCAAAGTCTCGATTTGACCGAAACGTACGGAGCGGCCCAATATTTCTCGTTCATGTTCAACATTTTGCTTCCGATGGCGCTGCTGTTCGAGCTTCCGGTCGTCGTCATGTTTTTGACGAAGCTGCGGATTTTGAACCCGCTCCGGCTGAAAAAGCTTCGCCGGTACGCTTATCTGGTGCTCGTCATCGTCGCGACGTTCGTGACGCCGCCGGACTTCATCTCCGACATTCTGGTCGCGATCCCGATGATCCTGTTGTACGAGATCAGCATCATGCTCTCGGCGCGAGTCTATCGCAAGCAGCAGGAATACGAGAAGCAGTGGCTCGGGGAGCTGGCGAACGACGCCGGAACTTCATAAGCAGACGAAACAGGCTCCGTGTCGGTTAGATGCGGAGTCTATTTTTATGGCCAGGCCGAACCTGCTTACGGACATCGCTTCCCTTCGATTCCGGATGGGGTTGACCAGCGCCTCTCCGTGTAATGTTATTTTTGCAGGGACGCGGGCCGCAGGCAGAAGCGCATGGCCTTTCGTTTCTAAAAGTCTTCATTCCGCATACGCAAAGCCGCCGATGGATACGATAGAGGAGGCGTGGAAAAGAGAGGCAGCGGTTAAAATTTTTATGAATCGGCGCAAAACCACTTGCAAACCGGGGGCGAAATGATTATGATAATAATTGTTATTAGCACTAACCACATTCGAGTGCTAACAAACCCTCTACAAACCAATCACTATTCAAAGGAGGCAGTTTTCTCATGATCAAACCGTTGGGTGATCGCGTAGTCATTGAACCTATTGCCAAGGAGGAGACTACGGCTAGCGGCATCGTATTGCCGGACACGGCAAAAGAAAAGCCGCAAGAAGGCAAAGTCGTTGCAGTTGGCAGCGGCCACGTTAAAGACGGACAACGCATTGCACTCGAAGTCAAAGAAGGCGACCGCGTGTTGTTCTCCAAATACGCCGGCACCGAAGTGAAGTTCGAGGGCAAGGAACTGCTCATCTTGCGCGAAAGCGACATCCTGGCTGTGCTGGCGTAAGAACGTCCGTGTTCTTACCATCTCCGCACAATCGTTAAACTATACTTAAGCATGATCCGGCAGCGGTAAACGTTCTGCCCATTACACAATCCGGGAGGTATCCGATAACATGGCGAAGGAAATCAAATTCAGTGAAGACGCTCGCAGAGCGATGCTCCGTGGTGTCGACGCTTTGGCTAACGCGGTTAAAGTGACGCTCGGTCCGAAAGGCCGCAACGTCGTGCTCGAGAAGAAATTCGGCAGCCCGCTCATCACGAACGACGGCGTGACGATCGCGAAAGAAATCGAACTCGAAGACGCGTTCGAGAACATGGGCGCTCAGCTCGTAAAAGAAGTTGCGACGAAAACGAACGACGTAGCCGGTGACGGTACGACGACGGCAACCGTTCTCGCGCAAGCGATGATCCGCGAAGGCTTGAAAAACGTAACCGCCGGCGCGAACCCGATGGTCATCCGCAAAGGCATCGAGAAGGCCGTTAAAACGGCTGTAGAAGAGCTGCAAAAAATTGCGAAGCCGATCGAAGGCAAGCAATCGATCGCGCAAGTCGCGGCGATCTCCGCAGCCGACGAAGAGCTCGGCCAGCTGATCGCGGAAGCGATGGAGAAAGTCGGCAACGACGGCGTCGTTACCGTCGAAGAATCCAAAGGCTTCGTAACCGAGCTGGAAGTCGTGGAAGGCATGCAGTTCGACCGCGGTTATCTGTCCGCTTACATGGTGAACGATACGGACAAGATGGAAGCCGTTCTCGACAACCCGTACATCCTGATCACCGACAAGAAAATCTCCAGCATCCAAGAGATCCTGCCGGTGCTCGAGAAAGTCGTTCAATCCGGACGTCAATTGCTCATCATCGCGGAAGACGTCGACGGCGAAGCTTTGGCGACCCTCGTCGTCAACAAACTGCGCGGCACGTTCACTTGCGTAGCGGTTAAAGCTCCTGGCTTCGGCGACCGCCGCAAAGCGATGCTCGGCGATATCGCGGCTCTGACGGGCGGCCAAGTGATCACGGAAGAGCTCGGCCTCGACCTGAAATCGACGACGATCGATTCGCTCGGCTCCGCTCGCCAAGTTCGCGTATCCAAAGAAAACACGATCATCGTCGACGGTGCGGGCGACAAGAAAGACATCGGTACGCGCGTTGCGCAAATCCGCGCCCAACTCGAAGAGACGACTTCCGACTTCGACCGCGAGAAGCTGCAAGAGCGTCTGGCGAAGCTGTCCGGCGGCGTAGCCGTTATCAAAGTCGGCGCCGCAACCGAAACCGAATTGAAAGAGCGTAAGCTGCGCATCGAAGACGCCCTGAACTCCACGCGTGCCGCTGTGGAAGAAGGTATCGTTTCCGGTGGCGGTACGGCACTCGTGAACGTATACAACGCGGTAGCGGCCGTTAAAGCCGAAGGCGACGAGCAAACGGGCGTGAACATCGTCCTGCGCGCGCTGGAAGAGCCGATCCGCATCATCGCTACGAACGCCGGCCAAGAAGGCTCCGTTATCGTAGAGCGCATCAAGAAAGAATCCGCAGGCGTAGGCTACAACGCCGCTACCGGCGAATGGGTCAACATGTTCCAAGCCGGTATCGTCGACCCGACCAAGGTTACCCGTTCCGCTTTGCAGAACGCGGCTTCCGTGGCGGCTATGTTCCTCACGACCGAGGCGGTCATCGCCGACAAGCCGGAGAAAGACAAAGGCCCTGCAATGCCGGATATGGGCGGCATGGGCGGTATGGGCGGCATGATGTAAGGCTTGCCCGAGCAATACAAGAGGCGTCCCCCGATTCTGCGGAATCGGGAGACGCCTCTTTTTTTTCAATCTGGATCAATCAATCGATAAATTCCAGCTTTGTCAGTACGCGCTTCAGCATCGCTACCGTTTGGGCGCGCGTAGCCGAGCCGTACGTTTCCAGCGTCGAATCGGTCATGCCGACCATGAAGCCGGCCGACACCGCTTTGGCGACATCCTTTTGTCCCCATACGATGCGGTCCGCATCCGCCCATTTGGCGAGTAGCTGCGACTGGGACGAATCGTCCATGGCGATTCTTCCGCCTGCATAGGTGTACGCTCGAACGACGATCGCCGCCAATTCTTCGCGGGTAATCGAGTCGTTCGGACGGAACGTGCCGTCTTCATAGCCGTCGATCAGTCCGGCTTTAGCCGCAGCGGCTACGATACCCGAATGCCAATCGCCGGTTTCCACGTCGTTGAAGTACGTGACACCCTTGATTTCGACCAGCCCGAATGCGCGTACGGCAAGCGCAACGAATTCTGCGCGGGTCAAATTGCGGTCAGGCTGGAATTCGGAGCTCGTGGCGCCTTCTACGATCAACTTGCTCGCTAGTAGCTCGATGTCCGATTTGGCCCAATGCGAGGCGATATCGGCGAACGATTTGTCGAGCTCGATGACCGTGTACAAGCTGTTGCCCGTCCGCCAGAACTCCGCTTCCGTATCCGAAATCGAACCCGGTACGAAGCTTAAGCGTTTCATAGCCGGATCGTACAGTGCGATCGTCGCCGACCCGTTCGGCTTCGTTACCAGCGGAATTTTCCGCTTCACGTACTGCTCGAACACGTCGATGGCCGTTTTCTTGCCGTCTTTATCCGCCACCGCAAATTCCAGCTCGAACACGTGCGAAAGCGACTTCGCTCCGAGCGAAGCGATCGCGTCTTGAACCGGCTGCGCCTCGCTGTCCGAAATTTTCCTCATGCCCACGAGGAGCTGCATATCGGCTACTTCAGTATTCGCTTTGTCGGCCAGGTCCTCCAAATCGACCGCGCCAAGCGGCAGCTCATACGTGCCGTTATCCATGACGATATGGAGAAGCGCTCCGAATTTGGCGTTCGTCAGAGCCGAAGCCGGAATCGAGACCGAATCGCCTTTGACGCGGATCGTCACTTCCTTGTACTTCTCGAGAGCCGCTCTCAGCTTGCCGGCATCGACTTTGCCGTCGGTGGCTTCGATTTCATCGGAAACGTCGTCCGGATCGGTCGTGCCGCCCCCGTTGCCTCCGTTACCGCCGCCATTGCCGGGATTGCTACCCGTACCGGAGCCGCCGCCGCTTCCGCTATCGCCGCTTCCGCCGGAGTCCGAGCTGTCCGACTCACGGTAGATCAGTCCGGTTACATCGTCGGTCCCGTATCGGAAGTAGACCGCGCTATATACCGAGTCGATGACGACACCGCTCGGAAGCGAGTAGAACGAGGCTGCATCGCCGTAGGAGGAATACGTAACCGTCACATTGCGAATATGCTGCCCGCTCGCCCCATAGACGCCGAGCGTAACGGATGGCTGACCGTAGACGGCCTGTCCGACCGTTCCGTCGAAGCGGATCTGCCCGGACAAAGAGCCGCCGGAAGAAAAGCTCCCCTGGAAGGTCATGGCAGCCGAGGCCAGCGTCGGAACGAGCAAAGAGAAGAGTAGGATCGTAAGTAGAGCAACCGATGTTTGTTTTAGCTTGGATCGTTTCGACAAATGCTTCTCGCTCCTTTCATAGAATAGGGTTTAACCATTATGTAGGGACGGCGCGTCCTGTTGTCCAATTGTCACCTCCTCTCGCAGAACCGTCCAATACCCTTTACCCAAGTTATACCTATTCGAAACAGCCCCAATGAAACCCTTTCAAGAAAAATGATAAAAAAATGGAAATGCACATCATTTCCATCCTCACAACAAAACACCTTGCGCTCCGCTAAAGGGAACGCAAGGTATTCCGTTATGGGAATCAGTCGATAAACCCGACTTCGGACAAATACCGTTTCAGCATCGCCGCCGTCTGAGCGCGCGTCGCTTGACCATACGTTTCGAGCGTCGTATCGGTCATGCCGTTCATTAGACCCGCCGCTACCGCCTGAGCAACCTCCAGACGGCCCCAGACGATACGATCGGCGTCAGCCCAGCGGGACAGCACCTGAGCTTGCGTAGAAGCGTCTACGGTTACTTTGCCGCCTGCGAACCTGTAAGCCCTCACGACCATTGCGGCGAGCTCCTCGCGTGTAATGGGTGCGTTCGGACGGAACGTTCCGTCTTCGTAGCCGTCGACGATACCGGACTTAGCGGCTGCGTTAACGACACCGGCGAACCAGTCGTCCGCATCCACGTCATCGAAATACGTCGCACCCGTTACCGTGCTCAAGCCGAGCGAACGGACGAGAAGGGCGGCAAATTCGGCGCGTGTAACATTCCGGTCGGGCTCGAACGTCGTGTCCGTTACGCCGTCCACGATCAGCTTCCCGGCCAGCAGCTCAATGTAGTCTTGACCCCAGTGGGACGCAATATCGTTGAACGACTTGCTCAACTCGATCACGGTATATACGCTATTGCCCGTCCGCCAGAACGTCGCTTCCGTGTCCGAGATGGTACCCGGTACGAAACGGAGCGATTTGGTGTCGGCGTCGTACCAAGCAACGGATGCCGATTGCGACGGCTTCTCGCTGAGCGGGAGCTTTCGCTTCACGTACCGATCGAACGTGTCGATCGAAGCTTTCTTTCCGGTTTTGCCTTCCGCCGAGAGACGGAAATCGACCGCATCCGCAAGCATCTTGCCTCCGAGCGAGGAGACCGCATCCGCAACCGCCTTGGCGGCGTCGCCGGTCAGCTTTTGGATGTTCACGGTAAGCTTCAGGTCCGCCACTTCGGAATCAACCGTCTTGGCCAAAGCCTCCAGGTCGAACGCATCCAGCGGGAGGATATAGGCGCCGTGAGCGGTTACGATAGTCAGAATCGAACCCGCTTTCGCCTTCAGAAGCGCGGAGGCCGGGATCGAAACCGTATCGCCCGTTACTTTAATCGTCACTTCGGTGAACTTTTCCAGCGCGTTTTTCAACTGGTCGGCGTTGACCGTACCGTTAGAGGCGTCAATCGTGCTGCCGTCGCCAGGGGAGACAATTCCACCGCCACCCCAGCCGCCGCAGTAAGTACAGCCGGTCGGCGGCGTCTGCGGCTGACGATAGACGACGTCCGTCACGCTGCTGACGTTGTTATCTTCGTATTTGAAGTACACGGCACTATAAACCGAATCGAGAACCGTGCCGCTAGGAATGGTATAGTATGAGACCCCGTTGGTGTAAGTATCGTACGTGACCGTCACGTTTCGGATAAAGCCGCCGTCCTTGGCGTATACGGCCAATGTAACGTCGGCTTTGTTCAAGCCATAGACGGCCTGTCCGACCGTGTCGCCGGTATCGTCGAAATAAACTTGGCCGGTTACCGTTCCGTTGGAGTTGAACGTTCCTTTGAAATACACGCCGGCCGAAGCCAGCACCGGAACGAGCATGGACAAGAGCAACAGCGTGACCAACAAGCCGGACGTTTTTTTCATCGTCGTTCGGTTCAGCAAGCGTCTCCCGCTCCTTTCGTTCAAGTTCCTTTGCCAGGGTTTCGGAGATGTTTTCATGGATTTGTAACTGTCACCTCCTTCCGCGAGAACATCAACTTTTCATGACCCTACGCATACAGTTTCGAAGCAATTGGAAAATATAGAGGGGTACTGGGAAAAAATAAAGTTTACCGGCAACGTAAAAAAATCCCTCGCACTTCCTAGTGGAAGAGGAGGGATGGTGAGTTAAATCGGACCGAATCGGATCCGATGGTTTCCCTATCTAAGCTTGCAAGACCGGACTTGCTTTATCCCGATCCTGCGCTTCATAACCCTTTATGACAATACCGCTCAGTCGATGAACTCCGCTTCCGTCAAGAAACGTTTCAGCATCGTCACGGCCTCCGCGCGAGTCGCAAGTTTGTCGGAATCGAGGGTAGAGCTCGTCGTTCCGTTCATAAGGCCGGTGAGCAGTGCCAAAGCGACCTCGCGTTTCCCCCAGCTAACCTTATCGCCGTCCGTCCATTTGGCTAACGTCTGGTCGATGCTGGAGTCGGCGATCGCAAACCTGCCGTCGGCAAACTCGAAAGCGCGGACAATCATCGTGGCCAGCTCTTCGCGAGTGAGGAGAGTCCGCGGATGGAAGGTGCCGTCATCGTAGCCGCTCACAATCCCGGCCTTCGCGGCGGCACCTACCGCCCCGGCAAACCAATCGTTGCCGTTCACATCGCTGAACTTGGCGGCCGATGCATCCGGATTCAGACCGAGTGAGCGAACGGCCAAGGCAGCAAACTCGGCACGAGTGATGCTCCGGTTTGCTTCAAAAGCGTCGTCCGAGACGCCGTCCACAATGAGCTTGTTGGCCAGCAGCTCGATGTCCGCTTTCGCCCAGTGCGAGGTAACGTCCGTGAACGATTTCCCAAACTCCACAACCGTATACACGCTATTGCCCGGGCGCCAGAACTCCGCTACGGAATCCGAAATCGAACCCGGTACGAACGAAAGCGACTTCGTATCCGAATGGTACAGAGCGACCGTAGCCGTCTTGGAAGGCTTCGCCGTCAACGGCAGCTTTCGCTTCACGTAATCATCGAAGGCGTCGATGGCAAGCTTCTTTCCATCTTTGCCTTCAACCGTCACGTTAAACTCGACCGCGCCGGACAGTGCCGTACCGCCTGCTGCAGCAATCGCATCCAGAACCGGCTTCACTTCGTCGCTATTTAACTTCGAAATCTCAACCGTGACCTTCAGGTCGCCAACCGTTGCGCCAAGCTCCTTAGCCCAAGCCGCAAAGTCCAAGGCTGAGAGCGGCAGCGAGTATGTACCCTTATCGCTTTTGACCGTTACTGTCGAATCTTCCTTCTTCGCCGCGTCTACAAGCCCGGATGCCGGGAACGTAACCGTTTCGCCGGTGAGATTCAATACGACCTCGGTCTTATTTTCGAATGCAATCTTCAGGGCGGAATCGCTCACTTGGCCATAAGTCACGTCGATGGAACCATCAATAGTTGAAGCAAATACTACTGAAGGTACCATACACGAGATCATCGTTGCCATAATCATAACCTTAGGCAGTTTTTTCAATAGGGTTGGCTTCACCATGTGGCGGCTCCCCCTTTCCTTATAAATGGTATGTACTTCTGTTTTTGTGATATCCACTTTGTACAACTCACCTCCTACCCCAACTGTAAGCGTTTTGGATCTGAGTATAAATCCACTTGTCGTCCAGATAACATATTAGAAGTCTTATACCAGTGAGTAGTTATTGTGACTTTCCGAGATCTAAAATCAAGGTGTAAGGGATGAAAAACAGAATTATATTAGAATTTGCTATCAAGGAGAGACTGTATTTCATTCTGTTCGTTTATATCATGGGACAATAACTTGCCTAAAAGCTCCTGGTCATCTTTATTTTGTTTGCGTAGTGCCGCTAGGTACCAGCGAGTGATTTGGCGATTAAAAGGAATATCCAGCCTACTGGATAATCCAGCCTTTAAAAAATTGGCTGATGATTCGTAATTACCTCGAATAAATTCAATCTGCCCAAGGGAAAGTGCAATAACAGGCGTTAAGCCGAAGGCTTGGCCCTGGTTTTGCCCTTCCGGCAAGCTAGCCAGTTCATTTGCTTTGGATTGTACTTGGTTATAAACGTCAAATGCCTGATTCCAGTATTGTTCCTTCAATTTATCATCCGCTTGAAGGCGGGCCCGATCCCCGAGATCTAGCCTCATAGATATGCTTTTCTCATACAAGGAAATATCCCATGGAAAATCAACGATTTGACTGTCGACCAATTTTATTGCTTCCTGGATTTGATCTTTAAAAGTTAATAACTGAATTTTTTTTTCGAGAAGAATCCGATTATGCCTTTCTGTTAGCTCCAATTGTTTAATCGAACTTTGGGCCTCTTGAAAATACGATTCGTTTTTAGTTTGAGAGTAAGCCTGGAATAAAAGATCGATCTTGAAAAACTGATATTCAGGATTATTTGGCTGCAATTTCAGTGCCTGATTAAGAGGATTCATAATTTCATTAAAATTTTTGTTGTTATTCATATTACTAATGGCTGTATTAAACAGCTTGTAAGCATTAATATACTGGACCGTATGGTAAAACACAATCACTGAAATTATCAATACAATTGAAGGATATATTTTCGTTGTATAATTTGGCGGTTTTTTGACGAAATTTATTTGGCCCTTTTCGTAGCTTGCCACGCTTGCCATTGACCCAAGAGATAAAAATAACAACACTCCCAAATAGACAAAGCTCAGGTCAAAGTCAATCATGCTATGAATGAGAAGTGCAACGGAAATAATGTAAAAAATGAAATGAGAATCCTTGTTTGAATCGTCATTGCCCCAAAAATGTTTTATAAATAAATAGAAGATAAATCCAAGCAAGGCGATAAACATAATGAAGCCTATGGCCCCTGTTTCAACCAAGTTTTGCAAAAAGTAGTTGTGGGATTGTCGGCTAACGTAGGGACTGTTTTGATATTTTTCATACAACGCTGCCCAAGCACCGCCCCCGGCTCCAAGAACAGGGTAATCCTTAAACAATTCAATTGCATCCTTATAATAAGCCCCACGTTCAAGGACGCTATGCTGTTGAAAGTTAATGCTTTCAATTCGGCTTCGAACGTTCTCCGGCAATAATTTCGTTAGTATTGTATCATTGTATAGCAAATAGATGCTAGTTATACCCAAAATAATCGCGGATGCTGGTATTAGCAGTTTGGCGAATCTTTTTTTGCTGAAAGAGGCAAGTTTACGTTCGAGCCAAGAACTAAAAAAATTGTGAATTGAAAGTATAAGAAGCATATTTATAAAAGAAATAATCAATAATGTGCTCCAACCAGTATAAGCTAATTTAGCTTGGTATTCCTTACCAAGTTCTAACCCGATATTTGACAGTTTACCTAATACCAAAACAGATGAGACAAACGAAATGATCAAATAAAGGACATACAGAATTTGGCGAGATGGTTTCAACAAAGGAAGAACAACAACAACCACAATTGGTAATATCACTAACCCCCCGCGGGATAAGGTAAGAAAAAAAGAAATAATAATTGGGACTACCATAAAAGAATGAAAGACGATGGTGATCCTTTTTTTAGATGATGTAACCAAAAATAAAGCCGATAGTAGAATGGCGATCAAAAAGGCGGCATAACTATTGGGATATTGAAAAACAGACGTTAATCGAGTTTCCAAAACTGCATTTTGATAAAAAGGGAGATCGCCCATTCCTAAAGTGAACCAACGGACCAACGAGAAAATAAAAGAGTTATTTCCGAGCCAATTAAATAATCCAAAAATTACAATAAAATATGAAGACGCCATAATACTATTTTGAAGCAAAATTGCTCCAGTATAACTTTTTGAAATATAAAGAGCAATTAAAAAGAAAGTTATATAAACCAGTTGAATAAATAATTGGTTCGATGCATAATATTGCGAAACAGCAGTGAAATAAGAAAGTGAAAAAGTTAAAGGAATAAGCCAAATTAGGACGCTTATCAAATCAGCCGTAGAATTAACCTTCCAATGATAAAATAAATAAATGGATAATAATGCCAAAAGGGCCGCTGACCATATAACTCCATAGTAAATGGGGGTTGCGAAACTAATAGAATATCCATTAAACAATCCTTTTTGGAAGGGCGCCCAGAACAAGAATATTGTAGTGAAACAAAACATAAGCCAAAATAATAATGAATCTTTATCTTGCCCTTTCTTTTGTTGATTTTTCAAACTTTCAGCGTAACTTCGTTTAAGGCTATCGGGCATGTTTATTCTCCTTTTACCTTGTAGAATACGACAAAATCTTACCATATTAAATATTGCATGCCAATTGGAAATCCAAGAAAGAAGGGTAAAGGGCTATTCATTAGCGATACTGCCATATTTAACAGGAGTCTTATAATTGTAGTAATATTATTGTATATTTGATAATATAAACTTTGTTTCGACAACATTATTAAGGAGAAGATATTATTGCTATGAAAGACGAAATTAATCTAAGAGAGATTATTGAAACACTTTGGAAGGGCAAGGTCTTTATAATTTTAACGACAATAGTATGCATGTTTTTAGGTTCTATCTATAGTATTTTTTTATTATCCCCTATTTATGAGGTTAGTACATCCTTGATAGTGAAAGGGCAAAAAACTGATGAGCAAAATCAACTGAAATTAGATACTTTCATAAGACAAGTAATTAACAATTTAATGATCAATAAGTTTATTCAAAATTTGCCTTTGGATGAGAAACAATATTCTGCTAAATCGATACTTGACGGCATCATTCTTCAGAGTGACGATGAAGCAAAAATGATTCGAATAACAGTTCGTGGAAGCAATCCAGATTTTATTATGAAAACGGCAAATTTTGTTGCATTTGAAGCGGGATCATTAATTGAAGTAACGAATCGATTGGACGAGATCATCGGGTATAAAAAGCGTTTGGGTGAAATCGAAGATAATTTGAAAATCACTCAAAAAGAAGTTGAGGAAGTAAACCGTCAGTTACAGGCTACTCCCGAAAAATTGTTTACAAAAAAAGTGTTGGCTGATGAACCTTATATGCAATCGGTTGCAGGGGATTCTAAACAAGTTAGCAATCGTAATTTAGGGTCACTCCAACTAGAAAGTGAAGAAATCAATAAAGTCTTTACAACATTAAAAGAAAAATTAGCCGAATCGACAATTACGCTTTCAAAATTGCAAACCGAAAAGGTGAATTTGGAAGAAAGAATTACGTTTAACCAGAAGACGGTTGATGAACTTCAGATGATGAAAAATACCGGGGAACTTTCCTCTGATCGGTATATCCTAACGCCTGAAAAATTTAACGCTGTTTTAGTAACGCCTGCCCAGTATCCGGAAAATGCTGTTGGACCGAACAAAATGTTCAATATTGCTGTGGCCGCTGTTGTTGGGGGGCTAGTGTGTTGTCTTTTCTTGCTTTTTAAAGAATATTGGAGAAAAGGCGATTTAACAAAGGGTTCGAATATCTCAACTTTAAGTAAATGATTGGGAGGGGGAAATGTGGGAAAGCATATTAGAATTCTAGCTTTATTAATAATAGATTTAATACTTGTTTGTTTTTCCATATATATATCCTACTTATTGCGATTCGATTATGACATTCGACCTGAATTCAAAAAGGCATTGCCGTACGTTATGACCGTATATTCCTTGTTGGTCTTAACTTGTTTTTATTACTATAAGATTTATAAAAGACTGTGGCAGTATGCTAGTATAGGAGATTTAATATCAATTCTCAAAGGATCATTGGGAAGCTCAGCGATTTTTTTTATTGTTCACCAATTGATTGTACATTATTTTTATTCGGAGATCATTGTTCCTCGCAGTATCTATATACTTTCTGCAATGATCATCTTCTTAATTGTCGGAGGATCGCGGTTTTTATGGAGAATATTTCGTGACAATTATATAAAGCTTCAACCACACCATCATCGAGCATTAATCGTTGGGGCTGGAGATGTTGGTATTATGGTTGCGAAAGAACTTAAGCACTCAAACTCGGAATATTATCCAGTTGCCTTTATTGATGATGATATTCAAAAAAGGAATTTAGAAGTTTTAGGTATTCCGGTGCTGGGGAATAGTAAGGATTTATTAACGGTGGTTGAAAAGCAAAATATTGATTATATTATTATTGCCTTACCTTCGGCCACGCGAACCGAAATTGCAGAGATCCTGGAAATATGCAAGAAAACACGTTGCCAAATTAAAATTGTTCCTCGGGTTAATGATTTAATAAATGGTAAGATCTCCATTAATATGATTCGGAATGTAAGTGTAGAAGATCTGTTGGGGAGAGATCCCATAAATGTTGACTTGAAAGGAATTACCGATTACCTTTTCAATCATGTCGTATTGGTGACTGGCGCAGGTGGATCAATTGGATCTGAGTTATGCCGACAGATAGCAGGGTTCAATCCGAAACAACTGTTACTATTAGGACGTGGTGAAAATAGCATTTATGAAATTGAGATGGAATTGAGGAAGAATTTTCCGAATATTATGATTGAACCAATTATTGCAGATATTCAGCATAAGCATCGTTTGATTGAAATATTCGAAGAATATCGCCCACAAGTTGTTTTTCACGCGGCGGCACATAAACATGTTCCTTTGATGGAAAAAAACCCAATTGAAGCAATTAAAAATAACATTTTGGGAACAAGAAATTTGGCTGAATGTGCTCATGAATACGGGACGTTACGATTTGTTATGATCTCTACGGATAAAGCCGTAAACCCAACAAGTATTATGGGTGCTTCTAAAAAAATTGCCGAAATGATCGTTCAAAATCTCAATGAAATAAGCGAAACATGTTTCTCGGCCGTACGTTTTGGGAATGTCTTGGGTAGTCGTGGCAGTGTGATTCCAGTTTTTAAACGTCAAATTGAGGAAGGTGGCCCTATCACCGTTACTCATCCAGAAATGATTCGTTATTTCATGACTATACCAGAGGCAGTTCAACTAGTTATACAAACAGGGGCACTTGCTACTGGAGGAGAAATATTTATTTTAGATATGGGAAAGCCCGTCAAAATTGCAGATCTGGCGCGAGATTTAATTCGATTGTCAGGAATGGAGCCTGATAAGGACATCAAGATAGTGTACACCGGTTTGCGTCCGGGCGAAAAGTTGTTTGAAGAATTGTTAACAGCTGAAGAAGGGGCATCTGCTACAAAACATAATCGAATATATGTAGGTAGACCGGTACGCGTTAGTTCTGAAGAGTTAAGCCGAAAGATAAGTATTTTAGAAAGTATGGCTTTTGGAAATGAAAAGCCGGGATCTGTTGAAATTCGGAAGCAGATTAAAGAATTGGTACCTTCATTTCAAATTCCTGATCAAGATGGGTTATCTAAAAATGCGATAGAAGAAGCATTGAGAGCTTCTTTAGAGATAGTTGCTGCTATTAACAATAAATAGCTAGGTTTTGAAAGGTGTATACATGAAAATTTATCCAGTAGCCAAACGTTTCTTTGATTTTACTTTATCCCTGCTGGGAATAATAATTCTTCTACCCCTTTTTCTGATTATCGCCATGCTAATAAAGTTTGATTCGAAAGGGCCGGTATTGTTCAAACAAAAACGTATTGGTAAAAATAAAACTTATTTTTACATTCTTAAATTTCGAACGATGAGGATAGATACACCAAAGGATACTCCTACTCACTTATTAGAAAGTCCGAATAAATTCATTACTCGCATTGGCAAAGTGTTGAGAAAAACTAGTTTGGATGAATTGCCGCAGATTATAAATATATTAAAGGGCGAGATGAGTATTGTTGGTCCGAGACCAGCTTTGTGGAATCAATATGATTTGATTAAGGAAAGGGATCATTATGGCGCGAACCAAATAAGTCCCGGATTAACAGGGTGGGCACAGATTAACGGTAGGGATGAATTGCCAATAGAAGTTAAGGCGCAATATGACGGCGAATACGTTCAAAGAATGAGTTTATTTTTTGATATGGTTGTGATGGTAAAAACGATTGTAAATGTAATAAAAAGAGAAGGCGTAAGAGAGGGTACAACTCGGCAGGGTACTAAGGAATTCCCATAACTTTGTGGATTCAGGGAGGTTCATTGTGCTATATGTTACGGGGATAACGGGTCATACCGGTATGTTTTTTTTGAATAGATTGAAGCAAGAAGGATTTTCAGGGAAAATAAGATGCCTAGTCCGAGAGAAGACCGATACTCATATGCTTGAAAATACGGGACTAAATCTCGAAATTGTCCGAGGAAGTATAGAAGATAAACAGGTTTTGGAAAGCTCAATGGTTGGAGCCGAAACAGTTTTGCATATTTCAACTATATTATTGTCGAATCAAGTAGTGGAGGCAGCCATTAAGAATCGCGTCAAATGGGCCATTCTGGTTCATACAACGGGAAGGTTTTCTAAATATAAAAGTGCATCGGAAGAATATATTAAAATTGAAGAAAGTATAATTGGGATGCGAAATCAGATAGGAATAACGATTTTAAGACCAACTATGATCTATGGAACCTCTCGTGATAGGAACATGTACAAGTTGGTTGATTTTTTAGCTAGACATAGGTTTTTCCCTATGTTTGGTGAGGGGGAAAATCTAATGCAGCCTATTCATGCGAAAGATTTGGGAAATGCGTATTACGACGTGCTTATTAATAAACATATCACCTATAATAAAGAATATAACTTGGCGGGTAAGGCTCCAATAAGATATATCGATTTAATCAAATGTGTATCGAAAAATTTGGGCAAAAATACAATTATTGTAAAATTCCCACTCTGGTTCTCGATACTA
Organism: Paenibacillus flagellatus; assembly: GCF_003217775.1. GTDB lineage: Bacteria > Bacillota > Bacilli > Paenibacillales > NBRC-103111 > Paenibacillus_AB > Paenibacillus_AB flagellatus. Next base: position 129,637 of record NZ_QJVJ01000008.1, read on the forward strand.
GCCGCAAAAATATATAATAAGATTACAAAGAAAGCAATCATTTCTGTCGAGCAAGTTCTGAGAATGCAAGAGGATAAGAGTTTCAGCTATGAAGAAGCATATAAGGATTTCAATTTTAGACCCTTATCTTTTGAGGAAGGAATTATAAGTGAAGTGAAAGAGTATGTGGAAAGCCGAAGAAACTCTAGGCGAGGTTTAAAATCATGAAAATACTCGTTATTTGTCAATATTTTCACCCAGAACAATTTAGAGTGAACGACATATGTTTCGAGTTGGCCAAGTCGGGGTATGAACTTACAGTACTAACGGGACTTCCAAATTACCCCTCGGGCGTTGTGGATAGAAAGTATAGGGGATTTAGAAATAGAAAAGAAGTGATTAACGGAGTCCAAGTATTCCGTTCGTGGCTTATAGGTAGAGGAAATAATAAAATTAGCTTGGCGTTAAATTATATAAGCTTCGCATTGTCAGCTATTATAAAAACATTTAGTTTTAAAAAAAATTTTGATCTCATTTTAATCTATCAACTATCCCCAATTACGATGGCTTTACCCGGGATTATGTTGAAAAAAATGATAAAAAAACCGCTTGTTTTGTATTGTCACGACTTATGGCCTGAAAGTATCGCATCAGCGGGCATTTCATCAAATAGCAAAATTTATTCTTTAGTTTATAAATTGAGTAGATGGATTTACATGCAATCAGATGAAATTTTTACGAGTTCAAAAATGTTCGAACAATATTTTCGCGAGGTTTTAGAGATTCAGAAACCAATTACCCATCTCCCAGTATATGCGGAATCTTTATTTGAGAGTGTTGTAATGAAAAAAAAAGATGCTCAAGAATGCAATTTGCTTTTTGCGGGTAACATTGGCGAGATGCAAAATGTGGAGACGATATTGTACGCTGCAAACGAACTTAAGAACGAGCCTTATATAAAATTTCACATTGTTGGTGGCGGATCATCTCTTAATAAATGCGAAGAATTATGCGGAAGATTAGGAATTAAAAATGTTTTTTTTTATGGGCAGCATCCGGTGAATGAAATGCCTAGATTCTACGCAATGGCGGATGCTTTTTTAATTACATTGAAAGCAAATAAAGTAATCTCTTACACGTTGCCGAATAAAGTGCAATCTTATATGGCGGCCGGCAAACCTATCATTGGTGCAATTAACGGCGAGACACAGAGCCTGATTAAGGAGGCAAAATGCGGATTGTGTGGTGCTGCGGAAGATTACAAGGAACTAGCGGCAAATATAAGGAAATTTGTTGAAGAGAAAGAAATGCAACCGATATACGGGCAAAATGCAAGAAAGTATTACGATAATCATTTCTCCAAACAGATTTTCATGCAAAGGTTGAAGGAATTACTAAAAAATTCGAGTAATTGGGAGGTTTAATCATGTTTAATGATAAGACCATTTTAATCACTGGAGGTACAGGGTCATTCGGTAATGCAGTAATGAAGAGATTCCTGAATACAGACGTGAAAGAAATTCGAATATTCTCAAGGGATGAGAAGAAGCAGGATGATATGCGTAAGTTTTATAAAAACGATAAGCTTAAATTTTATTTAGGAGATGTTAGAGACCTTGCAAGTGTAAAAAATGCAATGCACTCAGTTGATTTTATTTTCCACGCAGCTGCTTTAAAACAAGTTCCCTCTTGTGAATTTTTCCCCCTTGAAGCCGTTAAAACGAATGTTTTAGGTACAGATAACGTACTCACAGCCGCTATCGAATATGGTGTTAAAAAAGTGATTTGTCTTTCAACCGATAAAGCAGCCTACCCAATTAATGCAATGGGGATTTCCAAAGCGATGATGGAGAAAGTTTTTGTAGCCAAAGCTAAAACAGTTTCCCCAGACAAAACTTTGATTTGTGGTACAAGATACGGAAACGTTATGGCTTCCCGTGGATCGGTTATTCCGTTGTTTGTGGAACAAATAAAAAATGAACAGCCTTTGACGGTAACTGATCCTAACATGACAAGATTTCTTATGAGTCTAGAGGAGGCGGTAGAACTTGTGATTTTTGCCTTTCAATTTGCAAAATCCGGAGATATTATGGTGCAAAAGGCGCCAGCTTCCACAGTAGGGGACCTTGCGCAGGCTGTGAAAGAAATTTTTAACGCTAAAAATGAAATTAAAATTATCGGCACACGCCACGGCGAAAAACTGTACGAAACATTGCTAACTAAGGAAGAACGAATTGTGGCGGAAGACATGAAAGGCTTTTATAGGATTCCAGTTGATAATCGGGACCTTAACTACGATAAATACTTTGTAGAAGGAAATCAAAATCTATCTCGTGAGCAGGAGTATAATTCACACAATACGGAGCGCTTGAATGTGGATCAAATCAAAAAAAAATTGCTTGAACTGGATTTTATACAAAACGAATTAGAACAGTGGGTGAGATAAGGTGAAGTATTTGATTCTAGGTGGAACCGGAATGGCCGGGCACATGATTTGTATTTTTCTTCAAGAACAAGGTCATGACGTTACCACTATATCTCGAAGGCCTTTTCCATATTGTAGGAATATAGTGGGGGATATTTTGAACACGGCTCTCATTGAGAAAGAGATAAAAGAAGGTGGATATAATGCTGTCATTAACTGCGCAGGATTACTCAATCATTTTGCTGAAGTTAATAAGTATCAAGCAGTGTTAATTAACAGTTATTTGCCACATTTTCTTAACCATATTACACTAGGGACAAAGACAAAGATTATCCAAATGAGTACTGACTGCGTGTTTTCCGGGAAAAATGGGAGTTATTCCGAGAGTTCCTCGAAAGATGGTGAAACCTTTTACGATCGTTCAAAAGCTTTAGGGGAATTAATAAATGATAAAGATTTAACCTTCAGGAATTCCATCATAGGTCCTGATATGAATCCAAACGGAATAGGTCTATTCAATTGGTTTATGAAACAAAAACGAATAGTCAATGGGTATACCAAAGCAATATGGACTGGGGTCACGACTCTCGTATTGGCCAAAGCAATGGAAAAGGCGGTTCAACAAAATTTGACGGGCTTATACCACTTAGTAAATAACAAAACTATTTCAAAATATGAATTGCTTGTATATTTCAATGAATATTTCAGAAATAATGAAATAGTAATAAATAGCGATGATAAAATTGCCATTGATAAATCATTAATTAATAACAGGGACGACTTTGATTTTCAAGTCCCCGATTATGAAGAAATGATTATTGAAATGGCAGAATGGGTACAAAACCATAAGAAGCTGTATCCTCATTATTTTCAATAAAGACAAAGGTGAATGATAATGCACAAATTAAAGGTTATGACTATTGTAGGGACAAGGCCAGAGATTATCAGACTTAGCGAGACCATCAAAAAAATGGATATGTATTTTGAACATACATTGGTCCATACTGGACAGAATTGGGATTATACGTTAAATCATATTTTCTTTGAACAATTGGGAATCCGTGAGCCTGATTATTATTTAGAAAGTGTAGGTCATCATTTAGGTGAAACGATAGGCAATATTATCAATAAATCATATGAACTGATCGAAAAGGTTAAACCAGCAGCGCTCCTTATATTAGGTGATACGAACTCCGCTCTTTCGGCAATTTCAGCTAAGAGGCTTAAAGTACCAATTTTTCATATGGAGGCAGGAAACAGATGTTTTGACGAAAATCTGCCAGAAGAAATAAATAGGAGAATTGTGGATCATATTTCCGACGTCAATTTGCCTTATACTGAACACGCCAGAAGATACTTAATAATGGAAGGCTGTAGGAAAGAGCATATCTATGTAACAGGATCCCCTATGGCCGAAGTTTTGCATAAACACAAATCCAACATCCATTCCAGCAATATACTGGAAATACTTGGTTTGAAACAGGATCAGTATATACTAGTTTCTGCACACCGGGAAGAAAATATTGATAATGAGAAAAATTTTATGACACTTATGAGTGCAATTAATGAAATCGCAGAAATGTACAAAATGCCTATCATTTACTCTACACACCCCAGAAGTAAAAAAATTATTGAAAAACGAGGATTCGAATTCCATCCGCTTGTTAGAATCTTAAAACCATTTGGCTTTTTTGAATATAACAAACTACAATTGAATGCATATTGCGTTTTGTCGGATAGCGGGACAGTTCCAGAAGAAGCTTCTATATTAGGCTTTCCGGCAGTTTCGTTAAGAACTTCAACAGAACGTCCTGAGGCACTGGACAAAGGAGCAATTATCCTTGGGGGGATAACAAAACGAGAAATATTACAAGCAGTAGAAATTTGTAGATCAATGTGGGAGAATAAGGAGCTTGTGATGCCAGTTACTGATTACCAAGATACTAATGTATCGGTAAAAGTAATTAAAATCATTCAAAGTTACACGAAAATTGTTAATAAAGTTATTTGGGGAACCTTCTAATAATGAATATTATGGTGTTCAATGTTCCGGCGGAGAGTGTTGGAGCTTTATCGATATTAAACCAATTTTATGATGAAGTACACGAACGGAGTAGCAAAACGGATTCCTGGTTCTTTGTCCTAGGGAAGCCCAAGTTGGAGGAAACTGCGAATATTAGAATCTTACGCTTTCCATGGATAAAGAGAAGTTGGTTCCATCGTTATTATTTTGATAATATAATAGCGCCGAAACTTATAAAAAAATATAAAATTGATAAGGTCATATCTTTCCAAAATATTACGATACCGCGAACGAAAGTAGAACAAATTTTATATGTCCATAATTGCTTGCCTTTTATTGACTATAAGTTTAATTTTAGAGAGAACAAAATTCTTTGGGTTTATCAAAATATAATCGGTAAAAAAATTTTGAAATCAGTAATAGAAGCAAACAAGGTGATTGTACAAACTGAGTGGATGAAAAATGCTTGTATTGAAAGAACGGGGATCGATGAGAACAAAATTGACGTAGTACTCCCCAAAATTAATATTGCTATCAAGCAAAAGTACGTTAAAAACAAAAAAACACTTAAAACCTTTTTTTACCCGGCAAGCGAGTTTATATATAAAAACCATCAATTAATTGTTGATGCTTGTCAGCTTATTATTGAACAGGGAATAAATGATTTCAAGGTTATTTTCACTTTGAAAGGTAACGAAAACAGTTACGTTTCCGGATTATATAAAAAAGTTACAGAAAAGCGACTTCCGGTGCAATTTGTCGGGGCTCTCTCCAGAGAGCACGTATTTGACATGTACGGTAAGTCGATTTTATTATTTCCTTCTTATATTGAAACTTTTGGTCTTCCATTGTTAGAGGCAAAATTCCATGAAACCATAATACTAGCGTCTGATTGTGTTTTCTCTCGTGAAGTAGTCGGTAGTTATAAAAATGCTTATTTTTTCGATCCATTTGATTCGGAAAGGCTTGCCGATGTGATGAAAAAAGTCTTACTAGGTAAAATTCAATATAAAACAATAGAACGAGAAGAGTTCGTTGAATTTCAGCAAGAACATCAATATTTAATCGATGCATTGATATAACGAGGAGATATTATGTATTTTATAACGTTTTTCTCAGGGATAGTTTTATCTGCTGTTAATGATAAAAAAAATATAGCTTTTAAAGTCTTCTCAATATTGATTGCGATTGTCGCATTTTTTAGATATGGTGTTGGTGTAGATTATTTCGCTTACGAATACTTATTTAATCGATTGAACCCTTCAGTTATTCAAGAGTTAGTAGCCGGATTAGACAATCAGGAATTACTTTTCAGATTGATAGGTTCGATCTTTAAAAGTATAGGGCTCCCTTTTCAAATATATTTAATTGTGATAGCATCGGTCAATATTTACTTCATATCTAAAATATGTAAAAAATATAGTAAAAATCCCATTTTTTCACTTTTTCTTTATTTTTGCTTCTATTATTTTGTATGGACATTCAGCGGTTTAAGACAAGGATTGACTCTAGCTATCGGAATTTATTACTTTTTGGAATGTAGTGAGAACAAAAAAACAATTAAATTTCTTGTTATTACTTTACTTTTGACTCTGATTCATGCATCTGCTGTTCTTTTATTTCCGTTATATTTTGTAACCAAAATAAATATAGGAAAAAGAAGATTATTTTACTTTTCAGTCTGTGTTATGATTTTTTCGTTTATGCCATTGGGAAATATATTAACAAACTTCAATTGGCTACCTTTTATCAGTAGAATCATTCCGTACATGGATTCTGGCGGCATAATCAACATTTTGGATTTTCAGGGCTTGGGAAGAATAGCTTTTTTGGCAATCGCATTAATATATTACGACGTGTATGCTAAGCAAAATGAAATGTGTAGAAGAATAATGAATATTTATGTTATAAGCTTGTTGATATATTTCATATTCAGCTTCTCTGAGATAACAGCTGCCAGACTTTCAATCTACGGCAAACTGTTGGACATAATTATATTGCCGAACATTTTTTATATCTATAGAGAAAAAATAAACAAAGTGATTTTCGCATTCTGCCTGATTATTCTTGCAAGTCTGTACTTTTTCAAGGAATTGGGTACACTGGATAAACAAACGAAAATTCAGTATGCAAATAAAACTTTTGTTCCTTACACCAACATTATCAATAAAGATAGCTATAAATTTGATAATATGTATTATGAGCTTTTAAAAAATAGAAGATAGCTCCAAACCATATTGGAGGAAAATAAAATTATGCAGAAGCAGCCGTTATTATCGATCATAATTCCAACAAGAAATAGAATACCTTATGCAATAAGTGCTATAAATACAATACTTTCTATAAAATCTGACACTCTCGAACTAGTTGTTCAAGACAATAGCGATTTTTGTGAATTGAAAGATTATGTAAGAGAAAATATCTTTGATGATCGTTTAGTTTATAATTATGAAAGCATACCGTTATCATTTGTAGATAATTTTAATCAGGCGATTTTACTAGCAACCGGTGAATATTTATGTTTAATAGGCGATGATGACGGTATAAATCCAGAAATTCTAGACGCTGTGTTGTGGGCGAAAAATAATGACATCAGTGCAATAAAGCCAGGGCTTCAAGCGCAATATTTATGGCCAGGTGCAAATATATCATCAATCGCTACGAAAGTAAGAGGCAGCACGTTGACATTGGCTCACTTCAGTGGAAAAATCCAAGAACACGATGCTAATGAAGAATTATTAAAATTGTTGAGGGAAGGCGGTCAAAAATATTATAAAAATAATCTTCCCAAACTATACCATGGTATAGTAAAAAGAGAGTGCATGGAAAGAATCCGTGAACTGACAGGGAAGTATGTTGGAGGCTTAACCCCTGACATTTATATCGTAGTAGCACTTGCCACTATTGTTGATAAAGTGATTGCCATAGACTACCCACTAACAATACCCGGCGCGTGTGTGGGCAGCGGATCTATTGATTCAGTCACTGGAAAGCATACGGGTAAGTTAGAAGAAGCACCGCATTTCCGAGGGCACGATCATTATACATGGGCCGAAGAAGTTCCACGTTTTTACAGTGTGGAAACAATTTGGGCAGATTCCGTGGTAGCAGCCTTAAATGATTTGAAACGGCCAGATATACTTCGATATTTTTATATAGAAAAACTGGCGGCATTTTGCTTGACAAAATATCCAGCGTTTTATTCGGAAATTCTTAATGGTATGTATCGCGCGTTGCGTTTAAAGGGCCTAAATCCAATGCTTGGAACACTGAACTTGATTCGAGCCGTCTTAAGTGGTCCAGTAGCGGATTTTTTCTCAAGAGTTATTAATAAGGTGCGCTTAAAATTGTTCGGGAAATCATCGGTTCGTTTTGAAGAAGTAAACGATATTGTTGAAGCAACCGACACTCTTATCGACCATTTAAAAGTAAACGGCCTATCATTTCGAAAAATAGTCGCTTATAACGAGCAACTAGAAGTTGGGAATAAAAAGGAAGGTAGGGGATGATGGAAAGAAAGTACGGTGTAATAATAGGTTATATAAGCATGTTCGTACAGAACGTTACAATTTTAATCTTAACGCCGCTGATGATCTATATGTGGGGAGTTGAAGATTACGGCGTATACAGATTGGTTATTACTATAACAGCATATTTTATGTTGTTGGATATGGGCGCGGGATATGCGATTATAAAGTATTTTTCGGAATATCGAGGAGCTAATTATAAGAACAAGACACAAAATTTAATTGCGATTATTATATTTTTTTATACCGCAATCTCTCTGGTAATCATAACTATCGCTTTAGTCGCACCTAATATTTTCCATGCGATATTTCCGACGTTTTCGGATAAAGAGATAGAGCTTGCAAAGTTGTTGTTTTTTGTAAGCATGATCAATGTGGTTATTAATTTGTTTTATAACTGTATCGGTTCATTGCTTAAGTCCTATGAAAAACATATTTTGCTAAATGGCATTAATTTACTGAAAAATATAATTCGGTTTACTTCAATATTTTATTTGGTAAAGATAGGGGGTACTGCTTATACAATTGTTATAGCCGATCTAATAATAAATCTCGTTTTTTGTGTTATTGCAGCATTTTATATTGTATTCATATTGAAAATTGTTCCTAAAATAAGAGGAATCACTTTGGGGTTTATTGGAAGCATCTTTTCATTTTCGGGATTCGTCTTTATTGAGATGGTTGCTTACCAATTGGTATGGTCAGTGGATTACATTATTTTAGGCATATTTACTTCCTCGACGATAATAGCAATTTATTCGATAGGAACGATGATTACCTCCTTTTTCGAATCACTTGCAATTGTAATTTATAACGTAGTTATGCCCAGAATTATGCAGATCGTAAGCGATAAAGAGCCAAATGAAGTGCTAACGTCCGAACTTATTAAAATAGGGCGCATAAATCTATACGTTTTATGTTTACCCGTTGTAGGGTTTGTTTTTTTAGGAAAACCCTTTTTTTCTTTATGGGCGGGAAGTGAATTTATTTCAGCCTATTACGTAGCCATAATCGTATTGATTCCCCAATTTTTTTTCAGAGTTCAATATGTGGTGTCGATTGTCTTGTGGGCAAAAGAAAGGCAAAAAGTAAAAGCACTTATTTCAATAGCCGTAGCTACTATTAATCTTCTTATTACTATAATATTGGTCCAAAGGCTTGAAATGATAGGAGCGGCAATTGGAACTGCCTTTGCCTTTTTATTCGGCTATACTATTGGGGAAGGACTATACATTCATAAAAAATTAGGCCTTAATTTAATTACCCTATATAAGGGGATTTACAAGGGTACATCGTTAGGTATGATATTGATTTGCAGTATATCATGGATTATTACTAGATTTGGTGACACGACCTGGCTATCTCTCATCTTACAAACAGCGATAATTTCTATTCTCTATATTGTAATCATGTGGTTCGTTGCGTTTACGAAAAAGGAAAAAAGGATGCTACTTTCTTTGATTGGCAAGTGAAGTATAAGGAGAGGTGCGACATGCTTGAAATTCTAAAAAAAACAGTTTCAACTGGCTTTTCCGCTCTAGGTTATGAGGTGCGAAAAAGGGAAAAGCCGGATATGGAGTTGTATTTTTCAATATTCAGCGAAGAAGACGTAAAAAAGAAACGTTTTTATAACATTGGCGCAGGCTCATTTGTGCACCGTGCTTGGACAAACATTGATTTTCAAAATGATTGGTATAAGGACAACCAAATCGGCATAAATTACGATCTACTTGAGCTTAAGCCGCTCCCGATAGAGGACCAAGTGGCGAACGTTGTCTATTCCAGTCATACAATCGAACATATTACCAATGAAGCAGCTCAAAATATGTTTAATGAAGCATATCGGATATTAAAAAAGAATGGAATTATCAGATTAACGACTCCGAATATTGATTTATGTTATAGGACGGTATTGAATAACGATAGAAACTTTTGGAGAAGAATGGAGGTGGATTATAGCACTCCTGAAATCATGGCGAAGGTTAATGTAAGCAAACCTATGAAAGATGTAACTTTAAAGCAAATATTTCTATTCAATTTCGCAAGCCAAACGTCGGAACTCCAGAATATAACCGGTACTTATAAAATTAGTGACAAAGAGTTTGACAAGATTTTTTCTGAAATGCCTTATGAACAGGCTTTAGACTATGCGATTGATAAATGCTCGCTTGACATTCATAAGCGATATCCCGGTGATCATATTAATTGGTGGAATAAGGACAAATTATTTAATATGTTAAAGATTGCAGGTTTTAAAGATATATATTTATCTGGTTATGGACAAAGTATGTCACCCGTTTTAAGGAATACCAGTTATTTTGATTATACATGTCCGTATCTTTCCATATATGTTGAAGCGAGGAGATGAGAGGTCAAATCGGAACCTAGTAAGAAGGCTCCTATTCAGTAAACCTTATCGTCATATTTGTCCACCCCCCCTCATACAAATGGTACAAGTAATCACTATTTCGTGTGAGGGGTTGATGGAATGCGTCGGGTCACATGGGTACTGGCCGTCGTGATGTGCGTTGTACTAATTGCAGCCGGATGTGGGACGAAGAATGCGGAGCAGGTTGTCAAAGATTTGGATCATGTGATCGGGAAGCTCGACAGCTATCAAGGTGCGGGGACGATGACGCTTCAGACGGGGCAGCAAGCGCAGCAGTATAATGTGGAGGTCTGGTATCAGAATCCGCATTATTATCGGATCGCGCTGACGAACGAAGCGAAGGATATTACGCAAATCGTGCTCCGCAACGATGAGGGCGTGTTCGTGCTGACGCCGCATTTGAATAAAATGTTCCGTTTCCAGAGCGATTGGCCGGAAAATTCCGGACAAGTGTATTTGTTCCAGTCGCTGGTGCAGAGCATTGTGATGGACAACGATCGTCAGTTTACGGAAGAAAAGGATGCCTACGTGTTCGATGTTGTGGCCAATTATCAGAACGGGCTGTTGTCCCGTCAGAAAATATGGTTGAACAAGAAGGATTACGCGCCGAAGCAAGTTCATGTAACGGACGATAACAATAATGTGCTGGTTGCGGTGAACTTTACGCAATTCGAATTTGGTAAGAAGTTCGAGAAAGATTCGTTCGACATGCAGCGGAACATGACGAGCTGGAATATTCAATCGATGCCGACGTCGGCGACGGCATCCGATGCCACCAAGCAAGGGGCAACTGCCGCCGGTGGAACGAAGCAGGACCCGACTGCAACAGGCGTTCAGAAGACCGGCACTACGGACAAGACCGCGGGGGCATCTGCACAAAGCTTCGGCATTTTGGAGCCGATTTACGTACCGCAGGGCGTGAAGAAACAAGATTTGAAAGAAGTGAAGCTTGGCGAAGACAAGGCGATTTTGTTCCGTTACTCCGGTACGTACAACTACACGTTGGTGGAATCGATGCCGCAGGCCAAGACGGTGACGTCGCTGCCGGGAGATATTCTCGACCTGGGCTACACGCTTGGCGTCGTAACCGGCGAAGAAAAAGGAATGCGGACGCTGCATTGGACGTATGACGGAGTGGAGTTCAAGCTGTCAACGTCGGATTTGCCGCAGACGGAAATGATCCGGATTGCACAATCGGTCGTTGGTCAGGTTGGTAAGTAATCGAAGTTTTCGCTTGAGGCATGAACCCAAGAGATCCTCCCGAGTGGAGGATTTCCTTTTTTTGTCCCCCCGTCAACTCCCGTATGAGCCGCTTTGTTCATTGACAGTGCCGGGGGATGGGATTACCATAGACTATATGTTTTTCAGGCGGGCTGTCAGGGCTTGGCCTAGCGACGAGAAGAAGGTGAACGGCTTGGAGACGTTTTATCGGCCGACGTGGGTGGAGGTTTCGATGGATGCGCTGCGGCACAACATCGGGGCGTTTCGGCAGGCGCTGCCGGCGGGCATGGGGTTGATGGCCGTCGTGAAGGCGGACGCCTACGGGCATGGCGCGGTAAAAGTGGCACGGGAAGCGATTGATTGCGGCGCGGCGTATATCGGGGTCGCGTTTTTGGATGAGGGGTTGGAGCTTCGGCGGGCGGGCGTACGTGCACCGATTCTGGTGCTGGGGTATACGCCGCCGGAAGGGCTTCCGATTGCGATAAAGGAAGACATTACACTGACGGTGTTTCAAGATGAATTGTGGGCGGCGCTCGAGCGGCAGACGGACCCCAGCAAGCTGAAGGTTCACGTCAAGATCGATACGGGGATGGGGCGGCTCGGGCTTCAGGCGAACGAGGAAGCGATCGCGTTCTTGGAGCGGGCGCTCCGTCACCCGCTGCTGGACGTGGAAGGGGTATATACGCATTTCGCTTGCGCGGACGAGGCGGATAAATCCTATACGCTCGAGCAGCATGAGAAGTTCGAGCGGGTGGTCGGCTCTTTTCGGGAGCGCGGGGTGAGCTTTCGCTATCTGCATACCGGGAACAGCGCGACCGGCATCGACTGCCCGAACTTGTCGTATAATATGGTCCGCCTCGGCATATCCATGTACGGAATGTATCCGTCCGAACAAGTGAACAAGGAGCGCGTCGAGCTCCGGCCGGTCATGAGCCTCAAGACGAAGATGGCGCACATCAAGACGCTGCCTCCGGGCGCGGGAATTAGCTACGGCGTCATTTATCGGACGAAAGGGGAGGAAACGATCGCGACGCTGCCGATCGGCTACGCGGACGGCTACAGCCGCATCTTGTCGGAGAAGGTGCACGCGCTCGTGAGAGGGAAGCGAGTGCCGATCGTCGGCCGGATTTGCATGGACCAGTGCATGGCGAACGTCAGCACCATCGACAATCCGACGAAAGAGGAGGAGGTCGTCCTCCTGGGAGCGCAAGGCTCGGAGGTCGTTACCGCAGAGGAGCTGGCGTCGCTGCTCGGGACGGTCAATTACGAAGTGACGTGCATGATTTCGCATCGCGTGCCGCGTATCTATATAAGGAACGGACAGCGTATCGACGTGGCGAATCCGCTGTTGCGCTAAGGTTTTTGCTGGAATTTTTATTTATCTATTCATTTGCCGAAGGGTTGTACCGATATACGGGATAAGACGGTTTTGAGGAGACTCGGTGCCAGACCGGCTACAGGCGCAACATTTTCCAGCGCCGTTTTCGCGAGACGGCGGAGGATTTCGAGGGTCGGCGGCGAATACGTATAAAGGGCAATTTTAGGCGGATCTTCCCCGAACGGGAAGGGACTTGGGCTTGACGGTAACGTTTGACGAATCGAGCGCTTCGCAAGACCGAACGTCTACGCTACGGTGATACGCAAGCAACCGGGTTGCCGCTGCGGACAAAACCTTTTGCGACGGATATACATACGTGATATATTCCGAGCATATACTTGGTCTTGTATAAAATGACTTCATGCACGACATAATGGTAGTATTGGTTTGGGAATGTTTTGGGGGTGCGAGATCGGTGGCCAATGTGCATAACACGAAAAGGATCATGATCAGTCTGCCGGATTACTTGCTGCAGGAAGTGGACGGCATCGTGGAGAAGGAAAACTCCAATCGCAGCGAATTCATTCGTCAGGCCATGAAGCTGTACCTCATGGAACGCAAGAAGCGTCATTTGCGGGAATCGATGCAGCGCGGGTATATGGAAATGGCGAAAATCAACCTGCATATGGCGGCGGAAGCTTTTCAAGCGGAGGAAGACGCGGACGGTACCCTCGATCGCTTAGTTAGCGGGGTGTAGAGCTTGATTGTGAAACGTGGCGATGTTTTTTTCGCGGACCTGTCACCGGTAGTGGGGTCCGAACAGGGCGGCGTACGGCCTGTGCTCATCATTCAGAATGACATCGGGAACCGATTCAGCCCAACCGTCATCGTTGCGGCGATCACCGCGCAAATTCAAAAAGCGAAGCTGCCGACACACGTGGAAATCGACGCGGAAACGCACGGGTTCGACCGGGATTCGGTTATTTTGCTGGAGCAAATTCGGACGATCGATAAGCAGCGGCTTACCGATAAAATTACGCATTTGGACGACGAGTCCATGCGGAAGGTCGATGAAGCGCTTCAGATCAGTGTGGGCCTGATCGAGTTTTAATCGAACATTACGGAGAACGGACGAGGGAGAGCCCTCGTTTTTTTCTGTTTATTGGGAGATCGCGAGGGCGGGCGAATGTCGTACCGTCCGAACGGAATATGGTATAATAAACCCCGATAAGGGACCGTTCCGCTCGGAATGGAAGGGAAGAAACGTTTGCGGAAGCCGAACATGCCGTGTAGACGAGCGCGGCGCGAAACGAGTGCAAGCACCGGGTAGATGCGTGTGACGTGAGCACTAGCACCGAGCAGACGAGCGCATACGCGATACGATCGCAAGATTCAAGCAGGTAACAAGCGCAGACGAGCGACCTCGAAACCAACGTAGAGAACGGGATTGGACAAGCGCTTTTTACAAGGGCGCATACAAGTTTAAGGGGGAACCGAACCAAGTATGGCAAACGAGCGCGAAACGAAGGCAACGGCCGTCCGGGAGACGGAAGGCGCGGCAACCGAGCTTACCGCCGAGCAAAAGGCGCAGCAGCAGGAACGGATTTTAAAGCAAATCGCGAAGGAACTGCAGCTCCCGCATTCGAAGGTGAAAGCGTCGGTCGGGCTGCTGGACGAAGGCAACACGATCCCGTTCATCGCCCGGTACCGGAAGGAAATGACCGGCGAGCTCGACGAGACGCAGCTGCGCGATATCGAGGAGCGGCTGCAATATTTGCGCAACCTGGAATCCCGCAAGCTGGAGGTCATCCGGCTCATCGACGAGCAGGGCAAGCTGACCGCGGAGCTGCGCGCTTCGATCGAGCAGGCGGTCAAGCTCCAGGAAGTCGAAGATTTGTACCGTCCCTACCGCCAGAAGCGCAAGACACGCGCCAGCGTCGCGAAGGAGCGGGGGCTCGAGCCGCTCGCCGTATGGATCATGGCGCAGCCGCGGCAGGGCTCGTTGGAGCAGGAGGCGTCGCAGTATATCGACGCGGACAAACAGGTTCACACGGCCGAAGAAGCGATTCAGGGCGCCATGGATATTATCGCCGAGAACATAGCGGACGACGCGAAAATCCGGGCATGGGTGCGCAAATATACGCACGACAACGGCATCGTGGCGACCGAGGCGAAGGATCCGCAGCAGGAATCGGTCTACGAGATGTACTACGCGTATCAGG
Organism: Paenibacillus flagellatus; assembly: GCF_003217775.1. GTDB lineage: Bacteria > Bacillota > Bacilli > Paenibacillales > NBRC-103111 > Paenibacillus_AB > Paenibacillus_AB flagellatus. Next base: position 144,741 of record NZ_QJVJ01000008.1, read on the forward strand.
AGCCGGTTCGCAAGCTGCCGCCCCATCGGACGCTGGCCATCAATCGCGGGGAGCGCGAAGAGGTGTTGAAGGTCCGGCTGGAGGTGGCGCCGGAACGCATCCACGATTACATCGCGAAGCAGATCGTGAAGGGCGACTCCGTCGTCAAAAGCACACTGCAGCTGGTCATCGAGGACGCCTACAAGCGTCTGATCGCGCCGTCCATCGAGCGCGAGGTGCGCGGAGAGCTGACGGAAAAGGCGGAGGAGCACGCCATCAACATTTTCGCCGAAAATTTGCGGAACTTGCTGCTGCAGGCGCCGGTCAAAGGTAAGGTTGTGCTCGGCGTCGATCCGGCCTACCGGACGGGCTGCAAGCTCGCGGTCGTGGACGAAACCGGCAAAACGCTGCACATCGACGTCGTCTATCCGACGCCGCCGAACAATAAAGTCGCCGAGGCGGAGGCCAAGGTCAAGGCGGCTATCGAGAAATACGGCGTACAGCTGATCGTCATCGGCAACGGGACCGCATCGCGCGAGACGGAGCAATTCATCGCGGAGCTGATCGGCAAGATGAAGGGACGCGGGCTGCAATATTTGATCGTCAACGAAGCGGGAGCGAGCGTGTACTCGGCTTCGAAGCTGGCGCAGGAGGAGTTCCCGCAGCTGGACGTGGCGGAGCGGAGCGCCATCTCGATCGCGCGCCGTCTGCAGGATCCTTTGGCGGAGCTGGTCAAAATCGAGCCGAAGGCGATCGGGGTCGGACAGTACCAGCACGACGTGGCGCAGAAGCATCTCGACGAAAGCTTGAAGGCTGTCGTGGAGTCGGCGGTCAACCACGTCGGCGTCGACCTGAATACGGCGTCCCCCTCGCTGCTCTCGTACGTGTCCGGCATTAACGCGACGATCGCCAAAAACATCGTCAAGTTCCGCGAAGAGCACGGCAAGTTTCAAAACCGGATGCAGCTTCAAAAAGTGCCGCGCCTCGGAGCGAAAACGTTCGAGCAGTGCGTCGGCTTCCTGCGCATTAGCGAAGGGGGCAATCCGCTCGACAATACGCCGATCCATCCGGAGTCGTACGAGGTCGTCGACCGTTTGTTCCGCGAGCTGCGGCTCGAGCTCAGCCAGCTTGGCTCGAAGGAGCTGAAGGACAAGCTGCAGCACGCGGATGCGGAGACGCTGGCGACGAAACTGAACGTCGGCGTGCCGACGCTGCGCGACATTTTGGACAGCCTGCAGAAGCCGGGACGCGATCCGCGCGAGGAGCTGCCGCCGCCGATTTTCCGGACGGACGTGCTGCAGATCGAAGACTTGACGCCGGGGATGCAGCTGCAAGGGACGGTTCGCAACGTCATCGACTTCGGCGCGTTCGTCGATATCGGGATCAAAAACGACGGGCTCGTCCACATTTCGCAAATGAGCGATACGTTTGTCAAGCATCCGATGGACGTCGTTTCGGTCGGGGATACGGTTACGGTGTGGGTGCTGAACGTCGACGTGAAAAAAGGGCGCGTCGGCTTGACGATGCGGAATCCGAACGGCGGCAAGTGATCGGGGTCGTCGGGGGGGTTACTTTCCGACGCGGCAAAAAAACGCCCTGGGGACGTTTTAAGCGACGTCTCCGGGGCGTTATTGCCGGGATATAGGAACGGACTCCTTCGAGTCGATTATTTTGGTCCGGTAAAAAAACCAGCAGTCGTTCAGCAGACGAATTTGCCGTTTGTCCTTCTTGCGAAACGCTTTCTCCAGCTGATGGCAAAGCCACTGCGGCATACCTTCCATCCCCTTTCCCTTCGGCGTGTCGTGTTGCCATGTGCACTTACCTATAGGATATGGGGGAAAGGCGGAAGCGGTGCAGGTCCTTTTTCGAATCCGATGCCGCGATTCGATTCAGGCGTCGGCCTCTTCCTCGTACCATTGCTCGAGCTGGGCTTGCAAAGCGCGAATCTCGGTGAGCAGCGAAATAAGCGGGTACGATTTTTCGTCGAGGCTGGCAAAGGCGCGCTCGAGCTGGTTCATATACTCGAGCCCGTGAAGAACGGGGGCGGCATTGTCGACGACTTCCAGCGCGTCGCACTCGGCAATGACGTGAGGCAGGCTCGGAACGCCGGATGCGGTCAGCTTGTCCAGTTCTTTGTGCAGGCGGCGGTTCAGGGCGGTCAGTTGGTAAACGTGGTCGGCCGGCATTTCGACGAACTCCAGGACGTCGCCGAGCTTCAGGACGGCATATCTCATTTTCGGCATGGGGACGATCTTATCTCCTCTCCGGATGGCGCAGCGTTACGGGCGCGGACTGGCCCGTCATTCTACTTGACAGTGTAGCGTATGATCGAGTACAAATTCAAGTAAGGATTGAGGCGGCATACAAGTCTGGCCGAAAGGAGTGCGGGATGGACGACGCATTGCTGCAGCAGTGGGTGGAACGGATTTCGCTTCAAGATTTCAAACGTCCGTTTTTGCATCGGGCGACGTTCAATCGGCGGCTGCGTTCGACCGGGGGACGGTATTTCATGAAATCGCACGATATCGATATCAGCTGGCACCATTATGAAGCGTTCGGGGCCGAGGAAGTCGAGAAAATCATCAAGCACGAGCTGTGCCATTACCATCTCCATTTGCAGCGGAAAGGGTACAGGCATCAGGACGCCGATTTCAAAAAGCTGCTTGCGGAAGTGGGGGGCTCGCGGTATTGCCAGTCGCTCGGTCCGAGAAAACGGGCGCAAGCCTACAAATACAAGCTGGAATGCGTTTCGTGCGGCACCTCGTATATGCGCAAGCGCCGCATGGATCCGCGCAAGTACGCATGCGGGAAATGCAGGGGGAGATTGAAATTGATCCCGCTTGACTTGCCGGCGGAAAAATGATAATTTTATGGTACGTTCCCTGATAGCTCAGTCGGTAGAGCACTCGGCTGTTAACCGAGTTGTCACAGGTTCGAGTCCTGTTCGGGGAGCTTTTCTTATTCCCTTTATGATACGATTCCCGCGGAAGCGGGTCGAATATGGAGAGGTACCCAAGAGGCCGAAGGGGGCGCTTTGCTAAAGCGTTAGGGTGTAACAGCCGCGAGGGTTCGAATCCCTCTCTCTCCGTAGAAGCAAAGGTCGCCGGATGGCGGCTTTTTTCTTTTCGGGGCAGGGGAGCCGGACATGAGGGGCGGTGGCGGTGGGGCGAGGCCAGCTGCTTCGCCGTTTCTTGAGGCTCGAAGGGTGCAGTGCCGCACTCTCATAGAGAATGCAAAAAAGCCGCTGAGGAGCGGCTTTTGGCGTTTCCATGAACGGCGAGCCCGTGATGAGGGGCGCCGAGGCAGCGCGTCATGAGTGCCGTTGCGCTTCGGACGAGGGTGCGTGTCGAATCTCTATTCCCGTTACAAGCTACAATCGGCAAAAGCCGTTTTCCGAGGTCATGGAGCGTCTCCTGTTAAAGCACGTCGAAAGAAGCTAAGCGGCTCGGAAAACGGGTCACATCCACTTTTTCCTCTTGTAAAAGATCCACAGGGCGACGGAAACGGCGATCATGACGATCCATACCGCCACATAGCCATAGTCCCAATCGAGCTCGGGCATCCGCTTGAAGTTCATGCCGTATATGCCCACAATGAACGTAAGCGGCATGAAAAAGGTGCTGGCGATCGTGAGCGTCTTCATGATTTCGTTCATCCGGTCGGACTTCATGTTCATCTGCAGCTCGAGCAATCCGTTAAGCGAATCGCGGTAAATGTCCAAGGAATCGACGATGCGCGACAGGTGGTCGTAAATATCGACGAAGTACACGTCGGCTTCCGGGCGCGTATACGGGAAGCTTTGGTGGCTGATCGCCCCGAGGATCGTCCGCTCCTCGACGAAATTGCGGCGGAGCATGTGGATCGTCCGTTTCATCTTGAATATGTTTTGGGCGATCCGGACGTGCGGGTTGCGGTAAATGGCGTGCTCCATCTTCTCGATCCGGTCGTCGTACCGGTTGATCGGATCCACATATTCGTCGACGGTTCGGTCCAAAATATGATAAAGCACTTGCCCGGCGTGTTCCATTTTGCCTTCCACCTGCTCGAACTCGGCATAGAGCTCATCGAAGAACCGGATCTCGTGGCGATAAATGGTGATGACGAAATTTTCTCCGATAACGGTAGCGATCTCGGAGACGGACAAATCCTCGTTCAACGCGTAGAACGAAATGAAAATGCGGTCCTGATACCGGTCCATCTTCGGCCGCTGGTTCATCTTGATACAATCTTCGACGAGCAGCGGGTGACAGCGGAACATATCGTGAAGCACATGCTCCAGCTCTTCCGGCTGGGGAGAGCGCAGCCGAATCCAAGCCACTTCGTCCGGTCCCGGGACGCGGACGGCTTCTTTCGTAACGGAACGCGTCGTTTTATTGTATACCAGCATCCGGTTCAATCCCCTCATCCATGAATGAAAAAAGCATATCATAAACGTCCCGGATTGCGAAACGCGCGGCGGACGGGCTTTGGCGAAGCGGAAAAGGGGAAATACCCGGCGAAAATGGGAGAGTAGGGCGTTACGGTCGAAGATTCGGAAGCCTGACGTGGAAAAAGTAACGGCCGCTTGAGGGCCGGAGGCGGCTGCGGATTCGCATCGGCTGCGGAGTCGGAGCGCCGGATGCGGCGCTTCACCTTTCAGGGCAGCGCTTCGGCGACGAAAAGGGTGCAGTCACCCGACGTGAAAATAGCGACGGAATCGCAAGCCGGCTCCGGAAGTTCAAGTCGCGATGCGGACGCAAATTCGGTGCCGCAAACAGCTGAAAAAATATGCAGAAAAAAAGCTTGTCATCGCCCATAATATCGAGTATAATAACTCTTGTCGCTTCGAAGGGCGACGATACAAAGAAGATGTGGCCCGTTGGTCAAGGGGTTAAGACACCTCCCTTTCACGGAGGTAACAGGGGTTCGAATCCCCTACGGGTCATATTACCCTCATTGGGACAGTCGAGGGATGAAAGTCGTTCGAGCCATTAGCTCAGTTGGTAGAGCACCTGACTTTTAATCAGGGTGTCGTAGGTTCGAGTCCTACATGGCTCACCATTGTTCGTTCAAGCTTGCGGTCGTGGTGGAATGGCAGACACGCTATCTTGAGGGGGTAGTGTCCCTAGGACGTGAGAGTTCGAGTCTCTCCGACCGCATATCGGAAAGGGTTCTTGACGAAGTCAAGGGCTCTTTTCTTTTTTGTGCCGATCCGTTTGCTTTTTTTCCGGACAAGGGTGTACTCTAGGAGGGAGAAAACAAGTAGCGGAGGTAAGGATATGATGACGAGCAACGAACGGAAGCGGCTTGTATTTATCGGATCGTACGCGGAAGCTTCGAATGACGGGGTCTATGTCTACCGGATGGATGAAGCGACGGGAGCGCTGTCGCCGCTTGATCGGGTGGGAGGCTTGCAAAACCCGACCTTCTTGAGTTTGGACGTCGAACGAAAACGGTTGTACGCGATTGCGGAGCGGCTGGAGGACGGACAGCGCATGGGAGCGGCGGTGACCTTCGAAATCGAGCCGGCTTCCGGGAAGCTCCGGGAGCTGAGACGAGTCGGTACGACCGATACGACGACGTGCCACATTCAACGCGATGCGACCGACCGGTGGGTCGTGACGGCGAGCTATGGCGGGGGCAAGGTCGGCCTGTCGGCCGTCGGCGAGGACGGCACGATCGGCGAGCTGCTCGATATGAAGCAGCACGAAGGGCACAGCGTGAACCCGGAGCGGCAAGACCGGCCGCATCCGCATTCGGCGTTTTTCAGCCCGGATAACCGGTTCGTCTTCGTACCCGATCTCGGTATGGACCGGATTCGCGCCTATCGCATCGACGAGGAGCGGGGGCAGCTTGTCCATCATGGCGATACCCCGGTGCAGCCCGGGGCGGGGCCGCGGCATCTTGCCTTTCACACGAGCGGGACATTCGTCTATGTCATCAATGAACTCGATTCTACCGTCACGTCGTTCCGATACGATGCCGCGGCGGGCGAACTGCATACGCTGGAGGTCGTCTCGACGCTGCCGGAAGGCTTTGACGGCGACAATGCGTGCGCGGAAATCCAGGTGTCGCCGGACGGACGGTTCGTATACGGCTCCAACCGCGGCCACGATTCGATCGTCGTCTACGCCGTCAATCCGGATACGGGCAAGCTGACACGGGTCGAGCACGTGTCGACGCGCGGCGGGCATCCGCGGCATTTCTCGCTGTCGCCGGAAGGGGACGTCTTGATCGCGGCCAACCGCGATTCGAACAACCTCGTCGTATTCCGCGTCGACCCGGCAACCGGGAAGCTGTCGTATACCGGGCATACGGCGGAGGTTTCGAAGCCGGTTTGCGTGAAGATCGCTTATTTCCCGGTATAAATCATGAAGCGGCGAACCTCGCTTGGGGGGGCCGCTTTTTGCTGTTGCACGGGAAGGCGCACCGAGACAGGCGCGCAGACTCGGAAAGCGGAGAAAGAGGGGCGGCTGCTCCGGGCCCGAAAAGCAAACCGAAGACGGGGCTTGATCCTCCGAATATCTCAAGGTATGATCGGGCTAAGAGAGGAGGCCGGCCACCGTGAAATTATCGATTTGTATCGGAGCGTATCCGGGACGGGACGCGGCGTACCATTTGGAAAAGGTGAAGGAGCACGGCTTGCAGGGGCTGGAATATTACAAATGGTGGGACCTCGATCTGAACGCCGTCGCCCGCGAGCAGGAGCGGCTCGGCGTCGGCATCAGCGCCGTCTGTACGAAAAGCTTCAACCTCGTCGATCCGGCGCTTCGAGAGGCGTTCGTCGACGGGCTGAAGGAGACGATCGAAGCTTGCCGCCGGCTGGGCGCGCGATCGATCATCACCCAGACGGGCAACGAGCTGGCGGCCGTATCCCGGGAGACGCAGAAGGAGACGATGACGGAGACGCTGAAGCGATGCGCTCCGTTGCTCGAGCAAGCCGGCGTGACGTTGGAGATCGAGCCGTTGAACGGATTGGTCAACCATCCGGGCCATTTCCTTCAACGATCGGACGAAGCCGTCGAGGTGATCGACCGTGTCGGCAGCCCGTGCGTGAAGCTCGTATTCGACGTTTACCATCAACAGGTGACGGAAGGGAACGTCATTCGCAATGCGACGGGTTATGTCGACCGGATTTCCCACTACCACATCGCCGACAATCCGGGGCGGAAGCAGCCGGGAACCGGGGAGCTGAACTATGTCAACATTTTGCGGGCGATCCGGGAGACGGGCTTCGACGGCTTCATCGGCTTGGAGTGCGGGTATACGGTGGATACGGACGAAGCGTTGGATACGTTCAAACGGACGATTTGGGAGCAGGTACGAGGCTAGTCATCCGTCGAAACTAGGGAGCGGAAATTTGGTGGGTAACGCAGCGGACTCGGGCTAACCGCATGCGAGGACCGCGGAACGGATGCAAGCTTCGCCGTAATGGATGGCGGAATTGCAGTCGACCTTGCACTACCGGATCCGAAGCGGAACGAATAGGCCAAGAGAGGCGGAGAGACGATGGCGAACAGGGTGAAGGAGCGGCAAAACGCGATCATTTTGTATGACGGTTCCTGCATCATGTGCAGCGCTATCGTCCGGTTCGTCATCGAGAGGGATCCGTACAAGCGGTTCCGGTTCGCCGCTCTCGATTCGGAGGCGGGACAGGCGATCTGGGAGGATGCGGCCTCGCGGTGCGGAAACTGGATGAAGCGCAAGCTTCGCGAGCTGGAACGAAGCGGAGGAGAGGGAAGGAACGGTGAAAGCAAGAGCGAAGGTCGCGGAGATGAGCGGGGCGAAGGGACTGGCCAAGAAGCCAGCCCAAAACGTGGCGAGGCCGCAGCCCGCGAGCGAGACCCGGCGGAAGCCGTCGGACGCTTCGCGAGCGAAAGCGACGGCTCGACGCCGGGCACGTTCATGCTCGTCGTCGACGGTCGAGCCTATATCCGTTCCCGGGCGGGGCTTGAGGTGCTACGTCGGCTGAACGGCCTATGGCCGCTGCTGTACGCCTTCGTCGCGGTGCCGGCCCCGTTGCGGGATCGGGTGTACGATTTCGTCGCGCGGAACCGGTATCGCTGGTTCGGCCGAAGCGACTCGTGCTTGATGCCGACGCCGGACACGGCCGATCGTTTTATCCGGTAACGGCTACGGATTGCCGAAGGAAGAATCGAACAAAAAGTCCGCCCATGCGTCGCACCCGACGGAAGAAGGGCCTTGTGCGGTCAACGCTCCGCACGCCAGGATCCAGTAGCCCTGCACCGGAAGCGACGCGTTGTCGATCGGCTGGAGCTTGTCGCCCGATACCGCGAACTTGGAGGCGTCCTTGATCGCATAGTTGACGGACGAGCCGTCGGCTTTCAGGCTGTAATAATAATACGGCGCCGGCCCCCCGGCCGGTCTCAGCCTGCTCCAATCCGCCTCATGAAGCATCCGGGCGAAACGCGACATCGGGACGGAGCGGTCATACTGCATCCAAGGACCGTCCAGTCGGCTCCGGCTGACGACGACCTCCGCATCGTCGGGGTCAAGCCTTGCCCGGTAGTAGACGAAGCCCCCTTCCGGCCGGCGGTCGAGCCATTCGTGCGCGAGCGTCAGCAGCTTTCCGTTTGCCTCGTAGCTCATTTCGAACTTCTCCAACCGGGCATCCCCCGAAACGGCGAACGCCGCCGTCACGTCCCCCCAGTGGCTCTCGAAATCGAATCGTCCCATACGCGTATCCGTCATGGCGATGCTCCGGTCGCGCTCGAACAGCCGGTTCTCGATAGAGGGCGATATGCCGTAGAGCATCAGCAGGCATAGGCCGAGAACGGCCGCCCCGAGCTTCGCCCGGCGGATCCGCTTCAGCCGGAAGAAGAGCAGGGCGAACGCGGCGAAGCCGAGCGGAAACCGAAAGTCGCCGGCAGCGATCGAGAATGCGCCCAATGCCAAACAACCGAGCAGCTTCGGCCCGAGCAGCGGTTCGTCCTCCCGCCTGCAGCGGTACAACCCGACCAGCGCGAGCAGCGAGACGGCAAGTGCGCCCGCGCCGACCCAAACGATCCATTTCGTCCCCTCCAGCTCCAGCAACGTTCCATCGCCCCTTGGCTTCGATTCCCTGCGACACCTTTACGTCCCATTATATACGCGAACGGGCGGTCGGAACCAGCGTCGCCGGTCCCGACCGCCCGATTTCGGCGGCGTCACGATTGAGGCTGCAGCAAAAACGCGTCCAGCCGTTCCTTTTGCAGCAGATGGTGGCGGAAATGCATCTCGACGAGCTCGAACCATTCCTTCGCGTTCAAGCCGCCGAAAGCGGGGTGCGGAACGGTGGCCGTTTCGGGAATGTCCGCCAGCGTCGGTTCGACGTCGCGCATCCGCCCGGCAAGCTCGTGAAGCGCCGCCGCCAGCTGCTCCTTGCTTTCCGGCTGAAGCGGCGTATAATGCGGAGACGGCTCGACGCGGACGCGGATGGGCGGAAAGCGACCGGCGGCAAAGGCGGCTTCACCGCGCTCGGATTTGCCGGCGTTCGCCGCCGGGTCCGGATCTTTCGTGCGGCACAGCTCGACGTTGCCGAGCTGCATCCGGTTCGCCGCGTTGATCAGATGGACGTACACTTGGCCGAGCGACCATTCGCCTTCGGCGGGGATGCGGGTCAGTTGGTCCATGTCGTAGCGGTCCAATTGTCGGACGTATTCGTGCGCGATTCGTTCAAATCGTTCCAGCGATTGCTTCGTGTTCATCTTGATCGGGCTCCCTTCGGATGTGGCTCGCTCCTTGGCGAAGCGAAGCTTTTTCGGCTTACCCGTCCTGCGTGAGGCGGTCGACCGTTGTATAGCTACACTATACCCGACCGCTACTGACAACAGCGTGTCAGTAGCTTTTCCGCATCGATTCAATTTGTTCGCGAACGGCTTCCCGCAGCGCCTCCGGCTCCAGCACGACCGCCTTCGCTCCCCAGCCGAGCACCCAATGCAGGACGTCCTCGGGCTGCCGCACCCGAAGCGTCACGAGCACGCCGCCCGAAGACGTCTCCATCGATTCCATATAAAAAGATCCCGTTTCCCGGAGCCGAGGCGCCATATCCGCCGGAAACGCCACTTTCACTTCGATGCGGCGGTCGTCGTCCGGCTTGTAGTCGTGCAGGTTGAAATCGGCCGGCCGCCGGAACCGCTCCTCCGTCAGCGCCAGCCCGTCGATCCGGCTCAGCCGGAAATGGCGAATGCCTCCGCGCATCCGGCAGCGCGCGACGAGCATCCAGTGGCCGCCGGCATGGACGAGCCCGTACGGCTCCGCCTCGCGCTCGCTTTCCCGGCTTTCGCCGTCGGCGCCGGGACGCGGCTTCGTGTAGCGGAACCGGACGACGCGCTCCTCCGCCACGGCGCGGCGCAGCGGCTCGAGCAGATCCCGGTCCCGGGCGTCGGCCGGAGCGCCGGCGGCGATCAGCCGCCACCCTTCGCGCGTTCGCGCCGCTTCCCGGCGCACCGGGTCGGGCAAGATCGCTTCGATTTTGCCCCGGGACGCGGCGGCTTTGGCGCGATACGCTTCGTCGTAGCGCTGCTCGACGAAGTCGAGGCCGAGCAGCAGCGTGACCGCTTCGTCCGCCGTGAAGCTGATCGGCGGCAGGAAATAGCCTTCCACAAGCGAATAGCCTTGGCCGGGCGATCCGACGATCGGCACGCCGGCTTCGCACAACGCCTGGACGTCGCGGTAAATCGTCCTGACGCTCGTCTCGAACGTTTCGGCCAAATCGACGGCGCGAAGCGTCCCTTTGCGCTGCAGCTCGAGGACGACGGCCAGCATCCGGTCCGTTTTGTTCATGGCGCACCGATCCTTTCCCGAAAGAGGGGGGAATGGCCCCCGTCCCTCTCGTTTTTCCTCCATCCTACTTCATTTCCGCTTCCGAATCCATCGGGATCGCCTTCCGTCCCGCCGGCTCCTCGACCAAGGTCGGGGAGCGAAACGGTCCCCGGGCCGTTTTGCCGGCCGCGGCGTTCCGGTAAGCTGGAATCATCATTATACGGAACAGGGCGGGTTGATCGGAATGGAATCGACGTGGACGACGGGGAACCGTGGCGATAGAGGGCATAATCGAATGAGGAACGGCTCGATCGGGGTGGGCCGGGCGCTCGGATCGTGGGCCGATCGAGCAGGGCGGCTCTGGCGCCGGCTGCGCGAATGGGGGGAGGAGGAAACCGGGACGTTCGCCGCGCGGATGATCGACGAGGAGGAGCTGCAGGACATGCGCATGCAGATCGAGCGGATGCGTCGCAAAATCGACAAATTCGGCGTCGGGGAAAGGTTGTAAGTCCCGGGAACCAACAAGATTTTACATGGGGTCGATTGTCGAAATGGGAGAAAAGTAATAGAATGAGAGAAGATAGGCTCGACCCCGTTCAAGGGGATTTTTCTTTTTTTACCAACCGGCGAGGAGAACAGAGATGAAGCGGATATTGATCGTGGACGATTCGGCCGTCATGCGCAAAAATTTGAAATCGATACTGGGCCGGGCCGGCTACGAGATCGCGGCCGAAGCGACGAACGGGGAAGAAGCGGTGCGCGCGTACGCGGAGCATAAGCCCGATCTCGTCACGATGGACGTGACGATGCCCGTCATGAACGGCATCGAGGCGGTGAAGCGAATCGTCGCCTCGGACGCGCAAGCGAAAATCGTCGTCATCAGCGCCTTCGATCAGCGCAGCATGCTGTTCGAGGCGATGGAGAACGGCGCAAGCCATTATATGATCAAGCCGATTACGTCGGAGAAGCTGTTGACCGTCGTGGACAAGCTGCTCGGCCCGGAAGCGGAGGTCCGCGCGGGAGCGGAGCCGCGGATGGAGCGCCCGAGCGGAACGGACAGCCGCTACGGGGCGAGTCCGGCCGGGGACGCTCCGCAGCCGGGGGCCGATCCGTTCGCGATCGAAAACCGGGACGGCAAATTCGTCGTCTCGCTGAATCCCCACCGGCTGGAGGAAGCCGCCGCATCCGTCCGGACGGCGATGCAGGGGCTGCTGTTCGTCAAGCCGTTGGCGGTCGCGTTTTATTTCCGGGGCGCGGCCTCGGTGAGCGAGACGGTGCTCGTCCGTTTCGCGGAGACGATCGATTCGGTCCTTCACGCGGGAGGGACGGCCGAATTTATCGCCGACGACGAAGAGGTCGTCCGCCAGCTTCGGCGAAGCAGAACCGATATTCCGGCTTCCGTGGCGGCGCGGTGACCGGATGAGCCGAAAGTCGCCGCCCTCCCGGCTGTACTTCGAGCTGCTGGCCGCTCTCGGCGGTTTCGTCGTCGTGCCCGCCGCACTCGTCATCGGGTGGATCGGAGCGGCGCTTCCTCCCTTCGATTCCGCGTCCGGCATCGTCTCGCCGGGCGGGGAAGCCGCTGCGGTCGCCGTCGTTCTGGCGCTCGGTACCGCGGGGTACGCGGCTTATTCGCGCCAGCTCGTCAACCGGCGCATCGAACGGCCGCTTCGTCAATTCCATGAAACGCTCGAGGACATTTCGGAAGGGTTTCTTCCCGACGAAATGCCCGAAGCGGCGTTCCGCGACGCGGAGGAGGGCATCGCCCGCGCGTTCCGGCAAGTGGTCGCGATTCATCATATGATGGTCAAAAACGTGGACAACTTGGAAAAAGGGTACGAGGAGGAGCGGCTCGCGAAGCTGAAGCAGGTCGAGCTGACGAACGCTTACGAGCGGTTCGTGCCGCACGAATTGTTAAGCTTCCTTCGGAAGGACAGCATTACGCAAGTCAAGCTCGGCGATCACGTCCTTCTCGATATGACCGTCCTGTTCTCGGATATGCGCTCCTTCACGACCCTCTCGGAGAAAATTACGCCCGAGCAAAACTTCCGCTTCCTGAACGAATACTTGATGGCGATGGAGCCGGTCGTGAAGCGGCACGGCGGCTTTATCGACAAATACATAGGAGACGCGATCATGGCGCTGTTCCATCCAGGCGCCGACGAGGCGGTCCGGGCGGCGGTCGCCATGATGGAGGAGCTCGGCCGGATCAACGCCGGGCGGTCCGCCTCCGGTTACGAGCCGCTGCGCATCGGCATCGGGCTCAATACGGGCGCGCTGATGCTCGGCATCGTCGGCGGGGAGAACCGGATGGAAGGCACCGTCATCGGCGATGCCGTCAATCTCGCCTCGCGGATGGAGGAGCTGAACAAAATATACGGCACGTCGGTGCTGGTATCCGAGCATACGGCGAACCGGCTGCGCCGTCCCGGCGATTTTCGGATCCGCAAGCTGGACCGTGTCACCGTAAAAGGCAAAACCGAGCCGATCGGCATCTACGAGGTATTCGACGCCGACCCGGACGAAAGCCGTAGCGCGAAGCTGGCGACACGGGAATCGTTCGAGCGGGCGGTGGCCGCCTTTCATGAAGGAAGGACGGCGGAGGCCGGGACGCTGTTCGAAGCCATTGCCGGACAAAACCCGCACGACCGGGCCGCCCGGCTGTACGCCGACCGGTGCCGCGCCCCTACAATCGGCCTTCGCGGCCTGACGAAAGAAGAGGATCCGTCGTGAGCCAACCTAACCCAAGCCCGCAACCGGGCCTGTCCCCCAAAACGGCTCCGGCCGTAGTCGGCGCTTATTCCGGCGGCAATCGCCGGACGCTGAAAAAGCGAATACGCCGGACGATCAATCTGGCCTCCTTGATCAATATCGTGTTATTCAGCTTGATCATGATCGTCGTCCTGAGCTTTTTGTTCAAGCCGATGTCGGCGTTTACCGCGAACATGGTCAGCCATACCGTGGCCGACTCGATGAACGGGGAGTCGTTTCTGCAGGAGCAAGGCATCGCTTCGCTGGAGCAGTTCGATCCGGAAGTTCCGCAGGCGGCCGAATGGCGCACCCGGATGGAGCAGGCGGGCAAAATCCAGACCTACCTGCCGCTGGAAGCGAAGGAAGCGATCGAGCAGGAGCTGGACAAGCAGCACCAGGAGCGGACCCATCCGGCGTTCACCGTCAACTGGGACGCCGAGATGGACGTCATCGACATCAAGGTGGAAATTGCGGATAAAGTCGTCTTCACGAACAAAGAACGGCTCGTCATGCTGAACGGTTTCTGGTTTGACAAGCTGTCGCACTTCTACAACGTCGAAGCGTCCCACCCGCTGCTCGACGCTAGCGGCAAGCAGGTCGGCAGCGTGACGGCCGTCGTCGCTCCGCAGGTGACGGTGGTTCTGCTGCTCGCCGCCGCCCTGCTGTTCATCGTGCTCGTCATCGTCGCGATGTGGATTACGAAGCTGATCAGCCGCCTGCTGTCGATTCCGGTGCTGACGCCGCTCGAGCAGCTGAACGCCAAAATTCGCGCGATGGCCGACGAGGACTACGAGTCGACGATGAACAGCCAAATCGTGCTGAACCGCCCGTTCCGGGAAATCGAGGAGCTCGCCGCCGGCACGAACCGGATCATGCAGAAGATGAAAGGGTACAACGAGCTGCTGCGGCACCAGAAGGCGACGCTCGAGGAGCAGACGCAAATTTTGGAGGAGCAGAAGCAGACGCTGGAGGATCAGAACGAGGAGCTGGAGGCGCAAAACGACGAGCTGTTCCGCTCGAAGCAGCTGCTGCAGGAGGCGCAGCGCAGCGTCGTCCGCAGCGAGCGGGCGATCCGCAACGTGCTCGACAACGCGGGCCAAGGGTTTTTGACGTTCGGTCCCGATTTCCGCATCGATCCGGATTACAGCCTGGAATGCACGAAGCTGTTCAACAAATCGCTCGAATATTTCACGTTCCCGGAGCTGATCGCGCTCGGGGACCCGGAGCAGCAGCGTTTCCTCGAAAGCCTGCTCGCGAAAATGTTCCACGAAACCGACCCGTACAAGCGATCCGTCTATATGCCGCTCTTGACCGACGAAATCGAGGTGAACGGCCGCCATATCCATATCGGCTACAAGCTGATCCCGAACGCCAACGACGAGACGTCGGAGTCGTTCATGGCGATTTTGACCGACATTACGGAGAAGCGGGAGATGCAAAGCCAGATGGAGGCGGAACGGAACATTTTGAAAATGGTCGTGAAGGTGATCGTCGATTACGGGGATTACACCGAATGCGTGCGCGACTTCAAAAACTTCCACGACATCGAGCTCGCCGAGCTGCTGAACGGGCCGGAGCCGATGCGGACGAAGCTGCTTCACGTGTATCGGGACGTCCATACGTTCAAAGGCAATTTCGCCCAGTTCGGCTTGACGCACGTCGTGGAACGGCTGCATGCGCTCGAAAACGAGCTGAGCGAGCTGCTGCGAAGCTCGGACGGGCTGACGCTCGCGGAAGTATCGGGGGCTGCCCGGCGCTGGGATTTCCGCGGCTGGCTGCAGCGGGACGTGGAGGTGCTCGAGTCGGTGCTCGGCGAATCGTTCCTCGTCCAGCAGGACGTGCTTCTGATCGACAAGTCGAAAATAATCGAGATCGAGAAAAAGATGCTCGCCATCTTGTCGCCGGGCGAATGCAAGCTGCTGCTGCCCGATTTGCGCAAGCTGCGGTACCGGCCGTTCAAGGAGCTGCTCAAATCGTATCCGGATTACGTGGCCGGCTTGGCGGAGCGGATGGAGAAGCTCGTCGCTCCGTTCGAGGTGCGCGGAGAGGAGGTCGTCGCCGATTCGGAGACGTATTACGACTTCTCCCGGTCGCTCATTCACGTGTTCCGCAACATCGTCGATCATGCGATCGAGCCGGCTGACGAACGGGTGGCGGCCGGCAAAGACGAATACGGACGGATCGACTGCGACATTCGGCTCGAGGGCCGAAGCCTGGTCGTCACGATCCGCGACGACGGCAAAGGGATCGACCCGGCGCTCATTCGCGAAAAAGCGCTGGAGCGGAGGATGGCTTCGGCGGAGGAGCTGGACGGGATGAGCGACCGCGACGTCATCCAGCTCGTCTTCGGCGACGAATTTTCGACGCGGGATCAAGTGTCCGACCTGTCGGGCCGGGGCATCGGCCTGTCGTCGGTGCGTGCGGAGGCGGAGCGGCTCGGCGGGTCCGCCAAAGTCGAATCGACGGTCGGCGTCGGATCGACGTTCACGTTCGAGCTCCCGTACGAGGAGCTGACCGGCCTGCCGGACATCGAGTTTCCGGTCATGATCCGACCGCTGATCGACCATACGAAGTCGTACTTCAACGAGTGCGTCGACACCCGGATCGAAGCGGAGGACGGGTTCCGGATGTATGCGACGGACAAGCTGGCGCTTCAGCGCGTGACCGCCTTCGTGACGGTGAAGGGAGCGCTGGAAGGGATGTTCGTCATGACGATGGACGAGGGGCTCGCCCGGACGCTCGTTCGCGGGATCGTGCTCGATCCGCTCGAGCCGGCGGAGGAAGAAGCGCTCTTGGAGGACTGCCTGGCGGAGACGGCGAATACGATATTGGGCAATTCGTTCCGCATGTTCCAGTCGCTGGCCGACTTTATGCTGATGGAGCCGCCGATTACGTTCAATACCGAAGGAGCTTCGGTCAAGTACGCGGACTCCGAAATATGGACGTGCCGGATGAAGTCCGCCGCCGGCGAGCTCGCGATCAGCTTCGTGAATATGAAGAAGACGAGCGCATGACGCGTTTGTTGCCTAACCAAAGGGGAGAGATCCGACAATGGCCAGCATTCTAATCGTGGACGATTCGATCCTGATGCGGCGCAATCTGCGCATGCTGCTGACGGAAGCGGGGCATGAAGTGGTAGCCGAGGCGTCCAACGGCTTCGAAGCCTACAAGGAATACGTGAGGACGCAGCCCGATCTCGTGACGATGGACATTACGATGCCCGTCATGAGCGGTCTGGACGCGGTCAAAAAAATAATCGCCACGTATCCGCAGGCGAACATCATCATGATCAGCGCTCTCGACCAAAAAAGCATGGTGTTCGAGGCGATCCAGAACGGAGCGAAGCATTACATCCTGAAGCCGATTACGATCGAGAAAATATTGCATACGGTGGAAGAGGTGCTCAAGCTGCCCAAGGAGAGCTCGCGCTTCGACGACGACCATCCGCTGAGCGAGCTGGAGGCGAAGGCGAGCATCGTGGACCACAACGCGCCGCCGTTCTCGATCGACAACAAAAACGGGATTTTCATCGTGACGGTCCGCTCCCATCTCGATCAGGCGAGCCTGGACGCGATCGGCATCGCGGTGCAAGGATTTTTGTTCATCAAGCCGCTCAAGGTCGTCGTCAATTTCGGGCAGGTCGAGTCGCTGGAGGAGGCGTACCTGCAAACGCTGATCGAATATATCCGGAACATTCAGGGGGCCGGCGGTATCGTCAAAATCGTCGCCCGCAGCATGACGCTCATTCCGGTGCTAAAGGTGAAGGACGATCAATTGTTCCATACGATCTATACCGATATGACACAAATTATATTGTAGGCGCAGGCTAAGCGAGAAGGAGCCGTTCCCGGCGGGGGACGGCTCCTTTTCTTGCCCGATCGGCGGCGGACGGGGGCTCGTGCTTCTGCACGGCATCGTCTTAACGGCGAACGCGGCGTGCCTTTCGCGCCTTGCAGCGGACGAGGCGCTTCCGCTTCAGCCGGATGCGGCGCGCATGACGGCGCCTGCGCCGGAGGCGCCGAACGCGGCGTTTGACGAGTCGAACGCGGCGTACGGCGGGCCGGCCGGGACAAGCGGCCGGCTTCGCCTCGCTGTCGGCCAAGGCGGCTTGTGCGGCGTACGGCTCGGAGCGGGCTGCGGCGGCGGCGGCTCCGGCCTCGGCCAAGGCGGCCTGCGCCGCGGCAAGCGCCGCATCGGACGCGGCGAGAGCGGCACGAACGGCGGCGAGCTCGGCCTGCGACGCGCCCAGGGCGGACAACGTCCCGGCAAGATCGGTACGTGCGAGGTCCAACGCGCCTTGCGCCGCCGTCAGCTCGGCCCGGGCGGACGCCAATACCGACTCGGCGGCGGCCAGCCGGGCCTGCGTCGACGCGAGCTCGGCCTGCAAGGCCGCGAGCTCGGCTTGCGCCGCGGCCAGCGAAGCCTGCAGCGCGGCGTTTTGCGCCTGCGACGCCGCGAGGGCGGCCAGTGCGGCGGCGAGCTGCTCCTCGACGGTCGGACCGATCGGGTCGGCGTCCAGGAAGGGGATGAATTCCGAGACGGCCGGGGCGTTGTTGTCGATGACGGCATCCCCCGTCCCGCCCGGATTGGCCGGGTTGGCCGGTCCCGTCGCGCTTCCCCACCAGTTGTTGGTGGCTTCCAGTCTCCTGTTCGGAAGCGTGTCGTCGTACGCGTTCGGATCGATCAGCAGGCCGGCGTTCGCGTTTCCTTGAATGCTGTTGGCTATGGCGCGGATATTCGTGTTGGGCGTCGCCAAAAAGATCGTGTTGACATAGATGGCGTTGCTGATGCCGTCGTGCAGCACGTTGCCTTCGATCTCCGTCAACGTATTGCCGCCCCCCAAAAAGATGGCGCTGCCCTGCGTATTGCGCATCCGGTTGTCCCGTATTTTCACGTTCGTCGTATTCGTGAGCGCAATCGAATTGTCGTCGATCATGTCGTTGTTGGAGATGACGATGTTCGCTTGAGGGAGCAGGGGGGAGCCGAACGATCCGGCGGCGAAGTTGATGGAGGCGGCGGGGGTGTGGCCGGTAAACCGGTTGGAGTCGATCAGGACGTTGACGGAGCCGTTTTGGGTGTAGATGCCGTTTCCGCCGGCGCCGCCGGGCTGATTATTGGCGATCAAGGCGTTCCGGCGAACTTGCGAAAACGTATTGCCGGCGCCCGTGACGGTATCGATCGACAATCCGCCCTCGTTGTTTTGGATCACATTATTAAAAATCCAGTACCCGGAAAAGGCCGGGGACGTAAAAATCCCGAACCCCGTCGCGTTATTCCGAACCGTGAAGCCGTCGAAGACGACGTTCGCCGCATTCAGCTGGACGCTTCCGGTAACGTCGGTAATCTCGATAATCGATTCCGCGGCGGGACCCGCGGAACGGGTCCGGGCGTCGACACCCGCCTGGGCGCCCAGCAGTTGAATCGTCTTGGTGACGACGATCGGCCCGCCTTCGCTGGCGTTCGTATAGAAGCCCGGCGCGACGCGAATCGTATCGTAGGGTTGGACGAGCGGGCTGGCGATCGCCCCGTTGATCGTGGCGAAATCCCCGGGTACGGTCCATTCGTTGGCCATGTCGGCATACCTCCTTTTCGCAGCATGCTTGCGTCGAATGAGCTGGCAGTCTCTTATTGCTACTACCTTATTCAATCGGGCTTTTGCCGACCGGGCCTTTGATAGGGGACAGGGACCCATTTATTCGGACGTTCGGCCATCTTCGCTTACGGTTCGACGGGCTACAGCCGATGGCGCTTGCGGTATTCGCTCGGCGCCAATCCGACCCGTGCCGCGAACAGCCGGCTCAAGTAATAGCCCGACGCATAGCCGCAGGCCGCGGCGATACGGTCCACCGTCAGGCGCGTCTCCCGGAGCAGGCGGCAAGCCCGCTCGATCCGGACGGACGTCAAGTAATCGCCGGGCGTCATCCGGTAGGCAGCGCGGAACCGGCGAATCAGCTGTACCGGGCTGAGCCCGAGCTCGGCCGAAAGCTGCTTGACGCCGTAAGGCTCGGCATATCGTTCCTCGAGCTTGCGGGCCGCCTGCGCCATCAGGTCGTCGGGAGCGGAGCGGGACGAACGGCCGGACGACGAATCGGTGAGCCGTTCGAGACACCACGATGTCCAGATGTCGTTCCAATAATGGCTCAGCAGCGGGTAGGAGGAAGGGAGCCCGAGCGAGCCGATCCGCCTCCACTTGGCGAACGAATCGAACAGCCGCCCGCGATCGCTGGGCGTGAATCGTACCGGGAGGGGCGGTCCGGCGTTCGGAGCCGGCACGAGGTCGATCCGCAGAAGCGCGAAGTGAAACGTCAGCGCCTCCGACACGAGCGTCCGGCGGAACGGGACGGAGGGCGGGCACAGCACGAGGTCACCGCTGCCGGCCGTGCCGGACGACTCGCCGATGCCGTACGCGAAAGCGCCGCTTTCGACGGCGAACAGACACCACGCGTCGTACTTGTCCGTCTCGAGCAAAAATTCGCGCTTGGCGTCCCAATACGTATAGCCGGTCATCGTCCAGCGCAGCTCCTCCCAGCCGGGCGCCGCTTCGACGATCGGTTCTCTCCCCGCCTGCGGCGAAGCCGCAGCCCCCTTATCCGCATCCTTCATGGCAGCCGTCTCCCTCCATGTGAAATAAAAGACACAAAAGTCGATCGTTTCGTCCATTTTCGCCAAAAACGACGGTGGTATGATGAAATTATATACATCATACTCCAGTATAAGGTGGTTTGGCTATGCGCGAAGAAACGGTGAGAGCGGATATAACCGTCGTCGGCGGCGGCTTGGCCGGCGTATCGGCGGCCATTGCGGCGGCCCGGCTCGGGCGGACCGTCTCGCTTGTGAACAACCGGCCGGTGCTCGGCGGCAATTCCAGCAGCGAGGTGCGCGTCTGGGTTTGCGGGGCGACGGCGCACGGGACGAACCGGTATGCGCGGGAAACCGGCATCATGGGCGAGCTGTTCGTCGAGAACCAATACCGCAACCCGGACGGCAATCCGTATATATGGGATACGGTCGTGCTGGAAGCGGTCCGGGCGGAGCCGAATATCCGGCTGTTCCTCAATACCGACGTTCACGAGGTGGAGGCGGACGGCGACGAGCACGATCGCACGATCCGCTCGGTGACGGGGTGGATGATGGGCTCGGAACGGCGAATCCGCTTCGAGAGCGACCTGTTCCTCGACTGCACCGGCGACGGGCTCGTCGGGTTCCTCGCCGGGGCGAAATACCGGATCGGCCGCGAGGCGAAGCACGAATACGACGAGGAATGGGCGCCCGAGGTCGCCGACGATATCACGCTCGGCAGCACGCTTCTGTTCTATACGAAAGATGCCGGCCAACCGGTGAAGTACGTGCCGCCGTCGTTCACCAAAAACATCGAGCAAACCTCGATCCCGATGCGGCGCGTCATCCGCAGCGGCGACTCCGGCTGTCACTACTGGTGGATCGAATGGGGCGGGGAGCTCGATACGGTGCACGACAACGAGCGGATCCGCGACGAGCTGTGGTCGGTCATTTACGGCATTTGGGACTATATCAAAAATTCCGGCAAATTCGACGCCGCGAACATGACGCTCGAATGGGTCGGATCGATCCCCGGCAAACGCGAATACCGCCGGTTCGTCGGCGATTACGTGCTGAACCAGAACGACATACTCGCCCAGCGCGAATTCGACGACGGGGTCGCCATCGGCGGCTGGTCGATCGACCTGCATCCGCCGCAAGGGATGTACGCCGCGGAGAGCGGCTCGAAGCATCTGTACGCGGACGGCGTCTACCACGTCCCGTTCCGCTCGCTCTACTCCGTGAACGTGCGCAACATGCTGATGGCCGGCCGCGACATCAGCGCGTCGCACGTCGCCTTCGGCACGACGCGCGTCATGGCGACGTGCGCCGTCATCGGCGAAGCCGCCGGCACCGCGGCGGCGCTGTGCGCGGCCAAGGGCGTCGCGCCCCGGCAGCTGTACGCCGAGCACCTCGGCGAGCTGCGGCAGACGCTGCTGCGCCAGGACGCGTCGATCGTCGGCCTCCGCAACGCGGACGGCCGCGATCTCGCGCTGGGCGCGCGAGCGACCGCCTCCAGCTCGCTCGCCGCGCTCGGCGTGGAGCGCGCCGGCGGAGAGCGCCACCGGCTCGCGCGCGACGCCGCGCTGCTGTTCCCCGTCGAGCCGCGGCTTGACGGCATCGAGCTGCTGATCGACGCGGACGCGGCGACGACGGTGAACGTCGAGTTGTGGGATACCGGTCGCAAGGAAAACTACGTGCCGCATACGCTGCGGGCGAAGGCGAGCGCCTCCGTCCGGCCGGGCGAGAAGCAGTGGGTGCGATTCGGGCTGACGTGGGAGCCGGGCGAGCCGCAGAACGCCTTCGTCGTCGTGAAGGCGAATGCCGCCGTCCAGCTGCACCACGCCGCCGAGCCGCTGTCGGGCGTCCTTATCTTCTTCAAGGGGGAGGAGCCGCAAGTACCCGTCAACTTGGAGGAGAAGAAGCCGGATCAGCCGATCGTGCTGTGGCGGATGAACCGCAAGGCGCGCCAGCCGTTCTGCTTCCGCGCCGATCCGTCGACGTCCGCCTATGCGCCGGACAAAGCGGTGAACGGGTATCATAGGCCGTACGGAGGCCCGCAGCAATGGATGTCCGCGCCCATGCGCGACGGGGCGGAGGAATGGCTGCAGCTGGAATGGGACCGGCCGTCGAAGCTGGCGGAGCTTCATTTGACGTTCAACGACGACGTCAACGAAGATTTGATCAACCTGCACCATCACCGGACGCCGTTCGAAATCGTGCCGGAGCTCGTGAGGAATTACCGGGTGGAGGCGCGCGTCGGCGGGGAGTGGAGAACGCTGCTGCGCGAAACCGGCAACCGGAAGCGGAAGCGGGTGCATCGGCTGGCGGAGCCGGTGGAGGCCGATCGGCTGAAGGTGGTCGTGGAGGAAACGAACGGGAGCCGCTACGCGGAGATCGTCGAGGTGCGCGCGTACGGTCCCGACGGCGCGGGGGCGTAAGGCCAGCGATAAAAAGAACGGTTCGTCGAGCTTGCGAACGCTCGACGAACCGTTCTTTCGTTTTCACTCGTAAACCGTGCCGGTCAACCCTTTGACCGCGTCGCGGATCATCAGGTAGGCGTCCCCGTTGGTCAGCTTCTCCGGGTCGCGAATCGCCGCAACCGTTTCTTTCGCCAGCAGCCCGTTCGACTCGAGGAGCGAAGCGGCTTTGTCCGGCTCGTCGGCGGGCAGGCCGGCCGCGTACGCGATCGCTTGGGCGGCGATGCGGAGCGACAGCGGCGCCTTGTCGGGGGACGCGAGCCCCTTCAGGGCGGCCGTCGGATTGCCCCGGAACGCGCCGGCGTGCACCTTCTGCACGGCGAGCATATTGTTGACGAGCCGCTGCGGATTGGACGGGTCGTCCAGCCCGAATTCGTTATGATCGCCGCCGGAGGCGATGCCCATGCTGGCGGCGGCCTTCAGCCCCGGGTAGGCGGGGTGCTTCGCGTAGGCGGGCGGGTCGATCCGGAACGGCTTCAGCTCCATCCCTTGCTCGTTCAGCATCCGCTGCAGCTGTCCGATCTTCTCCTCCGACCGCGACAGCTCGCGGAACGTCACGCCGTGGTCGGCGGCGAGCTTGGCCGCCGCGCCGGCCGCCTGCCCCGCCGCCATCCCGACCGGGATCGTCCGCGCGCTGCCGTGCGGAAGCGTATCGAAGCTGGCGGAACGGCCGACGACGAGCAAGCCGTCGATTTCTTTCGGCAGGATGCTGCGGAACGGGACGGCATACTGCTTCGGCTTCATCAGAATCGTGCCGCGGAACGCGTACGAGGTGCTCTGGATGTCGACGTTGTACGAGCCGAAGGCGATCCGGTCCCAGTGGTCCCGGTTGTCGAGCAGGTCCGTCATGCGCAGCCGGTATTCCCCGATCATGTGGCGCGTCTCGCGGACGTACGGCTCCGGCGCGAGACCGGCCAGCTTCACGTCGCGAAGCTCCTCGTACCGGTTCCTCATGTAGTCGACGACGAGCGGAAGCTCCTTGCGCGCCGTTTCGTACGCCTGCTCGACCGATTTCGGGTCGAACGGATCGACGCCGAACAGCTGCAGCGCGTTGATCAGAATCGAACCGTCGTTTTGCCGGCCGATATTGAGCCCGCGCATGCGGACTTTCTCCTTGTCCGTCGTCGGGTAGTCCCACATATCGGTATAGCCCCAAGCGCTGTAGCCGTCGTGGCCGACCCCTTCGCGGGCGATCATCTTCTTCCACACGTCGGGGGTGACGCCGGACAGGCGGAAGACGATCGTGACGGCCATCTTCGAGTTTTTGTCGCCCAAATCTTCCCGCCCGTACGTAAACGGCACCCCCGCGGCGGCGGCGATGTCCGCATTTTGCGTCGCGTCGATGACCGCATTCGCCTTGACGGCGTGCGTGGAGCCGTCCGCGAGCGTCACGTTCAAGCCCTGAACCGTCCGGCCGCCGGCCGGTCCGGCGGAGACGATCGGCTCCAGCTTGGCGGCCTTCCACAGCACGTCGATGTTCGGCTCGGCCGCCACCAGATCGCGAAACGCGTTGGCCGCGGTCGTCACGTCGAACGACGTTCCTTCCACCTTATCGTACCATTCTTGGAAAATCCCCTTGTTCAAAAAGCGATGTTTTCCGGGAATGAGCGGCTTGTCCGGCGAATAGCTCGGATCGAGGCTGTTCAGCCAGCCGAGCGTCATCAAGCCGCCGAGGATCTCCCGGCTGCCGCCGTCGACGAGCAGCGTGCGGAGGCCGTTGCGCGCGGCCGATACGGCGGCGGCTACGCCTTCGGGGTCGGTGCCGGCGACGATGACGTCGTACCGGTCCTTCGGCTGGCCGACGGACGGGACGTCGGCCAGCGGCGCGGGCGCTCGCGTACCGCCCGGCTCGCGCAGCCAGAGCGCCCACGCGACGGCGAGCAGCAGCACGAGTATGGCGACGGCGGAGACGGTTCCTTTGCGAAAACGCCGCTTGCGCAAGACGGAACGGCCGTCAAGCCGGGATGGTTCAAAACGTTTGCTCATGAAAACGGAGTGCCTCCTTGCCGAACGAAAGATGGGGGGCTTCTGCCGCAGGGGCAGGGCCGGGTGCGTTGCCTTTCTGTCACTAGTATGGACGAGAAAACGGGAGAGGAGGTTTCATCTCGCTATGGTGAGAACGTGTGCAAAAGTCAATAGATACGTTTGCTGTTGTCAACGGAGCGGCTGCAACAAGACTAGAGGGAGAAGGCGCAACGCATATATACTAACGAACGGACCGCGAAGTGCGGGAACACTTCGCGGTCCGTCAGGCAAACGAAGCCGCGGACACCTGGGGCGCGCTTGTCGATCACTCAGCAAGCGAGAAACCGCCGGGAGGCTTTCAACCTATTTCCGGTGGTTTTTTCGCTTGCTCAGCTTCCCGCGTATCGCCGTCATCGGCGCACGGTTTGCGGGCATCTACAGGATGTCGCTGCGGACGGCGCAGCATGGAGGAATAAACGTTCATCCAAAAGCCGTTGGCGGAGCGCTGCGCTCCCCGTCGACGGCTTTTTTCGCTTCCGTCCCGGCTTTTGGCCGCACCTATCCCTCGGGCAAGCCGTCGATCTTCGCCTCCAGCCGTTCCAAATGGCCCCGGTCTCCGTAGCGGCATATGCGCAAGTATTCCCCGTACACTCGCGCGCGCCCCGTATCGGTATTCATCCAATTGTCCCGGCCGACCCGCGCATCCCCGTACACGGCGTCGAAGCCGTACGGCACATAACGGATGCCGGGCGGCAAATGCCGCATCAGCGTACGGATTTGGCGTCCGGCCGCATGGCTTTTGCAGACGACGAGCAGGGAAGCGATCCGGCCAAAGTCGAACGTGTCGCGGGCGTACAGGGCGTTCTCGAGCGAATGGCGGGAGCGGTCCTCGATCGCGATCGCGCGTTCCGGAACGCCGGCTTCGATCAGCTTCTCCGCGATCAGGCGGGACTCGGGCTTGCCGGCGTCCGGCCAATCGGGATGGCGCACGGCGGTCGGGCTGACGCCTCCGGTGACGAGGACGGTGTCGGCGAGCCCGAGCCGGTACGCTTGAATCGTCTTTTCCCAATGACCCGGATGGGTGCCGCCGAGTACGAAGATGGCGTCGCAGGGCGCCGGCTCGCACGCCGGATGGAAGACGATTTCCGTCATCCTTTCCATCTGTTCGAGTGTCAAGTCGGGCGGATCCGGTTGTTTCGGAATCGTAAGCCGGCCGTTCATCGGAATTCCTCCTTCACCAATGAAAAAAGCGGCGAACCTTCGCCGCCCCGTGCCGGTTCATGGCGCGGATCGGTTTCCGTTCAACCGCTCAAGCTGGCGCCCGCGGCGTCATTGCAGCAAATGCCGGTACGGGCTGTAATCGATGCCGTTTTTCTCCAGGAAGGAGATCAGGCTTTTGTAATCGCGCTTCGGCGTGGCGAGGATGTACCCTTCGATGCAGTGCGCCTCCGTCACTTCGGTGGCCCCTTTCTCCAAAGCGACTTGTCCGATTTTGGCGGCGATGGAGTGGCGGGCGATATCGCGGAACGGTCCCGGTACGGGGGACACGAGCTTTTCGAGAAACGATTTGGAAGCGTCGGTCCACAGATGGCGGGACGATTCGACGTAATGGTTTTGCCAGTCGAGCTTCGATTTGCCGTCGGCTTTCGGGAGCACCTTCATGAACTTGCGGAACATGAAATACCCGCCGACCGACATGAAGAACAGCAGCACGAATCCCCAGAACATGAGGAACAGCATGAAATTTTGCGAAGGCATCGTTCATTCTCCTTCTCGGGCATGTCAGAGTCACTAGAATTATACCGCATTCCTAGATTTATTTGAAGTTTATTAGTACAATAGGAGAAGTATATGCAAAGGAGTCGAAAACGATGTTAAAGATCGGATCGCACGTTTCATTTTCCGACAAAGGGCTGCTCAATGCGGCGAAGGAAGCCGAATCGTACGGCTCCAGCACGTTCATGATTTATACCGGGGCTCCGCAAAATACTAGACGCAAACCGATCGAGGAGCAATATATCGAAGAAGGCAAGGCGCTCATGGAGAAGAACGGCATCGGCGAAATCGTCGTCCATGCGCCGTACATCATCAACCTGGGCTCGTACAAGGAGGATACGTTCGAGCTGGCGGTCCGATTCCTGCAGGACGAAATCCGCCGCACCGACTACTTGGGCGTGCGCAACATCGTGCTTCATCCGGGCGCGTACACGGACAAGGACGCCGAATACGGGATCGCCCGCATCGCCGAAGGGCTGAACGAGGTGCTGAGCGGCACGAAGGATACGAACGTCAACATCGCGCTCGAGACGATGGCGGGCAAAGGCTCGGAGATCGGCCGATCGTTCGAGGAGCTCGCGCAGATCATCGACAAGGTCGACGACAACGAACGGCTGACCGTCTGCATGGACACGTGCCACGTGCACGACGCGGGGTACGACATCGTCGACGACTTCGACGGAGTATTGGAGCGGTTCGACAAGATCGTCGGTCTGGACCGGCTCGCCGTCATTCACCTGAACGACAGCAAAAACGTCCGCGGAGCGGGCAAAGACCGCCATGCCCCCGTCGGCGCCGGCTTGATCGGCTACAAGGCGATGAATTACATCGTGCACCACGAGAGCCTGCAGCATTTGCCGATGATTCTCGAGACGCCGTGGATCGGCAAGGACGAGAAGACGGTGCGCCCGATGTACGAAGCCGAAATCGCGATGCTGCGCGGCGACTTGGCGGGACGGTTCGGCGACGAATTCCTCGACCATCTCGACCGGCTGCACCATTACTTCGGCAAGCAGGAGATCGACCACCGCGAATTCGTCGTCCGGACGTGGGACACGCTCAAGTCCGACGCCAAGGCGAAGAAGGCCGACCCGCGCGAGCCGATGGAGCAGCTGTACGACATGGTGTTGGAAAGCCGGCTGTTCCCGGACTTGACCGAGGAGCAGATCAACCATCGCATCACCGTCTGGCTGGCGGGCAAGGAAGTATTGGCCGCCGTCTAACCCGCAAGGCGGGAGAAGGCTGGACGCAAACAGACGACAACGCAATCCGGCTCGACGCCGGTATCATCAGCGGATATGAGAGGAACGAGAACATACAGATGAGTCCTTTGGTCACCCCTTCGAATGTCCAGCGTTCCGACCGGCATCAGAACCGGGCGCGGATGCTGATCTCTTGTCCCGACCGTCCGGGCATCGTGGCGGCGGTATCGCAGTTTTTGTCCAAGCACGGCGCGAACATCGTCCAGTCGGATCAGTACACGATGGATCCCGAGGGCGGGCTGTTCTTCATCCGGCTCGAATTCGACCTGCCGGAGCTGGAGCAACAGCTCGCCTCGCTGAAGCGGGATTTCGCCGAGACGACGGCGCGCGAATTCGCCATGGAGTGGCGGGTGACGCAAGCGAGCCGCAAGCAGCGGCTGGCCGTCTTCGTCTCCAAGGAGGACCACTGCCTGCTCGAGCTGCTGTGGCAGTGGAAGTCCGGCGACTTGTACGCCGACATCGCGATGGTCGTCAGCAACCATCCGGATATGCGCGATACGGTCGAGTCGTTCGGCATTCCGTATCACCATGTGCCGGTTACGCCGGAGACGAAGAAGGAAGCGGAGGCGAAGCAGCTGGAGCTGGTCCGCGACGTCGATACGGTCGTTCTGGCGAGATACATGCAGATCATTTCGCCGACGTTCATCGCGCAGTTTCCGAACCGGATCATCAACATCCACCATTCGTTCCTGCCGGCCTTCGTCGGCGGCAAGCCTTACGCGCAAGCGTACGACCGCGGCGTGAAAATTATCGGGGCGACGGCGCATTACGTCACCGAAGAGCTGGACGGCGGCCCGATCATCGAGCAGGACGTGCAGCGGGTCAGCCATCGCGACAACGTCGAGGCGCTCAAGCGGATCGGTCGCCATATCGAACGGATCGTTCTCGCGCGCGCCGTCGCGTGGCATGCGGAGGACCGCATCTTGACGCATCAGAACAAGACGGTCGTTTTTAACTGAATACCGCCATACGAGGGGGACGAAAGCGGTCGCTCTCCCATTTCGAGAGCCCCGGTCGAGCAGACCGGGGCTTTTGGCTTAGAAAACGTTCGTGAAAGAACGGAGGGAAAGGAGGAATGTGTCGAAGGTTGTCGTATATATACGACAGACCGACCTACATCATCCAACTATCGAGGTGAAGCGCGCATCATGGCCTTTATACGCAATCGGAAAGTATCGACGAAAATCGCCCTCATGCTGGCCGTGTCCATCCTGTTTCTGATCGTGACCGGCGTGACGGGTTACGTTTCGTTGAAAACGGTTACGGACAATTCGAAGCGCATGTACGAGGAGAAGCTGATCGCTTCCGGGCTGATCGACCGGATTTTGTTCAACAACGCGCAAATCGACGGGTACAACCTGCAGCGGCTGCTCTCCGACGTCGAGTCGGACAATGCGGCGCTGGTCAAGCAAATCGACGACCGCGTCGCCGAAAATATCGCCGCGCAGCGGCAGTTCGAGGCGATCCCGATGACGCCTCGCATCAAGGAGCAGTACGAGCGCTTTTTGCGGACGGTCGAGCAAAACAACGAAGCCAAAAAAAGCTTCGATCCTTACATGCAATCGCGTCAAATCGAGGAAGCTTACGACGTCTACGTCAAGCGGCTGAAGCCGATCCGGGAGGACATGATCGCCGCGATCAAGGCGATCGTCGCCTATGAACAGGAGGACGCCAAAGCGTTTTACGACGAAAGCGTCGCCCATTCCCGGGCGGCCAACGCGTTCACGATCGGTTTGACGGTACTGGCCGTCCTGATCAGCGCGTCGATCGGGTACGTCATCGCGGTTACGATTACGCGGCCCGTCCGCGGCCTGCAGGCGCTTATGACCAGCGTGAGGAACAACGATTTGACGGTGGAATCGGACTACCGGTCCCGCGACGAAATCGGCCAGCTGTGCGAGTCGGTTAACGAGACGGTGCGCAATTTGCGCGGCTTGATCCACCGCATCTCGGACGCGTCGTCCAACGTCGCCGCCGCGTGCGAGCAAATTTCCGGCGCCACGGACGAAATCGCCGCAGGGAGCTCCAAGCAGGCGCAAGACTCGCAGACGATTTCCGATTTGTTCAAGGAGTTGTCGGCGGCGGTTAACGAGGTGGCCGTCCGAGCCGAGGAAGCGGCCGAGCTGTCGGGAGAGACGGTATCGATCGCGAGGGAAGGCAGCGCGGTCATCCGATCGTCCATCGAAGGGATGAGCGACGTCAATCGGCAGATGGGCTTGCTCGAGAAAGATTCGGAGAAAATCGGAGCGATCGTCGAAGTGATCGACGAAATCGCCGAGCAGACGAACCTGCTCGCGCTCAACGCGGCGATCGAGGCGGCGCGGGCCGGGGAGCAGGGAAGAGGCTTCGCGGTCGTGGCGGACGAAGTTCGCAAGCTGGCGGAGCGGAGCGGAGAAGCGACGAAGCAGATCGCGCACATTATCCGGCAAATGCAGGAGAACACGCGGATATGCGCCACCGCCGTCTCCGAAGGAGCGGCCCGTTCGGTGCAGACGCAATCGTCGTTCGAGCAAATTTTGCAAAAGGTGGACGACGCCTCCGGCAAAGTGACGATGATCGCGGCGGCCTGCGAGGAGCAAGCCGCCCAGACGGCCGAGGTGATGGCGACGGTCGATTCGATCGCCTCGACGAGCGCCCAATCGGCGGCCGCGACCGAGGAGACGGCCGCGACGTCGCAATCGATGGCCCGGCTCGCGGAGGAGCTGAACCGGGCTGTAGCCGTATTCAAAGTGTAAACGTACATCCGCGTGGAGGAACGGTGGAACCGACAACCGGCCCGTACCGGCGCTCCGGCTCCTCCATTATCCTTCGTTCGGGCTACGGATGCGGAAATGACAACGGGTCATGGAAAGTTTTATGCATCGACCCGTGGGCGTCTCCATGCTACCATGGAAAGACCTCGGCAAGACGGCAGGCGCGACGCTTTGCCGTTATTTGCTTTCGGGGAATACATGGAACGGAAGGCCGAAGCTTTCTCAGAAAGCGCGGGGGAACCAATCATTGGGGTGAAGCCGTCGGCAACGGCGCCGGGTGGTTGCTCTTTGACCCGAACCCGTCAGCTAACCTCGCAGGCCGGACAAGGAGAGGATGGACAGCATGAAGTTCAAACAATCGATCATGGCGGGCGTGCTCGCGATCGGAACGCTGGTCGGTGCAGGGGTATCGGCATCGGCGGCGACGACTTACACGGTATCGGGCAACGATACGATGTGGAAAATTTCCCAGCGATTCGGAGTCGGCTTGAACGCGTTGATCCAAGCGAATCCGCAAGTCGCCAATCCGAATATAGTGTGGCCCGGCATGAAGCTCGTTATTCCGGAAACAGGCACAGGCTCCGGCTCGACCGGGACGCCGGCGGTCGCTCCGTCCGCCTATGCGCAGCAGGTCGTCACGCTCGTCAACCAAGAGCGGGCCAAAGCCGGCTTGAGGCCGCTTGCCAGCGACGCGGCGTTGACCGCCATGGCGCTCGACAAGGCGAAGGACATGTACCATAACGGCTACTTCGACCATACGTCGCCGACGTACGGCTCCCCGTTCGACATGATGCGCTCGTACGGCATCCGTTACACGTATGCGGGCGAGAACATCGCGAAAGGGCAACGTACGCCGCAGGAAGTGATGAACGCGTGGATGAACAGCGCGGGCCACAGACAAAACATTTTGAGCCCGAACTTCACGAAAATCGGCGTCGCCTACTATAACGGCGAATGGGTGCAAGAATTTATCGCCAACTGATCATGCCATATCGGTTCGGCCGGGACGATCGTCCCGGTCTTTTTGTCGTTCTAACGCGTCCGGGCATTTGCCGATACCGGTCAATCAAGCGTGAAACAAGGGCCGACATTTTTCAAATGCGGTTGTGGTAAACAGGCAGAGCAAATGGTACAATAATGCAAGCGACCGAAACTGTCCGCTGGAGATAGAAGGGGGTACGCGCCGGGGAGACACCCGCGACGCGGCGACTAACCGAATTTGGGAGGAATGGAACAGATGACGTCTCAAACGAAATCGATCGACCGCTTGGCCATCGATACGATCCGCACGCTGTCCATCGATGCGGTGCAAAAAGCGAATTCCGGGCATCCCGGCATGCCGATGGGCGCCGCCCCGATGGGCTATGCCCTGTACGCCCGTCTCATGAAGCATAACCCGTCGAATCCGGAATGGATCGACCGCGACCGGTTCGTCCTGTCCGCCGGCCACGGCTCCATGCTGCTGTATAGCCTTCTCCACTTGACCGGCTACGACTTGCCGCTCGAAGAGCTGCAAAACTTCCGCCAATGGGGAAGCAAGACGCCGGGCCATCCCGAATACGGCCACACGCCGGGCGTCGACGCGACGACCGGTCCGCTCGGACAAGGGTTCGCGAGCGCGGTCGGCATGGCGATGGCCGAAGCGCATATGGCGGCCGTCTACAACCGCGGCGATTACCATATTATCGACCACCATACTTATGTCATTTGCGGCGACGGCGACTTGATGGAGGGCATTTCCGGCGAGGCGGCTTCGCTGGCCGGCCATTTGCAGCTCGGCAAGCTGATCGTGCTGTACGATTCGAACGATATTTCGCTCGACGGCGAGCTGAATTTGTCGTTCTCCGAAAACGTGAAGGCCCGTTTCGAGGGCTACAATTGGCATTACGTCCGGGTCGAGGACGGCAACGACCTTGCTGAGATCGAGCGGGCGGTGCGCGCGGCGCAGCAGGATCCGCGTCCGTCGCTCATCGAGGTGAAGACGGTCATCGGCTACGGCAGCCCGAATAAAGCGGGCAAAGGCGGCCACGCCGGCCCGCACGGCTCCCCGCTCGGCGTCGAAGAAGTGGCGTTGACGAAAAAAGCGTACGAATGGCCGGAGGATCAGCATTTCCACGTGCCGTCCGAAGTGGCCGCCCATTTCGCGGAAGTGAAGAAACAAGGCGAGCAAGCCGAAGCGGCTTGGAACGACATGTTCGCGCAATACGAGAAGGCGTATCCGGACCTCGCGAAGCAGTTCAAGACGGCCGTCGCCGGCGAGCTGCCGGAGGGATGGGACGCCGACCTGCCGACGTACAGCCCGGCGGACAAAGGAATCGGTACGCGGAACGCGTCCGGCAATGCGATCAACGCGTTCGCTTCGAAGGTGCCTTCGTTCATCGGCGGCTCGGCCGACCTCGAATCGTCGACGATGACGCACATGAAAGGGCTCGGCCAATTTACGCGCAACGACTACAGCGGCCGCAACGTCTACTTCGGCGTCCGCGAGTTCGCGATGGGAGCCGCGCTGAACGGCATGGCGCTGCATAAAGGCGTCAAGCCGTACGGCGGCACGTTCTTCGTCTTCTCGGACTACTTGCGTCCGGCCGTTCGTCTTGCCGCGATCATGGATTTGCCGGTCACGTACGTGCTTACGCACGACAGCATCGGCGTCGGCGAGGACGGCCCGACCCACGAGCCGATCGAACAGCTGGCGGCGCTGCGCATTATTCCGAACATGACGGTTATCCGTCCGGCCGACGCCAACGAGACGACCCAGGCATGGCGCTTCGCGCTCGAGAACAAGAACGGCCCGGTCGCCCTCGTCTTGACGCGCCAAGCGGTGCCGAATCTCGAAGGAACGGCCCAGCTCGCCCGCGAGGGCGTCGCGCGCGGCGCATACGTCGTGTCCGAAGCGGCCGGCGGAGAAGCGCAGGCGATCATTCTCGCGACGGGCTCCGAAGTGTCGCTCGCCGTCGAGGCGCAGAAGAAGCTGGCCGAAGAGGGCGTCCGCGTCCGCGTCGTCAGCGTCCCGAGCTGGGAGCTGTTCGAGAAGCAGCCGCAGTCGTACAAAGACTCGGTGCTGCTCCCGAACGTGAAGGCGCGCCTTGCGGTCGAAATGGCTTACCCGCTCGGCTGGGAAAAATACGTGGGAGACGGCGGCGCCATTCTCGGCATCGACAAGTTCGGCGCATCCGCTCCGGCGAACAAAATTATCGCCGAATACGGCTTCACGGTCGACAACGTCGCCGCGAAGGTGAAGGCGCTGCTGTAAGAGGCCGCGCGAGGGCCGTCGGAGGAGGCCGGGCGATAAGCCCGGAACCGGCGGCCGTCGCGGGCGTATAGGGCGAACACGAATAAGAGTCCGTACCGGGCTCTTATTTTCGCTGCTTCGCACGAAAAAGAAAAACGCCAAAAAAGAGTCCCGGAGGACTCTTCGGATCGAACGAGTATAGCGCGGCTTTATCGCCTCAAAATCATTTATCCCAAGGAGAGTGGCCCGATCATGTCCCAATTCGAAAACGTGACCGTCCTGAAAAAAGCGAACGTTTACTTTGACGGAGGCGTCACGAGCCGCACGGTCGTTTTCGCCGACGGAAGCAAGAAGACGCTCGGCGTCATGCTGCCCGGCCAATACCGGTTCACGACCGATACGATCGAAATTATGGAAATTACGGCCGGCGAGCTTCTCGTGCTGCTGCCCGGCGAGACGGAGTGGAAGCCGTATCGGGGCGGCATGCAATTCGAAGTGCCGGCCAACGCGTCGTTCGAAATGGACGTCAAGACGATTACCGATTACGTCTGCTCGTTCGTCTCCGCTTCTTCCTGAAGCTGCAGCTTCAGCTGGATATATTCCTCCAGCTTGATGCGCGTATACGGGGGAAGCCCGGACAGCATGCAGCCGTACCGGAATAGACCGCCGTCCGAGAATACGCGGATGATGCGGGCCGTAATCGGCGGCAGTCCGGCTTCCTGCGGGAAGTGGATGACCACGAACATATCTTGGGCCAACGGGAAATGGCTGGTCAGCTGAAGGCCGCTGTCGGACAAGTCGTACAGCGTGCCTTCGATGTTTTGCCCGGAGAAGGCACCTTCCTGCTCCCATTGATAGACGGACAGCAGCAGACGGATGTTCATCGGCACGCGAACGCTGCGGCGCCGCTCGATGTTCAAGTCCTGCTTCGTGAGCAGCGCGTCGGGCTGCGCTTCCTCGCGCTTGCACGTCTCGACGGTTTTGTCCATCCATTCTTCGTAGCATTGCACGATGGCGCTCAAGTCCAGCTCGCCGAGCCCTTTGCTCAGGCCCATCTCGTAAATGTTTTTGGCCAAATTGAGCAGCGGGGCGGTCAATTGCAGCTGATCGGTCAGCTGCGAGGCGAGCCGCAAATCTTTGTGCATCAGCTGCATCGAGAATTGGGTGGCGAAATCGCGGTTCAATATTTTCGGGCCCTTCAGCTCGGCCTGCTTGCTGGCCGCCCCGCCCGCCTGGACGATCTCGTAGAACTTCTCCAGGTCGACGTTCGCCTTGGCGGCGAGCGCCATCCCTTCGACGAAGCCGATCGCGTTGATGCCGACCATCGTATTGTGCGCCAGCTTGGCGTAGGAGCCGGAGCCGGACGCGCCCATATAGACGATGCGGCTGCCCATCGCTTCGAAGACGTCGCGGTGTTCCTGAAGCGCTTCTTCGCTTCCGCCGACCATAAACAGCAGGGTACCGCTTTCCGCGGCGGGCTTGCTGCCCGTCACCGGCGCGTCGAGGAAGTCGACGGCGTGCTCGGCCAGCTCGGCATGAAGCGTCTTGCTCGTATGAGGGGATATGGTGCTGCAGTCGATCACGGTCAAGCCGGGCCGAATGCCTTCCATAATGCCGTTCGGATCGTAAAACGTTTGTCTAATGGCCGTATCGTTGCTAAGCATCGTGATCAAGACGTCGGCGTCCCGGGCCGCTTCGGCCGGCGTGGCCGCCGCTTCCGCCCCGAGCCGGAGCAGCTCCGCGTTTTTGTCCGCGGTGCGGTTATAGACGGTCAACGGATAGCCTTTGCGCAGCAAGTTGGCCGCCATCGGCAGCCCCATCGTTCCCAGGCCGATAAAGCCGATTTTTTTCATCGTATTCACCTCGAAAAGTTTGCAGCGGGAATGGTGCCGGGAGTTGCTGCTATGGGTACATAGAACCATTGTAGCATTATCCGCAAGCGGTGTGAATGACTTCACTTGCTTTTGCGAGATCAATTCAAGTATTCTAGTTCTAATTATGGAAAAGGATCACAAGGAGGAGTTTGGGATGAACCGGAAGCTTCAATTCGACTACAGCCGCGCGCTGTCTTTCGTCCAGCAGCACGAGATCGATTACTTCCGCGAGCCGGTCCGGCTTGCGCACGAGCAGCTGCATCAGGGGACGGGAGCGGGGTCCGACTACCTGGGCTGGATCGACCTGCCCGTCAATTACGACAAGGAAGAGTTCGCGCGCATCCAAGACGCGGCCAAGCGGATTCAGTCCGATTCCGACGCGCTCGTCGTCATCGGCATCGGCGGCTCGTACCTCGGGGCCCGCGCGGCGATCGAGATGCTGTCGCACTCGTTCTATAACGTGCTGCCGAAGGACAAGCGGAAGACGCCGGAAGTGTATTTCGTCGGCAACAACATCAGCTCCACCTATGTCACGCACCTGCTGCAGCTGCTCGAAGGGAAGGACATCTCCGTCAACGTCATCTCCAAGTCGGGGACGACGACCGAGCCGGCGATCGCCTTCCGCATATTCCGCGAGCTGCTCGAGCGCAAATACGGCAAGGACGGCGCGCGCAAGCGCATTTACGCGACGACGGACCGCGAGAAGGGCGCGCTGAAGAAGCTGTCCGACGCGGAAGGCTACGAGACGTTCGTCATTCCGGACGACGTCGGCGGACGGTACTCGGTGCTGACGGCGGTCGGCTTGCTGCCGATCGCGGTGGCGGGCATCGACATCGAAGCGATGATGCAGGGGGCGGCCGACGCTTCCCGCGAATACGCGAATCCGGACTTGAATGAGAACGCCAGCTACCAATACGCGGCCGTGCGCAACGCGCTGCACCGCAAAGGCAAGGCGATCGAAATTCTCGTCAACTACGAGCCGTCGCTTCACTACGTATCCGAATGGTGGAAGCAGCTGTACGGCGAAAGCGAAGGCAAAGACCATAAAGGCTTGTACCCGGCTTCCGTCGACTTCTCGGCCGACCTTCACTCGATGGGGCAATTCGTCCAGGAAGGCACGCGCAACTTGTTCGAGACGGTCATCCAAGTAGCCGAGGTACCGGAGCAAATCGTGATCGGCACCGACCCGGAAAACTTGGACGGACTGAACTTCCTTGCCGGACAGACGATGGACTTCGTGAACAAGAAGGCGTTCCAAGGGACGATGCTCGCGCATACGGACGGCGGCGTGCCGAACCTGATCGTGACGATTCCGGACATTTCCGCCTATTCGTTCGGCTACATGGTCTATTTCTTCGAAAAAGCTTGCGGCATCAGCGGCTACCTGCTCGGCGTCAATCCGTTCGACCAGCCCGGCGTCGAGGCGTACAAGAAGAACATGTTCGCCCTGCTCGGCAAGCCCGGCTACGAGAAGGAAAAAGCGGCGCTCGAATCGCGCCTGTAAGCGGGGCCGGTCGGCATGCTGGACCAATACCGGACGGTGAGGCGGGAGGCGTCCGCCGAAATCGTCATCAAGAAATCGCGCTTCATCGGCCATGTCCTGCCGGTGGAGAGCGAGGAGGAAGCCGTCGCCTTCATCGAGCGGATCAAGAAGGAGCATTGGTCGGCGACGCACAACTGCTCGGCGTACGTGGTCGGCGAACGCGACCAGTTCCAGAAGCAGTCGGACGACGGAGAGCCGAGCGGCACGGCGGGCAAGCCGATCCTCGAGGTGATCAAGCAGCAGGGGCTGAAAAATACGGCCGTCGTCGTCACCCGATACTTCGGCGGCATCATGCTGGGTGCGGGCGGCTTGGTCCGCGCTTACACGGATGCGACCGTGGCGGGCTTGGCGGCGGCGGAGCCGGTGACGCTCGCGCTGTTCCGCGAAGTGCGCGTCGAGATCGATTACACGTGGCACGGCAAAGTGGAAAACGAGCTGAGAGGCCGTGGGACGCGGATGGGAGACACCGTCTTCACCGACAAGGTGACGCTGACGTGTTGGCCGCGCGACAACGAGGCCGCAGCGTTCATCGAATGGATGACCGATTTGACGCAAGGGCAAGCGGTCATTGCCAGCGGGGATGCGCACTATAAGGAAGCGTAACGTGGAGGAGGCAGGCTCCTCATGTCGGAGAGTATAGTCATCGTAACGGGCGGGGCGCTCGGCCGCTGGGCGCTCGCGCATATCGGGCCGGACGACGTGCTCGTCGGCGCCGACCGGGGCGCGCTGTTCCTGCTCCGAAACGGCCGGAGGCCGGAGCTCGCGCTGGGCGACTTCGATTCGGTGACGGCCGAGGAGAAGGAGGACGTGCGCCGCGGGAGCGCGATGTTCGTCGATTGCGATCCGGTCATGAAGGATTGGACCGATACGGAGATGGCCTTCAACTGGGCGCTCGAGAGGAAGCCCCGCCGAATCGTGATGCTCGGGGCGCTCGGCAGCCGGTTCGACCATTCGCTCGCCAACGTGCACCTGCTCCGCAAAGGGCTGGAGCGCGGCATCGAGTGTTCGATCGTCGACGGCTGTAACGAAGTACGGCTGATCGACCGCGAAGCGACGATCGTCCGGGCGGGGTATACGTACGTCTCGCTGCTGCCGCTCACAATTGACGTGACCGGCATTACGCTGACGGGCTTCCGCTACCCGCTGGTGGACGCGACGCTCTCGATCGGCCAGTCGCTCGGCATCAGCAACGAGCTAGCCGGCGAGACGGGCCATATTCGGATACGCG
Source organism: Paenibacillus flagellatus (assembly GCF_003217775.1). Classification (GTDB taxonomy): domain Bacteria; phylum Bacillota; class Bacilli; order Paenibacillales; family NBRC-103111; genus Paenibacillus_AB; species Paenibacillus_AB flagellatus. Next base: position 182,882 of record NZ_QJVJ01000008.1, read on the forward strand.
ACGGGCTGCTGCTCGTCATCCAAAGCAAGGACGAAACGCCTTTCGACGGCTCCTGACGTCGAAAGGCGTTTTCGTCGTGCGGCGAGACGCTGCGTCTAAACCGTCTCCAGCGCGAAGCGGATGGCCGCCTCCGCATGCAAAAACGTCGTATCGAACAACGGCAGATCGGTGTCCGCTTCGTTCAGCAGAAGAGGGATTTCCGTACAGCCGAGGATGATGCCTTCGGCTCCCTCGGCCCGCAGACGCTCGATGACGTCCAAGTAGGCCGCCTTCGACTCCGGACGAAGCACGCCTTGACACAGCTCGTTGTAGATGACGTCGTGCACCGTCGTACGGTCCGCCTCGTTCGGCACGACGGCGCGAATGCCGTGGCGCTGCAGCCGTTCGCGGTAAAACGGCTGCTCCATCGTAAAGCGCGTCCCGAGCAGGCCGACCGTCTTCAGGGAGCGCTCCTTGATCTTCTCCGCCGTCACGTCGACGATATGCAGCAGCGGAATGCCCGCAGCCCGCTCCACCGCGTCCGCCAGCTTGTGCATCGTGTTCGTGCAGATGACGACCGCTTCCGCACCGGCCGCCTCGAGCTTTCGGGCGGCGTCTCCCATCGCCTCCGCGGCGGCCTCCCATTCGCCCCGGTGCTGCAAGTCCACCATCTCCGCGAAGTCGAACGAGACGAGCACGCATTTGGCCGAGTGAAGCCCCCCCAGCCGATTTCTCACCAACGTATTGAGATGGCGGTAATACTCCGCCGTCGATTCCCAGCTCATGCCTCCGATCAAGCCGATCGTTTTCATTCGGACCTCCCCTTTCCTGAACCAAGCGTAACATGGTATTCTGGTATCCAAAAGATCCAGGAATCCGCGATTATTTTAGTACCAGATCCAAAAAGGAGGAGGTGCGGATCATGCTGTGGTTCGCCGTCGACCGGGAGCGCGACAAGCCGTTGACCCGGCAAGTGTACGAGCAGCTCCGGGACCGAATATTGAAGCGGGAGCTGAAGGAAGGGGAACGGCTCCCGTCTACGAGGGAGCTGGCGAACGCCGTCGGCGTCTCGCGCAACGTCGTGCTGGAGGCGTACGAGCGGCTCATCGCGGAGGGGTACGCGGAGGTGCGGCCGCGCTCCGGAACGTTCGTCGCTTCCGGCTCCGCCTTGCCGGGCGGGGGAGAGGCGGGGGAGCGGGATCGGGAGAACGGGGAGGCGCGCGACGGCCGTCCGCAACGCAGCGAGGCGCCGAGGCCCGTGATCGACTTCCGCTCCGCCCACCCGGCGATGGACCGGTTTCCGCGCGGCGTCTGGGGGCGGTTGGCGAAGGAGGTATGTCTCGATTCGCCCGACCGCGTCTTCGGTTACATGAGCGCGGAGGGGGGAGCCGAGCTTCGGGGCGTGCTCGCCCGGTATTTGCACCAAGCCCGCGGGGTACGCTGCCGGCCGGAGCAGATCGTCATAACGACTGGCGCGACCCAGGCGCTGTACTTGATTACGGAGCTGCTGGCGCGGGATGATGCGCCGATCGCCGTCGAGGATCCGGTTACCGACGAGATGCGGACGATTTTCGCCTATGCGGGCGCGCGTATCCGGCCGGTTCCGGTCGACGAGAAAGGAATCGTCACGGACCTGCTGCCGGAGGACGAGAAGCCGGCGTTCGTCTTCGTCATTCCGTCGCACCAATTTCCGCTCGGGGGAACGCTGCCGATCCAACGGCGCATCCGGCTGATCGAGTACGCCCGCCGCACCGGCTGCTACATCGTCGAGGACGACTATGACAGCGAATTTACGTACGAGGGCGTCCCCGTCCATTCGATGCAAGGGCTCGACCCGGAGCGGGTCGTCTATGTCGGCACGTTCAGCAAAATTTTGTCCCCCGCTCTGCGGATCGGCTACGCCGTCCTGCCGGAGCCGCTCGTCGAGACGTTCCGCAGCCGGAAATGGTTCATGGACCGTCATACGTCGTCGCTCGAGCAGCTCGTGCTCGCCCGCTTCATGGAGGAGGGCCACCTGAACCGGCACATCCGCCGCATGAGGAGCCTTTATCGGAAGCGGCGCGAGGCGCTCGTATCGAGACTGCGCGAATCGTTTCCGGATGCGGTCATATTGGGCGAATCGGCCGGCATGCATCTGGTCGTCGAGCTGCCCGGCACAGACATGACGCCGTCGCTGGCCGACCGCATACTCGCGCACGGAGTCGCGATCTACCCGGTCGAACGGTACGCGATCGTGAAAGGGGCCCACCGCAGCCGGTTCGTCATGGGCTACGGCGGGGTGACGGTCGAGGCGATCCGCGAAGGGGTGGACCGATTGAAGCGGGCGCTGTCGTCGGCCGACTGACTTTTCGCGGCCGGACGAAAAAGCCGGCAGCGGGATCGGCGATGGCGTCCCGCTGCCGGCTCGGCGGCCGATTATTCGGTTCGGGAAGGGCCGGCGCCCTTGTCCGCGTCCCCGGTCGCCCGGGACATATAGTCGTCGTACCGGTCGTCGACTTCCTTCGCCATGCGTCGGATCGCTTTCGTCTCCTCGACGATCGGATCGCGCTCGGCTTGCGACCGCACCTCGTACCGCGGACTGAGACGGTGAAGCGCCGCTTCGTCCGGATCGCTGCCCGCCATCTCTCCTTCGGTCAAGGCGTCGGCCAAGTCCTGCTCCAGCTGCTCCTTGCTGCGCGGTTCCACTCGGATCACCTCCGGCTGTCGGTGTGGAAATATTCGCCTTACTATTCCCGCTCGCGGCCGATTCGATACGTCAGAACAGCCCGCGGAAGACGACGTCGGGCGACGGCGGCGTCATTCCCGCTTCCCTCGCCCATACGGAAAGCTGGCCGGCATGGTGAATTTCGTGGGCGATCAGATGCCCGACCGCCTCCGCGTATTTTATCGGCACGGTTTTCCCGCCTATGGACGCTTCGAACGTGCCCGTTTCTTTATCGGGGCCCCAATCCAGCAGAAACGATTCGACCGTCGGCCGGCATTCGTCCGAAAACCGCTTTACCGCTTCCGGTGTCGGGTAATCGTCAAGATCGTGGTTGACGTCCGGGACGCCTTGAACCGTCGTGATCCACTCGTGCTCGACGGCGACGATATGGGCGAGCGTCCGGAGCATCGTCCGATGGCCGCCGACGCGCGGCTTCGTCCATTCCTCTTCAGGGAGTGCGGCCAAGCCTTCAAGCCACTCGTCCCGAATTTGCCAATTGTAACGGAACATCGGTAACGGGTTCATAGGAAACGATAACCTCCCGGGATCGGTTGATAGCTTTAGTATAGAGAATAGAAGACTAGGGAACAAGCGTTCGATCGTATACTTCCGCGAGATTGCATGCCTGGGGGCAAACACTCGATGCGCGGACGGACCGGTTGACAACGGGGAGCGATATCGGGTATGTTTTAATTGAACAACGGTCAAAAAAAGGAGGCGCATGCCCGGTGTCGCCACGCAAAGCGGTCGACGAAGAGCTCGGCCGCGACAAGATCATGCAAGCGGCCCGCGAGCTGTTTGCGGAGCAAGGCTACCGGTCCGTCTCGATGCGCGGCATCGCCGGCAAGCTCGGCTACAGTCACGGCGCGCTGTACTACCATTTCAAAGACAAGGCGGACTTGTTCAGCGCCATGGTCATCGCCGACTTCGAGCGTCTGGACGAGCGGCTGGAGGACGTGGCGGCCGGAAGGAGCGACGACCCGAAGGAGACGCTCGAAAGGCTGTTCCTCGCCTATATCCGGTTCGGCTTCGAGCATAAGCGACATTACGAAGTGATGTTTTTGCTGGCGGAATCGGAATTGAACGACGCCGCGCGGACGGCCAAGATGCGGTCGTACGAGAAGTTCGCCGCGTTCGTCACGGAGCTGCTGAAGGAGCTCGGAAGCGCGGAGAGCGGGACGCTCATGGCGCCGTGGAGCTTGTTCCTGTCGCTGCACGGATTCGTCGCGTATTATTTGCATACGGATCAGACGTATGACGGCATGCGCGGGTTGGCGGAGAAGCATGCGCGTCTTCTGGTTCGCGGTACGCTGTAAGGCGTGCCCCTTTTTTTGCCGATTAATTGACCGATGGTAAATAATGTGGTGGAGGAGACGGACATGAAAAGAGCGGTCGTACTGGGAGCCGCGGGCGGAATGGGCCGCGCGCTCGCAAAGGAATTGCTGGCGAGAGGCGTCGAAACGGTCGCGTTCGGCCGGTCGCGCGGGAAGCTGGAATCGTTGGCCGAAGAGATCGGGCATCGTTCGTCGTTGACGATTAAGGCGGGGGACGCGCTTCGGCCGGACGAGGTGGCGGAGGCGGCCGCAGGGGCCGACGTCCTGTTCCACAGCATGGGCATGCCGTACCCGGAATGGGGGGAGAAGCTGCTTCCGCTGGCCGCGTCGGTCATGCGGGGGGCGAGGATGGCGGGGGCGAAGACGGTCGTCATCGACAATATTTATCCGTACGGCCGACGGACCGGTCCGGAGCCCGCGACCGAAAGCCATCCGAAGCGTCCGCACACCCGCAAGGGCCGGTTGAAGCTGGATATGGAGCGCGTCGTCATGGACGCTCACCGGGAGGGCGCTCCCGCGCTGATCGTCCGGCTCCCCGACTTTTACGGTCCGGACGCGCCGAACAGCATGCTCGACATGACGCTGGCCGCCATCGCGAAGCGGAAGCCGGCGATGTTCGTCGGCCGGCTGGACGTTCCGCGCGAGTATGTCTATGTCCCCGATGCGGCGAAGGCGGTCGTCGAGCTCGCCTTTCGGGAGGACGCCTACGGGGAAAGCTGGCACGTCCCCGGAGCGGGCGTCATCACCGGGGCGGACATCGTCCGCATCGCAAGGGACGAGGCCGGCGCGAGCAAGCCGGTCCGCACGATCGGGCGCAAAACGTTCGCCCTGCTCGGGCTGTTCAATCCGTTCATGCGCGAGGTGAGAGAGATGCTCTACTTGACCGAGGAGCCGTTCGTGCTGAGCGGAGCCAAGTACGAGCGGCGCATCGGGCCGCTGCCGGCGACGCCGTTCGAGCAGGGTATCCGCGAAACGGTCCGGGCGCATATGGCCAAGTCGGCGGACGCCGTCGGACGATAACCGCCCGATCCGCGCCGGGGCCCCGCTGACGGCCCGTGTCCCTGTCTCCCGGCGAGCGCCGGCCGAGCGATAGCCGCTTAAAACCGGAAACGCTCGTGACCGACCGCCTTATAGCCGGCAAACCCTTCGAGGGTGAGCAGCTTTTCCTTCAGCTTCATGCCGCCCCGGTAGCCGGTCAACGTGCCGTTCGTTCCGATGACGCGGTGGCACGGCACGACGATCGGAATCGGGTTCGCGCCGTTGGCCGCGCCGACGGCCCGCACCGCGCGGGGGGAGCCGGCGGCGGCGGCGATGTCCGCGTACGAGCGCACTTCGCCGTAAGGAATGGCGGCGACGGCTTTCCATACCGACTGCTGGAACGGCGTGCCGATGTAGTCGATCGGCACCGTAAACGCCGTCCGTTCTTCCGCGAAATATTCCGCGATTTGCCGGGCGTACTCGGCCATAACCGCCGGGTCCTCCGCCGGTACGACGCCGGGCAGCCGTCTGCCCGCCCAAGCGAGCAGCTCCTCGTAAGGCTCCGCCATCAAGGAAACGAAGCACAGCCCCCGTTCGGTCGCCGCAATAATCATTCTCCGGTCTTCCAAGCTCAGCTCACACCAATACAAACGGTTCGGCGCTTCGGGCGCGTTCATGCGAACCGCCTCCTTTCTTCTCTTCACGATCATGGATTTTCCCGGCGCGGCGTTTCGTCGTCCTGCAGGCTGCGCCATAAGTAAAACGTCACGTACGCCCTCCACGGCGTCCACGAGGCGAACCGCTCCCGAAGCTCCCGGGGCGAGGGCTTGCAGTCGAGCTTCCACAGGCGCCGTACCGCCTGGTGCACGCCGGCGTCCTCCGCCGGGAAGGCGGAACGGTCGCGCAGGCAGCGCATCAGCACATACTGCGCCGTCCAAGGGCCGATGCCGCGGATCGAGGTAAGCCTTTCGGCGGCTGCGGCGAAGTCGGGCAGAGCCAGCAGCGCGCGCTTCGACAGCGAGCCGTCCGCGATTTGCCGGGCGACCTCGATGACGTAAGCCGCTTTTTGCCGCGAAAACTGCAGGGCGGTCAGCCGCTCGACGGAAAGGCCGGCAACCGTATCCGGCGACGGGAACAGCCAATACGTCTCTCCTTCGTGCTCGACGGCGCGGCCGAACGTCTCCACGAACCGGCGCTTCAGCGTATACGCGAACGACAGCGTAATTTGCTGGCCGATGACGGCCCAGCACAACGCTTCGAACAGGTCGGGCACGCCGGCGATGCGCAAGCCCCGGTAGTCGCGGACGAGTCGGCTCAGTACGGGATCGGTTTCCGCCATCAAGTAAAACGGCCGGAGGTCCGTATCGAGATCGAACCATTCGCGGACGTGGCGGACCGCGGCTTCGCGCGGAGCCGGTCCGAGCTTGTCCCCGTCGCTTAAAAAGCGAACCAGGAGACGACCGGCGTCCGAAGCGGATACTTCCAGCAGCAGCGGCTCTTCCGCGCCTTCGTGGGCGAGCGCCAGCCGGATGCGGTCGTCCGCCACCCGGTACATGCATTCCTGCGGGGAACGGGCCAAGTAGACGAGCATTTGGCGATAATCGAACGGCTCCGGCGCGGCGATCTCGATCGTGTCGGAGGCCGCTTGCCGGAACGCCGTCGGCGTCGTCCCGAACGCCTTGCGGAACGCGGCGGCGAAATGGGACGCGCTGCGGAAGCCGGCTTCGCCGGCCACCTGCGTGACGGAATCGTCCGTCTCGGCGAGCCGTTTCGCGGCTGCGTCCAGTCTCGTCTTCGCCGCGAGGGCCGAGGGGGACGTACCCGTTATCCGCTTGAACGTCCGTTGAAGATGGAACGGGCTGACGTTCAGCTCCGCGGCCAGTTCCCCGAGTGTCGGCGGGTCGAGCGGACGGCTGGCAAGAAGGCCGTTCACCCGGGCCGTCAGCTCGGCATCCGGGCCGTTGTGGCCGGGGGTGTCCGGCTTGCACCGCTTGCAGGCGCGGAATCCCGCCTGCCGGGCTTCCTCGGCGCTCGCGAAGACGCGCACGTTCTCTATGCGTGGCAGCCGGGACCGGCACGACGGGCGGCAGTAGATGCCGGTTGTGCGAATGCCCAGCCAGTAAATGCCGTCGTACTTGCGGTCCCGCGTCAATATCGTGTTCCAGAGGTCTGGATCCATGGCGGTCACCTCCTCCTTGTCAGTATAGCCCGAAGGCGGGGAGGGGAACAACGGTTCGCGAATAGGAGAGCAAGTTTTCGATAGAGGGAGCCGGAATCGGAGGTTTCGCATAAACCGATCGCGGCCGATCCGCATAGGCTGGGAATACGGGCAAGGACGATTCCGTGCCGAATCGCCCGAACCGCCCACCTTAAACGAAAAGAGCGGATCAAGATCGTGAACAAGGCGAATCTCGTAACCTTTCTGCGCCATTTGCAAGGCGTATCGGCGGAAATCGAGCCGTGCGTCGACGTGCTGCTCGGGCTTCAGCGCAGCGCCGGTCCGGTGACCGAGGCCGTAACGGTGATCAAGCACGAGCACCCGAGGCTTCATGCGCAGCTTAAGGCGCGGCTGCGCGGCAATCCGGGACTCAGTCTCGTGTTCCAGCTCAGCATGGACTATGAAACGGCGAAGCGGAACTTGAGCGCGCCGGACTAGAACGGCCGAGCCGCACGTTCGCGAAGCCGCCGGTATGGCCTCCGGCGAGAGCGTTGCGCTTCGAATTGTAATATTTCGACACTGATCGACATGCCCGTAATCATTCCGCAAGATTCGAGAACAGGCGGAAGGAGCGGGAAACGGCGAACGGGTGTCTTCCAGCCTTGCGGCGTAACGACAATGGAGAAAGCTCCCGCAGTAAAGAAAGCAGGCATAAAGGACTAGAAATTTGTCGATTGATGTAGTAGTATAGAACCATTCGGAGCTCATCGAGTTCCCTCATCGAGTTCCCGCAACACGAAAAGGGCAAACTTGCCGAAAGGCAAGGACGCAAAGCCGCAGACCTAACGAACGTACCCGTTTCCAAGGTGGCTGGGCCGCCGAAGTGCCGGATATCGGCTCGAATCCGTGCCGGCCGGTCGACGAATGTTTTCGGCATTCCGATGACGACGAGGAGGAACAAGGATGTTGAAGGAGCGCTACTACTCCACAGTGGAATTTATGGACCGGTTCGGCAAAGCGAATCGCGAGATGGCGATTTATTGCGAAGTCGGCAAAAAACCGACCATCGGGGATTTTATCGAGGCGTTCAAGAAATCGGGGCTCGACATGGAATTGAGCGATTTCGCCAATTTGACGTTCAAGCCGAGGCGGCCATCCGAAGCGCCGGTCCTCTCGCTCCGGGTGATCCGGACGATGAAGGACCATACGTTCAAGCCGTTCGCCTGCTAAAGAAGCGCAACCGCATCGGAAGCCCGTTTCCGGACATCGTGTCCGGGAGCGGGCTTTTTCGGCGATGCGGCGGGACGCGGGGACGCGATTCCGTCGAAGGGCGCGACGCATGGCGGAAGGGCGCGAACCGCTCAAGGAGCGGTGCCGTTCAGCCTCTCTTCCGTAGACGGCTCCGCGCCCTCCAGCCGCTTCTCGAAGGACACCCGCCAGTTCGTCGACAACGCGTCCACGGCGAGCAGGGCGCGGACGCCGTCCAGATCGTCCTTGCGATGATGCTTGATCTCGTTCGCGAACGCGACGGTAAGCCCCGCCGGATGCCGGCGCTCCAGCGTAAGCGGAAGGGAGCGGTCGAACAGGCCCGGTACGAGCACCCGGAAGTAAAAGCCGGTAAAGCCGGTGTTTTGCACGCGGATGGGGAGATCCGGCACGTCGTACATTTTGGCCAGCTTATGGCACGGCTGCCGGGGCTGCGATACTTGCAGGCGGACGTCGCCGATGGCATATATGTCGCCGATGCAGACGGCGTCCTCGGTCATGCCGAGCACGGTCAAATTTTCCCCGAACGCGCCGTACGCCAGCTCTCGGCCAAGGTCGCGCTCCCAGTACGGATAATGCTCGTACGAGTAGACGCAGACCGCCTTGTCCGGGCCGCCGTGATGGACCAAGTCGGCTTGTCCGTCCCCTTCGAAATTGAGCGTCGTCAGCGCGATCGGGCCTTCGGCGGCCGGGCTTTTGAAGATGCCGGTCGGGACGTCCTTTCCTTTGTACACGAAAGTCGCCGGCCTGCCGACGTTCAACGAGACGATTCGGATGTCCATGGGTGCGATCCTCCTGGTTTACGGTTCCGACGAATCGATTGCTCGCATCCGATCGGGTTATTTAGATATAGTAGGCGATCGTTGGCGGCTCTGGCAAGCGAAAAGCTTGGTCGGCGGAGCGCCGGCGTATCGGAACCGCTCGTCCGAGACGACGGGAACCCGGGCTCGGGAAGCGCTCCTCCGGGGTCGGACGAAGCGGCTTCCGCCCGGATTCGGGGCCGGCGCGCGCTCCGCCGATCGCGATGCGATCGTTCGTCCCTCTTACCGTACCGCGTTCGGCGCGCCCGATCAATGGCCGATTCGTTATCGGAACGATAGGCGGCGCCGATCGGTCGGAGCGAGGCGAGGAGCCGGTCAAAAGGCGAGCGGCGTGGAAGCTTTGTACGCCTTGCCCAGTCGGCAGTAATAGTCGACGATATCGGCATTCAGCGTCTTGTACCGTTCCGGCACCTCCGGCAGCGCGTCGGCCTGCTCTTGGGTCCACACCGTTCGTCCCGGCTCGACGAACCGATTGTCGGCGATGCGCACGCCGTCGGCGACGACGGCCCCGTGCATGACGACGCAATGGCGTCCGATCGTCGCGGCGGAGATCGAGACGCGCAAGCCGACGAACGTGCCGCGGCCGACGAACAGAGGGCCGTGCAGCGAGCCATGATGAAGAATGCTGACATCGCTTTCGATATAAACGCCGTAGCGTCGTCCTTCCCATTCGACGAACTCGCCGGGATGCGCGTGGATCATGGCGAAATCTTGTATGTTGGTGCGGGGGCCGATGTAGTACGGGGGAGAGGCGTCGGCGCGAATCACGGTATGAAACCCGATGAAGACGTCGTCCTCCACCGTCACGTCGCCGATGACAATCGAGTTCGCCGCCACGACGGCGTTCAGGCTTACGGTCGGCTCGACGGGAAGGGGGGCTTCGCGAACGGGCGGATTACGGTACAAAATTTGCTGCAGCGGATAGATGCCGGACAATTTATGCATCGCAATCATCTCCTTTGCAGTGAACGTATGCCGCCGCCGAACCGATCATGCCAGTACCGGGCGGGCGCGCGGGAGCATTATTTGACGCTGTCCGCCGGCGCGGCGATACGGCGCAAAACCGGGCGAATGCCCCGGGCAAAACACCCACCGGGCGCATACATTGGTAGCGGATATCCGAACAAAAGAATTATGGAGGAAACCCGATGAACTATATCGTACAGCCCGGCGATACGCTCTATTCGATCGCCAACCGATACGGCGTTACCGTGCAGGCGCTGCTGCAGGCGAACAACATGAGCGCCCCGGGCAATTTATTCGCCGGCCAAACGATTTTCATTCCGCGTCCCCCCGGACCGTTTCCGCCGGGGCCGTTCCCGCCGGGTCCCGGACCCGGACCCGGCCGCCAGCTGGAGCAGCGCGTCACCCGACTCGAGGCGGAGACGGAGCGGCTGCAGCGCCGGCTGCAGCGGACGGACAACGAGCTGGACCGCCTCGAGCAGCGCGTCAACCGGCTGGAAGACCGGGTTCGGCGTCTCGAAGGCCGCTAAATCGAGGGGGAAAACGAACAACGTGCGCTTCCCGCCAAGGGGAGGCGCACGTTGTCGGTCTGCGGCGGCCGATGCGAGTCGAGGCCGCCGTCAGCCTTGCATCAGCTTCACGCAGACGGTTCGCTGCCGCGGGCCGTCGAATTCGCAGAAGTAAATTCCTTGCCACCGCCCGAGCGCCAGACGGCCGTCCTCGACGATTACGGTTTGCGACGAGCCCGTCGTTATCGCTTTCAGGTGCGCGGCGGTGTTGCCTTCCGCGTGCCGGTCGCGGGGATGCTCCCACGGATACAGCTCGTCAAGCCGCTTCAGCACGTCGCGCTTGACGTCGGGATCGGCGTTTTCGTTGATGGCGATGCCGGCCGTCGTATGCGGACAGTAGACGACCGCCAGGCCGCTTTGCATGCCGCTTTGCCGAACCAGCTTCGCGACTTGCGGCGTAATGTCGACGATCTGGTCCCGCCGCTCCGTCGAGAGGACGAACGTATGCATGACGAATCGAATCTCCTTTGCCGCTGCCGGCTTATTGCGGCAGCTCTTTTATTTGCCGAACAGGATCCACGACCAGTTGAACCGCTTCAGCGCCCGGACGACGGCCCACGGCACGACGAGAATGAGGACGATGCCGCCCCAAACCGCGAGGTGGTAGCCGCTTTGGCCGGCCGGTACCTGCGCGCGCATCGCATAAAACGACAGCAGCGCCGGGTGGGTGAAGTAGACGCCGAACGAAGCGGCCCCGAGCGAGGACAGCGCCGCCGCCCACCGGGGAGCATGCGCGAGCCAATGCCGGCCGATCCACATGAAGCTGATCGCGACGAGCACCGGGTAGCCGTTGAACAGCAGCTCGTACTCCCAAAATTCGAACCGCATGCCGCGCTTCTCCTGCAAGCTCAGCAGCAGGAACGTATACCCGGCTCCGACCGCCGCCGCCGTCACCCACCAAACGTTCCGGTTCAGCCAGGCGAAAAATCGCTCGTAGTTCATTCCGATCGATCCGCCGATGCAGAACAGGGCGAAGTAGGTGATGAACAGCCGATCCCCGTGCGGGACGGCCGCGCCGCTGTAATGGCGGTAGACGACGAACGCGCCCTGCACGACGATGCCGAACAGCCATAAGTAGCGGCCGAGCGGGCGCCACAGCTTGGCCAGCGTAACGACGATCGGGAACAGCAAATACAGCTGCATGATGATGACCATGAAATACAAATGATAGCCCATGCCGATCTCGGCCCACGGGATCAGCTTGACGAATTCGACGAAGGAGACGTGAACCTTCACCGCCGGGTTGAGCCACTGATCGTACAAGTAGTAGAAGAACAGCCACAGCAAGTACGGGAGGAAGATGTACTGCAGCCGTTTCCGGTAAAAGCCGGGAACGCGGCTTGCGCTCCATTTGTCGAAATAGCTGTAGAACAGCACGACGCCGCTCAGCAGGATAAACGCTTGCACCGCGAAATAGCTCATATGGTTGATCGCGTAATAGAGCGTGTGCGACCGCGAGCCGATCGGCAGCGCAACCGTCGATGCGGCCGTCCCGTGAATGAGGAGCACGGCGACGATCGCCACGGCCCGGACGATGTCCAGCTCCCAAAGCTTCGGTTTGCTCAAATCGATTCTCTGCCTTTCCGTCGAAATGATGCGTCTTTTGCCGAATATAGGCAAATGACGTTTTCATCTCCCTAGTATACGTGATCCCGGTGCGGTTGCCTATAGAAGTCGGCGGCTTTTACCCGATAGGATGTCCGCCGTATGCCGCCGCTATTACGCAGCGGCGGAAAAGGTTGGCACCGCTCCGTCCATGCGATACAATGCAGCTATACGGCTTGGGCGGGACTTCTCCCGCGGACAAGCCCGCCGCAAGACAGGCGGCGGTGTGGGGGAAAGGAAGGAATAGCGGATGGAGCGCAGGATCGGGGAAATCGGGGAAATCGGGGGAGAAGACGCTTTTCGCGTCGTCATCGCGCCGGATTCGTTCAAAGGGAGCATATCGTCCGTCGCGGCGGCCGAGGCGATTCGGGCCGGCGTTCTGCGGGCGGCGCCGGACGCCGGGACGACGATCGTGCCGATGGCGGACGGCGGAGAAGGGACGGTCGACGCCGTGCTGGCCGCCGTCGGCGGGGAGCGGCTCGTCGTCCCGGTCGAAGGGCCGCTCGGCGGCGAGGTCATGGCGGCCTGGGGACTGCTCGCGGACGGGCGGACGGCCGTCATCGAGATGGCGGCCGCCTCCGGCTTGCCGCTCGTGGCGCCGGAGGCGCGCGACCCGCTGGCCGCGACGACGTACGGCACGGGGCAACTCATTCGCGCCGCGCTCGACCGGGGCGCCACGCGCCTCTTGATCGGCCTCGGCGGCAGCGCGACGAACGACGGCGGCATGGGGATGGCGCAGGCGCTCGGCGTCCGGTTCGCGGACGCGGACGGCCGCGAGCTCGCCGGCCGCGGCTGCGGCGCGCTGCTCGAGCGGATCGCGTCGATCGACGCGAGCGGGCTCGACCCGCGCTTCGCCGCGGCGGAGGTGACGGTGCTGAGCGACGTCACCAACCCGCTGTGCGGGCCGGACGGCGCCTCGGCCGTCTACGGCCCGCAGAAGGGCGCGACGCCAGAGGCGGTCGAGCGGCTCGACCGCGGGCTCGCGCACTACGCGGAGCGGATCGCCGCGGCGACCGGCCGCGACGTGCGCGACGCGCCCGGAGCGGGCGCCGCCGGCGGCCTGGGCGCCGGGCTGCTCGCGTTCGGCCGCGCCGTTGTCAAGCCGGGCATCGCCGTCGTGACGGAGCTCGCCGGCTTCGACCGGGCGGTCGCCGGCGCCGCGCTCGTCATTACCGGCGAAGGCCGTACCGACGCGCAGACGGCGTACGGCAAAGTGCCGGCCGGCGTCGCGGCGGCGGCCCGCCCGCACGGCGTGCCCGTCGTCTGCTTGTCCGGCGGCTTGGGCGCCGGCGCGGAGACGCTGTACGGGCACGGCATCGCCGCCTTGTTCAGCATCGCGAACCGGCCGCTTGCGCTCGACGAGGCGATGCGGGACGCCGAGCCGCTGCTCGCCGAAGCGGCGGAGAACGTCGTCCGGCTGTACCGGGCGGCCGCCGGGTTCGGCCGGTCGCGGCGCTGAACGGCATCGTAAGCCGAAAAAGCCCCTGCAGACGCGCTTCCGGATACCGGTGTGCGATGCAGGGGCTTTTGGCGTCTCGTTCGATCGAAGCCGTTATTCCGATTTGCCGTATTTTTCGCCGCGGACGGTTTGCTCCGACGCTTTCTTCTCGACGACGTCGTTGACGAACGCCATATCTTGATTTTCCGCCTTCATGTGAGCGGTTCCTTTATAATTGCCTTCGTGCGTTTTGTTTTCCATCGAAATTCGGCTCCTTCCCCGGTATAGATTGCCGCATCGCGGCGTACACGTAATACTGTGCGCATTCGCGGCCGCGAATATGCGGGCGGCGTCGGCGGAGCCCGCGAACGCTGGGCTTTCCCGGGCGGGCGTGATACAATAGCATCGTCAACCGAAGAAAGGGTGAGCATCGATGGATTTAACGGTCAGATCCGAGGCCAACGTAGCGTTCATGGTCGAGCAGATCAAGGGCAAGCTGAACGTCGTCGCCGCGCAGTCGATCAAGCCGGACCATTTCGACCTCGACAAGTACGACGATTTGCACGACATGTACGATGTCGTTATGAACAAACGGCATTTCAGCATCCGCGAGATCGAAGCCCTTTGCGACGAATTGAAACAGCTCCGAAAGTAAGCCCGCAAGCCCGGACGGCGCCCGAGCGAGCGAGCGGACGGCACGGTGCGGTACCGGAGCCGATTATCGCCCTCGGGCAAGCGGCAGGCTCCCCCGCGAGCTTACTTGCGCCGCAGCCGCTCGAGCGGGTAAAACGTGCCGCGCCAATAGACGCCGCCGCGCCGGATCGTCAACGCGACGGAGCGGGCGAGGACGGCGACAAGCATCCAGACGGCTGCGGGAAGCGCGCAGGCGTCTATTCCCGTATCCCGAGATAACCGGCGCGTCGCCGATACATACAGGCCGATCAGAATCCCCGCGCTGGCCGCGCTCGCGATCCCGCTCGGGCGGGGGAGCAACAGCAGGCCGGCGAACGGGCCGAAAAAAGCGATCAGCTGGCCGATCATGCCGGCAATGGCGGAAGAGAGCCGGTAGCCGAAGCCGGAAAACAAATTTTTCTCGAGGCCGTGGACGGCCGCCCGCAGCGACGGATACCATTCGACCTCGAGATGCCGCTTGCCGACGGCGATCCGCTGCTTGAACCGGGCTCTCTTGATGAGCTGGCCGAGCTGCAGATCGTCGTCCGGCCGCATCGCGATGGCCCGGTGAGTGCCGATCGCCTCGTACGCCTTCCGCGTGACGAGGTTGAAGGCGCCGATCCCGGTGCCGAACCGGTGCTGCCGGTCGTCGTTCGCCCGCCACAGCCGAAGGTACAGCAGGAGCGAGAACATAAAGTAGTGGACGAACGCCCGCAGCCAGAAGCTTTTCGCCGTCATCAGGGGCGCCAGCGTCAGATGATCCGCGTCAGCCGATTCCATATAGGCAACCGCGTCGCGGATCGTATTAGGACGAAAGGAGATGTCGGCATCGGTGAACAGCAGGTAAGAGCCCTTCGCCTGCTTGTACCCTTGGTACAGCGCGTGATTTTTGCCGAGCCAGCCTTCCGGCAGCGACGTGACGTGGACGACGCGAAGCGGCACGCGCGCCGACGGAAGCCGCTCGGTCCATCGCTTCAGCTCGTCCAGCCGCCGGCCGGTCGCATCGGCGGAACGGTCGTTGACGGCGATAATTTCGAAGCGCGGGTAGTCTTGCTGCAGCAAGCTTCGCACCGTGTCGGCGATCGCCGCTTCCTCCTCCTTCGCCGCGATGATGACGGAGACGAGCGGCGGGTCGCGCCTGAGCTCGCGGGCCGGGGGAAGCGCAGGAATGCGCCGAAGGCCGCCCAGTGCCGCGGCAAGCGTCGCGAGCCAATAGACGAGCGTCGCGTAGGCGAGCAGTTCGAGCAGTCGCATAGACGTTCTCCTTTGTCGGGGGTACAACGACGGCGGTTGATGCCTATTATTGTACCATACCGCGCGGGATCGCCGCACGACGGGCGGGAAAGGGGAGTGGGGAGATGGAACCGTTCAGGCAAAAAGTGAGAGGGGACAAGCTGGCGGATTTTTTTCGCCGGATTCGGGACCAAGGCGTCCTCGTCGACGATATCGTATTCGTCTGTATCGGAACGGATCGTTCGACCGGGGACGCCCTCGGGCCGCTCGTCGGCACGATGCTGAGCGAGGCCGGCTACCCGCATGTGATCGGCACGCTGGAAGCTCCGTGCGATGCGAGCAATATCGTACAGCGGCTGAACGACATCCCTCCGGACAAAATCGCCGTCGCCATCGACGCGTGTCTGGGGCTGTCCTCCTCGGTAGGCTTGTACCAGGTGGCCGACCATCCGCTCGAGCCCGGCAAATCGGTCGGCAAGTCGCTTCCCCCGGTCGGCCGGTACTCGGTTGCGGCGATCGTCAACGCGGCCGGGCCGAAGCAATATTGGATTTTGCAAAATACGTCGCTTCATCGGGTCATGACGATGGCCCGCGAAATCGCATCCGCCGTTCGATCGGTATTTCCGGTTTGAACCGGCGCCTATAGCCAGAAGAGCCCCTCCGGCGGAAACGCGCGTTTCCGAATCAGGAGCGGGCTCTTCTTCGCAGACGGTAATAATCGCCGATCCGGCCGAGCAGCGCATACGAGGCGACGGTCAGCAAATAGACGACGAATACGTTGAAGTAGTGGATGTCGCCTACGATTTCGATCAGCCATACCGGGATGCTGAACATGAACAGGAAGATGTTGTCCGGGTCGAGCCCCGAGTAATTGAACAAGCACAGCGCGATGCCGAATAAGGTCATGACGAATGTGGCTTTGTATTTCAACGGGCTTACCTCCTTCGATAACGACGATGGCGACGGGTGTCGGCGACGCGGGCTTCGTTCCGGCCGGATGACCCGTTTTCGCCGATTGAGCTACGGTTCCGCGGGGCGGGTCGCGTGCCTCCTCTCGGGAATGAGGGCGGAAGACGTTTTTCTTAATATCCGGTTGGGGCGGTCATTTTATGCATGGCCGGTCATTGGGCCGAACCGTTCACGATTTTGTAAAAGCAACTAATAATCGATATGAATTGACATGATTCGTCATGATTTGATTGGATTCGCCATATATCTGCCGTAACCGAAATCGGTGATTGCGTTTTCATTCCGGGAAGGCGAAATATGCGCGTCCCAATTGAGGTTGCGCCCCGTTGTAAATGAAAGGGAGTTGGAGTACGATAGGTCGAAAGATAGGGGAAATGATTCCAAAGATACAGAGACGGAGGGAATCCGCATGAATCCGAACGTACAACGTCCGCGCTTTAAAATCCGGCACAAACTGATCGCCGTCCTGCTTCTTCTGCTGGCTCTGCCGACGCTCGTCGTCGGGCTGGTCAGCTACAACGTATCGAAGTCCGAAACGGACAAGCTGATCGAAAGCAAGCTTCAAAGCAACGTCCGGCTCGCCGTCGAAATGGTCGGCCTGATGGATGCGTCCGTCCAAAGCGGAGCGATGACCGCCGAGGCGGCTCAGGAGAAGGTGAAGTCGATGCTGATCGGCGAGAAGGGCCAGGACGGCAAACGGCCGATCAATCCGAATATCGACATCGGCCCGAACGGCTACTTTTTCATTATGGACGCCAAAGGAACGCTGCTCGGCCATCCGCTCCTCGAAGGCCAAAATATTTGGGACAAGCGGACGAGCGACGGCTATTTATACATTCAGGACATGATCGCGAAGGCGCAAGCGGGAGGCGGGAATACGTATTACCTATGGCCGCTTCCGAATTCGGACAAGGAAGCGATGAAAATCACGTACGCGGAGCTCGATCCGAAATGGAACTGGGTCATCGCGGCCGGCTCGTACATGATGGATTACAACGCCGGACAAAAGCATATTTTGTCCGTACTGACCCTAACGCTCGCCGGCTGCCTCGCGGTCGGGGCCGTCGTCTCCTGGCTGTTCGCGCAGCATATTTCCAAGCCGATCGCGCGCGTCGCGGCGCGGACGAGACGGATTGCGGAAGGGGACTTGTCCGCCGACGCGCTCGACGTTCGCAACCGTGACGAGATCGGTCAGCTTGCCGCCGATTTCACCATCATGAACGATCATCTCCAATCGCTCGTCGTACATGTGCAAGCCGGCGCGGAGCATGTTCTGGCTTCCTCGCAGGAGTTGTCCTCATCGATCGACGAGACGACCAAGGCGTCGCGGGATATCGCGGCATCGGTGCAGCACATCGCGACGGGGATGGAGACGCAATCGGTATCGACGCGCGAAAGCTCGCGGGCGATGGAGGAGATGGCGGTCGGCATAAGCCGGATCGCGGCTACGTCGTCCAGCGCGTTCGACGCATCGGTGCATACGTCCGAGGCGGCCGAGGAAGGATACCGGTTCATGCAAAAGTCGGTGGAGCAGATGAACCGGGTCAGCTCGACCGTCGCGGAGCTGGCGGACGTCATCCAGAAGCTGGACCGGCGTTCCAAAGAAATCGGGGAGATCGTGCAGGTGATGACCGGCATCGCCTCGCAGACGAGCCTTCTTGCGCTGAACGCTTCCATCGAGGCGGCTCGCGCCGGGGAGCAGGGGCGCGGCTTCATGATCGTCGCCGGCGAAGTGAAGAAGCTGGCGGTGCAATCCGAATCGTCGGCACAGGAAGTGATCGCTCTCGTCGATGCGATTCAGGCCGATATCGGCTACGCGGTCCGGTCGATGACCAAAGGGGAGAATGAGGTGCGGGAAGGCGTCGCCCTGTCGCGGGAGACGGGCGAGTCGTTCAAGCGGATTTTGGACGCGACGCGCAGCGTCGTGGAGCATATCCAAGAGGCGTCGTCGTCGGCCGAGCAAATGTCGGCGAGCTCCGAGCAGGTGGCCGCTTCGCTGCAGGAGATGGCGCGCATTACGGAGACGGGCGCTTCGGGTACGCAGACGATCTTAGCCTCCAGCGAGGAGCAGCTGGCGACGATGGAACAGCTGGCGGTCCAAGCCGACCAGTTGAGCCGGCTGGCCGAACGGCTGCAGGACGCAGTCGCGAAGTTCCGGACTTGACCTTGCAACGGCCTTGCCTTTGATCGCCCATGAACAGAAAAGGACATTTCCGTCAATCGCCTGTAACGAAGGCGGCGGAAATGTCCTTTTGTCGTTTCGTATCCGAGCCGTAACGGAAAGCCGAACGCGTGCTCAAATCCATTGGTCCCCCCACTCCTGAACCGCCGTCATAACCGGCCGAAGCGCCTTGCCCTTCTCCGTCAGCTCGTATTCGATGCGGATCGGCATTTCCGGATACACGTTCCTCGCGATAATGCCCGCGTGCTCCAGCTCCTTGAACCGCTCCGTCAGCATCCGGTCGCTCATGTCCGGAATCATTGCCGATATATCTTTAAACCGCATCGGGCCGTTCATCAGCACGTTGATGATGAGACCGGTCCAACGTTTGCCGAGCAGCTCGAACGCATTTTCGAATTTCGGACACAGGGCGTGAATCTTGTGGTCCGCGTTGTCCATACGAATCATCTCCTGGTTCTTTAGCGCTAATTTGATTTTAACATAGTTACTTGACAAAAGTAAGTCTTACCTTGTATTATTAACTCACGAAAAGTAAGTAACAAATTTTTAAGAAGGGATTTGATTCGATTATGGTAAACGGAGCACTGCTGTTGATTCGGCTCGTCATCGGGCTGACCTTTGCGGGACACGGAGCCCAGAAGCTGTTCGGCTGGTTCGGAGGCCACGGCTTGAAAGGGACGGGAGGCTTTTTCGATTCGATCGGCATTCGCCCCGGCGTCTTCATGGCGTTGGTCGCCGGACTGCTCGAGCTGGCGGGAGGCATCCTGTTCGCCGCCGGGCTGTTCACGCCGGTCGCGGCCGCGTTCATCGTCCTGACGATGCTGGTGGCCATCTTCAAAGTGCACGGCCGCAACGGCTATTGGGTGACGTCCAACGGAATCGAGTACAACGTCGCTTTGATCGCGATCGCGGTAGCCGTAGCGATGACCGGCGCGGGTGCATATTCGCTCGATCAGTGGTGGCTGTCCTGAGCCGCAGCCGGGGCACCGACTATGAAGCATGACGATGTAACAGGACAAAGCCGACGTCAAGAGACGATCGGCTTTTTCTTTATTTATGGGTATCCGGAGCGTATATATTGCACACTAGCTGCCGGGCAGTCGGATGCCGCGCCAGCCGCTTACGTCGCATTGGCCGTATTCGTTATCGCCGACAGCAACCACCGTGCCGTCCGATGTAAGGCCGATTGTATGAGCGCAGCCCGCCGCAACCGCCACGATATCGCGCCAGCCGCTTACGTCGCATTGGCCGTGCTCGTTGCAACCGACGACCGTTACCGTACCGTCCGCTTTCAGGCCGACGGTATGTCGACTGCCCGCCGAGATCGCCACTATACCGTGCCAGCCGCTTACCTCGCATTGGCCGTTGCCGTTCAAGCCTGCCGCCGCCACCGTGCCGTCCGCTCGTAGCCCGACGGTATGAAGGTAGCCCGCCGCAACCGCGACGATATCGCGCCAGCCGCTTACATCGCGTTGGCCATACCGATAGTTCCCCGCAGTCGTCACCGTACCGTCCGCCCGAAGCCCTACGGTATGCCAGTCACCCGCCGCAACGGCCACGATGTCGCGCCAGCCGCCTACATCGCATTGGCCTTCACGATTTCGACCGACAGCGGCTACCGTGCCGTTCGCCCGAAGCCCTACGGTACGGCGCCAGCCCGCCGCAACCGCCACGATGTCGCGCCAGCCGCTTACTTCGCATTGGCCATGCTCATTCCAGCCCACGGCCGCCACCTTGCCGTCCGATTGAAGCCCGACGGTATGGGCGTTCCCCGTGTTCGTCGCCATATGCACGTTGCCGGCCGCGACCGCCACCATATCGCGCCAGCCGCTTACCTCGCATTGTCCATATTTATTATCGCCCACAGCCGTCACCGTTCCGTCGGATTGAAGACCGACGGTATGACGGCGACCCGCCGCTAGAGTATGAAGAGGCCGCCGGCTCCCCCGTAGCGCCGTTTCTTTCGGTGATAGGTCATCCATGTCTTTCCTCCGCCTTCCATTCCTTATCGGCCGCGTATTTCTCGCTTTCCCTCTTGATCATGGAAGATTCAAGATTAAGGCGGGACGCACGCCGTAATGGTCGATGCTGGTACTCCCATAGCTGCGAATGCTGCGGCCCGTACCGACAAAATAGGCACGCGAAGGCTTGTTTCCCCGCGTTCGCAGCCACCACCAGGAACAGCCGACTTCTTCGCCGTCTCGGACGATATAGTCCTCTTTCTTCGTTTTATCATAAACATACAAGCTGCATCCGTCGGGCTTTTTCGTCTTGGCGAAATCGGTTCCGACAGCGCCTCTCCACTCCTTGCCGTGGATCCCGGAAAACGTTTGTATCTCGGCGGCGCTAAGCGGAAAGACCTTGTCCTCCGTATCCGGGCAGCCCTCCCCGTTATCCGTACAACGTGTCGTCTTGACGAATGGCATTTCGGCGGCAGTAAATGCGGCATTATAAAATTCATCGTTCAGCCATTGGCGCAAATCGCAGTCCCGCCACGTCGTTTCCATGCCATCCCGCCACTTCAGATCCGCGCTCTTGCCGTGGTACCTCTTGCAGTCCAAAATGTACTCGCTCAAAACAAACAGCTCGCTTCCCGACCGTTGAAGAACACGCCATGTAATCGCCCGCTTCTTGCCGTCCGCAGACTGCGGATACGTGCCGAACGTAATGAAATCGCCGGTCTTCAGGCTCCGGTACGTGAAAGCGAAAGGGCCCTTTTCCATGAATTCCCCTCCTCGATTGTTCGCTCCAGCTTCGATCATATAACATTCATGCAAGATTTCGTTTGATAGACCGGGAACCCTTGTACAGACGGTCATTGTCTCTTATGATATTGTTGCCGTACTTTAGAGTTTCACTTTAAGGAAGGTGTCGCGGGTGGACGAAACCATTACGCCGAAACAGTTGGCCGGGAGACTTCAGGTCAGCACCACAACGCTGCGAAGATACGAAAGTCTCGATTTGGTGCCGGACGTCCCTCGGACGGCCGGTAATAGAAGATATTATACTCGGCTGCATGTTCAGGCTTTCCTCGCTTTACGGTCCTTGACCCAAGGATTCGATCTGCCGGTCGCCTACGAAGTCATGAGCTTATTGAAAAGGGGCCGGGTCGAACAAGCGCTTTGGACGATCAATTTGCAGCAGTACAACATCCAGGCGGAGAAGCGACGAGTCGAGGAGGTGATGAGCCTCATTCATCAAACCGATTTCTCCATGTATAGGAATGTTCGGGTCACGGATGAAATGAAAATCGGGGAGGTCGCCGTAATCGCCGGCGTAAACCCGTCCGCGATTCGACATTGGGAAAAGGAAGGGCTTATTCGCGCTAAGCGGAATCCGGAAAACGGCTACAGAGTCTTTACGTCGCGGGAGTTGAAAAAGATTATTGTGCTAAGCAGTTTAAGGAAAACCGTCTTTTTCATCGAAAGCATGAAACAGCTGCTCGAAGCTTTGGAGACGCACGATCTGTCTACGATCGAACGCTCCTTCAAAACAGCGCTTCAGAAGCTGAATGAACAATTGGAAAAGCAAATGAACGGCATATCGGACATGATGAGGTACATCCAATTTTGCAAATAGAGACGGAAGCGCTGAAGCTCCGCCCGATTACGCTTTCCCGGAGATGAACGGCGCGCGAGGCATCGTTCCGCGATCATCGAACCCCGGTTTGTCGCCGATATGATAGAATGGGGATGAGAATTACCATAGCGGGGATGGACAGGGAGAGGACGAACATCGTGGGCTTAAACGGAGACATGCGCAAGATGCTGGTCATGAACGCGATCGGGCAAATCATTTTCAGCTACATCGGGATCTTCATCAATTTGTACATCTGGGAAGGGTCGAGGAGCCTGTTCGACGTCTCGCTGTACAACTTCTTCATGTTTCTCGTCTGGGGCGTCGGATTTACGCTGGGGGCGCACCTGCTCACGCGGCGTTCGATCCGGCTCGTCTACGCGTTGTCGGCCGTATCCGGACTGACCGTCTTTACGCTGCTGTCCGTCTTGCACTTGGACAACCGTTTCGTTTGGATCGCCTTGATCGGCTCGATCGTGGGACTTACGTTCGGGCTTTTTTACAGCGGGCAAAATTTGGGCCTCTCGCTGTCGGGGAAGGCGAAGCAGTTCGGCCAATACTTCTCGATGGTCATCGTCCTTCAACAGGTCGTTTCCGTTACGGTGCCGATCTTGTCCGCGCTCGTCATCCTGAGGTTCGGCTATTCCGGCTCGTTTCTGCTGATGCTGGCGATCGTCGGCTGCATGCTGGCCGCCGCCCTGCTCGTCCCGAACGTGTCGCTGGCCGACGTCCGGGAGCGGGAGGGCGAATGGTACGACGGCATCGGTTACTTCCGACTGTTCCATACCCCGTCGGCGAAATGGCTCCAGGCCGCTTTCGTCGCGGCGGGATTTTTCTTTCAGTTCCAAAACTTGTTCATACTCGTCTTTACGTTCAGCATATCGGAGGATAAGCTCGTCATCGCGCTGCTGAACGCCGTCTATACGTGCTCGGCGTTTGCGGCGCTGTATGTCCACCGGAAAGCGAAGCGGATCGGGGAGGACGCCTGGATGTTCGTCGGCTGCGCGGTCGTGGCCGCCGGCTTCCTGATCGCCCTGCTCGGATACGCCCCGCTCCTGGTGGCGTCGAACATTTTGTCCGTCGTCGGCATGTTTTATTTCGGCGTTCATTGGCAGACGAAAGTGTACCGGTCGGTCAACGCGATGCCGCCGATGCAGAAGCTTAGGTCGCTCGTCTGGCGCGAATGCCACGCTGTGCGGCGCCCGCTGCGCCATGCTGCTTCTGCTGCTGTTCCTGCACGACATTCGCGGCGGCGGCTTCGCCGTCGTCGTCGCCTTGACGATCGCGTGCATGTTCGCAGTGCCGGCCTGTCTGCGTCGCAGCGAACGGCTAGCCGGAGGACGCTTCGCCGGCGCGTCCGGCACGGAGGCGGGGACGCAGCCAGCCGACGCCCATCGCGCCTAAGGCGAGCAAGGCGCACAGGGCGAACAGGATGCGCATCGTGCCGGGGGCGAACGCGTCCGCGCCGGCGCCGCCCAACGAACCGGCGAACAGCACCGCGAGTCCCGTGCCGACGATCATGCCCAAGTAGCGGATGAGCGCCAGCATGCTGCCGACGAGGCTCGCCTTGTCCGCCGGCGCGTTGCCCATGATGTCGGCGTTGTTCGCGGCGAGGAACAGGCCGCTGCCGAAGCCGAACAAGCCGCAGTAGAACGCGGCGCCGCCCCAGCCGACGCCGTCCGCGACGACGGCGGGCGCCATCGCGAGCGCGCAGCAGCACGCTCCGGCCGTCGTCGGGCCGAACGCGCCGCGGCGGTCCCGCCAATAGCCGGCCAGCGGCCCCGCCAGCGCCATGGCGACCGGCTGGATCGCGAGGAGAAGCCCCGTCGTCCGGGTCGACAGCCCGAGCGTGTCCTGCATGTAAAACGTAAGCGGGACGATCGACCCCATCTGCGCCGCATAAAACAAAAAAGCGGACAAATTGCCGACGCCCACGGCGCGGTTGCGGTACAGCACCGGATCGAGGATGCCGTGCTCGAGCTTGCGTTCGTACAGGACGAGGACGACGAGAAGGACGAGCCCGAAGCCTCCCCAGAGCAGGACGGAGGAGGAGAAGCCGTTCTCTTCGCTGGCGACGGACGCGTACAGCAGCACGGAGGTGCCGATCGCAAGCAGCGCCGATCCGAACAGGTCGAGCGGACGCACGTTGCGCTCGTTGTCGGGAAACAGGCGCAAGCCGAGGACGGTGGCGACGATGCCGATCGGCACGTTGATCCAGAACAGCAGCGGCCAGCCGCCGAATTCCATCAGGAAGCCGCCGGCGGCGGGACCGGCGAGCGTCCCGGCCGACATGACGATCGTGTTGACGCCGAGCGCCCGCCCGCGCTCCCGGTCGGGAAACAGGGCGCGCACCATCGCCTGGCTGTTCGCCATAATCATCGCGGCGCCGGCGCCCTGCACGCATCGCGACGCGATCATGGCGGCGAGCGAACCGGACAGCGCGGCGAACAGTGAGCCGATCGCGAACAGGAGGAAGCCGGCGCTGTATATCGTTTTCCGGCTGAGCCGGTCGGACAGCTTCCCGACGATCGGCAGCAGCGCGACCATCGTGAGCAAGTAAGACGTGACGATCCATTGGACGCCCGCGAGCGTCGTTCCGAATTGAGCCGCCATCGTCGGCAGCGCCAGCTGGACGATCCCGACGTCGAGCGTATTCATGAACGTGCCGAGGTTGACGATATGCATGACGGACCAGCGGTTGGCCCGCGGCGCGTCGTCGGGCGGAACGTTCGTTCCGTTCGCCCGGATTTGCGGATGCGGCATGGCGCGTCCCTCCCATGAGAAGAAGGCCCCTGTCCGCGCAGGGGCCTTTCGGTCGTATTATCGCGGCTTCGGGCCGCGGATGCGGTTTGCGGGTTATACGACGACCTGCAGCTCGCGATGCACCTTCGCGACCGCTTCGATAATGTCGTCGGCGTCCCCGTCGGTCAAGATCGGCGAGATCGGGATGTACGTCGTCCGCGGAATGAGATCGACCGCCTTCGGGCACATGTCCTCCGTATAGACGACCGGCTTGTTGAACGGGTAATTGTACGGGAATCCGTCCTTCTCCGCCGATCGCCGATGCAGCAGCGACGGGTTCATATACACCGGCTTGCCGCCGTACAGGATGTGCGCTTGGACGTTTTCGGCGTTCAGCGCCCGGTTGAAGGAAGCGGTCGCTTCGGCTGTCGGAAAAATAATGCCGAGGTTCGAGCCGATGCACCCGTCCGGGTCCGGGCAGGCGCGAAAGCGGATGCCGGGAATTTCGGCGGCGAGGGCGTCCGCGATCCGGTCGTGACGCTTCTTCATATTGGCGACGATCGAAGGCAGCTTTTTCCACTGCTCGAGCATGACGGCGCCGGAAAGCTCGTTCATCCGGTAGTTTTGGCCGGAGAAGGCGAAGGCGTCGTCGGGCGAATCGATGCCGTACCGGTCGCGGTGGCGGATCATGCCCTGGTCGTGGTAGCGGATCGCCCGCTCCATCAGCTTGACGTCGTGCGTCGCGACGGCGCCGCCTTCGCCGGACGTGATGATCTTGTTCATCTGGAAGCTGAACGTGCCGATGTCGCCGATCGTCCCGGCGTACCGGCCCTTGTAGCGGACGCCGCAAGATTGGGCCACGTCCTCGATGACGGCGATGCCATGCTTCTTCGCAAAGGCGACGACCGGGTCCATGTCGACCGGATTGCCGAGTATCGGCACGACGATGACCGCCTTGACGTCTTCGTCGTAGACGCGGTCCAGATCGGCCGGATCAAGGTTCAGGCTGTCGTCGACGTCGCAAAATACCGGAACGGCGTTGGAGCAGACGACCGCGCCCGCGGTGGCGAGAAACGTATTCGCCGGGACGATAACCTTATCGCCGTAGCCGATGCCGAGCGCCTTCATCGCCACGATGAGGGCGGCCGTTCCCGAGGTGACGGCCAGCGCATACGGGACGCCGAAATCGCGCGTCATCGCGTTTTCGAGCGCCTCGACCGCGCCCTTCATATGCGGTCCGTAATACCGGAACGGGGATTGGGCATAGATGACCTCGGACGCGAAATCGGCCTCTTCCTTGCCGTAGACGACGGCGCCGGGATAGTTCGGCGGAAGCGGACGGCTGCGGACCGGCGTCCCGCCGTTAATGGCCAGCTTGCTCATAGTCTCACCTTCGTTTCTTCGTATTGGCGCCTTTCGATAGGGATGGCGCCTCAGTTGTATTTAACTTGTAACTATATTGTAGCCGATTCCGCCTCCGCTTTCCTGCCTATTAATTGTCTCGAAATGCGTTCCGGGGCAAAAAAAAGAACCGTTGCATTCACAACGGTCCGATCCGGTTGAACGGGTAAAACCGGAAGACGACTTTGCCGACCAGCTCGCTTGCGTCGACGTACGGCTTCGGCCATAGATGGGCGTCATAGCTTTCGTTGCGGTTGTCGCCCAAAAAAAAGTATTGATTGTCGGGAACGGTGACCGGCCCGAACTTGTAGTTCATTTTGACGGTCAAATACGGCTCGTCCGCTTTTTGGCCGTTGCGGTACAGCGCGCCGTCCTTTACCTCGATCGTGTCGCCGGGAAGTCCGATCAGCCGCTTGACGTAGCGCACCTCGTCCCGTCCTTCGGCGGCATGGTTGAAGACGACGATATCGCCGTGCTTGTACTCGGTGAACGCCTTCAGCTTGAGCACGATCAGCCGGTCGTTGATGCGGATATTCGGCAGCATCGAGCCGCTCGGCACCTTGACCGCCTGTGCCACGAACGTCTGGATGAGCAGACTGAGGACGACGGCGATGACGAGCGGAGGCAGCCATTCTTTCAATACGGCTTTGGCGCGTTGCATGCGTGTGAAGCGCTCCCTTCCTGTCCGGCCGTTGGTCGCGCCGGCCGATTAGCTATGATCATTAAAGCATTGCGGGGAGGTCTCCGTCAAACCGGAGCGAACGGAGCGCGCGGGCGGGCCGCTACAGCAGCTGCTTCCACGATCCGTAATGGAAAAAGCAGAGGCCGTTCGCTCCGGCTTCCTCCGCGCGGCGCGCATATTCGCCGTACCGTTCCCGCGAAACGTCGTATTCCGGCGTCCGCAGCAGCCCGGCATAGACGGGTACGCGGCCGCCCGCCTTGCGGATCTGCCCTTCGACGACTCCCGCGAAGCTGCCCGGCTCCATCCAATAATCCATCGGGCAGACGAAATCGACGTAGCCCCGCTCGACCCACTCCCACCATTTCTGGCCGAAGCATTCGTATTCGCTGTCCGGGAGCATCGGCTCTCCGCGCAGCTCGTTGCCGTACGGCGCATTGTACCAGACGGCGGCCGACAGCGAGGCGTCGGGGCGGACGCCTCGAATCGCTTCGCGGATCGCGCCCACAAGGTTCGTCACGATGGACGCGCGGTACTCGGCCCACTCGGCGGGACGGTTCGCAAGAATCCATGACGCTTTGGCCGCGGTATCCGCCGCCGCGTCCGGGAGCGTGACGCCGTAGCGCCGCTCGAAGCCGTCCAGACAATCGTCGCAGAAGCAGTACCGGTACGTGCGGGACAGGACGAGCTTGTCGCCGATCGGCGGGTCGTTGTAGACGTTGCTCGCCTGTTCGACGAAAAAGGTCGTCTTCACGCCGTCGGCCGTTTCCAGCCGGATCGGCTGTCCCGCCTTGGGCAGGCCGATCCAATGGCCGGCGCTCTTCGTATCGATCACGAGCTTGCTGTCGTAATGGTAATATCGGATGAAGTCCAAATGAATGCCGCTCAAGCCCGGGAATTGTCTCAATAGCTCGGCGCACTGCGCGGATACGGTCCGCACGACGTCCGGGTGGCGCGGGTCGAGGACGTAGCCGTGTCCGGTAATCGGCTCCTCGTAGTTGGACAAGCCGTGTGCGTCCACGCAGTAGTACGACTTGTCGCGAAGCGTCAGCTCGTCCCGGTCGGCGACCCGCTGATGGAGCGTCGACACCATGCCGTGTATTTCGATCCCGCGGCTTCCGCACGCTTCCGCGAGCGCCGCCACGCGCTGCTCGGCCGATTCGGGATGACGTCCCGACAAGCTCAGGTGGACGAGCACCTTGCCGACCTCGTTGCGTTCGCACCACTCGGCGAAGGCGGCGATTTCCTCCGCGTTTCTGGCTTCGGAGCCCAAGTAGAGCCATACGGCGTTTTGTCTCGTTGTCATCGCGTTGCTCCTCCTGTCAGTCAATTCCAATCGTCTTCCATTATACCGAACCGGCCGCGCGAACGGAAATCCCTTTTTCTTTGCCGTCCCGCATGGTACACTCGAATTCGGAGGGCTGAATCGGCCTTTCCCGGTCTCGTTCGCGGTTCGTGCGGCGGGAACGCGGGGAGGGGAGGAAAGCGGCTCCATTGCGGCGGTCGGATGCGATTCATACGGAGAGGTTTTTGCGATACGAACACGAACGCTCTCTTCGGAGCAATTGCGCGGAACGGACCAGCAAGAGGCTAAAGGGCGTAGGATGAATGAACGTTTTCGATTTCGTCATGGAATCACCGGATATTGATTTCTATATCGCGTCGGTCGATGAACGGATGGAAGTAGTATCCGCGAACGCCAAATTCAAGGAAACGTACCGGGTTGACGTCGGCGACGCGCTGCCGGACAAGTCTCAGCTGCGCAAAGTCGTCTCGCTCGCGATCAACCAGAAGCAGAACGTGTCCGGCGTCGTCATCGAGGAGCCTTCCGGCGAGCGGGTGCTGCATCTGATCTTGTTTTGCTACCGGCTGGAGGCGGAGGAAGGCGATCGCTACCATACGGCGCTGTTCGACATTTCGGGCTTGAGCCAATACTACGAAATGAAGCTGATGAACGAGAAACGGAAGCTGATCGGCGACATGGCCGCGGGTACCGCGAACAGCATCCTCAATCCGCTCGCCGTCGTGAGAGGGAGCCTCCAGCTGATCGAGGCGACGCTGAAGGCGAACCTCGCCTCCAATCATTTGTCCGACCATCTCGTTTCCCAAAGCGTCGACCATTATATTACGCTGGCTACCCACCAAGTGACGGAGATCAGCAAGTACGTCAAGCGGTGGCTGCATCTCGGCAAGCCGTTTCAGCTTCAGCTGCGGCCGGTGCTCCTCTCCGCCTTTCTGGAGTCGTACGTGCCGTCCGTGCAGAAGGAGGCGATCCGGCAAGGCGTTTCGCTCGTCTGCGAATACCCGGCCGTCGACGGCCATCTGCTGGTCGACCCCTATTACTTGCAGGAAGTGCTGAACGAGTTTATGAAAAATTCGTTCGAGGCGACGAACGGCAGCGGCCGTATCCGGCTCGCCGTCGAGCTGACCGGCGAGGGGGCGGCGTTCACGATCCGCGATTCGGGACCGGGCATCGCCGAGGACGTGATGAAGCAGGTGAAGGATCCTTTCTTCACGACGAAGGAGGATTCGATCGGATTGGGCTTGAGCTTCTGCGAGGTGGTGCTGCACAAGATGGGCGGACGCTACGAGCTGAAGGGGGACGAAGCCGGCACGGAGGTGCGCATCTCGCTTCCCCGCGTACCGGCGGAATGAAACACAAAAAAACGGCTGCGCGCTTCGGCGTCGCGGCCGTTTTCGTTTCCTTACGACAGCAGATCCCAAATTTGCTTGCCGATCAAAAGCGCCGTGACTCCGACGAACAGCGGCTTCACGTAGCTCGCGCCTTTGCGGATGGCGAACCGGGAGCCGACGAGCGCGCCCGCTACCATGGCTAGAGCCATCGGTACCCCGTAATACGGATTGACGTAGCCCATGAACGCGAACGTGGCGAGACTGCCGACGTTGCTTGCCAAATTGAGCGCTTTGGCGTTGCCGGCGGCCGTGACGAAGTCGAAGCCGAGCAGCACGAAGGCGAACAGCAAAAACGAACCGGTCCCCGGACCGAAGAAGCCGTCGTAGTAGCCGATCGCGAACGCCGCGACGGCGCCCAGCACCGCAATCCGCGTCGTCAGCCGCGTAAAGGCGGGACGGTCGGGTCCTTTTTTCTTGAACAGCGTGTATACGGTTACGGCGACCAGCATCACGATGACGAGCGGCTTCAGGAAATCGGGCGGGAGGAGGCGGACCGTATAGGCACCGGCGGCCGAGCCGACGAGCGATAGCGGGAACCATTTCCGGACGAGCCTGACGTCCATTTTGCCCGACATCAGAAACGAAATCGAGCTCGTGAGCGAGGACATCGTACCGCCCAGCTTGTTCGTGCCCAGCACGATTCCCGGCGGCAGGCCGGTCCACAGCAGGGCCGGGACGGAGATGAGCCCGCCCCCGCCGACGACGGAGTCGACGAACGAGGCGACGAAGCCCGCGGCGATGAGAAACAGGATGATGTCTAACGTAGGATGTTCCATGGGCGTTTGTCTCCCGTACGATGAAGTATAAGGCAGGATGCGCAGAACAGTACGATTATAGCGGACGGCCTGCGGGCCGTAAAGACGCAATCCGTTTACAATTCCTTCCTCGCGTTAAAACGAAAGAGAGCCCCTTCGGGAGGCTCTCTTGTCGGCGGGCGGCTTGCGTGGCGCCCCGCTGTACGGGATGATCTACGGCAAGTAGCTGCGCAGGACGGTCGCTTCGCCGTTCAGCGCGTATTCGGGCAAATCGGCGGGCAGCAGGAAGCAGGCGCCGCGCTCGAGCTCGAGCGAGCCGTCCGCCCATTCCAGCGTTCCGGTCCCCTCGCACACGACGAGGATGGTGAAGCTGTCCGGCGCGGCGGATAACGTCCACCGGCCGCTCGTTACGCCCTTCTCCACGATGAAATAAGGGGAGGCGGCGATCCGAAGCCAGTCGTTGGCGGCACGGACGTCCGTCTTCATCCGGGTCGCGCCGCTGCCCTCGTAGGCGGTGACGTTGAGCGAATCCTCGATATGCAGCTCTCGCGGCTTGCCGTCGAGCCCGAGCCGGCCGTAATCGTACAGCCGGTAGGTGGTGTCCGAATTTTGCTGGATTTCCGCGACCAGGACGCCCGCGCACAACGCGTGAACCGTACCGGCCGGAATGTAGAACGAATCGCCGGCGGACACCTCGACGACCTGCAGGCAGTCCATGATCCGGTTGTCGGCGATCGCCCGGGCCATCGACTCGCGCGTCACGCCGGGGTTCAGCCCGTAAATGATTTTCGCGCCGGGCTTCGCGTCGAGCACGTACCACATTTCCGTCTTGCCGAGCTCCCCTTCCGGAAGACCGGCGTACTCGTTGCCGGGGTGAACCTGCACGGACAAGTCGTCGTTGCAGTCGAGCAGCTTGACAAGCAGCGGGAAACGGCCGTTTACGGCGTAGCCCTTCGCGCCGAAAACCGACTTGCCGTACCGTTCGCGCACTTCGTCGAGCCCGAGTCCGGCCAGCTCGCCGTTGATCACCTTGGTCGTGCCGTTCGGATGATCGCCGATCATCCAGCCTTCGCCGATCGGTCCGTCGGGTAGCGACAGTCCGAACTGCTCGAGCGCTCGGCCTCCCCAGACGCGTTCTTTCATTTCCGGCTTGAATCGGAGCGGATATGGTTTCATTCGTCGGTTCCCTCGCTTTCGTGTCCATCCGGAAAAGGATGCGCCGCGCGGACGGTCGGCTTCTTCTTGCGTTCGACGGCGATGACGTAGGGCGGATGACCGCTTCGGTTGGCGAACCGGTATACGACCGTCCGATACTCGGTCTCGGGCAGCGATTCCGCCCACCGCTCGACCCGTTCGGCTTCCTCGCCTCCGCCTTCGTGGCCGGGGTACAGGACGACGGTCAGCACGCCGTCCGGCTTCAACAGGGAGATCGCCGTCTGGAGCGCCGGGATCGTCGATTCCGGGCGGGTGATGATCCGCTCGTCGCCCCCCGGCAAGTAGCCGAGGTTGAACATGACGGCGGCGATGCGGCCGTGCAGCTCTTCCGGAATCGCCTCGCGCATCTCCGCATGGCTGCGCAGCAGCAGCTGCAGCCGCTTCGGCGCGTCCGGAAGCGCGGCAATCCGTTCGCGGGCCCGCGCGAGCGCCTCGGCTTGAATATCGAAGGCAAAGACGGCGCCCTGCGGGCCGACCGCCTTGCACAAAAACGCCGTATCCGCCCCGGTGCCGACCGTGGCGTCTATCGCAGCGTCGCCCGGACGAATCCGGTCGGCGACGCAGCGGTGAGCGAAGCTCAATACGGATAAGAAGCCCATACGCATCCTCCGGGTGGCTGATCGAATTTTCCAGCGAAAACATACCATATCCCCGCGCCGAATACAATAGCCCTCACGTCATGGGACGAGAGGGCATGGAAGCATTCGGAATACCGCAGCCGCACGAACCGGCGTCGTCGACTCGCTAATGGAGGTGGGCTTGATCGGCCGGTCGGCGGAACGTCATTTTTTGGCGGCGAGCCAGCCGGCCAGCGTCTCGATCGCCTCGGCGTCGAGCTTTTTTTCGAAGCCCGGCATTTTCGAGCCGCCTTTCGCGATTTGCGTCATGATTTGCTCCTTCGTCAGCGTGCCGCCGACCTTCTGCAGGTTGGGGCCCGATTTGCCTTCCAAGCTGCCGCCGTGGCACGCCATGCAGTTTCCTTTGAACAGCTCCTCGGCTTTGGCGGTTGCGGTCGTGTCGGCGGAAGGCTGCTCCTTGGCCGGCTCCGTTTTGGCCGGCTCGGTCGGCTTGGGCGCCTCGGTTTTCGGAGGCTCCGTCTGGGGCGCGCCGGCTTTGGGCGATTCGGTCTGGGCGGTTGCGCCGCTCGGCGCGGACGGCGCATTCGCGCTCGGCGTGGCTGCCGGCTTCGGCGTCTCGGTTTTCGGCGTCCCGGCTTGAGGCGCTTCCGCATTCGGTTCCGTTTTGGGCGTCTCGATTTTGGGAGCTTCCATCTTGGACGGTTCCGCTTGGGGCGAGGCGGGTTTCGCCGTACCGGCACCGGATGCGCCGTCGGTTTTGGGCGCTTCCCCTTTGGGGGCATCCGCCGGCTTGGGCGCTTCCGTCTTGGGTGCTTCGGCGGTTTTCGGCGTATCCGCCGGGGGCCGGCTCTCCGCTTCGTTTTGGGCCGTTTGCCCGGCGTCGGACGTCGACGCCTCCCGTTGTCCGCCGCAGGCGGCCGTTGTCAGCAAAACGGCCAGCGCCAAGGGCAGCAGCGCTTTTGTTTTCATGGAAGTTCCTCCTCCGTTCGACGGTTCGTTTCGCGAGCTCTCAATTAGAAGGAACGGCTTGGTAGGCCGATCGGTTCGACGGCGACGTCCTCCTCCTTCGTGCGCATTGCGATTGACGGTTGTCGGAATGTTCCGATAATATAAGGGGGACGAATACGATTCGTATCGCCGCGCAACTGGCGTAACATGGGTCACCATGAGGGAGCGCCGCGTCATACCGCCGTACGCCTGGGCAAAGCGTTTGGTCGACCGACCGGATGCTTTTTTGTTTTATTCGATTCTTTTAGGGAACAGGGAGGCGTTGGGATGAAGATGGCGTTCGTGTTGTTCGACGGAATGACGACGCTCGATTTCGTCGGTTTTTACGACGTGATCACGAGGCTGCGGGTGATGCGGCTGATGGAGGACGTTTCCTGGGATTTGTGCGGGGTGAAGGAGGAGGTGTGCGACGAGCTCGGCGTTACGATCCGGGTCGGTCTCGTTCGTCCCGATTTATCCGGGTACGATTTGGTGTTCGTGCCGGGAGGAATGGGGACGCGGGCGCTGCGCCACGACGATGCGTTCGTCGGGTGGCTGCGTACGGCGGAGCGGGTGCCGCTGCGGGTGTCGGTTTGTACCGGGTCGCTTTTGCTGGGGGCGGCGGGATTTTTGCAGGGACGGCGAGCGACGACCCATCCGCTTGCGTACGATTTGCTCGAGCCGTATTGTGCGGAAGTCGTCCGGGAGCGCATCGTCGTCGACGGCAACGTCATCACGGGGGGCGGAGTCAGCACGTCGATCGATCTGGGGTTGTATTTGCTGGAGCGGCTTCTCGGCCCGGAGCCGGTCCCGGATGTGATGCGGGTAATGGACTACCCGTATTACGAGACGGGGAAGTACGGGCATCGGCCGTAGCGGGTCGGGCGGACAAGGGGGGCTGGGCGGGAACTGCAGCGCGAAGGATGCTCGGTGCGGGGCGGCCATGCGTATTGCAGGTAGTATATATGAAATTGTGGATAAGATGTGTATAATTCGTGTAGAAACTTATATACACTATAATACACGTGTGGATATATATAATTTACGGGACAGAATCGGCGTAGGCAGACGCAGGAGGTCGGACGGTTCGCGAAAGCTTCTTGTCCGGTACGCTATACGCCGGATATGCAAAAAGAGCGGTTCCTTAGATCTTCCAAGAAACCGCTCTTTAATGGTTGTTCCGGCCGCTTCTGTCCTAGGCCCGAACCGCTGCCGCGAGGACCGCGCTCATCGCCCCGCCCACAGCTTGCCCTGCCACGTATCGCGCGCCTTCAGCTCCGCGTCGATCGCGTTCAGCACTTCCCACTTCTTCAAGCTCCACATCGGTCCGATCAGCAGGTCGCGCGGCGCGTCTCCGGTCACCCGGTGCACGATCATGTCCGGCGGCAGCAGCTCGAGCGTATCGACGACCAGCTTGACGTACTCGTCCTTCTCCAGGAAACGGACGAGACCGGCCTCGTACTGCTTCACCATCGGCGTCTTGCGCATCAAGTGGAGCAGGTGCACCTTGATGCCCTGCACGTCCATCGCCGCCACCGCGCGCGCCGTATCCAGCATCATCTCGTGCGTCTCGCCCGGCAAGCCGTAGATGATATGCGCGCAGACGCGAATATTGCGCTTGCGCAGCTTCTCGACGGCGTCGAGGTAGCACTGCGTGTCGTGCGCCCGGTTGATCAGCTCGGAAGTGCTCTCGTGTACGGTTTGCAGCCCCATCTCCAGCCACAGGTACGTCCGTTCGTTCAGCTCCGCCAAATAATCGACGACGTCGTCCGGCAAGCAATCGGGCCGCGTCGCGATCGACAGCCCGACGACGCCGGGCTGCTGCAGAATGACCTCGTAATACTCGCGCAGCTCTTCCACGGGCGCGTACGTGTTCGTGTACGCCTGAAAGTAGCCGATATATTTCGCATCCGGCCATTTCCGGTGCTGCCGGTCGCGGATGGTGTTGAATTGGGTGACGAGATCGTCGCGGCGGCTGCCGGCGAAGTCGCCCGACCCTCTGGCGCTGCAAAACGTACAGCCGCCGATCGCGATCTTGCCGTCGCGGTTCGGGCATGTGAAGCCGGCGTCCAGCATCACCTTGAACACCTTCGTGCCGAATTGCTCCCGCATTTCGTAATTCCACGTATGAAATCGCTTCTCTCCCCATAAGGCGGGGCGGACAGCGGAATGTTGTACCGTCATCGGTCGACTGCTCCTTTATCGCTTTCGGAAAAATTCCGTTCTTCCTATTGTAACAGAATGCGAACGGACATGAGAAGCGAGCCTCCCGATCGGCGGGAGCCGACGGGAACGTGCCCGTGCACGGTAGCCGGGCCCGGAACGAAACAAGCCCCGCGAGGGTATTCCTCGCGGGGGCTTATCCGCTGCGGCGTCAGTTGGCCGGCTTGTCACCGTTCGGCGTTTCGCCTTCCGGCGTCGCCGGCAATTCCGGCAAAGCGCCGCCGCCGATACCCGGCAGCTCCGGCGCGTTCTTCGCTTCGTCCGGCAGCTTGATGTCGACCTGCTCGTTGTAAGCTTTATACTCGGCGGCGATCTCCATGTCCATTCCTTCGAGCGGCATCGTGTCGGTGGCCGGGTACCCGATCGACAAGGAGAGATCCATCCGGTCGATCAGCTTCGTGCTTTCGTCGAACACCATCGTGCCGTTCATGGACAGCGACATCCGGGCGAGATCGGCTGCGTCCGGCAGCGTGCCCAGCAGGTTTTTGTCCTGGACGACCGAGCCGAGCGCTTTCATGATCGATTCGAAGTCATGGATTTTGCCGTTCACTTCAATCGTCCGCTTGCTCGCGCCGTCGACCTCCTTCACGCCGAGATCGCGGTAGAAGAATAGCTTGTTGAGCAGGGCGGCGTTCATCGAAGCGCCGTTCTTCTGCAGGTCGATCAGCTGCTCGAACGTATACGGCATCAGCTTCGAGGCGTTGTACCATTTTGCTGCGCCGCTGCCGGTCGGGTCCGGCATTTTCATGAACACGCCTTCAGGGACGAAGAATTGCTCCATCTCCATCGTCTGGGGAGCGTCCGGAATCGACGGCATCTTCATGCTCGTCGTCATGTGCATGCCTTTCTCCAGGTCGAAGGCCGCTTCGCTATACACCGATACGGCGACCGAGCCCGGAACCGGAAGCCCCCCCTTCAACCGGATCGCCATCGATTGGTCCATGGAGAACCGGAACGACTTGAGCTCCGCCTGCTTGGCATACGACTGCTCCAGCCATTCGACCACCTTGGCGTCGTTGGCGAGCGACGCTTGAATCGCTTGCCGGGCGGCGGCAGACGGTACGAGAGCGGAGTCGCCGAGCGATACGCCGAATTTCGCTTGCAATCGGTCGAGGGCGTCGCCGTCGGCGAAGCCGAGGAAACGGGCGAGCACGTAGCCGGCTTCCTGCTTCGTAATCGGCTGGTCGGGGCGGAACGTGCCGTCCGGATAGCCGTCGAGGATATGGCGTTCGATCAGCGCGCGGATCGGTGCGGCGTACGGGGAGTCCGCCGACACGTCGGCTGGATGAGCGATGCTCTCGTCGGCCGGAGCCAGCTTCAAGTGCTCGGCGACTTGGCTGAAAAATTGTCCCCGCGTCAGCGGAGCTTCCGGAGAAGCGCCGGCCGCGAAGGTCGGCACGGCGGACAACGACAGCGCGAGAATCGCGGCCGGAACAGTGACGAAACGTTTTTTCATTGGGAACTCTCCAATCGAATGGTATGGATACGACTCTATTAATGAAACGAATCGTATCGGTTCTTCATCTACTATTACGAGGATGGGAGGGAAACGTTTCATCCGTCGGGCTTCGAAGCCGAAGCGATTGCGGATGGTATAATTTGGGGGGGACGGTGGTGATATAATGTGAGGAGGAGACTCCAATCCGAAAGGGGAAGACGGGTTTGAAAGGGAAAGCTGTCGTCCTGCTGATGCAGCTGCTTATCGTCGCGGGCATGGGCCTGCTGCTGCTGTTCATCGTCAATCCGGGCATCCCGATCGGCTGGCTCGTCAACCCCGGGCACCGCAAGGTCGCGCAGGAATGGCTGACCGAGGCGTCGAACGGGCGGTTCGAGGAGGCATCGCATGCGATCGGCCATCCCCGCAAGGAAGAATGGATCCGGGGGATGCAGCGGTTGAAGGAAGAGGGCTTTTATCCGATCGGCTTCGAGCGGCTGAAGGTGCCGCACGACCGCGAGCTCGGGGACGGGCGCGTCCATATCGATTTCATGGAGAACGGTTCGAAAAAAACGTACTATGCGATCCTTACGTTCGGTGGCGGCAGCGTCGGCCAGGTTTGTATTTTTTCGCCGCAAACGGAACGAACCGAAGCGTGGAACAAGCTGAATTGCCACTATTAACGGGCTTGGCTCAGGCCGAAATCGAGGCTTGTGCGGGCCGTTTTTTTCTTGCAATACCTTACATGATATGTTATATTAAAACCAAGCAAAATCCTTTAACCACCGCACTTTTCGC
The DNA here is from genome assembly GCF_003217775.1 of Paenibacillus flagellatus. Classification (GTDB taxonomy): domain Bacteria; phylum Bacillota; class Bacilli; order Paenibacillales; family NBRC-103111; genus Paenibacillus_AB; species Paenibacillus_AB flagellatus. The sequence continues at coordinate 220,836 of NZ_QJVJ01000008.1, forward strand.
AGTTTCGATCTTAGGATTCGTCGATTCAGGGCATACTGGGTACAAAATACTCGAATGAGGTGAGGTCCATGAACGCATCGTTTGCAATTCCGAACGGCGACGAAACGATCACGGTAGAACTGACGTTGAAAGAAGCGATGGCCTTGAGCGGCGGAATCCGTTTTCGCCCGGAAAGCAAAATCGCCTTGAGCGCGAAGAAGAAAGTCCGCAAAGTGTTGGAACGCAAAATGATTCCGGACGGCGACCGCATTTCGTACCACTCGCTGGACGTCTAACCGTACAGTCATCACTCACGGGAGCGCAGCCCCCGCTTCGCATCGGCAGATGCGCCAAGCGGAAGCCGCGCTCTTTTTGCATCGAACGAAAGCGGGCGTCCATCGGGCGGACAAGCTTTTCTTTTGACGCGAAATACACTATGATGAGTATTCGTACGGGCAATACACAGGTGGGGGATAACGATGCGACTGAGAGGCAGGAAAGGCATCCGCGAGACGATCGAGCGGCAAACCGATCTGATCGTTCTGGATCCGCAAAACTGGAAGGGCCGCTGGGCCGAACGTTTCGGCAACGACAAGCCGATTCACGTCGAGCTCGGCATGGGCAAGGGGAAATTCATCAGCGAAATGAGCGTGCTTCATCCGGAGTGGAACTTCATCGGCGTCGACATGTACGACGAGCTGATTCGCCGGGCCGGCGACAAGGCGCGTGCGGCCGCGGGCCGGGAGGACGGAGGAGCACCGGACAATCTCGCCTTGGCGCTGTTCAATATCGAACGGATCGAGGACATGTTTGCGGAAGGGGAGCTTCGGCGCATATATTTGAACTTCAGCGACCCGTGGCCGAAGAAGAAGCACGCCCGCCGCAGGCTGACGCATCCCGCGTTTCTCGCCAAATATGCGCGCATGCTCGACCGGTACGGGGAAATTCATTTCAAAACCGACTCGCGATCGCTGTTCGAGTTTTCGCTCAACGCGTTCGCGGATATGAATATCCGGCTGCGCAACATTTCGCTCGACCTGCATAAGGACGGGCCGGCGCCGGACAACGTCATGACCGAATACGAGACGAAGTTCGCCGGCCAAGACATGCCGATTCACCGGCTGGAAGCCGTCATCGGCGAAGACGCGCTCGCGGAGCATGTCGATCGTTTGAAACGCCAAGGGGTTACGTCATGATCCCGTGGCGTTTTTTTCATGCCGCCAGCAGCAGCCGGATCGCTCCGAGCGCGGTGAAGACGAGGATGAGCCTCTGGAAATGGCTCTGCGAGATCAGCGGCACGATCCGGATGCCGACCCAGGCGCCGAGCAGGATGGGGGCGACCATCCATAGATCGAAGACGAGCATTTCCGGCGTCATAAGCCCCAGGGAGGCGTTGAACGGAAGTTTGATGACGTTGACCGCGAGGAAAAACCAAGCTCCGGTGCCGATAAATTCGTTTTTTTGCAGCCCTTTCGACAGCAAATACATCGTCATGATCGCCCCCGCCACGTTGCCCACCATCGTCGCGAAGCCGGCCAGCACGCCCATGGTCGCCTGAAAGGAAGCCGACCGGGCAAACGAAAATCGCATTTTCGCCTCCAGCCGGTCCTTCGCCAGATGGAGCCCGAGGAGCGCCAAGATGAGCGAGCCGAGCAGCACGGATAGCTGGCCGTCCCCGATTCGGAACATGACGAAGAAGCCGAGCAAAAGGCCGGCGAGCACCCAAGGGATCAGGGAGACGAGATGCTTCCAGACGACCGTCTTGCGATAATGGGCGACGGCGACGATATCGCCGGTAATGAGCATCGGCAGGATGGCGCCGACCGATTGCTTGGCCGGGAACACGATCGCCATCAGGGCGACGGCCAAAATGCCCACGCCGGATATGCCCGTCTTGGAAAAGCCGATCAGTACCGCCGCCGCTGCCGCCAACGCGATTTGAACCCAATTCCATTCCATCGGCCTCATCTCCCGCAAACGTGTCGTCATCGCTCGACGATTAGCATAACATATGGAAGCCCGGTTGAGGGATGTCCGCTGCGAAAAAGAAAATCCCGCTTCCGCGTACGCGAAAGACGGGATATGGGTAGGCCGTTTCGGCCGTTACGACAGCATGCGCATGATCGCCTGGTGGCACGTTTGCGGATTGTAGGCGGTCGAGGCCAGCGCAAAGCCGCGCTGCACGCGATGCGTGCCCGGCGCTTGGCGGACGAGCCGCTCGAACCAGTAGTCGACCGTCTCCAGCGACTTGATCTGCTCGCCGAAGCCTTGCTCGGTGAAGTATTGGCAATTCTCCTCTTCCTGCCCCGGGATCGGGCTGTAGAACAGCATCGGCAGCCCTTTGGCCATGCCTTCCGTGCACGTCATGCCGCCCGGCTTCGTAATGAGCAGGTCGGAGACGTCCATCAGCTTGTCGATTTCGCGGGTAAACCCCATCAGGCGGATGTTCGGATGCCGAAACCGCTCGTCGTCCGCCAAACGGGTCAACGCTTTCTCGTTGCTGCCCATGCAGAAAATCAGCTGAAGCCGGTCCCGCCAGCGGGTCATATGCTCGAGCAGCTCCTCGTGCTGGACGATTCCCCAGCCGCCCCCCATGACGAGCACGGTCGGCAGCGGCTTCAGCCCGAAGCGCAGGCGCAGCTCCTCGCGATTGTGATGCCTCCAGAAGTTCGGATGGACCGGAATGCCGGTCACGTCGATGTGCGACTCCGGCACGCCCCGATCGAGCAGCTTCCGCTTCACCTCTTCGGTGGAGACGAAATATTTGTTCACTTCCGGATTGATCCAGGTGCCGTGCGCGTCGTAGTCCGTAATGACGGTACACAGCGGCACCGACAGCCCCGCGCGCTTCAGCCGCGAGACGACGGCGCTCGGGAACGGGTGGGTGCAGACGATCGTGTCGGGCTTCAACTGCTTGATGATTTCCGCCGTCTGCCCGTAGAACAGCCGGTGGAGCGCCAGCCGGGTAAGCCGGTTCAACGATTTCTTGTATTGCGAACGGTAGACGAAGCCGTACAGCTTCGGCTGGGACGTAATCGTTTTCCGGTAGGCCGAGAAAATGAGCGGCGCCAGCGTCGGATGCAAAAAAGCGCCCAATTCCAATACCCGCGTTTGCAGCTCGGGGGACAATCGGCGCAATCCGACGGACAAGGCGTGGGCGGCTTGCGTGTGGCCGGCCCCGAATCCTTCGGAAAGCAGCAAGATTCGTTTCTTTCGCACAGACCGTCACCTGACCTTTACCATCAAAAGGAATAACCTAGTTCTAACAATAATGATTTCAACCGAGAATTGCAACCGTCGCGAGGCCTACCGTCGAGCCGATAACGATGCCCGCCGCGCAGTCCGACGGATAATGCAGGCCGAGGTAAATGCGGGAGACGCTGACGAGCCCGGCCAGCGGCAGCAGGAAAAAGCCGATCGCGGGAGCGGCGGCGACAAGCGGTACGGCGACGGCGAATATCGCGGTCGAATGTCCGGACGGGAACGAATGGTCGGATAACGGGTTTTTGCCTATATTCGTTTCGGGAAGGACGAGATAAGGGCGGCGACGCGGATACGTGCGCTTCACGACGGCGACCGGAATGTGGCTGACCGCGAGCGCGATCAGGCATTCCCAGCCGGCCAGGCTCCACTTGCCGATGCCGGCCAAGCCGATAAGAAGCGACAGGGCGATCGTAAACGTTGCGCCCCCCATATGGGTGATAGCGGAAAACGCCTTGTCGAGCACGGCGTTCCGCGCTCTGCGATTGACCATATAAAACAGCTGCCGCTCGCGATGCGATAGCCAACTGACCATGCGGCTCATGATGCCGATCCCTCCCGAACAAAATGTGCAGCCAGAGTATATTCACCCGTATTGTAAGCTACAATTGTTACTGGAGTGTTAAGCCCGCGTCAAATCGACGGAACGACGATTTTTAATAATCGGATTATACGACGCTTACAAACGATTTTTACAATGGGGGGTGATTCGCGAATATACGTAACGGGAGGGAATGGCGATGCGCGTCGCGATTTTCACGGATACGTTTTTGCCGGACGTGAACGGGGTTGCCGGTACGCTGGGCCGATGGGTCGGCTATTTGGAATCGAAGAAGGTGCAAGTGCAGGTGTATGCGCCGGGCCATCCCGAAGGCGCTTTCGATCGATACGGGACGACGATGGTGCACCGGTTCGCCGGCATACCGTTCGTATTGTACCCGGAATGCAAGCTGGCTATCCCGAATCCGTTCCACATCCGCAAATCGCTCCGGCAGTTCCGACCCACCCTCGTTCATGTCGCCACGCCTTTCAACCTGGGCTTGTACGGGCACCGTTACGCCCGGAAGCGGGGCGTTCCGCTCGTCGCTTCCTACCATACCCATTTCGATCGCTATTTGTCCCATTATAAGCTGCAGTGGCTGGAGCCCGCGCTGTGGCGCTATATGATCTGGTTCCACCGCGATTGCCGTACGGTTTATGCGCCTTCTCCGTCGACGGCGGACCATTTGCGCGCGAAAGGAATCGGACCCGTCGAGCTATGGCCGAGGGGCGTGGATACCGGGCGCTTCCACCCGGAAGCCGACCGCGGCGAAGTGCTCCGCCGGTACGGGGTAGCCGAAGACCGCTTCGTCTACTTGTATGTCGGACGCATCGCCGCCGAGAAAAGCGTGGACGTGCTGCTCGACGCCTTTCGCGCTTTGCCGGAAGATGTCGCGGAACGGTCGCGGCTGGTCGTCGTCGGCGACGGTCCGATGCTGGCCAAGCTGCGCGAATCGCACGCCGGCTCCGGCCGGATCGTCTTTACCGGCTTCGTGCAGGGGCAGCCGCTCGCCGAGCTGTACGCGGCCGCGAACGCGTTCCTGTTTCCGTCTGATACGGAAACGTTCGGCAACGTCGTCCTCGAGGCGATGGCGGCCGGCACGGCGGTCGTCGGAGCGGCGGCCGGGGGCGTGGGCGATATCGTCGCTCACGAAATGAACGGCCTGCTGTGCCCTCCCGGCGACGCGAAGGCGTTTGCGGCCGCGGCGACCCGGCTGTACCGGGATCGGGAGCTGCTCGCGCGGCTGTCCGAAGGCGGGCGGCGGCATGCGCGGATGCAGTCGTGGGACGCGATTTTCGCCCGTCTGCTGCGCAGCTTCGAGGCGGTCGCCGCCGGGACCGAAGGGAAAAAAGTCGAATCCGTTCGAACCGTATGAACAAAATTAGGACTTCCATGACGTTGTTTTCTGGACGGGCTCCCAAGTATAATAGGAGGGGCGGGCGGCATGTAAGGCAAAAAAAGGTTTACGTACGGATGTGTCGGCGGCAAGTAAAACAAGCGTAATTTGATGAAAATAAGAAGGAATCTGCTGGAATGCGCGAGCCTGCAGTTTCCTGCGGCCGGAAATCCTTTTTTACCATTCAATTGGCGGAATCGAGCGAAAATGAGATTTTGACAAATGGATGCAAAGAGAGGAAAATCATATTCGGCTACGTCAGAAAACCAAAAACATACACCGAACCATATGTAGAGAGAACATTCGGGTGTAAGGGGGTCACATCTTGCTGGACATCATCATTCTCGTAGTGCAGGTGCTGCTGGCCGTACTCGGAGCATACTCCTTGTTTTTTTCCTTCTTCGGGTTTTATCGGAAAAAGCGCACTCCTGCCGTTCCCGCCCAGAAAAGGTTTGCGGTTCTCGTAGCCGCCCACAACGAGGAAAAAGTCGTTGGGGCGCTGATCGAAAACCTGAAGCAGCTCGATTATCCGAAAGAATTGTACGACGTTTTCGTCATTTGCGACAACTGCTCGGACCGCACCGCGGACATTGCGAAGCAGATGGGCGTACACGCTTGCGTCCGTCACAATCCGAACCTGCGGGGCAAAGGCTTCGCCATCGAATGGATGCTGAAGGAACTGTGGAAAATGCCGACCGCTTACGACGGCGTCGTCATTTTGGACGCCGACAATTTGGTCAACGCCGATTTCCTGCAGCACATGAACAACGAGCTGTGCTCGGGCTCGAAAGTCATTCAAGCTTACCTGGACACGAAAAATCCGAACGACTCGTGGATTACCGCCGCTTACGCGATCACGTATTGGTTCTGCAACCGGCTGTGGCAGCTGCCTCGGACGAACTTGAAGCTGGCCAACTTCCTCGGCGGCACCGGCATGTGCTTCGACTCCGGACTGCTGAAGGAAATGGGCTGGGGCGCGACAAGCCTCGTCGAGGATTTGGAGTTTACCGTCCGCTGCGTCAAGCGCGGCATTAATCCGACGATGTGCTACGACGCGAAGGTGTACGACGAAAAGCCGCTTACGTTCAAGGCGTCCGCCCGTCAACGGCTGCGCTGGATGCAAGGACATTTCGACGTCGCGCGCCGCTACTTCTTCCCGCTGCTCTGGCAGGGGATCAAGGAGCGCAGCTGGGCGAAGATCGACACCGCGATTTATACGTTCAATGTTTACAACGTGCTGCTCGGCTTCATTTTCAGCGCGATTTTGTGGATAGACGTCGCCCTGCCGGGCACGCCGCACTTTACGTCGCTGTACGAGTACGTGCCGACCTGGCTCATGGTTATCGTAACGGCGCTCGTCTATCTGGGCTTCCCGATCGCGATGGCGCTCGAGAAGGTGAAGTCTTGGAGAATGTACGCCGCGCTGATCACGTACCCGATTTATTTGGCTTCGTGGTGGCCGATTACGCTGTACGCGTTCTTCACCCAGAACAACAAGCAGTGGAGCCATACGCAGCATACGCGCGTCATCCGACTGGAGGACGTGCAGAGCAAGCAAGTATGAAGATGAGACGTACGCGTGCGGCGGAAGCCTCCGTCGGTTGACACGCCGTCGCATCGATGGTATAGTGGTAAAAGTGTTCAATAGCGTAACCAAGCAGAAGCGCCCGCTTCTCACCTTGGCCGACCGGAGTCGGCGGGTTCATACGACGGAACGGAACCTTCTTGTTCTATGGTCATGATCGGATGAGGGCGTATACTGCCCGCATCCGTTTTTGTTTGCCTTCTCTTGGTTAGGTTAACGGCCGTTCCCGGGGAACCCCCAAGAAGTACCGGGAATAGCCGACAAAGCTTTACTCACTTTGGGGGTAGGTTTCCGGGGGGTTCCCCCGAAAGTACCCGGAATACCGACAAGCTTTACTTCACTTTTGGGGGTAACTTTGGGAGGTGGAACGCTATTAGTAAAGACCATTTGATCAACGACGAAATTCGTGCGAAGGAAGTGCGCCTCATCGGCGCGGACGGCGAGCAGCTCGGCATCAAATCGTTCCGCGATGCGATGCAGCTTGCAGCCGAAGCGAACCTCGACCTGGTCAACGTCGCACCGACGGCCAAGCCGCCCGTTTGCCGCATCATGGATTACGGCAAATATCGGTACGAGATGCAGAAGAAAGAAAAGGAAGCCCGCAAAAATCAAAAAATCGTCGAGCTGAAAGAAATTCGTCTCTCGGCGACGATCGACGAGCACGACTTCCAGACGAAACTTCGCAACGTCGTCAAGTTTTTGCAGGACGGCGATAAAGTGAAGCTGTCCGTCCGTTTCCGCGGACGCGAAATCACGCACGCCGATATCGGTCAGAAGGTGCTGGAGCGGATGGCGGCCGAGGTCGAGAACGACTCGATCGTCGAACGCAGGCCGAAGCTGGAAGGCCGCAGCATGATCATGATTTTGTCGCCGAAACCGCAAACCTAATCTTACGAGGAGGACCACCATAATGCCTAAGATGAAAACGCACAGCAGCCTGAAAGACCGCATCAAAATTACCGGAACCGGTAAAGTGAGAAGATATAAAGCTTACAAAAACCACTTGATGTACGGCAAATCGCCGAGCCAAAAGCAACGCCTGGGCAAATCGCCGATCATGGCGACCGGCGACGTAGCTCGTCTGAAGCAGCAAATTTCCAACCTGAAATAACCGATTATCCCGATTACTTATCGATAAAGGCCGTTGCATAGCGGCCCAATAACGCTCAGGAGGTAGTTCATCATGGCAAGGGTAAAAGGCGGTATCGTCCGCGCACGTCGACGCAAAAAAATACTGAAATTGGCGAGAGGCTATTTCGGTTCCAAACATACGCTGTTTAAAACGGCGAAAGAGCAAGTGATGAAGTCGCTGATGTACGCATACCGCGACCGCCGTCAAACGAAGCGCAACTTCCGCAAGTTGTGGATCGTACGGATCAACGCGGCTGCCCGCATCAACGGCCTGTCGTACAGCAAGCTGATGCACGGCCTGAAGCTGGCCGGCGTCGAAGTAAACCGCAAAATGCTCGCCGACCTCGCGGTCAACGATCTGAAAGCTTTCTCCAGCTTGGCCGACACGGCGAAGCAAAAAATCAACGCCTAATGCACGAACGAGGCCGCCCCGTCAGGGCGGCTTTTTGCGCTTCTCGCGGGGGTTCGGACTGCGGATTGGCCGCAGGCTTGCGGACGACCAGACCGAGCAGGGCGACCCTCGCCGGACAAAATGCCGATTATGGTCTTGACTATTCGACCGGGAGTGTTATAATAAGTTCTAACATTGATTCCATTATTGCGTTATCGGCTATGAAGAGGACGAAGTGATAAGGGCTCTTATGTTCCAGAGAGCTTAAGGATGTGCTGAAACCTTAGCCATAATCCCTTGTCGACGAGCTCACCTCGGAGCTGTTTCCCTGAAAAACGGTGTCAGAAGGACGCTGCGCTAGTAGGGGGAATCGGATTGGCACACGTTACCGTGCCGCAGGTAAAGGCGACCTCGAGGCGTCCGATACTTGCTAAGGCTTTGCGTCGCGAGGCGCATCGCAAAATTGGGTGGTACCACGGAAGAGCTAACCCCTTTCGTCCCGTTCGCGTATTCATGCGCAACGGACGAAAGGGGTTTTTTGTTCGTTAGGCGCGCATGCCGTTTCGTTCAAACTTTGAGAGGAGGGTCACTTATGTGTGCTCAAATGGAAGCGACACTGTCTAAGGAACAACTGCGTCAAAAGCTGCTTCAGCCGGATGTCATCTCCGGGTCGGAGATTTTGCTTCGCTCGCTGCTTTTGGAGGGTGTGGACTGCGTCTTCGGTTATCCGGGCGGCGCCGTGCTGTACATTTATGACGCGATGCACGGGAACCCGGACTTCAAGCATTTGCTTACCCGTCACGAGCAGGGTGCGATTCACGCCGCGGACGGCTATGCGAGGTCGACCGGCAAAGTCGGCGTCTGCATCGCGACTTCCGGACCGGGAGCGACCAATCTCGTCACCGGGATCGCCACCGCCTATATGGATTCGGTGCCGCTCGTCGTCATTACCGGCAACGTAGCGACCCAATTTATCGGCACCGACGCGTTCCAGGAAGCGGATATTACCGGCATTACGATGCCGATTACGAAACATAGCTATCTCGTGCGGAAGGTCGAAGATTTGCCGCGCATCATCCACGAGGCGTTCCATATCGCCAATACCGGCCGGAAGGGCCCCGTCCTGATCGACATTCCGAAGGACGTATCGGCGCTCAAGACGAAGTTCGTCTATCCGGAGACGATCGACATTCGCGGCTACAACCCGACGGTGCAGCCGAACAAGCTGCAGGTCGACAAGCTGCTGCAGGCGATTCAGGAAGCCGAGCGGCCGGTCATCATCGCCGGCGGCGGCGTCGTCTACGCGAACGCGGCTCCCGAGCTGATCGAGTTCGTCGACAAGACGCAAATCCCGATCACGACGACGCTGCTCGGCTTGGGCGGCTTCCCGAGCGGCCACGAGCTGTGGATGGGGATGCCGGGCATGCACGGCACGTACACGGCGAACCAGGCGATCCAGAACGCCGACCTGATCATTTCGATCGGCTCCCGATTCGACGACCGCGTCACGATGAATTTGGACGGCTTCGCGCCGAACGTGAAGAAGATCGCGCACATCGACGTCGATCCGGCCGAAATCGGCAAAAACGTCAAAACCGACATTCCCGTCGTAGGCGACGTCAAGGCGGTGCTCCGCATCGCCAACGAGAAGGCGAAGCCGGCTCCGGCCAAGGAATGGATCGCGGAAATCGCCGCGATGAAGCGGCAGTTCCCGCTGAAGTACAAAGATTCCGACGACGAGCTGAAGCCGCAATTCGTCATCGAGATGATCAACGAGACGACGAAGGGCGAGGCGATCGTCACGACGGACGTCGGCCAGCATCAGATGTGGGCCGCGCAATATTACAAGTTCCAAAACCCGCGCTCGTTCATCTCCTCCGGCGGTCTCGGCACGATGGGCTTCGGTTTCCCGTCGGCGATCGGCGCCCAGATGGGCAACCCGGATAAGCTGGTCGTCTCGATCAACGGCGACGGCGGCATGCAGATGTGCGCCCAGGAGCTGGCGATTTGCGCGATCAACAACATCCCGGTCAAAGTCGTCATCATCAACAACCAGGTGCTCGGCATGGTGCGGCAATGGCAGGAAATCATTTACGACAACCGGTACAGCCATATCGATCTGGCCGGCAGCCCCGATTTCGTCAAGCTCGCGGAGGCTTACGGGGTGAAAGGCTTGCGGGCGACGACGAAGGAAGAAGCCCGCAAGGCGTGGCAGGAAGCGCTCGACACGCCGGGACCGGTCGTCATCGACTTCGTCGTTCCGAAGGGCGAGAACGTGTTCCCGATGGTTACGGCGGGCAGTACGTTAAGTCAGATGATATTGGGGGATTCGGAATGAGTTCGACGAGGCATACCATTTCCGTTTTGGTCAATAACCAGCCTGGCGTCCTGCAGCGCGTATCCGGATTGTTCGGACGCCGCGGCTTCAACATCGAGAGCATCACCGTGGGCGAGTCCGAAGAGGCCGGCTTGTCCCGGATGGTCATCGTGACGACCGGCGACGACCGGACGCTCGAGCAGGTGCAGAAGCAGCTGTACAAATTGATCGACGTCATCAAGGTCGTCGATCTGAGCTCGCACCCGATGGTCGCCCGCGAGCTCGCGCTGATCAAGGTGAGCGCCGAGCCGAGCATGCGGCCGGAAATTCTCGGCATCGTCGAGACGTTCCGCGCGGCCGTCGTCGATATCGGGCCGACGTCCCTCATCGTGCAGGTCGTCGGGGACACGTCCAAAATCGACGCGATGGCGGAGCTGCTCAAGCCGTACGGCATTCGCGAGTTTTCCCGCACCGGCGTCACCGCGATGATTCGCGGACTGGCGAAGTAAAGATGCAAGCCTTAAGGGCCGCTTGACGGCAGGCGGCCCTGCCATCGACCCGTTTCCATTCATTGCAACTTGTCGTGAGTGGGAGTCCGGCCGGACGAGCCCGGCAAGTCCGGCTGCTCGCACCCGCGGCGGTTCGCCCGTCCGGACGCCCACTCACAGGGTTGTTAAAAAGATCAAGGAGGAAATTATCCCATGGCAGTAACAATGTATTATGAAAAAGACGCCGACTTGAGCGTACTCTCCGGTAAAACGGTCGCGATTATCGGCTACGGCAGCCAAGGCCATGCCCAAGCGCAAAACTTGCGCGACAGCGGCGTGAAAGTCATCATCGGTCTTCGTCAAGGCCGTTCCTGGGAACAGGCGAAAAACGACGGCTTCGAAGTCGTATCCGTTGCGGAAGCGGCAAGCCGCGCCGACCTCGTGCAAATTTTGATGCCGGACGAAACGCAAGCGAAAGTATATAACGAAGAAATCGCGCCGAACCTGAAAAAAGGAGCCGCTCTCGTCTTCTCCCACGGCTTCAACATCCATTTCGGCCAAATCGTGCCTAGCGCGGACACCGACGTCTTCATGGTCGCTCCGAAATCGCCTGGTCACCTCGTTCGCCGCGTCTACGTCGAAGGCTTCGGCGTACCGGGCCTGATCGCGATCTACCAAGACGCATCCGGCAAAGCGAAAGATCTCGGCCTCGCTTATGCGAAAGGGATCGGCTGCACCCGCGCGGGCGTCATCGAGACGACGTTCCGCGAAGAAACCGAAACCGACCTGTTCGGCGAGCAAGCCGTTCTGTGCGGCGGTACGTCCGCCCTCGTCAAAGCCGGCTTCGAAACGCTCGTGGAAGCGGGCTATCAGCCGGAGATCGCTTACTTCGAGTGCTTGCACGAGCTGAAGCTGATCGTCGACCTGATGTATGAAGGCGGTCTGGCGGCGATGCGCCACTCGATCTCCAACACGGCCGAGTACGGCGACTACGTCACCGGTCCTCGCGTCGTAACGGACGAAACGAAGAAAGAAATGAAGAAAGTGCTCGAGGACATCCAAAACGGGACGTTCGCGCGCAACTTCATTCTCGAAAACCAATCGAACCGCGCGTTCTTCACCGCTACGCGCCGCCGCGAGTCCGAGCATCAGCTCGAGACGGTCGGCCGCCAGCTGCGCGAAATGATGCATTGGATCAAGAAGTAATCGGGCGCGCCAGCCCGATTGCTAGAAGTTCAATCGCTTTGATGGGGATTGAATGAAAGTGGGGAGAAGTCCGAGAAGAGATGAAGCGGTTCGGGGCAAGCGGCGGGGAGCATGCGCTCCACCTCCGTCAAACTCGTGTTGTCTTGAATAGGTAGTAAGTGGGACAACACGAGTTTGAAAGTCGGACGCTCCGCTTTCCGCCGCACACTCCCCACCTCTTTTGGCGGTTCAATAATCTCTTCCGGACGTTCTCGTCCAAAACAGGTTCAATCCCCCTCAAGCGGGGATTGAACTTCTGTATTATCTGGGGCTATGCGCCCGAGGGAAAATAGGGGGTGGATGGCATGCGCAAAATTTACGTATTCGACACGACGCTGCGCGACGGCGAACAGTCGCCGGGCGTCAACCTGAATACGCAGGAGAAGGTGGAAATCGCCCTCCAGCTCGAGAAGCTGGCGGTCGACCGGATCGAAGCCGGATTCCCGGCGGCGTCTCCGGGCGACTTGGCCGCGGTGAACGCGGTGGCCCGCGCCGTCCGCAACGCGAGCGTCATCGGCCTGTCCCGCTCCCGCGAGCAGGATATCGACGCGGCCCGGGAGGCGCTCAAGGACGCGCAGGATCCTTGCCTGCACCTGTTCCTCGCGACGTCGCCGATCCATCGGAAGCACAAGCTGCGGATGGAGAAGCACCAGGTGCTCGAAACGGCCGAAGCGGCGATCAAGTACGCGAAAAAATATTTTAGCAAAATCGAGTTTTCGCCGGAGGATGCCGGCCGCACCGAGCTCGATTTCCTGTGCGAAGTGACGGAGATGGCGATCCGCGCCGGCGCAACGGTCGTCAACATTCCGGATACGGTCGGATATATGACGCCGAGCGAGTTCGGCAACATTTTCAAAACGTTGAAGGAAAACGTGCGCGGCATCGAAACCATCCAGCTGAGCGCGCACTGCCACGACGATCTCGGCATGGCGACGGCGAACGCGCTGGCCGCCATCTTGAACGGCGCCGACCAGATCGAAGGCACGATCAACGGCATCGGCGAGCGGGCCGGCAATACGGCGCTCGAGGAAGTCGCGCTTGCGCTCGAGACGCGCCAAGAGTTTTTCCAGGCGAAGACGTCGCTCGTCCTGAACGAAATCGCCCGTACGAGCCGTCTCGTCAGCAAGCTGACCGGCATGGTCGTCCCCGGCAACAAGGCGATCGTCGGCGCGAACGCGTTCGCCCACGAGTCCGGCATTCATCAGGACGGCATGCTGAAGGAGAAGACGACGTACGAGATCATCTCGCCGGAGACGATCGGTCTGAAGGAAAGCAAGCTCGTCCTCGGCAAGCATTCCGGACGCCACGCGTTCCGCGAGAAGCTGATCGACATGGGCTACGACCTGAACGACGAGCAGGTGAACGAAGCGTTCGCCAAGTTCAAGGTTCTCGCCGACCGGAAGAAAAACGTCATCGACGAAGATATCCGTGCGCTGATCGAGGAAAAGCTCGTCCAGACGCCGGAAGTGTTCGTGCTCGACACGATCCAGCTGTCCTACGGCAACCAGTCGGTGCCGATGGCCACCGTGCGCATCGTGCAAGCCGAAGGGACGATGCTCGAGGAAGGCTCGATCGGCAACGGCTCGGTCGACGCGATCTACAAGGCGATCGACAAGGCGACGAAGGAAGAGGTCGAGCTGGAAGACTACTCGATCAAGTCGGTCACGCACGGCAAGGACGCGCTCGGCGACGTGCACGTCGTGCTGAAGCAGGGCGACATCTCGGTGCACGGCCGCGGCGTCAGCACGGACATTCTCGAGGCGAGCGCCAAGGCGTACATCGATGCGATCAACCGGCTGATCGACAAGCGCAAGACGCCGGGCGGCGGCCGCCACGGCAGCATGTCGCTCATCTGACGCGAACCTGATCAAGCAAGGAAGAAAGCCCTCTACCGTTCATGGAGACGAAGGAGGGCTTTTTTGGTTTGACCGGAAGCGCCAAATCTATTAAAGACGAATCGAGCCTGCCAAAGGTTGCAGCTTTTCTGAAAATATTGGTCTAAATTTCTTGTCTCAACTTGTCGATATAAAGAAAAGATTGTTAAATGTTGCTAAGACCAAAAAACGGTCCGGATGGAAGGACCGGGGGAAAGGAATGGCCGATTTGACGCAATGGAACAAACGGACGGGCACCGGGTCCGGATTCAGCCTGAAATCGTTCGGTATCGTCATGCTGCAGTTCATTCTGATCGCCGCCATGATCACGGGACCGGGTTCCGGCCTGGCTTGGGCCGCGGACGAAATTTCGCGCCTCGTGCTGAACAAGAACACGCTGACCTTGTCCGAAGGCGATACGTATTCGCTGACGGCGACGTCGGTTCTCGTCAACGGCTCGACGTCGGACGTCACGATCAAAGCCGATTGGAATTCCGGCGACACGAACGTGGCGACGGTCTATGCGGGCAACGTCACCGCGAAGAAGGAAGGAACGGCGACCGTTACCGCCACTTATATGGGCAAAACGGAAGTCGTCAACATTACGGTACATAAAAAAGTGAAAAGCTTGTCCAAAGACAAGACGAAGCTGTCCAAGCGCGTCGGACAGGCACCCGAGCAAATTACGCTGGAAGCGGCGTATACGGACGGGACGACGGAAGACGTCACCGCCAAGGCGGAATGGAAGTCGGAGAGGGACGCCGTCGCGACGGTCGTCAACGGCAAGGTAACGCCGGTGGCCGCCGGGGAGACGAACGTGACGGCGACGTACGGCGGGAAAAGCGTTACGATACCGGTCGGCGTCGATATCGTGCGCCGGATCGATCCCGATCCGGAAAGCGTCGACCTGCGCGTGGGCGGCAGCTCGGACGTGCAGCTCATCGCGATGTTCGAGGACGGGGCGACGGACGACGTCGCCGACAAGGCCGAATGGACGACGGCCAACGGAAGCATCGCCGACGTGTTCAAAGGCAAGGTGACCGCTTACGGCGCCGGCCAGACGACGATCACCGGAAAATACGGCGGCAAGTCGGCCACCATCATCGTCAATGTCGAGACGGTCAAGCGGCTGGAAGCCGATAAAACCGATCTGTTCCTCAAGCCCGAGCAGTCCGCTCCGGTCGTCTTGACAGCTTATTATGCGGACGCGGACAATTCGAGCCAGGTCGTAACGACCAAAGCGACGTGGTCGAGCAGCGACGAGTCGATCGCGGACGTGGAAGACGGCGTCATCACGGCCCATTCGGTCGGGCAGGCGACGATTACGGCCAGCTACGGCACGAAGACGGTCTCGATTACGGTCGACGCCGGCATTGCCCGCAAGCTGGAAGCGAACAAGACGTCGCTCTCGATGCGCAAGAACGGCACCGAGGACGTCAAGCTGGAGGCGGTTTTCGCCAGCGGCGCGAAAGAAGACGTGACCGCCCAAGCGACTTGGTCTTCGAGCGACGAAAGCGTCGCCTACGTATCGAATGGGAAAGTGCGGGCGAACGGAAGCGGAGAGGCGACGATCAAGGCGGAATACGGCGACAAGTCGGTATCGATTCCGGTACGGGTCGATACGGCGCGCGGCTTGAAGGCGACGCCTTCGGCGCTCGACGTCAAAACCGGCGACTCGAAAACGGTCAAGCTGGAAGTGACCTATGCGGACGGGACGACGGAGGACGTGACGGCGAAGGCGGAGTGGAGCTCCGACAAGCCGGAAATCGCGGACGTCATCGACGGGACGATTACGGCGCTCGGCACCGGTCAAGCGGTCATTACGGGCAAATACGGCGACAAGACGGCGGTTGTAACCGTCAACGTGGAGCTGGCGAAGAAGCTGAAGGCGAGCAAGACGGACTTGTTCCTGAAAGTCGGGGGAACCGACAATGTGACGCTGGAGGCGACGTTCGCCGACGGGACCGTCGCCGACGTGACGACGAAAGCCGAATGGTCTTCGGACGACGCCGACGTGGCCGATGTGACCGACGGCAAAATCAAGACGTACAAGTCCGGGCAAGCGACGATCACCGCCGCTTACGGCGGCAAGACCGTCTCCGTTAACGTAGACGTCAGCGTGGCGAGGAAGCTCGACATCGACAAAAAGTCGCTCTCGCTGCGTAAAGGGGATACCGCGGCCGCGCTGAAGCTGACCGCATACTATGCCGACGGCTCCAACGAGCCGGTGACGGACAAGGCGGAGTGGAGCTCCGATCAGGAAGGCGTCGCGATCGTCAGCAACGGGGTGATCCGGGCGATCGATTCCGGCGAAGCGAAAATTACGGCCAAATACGGCGACAAACTCGTAACCGTCGCGGTATCCGTCGATCCGGCGTCGAAGCTGGAGGCGGACAAGCAGCGCATCGAGCTGCAGCCGGGCAGCACGGCCGATATTGCGCTGACGGCTACGTATGCCGACGGCAAGACGGAAGACGTGACGGGCAAGGCGGAATGGATTTCGAGCAACGAGTCGTTCGCCACGGTGAGCGACGGGACGGTAACGGCCGTTGCGCGCGGCGAGGCGGTCATTACCGCCAAGTACGGCAAGAAGACGGTGAAAGTGTACGTCAGCGTCGGCGCGATCGAATCGCTGACGGCGAGCGACAAAACGTTGTATCTGAAAGAGGGCGAAGGCAAGCAAATCGTCCTCACGTCGAAATATAAGGACGGCATGGTCAAAGAGTCGACGGACGAAGCGGAATGGACGTCCTCGCAGCCGGGCATCGCCGAAGTGTCCCACGGCTACGTCACGGGTGTGGCGAGCGGGAAATCGACGATTACGGCCAAGGTCGGCGAGAAGTCGGTAACCGTCGTCGTCCAGGTCGAGCTGGCCGACAAGCTGACGGCCACCCACCGGAGCGTCGTCCTGCGCAAGGGCGGCGAGCAGCAAATCGGCTTGACGGCCACCTACGGCAACGGCACGACCGAGGACGTGACGAATAAAGCGGTATGGACCGTGTCGTCGACCAAGATCGCGGACGTGAACAACGGGCTGGTTACGGCGTACGAAAGCGGCCGAGTGACCGTAACCGCGAAATACGGCGCCAAGACGATCTCGATTCCGGTCGATATCGACACGGCGACGAAAATCGCGATCAACAAAAAATCGACCTTGCTGAAAACCGGGCAATCGGAGCAGCTGACGGTGACGGCGACGTTCTCCGACGGGACGACGCGCGACGTAACCACCGAGGCGGAATGGACGACCCGTTCGTTCAAAATCGCGGACGTCAACGAGAAAGGCGTCGTAACGGCCGTCGGCTACGGAAAGACGACGATTTCGGTCAAATACGGCGGCAAAACCGCATCGATTCCGGTCGAAGTCGACAGCTTGAAATATTTGAAGACGAGCGTGAAAACGATCGAGCTGAAGGCCGGCCAATCGAAGCAGGTCGCCCTGACGGCTACGTACAAGGACGGCACGGAAGGCGAAGTCGCGCCGCTCGCCGAATGGAAAAGCTCGAAGGATACGGTAGCCGACGTCAAGGACGGCACGATTACCGCCTACGGGAAAGGAACGGCGACGATTACGGCGAAGTTCGGCGGCAAAACGGCTACGCTGAAAGTGATCGTCAAGTAAATCGATTTTAGTAGCCCTGCGGCACCTGTTCGGTGCTGCGGGGCTTTTGTGTTTCTTGGTAGGAGGGGGCACGAGGCGGGGAAACCCCTATTCGGTTTTCGGGAAGGTGTGATATAATTGAATGAAGGTTTCATTGAATGATATTATGTTTCGCATAATGAAACAATTGGAGGGGTTTATATGGAGTATCGGTTTCTCGGCATCGATCACGTACAGCTGGCCGCTCCCGCCGGTTGCGAGGACGAAGCGAGACGTTTCTTCGGCGGCCTGCTCGGCATGGAGGAGATCGCAAAGCCCGCTCAGCTGCTCGGACGAGGCGGCGTCTGGTTCCGGTGCGGCGCCCACCAGCTGCACGTCGGCGTGCAGGCCGACTTCGTGCCGGCGGCGAAGGCGCACCCGGCGTTCGAGGTGCAGGGGCTTGCGGCGCTGCGCAGCCGGCTTGCGGCACACGATATCGCCGTCATCGAGGACGAGCCGCTGGAGGGCGTCAGCCGCTTCCATATCCGCGACCCGTTCGGCAACCGGGTCGAGCTGGTCGAGAAGCATCGGGAATAAGCCGCATACCAAACAAAACATCCTCCTTCCCGAATCGGGAGGAGGATGTTCGATGTTGGGCTTGGCCCGAACGCGCAAACGGCGATCAAGCGTTCTGCTTGTACGCGGCCAGCGCTTCCGCGAGCCGGTCGAGGCCGAGCTTCATGCTGGCGTTGTCCGTATGCGTGAAGTTGAGGCGCATCGTGTTGCGGCGCGGGTTCTCGGCGTAGAAGTCGACGCCCGGCACGAAGGCGACGCCTTTTTCCACCGCTTTTTTGAGCAGCTCGGAGGCGTCGATGCTCTCCGGCAGCTCGACCCAGAAAAACATGCCGCCTTGCGGCTCGCTCCACTTCAGGTCGGCGAAGCGTGCGTCCTGGAGGAGCGACTTCATCAGCTCCATACGGGACCGGTACTCCTTGCGGATCGTCCGGATATGTCCGTCCAGATCGAAGTGGGTAAGGAGCTGGTACAGCGCCTGCTGGTCGAGCGTGCTCGAATGAAGGTCGACCGCCTGCTTCGCCTTGGCCATTTGCGCGATGACGCGCGAATCGCCTACGATCCAGCCGGTCCGAAGCGCAGGCACGACCGTCTTGGAGAACGTGCTCGTATACAGCACCGCGCTTCCTTCGGGATGCTCGTCGAGCGAGAAGATGGACGGATAGCTCGCGTTCTCGTCGAATTGGATCTCCCCGTACGGATCGTCCTCGAGGATGAGCACGTTGTTCGGCTTGCACCGGGCGAGAAGTCCTTGACGGCGCTCAAGGCTCCATACTTTGCCGGTCGGGTTGGCGAACGTCGGCGTGACGTACACCATCTTCGGCTTGTACTGCGCCAGCTTCGCGTCGAGATCGTCCATCAGCATGCCGTGCTCGTCGGCATCGACGCCGACGACTTGGACGCCGCTCGCTTTGAAAATTTGCAGAGCCGCCAGGTAGGTCGGGTTTTCGACCAAGATGACGTCGCCCGCGCTCAAGTAAATGCGCGTCAGCAGGTAGATCGCCTGCTGGGAGCCGGTCGTGATCAGCATGTTCTCCGGCTTCACCGTGACCCCTTTGGCGGCCATCCGGGTGCCGATCGCTTCGCGCAGCGGCGTGTACCCTTCGGTCAAGCCGTACTGGAGCGAGCCTTTGCCGCCGGTTTGGAATACGCGCTCGAACGCTTCCTTGACCGCTTCGATCGGAAAGTAATCCTCCGCAGGGAGTCCCCCGGCGAGCGAAATGACCGCGTTTCCTTGGGTCAGCTTCAAAATTTCACGTACCGCGGACGATTTCAGGCCGTCGGTAAAACTTGAAAAAGTGTAATTCATACGGGTTCTCCCTTCCTTCGCATAAGCATATTGTACCCGATTTTGGAGGCGGTTTCTAATTTTTTTGTCACGATTCGACTTTTTGCAGGGGAACGGTTCGATTATAACGTTTGCCTATAACGCCGATAGCTTTTATATCTTTGTCAGGAGAGCCGATTTGTGTGACAATGAGAACATGGCAGGAGAGCAGCAATCCGAACCAACCATTCTAGCGTAGGAGTGAACCCCCCATGGCGGACACGAAAAAAATCGCGATTCTTCCGGGCGACGGCATCGGCCCGGAAGTGATCGCCGAAGCGGTTAAAGTATTGAAGAAGACGGAAGAGCTGTTCGGCTACAAATTCGAAACGGAGAGCAACCTGTTCGGCGGCATCGCCATCGACGAGAAGGGCACTCCGCTCCCGCAGGAGACGCTCGAGATGTGCAAGCGGGCCGACGCGGTGCTGCTCGGCGCCGTGGGCGGTCCGAAATGGGACAACAACCCGAAGGAGCTGCGTCCGGAGACGGGGCTGCTCGGCATCCGCAAGGCGCTCGGCCTGTTCTCGAACATTCGTCCGGCCGTCATCTTCGACTGCTTGAAGGAAGCGTCCACGCTGAAGCCGGAAGTGCTCGAGGGCACCGACCTGATCGTCGTGCGCGAGCTGACGGGCGGCATCTACTTCGGCGAGAAGTTCCGCCGCGACACCGACAACGGCCAGGAAGCGGTCGACACGTGCGTCTATAACGTCAAGGAAGTCGAGCGGATCGTCCATCAGGCGTTCCAAATCGCCCGGACGCGCCGCAAGAAGCTGTGCTCGGTCGACAAGGCGAACGTGCTGGAGACGTCCCGCCTGTGGCGCGAGACGGTGAATCGGATCGCACCGGAATATCCGGACGTCGAGCTCGAGCACGTGCTCGTCGACAACTGCGCGATGCAGCTGCTGCGCCGTCCGTCCAGCTTCGACGTGATCGTCACGGAGAACATGTTCGGCGACATCTTGAGCGACGAAGCGGCGATGCTGACGGGCTCGATCGGCATGCTGTCCTCGGCTTCGCTCGGCGAAGGCAGCTTCGGGCTGTACGAGCCGGTGCACGGCTCCGCTCCGGACATCGCGGGACAAGGAATCGCGAACCCGATCGCGACGATTTTGTCCGTCGCGCTCATGTTCAAGCTGTCGTTCAACTACCAGGAAGCGGGCGACGTCATCGAGAATGCGGTCAAGAACGTGCTCGACGCCGGCCACCGCACGGGCGATATCGCTGTCGACAAGAGCAAGGCGATCGGCACGACCGCCATGGGCGACCTGATCGTTGCCGCGATGAAGCGATAATAACGCAATCCCCCTCGATCGAGGGGGATTTTTACTGTGCCGTTAAACGTTCGCGAAACGAACGATTGATGAGCCGAATCGTTAATGCCGCGAATCGCTTTTTTAATAATAATAAATATTAGTTGCGACTTCTTCTCGATATTGACTTTCCCGAATCGGGATGATAC
Source organism: Paenibacillus flagellatus (assembly GCF_003217775.1). Taxonomy (GTDB): domain Bacteria; phylum Bacillota; class Bacilli; order Paenibacillales; family NBRC-103111; genus Paenibacillus_AB; species Paenibacillus_AB flagellatus. Next base: position 241,983 of record NZ_QJVJ01000008.1, read on the forward strand.
GATTTTACTCGTGAGCGTGGTAAGCACGCCCCATTCAACCATTCGCACGATGTTCCTACATAACGGCCACGTCGTACGTAGCGAACCGAATCATAGGGAGGTAGAACACGCATGGCAGAACGTTTGGTAGGCAAGAAGGCGCCTTATTTCGAAATGGAGACGGCGCTCGGCAACGGCCAGGAGTTCGGCAAAGTTTCGCTTAACGATTACAAAGGCAAATGGCTCGTCATGTTTTTCTATCCGCTCGACTTCACCTTCGTATGCCCGACCGAAATCATCGCGATGAGCGAAGCATACGAGCAATTCCAAGACCTCGACGCTGAAGTTCTCGGCGTCAGCACGGACAGCAAGCATTCGCACCGCGCTTGGATCAACACGCCGCGCGACTCGAACGGTCTCGGCCAGCTGAACTACCCGCTCGCCGCCGACTACACGAAGTCGGTCGCCCGCGACTACGGCGTCCTGATCGAAGAAGAAGGAATCGCTCTCCGCGGATTGTTCATCATCGATCCGGACGGCGAGTTGAAATACCAAGTGGTCAACCACCTGGACGTAGGCCGCAGCGTCGACGAGACGATCCGCGTGCTGCAGGCGCTCCAATCCGGCGGCTTGTGCCCGGCGAACTGGAAGCCTGGTCAAAAAACGTTGACGGCGAAGTAATCGTCCGCATTACGCACACATACCCGAAAACCCCCCTGCCTGCCCAAGCTGCAGGTGGGGGGCTTTTTCGTAACAGGAGGGGATTCGCATGCCAATGCGCTTGCGCGAGCAAATGCCCGAATTCCAAGGCGTCACGGAGTGGGCGAACGGCGAAACGAGCAAGAGCGAGCTTTCGGGCCGCCCGGTGCTCGTCCATTTCTGGGCGGTCAGCTGCTACATGTGCAAGGAAAGCTTGCCGCTCTTGAACGAATGGCGGGACAAATACGGCGAGCAGTACAATCTGCAAATCGTCGGCGTTCATATGCCCCGCTCGGAGAAGGACACCGACCTCGAGACGGTCCGCTCCACGATCGAGCAGTACGGCATGAAGCATCCGATCGCCATCGACAACGACCATGCGGTCACGGATTCGTATCAGAACGAATACGTGCCGGCTTATTATTTGTTCGACGCGGAAGGCCAAATGCGCTTCTTCGGCGCAGGGGAGAAAGCGATCGGCATGGTCGAGCAGCGGCTTCACAAAATATTGGGGCCGAAGGAAGAAGCTTAAACTCTCGGGAGGGATTGTCCAGTGAACGTACCAGCAGAGCTGAAGTACAGCGAAGAGCACGAGTGGGCCAAGGCGGACGGCAACAAGGTGACGATCGGCATTACCGACTTCGCACAGAGCGAATTGGGCGACATCGTATTCGTGGAGCTGCCGAAGGTCGGCGACACCGTCGAATTCGGCGAGCCGTTCGGCAGCGTCGAATCGGTCAAAACCGTATCCGAGCTGTACGCTCCGGTAACGGGCAAAGTGGTGGAAGTGAACGGTGCGCTGGAAGACGCGCCGGAGAACGTCAACAAGTCCCCGTACGGGGACGGCTGGATGATCGTCGTCGAGCTCGACGACGTGTCCCAGCTGGACAAACTGTGGAGCGCGGACAAGTACAAGGAAACATACGGTCAAGGCTAGTCTCGCTTCTCCCGAGCATCGACACGAAAGAAGACGCGCGGTCCCGCTGTAGAGCGGGGGCTGCCGCGTCTTTCTTTTTGCCTAATAATGGGCGGTCCGGCAAAAAGGAATTTTCGACCCGGAGGGCGAATAGGTTTAGGTAGAAAATCGGAAGTACGCGACGTACGGGAAGAGAGGAGGCATGGCCATGAGTTTTTGCTGCGGAGCCGGCATGATCGGCACGAAAGGAACTTTGCGGCATGTCGATACCCATATTCATAATGTGCCGTTGCTGTTTTGCCCGGTGTGTCACCGCATCGAGGTTCATTATATGGTGGAAAGCGAATACGAAATATTGGCCGAATACGCACACGGCGACGGCGCCGCCGAAGTCGACTTTCAAGATTATGTGGAGGACAAGGCGGAGGCCGGCCTGTACGACAATTGCGTCAACCGCGAGTCGGACGATCCGGCGGATATCGTATCCGACCAGATCGACATGGCGCTTGACCTGCTGTCCGTCGCGAAGGAGCTGGGAGACGGCGAGTGGGAGGAGCAGCTGAAGAAACGGTTGACCGCCCTCAACGAGCGACGGAACAAACTGCAGAAAAAAGCGTTCTCCGCCGGCAACCGGAAAGGCTGAACGAACTGACGCCTCTCCGTGCGAGGGGCGTTTTTTGCGGGAACCGAAGCCGGTGATCGTTCCGGCCGAAGCCTCGCGGATGCGGCGTCTTCGACGCTTCGCTTCGTCCATCCAGTCCGGTATGGTATAATAGCTAGAATCGGGTTCGGGTGACCCCCATATCCGGGTTTTCCTGCTCGAAACATGTAGTGTGAGGTGGAACGTTTGCTGCTGGTCTTGTTCAAGAAATTTCTCGGAAAACGCCAGTCTCACGAAGCATCCGGCACGCCGGAAACCCCCGAGGCCAAAGTCATGGGCATCCAGTCGGGGAACATCCGGCTGCGGAACCAATTTATAACCGATTACCAGCCCTATGTGGCCAAAGTGACAAGCCGTTTTTGCAAGCGATATATCGACCCGTCGCGGGACGACGAATTCAGCATCGCGCTCGGGGCCTTCAACGAAGCCATCAATCAGTTTTCTCCGGAATCGGGAAGGTCTTTTTTGAGCTTCGCGGAAACGGTCATACGCCGCAGGCTGATCGACTACGTGCGCAAGGAATCCCGCTTTGCGGGGCAAATTCCTTACAGCTCGTTCGAAGTGGAGGATGATGAGGACAGTATCGTCAATCCGGTGGAAATTCACCAGGCGATCGAACATTACGAGAAAGAGAAAACGACCGAAGAACGACGAAGCGAAATCGTCGACTTCAATCGCTGCTTGCAGGAGTTCGGGATCTCCTTCCACGACCTGGTCGAGGCTTCTCCCAAGCATAGCGACTCCCGGGAAGCTTTATTCAAGATCGGGGCGCTGTTGGCGCGGGATCAAGCGATGATGGGGATCGTGCTGACGAAGAAAATGCTGCCGATCAAGGAGCTGCTCGACCAAGTCGACGTATCCCGAAAAACGTTGGAGCGCAACCGCAAATTTATTATCGCGGTGGCGTTGATTTACAGCGGGCCTTATCCGTATTTGAAGCATTACCTGAACATCCCCGAAGAGTACCCGGGAAAGGAGTGAGAACATGTTCAAAGGCATCGTGATGGAGATGACCGAGGCGGATCTGGTCGTGCTTACACCGGACGGTCAATTCAAAAAAATTCCCCGCATGGGGCGCGTTTGCCAGGTCGGGGAAGAAGTGCTGTTCTCCACTCCTCCGTTTCGCCTGAAACGGCCCGTTTTATCCGCTATGTTCGCTTTGACCGCCGCCGTCCTCTTCTGCATCGTGCTGTTCAACGGTCTGGGAGGCAACCTGGAAGGCGTCAAGCCGATCGTTGCGTACGTGACGCTTGACATCAACCCGAGTGTGGAGCTGGGCGTCGACAAGGATAACGAGGTGCAGGAGGCGCGCGGATTGAACGAGGACGGCGTCGAGCTGCTGCAATCGCTCGAGCTGACCGGCCGGCCGCTCGCGGCCGCCACGGAAGTGCTGTTGAATCATGTCGAGCAAAAGGGAATATTCAGCCAAGAAGAAGGGGACATCATCATTTCCAGCACGAAGGTGTACGAGGAAGCGAAAGTAGACGAGAGCAGCCTCGGCCAAATCGTGAAGGAAACCGTGTCGAAGCATATCGAAACGAAGCATCCCCAAGCGACTTCGGCCTTTCAGGTCGCCGCGTTCGTCACCCCGCCGACCATCCGCGAGGAAGCGCTCGCCAAAGGCTTATCCGCCGGTAAATACGCGATTTACTTGAGCGCCAAAGACAACGGCAACGACATCGATCTGAACGCGCTGCGCGACGATTCGGTGCACAAGATCGCGAAGGAAGCGGGCGGCTTGAACAAGCTGATCGACCCGAAGGAGCTGCCCAAGAAGGAGACGTTGTCCAAGCTGCTCGAGGCGGAGAAGAAGGGCGAGCTCGACGCGAAGGTGAAGGAGAAGTCGGAGAAAGACAAGTCGAAGTCCGACGACAAGAAGAACGGCGACAAGAAAAACGACGATAAGAAAACGACGCCGCCGCCGAACAAACCGGCCTCCACGACGCCGTCCAAAACGGACGGCAAATCGTCCGATCCGAAGAAAAACGGCAACGACGACAAGAACGACAAGGACGACAAGAAAAATACGGACTCCGGGCAAAAGCCCGGGACGACGCCCGCCAAAAATCCCCCCGCCGCAAACAACGGCGGGAATTCCGGCGTAACGAAGCCGAAGGACGACGACGACAAGCGCGCGGAGGACGACCGCAAGAAGGAAGAAGAGAAGCGCAAGGAAGAGGAACGGAAGAAGGAAGAAGAGAAGCGCAAGGAAGACGAGCGCAAGAAGGAAGAGGAAAATCGCAAGGAAGAGGAACGCAAGAAGGAAGAGCAGAAAAAAGCCGAGGAATTGAAGAAAAAGGAAGAGGAAAAACGGAAGGAAGACGAACGGAAGCGGCAAAACGGTTCCGGCGGCGGGACCGGGAAGAAGGAAGACTCGGAAGACGGAAACCGTTCGCAGCAAGGCCGCTGATCGGACAAACGGTCCGTCGCTTTATGTCGCCTTTTGTTGCATGAACGTCCTGCGGTTTCCCGGTTCGGGGGACTGCGGGACGTTTTCTATTCATTCGACACGATTCCAATTATTTAGCGGTTATTTGCGATTGACGGGATATGGAAATTCCATCTATGATACTGGTAGTTCGCGGGGAGACGCCGGCAAGCGAAGCTTGCGCGTCCTATATTCAGGTAAGAAGGTGTGCTTATGTCCGAGTTGAGAAAGCAATACTTGCGAGCCCTGAACCAATATTTCGAGAACGGGAGCGGCGGCTCCCGCCATCCGGCGGCTACCCTCGGAACGGTGCTGCACGAAATCGAACCCGAAGAAATCGTCCTCCTGCACGAACAAAGCGTGAATATGCTGGCCGCCACGGCGGAGCCGGAAGAAGCGCTTCGGTATTACCGGCTATCCTTCGTTTTTTTAATGGAGCTGCTCGCTCATTACCGATACGAATTCCGCCACGTCCACAATAACGAGCAGGTGCTCGAGGAGCTGCGCAACCAGCTGTTCAAGACGCACCACTCATTCCAGACGGTGGCCCACAAATACGAGAACGTCCTGCAGCATCTGGACAGCGGCATCGTCCTGTTCGACAGCGAAGGGTTCGTGTCGTTCGTCAACGTGACGATGGCGAGGTTTCTCGGTATGCCGCGCAAGGCGCTGCTCGGGCTCGATTTGCCCGGGCTTGCGTCGCATTCCGGACTGTCGCGGTCGTTTCGCCGTCTCGTCGTGAAGCTGCATAGGGAAATGTTTTTGTACCGGCTTCGCTACCACGAGGTGATCGACGAGAACGGCCGGCATTTTTTGATAACGGCTACATACGGGGAAGAGCTGGACGGCGACATCCTGATCAGCGTGAAAGACGTGACGGAGTTCAAAAAAATCGAGCAGTCCGCCTATCAAAACGACAAGCTGGCCATGCTCGGCAAAATCGCGGCGGCGATCGCGCACGAAATCCGCAACCCGCTCACGTCGATCCGAGGCTTCATCCAGCTGCTGAGGCCGCACCTGGCCCAGCTCGGCAAGGACGAATACGCGCGCATCGTCATCGACGAAATCGACCGCGCCAACGATATCATTTACGAATTTCTCAATTCGTCCAAGCCTTCGACGCCGAACAAGAAAAAAATAGTGGTAGGAGATCTGCTGAAGGAAGTGACGCTGCTGTTCGAGAGCGAGGCGATCCTGAAAGGCTGCGATATCGAGCTCGATCCGGTCGATCCGGCCATGACGATATGCGTGGACGTCAAGCAGATGAAGCAGGCGCTGCTCAATATCGTCAAAAATTCGCTCGACGCCGTCGGCGGAAGCGACCGCACGGAGCGGGGGATGATCCGCATCTCGGCGCACCAGCAGGGCGCGAAGGCGATGATCAGCGTGCAGGATAACGGGACCGGGATGGATTTTCATACGCAGTCGAAGCTGTTCGACCCGTTTTTTACGACGAAGATGGAAGGTACCGGGCTAGGTTTGGCCGTCTGCTACCGAATTATTAAAAATCACGGGGGCAACATCCAAGTCGACAGCGAGGTCGGCGACGGGACCCGGTTCAAAATTACGATGCCGCTGTGCTGAAGGGATGTGCTACAATAAAACGGACGGACTCTTAGACAACGAACGGCGAGAGGGGAACATTCATGAGATACCGCACATTCGGGAAAATCGGGTTTCAAGTGTCGTCGCTCGGCTTCGGAGCGATGAACTTGCCCGGCGTCCCGTTGGAGCAGGCGCGAGCGGCGCTCAACTACGCGCTCGACAACGGCATCAACTATATCGATACGGCGGCCGCCTACCGGAACAGCGAGGAAATTATCGGCGAATGCATCTCGCACCGGCGGGACGAATACTTTTTGGCGACGAAGACGGGCAAGCGCGATTACGCTTCCGCGAAGGAAGAGATCGAGCGAAGCTTGACGCGCATGAAAACGGACGTCATCGATTTGCTGCAAATTCATTACGTGAACTACGTGCACGAGTTCAAAGCCGCGATGGAGGAGGACGGGGCGTACCGGGCCGCGCTGGAGGCGAAGAAGGCGGGCAAAATTCGGCATATCGGCATTACCGGCCACCGTCCGGAGCTGCTGGCGAAATGGATCCAAAAGGACGAGTTCGACCAGGTGCTGTTCCATCTGAACTTGGCGCAGCCGTTCGCGCTGAACGAGCTGATCCCCGAGCTGACGCGGCGGAACATGGGCAAGGTGGCGATGAAGCCGCTCTCCGGAGGGTTCATTCAGCCGGTCGACAAGGCGATCCGGTATCCGTACAGTCAGGACGTGCATGTTATTATTTCGGGCATGGTCAGCGTCGACGAGGTGAAGGAGAACATCGCGGCGATGGAGCGGGAGGTGGAGGACGCGGAGCGCGAGGAGCTGGAGCGGCTGGCGCTGCGGCTCGGCACGCATAACTGCCGGCGGTGCAACTACTGCTCGTGTCCGCTCGGCATCCCGATTCCGGACGTCATGATTTCGAGCGTCATCCGCGAGGAACTGGGGCTGCTGCCGAAAGGCGTCGGCTTCTACGAGAAGCATAAGGAGAAGATCGTCTCCTGCGCCGACTACGAGCCGTGCAAGGAGAAGCCGCAATGCCAGCAGCAATGTCCGTATCATTTGCCCATGCAGTCGGTCATCCAAAAAGCGGCGGCGAGCTATTGATCGCTCCGGCCGCCGCCGTTGTCGGCGCCTGCGACGCGGCGGACGTCAAAAAGCCCGCCTGCATTCAGGCGGGCCGTCCGAGGCGGATCGATATGGGGTGCCGCGCTACGCTTGCAGCTCCACATTGGGCGAAGCGACGGCCGAGGACGAAGCCGGCTTATACGTTACGTCCAAATCGGTCAACGGGATGATGAGCCGGTTCACCTCGTGAATCGTAAACGGCATCGGGGCGGTCCGCTCCGACAGGTTCGTCAGGGAGACGCCGATGCGGCCGTTTTTACGTTTGCGGCGCAAGTCGTACTGCAGGACGGTCAGCGCGGCGGTATAATCGTCGGCGTGTACCATCCGAACCGTAGGAGCGTTCTCGTACGGAATGATGAGCGTCTTCCGGTTCCAGTACACCGTGCCGGGCTGGAACGAAACGACGAGCCATTCGGGCTCGCCGGAGCCGCCCGCCAGCTTCACGATCTCCACCCCGCGCCGTCCGGGATCGAGCTTCTGGCTCGTTTTCAAATCCGGCAGGAACGGGACGATGAATATTGGAATGGCGCTGGCGATATATAGCAATAACGGAGATTCCCATACGATGCTGGAAATGAAAAACGCGGCAAACACGGCTAGTCCGAGCAAAACGATCCATTTGTTTTTCATTTGCAGGTCCCTCGCATTCGGTCGAAAGCTTTCGAAAAATTACGCTATCTATTATAGCATATGGGCGAACCGCTTTGAAGATGCAGTTGTTGCAAGCCGAAGGAAAACCTGACATAAAGCGAGGCTGCCATCATGGGACCGTTCCGCAGACGCTTGCGCGGCCGAAAGCCGTCGACGTATCGCAACGGAATGCTTGCCGCGACGTTCGAGGGCATTCCGGCCATCATCCTGTTCCAGCTGCTCGGGGGACCGTTCCTCACGGGTTATTTGTTGTATTTGGGGGCGTCGTCGTTTCAGATCGGCATCGTGCTCGCGATTCCGAGCATGGCGAACATGCTGCAAATCGTCGGCGCGCTGCTCATTCAGCGGTTTACGAACCGGAAGCTCGCCTTCGCGCTGCTGTGCGGGCTTCATCGGATTTTATGGGTATTGACGGGGGCGGTTCCGTTCGTCTTCCCGCGCGAATTCGGGGTCGCCGCGTACATCGCCGTCTGCGTCCTCGGGTTCGTCGGCCAGGCGATCGGCTCCGTCTTCTGGACATCGCTCATCGCGGACATGGTGCCGGCGCGGGTTCGGGGGCGGTATTTCGGCATCCGCAACACGATCCTGTGGGCGGGAGGCTGCCTCGCCATCCTCGTGTTCGGCCAGCTGCTCGACCGGCTGCCGGAGCCGCGGGGCTTTCATGTGCTGTACGCCGTCGCCGCCGTCTGCGCGGTGCTCGACATCGTCTTCTTCCTCCGATATCCGAACCCGCCGTTCGAGAAGTCCGGACAGACGGGCATGGGCGCGATGCTGGCCGTGCCGTTCCGGCATAAGCCCTTTCGGAAGGCGATGCTGTTCATCTCGCTCTGGCTGTTCGTGCAGGGGATCTCGGTGCCGTTCTTCAACTACGTCATGCTGGACGTCATGCATATCGGCTACCGGTGGATCTCGGTCGCCACGATGACGCAAAACGTCGCGATGATGGCCGGCTACTACATGTGGGGCAACCTGAATGCGAAATACGCGACGAAGACACTGCTGTTCTGGACGCTTCCGGTCATCGCCGCGTCCTGCATGACGTGGGGACTGCTGCCGATGCTGCCGGACATCCCCGTCCTGCTCGCCGTTCATCTGTTGATCGGCATCGGCGTGGGCGGGTTCAATCAGCTCATGTTCAATTACGTCGTCGGCGATACGCCGAAGGGGGAGCGGCCGATGTTCGTCGCTGTATTCTACGCGATGACGGGGCTGGCCGGCTTCCTCGGGCCGACGCTCGGCGGGTCGGTATACAAATGGATCGCGGACATGCCGCATGGGGTGCAGCTGTTCGGCGTTTCGGTGACGGTCGGCGTCGTTCTGCTTGCCGTTGCGCTCGGCATCGGCACGAACGCGCTGCTGGACCGCAAAATGACGTTCCGCCGATCGCGCGGAACCGGGTGGGGGAAAAGCGGATGAAAAAACGAATCGGCATGATCGGACTTGGAGATATTGCGGCGAAGGCGTATTTGCCGGTGCTGGCGCACCACCCTCGGGCGGAATTGACGGCGATCATGAGCCGGTCGGAGGCGACCGTGGAGCGAATCGGCGACGCGTTCCGGGTCGCCCGGCGCCACACGGAGCTGTCCGGACTGCTCGGGGAGGAGCTGGACGCGGTATTCGTCCACAGTCCGACGGAGACGCATGCGGCGATCGTGACGGCTTGTCTCGACCGCGGCGTGCACGTATACGTGGACAAGCCGCTGTCGTACCGGCTCGACGAGTCGGAGCGGATGACGGAGACGGCGGCGCGGCGCGGGAAGCTGCTCGCCGTCGGCTTCAACCGGCGGTTCGCCCCGCTGTACGTCGAAGCGAAGCGGTGGCTCGACGAGGCCGGCGGCTTCGATCTGTGCATCGCCCAGAAGCACCGGACGAAGCGGCAGTCGCTGTCGGCGAAGGAGACGCTGTACGACGACTTTATCCATATGGCCGACCTGCTGCTGTGGCTCGGCGCGTCTCCCGGCGAGGTGACGAGCTGGGCGGCCGAGCGGGACGGCGAAGGGCGGCTGCTGCACGCCTCGGGAAGCTTGCGGTTCGGATCGGCCGTCTCGTTCGTCAGCATGAACCGCCGGGCGGGCGGTGATCTGGAGCGGTTGGAGCTGCACGGCGGAGGCCGGTCGGCGGAAATCGTCAATCTCGAATCGGCGGTTCTGCGCGACCCGCAGGGCGGCGAACGGTCGAGCCGGTTCGGCAGCTGGGAGACGGTTCCGCACCGACGCGGCTTCGCGGGCATCGTCGACCATTTCCTCGACTCGCTCGACGAACCCGATCGGTGCGAGGTCGCCGCGGAGCGGGTGATCGCGACGCACCGGCTCGTCGAGCGGCTGAGCGGCATGGGGTACGTCTGAAGCGAAACGTAGCGGTGCGCCGCGCCGGTCGGCATAACGGCCATGCCGGGCAGAACGTGCATAGCTTCGGAGAAAAACGGTATAATGGGAGAGAAAGTCGGAATCGAACCGGGACCGACGAACAAGGAGGGTAACCATGAGCAACACGACAGAGCATCGAGACCGCGTCCCGCCGGGACAAACGCTGACCGCCGGGTTTCCCGTTCTGCATTACGGCGACGTGCCGTATTACCGCGATATGGGGACGTGGGATTTGCGCGTATTCGGCCTCGTGGAGGAAGAGCTGACGTTCTCGTACAAAGAATTTATGACGCTGCCGCGCGTGGAGTACAAGAACGACATTCACTGCGTGACGACGTGGTCGAAGCTCGACAACGTCTGGGAAGGCGTCGCCGTCTCCACGATCATGGAGCGGGTCAAGCTGAAGCCGGAGGCGAAGTTCGTCATGCTGCACGCCGAGCACGGCTGGACGACGAACTTGCCGATCGAGGATTTCCTGCGCGAGACGAGCTTTTTCGGCATCAAGCATAACGGCGAGCTGCTTACGCCGGAGCACGGATACCCGGTACGGATGGTCGTGCCGCACCTGTACTTCTGGAAGAGCGCGAAGTGGCTGCGCGGCATCGAGTTCATGGCGAAGAACAAGCCGGGCTTTTGGGAGCGGAACGGGTACCATATGTACGGGGACCCGTGGCGCGAAGAAAGGTACGATTTCGACTAAAGTTGCCGGCTGCAATCCACGATAGCGGCCAACCGACATACGAAGTCCTCCATGTACATGGAGGGCTTTTTGTTTTGCATCGTTCACGGGGAACCTATGATTCTTTCAAAAATAGATCGATCTTCCGTAAGGTTTGTCCCTATCCAAGCCAATCTCTCTATCATATGCTGCTATAAATCGGAATAGGGAGGGATTCGCTATGGCAGTCAGTCCGCTTTGCCAGCAGTTCGCATCCATTCTTGGCGCCCAGCCTATGGTGATTAACGGGGTGTGCACCGCTTCCCGGGTGCGAAACAACATTCGGCCGATTATTTTGGGCAAACGCTCGAGATCGTTCTTGGCCATTCCCCAAGCTTTCTCATTCGAGAGTATCGGCCGCGACGGTAGAGCGCTCTGTTTGGGAGAAACCGTTATTTTGACGGCCGAAATCAATCCGTTTATTTCGCGGCTGCGCAAGCACGGCATTAAAGTGACGGCGCTGCATAACCACTGGTTGTTTACGAATCCGAATCTTTGGTATATTCATTTCGAAAAGAAGGACCAACCGTTGGAGTTCGCGAGAGATGTCCGGGACGCCTTGAATGTGCTGACGACAAGAGTGGTTCGTCCCCGCGTCGTTGCCCGCAAGAAGTAAGAAGCGGAAGCCTTCTCGTTATTTGCGATCTGGAGCGAGCCGAAGGGAGATTGGGAGGAAGGGGGGAAACCCCCTTCTTTCTTTTGACCGTCTCGTGCAGCTTGTCAAAGGACCGAGGAATAGATCAAGGTTCTCTCCCGTTTCGGGTGTACCGGGCTCCCGGGCCGAGGCGGATGCTTGGACCCCGGAGAGCTGGCGGTAAATTCGGCCAAAGGTGTTAAAACAAGCTGTGCCCCTCTCGTCCCGACGGATTCGCGGCGGCCCGAATGAAATATTCGTGCTTGCCGAACCGGGACACCGCCTCCCGGTCCGGAAGCCATACCCATTCGTCGATCTCGGACTGGCATCGGTGCGCGCGGAACGCCGCCAGCTTCGCTTCCAAATGGGCGGAAACGTCGATTTTGACGATATCGCCCCGCGTGTAGCCGTAAGGCTCCGGATGCTCCATCACGTCGCCGAACGATATGAAGAACAGCGACTCGCGCAGCCCGGCGCGTTCACAAGCGGCCGTTGCCGCTTTACCGATCGCGCAGTGATCCGGATGCCCGCCCAGCTTCTCGTGGAACGTCAGCACGGCGTCGGGGCGGATGTCGCGAATGAGCGCTTCGATTCGCCCCGTCAATACCGCCTCGTCCACGAATTCCACCGTCTTGTCGCGGATCCCGAGAAAATGGAGCCGCCGGATGCCTAAACGGGCGCACGCTTGCCGAAGCTCCTGCTCGCGGGCGGCCGCTATCGTTTCGCGGTTGAGATAGGGAGGGTTGCCCATGCGTCTTCCCATTTCTCCCCGCGTAGCGCTGACCAGCGTGATATCGACGCCTTCGGAGGCGTATTTTGCCAGCGTTCCGCCGCAAATGAACGTTTCGTCGTCCGGATGAGCGAATACGGCCAGCAGGTTGCGCGTCTTCGTTGTCTCGGTTGCGTTCATTCCGGAAACGGCTCCTTTCCCAAGTGAAGGGCGACGTTCATCCGCCCTCGGTCGTCAAAGCCGGCCAGCAGGAGCCGCCCGGTCTCATCGATCTCGTAATGCGTGAGTGCTTCCATCCGCAGCCAGCCGCGACCGTCAAAGCGTAGGGCGACGCGATACGGGCCTTCCCCCGCAACAAATGCTTCCGTAACCCGAACCTTGAAGTTGCGGACGAATACGAACAAGGTCGCTTCGCTGTGAACGTAAGCTTCCTTCCCGACAAACTTCCGCAGCTCCGCTTCCGTCCGTGTCCGATGTATAGGGATCATGGCGATCGTTCCTTTTGCTTGAAGTATACGAGCCCCCTAATTGTACCATATACGGGCGGGCGGGCGCCCGGCTGCTCCGCGCCATAGAAGCTCGCAAATTCGTCCGTCATCCCCACTTATGTTATGATAAATCTATATGCCATCAAGCGATCGGGAGGGGAAGGCCATGAGCATGCCTTCGGATCGGAGCCGCTATACGTATGCGGACTATTTGAAGTGGGGGGAGGGCGAGCGCGTCGAGCTGATCGAAGGGTACGCCTACGCGATGACGCCCGCTCCGTCCAGAGCCCATCAGGAAGTGCTGCTGGCACTCGCATCGGAATTTTCCAATTTTCTTCGCGGCAAACGCTGCCGCGCCTACATCGCGCCGTTCGACGTCCGGCTTCCGCGGGGAACCGAAACGGACGAGGAGACCTTGACGGTCGTTCAGCCCGACTTGTCCGTCGTGTGCGATCCCGGCAAGCTGGACGACCGGGGCTGCAAGGGGGCGCCCGACTTGATCGTGGAGGTCGTGTCGCCCGGGTCGCTCAAGCTCGATACGACCGTCAAACGAAAACGGTACGAGCAGGCCGGCGTCCGGGAATATTGGGTCGTCTATCCGAACGAGAAAGCGGTATTGACCTACTTTCTCGAAGAAAGCGGACGATTCGACGAAGGCGAATCGTACGGCAAGGAAGATACGATCGCGGTGCGCGTGCTGGATGGGCTTTCGATCCCGCTCGAGCGCGTGTTTGCATAAGAAGGGAGAAGGGCTTCATTGAACGAGCTGCTGACGCTCGAGGGCGTGTCGAAGCGCCGGCCGGACCATACGTCCGATTATTTGTTCCGCCACGTGACGGCGACCGTTAATTCGGGAGAACGTATCGCGGTCGTAGGCGCGTCGGGGCAAGGGAAAAGCACGCTGCTGCGGCTGCTGGCCCGCCTCGACGTCCCCGACGAAGGCGCGATCAAGCTTCGGGGAAAGCCCGTCGGCGATTGGAAGCCGCCGGAATGGCGGAGGCGCGTCGTCTATGTCGCGCAGCAGCCGGTCATGCTGCCCGGGACGGTCGAGGCGAATTTGCGGACGGCGAGCGAGCTGCACGGCACGCCGTTCGACCGGACGCTGGCGGAGCGATGCATGACCGCGGTCGGTCTGGAGGCGATCGATTGGCGCAAGGCGGCGTCGGAGCTATCCGGGGGCGAGAAGCAGCGGACGGCGCTCGTCCGCTGCTTGCTGGCGCTCCCCGACGCGCTGCTGCTCGACGAGACGACGGCGTCGCTCGATCCGGCGAGCAAGCGTGCGGTGGAGGAGCTGCTTCTCGAGTGGACGAGGGAGCGCGGGACGGCTTATTTATGGGTTACGCACGACTGGGAGCAGGCGCGGAACGTCAGCGATTCCGTCTGGTTCATGGACGAGGGGACGCTTTGCGGAGCGGCGGAGACGGACACGTTTTTTCGCGAGCCGCCGAACGAAAGGGCCAGGAGCTTCATCCGGTCGGCGCACGGCGAAGGAGGAGCAGGCTGATGTCCAACTTCGCACTGGCGTGCACGCTCGTCTTCGTCGCCGTGACGGTGCTGCTGTCGATGCGCCAGAAGCTCGGCCTCGAGAAAGATATCGCGATCGGGACGGTGCGATCCGCCATCCAGCTGCTGTTCGTCGGCTACGTCCTGCATTTCGTCTTCGAGACGGACCACCCGCTGTTCGTCGTTATCATCGTCGCGACGATGATAACGGTCGCCTCCTGGAACGCCGGCGCGCGCGCCAAGCATATTCCGGGCATCCGGCTGCGAATCGCGGCCGCGCTGTGCTGCACGGAAGCGTTGACGGTCGGACTGCTGCTCGGGCTTCGCATCATCGAGCCGACGCCGCAATACGTCATCCCGATCAGCGGCATCACCGTCGGCAGCTCGATGATCGTATGCGGCCTGTTCCTGAACCAAATGAACCGTGAGGTCGAGTCGTCCCGCGGCGAAATCGAGGCGCTGCTCGCGTTGGGGGCGACCGTCGGGCAGGCGATCCGGGCCGCGGCGAAGCGGTCGGTCCGCGCCAGCATGATCCCGACGATCGACGGGATGAAGACGATCGGCCTCGTCCAGCTGCCGGGTATGATGACCGGGATGATCGTCGCCGGCGCCGACCCGATCGAAGCGGTCCGCTACCAAATTCTGATCATGTTCGTGCTGGCGTCGGCCGCCGCGACGACGGCGATGCTGCTCGGACGGCTCAGCTCCCCGCTTTGGTTTACGAAGGACGAACGGTTGCGATAGCACCCGCCTCGGCAGCAAGCTACTCTATGGAAACGACAGCAAGGAGACGGAACGACTTGAAGATGCGAACGCTGCTTGTCATCGTCTGTTTTTTGTTTGTATTCATCGCGCTGTCCGCCTATATCGGCTGGAACGGATACGTCTTCTGGAACGCGGCGATATCGCCGCAGCTGGATGCCGTCTACTGGGTTTTCTTCGCCTTGATCGCATACGGCTACTTGGCCGCGATGCTGCTTCGCCGCTTGATTCCGTACCGGCTGTACGCCGCCCTGAAGACGATCGGCTCGTACGGCATGGCGGTGCTGTTCTACGCGCTGCTCACGCTGCCCGCCGCGGATGTGCTCGTCGCCCTGCTGCGCTGGGCGGGGGTGGAGCGGGACTACGCGATCGCGCGCACCGGCTGGGTCGAGCTGCTCGTTCTGCTGCTCATCCTGCTTCGCGGCTCCTGGAACGCTCGAAGTCCGGTCGTGCGCCGGTACGACATCGAGATCGCCAAGCCGGCGGGGACGAGGCGCGAGCTTCGTTTGGCGGTCGCATCGGATTTGCACCTCGGCACGACCGTCGGGAGACGGCATTTGACCCGGCTCGTCGAGCGGGTAGAGGCGCTGAAGCCGGACATCGTTTTGCTGCCCGGCGACGTGCTGGACGACAGCATCGAGCCGTTCGTGCGCGAGCGGATGGCCGACGTCATGCGCAGGCTGAAGGCGCCGCTTGGCGTATACGCTTCGCTCGGCAACCACGAATATATCGGCGGCCATATCGCCGAATACACGGAGCGGATGCGCGAAATCGGAATCGAGGTGCTGATCGATCGGGTCGTTCGGGTGGCCGACAGCTTCTATGTCGCGGGCCGAAAAGACGCGTCCGTCGAGCGGTTTGCCGGCGGCGGCAGGCTGTCCGTCGACGAGCTGCTGGCGGACGCCGACCGGTCGCTGCCGATCGTGCTGCTCGACCACCAGCCGTACAAGCTCGGAGCGGCGGCGGAGTCCGGCGTCGACCTGATGCTGTCGGGCCATACGCACCGCGGGCAAATGGCGCCGAATCATTGGATTACCGGACGGCTGTTCGAGCTCGATTGGGGGTATCTCCGCAAAGGAGCGATGCACGCGATCGTCTCGTCCGGCTTCGGCACCTGGGGGCCCCCGGTCCGGATCGGGAGCCGCTCGGAGCTGCTCGACATCCGTATCGCCTTCCGCTCGGAGACGGTCGGACCTGCCGAGTGAGTCGGACGCTTCCACCTCTCACCCTTAAAATTTGGGGTTGTCAAATATTTCCGGAAACCGTACCATGGTAGTGGGACCAAAAGCCCATTTCATTCGCGAAGGAGCGCATCGTCCATGTCCTTTTTCAAAAAAATGATGGCCAGCGTCGGCATCGGCGGCGTCAAGGTGAACGCGGTGCCGGACAACGCCGACGGCGTGCGGGTCGGCGACGAGCTTCACGGCACGATTTACGTCAAGGGAGGCAATCTCCCGCAGGAAATCACCCGCATTCATTTATACTTGTACTCCAACTATTTCCGGGAACGAGACGGTCAAATCGTCGAGGAGAGCGACCGGATCGCCCATTACCACCTGGACGAGCATTTCACGATCGAGCCCGGCGAAGAGCGCGAGTTTTCGTTCGCGTTTCCGATTCCGCTCTCGACGCCGATTACGATCGGCTCCTCGAAGGTATGGCTCGTAACGGAGCTGGACGTGGAGAAGGCGATCGACCAAAGGGACAAGGACTACATTCATATTCAGCCGCATCCGATCGTCGGGGCGGTGTTCGAAGCGCTGGCCCAGCTCGGTCTCCGCGCCCACGAGGTATCGCTGATGCACGTTCCGCGCCTCGGCCTCGAATTTCCGTTCGTGCAGGAGTTCGAGCTGAAGCCGCAATATCGCTCCAATTTGGAGGAGCTCGAGCTGTTTTACGTCGTCGGCGAGGACGAGGTCGAGTTTTTCATGGAGATCGATCGTCGGGCCAGAGGGCTGCTGGGGCTGCTCGAGGAGCAGTTCGACTTGGACGAACGGTTCGTCCGGTTTACGCTCACGTATGACGATACCGAGAACATGGACGGCTTGATCGCCTTCCTGAAGGAGACGATCGAGGACAACTTGTAGGACCGTTATGCAGCAACCATTCAAGCGGCTTTCGCCTTGCGGGCGGAGCCGCTTTTTTTCTTCTCCGCTTCATGGAATACGAAGCGGACGATTGGAAGACAATACGAAAGTTCGGACGAATCGCACCAATATATCGAAGGGAGAACGAAAACGTGGGCATTCTTAGCGGCAATCCGAAAGACGAGCCGTTGCATTACGGCGAAATATACGCGTTGTGGCAATGCTCCTCCGGGGCCAAGCTAGCGACGTCGTGCTACCGGACGCATCTGGTGCACGCCGGAGACGACGACCTGAAAAAAATGTTGAACGAAGCGATCGACCAGTGCGGCAAAGAAATCGAGGAATGCGATGCGCTCTTGAAGGCGAACGGGATCGCACCCGCCCCGGCGATGCCGGAGAAGCCGGAGGCGAAGCTCGAGGACATTCCTCCGGGCGCCCGTCTCACCGACCCTGAAATCGCCGCTTCGCTCGGTATCGATTTCGCCGGAGGGCTGACGATGTTCAGCCAAGCGATGGCCCAATCGATCCGCGAAGACGTCGGGGCGCTGTTCGCGAAGTATCACGCGACGAAAACGGCGATGGCGCTCAAGCTGCTGCGGTTGAACAAGGATAAGGGATGGCTCGTCCCGCCTCCGCTGCAGGTCAAGCGTCCCGAGCCGGTCGAAGTATAAGCTGTAAAGGGGCAAGCGGCGTTCGCCTTTCGGCGGCGCCGCTTGCTGTCGTTTCGGGAGGGCCGCGTTTAGAAATCCGTCGTCCGGGCAACTCTAGTAATATCCTATTCTATCAATTTCCCAAATCGAGGAGGATGTTGCTATGAGACGGAAATGGATGAGAACGGCGATGACGGTCGCGATCGGCTTGACCGTTGCGGCAAGCTCGGCCCCGAAGGCGCTCGCGGATTTGAGCGAGGAGGACGCACTTTATTTATCGGACTATGTTTATGCGGCGGAAGCGTGGGCGTACCGGACCGGCTCCGAGCTGGTGATAGAGCCGGCGCTAGATTCCGCGAACGATTCGGGCGACGGACCGGTGGAAATCGCTTCGGCCGCTTCAACCGCTCCCGCGGCGCCCGCCCTGAGCATGCTGCAATACCAAGTCAATCCGGGCGATACGCTCTATAAAATATCGAAGGCGTTCGGCATCACGATGGACGAGCTGTTGGCCGCCAATGCGCTGGACAATCCGAACCGGCTCCAAATCGGGCAAACGCTCGACATCCCCCAAGGCGGCGAAGGCTGGAACGCCGGAGGCGAAAGGCCCGTCGTGAAGCGCGTGCTGAACTCGACGCTCACGGCGTATACGGCGGGAGCCGAATCGACGGGCAAGACGCCCTCTCATCCCGCCTACGGCATAACGCGGAGCGGCAGCAAGGCGGAGGAGGGCCGGACGGTCGCCGTCGACCCTTCGATTATCCCGCTCGGTTCGACCGTGCTGATCGAAGGGATCGGCGTCCGCAAAGCCGAAGATACCGGCTCCGCCATCAAAGGCTCGCGCATCGACGTGTACATGAACGATTTGGAAGAGGCGGTCGAATTCGGGGTCAAAAAAAACGTGAAGGTTTTCGTATTGACCGACCGGAGCGCATGACTGCGCATCGGAGCGTCCGGAAGCGAACCGGAAGCGAACCGGAAGCAAAACGGAAGCTTCGCGGCTATCCGTTGAACTCCCGGAAAAATTCGTTGAGATAGGGGAACTTGTCGCCCGGAATACGGAACTCCATCGCGAACCCCGATTCGATCAGCGTGACGTCGCGCAGGAAGCGCGACCGCACGCGGCTGTGCACGAGCTCCCGAACGCGGCGCAGGTTCCGCCGCCGGATCGCCGCCGACAAGGCGGAGGCGAACGGCGGGCAGTCGCGGATCGTCCGGTACAGGGGCAGCACTGCCGCCGCGATCGTCCGGTTCGCCTTCGTGCCGAACCGGAATTGCGTCGTACCCGGGGGGATGGACGTCCCGTTCGTATATTCCTGAAGCGGGGCCGGGAACGGTACGGTGACGAAGAAGCCGATGCCGTTCGTGGCGAGGCCGAGCCTGCCGATCGGCCTCGTCTCCTCGAACAGCCGGATCATGCGTCCCAGATCGAGCGTGCGGACCGCACGCGTCCATCGGCGGGCGTAAGCGCCGTCGCTTGCGATTTTGCGGTATAGCGGGATGACCGCCCCGGCCGTCCGGCGCAGCGCCTCCGGACCGGGATAGACGGGCTGACGTTTGGTTGATACGTTTTTGCCCATGCTCGCCTTTCCTCCTTCTGTGAGTCCTTTCTCTCCCAACATATGCCGAGAAAAGGAGGGAGGGCCGGGCGTGAGACAAATCGCGATTTCATATCTCGTTCGACATAATTCTATTTTTATTGACACAATTCTCCCGTTCCGTTTAGACTGAAAGTAGTTCCAAATGCCGATTTGTCCAATCGGTTAATGGCATGATATGGCGGATACATACACGGATCGGGAGGCACAAGAGATGAAATGGTTTCACGACTGGAAAACGTCGGTCAAGCTGCTGGCCGCATTCGTATCGCTGGCGGTTTTGCTTGCGGTCGTCGGCGTTTTCGGCATCGCCAACATGAGTAGGCTCGATTCGAGCATGGACCAGCTGTACGGCAACAACTTGACCTCGGTCCGTCTGCTTTCCCAAACGCAAATCGATTACACCGAAATTCGCGTCAGTCTTCGGAAAATCGCCTTGACCGAACGAACGGAAGACGTTCGGTTCGGAAGGAAATCGACGGCATCCGAAAATTAAAAGGGAACATTAAGGCGACGATAGCCGAATACCGAAGCACGCCCTTGACGAGCGAAGACCTTCGGTTGTTGAACGATTTCGACAAGGAATGGGACATTTACGACAAGCTGACCGAACAAGGTCTCGAGATCGCGCAAGCCGACGGTCGGGACAAGTACGTCGTTTATTTGCAGGAGCAGCTTGCAGGCGCTGGGGACAATCTGAAAGCGACGATACAAGAAATCGTAGCGCTGAACGTCAAGCTGGCGGAGCAGGCTTGGAAAGACGGAGGGAGCTTGTACGATCGTTCGTTCGCGATTACGACCGCGATCGTCGTCGTGGCGGTCGTGGTGAGCGTCGTATTGGGGCTGTTCATCTCGCGGGCGATCGCAAGACCGCTCGGTCAAGTGACGGAGCTTGTCGCGAAGGTGGCGGACGGCGATTTGCGCGAGACGGTCGACATCGACCGGAAGGACGAGATCGGCGTGCTGGCACGCTCGATCAACGATATGATCGTCCGCCTGCGGACGCTGGTCGGGGGCATCGTCGCGTCGGCGCAGAGCGTGTCCTCGGCCTCCGAACAAATATCGGCGAGCACCGAGGAAATCGCGGGGAGCAGCACGAACCAAGCCGAGTCGTCGCAAATGATTACCGAGCTGTTCAAGGAGCTGTCCTCGGCCATCGACTCCGTGGCCAAAAGCTCCGAGCAAGCGTCGGAGCTCGCGCTGCGCACCGTCGCCACGGCCAAAAACGGCGGTCACGCGGTAACGGACGCGATTCAGGGAATGAACGAAGTGCAGGAGAAGGTCAGTCTGCTGGAGCAGGATTCGGCGAAAATCGGGGACATTATCGAAGTGATCGACGAAATCGCCGAGCAGACGAACTTGCTCGCGCTGAATGCCGCCATCGAGGCGGCCCGAGCCGGCGACCAAGGCCGGGGCTTCGCCGTCGTCGCCGACGAGGTACGGAAGCTGGCGGAGCGAAGCGGGGAAGCGACGAAGCAAATTTCCGACATTATCAAAGGCATGCAGCACAATACGAAGGAATGCGTCGGCGCCGTCCAGGAAGGCGTCCAAAAGTCGAAGCGGACGGGAGACGCGTTCGAAAGCATCGTCGGCATGGTCGACGAAACGGCGCAGAAGGCGTCCGAAATCGCCGCGGCGAGCGAGCAGCAGGCCGCGCAGTCGTCGGACGTCATGCGCTCGGTGGAGTCGATCTCGGCGGCCAGCGAGGAAGCGGCGGCGGCGGCACAAGAAACGGCGGCCACGTCGCAGTCTCTGTCCCGGCTGGCGGAGGAGCTGAACGGCGCCGTCTCTCGCTTCCGCGTGTAACGGCGACCGGTCGGCCGCGCCCGTATCGGGTGCGGCCGCTCCGGCACCTGCACGTCAAAAAGCGGAACCTTCACGGGTTCCGCTTTTTGACGTGCAAGGGTATGAGATTCGACAAGGAAGCGCTCGGATGCGGACGCTGCCGACCTTTGTCCGTTGCGAAGGACGTCTTCGGCCGTCAAGCCGGACGCCAACGATTCGCATGCCGCATCCCGCCGTCCGCCCGTCCCGTCATGTCGCCGGCTCCAGCTCCACTTGGCCGACGTTCGGGTCCTTCAGCACGATCCGGCCTTCGATCGGCGCGCCCGACCGGTCGATCAGCTTCAGCTTGCCGGTGCGCCCTTTCTCGACGAGGCTGCGGATCATGGCCGGGGTGAGCGTCTTGCCGAGGCTTTGCTTCCAGATGACGAATTTGCAGCCGGTTTTGTAATTGCTGCAGCCATAGCCTTTATTGCCCATGAAAATATGGCCGCCGCACCCTTCGCGCGGGCAAGCCGCGATATATTCGCGCTCGCCGCCGGCTTTCGCGGCGGCGGACGCCGTAGCGGTCGCGGACGCGGCCGCACCGCCCGCGGAGCGGGTTGCGCGCGCGGGCTTCTCCGCCGCGTCGCGCGGGGCGCTCCGAGCGGCCTTGCCCTTGCCGCCGCCGCCGCCACGGGCTTTGCCCGCTCCCGCCGCTTCGGCGGCGCCCTCGAAGGCGTTCTTCGCCGCGCGCGGCTGAACGCGTACTTTATCGATGATCGTGCGGGTGAACTTCTTGACGTTCTCGATGAAGACGGCGTCGGACGCCTGCCCGCGCGATATTTCGTTCAGCCGGCGCTCCCAATGGCCGGTCATTTCCGGCGACGTCAGCAGCTCGACGCCCGCGCTGCGGATCAGCTCGACCGCGGCGCGGCCTTTTTGCGTGATGGCGATCCGCTTGCCCTGCATCGTGACGTAGCCGACGTTTTTCAGCCGCTCGATGACGGAAGCGCGAGTCGCCGGCGTGCCAAGGCCGGAATCCTTCATCGCGTCGCGCAGCTCCTCGTCCTCGAGCTGCTTGCCCGCGCTCTCCATCGCCTTCAGCAGCGTGCCCTCGGTATACGGCTTCGGCGGCTGCGTCTCCTTCTCCTTCGCCGCCGAGTCGCGGCAGTGCACCGGCTCGTCCGGCCGCAGCGCGAACGGCGTATCGATCAGCTCCTCCTCGGGCTCCGTCCCCTCGCCGTCGCCGTCCTTCCCGTCCTTGCCTTCCGGCTTGCCACCGGATTTGCCGGACTTTTTGCCGCCTCCGTCCTTCACGGACTTGTCGTCCTCGTAAATGACTTTCCAACCCAGGCTCAGCAGCTGCTTGACGGTCGTCTTGAACGTCTCCTTCTCCACCTCGGTCAAAATCGTATGCACCTTGTACTCGGCGGGCGGGTAGAAATGCGACAGGAAGCGCCGGATGACCAGGTCGTACAGCTTCTGCTCCTCGGGCGACAGGCCATTCGCGCGCTTGCCCGTCGGCAAAATCGCGTGGTGGTCTTCGACCTTGGCCGGTTTGCAGACGGCTTTGTTGTTTTTGTGCACGAGCCGCTTGTCGGCGCCGCCGGCCAGCGCCTCGTAAGGCGTGCCGCGAAGCGAATCGAGCGCCCGGTACATTTCCGGGATGTTCTGTTCGTTGACGTAGTTCGAGTTCGTCCGCGGATACGAGATCACTTTATGCTTCTCGTACAGCGCTTGCGCGATGTCGAGCGTTTTCTTCGCGGAGAAGCCGAATTTGGCGTTGGCCTCCCGCTGGAGCAGCGTCAAGTCGTACAGCCGGAACGGATACTCCTTCGTATCCTTCGCCTCGTAGCTGGCGATCGTCCCCGGCTTGTCCTTCACCTTCGCCGCGAGCGCCTCGGCCTTGGCGGCATCCGTCAGCCGCTCGCCTTGCCATAAGCCGCGGTAAGACGTCTCCCGCTGGTCGAAATAAGCTTCGACCTCGTAAAACTTCGCGGACGTGAACGCCTCGATCTGCTTTTGCCGGTCGTACAGCAGCGCCAGCACGGGTGTCTGCACGCGCCCGACGGACAACAGCTCGTTATGCTTCGTCGTGAACGCGCGCGATCCGTTCATCCCGATCAGCCAGTCGGCTTCGCTCCGGGCGCGGGCGGCCCGCGTCAGCGGCTCGTACTCGCTCGCGTCCTTCAGCTCGGCGAAGCCGCGGCGGATCGTCTCCGGCGTCAAGTCGGAGATCCACAGCCGCTTCACCGGGTGGGTCAACCGCAAATGCTGCTGGATGTACGCGAAGATGAGCTGGCCCTCGCGCCCGGCGTCGCAGGCGTTGACGATGTCGCCGCATTGCTTGGCGAGCGTCTGGATCACCTTCAGCTGGTCCTTCGTCCGCGGATTCGGCAGCAGCTTGAACGAATCGGGGATGATCGGCAAATCGTTGAAGTTCCACTTTTTGTATTTGTCGTCGTAAAGGTCGGGCTCCGCGAGTCCGATCAAATGGCCGATCGCCCACGTGATGACGTAGCGCTCCCCTTCGAGGTGCGTCCGCTTGTTGACGGCCTTCGGTTCGATGGCGGCGGCGATGTTGCGGCCCATGTCCGGCTTTTCGGCGATAATCAATGTTTTCAATGCAGTTCCCCCGTACGTGGTATGGCGCCTTCGGTCAACCTTCATCGTATCATAAACGGAACGGATCGGGCAGGGGGAATGAACGGCAAGTTTCCAAACAATACTATAAGGACGGTGTAGAAATTGTAAATTTGTTTCGGGAAAAAGGATTTGTTCGCGTAATGTCGAATGATGTCTATCGCTCGCCAAATTACCGATAAAGGGATTGAACGATATGATCGAATTCAGGCACGTAAAAAAGGTATACCCCAACGGAACGATCGGGTTAAACGATATCAACTTGACGATCGGCAAGGGAGAGTTCGTCGTCATCGTCGGCTTGTCCGGCGCCGGCAAATCGACGATGCTTCGCTCGATCAACCGGCTGCACGACATTACAAGCGGCGAAATCGTCATCGACGGCCAGTCGATCACGTCGGCGAAGGGCGAGAGCCTGCGGAAAATGCGCCGCGGCATCGGCATGATTTTCCAAAGCTTCAATCTCGTCAAGCGGTCGACCGTCCTGCGCAACGTGCTGTCGGGCCGGGTCGGCTACCACGGGACGCTGCGGACGATGTTCGCTCTGTTCCCGAAACGTGACGTCGAGCTCGCGATGAAGGCGCTCGAGCGGGTGAATATCGCGGAGAAAGCGTACGTCCGCGCCGACCAGCTGTCCGGCGGACAGCAGCAGCGCGTCTCGATCGCGCGGGCGCTCGCCCAGGAAGCGAAGATCATATTGGCGGACGAGCCGGTCGCCTCGCTTGACCCGCTCACGACGCGGCAAGTGATGGACGACCTGAAGCGGATCAACCAGGAGCTCGGCATTACGACGATCGTCAACCTGCACTTTATCGATCTGGCCCGGGAATACGCCACGCGCATCATCGGTCTGCGGGCCGGGCAAGTCGTGTTCGACGGACCGGTAGCGGAAGCGACGGACGAGAAGTTTTCCGAAATTTACGGCCGCGCGATCAAGAGGGACGAGCTGTTGGGAGGCGGAGGCCATTGAAATCGCCCGCTACTACGGTTGCGCGTCCTTCGCGCATGAAGCTGTACAGCTGGATCGTCATCCTGATCGCGCTGTTCATCGGCAGCGTGTACCAGACGGAAGCGACGCTGACGAAGCTGGTTACCGGAACGCCGCAAATTTGGGCGTTCATCAAGGAAATGTTTCCGCCCGACTGGTCGTTCACGCCGAAGGTGTGGAAGCCGATGCGGGAGACGCTCCAGATGGCCATTCTCGGCACGTCGCTGGGCGCCCTGCTCGCCTTCCCGACCGCCCTGTTCGCCGCCCGCAACGTGACGCGGTCGCCGTGGCTGTACTATCCGGCGCGGCTGATCATGAACTTGCTGCGGACGATTCCCGACCTGCTGTACGCGGCGCTGTTCGCGGTCATCGTCGGCTTCGGTCCGACGTCGGGAACGCTCGCGTTGTTTTTCTTCACCTACGGCATCATCTCGAAGCTTGCCTATGAGTCGGTCGAGGCGATCGATCCCGGGCCGTTGGAGGCGATGACGGCGGCCGGCGCCAACAAGCTGCAGTGGATCCGCTTCGGGGTTCTTCCCCAGGTCGGGCCGACGTTTCTCGCGCATCTGCTCTATACGTTCGAGGTGAGCATCCGCGCTTCCGCCATTCTCGGTCTCGTCGGAGCGGGTGGCATCGGGCTGCTGCTCAAAAACGTGCTCGACCTGTTCCGCTACGACCAGGCGTTCGTCCTCATCCTGATGACGCTTGTCGTCGTCATCGTCATCGATACGGTCAGCACCCGGCTGCGGACGCTGCTCCTGAAAGGGACGATGAAGCCGATGTCGCCGGCGGCCGGCCGTTGGGGCTGGATCGTGGGCGTGGCGGCAGGCGTCATTCTCATCGCCTGGTCGCTCGTCGGGCTCGAATTTACCGGCATTCAGGAGACGGCGAAGGTGATGTCCAAGGCGATGCTGAACGGGATTCTTCATCCCGACTGGAACTACGTCTGGCTGCCGGAAGGCGAGGACCTGATCCGCAACCTGCTGCTGACGCTGTCCATCTCCTACTTGGGCAACATCGTCTCGATGATCATCTGCATCCCGATCGCGTTCTGGGCGGCGGCCAACATGAGCCGGTCGCGCTGGGTGTCCGGCAGCGGCAAAATCGTGCTCAGCATCATCCGGACCGTCCCGGAGGTGATCATGGCGATCATCTTCATCAAGGCGGTCGGACCCGGCGCCTACGCCGGGGTGCTGGCGCTCGGCGTCCACTCCGTCGGCATGCTCGGCAAGCTGTACGCCGAGGCGATCGAGAATATGGACATGGGGCCGACCGAGGCGCTGACGGCCTGCGGCGCCAACCGGTGGCAGACGCTCTCGTTCGCGGTCATCCCGCAGGTGCTGCCGGACTTTCTGTCCTACGCCTTGTTCCGGTTCGAGATCAACGTCCGCTCCGCGACGCTGCTCGGCATTATCGGCGCGGGCGGCATCGGGACGCCGCTCATTTTCGCGATCAACGGCTTCAGCTGGCCGCGGGTCGGCATCATCCTGATCGGCATTATCGTGACCGTTTCGATCATCGACTATATATCCGGCGCGCTGCGCAAACGTATCGTATAGCGGCGTCGATTTCCGGGCCGGGCTCTTTCCTTAGGGGAAGGGCCCGGCTTTTTGCCGTGCCGTGCGGGGCTGATTTTTGTTGGAGGAATGGGAGTGGAGTTGAGGGTGCATTATTCCGTCTCGGGTGAGACATCGATAGCTTGCGAAGCTTCCTGCGGCCACAAATAATGGTGCAGCATATCGACCGTTGCTTCCACCAAGCGCTCGCGGCCGATGCCGGTGCCGCCGAAGGCGACGGCTTCGACAATGCTATTCGCCGCCAGGATAATGACCGTTGCCGCCGCTTCCGGGTCCCGGATCCGGATCTCGGGCTGCCAGGAGCGAAGCAGTCGTGCCGTCATTTTGAAGAAGAACCGCAGTTCCTTCTCAGCCATGTCCTTCACCTCGGGATAGGACAATGCCATGATGTTCATTTCCCGATGAAACCCGGGATCCACCTCGTGGGCTTTGATCACGGTCTCGATCACGTCTCGGATAAGCTCCCGCTTGTTCTGGCTGGCGTTCAACCGAAGAGCGCCGTGACTTCGAAGAATCTCGGAGAAATGTTCATGGAAGAGAGCCAGCGCGTCCTTGAAAATCTCCATTTTATCCGTGTAGTAAGAATAGACGCTGCCGACGGCCACCTGCGCTTCCTTCGCAATCGCCTTCGTATTCGTGGCGTGGAAGCCTTTCTCCGAGAACAGCTTCAAGGCCGCTGCCACGATTTTTTGCTTGGTCTCCACGCTTCGCCGTTGCCGGGGGACACGGGTCTTGTCCTGATCCCGCTCTGCCATATTCATCACCTACGCCTCATTGTATGCTTCCCCCTCATCCAAGTCAACGAACAAGGTGAAACAGAGTTCATATTTAGCGTTGACAAAAGTGAACTTTGGTTCATATAATGCATTCAAAAGGTGAACTTTAGTTCACATTGTAAAAGGAGAGGATAATCGATGTCGCAGCTTACCGGCTTTCGCCGCTGGATCGCCTTCGTCGCCGTCATCTTGGGTTACTTCATGGCACTCTTGGATACTACCATCGTTCATGTTACCCTTCCGGAGATGACCCGGCACTTCCACACGACCATGGACAATATGTCCTGGATCGTTAATGGCTATAATCTGGTCTTCGCCGTTTTCTTGGTCACCGCTTCCCGGATCGCGGATCAGTTCGGACGCAAGCGCCTGTTCCTCATCGGTACCGCGCTGTTCATCGCCACTTCCATTTTGTGCGGACTTTCTTCCTCCGTGGAAGCCATGGTGTTCTTCCGAGTTTTGCAGGGCTTATCGGCCGCCATTGTCGTTCCGGTAACCATTCCCTTGGCGGCTAACCTGTTCCCTAAGGAAAAACACGGCATGGTTCTCGGCATCTGGGGCGCCATCTCCAGCCTGGCGGCTGCAAGCGGTCCGACCTTGGGCGGCATATTGACCGATTCCATCGGCTGGGAAGCCATCTTCTTCGTGAACGTGCCCATCGGCATCGCGGCGATTGGCCTCACCATCCCGCTCGTTCGGGAATCCATGGACGCTTCCGCGGGACGGAGGCTCGATTGGCTCGGCATGCTGACTTTATCCGCTTCGTTGTTCTTTCTGACTTTTGGGCTGATTAACGTAAGCGACTGGGGCTGGAATTCGGTTAAGCTCATCGGCTCTTTTGCCGCATTCCTCGTGTGCCTCATCCTGTTTTTAGCGGTGGAGCGGCGGACGGCGGAGCCTATGCTTCCTTTGTGGCTGTTGCGCATCGTTCCCTTCAACGGGGCCGTTCTCGCCCTAATGGTATTAGGCGCCGGCATGACGGCGACTTCCTACCTGATGTCGTACTTTCTGACCGGAATTTTGGGCCATAGCGTCCTGCACGCGGGTGTCACCATCTCCGCCATGTCCCTTACATCCATGGTGATCTCCGCAATAGCCGGAGGATTGTCCAACAAGTACGGCAGCCGCTGGTTCGTCGCGGCGGGGGTAGCGGTCCTCGCCCTCTCGGTCTATCTGGACGGGTCACTCACCGTGAATTCCACGGAGTGGAGCGTCATCTGGCGGTTGGCCTTGTCCGGCGTCGGCATCGGCCTCTCCATAGCCCCCGTGATGGGTGCTTCCATCCGCAACGTTCCGGAGGAGAAAGTCGGCATCGCTTCGGGCATCACGAATATGTCTAGAGCGATCGATTCCGTTCTGGGGGTGGCGATTCTGGTGTCCGTGTTGAATGGAGCGCTGAATCATTACGGTGCGGATATTGCAGGAAAGGAGAATCAGCGGAGTGCGAGCAACGCCGTGCTGTCGGACGAAGCGAAGCAAGTTCTGTTGGAGCGGGCGGGACGATTGGAGCAGCGGCCATCCCCCGTCGATGCGACGGATGCGAAGAATGCGGAGGAGCAGGATGCGTTCGTCGCCTCCTTCCGCCATACGTTCCATGTAGCCGGCTGGCTCCTGCTGCCGGGGATTCCCTTCGCGTTGATCTCCGACCGCAGGCGCGGCCAACGTCTCGCGTCCGGGTCGTCTACGAAGAACGCATCGCAGCACCAGCCGCAGGCGAATGCTCCTTGATGGGCGAATGAGCTTGCCGGAATGAGAGGATTGCCCGAAGATACGAAGCTGATCGATTAGTTTCCTACGGGATAAATCCAGATTCATGGAGTACGGCTGTAGGCTCACAACAGAGCCTGCAGCCGTTTTCGCACTCAAGTTCAGATTTGGTCTAGATTTCCCGCATATAATGATAGCAAACCGATCTTGGGAGGGATGGTATTGCAATTTAAGAAGTATGTGGCCGAATTCATCGGCACGTTCGTACTCGTTCTGTTCGGCTGCGGAAGCGCAGCCACGGCGGGGGGCGAGCTAGGGTATTTGGGCATCGCCATGGCTTTCGGCCTGTCGATCGTGGCGCTCGCCTACGCGATCGGCCCGATTTCCGGCTGTCACGTCAATCCTGCCGTATCGCTCGCCATGCTTGTCAGTCGGAAGCTTTCCGTAAAAGATTTCATCGCCTACGTCGTCGCTCAGGTCGCCGGCGCCGTCGCCGGCTCGGCGCTGCTGTACGCGATCATCGACTCGACGGGCAAGGCGATTACAAGCCTCGGGCAGAACGGCTTCGGCGAAGGCTACGGCATCGGCATTACGGCTCCGATGGCCGTTGTGGTGGAGATTGTTTTGACGTTCGTTTTCGTCTACACCATTCTCGGCGTGACCTCGGAGTCCGGCAACGGCAGAGTTGCCGGGCTGGTTATCGGCCTGACGCTCGCGTTTGTACATATTCTCGGCATCGGCTTGACGGGGACTTCGGTCAATCCGGCGAGAAGCTTCGGGCCGGCGTTCCTGCTCGGGGGAGAAGCATGGTCCGAATTATGGGTTTTCGTCACGGCTCCATTCCTCGGGGCGCTGCTGGCGGCGGCCGCTTACCGGCTGCTGAACGTCCGCAAAGCCTAGCGATTCGCCGAAAGGGAGACGCCGCGCTACCCGAGCTTCCATGTCTACCGCCTGCAGCGGGATGCAGGCCGATGGCGGCAGTCTAGAATTTTGAAATTTTTATTTCCCCTAAACACGAGCCACTGCCGCGATTCCGGGCTGTGGCTCCATTTTTCATCTGAATACCGGCAAAGTCTCCTTTTGTGAGCCTCCGTCAAGAAAGTGGACGCAGGATAACGGAGTTTAACCGAAATTTTTGTAAGACACCGCTTCAAATCGATCCGGCGAAACGTACCCCAATGAACCATGAATTTTTTTGCGATTGTAAAAGAACGCCATGTACTCAAAAACTTCTTGCTGCGCTTGAGCGTCAGAAATGTTGTTTGGAAATCATGAACTTACCTTAGCAACGCTTCCAACTGCTCCTCGGTCCCCGAGTTTTCAAGTGGAGTGAACACCCTCATGGCAAAAGCGCTGCTTTCAGAGATTGTAAACGTATGGTAACGGAATGTCAGCAGACCGGCTTCGGGAAGACGGATGATTTGTTCGCCTTCCAAAACACCGGAAACCTCTTGTCGATCCCATAACGTCCTGAACTCCTCGCTTCTGTCATATAACTTGTCGAATAGCTCTTGGTACCGCGAATCGTTCATGTTCAAGGCAAACCGATTTCTGAAATGAGCCACCATCGTAGAGGCGACATTGTCCCAGTTCACGATGCGAGACTTGTTGGCCTCTACCTCGAAGAGGCGCCAAAGCATATTTCTTTCGAGCCCCGGGGCCCGGCTTACGTCTCCGCACAACGTACCCGATATTCGGTTCCATGCGAGAACGTTCCAGTGCCTGTCGATCATGTACGCCGGGTAGGTTCCCATTCTGTCCAGAATCCGCAGCAGGGAGGCGGGGACGGAATCATCCGCTTTCGGCTGAGGAAGCGAGGAAGGATTGGCCAATACGAGAAGATGGTTGCGTTCGTCGCTGCTAAGCCGCAATGTTCGTACCAAGCTTTCCAAGACTTGCTCAGACACATGAATGTCCCGGCCTTGCTCCAGCGCGGTATACCACGGCAAGGAAATGCCCGATAAGCTTGCCACTTCCTCCCGTCTTAAGCCCGTTAGGCGACGGCGCGATGTTTCAACCTGCAAACCCGCCTCTCTCGGAGATAAACGCAAGCGGCGTGACCGGAGAAAGTCAGCCAATTGTTTACGTCTTCTTTCATCGTTCATCACGAATTTCCCTCTCCATATGGTGATACAATTTATAGCCGTATTGGCGGCAATACTATAAATTCAGACCTGTTTGTCGGTGGTATGACTCATTATAATCGACTTATCTTCCGTCGTGAAGGAGAGGCGGGGATAAGACAAGCTGTACCGAAATTCGCCTTGATCAGCTGTTCGCGGCTGAAGAGAAGCATATTGCAAGGTCAGTCCAATTATCGAATAAGAAGGAGAATTTATGGTGAAATCGGAACGGATCGAGCGTGGGTATAGTTTCAAGGGCAAACGCGTTGTTGTTCTCGGAGGAACGTCCGGAATCGGGTTTGCGGCAGCCGAAGCCGCTGCAGGGGAAGGGGCGTCCTTGGTCGTCGTGTCCAGTCAACAAGAAAGAGCCGACCGTGCCGCCTCGCGTTTGCCCGAAGGTACTCAGGGGTATGCGGTTGATCTGACAAAGGAGGAACAAGTTCGTCAATTTTTCAGCGAAATCGGGGAATTCGATCACTTGGTCTTTACGGCCGGCGACCCCTTGAGGGTTGAAAGTCTGGACGCCACCGACGTCGATACGGCGCGCCGATTGTTTAACGTGCGATACTGGGGAGCGTTTATGGCCGCCAAATACGGCAGCCGAAACATCAGACGGGGCGGGTCGATCACGTTGACATCCGGCGTTGCCGGCGTTCGTCCGCAGAAGGGGTTTACTGTCTCAGCCAGCATATGCGGCGCTGTCGAGTCGCTCACCAGGGCGTTGGCCGTCGAGCTGAGCCCGCTTCGCGTCAACGCCGTTTGCTTCGGCCTTATGCGTACCGAGATGTGGGACGGTATGCCTGAGGAGCACCGGAACGCCATGTATGAAAATACCGGGAAATCATTGCCGGTTGGGCGAGTCGGCGATCCGGAGGACGGTGCGGAGGCGTTTCTCTACTTAATGCGCGAGAAATATTCCACCGGTCAGATCGTTGTCGTAGATGGCGGTTCTACTCTGGTTTAAGTTTTTTGCAGGATGAACGGTGACTGAATCAATGGCTTGGCTGATCCAAGCACGGTAGAGCGAGGAGAACTCTATTAGAGTACCTCTTGTTTTTATTCCCTAGACAATGGTAAAATTTGTGGGAACATGTGTTTGTTTTTTGCGTTTTCCACGGACAGGGGGAGTAGGCGTGGTTGAAACCGTTGAAAAAGAGCAAGCGGCTCCCGTTTGTTTCGTTAAGGAGTCGATGCGTACATGATCGAATTGACCAATCGCCAGGCACGGCAATTTCTGTTATTGAAGCACGGGCTGTTAGGTGAATACCAATTTACCGGAAAGCAGGGAGTGTTGGATTTTGTGCGGCAGGTCGGCTGTATTCAATTCGATCCCATCGATGTTTGCGGAAAAAACGCCGAATTGGTACTACAGTCGCGAATCAAAGGATTCACCAAGAACATGCTCGACGAGTTGCTGTATAAAGATCGATTCCTGATCGATTATCCCGACAAGAATTTGGCTATTATGCCTGTCGAGGACTGGCCGTATTTTGAACGGTACAGGCAGGCTGCCCGGCAACATGCGAAGCGTTATCCCGAAATGGAAGTGTTGGCAGAGCAAGTACGGGTCCACATCCAAAATCACGGTGCGCTATGTTCGGATGATCTCAAATTGGATGGACATTTCTCGTGGCGATCGGCCATCCACTGGAGCGGCGGAAACAATACGTCCCGGTCGGTGCTGGAACAGATGTACTCGACAGGCGAATTGATTATCCATCACAAAAAAGGAACGCGTAAATATTACGATATCGCCGAGAAGTACATACAGCCAAATCTGCTGAATGCGTCGGAGCCGCTGAAGGGCGAGCTTGAGCATCACAAGTGGCGGGTACTGCGCCGGATCGGCGCCGTCGGTCTTTTATGGAATCGCGCATCCGACGCCTGGCTGAACATATGGGGATTGAAAGCGGAGCAGCGCAACGAGGTTTTCCGCCGGCTGTTGGACGAAGCTCGTATTGTTGCCATTGCCGTAGAGCAATTGAAGGATACGCTGTACTGCCGCACGGAGGACTTGCCGCTTATCGAAGCCGTCCTGCACAATCCGGAGCCGAAATATCGCTGCGAGCTGATTGCCCCGCTGGACAATTTGATATGGGACAGAAGGCTGATCAACGAATTGTTCGGCTTCGATTACACCTGGGAGATTTACACGCCCGCCATCAAACGGAAATTCGGCTATTATGTGCTGCCTCTATTATACGGAGAAAGCCTCATCGGACGAGCCGAGGTCATCGCGGAACGAAAAGCCGGGACGCTCGTCGTGAAAAACATCTGGTACGAGAACGGCATACGGCTAACAAAGCAGTTGCGGACAGCCTTGAATAACTGTTTTCAAAAATTCGCCATATTCAACGGATGCGAGACGATTTCGACAGCGTCTATGGATGGATAGTTCCGGTTCTCCGGCGGCATCTGCCGACAAGCCACCTCATAGGGTTTCGGCTGAATAGACAATCATATCGGCCGTTGCCTTTTTTAAGAAGCAAGTGTGCGTCTTTCGGAAGGTCGCCATTGACCGGTACGAGGTTGGCGCGCACCTGTAACGGCAAGTTTTCGGAGGCGCTTCGATTGCTGAAGCCGGTCCAATCCGGGACTTCATCCAATTCGGTTGAAAACGTTGTTGACACGACACCGAATGGTGGCATACAATCAAAACGACACTAAATGGTGTCTGATTAAACAATATTCCCTTCAGGAAATGGCGCAGGGGTTTCGGGAAGGTGTCGGCACCGTAACCGCATTCGGTGGCTAAAAGCTGGAATTCCTGTCGTTTCGGAAATAAACAAACAAGAGGAGAGATGGAAATGGCCCATGTAGTCGATTTCAAAAACGTGTCCACGACTGGCTTGGAGTCTTCCCCCGTCGCGGAGGCGCTTGCCGGCTTGCGTGCCAACGAAGCCCGCTACTTCATGACCAAATACAAGCATGAATTTACGGTTGTACCGGCAAGCGAAAGCCAGGAGACTCTCGATTACGTGAACCGCATTTTGAAAGAAGAACGGAATATCGAGTTTTCGAGCAAGCCTTTGGAAACGTCGCGCTTCCAAGTCGAAAATATTAATTGGGCCTTCGTCTTTTACGAAGACGGTCTTGCGGTCAACGTCCTGTATACCTTGGATGATCCGAAGAAGCGGGCCGTCGGTTTTAAGCTTTCCGAGGGGATGGAGGTACCGAAGGAGCTGGAGGAGAAGAAGTTTAAGTTCGCCAGACAGAAGTCCAAATTGGCTGGGACGATTCGCGGCTCGTTTTTTGTCATTAAAGGAGAATATTAAAAGGAGGCGCGAGCCCATGTTGAACAAAGCCTTGCTGATCGGGGACGTCCTGCACGAGTGGGCGGGGACGCGCCGGCTGCTCGCAAGCTTGCCGGACGAGCATCTCGGGTGGAGGCCGCACGCGAAGTCGTTCGCGCTCGGAGAACTGGCGACGCATCTCGTCAACCTATTGAATTGGCAGCTGGCCATTCTTCGTGATCCGGGTATCGACCTGGCGACCACGCCTTCTCGAAGGACGGCGTTAACGAGCCGACAGGCGCTGCTGGATGAGTTCGACGCGAACATCCGGGAGCTCGAGCGGACGCTGGACGCCATCGATGAAGCGGCGTTGGCCTCGGAATGGACGCTTCGTCGGGGCGATACGATCATGTCCGTTCAGCCGAAGGCGATTGCGTTCCGAACGATCGGCATGAGCCACATGGTTCATCACCGCGCGCAGCTCGGCATGTACTTGCGTCTGCTCGACCAGCCGGTCCCGGGCGTGTACGGCCCGACCGCCGACGAGCTCGGCAAGTAGCGACCGCCATTTTCGGAAAATCGATTGTTCGGTAAAGAAGATCGTCAGTCCCCGATTTTTGTTGGGGTTGGGCGATCTTTTTGTTTATTTGGGCCGCTTCTCTTAATATGACATAAGGTGGCATATTGAAAGTCTATAATGAATGGCAGATCCATAAAAGGAGGAACAACGCATGAATCGAAAAATCATTTTGGATTTGGCCGTTTCCTTGGACGGTTTTATCGAAGGGAAAAACGGGGAAGTGGATTGGTGCGTGATGGATGCCGAGATGGGGTTTACGGATTTCCTGAATCAAATCGATACGATTTTATATGGAAGAAAAAGCTATGATTTATGGGGACAATTTACTCCGGAAGTCGGACAGGATGATACCGAAAAAGAAATATGGGAGTCGGTGCACAGCAAAGAAAAGTATGTGTTTTCCAGAACTCAGAAAGGGACGGGCGGCAAAGCCGTTTTCATCAATGACAACATTCGCGAAGAGGTCGATCGATTAAAGAGGAAGCCGGGTAAAGACATCTGGCTGTACGGCGGAGCGAATCTGATTACGACGTTTGTCCATTTAGGGCTTGTGGACGAATTCAGGTTATCGGTTCACCCCGTTATATTGGGGGAGGGAAAACCGTTGTTTACAGATATCAGGCAAAGGACGAATCTGAAATTGGTTCGTACAAAAACGTTCTCCTCCGGCGTCGTGCAGCTGATTTATCATTTGAAAGGCCAATAAAGAGCAGCTTCTCTTGTTGAGACGAAGGGGTACGGAATGGTACCCCTTTATTGCGCCTACAATATACCTTGACGGGAATATTCCGAATGGGGTATATTTTAATCAGATTTTACATGGTGACAATGGAGGGATGGAAATGACGGTGAAATCGGAAGGCAAGGAGTTAATCCTAACACGCGTACTCCATGCGCCGCGCGAGCTTGTGTTCCAAGCATGGTCCGAGGTCGAGCATCTGAAGCGGTGGTGGGGGCCGAAAGGAATGGAAATTAGCGTCGCACAATTGGATTTCCGTCCGGGCGGTTTTTTCCACTACAACATGAAAGCTCCCGACGGCCAACAAATGTGGGGTAAATTTGTGTATCAGGAAATCGAAGCTTTCGAAAAGATCGTCTGGATCAACAGCTTTTCGGACGAGGCGGGCAACATCGTCCGGGCTCCGTTCAGCGACTTGATCCCGCTGCAAATACGCAATGCGGTAACCTTTAGCGAGCATAACGGGGTTACCACTATGACCTTATGCAGCGGACCGATCAACGCTACGGAGGAAGAGAGACGCTTCTTCGAAGGGATGTTCGAATCGATGCGGGAGGGCTTCGGAGGAACGTTCGATCAGCTCGAACAATATGTGGCGAACCTTGCTTAGTCAAGCTGGCGAGTGCAAGGAAACGAACGAAGGAGCGGCCTCGGCCCGCTCCTTTTGCATGCTTCGCCGAGAGGCGGAGAACCCCCTGCTCTGTCATTTCCAAAAACGGTGGCCGGAAAGGAAGGCTTCGCGTCCGTTTTCCTTCCGAACGGCGCACGACTGTGATATACTGTTTATGTGATAAACACTTTAGTGCGAGGCGTTTTCGGACAACCGGGGGGGAGATTCGATGAGTAACCACGATATAACGCCGGAAGAAGCGGCGAAGATGCTTCCGGCCGGCGCGGCGCTCGGCTGGGGATTGGTGAAGCCGCCGCAGCGCGGACCCAAGCGGGAGATGAGCATCGATCAAATCGTGAAGAAGGCGGTCGAAATCGCGGACAAAGACGGTCTCGCCGCCGTCTCGATGAACCGGATTGCGTCGGAGCTCGGCTTTACGGCGATGTCGCTCTACCGCTATATTCCGAGCAAGGACGACTTGTTGATCCTCATGCAGGATGCGGCGTGCGATATTCCATTGCCGCCGGAACGGCCTCCGCACGAATGGCGGGCGAGCATGCGCGAGTATGTGATGGGCACGATCGATATTTTTCGCAAACATCCTTGGTATGCGGACATCCCGATTTTCGGCATTCCGGTCGCGCCCAACAATCTGCGCATCGTGGATTGGGCGCTTCGGCCTTTGCGGGACATGCCTTTGAACGATTACGAGAAAATGTCCGTCGTGCTTCTGCTCAGCAGCTACGCCCGATCCTGCGGGATGCTCCAGAGAGACATCGACCGCGCCATCCAGGCCGGCAGCAGCGAGGAAGCGTTCAGCGGGCTCAATTATTCCGCGGCGCTTCGGTTTCTGATCAAGGCGGAGCAGTATCCGGACCTGTATCCGATCGTCATGTCCGGCGCCTATACCGGCGAGAACGACGGCGAGAACACGGTCGGCAGCGATGTGGAATTCGGATTGGAGCGGATTTTGGACGGAATCGAGCATTATTTGAATCGGAGCAGAACCGGCAGGACGGACAAGTAAAGCGTTCATCGCGAACCAAAAAAGCTACTATCAAGGCGGATTTCCTTGAAGTAGCTTTTTTGGTTCCGTCCCGCTCTTATGCGGCGGCATTAACGGCCGTCTTCTTGTCGCGCAGCAGAACGACCGTGACGGCGGCGGCCAGCAGCAGGATGACGCCGGAGACGAGGCAGGTGACGTGCATGGCGGTCATGAAGGCTTCCCGCGACGCGTCCATCACCCGGGAGGCCGCTTCCGCGGGCAGCTGCCGTGCGGCGGCCGAAGCCCCGGCAATGGTTTCCCCGGCCGCGCGGGCCGCATCCGGTGCGAGGTCCGAAGGCAGAAGGGGAGAGACGACATGGCGGTAGACGGCCGCAAGGACGCAGCCGAGAAGCGCGATGCCGAAGGCGCCTCCGAGCTCGCTGGACGTTTCGATGAGCCCTCCGACGGCTCCTGCGCGATCGGCCGGTGCGACGCCCACGACGTAATCGGTGACGAGAGTCATGACGGAGACGATTCCCGCCGCGACGAGTCCGGCTCCGACGAGCATGACGACAAGCGGCGAGAAGCTTTCCAGCCGAACCTGGGTCAGTACGAGGAAGCCGATCGCCGACAACGCGAAGCCGCCGGCCATGACGCGCGGCCTCCCGTGCGCGAGCGACAGCTTGGCGGCGAGCGGCACCGCCGCCCCGACGACGATCGAAGGCGCTACGCTCCAAAGGGACGCGACGAAGGGGGAGTACCCTAGAACCGACTGAAGGAACTGGGTGTTGACCAATGCGCTCGCCATGAGCGTGAACGTAGCGATCAGGTTCACGAGGATCGAACCGCCGGTCCGCCGCTCCATCAACGCACGGATGTCAATCAACGGATTGGGGACGGTCAGCTGGCGTCTGACGAACACGATTCCGGCCAGCAGCCCGGCTGCGAGCAGAACGGCGGGAACGGTCGCCCAGCCGTCCTCGGCGAGCGTCTTGACACCGTAAGTAACCGGAAGGACGGCGGCAAGCACGAGAATCGAGCCGATGACGTCGATCCGGCTCCGTACGTCGCTGCTGCGGGACTCCGGCAGCAGGAACGGTGCGACGAGAAGCAGCAGCGCCATCGCCGGGATATTGATGAGGAACACGGCTCCCCAGGAGAACGAGTCCAGAAGCAGGCCGCCGATAATCGGACCGACGGTGACGCCGCTAGCCATGACCGCGCTCCAGACCGACATCGCTTTGGTCCGCTGCGCCGGGTCTTGGAACATCGTACGTACGAGAGCCAATGTCGACGGCATGAGGGTCGAGCCCGCAATCCCCAAAATCCCGCGGGCTACAATCAGGGTTTCGGCCGTGTGGGCGTACGCCGCGAACAACGAGCTTAGAGCGAAGCCGACCGAGCCGATCATCAACAGGCGCCGGCGTCCGATTCGATCGCCGACGGCGCCCATCGTCAGCAGCAGACCGGCGAGGATGAATCCGTAAACGTCGAATATCCACAATTGTTGGGTGGCGGTCGGCTGCAAATCCGCGGCGATGGCGGGAGCGGCGAAGAACAGGACGGAGACGTCCATCGATACGACCATCAGCGGCAAACATAAGATGCAAAGGGCGATCCATTCTTTGCGGCCGGCCGGTTTGGCCGACGCAGGGGGTGCAGCGGTCATTGAAACCCTCTCCTAACTGTTTATTATATAAACTGTAATTTGTAAACACAGTATATTACATAAACAGTATATGGTCAACACAAAAAACGATTCGTTATTTTTTCGCATGGTTGTCTGGAATCGCAAAAAAAACGCCAAGCCCTCGATCCGTCGGGCCCGGCGTTTTATCTCATTCTTATTTTACCAGCTTCATGCGAATGGCCGTGACTACGGCCTGCGTGCGGTCCTGCGCCCCCAGCTTCTGCATGATATGGTGGATGTGCGTTTTGGTGGTGCCTTCGGAAATGCATAGAATCGCGCTTATTTCATGATTTCTTTTACCGTAAGCAAGCAGCTGCAGCACTTCCGTTTCGCGTTCCGTCAAGGCGCCGAGCAGCCGACCTTTCTCGGTCGAATCGGGCACCTCCATGCCCGATGTCAATATTTGGTCCAAAGCGCGTTTGGCCGTGCTGCTGTTGAACAGCGTAGCCCCCCGGTGCATGGCGCGGATGCCGCTCAGCAGCTCTTCGGTATCCGTATCCTTCAGCAAATAGCCGGAAGCTCCGGATCGAATCCCGTCGAATACGTACTGTTCCACATCGAATGTCGTTAAAAGGACCACTTTCGTATCGGGCAAAGCTTCCACGATGGATCTGGTCGCCATAATGCCCGTTCCGCCCGGCATGCGAATATCCATCAAGACGAGATCCGGAACGTTTCGTAACGCAACGTCAATCGCTTCTTCGCCGGTTGAAGCCTCGCCGACGACCTGCATATCCGGTTGAATGTCCAATACGTAACGCAGCCCTTTTCGGATGAATGGCTGGTCGTCCGCAAGCACGATTCGAATCTTTTTTTCGTTCGGCATGAACAGTCTCCTTATACGAGCGTTTCTTTATAAGACGCGACCGATGCATCCAGCGGAATGACCGCTTCGATCCTTAACCCGCTTGGCGAATTCGGGGAGAAAGCGATGCTGCCCCCGGCCGATTGGCATCTGTCGATCATGCCGTTCAGGCCAAATCCGGCATCCAAAGGCTTTTCGCCGCTGAAGCGCCCGTCGTCCATAATGAGGAGCTTGACCTTTTCCTTTGCTTCTTCCACCACGATGTCGACCCGGTTCGCATCGGCGTGCTTGAGGATGTTCGTTAACGCTTCTTGCAAAATTCTGTACAGAATCGTACTGCATGCAACCGGCCAATCGCCGATCGGCCCGATTTCGTTGTAGCGGATCCGCAACCGGGAATGGGCTTCGGTTTGAGAAATGAGGCCTTTCAGCGCGACCGGTCCCAAGCCCTTCTCATCGTCCGACCATTCCTTCACTGCGTACCTTACCTCATCCATCCCTTTCCTGGCGACCTTCAGCATCTCGTCTACGCTGTTCACCGCCTCGACCGGATCCTTGGGAATCATCCACTTCAGCGCTTGAAGTTGAACGATAAGCGAGGTCATCTGATGACCGAGCCCGTCATGAATGTCGCGGGCCAACCTCGCACGCTCCGATAGCGCGGCGTAGCCCATCGCCTGAACGGACGTTTGCTGCAATTCGGAATAGGCCGCTTTCAATCGTTCAAGCTGCTTTCGGTTCGTTTGGTGCGCCGCGCGGAGCAGCGATTGGCTTCGGACCGCCACATACATGAGGACAGCCGCAAGAAGAGCGCCATAGGAAAAACCGTCGGGCAGCATCATGCCCATAATGAGGGAAATCGTGACGACAGCGAGAGCGACGGTCGAACGGTTCCATTTCGGATCCGCTACGGCCAACATATACAGCAGCGGCCAGAAGATGCGGTGATCGGGGGAAGCGGTATAAACGACGCGAACGACGACGGCCAATCCCGCAAGCGCACAAACCGCAACGACGTACCTTTTGGCGGTCCACCATCCTTTGGGCGCAGCGGCCATCCATACGCAGCAAGCCGCGAAGGAGGCGTAAACGATATATACGTAGATAGGCGGAAACGGATCCTCGGGTACGATCAAGAGGAAAAAAGCGACGATAAAGGCGATATGGGCGACGCGCGCGTCCACATGCCGGTATAGGTTTTTGTACATGGGCACTTTCCTTCATTCGGTTCGTTTCCTTCATCATAGCAGAAGAAATCGTCGCGCTCATCAATCGATCGATAGAGGCGCCGAATAAAAATCAACCGCAGATGGACGTAAACGGGGTTCGCCCCGTGTTAGGGTGGGGTTACGAAGAAAAAGGAGGAGCGAAAACAATGAACATGATCGAAAAAGAACAAATCAAAGGGAATCCGAAGCTTTCCGTGCTGGAATGGATGAAGAAGCGGTGGCCCTCTTTCGTGGCGTTGGCCGTCGCTGCAACAGGGCTTCCCGCTTCAACGGATCCCATGTCGCTGATCCTGTTTCTCGCGGCATTGGTCTATCCGATTTCGGGCGCGATTCGCGGACATCTTCGCGGGGTACGCACGCTCGTGGTACAGGCGATCGCATTGGCCTTGTTCGGCGTTATCGCGTTGGTGTCGGTGTATGTCGATCGAGACGCGGGACTGATGCTGCTTGCGGCCGGCTACATCGGCCATACGATCTGGGACATTGCCCACTTCCGGACCGGGAAGATCGTTCGGCGGGGGTATGCGGAGTTTTGTGCGGTTCTGGATTTGCTCATTGCGGCCGTCCTGCTTGCCCCGATATTCCTGTAACACGCCATCCCGCCAAGCGGTCGCCCGCAATGGCGAGTATTTCCAAGGAAGAAGGAATATTGTATGATCGATTAAACGCATACAAGAAGAGGAGTGTTCGATCGTTGTTCCATGAGGGGTCCAAGATATCACGATGACCTTTAAGGAGCCGTAAATTCGAAAAGCGTTGCGTGAGGAGGAGGATACCGTGCTTTCCATTTCGCAGTTTTCCCTAAAAACCGGCCTTTCTCCAAGCGCTCTGCGTTATTACGAAAGCAAAGGGCTGCTTGTGCCGTCGCTCCGCAAGGAAAACGGCTATCGGATGTACGCGAACGAACAGGTGGATACGGCCAAATTGATTCATAGCTTGAGGCAAGCTCATATATCGATGGAGGAAATAGCGCGATTCCTTCAAGCCGACGAGGGACAAAGGGAGAGCGCCGTCTCGAGATGGAGGGGCGAGCTGGAATCCCAGATGCTGGGCCTCGCCATCGCCAGACAGTACCTCGGCAGCGTTCCAACCGCAGGAAACAAAGTGCACTTGATCCGCTGGGAGGAGGAGACCCGGCTCATTTGGTTCAAGGAAACGATACCGGTGCGGCAATATCCCGAAGCGTATGACCAATCGATCAAACGGCATCAAGCGATACTGGCCGCTCGAGGGGCGAAGGCTCAAGACGGCGCGTATGTTCGGCTTATTCGCACGGACAAGGAGTACGCGGAGCTTGACGTCGGTTTCCGGCTCGTTTCGGGAGCCGATATCCCGCAGGCCGTCGTTCAAACGTTTCCGCGGACGCTGTTCTTGACGATGGAATGCCGAGTGGGGGAGTTGTTTTTTTGCATGAAGCTTAACCGATTTCTGAACGAACACGGCTTTAGGCGAATCGGACAGCGGTTGGAGCGGTACACCCCGGGTGAAGATACGTTTACGATGATGATCCCCGTCATCCAGTCTTAAAAACGTGTTGACCTTCAAGCGGCTTGAACGTTTAAGATTGGACACGTAAGAGAGATTTGGAGGAGGTGCCGTTTTGCCGAAAACATGGTTAGACTCATTTGATGGCGGGTTTATTATGGTTCCTTGGGAGCGA
Organism: Paenibacillus flagellatus; assembly: GCF_003217775.1. GTDB lineage: Bacteria > Bacillota > Bacilli > Paenibacillales > NBRC-103111 > Paenibacillus_AB > Paenibacillus_AB flagellatus. The sequence goes on from NZ_QJVJ01000008.1 coordinate 284,643, forward strand.
TATGAGGAAGCGGTCGGCTGGTACATCGAGACGTTTGATCTCGAGGTGGAATCGCAGGAAGAGTATCTCAAAGAAAAAATGACGTCACTTCAATTCCCGTCCATCGGTTTGGTCCACATCAAATCGGTGAACGACGGGCACGAGCATTTCAATACGGCGTGGGGTCAAGCGAGCAATGTCCGGTTCTGTTTCGATGCACCCGACATTCATGCCGTTTATCGGGAGTTCCAGGAGAAGGGCATCCGAACGGAAGACTTGGTGAAGGGAGTTTCCGGACTATACGTCTTCGATTTTTACGATCCTTACGCTACTCGCCTTACTTTGACGGAGCCTCATCCGAATGCGAAGCCCTTGTTGGATATGGCCCCGGCCTCCCGGCTATTGGGGTTCAGCCCGCCCCGGATCAGCGTGAGAAAGTTGTCGCATGCACTGGATTGGTACGAACGGTTTCTAGGCGTGAAGACGATGGCCGTGCGGAACGATCACGCCGTCCTTCAACCCGGCAAGGAAGACGGCTGCCCGATTCTCTTGATAGAGGGCGATTATGACGAGCGCCGTGCTTACCATCTCCCGGCGGCGAGGCCGTATTATGTGATTCGGGGCAAAGACGCTTTTTTGGAAGCGTATCGCGGGTTGTCCGAGCAAGGGGTGAACATTTCGCCAATGGCCGGGCATCCGGACGGCTGGGCGGCGTTTCATTTTTTTGACCTTGACGGAAATGTGTTGAACGTGTGGACGTTTCGCTAAAGACGAAAAACCGGTAGGCGGGAGTGAATCCGATGCAAGCCATTCGCTTGAAGCTGGAGGAGTACATCCGTAACTATTTGGACTTGTGGGACTTTTACGGCGTTATTCGAGTCGTCCGAAAAGGGGAAGTGCTTTTTGAAGACGCCTACGGCTATGCCAATATTGCGTTTGGAATAAAAAACGATCTCCATTCCCGCTTTTCCATCGCTTCCGTATCGAAGCAATTTACCGCCTTTGCGATTATGCTTCTCCATGACAAGAAATGGCTGGACATCGATCAACCCGCGCAACGTTATCTCCCTGCCGAGCTGAAGATCGACGAGGCGATCACGGTCCATCACTTGCTGTCGCATACGTCCGGGTTATACAACTTTTATGATTTTGAAAACGACTTTTTTGCCGGCTATAACCGGATGGATTATTCGCGAAGCGATTTTTTCCGGCGCTATATCCTTAAAAAGCCTACAAAGCCGCCGGGCACGGCTTACGACTACAATAACTCGAACTATCATTTGCTCGCCTGGATGATTGAACAGGTCTCCGGAGAGAAGTATGAAGATTTTATTCGCAACCATTTGTTCGGCCCGTTGGACATGGAGAACAGCGATGTCGACGACGGCTGTAAGCCTATTCGCAACAGATCGTGCAATTATTCGAAGGATTTCGATGCCATCGTCAAAAGTCCGTATTATAACGAGAAGTTCAGCATCGGTGCGGGTGCCATCGTTTCAAACGGCGACGATTTGTACAAATGGTACGCCTGTTTGCGGGATCGCCGCCTATTGTCGCCTCAAGCGTATGCGAGGTTTTTCAAAGTGAACCAAAACCATTACTGCTACGGGCTGGAACATCGCCATGAGCACGGGACGGACAAGTATTCGCACGGGGGAGACCATCTGGGGATCGCCGCTTATGTCCGGTACGATTTCGATGAAGACAGCTGCATCCTCATTCTTTCCAACAACGAAGCGATCAATCAATACCGGCTGGGCCATGCCATTTCGGATATTTTGCATCGGGTCGACGTAGAGGCTCCGGCCAAGCATGAAGAGGTTCCGCTCGACGAAAGCAAGCTTCAAGCGTATTGCGGCACTTATTTGAAGGATAAGATCGAAGTGGAGCTGATTCAGGGGAAATTGTATTTTACGCGATTCGCCGGCAATCTTCATATCGAGATCTACCCGGTAGGCGAAGGGAGATTTGCACGCCGACACTCCGACCAGATTCATCCGTACCGGATTGCCGAGAACGAAAAAGGCCAAATGACGTTTTTCGGGTTCAGCAAGGAGGACTCCGGTACGCCGGGAAAATGAAGACCCGGCAGAAGTCGCATTCGTCTCGGCGGAAATCTGCGCTATCGAGCAATCGATAAGAAACGCACCGTACCCGACACTGCTATAGTGGAAGATGATCCCGTCGGTGAATATCCCTTCGGAACGATACGTCGATTTGTACATCGGGAGGATGAGTGTGGTGCGGAAAATAATCGCCTCTGAAATGTTGTCGGTGGAAGGTTTTATGGAAGAGGAGCGGGGCCGATTGGATTGGTTCGCTCAAGACGAAGAGCTGAATGACGAAGCGATGAACCTGCTGGAATCGGTGGATGCCATTATTTACGGCCGGGTTACCTACGAGATGATGGCCGGCTTTTGGCCGTATGCTCCGGGCCCCTTTGCGGCACGTACAAACGAATTGCAGAAGTATGTAGTAACCGGGACGTTGAAGGAAACGCCTTGGGGAACATGGAACAACGCCCGTCCGCTAAGCGGAAAGCTATCGGAGGAGATTGAACGGTTGAAGAACGAACCGGGAAAAGACATGGTGATTTACGGCAGCGGCAGTGTCGTCCGGGAATTGACGGAGCACGGACTCATCGACGAGTATAGACTGATCGTGAATCCGGTTGTGCTGGGGAAAGGAACGCCGCTGTTCGGGGCGCTGTCGGGCCGGCTTCCGTTGAAGCTGCACGAGGCCAAAGTATTTCCTTCGGGCGCCGTAGCATTGACCTACGAAAAGAGTCGATAAAGACGGAGGATGGATCCCATACACGGCGTCGATGCCGATCGCCAACAGCGCAAGCCCGGTCTCGAGCGCCGACCATCCGCGCAGCTCTTGGAGATAGAGCACCGCGACGAATTGGAAGCCGAAGAAGGAGCCGGCGAACAAGAGTGCTCCCAGATTGGCGCGTACGAGCGCACCCGATCGGAGAATGCCGAGCCGCATAAGCGGCGAGGCGGAGCGACGTTCGATGGCGATGAATGCGACGATCAGGACGAGACTGGCGGCAGCCGTTCCGATCGTCCAGTCCCATTCCGTTTCCGGCGCGTTGACGACCGCGGAGACGAGCAGGAGCATCGCTCCCGTAACGCTTACCGTTCCGGCGAGGTCGAAGCCGTGCGCCGACCGCTCCGGACGTCCCGAATGAGGGATAAGCCGTATGCCGGCGAGCAGCAGGAGCAGCGCCAAAGCGACCGGAGCGAAAAATACCCATCTCAATCGGCTGCGGTTAACAAGCCGCCGACAACGAGACCGAGCGAGAAGCCCGCCGCCGCCGTTCCCGCATAGACGAGCAGCGCGCGATTGCGCGACGGTCCTTCGGGAAAGCCGGTCGTGAAGATGGACAACCCGGCCGGCGTCATGAAGGCGGCGGCGACCCCCGTAACGAACCGCGAGAGCATCAGGAGCCATCCTTCGGTCGCCATCCCGCCGAGTCCGGAGAAGAGAAGGAACACGGTAAGCCACCCCAGAAACATCCGCCGCCGGCCGAGCAAATCGGCGGCGCGTCCTCCCAGCAGCATGAAGCCGCCGTAACCGAGCACATAGGCGCTGGCGACCCAGCTTAGCTCGCCGGTGGTCATGTGCAGCTCGTCGCGGATCGACGGCAGCGCCACCCCCATCATCGACACGTCGATGCCTTCCAGAAAGATCGCCCCGCACAGGACGAGCAGCAGCCCCCATGACACGTTAACGTCCGCCTTCCGTGGTGCGCTTGAATCGCCGCCGATCATTCGGACACCTCCCCTTTCCGTTCCCTTACAACAAGTACATGCATAACGGTTCCCTGCCTTTCGATTATGTTGTGGCATACGGAAATTATGTACCCTATAATGGGAATGTGGAAGAACGCACTTTATTGTGCCATTCGCACCCAAAAGTGATATAGACACCAAAAAGTATCTTAGACCGCATGAAAGGCATGTTGATCGAGGGGAGGACATACCCGATGGAAGCCCGGTCGAAGCGTACGTACAACATACCGGCGGAAGCCACCATCGAAGTCATAGGGGGCAAATGGAAAATGCTGATTCTGTGCCACTTGACCTATGGCCCCAAGCGGACGAGCGAGCTGAAGAAAGCGATGCCGGGGATCACGCAAAAAATGTTGACACAGCAGCTGCGGGAATTGGAGGACGACGGAATCATTATCCGGACGGTCTATAACCAAGTGCCGCCGAAAGTGGTTTATGAGCTGAGCGAGATCGGAGAGTCGCTGAGCGGGGTATTGGATCAGCTTTGCGAGTGGGGGGAAGCGTTCATTCAGGGACGGCTTAGCCGGGGCCGGAAAGAAGGATCGATACGGGAATAACGGTTGCTTCGGCAGCCGTTTTTATTTTCTCCCCGGCGAAAAGGGACCGTTTCGGGAACTCCGAATGGGGGTGCCTTGTCTGTTTCAGTAGGAGGGGAACTTGGTGGAGGAGTACGAGTACCTGAGATACATATCGTCCGGGATGGAATCCTTTGCATTGGATCGTCTGATGCGGGATTTCGGGAAGGATGTTTGGAACTACGCCTATTTTTTGACGCGGGACCGCCATGCGTCCGACGATATTTCGCAAGAGGTGTTCCTGAGGGCGTTTCGCAGCGTAAAGGACTTTCGCGGAGAGTCTTCGGTGAAGACATGGCTGCTCAAAATTACCCGCAACCTGTCCTATAATTACCGAAATTCCGCCTTTTTGCGGCGTGTCGCTTTATTGGGTTGGGTACGACGCAGGGAGACGGTGACGTCGGCCGAAAACGAGTTTATGGATCAGGCGGCGGCGAACGCGATTTGGCGGATCATTTTGGATATGCCCTTGCCTTTTCGCGAAGTGCTCTTGCTGGACATTCAGCATGAAATGACGACTAAGGAGATGGCGGGCGTGCTCGGGGTGGCGGAAGGAACGGTGAAATCCAGGCTGCACCGTGCGCGCGCCAAAGTTTCGAACAAGCTTCGGGAGGTCGGGGCCCATGAGTAAGCCGGATTGGTATAAGCGAGCGGGAAAGGAACCCTTTAAGCAACATTATTTCCATGGCGGCCTTGCGGCCGGTGTCAAAAGCCGGGCTGGAACGGAGCGGAAAGCCCCTTCCAAGAGCAGGCGGTATTGGGGCGGAGCAGCTGCGGCGGCGGCGATAGTGGGAACCTTCGTCGTCATCTCAAGTTATTTATCCGGCGGCGGATCGGACCGGTCCCCCGTACCGCCCAGCTCCTCCTCCGCAGAAGCGGCTGTCGTCGAGAAGTCGGCCCTGATTCGAATGATAGACCGGACGAACGGCTGGGCGTTCGGAACGAACGTAACCCGTACGAACGACGGCGGTCGAACTTGGACGGACCGGACGCCGCACGGCTACGACCGTTCCCGATTCGAGCCGTTCCCGCTGAACGGGCAATTCGCGTGGTTCGTTGTCCGCCCTGCCGGGCAGGAAGCGAATTGGACGATATATCGTACGGCGGACGGCGGCCATTCTTGGAGCGCCGCCGCGCTTCCTACGACGGACACGTGGTCCGTTCTGAAGGAGAACACGGCGTTTGCTCTTTCCTTTACCGATGAGAAGACGGGGATATTAACTTTTATTTCCGATCCGGCGGGCGGTCCGGTGAAAACGGCAATATACCGGACGACGGACGGCGGGCGGACGTGGACGTACGTCAACTCCATCGCGCCCGAAGGCGTTCTTGAATCCACCCCGTCGGGGATGTCCTTTTCCGATCGGTCGCACGGATTCATCACTTTTTTCAATTCCAGGGACAGCCGGCCGGAGCTGTACGGGACGTCCGACGGCGGAACGACTTGGAAGCGACTGCTGTTGGAGCTGCCCCCTGACATTCCGGACGCCGTATTTTTCGCCGAGCGCCCTCCGCAGTTTTTTGGGAACGACAGGAAGGAAGGCGTGCTGCCGGTTTCCTACACGACAACAACTAACGAAAAAGCCGGCATTGTCTGGTTCACGACGGAAAATGGGGGGAATTCCTGGAGTCCGGCCCCTTCTCCCGATGGGACGCCTACCGTCGCTTCAAAAGACGGCAGTGCTCCGCAAGGTTTTCGCGTAACCGCCGCTTCGGATCTTACCCACTATTGGATGATCGATTCGGAAGCGGGAACCCTCTACGGGACATCGGATGCCGGGCGGCATTGGCAAGCGCTGCATACGTCGCCCCAATTGCGGAACGCCGTAGAATTAAGCATGGTAGATGAAACGGTCGGCTGGATTCGGGGAGACGGCTTTCTCCTGCAAACGGAAGACGGCGGCAGGTCTTGGAAAGAGCTTTGAAACGGCGGAATCGAATCGTAGAAAAAGAGAAGATATCGAAAATAACGTAGCGGAATGAACGTTTTACGTTCCCCGGTGCTCTTACAGAGGAGAGAGAGGTGAACGCATGGATGGAATAGATGAGGTGAAAAAAGCCCGACAAGGGGATAAGGAAGCCTTGCTCCGGCTCATTATGGCCGAGAAGGACGCGTACTATAGGCTGGCTTATTCGTACATGAAGAATGAAGCGGACGCTATGGACGTACTGGAGGACATGATCGTGAAGCTGTACGAGAAGATCGGGCAGCTGAAGAAAGAGGCGTCCTTTTACCCCTGGAGCAAGACGATTCTCGTCAATCGATGCAAGCTGGCGCTGAAGCAAAAGAAGAAGCTGTTTCCGCTCGAGGATCGTCCGGAGGAAGAAAGGGGGCGGAAGCTCCCGGTAGCCGGAATGTCCGAATATCGTCAGGTGGAAGAACAAATGCACCTTCAGGCGCTCATGAACCGTCTGAACGACGACCAACGCGAGGCGATTCGTCTCAAGTATTACCACGACCTGGACTATGGGACAATCGCCGCGATTACCCGCGTATCGCAGGGGACCGTCAAGTCGAGAATTTTCCAAGGACTGAAGAAGCTTCGGGCATTGTACGGGAGGGATGGAAATGAATGAGGTTGAACATTGGCTGCATGAAGAAAAGACGCGTACGCGCGAACTTGCGGCGCCGGAAGACATGGAGGCGAGACTGAGGGCGGCGCTGAGCAACGCGGCTCCGAAGACAAGAGCATGGAGAAGCCGGATGAGCGGCTGGAGAATCGCGGCGGCCGTATTCGCCGTCCTGCTCGTATCGGGGAACCAGTACCATGCGCTGGCTTATTACGGCAAGACGCTGCTTGGCTTTGACAGGGTCGTCGACGGGACTCTCGGCAAGCTCAACCAAGAGGGACGGGGGCAAGCCGTCGGGGAGCAAGTCGAGCTGGCGGACGGAAGCCTGCTCACGGTGGACGGACTCATGTCGGATGAAAATCAGCTTATTTTGTACTATACGCGGAGTGGGCTTACCGGTCTTGAGGAGGAAGGCAGGAACGGTTTTATACCGATCGGCGTCAAGGGCTTTCGGACGGATTCCGCGATGCAAACCGGCTCATGGGGGCCGAGCAAAGACCGGACCGAGATCAAGGGGATTGTAACGTTCGAGCCCGTCAGCCCGCTTGCCAAAAAATTGACCCTTTCTTTTTGGGACGATACGGCCAAAGGCGAACCAAGGCGGGAGGGGCGGCTTACTTTCTCCTATCGCCCGGACGAGGCGATGCCGACCCGGATCAAGCAGACGCTTCATCGGACGGTCGCTATGGACGACAGCTCGATCGTATTCGGCTCCATCACGGCGACTCCGACCATGACATTGGTGGAAGGCACTATACCGAAGGAGAACCGTGCCTTATTCGATCAAGTGCTCAACGGTGCAGAGATCGTGGCCAACGGGAATCCGGTAACGAGACATCGAGGCGATATCAGTCTGAACCCATCTCATAACGGGTATACCTTTGCCCTACGGTACGATCCGCTGCCCGACAACCTGACCTCCGTGCAGATCGTCTTGAAGGATATGGGCGAGACGATCGACATCCCGATGAAGTAGGCGGCGCTTCAATCGGAATCGAGGACGGATCCTGCGGCGAAACGTATTAACTTTTTCCAAAACGGTTCTTTAGTTTATGGGGTGTCCCGTCCGTCCTCGGCTTCTATAATGGGGATGTAAGCGATTTCTTGGCAATGCCCCCGAAACGGAAAACGAGGAGGATCATGATGAAAAGCGGAACAAGAAGCAAACGGATACGAGTGTCGGCGACCGTAACGGCGCTCGTCCTAAGCCTGTTTGCCGGGACCGGCGCGTTCGCGGCGAGCGCCGATGAACCGGCACCCTATTCGGCGGAGGAGCACGCCCTTGCCGCAAACGACGGGAATGAAGCTCCCCCCGCCGACCCGGTCCGGCTTCAGCTGCTCGGGATTACCGATTTTCACGGCTATTTAAGGGCGCTCAACGACAGCTCGAACGGGAAAATCAACTCGCCCGGCGGGCCGATCGTCGTCGGAGGCGCGGCCTACAACGCGGCTCACCTGAAGCGGCTCAAGGAAGGACACGACAACTCGATCGTCGTGTCGATCGGCGACAACTTCAGCGGCTGGCCGTTCGAGGTCGACGCCTACAAGAACGAGCCGACCGTCGAGTTTTTGAACGCCATCGGCGTCGAAGTATCCGCAGCGGGGAACCACGAGTTCGACATTTCCGCCGACTTCCTGACGAAGCATATGATGAACGGAAAATGCTTCGGCACCCGCGGCGAAGACAGCTGCTATGAGGATTCGACCGGCAAGCCGTTCCACGGATCCGATTTCGATTACATCAGCGCCAATGTCCGGGACGCCCGATCGGGACAGCTCGTCCTGAAGCCTTACTTCATCAAGCGCATTCCGGACGGCCGCGGCGGCACGATTCCGGTCGGCTTCATCGGGCTGACCGAAGCGGCCACCTTCACGAAGGAGCAGATGTCGTACCAGGTCGGGTCTTTGTACGCCGACGAAGCTCCTCCGGAAGGGGAGAACCTGCCTGCGGACGAGAACGCCCGCGCGTTGCTCGAGCCGGCCAACCGGTACGCCAAGGAGCTGCAGGAGCAGGGCGTCGAGACGATCGTTCTGCTCTTGCATGAAGGCGGCTCCCACAGAGGCTACTTCAACGGCTGCGTCAATCCGTTCGGTCCGGCGGTGGAGTTTGCCAAGTACGCTTCGCCGGCGATCGACGTCATCCTGACCGGTCACTGGCACGCCTCGTTCAACTGCATGATCGACGATCCGGACGGCAACCCGCGCCCCGTTATGGAGGGGTCCAACCACGGCCGTCTCATCAGCGAGGTCAACCTGTCGATCGACCCGGTCACCAAGGACGTCATCCGGGAGCGCACCGTGGCGGCCAATCACCCGGTCACCCGGGATATCGCCCCCGATCCGGAAGTCGAACGGATCGTCTCCTACTGGGCGGAACGGGGCGGCGAGAAATGGGCGGAGCCGCTTGCCGAGCTGACCGGCGACTTGACCCGCGTGCGGAACGAGCACGGGGAGAGCGCTTTGGCCGACGTCATCGCCGACGCCTTCTACGAGACGGCCCGAACCGGGACGCCGCAGCCGGCCGACTTCGCGCTTACGTCGGGGGTGCCGAAGCGCGACCTGCTCTATGCGAAAGGAACGAATCCGGCCGATAAGGACGGCCTGCTCACCTTCGGCGAATATGCGGAGGCGAACGGCACCCACAGCTCCGAGGTAGTGGTTACCTACACGGGCGAGCAGATCGACCGCATTTTGGAGCAGCAGTGGACGGTCAAGGCGGACGGGACGGAGCAGTTCGACCCGCTCAACGTGTCGTACAACGTCCGCTACGCCTACGACAAGAGCCGGCCGATCGGGGACCGGATCGATCCGGAGCGGGTGCTCATCGACGGCAAGCCGCTCAAGCCCGGCAAAACGTACCGGGTGGCGACGAGCGGTACGCTCCTTATATCGGGCCCGGCCGTCTATCCGGAAGTGGCTCATTATACGAATCCCGTTCGGATCGCCTCCTGGCCGGTCGTCGAATATTTGAAAAAGAAAAAGGTGATCGGGGTGCCGGAGCTGAACCGGATCGTTCCGGCGGAACCGCAGCCGTAGCCCAACCTTCTATATTTTTTCCAATCCGTCTCTAAGCTTTGTGGAATGCGTTCGCGGTGCCGCCGTTTCTATAATGATGGTAATCTCGAACTTGTTGCGCTTGGAGGCGGATTGGGTGATTATCGACATGCACGACTTCGGGCTGAAGGAAGGTCCGGAGCACGACAACGCGATCGCGGTCTATTGGGGATTGAAGGCGTGCCGGAACGAGCCGGGCGCCGTTTTGCGTTTTCCGCAAGGAACGTATCATTTCCGGCCGGAGAAGGCGACGGAGCGGTTCCTCTATATTACGAATCACGACCAGGGCGGAACGAGAAGGATCGCTTTCCCGATCGCCGGGTTCGAAGGGCTGACGATCGACGGTCAGGGCTCGGCGTTTATTTTTCACGGCCCGATGATTCCGTTTCTGGTGGAAGGCAGCAAAGGCGTCACGCTAAAAAATGTGACTGTCGACTGGGAGCGGCCGATGTTCGATCAAGGGACGGTCGCGGCCGTCGGGGACGACTGGTTCGACATCCGGCTGCGGGACGGAGTGGAGCACGAATTCCGGGACAACCGGCTCTTCTTCCGGTTCGGCGGCCGGATGGAGCCGGTCTGGGGGCTCCACGACATCGATCCCGCCACGATGGCGCACGCCTACGGAAGCGGGGACCGGATCAGCTGGAGCTCGTTCGCGAGGCTGAGCATGGAGCAGGCGGCGCCGGGCGTCGCGCGCGTCACCGGACCGATTCGGCATATGCCGAAGGAGGGACACCTCATCGCCATGCGATTCGGCCGGAGGGAGAATCCGGGCGTGTTTTTGAAGGACAGCGAAGATATCCGCATCGAACGGGTGACTGTCCATCACGCGCCGGGCATGGGGCTTGTCGCCCAACGGTGCGCCGACATCGCCCTGGAACGCTTCGACGTGAAGCTGCGGGAACGATCCGGACGGGTCGTGACGGCGACGGCGGACGCTGTGCATTTCACGAACTGCCGGGGGGCGATCGTGATCGAGCACTGCTTGTTCGAAAACCAGCTGGACGATCCGTGCAACGTGCACGGCATCTATTCCGGCATCGTAGAGCGGCTGTCCGACCGGACGGTTCTCGTCCGATATTTGGAGAGCATGACGATCGGGATCGGGGTAGCCGAGCCGGGCGACACGATGCGCTTCGTGCGCCGGGAATCGCTGCTCGGCTACGCGGAGGGCGTCGTGGACGACGTGAGCCCCATCAACGGCACCTTCGTCGCCGTCACCTTCAAGGAACCGCTGCCGGACACGATCGGCGAAGGCGACGTGCTGGAGAACGCGACGTGGAACGCCGACTTGACGGTCCGGCACTGTACCGTCCGGGCGAACCGGGCCAGAGGGTTTCTCATTACGACGCCTGGCAAGGTGCTGCTGGAGAGCAACACGATCAGCGCGCCGGGAGCGGGGATCAAAATTTCCGGGGATGCGAATTCGTGGTACGAGTCGGGGGCGGTGCGGGACGTGACGATCCGCGGCAACGTGTTCCTCGACTGCAACACTTGCCCGGATTGGGGACGCGCCGTCATCGACATCGACCCGGAAATCGAAGAGCCGGAACGGTTCGACTGCTACCATCGGAACATCCGGATCGAGGACAATACGTTCCGCACGTTCGACACGGGCCTCGTCTACGGCCGTTCCGTCGACGGCTTCACGTTCAGGCGCAATACGATCGAGCGGCCCCGGCATTACCCGGCTCGCGGTACCCAGAAGCATGCGATCGAATTGACTGCGGCGCGGAACGTGGACATTGCCGATAACGTCTGTGCGGACGGGCCGGGGACCGCCCTCGTCGGAACGGACGAATATCCGATCGGAGGCGGGAAGCGATGAGCGCGGCGTTCGAGCTGGCGGCGATGTTTTCCGACCATATGGTGCTTCAGCAGAAGGAGCCCGTTCCCGTATGGGGGAGCGGTCCCGATGGCGGGAAGGTGACCGTCGAGCTGGACGGACAAGCCGCGTCGACGGTTGTCCGGGACGGACGATGGCAAGCCTGGCTGCCCCCGCTCCGGCCGGGCGGGCCGTTCGAGCTAAGGGTGCGGCTCGACGGGCGGGACGCCGCTCTTCGGCGCGACGTTCAAGTCGGTGACGTATGGCTGATGTCGGGCCAGTCGAACATGGTCATGCCGCTTCTGTTCACGGAGGGCGGAGTGGAGGAAGCGGACCGGGCGGACGAGCCGGGCGTCCGCTTCTTCACGGTGCCGCGGCGGCCGTACCCGGGGGCGCGCATTCCGGGCTGGGATTTCATGGCGACGTTCACCGGCGACGCCGAGTGGCGGACCTGCACGCCGGACGCCGCGCTGCGTACGACCGCGATCGGCTATTATTTCGGTACGATGCTGGGGCGCACTCGCGGCGTGCCGGTCGGCATCGTCGATTGCAGCTTCGGCGCGACTCCGATCGAGGCGTGGATGAGCGAGCGGGCGCTCGAGCGGAATCCGGAGCTGAAGCGGAGGCTGGACGACTATCGCCGTATGGCCGGAAAGCTGGACCCGGAGCGGTACGAACGGGAGTGGAACGACTACCTGCGAAAGCTGGTCCGCTGGAAAGAGGAGCGCGGCGACCTGGAGCGCCGCGTCCGCCGACTCGGATTGGAGGGCTACCTGCGGTGGGTGGCGGACCATCCGCTGGACTGGACGAACTATCCTTTCGGTCCGAAGGCGCCGCAGCGTCCCGCCGGCCTGTACCGTTCGATGCTTCGGACGGTGATCCCTTACGGCATACGCGGCGTCGTCTGGTATCAAGGGGAGAGCAACTGCACGCCGGAGGACGCGCATGCGTACCGATTCTGGCTGCAGACTCTCATGCATAGCTGGCGCGAGGAATGGAACATTCCGGAGCTGCCGTTCCTCGTCGTCCAGCTGCCGTCGTTCCGGCCCGGCGGCGATCCGACCGGGGAGACGTGGGCCGTCCTGCGCGAATCGCAGCAGGCGGCGGCGGACGCCGTCCCCGGAACCGGTCTGGTCGTCACGATCGACTGCGGCGACGAGCGGGACATCCATCCGACGGCCAAGCGGCCGGTTGCGGAAAGGCTCGCGGCGGCGGCACGCGCCGTCGTCTACGGAGAAGAGGCGAAGTGGAGCGCCCCCCGGTTCCGCTCGATGGAGACGCGGGGCTCGCTCGCGATCGTTTCCTTCGACGGAGCCGAAGGCGATCTGACGGCGGACGCCGAGCCGATCCCCGGCTTCGAGCTGTGCGGCAACGACGGGGTGTTCCGGACCGCCCGCGCCCGGCTCGTCGGCGGGCGGGTCGAGGCGAGCTGCCCGGACGTGGCGGCGCCTTCCGGCGTCCGGTACGCCTGGGGCAACGCGCCGGCGTACGGGCTGCGCGGGGTGGGCGGCCTGCCCGTCGCCCCGTTCCGGTACGGGCCCGTCCGGCCGGGGTAGCGGCCCGCCCCTTCTTTTTCCGGCTTGTCGGGTCAGTCGTCCGATGCCATAATGGTAACACAAAGAGGTGACCCGCCCCGCCATGAAACCGATCCGATTCCCCAGGCTCAATTTGCAGGGCAAGCTGCTGCTCCTGTACTTCCTGACGATTTTCGTGCCGCTCGTGGCGATGGGACAAATTATTTTGTCCGTCTCCGGCAAAAAAATTATCGAGCAGACGACGAGTCTTATGCAGGAAAGCTCCCAGCAGACGGCCAAAAACATCCAGGTGCTGCTGAACCAATACGCCGATATCGTCAACCGGCTCAGCCTCGACCAGCAGCTGAACAATTACTTGAACCCGGCCCGGGTGTACGAGAGCGAGCTGGAAAGCATCGACGCTTACTCCCTCTACTTGAAGGCGGTTACTTATTACGATTTCAACTTCAAGGAGCCGACGGCCAAGCTGCACATTTATTTTCTGAACTCGACCCTGCTTCAGGATTCCAATACGTTCCTATACGCCGACAAGGAAAGGCGGGCTTTGGCCGAATACCAGGCGGCGGTGCAGGCCGGCGGAGAGCTCGTCTGGGGGAAGGATCGGGAGCGGATTTACGTCGCGCGGACGATGTACGACATGCAGAAGCATCTGGTGGCCGTCGTCTCGATCCAAATTCCCGAGAGCCGTCTGTACGCGCTGATCATGGAGCGGGAAAAGAGCGACAGCAGGCTGTACATCACGGACCGCGCCGGGAACGTCCTGTCCTCGAACACGCAGGAGCAGCCGAACTTCTCCGTCGGCGCGATGCCTTTCTTCAAGCCCGGCGAGAGGAAGCCGTTCGACGTAACCGACGGCGCTGCCGGCAATCGGTATAAAGTCGTCTCCATCGAGCTGGGGGACGGGACGTTTTATCCGGATTGGCATCTGTTCACGCTGATCCCGCTCGACCGGCTGATCGACGACGAGCGGAAGATCCGAAGGCTCGGCCTGCTGGTCAGCTCGGCGGGGCTGCTCGTGTCGTTCGGCTTGTTCCTGATGCTGCTCACCCGCATTACGGCCCGGATCAAAGCGCTCGTCCAGAAAATGCGGATCGTCCGCAACGGGGAGCTGACGGTGATGGACGACAGCGGTCCTCCCGACGAAATCGGCGTCCTGACCCAAAGCTTCAACGATATGATCCGCGATTTGCAGCAATCGATCTACGACAACTATGAGGTCAACCTCAAGCTGAAGGATATTACGATCAAGAAGCAGGAAGCCGAATTGTACGCGCTGCAAAACCAGATCAACCCGCATTTTCTGTTCAACACGCTGGAGTCGATCCGGATGGGGCTGCATAACAAGGGCGACGGCGAAACGGCGGTCATCGTGCTCAATCTGTCCAGACTGTTCCGTCATTTGCTGAATTGGCAGGGCGAATTTATCCGGCTTGGGGAAGAGCTCGAGCTGGTGAACAAATATTTGAGCATCCAGAAGTACCGGTTTCAAGATAAAATCAGCTACGAAACGGAGCTGCCGGACCGCATCGCCGACGTCTATATCCCGAAGCTGACCGTTCAGCCGGTTGTCGAGAACGCCGTCAAGCACGGGATCGAGTCGATCCGCGGCCGCGGCCGCATCTCGATCCGGGCGGACCGGACGGCCGAAGGGGCGCTGCGCATCGTCGTCGAGGACGACGGGGCCGGCATGCCGGAGGAGATGGTGGAGCGGATCCGGCGGGAGCTGGAGTCGGCGCACATCAAGAAAAGCGGCAGCATCGGCTTGAAAAACGTGAGCGACCGGATCGCGCTTCACTTCGGAAAGGGCTACGGCGTCGCGATCCGGAGCCGGCTCGGGGAGGGAACCCGCGTCGAGCTGACGATGCCAGTTCTGCTGCACCATCCGATGAACGAGGAGGAAGGAGACCGCGATGTTCAAGGTGATGATCGTCGATGACGAGCCGCACATCCGCAAAGGACTGCGCACGATCATCCCGTGGGAAAGCTTCGGCTTTGTCGTAACGGCCGAGGCGGAGGACGGGGCGGAGGCGCTGGAGCGGGCGGAGTCGCATGTGCCGGACGTCGTCATAACCGATATCCGCATGCCGCGAATGGACGGCATCGAGCTGTCGAAAGAGCTGAAAAGCCGCTTTCCCGACATCAAAGTGCTTATTCTGAGCGGGTACAACGAGTTCGCCTATGCGAAGGAGGCGATGAAATACGGCGTGGCCGACTATTTGCTGAAGCCCGTCGACCCGGAGGAGCTCGGACCGATCCTGTCCGACACGTACGACCGGCTGTGGGAAAGACTGCAGCACGAGATGAAGGAGAGGCGGAGGGCGAACTCGCTCAAAGATTTCATGATCGGCAAGCTGATCCGCGGCGAAGTTCGCCGGGACGTGCGGCAGACGGCGAAGGAATACGGAATCGCGTTGAACGGCCAATCGTTCCGCGTCCTGATCGTCAGCATGGACCGGTACGGAGACATGCTGCTGTCGCTGTCCGGCCGCGAGATCGGGCTCAAGCGGTTCGCCGTCGCCAACGTCCTGCAGGAGCTGCTGGACGGCGGAGGGGAGCTGTTCGAGCTGTCCGAGCAGCAGTTCGGCCTTCTCCTGACGGAGCCGGCGCCCATGGAGCGCGAATCGATCCGCCGCTTCGCCGAGACGATTGTCGACTGTGTCGGGCGATACGTGAAAGAAAGCGTAACGGTGGCCGCGGGCCCCGTCGTGTCCTCGTCCGGCGAGTTAAGCGCCTCCTATTCGGGGGCGCTGAAGGCGCTGGAGCGGAAGTTCTTTTTCGACTCGGAGCACGTCTTCGTCCATGAGGCGGGCGAGGCGCCTCCGTCCGTTCCGACCGTCCGATGGGACGACGCCGCTCTTCTGAAGGCGGTCCGCGAAGGGGACGCGGGGCGGATCGCGCGGGAGGCGGAACGGCTGCTCGGACCGTTGGAGAGCCGGGTCGTCGAGCTGGAGGAGCTGAAGCTTCATATGATGACGACGATCATCCGGCTGGCCAAGCTGTTCGAGGAGCACCACCGGGACTGGCAGTCGTTCTACAAAGACAAGCTTGCGGAGATGGGACGCATTTTGGAGTACGAATCGATTCCGCGTCTGAAGACGTTCCTGGTCGACATTTCCATGGAAATCGGCAGGTACGTCCGCACCTCGCCGGACGGAAGGGCGGACAGCCGGGTTCGGGACATCGTCAGCCATATCGAGAACCGGTACATGGACGAGCTCAACCTTAAGGAGCTGTCGAAGATGTTTTACGTGAACGCCGTTTATCTGGGACAGCTGTTCAAGAAGGAGACCGGGGAATATTTCAACGATTACATGAACAAGGTCCGCATCCGCCATGCCGCCGCTCTGCTGACGGAAACCGAGCTGTCCGCAGCGGAAATCGCCGAACGGGTCGGCTACAAGTACGTCGATCATTTTTACCGGCATTTCAAGCATATTCACGGCGTCAATCCGGGAGAATACCGGAAAAAGCATGCCTCGGGCCCGTAACGGAACAACGGTTGCGGCCGGAAGGGACGAACCCGCGACCGGATGAAGTCGGCGGGTTTTTTTTCTTCTTTATTTTTACTAATCGGGAACTAAAGTTTGTGGAACGCCGTGCTCGCGGCCCCTTGCTATAATCGCTGTAGAAAGCAATTCGACCCGCAAGCGCGAAGGAAGGAGACCCGTCCCATGCCTCAACCGACCTTATCCGCCGAACGGCACAGCGTCCGCAAACCTGTCAGGCGGAAAGGCTTATTCCCGCTCTACGCGATGACCGTTCCCTTCTTCCTCGTCGCGGTATTGTTCCATTACGTACCGCTATGGGGCTGGTCCATCGCCTTTCTGGACTATTCGCCCGGCATCGATCTGGCGGAAGCCAAATTCGTCGGACTGAAATATTTCGAGCGGCTGTTCAGCGGCACGTCGGAATTCGGCCTCGTCCTGCGGAACACGCTCGTGCTCAGCTTCCTGCACCTGCTGCTGTCCCCCGTGCCCGTTCTTCTCGCGATCATGATTACGAACCTGAGAAGCCGGCTGTACGGCAAAATCGTGCAGACGGTCACATCGTTTCCGAACTTCACCTCGTGGATTATCGTCTACTCGATCTTCTTCTCGTTTTTTTCGATCGACGACGGCATGGTGAACAAGCTGCTGTACGGCAAGCTGCACTGGATCGACGAGCCTTCGAACCTGTTGGCGGACCCGTCCTGGACGTGGTGGTTCATGACGCTGGCGACGCTGTGGAAGACGGCGGGCTGGACGGCCATCATCTACATTTCGGCGATCGCGGGAATCGACCAGGAGCAGTATCAGGCCGCCGAGGTGGACGGAGCGAACCGGTTTCAGCAGGCGCTTCACATTACGATTCCCGGCATTATGCCTACGTTCACCATTTTGCTGCTCATCAACATCGGCAATATGCTGAACATCGGCTTCGAGCAGTACTACGTGTTCCACAATGCGCTCATTCACGAGAAGATCGAAGTGATCGACACGTACACGTACCGGATGGGCCTCGTTCAGAACGATTTCTCCTACTCGACGGCGGCCGGCATCTTCAAATCGTTGATCAGCGTCATTCTGCTGTTCAGCGCCAACTTCATCACGAAACTGACGACAGGCCGGTCGATCATGTAGAGGAGGTGAACGAACATGTCAACCAAGAGCGCGATCCGGATCCCGTGGCGGCAGCGGGCGTGGGACGGCTTGAACGTGCTGGCTCTCGGGCTGTTCGCCCTGCTGACGCTCTACCCGTTCTACTACATCTTCATCTATTCGATAAGCGATCCTTCGGAGGCGGCGCGAGGCGTATTTTTGACTCCGCAAGGGTTCAGTCTCGACAACTACCGGGCGGTGTTCCGGGAGGACAACATTGTACGCGCGTTTTTCATATCGATCTCGCGTACCGTCGTCGGCACGCTGCTGACGCTGCTCGGGTGCACGATTTTCTCTTACGGCATAAGCAAACCGTTTCTGCCCTTCCGCAGATGGATGTACGGAGCCGTGCTGGTCACCATGTACATTTCTCCCGGCCTCATCCCGTGGTATATCACGATGAAGGCGTACGGCTTGAAGGACAATTTCCTGCTCTACGTGCTGCCGGGGATGATCGTCGCCTTCTATATCGTGCTGATCAAGACGTACATGGAGGAGCTCCCGGCCGCGCTGGAGGAATCGGCGATGGTCGACGGAGCAAGCTACTACCAGATTTTGTTCAAAATCATATTGCCGCTGTCGGTTCCGGTGCTGGCTACGGTCGCGATCTTCAACGCCGTCGGGCAATGGAACTCGTGGGTGGACAACCTGTATCTCGCATCGACTCCGAAGCTGCAGACGCTTCAGCTGCTGCTGTACAGCTTCGTCAACCAGCAGAATGCGGCGATGGCGATGGTGACGAGCAACAGCATGTCTTCGCAAAATATGATCGTCCTGACGCCGACGTCGGTGCAGATGACGGTCACGATGGTCGCCACCTTGCCGATTCTGCTCGTCTATCCGTTCCTTCAGCGATATTTTCTGAAAGGCCTCGTGCTCGGCGCCGTCAAAGGGTGACCGGGCGGCGCCGAAATGGCGCGGGCATAAAACGATATCCGGGCGGACCGCCTTGATATAAAATGGTTATCGAAACAGGGGGGTTACAATGGTCAAAACGTGGAAGAAGCTTCCGGTGCTCATGATCGCCGCATCGCTGGCCGCGGCCGGCTGCTCGAGCGGCGGCGAAGCCGGCAAGGACGGCGGCGCGACGGCGGGAGGCGATGCGGCAAAAAGCGCGGATCCCGTTACGTTGAGCATTTTCGGGGTGGCGAACTCGACGATTATCAGCAAGCCGTTTCAGGACGACGAGATCATAACGGAGCTGCAGAAGCGGACGGGGGTCAAGCTCGATTTTACGCCGGATCTGAACGTCACCGACCGTGCGGAGAAGCTGGCCGTCATGCTGGCGGGCAAAGACCTGCCCGACATCGTCGTATTCAATGCGCTGACCGACCGCGCCAAGGTGAACAGCGCCAAGGTGGCGATGCCGCTCGACGAGCTGGTGGAGAAGTTCGGGCCCGATATTAAGAAAAACGCGGGCAAGGCGCTCGAAATCTCGAAAATGATGAACTCGGACGAGACGCGCAGCCTGTATTACTTGCCCGGCCACGTCGGAAACGTCCAGTTCTCGCCCAACGTGAACGACAACTCGTGGAACTTGCGGTGGGACTTGTACAAGAAGCTGAACTTTCCGAAGCTGGACACGCTCGACGACCTGCTGAACGTGCTGGAGAAAATGGGAGAACTCGAGCCGACCAACAAGGACGGCAAGAAAAACTACGGCCTCGGTCTCAACTTGTCCGACGCGTGGGGACAGCTGATGATCGACAAGGCGATCGCCAACCTGCAGGGCTTCGCCCAAGCATCGTCCAACGACGTCTATGTGGACATGAGCACGGGGCTGCCGGTGCCGCGCGTCTCCGATCCGAACAGCATTTTCTGGAAGTCGGCGCAGTTCTACAACAAAGCGTACCAGCGCGGCATCCTCGATCCGGAATCGGCGACGATGAAATTCAACACGATTACCGACAAGTATAAGACCGGACGCTACTTCGCCAGCACGACCTACTGGTCGCTCGGGGGCGCGGACAAACAGTTTATCGCCGACGGGCATCCCGAGAAAGGGTTCGTGCCGTTCATGGTCGATTACAACAAGCAGAACATCTATGTCGGCCAGGCGACGTACAACGGGGACCAATTCGAGATGTTCATTTCGAAGACGAGCAAAAACCCCGAGGCGGCGATGAAGTTCATCAATTACTTGTTCTCCGATGAGGGAGCCAGGCTGATGATGAACGGCATCGAGGGCAAGCACTATAAAATGGTGAACGGCGTACCGATGGTAACCGACGAAGAGCTGAATGCGCGGCAGTCGGATCCGAAGCATTACATCCAAACGGGGATCGGCAAATACAACAACCTGCTTCGCTACACGCCGCAGAAAGACCCGAATGGCTACCCGGCCAACTTCAACGACGTGCCGGAAACGCAGGCGAAGCTGCTTACCCAGGTGCAGAAGGAATTTATGGAGCATTACAAGCAGAAGACGGTAACCGAGCATTTCACGAAGGTGCCGAAGTACGTGTTCGACACGTCGCTTCTCGGCAGCCTGTCCACCGTGCCGGGAAGCGATATTCAGGCGAAGGAGCAGCAGCTCGACGCATACCTGGTCGCCAACATCGCCAAGGTCATCTATCAAAAGAACGATGCGGACTACGAGAAGGCGAAGGCGAAGTTTCTGGAGGAATACACCTCCAAAGGCGCCGCCGCCGTGTTCAACTACTACAAGGACAAATATATCGATTTGACGACGAAGGTCGGCAAGCCGAAGTAAGGACAAGGCCGTCGGGGGATCCCGGCGGCCTTCGGCGTTTCATGCGGCTTTCATTCGGCTGAGCGCGCGGCCGCCGTTTCCTCGGAGCTCAATACCCTCTCATAGGATGGCTCCATGTCCTGCGGAACGACCAGCTCCCCTCTCCTGCAAAGCTGTACAAACGCGGCTACGCATTCGGGATCGAAGTGGGTGCCGCTGCCCTCTTCGATCACCTGCAGCGCGCGTTCCAGCGGCCAAGGCTCCCGATACGATCTTCGCGACGTCAGCGCATCGAAGACGTCCGCGATGGCAAGGATTCTGGCGGGCAGCGAAATCTCCGCGCCCTTCAGCTTGTCCGGGTAGCCCGTCCCGTCCCATTTTTCGTGATGATGACGAATGACGGACAGTTCTTCGGTCATGAAGCCGATATATTTGCACATTTCGTAACCCGCCACGGGATGCTGCTCGATCACGCTTCTTTCGTCCGTCGTCAGCTTTCCCGGCTTATTCAGGATCTCGCTGGGCACCCGTATTTTCCCGACGTCGTGAATGAGACCGCCACGGGCCAGCGCCCGCAATCGTTCCGAGTCCAGATTCATCGCCCGGGCCAGCTGCAGGCCGTACATGGCTACGCGGTAATTGTGACCTGCCGTATATTCGTCTTTGGTTTCCGTGGCGTCGATCAAATTTTGCATGCTGCCGGAGATGCGAATGCGAAGCCGGTCCAAGGATGGAACCCGACTCGCTTGACGAAACGTTGGAGCCGCCGATTTGTTCGACCGATACTGGGCGATGACGCCGATCAACAGCATCAGGGCCGACACCGAGAGGACGGCATGGTACAGCCACCAGGCCAACGTCCACATCATCGTGGTGACCATCACCCATTCCGTGAGGGCGAGCAGCACGGAGCCGAATACGATAGCCGCATGCAAAGGAAATCGGATGAGCCGGAACTGCAGGAAATATCTCTTGGCCGCCCAAAGGTACAGGAGAACGGTAAGGATCGCGATCAAAATGTTCAATGGCTTTACGTCGATCGGAATAAAGTCGGAAATGCCGGGCCAGACGAGAGCCGCGATATTCATCAGCACGATGAGGGCTACCCAGCCGACGACAATCGTCCTCCGGCGCTTCGACACAGAGCGGATCCAGGAATGGTCGGATGGAAGAGAGGAGAGGAAAATCCAGACGGCACAGGTTGTCATCGCGACTTACGAGGCGACGCCAGCCAGGTGGTGCTGGTCCGCAATGATGAACCCGGGGGTCGAAAGCCCGTGAATGAGAAAAAATCCGGTCAGCGACAAGATCGCCAACGCCAGCATGAGCACGTTCATATCCCGAAGCCGAATCCCCGTCCAGCCGACGGCAGCGGCGCTGACGGCCAGCGCGAAGAGCGTCGGAGTAATGACGTAAAAGTGGAAGCGGGGAAGCTCCCACATGGTACCGTGCCCGTGGAACGTTTGGAAATACGCATATCCCAGAAGAAGTGCGACCATCGTAACGGTCATGGACGTGACTAAAGAACGAGGCGAGCGCAGCATAATCATCCCCACTTTCCCATTGGAGCTAACGTTTTATTCCATTTTCGACACGGATGGTGTCGAATCCTGCTAATAAAACGTAAAAAGGGAAACGAAAGGCGAATATAGAATGTACATAAGAAGCGACAACTAAGGGAGAGTTCGGGATGGCATTCGAGAACCATGCGTTGGCCAGGCGCGAGAAGCAGTTTGTCGTCGGACGGGAGCGGGAGCTGCAATATTTCAGACAGGTTTGGGACGCCCCGGCGGAAGAGGGCGCCCGAATGCTGCACGTATATGGGACGGGAGGCATGGGCAAGAGCACGTACCTGAAGCTGTGCCAGGATGCTGCGGAGGCGGGAGGCGCCCGCTTCCTCCTCTTGGACAGCCGCGACTTCGTCCATACGGAGGAGGGGTTTTGCAGCGCTCTGGAGACGTTGCTCCTGGAGCGGGACGGCGATGGCGCTCGTCCCGTGAACTCGCCGCACGACGTGCGGAGGAGATGTCTGGATCGGCTGATCGGCGCGGCCGAGCGGAGCCGGCTCGTGCTGGCACTGGATACGTTCGAGGAATTGGCCGATATGGAGGCTTGGCTTCGCGACCGATTCATCCCGTGGCTTCCCGGCAGCGCCATCGTCTTGTTGGCCGGACGTCATCCGTTGAAAGGAACTTGGGTGCTCTCCCCCGCATGGAGAGAGAGGCTCACTCAGTTTCCGATCTCCAGCCTGGGCCAGGAGGAAAGCCGGGAGTATGGCCGCCTATGCGGCATTCATGACGATCGTATCCTCGAATCGATATGGAGAAGATCCAGGGGACATCCGCTTACGCTGTCGATGGCCGTCGCGGCCCATTTCTGCCAATGGGACCCCGGCGTGCCGGCGGTCTCGGACGGGTTGGAGGAGATCGCTTCCCTCTGGCTGAGGGAAGTGCCGGACGAGGAGCTCCGCACCGTGGTGGAGGCCGCTTCCGTACTCCGCCGGTTCGATCAGGAGGTGCTCTCCTTCGTCATGGAGCGGGAGCTTTCCATCCAGGGGTTCGAGAGGCTCACGTCCTTGTCCTTCGTTCGCCGTTCCGTCAACGGCTGGCAGGTCCACGACCTGGTGAGCGAGATTACGGCGAAGCAGCTGAAGGAGAGAGCCCCGATGCGGTATTACCGCTACAGGGAGCGGAGCGCCCATTATTATGCGAAGGTAATCGTAACCTCCTCCGGTCAACGCTCGGTTTGCTGGGAGATCGGGGAGCTGTTCCGCTACGCCGGGGTCAGGGTGGTCCGCGCCTTGGCTTCGGACACGGACGCCGGCGGCGCGTTGTATTGGGAGCCCGTTACCGAATCCACGCTGGAGGATGCGGTCGCTTATACGGAATGGCGGCAGCGGCAGGTGGACGGAATATCCGGCTGGGAGACCGACCCGGATACCGGGGAGCAATTCCGGATCGAGTACTCGGCCGATGCTCTCCGGCTTGGCGCAAGCGGGATCGATGTGAGAGAGCTGTTCGCCTTGGACCCGGAGGCGCTAAAGCTTCTTCGGGACGGTAACGGAAGCGTGCATTCGTTGTCGGTCATCATCCCGATCCATCAGGGGACACGAGCCTGGTTGGAGAATGACCCGATCTGCCGCCCGTACCTGGATGCCTTGACGCCCGCGGAACGGAACGCGCTTGGAGTGCCGGGCGAGCGCCCGACGGGTTGGTTTCTGCGAGTGATGGATTTCCGGGATCTTATGGATTCGACGGCACGGACCCAGGGACTTTATCTGCTCTACACCCATATGTGCAGGGGAGGCGTCTTTGTCTGCTCGCCCTACACGACCGACATTTCCAAGAAGGTCTACCCCGCGCTCGGCTTTACGACCGTCGACGGGGCTGAGCATACGAACTACGACGGACGTACGCCGACCTATACGTATGTGATGGATACCCGGGGAAGCAAGCTCCGGGACTTTATCGGCATGCTGTTCCGGAAGGCGGGGCTGGAATGGCGGGAACCCGCTTCCAGTAGGGACGGTGCCTTGAACGAAGCGAGGAAGCCGGGCTTGTTGAAGCAGTTTACGTCCCGGGAGCAGGAAGTCATCGAGCAGGTACTGTCGGGCTGCTCGAACTCCGAGGTTGCCCGCAAGCTGTTTATTAGCGAAGTGACCGTGAAGAAGCATCTGAGATCGATTTACGCCAAGCTGGGCGTCAGTACCCGGACCCAGCTGATCAGCAAGCTGATGACCGAATCGTAGAGGTGCGGATTTTTCGCCGAGACTCGACATCGCTCCGCTCTTGAAGCCTATTCTCCGAACGAGGGAATAGGCGTTTTGTCATGCTATCCTTTCGGGTCTCAAAAGTATGCGAAAGGATACTATCGTTTTCCTTGTCAAGCTGGCATACTTTCCATGTATTCCGTATTGCCGATCGGAAGGACGAAAACGTACGGGAAAGGAAGTTATGATGGATGCCGCAAACTGAGCTAACCCCGGAATCCGCTTTGCCGAAGCCTTCGCTGCTTGGAGGATCGCTGAAGGCTTTCCGCGAGGATCCGCTTACTTTTATGAACGAGCTTCACCGCCAATACGGAGACTATGCACGCTTCCGTCTTGGGCCGAAATCTTTCTACGCCATCTTCCATCCCGACATGCTGAAGGAGGCGATGGTCACCAAGTCGGACGATTTCTGCAAGGCCGGAGCCTTCGATGAAATCAAGAGGCTGACGGGGGAGGGTCTCGTCTTAAGCGACGGGAAGCACCATGATCGACAGCGCCGCATGCTGCAGCCAAAGTTTACCCGGGGGCACATTCAGCGTTATGCGGAGCAGATGGGAATCAGCACGCGGAGCTTGTCGGAGAATTGGGCCGAAGGACAGGAACGGGATCTGACCCACGATCTGTTCCGGATCACCTTCGATATTATGACGAGGACGCTGTTCAGCTATGATTCCACGACGAGACTGGAGCAGATCGAGCAAGCGTTCGATTCGATCAACCGGATCGCCACCGATAAGATCCGCGCCCTGATCCGGGTTCCGCTCTTGATCCCGACCCAGCAAAACCGGGAGTATTCGGCCGCTCTCCAGACGTTGAACGAGATCGTATACGGGATCATACAGGATCGCAGAGCCATGAAGGGAGGAGAGCGGCAAGACTTGCTGTCCGTGCTGATGGAGGCGGTGGACGAATCCGATCAATCGGTCATGTCCGATAAGCAGATTCGGGACGAGGTGCTGACCATGTTTCTGGCCGGCCATGAGACGACGGCTTATACGCTGGCCTGGGCGTTCGACTTCATCATGCGCAGGCCGGACGTGGAGGAGAAGCTGGTCGAAGAGTGGAGCCGGGTGTTGAACGGGGCGCTTCCGACGGCTGAACATTATCCGGAGCTCGTCTACACGCAGAATGTCGTTTGGGAAACGCTCCGCATGCGCCCCGTGGGGTACATTACCGGCCGGACGGCCATTCGGGACACCCGGCTGGGAAGCTTGGAGCTCCGGCGCGGCGACTCGTTGATGATCAGCCCGTATCCGCTGCATATGTCTCCCCGGTATTTCGCCGACCCGGAGACGTTCCGCCCCGAGCGGTTCGAGAACGACTATGTCCGAACGCTGCCGCTCATGGCCTATTTCCCGTTCGGAGCGGGGCCGCGGTCATGTATCGGGAATCATTTCGCCATGCTGGAAATGGTCATCCTGCTTGCCGAGATCGGGCAGCATTACGTTCTTCGCCACGCCCCGGGACATCCGCCCGTCGTTCCGGAGGCTCTGTTGACGCTGGCTCCCCGAGGAGGCATTCGGGTAACGGTGAAGCGAAGATCATCCTAATGACGATCAGGAGGAAAAATCTCGATGTCGAACCCCATTCATTTGCAGCTGGACCCGTACCCCTGGTATGCGGACATGTTGAAGGCTCCCGTCTCGTTTCATCCGCAGTACGGGGCTTATCTGGTTTTCCGTTTCGACGAGGTGAGGCGCGTGTTCGGCGATCCGGATACGTTTTCTTCCGCCGTGTATGACGGACTGTCGGAGGAATTGGCGTTCAGCGATCAGATCCAAGGAATGGACCCTCCCCGCCATACGCAGCTACGGGCGCTCGCGGCCCACGCATTTACGCGCCGCTCCGTCGCCGAGCTGGAGCCGCGGATCCGCCAAACGGCTCATGATCTGTTGGACCAGGTCAAGGACCGGGAGGAATTCGATTTTGTGCGCGGCTTCGCCATTCCTCTGCCGATCGCGGTCATATCCGACATGCTCGGCGTGCCGAAGGAGGATTACGACACCTTCAAGGAATGGTCCGATCTGATTACCGAGATGTCGGAGCGGCTGCTGACCGGGCTGCCGGACGACCCGAAACACGTTGAGGCCATCCGCGAGATGAGAGCTTACTTCCAGCGGCTGCTCGAGGAGCGTCGGGCGAATCCCCGGGAGGATCTGGTCTCCCAGCTCGCGGCGGCGGAGATAGACGGACGCCGGTTAACGCCGCTGGAGGCCAGCAACTTTTGCCTGCTCCTCTTGGTTGCAGGGAATGAAACGACCACGAACCTGCTCGTCAATGCGGTTCGCACCTTCGCGGAGCATCCGGAGCAGTGGGAGCTGCTGCGGAGCAGCCCCGATCTGATCCCGAAAGCGGTGGAAGAGGTGATGCGCTACCGGACTTCCGTACAGCTGATGTACCGTGTCGTCAAGAAGGAGGTCGAGCTGGGCGGGGCGCAGATGAAGCCCGGCGACAGGGTCGTCGTGTTCATGGGGGCGGCGAACCGGGATCCCGCGAAGTACGACCGTCCCGATGTGTTCGATATTACGAGAACCCCAAGCCCCCATCTTACGTTCGGACACGGCATTCATCAATGTCTCGGAGCCCCTCTCGCCCGCATCGAGGTAGCCGCCGCGCTGGAAGCCATGGCGTCCCGGATCTCGAAGCTGCAAATCCCGGATGAGGCTGAACTCGTTCCGTTGAACAATTTCAATATGCTGGGATTGCAGAAGCTGCCGCTTGTGCTCGCTTGAGGACGCGGCCGACTTCCGGCTAAACCCAAATCGAGGTAAAATGGAAAGAAACCCAAGTCTTTTTCGATGACGCCGGGTTTCTCTTTTTTTTCAGGCGGCTGAATTTGCATATGGAGGTGTTGGATGATGACGCTCGAGTCCGTCCTTCAGCCCCTTTTCCCAGACCCGATCGAGCGGATCGCGTCGCTCGATCCCGGATATTCCGGGCATGCCAGCGACGTATGGTTGGTGAAGACGACGTCGGGGGAACGGATCGTCCGTTCGTCCAGATGGACCGAGGCGCCGAGCCGCGAGTTTTGGTGGGGGTGCTACGATCTGTTCGGGATCGATCCGAGACGGATGCTTCATTTCGCGGCGAACGCCGCCATGCTCGGTTCGATTGCGGGGATCCCGGCGCCGCGAGTGCTCGAGCATAGAACGCTGGAAGGCAGGGAATACCTCGTCGTCGAGAAAATGAACGGGGAAGCGCTCCGGTCGTTCGTCGGGCAATCGGACGAGCTCCTGCACCAATTGGGCGTCTGGCTGGCCCGCGTGCATGAACGGCGCTGCGACGATTTCGGCAACCCGGCCGGAACGCGAGCCGAGCGAAAGGATTTTTTTCATTCTCGTCTGTCGCAAACGATGCAAACGCTCGTCGAACGGGACTATGCGAACGACGGCAAAATCCAAGCGCGGCTCGATGCCATTATCGGCGAGCTTCGCATGTTGCCGGTACCGGATCACTTCTGTCCCGTCTTTATCGATTTGGACCCGTCCCAGTTCCTCATGCAGGACGGGCTGCTTTCGGCGGTCGTCGATGTGGAAGCCTACGCGCTGGGGCCTCGCGAGCTTGATTTTGTCGGATTGGAGTATGTGCTGGATGAGGCTTCGGCGGCCCCTTTCCTCAACGGCTACTCGACCGTTCTGGCCCCTCCCGATTTGTCGCCCTATCGAAACGTTTACCGTTACTTCTACCGGCTGCTGGGGGTGCAAGGGTCCGTCGATTTGGACCGATGGTTCGCACAAAGGGCGCTGTTTTGACGGTCCGGCGCTGATTAGCGAGACATAGGAACGACGCGATGGAGTCCGGTCCGTCGTTTTTTTTTCTGCAATGTCGAACTGATGATTGACGGGCGAATGTTTGTTCGTATACATTGGAGGTGGTAAAAGTTGTATCTTCAATCGGAGAGGTGATTAGGCGTGCCCCACATTCCTTGTAACGACATCGACATGTTCTACGAGCAAATGGGTGTCGGCGATCCGGTTTTGTTTTTGCACAGCGGATTTTCCAGAGGGATATTGGCGTTTGCCAGCCAAATTCTCGATTTTCAAAACAAGTATGCCTGCTATTTTCCCGACTTCCGGGGGCATGGTCGAACGAGAAGCGAGAGCCTCGAGTGGAGCACTCCGCAGCACGCGGAAGATATGATCGCTTTCATGGACCGGCTGCGGCTGCCCAAAGCGCATCTGATCGGGTACGGAATGGGAGGAGGCGTAGCCCTTCATTGCGCCGTGAATCACCCGGAGCGAATAGCGTCGATCACCTCCATCGGACAAAGCGGCTTCGTCGCTTCCATGGAGTCGGAGCAATTCGAGCCGGAATGGCTGCTGGAGCATGGGGCTCACGATTTTATCGAGAGGATGAAAGACCGGCATTTCGAGGCGCACCGGGGAGATTGGCAATCCTTTTTAAGGCAAAAAGTGAAGGATTGGCGCACCTACCCGCAGCTGAGGGACGAACAATTGCGCGGCCTACGCCGCCCGACGTTGTTCATTGCCGGACAGCACGATCCGTATGCCCCCGAGGAAGACCTGAAGCGGGTGACGTCGCTTATTCCCGACTCGCGCTATGTCATTGTACCGGGCTGCAGCCATCGGCCGCACATGATCCGGGAAAATCCGGTTTTCGTGAACGATACGATCCTGCAGTTCCTGGAAGAAGCAAAGTAACGGGGATGCGGCTGCATGCCTCTTTTGGAAGGGTTTTCATTATGGGGTGAGGCGGTGGCAAGATGGAATACAAACGGGTCAAATATATCGAGAATATTCAGATTCCGGTGAGAAACTTGGAGCAGTCCGTTTCATGGTATGAGCAGCATCTTGGGTTTCGGTTAAAAGGGTACGGCAATGACAGCTTGGCTTTCCTCCAGCTGAACGAGACCAGCCACATCAACTTATGGCAAACCGACGACGATACCACCATCAACTTTTCTAGAAATGGGGAGCTTATGCCCGCGTTCGTTATGGTGACGGAGCATATGGACAGGCTTCACGAGGACTTGAGGAAGGGCGAAGCGACGATCGTTCGCTATAGTGACGAAGGATTTGCGAAAGGATTGACATTTCTGGATCCCAACGGGAATGTGCTGCTGGTTTTGGAATACAAGGGATGAGCCGAAAGAAATGAAAGGAGACGAAGGAATGAAAGCGCATCGATTGCGTCCGTTCGTGCCGTCCGGCGCGGATTACTCCGTTGCTCTGCAATTTTATACGGACCTCGGATTCGAAAAAATAGCCTCCCATGACGGAGGGGCCATTTTCCGAATTGGCGAAGCGGAATTCCATTTGCAGCATTACTATCATGAAGAATTGCAAAATAACTTCATGATGGAATTATGCGTGCACGATTTGGATGCTTGGTGGGAGCATATCCGAAGCACCGGTGTATTGGACCGCTATACCGTTAAGGCGACTCCCCCTAAAATCCAACCTTACGGCAAGCGAGCCATCCACCTGATCGACCCCGCGGGCGTTCTTTGGCATATAACGGAATAACGCAACCGTGTCGGTTCGACATGCTCGAAAGGAAATTGAGCGTCCTCCCGGACGATGGGTTTTGAGGCTTTGCCCTCATGCGCGACCCCGTCGTACCGGAGGGCTTCTTTTTTTTGTGGAGAAGCGGGAAAAGTAGACAAAATGAAGGAATGTGCGAATTGTTCACTCCGGCATACGTGCCGAAGCGCGGCAAGCTTCATCGATGTGATGGGATGTGCAGTTTCGTCCACGGGCCGACTCCCCGTATGATGGTGACGGATGAAGCGGGCATCGTTGGATTTGCGCGCAGCATCCTCATTTTCGTCGGCGAGGAGGGGAGCTTGTCGCAGCTGGAGTGATGGAATGAATACTTGTACGGAAAGGATGGGTATTTTGGCTAAAAGAAATGGGACGATCTTGATCGTGCTGGTGCTGGCGCTAGCAATTATGGCGGCCGGGTGCAGCGGGGGGCAAGAGGGCGGCCAAGCGGACGGCCAAGCGGGGCCGGCGGCCGAGCCCGTTACGATTACCTTCTATTTGCCGTATGCCGGGGATACGGCAACGTTTATGGAGCAGTACGGCAATGCGATCGTCAAAAAATTTCCGCATGTGACGATCAAAACGGTCCACCCCCCGGATACGAACGTGGCGGGCCATCTGGCCAACGTGCTTTCTTCGCAGGAACCGATCGATATTTTCCTCAACGGCGATACGAACCATTACCGGTACATTACGCCGTTTCAATACCAGTACGATCTGACGGCAATGATCAAGACCAAAGGCTACGACCTGAGCCGTCTTGAGCCCAGTACGCTGGAAGCGGTGAAGGCCCTTGCGCCGAACGGCGAAATTTATGCGCTGCCTCTCCGGATGAACGTCATGTCCCTGCTGTACAACAAAGACATTTTCGATAAATTCGGGGTTCCGTATCCGACGGACGGCATGACATGGGACGAAGCTTACGAGCTGGCGAAGCGGGTCACCCGGAAAGAAGGAGACACGCAATACAGAGGCTTCATTACCCAATCGTACAGCATCGCTTGGCAAAACCAATTGTCTCTCGGATTTGCCGACCCCAAAACGGATAAACCGTTATTTTATACCGACGAACGATGGGCGCAGGTGGTCCAGAACATCAACCGGTTCTACGAAATTCCGGGCAACGCCTTGGTGGAGGGCAGCTTTACCGGGATCAACAACCTCTTCTATAAAACAAAAGTAGCGGCCATGTATGCCGCCTCGATTCCCGGAACCGCGCAGGAAGTGAATTGGGATGTGGTCACTTTGCCGGAATTCAGCAACCTTCGAGGGGTCGGTTCGCAGGCTTCGCTCACCTTGGCTTATATCGTCAGCAACAGCAAGCATAAGGAGCAAGCCTTCGATATTATCGCCTACATGACCAGCGACGAGTATCAAACCGAGATGGCCAAAAAGGCGCTGGGACTTCCGGTCATCAAAACGCAATCGGCCAAAGATGCGTTCGGACAAGACAATCCGAACCTAAAAGGGAAAAACTTGAAAGCGCTGACAAAAAACAAGCCGGCTGCCCCGTTCCCGCAATCGCCGTATCAAGCGATTACGAACAATCAGCTGGAAAAGCTGTGGTATCAGCTCGGGAAGGGCCAGCTTGACGTCAATACGACCTTGCGGATGGCGCAGGAGAACGCGCTGAAGGAGATCGAGAAATTGAAAGCGTCCGGCCAGTAAGTCCGCAATTCAAAAGAACCCCCCTCCAGCCATTTGCCCTATACTTGGGGTAAGCCGACCAAGGAGGAGATTGATTTGAGCGTTGTACAGCATTTGTTGGAGGAGCTGCGGCGGGAGGCGGCGTCTACGCGCCGGGTGATGGAGCGCATTCCGGAGGCGAGCCTGACTTGGAAGCCGCATGCCAAGTCCATGTCGCTGGGGCAATTGGCGTTGCATACGGCGGGATTGCCGGGAGGGTTGGCCGTCATGTTGAATGCCCTGGAGCGCGAAGTGCCGACCGTGCCGCTTCCGGAAGCGGGATCCGTCGCGGAAATTCTCGCCGTGTTGGAGGAGCAAGCAGCCATTGCGGAGGATCGGATTCGTTCGTGGGGAGACGAGGGTCTTCGCGAGACGTTTCGCTGGACGCTGCAAGGTGCCGTTCTAAGCGAAACGGCTCGTCTCGAGCAGGTGCGTTCGGTCCTTTTCAATCATTGGTACCACCATCGGGGCCAGCTGACGGTTTATCTTCGGCTGCTGGACGTGCCGCTGCCGGGGATTTACGGTCCCACCGCCGACGAGTAGAGCGATTTGGGGTTAACAGGCTATACCGTATACGGGGAAAGGAAAGGGCGCCATGCCGAATGGCGTCCTTTCTTCATGTGGAGGGTAAGGCGGACCCGGGCAGCGTTCTCCTCAAATCGTAGATGAAGTAATCCGCCTCCGCTGGGTCCGCCGGTACGATCTTCGGAAACCGCGCGTCCAAATACCGGCGCAGCCGGCCTTCCGGATCGCCGTCGATGTATCCCTTCAGCGGCACGAAGTAGGCCGCCCCTTCCCGGACGAAATAGTCGAGCTCCGCGACCGGATCGTCCGGAATCGAGTTCGTCACCCGCCAGCCGGCCCGGTGCGTCGCGTTGAGCAGCGACGGGTCGTCGGTGCCGACGGCGATCAAGTCGTCCGGCGCGGTCAGCCGCTCCGCGACGGCCGCCTGCCGGAGCAGGTCGCCGTGCTGCAGGCCGAGAAGCGGCTTCGTCGCCGCGAAGCTGTCGCGGACGACGAAGCCGACCGCCAGCGCGACGACGGCGAACGCCGCCGCCCCGCCGGCCCCGCCCGGGCCGATCCGCCGCACGAGCGCCGCCGCCCGGGCGAGCGCGTCGGCTCCGAGCAGCGCGACGAGCGGCGAGAGGAAGATCAAGTAGTAGTTGAAGCGGATGACCGCGACGATCGTCGCCAGCTCCGCCAGCATCGCCAGCGCCCAGCTTCCCAGCGCGTAGTGCCGCCGCCAGCGGAGGGCGGCCAGTCCGAACGCGAACAGAAGGAGACCGGCCGGGGTAAACGCTTTCGGCAGCTCCCGGACAAAAAACGCCGCCGCCTGCGCCGTCAGCCACGCCGTCGCCATGTCCGGCAGCACGTGTTTCGTCGCGATGCCGGAGACGAAGTCCGATTCCGCGATCGTCCCGAGCCAGCGGTAATAGACGAACGGCGGCACGAGCGCGGCGACGGCGAACGCCCACAGCTCCAAGCGGAAAAAGGCGCGCAGCCGGTATGCGGCGAACGCCATGACGAGCATCGGGATGCCGACGAACACGGTCGGCACCTTCTCGCAAATGGCCAGAGCGGTGAACGCCGCCGCAAGAGCCAGCCGGCCGTAGCTTTTGCGATCCGTCGCTTCGGAAAACCAATAAAACGCGCCGACGTAAAAAAACAGCGCCGCCGATTCCGGCATGATCGCCCGGGAGTACAGCACGTTCAGCGGAACGATGCCGTACAGAAGAACGGCCAGCCACGCCGTGCCGAGCGTGAAATATCGCAGCGCGATCCGGTACACGAACCACGCCGAGCCGATAAAGAACAGGACGGGTACGATTCGGGCGAGCGCGTAATGGTACCCGAACAGCCGGTACAGCAAGGAGATGAGCCACGTCGTCAGCTGCAGCTCGAGCTGGGCGTAATTCGGCGGCGGGCCTTGGTAGTTCAGCTGCGGATACCGGATGTCGGCGAGCCGCTCGACGAAATGGCGGGCCATCGATTCCGTGTCCGACTGCCGCCACGAATCGTAGCCGTACGGCGAGTCGTTCAAGTGCGGCAGCCGGAGCGCCAGCAGCAACGCGAACAAAAGCGCCGTCGCGATCCGGCGAAGAGGGAGAGGGGCCGATCGCGACCTCATGCTCCGCTTTCCCCTTGCCGCTCCAGCAGGCCGGCCGGTCGCTCCGTCTCGGCCGGGGCCGAAGGCGCCTTGACCGCGCGCAGCAGCCGGAAGTAGCCGGCGACGGTCCGCCTCACGTTCATTTTGCTGCGTCCCTCCTTCAAATGATATTCGAGCACGAGCGGACATTCCCCGGCCTTGACCCCGATCTTGGCCAGCCGGGCCGCGATTTCGGCCGTACAGGCGAAGCCTCCCGTCGTGACGAGCGCCCCGTCGTATTCGCGGTACGCCCTGCGCAGCAGCGCGACGGAATAGGCGCGAAACCCGCTCGAATAGTCGGTTATGCGGGGAATCGGAAACAGCAGCTTGAAAAACAGCCGCGCTCCCCGGCTATACAGCTTCCGGCGGAGCGACAGCCCGAGCTCCCGTCCGCCCGGCGCAAACCGGGAGGCGATGACGAGCTCGAGCCGCTCGTCCCGCAATTTGTCCACCATGGCCGGGATGAGCGCCGGATTGTGGGTGTTGTCCGCATCCAGTGTGACGAGCACGTCCGCGTCTCCGTAATGGCGGACGACGTATGCGAGCATCGTCTGCATCGCCGCCCCGAGGCCGCGGTTCGTCGGATGCGCGATCCGAACCGCGCACGGGTACGTGGCGGAGAATCGCTCGACGATCGCCGCCGTCCGGTCCGTGCTGCCGTCGTCGACGAAGACGACGCGGGGCGGCTCGCCAAGCTTATCCCGCAGCGCCTCGAGGCGGTCGAGCAGCTTCGGCAGCGCCGCTTCCTCGTTGTATACCGGCAAGCCGATGACGATGGCGGGTCTCCGGTTCATCATGCGTATTCGCTCCCGAGCCGTTCCGCCGCCCGGCGGCGGAAACGGTAGTTTTACGGTTAGACTGCCCCGATCCGGTAACGAATACGCAGCGCATGCAAAAAATCCCTCCGCGCGTGGCGCGAAGGGATGAAGGGGAAGCGGACGACTTATTTGCCGCTGAGCTGCTTGTTGGCGTCGCGGACGACGTTGAAGTTCTCGTCTTTGCCTTCCACGTAGCCTTTATGCGTGTATACGTCGAAAATGATTTTTTGGCCGTCCGGATCTTTGCCGATCGCGATGAACGCGTCGGAAATCTTTTTCTTCCATTCGGCGCTCATGTCGGGACGGACGCTGATCGTGTCGTTCGGGATTTTGTCCGTGAACGCGAGCACGCGGGTTTTTTGCATGATGTCCGGTACGTCCTTCTGCATTTGCGCGCGGATGTCCTGGAAGACGGCGACGGCGTCGACTTGTCCGTTCAGCAGGGCGATGACCGCTTTGTCGTGGCCTTGGAACTGGACGCCCGTCACGTCGGATACGGGATCGACCCCGTTCTTCTTCATGAGAAGGGCGGGATACGTGTAGCCGGCGGCGGAAGTCGTTCCTTGCCAGCCGATCTTTTTGCCTTTCAAATCTTTGATTTCCTTGATCGCGGAATCGGCTTTGACGACGATCATCGCTTTGTACGAATCGACGAGCTCGGTCGTCGGCTGGCCGGTTTTGTCGTCTACGCCGAAGCGGGTCGCTTGCAGGAGCAGGTCGGCCGCTTTCTTCGTATCGTGCGCGACGACGTAGTTCGTCGGAGGCAGGAAGCCGACGTCGACTTGCTTGGAAGCCATCGCTTCGATGACCGTGTTGTAGTCGGTCGAGACGCTGACTTTGACCGGAATGCCGAGGCGGTCGCCCAGCAGCTTCTCGAGCGGCTTCGCTTTCGCTTCGAGCGTTTCGGCGTTTTGCGACGGAACGAACTGGACTTTGAGCTCCTTCGGCACGTACCCTTGCGCAGCGGGGGCTTTGCCCGCGTCGTTATTGCCGGCCGGAGGCGTCGCGCCTTGGTTGTTTTTTTGGGCGCAGCCTACCGACAGTGCGGCGGCCAATACGACCGTCAATCCGATGGCCGATGCTTTCTTCATCATGTTGTGTCGTCCTCCCCCATATCGATGGCGAAATAATGTTACATCCGAACATCAGCATATCATAAAACGACAAGACTTGGTACAGGCGTCATGTTAAATTGTCGTAAAACCGCGCCGTTTGTGTTGGCCGAAACGCCCTGCTATAGTGGGATGAGAAACAGCTTCGGGAGGGAATTTCAAGTGTCGAACGGAAACGACGTCATATCGGTCACGCTGCTGGAAACTAGCGACTTGCATGGATCTATGTTGCCCATTCACTATGCAAACAATGAGCCGCGCGAGCTCGGATTCGCCAAAATCGCGACGCTGCTCCGTCGGGAGCGCAAGCGGGCCGAGGAGGAGGGCGGACTGTTGATCGCCATCGACAACGGCGACTTGATCCAGGGAACGCCGCTTGCCTATCATCACGCCCGCATCGACAACGGTCCGGCCGATCCGATGGTGCTGGCGCTGAACCGGCTCGGCTACGATGCGGCGGTTCTCGGCAATCACGAATTCAATTACGGGATGGACGTGCTGAACAAGGCGGTCGGCGAATCGGCGTTTCCGTGGCTGTCGGCCAATATCGTCAAAGCGGGGACGGAAGTGCCGTATTTCGGACAGCCGTTCCGGATCAAGGAGTTCCGCGGGGCGAAGATCGCCCTGCTCGGTTTGACGACGCCTTATATCCCGAATTGGGAAAACCCGGACAACATCGCGGGGCTCGACTTTTTGGACGCGGTGGAGTCGGCGAAACGGTGGGTGGCGTTTTTGCGCGGGGAGCTCGGGGCGGACGTCGTCGTCGTTTCGTACCACGGCGGGTTCGAGCGCGACGTGGACACGGGCGAACCGACGGAGGTGCAGACGGGGGAAAACCAAGGATACCGTCTTTGCCGGGAGGTGCCCGGGATCGACGTCCTGCTGACCGGACACCAGCACCGCGAAATCGCGGGCAAGCGCGTGAACGGCGTACCGATCGTCCAGCCGGGCCATCTCGGCCAGCAGGCGGGCATCGTCCGCCTTACTCTCCAACGAAGAGGCGAACGGTGGGCCGTCGCCGACGCGGCGTCGGAGCTGGCGGCGGTGGCGGGCATCGAGCCGGACCCGGACGTGCTGGCGTTGGCGGAGCCTTACGAAGCCGCGACGCAGCGGTGGCTGGACACGCCGATCGGGGCGATCGAAGGGGATATGACGATGCGCGATCCGATGCGGACGCGGATGAAGGATAATGCGCTGGTCGAATTTATCAACAAGGTGCAGATGGAAACGTCGGGAGCGGCCATATCGAATACGGCGCTGTTCACCGACGAGTCGCCCGGCTTCCCGCCGAGCGTCACGATGCGCCATATCGTATCGAACTACATTTACCCGAACACGTTAAAGGTCATTCGCATTACCGGTGCGGATATGAGGGCCGCCCTCGAGCAAAATGCGACCTATTTTACGGTGGACGCCGGCGGCGCCGTGTCGGTCAATCCGAAGTTCGCCGTGCCGAAGCCGCAGCATTACAATTACGACATGTGGGAAGGCATCGAATATACGCTCGATATTTCGCGTCCGGAAGGGAGCCGCGTCGTCCGGCTGACGCACAAGGGCGAACCCGTCGACCCGGATCGGGAATACGACGTCGTCATGAACAATTACCGGGCGGGCGGCGGAGGCGATTATACGATGTTCCAAGGAAAGCCGGTCGTCAAAGATATTCCGACCGACGTCTCCGAGCTGCTGGCGAACTACATTCTCGAACGCAAAACGGTTGCCGCCACGGTGGACGGCAACTGGGAAGTGATCGTCGGCGGCGCACCGGGGACGGACGCGGAGCGGGAGTAGCGTGCCGCGTCCGTCGAGAAGACGGAAGGCAAGGGGAAGTCTACGGGCTACAGCCGGAACGCGACCGTTTTGCGCTGGAGCGTGTCCGCCTGATCGCGCAGCAAGTCCGAGGAAGCCGCGATCTCCTGCATGACCGCCGTCTGGTCCTGTGCCGCACCGGCTACGCGGGTGGCGTCGTCCGATATGGAGGCCGCGATATCGGCGATGGCCCGCGCGTCGCCGAACGTATGGCGAATTTGCTCGGTCTGGGCGGTCATCTGGACGACGATGCGCCGCAGCGCCTTCGCCGCCTCGTCGGCGGAGGCGGTCACATCGGCCAGCGCGCGGCCCGCCGCTTCACCCTTCGCCTTCTGCCGGCGGACGAGCCGCACCTGATTGTCCGTCTCGCGGAAGACGACGCCGGCTTGCGCTTGCATGTGCGAGACGAGACGATTGATCTGCTCGCCGGCCGCCGAGCTGTCGGAGGCGAGCTTGCGGATTTGGTCGGCGACGACGGCGAAGCCGTGGCCGTGCTCCCCCGCGTGCGCCGCTTCGATCGACGCGTTGAGGGCGAGCAGATGGGTTTGCGCGGCGATTTCGCCGACGAGGTGCGAAATGTGGCCGATTTCCTTCGCGTGCTCGTCCAGCCTGCGGACGATGTCCAGCGTATGCTCGCTTGTCGCCGAAATGTCCGACATGCCGTCGACGAGCGAGCGAAACGTGCTTCCGCTGTCGGCGATCGTCTTCACCATCGTGTCGGACAGCGCGATCGCCTGCTCCGCTTGCCGGCTCGCCTCGTCCGCCGATGCGGTGACGCGCGACGCGCCGAGAACCATTTCGTGAGCCGCCGCGGCTTGGGCGGAAGCGCCTCGGGCCACGCGATCGATCGTGACGGAGATCGTCTCGATCTGGCGCGCCGCTTCGCCGATCGCCGAGACGAGAGCGCCGGCGCTCCGATCGGTGACGGAGACGTTGGCCGACA
This sequence comes from Paenibacillus flagellatus, assembly GCF_003217775.1. Taxonomy (GTDB): domain Bacteria; phylum Bacillota; class Bacilli; order Paenibacillales; family NBRC-103111; genus Paenibacillus_AB; species Paenibacillus_AB flagellatus. The sequence goes on from NZ_QJVJ01000008.1 coordinate 323,095, forward strand.
AATCGGCGATCATCTGCTTCAAGTTGCCGATCATCGTCCGGAACGAGACGTTGAGCCGACGGATTTCATCTTCGGCGCGGTATTCCGGGACGAGGACGGCCAAATTGCCGGTAGCCGCTTCATCGACCGCCTCCGACAGCCGGACGAGCGGCCGGATCAGCATGCGCGCCGCTCCCCAGCCGAGAAAGCTCGTCCAGGCGATGCCGAGCGCCAGCACCGCTCCGACGTACAGCCAATCGGACAGACCGGGGGCGATCAGCGGCTTCAGGACGAAAATAAAAAAGGCGCTCGTGCCGTACGTGACGATCGATACGGCGGATATGCCGAGCACCAGCTTGCGGACAAGACCGTATTTCATGCGATATTCCTCCTCGACGATAAGGCCGGGCGGCCGGGAGCGGCCGGATTCCGTTCTTCTTCGGTTCCGCCATCATTATAAGCGGGCGGCGAACCGGGGAGATGTGACGAAAATCACACGCGGCTCGAACGAGGCGCCGACAGGCCGTCCCCCGAGGGGCGGCCTGTCGGCGTTACGGGAAGGGCGAAAGTTCCATCGGCTGCAGTGGTTCGAGCGAAAGGGTTGCGGTACAATCAGGAGGAACGGAATCGAGACGGAAACGGATTTTTCGGTCGACGGGAGGGAAGACGACATGCGTGAGAATGGCGGCAAGCCAAAGGAACGGGACATCGGGGATGCGTCTCGTGCGGCGGGCATGGCGAGCGAGGAGAGGCATTCGGAGGGCGCTCGCCCGGAACCGAGGGCGGCTGCCGGAAGCGGAGCCGAACCGGGGCTCGTCTACTCGCCGCTCGGCGATTCCGCGGTTTTGATCCGCTTCGGGGAACGAATCGATCCGAAGACGATCGAGGCGGTGCGGAACGCCGCGGACCGGCTCGAAGCCGCCCCGTTCCCGGGCTTCGTCGAGGCGGTGCCGTCTTATGCCGCGCTGGCCGTCTATTACGAGCCGTGGACGGTCTATCGGGAACGGCGGGCCGGGCCGGAGCCGGAGGATCGGTCCGTATCGTTGTACGAGACGGTATGCGATCGCGTGCGGGCGGTCTTGTCGGCCGCGAGCGGCGCGGACGCCGAGGAGGCCGGAGCCGTGACGGTGCCGGTCTGCTACGGCGGGGCGTACGGTCCCGACTTGGACGCCGTAGCGGCGTATCACGGTTTGCGCGCCGAAGACGTCGTCGCGCTCCACGCGGGAGCGGACTATGTCGTGGCGATGATCGGCTTTGCGCCGGGCTTTCCGTATTTGGCCGGATTGCCGGACGAGCTGGCGACGCCGCGCCGGGCGACGCCCCGCGCGTCCGTTCCGGCCGGAAGCGTCGGCATCGCCGGGGGGCAGACCGGCATTTATCCGCTCGAGACACCCGGCGGCTGGAACGTCATCGGGCGGACGCCGCTCGCGCTGTTCAAGCCGCACGACGCGCAGCCGTCGCTCTTGCGGGCCGGGGACCGCGTCCGCTTCGAGCCGGTGACGCCGGAGCGGTTCGAGCAGCTGGCCGCAGCCGCGGCGGCGGAAGCGGGAGCGGGACGGCGAAGGGCGGGCGGCGCCGCGTGGACGGAGGCGGCGAAGCCCGCGGGCGGCGGCGCGGAGCGCGAGGGCGCGCTGGCGATCGTCGAGCGGCCGGGCGTGCTCGCGACCGTCCAGGACGGCGGCCGCGCCGGCAGCCAGCGGCTCGGCGTCTCCGCCGGCGGCGCCGCGGACGGCTTCGCGCTGCGCGCGGCGAACGCGCTCGCGGGCAACGCGCCCGACGCGGCCGCGCTCGAGCTGACGCTCGGCGGCTTCGCGCTGCGCTTCGCCGCCGACGCGCTCGTCGCCGTCGCCGGCGGCGGGTCCGCGCCGACCGTCGACGGCGAGCCGCTGCCGCGGTGGCGCGCCGTCTTCGTCCGCCGCGGCGCGCAGCTCGCCTTCGCGCCGGCCGCCTCCGGCTGCCGCGCCTACCTTGCCGTCGCGGGCGGCTTCGCCGTGCCCGCCGTGCTCGGCAGCCGCGGCACGCACGTGCCCGCCGGCATCGGCGGCTTGGACGGACGCCCCCTGCGGGCGGGGGACGTCCTGCCGCTCGGCGCGGCGCCTCCGGCGGCAACCGGGCTGCTCGCGGCGCTGCGCCGCCGGGCGGACGCCGCCGGTGCGGCTTGGGCGGCCGCCCCGTGGGGCGTCAGCCCGTACGCGCTGCCGGCGTACGCCGACCGCCCGGTCGTGCGGGTGACGCCCGGCCCCGAGTACGGCCGGTTCGCGCCCGACGTCCGGCGGCTGCTCGTCGCCGCGCCGTTCGTCGTCTCGCCGCGCTCCGACCGGATGGGCTGCCGGCTCGACGGGCCGCGGCTGGCGCTGGACGGAGCCGGCGGCCTGCTGTCGGAGCCGGTGACGGCCGGCACGATCCAGGTGCCGCCGGACGGCGGGCCGGTCGTGCTGCTGGCGGACCGGCAGACGACGGGCGGCTATCCGCGCATCGCGCAGGTCGCGGAGGCGGATGTGCCGCTGCTCGCGCAGGCGCGTCCCGGCACGGAGGTGCGGTTCGAGATGATCGGCGCCGCCGAGTCGGAGCGGCTGCTGCTGGAGCGGCGGCAGGCCGAACGGCGGCTCGCGGCGGGGATCGGACTGCGGATGCGGTTGGCGGCCGATGAAACGGAAACGGAAACGTGAAGCGGGGGCGGATGGGCGCCGCCCGCTCCGGAAGAGGAGGATTCGGATCACGATGACGACGTTAACGACGCCGACCGGGGATCGGGAGCGGACGATCGACCTGAACGGCGATATCGGGGAAAGCTTCGGCGTATACCGGACGGGCGAGGACGAGCGGCTGCTCGACATCGTCACGTCGGCGAACGTCGCCTGCGGCTTCCACGCCGGCGATCCCGCGACGATGCGGCGGACGGTGCGGCTGTGCGCGGAGCGCGGCGTGGCGATCGGCGCGCACCCGGGGCTGCCGGATTTGGCCGGCTTCGGCCGGCGGGAGATGGCGGTTACGCCGCAGGAGGCGTACGACATGACGGTGTACCAGGTCGGCGCGCTGTACGGCTTCGTCCGCGCGGAGGGCGCCGTTCTGCGGCATGTGAAGCCGCACGGCGCGCTGTACAATATGGCGTCGGCGGACGCCGCCCTGGCCGAGGCGATCGCCGAAGCGGTCCGCCGCGTCGACGGCTCGCTCGCGCTCGTCGGCCTAGCCGGCGGCGAGCTCGTCCGTGCGGGCGAACGGGCCGGGCTGCGCACCGTCACAGAGGCGTTCGCCGACCGGAGGTACCGCCCGGACGGCACGCTCGTGCCGCGGCGCGAGCCCGGCGCGTTCGTCGCCGACGCCGGCGAGGCGGCCGCGCAGGTGCTGCGGCTCGCGGCGGAAGGCCGCGCGCGCACCGTGTGCGTGCACGGCGACGGGCCGCACGCGGTCGCGTTCGCCGAGTGCGTGCGGCGGGCGCTGCTCGACGCGGGCTGGCGGCTCGCGCCGGCGTAGGCGCGTACGTTGCGGCCGGGGCCGCCCGCCGGCCCCCGGGCCCCCGGCCCTTTTTGCTCGTCCCCCTTTTTCCCGCCCGGCATCTTCCCCTCCTGCCTCCGATGAGCGTTCCAGCACCCTCTTCATCTTGAAATAATGAACGCGGTTCCGTATATTGAACTTCTGGCGGATTGTCACTGGACCCGAGCCGGAAAAAGAAGTTGACCCTTGCCGTTCCTTTTCGTAAAATCAATATAGTGATTATCGATCAATATATTGAACGACAAACGTTTTTGAACCGGTACAAAAAGGGGAGACCGTCTTGAAATTACGCAGCAGCGAATGGTTCGAGAATGAAAACGCGGAGCTGACGTTTCAGCACCGCTCCGCGATGAGGGCGATGGGCCATAACCCGGAATCGTTCGTCGGCAAGCCGATCATCGGCATTTTCAACACGTGGAGCGACTTCAACAGCTGCAATTACCCGCACCGGGAGCTTGTCGAGCACGTGAAGCGGGGCGTGCTGCTCGCGGGCGGCTATCCGATCGAGCTGCATACGATTACGACGCCGGCGGACTTCATGAAGCCGTCCGACCTCATGTACCGCAACCTGCTCTCGATGGACCTCGAGGAGAGCATCCGTTCCCAGCCGATCGACGGCGTCGTGCTGCTGTGCGAATGCGACAAGACGGTACCCGGCCAGCTGATGGGCGCCGCCAGCTGCGATTTGCCCGCGCTGCAACTGGCCGCCGGCCATCGCTCCTCGGGCAGCTTCCGGGGGAAGACGGTCAACTACGGCACCGACCTGTGGAAATACTCGGACGATTATAAGGCGGGACTGCTCTCCGAGGAGGAGTGGCGGGAGCTGGAGCGGTCGATCTCGTGCAGCTTGGGCGGCTGTCCCGTCATGGGCACCGCCTCGACGATGAAGAGCCTCTCGGAGATGCTCGGCATGATGCTGCCGGGCACGTCGAGCATCCCGGCGACGCACGCTTCGCGCAAAATCGCCGCGGAAGCGACGGGCAAGCGGATCGTGGAGATGGTCCGGACCGGCCTGACGCCGTCCAGGCTGATGACCGAAGCGGCGTTCCATAACGCGATCAAGCTGCTCGCGGCGATCGGCGGATCGACGAACGCGGCGCTCCATCTGACGGCGATCGCGGGACGGCTCGGCATCCGCATTCCGATCGAGCGCTATGCGGAGCTGACCGAGGACGTGCCGCTCATCGTCAATTTGCAGCCGAGCGGATCGCACAGCATGGACGATTTTTACAAGGCGGGCGGATTGCGGCGGGTCATTCGCAATCTGCTGCCGCTGCTCGATACGTCGTGCCTGAGCTGCACGGGCGAAACGATCGGCGCGACGTACGGCGGAGACGCGCCCGGCGAGGCGGCAGGGGAAGAGGACGACGTCATCGCAGCGCTGGAGGCGCCGTTCAAGAAGCAGTCCGGCTTGGCGGTGCTGAAGGGCAACCTGGCGCCGGGGGGCGCCGTCGTCAAAAAGTCGGCCGTCTCTCCCGAGCTGTTCCGCCATCGCGGCCGGGCGGTCGTCTTCGAGGATTACGCCGATATGCTGGCGCGCATCGACAGCGAGGAGCTGGACGTTGCGCCGGAGAGCGTCCTCGTCTTGAAAAATTGCGGCCCCGTCGCGATCGGCATGCCCGAATGGGGCTCGATCCCGATTCCGCAAAAGCTGCTTCGCCAAGGCGTCCGCGACATGGTCCGGATCAGCGACGCGCGGATGAGCGGTACGAGCTACGGCGCGGTCGTGCTGCATGTCGCGCCCGAGGCGGCGGTCGGCGGCCCGCTGGCCGTCGTGCGGGACGGGGACTGGATCGAGCTCGACATCGAGCGATCGACGCTCCGTCTCGAGCTGGACGATGCCGAGCTGGCGAGCCGGATGGCCGAATGGCGGCGGCCGGAGCCGCGGCATAAGCGGGGCTATCCGCGCCTGTTCGCGGAGCATGCGCTGCAGGCGCCGGAAGGGTGCGACCTCGACATTTTGCGGCCGGAGACGAAAGCGGACGCGGCGTTCGTGCCCCCGGTCGTCGGACGGGGATAAGAGGAAGAGAGAACGGCTTATTTTCACGGAGAAAAGAGGGGCGGACCATGACAGCGGATCGGCTGGAACGGGTTGACGCGGAGCGGATCGTGCGGGACACGCTGGAGCTCGTGCGCATCCCGAGCGTGACGGGCAACACCCGCCGGATGGCGGACCGGTACGAGCAAATGCTGCGGGAAGTCGGATGCAAGGTGGACCGGTACGAGTTCGTGCCGGACAATCCGACGCTGGTGGCGGTTTACGGCGATGGCGAGGATGGGCCGGCGATTTTGTTCAACGGCCATATGGACGTCGTTCCGCTCGGCCATGCCGAGGCGGAAGTGAAGGACGGCCGCGTGTACGGCCGCGGCACGTGCGACATGAAAGGCTCGCTCGCGTGCATGCTGGAGACGCTGCGGGTGCTGAACGAATCGGGCGAGCGTCTGCCCGGCCGGCTGCTCGTCGTCGCCAACAGCCTGCATGAAAGTCCGGGCGGGCGCGGCGAAGACTTGATCGCCTTGACGGAGCGGGTGCCGCTGAAGGCCGACGCGGTCGTCGTCATGGAGGGCGCTACGACCGAATGCACCGTCGCCCAGCTCGGATCGGCGACGTTCGAAATCGAGATCGAGCGCGACGGCGAGCCGTGCCATCAGCTGCATGCACCGGACGGCACGCCGCACCCGATATCGATCGCGGGCGACGTCGTCGCGCTGCTCGACCGGTGGAACGCGGAGCTGGCGAGCCGTTATATCGAGGATATCGGGTATGCGTCGTATTTCGTCGGCTCGATTCATAGCGGACAGTTCTACAATCAGCTGCCGAACAAAGCGACGCTCGTCGGGGTGCGGCGGTACGACCCGCTGGAGACGTTCGAGGACGTGGAGCGCGCGACGAGGAGCGGCTTGGACGAGCTGGCAGCCCGGCACGGCGTGACGATCCAGCTCGATATGCAGAAGGTGCGGGACGGCTACCGCATCGACAAAACCAGCGAGGCCGTCGCCGCCCTTCGCCGGGCCGCGGTCGCGGTGCGCGGCGTCGAGTTTCCTTCCGTCGGCAAAAAGCTCGTCACCGACGCGGGCATTCTCGCCAACGCGCTCGGCGTGCCCGCCTTGTGCCACGGACCCGATCAGCGCACCGCTCACGGCGACGTGGAGTACGTGGAGATTCGCGAGCTGGAGATGACCGCGCAAGTGTACGTGCGGTTTATCCGGGAATTCATGAATGCGAAAGCGGCCCGTTAAGGGCCGCTTCGCGCTTTTGGGGGGGGCGTTGTTTCCTTGTCGGCGAGTTTCGGTATAAATAATTTTTCCGTATGCCGGGCTTGCTGAATCGAAATCCATACCATATAATTGTAATGTTACCAAAACGGTAAGCAATCGACTAAGGTGAAAGGAGGCGTTCGGCAATGCAAAAGTTTGTCAACGAAGCAGTAGAGGTGTCCAGCTTTTAACCGAATACGACCTGAACTAACCTTCACCTGATGCGCACAATACATGAGACGACACAGGCACGATGCGGGTTATCGTGTTTTTTTGTTCCCTTTTTTCGGGAATAATCCGCCGCTCGCGGCTGACCGGACGACGGCGTCCGGTCCATTCTAATGAGGAGGTGAAACGATGAAAGCGCTCATTTCTGTTGCAGTTGGGTCGGTTTCGGCAACAAACAATCATGAGGAGGTTTTCATCAATGAGTTACAAGAACGGAAAGGATTTTCTTCCGCCTAGCTTATTGAAGGAACTGCAAAACTACATTCAAGGCGAGCTTGTCTATATACCGAAAATCGGGCAAACCCGGGCCGGCTGGGGCGAAAACAACGGAACGCGGAAGCTGATCGAGAAGCGCAACCGCGAAATTTATCAAATGTACAAAAGCGGTACGACGGTCGTCGAGCTGATCCAGCGCTTCCATCTGTCCGAGGACAGCATCCGCAAAATTATCGTCAAAACCCGGGAGCTCGTACAGAACGTGGCCAAATGAAGCAAGACGTCAACCGTCTTGCTTTTTTTCTTTCGGCATCACACTCGAACCGAGGGAGGCATTCGATGATTCGCGTATTCGTGTACGGGACGCTGTTGACGGGCGAGACGAACTACGGAGTGGCGGCGCCGTACGTCCGGTCCGCCGAGCCCGGCGGGGTGTACGGACGTCTGTACGACGCCGGGGCTTACCCCGCGCTCGTCCTTGGCGAGGGCGGGGACGAGGCCGGCGGCGCGGTCGTGCAAGGCGAATGGTTTACGGTAGACGAGGAGGGACTTGCCGCGATGGACGAGCTGGAGGAGTATGTCGGACCGGGCGATCCGCGCAACGACTACGAGCGGGTGACGGTGACCGACGTCGACGGTGTCCGGACCGGATGGGCGTACGTCTGGACCGGCTCGCGGGGCTTCCCCGAAATCCGCTCCGGCTCTTGGCGGGCTCACCGGGCCGCCGCCTCGGAGCGGGCGGGCCAAACGGAATAAGGCGCTGCGGGACGAGCTCCGCAGCGCCTTTTTTTTCGGATCGCAAGCGGCAGCGCCGACCTTGAAGCTCCTATTTTTATTGGCGTTGGCCGATACAACGGCGAAGGCGGATGCTATAATGGGAAGACGCGGATTTGCGATATTTGTCGAATGAATGGGGAGAGCTTGATGGGGAATCGGAAAATTTTGCTGGCGGACGACGAAACGGCGCTCCGCTTTCTGCTCACCGAGACGTTGGCGGACGAAGGCTACGTCATTACGGAAGCCGAGGACGGCGAGCAGGCGACGGCGAAGCTTGCGGCGGAGCCGTACGATCTCGTCATTCTGGATTACATGATGCCGGAGAAAACCGGCGTCGACGTGTGCGCTTGGCTGCGCGGCTCGGATTCGCCGAACCGGGACATTCCGGTCGTCCTGCTGACCGCCAAGGCGCTCGAGAAGGATAAGGAAAAAGCGATGGCGGCGGGCGTCACCTCGTATATCGTGAAGCCGTTCAGCCCGCTGGCGCTGATCGGCGTCGTGAACGGCTTGCTCGAGCGCGGCTAATCGCCCGGGGCGGACAGGAGCGGATTCATGATCATTCGAACGAATAGCGTTGCCATGAAAGTATCCCGGTGGATCGGGGCGGTCGTACTGGCGTTCGCCTTACTCGTCACCGCCGCCGGCTTATATGTAAACCGCCATATTTCGGACGGCCGGGAGAAGCTGGAGCGGAACGTGGCGGACCAGCAGCTCGTCCAGACGCTGTACGCCGAATCGCAGTCGGTCGTCTCCGATTTGCGGGCGTATTTGGCGTTCGGCCGCGACGAATTTCTGACCCAATTCATGGAGAAGCGGAAGCGGCTCGACGCCGGGCTCGCCGAAGCGGCCGGGCATTTCGACAGCCGCGGCTACGGCGAAACGTTCGCGGACGAATGGAACGCCATTCGCCGGTCGTGGTCGAGCTACGTCCAGACGAGCGATACGGTCATTGACCTGAAGAAGCGCGGCGATATGGACGAAATCGCCAACATGTCGCGGACGAGCACAACCTCCAGCGTCAACGACATGGCCCAGCACTTCGGCAGCATATTGGCCGGCCAAAGCGAAGCGGTGGACCGGCTGCTCGAAGACAACCGGAAGCGGACGGAATCGCTCGTCTGGCTGTCCGTCCTCGTCGTCGCCGGTGCGGCGATGATGGGCTGGATGCTCGTCCGGTATTTGCGCCGGACGGTGCTCGCCCCGGTGGTGGAGGCGGATACGGCCGTCAACCGGATCGCCGGCGGCGAATACGTCGAGGTGACGCCGAGCGGACGCAACGACGAGCTCGGCCGGCTCATGCGCGGCATCCACTTCATGTCGAACGAGCTGAAGCGGCGCCACGTGGCGCTGCAGGAGACGAACAAGGAGCTGACGATGCAGCGGGATTTGCTGGAGGCGCAAAACGAGGAAATTACCGCCCAGCAGCTCGAGCAGCAGGAGATGCTGCTCAAGCTGACCGACCGGGAGCGCGAGCTGGAGCTGATCAATACATACCAGGAGAAGCTGACCGGCTTCGTGGAAATGAAATCGTTTCTGCACCACTCGATCGCGGCGCTTCTGCAAGCGCTTCGCCAAGACGCGGCCGTTCTCGTCGCGCCGAATCCGGAGACGGGCGCATACGACGTCGTGTATTCATACGGCTACCCGCCCGGAGCGCTTCCTTCCTCTTACGGCGAGCTGTTCGGACCGGGCCGGCGAGTCTTGGACGAGAAGCAGCCGATCTACCGCAAGCGAACGCTTGCGTCCGACGAGAGGGGCATTCACGGCGGCTACGATACGGCGCTGGATCAATATTACCCGCTGCTCGACGAGCATTCGCAGGTGATCGGCCTGCTGCTCCTTACCGCATACGGCGCATGCGACACGAACGACGCGCTGCTGCGGCAGACGAAAGGGCTCGTGCGCCAATTCGCGCTCGCCTATCTCGCCCAGACGACGAACGAGGAACGTCGCAGACAGGCGTATTTGCTCGAGGAGCTGAACGAGGAGCTGTCCCAGGAGCGGGACGGCTTGCAGCAGCAGCGCGACCTGGTGCGCCGGATCATCGAGTCGATCCACGAGGGGATGATCATGTGCGACGCCGCGGGCCGCATCGTCTTTTCCAACAGGCGGATGGACGAGCTGTTCGGCTTCGACCGTTTCGCGGCATCGAACATCCGCGATTTTTGCCGGCATTTGGAGGAGTTTTGCCCGCACAAATCGCAGCTGTGCGATTTTACGGAGGCGGTCATGAGCGGCTCGCTCGACCAGCTGCAGGAACGGTTCACGCACGTCCGCGAAGACGGGCGCGAGGACCATTTCGAGCTGTACGTCAGCTCGATCGCGGACCCGATCGACAATACGCGCAGCTTTCTGTTCGTCTTCCGGGACCGGACCAACGAGGAGCTGGCCGACGAAGCGAAAAACGAATTCATCAGCATCGTCTCGCACGAGCTGCGCACCCCGCTCGCCAGCGTCCTCGGCTTCATGGAAATTTTGCTGAACCGCGACGTTCCGAAAGAGAAGCAGCACAAATATATGGAGACGATTTACAAGGAAGCGAACCGTCTGTCCAACCTGATCAACGACTTTCTCGACCTGCAGCGGATGGAATCGGGGAAGCAGTCGTACCACATGGTGCCGACCGACGTCTCGGCGCTCGTCCACGACGTGGCGGAGCAATGGCATGGGAAGCAGGGACACCGGATCGAGCTGGAAGCCGAGCCAGGCCTTCTCGTCACGGCCGACGTCGACCGGCTGACGCAGGTGATGCACAACTTGATCAGCAACGCGGTGAAATATTCGCCGGGCGCGGACAAGGTCGCCGTATCGGTCCGGCGCGAAGGGGAGGACGCCGTCATCGAGGTGCGGGATAGCGGACTCGGCATTCCGGACGACGCGAAGGAGAAGCTGTTCAACAAGTTTTACCGCGTCGACAACTCCGACCGCCGCCAGATCGGGGGAACCGGTCTCGGCCTCGCGATCGTCAAGGAAATCGTCGATTCCCACCGGGGCACGCTGTCGTTCGACTCGGAGCTCGGCCGCGGCTCGACGTTCCGGGTTCGGCTGAAGACGTACCGCGTATCGGGTCTCGGCGGTAAGGTCGTCGTGCTCGAGGACGACGACAACTTGTCGAAGCTGATCGCCGTCGCGTTCGAGAAGCTGCAGGTGCCGACGGTGCAAATCCGCAGCGCCGAGGACGCCATCCTGTCGCTGCGCGAGCCGGGGAACCGGCCTCCGCTGCTGTGCATCGTGGACATCCAGCTCGAAGGCGCCAAGTCGGGCTGGGACTTTATCGCCGAGCTGCTCGCCCGTCCCGACTGCTCGCACACGCCGGTCATCGTCTCGACGGTGCTGGAGCCGCCGAAACATTTCCTCGAGACGGACACGGAAAAATATTTGCGCAAGCCGTTCACGGTCGACCGGCTGCTCGAGCTCGCGTCGGGCATGCTGGAGAGCCGGCCGGACCGGTCTCCGCCCGTCGTCTTCCCCGTGCAGGACGAAGCGGCGATCGCCAGCACGCTGCTGGAGAAAGGGATCCGCGTCGCGGACTTGAAGATCAAGAAGGATATTATCGAAGTGGAAGTGAAGAAGGATGACTGAGTCGATGGAGCGGGGCGGTCTGGAGAAGCGGCTTCAAAACGAGCTTGTGATGAAGGAAGGCAAAGCCCGGTTCGTGGAGGAGCTCGCCCGTTCCATCCGGGCGATGGACGAGCTGATCGACCGGATGGAGCGGGCGTTCGACGACGGTCTGCCGGAGCGATTTTACCGGTACGTCCATACGTTGAAAGGGAGCGCGCCGATATTCGGCTTCGCAAGCGTCGGCTCCGTCGCCGAAGCGCTGGCGAACGAATGGGAGTGGACGCAGGACGAGGCGGAGCGGGGGGCGGCCTACGAGCCGGCGGCCCGGCGAAGCGTCTTGAACAGCAGGGCGAGCCTGCTTCAGATGAAGATGGAGCTGCTCATCCTGCAGCGGCAGCAGCAGCAGGCAGGCCCGAACGACCAAGGGCAGCGGAACGCGGTTTCGGGTTCGAGCGGCAAGCTGCTCGTCGTCGACGACGACGATGTGCTGCGTTCGTTTCTCGTCCGCCGGTTCGAGCTGGACGGATATGTCGTGCATGACGCGAACACGGTGGAGCTGGCGAAGCGGATGCTTCACGAGGACGTCTACGACTTGATCCTGCTCGATTTGATGATGCATCCGCAGTCCGGCTACGAGCTGTTCGATCATTTGAAGGAGGATCCGACGTTCCGGTGGATCCCGCTGATCGTCTTGTCGGCGCGGAACGACGTGCACGACAAAGTGCGCTGCCTCATGCTCGGCGCCAACGATTACGTCACGAAACCGTTCCAATACGAGGAGCTGGCGGCGCGCGTCTACAGCCTGCTGGCCCGGACGAGAAATTTCGAGCAGCTGGCGTTCCGCGATCCGCTCACGGGCGTGTTCAACCGCCGCTACTTCGACCACCAGATCGAGCTGGAGCTGCACCGGACCGTGCGATTTCCGGCGCCGATCTCGATCGCGTTCATCGACATCGACCGGTTCAAGACGATTAACGACAGCTACGGCCACGCGATCGGCGATCTCGTCCTGCAAGGGCTTGCGCATTTGCTCCAGCAGCATTTGCGCGCGACCGACGTGCTGGCCCGCTACGGCGGGGAGGAATTCGTCGTCGTGCTGCCGAATGCGTCCGGCGGGCAGGCGGTCCGGCAAATGGAGGAGGCGTTGGCCGCGACGCGCCGCCAGCCGATCGTGCAGCACGAAGGCCAGTCGTTCTCGATCACGTTCAGCTGCGGCGTGGCCGAATGGACGCCGGGGCTGCCGACGGCCCAATGGATCGCGCTGGCCGACGAAGCGATGTATCGGGCGAAGCAGCAGGGGCGCGACCGCGTCCTGCTGGCCGACGGCGCGCCGGAGACGGCCGCTTCCCGCCGGCCGGAGAACGAGCTGACGCCGGCGAAGCGCGTGCTCGTCGCCGACGACGACGGCATTTTGCGCTCGATTCTCGCGACGCGGCTGAAGAAGATGGGCGTGCGGGTAGCGGAAGCGCAGGACGGCGAGGAGGCGCTCGCCCATTTGTCCGGGAACGGGGTCGACCTTTGCATCCTGGACGGCGTCATGCCGAAGCTGGACGGCTTCGAGCTGCTGCGGCGGATGAAGGCGGATCCGGAGGAGCGCTTCCGGACGACCCGGGTGCTCATGCTTTCCGGAAAAAAACGAGACGAAGACATCTCGCTCGCGCTGCGGCTCGGCGCGGACGAGTACATGTCGAAGCCGTTTTCGCTCGTCGACCTGGACATGCGCGTGAAGCGGCTGCTGGAGCTGGACGCGTAGCGGAACGGTGCAGGGACTCCCTTGTTTCGGCAAGGGAGTTTGTTGTATGCGGGCGAATCGTGCAACATTTTTCCTTTTCTTGCCGCCTATGCCAGTAGTATGATGTTGAGTAAGGAAAGGGGGGAGTTCGGGACGAGGGCGAGTCGGCCCGCGATTATAGACAGGTTCGGGCCGGGGCGGCCCGTTCCGATAGAAAGATCACAGGAGCGGAAACGGAGGAACCCGATGATTTATTTCGCGGTAATCGTGGCGGCGATGGCCGTCGTTGTTTATTTGTTTTACGGAACGGTCAATGCGGAGGTGACGGAGACGAAGGTGTTCTCCGATCGGGTGAACGGGGAGCTGCGCATCGTGCATATCACCGATCTTCACGGGCGAACCCGGTTTTGGACGGGCACCGTCGCGGAGATCGTCGAGTCGCTGCGCCCGGACATCGTGTGCATTACGGGCGATCTGTTCAATCGGCTGGACCAGCTGCCGGAGGTGATGCGGGAGCTGCTGCGCATCGGCTGTCCGTATACGTTTTTCGTGCCGGGCAATCACGAGCGGGAGGAGAAGAGAGGGTTCCGGCGCCGCAAATTCACCGAGGACGAATTCGTGCGCGTGCTGCGCGACATCGGCATCCGCCACATCCGGGTGCTCGCGAACGAAGGCGAGCTGATCGAGGTGAAGAACTCCCGCGTCTACGTGTACGGCTTCGACAATTCGCTGGTCGGGCGGGAGCGGCTAAATCCGCCTTACGAGAACGTGGACGGCGCCTTCCGGCTGACGCTGGCTCATTCCCCGAGCATCGTCCGCTGGATGTCCAAGCGTTCGATCGGCTACGACCTGCTGTTGGCCGGACATACGCACGGAGGGCAAATTCGGCTGTTCGGACGGCCGATCGTCCGGTTCGGCAACTATCATACCGGGATGAAGGAGATGGAGCCGGGCCGGTCGATGTATATCAACCGCGGGCTGGGGACGATTCATCTGCCGTTCCGCTTCGGCTGCCGCCCGGAAGTCGCGCTGATCCGGGTCGCCGGAACCGGCGGCGCCAAGTAGGCGGATGAGCCGGATCGCGGCCGTCCGAACGTAGAGTTCGCCTCGCGTTCATTGGAATCGGCCGACCCGTTCTGGTACAATCGGGGGTAGGGGAGGCGATGGGGATGGAGAAGAAATGGTTCACGCCGGAGGAGGCCAACGCGCTGCTTCCGACGATACGCCAAGAGCTGCATGCGCTTCAAGCGATCAAGCAGCAGTTCGAGGAGCGTTACGTGCATTTGAAACAGTTGAAGGAGCTGGCCGGGAAAAGGCGTACCGACGACGATCCGTTCTTCGCCTTGGAGTGCGAGCTGGAGTTTATGCAGATCGAAGCCCGAACCATCGTCCAGAGCATTCATCGGAAAGGCGCGCAGCTGAAAGATTTGGACATGGGGCTGATCGATTTCCCGTCCATCCTGAACGGCGAGGAAGTGCTGCTCTGCTGGAAGCTCGGCGAGGAGTCGATCACCCACTGGCACGGCATGAACGACGGGTTCGGCGGCAGGAAGCCGCTGGCGGAATGACGGCCGGCCGACCGGCTGCCGCGGGTCTTATTATACGAGGGGAACGAACAGAAGCATGAATACGAAACTGACAAGGTGGATCACGATGGCGCTGCTGCTGGCCTGCGCCTTCGTCTGGATCGCGCCGAAGCCGGCTTCCGCGCACGCCGTCTTGACGAAAGCGGTTCCGGAGCCGAACAGCCAGCTGGATCAAGCGCCCGAGCGCATCGAGCTGACGTTCAACGAGCGGCTCGAATCTCAGCTGTATTACATCAAAGTATACGACGAGATCGGACGCGACATTTCCGATCGGAAAGCGTCGCTGAGCGGCGACCAAAAGACGGTGACGCTGGAGCTGCCGAAGCTGTCCAACGGACGATACACGTTCACGTATCACGTCATTTCCGCGGACGGCCATCCCGTGGAAGGGACGTACGTGCTGACGATTGGCCCGGAGGTGGGCGTCTCCGCGGGAGGCGCGCCGGATACGCTTCACGCCGGACACGAGCTGTCCGCCGACATGAGCGTCTACGACGTGCTCAAATATTTGTCGAGAATCGCGTATTACTTCGGCCTGCTCGCCGTCGCCGGCTGGGTGCTCTGGGGAGCGATCGCGGGACTCGGCCGGTCGGGCATCAGCGACTATTACCGCAACGGCCTGCTCGGCGTGCAGCGGACTCATTTGTTGGCGTTGATCGCCTTTGTCTATTTTCATTATCAGGATTTGCTCGGGGATCAAGGGTTGGACGAGCTGCTCGGCCTGTTCACCGGCACGTGGGTGGGGCGCTCGTGGCTGATCGCGTTCGTGCTGGCGCTGGTCGGCTTCGCGACGCTCGGCCGCTCGAAGGCGGGCGACTTCGTCTGGATCGCCCTGCTGCTGGCGGCGAAGAGCGTCAACGGACATGCGATGGGCAACGATCCGTTATGGCTGACCGTGCCGCTCGACTTCGTCCATTTGCTGGCCGCAGCGGTATGGGTGGGGGGCTTGCTGCTCATCGTGCCGGGATGGCGTAGGAACCGGACGTGGGTCGACGCGTTTTTACCGAGATTCTCGAACGGCGCCCTGCTCGCGATCATCGCGCTCGTGCTTTCGGGCACGGCGACGACGCTGCTTTATTTGCCGGGTCTGAACTACTTGCTGTACTCCCAATGGGGCAAGCTGCTGATCGCGAAGGTCGTCTTCGTCGTCATCGTCATTTTGATGGCGATCGGCATTCGCCTCGCGATGCGCAAGCGCAAGGAGAAGGACTTGTACGACATGGTACGGATGGACTTCGGCGCGATGAGCATCATCGTCGTGCTGGTCGGGCTGCTGACGTTCATCAGCCCGGTGCCGCCCAACGAGCCGCTCAACTGGCACGTTATGGGCGAGAAGGTGCATATGACCGCTCAGGTGACGCCGAAGGTGCCGGGCGACAACCAGTTCCGGGTCGACGTCTGGATGCCGAAGGAGCTCGACCGGCCGAAGCAGGTGCTGCTGAAGCTTCATCTGCTGGACAAGTCCGGCATCGCGCCGATCGACGTCCCGCTCGAGGAGCACGTGAACGACCGCGAGAGCGAGGAGTTCCAGGCGGACGACACGCTCAAGAAGTTCAGCTACAAGGCGGAGGGCCCGTACATTCCGTTCCCGGGCTTGTGGAAGCTGGAAGTGCGTATCATGGACAAAAACGACGACGAAACCGTGTACTCGACGGAGACGAGAGTGTACTGAGTTGGTCGGCGATCGAAGACGCTCCCTTGCCCGCATGCAAGGGAGTTTTTCTTGGGGGCAAGGCTGCCGGAAGCGGACGGAGCCGCGGGAAATAGCGTACGGAGGGGGCGACCGGGTTGTCGTTTCAACGGTTGAAATGGTTCACGATCCTGCTGCCGGCGATCGTCATCGGCGGCTTCGAGCTGATCCGGCACGAACTGCTGCTGCACTACTTGTCGATGGAGGTCGGCAACTTTTTCATCATCGGCTTGACGCTGCTGCTGTCGTATTGGTTCTCGAACTGGATGTTCCGCAAAATCCACCGGATGAACCGGACGCTGGCCGAAGAGCAGGCGCGCCGCGCCGTCTACGAGGAGCGGGAGCGGCTCGCCCGCGAGCTGCACGACAATATCGCGCAAATGCTGTTCTTCGTCAACGTCCGGCTGAAGCAGGGGAAGACGGAGGAGGCGCGCTCGGCCGTATCGGAGATCGATCACCATCTGCGCCAAGCGATTTTCAACCTGCGCTCGCTGCCGGAAGACAGCGTGGCGTTCCCCGACCGGCTGAACCGGTGGCTGCGCGAATGGAGCGTCATCTCCGGCGTCGAGGTGGAGCAGCGCATCGATTGGCCGGAGACGGAGCCTTTGTTCACCCCGTCCGAGGAGGTGCAGCTGTTCGCGATCGTGCAGGAGGCGTTCACGAACATCCGCAAGCATTCCGAGGCGGACCGCGCCTCCATCGCCTGGACGTGCGATCCGGGCGGGCGGTGGACGCTCGTCGTCAAGGATAACGGCAAAGGGCTGCGATCCGGCGCCGACGACGAGAGAAAATACGGGTTGCCGATGATGCGCAAGCGGGCCGCCGACATGAACGCCGTGCTGACCGTCCGGTCGCCCGGGGACGGGGGCACGGAGCTGACAGTCGAAGGAAGAAAGGAGCGTGGAGCCGGATGAACGTCTATCGCGTGCTGATCGCCGACGACCATCCGTTGGCGCGCCAAGCGATCCGCAGCCTGCTCGACGGCGACGCCCTGTTCGAGACGGTCGGAGAGGCGGCCGGAGGGGAGGAGGCGGTGTCGATGTGCGGCAACCTGCAGCCGGATCTCGTGCTGATGGACATCCATATGCCGGACATCAGCGGCTTGGAGGCGACGCGCCGCATCAAGCAGCATTACCCGCACATCCGCGTCGTCATGCTCACCGTCTCGGATTCCGTGGCCGACCTGTTCACGGCGATCCAGTTCGGCGCGCAGGGCTATTTGCTCAAAAACATGGACCCGGACGATTGGATGCACTATTTGCGCGCTCTGCTGGACGATAATTCGGAGGTGTCGCGGCAAATGGCGGACAAGCTGTTCCACCATTTCCGGGGAGGGGCGGGAGCGGACGCGTCCGAGCCCGGCATCGGCGCGCTGACGCCCCGGGAGCGGGAGCTGGTCGCCTGGGTCGCCTCCGGCGACACGAACCGGCAAATCGCCGAACGGCTCGTCATCGCCGAGAATACGGTCAAAAACCATATCAAGAACATACTGGACAAGCTGAACCTCGAAAACCGCGTCCAGCTGACCGCCTACGCCGTCAGGCAAGGATTGACACATATCGGCCATAATCGAGGGGGAAAATAGCCCGGTCGAGTCATTCTCACGGGTCCGCTTTTTGGATACATTGAATCGTGTAGACAAACTCGCACCAAAGGGGCTGAATGAAACGATGAAAAAAACCGGATCGCTGCTCGCCGTCTGCCTGTTCGCCATGATGCTGTTCGCGGGCGTAGCGAGCGCGCACGTCACCGTAATGCCGAACGAAACGACGCAAGGCAAATACGAGGTGTTCACGCTTCGCGTACCGACGGAGAAGGAAATCGCCACCGTGAAGGTGGAAGTGAAGATTCCGGCCGGCGTGACGATCTCGCGCCTCGAGCCGAAGCCGGGCTGGAAATACGATCTTGCCAAGGACGCCTCCGGCAAAATTACCGGCGTCGTCTGGACGGCGACGGGCGAAGGATTCGGCGCGACCGAATTCGGCGAATTCCGCATGCAGGGCAAAGTCGAGAACGATGCCAAAGATTTGTCGTGGAAAGCGTACCAGACGTACAAAGACAACAGCGTCGTCGAGTGGGTCGGGGCGGAAGGCTCCGACAAGCCGGCCTCCGTCACGAAGGTGAAGGCGGCGGCGCCCGGCACGGCCGACTCGCATGGCGGCGGCCACGATACGGGAGCGGCTCCGGCGGCGGCCTCGGATGCGGCCGGCGGCGCGGGCGAGTCGAAGACGCCGCTGTACTTGTCGATCGCGGCCGTCGTGCTCGGCGTCCTGTCGCTGATCGTGGCGCTGACGAAGCGGGCGAAGTGACGCCCGGAGCAAACGCCCTCTCGCTTGCCTCGGAAAAACCGCTCGGGACGATGACCGTCCCGGCGGTTTTTCCTTTTCGATCCGTGCCTTGACAAATGAAGGGACGATAAATTAGCATGGGAGCAAGTTCGACGAATGAGGTGGTTCGGATGCGGTTGCCCGGAGAGCGAAACGACAGCTACGTATTCAAACGATTTCTCGTCTCGTTCCTGCTGATGCTCATCATCCCGCTCGCGCTGTCGAGCTTCACCTACTACGAGGCGGTCCATATCGTGGAGACGCAATCCCGCGACGCCAAGCTGTCCGTCCTGGAGCAAGCCCGCGACATGATCGACAAGCAATGGGCCGATATGGACGAAGCTTCGATTCAGCTGTCGTTCGACTCCCGGCTGATCGGGTTGTTCAACGTTCAAGCTCCGCTGGACAATTCGCCGGTGTTGTTCGACGTATGGAATTATTATAAAGATTTCCGTTCGCTGGCCGTAACTGGAAGCGCATTCACGAATACGTTTTTCGTCGTCCTGAAAAACAGCGATCTCGTCTTTTCCCAAATCCAAACGACCGACTCGACGCGAGAATTTTACGACGACGTGTTTCATTATGACGGGATGACGTACGAGGAATGGCACTCGGTTTTGTTCGGCAAGCCGCATTTCCGCGAAGTGCTTCCTTCCCGGAAAGCCCGGGTGAACGGAACGGATGTGTCCGTCATCACCTACATGACGTCGCTGCCGCTCGGATCCGAACAGGAGAGCCAAGGGGTGGTCGTGTTCGCGATCGAGGAGGAAGACATCATGAAGCTGGCCGGCATCGACGGGGCGAACAACCACACGTTTGCCATTTTGGACGATAAGGGTGCGCTTCTGACGGGCGGTTCCGACGTGCCGATTCCGCCGGAAATCCGGCAGGCCGCCGACCGTCACGGCTACATGCATGCGAACATAGCGGGGGAAGACCATCTGTTCGTGTACACTCGGTCCGGCTACAATAATTGGACCTACGTCGCGTCGCTGCCGATCGGGCAGGTGATGGGCAACGTTTACTACATCCGCACGATCGCCTTGCTCGTCGCCGCCGTCACGCTTGTCGTCGGCACCGTCGTCTCGCTGTGGATGGCTTACCGCCATTCCAAGCCGTGGAAAGAAGTCGTCGCGGTGCTGCGGGCGTTCTGGGGAAACGACCATGCCGGCGGCAAGCCGGAACCGCACGAGAAGCCGAACGAAGTCGATTATTTGCAGAAAAGCATCACCCGGCTGATCGACAACAACCGGTCGATGAAGCAAGTGATGCAGCGGCAGGCGGATACGTTGAAAACCGTGTTCATCGAACGGCTCTTCAAGGGCGAATTCGACGACCGCGCCCACATGCACGCCATGCTCGCCCACGTCGGGCTGGACATGCGGGGAAGCCGCTTCGCCATTGCCGTCCTGCGCATCTACAAGCAGAACGATTCGTTGAACGCCGAAAGCTTGAAGGAGCTGAGCATTCTCCGGGCGCTCATGGAGGAAGTCGTCCGCGAGCATATCCGGGACGGCGGATACCTCCATACGATGCACGAGAACGAGCTCGCCGTCCTCATCCGATCGGACGCCGGAAGCCGCAAGGCGTTCGTCGCCGACCTCGACGCCCTCTTTCGCGCCATCAGCCGCGACATCCAGGAGCGGTACGTCATCGCGCCGATGATCGGGGTCGGAGACATTTACGAAGAGCTGCTCGATGTGCATTATTCGTTCCAGGAAGCGAGGCTGGCCGTCGCCGACAGCCGTTCGGCGGGCGACGGCGAGCTCGCCGTCGTATGGTACGACCGGATGGACAAGAAGCATACCGGCTATTACTACCCGACCGAAATCGAAATCCGCCTGATGAATGTCGTCAAAGCGGGGAATGCGCCGGAACTGGAGCATATGCTGCGCCATCTGCATCACGAAAATTTCGTCGCCAAGACGCTGTCCGCCGTAACGAAGCAGCATTTGCTGAGCGACCTGGAATCGACGGAGCGCAAGCTGAAGGACGAGGTCGGCCGCCACCTCCCGTCGGAAGCCGCGGCCCCGGACTCCGGGGAGACGTTCGCGGACATCGACAACGAGCTGCGGGACGTGTTCCTCAGACTGCATCATTTGTGCCGGTCGATCGAGAAAAACAAAAAGAGCCGCAATACCCGTCTCATGGACAGAATCGTGGCTCATATCGACGAGCATTATCGGGACGCCAATCTCAGCCTGTACGCGATCGCGTCTCATTTCAACTTGTCGGAATCGTATTTGTCGCAATTTTTCAAGGAGCAGTCCGGCGAAACGTTCAGCTCCTACTTGGAGAAGCTCCGCATTAATCTCGCGTGCCGGTTGATCGAAGAGGACGCGATGTCGATCGAGAGCATCGCCGCGCAGGCCGGGTACAACAGCACGCATTCGTTCCGCCGCGCGTTCAAGCGGGCGACGGGCGTCTCGCCTTCGTCCTACAAGCGGCTGTGACCCGGCAAGCCCCTTTATTCTTATTTCGCCTTGTTGTACGCTTCCGTGCGCAGCTTCACGACTTCCGGGAGCCCGGCTTTGTTCGCGGCGTCCATGAACTTCTTCCAGTCCGAATCGTTGGACGGGTCGAGCGCTCCCGTAATGAACTTCAGCCAATATTCGTCCCGCACGCCGTTCAGGTTCGTCTCCAGGCCCACCAGCTTTTTCCGGTCGGCTTCGTTGAACTGGAAGATCGGCTCGATCGGACCGAAGTAGTTCGGCTTGGCCGGGATCGTTTTGCTCATGTCGAGCTTCGTCTTGTTGAACGTTTCGTCGAACGACTTGTGCAGCGTCAGGAAGCCGCCGAGTCCGATCGACCCGATGTTGATGCCGTAGGTCGACAGCTTGTCGCCCTGGGCGTTGGCCGGCGTGCTCATCGTCGGCAGGAAGCGCGGGGCGCCGTCCTTCTTCTCGTAGGTGACGCCTTCCTTGCCGTACGTGTACCAGAGCTGGCCTTCCTCCGAGGCGGCCCAGTTCAAGTAATCGAGAAGACGGTCGACCTTTTCCTGGCTCGTCCCTTTCTTGATCGCCGGTCCCCAGTACGAATGGTACGCCTCCCGCTTGTAAATCGTCTTCTGCGGATCGCGGGACGGATGGTCGAAGTTGTCGACCCACGCCCAGTCGACGTCCGGGGCGGCCGCTTTTTGCAGCCCGTTGTTGTACGAAGGATCGGTAATCGTCTGCATGATGACGTTGTTGCCTTGCGCGATCAGCTTGTTCGTCTGGTCGGCCGTGGCGGTCGCGAAATCTTTCATCATCAAGCCGCGTTTGTACATGGCGTTCAGGAACCGCAGCATGTCGCGGCTCTGGTCGCCGGCGAGCGGGTAGGCGTGAAACTGCTTCGTGACGGGATCGACGAACGAGTTCCAGCTCAGAATCAGGTCGGGAAAGCCGAACATTTGGAAAAACGTGCTGACCGCCCACAGCGGGCTGGACGAATTGCCCGGCGAGACGAACGGGATGAGCCCGGTTTTGTCCTTGATCGTCTGCAGGGCGGCGATCATCTCGTCCGGCGTCTTCGGGAAGGTCAACCCGTACTTGTCGAACAGGTCTTTGCGGTACTGCCAAGCCGTCTGCACCGGAATCGTCCGCTTCGACGGGAGGAAGTACAGCTTGCCGTCGGAGAAGCGGGTCGACTTGAACACCGTATCCCATTCTTCGTCGGTCCACAGCTTCATATAGTTGGGCAGCTTCTGCTTGAGCTCATCCGGCTCGAACGGACGAAGGAAGCCCGAAGACATCCATTCCACCGATTTCCACTGGTCCCGGGCGTACGGAATGAACTCGGGCCCGTCCCCGGTCGAGAACAGCAGCGTCGTTTTGGTCGGCCAATCGTTGCGGCTGTAATCCTCGGCCTTGAATACGAGATTGAATTTTTCCTTCAGCATCTTCGCTTCCAAATCGTCCTTCACCGTAGCCGCGTCCAGGATCGCCCGGGACACCGTGACGGTCAATTCCTTCTCATACTTGCCGCCCGACGCCGAACCGCCGGAAGCACCCGGCGCGGGCGCATTCGATTCGCCCTCCTTCGTGCAGCCGATGGCGAGCGTAACGGGCAGGACGGCGGCCATCAATATTGCAAGCGCTTTCTTCGATTTCCCCACTCGGATTCCTCCTTCATGTAACAAGGCTTCAGCCTTTCAACGAACCGATCATGACGCCTTTGACGAAATATTTTTGAATGAACGGATACAAAATCATCATCGGCCCGATGGACACGAACAGCGTCGCATATTTGACCGACGTCACGTCCGTGGAAGCCATTTCGCTGGCCGACGCTTCCCCGGCGCGGATCGACTGCATGAGCAGCTCCGAGCGGATGATGATTTGGCGAAGCACCATCTGCAGCGGGTATTTGTCCTGATCCTTCAAGTATAGCAGCGAAGAGAACCACGCGTTCCAATAATTGACCGCATAGAAGAGACCGATCGTAACCAGCGCGGCCATCGACAACGGCAGCGTAATGCGGATGAAGATGATCAGATCGTTGGCGCCGTCCAGGTAGGCGGACTCGTTCAGCTCCTCCGGGATCGCTTGGAAGTAAGAGCGCATGATGATCAAGTAATACGTCGAAATCGCCGTCGGCAAGACGATCGCCCAGATCGAGTCGTATAAGCCCAGATGCTTCACGAGCAAGAAGTTGGCGATCATCCCTCCGTTGAAATACATCGTGATCAGCACGAACACCAGGTAGAAACTTCGCAGCGTTAAGCGCTTTCGCGACAAGGCGTAGGCGAGCGAAGTCGTAAGCAGCATGCTGATCGCCGTACCGAGCATCGTATAGACGACGGAGTTCAGAAAGGAGCGGGTGACGGTTTTCGCTTCCCAGATGAGGCGGTACGCCTTCAAGGTCACATCGACCGGGAAAATCGACACCTTGCCCAAGTTGTAGGCGGTCGGACTGCTGAGCGAGGCGGACAAGACGTACAGCACCGGGTAAATCGTCGCGATCAGCACCAAGAGCATGACGATGTGGACGACAGCGTCCAGCAGCTTCGACGACAGCGATCGATCTCGGATCATGGGGACACCTCCTTTCGGATCAGAACAAGCTGTTGTCGGTCGTCTTCTTGACGATCCAGTTGGCGGTCAACAGCAAGCCGATATTGATGAGCGAGTTGAAAAAGCCGACGGCCGTGGCGAAGCTGTACTCGCCGAACTCGAGCCCCCGCCGGTAGACGAACGTGCTGATCACGTCCGACACCTCGTACGTCGCCGGCGACTGCATGAGCAGCACCTTGTCCGCCCCGAGCGACATCATTTTGCCGATTTGCAGCAGCAGCATGATCATGACGGTCGGCTGGATCGCCGGCAGCGTAATGTGCCAGATCATCCTCAGCCGGGTCGCCCCGTCGATGGAGGCGGACTCGTACATGTCCGGGTTTACGTTCGTCAAGGCGGCCAAATAAATGATCGCCCCCCAGCCGAGCTGCGTCCATATGTCCGACATAATGTACAGCGGCCGGAACCATTCGGACTGCCCCATGAAGTTGATCGGCTCCATCCGAAATACGTTGACGAGCAGCATGTTCAAGGGCCCGTCCTGGGGCGACAGGAACATGAACAGCATCCCGACGATCGCCGGGAGCGATATGAAGTGGGGCAGGTAGCTTACCGTCTGCACGAACCGTTTGTAAAAGCGGCTGCGCACCTCGTTCAGCAGGAGCGCGAACAAGATTTGCAGCGGAAAGACGAACAGCAGCTCGAGCACGCTCAGCAAAATCGTGTTGCGGATAACCCGCCAAAAATACATATGATTGAAAAAGGCCGCGAATTGGTCGAATCCGACCCACGGGCTTCCCCATACTCCTTTGTTCGGCTGAAAATCCTGAAAGGCGATCAGGACGCCGTACATCGGAACATAATTGAAAATCAAATAAAACAAAACCCCCGGCAACGCCAATAAATGGAGGTGCTTCGAGCGCGCCCACCCGTTTCGGACCGCCGACCTCCAACCGTTCCGGACGACCGTCCGGTCGCCCGCTAAGGCCGCCGCTTTGTTCACGTGCCTCGACTCCTTCCGCTGCGCCTCGTTTCGTTCCGTTTCACGTTTTCGCCTCCTTCCGCGGATGTTGGTAGCGCTTCCTCCCCATCTTACAAAGGCGCCCCCCGTGCGTACAAGGTACACCTCGTGACGGGGGTACGATTCCTTAGAATGCCGCTTTTTCCGGGCCGATCGGGACCGTCCGGACGGCCATTCTAAAAAAACGTACGGCGGCCCGATCAGATGCATCTGGTCCCGTTTCGCCGAACGGGGGTATGATCGGAACCGAAGGAGCGATAAGCAAGCGCTTGCATACGCGCTCCGGGGAGGTGATCGGATGGCAAACGATGCGGTCGGATAACGTTCGCTTGGCCGAGGACGCTACGATTACGAAGGAGGAATATGATGAAGAAATCGATAAGCTTGCTGCTCGCGATTGCGATCGCCTTGCAGCTGTCGCCTTCGCCCCGAGTACAAGCCTCCGCGATAGGCATCCGCAATATCGAGCTTAACAACGAATGGTTCGCGCCGGTCGCTTATGCCGTATATGCCGATCTGCAGGCCGGACGGCAGGTGTACGTCAACGATCCGTATACGACCTTTTCCGATGTGGGACCTTATGCCGGATTGTCGTTTATTCAGACCGGCGGCGGAACGGAGCACAAGAACGAGCCGGCGAACCCGTTCCTGACGTTCACGATCGACGCGGATGCCACGATCTATGTCGCGATGCACGCCGACGACGCTTATACCGATCCGTTCTCCGCCGATTATTGGCTGACCCCGTCATATGGTTGGACGTATACGGGGAATACGATCGAAGCGGAGGTCAAGGATGCGGCCGGCAACGTCACGGCGACGAACGTGTACCGCGTCTATGCGCGCACCTTCAAAGCCGGAACCGTCGCATTGGGAGGGAACAACGCGACGGGGCACATCGGCTTCGGCCAGATGTACGCCGTGCTGGTCGGACCCGCCGTCGGGACGCCGCTCGATCCTCCTCCGCCGCCGCCGGATGTCGTACCCGGCACGATCCCCGCCTTCCCCGGAGCCGAAGGGGGAGGCAAGTATGCGACAGGCGGACGCGGCGGGGACGTGTACTACGTTACCCATTTGAACGATTCGGGCCCCGGCTCGTTCCGCGACGCGGTCAGCCAAAGCAACCGGACGATTTTATTCCAAGTGTCCGGGACGATCGAGCTGCAGTCGATGCTGTTCGTGACGGCCTCCAACCTGACGATCGCCGGCCAATCCGCGCCGGGCGACGGCATCACGTTCAAGAAGCATACCGTCGTGTTCCAAGGAGACAACCTGATCGTTCGCTATCTCCGCTTCCGTACGGGAGACGAAGCGGGCGTCGACATGGACGGCGTCACGGGACGGTTTCGCAAACAGCTCGTCTTCGACCATATTTCGGCAAGCTGGGGAAGCGACGAGTCCGCTTCCTTTTACCAAAACACCGACTTCACGATGCAGTACAGCACGGTGGCGCAAACGATCGTCCTGTCCAATGTGGCCGGCAAAGGGTTTCACGGCTACGGCGGCATCTGGGGCGGCGACAACGCGACGTATTATTACAACCTGCTCGCGCATAACGACAGCCGCAATCCGCGGTTTTCCGGCAAATCGATGGACGTCCGCAACAACGTGATCTACGATTGGGGCTACAAAAGCATGTACGGCGAAAACGAGCGGGGCAACATGGTGAACAATTATTACAAAGCCGGCGCGAGCACCCAGGTTCAAGACCGGATGGCCGAAGCGGAGCTCGGCTCCAGCATCGCCTTGACCGGCAACAAGAGCGTCCGCCGGGACGGCGGCTTGTCCTCGAGCAGTCACCCGAACAACTTCGCGGGCATTTATAAAAATCCGCAGCTGTTCGTCGCGACGCCTTACGCGATGCCCAACCCGTCGCCGCAGGATAGCCCCGACGCCGCTTACGGGAAGGTGCTGAACTACGCCGGGGCGAGCCTCAAGCGCGACTCGGTCGACCGCGCCGTCGTGAACGACGTCATGAACGGGACGGGAAGCGTCATCTATACCGCGAACGCCGTCACTCCGGAAGAGCAAGCGCTGCTCGACGAGAAGCGCGCGACGAAGGTGACGCTGCAATGGCCGGCGCTGCAAACGGCCGAGGTGCCCGCGGATACGGACGGCGACGGGATGCCCGACGTTTGGGAGCGCGAGCACGGCTTGAACCCGAACGATCCGCTCGACGGAAAAGCCGATTTCACCGGCGACGGCTATACGAACCTGGAGAAATATTTGAACGAGCTGACGATCGATACGTTCCCGGAAGGGGTCGTACCCGCGGTGCCGAAAGTCGCGATCGCCGGGGCGCCGAGCGGGCTGCGGGCGCAAGCGCTGGACCGGGACTCGATTCGTCTCGATTGGACGCCTGTAGCGGGGGCGACCGGCTACCACGTCTACCGCGCGGGCAGCGCGAACGGGACGTATGCGAAACTAACGTCCGCGGCTTTGACGGCCCCGACGTTTACGAACGACGGGCTGACGGCGGGAACCGGGTACGCCTACAAAGTGACCGCCGTGACGGCCGGAGGCGAGTCGGCGCTGTCGCTGCACGCCGCGGCGGCGACCCGGGAGCCGATGAAGCCGTTGGTCGTCGATTTCGACGACGGTACGGACGGGCAGCCGTACGTCGTGCCGGCCGAATGGCCGATAGCCTGGACCGTATCGCCTACGCCGAGCCCGGCGGACAAAAGCTTGAGCGTCCCGCCCAACGCGGCCGGCACGTTCGCCTACGCCTTCACGTCCCCCGGGACGACGGCGCACCTGCGCTTCGATTACAAGCGCGAGGCGAACTTCGACCTGGACAAGCTGTTGATCTATACGGGGACGAACTTCCTCGAGACCGTGTCGGACTCCGTCTACGGACTCCGGTACCGGCTCGGGACGAGCACCGAGTACCGCAGCCTCATCCCCGGCTTCCAACTGAACGAATGGTACACGGTGGCGATCGATCTGGACTTCGCCGCGAATACGGTGACGTTTCGGACGGGGCCGAAGAACGGGGCGTTGACCGTGCGGACGCAGCAACCGTACACGGCGGCCAGTCCGAACATAAGCGCGTTCCGCGTCTTCAACCAACGCTCGGCCGGCAACGTCTACTTCGACAATATGAAGGCTTGGAACGGCCCCGCCGAGCCGTCCGGCGTGACCGCCTCCGCCAGAAGGAACGAAGTCGCGCTCGGCTGGAATCCGTCAGCCGGAGCGGACCATTACGCGATCTATCGGGCGGAGCATCCGGACGGGCCGTACCGGAAGCTGGAGATCGGCGCCGATACGGGAACCTTGTATCGGAATCAAGGGCTGACGCCGGATACGACGTACTATTACAAGATCGGCGCCGTCAACGCGGAAGGCGAATCGCCGCTTTCGGACGGCGTCGCCGTTACGGTCGGAGGCCCGTCCTCGGAGCTGTTCGTCGATTTCAACGACGGAACGGCGGGTCAGCCTTATACCGCCTATCCCGACGACTGGCCGTCCGTCTGGCCGGTCGCTTCGGTGCCGAGCGCCGCGGACAAAAGCTTGAGCGTGCCGAACGGCGCCGCCGGACAGTTCGTCTACGACTTCATCGCCGAAGGGCCGACGGCCCGCCTCCAATTCGACTATAGCCGCGAGGCGAATTACAACGGGGATAAGCTGCTGATCTATACGGGCGCCAGCTTCCTGGAGATTCAGACGGATAGCGCGAACGGCCTGAAGTACCGGTTGGGAACGAGCGGCACGTACCGCCCTCTGCTGCCCGGCTTTCAATTGAACGCTTGGTATACGGTCGCGATCGATTTGGATTTCGTCGCGGGCACGGTAACGTTCCGTACGGGTCCGCAGAACGGAACGCTGACGGAGCGGGCTTCCGAGCCGTATGCGGCGGCCAGCCCGAAAATAAGCGCATTTCGTCTATTCAGCCAACGCTCGGCCGGCAACGTCTACTTCGATAACGTGAAGGCTTCGAGAAATTAACTTGGAGGACGAGCCCCCGTCGCACGCTCAAGCGTGCCGGCGGGGGCTCGTCCGTTTTCGGCGGTCCATAAAAAGGAAGCCGGACCGGGTTGCCGCCGTCATAGGGCGGGAGTTATGCTAAGGTCCGGACTCCGATATCGGCGTCCAAGACGCGCGTTCCGACCCGCGCAAACCCGTCCGTCACGCATTCGATTTTTTATCATTTTCTACCGCTTTAGCATTTTCCGCATCCGGAAAACCCTTTCGTATCAACGGTTTTTCGAAATTCGAAGCGAAAATCGTGAAAAAACAAATCGCGCTGAAAACGCTTCATTTACTCCGGCTGAAAGCGTTTTATAATGGGGACTGTGCAAACGAAACGATACCGGGGAGTCACCGGGCACACCAGCTTCACCTACACGATCAAAGGGAGGACGAACGAATGGCAGGCAAGTACAAATCGATGTTCCTGTCGCTGTCGGCGATGGCGCTGCTAGTTGCGGGCTGCGGAGGAACGAAAGACAACAACGCCTCGCAGACGCCGGACACGCAGCAAAAATCGGAAGCCGGGGCCGCGGCGCAAAACTACGGCGACACGGGGGGCATCAAGCTTCCGATCGTCGACAAGCCGACGACGCTGACTTGGATGCTCGTCAGCGACAACCCGAATTTGGCCGAATCGATGGTCGTCAAAGAGATCGAGAAACGGACGGGCATCAAGCTCGACATTCAGGCGTATTCCTCGCAAACGTACAAAGATAAAATGAAAGTCGTCGTCGCCTCCGGCAAGCTCCCGGACATTTTCCACGGGCAGACGCAGGCCGAGATCAATAAAATGGGCGCGCAAGGCGCGTTGACGCCGATCAACGAGCACCTGAAGGATTTGCCGAACTTCAAAAAGCTGTACGTCGACAACGCCGAGAACAACTGGGTCATGAAATCGTGGTCCGACGAGAAAAACAACATGTACACGTGGCCGATCTACGGGCTGAACCGCGACGTCAACCACGGGTTCCTGTACCGGAAGGACATTTTCGACAAGCACAACATCAAGGAATGGACGAACACCGACGAGTTTTACGCGGCGCTCAAGCAGCTGAAGGCGGCTTATCCGGATTCGTATCCGTACGCGTCCAAGACGAAGGAGAACATTTTCCGCGACTGGGCTTACGGCTGGGGAACCGGCGGCACGAGCTACCCGGCGTTCTTCGACGAGAAGGCGAAAACGTGGAAGCTCGCGTACACGGCGCCGGAATTCAAGGCGCAAATCGACTTCATGAAGAAGCTGTACGACGAAGGGCTGATGGATCCGGAGTTCATCACGGACACCGACGCGTCCTGGACGGCGAAAATGACGACCAACAACAAATCGTTCGTCACGTTCGACTGGATCGGCCGTCTCGATTCGTTCGCGAACCAAGTCAAATCGACGAACCCGGAATACAACCTGCGTTATGCGAACCCGGTAGGACCGACGGGCAACGTCCGTTCCTTGCCGAAAATCAGCAACTTCGGCATCGTCGTGCCGAAAGGCAAAAACAGCGAAATCGCCCTGAAGCTGCTCGACTACTTGACCAGCCCGTCCGGCTCCTCGCTCGTCACGATGGGCATCGAAGGCCAAACGTACAATCTCGTGGACGGCAAGCCGGTTTATCCGGAGCTGAAGGACGTGCCGAACGTCGACATCAAGGCGCTCGAAACGAAATACGGCATGTGGCTCGAAGGCATGTACCTGCGTCCCGACAAGCGCAGCGTCTACTACAAGTTCACGGAGAAAGAGCAGGAAGCGCAAGATAAAATCATCAAGGCGAAGAAGTTCGAGCCGGCCGATCCGGAGCTGAAGTTTACGGACGACGAGTCGAAGACGCTGGCCGAGCTGCGCACGACGCTCGACAAGGCGGCCAACGAGTTCGCGACGAAATATATCATGAAAAAAGAGTTCGGCGAAGCGCAATGGAACGAGTGGCTGCAAAACGCCGAGAAGCTCGGCGCCAAAAAGTTCATCGACGCTTACAACGCCGCGCAAAAGCGGTTCGACGAAGCGAAGTAACGTCGAGTTAGACCGGCACGGAAGGAGGCACCCGGATGCACGATCCGTTCGGGTGCCTGTCCTATCCGTCGGATAGGAGGAGGAAGCCATGACTACGACACAACCCGAGCTGACCGACCGACCGCAACCGCGCGTCAACGGCTCCCGCCTCGGTTCGATTTGGCGGCATATGAAGCGCGACCGGCAGCTGCTCATCCTGTTCATCCCTTGTATCGTGTTCTACGTGCTGTTCCGCTACGGCCCGATCTACGGCCTGATCATCGCGTTCAAGGACTACAGCGTGTATCAAGGGATATTGGGCAGCGAATGGGTCGGGCTCGAGCATTTCCGCAAATTTTTCGATAGCCCCGACTTTTGGCTGCTGTTCAAAAACACGTTTTTGCTCGGCCTGTTCACGCTGCTGTGGACGTTCCCGTTCCCGATCTTGTTCGCCGTCCTGCTGAACGAGGTCCGCGGCGTCAAATTCAAGAAGGCGGTCCAGACGTTCAGCTACTTGCCGACGTTTCTGTCCGTCGTCATCGTCAGCAGCATGATCATCGATTTTCTGTCCCCGACGCACGGCTTGGTCAATCAGCTGCTCAAGGCGATCGGCCTCGAGCCGATCTACTTCCTGGCCGCCCCCGAATGGTTCCGCACCGTCTATATCGGATCGGACATTTGGCAGCATATGGGCTTCGAGGCGATCATCTACTTGGCCGCCATCGCGAGCATCGACCCGACGCTGTACGAAGCGGCGAGAGTGGACGGCGCGAACCGGTTCCACATGATGCGCTACATCACGATACCGAGCATCATGCCGACGATCGTCATCATGTTCATCATCAAATCCGGCTCCATGTTCCGGATCGGCTACGAGAAGGTGCTGCTGCTCTATAACCCGATGACGTACGAGGTGGCCGACGTCTTCTCCACCTATGTGTACCGGAAAGGGCTGCTGGAGACGAACTACAGCTATGCCGCCGCGGTGGGCTTGTTCGAATCGCTGATCGCCCTCGTCATGCTGCTGCTGTCCAATCTGATCAGCAAAAAAGCGGGAGGAAAAGGGTTATGGTAAAAGGAAGCGCGCTTCAGCAACGATTTACCCTTTTCGACGCGGTGCTGACCGTCGTTCTCGGCTTGGTCGCCGTCGTCACGGTGTATCCCGTTCTCTATATCGTGGCGGTATCGTTCAGCGACACGGCGTCGATCGTCCAGAACAAAGTGTTTTTGTGGCCGAAAGGGTTCAACCTGGACGCGTACAAGCAAATTTTGGAGAACCCGAGAATTCCGCGCTCCTACTTGAATACGATTTTGTATACGGGCGTCGGGACGTTCATCAACCTGCTCATGACGGCCATCGCGGCGTATCCGCTGTCGAGACCCGGGTTTTTCGGACGCAAATTTTTCATGATCGCCATCGTGCTGACGATGTTTTTGACCGGCGGCATCATCCCGACCTACTTGATCGTCTCGAAGCTGGGCCTGATCGACACGATGTGGGCGATCGTGCTGCCGAACGCGATCTGGACGGTCGAGCTGCTTATCCTGAAAAGCTTCTACGAGTCGATGTCGGGCTCGCTGCGGGAATCGGCGCTGATCGACGGCGCGTCGGAATACCGGATCTTGTTCAACATCATGATCCCGCTGTCGAAGCCGGCGCTCGCCTCCATCGGTCTGTTCTTCTTCATGGGCCATTGGAACAGCTTTTTCATTCCGATGATTTATTTGAACGACGCCGATTTGTACCCGCTTCAGGTCGTGCTTCGCGACATGCTGATGTTCGATACGGCGAAGGAAACGGGACTGATCGATCAGGCGACCATTACGCCTCAGGCGATGAAGAACGCCACCATTTTCGTGTCGATGATTCCGGTGCTGCTCATCTATCCGTTCGCCCAGCGATATTTTGCCAAAGGAATTATGCTCGGCTCGGAGAAGGGTTAACGGTCGTCGATGTCGAATATAGTCATGTCATGTCGACATGACGACTCGGTTCTCCTCGTTGTTCGCAGGTGGGGGTGGGGCAATGCCCAAGCTCAAGATGATTGCCAACAAAGGGCTGCTGCAAATCTTTTTTGCGCTCCTCTTGGTGGCGATCATCATGTTCGTTTCCAACTATTTGGTGTATAAAAATTCAATAACAGGTATATATAACCAAGTCAGCGAAAACAACAAGCTTGTCGTCAAAAACATGATCCGCGACTTCGACGACAGCTTCAAAGATATCAACGACGTCATCTATTCGATCCAGCAGCTGCCGTACGGCGCATGGTCGGACGACGGGACGGCCGACCTGCACGGCATGTACATGACGGCGAAGGACATGAAGACGATCGCCTCGTCCACCGATTTCATCGAGGACGTCGTCGTGTTCCATCGCGGCTCGGACCTCGCGATCACGCTGAACGGCACGATCCGTCTCGAGGAGCTCATGCCGAACCGGTTCGGCCATCCGTCCTACAATCTCGACTATTGGAAGTCGCTGACGAGGTCGAAGCATCCGTTCCGCGTCCTTCCGTCGCAATGGTATACGGAGAAGGACGGATCGGCCGAGAAGCGCCGAAGGCTCATTCCCGTGCTCGGCAGCAACCATATTTACGACTCGAACATTCTCGTCTTCCTGAATTACGACAAGCTGCTTCGCCACGTGAACCAGGAGTCGATGATGAAGGGGACGTCGCTCATCGTGATGGACCAGGACCGCAACATTATTTTGAACACCGAGGAGAATTGGGACCTGGTCGACATGCTGTACGAGCTGAACTTCAACGGGAGCCCGGAAGCGACGCTGAAGCGGAACGATTACGTGTACAATTTGTTCAAGTCGGATTTCAACGGCTTCATCTACATCAACAAGGCGCCTTACCGGTTCGCCGATCTGAACGCGGTCGGCGACGCCAACCGGCAAATTATGGCGGTCGCCATCGCCTGCGCGCTCGTGCTGTCGATGCTGCTCAGCTTTTATTTGTACCGTCCGGTGCAAAACCTTCGCAAGCTGCTCGGCGGACGGGACGACAAGGGGGCGGACTATCTCAACATCCGGACCGGCATCGTCAAAATCCAGGAGGAGAACGAGTCGTTCAAGCACCAGCTCGACTTGTTCCGGCTGGAAATGCGCCGGGCGGCGTTTTTGAATGCGCTTCACGAAAGCCCGGTGTCGCGGGAAACCGAGCTGAAGATGCAGCGGTACTTCGCCGAGTTTTATCGGGAGCGGCATTTCGTCCTCACGTTGATCCGGGTGAGGCCGAAGGCGGGAGGCGACGATTCCCCCTCCGCTCCGGCACTTGACGAGACGGCCGCCTTCCTGCAAGCGGAGCTGGCGGAGCGGCTCGAGGAAGCGTACGTCTTCCCGCTGGCGCAGGGGACGTTCGCGGCGACGATCGCGCTGAAGCGGCCGTCCGACCGCGAGCAGGCGGTCAAGCAGCTGCGCGGCTTCCTAAACAAAACGATGCTCGAGGAATGGCAGAGCTATTTCGCGGACGCGGCGGTCAGCCGCAGCTACGCCGCGGAAACGGCGAACGTCCGGCGGGCGTACGTGGAGGCGGCCGACGCCTTCGCCTATCGGAACGTTCACGCGGACGACGCGGTCGTCGACGTCCACTCGATCCGGTATACGTGGAAGGTGTACGCGCCGCCGGACGAGATCGAGAAGGCGTCGCACAGCCTGTTCATCGGCAATGCGGACGAGAGCGTACGGATCGCGGGCGGGCTGCTCGAGCAAAACATGCAGCGGCACGTTCACGTCCACCAGCTCGCGACGGTCGCGCGAACGGTGTTTTACGGCTTGCTGAAGCACGTCGAGACGAGCGACATGGAGACGAAGGCGGTCGTCGCGCTGGAGATGGAGTTCAACAGGTCGGTCGACGCCGCCGCCGGCTACGAGGATATTCGCGACGCGCTGTTCCGGGCGATCCGGGTCATCGCCGAGGCCGGCAAGCCGGGGGCGAAGAGCAAGCTCGATCCGACGTCGATCGCGCAATATATCGAACGGAACTATATGGGCAACCTGCACCTCGACCATATGGCGGAGCAGCTGGAGACGACCCCGAAATATTTTTCCAACTACTTCAAGAAGACGTTCGGCGTCAATTTCGTCGAATACTTGAACAAGGTGCGGCTGGCGCATGCGAAGGAGCTGTTGAAAAACACGGAGCTGTCGATCGCCGAAATCGGGGAAAAGACGGGGTACTTGAACTCGTCGACGTTCACGAGCACGTTCAAAAAGTATTACGGCATTTCGCCGAGCGAATACCGCAAAAACAAGCAGCTGCTGCCGTAGCGCGCGCCAAGGGGCCGGCTTCCGGATCGAATCCGGGGGCCGGCTCTTCGGCGCGCGTCGGCGTTCATTCGGGCCGCTGGCGCCAAGCGGGGATCAGCCGGACGAGCCGCGCCAGGACGAAGGCGGCGCTCGACGCCAAGTACGCGGTGCCGAGCATGAGGAACGGCATCATGCCGAACGAATACCGGTCGACCGGAATGAACAGCAGATGGATGCCGAGGAAGAGCGCCAGGTTGGCGAACAAGAGCCGGAGCGACCGTGTCCGCAGCGTCAGCAGCGTGAACCAGCCGGCATAGACGAGCAGGAAGTGAAGCCGCCGCAGCGCCGCGAAGTACCAGTCCGGCACGAACACCTGATACGGCCCGACCCACAGATGGTTGAAGAAGACGGCGAATTTGCCGACGGTGAACCATTTGATCCACAGCCACGGGTCGTCGATCAGCCCCTGCTTGATGCGCCTGAGCCCTTCGGCCATCTGCTCCTCCCCGCTCATGGCGTTCACCCGCGTCCAATCGATCGTTCCGCGGAAATACGGATCGGTGCCGCCGAGAAACGGATTGCCCGCCTCGCCGCGCGCCACCGGAATGAACGCGTGGAACGTCATCCCGTTGCGGATCCACCACGGCGACATAAGCAGGACGAAGGCGGCGGCCGCATATCCGATTTCTTTGGCGAACGGCTTGCGGTGCCTAGCCCACAGAAACAAATACGGCACGACCGCGAGCGGCAGCGTATTGGGCCGGATCAGCACGACGGCCGCCAGCAGCAGCCCCATGATCGCGTGGTCGCGGAGGCGGTTGTCCTGGACGACGCGCACCTGCATGTACAAAAATGCGGTGAAGGCGAGCAGGAACGGCACCTCTGTCAAAATGAGCGAGCACGCCCATACGTACTGCGCGTATACGGCCGCGAACAGCGCCGCCAGCAGGCCGGCGAACCGATGAAACAGCCGGGTGCCGATCAGGTACAGAAACCCGATTGCGCCGACGCTCATGAAGCAATTCAGTACGCGGACGGCCATGTACGAATCCATCGAGGCCGGGTTGGCAGCATCGTAGCCGAACAGCGCATAGACGGCGACGAGCAGCATCGGGAACCCGGGCGTGACGAGCGTGTTCGGCACCGTATCGCGGTAGGCGTAGAAGCCGTGCTCCAGCAGTTGGATGGCGAGCTTCGTATATTCGAGCTGATCCCATTCCACCGGCGCGTACGTCTCGTTCAACACATAATGCAGCCGCAGCGCAAGCGCCAACGTCAGGATGACGCCAAGCGCGGCTCGGTAAACGTTTATCGCCGTCCTTCGTCCGAGCGGTTCCCCGGTACGGTCCATTCCGATCCCTCCGTTTCGCAGGCAGCGCGCGGTCGGGCCGCGCCCCGCCTATTTCGCCATGAAGCAGGCGCCGCCCACGATCAGCGCGATGCCGATCCATTGGTGGACGGTCACCGATTCCTTGAACAGCCAGATGCCGGCGATCGCGCCGACGACGTAAGCCATCGACTGAAGCGGGTAAATCCGGCTCATGTCGTAGCGGCTTAACGCGAAAAACCAGATTACGGTCGCGACCGCGTAGACGAGCCCGCCGAGCAGCACGTACGGATTCGTCATCAGCTGCGGCAGTCCGCCGAGCGTACGAAGCGGCTGCTGCGTCAGCGCCGTTTTCCAGAGCAGCTGCCCGCCGACGAGCAGCGTCACGTTAAGTAGGACGATTCCGATGGCGGTCATCCGCGGCTCCCTCCTTCGCGCCCGCCTCGAGCAGCGCCAGCTGCTGGACGAGCCGGGTCAGCTTGCGCTGCAGCTTCGAGATGACGATCGTCAGATGCAGGATGAAGACGAGCGAGAACGCGAGCCCGATCAGGAACAGCAGTGACGGCGGATAATGGATGCGGACGAGCTCGGACAGCTTCGGGAGCATGTCCGGGAACAGGCAGAACGGCAGCATGACGAGGCCGAGGCCGAGCCACAGCAGCGCGTACTGCTCCTCGAGCTTTTGCCGGCGGATCAGCTCGATCGTCGCGAACAGGAAGATCAGGCAAAAGACGGCGGACAGCAAATAAATCGTCACTCGTTCATCTCACATCCCGTATCCGTGTCATCAATACCGCGAGCGACACCTTCATCATGTAGTACATCGATTTCGCCGGCGTAATCGACGATTTGCCCGCTTGGCGGCTGTGCATCCGGACCGGCGTCTCCGTCACGCGGTAGCCTCGGCGGACGAGCATCGCGATCGCCTCCACCTCCGGGTAGTCGTAGGGGTAGTAACGGGCGAACAGCGCGATGACGTCCCGGTTGACGGCACGGAAGCCGGACGTCGGGTCGGTCACTTTTTTGCCGACCATCCAATGGATCATCCAGGCGAAAAAGGCGATGCCGGTGCGGCGGAACGCCGTCGAGCGGTAAGACGCCCCGTGCAGAAACCGCGAGCCGACGCAGCAGTCCGTCTCGCCGCTGGCGACGGTGGAGATGACGTTGTCCAGCTCCTCCGGGTCGTGCTGCCCGTCGCCGTCGATCTGGACGGCGATATCGTAGCCGAGCCGGTCGGCGTACAGGTAGCCGGTCTGCATGGCGCCGCCGATGCCGACGTTGACCGGCAGGTCGACGACCCGGGCGAGCCCCGTCGAGCGCGCCGCGCGCGACGTGCCGTCCGTGGAGCCGTCGTTGACGACGACGATGTCCGTCTCCGGCCGGCAGCTTTTGATTTTGCGGATCACTTGCGCGATGCTCTTTTCTTCGTTGTAGGCCGGGATGATGGCGAGCACGCTCAGGCTCATGGAGAAGGTCACCTCGAGTGGCGGAGTGCCGGTTGGTTTGGTTATTTTTCACTATGCCCCGGAAGGGGGAAACGTAAACGGGGGCGGTTTCCGCTCCCGGTCGGGGGATCGGGTAAAACGTTGCGCTATTTGACCGGAAAGCGCCGCTCGCGAGGGTGGCTCGGGGGAACAAGGTACAAATGTACGTTATTTGGACGTTTCGTCGAGCTGGAGGGTCAAATAAGGTACGAATGTACCTAATTTGGCCGAAAAGCGCCGCTCGTGAGGCTGGCTCGGGGGAATAAGGTACAAATGCACGTTATTTGGGCGTTTCGTCGAGCTGGAGGGCCAAATAAGGTACGAATGTACCTAATTTGGCCGGATAGCGCCGCTCGCCGGCGGAGAAGCTGCGAGGTCACGGTGGACGGTGCCGCGCCTCGCCGCCCCCGCATAACCGTTCCCTCTATTGGAAAACTTAGGACTGCAACTTCCACCGTTAGGAGGCAGTCCAACCATGCATAAAAGAACGATATACCGCCAAGCGGCGCTGCTGTGCCTGACCGCGGCGCTGGCGCTTGCCGCAGCCTTAGGCGCCTTCGGCCTGCCGCCGGCATCGGCGTCGGCATCGGCGGCGGAGCCGTCCGGCGACGGGGCGGGCGCGCTGCAAGCCGCCTTCATCCGAGGCGGCGACCTGTGGATCAAGACCGGGGAGCGGGAGCGGCGGCTGACGTACGGAGAGCAGGCGCACCGCCCGTCGTGGTCGGCGGACGGGCAATGGATCGCCTATACGTCGGGCGAGCGCTCGATCCGCCTGTATCACCCCGCGACGGACCGGAGAATCGAAATCGGGAACGGGGACAACTACCAATGGTCGCCGGCCGCCAGTCTGCTCGCGTTCCAAGACGGTTCGATGCTGCAGGTAACCGATCCGAACCGGGCGGCGGAGCAGAAGTTCCAGACCGCGTCGCCGGGAGTCGGCAACTTTTCGTGGCTGCCGGACGGCAAAGGGTTCCTCGTCTCGACGCAGTCGCAGCTTTTGCCGAGCGGCTGGTCGGACATTTCGCTGTACGAGGTGCCGTTCGAGTACGGGCAGGATACGCCGAGAGGCAAGCTGCTGCTGACGTTTCCGAGCGAGTCGAAATCGTTTTT
Source organism: Paenibacillus flagellatus (assembly GCF_003217775.1). Lineage (GTDB taxonomy): Bacteria > Bacillota > Bacilli > Paenibacillales > NBRC-103111 > Paenibacillus_AB > Paenibacillus_AB flagellatus. The sequence continues at coordinate 362,091 of NZ_QJVJ01000008.1, forward strand.
CGCCGTGCAGACGAGCCGGTTCCAATGGTCGGCGGACGGGAAATGGGTGTCGTTCATCGGCGTCCCGACCGCCTCGCTGTCCGCCGACAGCGATACGCTGCTCGTCCTGCGCTGGCACGGGAAGCGGCTGCTTCCGGCCGGCGAGATGCTCAACCGAGACGATTGGGTCGATTGGTCGCCGCGCGGGGACACGCTCGCCTTTATTGCGGGAGGAGGGAGAGACGCCGCTTCCAACAAGAAGCTGACGACGAAGCGTCCGCCGTTCCGCAAGCAGACGCAGCTGACGCCGCAAGGGTTCGCCGATCGCGACCCGGTATGGACGGACGCGGGGCGGATGGTCGTCTCCCGCATCGCGGAAAGTTCGGGAGGCGGCGGAGCGCCGCAGCCGGGAGCGCCGCAGCCGTTCTTGGCGCGGGTCGACGTCCCGCAAGCGACGTCGGCGGCGATTACCGCGCCGGAAGGCGCGTTCGGCGACTACGGGCCGGCGTATATACCGGCGGCGGGACGGCTCGGCTGGGTGCGAACCGACCGCATCGCGGCTTCCGCCTGGATCGGTGCGCCTGACGGCTCCGGCGCCCGGGAATGGATCGCGGCGATCGACGTGGCGCCGGAGTATTACGGCCAATTTCGCTGGAACGAGACGATCGACTGGTACGGATCGCGGCGATAAGGGGATCCGCAGGCGAAGAAGGCGGGGAAGCGGGAAGCGGGGAAGCCGGAGCGTCATTTGCGGTATTGCTCCGGCGTGACGCCGACGGCGTTGCGGAACGCGCGGTAAAACTGGCTCGTGCTGGAAAAGCCGAGATGCGCGCTGATGTCCGTCACCGACATGCGGGTGGCGCGAAGCTTCCGCTTCGCTTCCTCGATTCGCCGATGCAGGACGTATTGGTACGGCGACAAGCCGGTGGCCGCCTTGAACGAGCGGATGAAATGAAACCGGCTTTGCAGCGCCAGAGCCGCCAGCTCGTCCACGGACAGCGCCGAGCGGTAATGGACGTCGATGTAGTCGAGCGCGCGCCGCAGATGCGGATCGGCTGCGGCCGGCCGCCTCGCGGGTTCGCCGGTGTCCCGCTCGGGGCTTCCCCGGAGAAGACGGGTTAAATAGGCGGCGACGTGCGATTCGGTTTCCTGGACGGAGAGCCGGTCGGAAGGGTCTCGGACGAGCAGGTCGTTCGTCCATTGCCGGAACCGGCTCTGGATATCGTCCGGCTCGACGTACGACCGAAGCGGGAAATCCGGCGGCCTTGCGCCCGCGTCCGCGAGAGCGTCGGCGTTCACCTGAAAGATGATGACGCCCGCGTCCGCGCCGAGCCGGAATTCGTGCTTTTCCCGCGGGTGCTGCACGAGGGCGTTTCCCGCGTCGAGCCGGTACATGCGGTTTTCCTGCGTGAAATGGCAGACGCCCCGGATCGGGATCGTCACTTGCACTTGTTCGTCGTGCGCATGGGTATCGTTGGCGAAGCCGTTCTCGATGCGCCACAGCTCCATGGACGACGTAGCGATGTTCATCCTCATGTTCGTTCACCTACTGCCAGTATAGCAAATATTGCGCGTTTCGGAGCACGAATCGCGTCGACCGGGCGTCTCCCCCTTCTCTATGATGGAACGTAAACGAGAAGGGAGAGACGCTTTATGCTGCCGCAAACGCAATCGCAATCGCAAACGAAATTGCCGACGGATCCGGAGCGGGCGGAACGACGCGCCCGCACGTATTCCGCCTACGCTCTCGTCGGGGTCAGTATGGCCCATCTGCTCAACGACGCGATGCAGACGGTCATTCCGGCCGGCTTCCCGCTGTTCCGGGAGCAGCTTCACTTGAGCTTCGCCGAAATCGGCTGGGTCGCGTTCGTGCTCAACGTGACCGCCTCGATTTTGCAGCCGCTGATCGGGTATTACACGGACAAAAGGCCGATGCCGTCCCTGCTGCCGCTGGGGATGATGTTCTCGCTGGCGGGGATGGTCGGCCTTGCGTATTCGTCGAGCTTGGCCATGCTGCTGCTGTCCGTGGCGGCCGTCGGCATCGGATCGTCCGTGCTTCATCCGGAGTCGTCGCGGGTCGCCCATATGGCCGCCGGGAAAGGCAGAGGCTTGGCGCAGTCCGTCTTCCAGGTCGGCGGCAACACCGGCCAAGCGTTCGGTCCGCTCCTGGTCGCGCTCGTACTGGTTCCCCAGGGGCAGCCGGGCTTTCTCTGGTTCACGCTGCTGGCCGCGGCGGGGCTGGCGATCCAAGTCGGCGTCGCCCGCTGGTACAAGCCGCGGGTGACCGGCGCGCGCGGACAACGGGGCGCCGCTCCGTCGCCGCAGGCGGACGCGGCGATGCCCGGGAAGAAGACGATCGTCTTCGTCTTGAGCGTGCTCATCCTGCTGCTGTTTTCCAAATTCGTCTATCTGGCCGGGATGAACGGGTATTATTCGTTCTACTACATGGACCGCTTTCAACGGCCGCTCGCCGACGCGCAAGTATGCTTGTTCGTCCTGCAATTCGCCGGAATGGTCGGCACGCTGCTCGGCGGGCCGCTCGCCGACCGGATCGGCCGCAAAAACGTCATCTGGTTTTCCATATTCGGCACCGCGCCGTTCGCCCTGCTGCTGCCATACGCCGGCCCGACGCTCGCGATGCTGCTGTGCGTGCCGATCGGCCTCATCCTCATGTCCGGCTTCTCGGTCATTATCGTGTACGCCCAGGAGCTGCTGCCGGGCAAGGTCGGGACGGTGGCCGGCCTGTTCTTCGGCCTGTCGTTCGGCATGGCCGGGCTCGGCTCGGTCGCGCTCGGCTGGCTGGCGGACGCGACGACCGTATCGCTCGTCATCCGGATGAGCGCCTTCCTGCCCTTGCTCGGCATCGTCGCGTTTTGGCTGCCGAAGGACCGCCGGTGAGCGGCGTTATCGCGCGGCGAGCCGAGCCGGGTCGCGTTCGGCGTCGCCCGCCTCGCGTTTCTTCCGATCCGGAAGGAGCGGGCGCGCGAGGAATACGGCGAGTCGCACCAGGGCGACGATGCAGAAGCAAGCCCACAGCGGCATGACCGCGAGCAGCGCGCCGGCCGCGAGCGGACCGGCCGCCATGCCGAGCTGCATGACGAGCTGGAAGTCGGAGAAGTACGCCATCTCGGCCTTATGCTTGCCCGCCTCCTCCATCATCGTCGTCTGGGTGGCCACCTCGCTGACGGCGAGCATGAAGCCCGTCCACGCCTGGGCGGCGACGAGCAGCCCGTATTGCTCGACGAAGCCGTACGGAAACGCGCAGACGATCATGCCGAGCAGGGCGGCGCGGTAGACGCGCATCGTGCCGAACCGCTCCATCAGCTTGCGGACGAACGGCAGCGCGAGCGCGGAGACGATGCCCGACGTGACGACGAAGTAGGCGATTTGCGTGTTGGTCAGATGCAGCGTTTTGACATGGTAAATGGTGAAAAGGGGCGGCGTCATATAAATGCCGGCATTGTTGAGCGCCATCCACCAGATGTTCCGGTCGCATTCCTGGAACGGCCGCATCCGGGCGAAGCGGATCGTCGTCTTCTCCCGGGGAGCGAGTCCGGCGATCAGCGACATGCCGGTAAACGTCGCCAAGCAGCCGATCAGCATCGAGGCGACGTAATTATACGGAAAATACGCATCGGTCGCGTCGAGCGCCAAGCCGATCCCGAGGCCGCCGGCCGTCGTGATGAACAGGGCGATCATTTTGATCCGGCTGAACAGGGCGGGGAAATGGTCGGGCTCGACGACGCGGCGCAGGATGGCCGGCTGCTGGGCGGACGTCACGATGACGGACACGGCGTTGATGCTCCAGAAGACGAGGAGAACCGGTATCGGGTCCGGCAGCAGCACGGACAGCGCCATGCAGATGAACGCAAACTGGCGGACGTAGCCGCTCGTCAGGAAGACGCCCCGCGTTACCGGCAGCTGCCGCGTGAGGAACGCGAGCGAAAGCGCGCAGAAAAAGGCGGGAAGCGAGTTGGACAGCGCGATTTCGAAGTCGGAGGCGCCGAGTCGCGCGATCAGGACGCCCAGAAACGTGAAGAACGCGACGCTTTTTATATTTTGCAGCATCGCGTCCAAGTAAATGCGGGTCGTCGCCTTCATGTTCGGATCTGTCCTTTCCGCTCACGCCCGCCGCATCGGCCGGATCGGGCGCGGGAGTACGAAGCTTATCACCGTAAGTGTACTCCCGGCGCTATCGAAAAGGCATGGACATCCGGCGCAAAAAACATGGATTATCCGATCATCGCTGCGACACGCTGCAGCCGCTTAAGGGCGGCCGCCATCCTTTGCGGCATACGAGTCGGCCGCGGCGGAAAGGTAATACGCCAACCCGGTCTGCTGCCCTTCCAGCATGCGCAAATGAAAGTCGTCCTCGAGGAAAAAGCGCGTTTGCGCGGCGAACTGCTCGGCGGTTACGGCGTGCCCGAACCGGTTCAGGGCGTCGAGATGGTCCCCGATCAGCCGGCGGACGGCCGCGTCGCCGTGCTTGACCCCGGTGCGGAGCGCGTCCGCCATCCCGTTCATGAAAGCGGCCGCTTCCCGCGCCTGCTCGTTCATCGCCTGCACGTCCGCCTCTTCGGGTGCGGGCATGTCGAAGCCGTACGTGTCCTTCAAATGTCGCTGCTGCTCCTCCAAAGCTTGTTCCCAGGCCGACGCATTCTCGAATCCTTTGAACATGTCGTTGTCGTTCATCGTTTCTCCCTTCTCCATGCTGGACATGGACTGTTGTAATGTGCGGATGACCGTCTCCAGTCTCCGCTTGCGGGCGAGAAGAAGCTCCTTCTGCCGCGAAAGCATCGCATACCGGTCCGTTTCCTCCTCGAGCAGCCGCGCGATTTCCTTCAACGGAAAATCCAGCTCCCGGTAAAACAAAATGAGCTGCAGCCGTTCCAGCTCGGCCCTTCCATACAGCCGGTAGCCGGCTTCGCTCACCGCGCTTGGCGGCAATAGACCGATTTCGTCGTAATGATGCAGCGTTTTGACGGTGACGCCGGACAGCGCCGACATGTCTTTGACCGTGTACGGCATGCGATTTCCTCCTTTCCGCCTTCAGTGTAAAACCTCCCGTTAGGGGAGGGTCAAGAGGGGCGAAGCTCCCATCGTCATGCGAGCGTATTTTTCCCGCGCAAGCGTGCGCATGTTGGACAAAATCCAATAGAGCCAGGGAGAGGGGGGGGACGAGCCCAAATGGAGCCGGACCGGATTCGCCTGAATCGCTGCAAAAGGCACGTTCCGTCCGGCGGCGTTATTGGATTTCATCCAATAGAAAGCGCCGTCGGGGCGGGTGGGGAGGCGTCCGATTGGATTTTATGCAATAGGTGGGAGCGCGAACGTCGCGTTGGAGCCGAAGTGGAGCGTATCTGCTGGATTAAATCCAATTGCGAGCGTATTTTCCCGCGCTATATGCGCATCTGTTGGACAAAATCCATTAGAGTCAAGGGGGAGGGAGGAACGAGCCGTGCGGCAAAGCGGCCGCTTGCCTGGCCAACGCAGCAGGGCGACCCGGCGGCGCAACGCGGTCAGTGTGCACCTGCCGTGCGAGCACGTCCGTTCACTCCGGTTCCGTCCGCCCCCGTGCATCCTCGGCCAGTCTATAGAGTGTCCATGTGCGCCTGACGGTGTCTATATGCGTCCACCATATGTCCACTTTATGTTCGGTGCATGGCACCGTAACTCCTCCGCTCCCGCTCCAACCATTCGTCCGCACCGTCGCGCCTTCCGCCCCCGCATTCGACCGCAACGCCGCGCCCTTCCCGCCCTTCCCGCCCTTCCGTGTCCCGAACGGCCCGTCCGCACGGCCCGGCGCTCGTCCGGTTGCATCTTTTGCAAAGATTGCATATAATACGTGTTAAACATTCAAATGCGTCGACGGAGAAAAGTACGCAGCGCCTCCTTACAGGGAGGGAGCGCCGAAGATTGAGAGCGCTCCTAACGGAACCGGCCTGCCGAAGTTCGCTCCCGAGCAGTCCCTTGAAACCGGCTTTGCCGAGGCGTTCGACGCCTGCCGGCAACCGCCAGCGCAAGTAGGGGGAACCGGCATCCGGACCGTTAACCCGGCAGAGCGAAGACGCGACAATCGCGTCGTCTCGGCAAGCCCCCGTATTTCGGTTCGGATGGGCGAGCGAGGCGGCAGGCGTCTTAACAAGGGTGGTACCGCGGCACTTTCGTCCCTTATCGGGAGAAGGTGTCTTTTTTGCGTTCGCGCCGAAACCAAGAAAGAAGCTTCGAACAAGCGAGGAGGATTCCGATGAAGGAACGGTTGCTCGCGCTTCAGCAGGAAGCGCTGCAGGAGCTGGAGCGGGTCGAGAACGCCCAGCAGCTGAACGATTTGCGGGTCAAATATTTGGGCAAGAAAGGGCCGCTCACCGAAATTTTGCGCGGCATGGGCGCGCTCAGCGCCGAAGAGCGCCCGGTCATCGGCCAGGTGGCCAACGACGTGCGCGCCGCCATCGAGCGGGTCATCGAGACGAAGCAGGCCGGCTACGACCGGGCCGAGACCGAGAACCGGCTGAAGGCCGAGACGATCGACGTGACGCTGCCGGGCCGTCCGGCCGGGCGCGGAGCGGTTCATCCGCTGCACAAGGTCGTGCAGGAGATCGAGGATATTTTCATCGGCATGGGCTATACGGTCGCCGAAGGGCCGGAGGTCGAGAAGGACTACTACAACTTCGAGGCGCTCAACCTGCCGAAAAACCACCCGGCGCGCGACATGCAGGACTCGTTCTACATTACCGAGGAGCTGCTCATGCGGACGCATACGTCTCCGGTGCAGGTACGCACGATGGAGAAGCGGAACGGCGAGGTGCCGGTCAAAATCATTTGCCCGGGCAAAGTGTACCGCCGCGACGACGACGACGCGACGCATTCCCACCAGTTCATGCAAATCGAAGGGCTCGTCATCGACCGGAACATCCGGATGAGCGACTTGAAAGGCACGCTGCTTCAGTTCGTGCAGGAAATGTTCGGCAAGCAGGCGACGATCCGCATGCGCCCCAGCTTCTTCCCGTTCACGGAGCCGAGCGCCGAGGTCGACGTTTCGTGCATGATGTGCGGCGGCCACGGCTGCCGGACGTGCAAGCAGACCGGCTGGCTCGAAATTCTCGGCTCCGGCATGGTTCACCCCCGCGTGCTGGAAATGTCCGGCTATGATCCGGCGAAATATAGCGGCTTCGCCTTCGGGATGGGCGTCGAGCGCATCGCCATGCTGAAGTACGGTATTGACGACATCCGTCATTTTTATACGAACGACGTGCGGTTCCTGCAGCAGTTCGCGCGCATTTAACGAGGAAGGGAAGTGACCGGGACGTGAAAGTCTCTTACCAATGGTTGTCCGAATACGTCGATCTGAAAGGGTACACCGCCTCCGACTTGGCGGAGAAGCTGACCCGCAGCGGGATCGAAGTCGATATCGTGGAAAAACGGAATAAAGGCGTGACGAACGTCGTCGTCGGCTACGTCAAGGCGCGGGAGAAGCATCCGGACGCGGACAAGCTGAGCGTCTGCACCGTCGACGCGGGGCAAGGCGAAGAGCTGCAAATCGTATGCGGCGCGAAAAACGTCGACGCGGGCCAAAAGGTGCCGGTCGCCCTCGTCGGCGCCGAGCTGCCGGGCGGGCTGCACATCAAGCGCGCGAAGCTGCGCGGCGTCGAGTCGATGGGGATGATCTGCTCCGCCAAGGAGCTCGGCTTGAACGACCGGCTGCTGCCGAAGGAGCAGCAGGAGGGCATACTCGTCCTGCCGGAAAGCACGAAGGTCGGCAAGCCGATCGTCGAGGTGCTCGGCATCGACGACGAGGTGCTCGAGCTCGAGCTGACGCCGAACCGGTCCGACTGCCTCAGCATGATCGGGGTCGCTTACGAAATCGCCGCCATTCTCGGCCGGGACGTCAAGCTGCCGAAGGACGACATCGCGCTTCATCCGTCGCAGACGAAGACGGCGGAGAAGATCCGCGTCGACATCGCCTCGGCCGATTCGTGCAGCCGCTACGCCGCGCGCCGCATCGCCGGGGTGAAGGTCGGCCCGTCGCCGCTTTGGCTGCAAAACCGGCTCATGGCCGCGGGCGTCCGGCCGATCAACAACATCGTCGACGTGACGAACTACGTCATGCTCGAGTACGGCCAGCCGCTGCACGCGTTCGACGCGGACCGGCTCGAAGGCGGCCGCATCGAGGTACGGCTCGCGCGCGAAGGCGAGACGATCGTCACGCTGGACGACGTCGAGCGGAAGCTCGAGCCGCACATGCTGCTGATCGCCGACGGCGCGAAGCCGATCGCGATCGCGGGCGTCATGGGCGGCGCCAATTCGGAAGTGACCGACGCGACGACGACGATCGTGCTCGAATCGGCGAAGTTCGACGGCAGCACCGTCCGCAAGACGTCGCGCCAGCTCGGCCTTCGTTCGGAGGCGAGTTTGCGCTTCGAGAAGGAAGTGAATCCGGAGGCGGTCATCCCTGCCTTGAACCGGGCGGCGTCGCTGATCGCGGAGCTGGCCGGCGGCGAAGTGAACGACGGCATCGCCGAGAGCGTGACGAAGACGCCGGAGCCCGTCACGGTCCCCGTGACGCTTGCGAAAATGAACGGCTACCTCGGCACCGAGCTCGCGTCGCTCGAGGTGAAGGTCATCCTGAACCGGCTTCATTTCGACTACGAGGAAACGGGAGACGGCGCCCTGAACGTCCGTGTGCCGTCCCGCCGCGGCGATATTACGCGCGACGTCGATCTGATCGAGGAGGTCGCCCGCCTATACGGGTACGACAACATTCCGTCGACTCCGATCGAGGGTGCCACGACGCCGGGCTCGCTGACGCGCGAGCAGACGATTCGCCGGACGATCCGGCGGCTGCTGACCGAGACGGGTCTGCACGAGGTCGTTACGTATTCGTTCACGCATCCGGAGCGGATCGCCTCGTACCGGGGGCTGTTCCCCGAGGCGAAGCCGGTCGCGCTGGCGATGCCGATGAGCGAAGACCGCAGCGTGCTGCGCACGAGCCTCGTCCCGAACTTGCTGGACGTGGCCGTCTACAACCGGAACCGCAACATGGACGACGTCGCGGCGTTCGAGATCGGCAAAGTGTTCGTTTCCGCGGAGGAGACGCTCACGAAGCTGCCGGAGGAGAAGCTCGCTCTCGGCATCGTCTGGACCGGCCGCCGTACCGCAGAGCATTGGGGCGGCAAGGCCGACAAGGTCGACTTCTACGACCTGAAGGGCGTCTTCGAGAAGCTGACGGCGCATCTCGGCATCGCGGGCATCCGCTATGTCGCCTCGCAGCCGGAAGGCTTCCACCCGGGCCGGTCGGCGACGATCGCGATCGGTTCCGGCGCGACGGAGCGGACGGTAGGACGCATCGGCCAGCTTCACCCGGAGCTGCAGAAGGCGTACGACCTGGACGATACGTACGTGCTCGAGGTCGAGCTCGCGCCGCTCGTCGAGCATGCCGACTTCCGCATCGCGTACCGTTCCTTGCCGAAATATCCGGCCGTCGGGCGGGATATGGCGATTGTCGTCGACGCGGGCGTCCCCGTCGGCAATATCCGACAGGCGGCGGCCGATGCGGCGGGCGATTGGCTCGAGTCGATCGACGTGTTCGATATTTACACGGGAGAGCGGCTCGGAGGCGGCAAGAAGAGCGTGGCGTTCGCCCTCGTCTACCGTCATCCGGAGCGGACGCTGACCGACGACGAAGTCGCCGAGCTGCACGGCAAGGTCGTCGCCGCGCTTGAACAAACATTCGGCGCGGAGTTGCGCAAATAGAAGGAAAACAGGCCGGTCGCATCGAATGATATAGTCGATGGATCGGCCTTTTTCGTTATCGGTCGAATGCCGTCGGACTTCGACAGTTTCCGTGAACGGGAGAAAGGAAGTGCCTTCGTGAGTACGGGCGATAAAATACGAGTCACGGTCGATATATATGGGACGCAATACAAACTGATGGGCAATTCGAGCCCGAGCTACGTCAAGCGGGTCGCGGAGCACGTGAACGACCAGATGCACCAGATCGCAAAAGTGTTCCCGCGGCTCGATACGCCGCGCCTGGCCGTACTGGCCGCCGTGAACATGGCGGACGAATATTTCAAGCTGCATTCGATGCTCGAGCAGGTGCAGCAGCAGCTCGAAGCGGTGCAGGGCGCGGAGAAGCGTCTGGAAGAGCTGGAGGAGAGCTACCGCGTCTTGAAGGAATCGTCGGAGCTCGAAGCCGAACGGCTGCGCGAACGGGAGCGCGAGCTCGCCGAAGAGGTCGAGCGCGTGCGCGATCATGCCGGCCGGGCCGAGCGGGAGCTCGAGGCGGAGCGTCAGGCGCGGCGGACGGCCGAAGAGCGTCTCGAGGCGGAGACCGCCCGGCTGCGCGAGGCGTACCGCGAGCTGGAGGAGAGCTTCGAGCTGAAGCGGATGCTGATGCAGGAGCAGGAGGAGCAGCTGCTGCTCGAAATCGTCGGCGAGCGCGAAGCCCGTACGAAAGCCGCCGAGGAAGCGCGGCAGGAGCTGGAGGCGGAGCGTCAGCGAGGCGGCCAGGCGGTCGAGGAAGCGCGCCGCCAAGCGCAGCAGGAGCTGGAGGCGGAGCGCCAGCGCGCCCGTCAAGCGGCCGAGGAAGCGGGCCGCAAGGCGCAGCAGGAGCTGGAGGCGGAGCGCCAGCGCGCCCGTCAAGCGGCCGAGGAGGCGGGCCGCAAGGCGCAGCGGGAGCTGGAGGCGGAGCGCCAGCGCGCCCGCCAAGCGGCCGAGGAAGCGGGCCGCAAGGCGCAGCGGGAGCTGGAGGCGGAGAAGGAGCGCGGGCGGCAGGCGCTCGAGGCGGAACGGGCCCGCGTCGCCGAAGCGCTGGAGGCGGGGCGCGCCATGGCCGCCGAGGCGGCGGAAGCGGAGCGGCTGCAAGGGCTCCGCGCGCTCGAGGCGGAGCGGGCGGCGTTCGAGGCGGAGCGCGAACGGATGCGCCGCGAGTTCGCCGAAGAGCGGGAGCGGGCGCTTGCCGCGCTCGAAGCGGAGGCGTCCGAGCTGCGCGCGCGGGTCGAAGCGGCGGCGGCCGACGGCCGCGAGCGGCTCGCGCGCGACGGCGAGCGCATCGCGGAGCTCGAGGAGCGGCTGCGCGCGGAGCGGGAAGCGTTCGCCGCGGAGCGCGACGACCTGCTCGAGCAGTTCGAGCGGGAGCGCGGTCGGCTGCGCCTCGAGCTGGAGCAGCTGCAGACCGACCGCCGCGACGAGAGCGAGCTCGCGCAGCAGTACCGCAAGCTGCAGGACGAATACGCCAAGCTGCAAAACGAGTTCAACGAGTGGATTCAGCTGGTCGAGAAGGAGTAGGCTCCGGACGCCCCGGATGCCGCCCCAAGCATGGATCATTGGAATACGATCGACATCGTCGCCGCCGTTCTCGGCATCGGCTCGCTCGCGCTCGGCTACAACCGCGGCTTTATCGCCCAGCTCGTCTCCATCGCCGGGCTGTTCGTCGCTTACCTGGTCGCGTACGTTTTGTACGACGACGTATCTCCGATCGTCGCCCGTTTTCTCCCCCTCGACAAGTTCGAAGCGTACGGCAAGTATGCGTTTCTCGTGGAAGGCTTGAATTGGAACGTCTACTTTTACAACGCGCTGTCGTTCGCGCTGCTGTTCTTCCTCGTGAAGGTCGGGATGTCCGTCGTCGGCCGGATGCTGCATCTGATCGCCTCGATTCCCGGGCTGAAAAAGCTGAATCAATGGAGCGGCGCGGCATTGGCGCTGCTCGAAGCGGTCGTGCTGTTCACGGTCGCCGTCCACGTCATGAGCGTCATTCCGTCCGATCCGCTGCAAAACACGCTTCGCGAATCGGTCGCCGCCGGCTACGTCATCGATCATATGCCGGAGCTCGCGGCGAAGCTGCAAAGCTTGTGGAACCAAGACTCCCCGTAGGCCGCCCGCCGCGAAGGAATCGACAGGGACGGGCCGCTCAAGCGAATACCGAATGAGGCAGAAGCTCTGTCCGCGCGAAGCGGGTCGGAGCTTTTTTGACGTGGGCGAACCGTTTCGGCGGGCCGTTTACTCCTTTTTCGCTTTTGTCTATCGAAGCGTTTATTCATTGTCGCGTTCCTACATTGAAGCGTTTTTCCTTCAAAGCGTCTATATTTTGAAGTATTGCTCCTTTAACGCTTTTAGGTAATAAAATGCCATATTTTATAGTTAAATTGTGAAAAAAAATTTAATGACATTCGCCGATAATATATGTAAAATAACATTATGTTTTTTTTATCTTGACAGAAGTGGAAGCGAAGGTGATCGATTTTGCCCGAACCGATCTTGGAAGTAAAGGCGCTGCAAACGGCTTTTCAAAATAAAACCAAAACGTCGACCGTCGTGGACGGCATCGATTTCGAGATCGGTCCGAACGAAGTGGTGGCGCTCGTCGGCGAATCGGGCTGCGGCAAAAGCATGACGTCCCTCTCGATCATGCAGCTGCTTCCCCGATCGGGAAAAGTCGTCGGGGGCGAAGTCCGGTTTCGCGGACGGAACCTGCTCGAGCTGAACAAGAAGGAAATGACCAAAGTCCGCGGCCGCCATATCGCGATGATTTTTCAAGAGCCGATGACGTCGCTCAACCCGGTCCTGACGATCGGCTTGCAGATGACGGAAGCCATCTTGCGCCATACGGGAGCTACGAAACTGGAAGCGATTGCAACGGCCGACGAATGGCTCCGCCGGGTCGGGTTCCCCGAGCCTGCGCGCATCCGCAAGGAATTCCCGCACCGGCTGTCCGGCGGGATGCGCCAGCGGGTCATGCTCGCGATGGCGATGGCGTGCAAGCCCGATCTGCTGATCGCCGACGAGCCGACGACCGCGCTCGACGTGACGATCCAGGCGCAGGTGCTCGATCTGATGCGCCAGCTGCTGGAGGAGACCGGCATGTCGGTCTTGTTCATTACCCACGATCTCGGGGTCGTCGCGGAGATGGCCACCCGGGTTATCGTCATGTACGCCGGTCAAATCGTGGAGACGACGGACGTCGCCACGCTGTTTACTTCGCCGATGCATCCGTATACGAGAGGGCTGCTCCAATCGACGCCGCGCATGACCGGCAGCATCGAGAAGCTGGTGCCGATTCCGGGCACCGTTCCTCCCGCCGGCACCGTCTTGCCCGGCTGCCGGTTCGCCGACCGCTGTCCGGTCGCGCGGGCGGAATGCCGCGAGAAGCCGCCGGAGCTCCGGGAAATCCGGCCGGGCCACCGCGTGCGCTGCATTTTGGCTTAGCTCGTTACTGAAAGGGGATTACTACGTGTCCGCACCGCTTCTCGAAATCCGACAATTGAAGAAATATTTTCCGATAGGCAGAGGCTCGAAATCGGGCTCGGTCAAGGCGGTCGACGACGTCAATTTGACGGTGTACGAAGGCGAGACGCTCGGCATCGTCGGCGAGTCGGGCTGCGGCAAGTCGACGGTGGGGCGGCTGACGCTCCGGCTGCTCGATCCGACCGGAGGCGATATTCTCTTCAAGGGGATGTCGATCGGGCGGATGAGCCAAAGGCAGCTTCGTCCGATTCGCAAAGAGATGCAGTGCGTGTTCCAGGATCCGTACGCATCGCTGAATCCGCGCATGACGATCGGGGGCGCCATCGCCGAGCCGCTCGTCGTCCAGGGCGGACGAAGCCGCCGGGAGGCGATGAAGGAAGCCGAGGCGCTGCTCGAGACGGTCGGGTTGAGCGCGCAGGCAGCGAGCCTGTACCCGCACGAATTTTCCGGCGGCCAGCGGCAGCGCATCGCGATCGCCCGCGCCGTCTCGCTCGCGCCGAAGCTGATCGTGGCGGACGAACCGGTATCGGCCCTTGACGTCTCGATCCAGGCGCAAATCGTCAACCTGCTCGGGGAACTGCAGCAGAAGACGAAGGTGTCCTACTTGTTCATCTCCCATAACTTGAGCGTCGTCCGGCACATCTCCGACCGGGTGGCGGTCATGTACTTGGGACGCGTCGTCGAGATGGCTTCGCGCGACCAGCTGTTCGCGACGCCGCAGCATCCGTACACGCAGGCGCTTCTCTCCTCCGTGCCGGAGCCCGACGTGACCGTCAAGCGGGAACGAATCGTGCTCGGCGGCGAAGTGCCGAATGCGGCCAATCCGCCTACGGGCTGCGCGTTTCATCCGCGCTGTCCGCACGCGTCCGATAGGTGCCGCACCGAAGCGCCCGTCTTCCGGGAAGTGCAGCCGGGGCATTTCGCCTCGTGCCATTTCATATAAACCAGATTTGGGAAAGGGGATTTATCGTACATGTACCAAAAATCGTACCGCAAGCTCGCGACCGTAGCGCTCGTCGCCACCATGGGGGCCAGCATCGCATTGGCAGGCTGCTCCTCGTCGGGCGGCAACGACCAATCCGGCGCGTCCAACACCTCCACCAATACGAACACGAATACGACCGCCCCGAAGAAGGAGAAAGTGGACGGCGGCGAAATTACGACCGCTTACCTGGGCGACCCGCAAGGCTTCATTCGCTTCTGGGCGACGACGACGACTTCGACCGAAGTGATCGACCTCGTATTCAGCAGCCTGTACAAGTTCAACGAGAAGCAGGACATCGTGCCGGACTTGGCCGTCGGCCAGCCGACGTTCTCCGACGACAAGCTGACGATGACGATCAAGCTTCGCAACGACGTCAAATTCAGCGACGGCAAGCCGGTTACGGCGGACGACGTCGTGTTCACGTACAGCATTCCGATCAACCCGGACTATACGGGCCCCCGCAAAGGCGCGTTCGAGAAAATGCAAAAGATCGAGAAGGTCGACGACACGACCGTCAAGATCACCTTCAAGGAGCCGCATGCCGGCTATATCGACATGATGATTTACAACATTTTGCCGCAGCACCTGCTCAAGGACGTGCCGGTGAAGGAAATGGACAAATCGCCGTTCTTCAAGCAGCCGGTCGGTTCCGGTCCGTACAAGCTGACGGAATGGAAGCAAGGCCAATATTTGAGCTTCGTCCGCAACGAAAACTACTATAACGGCAAGCCGGCGATCGAGAAAGTGACGGCCAAAATCATTCCGGACGCGAACGCCATGATGGCGCAGCTGCAAACCGGTGAAATCAACGTCATCGGCGTACCGGCCGACAACCTGGCCGCCATCGAGCAATACACGAAGACGAACGACAAAATCAAGCTGCAAAAAGGAATCGCCGGCAGCCAATATTTGTTCGTCGCTTGGAACTTGAACAACCCGCTGTTCCAGGATAAAAAAGTGCGCCAAGCGCTTACGATGGCGATCGACCGCAAAGGCATCGTCGACAGCGTCGTGGAAGGCCAAGGCAAAGTCGTCAACAGCCAAACGCCTCCGACGTATTGGACGTATACCGACAACGTGCCGAAGTTCGAATTCAACGCGGACAAAGCGAAGCAGCTGCTCGCGGAAGCCGGCTGGAAAGATACGAACGGCGACGGCACGCTCGACAAGGACGGCAAAAACTTCGAGTTCGAAATGCAAGTAAACCAAGGCAACAAGGTTCGCGAAAAAGGCGTAACGGTCATCCAGCAGCAGCTGAAAAAGATCGGCATCAACGTGACGCCGCGCGTCGTGGAAAGCTCGGCCTTCACGAAAAACTTCCAAGGCAAAAACTTCGAGGCGATCTACTATGCGTGGGCGATCTCCGGCGACCCGAACCCGAAGGGCATCTGGCACTCGTCCGAAATCGCGAAAGGCTTGAACACCGTTTCGTACAGCAATCCGGAAGTCGACAAGCTGATCGACGAAGATTTGAAGACGTTCGACAAAGCGAAGCGCAAGGAGCTGCTGAACAAAGTCGACGCGCTTATCGCCGAAGACCAGCCGTACACGTTCCTGTACTCGCCGACGATTACGATGGCGTACCCGAGCAACCTGGAAGGCTTCAACCCGAACCGCGACAGCCTGAAAGAAATCGAGAAATGGTATTTCACCAAGTAAAATATAAATGAAACGAAAGAAGTGAACTTCCGGTGGCTCTTTACGCGCTGAGGCGTTTCCTGAACGCCATTCCGATACTGATCGGCATCACGATCATTTCATTTGCGATCATCCATATGGCGCCCGGGAGTCCGCTCTCCGCGTACATCGAAGATCCGACCATCAAACAAGTCGACAAAGACAATATGATCAAGGCCTACGGGCTCGACAAGCCGCTCTATATTCAGTATTGGGATTGGATCAGCGGAATCGCGCGGGGAGATCTCGGAACTTCCTTCTTGAAAAGCGATCCGGTCTCCGATCTGATCTTGGATCGGCTGCCGACGACGCTGCTGCTTACGGTGACGAGCTTCGTCATCGCGCTCGTCATCGCGATCCCGCTAGGCATCGCCTGCGCGCTCCGGGCGCACTCGCGGCTCGATCAGATCGTGACGGCGATCTCGAACGTGGGGATTTCGATCCCCGGCTTTTGGCTCGGCCTCGTCCTCATGATGCTGTTCGCCGTCAAGCTGGGCTGGCTGCCGTCGGGAGGCTTGCAGACAATCAATACGCCGTTCAGTATCATGGACCGGGTGAAGCATCTCATCCTGCCGATCGGCACGATAGCCGCTGCGGAAGTGGCCGTCTGGACGCGCTATATCCGGTCCAGCATGCTGGAGGTCATCCACCAGGACTACATGCGGACGGCCCGGGCGAAAGGTTTGCTCGACGGACGCGTCATTGCCGTGCACGGGATGCGCAATGCGCTCATGCCGATCGTGACGCTGTTCGGCTTGATGCTGCCGTCGTTTTTCGGAGGGGCTGTCATCATCGAGACGATCTTCAGCATCCCCGGCATCGGCCGACTCTTCATCGAAGCGGCGTTCCAGCGGGATTACCCGATCATTTTCGCGATTACGACGGTCGGCGCGTTTCTGACCGTCCTCGGCAGCATCATCGCCGACATTTTGTACGCCGCGCTCGATCCGCGGGTGAGCATCGACCAGAAAGGAGTGAAGGTGTAGCCGATGAGCGTAGCCGTTGCCAACAACACGACGATTCAACCCGTCAAACCCCGCAACCGCGCGTGGGGGCGGTTCAAACAAAATAAACTGGCCGTCGTTAGCCTGTTCATTATGGCTGCCCTTATTCTTCTGGCGCTGCTCGCCCCTGTCATCGCGCCGTACGATCCGGCCGAGCAGGATTTGCTTAACCGTCTGAAGCCGCCCAGCGCGGAGCATTGGTTCGGCACCGACGACCTGGGCCGCGACCTGCTCAGCCGGGTGCTCTACGGAGCGCGGGTTTCGCTGTCGGTCGGCATATTCGCCGTCGTCTTCAACGTCGTGATCGGCGTCGTCGTCGGCGCGGTCGCCGGCTATTACGGCGGCAAGACGGACAGCATCCTGATGCGGTTCGTCGATATTATGCTCGCGTTTCCGCAGTTTTTCCTGCTCATAACGGTCGTTACGCTGCTGCGGCCGAGCTTGTTCAACATTATCGTCGTCTTCGTCGTATTCGGGTGGATGGGCAAAGCGAGGCTGCTGCGCAGTCAGGTGATGACGCTCAAAAACCGCGAGTTCGTCGACGCGGCGCGGACGATGGGAATGTCGGACTTCCGTATCATTTTCGTGCACATTTTGCCGAACGCGATCGCGCCGGTTATCGTCTCGGCCACGCTGCAGATGGGCTCGATGATTTTGACGGAGTCGAGCTTGAGCTTCCTCGGTCTCGGCATCCAGCCTCCGCACGCGAGCTGGGGCAACCTGCTGCAAAGCGCCCAAAGCTTGACGATCATGATGAAGGCGCCGTGGTTCCCGATCATTCCGGGATCGCTCATTTTCCTTACGATCATGTGCTTCAACTTTATCGGGGACGGGCTGCGCAGCGCGCTCGATTCGCGCTAACACGCAGGCATCGCGAGCCGACGTCGGTATTCAACCGGCGTCGGTTTTTTTTATTATACGAGAATTGGACAATAGGCGCGTTTCCCGCGCTTTGATACAATAGGGGTGCTAATCGGCAAAGGAGAGAAAACGATGAAACACGTCATGTTGCTGGACATCGCGTTCGAACAAGGAGGTCGGCATAACGTCATCACACCGGTCCTGCTTCGGGACGAACGGGAGACGATTCTCGTCGATTGCGGTTACCCGCACTTTTATCCGCACTTTCGGTCGGCCGTCGAGCGGCATGGCCTTCAGCTGGATGCCATCACCAAGATCGTCGTCACTCATCACGATATGGATCATATCGGGGCGCTTGCCGCTTTGAAGCGGGCGCATCCGCAAATCGAGGTCATCGCGTACGAAGAGGAAGAACCGTATATTCGCGGCGAGAAAAAGTCGCTTCGCCTCGTTCAGGCGGAATCCACCTATGACGGATTGCCGGACGAGTCGAAGCCGTGGGCGGAGCAGTTTATCCGCTATCTCCGTTCCGTCGAACCGGCGCCCGTCGATCGAACGGTGGCCGCCGGCGAAACGCTTCCCTGGTGCGGAGGCATCGAGATCGTTCATACGCCCGGCCATATGCCCGGTCATATTTCGTTGTACCTTCCCGCGAGCCAAACGATGATCGCGGGCGACGCCGTCGTCATCGAGGAGGGGAAATTAAACATCGCCAATCCCCAGTTCACGCTGGATATGGACGAAGCCGTGCGCTCCGTTCGCCGATTGCTGGAGTACGATATCGAGCGGTTGATTTGCTATCACGGCGGGGAGTTCCACGGGGACGTCCGGTCGGCGCTGCTGCAATTGGTCGAGACATATACGGCTTGAGTCCCGGCGCGGACGCAGCTGAAAAGGGAGGCATCGTCGAACGATGTTGTTGGAGACGGAAAGGCTGGTGCTGCGGCCGTACGATCGCGATCAGCTGCCCCAGCTTCACGAGTTGTTGTCGGACCCGGTCACGATGGAGTTTTGGCCGGCGCCGTTTACGACCGAGCAAACCCGGCAATGGTTTGAGCGGAACAGGGAGCGGTACGCCGAGGGGTACGGCCGGCTCGGCGTATTCGAGAAACGGGACGATTCGCTGATCGGCGACGCCGGTCTGCAAAAGACGGATATCGACGGGGTACCGGAGTGGGATTTGGGTTACATCGTTCATGCGAACTATTGGGGGAAGGGGTACGGCGCGGAAGCCGCAGCGGCGTTATTGCAATACGGGCTGAAGACGCTCGGATTGCCGCGCATATGCGCCAATATGCCGGTTCATCATACCCGTTCCCAAAAAGTGGCCGTCAAGCTCGGAATGGTGTTGGAGAAGGAATTCATGAACCCCAAAAACCGGAATCTCCCGACGTACCTGTACGTCAAAGAAAATCGACCTTAACCGTGATCGGAGGGCATTCGATGGCAAGCGGGATAATCCCCTTTGAAGATCAGCACTACGACGAGCTTGTCGCGATTTGGTACCGGGCCGTCCGGCAGACGCATACGTTTTTGGCGGAAGCGGACTTCGAGTTTTACCATCGGCTTGTAAGGGAAGGGGCGTTGAAGGCCGCCGAGCTTTGGGTCGAAGTGGACGAAGGCAGGAAGCCGAGAGGGTTTATCGGCTTGGAGGGCGCCAAGATCGAAATGCTGTTTGTCGACCCCGGCCATTTCGGCCGCGGAATCGGCACGCGTTTGATCCGGTACGCGGAAGCGAGGAAAGGCGGCGACCTGCAGGTCGACGTAAATGAGCAGAACGAGGGGGCGCGTCTTTTTTACTCGCGGTACGGCTTCGTGCAGACCGGGCGGTCGGAGCGGGATGCTTCGGGGCGTCCGTACCCGCTGCTCCATATGGCTTTGAACAGATAGGCGCGGCGGGCCGCTCAAGAGCCCGTCTTCGCAAGGGAGAACTACGGCGCGGCGCCAAAGGGCCCGCCGGCCTTCGAAACGGCCGGCGGGCTGTTCCCATTCGCCGTCCGGCATGACAAATGTCATGTCCCCCACCTGACGTTTATGACTTCAGCGGGCGGGTCGGCTTTCTTATAATGAGAGCTATGGAAGTGTACCGAGTGAAGGAGTAACGATCGGCGACTTCGACCCGAGGAGGCGTACCCGCGATGACCCAATCCCGCATATCCAAGCTGAAGCAAGATGTCGCCGCTTTCGAACGTTCCGATACGAGGAAGAGCGTGTGGCAAATCTGCAATACGATGGTGCCGTTGATCGTCCTATGGTATTCGGCCTACGCCGCTCTTTCCGTATCGTATTGGCTTACGCTGCCGATCGCGATCGTCGCAGCGGGATTTTTGGTCCGGACGTTCATCTTATTCCATGATTGCTGTCACCAGTCGTTCTTCCGGAACCGACTGGCAAATGATATACTAGGCACCATAACGGGCATATTGACGCTCGTCCCTTACGAGCAGTGGAAACGAAGCCATTCGATCCATCACGCCACGAGCGGCAACCTCGATCGCCGCGGTACCGGGGACATGTGGCTGCTCACCGTCGACGAGTATGCGGCCGCTTCGATTTGGCGTCGCATCGCCTACCGGATCTACCGCAACCCGCTCGTCATGTTCGGAATCGGTCCGATCGCCGTGTTTCTGATCGAATATCGCTTCAACCGCAAGGGAGCGAGACGGAAAGAGCGCATCAACACTTGGGTGACCAACGCGGGCGCGGCGGCCCTGTATGCGCTGCTCTGCTGGGCGGTCGGCTGGCAGGCGTTCCTGCTCGTTCAAGCTCCGGTCTTCTTCGTATCCGGTCTGCTCGGCATTTGGCTGTTCTATGTGCAGCATCAGTTCGAGGACTCCTACTTCGAGAACGAGGAGGAGTGGAACTACGTACAGGCCGCGGTGGAAGGAAGCTCGTATTACAAGCTTCCCAGACTGCTGCAGTGGATAACCGGCAATATCGGGTTTCATCACGTTCATCATTTAAGCCCGAAAGTGCCAAACTATCATTTGGAGCAGGCGCATTTGGCGACGCCGCCGCTTCAGAAGGCGACCACGATCACGATCGGGACGAGTTTGAAGTCGCTGCGCTTCCGGTTATGGGATGAAGACAGCAAAACGTTTGTCGGGTACCGGGCAAGCCGAAAAGCGATCCGCAAGCCCGCGCAGCCGGCGAAATCGGCTCGGGAGAAGCTGCCCCGGACAAGCAACTCGGTCACTTGATTCGATGGAAGGAGGAGGGGAGCGATGTCGGCTTTGACGAACTGGAACCATACGTTTCGCAAAAATACGGGACTCAGCCCGTACGTCTGGGTCGTCCTGTACATCCTCCCGTTCTACTTCATTTTCCGTACTTCTTCGACGCCGCTTATCGTGTTCGGCATTTTGATGATTATCGTCTTTTTCGTCTGCTACGTGCTGTCCTTCGTTTCGAAAGGATGGTACGTTTATTTTTGGTCGAGCGTGCAGATCGTCATTTCGGTCGCCATGAGCCTCGTGTTCGGCTACGTGTACTTTTCCCTATTCTTGGCGTTTTTTATCGGGCATTTGAAAAATCGGGCCGCCTTCATCACCATGTATACGGTTCATCTGGTCACCACGTTCGCTACGGTCAACTACGGCTTCGCCACGCAAAATCCGATCCTGTTCAACCAGCTGCCGTTCGTTTTTTTAAGTCTCGTCGCGGTCATCCTCCTGCCGGTCAGCACGTATAACAAGAATAAAGAGGATAAGCTGCAAGGCCAATTGGAGGATGCGAACAAACGGATCTCGGAGCTGGTGAAGCTGGAGGAGCGGCAGCGGATCGCCCGGGACCTGCACGATACGTTGGGGCAGAAGCTGTCCTTGATCGGGCTGAAGAGCGATTTGGCGGGGAAGCTGATCGGCAAAAACCCGGCGCAGGCCCGCGCGGAGCTTCGCGATATTCAGCAGACGGCCCGCACCGCCTTGAAGGAAGTGCGCGAGATGGTCACCCGCATGCGCGGGACGAAGCTGGAGGACGAACTGTTTCGCGTCGAACAGATGCTGAAGGCCGCCCAGATCGAATTTACGCTGGAGGGCGATCCGAAACGGCTGCACACGTCGCTCATCGCCGAGAACGTCGTGAGCATGTGTCTGAAGGAAGCGGTGACGAACGTCGTGAAGCACGGCGGCGCCACCTGCTGCTCCGTAACCGTCGACTCTTCGGCCACCGAGCTCGTCGTAAAGGTGCGCGACAACGGAATCGGCATGGAAGGGCCGGCCGAACGCTACGGCGGCAACGGCCTGAAAGGAATGAAGGAGCGGCTCGAATTCGTGAACGGAAGTCTGGACATCGTATCGGACCGGGGAACGACGCTGACGATCCGGGTACCGAACGGCTATGCGCCGTCGCGAGAGGAGGGTGAGGGATGATTCGCATCGTCATCGCCGAAGATCAGAAGATGCTGCTCGGTGCGCTTGCCGCCTTGCTCGAATTGGAGGAGGACATGACCGTCGTCGGCCGAACGGCCGACGGGGAG
Organism: Paenibacillus flagellatus; assembly: GCF_003217775.1. Taxonomy (GTDB): domain Bacteria; phylum Bacillota; class Bacilli; order Paenibacillales; family NBRC-103111; genus Paenibacillus_AB; species Paenibacillus_AB flagellatus. The sequence goes on from NZ_QJVJ01000008.1 coordinate 384,316, forward strand.
GAGGCCGTCCGTCTCGTCCGGCTGCTGAAGCCGGACGTTTGCATCATGGATATCGAAATGCCGGGAAAGAACGGCTTGGATGCGGCCGAGGAGCTGAAGGGATGCGGGTGCAAAGTGATCATCTTGACCACGTTCGCCCGTCCGGGGTATTTCGAACGGGCCATGAAAGCCGGCGTCCACGGCTACTTGCTGAAGGACAGCCCGAGCGAGGAGCTGGCCGGTACGATCCGGACCGTCATGGCCGGCCGGCGCGTCTACGCTCCCGAGCTGGTGGACGAGGCGTACGGCGAGGACAACCCGTTGACCGAGCGGGAGAACGAGGTGCTCGTGCTGATGGCCGACGGCAAAAATACGAAGGAAATCGCCAGTCAGCTCTATTTGACGACGGGGACGGTCCGCAATTATATTTCGGCCATCCTCGACAAGCTGGAGGTCGGCAACCGGATCGAAGCGATTAAGCGCTTCAGGGAGAAGGGCTGGTTCAAATAAGCGCAGCAATGAAAGGATTCCGTTATGAAATCGTTTAAGCCGGACATGACGATCGAGCGTGCCCAGCACTTTTTGCAGACGATCGAATCGGAGACGGTCTCCGATATCGCCCCGATCGAAATGGGGGAGCTGAGCAAAGTGTTTCGCTACCGGCTTGGCGCGCAATCGTTCGTCATTCATTTTAAAAGCGGCAGGGAAACGGTCGACAAAGTCAAGCTAATCTCCGAACGCTACTCGTCGGTGCTGCCGATTCCGCGTATGGTGAAGATCGGCACGTGCGACGGATTGCCGTATACGATATCGGAACAAGCGGTCGGCGCCCCCGTCCTAACGCAGCCCAAAGAAGAAATCGTCCGCGTCATCCCCGACTTGATCGAGCGGTTCGCCGCCATGAACCAAGTTCGCGTCGATTCTGCGAGCGGCTACGGCTGGATTACGCCTTCCGGAGAGGGGGCGTCCGCCTCTTGGACCGATTGGCTCGCCTCCCTTTTTAACGAGGAGCAGGAAGGGTTTTACGAGGGATGGACGTCGCTTTTCGAAAGCAGCTTTCTGGAAAAGGATCTGTTCGACCGGACGTATGCCGCGATGATCGAGCTTGCGCAGTATGCGCCCGAGGAGCGGTATCTGGTTCACGGCGACTTCCATCTCGGCAACATGCTTTCGGACGATGGCCGGATTACGGCGATCGTTGATTGGGAGATGGCGATGTACGGCGATTTCCTGTTCGACGCGGCCGTACTGCATCTGTGGGTTCCGCAAATCGGGTTTCCGCAGCGGCTCCGGGAGCATTGGGAGCGGCAGGGGAGGGAGATCGCCCATTTCGAGAAAAGGCTGCTGTGCTACCAGCTGTTCAAGGGACTGGACGGTCTGCGGTTTTACGCCAAGAAGGACGACAAGCCCAGCTACGACTTCATGAGATCCCACCTCGTCACGCTGCTGAAGCAGGCGGAGTAAACGGGGAATAAAAAAACGCGAGAGCAGCCGTCCGAAGCGACCGGCTGCTTTTTTGTATACGCCCAATCCGTTGGACGTGTTTGTTTTTTCGACCGTTCGCTTCCGAATGGTAATTTCGCCCTGAAATGTTTCCGAAGCGGAGCGGGCTTCGTTTTTATTATATAATCATGAAGAAGGCAGGTGAACAACATGAAAACAGCGTATAAAAGGTACCTCATCCTGTTTGTACTCGTTACGGCTGCCGCTGTTGCGATCGGGACTATCGGGATTGCGAAGCAGAAAAGTCACATTTATTTCATTCCGGACGGTTATACGGGATGGGTCGAGATTCGATACGATCAAAAAGATAGCCCCGCACTCGCGGTGGAAGGAAAAAGCTACGTGCACGTCGTTCCCGAAACGGGAATCGTAACGACTTCAAACGCTCCCACAGCCGGTAAAATGGAGTTTTATTACATCGATAAACAAGGTTACCGTAATGAGATCGGACTCGATTTGATTCACGGCCAAGCCATGAAGTCGAAAGAAACGCCGCTTTCAGACGGTACGATGCAAAAAGAATCGGTGAATCGATTTTTTGTGGGTACTGAACAGCAATTCCATGAGGCAACGAAGAAATAATCAGCGTAATAACGATGAATTCAAGACGAAGACGGTGAAGTACATTCAGGAACAATCGAAGACCGTTCCTCGAATCGCCGAGAAATTGAATATTCCGGAAGGCACCTTGCATGACTTTAGCAGGAGTCGGCCGGAACGGGGCCCGGACCTTTCGATCGAATCAACTTCTGCGACGGACTCTTTTGCTGCGAACAACCTTAAGCGGCCGCATCATATCGTAATCTTCGTGCTCTAAAATATGACTGTGCCAAACGAAATTGCCCGTATACGGTACGAATTTGGCTATAATTTTTGTTACAAATCCCGGGGGAACGCGAACAACGTCTTTATTCCCGCGTTCGTTAGGGGCTGGAGGAATGGCCGGGCCTGTGTAGCGTATTTTTTTCGTCTTGTTGTAGTAATTCACATCGAATGGTCTTCGGCTAAGGATTTGGAAATGAACCAAGTGCGTGTGCATAGGATGCGTGTTAGTACCCGGATTAACGAAGTTCCACACCTCGATGGACCCTAGCTTCGGTCGCTGCGTGGCCGGCGCTTCGAAGCCTTTGCCATTTAGCAGCTGAACCTGCCTTCCATATTGATCGGGGGATGAGTTTAGCTCAATGTACCGTATCCGGCGTGCCTTGGCAGGTGATAGCCGAGGGATCGATCTCAATTTGAAGGGTATTCTGCTTTTATCCGGGGAAGTAAGACGATGGGCTACCCGGAATTGCATGATCTTTCCCGTTGTATTCGGATCAGCCTTTGCTCCTCCCGGAAACGGCGCCCTCGCACTGTTCGTGAGCACAATTTTCTGGCCCTTGTGCCGAGAAAAGTCTATGATTACATCCGCTCGCTCGGCAGGAGCGAGTATCAGTTCTTTAATCCGCGCCGGTTTACGCAGGAAGCCCTGATCGTTCCCGATTTGAATAAACGATTGACCGGAGCTCAACCGCATTTTATAAAAACGCCCGTTGGCTCCGTTTATGATGCGGAACCGGTAATTTCTCGGCTCCACGTTAAGATAAGGCCACACCGTTCCGTTAACCAGATTCGTATTTCCGAAGAAAAGCGGGACGATCGAAGGGTTTACCCCCCTTACCGGCGGGGTAGTGTTGTTCGGATAAAAGAGCTGCCCATTTTTCTTGAACGACCTGTCCTGAATGAGCAACGGAATTTCGAACTTTCCTTTGGGCAAGCGGAAAGACGCTTCGCGAGCATCACGCAGTAGATAAGCGCCGGCGAGACCGGCATACAGATTCAAACGGGTAATTCCGAGCGCATGGTCATGATAAAACAATGTGGCTGCAGATTGCCGGTTCGGATATTCGTACACCCTCTGTTTGAACAACGGTCCGACCCGCCGAAAATTGCGGCTAAACCAACAGTACGAACTTGCGGTTCGTCAGGTCCGGCCCCTGGAATCGTTTTGTCTATAGGCAATAGATGCTTGAGCGGCAGCGCGTTTATCCATTTGACCCGGACACGGTTGTTTTTGCGGGCGACGATGGTCGGTCCCGGATATCTCCCGTTATATCCCCATACCGTAGTAGGCGGAAGATCCCTATGCAGCTTTTGCTTAATCTGTTTCATTCTTACTTCGTAGTAACTACTTTTTTTCGGAGATCTTAGGTTTTAAAACCGGCGGAATGGCGAGTGGGGTAACAAACTTTTTCAGCGGCACGCATGACCCTCCTGACCAATAACTTACATTTATTCCAGGGCGCCAGCCTTGAAACACTGGTATAGTTTAATGCCGGTCGGGTAGATCGTGATACGTACAAGAGCCCAACAATGTTTCTATTCTTACTGTCAATCTTATCCTAGATATGCGTTTGGGTAATGAAATCGTGCTGAACGGCGGCAGCTTTGTTGTGCCATAGAGCAGGATAATTGCCGGGGAGGCCGTCGGGATAACCGGCCGAAGCGAATCCGGCAATCCCGATACGTCTCCCCGAAACGTCTCCTACATTTGCGCCCCCGCCACTCTTTCACCGAGCCAACGACCATGCCTTTGACAAAATATTTTTTTGCAGGAACGGATATACGAGCAGAATCGGCAGCGCGCCGATGAAAATTTGTGCGGCCTTGACCGTATTGTTCGAGATGTTCTAGTCGACTCCCGGCCGATAAAACGAAACAAGCCGGCACCGGCGATGTGCCGGTACCAGCTTGTCGTATCATGACGCTATGGAATCGAACGTTACTCGACGATCAGCTTCGCTTTCATCGTCGCATGGCCGGTGCCGCAAGGCTGGCTGCAAATGATGTCGTACGTGCCGGCTTTGTCGAACGTGACGTCCTTCGACTTGTTCGTGCCGACGTCGACGTTAATGCCGTTAATTTTGATCGCGTGCGCGCCTTCCTTGCTGTCGAGCGTCACTTTCATCGTGTCGCCCTTTTTCACTTTGTATTCTTTTTGGTCGAATTGCCAGTTGGTGGCCGTTATTTTCAATTCGCCGCTAACCGGTCCGGTCGCCGCGGGAGCGCTCGATTCTTCTTTTTTGCCGCAAGCGGAAATGACGGCCAGTACGGCGACAAGCGCGAGCACATACAGCAACGTTTTTTTCATAAGAACCCCTCCATACCTCGTTCGTAATGTGGTAACGAGTCCATTATAGCGAACGGAGGCGGGAAAGTCAGTGACAGACCGGTGAACCTTGGTGAACAAGCGATGGCGGTTTTCGGAAAGCGGGCGGACGCCAAAAGGACGGACCGCTTCAAGCGGACCGTCCCCGGCGCTGCGCTCGATCGGTTCGTTAACGGGCTTCTTCCCGGCTGCGCCCCGCATCGAACGGGGTGCTGACCGGTATGAACAAGTCGATAATCCCGATAACAAGCGCCGCCAAAATTGCACCGACTACCGTTACATATACGCCGCCAACGACGAATTGGGCCAACCAGATGACCGCCGCGCTCGCCAAGAAGCCGACGATGCCGCGACCGAACGGAGTAATTCGTTTGCCGAAAATCCCTTCCACGATCCAACCTAGCAGGGCGATCACCAAGGCCAGGAACAACGCGCTCCAGAAGCCCCCCACGGCGAAATTCGGTACGACCCAGCCGACGAACATCAGCACGAGGGCCGACACGATAAAGCGGATCACATGTCCAAGAAATCGCACTGTACGCTACCTCCTTTGGTATGGTCGCGAACCCGGCGGTTCGCGGGAACGTCATCGCTGCATTCCGGTCGTATGGGCGACAGTATCGGTGCACCCCTTATTTTTTCCACGAAGCCGAAACCTATGTAACCAATATATGGCCTGTCGAACCGTCAGGGGAATTCCGGTTTAATCGTTCCTTCATTAGCTAATCCCCCGGGGTTCGGATATAATAGAAGGCAAACGCCGCAAGTTCCGATACGTGTCGATATAGATTCCGTTTGCTGCGGATGGAAGGAGTTTGACCCCGTTTTGAACCCGAAAGTACTGCATACGCTTGAATACGATAAAGTCCGCAACCGCCTCGCCGAACACGCCGCCACCTCGCTCGGGAAAGCGCGCATCGAGGCGCTGCAGCCGAGTCCCGACTTCGAGGAAGTGAAACGGCTGCTTCGGGCGACGGACGAGGCCGTCAAGGTGGACCGGCTGAAGGGCGGGGCGCCGTTCGGCGGCATTCGCGACATCCGGGCGGCTCTGCACCGGGCGCGCATCGGCGGCACGCTGAACGCGGCCGAGCTGCTCGACATCGCCAACACGATCGCCGGCGGACGCAAGCTGAAGCGGTTTTTGCTGGCGCTTCACGAGAGCGAGCCGATTCCGTCGCTCGCCGAGACGGCGGAGCCGGTCAGCGAGAACCGCATCGTCGAAGAAAAGATCAAATCGTGCGTCGATGATCAGGCGGACATTCTGGACAGCGCCAGTCCCGAGCTGAGCCGCATCCGGCACGAGCTGCGGACGAGCGAATCGCGGGCGAGAGAGAAGCTCGAACAGATGATCCGCACGCCGTCGATTCAAAAAATGCTGCAGGACGCCCTCATCACGATTCGCGGCGACCGGTACGTCATCCCGGTCAAGCAGGAGTACCGCGCCAGCTTCGGCGGCATGGTCCACGACCAATCTGCATCGGGGGCGACGCTGTTCATCGAGCCGGAGGCGGTCGTGACGCTCAACAACAAGCTTCGCGAGCTGAAGCTGAAGGAAGAGCGGGAGATCGAGAAAATTTTGATCATGCTCACCGGCTACGTCGCCGAAGCCGCCGACGAGCTCGCCGTTTCCGTCGAGGCGCTGGGCGAGCTCGATTTCATTTTCGCTAAAGCGGGGCTTGCCCGCGAGCAGAAGGCGACGCTGCCGATCATGAACGACCGCGGCTTTCTGAAGATCAAGAAAGGCCGCCATCCGCTACTGAGCCGCGAGGCGGTCGTGCCGCTCGACGTGGAGCTGGGCAACCAGTTCGCGACGATTATCGTCACGGGACCGAACACGGGCGGCAAGACGGTGTCGCTCAAGACGATCGGGCTGCTCAGCCTGATGGCGATGTCCGGCCTGTTCATCCCGGCCGAGGACGGCAGCCAGCTGTGCGTGTTCGACGCCATTTACGCCGACATCGGCGACGAGCAGAGCATCGAGCAAAACTTGAGTACGTTTTCCAGCCATTTGACCAATATTATTTCCATTCTGAAAGGAATGACTCCGAAAAGTCTCGTCCTGCTCGACGAGCTCGGCGCCGGCACCGATCCGTCGGAAGGCTCCGCGCTCGCCATCGCGATCTTGGAGTACATTCACCGGATCGGCAGCCGCGTCGTGGCGACGACCCACTACAGCGAGCTGAAGGCGTACGCCTTCGAGCGGAAGGGCGTCATCAACGCGAGCATGGAGTTCAACGTGCAGACGCTGAGCCCGACGTACCGGCTGCTCGTCGGCGTGCCGGGGCGAAGCAACGCGTTCGCGATCGCCGAACGGCTCGGCCTGCCCCGGCCGATTCTCGAGATGGCGCGCGGGCACGTCGACGAGGACGACCGCCGCGTCGAGTCGATGATCGCCTCGCTCGAGACGAACCGGGCGGCGGCCGAAGCCGAACGGTTGAGCGCGGAGAAGCTGCGGGCGGAGGTCGAGCGGCTGCGCGCCCAGCTCGAGGACGAGCGCGAGAAGCTCCGCGAGCAGCGCGACAAGCTGATGGCGAAAGCCGAGAGCGAGGCGCGGGAAGCGGTGGCGAAGGCGCGCCAGGAGGCCGACGAGGTGATCCGCGAGCTGCGGCGGCTGGCGCTCGAGGAGCGCGGCGCCGTCAAGGAGCATAAGCTGATCGAGGCGAAGCGCCGGCTCGATCAGGCGGTGCCCGAGCTGCGGGACAAGCGCGACGTGCCGAAGGCGAAGAAGAAGCCGGACGCGGTCGAGGTCGGCGACGAGGTGCGCGTCGTGTCGCTCGGACAAAAGGGGCACGTCGTGGAGGCGGGGAGCGGCGGCGAGCTGACGGTGCAGCTCGGCATCATGAAGATGAAGGTGAACAAGTCCGACGTCGAGCTGATCAAGTCCGCGCCCGCCAAGCCGGTACAGCCGGCAGCCGCCGCCAGCGTGAAGCGGAGCCGGGACGAGAACGTCCGGACCGAGCTCGATTTGCGCGGCAGCAATTTGGAGGAAGCGATTATCGAGACGGACCGGTTTTTGGACGAGAGCTTCCTGAACGGCTTCGGGCAGGTGTACATCATCCACGGCAAAGGAACCGGCGTTCTGCGCGCCGGCTTGCAGGACTATTTCCGCCGCCACAAGCACGTGAAGAGCTTCCGACTCGGCAATTACGGCGAAGGCGGCGCGGGAGTCACCGTCGTCGAGCTGAAGTAAAGGGACGGCCGTTGGCCGATAAATGAGGAACCCGAGACGCGAGAAGCGTTTCGGGTTTTTTTGTTACAACGCCTCATAATGCAACAAAATAATTATTATTTTTTGACGGATTTTGTAGATTCTATCGATAAAAACGTCAAAAACCGATTTACGAACGGGCCAGTTTGCTGTAACGTAGGAGAGAGAGGACGGCGGGTAAGTCGACGGATTGGGGGAACGCTTATGTTATGGGCGGGACTGGATATCGGAACCACCTCCGTCAGCATCGTGCTGACGGACGCCGCTACGGGCGTCGAGGCGTACGCCGCCTCCAGGCCGAACCGCTCCTGGATTCCGGGAACGCGGGAAGATGAGCGGCTGCAGGATCCCGAGCGGATTTGGCGGACGGTCGAGGACGTCCTTCGCGACATCGGGGCGTACCGGCCGGCAATCGCCGGCGTCGGGGGAACCGGCCAAATGCATGGCATCGTTTACGTGAACCGGGGCGGGCGGCATGCGAGCCCTCTCTATACGTGGCAGGACCGCCGCGGCGACCGGCAGCGGTTCCCGGCCGGAAACGCTGCGGCCAGCCGTAGCGGAGGCGGCGGCCGGACTTATGCGGAGTGGCTGTCGGAGGCGACGTCCTCCCGGCTCGCCGCGGGCTACGGTCTCGTCACCCACGCGTGGAATGCGGCGAACGGCGCCCTTCCCGACGAGCCTTGCACGATGTGCACGATCGGCGACTACGTCGCGATGCGCCTTGCCGGCCGCACCGAGCCGATCATCGACGCGACGAACGCGGCCAGCCTCGGCGGCTTCGACCTCGAGCGCGGCCGCTTCGATCCGGCCGCGGCGGAGTCGGCCGGTGCACCGCCCGGGGCGCTGCCGGCGGTCGTGCCGTCGAACGCGCCGGTCGGGCGGACCGAGGACGGCATCCCGGTCTACAACGCCATAGGCGATAATCAGGCGAGCTTCCTCGGCGCGGTCCATTCCGTCAGTCGCTCCGTGCTCGTCAACGTCGGCACCGGTTCGCAAGTGTCCGCTTACGCCGGAACGTACGGCCGTGCCGAAGGGCTGGAGCTGCGCCCGTTTCCCGGCGGCGGCTACCTGTGGGTCGGCGCCTCGATTAACGGGGGCAAAGCGTACGCGCTGCTGGAATCGTTTTTCCGCGACGTCGTGCGCGAGATGACCGGCGCCGAGCCGTCCGGCGACCTGTACGAAGCGATGAACCGGCTGGCGGAGCGGGATGCGGGCGGCCGCCGCGGAACCGGAACGGAAGCGCCGCCGCTCATCCGGACGACGCTGCTCGGCACGCGCGAGGAGCCGGGACTTACGGGCGCGATCGACCTGTTGACCGAGCGCAATTTCACGGCGTCGCATCTGGTCCGCGGGTTTTTGGAGGGCATGGCGCGCGAGCTGCTCGCGTATTACGACCGGTTTCCCGAGGACGTGAAGCGCGGAAGCGCCTCCCTCGTCGGAGCCGGCAACGGCCTTCGCGGCAATCCGGGGCTTCGGCGGTCGGTATCGGAGGCGTTCGGCCTGCCGCTCCGGATCGCCCCGCGCGAAGAAGAAGCGGCCTACGGCGCCGCCCTGCACGCCGCCGTCTCGCACGGCGCCTTCGCCTCCTACGAGGAGGCGGTGCGGGCTTGGTATGCGGAAGAAGACGTCGACATGCGGCGATAACCTTGACAAGGAGGACATCATGTTTCGATTGAACGCATCGAACGGGAGCTTCTCGATTCAATACGACGGGCATGCGGCGGTGGAAGGGCTTGACGTGTTCGTCCGTCTCCGCGACGAGGACGAAATCCGGCTGATCCGGACGGAGGAGGGGGCCAGGAACGGGGACGGGGATGCGCTCCGTTTCGCCGACGAGGAAGGGAACATTCGCGTCGACGTCCGGTTCGACGTGCGGGAACAGGGCGTCCTGATGTACGTCGACGGAACGGTCGACAACGCGTCTCCGTTCGGACGCCAGCGGACGTTCGCCCCGACGGACGGCATCGTCGTGCGGTTCGCCGCCTTGCCGGGACTGACCGGGTTGATGGCGAACTACCAGCACAAGGACTGGTGGACGCGCCCGTACTTCCGGCCGGACCTTCGCACGCTGCCGGGGAAGACGCTGTCGCTGCTCTGGCGTACGGAGCGGACGTACGGCCACCTGCTCCCGGTGACCGGCGAGCGGCTGCGGGCCGATCTGGAGGGCGGCGAGCCGGGGCTCAACGTCCGCCTCTCCGCCTATCAAGGCGGCTTCGGCCGTTACGAGACGCTGGCGCTCGTCCTGACGGCGGACGAATCGCCGTTCGAATTGCCGGAGCGCGGCCTCCGGCTCGCCGGCGAGACGGGCCGCGTCACAGTCCGGCCGCGTGCCGACAAGGCGTATCCCGCCATGCTGGACGGGCTCGGCTGGTGCAGCTGGGACGCCTTCTACCATGACGTCAGCGCGGAAGGGCTCGACGCCAAGCTGGCGGAGCTGCACGGCATGGGGCTGCCGATCCGCTGGGTTATGATCGACGACGGCTGGTCGGACGTCAAGGACCGCAAGCTGCGTTCGTTCGATGCGGAGCCTTCCAAGTTCCCGAACGGCCTGGGCGCGTCCGTCCGTTCGTTGAAGGAGCGGTACGGCGTCCGGCACGTCGGCGTCTGGCATACGATCGCGGGGTATTGGGGCGGCATCGATCCGACGGGCGAGCTGTTCGCCCAAGTGCGCGGGTCGCTGCACGAAGCGAACGGCGGAGCGTGGATCCCGGCGCCGGACGCGGCGGTCGGCTTCGGCTTCTGGAACGCCTGGCACGATTATTTGCGCCGGCAAGGCGTCGACTTCGTCAAGGTGGACAGCCAAAGCGCGGTGCTCAACTTCCTGCGCGACCAGAAGGCGATCGGAGCCGCGGCCAAGGCGATGCACACGTCGCTCGAGGCGTCGGTCGCTCTCCGGTTCGACGGCTGCGTCATCAACTGCATGGGGATGGCGGGCGAAAACGTATGGAACCGGCCGGCGTCGTCGCTTTCCCGCAACAGCGACGACTTCGTGCCGAACGAGCCGCACGGCTTCCGCGAGCACGCGCTGCAAAACGCGTACAACTCGTTTTACCACGGCGCCTTTTATTGGGGCGATTGGGACATGTATTGGACCGATCATCACGAGGGCCGTTCGAACATGGTGCTGCGCGCGGTCAGCGGGGGCCCGGTCTACGTCAGCGACAAAATGGGGGGCACCGATCCGTCCAACCTATGGCCGATCGTCTACCGCGACGGTTCGATCGTCCGCTGCGACGAGCCGGGACGCCCGGGTGCGGACTGCTTGACGGTCGATCCTTCGGCGGAGCCGATTCCGCTCAAAGTATGGAGCCGGTCGAACGGAACCGGCGTGCTGGCGCTGTTCCATGTGTACGACGGCGATCAAGCGGCGGAAGGAACGGTATCCGCGGCCGACATTCCGGGGCTCGAGACGGAGACGGTGCTTGTCTGGAACTATTTCGCGGGCGAAGCGACGAAGCTTGCTCCGGGCGAACGGCTCCCGGTCCAGCTCGAACCGAAGGGAACGGCGCTGTACAGCCTCGTCCCGCTGCGTCACGAGCTCGAGCCGATCGGCTTGATCGGCAAGCTGGTGCCGGCCCACGGCGTGGAGCGCATCCGCCGGGAAGCCGACCGCGTCTTCGTCCGGTTGAAGGAGGGCGGGCTGTTCGCCTTCGTATCGGAGCGGGAGCCGGCAAGGGCGCTCTCGAACGGCCGGCCGGTCGGCATGACGGCCGACAGCGGTCGGGCCGGCGTCTATACGATGGACTGCGGCGATGCGGAAGGGCCGGTCGACGTGGAGATCGTGCTGCGGGCGTAGCGTGAGCCAGGGCGGGCCATCGATCGGGACTCGACCTCGAATGGAACGGCGAGCGGATCGCTCCACGTAGAAGCGAAACGATCGTGAAAGCGGCGTTCCCGACGGACGCCGCTTTTTGCCGTTCCTCCGGCCCTCCCGCCCTTATTCCTCCGGCCGCTGCCATTTGCGGCGATAGACGAGCGGCGTCTGTCCCGTGCGTTCCTTGAAAAGCCGAATGAAATGGCTGACGTTTTCGATGCCGACTTCGGCCGCAACGCCGGCTACGGAGCGGTCGGAATACTTCAACAATTCGATCGCCTTCGTGATCCGGGTATGAATGAGGTACTCGTTCGGCGAAAAGCCGGTGTGCTTTTTGAACTCCTTGGCCATATGATATTTGCTCACCGATTGCTTGGCGGCCAAATCGTCGAGCGTCAGCTTCTCTTGATAGCGCAGCGCGATGTCCCGAACGACGCCTTCGACGAAGCCGGGAGGCTCTCCGAATCCGCTCTCGGCGAGTTGCCGGTCGAGCAGGCATTCCGTCAGCAGATCGACCAGCCGTTGGGAGCAGAGGAGCTCCTTCATCCTGCCGCTTTGTCCCTGCAGCTCGATCAGCTGCCGAATAAGCTGCGGGACGCGGCTGTGCCTCCGCGGCGCAATCACCGGCCTTCCTCCGCAAAACAATCGTAGTATCCCTTCGCGGAGGGCCCGTTGAAATGAACCCACAGCAGCTCCCAGAGACGGTCGGCGTGCGTGCGATAATGATGGTAGTCCATACAATCGATCCAAAACCATTGCCCCGCGGATACGGAATAAGCATCGCCCCGATACGTCAAGCTTCCCTGTCCGTCGAGCGTAAAGACGATCAAATAAGAGTCGAGCCGTTCCCGTTCCGTAAAATAGGCGGGCAAGGTGCGGAAGTGGCCGATTTCCTGGACATAAAACAACGATTGCTTCGCAAAAGGAGACGGAGCGCTTACAAGCCGCTTCGAATCGTCCGTCCAAGCCGGAGCGTATCGTTCTTTGACGTTTGCCATGCGAGCATCTCCCCAAGATTGTGTTATTATTCACCAATATTGATGGATGTTCATCCATACAGCGCTCTCTATAATAGGATACAAATCTGCTATTTCCATTGTAAAGGGGGGGCTGTTCATGTCGATGCCGAATCCGATCAAACCGAGCAAGAAGCCGCGGGCGGGACTTTACTCCGTTGGCTTGCGCGCCTATTGGGAGCAATTTCCCGGACTGCGGGAGAGGCTGCTGCAGTACAATGCGTTCATCCAGAAGCGGATGTCGGAATGGGCCGAGGTGTATAATTTCGGCTTGGTGGACGCGGAGGACACGGGGCGCGAGGCGGGGGAATGGCTGAACGCGCAGCAGGTGGACATCGTATTTTGCCATGCCGCGACCTATACGACAAGCTCGACCGTACTGCAGGTCCATCAGAGGTGCCAAGCGCCCGCCGTTTTCTTGAACCTTCAGCCGACGGCGCGGATGAATTACGAGCAGTCGACGACGGGCGAATGGCTCGCCCACTGCGGCGCTTGTCCGGTACCCGAGTTCTCGAACGCGTTCGAGCGGGCCGGACTTTCCTTTCGCGTCGTGAACGGCTTGCTCGGGCTGGACTACACCCCCGATATTTCGCTGACCGACGAGACGACCCACGAGAGGATCGAGGCTGTGCGCGCATGGAAGCGGATCGAGGAATGGCTGAGGGCGGCCGGAGTGATGCGCACCTTGCGGCAAAGCCGGTTCGGCTTTCTGGGCAACACGTACGGCGGCATGCTGGATCTGTACAGCGATTTTACGATGGTGCAGGCGCAGACGGGGCTGCACGTCGTCGTGCTGGAAATGTGCGATCTCGATCGTCTCGTCAAGGACGTTACGCCGGCAGAGGTGAGGGAGAAGCTGGCGCACATCCATGCCATGTTCCGGATCAGCGGCGATTCGCCCTCCGACCCGATCGCCAGGAAGCCGACCGAGGAGCAGATGGAGTGGTCGGCCAAAGTGGCGGCCGCGCAGGAAAAGCTGGTGCGGGAGTACGATCTCGACGCGCTGACTTATTATTACCACGGTGCGCCCGGCGGAGCTTACGAGAAGCTGCAAAGCGGGTTTATCGTCGGACATTCGTTGCTAACCGCCGGCGGTATTCCATGCTCGGGCGAGGGGGATTTGAAAACGGCCGTTGCCATGAAAATAGGCGACATCGCCGGCGCGGGAGGAAGCTTCTCCGAAATCGTCGCGGTCGATTACGAGGACGAGACGATTTTGCTCGGACACGACGGACCGTTCCATATCGCCATATCCGAAGGCAAGCCGATTTTGCGCGGCATGGGGCTTTATCACGGAAAGCAGGGAACGGGCGTGTCCGTCGAAGCGAAAGTGAAGCCGGGCCCGATTACGACGCTCAACGTGACGCAGACGGGCGACGGCAGGCTGAAGCTCATCATAAGCGAAGGCCGCTCCACGGACGGTCCGATTATGCGAATCGGCAATACGCAGACGCCGGTCAAGTTTCGCCTTCACCCCGACGATTACATGGACAAATGGTTCGCCGAAGCGCCAACCCACCATTGCGCCATGACGGTCGGACATAACGCCTCCCTGTTCGAGAAAGTCGGCGAATTGATGAAGATTCGGCACGTAACGCTATAAGCGAGGGAGTCGATTGACGCGGATGAAGCGAAAGCGCACCGGTTGTCGACAGCCTGCGGCCGACTTTAACGCGGCAGGGCCGGCGGAGTCGATCCGCCGGCCCTGACCGTTAAGGCAAGCCTCGTTTCGATTCGAAGCGAATGTCCGATACGGTCGTTTTCGTATCGTGCCCGGCATCCTCCGAGAACACCGCTACCCCCGCCCGAAGCGATTTGTCCATATTGACGCTTATGCCCGAATGTCCGGGATTGCCGTTGAACGGCACCCACTCTCCGTCTTTCTTGTAAAACCCGACAAACCGGTTTCCGGTTTTCTCCAGCTTCAAGCGGACGGGGAATACGGTGTAATCCCCCTTGATCTCTTGAATCGCGCCGTCCTTCGTTCGGCCCGTCATGACGATGCGTCCTTGCGGATTGACCGTCAAGGAGACCGACGGCCCGTACGGATCCGCTTCGCCGCCCTCGCGGAACATGATTCCGGCACGGCCGTTATGGCCGGTCGAGGTTTTGTAAACCGATTGGACGACGCTCGTGACGGCGATCGGGTTGGCGGCACCGACGTCCCGGTACAAGTAGACGAGATCGTCGCCGGCCGATCCGAAGCCCGTGCCGTTCGCCCGCAGGTCAAATCCGTTCTCCGTCGCCGAGATCACCCCTTGCGCATGCCCGTAAAAATCGGCGTTCCATGGGGAAGGGAGGCGTTCGGCCACGATGGCGCATTCGCCGCTCTCGACGGTCCCGTCGCTTTTCGTCACGGAGACGGTTATAACGGCCGTTCCCTCCGCATGAGCGGTCACGACGCCGTTCTCATCGACGGTCGCGATGGCGGGATTTTGGCTGGCGAAGCGGATTTGAGCTCCGTTCAACGGGTCGATTTGCCCGTCGCGGGTCCAGCCGACGACCGTCAACGTCCCCGTTTTGCCGACCAGCAGTCTGGAAGGCTTCAGCCCGATCGACAACGGACTCGTACGCGAATACACTTCGATCTCGGCGAACTGCATATGATAGTTGCCGAACGGGTCGCCGGTCAAGTTCGTGCCGACAACCTTCACATAACGCGCCGACGCTGCGGGAAATACGTATTCCAGCATGCCGCCGGGCTTGGACGCCTGGTGTCCGACAACCGCAACCGACCAGCGGACGTTGTCCTCGGACACTTGGATCGTGAAATCGGTCGGGTACCCCAATCCGGTGTTTTTGCCGTCCGCCCGCGGATACAGATCGACCGTATTGACCGTGTAGACGGCGCCCAAGTCGACTTGGATCCATTCCGTATGATTGTTCTTGATATCGTTGTAGCTGGTCCAGCCCATCGAGCTGGAGGTCGACGTACGCAGCCCGTCGGTCGCCGCACGGGCGTACCAGCCGGAGCGGCCGTAATCGCTGGAGGCGGTAACCGTTTTATGCAGGGCCAGGTTCGTATACGGCCCGATGATCGGCGGCTCCGAGGGAAGCTGCTGCGGCAGCTGATAGCGGAAATCGGACGGCAGCGCATACAGCCTCGATTCTCCCGGCTGCAAGGCGCTTGTCAGCCTGGCCGACCCGGCATCGTAATCGGCTGCGATCTCCGTGCCCGTTTCCTTCGACACTTCCGTGACCGGATCGATGCGGCGGTCGGCGTCGAATTGGAGGACGGCCGTTTGCGCCCGGGCAAGGGAAAGATTGACGACAGACAAGTAGCTTCTTCCGGTCGCCGGATCGAGAAAGCGGGAGAGCGCGATCGGGTCCTGCGGGTTGTCGACGTTCACGAAGTAATCGTCGGGGATCTTCGCTCCTCCCCCGGCTGCGCCCGCGCTCCCCGCATAGAAGCTCTCCGAGACGGTCAACCGGTTCAGGAAGGCCGCGCGCATGTCCGACCGGCCGTCCCAGATGCGGGCTTTATAGATGGCCGAGCCGGTCGCCGTTCGCGTCGCGTCGGGCGAGAACAGGTCGACGGTATCGGTGCACCAGCCGTTTAATTTGCAGTTGCCCGGCGGCGTCTTGAGGTTGTCCGGTCTCGTCTCCACGATTGGACCCGAAGGCAATTGGCCCACGGACTTGACGAACGAACGGTTCGCTCCGCCCGGCGCGGGCGTAAACGTCTTCGCGGCGATGTCGTACACGTACACCTCGGCGTTCGTGCTGACCCACAGCTTGTTGGCGTCGCCGTCATAGGCGGCGACATCGTGGCCCCACGGGCTGGGCAAAATGGCTCTGCGGCCGGGTTCCTCCGTCAAGGTCGGGCTCGCATCCGTTCCGCCCACGCGGAGCGCCGTCAATATATGCTGCTTCGCGTCGGCATCGTGCCCGATGACCCACAGCAGCTCGTTCTCCTCGTCCCAGTGGGTCGCATGGGCGAAGTCGAGCTTGAACTCGCCGTACGCAACGGCATCGGGACCTTGCGAGGACGCGTAGACGCGCACCCATTTGCCGTCGCTGGCGGCAACGGCGATGTTGCCGTTCGGAAGAAGCTCCGCGGAGTGGGGATTGCTCCCGATGCCTACGTCCGCCGCCCAGATCCGCGTACCGGTCGGGTACGAAGCGATGGTGGCCAATTGTCCGGCCGTTGCGACCAGCACGCGTCCTTTCAGCTTCGCTTCCGAAGGACCGTTCCACAAGCCGACCTCTCGGGACGTATAGCCGAGAGCCGTACTCGGCTTCCAGGACCATACGCGCGCATCGACGCCGTCCCAGTCCGGGGATGCCGGATCGTACGCTTCGATCGTGTTGTTCGCTTGATTCGTGATGGCGATGAGACAGCAGGGCGGGGCGGCGGCCTCGGTTTTCGGGTCCGAATGGAACCCGTACAGAACGCCGGCCAACAGGATCGTAAAGGCAACGGCCGTTACACGCAACATTTTTTGCATAGCGAGCCCTCCATCTGGGTTCATGGTTATCGGCCGTTCGTTATTGATTCAGCACCTCGACCTCGGCGAACTGCATCAAATAATCGGTCGGACCGACCTTGGGGATTTTGGTGGCATAAATTCGGATCGCCGTCGACCAGTCCGTCGTGCCGAGCGAAAACGTCTGGGGCGCGTTGCCGGGCTGGGGATAACCGGTCACGGTTACCCGGTCCAGCCAAGCAGAGCCGTTCCACACCTGGATTTTAAAGTCGATCGGGAACCCTGCACCCACATAGCCGCTATCGCTCCTCGGGTAAATGACGACCGTGTTGAACGCTTGCGGACTCGTGAAGCCGGTCGCGAACCATTCGGTATGGTTGGTCGTCTTCCCGACACCGCTGGAAAAGCCGTAAGAGCCCGCAACCGAGCCGGACTGTCCGTCTACGGCTTTCGCCCTTCCCCACGTGGACGATTCGTAGGTGCTCGAGGAGGAGGGGGAAGACTTCAGCGCCAAATTGTCCTGAGCCGTACCGGAAGTGCCGTCATAGCCCGGAATCCACGGGCGCGCCTTATAGATTTGCGCTCCGGTTACGGGCCGGGTCGCCGTCGGATTCGTAAAGCTCACCGTATCGGTCACCCAGCCCGTCTTCGGGAACGTATAGACGATTTGGCCGCTCGGGACGTTGCCGACCGATTTCACCATTTGGCCGGAATCGTGCAGGACGCTTGCCCCGACATAGGAGTCGTCCCAGCTGTTTTGGGCGATGTCGTACTGCCACACGCGCCAATTGACCGCAATCCACAGCCGGTCGGTATTGCCGTATACGGGCCAGACGTCGTGCCCGTAAGGGATCTCCCCGTTCGTGAGCGGAATGGGGACCTTTCGGAATTCGCTGAATTCCGGGACGCCGTTTACGTAGTTCACGTGCAGTCCGACGAGCGTGAATTTACCGACGGCCCAAAGAACGTCGCGGGTATCGTCCCAATGGACGCCGTGGGCGTCGGGCAGATCGTACGTGATCGGGGTCGCGATGCCGTGCGATACACCGTACAGGCGCACCTTGCCCTCGACGGATCCGACCGTTGCGACGTCGCCGGTGGGCAGCACTTCGATGGAATGCAAGTTGACGGTACCCGTTCCGCCCTGCACGACGGACCACAGCTCTTTGCCGCCCGGATAGGCCGCGACCGTGGCGAGCCCGGCCCCGCTGACCGTCGCCATCACTTGGCCGCCCCAGAAGCCGCTGTCTCTCAGCTTGACGTCGGCCGCTCCGTCCCACGCGGCGATTTCCGCCGAGCTGTAGCCGGCCGCGGCGTTCGGCTTCCATTCCCATCGTTGTGCGGGCAAGGTGTTCCAGTTGTAGACGACGGGGTCGTACACTTTAATTTTGTCGCTGACCCCGTCCGTGACGGCCACCCACGCGTTGGAGTCCGCGCCGGCCGACTGCGGCATAAGCAGCGCGGCGGCGAGCGCAATCGCCGATATGCTTCTTTTCATCAACCCTTCCTCCTTTGCTTCATATTGGATTGCGCCTTCATTTTATGCCCCGCGGCGGATCGACCAAAATAGTAATATTTCGATTTTTGTTGCCCGATTTATACCGATTTCGTCTTTTCGGGCCGACCGGAACGTTACGTCCTTCCCCCCGCCGTGACGGGGATGGTACAATCATCGTGAATTTTGCGGTGGAAAGCGAGGAACATCATCCATGAAACGGTTCAAGCGTCCGAAGTTGAACATTTACTTGCGTCTCGTGTTTACGCTTTTCATTATCGTGGCACCTTTGTATACGGTAAGTCTTCTGCTGAACAGCTCGGGCGAGACTGCGGTCAAAAGCGAAATATCGAATTCGATGCTGGCCAAAGTTCATTTTTATTTGGGACTTCTCGAGCTGGATATTAGCAAAATCGCCAAGCTCGGCCGGGAATATATAGCGGACGACGACATCGGCAAGCTGAGCGTCGCCGCCCAGGTCATGCCCGACTTCGAGAAGACGAGAGCGATGCTGCGTCTTCAGAAGCAGCTTCTCCTGCTGAAAGCGTCCAGCAGCTATATCGCGAACGCCAGCATTCACATTTCGATGATGGATCGTACGATTTCCGCCAACAATACGGTCGATCGGATTCCGATGGAGGAATTCGAGGCTTTGTCCGTCTCGCCCAATCCCTACAACTCCCCTTTCATCACTTGGCGCAACCGCATGTTTATTACGTATCCTTATCCTGAATACGCTTTAACGGACCGGAAGCCGGCCTTTCTGGTCGACATCGAAATCGACCGGAAGGAGATCGAACAAGTGCTGCGGCAGATGCTCGAAAACAAGATGGGCGGTTCGCTGCTGGTCGATACCGATCTGCGATGGAGCATTTCCGGCAGCGACGACCGGAGCAAGGATCGGGCTTTGACGGATTGGGTGAAGGGCAAGCTGTCGGCCGGATTGTCGCAAGGCGTCGAGTCGGCCGAAATCGGCAATGAAAGCTACTTCATCAGCTTCGAGCATTCGCCCGTGCTCGGGGCCGCGCTGGTCGCCTATTTGCCCGAGAACAGCGTCATGGCGCCGCTCGATAAGCATCGGGTCTGGTTTTGGCTGCTGTCCGGCATTTCGGCGATCATCATCGCTTTTTTCTCTTACGTCATCTACCGGTTGATTCATCGTCCGCTCCGAACGCTCGTGCGGGCGTTCCGGGCCGTAGAGCACGGGGATTTCAACCAGACGGTCCGTTACCGGTTCAAGGACGAGTTTTCGTACCTCTACTTTCAGTTCAATGCGATGGTAGAGCGCATCCGGGTATTGATCCACGAAGTGTACGAGGAGCGATACCGGGCCCAGGCTTCCGAATTCCGGCAGCTTCAATCCCAGATCAATCCGCATTTTCTATACAACAGCTTCTTTACGCTGTCGAGAATCGCCAAGAACGAGGATTACGAAAACGTGACCCGGTTCACCCGTTATTTGGGCGAATATTTCCAATTTATTACGCGCGACGGCGCGGGAGAAGTGACGCTGGAGACGGAATGGAACTTCGCCAAAACGTTCGTGGACATTCAATCGTTTCGATTTTCGTCCCGGATCGAAGCCCGCTTCGGGGATATTCCGGAGGCATGCAAGAGCCGGACGATCCCGAGGCTCATTATTCAACCGATCATCGAAAACGTGTATAACCACGGGCTGGCGAACAAAAAAAGCAACGGGCTGATCGAAGTCGCGCTGGAGCGGCAGGAAACGCAGCTGTCGATTTCGGTCGAGGACAACGGCGAAGATCTCACGGACGAGAAGCTGAGCGAATTGCAGGCGCAGCTGCTTTCCAAGCGGCAGCCTATGGAGACGACGGGACTCGTGAACGTTCACCGGAGAATTCAAATTCGGTTCGGCGAGCAGTCCGGCTTGCGTCTGACCCGCAGCCGTTTGGGAGGGCTGAAGGCGGAAATCATCATTCCAGCGGAGGAGCGGATGTAAGATGTACCGATTGTTAATTGTAGACGACGAGCCCATTATCGTGGACGGCATATACCGGCTTCTTCAGGAGGAGGAGCGGTTGGATCTGGATCTCAACCGCGCCTATTCGGGGGACGAGGCGCTGGAGAAGCTGAACGCGATGCGATACGACATCGTGCTGACCGATATCCGGATGCCGGGCATGTCGGGGCTGAAGCTTCAGGAGAACATCGTGGCGCGGTGGCCGGCATGCAAAGTCATTTTTTTGACGGGGCATCCCGATTTCGAATACGTGCAAGCGGCGATGCGCAACAAAAGCATCGATTATATCCTTAAAACGGAAAGCGACGAAGAAGTCGTTCGCAGCGTGGCCAAGGCGGTCGAAGCGCTGAACGCCGAGAGGCTGAACGCGAAGTTTCTGGACAAGGCCGCGGAGCAAATTCAGCTGGCCATCCCTTCGCTGCAGCGAGAATATATGCTCGGGATCTGCGAAGGCACGAAGTCGATCTCCGCCTTGAAGCCCGAGCTGCTGCGGGATTTGTACATTCCGCTGCGGCTCGGGGAGCCGGTTCTGCTCGTCATCGGGCGGGTGGACGGCTGGCCGAGCCGGATCATGAAGGCGTCGGACAAAGCGCTCATGATGTACGCCATTCACAATATCGCCAAGGAGCATTTGGCTTCCTGCTCGTTTCACGCCGTCAATGCGGATCAGAACCGCTTTATTTGGCTCATTCAGCCGGGAGAAGAGGCCGGGAACGGGTCGGACGACGCCGATTCGGCTTGGAGCGTGACGATCCGGCTCGTGCACGGCGTTTTGGAAGTGATTCAGGCGACGAGCCTGCAGCTGCTGGAGGTGCCCGTCTCGTTCGCGTCGGGGAAGACGGCCGCGGAATGGAGCGACCTTCCGGCCTGCTACGCCATGCTGCGCAACGGGCTCGGCCGGGGGCTCGGAATCGGCCGGGAAACGATGATTATCGTGGACAAGCGGCAGGAGGACGTGGCGCTCGAGGAGGGAGAAGGCCGCAAGCAATCGATCCGGAATTTGGCGAGACGGTTGACGGGCTCGGACGGTTATATCGAGAGCGGCGACAAGGAAGAATTTATGAAACGGATGTACGAAATTGCCGGGCTGATGGACGACTTGTACGACGATACGGGGTTTTTCCTGGAAGTGTACTACGCGATCGCGTCCCACCTGCTTTCCCAAGTGAACCGGTGGGGAGGCGGGCGGGACGAGCTTCCCGACGTTCCATTGGACAAGCTGTCCCGCTACGAGCTGCACGCCACGAGAAGGGAGGCGTTCGAGTACTTGATTCAGACCGCGGTGCGGCTGTTCGAGGCTCGCGACAGCGAGAAGGCGGAGCGCACCCATCAGGTGGTGGAGGCGATCAACCGGTACGTGGAGGCCCACTTGGATCAAGATCTTTCGCTCACGACCTTGTCGGAAATCGTCTATCTGAATCCGTACTACATGTCGAGATTGTACAAGCAAATTACCGGTTTGAATTTGTCCGACTATATCGCCGACGTCCGGCTGAAAAAAGCGAAAGAGCTTGTTGCCGGCTCCCACCTGAAAATGCACGAAATCGCCAAGCAGGTCGGCTTTGAATCGCCCGCCTATTTCACGCGGATTTTCAAGAAAAAGACGGGGTGGACGCCGCAGGAATTCCGGGAGCAAGGCAGGTCGACCCGCAGCGAGCCGTGAGTCACAAACGATGTGGTGCAAAAAGGGCAAGAGAAGTGCAAATGTTCATATAGGAACGAAAATAGGGCCTCCCTATAATGGAACTTGTAAGACATTCGAGAGGTTACGAGATAAAGGGAGGTTGCCACATGAAGCATTTGAAAGCGTCCTTATCGTTTGCCGCAATCGGTACTCTGCTCCTCGCATCGGCATGCGGTTCCACCGCTCCTGCGGACGAGAAGCCGAAATCGGGCGATTCGTCCTCGACGGCGCCGGCCGCGCCAGCGGGTCCTTTGAGCAAATACCCGACTCCGATTGAAGTGACCACCGTCCGGAGCGTCGACGCTTCCATCAAGTTTGTCGGAAGCGATACGATCGACAACAACGAATGGACCCGGGCGTATCTGGATGAGCTGGGCATCAAGCTGAAGTACAACTGGATCGCGACGAGCGGGGAAGATTCGGCGCAAAAAATGAACGTCATGATCGCATCGGGCGATCTTCCCGATATTATCCCGGTGAATGCGATCCAGCTGAAGCAGCTTGTCGAGGCCGACCTGATCGCCGATTTGTCGGACGTATACGCCAAATACGCTTCGCCGCTCGCGAAAAAGTTCATGGAAGGCAACAGCCCGGAGCAGCTCAATTCGGCCAAGTTCAACGGCAAGCTGATGGCGATCCCGAACACGAACTCGTCGATCGACGGCGCCTCCATCCTATGGGTCCGGACGGATTGGCTCAAGAAGCTGGGGCTGTCCGAGCCGAAGACGATGGACGACGTCGGCAATATCGCCGAGGCGTTCGCCAAGCGGGACCCGGACGGCAACGGGAAAAACGATACGTTCGGACTCGGCATCAATAAAGGCATCGGCGGCGGCGGTATTATGGGATTGGCCGGCTTTTTCAACGGCTTCCACGCCTATACCGGGTCGTGGGTGAAAGATGCGTCCGGCAATCTCGTATACGGCTCGATCCTGCCCGAGGTGAAGCCCGCGCTGCTCAAGCTGCAGGAGATGTACAAAGCCGGCTTGCTCGATAAAGAGTTCGGCGTGAAGGACGGCGCCAAGGCGGGCGAGGACGCGGTAGCCGGCAAAATCGGCCTGTACTACGGAGCCATGTGGAACCCGATCAATCCGCTGCAAAAAGGAAAAGATCTCGATCCGAACATGGAATGGGGAGCGTTTCCGATCGTATCCGTCGATTCGAAGCCGGCCCGGCCGCAGGTGGGCAATCCGGTCTTCGCCTATTACGCGGTGAAGAAAGGCGCCAAAAATCCCGAAGCGGTCATGAAGATGGTCAACCTGTTTGTCGAAAAGGGCTGGGGCGAGAAGCAGGACTTCGACAACTTCTTCACGTCCAAGGACGGGATCGAGCTGTTCAAGCATTCGCCGTTCAACGCCTGGTCTCCGACGAAAAACCTGGATGTGCATTTGGCGGTCGTCAACAGCTTGAAAACCGGCGATACGTCCAAGCTGAACGGGGAGCAAAAATCGACCTACGACAAAATCAAAAAGTTTAACGAAGGCGACAACAAAAATTGGAACCAGGCGCGCGTGTTCGGCGAATCGAGCTCGTTCGCGGTGATCAACCAATATCAAAACAACAACCTGCCGCTGATGAGCCAATTTTTCGGGGCGCCGACCAAGACGATGGGCGAGAAAAAAGCGACGCTCGACAAGATGGAGCTGGAAACGTTTACGAAAATCATTATGGGCGAGCCGATCGAAGCGTTCGATAAGTTCGTGGAGGATTGGAAGAAGCTGGGCGGCACCGACATCACGAAGGAAGTCAACGAATGGGCTAAATCGGCACGGTAATGCCGGCATGCAAGCGAGAGCTGCGGCGGAGGAGAAGCGCCTCCCCGCGGCTCTATTATTACCCGACGTTAGATAAGGAGAGGATGCACCGATGATGAACAAATGGCGGCACGAGCTGCCGCTGCATCTCATGATGCTGCCGGGACTCGTCATCCTGCTCATATTCAGTTATTGGCCGATGGTCGGGATCGTGATCGCGTTTCAAAAGTACGTGCCGGCCAAGGGGCTATTCGGCTCGGAGTGGGTCGGACTGAAAAACTTTTTGTACGTTTACAACCTGCCGGATACGTTCCAGATCGTCTACAACACGATCTATATCGCCGTGATGAAAATCGTCGCCGGGCTGGTCGTTCCGATTACGGTCGCGCTGCTGCTCAACGAGGTGGCGAGGGAAAAAATCAAACGAAGCATCCAAACGCTGATTTATTTGCCGCACTTTTTATCGTGGGTCATCCTGGGAGGCGTGCTGATCGACGTCTTGTCGTTGAAAGGGATCGTCAACCAATGGATCGGGCTGGCCGGAATCGACCCGGTCTATTTTCTCGGAGACAACGACTGGTTTCCTTACGTGCTGGTCGCCACCGACACCTGGAAAGACTTCGGTTTCGGCACGATCGTCTATTTGGCCGCTCTGACCGGCATTAATCCGAGCCTGTACGAGGCGGCCGTCATGGACGGAGCGAACCGATGGAAGCAGACGATCCATATTACGCTTCCCGGCATTTTGCCGGTTGTCGTTCTTATGACGACCTTGAGCTTGGGGAACGTGTTGAACGCCGGGTTCGACCAAGTGTTCAATTTGTACAGCCCGCAAGTGTACGAGAGCGGAGATATTATCGACACGTTCGTCTATCGCATCGGGTTGATCGATGCGCAGTACAGCGTGGCGACCGCGGTCGGGCTTTTCAAATCGGTCGTCTCGCTTCTGCTCATATCCGTATCGTATATGTTGGCCTACCGGTTCGCCGGATACCGGATCTTTTAAGGAGGAACGCACATATGGTTCAAAGAACGGGAGCCGGCCGAACGCTGTTTATCGCATTCAACTATACGTTTCTCATCGCGCTCGCCGTGCTTTGTCTGCTTCCGCTCGTTCACGTGCTGGCGGTTTCGTTCAGCTCCAGCGCGGCGGCCATGGGAGGCATGGTGAAATTGTGGCCGGTCCAATTCACGACGAGCGCCTACGAGTTCGCCCTGCAAAAGCCCGAATTTTTGACGGCTCTGTTCGTTACGGTGAAACGAGTGTTCCTCGGAACGGCGATCAGCATGTTTTTGACCGTGTTGTCCGCCTATCCGCTCGCGAAGGAGAAGACGAAGTTCCGATGGAGAACGGTATACGCCTGGCTGTTCGTCCTGACGATGCTGTTCCACGGCGGCTTGATTCCTTGGTACATGACGATCAAGTCGCTGGGCATGCTCAATTCGATATGGGCGTTGGTATTGCCGGGAGCGGTTCCGGTATTCAACGTGATCCTGCTTCTGAACTTTTATCGGGGACTGCCGAAGGAGCTGGAGGAATCCGCCTTTATGGACGGCGCCGGCCATTGGACGACGCTTTGGCGCATTTATGTGCCGCTGTCGACGCCGGCGCTCGCCACGATCGGCCTGTTCACGATCGTCGGGCACTGGAACAGCTGGTTCGACGGACTGATCCTGATGAATTCGCCGGAGCATTATCCGCTGCAAAGCTACTTGAGAACGATCATCGTCGGCCAAGATTTGACGATGCTCACCTCGACCGATTTGTCGCTGCTGAACGAATTGTCCGAACGGACCGTCAAGACGTCGCAAATTTTCCTCGGTGCGCTGCCGATTATTTTGGTTTATCCGTTTCTTCAGCGATTTTTTATTAAAGGCATCGTGATGGGCAGCGTGAAAGGATGAGAGATGATGATGGAGCATGGATTCGCGAATAAATCGGACCCCTGCGCTTGGAAGGTAGGCACCTCCTTCAGCTTGGCGAATCCGATCGACTTGGAGGCGGTGAAGGAAGCGGGGTTGGCGTGCATCGAGCTGACCTGGCAGCCGCTTCGCCTAGCGGACCCGGACGTCAAGCGGGCTTGCGACGAGGTCGTGAGCAGGGCGCGGGAGCTCGGGCTCGAAGTATGGTCGCTGCACATTCCGTTCGGGACCGAGTGGGATCCGTCCAGCCTGGACGCCGCCGTCCGCGAGCGAGTCGTCGGCCAGGTTCGCACGGTGCTTGCCTGCGCCGAAGAATGGAACATTCGAACCGCCGTCTTTCATCCGAGCTGGGAGCCCGTCGCGGACGAGGAGAGGTCCCGGCGATTGGAGACGGCGCGGGAAACGCTCGGCTTGTTGTCCCGCGATGCGGCCGAGCGGGGCGTGAGGCTGGCGGCGGAATGCTTGCCGCGGACCTGCCTCGGCCATTCGGCGGACGAAATGCTCGATTTGCTGGCCGCCAACCCCGAGCTGGGCGTATGCTGCGACGTCAACCATCTGTTCCGGGAATCGCCGCAGCAATTTATCGAACGGCTGGGCGATCGGATCGTGACGACTCACATTTCCGACAACGACGGTACGGACGAGAAGCATTGGATGCCGGGCGATGGGATCATCGCGTGGGACGAAGTGATCGAGGCGCTCGCCAAAACCGGCTATCGGGGACCGATCATGCACGAGGTGAGAAAGCCGGATCCGTTCCGGATCGCCGACAACTGGAGAAAGGTGTTGAAATCGTCATGACGGCCGAAACGGGACGCGGGCTGCACGAGTACGGCATAGCCGTGACGGACCAAGCCGCCGAGCGAATTACGGTATACGATCCGGCGAAGAACGACTGGAACGACGACGAGGCGAAGCTGTGGTCGTGGGCCCCTTCCGGGACGAACGGATTCGCCGGGCTTACGCGCGGATGGGGACTGCCCTCCGACGTGAAGCTGCGCGAAGGGAGAACGGGCGGAACGTACATGGTCGTCACGGATTCCCGCGGACTGGCGGCGATCGTCCCTTATCCGGCGGGCGATCGCAGGACGTGGGGAGCGATCGTGGGCGGCAACCCGCACGCGGCCGAGCTGCTGCCCGACGGGAACATCGCTATCGCGGCCAGCGAGGGCGGCTGGGTTCGGGTCTATACGGCGTCGCTCGGGCCCGATTCGGCCGACTTCGCGGAATATGCGCTCCCGGGAGCGCACGGGGTGCTTTGGGATCCCCGGCTGTGCCTGCTGTGGGCGGTCGGCGATCGCGACTTGGCGGCGCTTCGGGTGAACGGAACGGCCGAAGCGCCGGTATTGGAGGAAGCGCTTCGGTCGAAGCTGCCGTCGGACTGGGGTCACGATCTGTTCGCGGTATACGGAAATCCGGACAAGCTGTGGGTTACGACCAATACGCGGGTGTACCAGTACGACAAGCCGGGCGACAGCTGGTCGTCGTCCTATGAAGGAGCAAGCGAGATCGACGAACGATGGGTGAAGAGCATCGGCAACCAGCCGTCCGGTCGTGTAGTCAAGACGGTTCAAAAGCCGGGAACCAAGTATGTCTGGACGACGGATACGGTCGACCTGCACGTTCCGGGCGATCGGCGAACCGTTTCCGGAGGAGCGTTCTATAAAGCCCGCATATGGAGTACCGATTATCAATGAGAAACGAAACGGAGGACGCCGCCTGATGCGAAAAGAGAGATCGCCCCACCCGCTGGCTTCGTTCGATCGTCCGCCGCGGCATCTCGGCACGCTGTTCTGGCTGCACGGAACGGAGAGCGAAGCGGAGCTTCGGCGCACGTTCGAGCTGGCCGTCGGGTCCGGCATCGGCGAATTGACGCTGGAGTCGCGGCCGCACTGGGACTTTTTGGGGCCCAAGTGGTGGAAAGATTTGAAGCTGATTTTATCGTGGTGCGCGGAAGCGGGCATCGACGTGTATTTGTTCGACGAGAAATGGTATCCGAGCGGCGTGGCCGGCCATACGGTACAAAAGCTGGACCCGGCCTTCCTGCGCTCCTCCATCCGTCTGCAGTACGTTCGGTACCGGGGACCGCTTGCCCGAGTAAGCGTCATGCTGCCGTGGACGCAGTCGCCGGCCAATACGATTTTGGCCGCTTACGCGTATCCGTGCGAGCGCGGCGAGATCGATTACGGCCGAGGCGTGCCGCTCGAACTGGCCCGCTCCGATTCGCTGCACATGCACGGCATATTGGACGCGATCCGGTGGGACGTGCCGAAGGGGGAGTGGATCGTCTGCTTCGTGATCGAAGACCGCTCCGACAATTATATCGATCCGCTGCATCCCGGCGCCGTCGAAGCGTTCCGCGAGCGGGTGTACGAATCGTCCAAAATCGAAGTGGGCCATTTTTTCGGCTCCACGGTGAAAGGGTTCTTTTTCGACGAGCCGCTCTACTATAACAAGGAGCATCAAGTGCCGTGGGGGTATAACCTCCGGAACCGGTTCATCGCGAAGAAAGGGTACGATCCGATGCCGTACTTGCCCGCCTTGTGGCTGTCCGAGGAAAGCCCGACGGCGGCATCGTTCGTCTACGATTATTACGAGTTTCTCAACAGCGAATACGCGGAAACGTATTGCCGACCGCTGTACGAATGGTGCGTGGCGAACGGCTTGAAATATATCGGGCATTGGTACGAGCACGAGGCAAGTCCCGCGCAAGGCGAGCGGTACATGTTCCACAACCGGACGACGGAAGGGCCGGGCGATTTCTTCAAAGTATCGCGTTACGCCCACGAGGGCGGAATCGACGTCGTCTGCAACCAGATCATTCCCGGACATCGCAACCGGGACTACTGGGGGCTTCCGAAGCTAGGCAGCTCCGCCGCGCATATTTACGGCTTGAAGGACGATCTCGCTTTGTCCGAAACGTTCGGCGCGTACGGCTGGCACTTGGGGCTGCGCATGATGAAATGGCTGACCGACTGGCAGGCGGTGAAAGGGATCAACCATTTCATCCTGCACACGTTCAATCCGAAGTGGCCGGACCTCGATTGTCCGCCGTACTTTTACGACGGAGGCTTGAACCCGCAATGGCCGTATTTCGGCCACTACGTGAAGTATGCGAACCGGCTCCAGGAGGTCCTGCGGGGCGGACGCCACGTCGCTTCCTTGCTGCTCCTGTACCCGGGCTCGATCGGCTACGCGGGGGACAGCGTGCCCGTGGAGGACGTTCAGCAGATCATGTGCGAGCACCAGTACGACTACGACCTGATCCCGGAAGACGAGCTGGTGCGATCGGTCGTCGCCGAGAACGGCGAATTGCGGCTTCAACGGGAAACGTACCGGGGCATCGTCATCCCCGGCATCGAGTGCATCACCGTACCG
The DNA here is from genome assembly GCF_003217775.1 of Paenibacillus flagellatus. Classification (GTDB taxonomy): domain Bacteria; phylum Bacillota; class Bacilli; order Paenibacillales; family NBRC-103111; genus Paenibacillus_AB; species Paenibacillus_AB flagellatus. The sequence continues at coordinate 413,632 of NZ_QJVJ01000008.1, forward strand.
CTTCTGCGCAAGCTGATGACGATTCGCGATGCGGGCGTTCCGGTCTTTTTCGCGGACCGGTATCCGAGCCGGCTGATCGGGACGGAGGACCGATCGGAATGGGAGCCGAAGCTTGCAGCGTTCCGGAAGATGCCCTCCGTCTATGTAACGGCTTGCGGCGCCGACCTCCCATCCGCTTGGAAGGACGCCGCCATCGAACCGCAGCTCGCGTTCGAGGGCTCGGGAAGAGATGGGCTTCGCGTCCTTCACCGGATCAAGGACGGCTGCCCGGTTTGGTTCGTGAGCAACGAAAGCATCGACGAGCCCGCGGAAGGCTGCATGACGCTGCCGGATACCGGAGGCGCGCAATCGGTCGTCGCCTGGGAGCCGTTGACCGGGGAGCGGTGGCTTCCCCCGACGAGAACGTCCGGGAGCGGGATCGGCCTGTTCGTCTGCTTGCCGCCGTACCGGTCGGTCGTATTGACGACGCACGACGGCCTTTCCGACGACGAACGGGCTTCGATCGGCCGAATGGCGCCCGCCCCTTACCGCAGCGCCGCTTCGGTCGCGTCCGTGAAGCCGATCGATCCGGAGCGGGTCCGCTTCGAGTGGAGTAAAGGCGAAGAACACCGCGGTTTGAAGCCGTGGCTGGAGCTTGATCCGACGTTCTCCGGCACCGTCGCCTATACGTGGAGCGTCGACGTGGACGCCGACCTGCTTCATTCGCAGCATCGTCTGCTGCTCGACCTCGGTCAAGTGGAGGAAATCGCCGAGGTGGAAGTGAACGGCATGCCGATCGGGCATTCATTCGTCCCCCCTTACCGGTTCGACGTGACGGCGGCGATTCGTCCGGGCGCGAATGCGTTTAGGGTGTCGGTGACCAACGTCGTATCCAACCGGATGAGCGTGGAGCCGCAGCTCGAAAACGCGGCGCCGAACTGGATCAAGCTGCGAAACCAGTTTTCCTTGCGCCGGGAGGGCGGGCTGCTCGGGCCGATCGCGCTGGAGCTGGTGGAGTAAGGCGCGGAGCGCCGCATCATTTATCGTTTGTCATAAGGAGACGGGTGTATGAGCAAAGCTGCGGACGAAGGCGGAGCGGGACTGACGGCTCCGTTTCGGGTCGACTATTTGCGGGTGGACGGCAAGGAGACGCCGCTCGGATTGGATCAAGACGCCTTTCGCTTCTCCTGGCGTCTCGCCGGCGAAGCTCGGGGATTGCAGAGCCGGACGGCGCGAATATGGGTGGCGACGGAACGGCGGCTGCTGGACGAAGGCGAGGCGGACGTATGGGATAGCGGCCCGTTCGCCGGTGAGTCGCTGCATGCCGATTACGCCGGTCCCCGCCTGCAAAGCGCGTCGCGATATTGGTGGAAGGTCGCGGTTTGGAACGAAGCCGGCGAGCGAAGCGACTCGAAGCCGGCCCGCTTCGACACCGGATTGTTCCCCGAGGATTGGAAGGCGCAATGGATTTGGCGGACGACCGACACGTTGACGAACGATTACGCGTATTTTCGCAAAGAAATCGAAGCGAATAAGCGAATCGCATACGCGAAGCTGTTCATGTCGGCGCACAACGTAGCTCAAGTGTTCGTCAACGGAACGAGGATCGGCGGCTACGGCTCCCCGGCCCCGACGAATCCCGACAAGCGGAAATATTACCTTGCATACGACGTCACGGCCGCGCTCCGACAAGGGAGCAACTGCCTAAGCGCGATCGCCCACTATCTCGGCGGCTCGGGCCAAAATTACGTCAACGGCGTACCGGGCTTCCGGCTGCAGCTCGAAGCCGTCTACGAGGACGGAACCGGACAAAGGTGGACGACGGACACGACGTGGGAGACGCTTCAGACTATGCCCCGTTCGGCTGGAATGCCTTATCAGCAAAACCGCCGCATGTCGGCGATCGACGATTACGATGCGCGCAAGCTCGATCCGGCCTGGCAGCTTCCCGGCTTCGACAAGTCGGCGTGCCGCCGGGCGGTCGTCGCCGACGTTCGCGAAGACGGCTGGCCGATGAAATGGCAGGACATTCCCGAAGGGGCGGCCGAGGAGACGATCGTCCCGCGGGATATAACGCCGCCCGGCACTCCGGCGGGAACGCAAGTGTTCGATACCGGCAAAATCGTCTCGGGCTGGCCGCGAATCCGGCTGCCGGGCATTCCCGGCGTTACGGTGCAGATGCGGTATGCCGAGGATCTGGAGCAAAGCGGCTTCGTGAAGCACCACGTATGCAACGAGAAGCAGGAACGCCATTACGACCGGTATACGATGCGCGGCGATGCGGCCGAAACGTGGGAGCCCGATTTGTCGTACAAGGCGTTCCGGTACGTGGAGATCACCGGTTATCCGGACATTCTCGTTCCCGGGGACCACGTGGACATCGTGTTTGCCCATACGGACCTTGCTTGCGAGGGGCGTTTCCGCTGCTCCGACGAGATGCTGAACCGATTGTTCGAGGCGGCCGTACAGACGCAGAAAAACAACGTGCTCGGCCAGACGGTCGACTGTCCGCACCGGGAGCAGGCGCAATATTTGGCCGATTCCGATCTGCAGGCCGAGCTGCTGCTGTACAATTTCGACTCCCATTCGATGCTGGAGAAGGTGCTGGCGGATTTCGCCGATTCGCAGCTGGAGGACGGCACGTTCCCGTTCGTTTACCCGACCAATAACGACCATCCGGATTTTCATCTGCAAATCCCGGAATGGGACCTCCATTATTGTACGTTGTGGTGGAAATTGTATTGGAGCGGCGGCGATATTCGCGTGCTCGAACGGTATTACGACACCGCCAAACGAATGGTCGATTACTATTTCGGAACGGCGGACTCCGAAACCGGGCTCGTGCCGGTCGGCAAAGGGTGGCACATCAGCGATTGGCCGTATCCGACCGTCGATCACGGCTCGCCGTTTTTGACGGTGCAGAACGTCAAGCTGGTTCAGGCGGCGCGCATCGTCGCCGACGCCGCAGGACGGATCGGACGTTCGGACGACGGAGAGTCGTATGCCCGCCTGGCCGACGGGCTCGGCCGCAGCATCGTCCGTTATCTGTACGACGCCGAGCGGAAGCGGTTTGTCGACTGCCTCGGCTCCGCGAACGCCCACCAAGGGGTAAACGGGCTCGCCCTGCATGCCGGTCTGGTACCGGAGGCGGATGAGCGCGCGGTCGCCGAATATGTCGCCGGCAAGGAGTGGGAGGCGCGAACGGTGCTTTCGCTGCCGATGCTGAGGGCCTTATTCGAGTACGGGGAGCCGGAAGCGGCGTTCCGGCTTATCGCCCGGCGGGAATATCCGGGATGGGGCTATATGATCGGGCAAGGGGCGACCACCTTGTGGGAAGGCTGGAACGACATCGAATCGCACTGCCACGCATGGAACGGGTATCCGATCCGTCTGCTCCAGGAATACGTGACGGGCGTTCGGGCGATCGCTCCCGGCTTCGCCGAGGTGTCGATCCGTCCTTTCGTTCCGGAAGGCCTTCGCTTCGCCGAAGCATGCGTGACGACGGTTCGCGGTCCGATATCGGTCCGATGGGAACGTACCGGGCAAGCGACCGGGAGCGTGCTCCGCCTGTCGCTGGACATCCCCGCGTCGACGAAAGCCAAACTGAGTCTGGACCGGGTGCCTATAGCCGGAAGCCTGTCCGTCGCAAAGGAAGGGAGCGCCGAAGCGGCGGCCTTCTCCGGCCGGGAGATGGAGCTGGCATCGGGGAAGTACGAGCTGCTGCTGTCCGGGCGCGCTTGAGCGAATAAAGCCAATATTGGAGGAGCGGTTCCGCGGAATCGCTCCTTCGCTTTTTGACCGGATCGAACCTCCGTCCCCGGGTCCGTGTTCGGCCGGCGAAGGATGTGGTAAGATGGGAAAAGGTGGAGGTGAGGTGCCTGAGTAAATTTTTTTTGTTCGCGCTGATCTGGTGGCTGGTCGGCAATCCGTTTCTGGCCATTATCATTTTGCTTGTCGTGCTGTACCTGCTCGACCGCCGCTTCGTCGGTCTGTCGCCGAGCCTGCTGGCCCCGTACCGTCGCAACCGCAGACTGTCGCGCCTGAAGCGGGATTTGCTGCTCGCCCCCCACAACGCGTCCGCCAAGCTGGAAGCGGCGAGGCTCTACATCGAGAAGGGACGTTACGCGGAAGCGCTCGAGCTGCTCGAGCAGGTCGGGGACGTCTACGACTCGGCCGACGTCGTTTACGAGACCGGGCTTTGCCGACTGAAGCTCGGCCGCATCGAGGAAGGCGAGAAGCTGATCCTGCAAAGTCTGGAAATGAATCCGCGGGTGAAGTACGGCGAGCCGTACTTGCGGCTCGGCGAAACGTTCGCGCCGATCGATCCGGACAAGGCGATCCGGTATTTGGAGCAATTCCGCGGCATGCATTCGTCGTCCGTCGAAGGCTCGTACAAGCTCGGCCGCATCTACGACCGGCTCGGCCACCGCGCCGAGGCGAAGCGCGCCTTCGCCGAGGCGCTGCTCGTCTACCGCGCCCTGCCGCGCTACAAAAGGCGGGCGGAGCGGCGTTGGGCCTTATTGTCCATGAGGCGACAAATTTTTTGAAAAAAAGCGAAGCTGGGTTGAAACTTTGGTTCGACGTGCGCGTATGAAATGGATGTATTCCGAAAACGACGCGTTGATTTTTCGAAACGAACCTGAACCATAAACCGATGCATATTCCGAAGGAGGAACTTTAGAATGGGAATTTTTAAACGACTGCGCGATTTGACGATGGCTTCGATCAACGACCTGCTGGACAAGGCGGAGGATCCGGTCAAAATGCTCAACCAGTTCCTGCGGGACATGGAAGAGGACATCCTTGAGGCGGAAGCCGCGGTAGCGAAGCAAATCGCCATCGAGAAAAAATTCAAGCAGCAAGCCGACGAGGCGGAGGATATGGTTAACCGCCGCGCCGAGCAAGCGGTCAAGGCGCTCGAGCAGGGCAACGAGGAGCTTGCCCGCAAGGCGCTCCAGGACAAGAAGGAGCATCAGGCTCGCTATGACGAGATGAAGCGCCAATACGACATCGCGAAGACGAACGCCGACCAGCTCCGCAACCAGCTGGACGAGATGAAAGACGAATTCAACAAGATGAAGAACAAGAAGGACATCCTGATCGCCCGCGCGGAAGCGGCCAAGGCGCAGAAGCAGATCAACCAGGCGATGAGCGGCTTCGGCACCGACAACGCGGCCAAAGGGTTCGACCGGATGTCCGAGAAGGTGCTCCAGCTCGAAGCGGAAGCCGAAGCGAGCAAGGAGCTGCGCAGCTCGAGCCGCAGCCTCGACGACGAGCTGGCCCAATTGGACAAAAGCGACGGCGTGGACGACGAGCTCGCTGCTCTGAAGGCGCAGCTGGCGGCGAAGAAACAACAGCAATAAGCGGAAACGCCCGAACTGTGATACAATGACTTAAAAAGAGACGACGCGTGCACGTGCAAAATCGGCCTCCCCGGCCGGTTTTGCCGTGTTTCCGAAGTCTCTTTCAGCCATTTCGGGAAAGGCGGCTGAACCTAATGAACGAAGAGGTGGACGTATTGTTGTCGAATCCGTGGTTGGAAACGCTCGCTTTTTTCTCCATCGCCATATTGGCGCTGATCGTGTTCCTGGCGATTTTCGAATTCGTCACCCGCTATAACGACTGGGCGGAGATCAAGAAGGGCAACGTCTCCGTCGCGATGGCGACCGGAGGCAAAATTTTCGGGATATGCAACATATTCCGGTTCGCGATCCTGAACAACGACACGATTTTGCATTCGCTGATGTGGGCCAGCTTCGGGTTCGTCCTGCTGCTCGCGGCGTATTTCATCTTCGAATTTTTGACGCCGGTATTCAAGATCGACGCCGAGATCCAAAAGGATAACAAGGCGGTCGGCCTGCTCTCCATGATTTTGTCGATCTCCATCTCGTACGTCGTCGGCGCGAGCGTGACCTGACGATGAAATATTTGTGGGGAACCCTTCTGGCGCTGGCGCTTGCGTTTGTAGCCGTGGGCGTTTATTATTTCGTTAAATACGCCTGATGGGGGAATACGAATGAGCGATACTCCCGCGGTTTGTCCGTGGTGCCAAATGGAAATCGTATGGGACGAGGAGATCGGTCCGGAAGAGACGTGCCCGCACTGCTTCAACGAGCTGAACGATTACCGCAGCCTGCACGTCCGGCTGGACGGCGACGATCTGGAGCTGACCTCCGACGACGACGACGAACTGACGGAGCTCGGCGGCTATGAGCTGAACGTGCGGAAGCGGCTCGACCAGCAGGAGGACGGCATGGAATGCGTCCGCTGCCAGGACGACATGATTTTGGCCGGCACGATGCAGGTGGACGAACGATCGTTCACGCCCGCCGCTTCATCGGAGACGGCGCCCGCCTTTCTGAAGCCTCCGTTCCGCGTCAATCTGTTCGTCTGCCCGTCCTGCTTCTCGGTAGCCCAAACGCTGTCCGACGAAGACCGGGTCCGGCTCGTGAACGAATGGTCGGCCGCCGATCATGAGGAAGACCGATAATCGCTACGCCCGCCTGCGCCCGCTCCTTTACGGAACGGGCGTTTTTGCGCTGCTGCAAAGTTTTGACAACCTTATTTTGCTCCGCTTTGGGGAACGTTATTACCAGCCGCGAACGCCCAGCGTTTTCAATGGCAATAACGGATACAGGTGAGGCTCATGCAGCGAGACAAACTGCGTTACGGGGAAATGGCCGCACGGGGCGGCAAGGCGGCGTTGACCCGCGAAGGGCGGGACGGTTATTTCGCGGACCGAGACCAGGACCGAAAAGGGGCGGGCGCGACACGTCCGGGGTCCCGGTTCGATTCGCAGACGCGGCTTCTGCTTCTCGTGAACGCGCTGTTCGGCGCGGCCAACGCGCTGTCCGGCACGTTCGTGAACGTCTATTTGTGGAAGGCGAAAAGCGACTTCGCTTTGATCGGCTGGTTTGCGTTCGCGCATCAAGTGACGATGGCGCTTACGTTCTGGGCCGCCGGCAAGTGGGTGAAGGAGCATAACAAGATGAACAGCCTGCGGCTCGGCGTCGCCATCTCCGCCGTCTTCTATACGATCGTTCTTGTTCTCCAGCAGCAGGCGGTGCATTACGTCTGGCTGCTCGGGGCGGTGCAGGGGCTGTCCTCGGGCTTTTTTTGGCTGGCGTTCAACGTCGTCTACTTCGAAGTGACGTCGCCGGAAAACCGGGACCGGTTCAACGGCTGGGCCGGGCTGCTCGGCTCCGGCATCGGCATGATCGCGCCTTGGATTTCCGGCTGGCTCATAACGGGAATGCCCGGCACGAACGGGTACCGGCTTATTTTCGCGATATCGCTCGGCGTGTTCGTCGTCGGGGTCGTCTTCAGCTTTTTCTTGAAGAAGCGGAAAGTACCCGGCACCTACGAGTGGGCGCACGGCTACCGGACGCTGGCTCAACGGCGGGGCCCGTGGAAGACGGTGTTCGGCGCGCTGGTCGCTCAAGGGATCCGGGAAGGCGTATTCGGATTTTTGATCGGACTGATGGTCTATATCGCGACGAGCAACGAGATGAAAATCGGCAACTTCTCGCTCATCACGTCGGCGGTGGCGCTTTTCAGCTTTTACGCCGTCGGCAAATGGCTGAAGCCCGCATACCGCAAAGGGGGAATGATCGTCGGCGTGTTGGCGATGATTCTCGTCATCGTGCCGTTTTTTTGGCAGGTAAGCTATGCGACGCTGCTTGTGTTCGGCATCGGCACCGCGCTGTTCATCCCGCTCTATACCGTCCCGATGACGTCGTCGGTGTTCGATATTATCGGCCAAGACCGGGAGAGCGCGGAGCATCGGGTCGAATACGTCGTCCTGCGGGAGCTGGGCCTCAACTTCGGACGCATGCTCGGGACGCTTGCGTTTATTGCGGTCGTCTCGTGGAGCACCGCGCCGCACGTGATCAATTGGCTGCTGCTCGGCATCGGCAGCTCGCCGCTCCTCGTCTGGCTGCTGATGCGGAACAAGCTGGTTCCGGTTCAATTCGGTAAATCCCGATAACGATACCATGAATTTATGCTATAATGGACGTACACATCAGCCATGGGAGGAACGTACGTCATGACACGGAAAATGGTTCGGAGCGTGACCGAGCTGATCGGCGACACGCCGGCGGTGCGGATCAATCGGCTCGTCGGGGAAAACGACGCGGACGTGTACGTCAAGCTGGAATATTTCAACCCGAGCGGCAGCGTGAAGGATCGCGCCGCTTTCAATCTGATCGCCCAAGCGGAGAAGGACGGCCGGCTCGCGCCGGGCGCCACGATCATCGAGCCGACAAGCGGCAATACCGGCATCGGGCTCGCGATGAATGCGGCGGCGAAAGGCTATAACGCGATACTCGTCATGCCCGACAATATGACGAAGGAACGGATCAACATTTTGAAGGCGTACGGGGCGCAGGTGGTGCTGACCCCGGCGGCCGAGCGGATGCCGGGCGCGATCCGCAAGGCGAAGGAGCTGCAGGAGCAAATACCCGGCAGCTTCATTCCGCAGCAGTTCGAAAATCCGGCCAATCCCGACATTCACCGGGTGACGACGGCGCTCGAAATTATCGAGCAGACCGACGGCAAGCTCGACGCGTTCGTCGCCTCGTCCGGTACGGGCGGCACGATTACGGGGACGGGCGAGGTGCTGCGCGAGCGCATCCCGGGCATCCGCATCTACGTCGTCGAGCCGAAGGGGTCGCCGGTGCTGTCCGGCGGGCAGCCGGGGCCGCACAAGCTCGTCGGCACGAGTCCGGGCTTCGTCCCGCCCATCCTGAACACGGACGTCTACGACGAAATCGTCCAGGTGGCCGACGAGGACGCGATCCGTACGACGCGGGAGCTGGCGGCGCTCGAGGGCATTCTGGTCGGGCCGTCGGCCGGCGCCACCGTTTGGACGGCGCTTCAGGTAGCGCGCAAGCTCGGGAAGGGCAAGCGGGTGCTGTGCATCGCGCCGGATACGGGCGAACGGTATTTGAGCATGGACATTTTCGGTCAAGCGTGAGCCGTTGTCCGATTCCCTTCGGGGGAACCCGCCTATAAGCTGCAAGCCGACTTCGGAGGAAGCCGGCTTTTTTGCTGCCCGGCCGTCGGGATAGGCGCCTTTTCTTTTTTCGTTGCGTAAAAAAAGATTTCCGGCCATGATAGATTCAAGGACGGCACGGGCATCTGACGATTTAGAGGGAGAAGGAAAGGATGGCTGGCGTTGCACGGGAGAGCGGAAACGGCATCGGGATCGGGAAAGGAACAACGAATCGGAATCGGGGCGACGGACGGAGGAGCGGGCGGCGTATCGGCGGAAGCGGTACCATCGGGCGTCCTGCTCCGCGCGCCGACGGCGAACCCATGCGGGGACGAGGAGCGGCGGCTGGTGGAGCGCGCCCGGGCCGGCGATCGCGAGGCGTTCGGAGAGCTCGTGCGGCATCATCGCGCCAAGGCGCTCGGCTGGGCGAACTCGATTGCGAGAGACAGCGCGATGGCCGAGGACATCGTTCAGGATGCGCTGATTCGGGCGTTTCTGCACTTGGGCACCTTGATGAACGCGGATCGGTTCGTCCCTTGGCTGCAGCGCATCGTGCGCAATCAGGCGTATATGAAAATGCGCCGGGGCGGACCCTATGGGAAGGAACGGCCGTTTTCCGGCTTCGGCCGTAGCGGGGGAGCGGGGGATGCGTCCGGCGACGCTTGGGCGGATGCGTCCGAGCCGGACTGGACCGACATCGACCGCATTCTCGTCCGACTCTCCCGCTCCTCCGCCGAGGAAGCGCGCCGGCGCAGCGATCCCGCCTACGCGATGATGAAGGCCGATACGATCCGTTCGCTGCGCGACTTGCTGCACTGCCTCGGGAAGCGGGAGCGGGCGATTTTCGAGGCGCATTTTTTCGGCGAGCTGTCGCCGGCCGAAATCGCCGCTTTGTTCGGGACGACGACCGCGAACGTGTACAATGCGCTGTCCCGTTCCCGAGCGAAAGTGTCCAGGGAGCGGATCCGCGTCTATTTGCACGGATACGTGCAGAAGCGGGCGTCGCTCGGCTTGCCGAAGCGGGTCATCCTGGCTTCTCCTCCGATTTGACGGGGAGGGATTGACGCATGACGACGAACCGGTTCGCGGGGCGCGACTGGACGAAGACGTGGACGACCGCGGCAAGCGCCGTATACGGAGCGGTCAGCTATACGGACAAGAAAGGGTTTACGCTCGTGGACGTGATGGGATTGACCGGTCACGCGTTCCGGCTCAATATCGATCCGGCGGAAGTGAACGTGGCGGGACCGACCTCGTTTCCGGGCGGGTATATCCTGCGCCGCAATTTGTGCAATTTGGGCTATACGAGCAGCATGGGCGAAGCGTCCGTCCCCGTCTCGCCCGAGAAGCTGGAGCGGACGATCGCCCTCGTCCAGCGATCGATCGACAAAGGCTATCCGGCTATCGCGTTCGATTTGTTCACGCCGGAGTTCGGACTTCTGTACGGCTACGACGACGAGAAGCAGCTGTTTTACGGGAAGGACGTTTCCCGGGAAGGGACGATCTCGTACGCGGATTTCGGCCACCCGAAAATCCATGTGCTGTTCCTCGTCACGATCGAGGACAGCTTGCCCCATTCGAAGTACGAGATGCTGCGCATGGCGCTCGACATGATCGTCGACCATGCGCGCGGGCGGGAATGGACGCACGTCTTCAAGGACCGGTACGCGATCGGTCTGTCGAGGTGCTGGAATGGCTGCTCGGCTTCATGAAAGCATATCATTCGGACATTTGGATTCATTAAGACCCGCTGCAGGCGGACGCGTACCGGAACGACCGGGCGCGTCTTGAACTGCACCCCGTCAAGTAGACAGTACAAATAAGTAAAAGAATTAGACGGCTTTAGTCCAATATTCCTTAGGACTGAGGCCGTTTAATTTTGCCTGTATTCGCTGGTTCGTGTAAAAGTAAATATAGGCGTCAATGGCTTTCTCCAGTTCCTCGAACGTATGGTATGAGTTCAGATGATACATCTCGCACTTCAAGGTCCCCCAGAAGGCTTCCATAGGTCCGTTGTCAATG
>NZ_QJVJ01000009.1 GCF_003217775.1 Paenibacillus flagellatus
GCTCGACTTGCATGTATTAGGCACGCCGCCAGCGTTCGTCCTGAGCCAGGATCAAACTCTCCAATAAGGAGGGAAACTTCTCCGATCAACCGGCGACGAAATTGGAGAGATTGATCCAGAGGATCAAACTGTCCTTTTTCAGGTTTCCCTTTATTTCAGAGCTGATTGCTCATTTCGTACTGACTTGTTGTGGTCTCTTGCGAGACCGCACTTGCACGCTCGTTGTTCAGTTTTCAAGGAACAAATCGTTCAAACTTCGTCATTTTTCGCCGTTTTGCGGCGACCTCTTTAATATAACACATCCGCCTAGCTCTTTGCAAGCTTTTATGCTAAGAAATTTTTGCTAGCTTGGCGATGCCGTTTTGAAGCGGCGAGAAATAGACTAACACGAGACGTATCGTCCTGTCAACCGAAGCATCCCCGCCACCTTATCCCATCCCGTACAAAAGAAAACGGACGCCTGAAAGGCGCCCGCTTTATATCACTTCTTGAATAAACATGCTCCGATCGACGGCCAAATTGATGATCGTCCCGTTCACATTGACCATCGGCCGCGTCGGGTTGGACCTGTCCGTAAAAATAATCTCGCCTACCCGGCCGTCGCTCAGGCGGACAATCGTGCCGTGATGAAACTGCGTCACCTTATTGATAAACGTCGACACGATGATCGGATCAAGCTTGCCGAACGATTCCTTCTGCACCTGCTCGAGCACCAGATAGGGCGATTGCGCCTTCTTGTAAGTCCGGTGGCTCGTCATCGCGTGGAATATATCGGCCACCGCGACTACCTTCGCGTACGGATGGATTTTGTCTCCCTTGACCGCGAGCGGATAGCCCGAGCCGTCTTCGCGCTCATGATGCTGCAGCGCGCACAGCTTCGAGCCGTCGTTCAGCGAAGGCGTATTTTTCAATATCGAATAGCCGTAGAGCGTATGGCGGCGCACTTCCTCCACTTCGAGCACCGTCAGCTTGGACGGCTTGGACAAGATCACCGGGTCGACCTTGGCGTTCCCGATATCGTGCAAGAGCCCTCCGAGGGCGATCGGCATCCAATCCTTGCTTTGGAAGCCGTGCCAGCGAGCCAGCATATACGAAGTGAGCGCGACCATGATGCTGTTATGATAAATATATTCCTGCGTGTTCGACATTCGCGGCGTGAACGTCAAAATGTTGTAATGCTGAATGCGGGCGATCAGCTGCTCCAAGCCGTTTCGTATATCCAGGATCGGCAAGGTCGGACTGGACATCGCGTCCTTGAACACTTTTTTGAGCAGCTGAATCATTTTGTCGTACTCGTAATAAAATTGAATCAGCCCGGAGTCCTCGGTCTTCATGTCCTCGGCCTTGTTCTCCGCTGCCGCATCCGACTCCCTCGCCTCGATCGTCACCGACGGAATGAGAAACGCACGCAAAATTTCGATTTCCCTCGGGGTGACGTTCACCCCTCGTTTGAATAACACGTTGCCCAACTTCGTGATGACATCCTCGATGATCTTATCTCCAAGCTTCAACTGGGAAACGGAAACGGTCGCCATCATTTTTCCCCTGCCTTGCGTTTCGGTTTATCGGACCGGCCGGACACCCTTATTCGCCGGCTTCCTCCGTTTCGGCCTCGCCGGCCACTTCCTCGCTCTTCTCCACGCGGGTCACGGTCGCGACTTCGTCGTCCTCGCGGATATTGATCAGCTTGACGCCCTGCGTATTGCGACCCATCGTGTTGATCCCCGACATGCTCGTACGGATGATCGTGCCCGAGGCCGTAATGATCATCAAATCTTCCTCGTTTTTGACCACCTTCAACCCGACGACCGGACCGTTTTTGCCCGTGACGTTGAGCGTCTTGATCCCTTTGCCGCCGCGCGACTGGATCCGGTATTCGTCCATCGGCGTCCGTTTGCCGTAACCTTTGGACGTGACGATCAGCACATCGTCTTCCACGTTGACGACGTCCATATCGATCACGGCGTCGTCGTCGGATATCGAGATGCCTTTGACACCCGTAGCAGAACGTCCCATCGGACGAACGTCATCTTCCGGAAACCGGATGGACATGCCCTGCTTCGTGCCCATGATGATTTCCTGCTTGCCGTCCGTCAGCTTCACGGCGATCAGATCGTCGTCCTCGCGCAAATTGATCGCGATCAGGCCGGCACGGCGGATGTTGGAATAGTCGTCCAGCGGCGTCTTCTTCACGATCCCGTTCTTCGTCGCGAAGAACAAATACTGCTCGGAGTCGAAGTTCTCGATCGGAATGACCGCGTTGACCGTCTCGCCCTGCTCAATCTGGATCAGGTTGATAATCGGCGTTCCGCGGGCGGTCCGGCTCAGGTCGGGAATTTCGTACGCCTTCAGCCGGTACGCCTTCCCTTTGTTCGTGAAGAACATCAAATATTGATGCGTATTCGACACGAACAAATGCTCGACGAAGTCGTTATCCTTCGTATCCATCCCGACGACGCCTCGTCCGCCCCGCTTCTGGCTGCGGTACGTCGTAACCGGCAGACGCTTCACGTAACCGGTATGGGTGATCGTGATGATGACGTCTTCGCGCGGAATGAGGTCTTCGTCTTCGATGCTTTCTTCGCCGACCGTAATTTCGCTTCGGCGAGCGTCGGCGAATTTCTCCTTGATCTCGCGCAGCTCCTCGCTGATAATGCCGAGAATCAACTGCTCGTCGGCCAAAATCGCGCGGTATTCCGCGATTTTCTGCATCAGCTCGGCGTACTCCGCCTCGATCTTTTCCCGCTCCAAGCCGGTGAGGCGCTGCAGACGCATGTCGAGAATCGCCTGCGCCTGCTCGTAGCTCAAGCTGAACCGGCTCATCAAGCCGTCGCGCGCTTCCTCGGTCGTACGCGATCCACGGATGAGCGCAATGACCTCGTCCAGATGGTCGAGAGCGATGCGCAGACCTTCAAGAATATGCGCGCGCGCCTCGGCTTTTCTCAAATCGTACTCGGTACGCCGGCGAATGACTTCCTGCTGGTGTTTCAAATAATAGTAAAGCATGTCCCGCAGGTTGAGCACTTTCGGCTCTCCGTTGACGAGCGCCAGCATGATGATGCCGTAGTTCGTCTGCATCGGCGTATGCTTATACAGGTTGTTCAAGACGACGCTCGGATTGACGTCGCGGCGCAGCTCGATGACGACCCGCATGCCGGTCCGGTCCGATTCGTCGCGCAGGTCGGTTATGCCGTCAATCACCTTGTCGCGGACAAGCTCGGCGATTTTCTCGACCAGCTTCGCCTTATTGACTTTATACGGCAGTTCATACACGATTATGCGCGCTTTGTTGTTCGTCTCTTCGATTTCGACCTTCGCCCGCATCGTGGCGGAGCCGCGGCCCGTCGTATACGCTTGGCGAATCCCCTCGCGTCCGAGAATATAGGCGCCGGTCGGAAAGTCCGGACCTTTGATCGCCTGCATCAAATCGAGCGGCGTCACGTCCGGATTGTCGATCAGCATCTGGACGCCGTCGATCACTTCGCCCAGGTTGTGCGGCGGAATGCTCGTCGCCATCCCGACGGCGATGCCGTAGGAGCCGTTCACGAGCAGGTTCGGATACCGCGAAGGCAAGACGGACGGCTCGGTTTCTTCGCCGTCGTAGTTCGGTACGAAATCGATTGTCTCTTTTTGCAGATCGCGCAGCAATTCCATCGATATTTTCGACAGACGCGCCTCCGTATACCGCATGGCGGCGGCCATATCGCCGTCGATCGAGCCGAAGTTGCCGTGTCCGTCGACCAGCATGTACCGGGTGGAAAAGTCTTGCGCCAGCCCGACCATCGTCTCGTATACGGCGGAATCCCCGTGGGGGTGGTACTTGCCGATTACTTCGCCGACGATCCGGGCGGATTTCTTGTAAGGCTTATCGGGAGCCATGCCCAATTCGGACATCGCATACAAAATACGGCGGTGAACCGGCTTCAGCCCGTCCCGAACGTCCGGGAGCGCACGGCTGACGATGATGCTCATCGCATAGTCCATAAAGGACGTGCGCATCTCGGTGCCGATATCGATATCTCTCACTTGCGATTGATTTTCTTCGGCCATGGAACCCTCCTGGAAGCTGCTTCTCTACCCAAAACCAAAAACGGATGCGCTCTATACGTCCAAGTTTTTCACGTATTTGGCGTGCTGCTGGATGAAATCCCGGCGCGGTTCGACGTCGTCGCCCATGAGCGTATCGAAAATGGCGTCCGCTTCGATCGCATCCTGAATGCTGACCTGCAGCAGCGTGCGGCTGTCCGGATCCATCGTCGTCTCCCACAGCTGCTCCGGGTTCATCTCGCCCAACCCTTTGTAGCGCTGCACGTTCGCCTTGACGCCTTCGCCGAATTCCTGCAAAATCGCGTCGCGCTGCTTTTCGTTGTAAGCGTACCGTACCGTCTTGTTTCGCTCGATCTTGAAGAGCGGAGGCTGCGCGATATACACATAGCCGGATTCGATAATTTTGCGCATGTACCGGTAAAAGAACGTCAGCAGCAGCGTCCGGATATGGGCGCCGTCCACGTCCGCGTCGGTCATGATAATGACTTTATGGTATCTCGCCTTGGAGATGTCGAAGTCGTCCCCGATCCCCGTTCCGAGCGCCGTAATGATCGCGCGGATTTCGGCGTTGGACAAAATTTTGTCGAGGCGCGCCTTCTCCACGTTCAAAATTTTACCGCGCAGCGGCAAAATCGCCTGGAAATGCCGGTCCCGGCCCTGCTTGGCCGAACCGCCGGCGGAGTCGCCTTCGACGATATACACTTCGCTGATCGAGGCGTCGCGCGACGAGCAGTCGGCCAGCTTGCCCGGCAGGGAGCTTACTTCAAGCGCACTTTTCCGTCGCGTCAGCTCTCTCGCCTTGCGCGCCGCTTCCCGGGCCCGCGCCGCCTGTACGCCCTTCTCCACGATCTTCTTGGCGATCGCCGGGTTTTCGTTCAAAAATTCCTCGAACTTGTCGGCGAACAACGATTCGACGAGCCCCCGCACTTCGCTGTTGCCGAGCTTCGTCTTCGTCTGCCCTTCGAACTGCGGCTCCGGAATTTTGACGGAAATGATCGCGGTAAGTCCTTCCCGTACGTCGTCTCCGGTCAAGTTGGAGTCGTTGTCCTTGATCGAGTTCGATTTCCGGGCGTAATCGTTCAAGATGCGGGTTAAAGCGCTTTTAAAGCCGGATTCGTGCGTCCCGCCTTCGTGCGTGTTGATATTGTTCGCGAACGAGTAAATGTTCTCGGTATAGCTGTCGTTGTATTGCAGCGCGATTTCCACCTGAATATGGTCCTTGTTGCCTTCGATGTAAATCGGCGGCTCGTGGACGGCCTGCTTCGTCCGGTTCAAATATTCGACAAACGATACGATCCCGCCTTCGTACTTGAACGAATTCGATACGTCCGTACGCTCGT
Source organism: Paenibacillus flagellatus (assembly GCF_003217775.1). Classification (GTDB taxonomy): domain Bacteria; phylum Bacillota; class Bacilli; order Paenibacillales; family NBRC-103111; genus Paenibacillus_AB; species Paenibacillus_AB flagellatus. The sequence continues at coordinate 5,388 of NZ_QJVJ01000009.1, forward strand.
CGACGAGCTCGATGGCGATTCCTTTGTTCAAGAACGCCAGCTCGCGGATGCGGGATTGCAAGATGTCGTAGTCGTATTCGGTCGTCTCGGTGAAAATGTCGGGATCCGGCTTGAACGTGATCGTCGTCCCCGTCTCGTCCGTTTCGCCGAGCACCTTCACGTCGTATTGCGGCTCGCCGCGCCGGAATTCCTGTTTGTAAATATGGCCGTCGCGCTTCACCTCGGCGGTCAGCACCTCCGACAGCGCATTGACGACGGAGACGCCGACGCCGTGCAAGCCCCCGGATACTTTATAGCCTTCTCCGCCGAACTTGCCGCCGGCGTGAAGAACGGTCAAAACGACCTCGAGGGTCGGACGCTTCATCTTCGGATGCTCGCCGACCGGAATGCCCCGGCCGTTATCGATGACAGTGACGCTGTTGTCTTTGTGCACGATCACCTTGATCGTGTCGCAGTGTCCGGCCAACGCCTCGTCTATGCTGTTATCGACGACTTCCCAAACCAAATGGTGCAATCCCCGTACGCTGGTAGACCCGATATACATCCCCGGGCGCTTGCGGACCGCTTCGAGACCCTCGAGCACCTGGATCTGGCTTTCGTCATACGCGTGCTGATTCACTGTCATTATGCTTGGTCACCTACTTCTTTGATTTGAAAATATTTCGAGATCGCCGGTCAAGAGGACGTTGGCCCGCTTTTTCAAAGTCGTGGATGAGATCGGGGAATAATACACTTTCGTCTTCGTGACGACGAGCGACTTGCATTCCTCCTCGCCGATAACCTCGACGTTTCGTTCTTTTTGCGCATGCTGCACGAAGCTTTTCGATATTTTCGAAGACTTCTCGATCGACAGATCGAAGATGGCGATCAGTTCGGACGCGCGTATAATCTTTTCTCCGCCCAAATGGATGAACATGACGAATCAGCTCCCGTTTCGCTTGCGGCGAACAAAGTTAATCGACCAGCTGGCCGTTTCGCACATGAAAAATGGAGGCGTTCTCCAGTCGGTTCATCTGTAGACTTTCCACGCCCGTCGTCGTGATGAACGTCTGCACTTTCGTCTGGAACGTCTCGAGAAGTTGGGTTTGCCGGTACGTGTCCAATTCGGACAAAACGTCGTCGAGCAGGAGAATCGGATATTCCCCCACTTCCTCATGGATAAATTCGATTTCCGCGAGCTTCAGCGACAGCGCCGTCGTCCGCTGCTGCCCTTGGGAGCCGAACGTTTGGACGTCTTTGTCGTTAATGAAAAAGGCGAGATCGTCGCGGTGCGGGCCGAACAACGTCGTGCCGCGCCGAATTTCCTGATCCTTGGCCTGTGATAACTTTATCATAAATTGCTCAAATAAAACAGATTCTTCTACCGGCTCGGCATAGTCGAAAGACGGCTTGTATGCGATCATGAGCGTTTCCGACCCGTTCGTGATGCCGCGATGGATCGATTCCGCCCAAATTTGCAGCTTTTTTATAAAGTTTTGACGTTTTTTCATGATTTTAATACCAAGACGTACCAATTGCTCGTTCCAGACGTCCATCATCGCACCGTTCGCGGACGAATCCCGGAACGATTGCTTGAGCAAATTGTTGCGCTGGACGAGCACTTTTTGGTACTGGGACAGATCGTACAGGTACGACGGCTGCACCTGGCCGATCTCCATATCGAGAAATCGCCGGCGTACGCCGGGCGATCCTTTGACGATATTCAAATCTTCGGGGGCGAACAGGACGACGTTCAGAGCTCCGATGAAGCCGCTCAGCTTCTTTTGCTCGAGCCCGTTGATCTTCGCCTTCTTGCCTTGATTCGAAATGGCGAGATCGAGCGTGCACGGCCCGTACCGTTTGTCCAGCTCGCCGCGGATCATCGTGCGGTCGGCCCCCCAGCGGATGAGCTCCTTGTCTTGATGGGTCCGGTGGGACTTGGTCAAGGCGAGCACGAATATCGCTTCCAGCAAGTTCGTCTTCCCCTGGGCGTTCGGCCCGACGAAAATGTTGACGGCCCCCTCGGTCGCGAACTCCACCGATTCGTAGTTGCGGTACTCGCTCAGCGCCAGCTTTTTCAAATACAAGACATGACCTCCTCAGCGGCGGGAAACGACGAACGTCCCGAATCCTTCCACCTCGACCCGGTCGTTCGCATACAGCTTGCGGCCGCGGCGGTTGTCCAGCTCGCCGTTCACGAGAACGGACGTTTCCGCAAGAAAAGGCTTCGCTTGCCCGCCGGTCGAAATGCAATCCGCGAGCTTCAAAAACTGCCCCAGCGTTATATAGTCGGTTGTGATCTCGATCGGCTTCATCGGCGGCTCTCCGTTCAGTTCGTAGTCCGGTACGGCATGATCAGGTGCAGCATGTTGGAATGGTCTTCCGGCTTCATGATGATCGGCTGCATCGCTCCGCGGAAGCAGATTTGGATAAAGTCGCTGTCGATTACTTTCAGCGCGTCGAGCATATATTTGGAGTTGAACGAAATGCTGAGCAATTCGCCGGACAGCTTATGCGCCTCGATCTGCTCCGTTACTTTGCCGAGCTCGCTCGAGCTGGACGAAATTTCGACCGTGCTTTCGTCCTTCAGCGTCATTTTGACGATATTCGTCTTCTCTTCGCGGGAAAGCAAGTAGGCGCGGTCGATCGCGTCCGCCAGCTTTTTCGTATCGATCGTCAGCTCCGTCTGGAACGATTGCGGAATCAGCTTGGACGTATCCGGATATGTGCCGTCGAGCATGCGGGTATAGAACAGGATCGTGTCCATTTTGAACAGCACCTGGTTGTTTGCAACGACGATATCGACGAGCATGGACTGGTCCGGGAGCAGCTTGCTCAGCTCGTTCAAGCTTTTGCCGGCGATGACGATATTTTGGAAATCGATCGGATTGGCCGTCTCGACATGCGATTCCCGGGATGCCATGCGAAGACGGTCGCAGGCGATCAGCTTGAGCCGTTCCTGCTTGAAGTTCCACAGAACGCCGGTCAAGATCGGAGACGTCTCGCTCGTCGATACCGCGAACGTCGTCTGACGGATCATCGCTTTCAGCAGATCGCTCGAAATCGACAGCGTATGGCTTTCGTCCAGTTGAGGAAGGAGCGGATATTCCTCCGGATCGAGACCGACGATTTGAATTTCGGCGGTGCCGGAACGAATCCACGTCAAAAAATTATCCTTCACTTCGATCGTCACGTCGGGAGCGGGAAGCTTGCGGATAATTTCCGAGAAAAACTTGGCCGGCAAGACAACGCTTCCGGGCGTAAGGACTTCTACGACGGCTACGACGGCGGTTCCTTCTTTTTCGATCGGGATGAAGCTTTGGATCGAGATTTCGGTATCGGAAGCGGTCAGCGTTACGCCGCTCGGTTGAACGTCTATTTTGATGCCGGTCAAGATCGGGATCGTCGTCCGGCTCGATATCGCTTTGGAAACGTGTTGGATCGATTCGTTCAAGTCGTCTTTCAAAATGCTCAGTTTCATCATTTCAACTCCCGGTTCTAAATGATTCCTAACGCTGCATACAATGTCGTGTACGCCGGCAATCCGGTTTTCGGACAGACGGTGTCGACGATGCGAACGCCGCATCGCTATTCTTCATAAGTATATATCTTTTATAGCGATGGTAGTAGTAGGCGCCGTGAATATGTGGATATGTGGGAAAATCGGTTGAAGCAGAAAGCCTATCCACATGTGAATAGTTTGTGCATAGGCTTCCGGTTATGAAGACGGATTTTTGATTTTCTCGGTAATCGTCTGAACGATTTTATATAAGTCCTGGTCCTGCTGCAGCGCCGAAGCGATTTTCTCGTGGGCATGGATGACGGTCGTATGGTCGCGGCCGCCGAACGCCTCCCCGATCTTGGGCAAGGAGTAGTCGGTCAGCTCGCGGGACAAGTACATCGCCACCTGCCTCGGGAACGCCACCGCCTTCGTCCGCTTGCGCGCCTTGAACTCTTCGAGCTTGAGCCCGTAAAATTCGCCGACCCGCTGCTGGATGTCCTGGATCGTAATCATCTTCGGCCGGCTGGACGGGATGATGTCCTTCAGCGCTTCCGCGGCGAGATGGGTCGTAATGTCCTGGTTGATCAGCGACGAGTAGGCGACGACGCGGATAAGCGCGCCTTCGAGCTCGCGGATGTTCGTATCGATCTGGTTTGCGATGTAGATCATCGCTTCGTTCGGAATATCGAGGTTTTCCGCCTTCGCTTTCTTCCTCAGAATGGCGATGCGCGTTTCCAGATCGGGCGGTGCAATGTCGGTGATCAGCCCCCATTCGAACCGGGAACGGAGCCGGTCTTCGAGCGTCGGAATTTCCTTCGGCGGGCGGTCGCTCGAAATGATGATCGCTTTATGCTCCTCGTGAAGCGCGTTGAACGTGTGGAAAAACTCCTCCTGCGTCCCTTCCTTGCCGGCCAGAAACTGGATGTCGTCGATGAGCAGCACGTCGATCGTCCGGTATTTGTTGCGAAAATCTTCGCCGCGATTGTCGCGGACGGCGTTGATGAATTCATTCGTAAATTTCTCGGACGAGATATAGAGAACCCGGGCTCCGGGGTTATGCTCCAGGACGTAATGGCCGATGGCGTGCATCAGGTGCGTCTTGCCGAGTCCGACGCCGCCGTACAGGAACAGCGGGTTGTAGGCCTTGGCCGGCGCTTCGGCGACGGCAAGCGACGCGGCGTGGGCGAACCGGTTGCCGGAGCCGACGACGAACGTGTCGAACGTATATTTCGGATTGAGCAGATTGTAGATGTTGCCGTCTTCCTGCACCGGTACCGGCTTGAACGGCTGCGCGGCGGGGGCCGGCGCCGATTTGGCCGCGGGCGATTCGGTATCCTGCAGCACGAATTTGACTTCGACGTCGCGCCCGGTATATTCGAACACGGCGTTGGCGATCATTTTGGCATAGCGGCTTTCCAGCCATTCGCGGGCGAAATTGTTCGGAGCGCATATGGTCAGCTGCGTCTCGGTGAAGACAGACGCTTTGGTCGATTTCAGCCAAGTGTCGAAGCTAGGTTTGCTCAGTTTGGTTTGAATAACGGACAACACTTCTTGCCATAAATCGTTGGTTTGACCGTCCACAGATTGTTCACTCCTTCAATTCATTACCGGTCGGACCGAAAGCCTTTCTATAGGAAAGCTTCAATAGACGCTGTCGAAATTTATCCACAAAGCTCAAAGGAATGGGGATATTGAAAAAAACGGGAAGGGGAATTTGTTCACAAAGTTATCCACATCTTGTTGATAAACTGAGGATATCGACGTCTTGTTCACAACCGAAAACAATACCATGATAGCAGAAACGACGCGCGTTTTCAAACATTATCCACAATATCTAGCCCTTGTGCGCAACAGTTGTCAACAGCACTACATATTGTTTATACGTTGTGCAAAAACCGACAAATTCCGTTTTCGTTCCGCAAAAACTTATGCACAGGTGGATAAAACAAAATCGGATCGTGCCGAAACGATGAGCGGCGGTGTCGAAGAGGGAGAACCGGACAAAATTTTCAAGTGCGCTCGAATTGACTTTTGGAGCCCGAAATGATTTAATGTAAAGAGCGTCTTTACGAAGACAAACCGAACATGGAATATCCCGAGGAGGTGCGATAGATGGGTCCGACATTTAAACCGAATGTGAGCAAGCGCAAAAAAGTGCACGGTTTTCGCAAGAGAATGAGCACGAAAAACGGCCGCAAAGTTTTGAAAGCCCGCCGCCAAAAAGGAAGAAAAGTCATTAGCGCGTAACGGAAGGCCACTTAAAGGTGGTCTTTTCTTTTTTTGTCCCCTTGTTCGAGTGCAAAAAGAGGGAGGAAGGCGGCGCCGCCTTCCGGACGGTTTATTTTTCCATGAAAGTGTGAACCCTAAAGTCCGTACGGCGGTTGCGATTGCTCGTATGGGCGTCATGTCGAATCGATGGTGATGGTCGGATGCAAAAAGAATTGAGGCTGACCCGCAGGGAAGATTTCAATAAAGTGTATCGCTACGGCAAATCGGCGGCGAATCAGCAGTACGTCGTCTATTGCTTGCCCAATCCGCGCATCGAGCGGTTCCGGATGGGGATATCGGTCAGCAAAAAGCTGGGAGGCGCCGTCGTGCGCAACCGGATTCGCCGGGTGCTGAAGGAGATCGCGCGGCTGAACGAGGCGAAGATCCGCTCGCATTACGATTTCGTCGTCATCGCGCGGAAGCCGGTGACGGAGATGGAATACAAGGAGATGGAGAAAAGCTTGATGCACGTTCTGAAAAGAGCGCAGCTGCTTCGAAATCCGTCGTAACCATGCGTCCCGCCGGCCGGGCACAAAACATTTTCTTTGATGTCCAACATGTGGTATAGTTGAAATTGGATAGGAGGGCCGTTTCCCGTCCTTTGACGGCGCCTTTCTCGGAGCTTCCGGATACGGTCTTTTTCGTCGCAATTACATAGACAAGGTTTAGGAGGACGTTTATTTTGGCCCGTCGTCGCATACAACTCGCTCTGCTCTTTACGTCGTTGCTGCTCGTCCTGTCCGGCTGCAGCAGCATGTCGGCGCAAACGAATCCGATCAACCCGGAGAACGGGATTTGGGACCGCTATTTCGTGCATCCGCTTTCTTCGCTGCTCAACTGGTTCGCGGATATTCTCTGGGGCCAATACGGCCTGTCGATTCTGGTCGTGACGATCATCATCCGCTTCCTCGTCCTTCCGCTGACGCTCAAGCAATACCGGAGCTCGAAGGCGATGCAGGCGATCCAGCCGGAAATGAAGAAGATCAAGGACAAGTTCAAGGACGACCCGAAGAAGCAGCAGGAAGAAACGATGAAGCTGTTTCAAAAGCACGGCGTCAATCCGCTTGCGGGATGTTTGCCTCTGCTCGTCCAGATGCCGATTCTGATCGCGCTGTATAATGCGATCGTCCGCAACGGCGAGATCAGCCAGCATACGTTTCTGTGGATGCAGCTCGGTACGCCGGACCAGTTCTACGTGCTGCCGACGCTCGCGGCTATTACGACATGGCTGCAGCAAAAGGTAATGGCGACGCAAATGACGCCGCAAATGCAAAGCTTGATGATCATCTTCCCGATTTTGATCTTCGTCATGTCGATGAATTTCGCATCGGCGTTGCCGTTGTATTGGGTATACAGCAACCTGTTCACGGTCGTGCAATCTTATTTTCTATACGGTAGATCAAATCAAAAGGGTGGCCTATCGAAATGAAAACAATCGTTGTCACGGGCAAAACGATCGAAGAAGCGGTGAAATCCGGACTCGCGAAATGGAACGTGCCGGAGGAACGGGTGAAGGTGCAGGTGCTTGAGCAGCCGTCGAAAGGGCTGTTCGGCCTGATCGGCTCGAAGGACGCCAAAGTCGAGCTGGAGCTGATCCCGGATGCGTTGGAGGAAGCCGTCCTTTTTTTGGGGGACGTATTTCGTACGATGAACATCCAAGTGACAATCGATCGTGTAGACACCGTTGACGGCGTACAGTTTAATTTGAGCGGCAAAGAATTGGGCATTCTGATCGGCAGACGGGGGCAGACGCTCGATTCGCTCCAATATCTGGTCAATATCGTGGCCAACCGGTATTCCGACTCCCACGTCCGGATCGTGCTGGATGCGGAAAATTTCCGCGGCCGCCGAAAGCAGACGCTCGAGGAGCTTTCGGACCGGCTGGCCAAGCGGGTTATCCGCACGCGCAAGGAAGTCGTGCTCGAGCCGATGTCCGCGCAGGAGCGCAAAGTAATCCATTCCCAGCTGCAAAATCACCCCGAGGTGAAGACGTTCAGCAAGGGAGAAGAACCGAACCGGAGAGTCGTGATCGCGATCCGGCAATGATGGGCTCCGGCAGGGAGCTGATTCGGGAACGCGGGCCGTGCGTACGCGCACGGCTTTTGCGGATTATCGCGGCAATCGCGCTTTTCATGCAATGACTTCGCAAAAGCGGAAGTCATTGTTTTTCTTTTCCCGGGGACACTAGCGACAATATGCCATGAACCGGGATTCGGAAGGGTGGTGGAACAACATGATGACGGATACGATCGCGGCGATCTCGACCCCGGCGGGGGAAGGGGGCATCGCCGTTATCCGGATAAGCGGACCGGACTCGGTCGGCATCGCGGATCGCATATTCTCTTATAAAGGAAAGCTGAGTGACGAGCCGACGCATACGGTTCATTACGGCCATATTACGCATCCTTCGACCGGCGAGCGGATCGAGGAAGTGCTGGTCACCGTCATGCTTGCGCCTCGATCATTTACGACGGAGGACGTCGTCGAGATCAGCTGCCACGGCGGAATCATTTCGGTCAAGAAAGTGCTCGATCTCGTGTTGGAGCAGGGAATACGTTTAGCCGAACCCGGAGAGTTTACGAAGCGGGCCTTCCTGAACGGCCGGATCGATCTGGCGCAGGCGGAAGCGGTCATCGATTTGATCCGCGCCAAATCGGACCGTGCGTTCAAAATCGCGCTGAAGCAGGTGGAAGGCTCGCTGTCCAAGCAGGTGAAGCAGCTCCGTCACCGGCTCGTCGAGCTGATGGCGCATATCGAGGTCAACATCGATTATCCCGAGCACGACGTCGAGGAGCTGACGAACGCGTATATCCGGGACAAATGCTCGGCCGCGATCGACGAGCTGGAGAAGCTGCTCGTAACGGCGGAGCAGGGGAAAATTTTGCGGGAAGGCATCGTCACGGCGATCGTGGGACGGCCGAACGTCGGGAAATCGTCGCTGCTGAATGCGCTCGCCCAGGATAACAAGGCGATCGTCACCGATATTCCCGGCACGACGCGCGACGTGATCGAGGAGTACGTCAACTTGAACGGAATTCCGCTCAAGCTGCTCGATACGGCCGGACTGCGCGAGACGGAGGACGTCGTGGAGCGGATCGGGGTCGAACGGTCAAGGACGGCGTTGACCGACGCCGATCTGATCGTGCTCGTACTGAATTGGAACGAGCCTCTTCACGAGGACGAGAAAAGGCTGATCGAGGACGTGCGGGACCGGCAAACGGTCGTCGTGCTGAACAAAACCGATCTGCCGCAGCGGACGGACGTTTCATATATCGAACGGCGTTTTCCCGCGGAGCGTATCGTTCGCATGTCGGTCAAGGAGCAGGAAGGGATCGAGACGCTCGGCAGAGCGATCGGCGAGCTGTTCTTCGGCGGGCAGCTGGAGACGAACGATATGACGTACGTGAGCAATGTGCGGCATATTCATTTGTTGAAGAGGGCGAAAAGCGCTCTCGAGGAAGCGTACCGGGCGGCGGATGAACGGGTGCCGATCGATATGATCCAGATCGATATCCGCTCCTCTTGGGAGCATCTCGGCGAGCTGGTCGGGGATGCGGTGGGCGAATCGCTCATCGATCAAATCTTTTCGCAATTTTGTCTTGGTAAATAAACGAAAGATGCAAAGGAGGGTTACTCTATGAGTTATGAGGCGGGACGATTCGAAGTCATCGTCATCGGGGCCGGCCACGCCGGTTGCGAGGCGGCTTTGGCGGCGGCGCGCATGGGCTGCGAAACGCTGCTGCTTACGATCAATCTTGACATGGTCGCATTCATGCCGTGCAATCCTTCGATCGGCGGGCCGGCGAAAGGTCATGTCGTCCGCGAGATCGACGCGCTTGGCGGGGAGATGGGGCGCAACATCGACAAAACGTTCATTCAGCTGCGGATGCTGAATACGGGGAAAGGTCCGGCCGTTCACGCGCTGCGGGCGCAGGCGGACAAATTTTTGTACCAGCATACGATGAAGGAAACGATTGAACGCCAAGAGAAGCTGACGCTGCGGCAAGGGATGGTCGAGGAGCTAATCGTCGAAGACGGAGCCTGTACGGGTGTCGTGACGAAGACAGGGGCGAGATATTACGGCAAGGCGATCGTCCTGACGACGGGCACCTACTTGCGCGGAAAAGTGATTATGGGCGATCTCATGTACGAGAGCGGACCGAACAACCAGCAGCCGTCGGTGAAGCTGTCGGAAAACTTGAAGGAGCTCGGCTTCGACCTTGTTCGCTTCAAGACGGGGACGCCGCCGCGCGTGCAGAAGGAAACGATCGATTTCTCGAAGATGGAGATCCAGCCCGGCGACGAGCAGCCGAAATATTTCTCGTACGAAACGGAGCCGTTCGCCCGGGAGCAGTTGCCTTGCTGGTTGACCTATACGTCGGCCGATACGCACGAGATCATCAACAACAATTTGCACCGGGCACCGATGTTCTCGGGGGCGATTGAGGGGACCGGTCCGCGATATTGCCCATCGATCGAGGATAAAATCGTGCGGTTCAGCGATAAACCGAAGCATCAAATTTTTTTGGAGCCGGAAGGACGGCACACGTCGGAGTATTACGTGCAAGGACTGTCGACGAGTATGCCGGAGGAAGTGCAGCTCGAGATTTTGCGTTCCATTCCTGGTCTGGAAAACGTGAAAATGATGCGCACCGGCTATGCGATCGAATACGATGCGGTCGTACCGACGCAGCTGTGGCCGTCGCTGGAGACGAAGCGAATTTCCGGGTTATTTACCGCTGGTCAAATAAATGGAACGTCCGGGTACGAGGAAGCGGCGGGACAAGGCATTATGGCTGGTATTAACGCCGCACGAAAAGTGCAGGGCAAAGAGCCGGTCGTGCTCGATCGCTCGCAGGCGTACATCGGCGTCTTGATCGACGACTTGGTGACGAAAGGGACGAGCGAGCCTTACCGTTTGCTCACATCGCGTGCGGAATATCGGTTGCTGCTGCGCCACGATAACGCGGATTTGCGTCTGACGCCTACCGGATATGAAATCGGGTTGATCTCCGAGCAGCGATACGAGAAGTTTCTTCATAAGAAATCGACGGTCGCTTTGGAAATCGACCGATTGAAGACGACGAAGGTTCGACCGGAGCCGCATGTGCAGCAGATGCTGACTGATGCGGGAACGGTTCCGCTCAACAATGCGGTCGATCTGATCACGCTGCTTCGCCGGCCGGAAATTACGTATGCCCATCTGGAGCAGCTGTCCCCCTCGCCGTTCGAGCTGAATGACGAGATGAAGGAGCAGGTGGAAATTCAGATCAAGTACGAGGGCTATATCGAAAAGCAGCTGCTGCATGTCGAGCGGTTAAGCAAGATGGAGAAGAAGAAGCTGCCGGAAGATTTGAATTACGCCGACATTCACGGTATCGCAAATGAGGCGAAGCAGAAGCTGGCGCAAATTCGTCCGCTTTCGATCGGGCAAGCTTCCCGCATATCGGGCGTTACGCCGGCGGACATTTCGATTCTTCTCGTTTACTTGGAGCAATACAACAAAACGGCGGCGGCAAGAGGTTGAAGATGTTGGATCCCGTACAAGTTCGGTTTTCGGAATTGCTTGCGGAACGGAATATGTCGATTACGGATACGCAATGGAGTCAGTTCGAGACGTATTACCGCGAGCTTGTCGAGTGGAACGAGAAAATGAATTTGACCGGCATTACGGAGAGGGAGCAAGTCTATATCAAGCATTTCTACGATTCGCTTTCTCTCTCTTTTTTTGTGCCCGTATCGGGTGTAGAGACGTTGGCGGATATTGGCTCCGGCGCGGGCTTTCCGAGCATTCCGCTTAAAATCATGTTTCCTCACTTGCGGGTAACGATTATCGATTCTTTGAACAAACGAATTCAGTTTTTGAATCATCTCGTCCAAGCTCTCGGGTTGGTCGATGTGCAATGCATGCACGGCCGCGCGGAGGACGAAGCACGCAAGCCGGAGCTTCGAGACGCCTTCGATCTCGTGACGGCGAGAGCGGTAGCGAAACTAAACGTATTGAACGAGTTTTGCCTTCCGTTCGCGAAGCCCGGCGGACTGTTCGTCGCAATGAAAGGTTCGGATCCCGAGGGAGAAGTAACGGAGGCGGCGTTCAGCTTGAAGGAGCTGCGCGGAGAAGTGAAGGTGACGCATCGATTTGAGCTTCCGTTCGAGCAATCCGAGCGGCATCTGATTGTTATACGGAAAGCATCTCCGACACCCAAAAAATATCCGCGCAAAGCGGGGACGCCGTTGAAGCAGCCGCTGATGTAACTCGGCGGCTGTTTTTTAAGTCATGTGTAAAATGTTCCACGTGAAACATTTCCAAATAGTTTCGGGCGCTCAGGCAGGAAAACTGCTGTTTTTGGAGAATTAGTAAGTATGGGGTCGAATGCTACATAACCGGCACGAAAACAAAGGTTTTTCGACATCGACAGTACGTTCAAGCGTTACTTATGAAAGCTGTCCAAGTATTTTTTGGGGGACGAAAACGCCCGTTTTTAGATTTTTCATTGATCCAAGATAAGCAAGCCATGTTTGAATCCCATTCGATCTCTTTAATGTTGACGGGGGCCACTGTCCAACGAAACGCAGGACAAGGCGCTTTTCTCGCTTGGAAGTACGGACAATGATGAAGCTTCTCGATCTGACGGTGAATCCTGATCGGCAATGATTCATCGCATGGAAAGGAATCGGGTGATTGTTTGCCATATGAAAGAACAAATCTCCAAACTATTCGGATTTTCGGAGCGGACCAACCAAGAAGAAGTGAAAAACATTCCTGTGAACGAAATCGTTCCGAGTCCCTATCAACCGAGGACTATTTTCGATGATGAGCGGATCGACGAGCTGTGCCAAACGATTAAAACTCACGGGGTCATTCAACCGATCGTCGTTCGGATTCGTAATCAAAAATTCGAAATTATTGCAGGGGAACGCAGGTGGCGCGCGGTTAAAAAGCTCGGGCTCGATACCGTGCCCGCCATCGTTCGGGAGTTCAACGACGCCCAAGCGGCTTCGATCGCGCTGATTGAAAACCTGCAGCGCGAAGGGCTTACTGCAATCGAAGAAGCGGTCGCTTATCAGCAGCTGATGGAGATTCATGAACTGACGCAGGAAAGCTTGGCGCAGCGTCTGGGGAAAAGTCAATCGACCATCGCCAACAAAATCCGTTTGCTTCAGCTAAGCGAGCCCGTGAAGCAGGCGCTGCTGGAACGCAAAGTGACGGAACGACACGCCCGTGCGCTTCTCGCGCTCGACAACGAAGAATTGCAGCTTAAAGTACTGGACGAAATTATATCGAAAGAGTTGAACGTGAAGCAGACGGAGGCACGCGTTCAATATTATAAGGAAGCGGCGGCGATCAAGAAAAGCAAGCGGATCTCGTTCTCGAAAGATATTCGACTTGCGTTGAATACGATCCGTCAATCGGTCGAGATGGTGGCCGGTTCCGGATTGCAAATCAAAACCGACGAAAAAGATCACGAAGACCATTATGAGTTTATTATTCGTATTCCGAAGCGTCCTTCTTAACCGATTATCGAATCATCGTTGATGAATAATAACTTCGACTATTCGGCTCCCTTCGTTGGAGCTTTTCTTTTCGCATTTTATTCTTTTTATGCGCTACTGGGCATGGTATGATGGTAGAGCGCACTTTGCTAGATTCAATGAGGCGGATCACGTTGGCATGCTGATGCGGCATGCCTTGGAGCAATTTTGATTGAGGTGAACTCTTTTGGCAAAAACGATAGCGATAACGAACCAGAAGGGCGGAGTCGGCAAGACGACGACTTCGGTTAATCTGGGCGCCTGTTTGGCCACGTTGGGGAAAAAGGTGCTGCTGGTCGATATCGATCCGCAGGGCAATACGACAAGCGGGATCGGAATCAATAAGGCGGACGTCATGTATTGCATATACGATGTCATTATTAACGATGTTCATCCGAAAGAGGCGACGGTCGACACGGCCATACCGAATTTGAAGGTTATCCCGGCCACCATTCAATTGGCCGGGGCGGAAATTGAGCTCGTGCCGACGATATCGCGTGAAGTCCGGTTGAAAAAATCGTTGCAGCTGGTTAAGCATATGTACGATTATATTTTGATCGATTGCCCTCCGTCGCTTGGGATATTGACGGTCAATTCGTTGACGGCGGCGGATTCGGTCATTATTCCGATTCAATGCGAATATTACGCTTTGGAAGGATTGAGCCAGCTGTTGAACACGGTCAGGCTGGTGCAGAAGCATTTGAATACTAGCCTTCAGATCGAAGGCGTGCTGCTCACGATGTTCGATGCGCGTACGAATCTCGGTATTCAAGTTATCGAGGAAGTGAAGAAGTATTTTCAGCAAAAAGTGTACCAAACGATTATTCCGCGAAACGTACGTTTGGGCGAGGCGCCCAGCCACGGGCAATCGATCATAACGTACGATCCTCGATCCAAAGGTGCGGAAGTATACATGGAATTGGCGAAGGAAGTGGTTTCCTATGAGTAAACGTCTCGGCAAAGGACTCGACGCTTTGATTCCATCGTTGAATGTAAGCGAAGACGATAAAGTCATTGAAATTCCTTTGAAGGAGCTTCGTCCGAATCCGTATCAGCCGCGAAAAACGTTCAACGAGGATTCGATCGGTGAGCTGGCGCAGTCGATCAAGGAGCATGGCGTTATCCAGCCGATTATCGTAAGAAGCGTCTTGAGAGGCTTCGAAATCATTGCAGGGGAAAGACGATTCCGTGCTTCCCAGCAATGCGGACTGGAGAAAATTCCGGCGGTCGTGCGAAAGTTTACGGATCAGCAGGTGATGGAAATCGCACTGATCGAGAACGTCCAGCGTGAAGATCTGAACGCGATTGAAATCGCAAACGCGTATCAAGCGCTGGTCGATCAATTTCAGTTTACGCAGGAAGAGCTATCCGTGAAGGTTGGGAAAAGTCGGTCGCACATCGCAAACTTTTTGCGCCTGCTTCAGCTGCCCGAAGATGTGAAGCAACATGTTTCACGTGGAACATTATCGATGGGGCATGCACGGGCGATCGTCGGAGTGAAGGACGATAAGGTAAAAAAAGAATTGGCCAACTTGACGGTGAAAAACGAGTGGAGCGTACGCTACCTGGAGGATTATATCAAGGAGCTTGAGGAAGCGAAGCAGCCGCAAAAAAACAAGCCGAAAGACAAACGCAAAGATCCTTATATCGACCAAGTGGAAGAGACGCTGCGCGATCGATATCGGACGACGGTGAAGATCAAGCATCAAAACGATAAAGGGAAAATCGAATTGCTGTATTATTCGAAGGATGATTTGGAACGGTTGTTGGAGCTACTGCAGGGGAAAATAAGTTAAGAGCGCCAAAGAGACAGCATACCAAAGCTCATTGCCCGCCCAACGGACTATGACGATGGTATGCTTTTTCGTAAAAGGAGTGTGCGTCCGATGACGATCAAATATTTCGACAACGCCGCCTCGTCATGGCCGAAGCCGCCGCAAGTATTGGACGCGATGACGGAGAGCATACGGGAAGCGGCGGCCAATCCGGGAAGAGGCAGCCATCAGATGGCCGTCAAGGCGAGCCGCATTTTGTTCGAAGCGAGACACGAGGTGGCGAGATTGATCGGAGTGAAAAATCCGAACGACATCTCGTTCGCCCTGAATACGACGATGGCGCTTAACCAGGCAATCAAAGGTTTTGTCCGTGAAGGCGATCACGTCATTTGCACGAATGTGGAGCACAATTCGGTGCGGCGTCCGCTGGAATATTTGAAACAGGTAAAAGGCGTTCATGTGACTTATATTGAGGCGGATGCGGAAGGGAATATCGAATTAAAGAACGTAGAGGGTGCGATTCAAGCGAATACGACCTTGATCGTGGCGAACCACAGCTCCAATCTGCTGGGCACGATATTACCCGTAGCGGATATAGCGGACATTGCCCGGCGAAGAGGGGTTAAGCTGCTTGTCGACGGCGCGCAAACGGCGGGTATTGTGCCGATCGACGTTCAAGGAATGGGGATCGATATGTTCGCATTTCCGGGGCATAAAGGTTTGCTAGGTCCCCAAGGCACGGGAGGGCTGTACATACATCCCGACTTGGTATTGGAGCCGCTGCTTCATGGAGGGACGGGAAGTCAGTCGGAGTCGATCGAGCAGCCCAACGTTCGTCCGGATCGATACGAGGCCGGCACGCAAAATTCCGTAGGCATCGCAGGGTTAAAGGAGGGTGTCAAATTTATACGGAATGAAGGGGTCGAAGCGATCCATACTAAGGAATGGCGGCAAATCCAAACGCTGATGGAAGGGCTTCGCGCCATTGAGGGCGTAAAGCTGCTCGGCCCGAAGCTGGGAGAAGAGAAGACGGGGATAGCGGCTTTCGTGCTGGACGGGGTCGATTCGTCGGAGGTCGCTTTTATTCTCGATCAAAGCTTTCAAATCGCGGTAAGAGCCGGTTACCATTGTACACCGCTCGCCCATCAGTCCGCCGGGACGTTGGAGACGGGAGCGGTACGGGCAAGCATCGGCTATTTCACGACCGATTCGGAAATCGACGATTTCATAGAAGCGATTCGGGAAATTACGAAGCATTATCGGAATATGGCGTAAGAGATAGCGTGTGGAGAGAAGGGGAGAAGGAGCCCCACCGATCGAAAAAAGAGAAAGAAGGAAGATCGCATGAACGAATGGCTGGATTCGTTGCAACCGTCCTTATTGCTTGCGCTCGTTCTAGTCGTGCTGGCCATTTTGTTGGCGCTCGTCCTCGTTTTATGGGTGAAGCTGTCCAAGCTCCGGAAATTGTATAAAAGCATGATGCAAAGCGTCAACGTGCCCGATTTGGAGCAGCTCTTGATCGATCATCAGCAAAGGCTGGAGCGGCTGTCGGACGGATTCGGACAGCTGAACGGACGTGTCGGCGCGATCGAATCGAACATGAAGTCGATGCAATCGAGAGTGGGGATGATCCGGTATAACGCATTCGGCGATAGAGGGTCCGATCTCAGTTTCTCGATCGCCATTTTGAGCGAAACGCAGGACGGCCTCGTGCTGACCGGTATCCACAGCCGGGACGATACGTATTTGTACGCAAAGCCGATTACGGCCGGCCAATCCCAATATGCGCTCACCCCCGAAGAAAAAGAAGCGATCAATCGATGTTTGGGACCGGCAGCGAAGTGATCCGTCGAGCGAGCATAAGAGCACGGAACAAGGAACGGGAAATGATTTCGGACATTTTCATCACGACGCTGAGCCTCGTATTTTGCAGGACGAAATATTCCATGAACCCGCCGACGTTGACGATCCCCGTCACATGCATATCGCCTAATGCCGGCAGCTCCTTTTGCACGCCGGCTCCGGGTTTTACGGGGCCGTCTGCGACGGTAATGCAGCCGACGCTGGATACTTGTCCAAGGCAGGCGTCGAGCGCGACGATGTAAGGGGAGTCGTACAGACGTTCAATCTCCGAGACCGTCTCGGCCAAATTCATCGCATGAACCGGGTCGTCCAGCGTGCCGAACAGATGAAGGCCGCTGTAATGATGCTTTTTCAAATGAGAGCCGATCAACGGACCCAGAGAATCCCCGGTCGACCGATCCGTGCCGATACATACGAAGACGATTTGTTGATGGGCAGGAACTTGGATAAAATAGTGGTACAACCGCTGGGTCAACGAATCGACGACGTCTGGATCGTTGTAGTTGAACCGGTACGAGGCGGGATCGGTTTTATTGCCGAGAAATCCGAGCGAGAATTTCATGGTCGTTCCTCCCTTGATCGTAAGGCTTGCAATTTTTACTAGTATACGAAAAAGAGAGCTTGTTTATACGTCGCATTAAGAGAGAAACGGGACAACATTTTCGGATAGACGACGGGCGGGAGAGAGGACCAATGGAAACGTTGCTGATCGCATTCGATTCGACCCAGCAAGCACTGCGAACAGAGATGCTGCTCGAATACGCGGACATCGAAATCGATATCCGTCCGACGCCGAAAGAGATTACGGCCGGCTGCGCGCTGTCGATCGATTTTCCGGGGGATGAGCTGGAAACGGTTCGTAAAATCATTAAGGATGAGCAGGTAGAAGTTCGCGGAATTTTCAGACAAATCGGCGGCAAATACGAGCCGCTGCCATGGGAGTAGAAACGGGAGGTACGACAGATGGAAACGAAGGCGCTGGCCTTGCTCATGGATATAAGCACATGGACCGACTTCAAGCAAAAAACATGGAATTATATCGTCGATCCGGCCAACTGGACGGTATGGCTCATCATCGCCGTAAAAGTACTCATTATCTACATTGGCGGACGTATCGCCAACGCGATTACGCGGCGTGCCGTATCGCATATGGTACAGGAGAGAGAGAAAAGTCCGCTCAAGTTCGATCAACGCCGGACGAAAACGATCGGCAGGCTTGTCGGCAACTTGATTTCGTACACGATCAATTTCTTTGTCATCATTTTGGTCCTGTCGCAGTTCGGATTCAATTTGGCGCCGATTTTGGCAGGGGCCGGCGTATTGGGTCTCGCGATCGGTTTCGGTGCTCAAAGCTTGGTGAAGGATGTTATAACCGGATTTTTCATTATTTTTGAAGACCAGTTTGCCGTGGGGGATGTCGTCCAAACCGGCAATTTCAAGGGAACGGTTGAGGAAATCGGCATTCGGGTCACCCGCATTCGCAGCTGGACCGGCGAAATTCACATTATTCCGAACGGGCTCATCACGCAGGTGACCAATTTCTCGACGCACAATTCGCTGGCGGTCGTCGATGTGACGGTCGCTTATGAGGCCGATCTGGCGAAAGCGCTGGCGGTGACGAAGGAAACGGTTCACCGGGTGTACGAGAGCTGCGACGCGATCGTGAAGGAGCCCAGCGTGCTCGGCGTACAGGCCGTTACGAGCGCGGAGGTCACGATCCGGGTAACGGCGGAATGTCGTCCCAACGGTCAGGGGGAAGCGATGCGGGTGCTCAATCTGGAGCTGATGCAGGCGCTGAACGAGCATGGGTTGAAGAAGATCGGATAAGGGACCGAGACGAAAGGGAGTAGAACGGAGGGGAAACCGGTGGAGAAAAAGCAGTTCGAGCTCGGCGACGTTGTACAGATGAAGAAGCCGCATCCGTGCGGCACGAACGAATGGGAGATTATTCGGATGGGAATGGACATCCGGATCAAGTGCGTCCACTGCAAGCATAGCGTGCTCATCCCGCGAGCCGAGTTCGAGAAGAAGATGAAAAAGGTGCTCCGCTCGGCTGCGAAGGACGAGCCGGAAGCGACATAATTTGGTTCAAAACGTTGTGGGGAAAAGGGGTTGCATTCCCTCGAAAGGGGTGCTATAATACCTCTTGTCCCCATTTTTATGGGACATGGCCGATGTGGAAAGGTACCCAAGAGGCCCAAGGGGGCTGACTCGAAATCAGCTAGGCGTCGCAAGGCGTGCGTGGGTTCGAATCCCACCCTTTCCGTACCTCATACCCTTAACAAGGGAAAGACGAATACGCGTGAAGACGCGTATTTTTTTATTGGACCGAACATTGCGGCGGGGTAGGGGAAGGGAGCGGCAAGCTCCCTTTTTACATCATGGGCGAAATGGAACGCTTCTATCAAGAAGAGCAACGAAGCGTCTGACGGCCTCCTAAGCGGGTAGAAGGCGTCCACGGGTACAGGGTTAGCCGTTGCCCTTCTTCGTCCATTTCCGGTCCTTATTCGTCGTCTCCGGAAATTTCTCGCCTTGCTCCAAATGAACTTGCTTCGGATTCGTAATGCCCATATGGAAGTCGTTCTCGCCGATTTCGATATAAGTCCCGCTGTTCGGCGCTCTCATGCCGGGCTTGAACTCGGTTTGCTCTCCCATGTCGTTCACCTCCGGTCGGGTTCGGAATATGGATGCTGCACCAATTAGGGTGCGAATCCCGGGGGGAAAACATGCCGGAGGGCGGCGCCCATTTTTTGCATGGGACTTCCGTGCGGTGACCGCCTCGATTCGACTTGTATTGTCGGAATGATTTTGATATAGTTGTAAGGTGCGAGTTTTGACAGCAAAGCCCGCTCCTTGCTTCCGGACGATCCGGAAGCCGCTTTAGTCCAAAAGGAGGTGAATATCCATGCGCAAATACGAAGTGATGTACATCATTCGCTCGGACATCGAGCAAGAAGCCGTTCAAGCGACGATCGAGAAATTCCAAGGCATCATCAACAACGGTGGCGAGATTACGAAGCACGACGTAATGGGCAAGCGCCGTCTTGCGTATGAGATCAACAAGTTCCGTGACGGAATCTATGTGTTGGTTAACTTCAACGCTACGAACGAAGTCATCGCTGAGCTTGACCGCGTAATGAAGATTTCGGACGAAATCATTCGTTACCTGATCGTCAAAGACGTAGCTTAATCCATCGCAGCAGCAGTAGTCGATCGATCGTTAGGGAGGGGTTTCGATTGTTGAACCGTGTTATTCTGATCGGCAGGCTGACGCGCGATCCGGAGCTGCGGTATACGCCGTCCGGCGTAGCCGTTACGCAGTTCACGATTGCGGTAGACCGGCCGTTCTCGAACCAGCAAAACCAGCGCGAAGCCGACTTTATTCCGGTCGTCACCTGGCGCCAATTGGCGGAGACGTGCGCGAATTACTTGCGCAAGGGCCGATTGACCGCGGTGGAAGGCCGTATTCAAGTTCGCAACTACGACAACAACGAGGGCAAGCGGGTATACGTGACCGAAGTTGTGGCCGATAACGTGCGGTTCTTGGAGTCGCCGAACAGCGCGGCGAACCGCGAGGAGTCGGGTGGAAGCGGCGGCGGCACTGGCGGCGGGGGTTACGGCGGCGGTGGCGGCGGAAACCGCTACGGCGGCGGTGCACGGGACAATCAGGATCCGTTCTCGGACGACGGAAAACCCATCGATATTTCCGATGATGATTTGCCATTCTAGGCAGAAAGGAATGAATCTCGCATGAACAACAGACGTGAGGGCGGAGAAGAGCGCAGCGAACGCAAGTTCTCGAAAAAAGGCGGCCGCAACAAACGCCGCAAAGTGTGCTACTTCACGGTTAATAAAATTACTCACATTGACTATAAAGACATCGAGACGCTGAAGAAGTTCATCAGCGAGCGCGGCAAAATTTTGCCTCGCCGCGTGACCGGAACTTCCGCGAAATACCAGCGGATGCTGACGATCGCCATCAAGCGGTCGCGTCAAATCGCATTGCTGCCGTATACGACGGAGTAATCCTCGAGATCGGTGTTGGAGAGACAGAGCCCTGGCGCTCTGTCTTTTCGTTTTTAAGGAAATGGGCACCGGTTTTTAAGAGAAAGTTAAGAATTCCGCTCCTTTCTCCTTAAGGTTTGGCAGGTACAATGATACCCGTAAGCCAAAAAGAGAGTGGAGAGGCTGACGGCTATGGTATCGAACGAAGAATACACGTTTCAAAACGTCTATCATAATTATCAAATTCCGTTGCAACGCTATTTGATGCTCCGGACGGGCAACGAGAACGACGCCGCCGATATCGCGCAGGAAGCGTTTATCCGGCTGTACGAGAAGCAGGTCAAGCCGGAAACGGCGAAGGCGTGGCTGTTCAAGACCGGCTACCACCTGTTCGTTGACCAGTGGAGGAAGAAGCGGAGGGCGCTTCACGTCCCGCTGGAGTCGATTCCGGACATGCCGATGACGGGCCCGTCGCCGGAAGGTCTCGCTCTGGGAGCGGAGCTGCGGACGGAAATCCGCGAGGCGCTCGGCGAGCTGAAGCCGCGGGATCGCCAGGTGCTGCTCATGCTGGCGCAGCGGGGGCTATCGTACCGGGAAATCGCGGAGCATATCGGCTGTTCCGAAAACGCGGTCAAGACGCTCGTGCACCGCGCCCGCAAACGGATGCGGGAGCTGCTGGAGGCGCAATAACCGAGTGAGGCGATATGAGGAAAGGCCACCCGTCGGGTGGCCTTTTCGGCATGTACGTTGCGAATAACCGGTTACCGATTGATATAGGCGGTACGGCTCTGCGGCACGTACTTCACGTCGAAGCCGAGTCCTTCGGCCATCAGCCGGAGCGGAATGTAGGTTTTCGTCTCGCCGGCGCTCTCGTGGGCATGGGGCGGATCGGTGTCGATCGACCGGGCGGAGCCGTTGACGGAAATTGTCTTGGAGTCGATCGTAAGGGCGACGCTGTTGCCGTTATACCGAACGGTAGCCGTATTCGTCGCTTGGTCCCAATCGACGGTCGCCCCGAGCGATTCGGCGTACTCGCGCAGCGGAACGAACGTGCTGCCCTGAAGCAGAGCGGGCACGTGCGGCGTATCCACCGTGCGGCCGACGACGAAGACGGTTATAGGGCTGCTATCCGAATCAGCCGTTACGGAGCGGTAATCGCCCCAAATTGCCTTCGAGAACAATTCGGCCATTTTGGCATACCCGTTCTGGTTCGGATGAATGTCGCGCGAGGCGATGTGCGTATAAGTGCCTTCATGGCCGACGAAGGCGTCGGCTACGGGAACGGCTGTCACGCTCATGCTTGTGGCGCCGTAGCCTTTCGCGATTTCGTTCAGCTTCTCGGTAAACCGGTCCTTCAGCTTTTGCAGCCGCTCGTACAGCGATTTGTTGATATTCGGGAAAGGCGAATACTGGTCGGCTACATAGACGCGTACTTTTCCGTTGATGGCGAATATATCGTCCAGAACCGACGTAAGATTATCGCTATACGCTTTGATTTTGTCGGCCGCAAACGCATCGAGCTGGGCGTCGGTCCAGTCGGCGGCCTCCGTCATGATACCGGCGCCGAAATCGTTGCCGCCGATCGTGATGAGGATGGCGGAAGCCGAAGCGATATCGGCTTTGAGCGCCTTCGTGTCGCTTACGACTTGGTCGGCGCGAGGGTCGGGCAAATTCGGCTGGATGTCCGCGCCTTTGACGAGCTTCTCGGCCGTGACGGCGTCCAGCAAGTTTTTCAAGCCGAGGCTGTTCAAGCCGGCGATGCCGTAGTTGATCATCTCGGCGCGTCCGCGCAGCAGCGCTTGCTCGTAGACGCGGTCCACGTAGCCGTACGGGATATCGTCCGCGGACTTGCCCGGCTCGTAGCCGACGGTCAGCGAATCGCCGAAGGCGACATACGACGTCGACGGCGGAGCCGAATCGGCGGCGAGGGAGGCGGGAGCGAGAGCGGCCAGCAGCAGGCTGACGGCCAGCCCTAGCGACAAGAGTCGGGAAGCTTTCAAAAGGGTTCCTCCGTTCGGAAAAGGATGATTGCTATTCTTTCTATTCGTTTCCGCCGGCCCGATTACCTGCTTGATCCGATCCTCGAGCCGAATTCGGCCGCCTGATCGAGGCGCCCGGGGGCGACGGGACACTGCCCGGCGTTTATGCTATAATTTGTTTCATAACCGAAAAAGGAGCCGTTCTTGCAAGCCGGGGCCGGAACGCCTGATTCGTCGAGAGGTGACGTGTCGTTGAACAAGCAGTCGTTGCTTTGGAGCCTTATCCTGGTGGTGCTGCTCCTGCTACTTTTCACGCCGCTGATTATGGTGGCGATGAGCCTGGCCATGATCCCGGTCGTCTATCTGTTCGTCCGGCTGGATGGGGGACGGTTCGTCCTGCATTACGCGCTCGCGCTGCTGGCCGTCTACGGCGTTACCGCGTTGTTCGGCGCGGGGACGCTCGGTACGATCGCCGCGATCTACTCGCTGTTTCTATTGATCCCGAGCATCGTGATGGGGATTCTGTATAAGAGGAAGGCGGCCGCCCGTTCGGTGCTGACCGGGGGGACGGTGGCGTTTCTGGCGCAAATGCTGCTGTTCCTCGTGCTGCTTACGCTGTTCGGCGTCCACGTGACCGACGAGATGCGGGAATTCGTGCGGAGCAGTATGGAGACGCTGCCCGCGGAGCTTCGCCAGATGCTCCCCGAGCATCTGATCGATCAAGTGATCGAGGTCATGATCCAGCTTCTGCCACTTTATTTGATCGGCATGTCCGCTTATTTCAGCGTCGTGACGCATTGGCTCGGACGCAAGGCGCTCATTCGCGCCGGGGAGCCCATCCCGGGACTTCGTCCGGCGAAGGAATGGATGCTGCCGAAATCGTTCGTCTGGTATTACTTGGTCGCCCTCGTCCTGAGCTTCATCTTCACGGAGCCGAACGGCTCGATGATCGCGATGGTGCTGCTGAACGTATTCCCGCTGCTCATGTTCGCCTTTACGATCCAGGCGTTCGCGTTTTTCTTCTTCGTCGCGGACGCGCGAGGCTGGTCCCGGGGCGTGCCGATTGCCATCGCGATCGTATCGTCGCTGCTCATGATGGTCATTCCGGGGCTCATGCAGCTGTTCACTCTGCTCGGCCTGTTCGATATCGCTTTCCCGATCCGGGGCAGACTGAAGAAATCTTAGTCGGTTAGGAGCGAGACGTATGCCGAAGTTTTTGTTGAATCGCTGGCACGGCCTCCATATTTACTGGTCGTCGATCGTCATCCTGCTGCTGTCGATCGCGCTCTTCTTTTACGAGTGGGTGCTCGGAGCGGTGGGGCTCGTCCTGGGCGGCGTTCTCGCTTATTACACGCTGGCCGCGGAGAGGGCGTTCCGCAAAGGGCTGAACCAGTATGTCGGGACGTTGTCCCATCGGATCAAGAAAGCCGGCAACGAGGTGTTCAACGAGCTGCCGATCGGCATCATTCTGTACGACGAAGACCGGATGGTGGAATGGCACAACGGCTTTGCCGGCCGGATGCTGGACCGGGAATCGCTGATCGGGGAGCCGCTGCACGAGCTGCTGCCGGGGCTGAAGGGGAAGGACGACAAGGACCAGAAGCTCGAGCTGACCGTCGGCAAACAGATTTACCAAGTGCAGGTGAAGGCGGAGCACCGGCTTCTGTATTTCCAAGACGTGACCGCGCTTATCTCGCTGACCCGGAAGTACGAGGAAGAGAAGATCGCCGTCGGCATCGTCATGCTCGACAATCTGGACGAAGCGACGCAAGGGATGGACGATCAGAGCCGGAGCGTCATGCTGGCGAAGGTAACGGGCGAATTGACGAGCTGGGCGCAAAAACATGCGGTCTACATTCGCCGGACGGCTTCGGACCGGTTCCTGATCTTCATGAACAACCGATCGCTCAAGCAGCTGGAGCAGTCGCGGTTCGAAATATTGGACGACGTCCGCGACTTGACGATCGAGCACAAGCTGCCGTTCACGCTCAGCATCGGAATCGGCGCCGGCTCCGACAGCCTGATCGAGCTGGGTCAGCTGGCGCAGACGAGCTTGGACATGGCGCTCGGACGCGGCGGCGACCAGGCGGCGGTCAAGGTCGGGCAGCGGCTGTCGTTCTACGGCGGCCGCTCGAATGCGGTGGAGAAGCGGACCCGCGTGCGCGCCCGCGTCATCTCGCACGCGCTGCGGGACTTGATCCGAGACAGCGACAAGGTCGTCATCATGGGTCACCGGATCCCCGATATGGATGCGATCGGGGCGGCGATCGGGGTGCTGAAGGCGGTGCAGGTGAGCCAGAAGGAAGGCTACATCGTCCTCGAAGGAATCAACCCGTCGATCCAGAAGCTGATGGAGGCGATCAAGGAGGACGAGAAGCTGTACCGGTGGTTCATTACGCCGGAGCAGGCGATGCAGATCGCGACGCCGCGCAGCTTGGCGGTCGTCGTCGATACGCACAAGGCGTCGATGGTCGCGGAGCCGAAGCTGCTTCAGCAGACGCACCGCATCGTGGTCATCGACCATCACCGGCGGAGCGAGGAATTTATCAGCGAGGCGACGCTCGTCTATATGGAGCCGTACGCTTCGTCGACGTGCGAGCTCGTCACCGAGCTGCTGCAATATTTCCATGACCGGTTGACGATGGACGTACTGGAGGCGACGTCGCTGCTCGCCGGCATCGTCGTCGATACGAAGAGCTTCGCGCTCCGCACCGGGGCGCGGACGTTCGAGGCGGCGTCGTTCCTGCGGCGCAACGGAGCCGATTCGGGTTTGGTCCAGCGCATGCTGAAGGAAGATTTGGAGCAGTACATCCGCAAGGCGGAAATTATCAAGCACGCGGAAATCGTCTACGACCATATTGCGATTGCGGCGACGTCGCCGGGGCGGAAATATTCCCAATTGCTAATTGCGCAGGTTGCCGATACGCTTATCAATATGACGGATATTATGGCTTCCTTCGTCGTCAGCGAGCGGACGGACGGCTTGATCGGCATCAGCGCCCGGTCGCTCGGGCAGATCAACGTCCAAGTCGTCATGGAGCGGCTCGGCGGCGGCGGCCACCTGACCAACGCGGCGACGCAGCTGGACGGTACGGTGGAGGAGGCGCTCGCGAAGCTGAAGCGGGTGTTGGAGGACATGAACGAAGAGGAGGGGCTGTTCGAATGAAAGTGATCTTTTTGAAAGACGTGAAGGGCCAGGGGAAAAAAGGCGAAGTCAAGGAACTGTCGGAAGGCTACGTACGCAACTTTTTGATGCCGAAAGGGCTGGTGGCGCCCGCGTCGGAAGGAAACGTCAAGCAGCTCGAGCATCAGAAGCAAGCCGAAGCGAAGCGCAAGGCGCAGGAGAAGGCGGACGCGCAGAAGCTCGCGGAGCAGCTCGGCGAGATGACGGTCGTCATCAAGACGAAGGCGGGCGAAGGCGGACGGCTGTTCGGCTCGATCACGAGCAAGCAAATCGCCGAGGAGCTGGAGAAGAAGGGCGTTCACCTCGACAAGCGCAAAATCGAAATGAACGACGCCATCCGCTCGCTCGGTACGATGAACGTGAAGGTGAAGCTGTACCCGGACGTAACGGCGCAGCTGCGGGTGCAAGTAACGGAAGAATGATCGGACCACGCGAAAGAGGGAGACAGTCATGAACGGGGAGATGTTTCTCGAAAATCGCATTCCGCCGCAGAACCTGGAGGCGGAGCAGGCGGTGCTCGGAGCGATCCTGCTGGACAGCGACGCGCTCATTACCGTCATGGAGCGCATCGGCAGCGACGACTTCTACCGGACGTCCCATCAGCAAATATTCGGCGCCATGCTGGAGCTGGCGCAGCAGAACGAACCGATCGACCTGATCACGCTGACCGCCCGGCTGCAGGACAACCAGCAGCTCGAGGGGATCGGCGGGGTCGGCTACTTGAGCCAATTGGCGAACGCGGTGCCTACCGCGGCGAACGTCGACTACTACGCGCAGATCGTCGAGGAGAAGTCGATGCTGCGGCGGCTCATCCGCACGGCGACGCAAATCGTCACGGACGGCTACGCGGGAGAAGAGGATGTCAGCAGCCTGCTCGGGGACGCCGAGAAGCGCATCCTGGAAATATCGCAGCGCCAGTCGGGCAGCGGGTTCATCTCGATCCGCGACGTCCTGATGGAAGTGTTCGAGAAAGTCGAGTTTCTGTATTCGAACAAAGGGGGCTCGAGCGGCATCCCGTCCGGGTTCCCCGATCTGGACCGGATGACGTCCGGCTTCCAGCGCTCCGACCTGATCATCGTCGCGGCGCGTCCTTCCGTCGGGAAGACGGCGTTCTCACTGAATATCGCGCAGAACGTCGGCGTCCGGGCGAAGGAGACGGTCGCCATCTTCAGTCTCGAGATGGGCGCAGCACAGCTCGTCCAGCGGATGATCTGTGCGGAGGCGAACGTGGATGCGACGCGGATGCGGACCGGCCAGCTGGAGGGCGACGATTGGGAGAAGCTGACGATGGCGATCGGAACGCTGTCGGAGGCGAACATCTACATCGACGACTCCCCGTCGGTCACCGTGGCGGATATTCGCGCCAAGTGCCGGAGGCTGAAGCAGGAGAAAGGGCTCGGCATGATTCTGATCGATTACCTGCAGCTGATCCAGGGCCGGGGCAAAGCCGGCGACAACCGGCAGCAGGAAGTCGCGGAAATCTCGCGGACGCTCAAGCAGATCGCGAGGGAGCTGAACGTGCCGGTCATCGCGCTGTCGCAGCTGAGCCGGGGCGTCGAGCAGCGGCAGGACAAGCGTCCGATGATGTCGGACTTGCGGGAATCGGGCTCGATCGAGCAGGACGCCGACATCGTGGCGTTTCTGTACCGCGACGACTACTACGACAAAGAGTCGGAGAAGAAAAACATCATCGAGATCATTATCGCCAAGCAGCGGAACGGCCCGGTCGGCACCGTGGAGCTGGCGTTTCTGAAAAACTACAACAAGTTCGTCAGCTTGGACCGGACGCACCAGGAAGTGGCGGCCGGAGCGGGCTGACGGCGGATATCGGGCTTCCGCGACGCTTGGGGAAGGACTTCCATCCCAGGGGTCGCGGAAGCCTTTGTCGTTTTTCGGCGGGATGGGGCGATTTTAGCGGGTAATTATGTACGATTTCCGAACGTTCGTTGGGGTGTTCGTCTAATTGTTCGCGTTTTATTTGACTTTCCACAGGGCGACTGGTACACTGAAAATGCCGCCTTGGCGAGACAAAGCGGTGATCTCGGTGTGTCGTCACACCTTAACTTGGGGGTATGCGCATGTCAACCGTAGTTGTGGTCGGATCCCAATGGGGCGATGAAGGTAAAGGCAAAATTACCGACTTTTTGGCGGAAACGGCCGAAGTCGTCGCCAGATATCAGGGCGGCAACAATGCCGGACACACGATTTTGATCCAGGATAAGAAATATAAGCTGCATTTGATTCCATCCGGAATTTTCTATACGAATAAAGTTTGCGTCATCGGCAACGGGATGGTCATCAACCCGGCCGCGCTGATCGAGGAAATCGAATACATCCACCAGAACGGCTTCTCCACGGACAACTTGCGCATCAGCGATCGCGCCCATGTCATCATGCCGTACCATCTGCTCATCGACGGGCTGGAGGAAGACCGCAAGGGCGCGAACAAGATCGGCACGACGCGCAAAGGGATCGGACCGGCTTACATGGATAAGGCGGCCCGCAACGGCATCCGGATCGCCGACCTGATGGACGCCGAGGAATTCGAGCGGAAGCTCCGCCATCTCGTCGCCGAGAAGAACACGCTCATCGAGCAGGTGTACGGCGGACAAGGACTGGACGTCGAATCGATTTTGACCGAATATTTGGGCTATGCGGAGAAAATCCGCAAGTACGTCACCGATACGTCGGTCGTGCTGAACGACGCGATCGATCAAGGCAAGCGGGTGCTGTTCGAGGGCGCTCAAGGGGTCATGCTGGACATCGACCAAGGGACGTATCCGTTCGTCACGTCGTCCAACCCGACGGCCGGCGGCGTCTGCATCGGCTCGGGCGTCGGCCCGACGAAGATCCATCAAATTATCGGCGTCGCCAAGGCGTACACGACCCGTGTCGGCGACGGTCCGTTCCCGACCGAGCTGACCAACGAAACCGGCGACTGGATTCGCGAGAAGGGCAACGAATACGGCACGACGACCGGACGTCCGCGCCGGGTCGGCTGGTTCGATAGCGTCGTCGTCCGTCACGCGAGACGGGTCAGCGGTATTACAGGCCTGTCGCTCAACTCGATCGACGTGCTGACCGGACTCGATACGGTCAAAATTTGCACGCACTACGAATACCGCGGGCAGAAGATCGAGCATTACCCGGCCAGCCTGAAAATGCTGTCCGAGTGCACCGCCGTCTACGAGGAGCTGCCGGGCTGGAAGGAAGACATCTCCGGGGCGAAATCGCTCGAGGATTTGCCGGAGGCGGCCCGCCACTATGTGGAGCGGGTATCGCAGCTGACCGGCATCCCGATCTCGATCTTCTCCGTCGGCCGCAACCGCGAACAGACGAACCTTGTTCGCCCGATATACGCATAAGAACGAGCAACCGAGCCGTTCCCGCATCAGCCTTAGGCTGGCGGGGGCGGTTTTTTTGCGCTTGTCCGCACCGGGCCGGCTGGACGGGCGTACCGTTCGGGTGCGGAACGTCGCCGCCCGACCGTTTCAACCCCCGTCATTTCGTCAATACTGCTACTAGTAATCGTGTAGGAGAATAGCTTCTAGGATGGGAGTGGCGGCATGAAACTGTTGGGTTGGTTCGGGAAAGTGCTGGTGACGGCGGCGCTCGCGGCGTGCATATCGGCGGTAACGACGTTTTATTTGGTCAATTTTTACGTACAGGAGCTGTTGAAGCCGTTTCAGGCGGTGCTTCCGGAAAATAAAATCGAACTTTCTGAATTTGTTGTCAAATTGTGGACGCAGTCGAATATATTAGGTCAGAGGGCAACGCCGCAAGCGGGAAAGGAGAGTGTGCCGCAGCCCGATACGGGCAAGACCGTAACGACGCCGCCGCAAGACGATGCCGTCGCCGCCTGGTCCCAAACCGGAACGGGGGAGGCCGCCAAAAAAGAAAAAGTGGTCATGAGCGAGGAGCAGTTTTTGACCAAGCGGGATAAGCTGTCGGAGGAAGACAAGTCGGCCGTGTTTTCCATGCTCGTTTCCCGGCTGCCGCAGGAGCAGGTTCAACATCTTTCGACAATGATCGAGGATGGGATTACGTCCTCGGAGCTGGAAGAGATGAAGAAGATCGTGGAACAATACGTACAACCGGACGAATACGCCAAATTGATGGATATTGTGAACAAATACTAGATTCGCCATAACGATCGGGCAGAAGAGCGGACTCCTTGCCGCCGTAGACGTCGTTCTCCTTCACGATCCTCTCACGGGTCTTTGCCGCAGAAAGTTGAAACGGATGGACGGACTGTGGTAAAGTAGAAACGTTGGTGTCGGCTTTTGTTGCCGAATGTTGCCAAGTTTCGTAAAAAACCAATGTAAGAGGAGACATTCATGAACGCATTCAAGGGTAAGGATTGGGCGAAGAGAACGCTCTCGGCGACGAAGCGTTTGTTCTCCAAAGCCCGATACGGAAGCTTGACTGAACGTATCAGGGAACGACGCCCTCTTCATCGCACCGAATCGCTGCTACGGTCTACCAAACTTCGTTTATTGCAGGGCGTCGGCGCCCTAGGACTTTTAGCCTCTCTTTCCGTAGGAGGCAACGAATACGTCAAGCTGCACACCTACGAGGTGTATCACGTCTACGTCGGGGATCAACAGGCCGGCACGGTCAGTGATCCGAAGGTCGTCGAAGACTTTATGCTCGGCAAAGTGAAGCAGCTGGAAGAGCAAAACCCGAACGTACATATGGTGTTGAATACCGATGAGGTTACCTACAAACCTGAAAAGGCTTTCAGAGCCGAAAGCGACGATCAAGCCGCGCTGGCCAGTCTGGACGGGATGCTGAAGTCGCACGCCGTCGGCGTGCAGCTCGTCGTCAACGGCGAGGTGGTCGGCATCGTGAAGGATAAGGAAGTTGCCGACGAGGTATTGAACCGGATCAAGGACAAGTACGTTCCGCAGAAAAAAGACGGCAGCCGCGTATCCGTGCTGTCCGCCGCACCCGAGCCGCAGATCGGCGAAACCGCGCTCCAATCGGTCGATTTCGTGGAGAGCGTCGAAACGCCGATTACCGAGATCAAGCCGGAGCAGATCATGAATCCGGACGACCTGGTGCGCAAGCTCGAGACCGGCGGCGTGGCGCCGACGAAGTATACGGTCGTCAAGGGAGATTGCGTCTCCTGCATCGCCAAGAAGCTGGGCATTTCCAAGCAGGTCATTTACGAGAAAAATCCGTGGATTCAAGACGATAAGATCAAGGTCGGCGACGTGCTCGACGTGACGATGCTGAAGCCGGCGCTCACCGTACGGACGGTCGAGAAAGTCGTCGAGAGCCAGGAGATCCAGCACGAGATCATCTACGAGAAAGACGATACGATGCGCGCCGGGGAGACGAAAACGATCAAGCCCGGCAAGAACGGCCTGAAGAAGGTGACGTTCCTCATCACGAAGGGCAACGGCTACATGATGGATCAGGAGCTGATCGGCGAAGAAGTGGTCGAGCAGCCGATTCCGGAGTACGCGAAGAAAGGCACGAAAGTCGTCTTGGGCGAGGGCACCGGCAAGTTCGTATGGCCGGTCGTGAGCGCCAAGCTGTCCGATTACTTCGGGATGCGCTGGGGCAAGCTGCACAAGGGCGTCGACATTACGGGCAACAAGAACATTTTGGCCGCCGACAACGGCATCGTCACCTACACGGGCGACAAGGGCGACGGCTATGGCAACAAGGTCGTCATCGACCACCAGAACGGCTACGTGACCGTTTACGGGCATATGAGCAAGATCGAGACGTCCAAAGGCAAGATCGTCGAGAAAGGCGAGAAAATCGGCATCATGGGCGATACCGGCGACTCGACCGGCGTCCACCTGCACTTCGAAATTCAACGCAACGGCGTTGCGGAAAATCCTTTGAAATTTTTATCCCGCTAATCCGGGCACTTTTTCCTGAATATACGGCGTTCCAAAGGCGTAGGGTCGACTCGAATCGGCTCTGCGTCTTTTTTCGTCGGATGCGCTTGGTTATATTTGACTATTACCCGAACCGGCGCGATTTGAAACGCCAGGTATGGTAATATAGAGGTATTCGAATGGGATAGAATCGAAGACGGGCGGTGAATACGATGCACGGTAAAATATTGGTCGTCGACGACGAGCAGCCGATCGCGGAAATATTGAAGTTCAATCTGGAAAAAGAGGGCTACCAGGTCGTCTGCGCCTTCGACGGCGGCACGGCGGTGGAGCTGGCGTTCTCCGAGGATCCGGACCTTATTCTGCTCGACATCATGCTGCCGGTGAAGGACGGCATGGACGTATGCCGCGAAGTGCGCGCGAAGAAGGATACGCCGATCATTATGCTGACGGCCAAAGACTCCGAGGTCGACAAGGTGCTCGGACTCGAGTTCGGCGCGGACGATTACGTGACGAAGCCGTTCGGCACGCGGGAGCTGCTCGCGCGGGTGAAGGCGCATTTGCGCCGGCAGTCGAAGTCGGCCCAGAGCCAGCAGGAGGCGGCGGAGCCGACCGGGCTGCGCGTTCACCGGCTCATGATCGACACGGATATGTATTTGGTTTACAAGGACGGCCAGACGCTCGATCTCACCCATCGGGAGTACGAGCTCGTCTACTATATGGCGAAAAACTGCGGCCGCGTCATGACGCGCGAGCATTTGCTGCAGGCGGTGTGGGGCTTCGAATATTTGGGCGACGTCCGCACGGTCGACGTGACGATCCGGCGTCTGCGCGAGAAGATCGAGGACGATCCGAGCCGCCCCGAATACATCATGACGCGCCGCGGGCTGGGCTATATGATGCGCAACCCGAAAACGGGAGGCGCGTTCCATTGAGAGGTCCCCGTTTCTTCCAGACGGTACAGAGCAAAATCATCATCATCTACGTCCTGCTCATCCTGATGGCGATGCAGCTGATCGGCGTCTACTTCGTCCGGACGATGGAGAGGTCGTTCATCGACAATTTCACCGACTCGCTGAACAAGCAGGCGTATTTGCTGGCCGGCTTCGCGGAGCCGTACCTGAACGCCAGCCAGGACGCCGGAAGCGCGACGGCGGAGGGGAAGAAGTCGTTCGCCGATCTGAACGAAATCGTCAACAACCTGTTCAACATCAGCGACGCGGAAATTCAGATTATCGATGCGAACGGGCTCGTCCTGACGACGTCGCTGCAAACCCAGTCGGCCCGGATCGGGCAAAAAAACTTGCAGAACGAAGTGATCTCGGCGCTGCAGGGCATCAAGGACATCGAGTCGGAGACGATCGACGCGGAAGGCAACCGGCGCAAAATCGTGGCGCAGCCGGTCGGGGAAGGAACGAAGGTGATGGGCGCGGTCTATATCGAAGCGTCCATGGAGCCGCTGTACGGGACGATGAACCGGATCAACAAAATTTTCTTGTCCGGCACGGTCATCGCTCTCGTCCTGACGGTCATCCTCGGCGTCATCCTGTCGCATACGATTACGAATCCGATCAAGGAAATTACGAGACAGGCGTCGGCGATGGCCGACGGCAATTTCAATCAGCGGGTGTCGGTGAAAGGGCCGGACGAAATCGGCCAGCTCGGCAACGCCTTCAATCATATGACGAACCGGCTGAAGGAAGCGCTGTCGCTGAACGAAGAGGAGAAGGAGAAGCTTTCCTCCGTCCTGTCGAACATGAACGACGGCGTCATCGCGACGGACGACCAAGGGAAGGTCATCGTCGTCAACCGCCGGGCGAAGCGGATGTTGAATATCGGTAGCGAGGATGTGACGGATCGCGACATATCGGACGTGCTGGGCATTCCGAAGGAGCAGATCGCCAAGCATGTGAGCGGGGAGCGCCAATCCGCGACCATTCAGGTCGCCGACGAGGAAGAGGGGGATTTCGTAACGATCCGGGTCGTCTTCACGCCGATTCATCGGCGGGATATCGGCATTACCGGCACGATCGCGATGCTGCAGGACATCACCGAGCAGGAGAAGCTGGAGGACGCGCGCCGCGAATTCGTCGCCAACGTATCGCATGAGCTGCGGACGCCGCTCACGACGATGAAGAGCTATCTGGAGGCGCTGGACGACGGGGCGATCGAGGACCCGACGCTCGCGCACCGGTTCGTCGGCGTCATGCGCAACGAGACGGAGCGGATGATCCGGCTCGTCAACGACCTGCTCCATCTGTCCCGCCTCGATTCGCGCAAGGCGATGGTCAGCAAGGAGCCGACCCACATTCCCGACATGCTCGAGGAAGTGGCCGACCGGTTCTCGTTCCAGCTCGATCAGAAGGACATTTCGATCCAGATCAAGGTCGAGGCCGGCATCCGCGACGTCATGCTCGATCGCGACCAAATCGACCAAGTGCTCGACAACCTTGTATCGAACGCGATCAAATATACGCCGGAGGGAGGGGCCATCGTCATCCGGGCTCGCCGGACGGAGAGAGAATGGCTCGAAATATCCGTTCAAGACAACGGCATCGGCATACCGCGCAAAGATTTGTCGCGAATATTCGACCGGTTTTACCGGGTGGACAAGGCCCGGTCGCGCAATATGGGCGGTACCGGACTCGGTCTATCCATTGCCCGGGAAATAGTAAAGGCGCACGGCGGAACGATCTCGCTCGAGTCCGAGCTCGGCCATGGGACGCGCGTCACGTTCGCGCTGCCGGTCCAGCAGATGGAAGGTGAAGCGGTATGATCGAGAAAATCAAGACGGCCGTACTCGCCTTCCTCGTGCTGGCGAGCTTGCTGCAAAGCTATATGCTCATTTTCAACTCGCCGAGACCGATGCCGACGAATCAGGCGGAGTATGTGGAGACGGATTTGATCGGCACGCAGATGACGGCGGAGGAGCTGATTTTCCCCGACTTGATCGTGCTTCATACCGGTAAGCAGACACATACGGTGCTGTACCCGAACCATTCGCATTACAAGGAGATTATGAAGATGCTCCGGGGGCGGACGTTCGACAACTTCCGCCGCAATGCGCCGGTGCTGACGGCCGTCGATTGGGACGAAATCCGGAACAAGCAGCAGGGCGTGGAAGTCCGGTTCCGCAGCGGCATTCCGTTCGGGATTCTGCGCACCGTGCTCCAGCTGAAGGGGGACCTGCCGCTCGAGAGCGAGTCGGTCAACCGGATCTGGATCTACGTGAACCGCGACGCGGAGGAGGTCCGAACGTATTTCTTGACCGAATACAACACGTACGAGGCCCGGGCCGACCTGAACAATAAGAACGTCGAGCAGATGGTCGGCTTCGGCGAGCTGCAGGGCACGTACCACGCCAAGGACGATTTCTACTTGCCGGACGCGCCGCTCGAGGTGCCCCGATACCGGATCGGGATCAATACGATGCCGATCGATCAGCTGCAGAAGACGCTGTTCGTCGATCCGCGCAATACGCGCAACTTCCGGGACAAGGACGGCCTGGAGCGGTACACGGACGGGAAGCGGGGGCTGCAGATCAAGCCGGACCAGCTGTGGATGGCGTATTCCGACCCGATCCCGACGGTCGACAGCCGCAACGACGTGCGCGAAAACTTGAACGCGGCCGTCCAATTCATCAACCAGCACGGCGGCTGGAACGGCAGCTTCCTGGTCAAATCGATTCCGCAGACGCAGCTGATCGGCCGCCAGCAGTTCACATTCCGCCAATATTACGATTCGTATCCGATCGTCAGCGACCGGAGCGACGGCTTCGGTCTGATCCGCATCACGCTGCAAAACCGGATCGTCGCCAACTACGAGCGGTCCATGATCATGTTCGATACGTCGAAGGTCGAGCGCTCGCTCCGAACGATTCCGGGCGGCAAGACGCTGGACGACATGCTGAACGGCTATTCGCGCAAAAGCTTCGTCGTCGGCATTACGCCGGCGTACCAGCCGATCGTCCAGGACAAGTTCATGGAGCTGAACCCGGTGTGGGCGGTGGAGCTTCGCGACGGGACGTACGATATTTTGAAATAAACGGACGCCCAACGAACGGGGGTGCAAAGGTACGATGGATTGGAGCCGGGCGAAAACGATTTTTATTTTGTCCTTCCTGGCGTTAAACGTACTGCTCGGCTATGAGCTGTGGATCGGGAAATGGAACGTGATCGGCGAGTCGAAGCAGTCGTCGGCCGACGTGGAGCAGGAGCTGAACCGGATTCTGGTGAACCGGGGGATCAAGATGACGGCGGAGGTGCCGAAGGATTCGCCCAAGATGCGGGAGATCGTCGTCAAGTGGGTCGACGGGGAGACGTATGGGCGCAAAATTACGCTGTCCGAGCCGATCCGCTACAATTTGTTCCTAAGCAAAGGATCGCTCAAAGATTTGGCGAGCCGGGCGATTCCGAAAATCGAGTCGTACGCGTACGACCGGATTACGAGCAAGGACGGCATGTTCATGATGAACCAAATGATCGGGGAATACCCGCTGTTCGACGTCAATCTGGAGCTGTACGTCACGAACGGGGAAGTGACCGGCTACCGCCAGGCGTTCGCCGAGCTCGACACGGCGTCGGAATCGAAGGAGGAGCGGAAGGTCATCTCCGCGCATACGGTGCTGCGGACGTTGGCGGAGAAATATTTGCCGAGCGGCTCGGTCGTGACGGACGTGCGCATCGGGTATCACGGCCAGTTTTTCGATACGGAGAAATGGTCGACGCTGCCCGCATTTCCGGCTTGGCGGGTGGCGCTGGAGAACGGGGACATCTACTACGTGCACGCGTTCCGCGGGGACGTGGAGAACGTCCCGTACGGCGCGAAGAAGCCGTAGAGGGTAAGAGGAGAACGGACAAGAGGGGATTGTCGATGACATTGCGGTATACGATATTGGCGAGCGGCTCCACGGGGAATTCGCTGCTCGTCGATCACGAAGGAACGAAGGTGCTCGTCGATGCGGGACTGAGCGCGAAGAAGATCGAGCAGCTGATGGAGGAGCGGGGCGTGAAGGGCGAAGAGCTGGACGCGATCCTGATCACCCATGAGCATTCCGACCATATCAAGGGAGTGGGGGCGCTGGCGCGCAAGCACGACCTGCCCGTCTACGCCAACGAGAAGACGTGGGAAGCGCTGCACAAGCATCTCGGCGAGCTGGCCGAGGAGAAGATGGTCGTGATGGAGACCGGCAGCGTCGTCGAGTTCGGCAGCCTGCAGGTGGAGTCGTACGCGATCTCGCATGACGCGGCCGAGCCGGTCGGCTACTGCTTCTTCGACGGCGAGCACAAGCTGAGTCTCGCGACCGATCTCGGCTACGTCAGCGGCAAGGTGAAGGAGAAGATTGCCGACTCCGACGCGATCATCCTCGAATCGAACCACGATATCGAGATGCTGCGGATGGGCCGGTATCCGTGGAACATCAAGCGGCGCATTCTCGGCGATACGGGCCATCTGTCCAACGAGGCGGCCGGGGAAGCGCTGTGCGACATATTGACCGGGCAGACGGAGACGGTGTATTTGGCGCATTTGAGCCGCGATCACAACATGATGGATTTGGCCAAGCTGACGGTGAATAACCTATTAGAGGACCGCGGCATTCACGCCGACGAGCGCAAGGTCGAGCTCAAGGATACGTACTTCGACCGGCCTACGAGATGGGATAGGTTGGGTCGGGAATCATAATCCGGTCGAGGTCGGCCATGCGGGCTTCGATTTCGTCGCGGGTCATGACGCCCTTCTCGATCAGCAAATCCATCAGGGCGGTGACGAGCAGCGTATTGCGGTAATGCTCCTCCTTCAAGTCGGCCAGCTTGCCGATCATGTTCACTTCTTGCAGATGGGGGCGGATGCGATTCATGGAACGTTTTCTCTCCTTTTTTCCGGGGAAACCGGCTCGAACTTTCGCTGCAAATCTAGTAAAATAGAAGTAGCGTTTTCGTATTACTAAGTATAGGCTGCTAGAAGCGAAAACATTCCTCTTTTTTCGCAAAGGAAATCGGGGAAATCCATAGAGTGAGCCATCGAGAGGAGAGGGCGGGCATGAGTTTGTTTGACGACGACTTCTACACGACGAAGCTGCCCCGGAAGCCCCGTTGGACGCACAACGGCACGGCGTTTTCCGACGTCAGGCGCAGCCGCAGCGGGATGCCTGCCGTCGTGGCGGTATCCGGCGCGGCCGCCGCGCTCCTGATGGCTTCGCTTCTGATCGGCATCGGCACGCATCGCGACGAGCCGGACCGGTCGGCCGCGGTACCCGTCATGACGACGGGTGACAGCTACCAGTGGAAGGAAGATCGGATCGTCGGCGCGGTCGAGCAGGTGAAGCCCGCCGTCGTCAGCATCGTCAGCGCGATGAAGGACGAAGGGGGCACCGAAGCGCAAAGCATCGGCATCGGCTCGGGCGTGTTGTTCCAAAAGGACGGGGACCGCGCGTACATCGTCACGAACAACCATGTGGTGCAGTCGGCGACGCAGATCGAGGTCATTCTGGCGACCGGCGAGCACCGGAAGGCGAAGCTGAAGGGGAAAGATTTGATTACCGACTTGGCGGTCATCGAGATCGATTCCGCCGGGATCAAGGCGTACGCCGAATTCGGCGATTCGGAGAAGCTGAAGGCGGGCCAGACGGCGATCGCCATCGGCAGCCCGCTCGGGCTGCGGTTCGCCCAGACGACGACGGTCGGCGTCATCAGCTCGCCGCATCAGAAAATCCCGATCTCGTTCGCCGGGGACGGCAACTACGATTGGGAGATGGACGTCATCCAGACGGACGCCGCGATCAACCAAGGCAACAGCGGCGGGGCGCTCGTCAACCTGGACGGCCAAGTGATCGGCATCAACAGCATGAAGGTGGCCGAGACGGGAGTCGAGGGGCTCGGCTTCGCGATTCCGATCAACTCCGCGAAGGAGACGATCGCAAGCCTCATCCAATACGGCAAGGTCAAGCGGCCGTATATGGGCATCACGACCGACCCGCTTCGCTCTTACAAAGGAGCGGAGGTTTTAAAACTGCCCGATTCGGTCAAAAATGGTCTTATCGTCATCGACGCGGTCGGTCCGGCCAAGGAAGCCGGACTCGCGACGAACGACGTCATCACGGAGCTGGACGGGAAGCCGGTCGCCGATAACGTCACGCTGCGCCAATATTTGTACGGCCAGAAGAAGATCGGCGACAGCATCAAGGTGACGTATTATCGGAACGGCAAAAAAGCGACCGTCACGGTCGAACTCGGCGAGAAGAAAGAGGACTAATCGATGTTTGTCGTCTGCAAGGAACACGTGGAGCTCGCGATCGACATGTTCGTCGACGAGTACGAGGAAGCTCCGGACATTTACGATCTGAACGAAGTGCGCTTCACCGCCTGGGAGCCGCCCGCTACGTGCGAGCGGTGCGAGCGGAAGCCGCAATATTTGGTCATATAAGTGCGGAGACGGGAGCCTGCGAGGGCTCCCGCTTTTTGTGCTTATCATCGTTGTGAGCGAAGGGAACAGAGGGAGGACATGACGGAATGAACATCCATATCGTCGCGGTCGGGAAGCTGAAGGAGAAATATTGGAGCGACGGCATCGCCGAATACGCGAAGCGGCTCGCGCCTTACGCGAAGCTCGCGATCACCGAGGTCGCCGAGGAGAAAGCGCCGGAGCGGCTGAGCGAGGCCGAGGAGCTGCAGGTGAAGCAGCGGGAGGGCGACCGCATCTTGGCGGCGCTGAAGGCCGATACGCACGTCATCGCCATGGCCATCGACGGCCACCTGTGGACGTCCGAGGAGCTGGCGGCGCAGCTGGACAAGCTCGGCACGTACGGCAGGAGCCACGTCACCTTCGTCATCGGCGGCTCGATCGGCCTGTCCGACGACGTGCTGAAGCGGGCCGACCAGAAGCTGTCGTTCGGCCGGATCACGTTCCCTCACCAGCTTTTGCGCGTGGTGCTGGTGGAGCAGGTGTACCGGGCGTTTAAGATAATGCGGGGGGAACCGTATCATCGCTAAAGGTAAAATAAAAAGGGACTTCATCAAGTCCCCGAGGCTTTCAGTATGAGGTTCGTTGAGACTGGCGAGCACTTCCGGCTCAAGCGGTGCGACGCAATCCAGTGCTCGCGTTTCCGCTAGGCGACTGAGGAGGACGGCAGAATCCCTTTGCATGGACTCGATGGTAAAATCGAAGTGTAAGTTGATCTGGGTGATCTGCCGTCCGACCCGCCTTGGGGATTCTTTGGTGATGCGGATGCTTTCGACCATTAGCCGCAATAACGCCTTTTGTTCATCCGCATCGATCTTCATGAGTGCGTCCTGAATCAGCGTCAACAGTTTTTGCAACGAATCGAAATCAACAGGCTTGTTGAATTGTTCATCTAATTCAGCTTCGATGGCTTCAAGCCTTTTTTGCAGCTGTTCTTGTCGGGCGTGCGTTTCCTTGAGATCGTCCTTGAATATTGCAGCCAACTCAGGATCATTCAGGATGTTGTCCTTTATTTTCTGAAGTTTCTTGCTGTTGGTATTCAACTCGGCAACAAGTGCTTTCTTTTCATCTATTAACGGGGTGTCTGCATTTGAACGCATGGCATTGATTTTATCGACCAGTTTTCTCAGAATGTCAGGACGTGATGCTACTTTTACAAGTTCATCAAGCACCTGCTGTTCGGCTACGTCGGCCCGCATCATGTTAGAGCGGCAAACGGTCTTGCCCTTGTTATGGAACTGACC
The DNA here is from genome assembly GCF_003217775.1 of Paenibacillus flagellatus. Taxonomy (GTDB): domain Bacteria; phylum Bacillota; class Bacilli; order Paenibacillales; family NBRC-103111; genus Paenibacillus_AB; species Paenibacillus_AB flagellatus. The sequence goes on from NZ_QJVJ01000009.1 coordinate 46,033, forward strand.
GCAGATGTAGTATCGATATGATTTGCCTCCAGCACCTTTGGAACGGGCAGGAACCATGCCATGACCACAGACAGGACATCTGAGCAATCCGCTCAGAATGTATGGCTGATGGGAGCGGGACGGCTTGTAGGAACGCCGACCAAGCTTCTGATGGACACTCTCCCATAGTTCGGAGGCAATAAGCGATTCATGCGTTCCGTCAACAAGAAGAAAGTCGGGATTCTTTCCTTTCCTGCGTTTCTCAGACCAATCTTGCAGTTGATTGTACCGTATCTTTCCGATGTAGATGGGGTTGTTGAGGATCGTCTTGATCCCGCAGACGTTGAACGGCTTGTCCATTTTGGAACGATAGCCTTCTTCATTCAGACGGCGGGTGATGGCTTTGAATCCGAGTCCCTGATTGGCATAATCGAATATTTTGCGGACGATGACGGCTTCATACTCGTTGATGACAAGTTCTTTTTCAATGTTGTCGTACCCCAGCACCTTTCCTCCGTTGTACTTGCCTTCCTTGGCTCGCTGTTCCATCCCAAGCTTTACTCGTTCGACAATGTTATTACGTTCGAGTTCCGCGAATGAACATATCATCTGGAATGCAGTCCGGCCAAAAGCCGTTGTCGTATCGAATTTCTCGTTGAGACTGATCAGCCTGACGTTGTTTCTTTCGAGTGTTTCGCTGATCTCCAAAGCATCTTTTAGTTTACGGGCCAGACGGTCAATTTTATAAATGATGACAACCCCGAACTTCTGCTGATTAGCATCCTTCAGGAGCCGTTTCATCTGCGGACGGCCTGCAATGCTTTTGCCGCTCGCACCTTCATCCACATATTCATCCACAATTTCAAGGTCGTTCTGCTCCGCATACTTCCTGATTTCCGAGATTTGAGCAGCAATGCTATACCCTTCCTTGGCTTGCTCTTCCGTACTCACTCGGGCGTATAGAGCCGCTTTCAACTTGCTCATTGTTCGTCTTCTCCTTTGTTTTCGTAGTTACTAATGAAGCTGGATTGATGATCGTTCCATGAAGCACGAGGGAAAACAGGAAATGCATTCGGGTGCTTGCCCATTTCATTGAACAGAGCACTGGCTTTGACTGCCGGGTGCGGCTGATTGAACAATTCCTCGGATGATTTAAGTGACTCCAGTTCTCCAATTATGCGGCCCAAGGAAGCGATGAATTGCTCTTTGTCGAGAGGGCGGGAGGATTGGAGGTCATGAATAAATCGCATCATCCCATCCGTGAACGCTTGATAGACAATGGCACCGATATAAGACAGTGAGCTTTCCTCAGTTGATTCTAAAGCGGGTTCGTTGGGTTCCCCGATAGCTATCAACCGAAGTTCTCCTTGATAGAAATAATCCGTCAATGCGTCAAAGGGGATGCCTAAATCTTGCGTAATTCTGTAGATGAGCTGATAAGCAGGTTTCTTGGAATCCCCGCGTTCGATGGAGATGATTGTCTGGTGACTGACACCGACACGCTCACTCATTGCAGTCGTTGTAAAGGATTTGCTTGAGTGTAGCTTTCCGGCTTCCTTTCTGAAGAACTTTAATCGCTCTCCCAAATCGCTCGTCTTCAAATATTCAAACTCTTCGCGAGTGAGAATCCGTCTTGGCATGGATGATCATCCTTTCTGTACAAGCAGGTTTACAGTGATTATAAACTCTGCTATGATGGTTTGCAAATATATAATTACAAATACTTAAATATAAATAATTTGGAGGTTGCTATGGACTTTATCCTCGATATTGGCATTGACCTGAACGAGATTGACGATGCGTTTGAAATCGTTCACGACAAGCGAAGGAAAGAGCAAGACTTTATTGAACAGCTTGCTCTGGCATTGAATCGCATGTTGGATCACCCATCGGAAGCAGAAGATGAAGCTCTAACAACAGGTGTACAAGAATGACAACTGAGAGGGCTTAATCCCTTGTCCCGTAAGGCTTCAGGCCCTCTCGATATTTGAGGTGAAACCGCATGTTTCTGTACAATAAACAAAGGGCAGCGGAGTTGTTGAACACCGTGCCGATCATTCAAAGCATTCAATCCGCCAGCAAGGTGAAGCACTTTGACTGTCCTTACGACAAGCTGATCCTTTGTTCAGATGAGCCGCCAACACAAGCGTTCGTTGACCTGATTCGGCCCGCGAGATTCGAGACGGACGATGATGAAACCTTTTACCGGTACAGGCTGGTGCATGACTTGTTCAGCGTACAGTGGATGCAGGCTAACCCGCAGGCTCCGATGACATCCATCATGTTGAACCCTTGGAAGCACCAGCTCTCACCCGATGATGTACTCGCGTTGATCGACTTCATTATCGGCAGTCATCTCGATGCACAAGTCGCTCACAACGATGATAAGCATGATTGGCTCCGCTTTCAAACCTCGAAGGAGTTTGCGAAGCGTATCTACGTCGGCTATCAGAAGAAGAAACCGCGAAACTACAATGATCTTGACCAGACATTTATGTTCGGCAGTAAAAAGGGCCAGCAGGTCATCATATACGATAAGGCGAAGGAGCAAGACCGTGACGACGAAGAGTGGATTCGCCTTGAGAAACGCAGAAAAAGGCGGGACAAGCATGCAAGACCAACTCTGTCTCGATTTCTGCTGGATGAACAGGATGATGCTTTGAAAAATGTAGTCATCGTTGATATTGATAAGTTCAGCGGCAGGGACAAGATCATGCGACGCATCAACAAATTCGGAACATTTCAGGAAGCCTACATGACCTTGACCAAGGAAGAGAAGCGGAAGTTGAAAATGCACGAAGCATTCCGGCATCCTCTTGTTGATGTTGGTGCTTTGTTTAAGAAGGAGCTCGACCAATGGCTCTCGATGTCGCCGCATTTGCATTTAATGAAGAGAATCTTCCCGGTACTCAAAGCAAGCTGGAGAGGGAAAGACACATTAACTTACAGAACGATGAGTATTGATCCGATTAATCTGCATTGTACCGGAGCCCCTTTAGAACCGTATGTCGGCAAAGAGAAATACAGGCTGCGACAAAACTACTTTACCGACGTATTAAGCTGACATGTTGTGAGGGGGCCGCGAGCGAAGCGAGCGGCCCCGTCTTTCCATCAGTGTTCGCATTGCACCTGAGTGCGGTAATGGGCCACAGGAAGCCAGTCAAGGGCCGCAGGGGCGAAGCCTTTACCCTTGACAGAGCGATGCCATGAGCCGACACTCCTTCGTGTCCTCAGCGTTAGCTGAGGAACGCCGTACGGCGAGTGACGGGATTGTAAAGGGTGGGAACCCTTTACGTCCTCCCTCAGGGAGCGGAGAGGGTGGTCTTTGATCGGCGAGCGAAGCGAGCCGCCTTTCCTGTTGCTGATGCAGGATATGGGCAGGCCTTAATCCGCATACACCACGAAATGCAATTCCTTATGATCACGCTTCAGTCCATAGCAAACATCAAGCGGCAAAGGGATGGTATAGCCTTGGCTCCTGACCTCGATAGGAGTTTTGTAAGCGTAGAACGGTAACGGCAATTGCGATTGAAAGAACAACCTCCATCCGTTGTCGCACCGCAGATAAACCTCATTGTCGTTGATCGAAACATGTACAAAGAGTTCGTCCGCAGAAAAGACATAATGGGAAGGGAAGCAAAGGCCATTCTCGCTTACTGTGAGCCCCACAGAAGCTTGTTGGTTCACTCGGAAGATCTTTGTCCTGTCTGACTTATACAATCCGTCTACAGCCGATTTCACTCGTTCTGATAATGCGGACAGCAGATCGGGCAAGCTACCGATCAGCTTGACTATTGCCCGCAGAGGCATCCGCAATAAATCCACATTGATGTACAATTCCTTCATCTGGCGATCCGCAAACATTCCACCGCTGACTGCTCCGGGACTGTACATTTTGAACAGATATACCTTCCAGCCACTCATTGCTCGATTGTTTCACGGATGAACCTGAATTTGACCCGCAGCCCGCTGAATGGAACATCCTTCGGCACCATGATTTCAATCCGTTCATTCCGGCATTCCGATTCACATACGAGCTTCCTTGAAGCGTCCGGTAATGTTATGTTTTGCAGCACAACAACTGCCGTAATCGAAACTGTCGGATGCGGATGAAGTTCGACCTTGCTTCCGTTCGTTGCAGTTGGTAACTGAAATTGTTGCTGATGGTTGTTCATGCGTATATTCCTCCAATGTGAATTTGGTGATCTAAGAAGACAGCGGCCAGCTATTACAGCAAGCCGCTGCGGATGGAACTGCGTTCAATATCCGCTGATTACGAAGTCATAAGACCCCGTTCCCTGAGACTGATGAATTGGTCCCCGCCTACAATGATATGATCGAGCACTTCGATGCCAGTCACATCCCCGGCTTCGACCAGACGAGCCGTGAGTTGAATGTCTTCTTGTGACGGTGTGCAGTCGCCGCTCGGATGGTTGTGCGAAACTACGATTGAGGCTGCGGATCGCTTGATGGCAGCTCGAAAGACTTCGCGTGGATGCACGATGGCTGCATTGAGCGAACCTTTCGAGATCGTCTCCGGTCGCCCGATGACATGGTTCTTGGTGTTCAGAAAAAGAACAACGAAGTGCTCCTGTTGCAGATACCTCATCTCTGGAATCAGCAAATCGGCTGCATCCTTGGGGGAGCGAATCACATGCGGATGACTGTAAACAGGTGCATTCAATCTCCGTGCGAGTTGCAGGGCGGCGATGATTTGGCGTGCTTTCACTTTGCCGATGCCCTTGATGGCGGTCAGTTCCTGCTCAGTGACATTCATCAGATCGGTCAGCGACGGGAAACGGGCAAAGATTTGATCCACGACATAGGAATCCGGCTTTTCGGCAAGTGCCTCGGTAAACAGCGTTTTGATTGACGACATTTCATATACATTCATGTGGTTGACCTCCATTGAAATGCAAAAAGGAGAAGCCGCGGCGGCTCCTCCTGTTGCGTGATAGATGAATTTGAATTATGATGATGACAACGTATTTTTTCTTTGTCGCTCCGTCTCTATTTGCGGGCGACTTTTTCTTTTTCTTGAGCTTCAATCTGCATTTCAATCATGACCAGCTTGACCAGCGTATGAGCGTATACCCTGCCTTCCTCAGTATCAAAGCTGGCGTTGCGATCCATCATCCGCATTGCTGCCATCAACTGGTTCCTTCTGGCTAACAAATCCTGCACGTTCTCCATGTGACTCACCTCCCTTCAATGGCATGGAAAATAACCCTCCTGTCGATACAACAGCACGGCTACCTGCATTGACCGTCCTATTCGCTTGAATGGCGACAGTTGCCGTTTCCGACGAGCTCCGCCATTCATCTGAAGATCGGCGATGCCTGAACGGTGTAAGTAATCAGAACCGTAACCTGTCCATTGCGAAGGGCGACAACGGCATGCTTCCCTGCATCCAGCTTTACAGAGTAGATGTATCCTTTTTGTTCGCAGAATCCGAGATATTCCTTCTGGCTGTTACGTTTGAATGATTCGTAAGTCATCTCTCCAGTCTCCTTTCCTCCGAAATCGTACATCCTCACGCCCCCGCCAGTCGTTTCCTGTGCCGTTGCAGTTGCCCGGGAAATTCGCGTTGAAAGTAGGCAACGGTCCAGCGAGCGGCGGTTTCTTCATCTACGCCATAGGTTCGGCGGCAGTAGGTTAGAAGAACGCGGCCAGCCATACTGAAGTGTCCATTCATAACAAGCTGCTTCAGAACGGTAGAAACATCTTCTGGCAATCCTATTTTCACAACCATGTTGTTCACCCCCTTTCAAGTGGAATAGCGGTATAAAAACAAAGCGAGCCAAGGATCGCTCCCTGACTCGCTGGAAATCAATATTTTTGCAGTACAAGATTGACGATGGCATCGACTACCGGATCGAATCTGGCTACCTTCGCCTTATTTCCTCGCAACGAGTAGCCCGGATGATAGGTACGATAAGAGTGATACGGCAGCTTATCATGGATGACTCGACATAACAGATTGAGCGGCATTCCATTCACTGAATCCAGAACCGACCCGGCAAAAGTTCGTTGCAGTCTGTCGTCATAATACGGCCCGGTAAAAAAGAGAACAACATCAGGACTAAGTATCTTAATCTCATAAGGTAGCAACGGGAAATTGTTGCAGATAATCTCTTCAACTTCGGGTGAGGGTCTTGTCCTGTTCTGATCGAGCTTGATCAGATTGCTGGTCATATAACCGTCTTTAGGGCCGCCGGTATTTAGCTTATCATAGATGATTCTGCATGCTCTCCAGAAAGGTGTATGTCCCCATTTACCATCCCGCCTGAACCGGATGTAATCGTTCTGTAAGTCGCAAATTGCCTCCTCCGGTTCTCGATCTACGTGATCAATATATTGTCCCCAACCGTTTGTTTCCTTCCCAACAAATAGTACTTTGATCGAAGCCTCTTGATAAGGCTCATCCGCATCGATCAGAAACGGATTAGATAAGCTATGCAGGTTAACGTTCCCATCTGCAAGTGCTCCTTTCAACCGGTTCCAGTATTCCAAATACATCACCTGTAACTGCTCTCCGATCTGATTCATTCAACAGCAATCCTTTCATTCGGTTATGGTGATTGTCTACGAGAATCAACAATCCGGGTTTCAAAACGAAAAAAGACTTGGATCACTGTCGGCAAGCGACTGATACCAAGTCTTTCGTACAACAGGGGTGGGGCATGAAACGGCAGGCCACCCCCTCGCAAATAATGCAGGGTGGTATCCCCGGAAAATATATGTGATTTTTCCCCCTATTGGGCCTTTTTTATCGAATGCAGTCTTCTTTTAACGTCCTTTGCGATCCATAGCGTTCAGGAATTCGCGGGCCATTGTAAGCACGAAATTGACCTCATCTACGCTACGATCAGCTATTAATGTGTTCAAAGCCCTGATCTTATTCTGAATCTCATCTGCATCAGGATGCTTTGCATTGCCATCTGCAATCTCAAATAGCTCGGCAGGCTTGATTCCGAGTGCTGCAATGATCTTGCCCAGCGATTCCAGTGATATATTACGGGTTCCTCTTTCCACATCGCTTATATAGCTATAGCTTAGGCCGGATTGCTCCGCCAACAGCTCTTGCGTCATCCCTCTAAGTTTTCGGATGTTGCGGATTTGATCCCCAACCAATTGTTTGAATTCTACCATTACGTCACCCCTACTTCAGATTAGTAGAGGACGACTGAGACGCTTATCCTATCATAGTGACACTCGAACTACACATATAAGTTAAATAACTGTATAATAGCCCTGACTGGCTACTGCCATAATTCTACAAACCTCACCAATGGGGAGGTGCCGCTAAAACCAGAGGAAACAAATCATCCAAAGAGAATTGAAAAACAATCATCTGCACCGAAAGGAGAAACACACCATGTCAATGAAGAGAATGACATCGCTAATCATTACAGCACTTTTAATGTTCAGCATGCTTGGAACAGCGTCAGCAGCACTACCTGAGTACGGAGAAGAATGGCAGAATGCACCGGAAAAGACACCATCAGTGTCATTTACAGACCTTCCGACAACGCATTGGGCTTACAAGTACATAGCTGAAATGGTTAATCGGAAAGTGATTGACGGTTATCCCGATCACAAGTTTCGACCAGAGAACACCATCACTCGGGCTGAATTCGCAAAGATCATGGTAACGGCTTCAGGTATTAAGCCAAACAAGGTGAATTATTCATCATTTTCCGATATTCCGGCTACAAACTGGGCATCACCGTTTGCAGAAGCGGTTAAGGACTACCTGAACGGGTATCGTACGGCAAACGGCCAGTACATTTTCAATCCTTCTGCACCTGCCTTGCGTGAAGATATCACAGTAGCCCTCGTCAAGTTAAAAGGATACGATATGAGCCGCTTGCCAGATCAAAGCACCATTCAAGCGATGTTTAAAGATTACAACGGCATATCCGAGTCCGCCAAAAATTACGTAGCCATAGCAGTCGAGAATGGATTGGTCTCCGGGTTCCCCGATGAAACATTCCGTCCGCAAGCAACTGTTACTCGTGCTGAAGCTACAGTAATGCTCTGGAGGGCGTACCAATATGGAAGTGACAATAAAGAAGTCGGGGGCGGCAATCCATCGACTACCTCACCAACGCTTCCGGCAACAAAACCAGATCCATCAGGAACGGGTTCATCACCATCTACCGAACCGCAACAGCCGTCACAAGCAGAGAAATTCAGTGTAGAAACGCTTGTTGGCGGATCAGGTGCAGGTGATGTAGACGGGCCAGTGCGTATGGCCAAAATCAATCAGATCGACAGCATGGTTGTCGACAAGGACAATAACGTTTACTTTCTGGACAGCCAGAAGATGAAGATTCGCAAGTTCAACAACTCGAATGGAACTGTAGAAACCTACAAGACCATTGATAAAGACTTCAACTGGGATTACAAGAACGCCAATGGGCAGAACAAGCATTTTGACTACAAAAGTCTGACACCGATGAAGCTAGCTTACAACAATGCGAACAACAAGCTGTACCTTGCTGCGAAGGTGTCGGCTCGTTCCATCATCTACGACATCACATCCGGCGTTAGTGTAGCAACGTATGACTTGAACCATGAGGAAGCCCGGTTCTATGACTTCATCACTTTTCCTGATTCCCGGAGCGTTCTGTATGGTGTCACAGGCACCCATGAATCGCATGTGTATGAGGGCCAGCTTAATCAGGCTCAAGTAGAACGGGTAGCCAGTAGCACAGACTACAGTACGCTTGATCTGTCTGATTACTACGGCTACGCTCCAGTTGCCGGGGCATTCGCGACAAACAACAACTTGTATGTGTTTGGGCGAAGCAAAATGTACAGCCTGCAACTGTTTCCGGTGAAGGTAGACAAGGTATCTGAATATGAAGACATTCGTTTTGACAGCGTAGCCGCGAACAATGGCAAGTTGTATATGACGAACGCGGGAACGGTATATGAGATGGGAGCGGGCGGTAATATGATTACCTTCGTTGACGAGAGCAATTTGAAATACAAGGATGGTACACCGATCAAGAAGATGAAGCAGTTGAGTTTCGACAACAACGGAAATGTCATTTTCTACGACGACGAGAGCAAATCCATCCGCAGAATCAATCTGTAAATGTGTAGCCATCCACATGAGCAACGCAATTTCACTATACGAGTGGGAGAATGGATGATGTCTTTGTAAGAAGGAAGGTCTGAATTATGGCAACAACAGCATTGTTATTGAAAATCGTCGGAGCAATTATTCAAGTGAGCAGCATTGTCTACACGATCACTGCAATATCGAAAAAGAGGGGAAAACATATCTGGATCGGCGTTGCTTTGTTCATTGTCGCATGTCTGATATTGACTCAGGCTACGCACATGGAAGACCGTATTCGCGGAGGATACGGATACTGAAGTTACTGGAAGAAACATCGCGGCGGAGAGGACGAACCTGTTCTTTCCGCTTTTGTCTGCATTCAAGGACTTAGCCGGGAGGCAGGATATATATTGGATAAGCTCATCGAATTGTTTTTAGGGGAAGCATTTAAAGCGGGATTGCATAAGTTGCTAGGTCATAAGCCTGAGCGGCCCAAGGATACTGCCGGAAGTATCGGATGTCTGATCATTATCTTGATGATTGCTCTCTATCCTATCGGTATTTATTGGCTGAAGCCATGGCTGGAGATCGGATCATTTTGGTATGAACACATCTATACATGGCCGCTGTACATCATTGGCTTATGGATCGCTTACCACCTTCTTCGGTTTGTTCTCTACTGTATAAAGGAAATTCCATTCCTCACTATAATGCTTGCAGGAATCATCTGGTTCGGGTGGTATGCACATAAAAGAGGTTGGTTGTAGATAGTAGTAATTGATTCTACATGTTAGCTGCCAGTTTTTTGATTTAATTCCCAAGCCGATTCAAAACCGAATTCGGATCATTATATTAATGCTACGTTACAATTCTTCTATGTTAACGATATATAGAATATTGATTTGCCAGTAGAAGGGCATCATCAGTATAAAGCAGGGGATCCCGACTGATTTATCGAAAATTATACCGGTATAAGATGGTACCGAGCCGGAGAACGGGAATTTAATTAAATTCACTCCCAATTCACGTTACATTTTGAAATTGCGTTCTATATATAACAACGAAGCCAACCTGAGTATATCAGGCTGGCTTGTCATGAAAAGCGACTTATTTTAATGCTATTCCAATCTTCAGCAAGGTATCAATGTCATTACTCGTAATTTCTTTGTTCTCCAGATTAACTGACTTATATTCAGTGCTAATATGCTTAACACCAAAAAGAAACTTCAATTTTTCGCAAAACTCGCTTTCTCTATTTGCAATAACGACCAGAACAGTATTGTCGCTTCTTAATCCAACGACCATTAAGTCATTCTCTTGAGCAAAATTAATAGCATTAGATTCAGTATAGTATAACCTGTGTTCTGTTCTGTCAGGGTCATATTCTCTCGCATCATACCAAGTTAATCTTCCTGTATCCTGCATCAATTTTCCCTGCTTGTCTATATAAATGAATCTCGCATTAAAATACTGTCTTTTCAACCCGAATATATTTTTCAAAACTCTTACCCCATGAAACTCATGCTGATTGCTATTCCACTTATTGATTTCAACGGAACTTAGTATTTTTGCGGCAACACCTTTGAAATACAGTGATAGAAAGTCCATTTAATAGCCCCCTTGTTACCGATAGATAAATCTGGTTTTGTTTATCGCATAACTCTATCTCAAGCCAAGCTTTCCTTGGAAATGTGATTAATATAAATATCGGTTCAATATTCCAGAACTTTGATACCGGACAAGGTAAAACTTGTATTTATCTATTTCGCGAAAAACTTGAGACCTGCATTTAAAAATAAAGTTTGCGAAAATGTGTTCGCTTGTGATATTCTTATGTCAAAAACGTTCCCCCTGGGAATATTTTTGACAGGGAGGCTAGTTCGACAATGAAAACATTCAAGAATACTGAATTTGCACACATAAGAGAAACGATGGGTTACTCCGTCAGAGAGGTTGCGGAATTGCTTGGGAAAAGCGAACGCACTATTTACCGCTGGGAAAAGGGTGAATCTTTACCTGAGCAAAACCTGCTCCGGGAGCTTAAAACCATCTACAATGTGCGTTCGGGCCAACATTCGGAAAATGAAGCCAATTTTCGATTCATTGATTTGTTTGCAGGTATCGGCGGTTTGCGGAAGGCTTTTGAATCAATCGGAGGCAAATGTGTATTTACGAGCGAGTGGGATTTGGCATGCAGAAAAACCTATCAGGCCAATTATGAATGCGATCACCCGGTAAATGGCGATATCCGCGATGTCGATTTGGACAATATGCCTCAATACGACGTACTGGTGGCGGGCTTTCCTTGCCAGCCATTCTCCATTGCAGGGGTATCCAAAAAGAATTCACTCGGTCGCCCGCATGGATTCCATGATGCTACTCAGGGCACGCTTTTCTTTGATGTTGCACAGATGATAGAACGTCACAGGCCAAAGGCATTTTTGCTTGAGAATGTGAAGAATCTGGTGAGTCATGATAAGGGAAATACCTTCAAGGTAATTATGAGAACATTACAAGAAGAGCTTGGTTACTATGTTGATTTCCGGGTTATTGATGCGAAGCATTTTGTTCCTCAGCACAGGGAGCGTATTTTCATTGTGGGTTTCCGCGATGATGTCGGGTTTGAATTCAAGGACTTGAAGCTCCCTCAGTTCGGGCCAAAGCTCGGTTCGATTTTGCATCAGGAAAATGGAACAGAAGCACCTGAAGCTCCATACACGGAAGCACCAAATGGCAAAGTAGCGGATAAGTATACATTGAGTGATCGGCTATGGGAATACCTTCAAAATTACGCAGAAAAACATAGAGCGAAGGGAAATGGCTTTGGTTTTGGATTGTTTGGCCCTGATGATATAGCCCGTACACTTTCTGCACGGTATTACAAAGATGGCTCGGAAATACTGATTAGACAAGAGGGCAAGAATCCGCGGCGGCTGACGCCCCGTGAATGTGCAAGACTGATGGGGTTCGACAAGCCGGGGCAACGATCCTTTGTAATTCCTGTATCTGATACTCAGGCGTACAAGCAGTTCGGAAACTCCGTTGCTGTACCTGTTGTTGAGGCTGTGGGGGCACACATGCTCCCCTACATCTTCAAGGTAATGAGATCGGCCAAGGATACTGATCAGGTTGAAATGTTGTTTGAGAAGGTTGAAGCCTATGCCTGATATCGTTTCATCCGAAACAAGAAGTCGCATGATGTCAGGTATCAAGGGCAAGGATACAAAGCCTGAGATGATTCTCCGACAAGGTCTTCACAGGCTTGGTTTCAGGTACCGACTTCATGACCGAAACTTGCCGGGAAAGCCAGACTTGGTCTTTCTCCGGTATAAGGCGGTCATTTTTGCTAATGGATGCTTCTGGCATGGGCACTCTTGCCATTTGTTCAAATGGCCTTCGTCAAATGAGGAGTTCTGGCATACAAAGATAAACCGAAACATGGAAGTGGATAGAGAGAACTTGGCTCGCCTTCAGGAGATGGGCTGGAGGGTCGGAATTGTATGGGAATGCTCCCTGAAAGGAAAATACCGTATCAACAGCGAAGAAGTAATAGAGCTATGTGCCCAGTGGTTGCAGACGACTGATATGACATCGATAGAGATTGGTGGGCAATGCTGACAAACCATGATTTGTGAGGGTGTTATATGCAGAGGGGATTTCTTTCACAGTACTTTGAAGGTATCGCTATCAAGAGGCTAAGTGCAGTAGAAGTTAATACCGCGGTATCCAATCAGCATGAATTCAATGGAAGCAAACCGTTACGCACGATCTTCGGGGATGATCGCGTATCACATGAGGCTCGTTTCCTGTGGCTTGCCGGTGAGAATGAAGGATTTTCCTGTGAAGGGTATCTGACATGGTACGATGCTCGGGAGGCTCATCCTACCCGTTCAGAGTACAGATTATACTTCAAGAGCAACGAAGTTATGGATCAGGCGAGAGAATCAGATATGCTGATTGTCGCCAAACGACCTGACGGCGAAATTTACATGATTCTGGTGCCTCTTGGAAGTACACTCGAAAGTCAGCTGTTATGGCTTTTTGGTGTCGATCAGGTAGGTTTTAGTTTCAATTTTCAGGCTATCGAGGATGGCCATGACCCGGAAGTTGATTTTGCTGTCCGCTATATTCTTGAGGAAATGGGCATTGTCGTTGAGGAACCTGACAGCGATTATCTGGATGGTATACTCGAGCCCTACTTCAATGGAGGGTTTCCAAGTACGTCTGTTTTCTCGGACTTGGCCAGACGGACTCTCAGGGATGTCTCCCCTTATGACGAACCGGATCAGACCCTGCTGAAATGGATTGAGCAGGAGGAGAAGCTGTTCAAAAGACTTGAACGTCATATCGTGGCCAAGAGGCTGGAAACAGGCTTTCTTGATGATGGGAACACTGATGTTGAGGGTTTTATCCAGTTCTCACTGAGTGTTCATAATCGCAGAAAATCACGTGTCGGGTACGCTCTGGAAAACCATTTGGAGGAAATCTTCAAGGCCCATAACCTGACTTATTCCCGAACGGCAGTAACGGAAAACAAGGCCAAACCGGATTTTTTATTCCCGCATATTGATAATTACCGTGATCCGTCGTTCCCTGAATCCAGATTGACCATGCTGGGCGTCAAGTCCACATGTAAAGATAGATGGCGGCAGGTACTGGCAGAAGCTCAGCGGATTCAGAATAAGCACCTCTTTACGCTCGAACCGGGTATAAGTGAGAATCAGACAGACGAAATGCAGGCGAGTAACTTGCAACTCATTCTGCCAAAACGGCTGCATGAAACCTACAAACCCAGTCAGCAAAGCTGGTTGATGGATTTAAGATCATTTATTGAACTTGCAAAAGAGAGACAACATTGAAAAGGCAAATCGGGAACAGGACGAGGCTGAGATTAACTCAGCCTCATTTTTAATGGCATTTTACTTGCTGATGGTTTCTTTCCAGTTCATCAGATCAAAGACTACTTCCCGGAAATCCTTATCAAAGGGATATCCCTCAGATAGCTGGTCGCTGTAGTCGGCTTCAATTTTCTCCCACTCCTCACTAAGGTGAGACCATGCATGAATTGCTTCATTTAATGCTTTCAAAAACTCATCCAAAGCTTTTTACCTCCTGAGTTGTTCTTTTTACTATGATATCATTCTGCCAATGGTTAGTATATGGCAGACGATCCGGGGATGTTAGTTTACCCTATCAATAGATACGGTGAACCGTATCACAAGTAGTGGTAAAGCGGAGAGTGGCAATAACCATCGATACAGCCCTATTACAAGAAAACTCTTATAAAATGAATGTAAGGACGTAACATCGTAAACTTTCAAGAAGTCAGATTTGGATATCGGTTAAGAAAAAAGAAATGACTGTTAGGAAAGGGCCATCCAGCAATGGATGGCCTTAAAACTTGCCGTAACCTCGAGTAAGCTGATTAAGTTGCTGGATCAACTGCTTGCGCGAGTCGAAGGATACTCCTTCAAATATTTTTTCGGCAGCTTGTTCCATGGCGGTTCGCGCATTTTCGATGATGGGGAGTGCTTCATCCGTCAATTTCACCAGCGTTGCCCGACGGTCATTGGGATCCGCCGTCCGCTTTAGCAAATTTTGTCTTTCTAAGGAATCTACATACTGTGTCATGACCCGAGCCTCAACTCCCAGGTTTTTAGCCAAATCACTCATTCGAATGTTCCCATATTGAGAAACATCCAAAAGTACGCGCAAACGTGGTCCAGTTAAGTAGGATGGTAATCCCAAAGTCGATAACAGCCTTTCGAACTCACGATGAACTTGGTGTGTGGTCTTAATGAGAGTTTGTAACACAAAGGCGGCTGAAGCAGAGTTTGCTGGAAAAGGGAAATCTGAGCTGCTCATACATAATCTCCTTGACATTCTTTAATTTACTGATCATAATCATTATCTATAAGAGGTTAATGATCATAATCACTAAGATCAAGATCTGTATATGTATTCTAACCTAATCAGATAACGGTAGCAAACAAATCTGTATACGAGGAGAGAAAGTGATGAAGCGATTTTTCTTATGTGCGTCGGGAGAATTAATTGTATTAGATGAATTAGAAGCGAAGTATAATGTCCAGGCTCAACCAATGGTTTTAAATCCTGTATGTATAGCAGTCGATCCCTTCATGGCAAACCGCCTTTATTGTGGTACCGACGGTTATGGCCTATGGATGAGCGATGACGGCGGGGACAGTTGGAGAAGGATAGGACAAGAGATCTCGGAAACTATCTTTACTTCGGTTTTCGTCAGCCCGATCAGAAAATACGGAAATCATGGAATGGTCTATGTAGGAACAGATCGAAGTGCATTATTTTATTCCATCGATGGAGGTCAAACTTGGAGGGAATGGGAAGAAATCAAAGCGTTATCTTCTTATTCGAAGTGGTCATTTCCTCCAAATCCTAAAACCCATAATGTTCGGATGATTGCGGAAGATCCGTCCAACGGACACATATACGTATCCATCGAGGCAGGAGCAGTGATTAAAACTCCAAATGGGGGCGAACACTGGCTGGATACAAAAGAAGGAAATCCTTTAGACGCTCATACACTATTAGCTCATTCGAAGGCACCTAATCGAATCTATGCAGCGTGCAGCGACGGTGTAGATCAACCAGGCAGGAGTGTGTTAATGAGTCGCGATGGCGGCGAGTCATGGGAACCATTAAGCGATGGGTTAGAACATCGATATATGTTTAGCATGGTAGTCAATAAAGATGACCCGGACATGATGCTTGTTTCCGCCGCTGTTGCAGCAAGAAATGCTTATGACCCTTCGGTTGCTGAATCTTATATTTATCGTAAAGAAAAAGACCAACCGTGGAAAAGGGTTGAACAGGGCTTGCCCGTTGCGGAAGGTACGATGATTTCCAATTTAGCAGCGGACCCGCAAGATACCAATACTTTCTATGCGCTGAATAATCGAGGACTTTATCGATCTTCTGATCGCGGAAACACTTGGACTGCATTGCCTATCGATTGGAAAATGGAACATTTGCAGCATGAGCCACAAAGACGGCATCGCAGCGCATTATTAGTTGCTGATCGGGGAGGAGCGCAAGAATGAATCGACTACATGGAAAAGTGGCTTTGGTTACTGGCGGCAGCAGAGGGATCGGTCGTGGGATCGCATTACGGTTGGCAAGTGAAGGTGCACTGGTTGCCGTTCATTATGGAAGTAGTCAGGATGCTGCGGAAGATGTGGTTAAGTCTATAAAAGCGAATGGAGGTGACGGCTTCTCTATTGGTGCTAACCTTAACTCGGTTGCCGGAGTTAATCAGCTAATCCAATTGCTTGATGAGGAACTCAAGTATCGAGCCGGCAATACGGAATTCGACATATTGATCAATAATGCCGGTATGGGAATTCCCGAATCTTATGAAGAAACGACGGAAACCGCATTTGATGCCATATTTGCAGTGAATGTTAAAGCACCGTTCTTTTTAGTTCAAAAGTCGCTTTCCCGCATTCGCAACGAAGGGCGTATCGTCAACATTTCTTCGGGTGTTACAAGGGTTGCCTACCCGCCCATTATGGCCTATAACTTAACAAAAGGGGCAATGAATACTTTCACGCTTCATCTTGCAAAACTGCTTGGTCCTCGAGGCATCACGGTAAACGCGGTTTTACCCGGCATGGTTAGAACTGACATGAATGCGGACTTTCTTGATTCACCCGAAGCGCAAAAACTCCCCGCCGACATCGTGGCGCTTGGACGAATGGGAGAACCCTCCGATATTGCCGATGTTGTTGCGTTCCTTGCATCTAAGGACGGGCGTTTCGTCACAGCCCAGTTGCTTGATGTTACGGGAGGATCTCATTTATAAACGATACTGTTGATAAGTCTGCATAACCAAAAGGGAGCTGGCCGTGTCAGCTCCCATTTGCATTTTTCGTCGATAGCTCCGTTAAGCTGAACCATACCATAAGTAAGCACAAAGTCGTCGTTTTTAAGAGAAGCATCAAAGAATAGCTCAATTTCTTTAATGCTTCTCTCTGTCGGGTTATTGCCCGGATGAACGGTAATCTTGTTGATGATGGAATGGAGTAGTTCTTTCTGTTTTTCAGGCTCCGCTTTCTTCAGCAACCTAGAAAAGTTTGATAATATTCGGTGTATTTGAGGGAAAGGAATTTCTCGTACTGTCGGACGCTGTAATTCAGATTCGACCTCCGCTTCGTGTGCTTGCAGCTTTTTTAATTCATCCTGTAATTGGTTCAGCCTTCCCATAATAAACACATTATTGAAATTGTCTTTTTCAAGATTGAACAGTAGCCCCTGAGCAGTGTTGTTTACTTCCTTAATTCGTCCTCTAACATGTTGTAACTGTCTCTCAAGGGGCTCTTTGAGTGTGCTGACTTTGTTATTTACACGCTGTACGAGAATGGCAAGCAGCGCCTTATTGGACGCGATTTCCTCAATTTTTTTATACACATACTCTTCGGCTTCATCTGCTTTAACAAGGTTTGAA
This sequence comes from Paenibacillus flagellatus, assembly GCF_003217775.1. Classification (GTDB taxonomy): domain Bacteria; phylum Bacillota; class Bacilli; order Paenibacillales; family NBRC-103111; genus Paenibacillus_AB; species Paenibacillus_AB flagellatus. The sequence continues at coordinate 63,570 of NZ_QJVJ01000009.1, forward strand.
CTACATACGGCAGAGCCCTTTTGTCGGAAATTACCGCATTGATAATATCGAATGTATTCTTTTTGGTTCTTACTGCGCTTAGACCTATGTCCGATCATGCCTTGTCCACACTGAGGACATCTTAATAAAGTCGTTAACGGAAAATGCCCAGTAAATGTTTTTGGCGGTTTATGTGATTTGCTTTGAAAGATTGCAAGAGCTTTATTCCAAGTTTCTGAATCGATAATTGGTTGATGCTTGCCTTTAACGAGAAGCGGGTTAGAATTGGTTCCTTTTCTTCTTTTAGTTTCCCAATCAGTTTGTTTGTTGAACCGGATAAATCCAGCATATGAGGGGTTAGTGATAATCTGGCGAATTGAATTAATTGAGAATGCGACGCCTTTTTTGGTTTTATATCCTTCATGGTTTAGTCTGTTCGCTATTGCTTTGAATCCATATCCCTCAATGTATAGGGCAAAAATATAGCGCACAAGTTCCGCCTCAGATTCAACAATAACAAGTTCTTTATTGATTGAAGTGTAACCCAGCATACTCCCGCCGTTCCAAAGACCTTCATTAGCTCTTTGGGTCATCCCCATTTTCACATTTTCGACTATTTGATTTCTCTCAAGTTCGGCTACAGCACCCATTAACTGCATTCCGAATTTACCCATTGGGTTTGTAAGGTCAAAACCCTCGCTGATACTATTGAACTTAACATTGTTCTCCTCAAGTATTTGGATAATTTTTAATAAATCAAGCTGATTCCTTGCTAACCTGTTTAACTTCCATACAAGTACCAAATCGAATTGCTGAGATTTGCTGTCCTCTAACATCTGTTGGAGTTGATACCTTTTTGAGATTGACTTAGCACTCACACCTTCATCTTTGTAACACTTCACAACTTCATAACCGTGGTGCTTACAGAAATCATGAAGTGCACTGATCTGCCCATCAATGGAGAATCCTTCTTGTGCTTGTTCTTCCGTTGAAACTCTTACATAAATGGCCACTCTCATTTCAATGTCTCCTTTCTGACAAAATCCCCATATTCATCGAATGTATAATTTGCCATTATGGCAGTTTTCACTGTAGCGATTATATTTGCTCGCTCTTCATTAGTTAGTCTGGAGTAGTCATATTCAAATAGAGAGGTAAGAAAGTGAAACTTGTTTTTATCACTTGTCAGAGCCTCAATGTGGCTAATCAGCTTATCGGCTGCCGAAAAGTCCACATCAATAAGCATTTTCAAACTTTGATGTAGACGGTCATTTTTGTTTTTAAGACGAGCTTTCTCAGGCTCTAGCCAATAAAATTCAGCTTGCTCAGCGGCCCAATCTCCTTCGGCTTGTTCTCTTTCAGGTGATTTAATACCAAAATAGTCAAGTAATCCATCAATCTTGGTTTCTTCAATCTCAAGCCTTTTTAGAAGCTGATATGAGGTTTTATAATCCGGCTTTTTAATCAGACCTCTTTCAAGCTGAGATACATAGGTAACGGCTTTTCCTACTTGTTGTGAAAGCTCTTTAGAAGCAATCCCGACTTTTTTTCGCAACTTTTTAATTTCTTTGCCGAAAGCAACTCCGTTCATCATCAACCCTCCAAAAAAAGTATCATGCTAATATGGTAGCATAAGTAGTATAAAATATCAATAACAAACAAATTTGTGCTAAAGATATTGATAAAGTAGCATATATATGCTACTATTTATGTGAAAGGAGGTGTGCCGCTTTGGAGCATCAAATGAAGCTATCTGGTGGACAGGAGGAAATTGAGTTGTTTTTAGATAAAATGGCTGACTTGCTTTTAGAAGAAATTTTAGAAGAAGAAAAATTGTTAATCGAATTATTCTCGTGAACGGAGGAGGAAAATGTTAGTGGAAGGAGATGCGCGAAATTTCGATAACCTGGAGGCTGAACAGCGAATACAAGAAAAATTAATGAACACTATAGCAATCTTTGACCCCCGAAAGAAGATTCCAATAAGGAAGGAAAGCAAAAAGAATATTTTGAATGAAGATGAACGGCTAATACGCCAGTATTTGCTTGCTGGGAATATAGAGGCACTACTTCGGCTTATCGATTGTTATACACCATTTATAAAGTCAATGGTATGGTCACCGTTCAAAAGTATAAAAGGAAAAGCAAGACGGCGATTATCCCCTTTACAAATAAGGGTTAATCGGTTCAAAACAGAACATGTTGAATATCAGTATGTTTCGTCTATGGCGCATGACATTATTTCAGAAGCGTTAGTTGAGTTTTGCCAGCTAGTCCATTCATACTGTTGGCAAACTGGTTCCTTTAGTGGATATGTAAAGAATTATTTACCTCTCCGGATGGAGCGTATATTTCGACAGATTGTAAGTTCAATTGAATCTGTATATCTTGATGGGTTACCCGAGGAATCAAAGGAATTATTTGAACTTCAGTATCTGTCATGTATGAACCTTGATGCGGAAGAAAAAATAGAGCTTGAACAGTATAACCTTACTGAAAAACAACGAGAAGTGGCTATACTCTTGTCAGAAGGATATAATGACGCACAAACTGCCAAAATGCTAGGTATTTCAAGACAGGCGGTTATGAAACATAAAGATGCGATCAAAAAAAAGATGAGGAAATTTCGCCAAACCGCAAACTAATGGTTACACTTTGTGCACTATATATATTCTGAGTGCAGTTCGGGAGAACTGCATAGCGCCGCAGGCTAGTAGTCCTCTCTTGTAAGAATAGAGAAGACTACTATACATAACTAATTTCTTTCATAGCAAGATGATGGTTACATAATACTAAAAGCTTCTTCTCATGCCTCGCTTAAGCCCACAATAGCATTTTCGGCGTTTTGTTCCTCACTCCAAGCTACCTAGAATCACTCCGAGACAAACTATAAGGATTTTACAGCTAGACAACAATTGATGTAATATGGGGCATCTACGGAGGTTTCAGTAATGCTTGTCGCAATTAGAACATTTGTTCCATAAACTTATGATCATAAGTGTTCATAAGTTGCTTTCATATTCTTTCACTCTTCTATAGAATGTGTTCGGCTTCATTCCTAATTCTTTCATGCTGGCTGCAGCAGTCAATCGACCAGCTTTCCAGTTTTGATATACCTTCTTAAACTGCTCTGATATTTCATGCTTCGGTCTACCGAATTTAACTCCCTTCTCAAGAGCAAGAGAGATTCCTTCCGCTTGCCGTTGTTTAATACTCTCCCTCTCTAATTCGTATAATGCACCGAATACAGTAAGCATGAATTTACCTTGTGGTGTACTAGTATCAAAGTTCTCTTTGATGCTAGCGATATGTACCCCCTTGCTTTCAAGCTCTTTGAAGATTTGTAAGAAGTCAAGAGAACTGCGAGCGAGCCTAGATATTGATTCAATGTGAACTGTGTCACCCTCACGAACAAATTCCAGCATTGCTTTGAGTTGTGGGCGATTGCGATCTTTACCGCTTACCTTTTCTGTAAAGAACTTTTCAACTCCGTACTGTTCTAATGCTTTGATTTGTCTCTCCTCATTTTGGTCAGTACTTGATACTCTGACATATGCAACTCTCATGATTTATCGACCTCTGTTCCCTTTATATGTCAATAAGTATATCAGTGTATTTGACACATTTCAATTCGTTTTATAAACTTTTTGAAACAGTTATTTTGGGCTTTTTGTTCATATGTCAGAAGGTATACTTTTTGACATGCTTGAGCGTGGCAGGGTAGGGGCAGGAAAACTAATATTTTCTTTAACACTTTACCCCGATAAAGTGTGGCGTACCTAACAAGCACCGTTCAAAAACAAGTGATCGTATGACCAATATAAAAAAATCAAGGAATATCCAACAGCTTATCGAGACATTCGTTCGCTTGACGACCGTATGATGGCCGTATGAACGAAAAAAACAGCCGTTTGAATGGCTGTCTTTATTTATTCATCATTAGGCTTTGTATAACGCTTCTCAAGTTCTTTTATAAGATCTGAAGGCTTTATGTTTAGCCCCTCAGCAATAGCAAATAATGAACTGATTGTTGGCTGTCTTTTCCCTCTCTCAAGCATACTGATGTAGGTTCTATCCAAATTGATACTTAAGGCTAATTCTTCCTGCGACAAACCCCTTTCAATGCGATACTGCTTGAGAATTTCACCGAAAATGATTTCAATTGTCAAGGTATTTCTCCTTTTTGAAATCATTGTCCGACCGAGCGTTAAAGGGGTCTACAGACTATAGTCACATGCAAATTCATATAAGTGGAATCCTCGTATTGTTGATGTTAAAATGTAGACTATAGTACTCATTGCGGAGGTGTTACATGAAGGAAGATGTAGCGAATGATGCAGAGAGATTTACCTTGCCTAATGGAGTCAATGTAATTGTGAATGGGACACCCTCTGTTGAAGCCTGCGCTTTGTTTGTTCGGCATATGCTAAAAGCTAAGCAAATTTCGGAGAAGGAGAAGAAAGAGAATGAAAATACATAATACTGTGCCGCTTGCACTTATCGCGATAGTTCTTTCTTTGTTCCTTGCTGGATGTGGTTCGACTCCCGATGTAGACTTGAATGCCTATAATAAAGAAATCGACAAAATCGTAAAAGATAGCTTAGGAGTCGTTCGCAAAGTAGACAAAGAAGCTGGTGACTGGTCAGTATTTTATGTAACGGTCAGCAGTGATTGGTACAACACGACAGAAACAAATAAAAAGAGACTTGCTGCTATGCTGCATCAAAAAATATTGCAAGCAGCTAACTCTGCTGGAGCAAAGAGAAATGTTATTATGGTTGTTATAAAAGATCAGAATGGGATAAAGGTTGCTGAAGTAAACGCAAGTGGGGATGTAGAAATCAAAATGTAATGGTAGGAACAACCTTGTTTGATGCAAGGTTGTTTTTCTTTGCTTAAATGCGGACATTTTTTATAATAATTTCCAAAGGGGTTTCAAATCAAAAATTGCTATGGGACAGGTTGGGCTGCGGGAGAGGTTGGTTTATTAGTAATTGAAATATAACTTTAGAGCACACGCAGGAAATCGACATTTTTTGAAGAATTAAATTAGAGTTAACTAAAGTCATTCCTGTGTGCAATGAGGTGGTAATATGACGCAAAACAAATTTTGTAACGATAATGTATTTACCAATGAGGCTTCCGTAGAAACCTTTTTTATCAATAGATTACTTGAGGACTTGGGTTATTCTGACCAACAAATAATTCCAAAGACGAGTATACAAGAATTAAGAATAAGCAGGGGAAGTAGGAGTGCACCTTATAAACCTGATTACGCGATTCAACTGGATGGTACTGTTCGTTGGGTGCTTGATGCTAAAGCACCAGGGGAGGAACTGACTAACTATATTGGTCAATGTTCTGGCTATTGCTTAATGATAAACCAACGCTATAGAAACGCGAACCCTGTTCGTTATTTCGTATTATCAAATGGGTTCTATACTCAGCTATATAATTGGGATTCCGAAGAAGTAATTTTGGAGCTAAGCTTCGCCGACTTTGTCGATGGAAACGAAAAATACAATCGGTTTAAGCAAATTTTGTCGAACGATGGAATCGCAAATATGGTCAGTCAGAACCAACAAGTCCAGCATCACATTCTTTATAAAAAAACACTGGAAGAAGTTAATGCTGCGTTTGCTTGGTGTCATCAGCAGATTTATAAAAAAGATGCAATGAGTCAATCCGCTGCGTTTGAAGAATTTGTTAAAGTCGTGTTCCTTAAATTACTCTCAGATCGAAAACTTCTTAGAGCACATCCAGACATTGCGAATAGAACCGTAATTGAAGTTCCAGTAAACGAAGTGAAGTTCTCGAAAAAATGGATTGAGGAGCGGGAGGCAGATACTCCAAATCCACTTGATACGATCCAGTTTAGAGAATTACTAAACGATCTTGAAAGAGAGATTCTTGTTGGAAATAAGAAGCGAATTTTTGAACCAAATGAAAGAATCCTTTTGTCACCTGAAACAATTAAAGGTGTCGTTGAAAAGCTTGAGGATATATTTTTGTTTGGAATTGATGCCGATCTTAACGGACGCCTATTTGAAACCTTCCTAAATGCAACAATGAGGGGTAAAGATTTAGGGCAGTTCTTTACACCGAGAAGTGTCGTTAAATTAGGTGCGAAATTGGCAAGAATGAAGGTCGGGGTCTTACTCGATAACGGGTCAAGATATACTGAGTCAGTTCTTGATGCTTGCTGTGGCACTGGCGGATTCCTTATTGAAGTATTAGGTGAAATGTGGAGAAAGGTAGATTCTCTTAATACATTAACGCTAGCTGAAAAGGATGCTTTGAAGAACGAGATAGCTCTGCGTAAGATATTTGGGGTTGATGTTGGACGGGAACCAGCAATTGCGCGTATAGCTAGGATGAATATGTATCTTCATGGTGATGGTGGGAGTAGCATTTTTCAAGCGGACGCCCTAGACAAACAAGTCAGAATACTACCTAATGATTCCTTAGAAATTCAGCAGGAAAAAAATCAACTGAGAGCACTAGTACAGCAACCGGGCGGGTTTGTCGATGTTGTTTTAACTAATCCCCCATTTGCCAAGACATACGATAGAACAACAGCGAATGAAGCTGCAATTTTGGACGAGTATGAGTTAGCTTTCAGTGGTGAAGGAGCAAGGAGAACAGCGAGAAATAGCCTGAAGTCAAGTCTTATGTTCATTGAACGGTATTATGATTTACTTAAACCGGGTGGCAGAATGATTACCGTTATTGACGATGGTATTCTTGGAGGCGATGATTACAGACGGTTTCGACAATTTATCAGGGAGAAATTCATCGTTAGAGCAGTTATTTCATTGCCGGGAGACGCTTTTCAAAGGTCGCTTGCGCGAGTTAAGACTTCAATCCTTATACTTGAGAAAAGACGCAATGGTGAGACTGGTCAACCTTCTGTTTTCATGTACCCTTGCAGATATGTTGGCATTGACGATCCATCACGGCAGCGAGTTTTACCGATTGATAGGGAGAACCGCCGACGCGCCGAGGAAGAAATAGCAACTGTTTTAACGCATTATGAGGCGTTTTTGCAGGGTGATCCATCGGTAGCCGATTATGTAGTATCAGGTGATCGAATTTCTGATAGAATGGATGTTAAGTCTTGCTTACTAAAGCCTAACCGGAATGTAGACCAGTGGGAAGCAGCAGGGAGAAATGTTATAAAATTCTCGGAGTTGGTAGATTTAGTTGAGTTTTCAGAAAACAATGCAATTGATACTAGAGAAAGCGATGATTTTGTAACATATCTTCGTGTGAGATATGATGGATTTGCCGAAGCAGGAGACGAAATTTTAGCTTCAGATAGCACATATAGTCGGTTATATATTGTATCGGCTGGAGACATTGTCTTAAGCAATATAGGCGCAACTTACGGCTCCTGTGCCATCGTTCCGGCTGAGCTAGATGGGTGTGTAGTTACAAATGAGTTCACCATCTTCCGCCCAAAAGAAGGGGTAGATCCAAGGGTAATATGGATGCTTTTGAGAACTCCTGAAGCGCGGGCAAATTTATTACTGTTGGCAACAGGGATCAGTAGGACAAGGGTTAAATGGGAAAACCTTGCAAATCTAATATTACCACTTCCAGACCCAGAAATAACCGAGAGGGTTGCTCAGGCAATAAGGGAAGCTGAGGAAATGGAACAAGCATCAATTGAGCTAAGACATAATGCGAGAGAGATATTGGAGACACATTTAGACTTAGCCAATAACGAAGCAAATGATATATTGTTGGCATTCAAACCTCCGCGTTGAATTTCAATAGCCACTCCATACTGGAGTGGCGCTTTCTTTATATCTTGATGTATACTCTGTGATCAAACTTTACTTTGTGCTTAGATATTGTTCGGTGAACCTGCCACAAGTGACGGTAAGTTTTATAGGCCAAGGGAGTGTGAAAACAATGCAAGATATCGAAGTCATTTCTTCTCGGGCAATGGAGGCTTGTCCTTATCTGAGTGTGGTTCCTTCTGTGGAATGGGTGAAAGCACAGCCAGTTGTCCGGAAGTTCCCAGCTAAATCTCGTCTATTTCAGCGGGAGGATGCGGCTTCCTATGGCCTATTTCTATTAAGCGGAACCGCTCGCATCAGTCGTGTCGCTGAGGATGGCGGGGAGACCGTCTTAAGTCGGCTCCAGGCGGGCGAGGTATGCGCCCTTTTCGTACTTAGCGGCCTAAGCGGCCGCGATTACCCGGGGGCCATAACGGCTGAGTCGGAAGTCGAAGCCCTATTCATTGCGAAAGAGAGTTTCCTCGGCTGGCTGCAGACGCACGCGGAAATTCGGGCTGCTGTTTTCGGAGGCTTGCTGGATGGCTTGCTTCGCATAGGAGAACAATATGACGGGCGCCGATCGCAATCCTTGGATGCACGGTTGGCAAAAGCTCTGCTACGAACCTCTTCGGAACGAGAGCCGCTACTGCATGTAACCCATCATGAGTTGGCGGTAGAGATTGGTTCCTCTCGTGAAGTCGTAAGCCGTGCGTTGCGGCGCTACCGAAACCAGGGGTGGATCGAGTCGGGAAGGGGTTGGATTCGCGTTATTCATCCGGAGCAATTGGAGGCGTTGCAAGGTGACTAGGTCACGGAAGTAGGGGGGATGTCCTGATAAGATGGGGATACAGCTCATCGACTTAGGAGGTATTTTCTATGGTTCAACTACTTCAACCGGGCATGATCGCTCCGCCATTCACTACCACTGACATCCTCGGCAATCCCGTAGCGTTGGAGAGCTATCGAGGTCGAAAAGTGCTGCTTTCCTTTTTCCGATTCTCTGCCTGTGCCGTGTGCAATTTGCGAGTACACCAGTTTATTGGTCGATACCCACAGTGGAAGCGCGAAGGCATGGACGTCATCGCTTTGTTTGAATCGCCTATTGCCAACATGAGAACTTATGTAGGCGCTCAAAACGCTCCGTTCTCGTTGGTTGCCGATCCAACTGCTGCTCTGTATGATTTGTACGGCATCGAATCCTCGGAAGAGAAAGTGAAGGCAACCTTGGCCGACCCTCGTACAAAAGAGTTTATCGCTGAAGCTGCAGCCGCCGGTTTCGAGCTTACGCCCGAGAACGATTCCAACTTCCAACGAATCCCCGCCGAATTTTTAATCGACGAGAATGGAATCGTCCGGCTGGCCCATTATAGCCGACTGATCACCGACCATCTGGAGCTCGCGGTAATCGACCGTTTCGCAGCAGGTCAATAAGCCGAAACGAAGATCGTTGAAAATAGAGATTCAAGGAAAGGGCCATCCGCAGAGGGTGGCCTTAAAATTTGCCGTTCCAGCCAACGCGGGGTAAAGCGAAGAGTGAGAATCGGCATGACGGAACTGTCACACTTCACATCCCTTCCCCGTCATACAGGTAAAATTGCGAGGGGATGATGAGCGATGCAAAAGATTGACGTGGTCGTGGTCGGTGGAGGAATTGCGGGTTTAACCGCCGCCATTTACGCAGCCAAAGCCGGAAAACAAACGGTGGTCATTGAAAAGCAAAATCGCTTGGGCGGCCGAGCCATATCCAACAAGAAAAAAGGAGCTTACTTCAATCTGGGCGCACATGCCTTGTATAAGGGAGACGCGCTTGCAACTTTCCGGGAACTGGGATTGTCCTTGCAAGGAAAAAAACCTTCGGCTTTCGCATATGGCATTTGGAAAGGGAAGCTGAGCCCCCTGCCTTCGGATATGAAATCGTTGTTTACGACCCCATTGCTGTCGTGGAAAGGAAAGATGGAGTTCGCCTCTTGTCTTACGAAGCTTTCAAAAGCGGATACACGTCCATTTGACCGGATCAGTATCCGCCAATGGGTCGAGGGGAATGTGCGGGATCCCATGGTGCGCCATATCTTTTATTCGTTGCTTCGTACCGCCGGTTATGTGGCCGGGCCGGATTTGCCAGCCGCGGGTCCCGTATTGAAGCAGCTGCAGAATGCCCTTAAAGGCGCGTTGTACCTGGATCGCGGGTGGGGCGAATTGATCGAGGAATTGCGGAAGAAGGCATCCGAACTGGGCGTGCGGCTATTAACCAATACCAAGGTCTCGTCCGTCGACACCCGCGGCGGAATCGTGCGGCAGGTTCTCTGCGAAGACGGGACGAAAATCGATACGCACCATGTGATCCTTGCCACATCGCCTGCTATCGCCAATGAGTTGGTGCCCTTTGCCGAAAAAACCGCTCTTCATACCTGGAAAGAGCAAGCGATCGAGGTCACGGCGGCTTGCCTGGATGTGGCCTTGAAGCGACTTCCGAAGCCCAAGCAACAATTTGCATACGGAATCGATCAGACCGTGTTTCTCACCAATCAATCGCGTGCGGCTTATCTAAGCGACGATGGCGCGCAGGTCATATCGCTCATTAAGTACCAAGGGAAGGAAACGAACCCGGATAGCGATTTGCACGAACTGGAAGGTGTGCTGGATTTGATGCAGCCGGGATGGCGGGAACAATTGATTGTCAAGCAATACCTTCCTAAAATGACGGTTTGTCACGACTTTATGCATATGAAGCGTCTTGAGAATCCCGGGCCCGCTGTGCCGGAAATACAAGGACTATACGTAGCAGGAGAATGGGCGTCGCACGGTGAAGTATTGGCCGATGCCGCGACGGCAAGCGCCAAAAGAGCCATCCAACACATGCTCTCCCTCGAGGGTAAGGAGAGGAATGCCTTTTATGAGCACAGAGGAATTATATAAACGTTATAAAACGGAGCTGTTTTCGTTAGCCTATCGAATGCTCGGCAGCGTCATGGATGCGGAGGATATCGTGCAAGATGCTTTTTTGAGCTATGACGGGCTGTCCGACGCCGGGACCATCCGAAACGAAAGGGCATTTTTATACAAAATCGTAACGAATCGCTGTCTTGATCTTTTGCGATCGTCGGCCAAAAAGCGGGAAATGTACGTCGGTCCGTGGCTACCGGAGCCTCTGATTGAAAAAGGGGCTTCGGACAACGATCCGTCCCATAAGTATTTGCGGTCCGAGTCGATTTCCACGGCTTATCTTCTGCTTCTGCAGCAACTGAGTGCAACGGAAAGGGCGGTTTTTCTTCTCCGAGAGGTTTTTCATTATTCGTTTGAAGAGATTGCCGATATCGTCGGGAAAAGCAGTGCGAATTGCCGGCAAATTTTCCATCGCGCCAAAAAAAGCATCCATTTCGACCCGGACCAACAACCGTCGGTTTCCATTGCGGAGGAGAAGGTTAAAGCGTTTGTGACATCGCTGCTGCAAGGAAATACGACGAAGCTTCTGGAGCTGGTTAATGAAAATGTCGTGTTCTATTCGGACGGCGGAGGCAAAGTAAGAGTGGCGCAAGTGCCTGTTGTCGGGTTTGAGCAAGTGCTGAAGCTGCATCTTCATTTGATCAACAGGCATGCGGGTAACATGACGTTTTCGTTCCTCCTGGTGAACGGGCTCCCCGGAATCGGCATTCGGTTGGGTGAAGGCATACAATATGTTTATTCGTTTGCCTATCGAGATCAGAAGATCGAAGCGATCTATAATGTCGCAAATCCGGAGAAGCTAAGACATCTATAGAACCACGATTTAAAAACTAGATGTATCGAATGCGAGGCGCTACGTTTGAGCCCCCCGATCTTTGGGGGTGTTTTTTGCTGCCGAACGCAAAGTCGCAACAAGCTCTTCCGAACGGGGAGAGCTTGTTCGCATTGGATATGCGGTATTTAAAATAAGTTGAATCCCATCGGCGACTTATTACGTATACCAATTTGCAGGGCAGGAAATATTATCTCTACATATTGGGTCGGAGAGGGGAGAATTGAAACTTGGAGTCATTGTGGTTGGAGTATGCGTGGGCTTTACTCATTCTTATCGGCTTGGAAGGATTGCTGTCGGCCGACAATGCGCTCGTATTGGCGGTTATCGCGAAGCATTTACCGGATGAACAGAAGAAACGAGCGATCAACTATGGAATCATCATGGCCTTCGTCTTTCGTTTTGCCGCACTTTTCGCGATATCCTTCATCGCAAATGTTTGGCAAGTGCAGGCGATTGGCGCGGCTTACCTTCTTTACCTGGGTCTCAAGCACATCATCCAAGCGCGGTTCGGTAAGAAGAACGAGAATACGCACAAGGATCAAAAGCAAGAGGCCGCAGGGAAAGGGTTTTGGCCTACAGTCGGAAAAATTGCGTTGGCCGACCTCGCTTTTGCCATCGATTCTATTCTTGCCGCGGTAGCGCTTGCGCTCGGATTGCCGGACTCCCCGCTGGGCGAGTTCGGCGGTATGGACGGCGGACAATTCGCAGTAGTGGTGCTTGGCGGGATTGCCGGCTTAGTGTTAATCAAATATGCGGCAACTTGGTTTGTAAAGCTGCTTGGCCAACGCCCCGCGCTCGAGACGACGGCTTATGCAATCGTTGCCTGGGTGGGGGTAAAGCTAGCCGTCATTACGCTTGCCCATGAGGATATTGCTATTTTGGATCATCATTTCCCCCATAGCACGGGCTGGACTTCCGTCTTCTATATTGTCTTGGTGGCGATCGCCCTTATTGGATGGTTTTCACCAAGCAATAAACTTTCTAAGGCGGGGAACGCCTAATGGAGAAATCGTGCTGAGCCATGTCTAAACAAATAGGGTGAAGGCATCGACTGGAGCTGTTGCGTCGGACATGCTCCTTTTTTCTTTTGCCGATAACCCGTCGTGATCCCGTTATCATTGGATTAAAGCCGATTTATGATATATTCAAGGTAAGACGTCTGCTTCGCTACCGGCAAATCGATAAAAAGGAAGTGCGAATCATGAATCTAGAAACGGTCATGCAAGAGCTGGAAGCTCTCGGCAAGGAACGCACCAAGAAGATCTACCAATCCAATGGCGCGCACGAACCGCTTTTTGGCGTGGCCACAGGGGAAATGAAGCCTCTCTTCCGAAAAATCAAACGCAATCAGCCTTTGGCCGAGCAGCTCTACGCGACGGGGAATTACGACGCCATGTACTTTGCCGGGGTGATCGCGGATCCGGAAGCCATGACAGAGGCGGATTTTGAACGGTGGATCGACGGAGCTTATTTTTATATGCTATCGGATTATGTGGTAGCCGTAACTTTGGCCGAAACGGATATTGCGCAAGACGTGTCCGATAAATGGATTGCAAGCGGTATCGAGCTTAAAATGTCGGCGGGCTGGAGCTGCTACTGCTGGATGCTCGGGAATCGGCCGGACCGTGAATTTTCCGAAGAGAAGCTTGCCGATATGCTGGACCTTGTTAAACAAACGATTCATGACGCCCCGGATCGTACGAAGTATGCGATGAACAATTTCATCTACACGGTGGGAGTCTCTTATGTGCCGCTCCATGAGAAGGCGGTCGCGATCGCGAAGGAGGTAGGCCCGGTGGAAGTCCATCGCGGCACGGCGAAAAGCAAGTTTTTGAACGCTTCCGGTAATATCCAGAAGGCGGTAGATAAAGGGCAGCTTGGCTTCAAACGAAAATACGTAAGGTGTTAGTCCCATCCATTTTTGGCGGGAGAGGCATGGAGGGACATGTGCTTTAAGCGATAGGCTGCAAATTCAAGTGGAGAACGGAGCCCAAAAGCGTAAGTGGGATCGTTCTTCATTTTTTTTGTTTCGTTTCGTGTCACAGATCCGCGACATTCTCCATCTTAGTTGATGAATGAATAAACAGCGAAGGAAGGATGAAGGATGAAACAGTTTGATGCGGCAATCATTGGCGGAGGAATTGCGGGTTTGGTGGCATCGATCGAGTTGGCTCAGGCGGGTAAGTCCGTTGTCCTCATCGAGAAGTCCAGCCAGCTTGGCGGTCGGGCCATATCGGTCAAGAAAAACGGGGCTATCTTCGATGTCGGTTCGCACGCCATCATCAAGGGAGGGGCACTGCATAACATACTGCAAGATTTGGGCATACGGATGGAGGGAGGATCTCCAGGAACAAACGTATCCTTTTTGTGGAACAATAAGGTAACCCATATGTTTAAATTTATCCTTTCCCAAAACCTGAGCTGGTCCGGTAAGATGCAATTTATGAAGTTTTTTAAAACGTTGACCGCCTTCGATGCCGATTCGGTGCCGGCGATCAGTCTGCGGAGATGGGTTGAACAAGAATTCAGCGATCCGATGACTCGTCATATTATCTATGCCATGTTCAGGACAAATTCGTACGCACAAGCCATAGATCACCAATTGGCCGGCCCCGCCTTACGTTCCGTGGCGCGTACGACCAAGAAGAACAGCATTATCTATATTCAAGACGGCTGGCAAACTTTGGTGGACCAGCTATACGAAAAAGCCGTTCGGTCAGGCGTCTCCATACTCACACGGAAAAATGCAACGAAAATCGAACATGACGGAGCCGTTCATAAAATCAAGTTTGCTGACGGCCAGGAGATGGACGTCACGCATGTGATTTCCGCGACTCCACCTGCCGTAACCTCCCGGCTCTTGGGCGATACGGGCTGCCGTTCGATTTTAAGCTGGAAAGAACAAGCTCGTGTCATCGAGGCGGCCAGCTTGACTCTTTCTTTGAAGCGGCTTTCAGCACCCGATCATTTTGCGGTGTTGGGTCTTGATCAGCCCGTGTACTTCATTAATCAGTCGAAGTTTACACGATTAAGCGAAGACGGCACTTCGGTGGTGAACATTACGAAAAGTAACGGAACCGGCGGAACGGATGCCAAAGCGGACGAACAATTACTCGAACGGACGTTGGACTTGATCCAACCCGGTTGGCGGAAGGAAGTGGTCGCTAGGCAGTACCTTCCTCATATTACGGTAGCCTACGACTTTATGCACTTGGGCAGGGAAGATCGATTTCCGGGCCCGGCCGTACCCGAAATTGCAGGACTTTACGTGGCGGGAGAATGGGCCACCCATGGAGAGAATTTGGCGGATGCTGCGGCGGCAAGCGGCAGACGTGCGGCGCGGCGCGTGTTACAAGATATGGAGACAACCCGGAAGTCTGGCCGGGATACGATGATATTGGTGTGAGCGACATGCAGAAAGCGGGGGCTCTCCTCATGGAAAACAGGCAGACCGAGCAAGCATATTCCTTATACAAACCGCTATTGTTCTCTCTTGCCTACCGTATGCTGGGCAGCGTCATGGATGCGGAAGATGTTGTCCAGGAAGCCTTTTTCACTTTGTACAAATCGGGCTCCGACCACATCCATAATATGAAAGCGTACATGTGCAAAATCGTAACAAACCGCTGTCTCGAACTGCTTCGTTCCACGAGCAAGCAGCGGGAAGTTTACGTCGGGACCTGGCTGCCGGAGCCGCTCGTGACAACGGCAAGCGATGAAACGGATCCGATGCAATCATACTTGCAGAAGGAATCGGTAACGACCGCTTACTTGCTGTTGCTGCAGCAGTTATCTTATGTGGAGCGAGCCGTTTTCTTGCTGCGCGAGGCGATGCAGTACGATTATGATGAAATTGCCGACATCGTAGGCAAAAGCAGCGCGAACTGCCGACAAATCTTTCATCGGGCGAAACGGAGTCTTAGCGTAAAGGGTGTATCGGATACTTCGGACCGCTCGGATCTGGAGAAAGCCACAAACTTGGTGGAACAATTCATGCACGCTCTGACTACAGGTGACGCGGCCCGCCTTATGAAATTCCTATCGATCGACGCGGTACTGCTCGCAGACGGAGGCGGCAAAGTAAAGGCACTTACGCAACCGCTTCATGGGCACCTTTCAATTTCCGAAAGTATTTCGAGTGTTTTGAAAAAATGGCCTGGAAGCTTTACTTGCCGTATCGCCATGGTGAATGGCCTGCCTGGAATCGTTGTATATAAGGATACAATCATGTGGTCTGTCTTTTCATTTATGATTCGGGATGGACGCATCACGAATCTATACTTTGTTGTCAACCCGGATAAATTGACACATGTGCAATAGTTGAATTACCGACAATCAGGTCGTCGATTCCTTCGACGGCCCTCTTCATCCATTATCGCTCCATCCGTCCCATCGGCAAATACACGATAAACACCGACCCCTCGCCAACCACGCTTTGCACGTCGATCCAGCCCCCATGAGCAAGGATGTTTTGCCGCGCGATCGCAAGCCCGAGACCGGTCCCGCCGCTCGGACGAGCTCTGGAATGGTCGGCTCGATAAAACCGGTCGAAGATGTGGGGCAAGTCTTCTTGAGCTATGCCGGCTCCGCTGTCTTCCACCCGGATTCGGGCATAGGACTGATGCCGGTCTGGCAGGTATGCCGTTTCCACCAAGAGTCGGATTCGCCCGCCGGGGTTCGTATAGTAGCCGGCATTCGTCAGAATGTTGTACAGCGCCTGAAGAATGCGGGCTTTTTCCACCGAGACGGGAATGACCTCTTCCTGGGCATGCAGGGACAGATCGATTTGCTTATCCTCCACCATAAACCGGATTTTCTCTGTTAAATCCTCCAGCAGCGCAACCAAGTTCTCCGTCCGCGGGCGCAGCTCCGTCATGCCGGCTTCGAGCTTGGACAAGTCCAGCACCTCATGAACCAATCGCGACAGCCGCAGCACTTCGTCAAGAATGGAAGCTTGTTTGTCGGCGGGAAGCGGGGCCCCCGTCTCATGGGCCAGCTCCAATTCCCCTTGGATGATCATCAGCGGCGTTTTCAATTCATGAGCGACATCGGACATCAGCTGCTTGCGGGTTCGTTCCGCGTCGGCCAGCGAATCGTTCATCTCTCGAAGAGCCCTGGAAATCGCTCCGAATTCGTCTTTTCGACGCTCGGGAAAGACGGCCGCAGCGCCGCCTTTTTGGATCGTCTCGATGCCTTGGATGATGTTGCGTACAGGGCTTGTCAGCCTCCACGACAACAGGAAGATGGTCAGCAGCGCCGCAATGCCGGTGAAGAGCAGCGAAGCGATGCCGATATTAGGCAGCATGCCGTACCATATCGTTTTGAACTCGTAGGTCTTGTACTGCTTGTCGTTCATCACGTACAGTCTGCCGATCCTCCGGTCCCCCTCGTCAAGCGCGAGCATAAAGCCGTCGCTGCGAAGTTCATCCGGGTTTAGTGTTCCTTGCCGATACAAGACCTTTCCATCCGCAGACAATACGATTTCGGAAAAGGAGTCGGCATGTTCGAACCTTGCGCTGCCAACATGCTCCCAAGAATCGCCGTGATCCCGGTAATATTGTTCGAACTCCTTTTTAAGCGATTCAAAAGGTCCCTTATTCTCCAGATAGGCGAAATCGCGGGAAATATAAAACTGGACATGTGTAACGGCAAGTAAAACAAGCAGAATGAACAGGATCAATACGCTCATCGACAGCATGAGCTTGGTTCTAATTTTCATGTTCCGCTCCGAAACGATAACCGAACCCGTACACCGTTTGAATATAGTCGGAGCCTCGGCTGCCGCCCTCGATTTTCTTGCGAAGCTTGCTGATATGGGAATCGACCGTCCGTTCGTCGACGATAAACTCTTCTTCGAAAGCATGATGCAGCAGCTGCGTTCGGCTGTATACCCGCCCGGGCTTGGACGCCAGCAAGAGCAGCAGCTTGAATTCGGTCGGCGTGAGGTGCAGCGCCTCGGCTCCTTTAAATACTTGCAGACTATCCTCGTGAATCGTAAGATCGCCTCTTCGCAGCACATGTCCGGAATTGTCGTTGTCGGTTCGATTCAACCGTCTCAACAAGGAGCGGATGCGTGCGGAAAGCTCCCTAAGACTGAAAGGCTTCGTCAAGTAATCGTCGGCTCCCATTTCGAGGCCGACGATTTTGTCGGTTTCCTCGGATTTGGCCGTGACCATGACGATCCCGGGAGACCCGATCTGTCTAAGCTGCCGGCATAGATCCAGCCCGTTCATTTGCGGAAGCATCCAGTCCAATAGGACGATATCCGGCTTATGTTTGGTATAGAGCTGCAAGGCGGTATTGCCGTCCATCGCGGTCAAGACGTCGTAGCCTTCGGCTTGAAGGAACGATTCCATCAGCGATGCGATTTTGACTTCATCCTCTACAATCAGAACCTTGATCCCCATTCCGCACCCCTAAACTTATCCATTCTGATTACCACTTTATAGAATATCGGCGGCCCCCACAATGTGTAAATAGTTTCACCACAAGTTCGCAACATTTCGCTGGTAGTTTAGTTACCAAGAAGCCCGTTGGGGAGGGATTGGAACGTGGGTTACAAATTATCGATTAAGAAAAAGCAAGCGATCGTCATTCTCCATGTGCTTGCGGTGGTCTGCTGGCTTGGCGGAGCGATGGTCATGCTGCTGCTCGGAACCCATATGCTGAAGGCGGAGAACGGCGAGCAGCTCTACTATACCTTGGACAATATGCATTTGATCGATGTCGTGTTCATCCGGTACACCGCTCTTGCTGCGCTGCTGACTGGCATTATACTGTCCGTTTGGACGAATTGGGGGCTATTCAAGCATTACTGGATCTTGACCAAGCTGATTCTGACCCTAATGTTGATCGGTTTCGGCATCGAGTTTATGGGGGACTGGTTATCTCAAATCGTTCGCATCGCCAAACAAGAGAGATTCCTTGCGCTGAGCGATACCGCCTTTCGGAACGCAAGCTATTCGTTGATCGGAGGGGCTATTGCCAATATCGTCTCGCTGATCTTTATGACGGCGCTCTCTTATTTCAAACCGTTCGGGAAAATAAAGGCCAAGGTCCGAAAGTCCAAGCCGCAAGCGTCCGGCTGACGATGTATCCGATCACGAGGAGTGGAAACCATGTTCGTCACGATAATCAGCATCATTTCTACGGCCGGTATGACCCTGTTATGGGGGATTGCCGGCATGACGGCGGCAGGCCTTCCCTACTGCAAGACCAACAAAAGCTTGAGAAGCGGAAAAACCTTTTTGCTCTGGACGGGTGGCGCGGCACTTCTTCTGAGTGCGCTCTGGTACGGGGCGATCCTCAGCCAACTCTTTACAAGCGGCTGGCTGTTTGCGGAAGGCACGGTCAAAACGCTTATCCCGCTCACGCTGGTTCCTCAATTGTATGTGGCGGCAGCGGTTCTGCCCAAGTTAAAAAGCTTGCGGGATTCCGGCGGGGAACCGCCGACGCCGGCGACGCTGCGCATAGTGGCCCATCCTTCCGTAGCGCTTTCCTGCTTAGCGGCGGCGCTTGCCTCCGGCATTTCCGCCTTCAGCGCCGTCTTTGCCCAGCCGGTTCTGCCCGGACCGGTCGAGATCGCCCAGCGGTTCATGCTGGTTGCGCTCCTGTTGATGGTGCCGGCAATTTTTGCAAGAGGGAGATATCGTAAGGTAGTGCAAGGGGAACAGCTTCATCGCAGGCCTATCTTCAGGCTGCTGAAGTTCGTGTCGGCAGGCTTACTCACCGTCCTGACGGCCATCGCCATCCTCGTAACCCAAATACTGACGGGAGTCAGCGCCTCCAAGCTGCCGGAAGCGTCCGACATGATGAATCACGATCGGATGGACGAAGGGGGCGGTACGGTTACCCGGATGTCCGGAGGATCCGGCCCTCATGACCATCGCCAGCATCATTCGAATCATCAAGCCGATACCGTAGAAGTGGCCGCTCTGACAGGAGACCTTTCGGATCCCGCCGATGTGAAGTTTGAGCTGGTGGCCCAGCGCAAGAAGATATCGCTCGCTTCCGGAGCCGTCGTCGATGCCTGGACCTACAACGGTGAAATCGCTCCCGAGCTTAGGGTCAAGCACGGCGATATGGTCGAAGTGAAGCTGATCAATCGAGATCTCGATAGCGGCGTTACGATTCATTGGCATGGGTACAACGTACCGAATGCGATGGACGGCGTGCCGGGGATGACCCAAAATATCGTGAAACCGGGGCAATCGTTCACTTACAAATTTCGCGCCGCGCAGGAAGGAACCTACTGGTTACACTCCCATCAGCAAGCGTCGGAGCAAGTAGGGAAAGGCCTTTTCGGCACGCTGATCGTCGAGCCTGCACAGGAAACCGAGGTCTACGACGAACAGTTGACCGTGATTAACCATCGATGGGAGACCGACCAAGGTTATAAGAAAGCATTCGGAAGCCACGACGACTGGCAGCGGAAGCGGGTGGCGCCGGGGAAAACCGTAAAGCTGCGAATCGTCAACGCCCATAATCATTCGGAAAAATATTTGCTGCAAGGAACCGACTTCCGAATCGCAAGCATCGACGGGATGCGGATTCAAGACCCGCAGCCATTGTCCGATCAAACGGCGTTTCGTCTTGGCTCGGGCGGCAGATACGACGTGATCTTCACGATGCCGGATCATCCCGTCTTCTTTAAGCTCGGCGACTCCCAACGTGAAAGCAGCCCGGGAATCCTTTTCTATACGGACAGCCCACCGGAGAAGCCGGTCCTCCGGGCGGAAACCGCCGAGTTCGATCCGTCCGATTACGGCAAGCCCGTCGCCAACGACGTAACGGCAGCAAGCCGATTCGATCGGGAATTTCTGATGATTCTGGGCAACGAGATGGGCTTTTACAACGGGAACTTTCATTTCTTATGGACGATCAACGGAGAGGTTTACCCTAAGGTTCCCACCTTCGTCGTCAAAGAAGGCGATCGGGTTAAAACGACGTTCGTGAACAAAAGTTTGACCGAGCATCCGATGCACCTGCACGGGCATCATATGACGGTTTTGAAGAAAAACGGCGAGAAGGTGAAAACGCCGTGGCTGACCGATACGTTAAACGTCATGCCCGGCGAATCATACGAAGTCGCATTTATCGCGGATAATCCGGGCATGTGGATGGACCACTGCCATAACCTGGATCATGCGGCGACCGGCATGGTGTTGCATCTCATGTACGATCACGTGCGTCCGTCCTATGAAGTAGGGACGCGGTCCGGAAACTTGCCGGATTAGGCGACAAGGGGAAGAAGGGCTCTGTTCGTACCATTCGATGCTGCGAAAAGTGCGGTTTTGTCATTGAAGGATACGAGAGAGAGGGCGCCTATATCGAGGACAAATTTGAAACCGACGTTATGATGAGCATACTGGAGCATGAATATAGGGGGCGGCAGCCGCGATAAGTTCCGACAGCTTTACGGCGCTAACGGTTGTGATAGCGATATACTCGGGCCCGGTCAGCTTGAAATACAGCTGGAACGGGCCCCTTTTCATGTTCAATCGCATAGCAAGGCCAGATCCAGCCGGTTGATGCGCGCAGGATCGGAGATCACGTCGACTTCGGCGATTTTTCCGCCGCGCAGCGTAAACCGGAGTACGTAGAGCAGCCGGCCTCGAGGGGCCGCTATAATTCCTACGGTTCCGTTCACAAGGGCAAGCTGTGCGGCTTTTTGGGCGCGCCCTGAAATTTGCTTCGCCAGAGCAGCCGCTCCTCGTGTGACTCGCGAAGGTCCTGGTTGACGATCGTCGCGAACCACAACGTCCGGATCGAGCGCGGCTACCAGACGATCGAAATCGCCGGCATGCGCCGCCGCAAGAAAGGCTTGAACGACGTTGCGTTGGAGAGTATGGTCGACTTCCGGCATGGCTTTCCCCCCGCGAACCCGATGACGTGCCCGGCTCGCAAGCTGCCTTGTCGCCATCTCCGATTTTCCGATAATAGGGGCAATTTCATGGAAAGGCATGGCGAAAACGTCGTGCAGCACGAATGTAATCCGTTCCGCAGGCTTCAAATTGCCGAGCACGACCAGCAAGGCCGTTCCGACCGTATCGGCCAATATGGCTTCTTGCTCGGGATCGATTACCTGCTCATGGCTCCCGAAAGTCTCCGTCAGATGTACGTCCATCGCATCTTCTCGCCTGGATTTTCGCGAGCGCAGCATGTCCAAACAGATCCGCGAAACGACGGTGGTCAACCATCCCCCCAAGTTCACAATGCTTCCTGCCTCCGTCCGGCTCAGACGCAACCATGCCTCTTGTACCGCATCCTCCGCTTCGCTCAACGATCCCAGCATACGGTAAGCGACGGCCAAAAGATCCTTGCGGTGCGATTCGAATACATGGGCCAACCCGACCTGTTCGCTCATCGTCCAAGCTCCCTCGTCCAAGAATCAATACCTCTCTATTATATTGACGAATGGAACCCGAACAATGCGACAACAATCGGGTCATCGCCCGTTGTCACACTTCCCAAGGGCCGATTCGTCAGCATAGTAGAGAGCCGGAACGGTTCTAATCCACAGTAAAGGAGATTCCCCCATGAAGGCAAGAATGGAAAGTCCAGCTATGCTCGTACCCGATGCGATGCAAGCTTTACAGTCGCTGGGCAAAGCGCTGTTCACCTCCGCTGAACAAACCGGTATTCCCAGTCGTACGCTCTTCCTGGCGTATCTTCGGGCGAGCCAACTCAACGGGGACAGCGTATGCGTCGAGCTTCATTCGCGCAATGCCCTGGCGGCGGGAGAATCCGCGGAACGTCTTCTCGCCGTATCGGCATGGCGGGACACCCGGTACTTCGATGACGCCGAGCGTGCGGCCCTTGCGCTGAGCGAAGCGGTGACCCGTCTCCAGGAGCGGGTAGACCCGGTGCCGGATGACATCTTTAACGAAGCCGCCCGACACTTTGAGGTGCAGGCGCTGGCGACGCTTATCGCCGGCATCGCAACGGCCAACCTCTGGAATCGCCTTAACGTCTCCACGAGGCAGATCGTGCCGGTGTCAAAGAGCAACTAGTGGTCGTTTCTAGTGGTTAGGAAAGGAGCTGCGAAGGCAAGCTCCTTTTCTTTTTTTGTCGTTATGCTCGTTATGCTCGTTATGCCGAACCGTTCTGGAGGATTGCCCGTTAGGCTTGCTTCTTTTCCGGCTGCCGACCGATGAATAAGAGCGCCATTACCCCGCCGCCGACAAGCACGAAGGTAGAGACGAGAAGCGCGGCAGTCACCCCGGATGCGGATGTGGCTGCGGCGGTTTCGGCGCCGGCGCCGCCGTTGCTGTATAAGCTGAGAACGGCGACGCCCAGAGCGGCGCCGAGCTGGCGAATCGCGTTCAGCGAGCCGGAGACGACGCCGGCTTGACCGGGGGGAGAGGAGGTGACGACAGTCGTTACCAGCGACGGAATCGTTAAAGAAAGGCCGTAACCGATCAAGAATAAACCGACGAACAAAAGCCAGTAGGAGGCGCGGCTTGCGACGACCAGCAAGGCCGTACCGACGGCGGAGACGAAGAAGCCGCCTATCAACGGCAGCCTTACACCGACGCGGTTGACGATGCGGCTCGTCAACATCGGGTTGACCATCATCGGCAAGGTCAACGGCAGGAACGCCAGCCCGGTCAATAACGCGGAGTAGCCGAGGACCTGCTGAAAGAAGAAGGTAAGCACAAACAGACAACCGGATAACCCGAAGTTCACGGCAAGCCCGGCGGCGAGCCCTGCCGATATGCGGCGTTCCCGAAGCAGCTGCACGGGCAGCATCGGCGACTTGCCGCGAGCCTCTACGACGGCAAACAGGAACAGGCTGACTGCGGCGATGCCCGCTGCCGACGTCACGAAGGGGGAGCTCCAGCCTAACGAGCCGGCTTCAACCAGTGCGAAGGTCAGCGCGAGGAAGAATAAGGTTGCGGTCAGCTGCCCGGCAAGGTCGAGGCTGCGCTCCTTGTTGCGATCGGTCTCTCTTGCATGCGAGACAAGGAGGATCAAGCTCAGGACGGCGATCGGGATGTTCACGATAAAGATGCTTCGCCATCCGACCCCATCCGAAAGCAGTCCCCCTAGGACAGGTCCCGCCGCCAAAGCGATGCCGGAAACGGCGGCAAAGACGCCGAGCGCTTTGGTTCGCTCCCTCGGATCCTCGTAGAGGGAGGAGATCAGCGTCAGTGAAGCGGATGTCATTGCAGCGCCGCCGATGCCAAGAATCCCCCTCAGCACGATCAAGGCTCCTAATGTCGGAGCCGCGGACGATAAAGCGGAAGCGGCCCCGAACAGGACGAGTCCGCCGCCGAAGATGCGTTTGGCTCCGTATCGGTCGGACAGCGCCCCCATACTGAGCAGAAGACTGGCGAACAAGACCGTATAAGCGTTAACCACCCATTCGAGAGAAGTAAACGGGCCGCCCATATCGGTGTGGATGGCCGGCAGCGCGACCGTGACGATCGTCGTATCGAGCAGCACCATAAAATAGCCGAGAGAAAGTCCAAACAAAGCGAGCGGTCTCTTTCTTGCCGCGGCCGATGTTGAAGTGGATGGTGACAATGTCGTCATAGCCGGCCTCCTATTCCCTTATGATTGCAGATTGAGTGTATAATGGGGGAGATAGGGTTGACGAGATGACGGTTTGTCATAGGATTATTACTCCTACCTTGGCGGACGTTCCGGTATAAAGGAAGGGGGCCACCGTTAATGGAACACACGACCGATGAAGCCAGGCTCGAGCAGCTGGGGCAGTTTCTGCGAACGAGGCGGGAGCGGCTGAAGCCGGAGACGCTGGGATTTCAAAATGACGGCAGAAGGCGGACGCCCGGTCTTAGGCGCAGCGAGGTAGCGATGCTTGCCGGAGTTAGTGTCGACTGGTATACCTGGCTGGAGCAAGGAAGGAATATTCAGGTTTCCGGGCAGGTGCTTGACAGCATCGCCAAAGCGCTGAGGCTGGACGGCAGCGAAAGAAAGCATCTGTATTTGCTGGCAACGAAGCAGCTTCCCGCGGATGTTCTGCATTCGCAACGAACCGAAGTAAGCGAAACGCTGCAGCACATGCTGGACCGGCTTTCCTATTGCCCGGCCATCGTGACCGATGTGCGTTGGAACGTGGTCGCATGGAATTTGGCGGCGTGCGCCGTCGTCGGCGATTATCGCGTGATGCCGGAGCAGGAGCGAAACATGGTATGGCGGGCTTTCACCTCCCCCTATTTGCGGCAGCTGCTGCGGGGGAAATGGGAGGAGCACGCGCGAATGAGGCTCGCCCAGTTTCGGGCCAGCTACGGAACGTACGCCGGGGATCCGTGGTGGGAGGAGTTCATCGCCAAGCTTTCCGCGGAAAGCCTTCTATTCCGGGAGTGGTGGGCGAGACATGAGGTGCTTCCGGTATCGGAAGGGAGCAAGCGATATTTTCATCCGGAAGCCGGGGAACTGGTGCTGGAGCATATCACGCTGCAGGTCAGCGACGCTCCCGGCCTACAAGTGATGGTGAATACGCCGATCGGCCTGACGGAAGAAAAGATTAAAGCGCTAATCGAGGATCTGAAAGGGAATACCGACTTGAAGCGATGAAGGCCGCGGATTCCTCCGGCGGCCTACTCTTGTACAAGCGATGACAGTATTACATTAGCTGTACAGCTGTCCGGGGTTATGCTGGGGAACCGGCTGGTAAATTTGCTGCATCGCTTGCATCGCCGTATTCGTCGCATATTGGACAGGATAAAGCCCTCGACGCGCCATGTAGGCCCATACTTCATAAGCTTGATGCGAGCACATACGGAAGGCGTCCTCCAAGAAGGCTCGGAGCTGCGGTGTGGAGCATTCCATGGCCGACCAAGCATATTCTCTGCCGGCACGCTTCAGAGTCAACAAATACGAGGTTGCGATCGCGCGATCGTCCATCTGCTGCAGCTTGACCTTCGGCTGCATGCCCGGGTATTGGGACGCAGGCCCTTCCGTTACAAGCTCCATGCTCAAGGCAGGGATATTCAATTGGTCGCGAGAGATCATCTGGTTCGCGAACTCCACTTTCATGTTGTAATCCTGCACATGCACCGCATAATGACGAACGATCATGTCCCGAAGCTCCGGGTCCTGCGCTTGA
Organism: Paenibacillus flagellatus; assembly: GCF_003217775.1. Taxonomy (GTDB): domain Bacteria; phylum Bacillota; class Bacilli; order Paenibacillales; family NBRC-103111; genus Paenibacillus_AB; species Paenibacillus_AB flagellatus. Next base: position 89,185 of record NZ_QJVJ01000009.1, read on the forward strand.
TTTATAAAAAGCGCCATGGACTGAATGGAGTTCGTACAGCTAAGCAAAAGCTCGTTTAATTCGTGCGCTTCGTGGGAGCCGAGTCTCATCGTGGATTGATCTCCATTTCCTTGGTCGGATTAGGCTTTGGAGGAGCCCCCTATATTATGGCTGGAAGGGAACCGAACTTATGCAGATTGGGGAGAGCGGGATCGAACGCGTGAAATTTTCCTTGACAACATAACGGTATTTATACAAAGTAACAGGTATCGAAAAAGGGAAAAGATCGCGCGAAGCGAGGAAAGGTGAGCCGCTATGAAAGCGAATCGGATGGAAGCGTTCAGCGATGGCGTATTGGCGATTATCATTACGATCATGGTGCTGGAATTCAAAGTACCGGAAGGCCATGACTGGCCTGCGTTAGTCGGGCTTGCCCCGAAAATGATCAGCTATATCTTCAGCTTCGTCTATGTCGGCATCTACTGGAACAATCATCATCATCTGCTGCACATGGTTCGAAAGGTGAACGGGGGGTTGATGTGGCTGAACTTGCTGCTGCTCTTCTGGTTATCCCTCGTGCCGTTTACGACGGCCTGGATGGGGGAGAGCCATTTCGCCCCTACTCCTACAGCGCTGTACGGTATCATTCTTTTGCTGGCGGCGTTCTCGTATCGGCTGCTTCAGCGCATGATTATGCACCAGCATTCCGGCGAGTCGTCGTTCGTCGTGACGATGGGCAAAGACTGGAAGGTAAAATTATCGCCTTTGCTCTACTTGATCGCGGTCTTGACAGCCTATCTCCATACCGGGATATCCTGCTTTTTCTTCGTACTCGTTGCCGTAATCTGGTTCGTACCGGATAAACGAATCGAGCATGTTGTGGGAGGACGCTAAGAACGCTTCCCGGTTATCGACCAAAGTCTTAACCCTGGCCCGTATCGGGGGTAAGGCTTTGGTTTTTTGTGTATTCGTAGGGTTTTGTGGAAGGTTTCGCCCTTCTTAACGACATCAGGGGGTCAACACTGAATTTACCGGCTTTCAAATACCATCCAACTATCATATAATAGGAAGTAACTTAAATACTATAAATAATAGTGATACACTTGGATTAGGGTAGGGGTGTGACGAGCGCACACCCTGGCTTGCTGTGGAGTCCGAGCAGGAGCTCCTGTATTTTTTCTTCAAATATAGCGTGTAAGGACGGTAAACATGAGCGACAGACAAACCAAATCAGACGTTATCTTAATTGGTGCGGGCATTATGAGTGCGACTCTGGGGTCGCTGCTGAAAGAATTGGCGCCGGACTGGGACATTACCGTGCTGGAGAGACTTGCTGGCGCTGGGGAGGAAAGCTCCAACGAATGGAATAATGCGGGGACGGGCCATGCTTCCTTGTGCGAACTGAACTACACCGTCGAAAAACCGGACGGATCCATAGATATCAGCAAAGCGATCAAAGTAAACGAAGAGTACCAGGTATCCAAGCAGTTCTGGTCTTATCTGGTCAGCAGCAACCTGATCCGGAATCCGCGGGACTTTATCGTGCCGGTGCCTCATATGAGTTTTGTGCAGGGGGAATCGGACGTCGCGTTTTTAAGAAAACGGTTTGAAGCGATGTCCGGCAATCCGTTGTTCGACGGAATGGAATTTTCCGACGACCCGGGCAAGCTGGCGGAATGGATTCCGCTGATGATGAAAGACCGGACCGTGAACAAACCGATCGCGGCCACTCGAATCGAATCCGGTACGGACGTAAACTTTGGCGCTTTAACGCGTATACTGTTTAATCATTTAAAGAGCAAAAATGTCGATATCAAATTCAAGCACCAAGTGGACGATATTACCCGGACCCGCGACGGCTTGTGGGAATTGAAGGTGCGGAACGTCGACAGCGGCACGGTCGAACGCCGTACGGCCAAGTTCGTCTTTATCGGCGGCGGCGGCGGAAGTCTGCATCTGCTGCAAAAATCCGGCATTCCCGAAGGAAAAGGGATCGGCGGATTCCCGGTAAGCGGACTCTTCATGGTATGTCAGAACCCGGAGGTCGTCGCGCAGCACCGCGCGAAAGTATACGGCAAAGCGTCCGTCGGCGCACCTCCCATGTCCGTCCCGCATCTGGACACCCGCTACATCGACAAGAAGGAATCGCTGTTCTTCGGACCGTTTGCGGGCTTCTCGCCCAAGTTTTTGAAAACCGGTTCGATGATGGACTTGATCACATCCGTCAAGCCGCATAACCTCGTCACGATGATGGCGGCCGGCGTGAAAAACGTCCCCTTGACCACCTACTTGATCAAGCAAGTGATGCTGTCGAAGGAGCAGCGCATGGAAGCGCTGCGGGAGTTCGTTCCGAACGCGAAGAGCGAGGATTGGGATTTGCTGGTGGCGGGCCAGCGTGTCCAGATTATTAAAGATACGGCTGCCGGCAAAGGCACGCTTCAGTTCGGTACCGAAGTCATCAGTGCCGCCGACGGCTCGATCGCGGCTTTGCTTGGCGCTTCTCCGGGGGCTTCCACGGCCGTGTCGGTCATGCTTGAGGTCATCCAAAAATGCTTCCCGCAGCATCTGAAAACGTGGGAGCCGAAAATTATCGAAATGATTCCTTCTTACGGGCTGTCGCTGTTGAAGCACCCGGATCTGATCCGCGACATCCATGCTTCGACCGCGCGTACGCTCGGCTTGGATAAAGCGCCGAATCCCGTCAAGACGGAGGCCGTTTAGGCCTTATAGAAGCGAATAGATCGTCTGCCAACAGAAGGGCGCCCGGAAATCCGGGCGCTCTTCCTTTTTTGGTGCGAAGGGAACGCCGGATGGCTTGGACAATTACGCGATCCGAAAGCACGATCGCGGCCCTATTCTTTTCCAGAATGTGCTATCATCAAAGGATGGGAAAGCTGGACATAGGATACCAACCGGAAAGGAGCGGGACGAATGGCCAACAGGGCGATCGCTAGCCGACGGCTGCTTCATCAACGGATTGTCGGGGCGAAGGAAAAGAAGCCCGAGGACGTGATCCGGCATCTGGGCGCTTTACAGGCGCAAGATTATGGACAAGCGATATGGGGGATCGGGCTGCGAACGGAGGGAGGGACCGCCGCGGATGTCGAACGGGCGATCGAGGAACAACGGATCGTGCTGACTTGGGCGATGCGAGGTACGCTTCATGCCGTGCCGGCGGCCGATGTGAAATGGATGCTGAAGCTGTTGGCGCCGCGAGTCCTGGCTCAGGATAAACGCAGGCTGGAGCAGCTGGAGATCGCCCCCGAGCATATCGCGCAGTGTGAAGCGCTGATGCGCGACGCGCTGCAAGGAGGCCGACGGATCAGCCGTCCGACCCTGATGCAAATGATGGAGGAGGCCGGCATCGGTACCCGCCATCAGCGCGGCTACCATTTGCTGTGGCACTTGGCGCAGCTGGGACTGATTTGTCTGGGGCCGCTGGAAGGCAAGCAGCAAACGTTCGTGCTGCTGGACGAATGGGTGCGGGAAGAGAACCGGTTGTCCCTGGATGAGGCGCTGGGGGAGCTGGCCAAGCGGTATTTTACGAGTCATGGCCCTGCGACGGTTCATGATTTCGCCTGGTGGTCGGGATTGAAGGTTTCCGAAGCCCGGCAAGGAGTCGAAGCCGCGCAACGGGCACTCGATTCGGTAACGATCGACGGTGACGTGTATTGGCTGGGGGCCGACGGCCCCGGGGAAATCGAGGAGCAGGTCCACATAAGCCTGCTGCCGGGATTCGACGAATATTTGCTGGGCTATAAAGACAGGGGCGCCGTCTTAGCCGCCGAGCACGCTCCGCTGCTGGTGCCCGGCGGCAATGGCGTTTTTGCTCCCATGCTCGTGATCGACGGTCAAATCGCGGGAATCTGGAAACGGACGATGAAGAAGAACGGCGTCGACATCAGCGTTCATCCGTTCGCCGCTTTGGGGGACCGAAGAGAGCGCGTCGTCGAGGAGGTTCGGCGGTACGGCGAATGGCTCGGCCTTCCGATTTCCCGGCTTGACTTTCAAGAAGAATAACGGGCAGCGAGACAGACCCGCGAGTGCGATTTACAGCGTCTGCCCGCTATCCACCGTAATTATCTGCCCCGTCATCGCTTCCTGCTCCAAAGCCGCACAAATCGCTCGAGCGATATCTTCGGGCGTCGAGATGCGCTGCAGCAGCAATTGCGGGGCGAGCTTCTTCATTTGCTCCTCCCGTCCGGTCCACCAGCGGGTGGCAACGGCTCCCGGCACGATACAGTTCACCCGTATATGGGGGGACAAGGCGCGCGCCAGCGATTTCGTCAAGCCGTGGACCGCCGCCTTGGATACGGCGTACGGCAGCGAGGAGCCGAGGCCCGTCAGCCCCGCGATGCTGCCGAGATTGACGATCGCTCCTTCTTGCTGCTTTCTCATGGAAGGAGCGACGGCCCGCGCGCAGTAAAACATCCCTTTGACGTTGACATCGTACAGCTCATCCCACACGTCCTCCGTGGCCGCCTCCAAGTCGTCGAACGCGATATGCCGCGTGATCCCCGCATTATTGACGAGCGCATCGACGGTACCGAATCGTCGGACGACGGCGTCGACCATGTCTCTTACTTCCTTGTCTCGGGCGATGTCCGCCCGGATCGCGACGGCGCGTCCGCCACGGTTTGCAATCATCTGTACGGTTTCTTCCGCTTCGGCCTCGGAACGCGAATAATTGACGACAACGGTCGCCCCCCGCTCGGCCAGAGCAAGGCAGGTAGCCCTGCCGATTCCGGTACCGCCGCCGGTAACAAGCGCCACTTTGTTCGTGATGTTCATAGCGAGCCCTCTCCCTCCGCCGTGTTGATGTTCGCGGTTCTAAAAGAATTGTACATGGCTGCACATGGTTTGTACAATTTGAAAGAATTCAGTGATCGTGGTTTCGCCATGCGAAGGAACTGAAGCCGTCCGAGCGGAACCGTCATCGAGCGGCTTCGTCCGGTGCCGGATGAAGAGTCCGGGCTCGGGAACAACCTTATAATCGATCGGCACCTGACCTATCGCGTCGGGTGTTTTTTTCTTTTTCCAACACGAAGCCGATGAACCCCGAAAGTTTAATAATCACCCAGTAAACATCTATTTTAAAAGATACAAAGCGGTCCGTCCCGGGTGATACAATGTGGTCAAACGCGATGGAGGAATGGGAATGAATACGAAGGCCGCTTCGGACTTGAAAACGATTCCAAAAAACAGCAGGAAGACGTTGCGGATTTCGCTGTTTTGGAAGCAGATCAAAAAACAGCAGGTGCTTTTATGGATGTCCGTTCCGATCATGCTGCATCTGGCTTTGTTTCAGTTCGTGCCGCTGTGGGGCTGGCTCATGGCGTTTAAAGATTATCATATCGGGCAAAACCTGCTGGAGGCCGATTGGGTCGGGCTGAAGCATTTTCAAACGCTGCTCAAGCACGACGATTTCCTCCAGGATTTGCGCAACAACATTGTCATGAACACGATGCAGCTGGTAACGGGGACCTTCTGCGCCATCACGCTCGCCATCGTACTCAGCGAGCTGAAGGGCAAATGGTTCGTCCGCACCGTTCAGACGATGACCTACCTGCCGCACTTCGTTTCCATGGTAGTCGTGGCGAACATCTTCGTCATGCTGCTCTCCCCGGACGGGGGATTGGTCAACCAGCTTATGATCAAATGGGGCTGGATTGACGAAGGGATTTTCTACTTCGGCCAGGCCAAATGGTTCTGGTATCTGCACACGCTGATCCTGACGTGGAAAGGGTTCGGCTGGGGCGCCATCATCTACTTGGCGTCGATCTCCGGCATCGACCCGAGCCTGTACGATGCGGCGCAGGTTGACGGAGCGAGCCGCTGGCAGCGCGTGAAGTACATCGTCATCCCGTCGATTATGCCCACGTTGGTGCTTCTTACCATCCTGGACATCGGTTACCTGGTGACCGGCGGGTTCGAATCGCAGTTTCTGCTGGGCAACGTAATCAATGCCGATTATTCGGAGGTCATCTCGATTTTGGCGCTTAGGCTGGGGCTGAACGAAGGGAACTTCTCGTTCGGAACGGCTGTCGGCATCTTCAATTCCGTCGTCGGCATGACGCTCGTCCTTATTGTGAATGCGATTGCCAGAAGGTATAAAGCCAACCTCTTTTAAATTCACAGATTCCTTGACGATTGGAGAGAATCCGACCATGCTTCATCATCGGACTACGGGCGAGCGAATCGCCGACGGCGTTTTCTACGTGCTGTTGACGTTGGCCGCCATATCGACCGTGTATCCCTTCGTTTATTTGCTCATCATTTCGCTGAACGAGACCGCGGATGCCTTGAAGGGCGGCCTGTATCTGTTCCCCCGGAAGTTTACGCTCGAGAATTACGCTTATGTATTTCAGAACGAGAGGCTGGCCCGGGCGTCGCTTAATTCCGTGCTGCGAACGGTGATCCAAACCTTCTTGTCCGTCTTTTTTTGCGGGATGCTCGCTTATGTGCTCAGCCGGCGAGCGTTTATATTCCGCAAGCTGTTCAGCTTCATCCTGATCACTACCATGTACGTCAGCGGGGGGTTGATTCCGAGCTATTTGCTCATCAAAAACCTTGGACTGATGAATACTTTTGCCGTTTATATCGTTCCGGGGATCGTGAGCGCTTTCTACGTCTTCGTCATGAGAACGTTCTTCGAGCAGCTGCCCGAGGGGCTCGTCGAGTCGGCCTATATCGACGGGGCGAACGATTTTCGGATTTATACGCAGATCATTCTGTGGATCAGTCTTCCGGTCGTGGCAACGGTTGCGCTCTATGTCGCCGTCGGCGAATGGAACGCGTGGTTCGACAACTACTTGTACAACAGCCGCAACGAGAAGCTCGCGGTCCTTCAATACGAGCTGCAAAAAATGATTCAGACGATCGAAACCAGCTCTTCGGAATCCGGAGAAAGCGAAGGGGCTCGCATCATTTCCCCGCTCACCATCAAAGCGACGTTAACCATACTCGTAACCGTACCGATTCTGCTCGTCTATCCGTTCCTGCAAAAATATTTCGTCAAAGGCTTGACGCTCGGGGCCATGAAGGACTGATTTCATTGCCGTCTCCGGCAAGCGAGCCATAAAGGGGACGGTATGAAATAATAAATCGATCAAAAAGCGGAGGTCGCATACGAATGTGGGAGAAGAAAAAGCTTAACCTGTTAACCGCCGTATTGCTAACCGGAAGTCTGCTGGTGACCGCATGCTCCAAAAGCGATACGGGCACGGAGACCGCACAGAACCCGCCACCGGCCACACCGGCTGCCAGGACGCCGTTCACGTTCACGATGAATACGGACAATCCGAACATGAACTGGACGAGCGACGTGGCAAAGGAAATTACGAAGCGCACGGGCGCGACCATCAAGTGGGACATCATCACCGGCGACTTCCGGACGAAGATGAACGTTTGGCTCGCGGCAGGCGATTTCCCGGAGGTCGTGAACATTCACGACAACACGCTGCAGTCGTATATCCAAGCGAAGGCCGTTCTCGATCTGACCCAGCTCATCAAGGATCACGCCCCCAATATTATGAAAGCGTATAACAACGACTTGTCCTTGCTTCAGCACACTGACGGGAAAATATACGGTCTGCTGCAGCCCCCGACCAAGAAGGTGAACAATCTCACTCAGAGGGGTTGGATTGCCATCCAATCGGCCGTTCTGAAGGACGCCGGATATCCGGCGATCAAGACGCTCGACGATGTCCGCAACGTCGCCGCGAACTATATGAAGAAATATCCGGAGATCGGAGGAGGCAAGACGATTGGCTTCTCCAACTACGGCGCCGCGAATCAGCTGTTCAATATTTTCGATACCGCAGCCCGCTTGTATGCCGGCTTCGCGAATACCTCGTCCTTTGTCATCGACGATCAGTTAAACGCCAGATTGCGTTTCTTCGAGCCGGGGTATACCGATTTCTTCAAATTCTTGAACAAAATCAACGGGGAAGGGCTCTTCGACCCCGAATCGCTCGTGCAGACACAAGAACAGTTTGCCACCAAATGCAACCAGGGCCGCGTGCTCGTCATCTTCGGAGGCGGAGGGGATTGCAACGGCTCGCTGGAGAAAAACAACATGGCCGACCGCTCCTACGTCTGGTTCGACATCGTGGCGCCGGGGCGGACCAAATATGTTGTGAAGCCGTCTCTGGAAGCGAACCGCGGCGGCGAGATGTGGCTGTCGATTACGAAGAACGCCAAGGACCCGGTCCGCATCATCCAGTTCTACGACGACATGTTCAAGCTGGAAAACCAGATTCTTGTCGGCTGGGGATTCGAAGGCAAGTACTACACGGTCGAGAACGGGAAGCGGGTTGTGACGGATTGGCTTGTCGATCAATATAAAAACCACCCGGATACGTTCTGGGAGGATGTGGGGTTAGGCTATGCCCGTCAGATGTCGGCTAACTACGGGGCCGGGTTTACGCTGTCGGACGGCGATTTTGCGATGTGGCAATTCTCGGAAAGCTGGATTGCGAAAACGACGAGCCCGGTTGTGGTAGAGACGCTGTCGAAATACGGGGCGAAAACGCAAGCCGATCTGCTCGTCAAGGGGATCGAAAAAGATTATGGGAAAACGGCCGGCAAAGGCACGGACGAAATGAAAAAGTTCAATACGGAAGCCATCGCCGAGTGGGGCAAAACATTGCCGAAGTTTATATTCGAGAAGGACCCGTCGAAGCTCGACAGCGTATGGCAAGGACTCGAGAAGACGCTCAAGGATAAAGGGATGGATAAGATCAACCAAGCCGCGACGGAGATTTATCAAAACGCCGCGAAGGAAGCCAAGAAGTAAGCTTATAGGAGACAGGGCCGTTTCGGGCAGCGGGTAGCTGCTGCCCGAAACGGCCCTTGCGTTGGGGGCGGAGGAAGCTAAACCCTCCGGCAGCCAATGGGAGTGAGACGTATTTAACGTGTACTTTTCGAGGTGAGGGGGCTGCATAGGATGAGTACGACCAAGACATGGCGGGCGAGCTGGATTCAAGACGCCGGCTTCGCCGGTATCGCGCCGCTCCATTTGCTGCATAAGGAGCTCGAGCGGGTAGAACGGCCGGAACACCCGGTAGAGCTGCTGAACCGGCACATGCTGGTGCGACGGGTCTTTTCGCTACGGGCGGACGAATGCGCAGGCAAACGGATGTGGCTCGATATAACGGCGGACGATTATTTCAAGCTGTATTTGAACGGCGCGTTCGTCGCGCAGGGTCCCGCGCAAGGGTATGCGTTTCATTACCCGTACTTGCGCCTGGACGTCACGCAGTGGCTGCGTCCGGGCGAGAATGTGATCGCCGTGCACGTGTATTATCAGGGATTGATCAATCGCGCCTACAACAGCGGCGACTTGCGGCAGGGCATGATCGCCGAGCTGTTCGCGGACGATCAGCTGCTGCTGATGAGCGACGATACCTGGAAGTATACCGTTGCCCGCCAATACGGCGACGGGCACGCGGAGACGGTCGGTTATCGGACGCAGTTTCTCGAGCATATCGACAGCAGGCTGGAGGACCGCGGATGGCGGGAGCCGGGATACGACGACAGCGCTTGGAAGGCGTGTCATCCGGCGGAGGACGACGACCATAAGTTGGTGCTGCAATCGATACCCCCGCTCGCCGTGTATCGGCGTATCCCCGCGTCGGTCGCCAACCCGGAACCCGGGCGGTACCTGATCGATTTCGGCACGGAGCTGACCGGCCAGTTCACCATGGAAGCGTGCGGCGCACCCGGCGAGCGTCTGGAAATTCGCTGCGGAGAAGAATTGGACGAAACCGGCGAGCATGTTCGATATGACATGCGCTGCAACTGCAAGTACCGGGAATGGTGGACGCTTTCGGGCGAGCTTGACGTGCTGGAGCCATTCGAATACAAGGCGTTTCGTTACGTCGAGGTGATCGGCTCGCCGGCTGCGATTCGAGCGGCATCGTTCGCCGCGATCGTGCGTCACTATCCTTTTGACCGCGACGCCTGCCGGTTTGAAGCATCGGACGCGATGCTCCGCCAGGTTTGGACGATATGCCGGAACGGCCTGCAATACGGCACGCAGGAACAATTCGTCGACTGCCCGAGCCGCGAGAAGGGCCAATACCTGGGCGATAACACGGTGATCATGCACGCCCATATGTATGCGACAGGCGATTTGCGGATGGTGAAGAAGGCGCTCACCGATTTTGCGCTTGCCGCGCAGCATATTTGTCCGGGCGGCATGGCGGTGGCGCCGGGAAGCTTCATGCAGGAAATCGCCGATTTTTCCTTTCAATGGCCGATGCAGCTGTTGGAATATTACCGTCACAGCGGGGACATCGATTTCCTGCGCGAGATGGAGCCGATCGCGAGGGCGATGATCCGGTATTTCGAACGCTACCGCCAATCGAACGGGCTGCTCGAGCACGTCAGCGATAAGTGGAACCTCGTCGATTGGCCGGAAGGGCTGCGCGACGGCTATGATTTCCCGCTCTCGCGCCCGGTAGGCCCCGGTTGCCACAATGTGGTCAACGCCTTCTACTACGGTGCATGCAGGGCGCTTGCCGACATCCGCGCGGCGTTAGGAATGGATGCGGGGGCGGAGGGGCTGACGGAAGAGCTGGAACAGTTTCGGGACAAGTTTGTGCGGGCGTTCTACGACGCGGACAATCGGCGATTCGTCGACGCGATCGGCTCGAATCATGCCTCGCTGCATGCGAACGCGCTTCCGCTGCTGTTCGGGCTTGTGCCGGACGACGCGGTTTCGTCCGTCGCTTCCTGGCTCAAGGGCAGGAAGATGAACTGCGGTGTATATTTCTCCTACTTCCTGCTGAAGGCGCTGGCGGCAGCCGGCGAGACGGAATACGTGTACGCCAGGTTGACGGCGGAGGACGCCCGTTCATGGGGGAATATGGTTAAGGAAGGCGCGACCACTTGCTTCGAGGCGTGGGGCAAGGAGCAGAAGTGGAACACCAGTCTGTGCCATCCATGGGCCAGCGCGCCGATTCCGCTGTTCATCGAGGAAATCTTGGGGCTGAAGCCCGGCGCTCCGGGATGGGAAGCCATCCGGCTGGCGCCGCGGATCCCGGACTCGCTGGAGAGCTTCAAATTTGCGTGCCGCGTGCGCACCGGTACGATCCGTGTCGCTTACGCACAGGGGGAACTGGAGATCGAGGCGCCGGAAGGCGTGCCGGTTGTTTTCGGATAAAGGCTTAGCGGTTTGGTTCGGGGTCATGACCCGCTGCGGTATATCTCGTAAGCGTTCAAGTAGATTTGGATGAAAATGACCAAGTATAAGACAATTTATCCTAATGGCGATTCGCTCGGGACTATGTCAGTCTTAAAAAGAGAAGCGCTTACAAGGCGGGAAGAGGGAAAGTGGTCGACGTGCGCTTCCGGCAGCCAATCCACCGGTAGAAAGGAGGGAGAAATAACGGACGCTACACGCGATGTAAGTTGAGCACGCTCTGTCGCAATGGGAATGACCATTCAACGGAAGGGAGTGTAAGGATGCTTAAGGTTTTCCGAAAATCAGGAGTGTCGTTACTTATCGCCAGCTTATTGTCCGCCACGTTCCTGGTTCCGTCCGGCTCCAAAGTTTATGCGGATTCGACGGAGACGAACGTCGCGCTCGGCCAGGCGACCGTGTCGACGAACGGTGTTGTCACGAATGCCGCATCTTTGAAGCTGCTTGTCGACGGAGACCGGCAAACGGGCGGCTACGCTTTGATCGATGCCTCGACCGGGCCCAAGTGGGTGCAGCTGGATCTGGGCGAACCGTTCGCCATCACGAAGGTGAACGTGCTGAATGATTACAACCCGACGGCGACGAGAACCGGTCGCGATATTATCGTTCAGCTGTCGAACGACCCCACGTTCGCCAACGGGGTATCCACCATTTTCAACAACGATACGGACAATACCGCCGGCCAAGGAGCCGGAACCGATTCCGCTTATCTGGAGCCGACAGACGGCAGCGGCAAGACGATTGCGCTCAGCTCTCCGATCACCGCCCGCTACGTCCGCTCGTGGGCGAACGGGCATACGCGCACGGCCGACGGATCGATTCAGAAGGTGAATACGCCGGTCGAACTCGAAGTATACACTGCAATCCCTGCTACGAACTCATCTCTTCCCATCAACGTCAACCTAACCGCAAGCAACGCTACCGTGAACAGCGCGACGCTCAGCTGGACCAGTCCGGGGCCGTCGTCGGTAACCGGCTATGACATTCGCTATTCGACTTCTCCGATTACAAGCGCCAACTGGGACAACGGGTTGGTCGTGAAACGCGTCATAGGCGAACCGGCTCCGGCCGCGGCATCATCCGCTCAGACGATGAAGGTGAAAGGCTTGCCGTCCGGGTCGACCGTATATTTCGCGATGAAAACGATCGGAACCGGCGGGCAAGTATCCAACCTGTCATCCGTCGCGAGCATCGCGACCATGCCGGTCGTGAATGTCGCTCTCGGCAAGCCGGTATCGACGAACGCCTCCTCGACAAGCGGCGAGCCGCTCTCCGCGCTGACGGACGGTGTGACGGCGAGAGACAAATACGTGCTCTACGGCGTGTCGGACGGACCCAAGTGGGCCCAGGTCGATCTGGGGCAGGCGTACGACGTCGCCCGGGTGAACATCCGCAACGATTGGGGCGTCAGCGGGGCGTACCGGACCGGCAAGGATCTGATCGTACAGCTGTCTAACGATCCGACCTTCGCCGGCGGCGTGACGACGATCTTCAACAATGACGGCGACAACAGCTCCGGGCTGGGCGCAGGCACCGATGAGGAATACGTCGAGCCCGGCGACGGCAGCGGCAAGGACATCCTGCTTGCCGACCCGGTAAACGCCCGTTATGTCCGGTATTGGGCGAACGGCCACGTCCGGGTCAACGGCCAGGTCAACACGGTCGATACGCCGGTCGAGATCGAGGTGTATGCGGACCCGCAGGACAACTCGCCGCCGGCGGCCGTCACGAATCTCTCCGTCACGAGAACGACCTGGCAGTCGGTCGATCTCAGCTGGACGGCGCCGGGCGACAACGGCAACACCGGCACGGCGCGCTCCTACGAATTCCGCCGGTCGACCTCGCCCATTACGGCGGCGAACTGGGGCAGCGCGACCGTCGTGACCGGACCGCCGGCCCCGCTGACGGCGGGGACGACGCAAACGTTTACGGTTGGCGGGCTGAGCCCGGGCACCACGTATTATTTTGCGATGAAGTCGAAGGATGTTGTCAACGAGTCGGCGCTTTCGAACGTCGTCAGCTCCACAACGCCCACAGCCGATACGGAAGCTCCGGCCGCCATTACCGACCTTCAGGTGTCGCAGGCGATGTTTCGTTCCGCCAAGCTGACCTGGACGGCGCCCGGCGATGACGGGACGATCGGGACGGCAGCCGGCTTCGAGGTGCGCTATTCCACCTCCCCGATTACAGCCGCGAACTGGGCGTCCGCTCAGCTCGTGGACGATAAAATGCCGCAGAAGGCATCCGGTTCGGCCATGGCCATGAAGGTGAAGGAGCTGACCGCGGGGACGACCTATTATTTTGCGGTGAAGACCAAGGATGCGTCCGGCAACATGTCGGGATTGTCCAATGTGGTCAGCGCCACGATCGGCACGCCGACTCCGGACGCCGTTACCGTCACCTCCTTGAGCGCCCTGCAGCAGGCGATCAACAACGCACCTGCGGGAGGCCGGGTCATTACGCTTGCGGCCGGCACGTATAACCAGACGACGACCATTCAGATCACCGGCAAGAACAACATCACGATCCAGGGCGCTACGCCGAACTACGGCGATACGATTCTGAAAGGGCCGGGCATCTCCAGCTCTTCCATGGATATCAACATCAAGGTCAATAATTCGGATTACGTCACCATCAAGAACATGACCATTCAAGATAGCTACTACCACGCCATCCAGATTAACGACGGCTCGAACTACTTCCATGCCGACCGTCTGAAGACGTGGGATAACGGAGAAGGCGGATTTAAAACGACCTTTGACGTGAACGGGATAAACGGTTACACGGATTACGGATTGATCGAGAATTCCTTGATCGGCTATACCGTCGGCGGCGCCCGGGGCGTCGTTGAAGGCGTCGACATTATCGCCGGCAAAGGGTGGGTCGTTCGAGGCAATACGTTCGAGAACGCCAAGAGGGCGGATGGCGGCGTTGCCTATGCCGTCTTCGCCAAAGCGAACTCCCTCGATACGATCATCGAGAACAACGTGGTCAAAAACAGCTTTATCGGCATTTCGTTCGGCGGCGGGGGCTCGGGCCAATCGTTTTTCCGCAACCAGGACACCACGTACGAGCATCGCGGGGGCATCATTCGCAACAACGTAGTATACGGCATGTTGGACACGGGCGTTTATCTGAACAAAGCGACCGGGTTCAAGGTATACAACAACACGATTCTGAACACCGGCAGCGGTGTAGGCTCCATCGAGCCGCGCTTCGCCGGGTCGAGCGGCGATATTCGCAACAACCTGCTCGGCGCTGCCGTCAAGCTGCGCGACAGCGCGACGGCGACGCAGAGCAACAACATAACCGGCGCGAACGCAAGCTGGCTTGTCGATCCGGAGCATGGGGACTATCACCTCCATCCGTTCTTCGGCACGGGCGCTCGCGATGTTGGCGCCGCATTGCCCGAGGTGCCGACCGATATGGATGGCCAAACCCGTCCTTACGGCAGCGCGCCGGATGTGGGCGCAGATGAGTTTGTTCCGAACGAAACGACGCCGCCCGCGGCTGTCTCCAACCTGGCGGCAAGCGCGGCGACCGCGCGCACGTTCCAGTTGGCGTGGAGCGCTCCGGGAGACGACGGCAATACGGGGACGGCGTATCTGTACGAAATACGCTATGCCAATGCTCCGATTACCGAAGCGAACTGGAGCAGCGCGCAGAAAGTCGAGCATTCCGTGCTTCCTGCGGCCCCCGGTACTGCGCAAGCGTTGACCGTGGTCGGCCCGACCGCCGGGACTACCGTCTATGCGGCGATGAAAACAGTCGACGATCAAGGAAACGTCTCTGCGTTGTCGAACGTCGTGTCCATCACGATGGCGGCCTCGTCCGCCACCGAGTTCAGCCCGGCGGACGACGTGCTGAATGCAAGCGGTACGATTTACCCCAACGGGCCGTCGCTTGGTATTCAGAACAACGGAAACAGCATCTATTTCAGCTATTTGCAGGGCAATTTCAACGGCTATTCGGGAAGCTCGGCCGAGCGCGCAACGCTGAAGCTATATACCGCCTCCAAGCCGGGCAAGACGATGAACCTTACGATTACCGGCCTTCAGGACAATTCTTGGACAGAGAGCACCGTCACTAGCTCGAACTTGCCGAGCGAGGCCGGAGCGGTCAATCTGGGCTTGCTCCCCGTCAGCGCGCCCGGCTGGTACGAATTCGACATCACGAACTTCGTGAACAGTCACATGGGCGACAAGAAGGTTTCGTTCAAATTGAGCGATCCTTTAAAACAAGCCATCCCTGTGTCCTTTAACAGCTCGGAGAATCCGTATAACAGACCGATTATCGTATTCAACGATACGGATGTGTGGGCGCCCGATGCGATCGCCAATCTGTCGGTCGGCGATCGTACGCTGAGCAGCGTGGAGCTGAAATGGACGGCGCCGGGCGACGACGGGAACGAGCGTACGGCAACCGAGTACGACGTGCGTTACGCGTCAACGCCGATTACGGAAGCGAATTGGAGCTCGGCCACTCCTGTCGTCGGGGAGCCTTCCCCGCAGGTAGCCGGCACGCAGCAGCAGTTTGCCGTGCTGGGGCTGACCCCGGGCGCGACCTACTACTTCGCGATGAAGACGCGCGATAACGCGAATAACGTATCGGGCCTCTCCAACGTAGTCCGGGTCGATATGGAGTCGACGATCAACGTGGCCAAGAATAAATCGGTCACGTCGAACGGAACGGTTTCGAACGGGAAGCCGCTATCGATCTTGACCGACGGGGTAACGGCCCGCGATCAGTATGCGCTGATCGGCGTATCGAGCGGTCCGAAATGGGTTCAAGTCGATCTGGGCCAGGCCTACGGCATAAAAAAGATCAACATTCGCAACGACTGGGGCGCAAGCCCGGATACGTACCGGACCGGACGCGACCACGTCGTCCAAGTGTCGAACGACCCGGCATTCGCGACAGGCGTGACAACGGTGTTCAACAACGACCAAGACAACAGCTCCGGACTCGGGATCGGAACCGATGCCGAATATCAGGAGCCGGCTGATGGGTCGGGCAAGACGATAACGCTTCCGACGACGATCAATGCCCGCTACGTACGCTTCTCGGCGAACGGGCACGTACGGGTGAGCGGTCAGGTCAACTTGGTGAATACACCTGTGGAAATCGAGGTGTATGCCGATCCGGGCGACAGCGTCGCTCCCGCCGCGGTCACGAATTTGTCCGGCAGCCAGACGACCTGGAAATCGACGAAGCTGAGCTGGACCGCACCGGGCGACGACGGCAACGTAGGAACGGCGGCTGCCTATGATATCCGCTATCATACGGCCCCGATTACCGTGAACAACTGGAACGATGCGACGCAGCTGACGAACGAGCCGCAGCCGCAAGCCGCCGGCACCGTTCAGACGCTTGCCGTGTCCGGTCTGACGCCGGGGACCACTTACTATTTCGCCATGCGCACCCTGGACGAGGCGGCCAACATTTCGGCCATTTCGAACGTATGGTCGGTGACGACGCCGGTATCCGATCCCACGCCCCCTGCCGCGATTGCCAATCTGCAGGTAAGCGCGCCGAACATCCGCAGCGTTCAGCTGACTTGGACCGCTCCGGGCAATGACGGTACGGTGGGCAAGGCTGCGGGCTACGACGTCCGTTATTCGACGTCCCCGATCACCGAGGCGAACTGGGCTTCGGCTACGCAAGCGGAGGATGAGCTTGCGCAGAAGGATCCGGGCTCGGCGATGAAATTCCAGGTCAATCAGCTTACGACGGGCGTAACGTATTACTTCGCTGTCAAAACGTACGATGACGCCGGCAACTATTCGGCTCTGTCGAACGTCGTGTCGGCTACGACCGTTACCCCTGTACCGGATGCCGTGACCGTCACATCACTGGCACAGCTCCAGCAGGCGATCGACAACGCGCCGGCCAGCGGACGGGTCATTACGCTCGCTGCAGGCACGTACAATCAAACGACTACGATCTCGATCAACGGCAAAAACAATATTACGATTCAAGGGGCGACGACGGACTACAACGATACCGTCGTGGCCGGCCCGGGCATCAACAACTCGTCGCTCGACATCAATTTCAAGGTGAACGATTCGGACTACGTCACCTTCAAGCATATGACGATTCGCGACTCGTACTATCATTCGATTCAGGTGAACAGCGGCTCGGACTACTTCCACGCCGACCATCTCAAGACGTGGGATAACGGCGAAGGGGGCTTCAAGTCGACTTCGGGCGGAAGTCCGGAGCTGCCTTACGCGGATTACGGGCGGATCGAGAATTCGCTGATCGGCTACACGACAACCGGACAGCGCGGCGTCGTGGAAGGGATCGACCTGGTCGCTTCGAAAGGATGGGTCATCCGCGGCAATACGTTCCAGAACGCCAAGGGCTTGAATAACGAGGTAGCCTACGCGTTCTTCGCCAAGGGCAACTCGATGGATACGATCGTGGAGAACAACGTGTTCCTGAACAGCTTTATCGCCATGTCGTTCGGCGGCGGAGGCACCGGGCCAACCTTGTTCCGGAACGGCGACACGACCTATGAACACCGCGGAGGCATCATGCGCAACAACGTCGTGTACGGTACGTTGGATGCGGCGGTTTACATGAACAAGGCGAACGGCTTCAAGGTGTACAACAACACGATGCTTGGCATCGCGCCGACCGTGAACGTGGGCGGCGTCGAATCCCGCTTCGCGGGCAGCAGCGGCGACATCCGCAACAACTTGATGGATAAGGCTGTCAAGCTTCGCGACGGAGGTACCGCAACATTCAGCAACAACATCACGAGCGCTTCGGCTAGCTGGGTCATGAATGCGGTCGGCGGCAATTTCCATCTGAATCCTTCCACCGCGCAAGCTGCGATCGATGCTGGCTACTCGCTGCCGATCGACGTCCCGACCGACATGGACGGTCAGCAGCGTCCGACTGGCGCCGGCTACGATATCGGCGCCGACGAGATCGGCACGAGCACCGCTCTGCAAGCGCCGACCAGCGTAACGGCCAGCGTCTACAACGGTGCGGTTCAGCTGAGCTGGAATGGCTCCGCCGGGGCGACGAGCTACAGCATCAAGCGTGCGACGGTCAGCGGCGGCCCGTATACGTCACTGGCGACGGGAATCGCTACGAATGCCTACACGGACACTTCCGTTACGGCCGGCTCGACTTATTCCTACGTCGTCGCGGCTGTGAACGCGAACGGCTCGAGCCCGGATTCGGCTGCAGCATCCGTCACCGTGCCCCAGCCGGCGCCGTCGGGCGTCACGGCGACGGGGGGCAACGGCTCCGTTACCGTCAGCTGGACGGCTTCGAGCGGCGCGACCGGCTACAACGTAAAGCGAAGCGCGGTCAACGGCGGTCCATACACGACGATCGCGCCGAGCGTGACGACGGCCACGTATACCGATCTGTCCGTGACGAACGGGACCACGTATTATTACGTCGTCAGCTCCGTTACATCCGGAGTCGAGAGTGCGGACTCCCCGCAAGTGTCGGCCACTCCGACCAGCGGCGCCGCATTGAGCCGCACGGGCTGGACGGCGACAGGCTCATCCGTGGCGGAGTCGCCGGCCAACGCCATCGACAACAATCCCGGGACCCGATGGTCCACGTACAAAAACCAGGTTCCGGGACTTTACTGGCAAGTGAACATGGGGTCGCCCCAGACGTTCAACAAGATCTCGCTCACTCCCAGAGGGGGCGAATACCCGGCCGCCTGCGAGGTTTATGTGTCCTCCGACGGGATCAACTGGGGCAATGCAATCGCATCGGGAACGGGGTCGAGCTCGGTTCTGTACATGACGTTCCCCGTGCAAACCGCACAATACATCAAGGTCGTACTGACGGCGTCGAAATCGGCATGGTGGAGCATCTATGATTTCTACGCGTATGAACCGTAAACGAGGATAGGCATTCGAACCGCCGGTATTAGCCTGAACAGCTGATCCGGCGGTTTGTTTCGTTGTGCGTTTCGCCGGTTGAGGCAAGAGCTTGGGGGACGCGCTTAAAGATGGTAAGATATTCCGGATTTCGCTTGCACGTTACGTAACGTCATGTTCTACAATGAGGCTACCGGTTATCTTGCAAGTGCTTGAAAAGACAATCGGAGAGCGAAGGAGGAATATTCTATGAACGAACGATTCGTCAAGCATGCAACCTTCGTCGTCGAACGGATTTATGCCGTTTCGCCGAAGCGGGTGTATCGCGCCTGGGCCGACCCGGTTGCGAAAGCCAAATGGTTTTCGAAAGCGGACGTCTTCGACTTTCGCGTAGGCGGACGGGAATCGAGCAGCGGCGGGCCGCCGGGAGGGCCGAGCTTTGTTTTCGAGGCCAGTTACCTGGAGGTGGTCCCCGATCACCGCATCGTCTATGCGTATACCCTGGATTCGGACGGCAAGCGCCTTTCGGTCTCGCTTACGACGGTCGAGCTGCTCGAAGTGGAGGGCGGCACGAAGCTTATTTTTACGGAGCAAGGCGTCTTCCTCGACGGGCTCGATACGCCGGAAATCCGGGAGCATGGGACGAATGAGATGCTGGACGCGCTGGGGCGGTCGTTGGAAGGGGAGGCATGAGCCGTGATTGCCAACCCCAATGAACTGGTTGCCGTCCGCGAGTTCGACGCGCCGCGGGAGCTCGTCTTTCAAGCATGGACAACCCCCGACTGGCTGGCTCGATGGTGGGGGCCGAAGGGCTTCGCGAATACGTTTCACGAGTGCGACATTCGTCCGGGGGGCATGTGGCGGTACACGATGCACGGGCCGGACGGGACGGATTATCCCAACCTGAGCGCCTTCGTCGAGATCGTGCCGCCGGAGCGGGTCGTGCTGGACCATCTGTCGGGGCACGAATTCCGGGTAACGGCTATTTTAGAGGATATCGAAGGCCGTACCCGGGTTACGTTCCGCCAGCAGTTCAAGAAAACGGACGAGTTCGAACAAGCCAAGCCCTACTGCATGGAAGGGAACGAACAAAATTTGGAACGGCTTGGCCGGCTGTTGGCCGAACGGATTCCCAGCAATAACGGATGACGGAACCAAAGGATGAGGCGGTCTGCGGACGGTCTCTTTTCTTTTTGAAAAGCGCGCGGTATCGATCGACGGCTCCGGAGAAGGGCCGGTTCAAATGACACCGGGAATTCGCCGTTCCTTTTCTCGCTTAGGGAAAGTATTCTATCCCGAATGACGTTAAGGAGATGATCGCATGCCTAGGAGAGGCAGTGGCAGCTTGTCCGTCAAGAACAAGTGGACGAAGACGAAATGGTTGCTGTCGGACAGCGGATTGCGGCGATTCGTTCCCGAGACGAAGCCGTTTACCCGTAACTCGCTGAATGGGATGACCGCGCGGTACAAGATGGTGTACTTCAAACCGACGACCGGTACGGGAGGGGGCGGAATCGCGCGAATCGACCGAACGGGCGCCGGGAAGTTCCGGGTGAAGAAGGATGCACGCACGTTCGAGGCATCATCTACCGCCTCGCTGTTCGGTCTGTTGCAAAAAATCGCCCGCGGTCGAAGCTATCTGCTTCAGAAGGGGATTTATTTGCAATCTTCCGGCGGCAGACCGTTCGACTTGCGGATGACGATGCAAAAAGCGGAAGGAGGCCGGTGGGTGCCCTCCACCATGTTCGTCAAGCTGGGGAAGCGAAACAAGGTCGTCACGAACTATCATCAAGGGGGCAAGCTGGAGCTCGTGGGGCAGACGTTGTCGAGAGCCGGGTACAGCCCGGCTCAAATCGAGCATTACAAGCGGCGGCTGAAGGAGCTGGGCATGCAGACGGCCCGCTGCTTCGATCGTCGCAGCCCTCGGTTCAGGGAGCTCGGCCTTGATGTGGCCCTCGATCGCAACGGGCGGCTGTGGATTTTGGAGGTCAACACCCGGCCGAACTTCAGCGCGTTGAAGTCGCTCGCCGACAAGAGCTTGTATCGCACCATGGTTCGATACGGCAAGATGTACGGAAGGACGAGGTAACAGGAAATCCGCAGCGGCGGACAGCCGAACGCCGCTTTCCGAAATGGCCGGTACCGGAACGGCGAAACGGCAGCGGACGGGAATGGCATAGCCCTTCGGCGGCATAAGCGCGTATAATAAAAAAAGGGATGGTTTTGTTCCACGTGAAAAGAATAAACTAACGATACAAATACGATTGACAAGGAGCTACAATGACCGACAAAACGGCAATTGTAACAATCGGATGGAACTTCGATAACAGCTATGCGCGTCTGCCGAAGTCGTTTTTCACCGAACTGAGCCCGACCCCGGTGCGGGCGCCTCGGCTTGTCGTCCTGAACGACCGGCTGGCCGCTTCTCTGGGGCTGAACGCCCAGGCGCTGCGGAGCGAGGAGGGCGTGGAGACGCTGGCCGGCAACCGCGTACCCGATGGAGCCCGGCCGCTTGCGCAAGCCTATGCGGGGCACCAGTTCGGGTATTTCAACATGTTGGGGGACGGCCGGGCGCTGCTGCTGGGCGAACAGATCACCCCCCAGGGCGAGCGGTTCGATATTCAGCTGAAGGGTCCGGGACGCACGCCGTATTCTCGTCGGGGGGACGGCCGGGCGGCGCTCGGGCCGATGCTGCGCGAGTACATCATCAGCGAAGCGATGCAAGCGCTCGGCATCCCGACTACCCGGAGCCTGGCGGTCGTCTCGACCGGGGAGCCCGTCTTCCGCGAAACCGAGCTGCCCGGCGCCGTCCTGACCCGCGTGGCCGCCAGTCATCTCCGCGTCGGTACGTTCCAATACGCGGCTGCCTGGGGTTCGGCCGAGGATCTCCGGGCGTTGGCCGATTACACGCTCCAGAGACATTATCCCGAAGCGGACGTATCCGGCAACCGCTATCTGGCTCTTCTCCAAGGGGTGATCGAGCGTCAGGCCGCGCTGATCGCGAAATGGCAGCTTGTCGGCTTTATTCACGGGGTGATGAATACCGACAACATGGCGCTGAGCGGCGAAACGATCGACTACGGTCCTTGCGCCTTCATGGACGTTTACGATCCGGCGACGGTATTCAGCTCCATCGATACGCAGGGGCGTTACGCCTACGGCAATCAGCCGCGGATCGCGGCTTGGAACTTGGCCCGATTCGCCGAGGCGCTGCTGCCGCTGCTCCATGACGACGAGGAGCAGGCCGTCAAGCTGGCCGAAGAGGCGATTGCCGGCTTTACCGACCTGTACCGCCGCCATTGGCTTACGGGGATGAGAGCGAAGCTGGGGATGGCGAACGAAGAGCCGGAGGACGAAGCGCTGATCGAAGACCTGCTCGGCATGATGCAGAAGCTCGGGGCGGATTATACGAACACGTTCCGCGCCTTGACGTTCGATCGGCCGGAGGAGACGGCGTTATCGGGCACGACGGAATTCGCGCAATGGCAGGAGCGGTGGAAGGCGAGACTGGGCAGGCAGCAAGAGCCGGAAGGCGCCGCGCACGAACGGATGCGAAGCTCCAATCCCGCGGTCATTCCTCGCAACCACCGGGTGGAGGAAGCGCTGGAGGCGGCGGTGAACGAAGGGGACTACGGCGTGATGGAGCGGCTGCTCGGCGTTCTGGCGAGCCCTTTCGCGCATACTCCCGAACAAGCGGAATATGCCTCCCCTCCCGAGCCGTCGGCTTGTCGGTACCGGACGTTTTGCGGGACATGACCTCAAAGAAAACGAAGAGCCTTTGATCGACCCGCGAGTCGACCGGAGGCTCTTTTCCATGAGGCGGCTTAATCGCCGGCCAGCGTCGTTCCGGTTTCCAGCAGCGTCTTCAACCCCGAAAGAATGATCGGCAAGCCGTTCTCGAGAATCTTGGCCGAGTTGACGGCCTGCCCGCTCTCGTCATGGACGACGGTGACGAGGGTGACGCCCGCAAGCTCGGCGTGCGAATCGATCTCCCACGTCAGGCGCGACGGGGCGTCGCCGGCCGCCTCCGGAAATGAAACGTACCGCCAGCTCATCGCCAGCTTATGCGGAGGATCGAAAGCGAGAATGGTGCCTTCCACCCGCTTCTCGCCGTCTTGGCTCCACAGCTCGAACGGGGCGTCGATCCCCCAAGTGGATCGGATGGAGCAATTGAACCAGAACTTCGACGTCTTCGCCGGGTCGGTGATCGCCTGCCACACCTGCTCGGGCGTCGCCTTTATGGCGATTCGGTGGACTTGCGAGGGTTTGTTCTCCATGTTCGTATCACGCTCCCTTAACGTTTAAAATGCCGTTTTTAGGCAAACTTTCGCTAGCTTTGAACGACTTCGTTGTCCGATTCGGCACCTCCTCTACCGAAAGGGACTATTTTTTTTCGCCGCTTGACGTGTTACCTGGTGGTAACGTATTATAAGGCTATAAGAGGTGTCCATTTAGTAACATATTAACACCTCGACTCCTGTTTGTCAGCCGGCGGCATGCAGGTGCACGAATAACGAGAGCGAAAGGTGATGACCGTCATGAACATGAACATAACCCTGATCGCAGGCAGCAACCGTACAGACGCTGCAAGCACGAACGTTCTTCGCTATATTGAACGCTTGTTGAACGCGCGGCGAATCGCGGTTTCGTTCCTCGATTTGCGGGAGATGCCGCTGCCGTTCTTCTCGCCCGGTGCCGAATCGCTTGACCCGAACGTCCGGTCGCTGCAGCAATCGGTCGCAAATGCGGACGGCTTGATCTTGGCTACCCCCGAATACCACGGCTCGGTGTCAGGCTTATTAAAGAACGCTTTGGATTACTTGAACGGAACGCATGTCGGAGGGAAGCCGGTGCTGTCCGTAAGCGCCGCAGGCGGTCCGACGGGGGTCGGCTCGCTGACGCATCTGCAAAGCATCGTTCGCAACTTGCACGGGATTAACTGTCCGGAGTGGATTTCCGTCGGTTACGGGACGAACGGCTTCGGACCGGACGGCGCACCGTCGGACGAGGGGACGAGGCAGCGAATCGAGACGGCGCTCGCCAATTTGCTGGACTTGACCCGGACGCTCGCGCTCAAGGCCGAAACCGTCTAAGCAGCCGTATTTTTTTTGAACAAAAGGTGACTTGTAAGTAACATTTTTTCGGAGGAGAAGTCATGAGTACGCTGGAACAACGAAATGCGGAAACGGTCCGCACGTTTATCGAAGCGTTATGGAACAAGGGAGAGCTGGAGGTCGCCGGGCCGTTTTTCGCTCCTTCCATCGGGGAAGCTTTCACGGACCGGAGCTACGAATTGGGCGACATGCTGGCTCAAGGGGAAAAGGTTACGGCGACCGGGATTCGTTGAATCGGATATCCGGGCCTTCCCCGGAAAGGCGGATACGCCGCTCCTTTTGGGGTGGTGTCTGAAACTCTCTACCAATGGAATGAATACAATATTTCATTCCACTAGGAGAGGAGACGGGCCCATGATCCATCCGGACACGGAGCTTCGCTTTATTAGCGACGAGATCGGCGTTGGGGTAGTCGCGACCAGATTGATCCCGAAAGGAACGATCGTATGGATAGCGGATGAACTGGATATCGTACTGAAAGAGGATTTCGTGGACAGCTTGGATGAGGTTCGCCAGAAAGTCGTCTATAAATACTCCTATCTGAATGAAGACGGCGATTATGTCATCAATTGGGACCATTCCCGCTACATGAACCATAGCTTTCGTCCGAACTGCATCGATACGGTATTCGATTTCGAACTGGCGGTCCGGGATATATTGCCCGGCGAGCAGCTTACGTGCGATTACGGCATAATGGGCGAGGATGAAGAGTTCGAATGCTTGCCCGAAGAAGGAACGAACCGAACGAGGGTGAAAGCGGACGACTACTTGCACCGATACCCGCTATGGGACGAATGGGCGCGGGAGGCGTTTCGGCATTTCCATGCCGTCGAACAGCCGCTCAAGCATTTGATCAAGGACGAATATATCGATGAGGTGAACGCCGTTGCCGCGGGACTTCGGCCGCTGCCCTCGATTCTCACTCTGTTTACCGAGGACCCGGAGGACGAAGACGAAGCGTAACCCGATCGTCCGCATTCGAGGATGCCGGTGCGGCGAATAAAAAGAATAGAACGGCCCGGCTGCGATGCGGCGGGGCCGTTCGATCTATCGGGGGCGGAAGGGGCGCTTATTCCGCCGCTTCAAGCCGCGCCAGCTCCTTGTGCACGAGCGGGGCGACCTTCGTGCCGAGCAGCTCGATGGCGCGCAGCACATCGCGATGCGGCATCGTGCCGACGTTGACGTGCAGGAAGAAGCGGGTGACCCCCAAGTTTCGGCGCAGCAGCACGATCTTCTCCGCGACGAACTCCGGATCGCCGACGTACAGGGCGCCCCGGAGGCTGCGTGCGGCGTCGAACGCGCTGCGGTCGTAAGGCGGCCATCCCCGCTCTCGCCCGATGACGTTCATCTGGGCTTGCGTGGACGGGAAGAACAGATCGGCCGCCTGCTCGGTCGTCTCCCCGACGAAGCCGTGCGAATGCGTCGCGATCGGCAGCTTGTCCGGGTCGTGCCCGGCTCTTGCGGCCGCTTCCTTGTACAGACGGACGAGCGGGGCGAATCGCTCGGGCATGCCGCCGATAATCGCGAAGGCGATCGGCAGGCCGAGCGTCCCGGCGCGGACGGCGGACTCGGGATTGCCGCCGCTTGCGATCCAGACCGGAAGCGGGTCCTGCACGGGACGGGGGTAAACCCCGAGGTTGCGGATGGCGGGACGGTGGCCGCCGCGCCATGACACCTTCTCCGAGGCGCGGATCGCAAGCAGCAGCTCCAGCTTCTCCTCGAACAGCTCGTCGTAATCGTCCAAGCTGTAGCCGAACAGGGGGAACGACTCGATGAACGACCCTCGGCCGGCCATGATTTCGGCCCGCCCGTTCGAAAGGCCGTCCAGCGTGGAGAACGATTGGAAGACGCGCACCGGGTCGTCCGATGACAATACGGTGACGGCGCTCGTCAGCCGGATGCGCTTGGTGACGGAAGCCGCCGCCGCGAGAACGACGGCGGGCGCGGTGCCCGCATAATCCGCCCGATGATGCTCCCCGATACCGTACACGTCCAGGCCGACCTGATCGGCCAAGACGATCTCCTCGACCGCGCGGCGCAGCCGCTCGGCGTGGCTGACGCGCTCCCCCGTCACCGGGTCGGGGGTTGCTTCCAAAAACGTACTGATTCCGATTTCCATGCGGCTTGCCGGTTCGGGCATATCGAATTCGCCTCCTTAAACATTACCTCCAGTTTACTCATTTTTTTAAGGTTTCTCAAATTAAGTAAGCTGGGGCGGAGGAGAGGCCCGTGTTCGACGTCCCGTTAGACGCCGGCCTCCAGTCGCATGCCCTTGCCGAGTCTCGACGCTTCCCGCCCGTAATGAGCGGCCACGGCGATATCGAAGGTGGCGAGACCCATCGGGTTGAAGAAAACGGGTTCGTCCCGGCCGAAGGCGGACAATTCGTCACGGCATACAATATCCGCCAACGTCAGGACGTCGGACCGCCGCAAGCCGTAAAGGAGATGCAGACGCTCCACGTCCGTGTTCTCCCGGCACACCTCCGTCCAATCGTCGACGACGATGGCCCGCACGCCCGCCACGCTATCCGGCATGTAGTCCCGCAGCGACACGTTGAGCAGCAGCGCTCCTTCCGGCGGCGTCTCGTCGATATAGCGTTCCGCGGCTACGGTGCATGTGGCGACGATGTCGGAGCCCCGGTATGCCGGCCTCCAATCGTCGGCGATCCGCGTCTTCGCCCGGACGGCTTCGGGGACCGTGTCGGGATCGACGGGCTGCAAGTCGTACAAGGTCACGCGCTCCAGCCGATCCCCCCATAGGGCGGCGCACATGTCAAGGTGGGTGCGCCCGATCGGTCCCCACCCGATGATGCCGATCCGCAGCTTGCCGGTCGGTCTGGCGGCGAGATATGCCCGCATCATCGCTCCGCTGACGGCGGCCGTCCGCAGCCCGTTCAGCAGCCCGCTGCGAAAGAAAGCGGTAGGCTCGCCGGTATCGGGATCGTTCAGAACGATCGTATTGTGGGCGCGGGGGAGGCCGATCAGCCGATTGTGCGGAAAGCTGGCGATCCACTTGATGCCCGATGCGCCGATATCGCCTCCGACGTAGGCCGGCATCGCGATGATCCGGTTCGCCGGCTCGCGAAACCGCAAATACGGCTTCAACGGACGGACGCAATCGCCCTTGTCCTCGAGCCGGACGACCTCCTCGACGATGCCGGTCAGCTTCCGCCAATCGATGCCGATCTCCCGGATATGGCCGTCGTGCAAATAGATCATCTGCTTAGCCTCCATTCCCGGCATTCGGGTCCGAGCCGAGCTCGCGCCGCACCCAGTCGTCGTCGTATACGGTGTCCAGGTACCGTTCGCCGCGGTCCGGCATAATCGCCGCGCAGACCGCTCCAGCCGGGAGAAGTCCGGCCATGGCGCGTACGGCGGCGACGACGCCTCCGGAGGAGGCGCCGGCCAAAATCGACTCGTACCGGACCAAATCGCGGCACCCCCGCACGCAGTCCCAATCGGAAACGTGCACGACATGATCCGCAACGTCGGGCCGGTACAGGGCGGGCGTCACGCCGGCGCCGAGTCCGGGGAACTTCCGCGGACCCTTCGCCGCGCCGAAAATGACGCTTCCGGCGGCGTCCACGGCCACGATCTTCGTGGACCAGCGCCGGGAACGGATATATTCCATGCAGCCGCGTATCGTGCCGCACGAGCTGACGCCGCAAAACAAATAGTCGATCTCCCCCAGCCGGTCGCCGATCTCCTTCATGGTTGTCTCCGCATGGGCCCGGCTATTGTCCGGATTCCCGTATTGATTCGTCCAATACGCTTTCGGCAGCTGAAGGAGCAGCTCGCGAACCCGGCGAATCCGCGCCGGCAAAAATTCGCCGGTTTCCGGGTCCGGCGTCTCCACCATGTCGATTTCCCCGTGGAAGCTGCGGATGATCCGCTTATGCTGCTCCGTCGTGCGGGGATCCACGACGCAGATGAACCGGAGCCCCGCATACCGGCACAATTGGGCGAGGCTGATCGCCAAGTTGCCCGAGCTCGATTCGATGACGACGGTGTCGCTCTCGATGTCGCCGCGCCGTATCGCTTCGCGAAGCATGAACAAGGCGGGCCGGTCTTTGGAGCTGCCGCCCGGATTCATCCATTCGAGCTTGCCGTAGACGCGAAACGGTGCCTCGCCGAACAGCCGCTTGAGCCAAACGAGAGGCGTGCCGCCGATCGCTTCCGCAATTCCGCTTTCAAGGTTCAAGGCGATCCCTTCTCCGCTCGTATACGATTTTTTTATGCTTGATGGCCCCGCCGGGATCGCCGTCCTCGACGGCTCCCCCGGTGACGCGGATGCCGTCCAGCATACCGGATCGGATCATCGCGCCGATTTCCGGGATACGGTTTTCCAAATCGCGCCGAATCGCATTCCGATCCGCCTCGGCGACAGCCGGGCCGTCGATATGGACGCGAAGCGCGTTGTCCGCCATGCTCACCCGGATGTCGGCCTCGGTCAGATGGCGGTAGACGACATTTTCGATATCGTAGATGCTGATCTTCTCGCCGTGCTTCAAGTCCGGACCGATTCGCTTCGATAAGCACCGGAAGCTGGGCCGGAGGACGCCGTCCACCGCAATCGGGCGAAGATCGCGGACGACGTCGTACGTGACGTACCGCACGGCGGGGAACGCCTCCCTTACGGCGGACGTCAGGACGAGCACCCGCTCCTCCTCGTCGGAAAGCGGCTCCAGCCGTTCGCCGGTCTCCTCCGGCCGTATCCCTTCCGCTACGAGGTCGTCCGCCAATAAGTACCGCCCATGCTCGTGGGAGAAATAGGCGATCGTGCCGATCTCGATGGAGCCGTACGTATCGGTAATCCGCTCCGGGCCGATGCCCAGCGATCGGGCGGCCCGTTCGATCCAGGCGGGGGCAGCCGTCTCGCCGACCAGCACCACATGACGGATGCCGTACGCCTGCGGATCGGCGGACTTGAGCAATATTCGGTTCAAAATGGACGGCATCGTATAGAGCACCTCGGGCTTGAACCGCTCCAGCCGCTCGAGATGCCGCTCGATCGGCAGCCGGAACGAGACCGACTCGGCTTCCATGCCGAGACGGCGAAACACGTCCAGGGCGGTTGCCTCGGCGTGTCCCGTGCCCAGATCGGCCATCGCCGTCCGGTAGCCGGAATCGCCGAGAATCGCCCGGAATACGTCCGTCTTGATCCGCAAATAGTGCGCCTCGTCCGACTCCGAATAATAGATCGATTTGCGCAAGCCGGAGCTTGTGCCGGACGTTTGGTACCGATGCACGCCGCTTCGCGTCGCGAGCGGATTGTCCTCGGTGTAATAATGCGCTTCCAGCACGGAAGCGGTCATAAGCGGCATTCGTTCCAACGCCGCGTCCGTCGCGCCTTCCGCTTCGAGTCGATGCCGGTACCACGGCAAGTACGTCCGCATCCGGCCGATCGCTTGCTCCAGCTTCGCGTGGAGACTCATAGGCTTTCTTCTCCTCGTCCTGTCATGGTTCGTTCCGATTCCGGATCCGTTACCGTGATTTACCATATGCGGCCCGTCTTATCCAAGTTCCGCCGGGTCACTCGGGATTCCCGGATTCCTGCAGAACGTTCCTCACCTTCTGGAACGTCACATCGTATGATGGAGAAAAAACAGTACGGAAAGAAGGAAACGGGGATGCCAAACAGCCCGAACGCCGTGTCGAGCAAACTGGTCAAAACGCGGCTGCTGGTCCGGGACCGGGAGCTGTCCCGGCATGTGCCGGACACTCGCGAGTTCGCGAGACGCGTCTTGGCGGAGATGCTGGATCGGTACGGTCTCGTCTACTTGAAGCCGGATACGGGCTCGCTGGGCGTCGGGGTGATGCGGATCGAGAAGCGCGGCCGCGAATACCGCTGCCAAAGCGGGGTGAATATGTTCGCGTTCCGTTCCGTTTCAGGGATGTTCGGGTTCGTCCGGAGCCGAATGGGCGGCCGGCGCTATCTCATTCAGCAAGGGATCCGGACGTTGACCCGCGAGGGCCGGCCGTTCGATTTCCGCGTCATGATCCAGAAAAATCCGTCGCGCCGATGGGAGCCGACCGGTACGGTCGGCCGCGTCGCCCGTCCGCGGAAGGCGGTCACGAACGGGAGCCAGGGAGGCACGATATTCCGCGCCGTCGACCTGCTCCGGCCGTTCGCAAGAGCGGACGGGGCGGATAAGGCGGTGCTCCGCAGGATGGACCGGCTCGCCCGGCGGACTGCCGCACGCTTCGGACGCGCCTATCCCGCCATGAACGAGCTCGGCCTGGATATCGCCGTCGATCGCCGCCTGTACCCGTGGATTTTGGAAGTGAACACTCGCCCCGATCCGTGCCCGTTCACGAAGCTGGACGACAACAGCGCCATCCGCAAAATCGTCGCCTACGGGAGGGCGTACGGCCGAAAGTACGAGCTGACCTGCTCGCGCGCGAAAAAGGCGCCGAAGCCCGACCGATAGAGCGCCCCGGCGGTTCGGATCCGAATTTTGCTATCCCGTCCGCGCGGCGCCGGGATGTATTTTCGCGAAAATCTGTTATACTCCTAGTAGCCGATGAACTTGATCGCGATCAACGAACCGAAGGAGACTATATGACGTTCCAAGACTTGAATATCGTTCCCCCGATTTTGAAAGCTCTCGCCAAAGAAAACTACACGGCGCCGACGCCGATCCAGGAGCAGGCCATTCCGGCGGTGCTGGCCGGACGGGATTTGTTCGGCTGCGCGCAGACGGGGACGGGGAAGACGGCCGCATTCGCGATCCCGATCATCCAGCTGCTGAGCGGACAAGCCGTCCCGCCGAACGCGAAGCGCCGCATTCGTTCCTTGATCCTGACGCCGACCCGCGAGCTTGCGATCCAGATTTACGACAATATGACCGCGTACGGGCAATTTACGAACTTGCGCTGCTCCGTCATCGTGGGCGGGGTATCGCAAAAGGCGCAGGAGTCCTCGCTTGCGCAAGGAGCCGATATCGTGATCGCCACCCCGGGGCGGCTCATCGACCTGATGAACCAGAACGTGGTCGATTTGCGGCACGTGCAGATCGTCGTGCTCGACGAAGCCGACCGGATGCTGGACATGGGCTTCATCCACGACATGAAAAAAATTATGGCCAAGCTGCCGGAGCGGAGGCAGACGCTGTTCTTCTCCGCCACGATGCCGCCGGAAATCGCCAAGCTGGTCCAATCGCTGCTGACGAACCCGGTGAAGGTGGAGATTACGCCGGTCTCGTCGACCGTCGATCGGATCGAGCAGTCCGTCTATCTGGTCGATAAGGAGAACAAGCTGCAGCTGCTCATCCATCTGCTGCAGGATCCGGCCATCGAATCGGCGCTCGTCTTCACGCGGACGAAGCATGGGGCGGATCGCGTCGCGCGCGGCCTGACGAAGGCGCGCATCACCGCTCAAGCCATTCACGGGGACAAATCGCAGAACGCCCGTCAGACGGCGCTGAACAATTTCAAGAGCGGCGTCACGAGGGTATTGGTCGCGACGGATATCGCGGCGAGGGGAATCGACATCGAGGAGCTCTCCCACGTGGTCAACTTCAACCTCCCGAACATTCCGGAGACGTACGTGCACCGGATCGGCCGGACCGGACGGGCGGGGCATAGCGGAGTCGCGATCTCGTTCTGCGAGACGGAGGAGCTGCCGTATCTGAAGGATATCGAGAAATTGATCAAGAAGACGGTTCCGCAAGTGGCCGATCACCCGTTCCCGATGACGGGCGTCGTCGCCGCGGCCCCGGCCAAGCCGTCCAAGCCGCCCGCGCCGGCGCAAGCAAGGACGCAACCGAAGCCCCAGCAGCGGCAAGCGGGGAGAAGACGGTGACGTCTTCCCGTCATCGCCCGGACGAGCCGGACGCGGCCGCTTGCAGCGCCATAAAAATTGCCTCTTGAAACGGTCCGGCAGACTGTGTACGATAGACGAGATATCTTTCATAAGACTCATATAATATTGGGGATATGGCCCAAAAGTTTCTACCGGACGACCAACGGAATCGTCCGACTATGAGTGAGAGCGAGCGCACCGAACCGATCGGTGCGGCAGACGCGTTTTCGTGTACGCCATAAGGGGTAACCGGAGGGACAAGCTCACTTGAGGAAACGGCTCAAGGGGGCTTGTCTTTTGTCTAATCAGAAAAAGGAGCGGCAGACGATCATGGACATGCTAAAGCAGCGCATACGCCAGGAAGGGCAAATATTGTCCGACAAGGTGCTGAAGGTCGATTCGTTTTTGAACCATCAAGTGGATACGGAGCTGGCGCTCGCGATCGGGCGGGAATTCGCCCGCCTGTTCGCCGACAAGCCGGTGACGAAGGTGCTCACCGTCGAAGCGAGCGGCATCCAGTTCGCGATGGCGACGGGGATCGCGCTCGGCGTCCCGTTCCTGTATGCGAAGAAGAAAAAGGCGGTCACGCTGGCCGAGAACGTCTACTCGGCGCCGGTTCATTCGTTTACGCGGCAAGAGACGTACCAGATCAGCATTTCGCAAAAGTATTTGGGTCCGGCCGACAAGGTGCTCATCGTCGACGACTTCCTGGCGACGGGAGCCGCGTTGGCGGGGCTCGTGCAGATCGTGCGGGAAGCCGGTGCGGAGCTGGCGGGCGTAGGCTGCGTCGTCGAGAAAAGCTTCCAGGAAGGCCGAGGGCTGCTGGAGGGGATGGGCGTCCGCGTCCATTCGCTGGCCCGGATCGCCTCGATGGCGCCCGGTGAAGTTCATTTCATGGACGACGAACGGACCGTCCAACCGATCGGGGAGACCAAGTAACGATGCTGAGCAAACAAAGGGTACTGACGTTAGGCTTCCAGCACGTCATGGCGATGTATGCGGGTGCGGTCATCGTCCCGCTCATCGTCGGCGGGGCGCTCAAGCTGACCGCTGCGCAAATCGCCTATTTGATCGCGGCCGACCTGTTCACGTGCGGAATCGCCACCATTTTGCAGGTCATGGGAAGCCGGTATTTCGGCAGCGGGCTGCCCGTCATTCTCGGATGCACGTTCACGGCGGTCGGGCCGATTATCGCGATCGCCTCCGCGTCCAATCTCGCCACGGCGTATGGCGCCGTTATCGTGTCGGGCTTGTTCGTCGTCTTGTTCGCGCCGTTGTACGGGAAAATGCTGAAGTTTTTCCCGACGGTCGTGACCGGAACGGTGGTGACGATTATCGGTCTGTCACTCATCCCGGTCGCGATGAACAATGCGGCGGGCGGCCAAGGCAGCGCCGATTTCGGGGAGCCGCGCAACTTGCTGCTCGCTCTCGGCACGCTTGTCGTCATCCTGATCGTGAATCGGGTGGCGACCGGATTTCTCCGCTCGATCTCCGTGCTCGTCGGGCTGGCTGTCGGGACGGTCGCCGGGTATGCGATGGGCATCGTGCATTTCTCGGCCGTAGCGGAGGCGTCCTGGTTCAATATGGTGCAGCCGTTTTATTTCGGCTTTCCCCAGATCAGCGTTACGGCCGTCTTGACGATGATTCTGGTCAATATCGTCAGCATGGTCGAGTCGACGGGCGTCTACTTCGCCGTCGGGAAGGCGACGGACCGGAAGGTCGAGCCGAAGCAAATCGTGAGCGGCCTCCGGTCGGAAGGCGTCGCGATCATGCTGGGCGGCATATTCAACGCGTTTCCGTATACCGCCTTCTCGCAAAACGTCGGGCTGATCTCGCTCACGCGCGTCAAAACCCGGGACGTCATCTTCGCGGCCGGGGGCATCATGGTCGTCTTGGGGCTGCTGCCGAAGCTGGCGGCGCTGACGACGGTCATTCCGAACGCTGTGCTCGGCGGCGCGATGATCGTCATGTTCGGGTCGGTGGCGGCGTCCGGCATCTCGATCTTGTCCGAGGTCGACCTGCGCAAGGACGGCAACCTGCTGACCGTCGCGTGCGGCATCGCGGTCGGCTTGGGATCGGCGACGCTGCCGCAAATGTTCGACAAGCTGCCCGACTATGCCAAGATGCTGCTGCAAAACGGTATCGTGACCGGTTCGCTGACCGCCATTTTGCTTCACCTGCTGTTATCCCGGTCCAAGGACGCGGCGCCCGCTGCCGATCCCGGCCCGTAACCGAATCTTCACGGCTCCCGCGTAGGCGCGCGGGGGCCGTTTTCGTAGCGACCGGCCGGCGGACGTCCTTCAGAACGGTTTCAGCCGCTGCAGCAGCAAGCCGTCCGTTCCGGCGTTTTCTCCGGTGACGAACCGCTCCAGGTAGCGGGAGACGTATTCTCCGTACGAGCTGTCGGTGGCGGCCAGCAATTCGTCGACGAAGAACAGACCGGTCTCCAAATCGTCCAGCAGCAGGGTGCATATTGCGCCGTAGACGCCGCAAGCGACCTGAAAATACGTTGCGTTGACGCCGTACTTTGCGTATATCGTCCGGGTCTCCAGCGTGTTGTACATATACCGTTCCTTGTCTTCGTAGACGACGAGAACACCGACCGTATCTTCGCCCTCCAATTCGTCCTCCGCCGGGTCGAGCGTCCGGTGCTCCCAGTCCCACAGCGCATTCGGCTGATCCAGGTTGGCGCGAAGCAGATCGATCATGTAATCCTGCACTTTGTAAATGAACCCCGTCTCGAGGCCGTACAGCCTCCCCAGCGTCAGCACTTCCTCGTGCGGCATCAGCGCTCCGTAAAACTGCAGGTCGCCCAGCGTCACCTTGAACGCTTGCCCGTACGCCGGAGCGTACAAGACGAGCGGCACGCGGCGCTGTACCAGCATCGGGTAGTTCAGGAGCGCTTCGTCCAAGAAGCATTCGGGGGACCAGGAGGAGTAGATGGTGTTCGGCTTCGCCCGCTTGGGATCTTTGAAAAACGTGCTGTCGGTTTCGACGATGTAGCAGGCGAGAGGGGGACGATCGGAAGGCTCGCTCAGCAGCGTATGGGCCATCCATTGGACGACGCCGGGATTCATCCCGGAGCAGACGATCCCTTTCACGCGGGTGAAGCGGTGCCGGTTGTTCTCGAACATGCGGTACCTCTCCAGCAGCGTGAAGCCTTCCAGCTCCTCGTTGTCATCCACCTCGACGATTTCCAACGCCGTATTCGTGTACGCGATGCCGAGCTCGTCGCAGAGGGCGATCATGTCGACCGTATCGGCCCAGGACAGATCGATGACAAGCGACGTCCCGGTATCGGCCAGGTGGGCGCGGACCCGGTCGAGCTCCAGCAGGTCGAATTGATGGAGGACGAACCGGCCTTTCAAATTCGGCGCGATTCGGCCGTACTCGTCGAGCTTCTTCGGCTTGCGGTCGATCAGATGAATCTCGGCCCTGTTCAGGAAGGGGTGAAGCGGATCGGTCGGGTCGGCCGCCGCTTTGTTCAGCAGGGACAGGACGGCTTTGGCGACACCGCCGCCGCTGCCCAGAACGGATACGATTAAAGGTCGATTCTCCAAGCTATCATCTCCTTTTTCGTACTCTATTCGTTCCGAAGCGGCGATGCTTGTACGTTTGAACTTGATAGACGGCAGAGATTATAGAATGGGGGAAAACGATAGAAAAAAGGACTCGGCCGATTCGATCGGTAGAGTCCTTTTACGGCGAAGCCACGTTCGGTTACAAGTGCGAGCCGCCGGTCGCGTCGACCATCTGCGCCGTTACCCACCTGCCGTCGGGGGAGGCGAGAAACGCGACGACATCGGCGATATCGGCGGGCTGCCCGACCCGGCCGAACACCGACATGTCCGAGGCATGGCGGGTGCCTTCGGGGGTATGCAGCCACGAGGCGTTGACGTCCGTGTCGACGATGCCCGGCAGGACGGCGTTTACCGTAATGCCGCGCGGCCCGAGCAGCTTCGCGAGATGAAGCGTGAACGTATTGAGGGCGCCCTTGGTCACATTATAGGCCATCAGATGCGGGTAAGCGATGCGAGTCACGCCGGACGAAATATTGACGATACGCCCTTCGTCCCGCAGAAGCGGCAACGCTTGCCGGACGAGGAAGAATGGGGCCTTGACGTTGACGGCGAGCAGCTCGTCGAATGATTCCTCCGTCGTCTCCTCGAACGTCTTCGACGTGCCGATTCCGGCGTTATTGACCAAAATATCGAACCGGTTGTCGCCGGTCCGGCGGGTAAGCTCCTCCTCGAAGGTCCGGACCAACCGGTCTACGCCGTCGACGGATTTCAGATCGGCGCCGACGGCGAACGCCCGCCCGCCGCGATCCTCGATGGCGCGGACGACATCCTCCGCCGCGGAGCGTGCGCTGCCGTAATGGACGGCGACGCTCGCTCCCTCCTCCGCAAGGCGCAACGCGATGCCCTTGCCGATCCCTCTGCTTCCGCCCGTAACCAGGGCGATTTTTCCTTCCAACCGTTTCATTCTCCATCACTCCCTTGTCGTCTATACCCCCACTTTAAACGCTCCCGTTAAGGGGAGAGTCAAGCGCGGACGACAGGGACGAGCAATTCGGCCCATCGGGTCGGCCCGTACATGTCCCGATCCGGGGTCAAATACGTTTCGCGGATCGGCTCGCCCGGCGCCGGGACGAACCCGTTGGACGCGAGCCAGGACGCCGAGTCGCCGATGGCCGTACAGACGGAGCCGTACGGATCGCATCGGTGGAGGAACACCGCCGCCGTCTTCACTTCCGGCAAATAACCGATTCGTACCCGGTCGCTGCCGGGGATCGTATGGGCAAGCGGCATGGCGACCTCCAGATCGACAGGGTCCGTTCCGTCGGAACGGCCGTGCCAGATGACGGTCAGCGGACCGCTCCCTTCCTCGCCGAACGAACGGACGTAGCTTGCCGCCTCGTCCAGCAGGAGGCAGAGGCGCGTACGCGGTACGACGTCGCGGATCGTGGCCGCGAGCCGGGGTTCGACGGTTCGCACGATGACCGAGTCCGCAGGAGGGACGAATTCCGTACGCTCCACGCGGGCCATTCTGGCGTCGATATCGTCCAGTTGGCGCTGCGCTTCCCGAATCGTCCGCCGCAGCTCCGCTTGTTTGTCCGACAGCTTGCTTTTGACGTCTTCCGGCGACAGCGATTGCTGGAGGAAAGGGACGATCTGCTCCAAGGTAAAGCCTTGTTCCTTGAACGCGGCTATTCGCTTCACCGTCAACAGCTGAGCTTCCGTATAATACCGGTACCCCGTATGTTCGTCGACCGCCGCGGGCTTCAGCAGCCCGATATCGTCGTAAAATCGCAACGTCTTGACGGATACCCGGCTCCATTTGGCAAACTCGCCGATTTTCAGCAACGACAACACGCTCCTTTCACATGACCGATCGCTCTGTAGCCATCTTACCCGGTTGAGGCACCGCCGCCAAGATCCCGCGTTTCGCCGGTAACGCCAAAAAGCGAACCCTTGTGTACGGGTTCGCCCGATTCCCTGCTTCGAGACGGTTACGTCCGGTCCGCCGTCGCCAACGCTTTCCGGTTTTCGGCGAGGGGCGGCTGCTCGAGCCACCGGTTGTCCGTCATGATTCGGATCCAGTCGGAGCCGACCTTCATGTCGTCGGCGATCGCGACCGTATATTTCGAGATCAAGTCCTTGCGCGGAGAGGACGCCATGCCGGAGCCGTAATACACCATCGCGGTCGAGAATAAAAACCCGACCAGGAACATCATCAGCTTGTCGCTAAACGGCGGCGTCGTGGAGTCGCTGATTTCCGCATCCAAGCTGGGAGGCGCGGGCAGGTGGTCGTCGTCCAGCGCTTTGTTGAGCATGTCGATATGCTTTTCCTTGATCTGAATCGCTTCCATGAAAAAATCGGTGACCTGCTTCGCTTGCGCCACTTGGCTGAAGGCGACGAGCGCCGCTTTCGCCAAAATGCTTTTTTTCAAATTAAACAAAATATCGGTAATTTCCACGCAGCTGAGCGGCCGTTTGTCGCCGAACCACCCGGAGACGAACGACTGGCTTCTGACGAATTCCGGCGTATCGGGGGCCGATATCGAAGGGGGGCGGAAGTACAGCCCCTTGCTCAGCAGGACGTCCTTGGTTCGATTGCACAGCTGCATGGAGGACACGCCGCATTCCGTAAAGTATTCCCGTACGTCCTTCCGCGAAGAGGTCGTAACGGCGCCGCTGTAGCCGTGGCAGCCGTGAATCGACATGATGTTCAAATAATGGAGCGACAGCGCATCGGAGAACAGCCTGGGAGCGGCCAGGTTCACATCCTGCTCCGAGAAGCCGACAGGGATGGGGAAGCCGTCGGTCTTCAAAAACGACCGGATCCGATCGACGTGCTTCTCGCCGAGACGCAGCGCATAATCGTACAAGGCTCGAATGTTCGCATCCTCCACATGCTGATGCAAAAACCGGTTGATGCATAGCCCGGCCGTTTCATTCATATATTGCGACCACAAGCCGGCGATTTCGGCTGAAGTCAGCTTCGGATGATGCGTCGAATGCAACAGGATCACCCCGTTCTATCGATTGGCTTTTCCTATACTGTTTCCCGGATCGGCCGTAATATGCATAATAGGGGCCGGGAGGAAGGTACGGGGTAAGCCGGGGGATCGTTCAATCGATAAACGTATGGTTCAACTTGGAC
Source organism: Paenibacillus flagellatus (assembly GCF_003217775.1). GTDB lineage: Bacteria > Bacillota > Bacilli > Paenibacillales > NBRC-103111 > Paenibacillus_AB > Paenibacillus_AB flagellatus. The sequence goes on from NZ_QJVJ01000009.1 coordinate 127,807, forward strand.
AACAGCTGCTGCAGCGTGCGGCATTCGTCCGGCGTCCAATCCTGGAACAGGATGGCGAATCGCTCCAGCCGAATCCGCTTCGTCCTCGTCAGCTGTTCCATGCCGAGCTCCGTAATGGCGAACGTACTGGCGCGGCCGTCCTCCGGGTCCGGCTGCCGGCGAACGTATCCTTTCGCTTCCAAGGCGGCCGTCTGCCGGCTGATCGTCGAGATGTCCAGCCGGAATTGCTCGGAGAGCGTCTTCACGCCGACCGGCCCCTGTTCGGACAGCTGGTGCAAAAGCAGGAAGGCGGAGCGCTCCAGCGTGCCGAGCTTTTTGTCCAAAGCGGAGGAGGTCGCCCTCCGGACGAGCGTGGCCAGCTCCAGGTATATCGCCTCCAGAGGCTTGTCTTCCATCGGTCCCGTTCCTCCCTTGATCCAAGTCTGCTACTTGTACTTTACTTGATCGGCCGATCGAATGGCAACCGGCCGCGCGAAATCGGGTAAAGGATTGACACGCCGGCATAAAGTTGTATAATACAATCATGTAGTTTCATCATACAACTAAACGGGTCGGCAATGCAAAAAGATGGCAGAGGACTTGACGGTTCTGCCTTTTTTTCGCGTTTCGGGCATACCGCCGTCGGCACTGTCAAAGCCTATGCGTAACCCGCAGCGGCCAGAAATGGAGGAATCGTTGGTTATGTCGTCTAGTGTCCCTTATGAAGAAATCCGGAAGCGGTCCGGTACGTTCACTCAACCGTTGGCCGTCTGGGCGGTCGCCTTCGCCTGCGTCATCTCGTTTATGGGCATCGGTCTCGTCGATCCGATCCTGCCGGCGATCGCCAAAAAAATGCAGGCGACTCCGAGCCAAGTGTCGCTCCTGTTCACCAGCTACAATCTCGTTACCGGGGTGGCGATGCTCATTACGGGCTTCGTCTCGAGCCGGCTCGGGACCAAATGGACGCTGATCGCGGGCATTTTCCTGATCATCGTATTCGCCGGGCTGGCCGGCGGCTCCGATACGATTAACGCCATCGTATGGCTTCGGGGAGGATGGGGGCTCGGCAACTCGCTCTTTTTGGCGACGGCGCTGTCCGCCATCGTCGGGCTATCCGCCTCGGGCACCGCGCAAGCGATCATTTTTTACGAAGCGGCGCTCGGCCTCGGTATCGCCGTCGGTCCGCTGCTCGGCGGGGAGCTCGGCTCGATCTCGTGGCGCTGGCCGTTTTTCGGCGTCAGCACGTTGATGGGGGTCGCCTTCCTGTTCCTGCTCTTCATCATGCCGAACGTGGCGAAGCCGAACAAGCCGATCAAGCTGTCGGCGCCGTTCAAGGCGCTTGCCTATCCCGGCCTGCTGACGCTCGGCATCGTCGCCTTCTTGTACAACTTCGGCTTCTTTACGCTGATGGCGTATTCGCCGTACGTCATGGAGCTGGACGAACGGGGGCTCGGCTACGTCTTCTTCGGCTGGGGGCTGCTGCTCGCGATTACGTCCGTATTCGTCGCGCCCAAGCTGCAAAAGCGGTTCGGGTCGGTCGCCTCGATTCTCGTCGTCCTGTCGGCGTTCGCCGTCATCCTATTAGCGATGGGGATCGGCGCGTATACGCCCGCGATCGTGGTCGGCTGCGTCGTGCTGTCGGGCATGTTCCTCGGCATCAACAATACGCTCATCACGACGGCCGTCATGGAATCGGCGCCGGTAGAGCGCTCGGTCGCTTCGGCGGCGTACAGCTTCGTCCGGTTCATGGGCGGCGCCGTGTCGCCATGGCTGGCCGGCAAGCTGGCCGAATGGTTCAGCCCGCGCGTGCCGTTCGTCTTCGGCGCCGTCATGGTCCTGCTCGGCGTTCTGTTCTTGGCGGCCAGACGGAGCCATTTGAGCGGCATCGATTCGGCTATTTCCCACCATTGACCCCATCGCAAAGCGCCGCGCACGCGGACATTCGGGGCGTCTCCCGTCTTCGGACGGCGGAGGCGCCCTGTTTCGTTTTCCCGGAAAATTCATTACAATAGATGGAACGATACGGACAACGAATTTAGCGAGCGGGTGGAACCATGCAACCGATACAAGTGCTGATAGCCGACGACGACAAAGAAATTCGAGATTTGGTCAAAGCGTATTTGGAGAAGGAGCAGTACAAAGCGGATACGGCGGCGGACGGAGAGGAGGCGCTCCGGCTGTTCGATACGAAGACGTACCATCTCGTCCTGCTCGACCTGATGATGCCGAAGATCGACGGAATCGAGGTTTGCCGCGCGCTCCGGGCGAAGTCGAACGTCCCGATCGTCATGCTGACGGCGAAGGACACGGAGATCGACAAAGTCGTGGGACTGAGCGTCGGGGCCGACGATTATATGACGAAGCCGTTCGGGATTCACGAGCTGGTCGCCCGGATCAAGGCGCATACGAGACGATACTTCTTGCTGGGCGGCGACGGCGGGGCCCAGCAAGAGACGGCGCTTCGGTTCAAGGGGATCTCGATCGATCCGAAGACGCATACCGTCACGAAAGCGGGGGAGCCGGTTCATTTGACGGCCAAAGAGTTCGAGCTGCTCCACTTTCTCGCCTCGCATCCGAATCAGGTGTTTACGAAAACGCAAATTTTCCGCCAAGTGTGGGACAGCGACTATATCGAAGACGACAACACGGTCATGGTCCATATCCGCAAGCTGCGGCTGAAAATCGAGACCGATCCATCCGATCCGAAGCGGATTCAGACCGTGTGGGGCATCGGCTACCGGTTTGCGGGAGAAAAAGATGAGTAGCGGCAAGGGCGTCCTCCTGCTATTGCTGCAAGGGACGGCGGCGGCCGTCCTGCTGCTGTCGGAGCTTGCCGGACAGCCCCTCGGATTCGGCCGGGGGGCTTTATTCGGCGTGCTTTTCGTCTGCACGATCGCGCTGCTCTCGGGCCAGCTGCGCTTCTCCTCGCGCCTTCGGCGGATGAAGGCGGAGCTTGCGCGGGCGCGGAGCGGCAACTGGAATGCCCGTCTGCTGACGAACGGAGACCGTTCGCTCGACGACGTCGTCTTCTCCGTCAACGAATGGATCGAGAAGCTCGAGGAGATCCAAATCCGGACGGCCCGGTCCGAGGCGGCGCGCAAGAGCTTGCTGTCGAACATTTCCCACGATATCCGGACGCCGCTCTCATCGATCATCGGGTACGCGGACGCGCTGAAGGACGACGTGGCGGCTACGCCAGAGCAGAAGAAGGAATATATCGAGGTCATATCCGACAAAGCCCGCTCCTTGAAGCGCGTCATCGACGACATGTTCCAGATGGCCAAGCTCGACGCGGACGAAATGCCGCTTACGATGGAGCCTGTCGACTTCGCCGAGGTCGTCCGGGAATCGCTGATCGAAATCTTGCCCGACGTGCAGCTGCACGGACTGGAGCTGCACGTCCGCCTTCCGGACGATCCGTGCGTCGTGGAGGCGGATCGGATCGGCTTGCTGCGGCTGACGGGCAACATTCTTAAAAACGCCGTGCATTACGGGAGGGACGGCGGTGCGGTAGGCGTCGAGATGAGTGAAGGGGCGGAGGAGGTCACGCTGCTGATTTGGGACCGCGGAGCGGGCATCGCGGAAGCGGACTTGCCCCGCGTATTCGAGCGTACGTACCGGACCGACCGGGCGAGACGCGCGCAGACCGGCGGGAGCGGGCTCGGGCTCGCGATCGCGAAGGCGCTGGCGGACAAGCATGGCGGCAAGCTGTGGGCGGAAAGCGTCCCCGGGGAACGGACGACGTTCGGCCTCGTCCTGCCGAAGCGGGGGCCGAGTGCGAACGGAATTAAGAAACCGTTAAGAGACGGTTAAGCGCCATTTAAAACCGCCCGGTTATGCTGAATACAGCGAACGAAGCCAACGCATGGCGTTACGCGGGAGAGGAGGCACCACACCATGAGCATCGTCATCCGAACGAACGGCCTGACCAAGACGTACGGGACGCAAAACGCGGTGGACAACCTGAGCATGAATGTCCGTCACGGGGAAATATACGGGTTTCTCGGCCAGAACGGCGCGGGCAAGACGACGACGATCCGCATGCTGCTCGGGTTGATCCGGCCGACGCGGGGGGACATCGAGCTGTTCGGCGAACCGCTGCACCGCAGCCCGAAGGAGCTGCTGCGAAGAGTCGGGGCGATCGTCGAGTATTCGGGCTTTTACGAGAATTTGACGGCGCGGGAAAATTTGCTCATTCATGCGAGACTGATGGGCGTCCATAAGCCGAATGCGCTGGATGAAGCGCTCGATCTCGTCGGCCTTCTGCACGAGACGAAGAAGCGGGTCGGGCAATATTCGCTCGGGATGAAGCAGCGGCTCGGCATCGCCCGCGCGGTGCTCCATTATCCGGAGCTTCTCATCCTGGACGAGCCGACCAACGGGCTGGACCCGATCGGAATCAAGGAAGTGCGGAGGCTGATCCGGTCGCTCGCCGAGGAACGGAAAATGACGATTCTCGTCTCGAGCCACATTTTGTCGGAAATCGAGCAGCTGGCGGACCGGATCGGGATCGTCCATAAGGGCAAGCTGCTGGAGCAAATATCGTTTGCCGAGCTGCGTGCGCGAAACCGCAAATACGTCGAATTTCAAGTGTCCGACGATAACAAGGCGGCCATGCTGCTGGAGCGGCATTACGGCATTGTCGATTACGAAGTGCTGGACGAGGGCCGCATCCGCGTCTACTCGCATATCGGCGAGCAGGGCAAGCTGAACAAAACGTTCGTGGAGCACGGCATCGAGGTGCGGAAGATGGCGCCGAGCGAAGACCGGCTGGAAGACTATTTCGTCAAATTGATAGGCGGTGGAACGATTGGTTGATCTGGTGTACGCGGAGCTGCTCAAGCTGAAGCGGGCGAAAATGTTCCTCGTCAGCGTCATCGGAGCGGCGGCCGCCCCCGTCATGGTATTCATCGGGTATTTGGACTTGCGGGCGAGAAAGCCGGAGGAGATCGTCACGTTCATGAAGATGTTCTCCGAGACGAACCTGTACGTGACGCTGCTCATCGGAACGCTTCTGTACGGCGTCATTACGTCTTACGTGTTCCATCGCGAGTATGCCGAAGATACGCTCAAGCATCTGCTCACGATTCCGGTGTCCCGGCTCAGTCTCCTTGCAAGCAAGCTGGTGCTGCTGTTCCTCTGGATCATGACGTTGACCGTGTTCGCGTGGGGGCTCGTTCTGATTTTCGGCTTGATCGGGCGGATCGAAGGACTGAGCGCGGACGTCGTGCTGGAATCGCTGAAGCAGTACGCGATCGGGGGAAGCTTGCTGTTCCTGCTCACGACGCCGACCATGTTCGTCACGTTCCTGTTCAAAAATTACGTGCCGACGATCATCTTCACGGCTGCCGTGACGATGGCGAACGTGGCGCTGGCGAACCGGGAGTACAAGGCGCTGTTCCCTTGGTCGGCGGTACAGGTCATCGCCGAGCGGAGCTTCGTGCCGGCGTACCCTCCGCTTTACTCGTATATCGCGGTCGGGGCGGCGTCCGTCGTCGGACTCGTCGCGACGATTCTTTACTTCCGAAAAGCGGACATTCATTAAGTGCGGGAGAGTGAACCATGAACGGGTGGGAAGCGTTTGCGGCCTTTATTCTGGGGCTTGTGGAGGGGCTGACCGAATTCGTGCCGGTCTCGTCCACCGGCCATATGATTATAGCGGACGATTTCTTGTTCCGCACGAAGGAGATGTTCTCGCCGGAGGTGGCGGTCACGTTCAAAATCGTCATCCAGCTCGGCTCCATTCTGGCCGTCGTCGTGCTGATGCGGGACCGGTTTCTGCGCCTGCTCGGGCTCGGGGGCGGAGGAGGGCGGCCGTCGTCGGAGCCGCGGCTGCGACTGCCGCACGTCATCGTCGGCTTGATGCCGGCGGGCATCTTGTACTTGCTGCTCGACGATTACATCGATGCCTACCTGTTCTCGACCGGTACGGTCGTCGTCGGTCTCGTGCTCGGGGCCGTGCTCATGCTGGCGGCGGACCGGTTCCGTCCGCGCGTCCCGACGACGGAGACGGTCGACCGGATGACGTACCGGCAGGCGCTCGCCATCGGACTCGTCCAATGCTTGTCGATGTGGCCGGGCTTCTCCCGCTCCGGGTCGACGATTTCGGGCGGGGTGCTGATGGGGATGAGCCACCGCGCGGCGGCCGATTTCACGTTCATTATGGCCGTGCCGATCATGGCCGGCGTCAGCTTCTTCTCGCTGCTGAAAAACTGGGAGTTCGTCACGTCGGACGTGCTGGCGTTTTTCGCCGTCGGGTTCGTGAGCGCCTTCGTCTTCGCGATGCTGTCGATCCGCTTCTTCCTGAACATGGTCAATCGGATCAAGCTCGTTCCGTTCGCGCTTTACCGGCTGGCGCTGGCGGCCGTTATCGCGATCGTGTTTTTGTAATCGAGATGGGAGCCTTGTCGGTTGTCCGACTTTCTCGAAGCCTCGGCGCAGTCCTTCACGGCCTGCGCTTTTTGTTTCGTTTTCGCACGGCATTCGGCGATGGCTTGCTTAGGCCGGTTTCGCCTGGCGGTACAAATGATGGTACAATAGCGGTAAACCTATCCGAACAGGAGTTGAACGCATTGGCGGTTCCTTATACCGAGCAAGAATTGATTACGTTCGTCACGGGACGGACGGGCCTTGACGCCGCGGCGGTCCGGCTGGTGCTGAAGCATGCGCAGACCTATATCGACCAAGCGAACGCCCGCTCGAAAGGCGAAGCCGAAATCGACGGCGACGAGCTGACCGACTACGTGCTGGGCCGGCCGGACGTGAAGCTGAACGAGCTGCAGGTCGAGGCGATTTTGGAGGCGGAGATGGAATTTCTGATCGACAAGGGCGTCGCCGGCTACGACGACTGAGAAGCGGGAGGGAAGATCGACCGCCGAAGAGGGGGGAGAGCGTATGGAGCCCTTTACGCGCCGGGTCATCGACATCATCAAGGGCATTCCGGAAGGCCGCGTCATGACGTACGGGCAAATCGCCGAGATGGCCGGGAGCCGCCGGGGGGCGAGACAGGTCGTGCGCATTCTGCATTCGTCGAGCCGAGCGCACACGCTGCCGTGGTATCGGGTCGTCAACGCCAAAGGGGAAATCGCGATCCGCGACGAGGAAGGACGCTGGTCGCAAGCGCAATTGCTGGAGGACGAAGGCGTCGAGGTGGACGATCACGGCCGCATCGACCTGTCCCGCTTCCGGCATCAGCCGGACGGCGACTAGCGGCCGCCGAGGGGGTCGACGCTAGGCGCCGAAACGCTGCAGCGCGATCAGGGCGATCGAGCAGGCGAGCATAAGCGCGGCGTTGGCGGCCATGACGGGCTTGTGCTTCGCCCGGAACAGATGGGCGTGGATCGCGCCGAGCATCAGGACGCCGAGCAGCGCCGCCGAATAGGAAGCCGCGGCCGGATAGCGGAAGGCCGCGATCATGCCGAGCACGCCGAGCAGCTCGAGTACCGCGATGCCCTGCATCATCCACATCGGGTATCGGTATTCGGTCCAATGGCGGACCATCGAGGGAGTCCGGGATACTTTCATGTAGACGGACAAGAGGAACATGACGGCCATGATGATTTGCAGCGTAATAACGGTCGTGTGCATTGGGAACATCTACTCCTTGTGCGGCGGAGCGACCCGCCTGTTTTAAGCCAGTATAGCGCACGGCGTAGGCGTCGGAATGTAGGCTGGACTACAACGAGAACGGAAACGAAAGAGGGGAACACGCTGGACAAGCTGAAATGGTTGTCGAGGATCGATCTTCTCCGGCGGCTCGACCCCGAGGAGCTGAGACGGCTGGAGCCGGAGACGCCGATCGAAACGGTGCCGAAAGGCGCGCTGATCGCTTCTCCCCATGACGGGCGCCACCGGCTGTACTTGATCAAGGCGGGCTCGGTGCGGCTGTACAAGCTGACGGCGGGAGGCAAGGAGCTGACGGTCGACTTGCTCGGCGCGGGGCATATTTTCGGAGAGATCGGGACGTTCACGACGGGCTCCGACAATTTGTACGCGGAGGCGAGGGAGACGAGCGTCATTTGCTCGATCGATAAAGCCCGGTTCGACCGGCTGATCGGCGAGCATCCGCAGCTGGCCCTCCATTTCATCGAAATCGTCTCAAACCGGTTGAAGGAAGTGGAGGAGATGATGGAGCGGATGGCTTACGGAAGCGTGCGCCAGCGGCTTCTTTTTTTGCTGGGCAAATTGACGGACAAGTACGGGACGGCGCTTCCGGCGGAGGCGAACGGAGGCGGCGAGCCGGGATGGGTCCGGCTGGACGTCGGCCTGACGCACCAGGAGCTGGCCGCCATGGCGGGCAGCATCCGCGAGACGGTGACGGATGCCCTGAACGCCTTAGCCGCGGACGGCATCGTGTCGAAGGAAGGGCTCCGGAAGCCGCTGCGCGTACATCGGGAGCGGCTTCGGGCGGCCATGGAGGAAGGGTAGAAGGGCATAAAAAGACGAAGCGAACGGCTCCATGGAGGAATCGTTCGCTTCGTCTTTTTATACCCGTAAGGGTGCCATCATCTTCTCAGCAGGCCCAAGTCGAACGCCGGCACGAGTCCTTCCGCCGCCGCTCGGCCGAGCAGCGCGTGGACGGCCTCGTATCCGCTGTCGCCCAGATCGGCGGTGAACTCGTTCACGTATAAATCGATATGCGCCTGGACGACGTCCGGAGCAAGCTCTTGCGAATGGCTCAGCACGTACTCGCGCGACGCCTCCGGATGCGCCCAGGCGTATTCGACGGACGCCCGCGCCCAGCCGGCGATCGCCTCGAGATCGAGGGAGCGGCGCGCGACGATCGCGCCGAGCGGGATCGGCAGGCCGGTATCGGCCTCCCACCAGCTGCCCAGATCGGCCAGCATCGTCAGCCCGTAGGCCGGATAGGTGAATCGGGCTTCGTGGATGACGAGGCCCGCGTCGATCCGCCCGTCGCGCACCGCCGGCATAATTTCGTGGAACGGCATGACGACGATGTCGCCGACGCCTCCCGGCACTTGCTGCGCGGCCCACAGCCGGAACAGCAGATAAGCGGTGGAGCGCTCGCTCGGCACGGCCACCCGCCGGCCGGTGAGCGCCGCCGGGCCGCGCTCGGCGGCATCGGGGCTCGCCGTCAGCACGAGCGGTCCGCAGCCGCGGCCCAAGGCGCCGCCGCAAGGCAGCAGCGCGTACTCGGACAGCACCCAGGGGAGCGCCGCGTACGAAATTTTGAGCACGTCCGGACCGTCCGGCCGCGTGGCCAACGTGTTCGTAATATCGATGTCCGCATACGTGACGTCTAGCTTCGGCGCGCCGGGCACGAGCCCGTGCACCCAGGCGTGGAATACGAACGTGTCGTTCGGACAGGGGGAAAAGGCGATTTTCATCGTAGCACCTCCAGAAGTACGGCGCTCGCCGCCTCGAGCGACTGCAGCGCCTCGCCGATTCGCCAGGCGGCCCGGTCGCGCGGACCGACCGCGTTGGAGACGGCGCGAATTTCGAGCGCCGGCACGCCGCGATCGAGGGCGGCGACGGCGACGCCGTAGCCCTCCATCGCCTCGGCGGCGGCGCCGGGCACCCGCGAGGCAAGCTCAGCGGCGGTCGCCGCCGTGCCCGTCGCGGTCGAGACGGTGAGCACCGCGCCGGCGCAGGCGGCGAGCCCGGCCGCTTGCAGCGCCCCCGTCAGCCGGGCCGCCAAGCCGGCGTCGACCGGGACGCGGGCGGAGCCGAAGCCGAGCTCGTCGACGGTGCGGAAGCCTTCGGCGGTTTCCGCGCCGAGATCGGCGGCGACGATGGCGTCCGCGACGACGAGCGAGCCGACGGCGGCCCGGCCAGGGAAGCCGCCGCCGATGCCGGCGCTGACGACGAGCGCGTAGTCGCCGGCGGCGAGCGCGGCCGCCGTGCGGGCCGCGGCGGAGGCCGGTCCGACGCCGGCGAGCCGCACGTCGACGCCGTCGGCGCCGTTCAGCCCGCGCAGCACGGCGTCCCGCTCGGCTTCGACGGCGGTCATCATCAGGATGCGTCTTGCGGGTTCGGGACGCATGAGGGTTCATCTCCTTGTGAACGATAGGAAGCTTCGTGTTCCATTGTACCACAACCTGTCCGGGAGAGGTCGTGACGAAGCGGTGGCGCTGCGGTGCGGCGGCCGGGACGGTCGGCTTCGGTCTCGATCTCCGGCGTCCGCCGCTTGTCCGATTTGTTCAATCCGGGGCGGTCATTCTCGATTATACTGCAAGTATAGACCCGTTTCGGGAACAGAGAGGAGCCGATATCATGTCCGTCCTGCAAGCGTTGACCGTAACCGTCACGATCGCTCGCCCGCCGCAAGAGGTGTACGACTATGCGCGAGAGGAGCGCAACTTTGCGGCTTGGACGACCTCGTTCAGCCGTTCGATCCGCCAAGAGGACGACTGGTGGATCGTCGAAACGGATGAAGACCCCGTGTACATCCGCTTTGTGCCGCGAAACGACTACGGCATCCTGGACCATGAGGCGCGGGTTGGCGACGGTTCCATCGTCTGGAACCGGATGCGCGTCGTGCCGAACGGGTCGGGCTCCGAAGTGCTGTTCACGCTGTTCCGCCAGCCCGACGTGTCGGAGGCGAAATTCGCCGAAGACGCCGGCATGGTGCGGCGCGACTTGGAGACGCTGCGGCGCGTGCTGGAGGGGTGACTTGTCCAGCACGGAATAGGAAAAGACGGGTATATCCGCCTTGTGCGGCCTGCCCGGCTTTTTACATTTGCGGATTCGCCAATGCTCTGTTGCGCCTGCCGAATTACCCCCGAAGGGGAACGAAAAGGGATAACGCCGGACGATTTGAAGCACCTTTCGCCCGCACGATAATTAAGAAGAACCGGGTTTCATGGCGAGTTTTGTGTTCTTTCCTGGGGTGGTCAAGAACAACGCCCTTATTCATTGCCGGCTAAACCTATGGGATCGGAGGAAAACGGACGACGCATACCGGTTGTTTGATTTAGTGAAGGTGAAGGAATTTGTGGAGATTCCGGAAGGCTTTGAGACGACGGGATAGGTCATTACGAATTTTAAAACCGCGCTCGACATGTTAAAAATAGAAGGAAAGGGAAGAGCGGATAGAGGTTATTAGAAGGGCGGGTATTTTGTCGGGGCAGCTTGCGGAAGAGGTATAGTGAAAAGGACTTGTTTTCATTTCTTTGTGTTACACTCGACCGTCCGGAATATATCAAGGGTCTTCCATAGCCCAAGCTTTACATGCGAACGTGCGTGCTCTACAGTATATGGTAATTGAATTGGAAAGAGGCGATGGAACGATTGAACCCATTCCCAATCGATATCCCGGACAATCACGGTCTTTCCTCGGCAGCACTTTCACGTTTTTTTGATAAGATCGAACAGCATGGTTTGCCGATGAACAGCTTTATGCTGCTTCAAGACGGCCATGTCACTGCGCGGATGTGGCGTACCCCCTATCGACCGGATCGCCCGCAACTGCTGTATTCGCTTAGCAAAAGTGTTACCTCCATAGCTGTTGGCATAGCGGTGGATAGCGGATACGTTAAACTGGAGGATCCCGTTATCCAGTTTTTCCCCGAACGGTGTCCGGAAAAGATCTCGGACAATTTGGCGAACATGACGGTCCACCATCTTCTTTCGATGAATACGGGGCATAGCGCTAATATTTACAAGGCCGTTACCGGAGAGAAGGATTGGGTTCGCTCGTTTTTATCCTTAGAGGTACAGTTTGAGCCGGGGAGCCACTATTCGTATAATACGCCCGCTACTTATATGCTATCGGCTATCCTGGAGCGAGCGACCGGCCAACATTTAGTCGATTTCTTAATGCCTCGATTGTTCGAGCCTCTAGGAATCGAACGCCCGGTTTGGGAAACTTGTCCCATGGGCATTGCCGCAGGCGGGATGGGGCTGAGCCTGACAACTGAAAGCGTAGCCAAATTTGGTCAAATGCTGTTGGACAAAGGGAAGGTCGACGGCAAAACGATTGTGTCCGAGTCTTATGTGGCTAGGGCTACACGGGAACAGAGCGACAATCGTCGAGGGGCGACTGAAATCGATTCCGCTCAAGGCTACGGCTACCAATTTCATTTAGGCCGCAGAGGCTGTTTCCGAGGCGCCGGTGCGTTCGGCCAGCTTTGCTTCGTGGTCCCTGAACAACGTATAGTTATTGCGGCTACGGCGGCTTTTGGCAAGGGGCAAAGCCAGACATTGCTCGACTTGATCTACGAACATATCATCGATGAATGGAATGGAAGCCATACCGCTCGATTGCATACGGGAGACAGTGCCGTTCTCCGGCAACGTCTTGCCGGTTTGAAATATCCGGTGCCGGACGCCCGCCCGATTCCGGTCGATTTACCGAGTCTGGATGGCGTCTGGTACAGGCTGGAGGATAACCCGGAGAAGCTGGATAAACTCGGTTTTGCCCGTTTAGGAGAACGTTTGGAGGTTCGGCTTTGCTACGGGGAGCGGGAGCGGCGCGCACTCGTATTGGACTTCCGGGCTCCCTTGCATCAATTCGATAGGTATGTTAAAGACTTGGCCATACACCGGCAAGAGGTTGTCGCCTTTGCCGGCTGGGATGACGGCACGACGTTGAATTTGACCTTACTGTACATCGAAACCCCATACTGCGTGAACTACAAAATACGATTTCAAGCTGGAGGCATGGATCTTCATTTTCATAAAAATGTATCCATGACTTTCACGGACTACCGGGTCTCGGGGTTTCTCGTGTCCAGCTAGCGAACTTTCTCGTTAACCCTGACAGTCGGTTGTCAAGTTTCCGGGGCTATACTGGTGACGTTGACCGTTGGCAGAACGGGCACGAACCTACGACGAAACGGGGAAAGAATATGGATATCAGACAGGCGCATCGAGCGGGCTTCGAGCTGGCCGGAATCACGGTACGGACGAACAACAAGCGGGAGAGCGGCGCGCAAGGGGAATTGCCGAAGCTGTGGGAGCGCTTCTATCGTGACGGAACGGCCCAAGCGGCGGGCGATTCGCGCATCTATGCGTTGTACACGGAGTACGAGAGGGAGCATCACGGCGACTATACGGTGTTGGTAGGATTCGAAAGGAAGGAAGGCATGCGTCCCGAAGGCGGGGTCGTCAAGCAAGTGCCGGAGGCCGACTACCTCGTCTTCCGATCGGAGAAAGGACCGGTTTACCGCGTCGTGGCGGAGGCGTGGGGGCGTATATGGGACTACTTCGAGACATCGAGTATCCGGCGTACGTATACGGGCGATTTCGAGGTGTACGAGGCGTCCGCCGACCCGAACGAGGCGATTGTGGACATTTACGTGGCGGTGGACGTATCGGATTCGTAAGAAATCGGGAATGCAAGCGAAGTTCGAGATCGATGGGAGGAAGTGTCATGCTGGTTCGCACGTACGTGCCGTCGGCCCCTTTATCGTCGCATATAGACATGTTCTGGCATATGGAAGGGTATGCGCCGTCCCACGGCAAGGAGCTGACGCTGCCGGACGGCACGGTCGAGCTCGTGATCGATCTGCGCGGCAGCCGGAACGTGCTGTACGATCGATACGGGCGGGCGATCGACCTGGGCGCGGCGATCGTATGCGGCCCGCATTCGGAGCCGTTCGCGATCGATACGTCCTCCGGCACGTCGGCGATCGGCATCCATTTCAAGCCGGGCGGGGCCTCTCCGTTTCTGCGCGCGCCGCTGGACGAGCTGCATAACCGGCATCTCGACCTCGAGCTTCTATGGGGAGCCGGCGCGAACGAGCTGCGGGACGAGCTGGCGGAAGCCGGAACGCCGGAAGCCCGGTTCCGCTTACTCGAAGCCCGGCTGCTCCGGCGGTACGACGTTCGGCTCGCGGAGCGGCATCCCGCGGTAAGCTATGCCTTGCGGCTCTTGGACGAGCCGGGGGAGCCGCTTGCGATCGCGGATTTGACCGGACGAATCGGGATGAACCCGGATCGGTTCCTCCGCTTGTTCAAGTCGGAAGTGGGCATGACGCCGAAGCGTTACGCCCGTCTGCGCCGGTTCCAGCACGTTCTCGGACTGCTGCAGGCGGGAGGTCCGGCGGACGGGGCGGCTCTTGCGGCCGCATGCGGGTATTACGACCAGTCGCATTTCATAAAAGACTTTCAAGCGTTCGCCGGCCGGAGTCCGACCGGGTATCGCCCTGCGGCGGACCGGCATCCCAATCATGTCGTTTTGTAAAATGTCCGTCGATCGACGGTTTTTTTACAATACAAGCCGCCGACTTTTTCGGTACACTGGCAAGGAAGTCGGAAACGAGAGGAGGACGGAAGGATGAGCGGCAGCAAGCCTATGCCGGACGGCTTTCATACGGTAACCCCCTATTTGCACGCGAAGGGGGCGGAACGACTGATCGCCTTCATGCGGCAAGCGTTCGACGCGATCGAGACGGAGCGGAATGCGGGGGACGCGGGCGAAATCCGCCACGCCACCTTACGCATTGGCGATTCGATGATCGAGGTTTCGGAAGGAAATGAGGCATACCCGCCCATGCCGTGCGGACTGCACGTCTACGTCGCCGATACCGACGCTTGCTACCGGAAAGCGCTGGACGCCGGGGCGACGTCGCTGTACGAGCCGCAGGAGATGCCGTACGGGGAACGCAGCGCCGGCGTCAAGGACATGTGCGGCAACCATTGGTATATCGCCACGTATAAGCATGTCGGGAATTGAACGAGTACCGGAACGGAGCCGCCGAGACGAAAGGCGGCTCTTTTTCGCGTCTTGCGACGGGAAGCTTGTCTGCCGGTTGACGACGGGTAGCCCCGCCCGTATACTAATGGCAATAAAAGGATAATGGCGCCGGCAAGTGACAGCGCTTACACCCCGAATCCCAATCCGATCCTAGATGCGGAGGAGTCCAAGATGCGGACGAAACGGTTTGCGAATTCCCCGGTCGCGTATGCGCTCGGCATGTTCGCCATGATGATCCCGAGCCAGGCGTTCAGTGCGTTCTACAGCTATTATTACGTGGAGAAGCTCGGTCTCGGCGTAGGGCTCGCGACGTTGGCGCGAACGGTGTACTTGATCTGGGACGCCGCCAACCAGCCGCTGTTCGGCTACTTGTCCGACAAGACGAGGACGCGCTGGGGCAGGCGAAAGCCGTGGATTTACTCGGCGGTTCCGCTTTTCATGGCCTCGTTCGTCATGGTGTTCGCCGTGCCGGAAGGGATGAGCGGCGGCAGCTTGTTCGTCTGGTTTCTGATCGCGCTTATTTTATACGAAGGGGTGGCGACCGTCCTGTGGGTCAACTACGGCGCGCTGTTTCCGGAGCTGTTCCGCGGCGACGGAATTCGGGCGAAGGCGTCGGCGATTCAGCAGGGGTTTCAGATCGCGGCGATCTTGATCGGCTCCGCGTTTACCCCGATTTTGTTCGCCAAGCTCGGCTTCGGCTATATGGCCGTCGTCTACGCGATCGTCTTCGCCGTCTTCATGCTGCTGTGCATGTCGACGGTGCGGGAGAACAAGGAAGCGAGTCTCGAGCCTCCGCTGCGCATCGTCGAGGCGTTTCGCGAGACGCTGCGCAACAAGGAGTTTTGGCTGCTGAACGTCGCCAATTCGTTCGCCCAAACGGTCAACGGACTGCTCAGCTCGATGATTCCGTTCTATGCCAAGTACGTGCTGCGCATACCGGAGTCGCAGGTGTCGCTGCTGCTCGCTTCGATCTTCGTATCGGTCATCCCGCTCGTCGCGGTATGGTATGCGATCGTCCGCAAGCTCGGAGGACTCCGAAGCTGGCGCCTGTCGCTGCTCGTCTACGGCCTCTCCGTCATCCCGCTCGCCTTCGCCCAAAACCTCGGCACCGGCATCGCCGCGGGCATCGTCGTCGGCTTCGGCTTGGCCGGCTTCCTCGTGACGCCGCCCGTATTGAACAGCCGGATTATCGACCGCGATCACGAGATGACGGGGAGGAGGCGGGAGGGGACGTATACGGCGGTGAGCGGCTTCATTACCCGCTCGAGCGGCCTCATCTCCGCTCTGGCGTTTTGGATCGTGGGTATGCTGTTCGGCTATGTCAGCGGCGACGAACCGGGTCCGGATCCGGCGGGCACGTTCCAGGTGCTGATCAGCGTCGTGCCGCTTTGCCTGCTCGCGGTCGCGTGCGTGCTGTCGTTGTTCCTGCGCGACGACTCGAAGGCATGAACGGCGCGCAGCCGCATACCGTAACAAAAGAGGAGGAAGCGATGGACAAATATTTGATCCTGAACTGCGACGATTTCGGCCAGAGCGAGGCGGCGAACCGGGCGATCATTCATTTGCTCGAGGAGAACAAGGTGTCGTCCGCGACGATTATGCCTCCCGCTCCCGCCTTCGAGCAGGCGGCCGCCTGGTGCCGAGCGTCGGGCGCCGACAACGTCGGGCTGCACGTGACGCTGACGAGCGAGTACGACGCCGTCCGGTGGAGCAGCTTGACCGGGGAGCCGTCGCTTCACGACGAAAGCGGACGCATGCATAAAACGGTAGCGGAATTCGAGACGAGAGCGGAGGCGCGGGCGGTCGTGAGGGAGATCCGGGCGCAATTTCGGGCCGCCGAACGGGCCGGCATCGCGATCAGCCACGTCGACAATCATATGGGCAGCCTGTACGGTCTGGCGACCGGGCGCAGCTTCCTCCCGCACATATTATGGGAATGCTCGAAGCGGAAGCTGCCGTTCCGGCTGTTCCGGCACATTTACGAGAAGGACGCCTTCCTCGCGTCGATCCCCGGGGCGTCGGAGGCGCTAGGCAAGGTGGTCGCGCTGGCCGATACGCTCGGCGTCGGCATCCCGGATTATTTGCTGACGCATCCGTATCATGTAGAGGAAGGGGAGACATACGACCGGTTCAAGCAATCGTTGATCGCGAAGCTGTACGAACTGCCGGCAGGGATTTGCGAGACGTACATCCATCCGGCGGTCGAGGACGAGACGCTGGCGGCGAGCATTCCTTCGTGGGAGAAGCGGGTATGGGAATACCGGCTCATGCTGGACGACGATTTCGCCTACGCGCTTCGGGACGCCAAGGTCACGCTGACGAGCTACCGGATGGTCCGGGATGCCGGGAAACGGCCTCGGCTGAGGGCGGCGGCGGCCTTGGTCGGCTTCGTCTTCAAAAAATGAAAGCGCCGGTTTCGGCGGCAAAGGTTGCGTATCGGCGCGCCGCCGATCTTGTCATCGTTCGGGTCATCCGCTACGATAGGAGGATAGCGAATGACAACGCCATTGCGGAGAACGGGTGGAAGCATCGATGGGAATCGCCGATATCGTCTCGTCCTTAACCGAAGAGCAGCTGCTGGAATGGCTGGAGCGCTTCCGGTCGTTCGGCCCGTTGCCGGGCATGCTGCTCACGTTTTTGAAATCGTTCGTTCCGCCGCTTCCGACGATCGTTATCGTCGGCGTCAACGCGGCCGTATACGGCTTATGGCCCGGCTTTCTGTACTCGTGGATCGGCATGGTAGCCGGCTGTCTGGTCACGTTCGCCCTCGTCCGCAAAATCGCCGGACATCCGGTGCTGGAGCGATGGGCGCGCAAGCCCCGCGTCCGAAAAGGAATGAGCTGGGTACGCCGCAACGCGTTCGGCTACGTGTTCGTGCTGAGCCTGTTCCCGGTTGGCCCGTTCGTCGTCATCAATATCGCGGCGGCGCTTGCGGGGATGCGGTTCCGCTCCTTCGCGCTCGCGGTCGCCTTCGGCAAGGCGGTCATGGTGTTTACCGTGTCGTTCATCGGCTACGACGTCGCGGGCTACATCGACAATCCGATCCGTCTCGTCTACGTCGCGCTGTTCATCGCAGTCTCGCTGTTCGTGAGCAAAAAAATCGAGGCGCGCTACACGAAGGAGACACCGGCGGCGGAAGAAGCCGGACGGGAGCCGCCGCTTCACGGGTGACGCGGCCCGGTGCCGGCTTCCGAGCGGACGACGGACGAATAACCCCCCTGCCCCGATCGAGGGCAGGGGGGTTCGTTATTCAGCTTGGCGTTTTGACCGCTTTCACGTCGTAGACGGAGCTTTTGGAGCTTAGCACGAAATCCGGCTTGCCGCGCTCCCGCTCCCGCCGATGGCCTTCGAGGTGGGGCTCGCTCCGCTCCCATTCCTTCCAATGCTTCTCCGATTCCCAGCGGATGAGGACGACGACTTCTTCCTCGCCCCACCGCGCCTTCTTCACAAGCACGCTCAAGTCGACGAACCCGGGCGCCTCCTCGACGGGGCCCTTCCGGCCGAACCGCTCGACGACTTGGTCGGCGAACCCTTCCTTGACGTGAATCGTTAACGTTTCGATGACCATGCGCGCACGCTCCCTTGACGGAATGACATTTGTGCCCATTTTAATTGATAAAGATTCTCATTGTCAATTGGGACGCTGCTGGGTACGACATGGAGGGCTTTGTTGCCGGGGCGGAGCGTGACGGCTGTTCTTCCAATATATAAGGCAAGCTTCCAATCTTAAAGTTTAAAGTTCGAAATTTGAAGCTTAAAGTTTAAACCTTAAACTGTAAGCTTTAATCTTTACACTTTAAATTTTACATTTTTCGAATGGCGTCACCTTTGCCCGCTTACCGTAGATCTGCCCATCGCAGGGAGAGAATGGGCGGCGACCCTCCCAATTCGGACGGGCCGTCTCGAACCGTTTATAGATAGAACCCAGATCCGTAGGACGAGAGGAGAGTAGAGTTGGCTAAGAACGAAACGCTTACCACTACCATCACTCTATCGATGGATAACGGCAGCAGCCATATTAAAGGCATCTATGACGATATGAGCAACGCGTTTCTGTTCCCCAACGTGGTTGCGCAACCGGTGGGGGAACGGTTTCTGCTTACCGAGCAAGGAGAGCCGCTCGATTTTCTGGACGTGCAGCTGACGTCGCCCGCGATCGAGAGCGAGCGGTACCGTCACGTCTATGTCGGGAACTTGGCGATCGGCGACGAAGGGATCGTGCACGAAATCGTCGGGGACAAGGCGGCGCAAAAGAAGGCGCAGCGACCCGAAACGATGGTGACGCTGCTGACGGGTGCAGCCTACGCGGTCGCCCGCAAGCACGAGGATGCGATCAAGAAAGGGCGCAAGCGGATCAAGGCGGCGGTGCGGCTCGGAACCGGGCTGCCGATCAGCGAAATCGCCAAGTTCCGCACGGAATTCGCCGCGCGCATTACGGGAAGCGTCCACACCGTTACGTTCGTGACGACGCCGGTCTATAAAGGCGTCACCGTCGAGATGGAATTTACGCTGCCGATCGACATCGGCATCGACGACGTCTCCGGCGTGTACGACATCGAGGCGACGTCGAAATCGCAGCTGTCGCACAAAGGCTTCGGCATCGCCGACGTGGGCGGCGTCGATATGGACATCGCCTTTTTCCGGCCGGGACTCGATCTCGACCAGCGCCATTCGACGGGGACGAAAATTCATCTGAACGACGCGCTGGAGCATATCCGCAACGAAGTCAACGCCCAAGGCGAGGAGCTGATCGCGAGCACCGCCGAGCTCGCGCACATGCTCGTCCGCAAGGAATACGAAATCGTCGCCGAAGGAAAAGTCGTGTTCGATATGACGAACCTGGTGAACCGGCATATGCGCATCTTGGCGGAAAAGGTGCTGAAGCACGCACGGAATGCGTGGAAGCATGTCCGCTATGCGAACGAATTTTGGTTTATCGGCGGGGGCGCGATCGTGCTGCAGCCGTGGATCGAGAAGCTGAACGCGGAGCTCGGCCTGCCGCTCCGGTTCGACGAGGCGGAATACAGTCAGTTTCGCAACGCGCGCGGCACGTTTCTGCTGCTCGACCATGCGCTGCGCCACGGCGGCGAAGCGGCGGCGGCCGGTCCGGAATCGGAGGCGGGGAGCGAGCCCACTTGAGAAAACGGCGCTCGACCGTATTCGTCAAGCCCGGCAAGGACGTGACGCTGTATGTGCCGACGGATACCCCGCCCGCGGTCATCGATTATTTGAACCGGTTGAAGGCGGAAGGCGCGTTCAGCCAAGGCGTCATGGAGATCGTAGCGAACTATGTGCTCGGCTTGGAAGAGGGCGACCGGGAACGGCGGTCGCCGTGGAATTCGCCGCAATCGACGGTTGAGGATTCGGAGGACGATGTCGCGTTTACGGCGGCGGTTCCGTTCGGCCTCGAGAAGCCGGCCAAGGACGAGCGTCCGGCCGAGGGCTTCGTAGCGGAAGGCAGCGGGCCCGATGACGGCGGCGAATCCCCGGGAGCGGCGAAGCCCGATCCGAAACCGAAGCTGGATATGGCGGAACTATTCCGGAAAGCGCAGCATAACGCGGGCAAGCTTGCGCCGGATCGTCCGTTCGACGGCGGCCCGCGCGCCGACACCCGGCCGTAACGTTTCCTAACGAATAAGGAAAGAGGGGATACGCATGTCCAATGTACAAGCGACCGACAATACGCGGAACTTTACCCTTTCCACCGAAATGTTCCAGCTGCCTCAGCTCGATCTGTACAGCCAGATGGTGTATATCGTCTTGAAGGCGTTCGCGGCGGAATCGTCGCTGCCGACGCTGGCCGAAATCGCCAAGTACGGCCGGATGACGGCCAAGCAGGCGACGAAGGCGCTGCAAAGCTTGACGGAGCAAAAGCTGGTGTCGCACAAGCTGTTCCGGCAAATCGTAGGCGAATTCGCCGACGACCGGCTGTCTTGGGCGGCGAAAGGGCTGCTCGCCTACTGCAAGGAGCATCCGCACGTTCGGATGGCCGAGCTGCAGGAGCTGTCCGGCCAGTCCGGTGAAGACGAGCACGGCATCCGGAAGGCGCTCAAGGAGCTGCGGCGCCACGGCTATCTGGAGGAATATCCGGAGCTGATCAAGCTGGCGACCGGCTGAGCCCATCATGATTTCCGCGCGTAACGCATACGTATGAGGGGAAGACTCTGCAGCGCGGAAGGGGGAGCCGTCCGATGGCGAACGGTCAGCCGCCGATTACGGTCTGGGAGGAGCATGCGTTTTGGCTGGAAATCTTGGGCGACCATGCCATATTCGTCCGCGATCATTTGTCGCCCGAGGAGAAGAAGTGGATTGCCGCGGCGCAAGGGTATATCGACGCCTTCGCCCGGCTGGCGGGCCGGCTGCGGAACGTTCCGACCGACCGGGACGCGTCCTCGCCGGAGATGATCGCCATGGCCGGCGAGATCGGTCCTGTCGCCTACGGCTATTTCCAGCTGGAAGGGCATATTCAGCGTCTGCGCATTTTTAACGAGGTGCGGATCAATTTGTCGCCGACCTATTTCAACGGCACGTTGAACGAGAACCAAGAATATTTGCGGCTGCTGCAGGCGTACATGCAGGGCAAGCTGCCCGAGCCGCTGCCGCTCGTGGAGCTGCTCGATCTGTGGCTGGAGGATCAGCTCGGCCACGCGGTGCTGCTCCGCAACGTGCTCGACCCGGTAGAGGCGGGACTTCTCCGGGAAACCGACCGTTACGTGGAGACGTTCTCCGCCCTGATTGTCCAGAACCGGCAGATGAAACGATACCTTCGCTTCTCGCCGCCGGGGATGCCCCGCGAGCGGCTGCTTGCCAAGGATGCGGGGGAAGCCGCGATCGCGATGAACAAGTTCATCCGGCTCGTCGTCTCCCGGTACGAAGGGACGACGCTGCTCAACAAGACGACGCTCCGGTTTCTGGAGCATCATTTTCCCGAAACGTGCTACTTCCTCCACGGGCTTAGCCGCTTCGATCCGGAGCTGGCGAAGGAAGCGTTCCCCTGTTCGCTGCGCAAGCCGTCGTTCGCCTGAGAAGGGACGGCGGACAGATTCACACTCCCGGACCGGGAGTTTTTTTGTTGCATGCGAGGCGAACGTATGTGTGGTATAGTGGAGAAAAACGCGCGCCGGTCGGACCGGCGCCGGAGCAACCGGCGGAGGGTCGGACATGACGGACAGGATCGACATATCGGTTCGCGCCTTGGCGGAGTACGCTCACCGGAGCGGAAGCATCGAGGCCGGCTTCCGGACGGCGGCGGCGCTCGTCGAAGGCACGAAGGCGCATCGCGCCGTTCAAGAGACGTACCGCGAGACCGACCGGAAAGAAGTGTACGTCTCGGGCGAAGTCGAGCACGAGGGCATCGTGTTCCGGATCGACGGAAGGTGCGACGGGCTGCTTGCGGACGAGGACGGCGCGATCGCGACCGTGGACGAAATCAAATCGACGGCCGGCGATTGGAGCGCCGCCGAGAGCGAGGGGGCACCCGTCCACTGGGCGCAAGCCCAATGCTACGCGTACCTGTACGCGCGAGCCGAAGGCTTGCCCGGCATGCGCGTCCGGCTGACGTACGTGCACCGGACGTCCGGGGAGCAGCGAAGGTTCGAGCGGTCGTACGCTTTGGCGGAGCTGGAGGCGATCGTCCGCGAGCTTGTCCGCACGTACGCTCCGTTCGCGGCCGTGCAAATACGACATGCCAAGCTTCGCGATGCGAGCGCGAAGGCGCTGTCGTTTCCTTATGCGGACTATCGTCAAGGCCAACGCCGCTTCGCCGGGGCGGTCTATACGGCGATCGCGGAGCGAAAGCGGCTGTTCGCCCGGGCGCCTACGGGGACGGGGAAGACGATCTCGACGCTGTTCCCCGCCGTGAAGGCGATCGGCGAGGGCGTGCTGCAGCGCTTTTTTTATTTGACCGCCAAGACGACGACACGCGCGGCGGCGGAGGACGCCTTTTCGCTTATGGAGTCGAAGGGGCTGCATCTGCGGCGGGTGACGATCACCGCCAAAGAAGCGATCTGCTTCAAGGAGGAGACGCGGTGCGACAAAGCGTATTGCGAGTACGCCGACGGCTACTACGACCGGATCAATGGTGCACTGCTCGACCTGCTCGGCTCCGAAATCGCCATTACCCGCGAAATCGCGGAAGCGTACGCCCGCAAGCACCGGGTTTGTCCGTTCGAGATGTCGCTAGATGCGGCGTATGCGGCCGATGCGATCGTATGCGACTACAACTATGTCTTCGATCCGCGCGTGTCGCTGAAGCGGCTGTTCGAGGAGCAGAAGCGGCATGCCGCCGTGCTCGTCGACGAAGCGCACAATCTGGTCGACCGGGGGCGGGACATGTTTTCGGCCGAGCTGACGAAGGCTCCGTTCGTTGAACTGAAGAGGTTTGCGAAAGGACGCAACCGCACGCTCTACGAGGCGGTCAAGGCGGTCAACGACTGGTTGATTGCGCTGCGCAAAGGGCAAGGAGACGAACGCGTCTTCACGTCTGCGGAAGCGCCGGCCGAGCTGGTCGGCTTGCTCGAGACGTTCGCGGAGGAGGCCGGACGGGAGCTGGCCCGTTCGCCTGCCGACGAGACGACGAAGCTTTTGACCGACGTGTACTATGCCGCCCAGAACATGATCCGCACCTCGGGATATTACGACGAGCGGTTCGTGACTTATGCGGAATTCGCGAGAAACGACGTCCGGCTCAAGCTGTTCTGTCTCGACCCGTCGATGCTGCTCCGTCAGGCGGTCAAAGGGTACCGTTCGCTCGTCGCGTTCTCCGCCACGTTGTCCCCGCTCGGCTACTATCGGGACATGCTCGGAGGCGAGGCGGACGATTATACGATGTCGATTCCGTCGCCGTTCGGGAAGGAGCAGCTGGAGGTGTACGTCCTCCCGCTGTCGACCCGTTACGCGGACCGCGGCCGCTCGGTCGCACCGATCGCCGCCATGCTGCATGAGCTGATGGGCAAAAGGCCGGGCAACACGCTCGTCTTCTTCCCGTCGTACGAGTATATGAACGCCGTATACGAAGCGTATGAGGAGAAGCCGTCCGACGTACGGACGCTTGTCCAGCGCAGCGGCATGGCCGAGGAGGAGCGCTCGGCGTTTCTCGAAGCGTTTCGCGAGGAAGGGGAGCAGCCGGTAATCGGGTTCGCGGTGATGGGGGGCGTGTTCTCGGAAGGGATCGATTTGACCGGAAACCGGCTGACGGGCGTCGTCGTGGTCGGCGTCGGTCTGCCCCAGGTCGGGCTGGAGCGGGAGCTGATCAAGCGGCAGGCGGACGAGACGGGGAGGAACGGCTTCGACTACGCCTACCGCTATCCGGGCATGAATAAGGTCATGCAAGCCGGCGGAAGGCTCATCCGGACGGAATCGGACCGGGGGACGCTCGTGCTCGTCGACGACCGGTTCGTGCAGCCGGGCTACCGGATGCTGCTTCCGGACGAGTGGAGGTCCGGGACGGTTTGCCGCACGATCGGGGAGGCGATGTTCGGGACGACATCGGCGGAGGAAGATGGAGGAACCGGAGGATGATTGTTCTTCCGGGAGAGGCGGGGTTTGTCGGTTCCGCCCTCCTTTTCAGCGGACGGACACAAAATGTTCACAATTGTCGAAAATTGATTTTTCTCTAATTTTCGGATCGGGGGTATAATAAGAATCACATAGGGTTCGTTTCATACCTGTTCCTGCTCTTGATCGGGAAGACTGCAGTTCCGGCAGAACACCTGTGATGACGACACGGATGCGAAAGCATCCTCATTCGGGCATTGCTTGTGAAAAATGGAACAATCGCTCCGAATCAAGCTTTTCAAAGCCATCATCCGGATTTCTTGCTAAGACGACAAGACGTCTGCCTTGCTTGAACAGGTATCGGGAAACAGCGGGCTTCTATTTTCAAAGCAAAGGAGGACGTTTACTTATGTCAGAAACATCCGCGCAACAAGTTCTTGCTCCCGTGGAAGCCGCGACGGCTCCTACGACCGACGTGCTCGATCAATTGATGAAGCCGGAGGTGCAGCAATCGCTAACGGTGCTCGTCGACAACTTGCCGAAGCTGGCGGAGATGGTCACCATCTTGACCAAAACGTACGATCTGGTGCAAAACGTCGTCACCGACCGCGTCCTGATCGAGGATCTGAAGGGCGGCTTCGACGAAATGGTCCGGCCGATCACCGAAAAAGCGAAAGGCCTCGCCTCCGCCGCGATCGAAGCCGGCGACCGCTCGCAAGCGGAGTCGGGTACGATCGGGCTGTTCGGGCTGCTCAAAATGCTGAAGGATCCGCAAGTGCAGCAGACGCTCCGTTACGCGCAAGCGTTCCTGGAAGTGCTCGGCGAACGTCGGAACCAACAAGGTTAATTAAGGACGCGTACATTCAGGACGGAGGATGAGTATGTCGAAGCAAATAGTAATATTGGGCGGCGGGTACGGCGGTTTGCTCGCTGCATTGACGACGCGCAAATATATGTCGGCCGAGGAAGCGACGATTACGATCGTGAACCGGTTCCCGACGCACCAAATCATCACCGAGCTGCATCGTCTGGCCGCGGGCAACCTGTCGGAGAAGGCGGTGGCGCTGCCGCTCGAGAAGCTGCTCAAGGGCAAGCAAGTGAACCTGATGGTCGACACCGTGCTGGAAATTTCCCCCGACAACAAGCAAGTGAAGCTGGCGGGAGGCGCTTATCTTCAGTATGATCTGCTCGTCGTCGCGCTCGGCAGCGAAACGGCGTTCTTCGGCATTCCGGGACTGCAGGAGCACAGCTTCACGCTGAAGTCGGTCAACGACGCGAACAAGCTTCGCGCCCACGTCGAAGCGCGCATCGAAGCTTACAGCATCTCGAACAACAAGGCGGACGCGACGTTCGTCGTAGGCGGCGGCGGCCTGACCGGCATCGAGCTGGTCGGGGAATTCGCCGACATGCTGCCGCAGCTGTGCCGCAAGTACGCGGTCGACTTCAACGACATCTCGCTCTACTGCGTGGAAGCGGGTCCGTCGATTTTGGCCGGCTTCGCGCCGGAATTGGTGCAGCGCGCCCAGTCGAGCCTCGAAAAGCGCGGCGTGAAGTTCCTGATCGGCGTCGCGATTACGGAAATGAAGGAAACGTCCGTTTCCTTGAAGGACGGCAGCTCGATCGAGACGAATACGCTCGTCTGGACCGGCGGCGTACAAGGCAATGCGGTCGTAGCGAACTCGGGCATCGAAGTGAACCGCGGACGTGCTACCGTCACGGAAAGCTTGCAATCGACGTCGCACCCGGACATTTTCCTGGCCGGCGACAGCGCGGTCGTCATGAGCCCGGAAGGACGCCCGTACCCGCCGACGGCGCAGCTCGCTTGGCAAATGGGCGAACTGATCGGCTACAACATCTACGCGTACTTCAAAGGCGCGACGATGGAGTCGTTCAAGCCGGTATTCTCCGGTACGCTTGCGAGCCTCGGACGCAAGGACGCGATCGGCACGATCGGCGGCAACCAAACCCGTCTGAAAGGCTTGCCGGCTTCGCTGATGAAGGAAGCGAGCAACATCCGGTATTTGTCGCATATTAACGGCGTATTTACGCTGGCGTATTGATCGTAGGACCGCAAAAAGGCACCCGGAACGGGTGCCTTTTTGCATGGGTGCCGTCTTATGCCGCGAAGAACGCGAGCACCGACAGCAGCACCGACGTGACGCTCATGGCGAGCAGCGGGCGAAGCGCCTTGGAGCGGAGCCGGCGCAGGTCCACGTTCAGCCCGAGACCGACCATCGCCATCGCCAGCAGCAGCGTCGTCGCGACCGACAAGCCGTCCGCCAAGCCGGCCGGGAACGGAACCCGTACGCCCAGCACGTAGCTGCCGATGACGCTGGCCGCCATAAATCCGAGCAAAAACAACGGGAACTCCGGCTTGACGCCCGATTGATGCGAGCCCGACCGCTTCCTCCAGGCGATGAGCACAAAGCAGAGCGGGACGAGCAAAAATACCCGCCCGAGCTTCGCGAGCAGCGCCGCCGCGAGCGCGTCCGGTCCGGCCGGCTCGGCGGCCAGCGCGACGTGCGCGAGCTCGTGCAGGCTGACGCCGGCCCAACCGCCGTATGCGGCCGCGTCGAGCGGCAGAAGCGGGCGCAGCAGCGCATAGGCGACCGCGAAGACGGTGCCGACGAGCGCGATCATCCCTGCACCGATCGCCGTGTCTTCCTCCTTCGCGTCCACGATCGGCGATACCGCCGCGATGGCGGCCGCCCCGCAGACGCCCGTTCCGATGCCGAGCAGCAGCGACAAGCCGGCGTCGGCTTTGAGCCGTCGGCCGAGCCATACCGTAAGCGCGATCGAGAAGACGATCGCGGCGGCGTCCCGGGCGAGCAGCCCGATGCCGTCGCGCAGCACCGTGTCGACGTTCAGCTTGAGTCCGAACAGGACGATGGCGGTCCGCAGCAGCGTTTTCGAGGAAAAACGGATACCCGTGCGCAGCGGCTCCGGGTAACCGTGAAAATGACGGTACGCGACGGCGATGCCGATCGCGCACGCCAGCGGCCCCGCCCGGTCGAAGCCCGGCAAGCGGGCCAGCCCCCAGCCGAGCAGCGCCAGCGTCAGCGTGAAGGCGACGCCTGCTATCCATAGGCGGGCGCGCGACGGCTGTTCCAGTCCCGGCCTCGGTCTGCCATAATCGATCGTTTCCATTGCCAGTGGCGGTGTCGATTGCACGTTCATTCGTCCGCACCTCCGTTTTCGTTCTATTCCAGCATACGCGCGGCATTGAAATAAGGGAAATAAATCGTTATGATGATTTGCATAAGTAAACGGTTATGGAAGGGCGAGAATCGGGCGCGGAGGGAATCGAATGGATCAAGCGCTGATCGTATTCATTGCGGTGGCGGAAAAGAAACATTTTACGAGGGCGGCGGAGGAGCTTCATATGACACAGCCGGCGGTCAGCCAATATATCCGGGCGCTGGAACGGACGGTCGGGACGCGGCTGCTGGAGCGGGACCGGAAGCAGGTGCGGCTGAACAAGGCGGGGGAGATCGTCTACCGGCATGCCAAAGAGATCGTCGGTCTGTACGGCCGCATGCAGTCGCTCGTCGACGATTTGCTGCACCAGGCGAGCGGCCGGCTTGCGATCGGGGCGAGCTACACGTTCGGCGAATATGCGCTGCCGCGGATCATCGCCCGGCTGCAGTCGTTGTATCCGTCCGTGAAGCCGGCCATCTCGATCGGCAATACGAAGGACATTTCCGAGGCGGTCGCTGCGGGGGAATTGGATATCGGCGTCGTCGAAGGCGAATTCCCGCACGAGCGGCTGCGCATCGAGCCGTTCGCGGAGGACCGGATGCACGTCGTCGCCATGGCCGGCCATCGGCTGGCGCAGACGGAGCGGGGCAGGCTCGGCATCGACGAGCTGGCGGACGAGACGTGGATCGTCCGGGAATCGGGATCGGGGACGCGCAAGGCGACCGAGTCGATGTTCGCGCGCTTCGGATTCGAGCCGCGAAGCCGAATGGAGTTCGGCAGCACTCAGCTGATCAAGGAATCGGTGGAGGCCGGGCTCGGCGTCTCGCTGCTGTCGGGCTGGGCGATCCGCAAGGAGCTGGCGCTCGGTACGCTGCGGGTGCTGGACGTCGCGGGAACGCCGGTGTCGCGGCAGTTTTACGTCGTCATCCCGGCCGCCGACTTCCATACCCGGGCGACGGAGGTGTTCCGCGAGCTGCTGCTGCGCGAAGGGGCGCATCCGTAATCGGCGGCGCTACGCTTGGGCGCCGGACGGCGCATTACTGCGGTTCGGGCAGCCGGCCTACCGTCATCGCCCGGTACCGCCACATGATCCGGCGAACCGGATTCGACAGCTCCTCCCGGCATTGGACGATGATCGTCACTTCCGGCAGCCGGGAAGGCGGCTTGCGTCCTTCGCTTTTTTGAACGGCCTTGAACGTGCCGAAGCCTGCGGCGAATCCGATCACGGTGGAGATCAGCCCCCAGATGAGCGGTCCCCATGCGAGCCGGAAGCCGACGCTCGTCCCGATGACGCAGCATGCCGTCGCGCACGCCATGCCGGCTTCGATCGGCTTGCGGTTCTGCTCGCCGGAGACGTCCGTCCGCACGAACGATTCCTTCGGATCGGCGTCCATCGGGACGACCATCATATATCGGCGCTCGATCCCGGTTTGCTCGAGCTCGGCCAGCGCCTGCTCCAGTTCGAACGAATGCTCGAACGTGCCGATGATCAACAACGTGCTTCCCCTCCCGCTATGGAAAAATACGAACGTCGGAATGCCGGTATCGTTCCGCGAAATGCTGGCGCTGCTCGATCCGGAACAGCCGGTTGTGCTCGGAGGCCGTCGAGTACGCGTGGTATACCGCTCCGCCCATGACGGAAGGCATGAACAACAGCCAGTGCGGGTGCAGCATGGCGATCGAATCGGCGAGCCGGCCCTGGAGCAGTGCGATCAACGATTCGTGGGAGCGGGACAGCCCCATGTACACCCACCACCAGAACATGCCGTAAAAAGCGAGACAAAGTCGGTGATTGTACAGCTGTCCGAGCCCGGGGAAGAAGAAGGAGCTGACGCTTGCGGCGAACGGGCTTTTGGGCTCCAAATATTGAACCTCCACAGGGTGCAGGGCGAACCGGTTGATTCGAACGTTCTCCGCTTCGGCCAGCGCGATGAGCTTGTTCTGGACGACGGCCGACCGGTAGCTGTCCCAGATGGCGAACAAATAGATGATGACATAACCGAACGTCCAACGAGGCGCGATGGTCGATTTGGCCAGCTCGAACTGTCCGCAGAACGAGTACACCATCCCTTCGTTGATCCGGGCCAGCGTGTTGATGACGACCTCCGACAACGTCAGCAGGATGCCGCGGAAGTATTGGTTCAGCACCATATGACCGAAGCCCGGAAACGCGGCGGACCACCAGGCGACCATAAACGGATTTTGCCTTTGCAAATAACTGACGCCGAAAAAGCTGACCATCGCCCGCGGCGTCCGCTTACCGCGTCTATTCACGGCCGTCCTCCCGTCCCGATTGGTAAATATATACACACGGTCGATCGTTCGACTTCCATAGTATGTAAATGGACGGCGCGTTCGATACGCCGGACGGCAAACGAAATAACCGTCCTCCCGAGAAGGAAGGACGGCACCATGGCGACGACGGTTCGGCCGAGCGCTTAGCCGGTCAACCGCCGGTACGTCTCTTGATCGCAGACGACGAACAGCCGCGCATCGGCGGGGATCGTCTCGTCCAGCCGGCGGTTGATGTCGAGCCGATCTCCGTCGGCAATCAGCGTAGCGCCCTCGCGAAGCAGCTCGTCGAACGCGTCGCGGTACGTGATCCAGTTCGGCTTCTTGCCGATCCGGTGCAGGTCGCCGGCATCCCGGCGGGTCAACAGCTGCGAGACGAGCTTCGAGGCGCCCGGATCGAAGGCGGAGCGAACCGCTAGCTGGGAGACGGTTTCCGAGCCGACGATGAATTCATCGACTTTTACATGGGTGAAAGAAGGGATGTTCTCTCGTTCCCGCACCTCGACGATCGTATGGAGATGGCCGAAGTGGCGCTCGATCGTCGTGGCGATCAAGAGCGTCTTGCCGTCGATGAAGGCGTTGTCGCGGAGGACGTGCTGGTGCTCCGTCGTCTCGTCGGCGAAGATGAATACCGCCCTCGCCTCGGCCAGGTTCGCCCGCTCCAGCGTTTCGCGCTGCACCGGGTTGCCTTGGACGTAATGGACCCGGTCCAGATCGACGGGCGTTTTCGCCAACTGGGCGATCAGTACGATTTCGGCGGACGGGTCGCTCGTCGCGATTTCCTGGATGGCGAGCTCGGCATGCTTGCTCCAGTCGATCATGACGAAATGGTTGCTGCCCTTGTAGCGCAACTTGCCTTCCTCCTTTTTGCGGTTGTAGGCGAAGACGAAGTCGATCATCTTGCTGATGACGATCGAGATCAGACTGATGCCGAACAGGTACAGGAAAACGCCGAGCAGCTTGCCGGGAACCGTTTTCGGGTAAAAGTCGCCGTAGCCGACCGTCGTTACGGTCGTCATGACCCACCAAAAGCCGTTGAACGGATGCTGAAACGTATCCGGCTCAAGCAGCCAGGCGAGCAATGAGCTTAGCAGGAGCAGCAGGGCGGCCGCCAAGAAGACGACGCGGTTGCTCATGCGGATAATCCGGATTAAAAGTTTGCTGAAAAATAGCATCCCGTTCCACCGCCGTCGGTTAATGGGTTCGTAAAGCATCGGTCGTATAGGGCGAATTATACCATAAGAGCGGATCAGGCGCTTCGCGAACGGGATCGAGCGCGCGAGCCGATCCAACCGACGACGATCGCGAGCGCCGCCAGCAGCGGAAGGCAGACGAGGGCGGTCTTGTCGTTGAGCGAGTCGGTGCGGACGCTGTACACGAGCAGCCCGGGCGTATCGCCTTCGCCCATCAGCTTGCTGTAAAAGTCCCACGCAAAGTGAAAGCCGATCGACAGATAAAGCGACTTCGTCGCTTGATACATCAAGCCCATGACGAGGACGTTCGTCGTGGCGAGCCCTTCCTCGACGAGCTTTTTCAGGTTCGGGTAAATTTGACCGTAGCTTTCGCTCCAGAAGTGGCTCAGCTGCTGCTCGATCCGGCGCTTGACGTCGTAGCCGGAGTGAGGGCCGAACGCGAGAAGGCCGAGCAGGGCGTAATAGCTTTTGTTCGTTCGCATGCGATAACGTCAGCGTCGGCTTGTCGACTTACCCGGCCGGGCTATCCCCGGCCTCCTCCTGCGGAAACTGCAGGTCGTGCAGCTTCTTGTACTTGCCGTTGCGCGCCAGCAGCTCCTCGTGCGTGCCGGCTTCGGCGATCGAACCACCGTCCATGACGACGATCCGGTCCGCCGACCGAATCGTGGAGAGCCGGTGGGCGATGACGAGGCATGTGCGTCCGGCGAGCAGACGGGACAGCGCCTCTTGGATCAGGTGCTCCGACTCCGTGTCGAGAGAAGCGGTCGCTTCGTCGAGCACGATGAGGCGGGGGTTTTTCAAAATCGCGCGGGCGATCGAGATGCGCTGCTTTTGCCCGCCGGACAGCTTCACCCCGCGCTCTCCGATCTCGGAGTCGTACCCGTTCGGGAACGACGCGATGAACTCGTGCGCATTCGCGGCCCGGGCCGCGGCGGCGATCTCGTCGTCGGTCGCCTCCGGCTTGCCGTAGCGGATATTGTCCCGCACCGTGCCGTTGAACAGGACGATGTCCTGGGAGACGACGCCCATCTGCTCCCGCAGCGATTTCAGCGCGACGTCCTTCAGGTCCAGCCCGTCGATGACGATCGAGCCGGCTTGCGGATCGTAAAACCGGGCGATCAGATGGGCGACCGTCGATTTGCCCGCTCCCGACGGACCGACCAGCGCCGTCACCTTGCCGGGCTCGATCGTCAGGTCGAAGTCGCGCAGCACCGGCACGTCGGGGCGATAGGCGAAGGAGACGCCGCGGAATACGATATGCCCGTTGACGGGCGGAAGCGGCACCGCATCGGCTTTCTCGACGACTTCGGGCTTCGTCTCCAGCACCTCGACGATTCGCTCGTAGGCGGCGGCGGATTGCTGGATCGTGTTGAGGATGCGGCTGAAGTGGCGGATCGGATTTTGCAGCAGACGAAGGTAAGCGAGGAAGGCGACGATCGCCCCGACCGTCAAATCGCCCCGGATCGTCTGCCAGGCGCCGAAGATCAGGACGGCGACCATGCCGACGTAATTAAGCAGGTCGATGACGGGCTCGTAGATCGCCCGCAGGCGAACGGTGCGCAAGTTCGCCTTCATATTCGTCTCGCTCCGCTCGGCGAACCGCTCCAATTCGTAATCCTCGCTCGCGAACGACTTGATGAGGCGGATGCCGGACAATGTGTCCTGCAAATGGTTGCTCACTTCGGCGACCGATTGCTGAACCGTCTTGAACGAAGCCCGGATCCGCTTGCTGAATTTCCGCGTCGTATAGAGCATGAGCGGGAACGTAGCGAGCATGAGCAGCGTCAGCTGCCAGTCGACGTACAGCATATACAAGGCGATGGCGAAGAAGGTGAAAGCGTCGGTCAATATTTGCATCATGCCCGAGGAGACGAGCTGCTGGAGCATATTGACGTCGCTCGTCACCCGCGACATCAGATCGCCGGTGCGGTTGCGGTCGAAGAACGCCATGTCGAGACTCTGCATATGGCGGTACAGCTCGTTGCGCAAATCGTACACCGCGCGCTGGCCGACGGTGGCCATCGTGACGCTGCTTAAATAGCCGAACAAGCCGAGCAGCAAAGCCGTGCCGAGTATCGCCGCCCCGATCCAGGCGAGAGCGCCGGTATCGCCGTCCGGAATGACGCGGTCGATCGTATGCCGGGTCAGCTGGGGGATGACGAATTCGAGCAGCGAGTTCGCGACGAGGCAGACGAGCGCCAGCAGCATAAGCGCCCAATGCCCTTTGACGTGAAAAAACATCCGCTTGTACATATGGCGAACGGTACGGTCGCGGCTTCTCGGGCCCGGTCGGGCTTCGGCCGCTTCGACGGTCCGTCGTCGGGATTCCATGGCCGTCACGCTCCTCTCATAAGACGGGGCCGCTTCGGGCGTCCCGGCCGCCGTCTTCGGCGTCCCGCCGTCCCTCCGCACGGGCCTCCGCCAGCATCGCCCGCAGCTCCCGGATCGCCCCGTCCAAAAAGCGCTGATACCGGGCCGCGCTATCCGGGTGAACCGCCGCCCGCTTCTCCGCCTTCGTCATGAGCCGGATGAGCTCGAAGCCGTCGGCGAGCCGCCGTTCGCGCGGAGGCGCCGAATCCGCGTCTTCCCGCGGGCGATCGTCCCGCTGCCGCCAGTCGTGCAGAGCGGCTTCGCCTTCCGCGGTCGGGCGGTAAATCTTCTTGCCGTCCGCCTCCTCCGATACGATCCAGCCGCGGTCTTCCAGCATCGCGAGCGTCGGGTAGATCGAGCCGGCGCTGGGCGTATAGTGTCCGTCGGAACGCTCCTCGAGCGCCTTCATCATCTGGTACCCGTGCATCGGCCCGCCGGACAGCAGCTCGAGCAGGGCGAATTTCACGCTGCCGCGGCCGAAATACCGTCTGCCGGGGCCCCCTCGGCCTCCCGAGCGGAAAGCGCCGCCGCCGGATGCGCACGGTTTGCCGGAATCGGAATCATGCATATCGTCTTACCTCCATGTTAGATTACGATACTCGAATACGATATATATCGTTAAAATAAACGATATATCGATAAAGTGTCAATCGTAAAAAGGAAAGCGAATTCGCAGCAGCGGCGAATGAGGGGCGGCGGATCTGGAAACGTTACCTATAAGCGAGGCGGAAGCAGGCGCCGCGAGCGGGGACGAACGGACAACGCCCGTCTGGCGGCTCTTGTCATCTTTGACCCGCACGCCCAATACAATACAAGTAGGAAACGGTTTCACGACAGGGCGGTATTCATACGCGAGGGGGTGGCGAATGATGCCGAAACGATCCGACTTTATTCCCATAAAATAGAAATGCAAGAGAGAAAGAAAAAAACGATTGACAATATTGTGAACCCGGGAGTATTGTTATGTACATAATTCCTATCCGTTAGGTCGGGTTAAAAAGGAGATGCATCAGCTTGAAGAACAACTTGTGGACGGCCTTGGAAACGAACTGGGTCAGCCTGCTAGTCTCCATCGTCATTATCGGCGTCTTGTACTTCATGGCGAAAAAGCGGATCGGCTTCGGCTATCGGGTGCTGATCGCGCTTGGCCTCGGCTTGATCGCCGGTATCGTATTCAACAGCTACAAGCTCGATTACAAGAGTGTGAGCACGATCGGAACGATTTACGTCAACCTGATCAAAATGCTCGTCATGCCGCTCGTCTTCGTGCTCGTCATCAACAGTATCGCCCAGCTGTCCAGCATCGGCCAGCTGCGCAAAATCGGCGTGAAGACGATCACGTGGTTTCTCGTCACGACGGGGATCGCCGCCATTATCGGCTTGATCATCGCTCTGATCGTCGATCCGGGATCCGGTATCGAAGCGGCGGTACCGAAGGATTACAAGCCTCGCGACATTCCGACGTTCTCGCAGGTCATTCTCGACCTCGTGCCGTCCAACCCGGTCAGCGACGCCGCCGGCGGCAAAGTGGTGCCGGTGCTTATCTTCGCCGTCTTCGTGGCGATCGCGATCATTCACGTCGGCTCGAAGAAGCCGGACGTCGTCGCACCCGCTAAAGCGCTTATCCAATCGCTTGCGCAAATTATGCACCAAGTCGTCAAATACGTCATCCGCCTGACGCCGTACGGCGTATACGCGCTTGTCGGCGCGATGGCCGCCCGCTACGGGCTGGAGACGCTGGCGCCGCTCGTCAAAATTATCGTGGCGTCGTACATCGCGCTGATTCTGCACTTCGTCTTCGTGTTCGGCGGACTCGTGTCGCTCGTGGCGAAGGTGAATCCGATCAAGTTTTTCAAGAAGGCGTACCCGACGGTCGCCGTCGCGTTTACGACGAGGAGCAGCTACGCGACGCTGCCGGTCAACCTCGAAGTCATCACGAAGCGGCTGCGCGTATCGCCGCGCATCGCGAGCTTCGTCGCTCCGCTCGGCGCGACGATGAACTTCAACGGCTGCGGCGGCATTTGGCCGGCGATCGTGGCGGTGTTCGTCGCGAAGGTGTATAACGTGCAGCTCGGGCTGTCGGACTATATCGTGCTCGTCCTGGTGGCGGTCATCTCCTCCATCGGCGTAGCCGGCGTACCGGGGCCTGCGACGATCTCGACGACCGTCGTGCTGACGGCGCTCGGCCTCCCGCTCGAAGGGATGGGGCTCGTCATCGCCGTCGAATCGGTCATCGACATGGGCCGTACGGCCGTCAATGCGACGGGTACGACCGTCACGTCGCTGCTGGTCGCGAATGCGGAAGGCGAATTCGACCGCGCCTCCTTCGACCGCGACGAGGAAGATCCGCTCGAGACGAGCGTCGCTTAACGATCCAAGAACCGTCCGGAGGCTTCCCCGGACGGTTTTTTTAAGCCTCCGTCAAGAAGAGGGTGCCGTGGGGTGCCGCGGGGCGCAACCCGACCTGCGGACGGGGCCGAACGCGACCGAGGGCGGATTTGCTTTTGCTCGTTCCCGGATAGTATAGTGGTAGTATCTATACAGGGGTGGAACGAATCGGATGATCGGAAGCGTGGATTTGTCGGCGATGACATGGGAAGACGTGGAGCAGCTGCTCAACCACTTCGAGTCGCTCGGGCCGCTGCCCGGCTTTTTCGCGGCTTGGCTGGAGTCGCTGCTGCCGTTTTTGCCGTTGGTTGCGATCTTGATCGCCAATGTGAATATATACGGACTCGGGGAAGGGTTTCTTATCTCTTGGCTCGGCGTCTTTTGCGGCGCGCTGACCGTCTTTTGGCTCGTACGCCGGTTCGGGGGCAGGCTGCGCCATTTCGTGGAGCGGAAGAGTCCGCGTTCGACGAGGCTGATCCACTGGCTGGAGCGGCACGGCTTCATGCCGATTTTCCTGCTGTCTTGTTTCCCGTTTACGCCGTCGTTTCTGGTCAATATCGTATCCGGCATCTCGAAGGTGCCGTTCCATACGTTCGTGACGGCGACCGTGCTCGGCAAGGGCGTGATGATCCTGATGGTGTCGTTCGTCGGCTACGATCTGGTCGATCTGTTCAAGCAGCCGTGGAAGCTCGTGCTCGTCATCGGCGTGTTCGGCTTGATGGCCGTAACCGGGCGCAAAATCGAGTCGAAATATTTCAAATAAGAAGCGGAAAAGAGGGCCCTCCATGCGGAGAGGCCTTTTTCGCATACGCCGGCGCCATAAGCCGGATTCTCTCGCCTGCAGGCATCTCGGGACGTCACGGGATGAGATGATAATTCGGCCAACGGTTGTCGCAATTTCAGGCGATTTGGTACAATGAAACTATTCGGATGAAAGAAAGAAGGGACGGCTCGGGGCCATGAACAACTCGCTCAGCATCGAGTACGCGCTGCACAGCGTCGTCAATTTGGCGGCCATACCGCCGGAAGTGACGGTTACGATCAAACAGCTGGCTCACCTGATGGGCATCGCGCACGCCTACCTGGCGAAGGTGTTCACGCAGCTCGCCAAGGCGGGCATCGTCCGCTCGACGGTCGGCAGCAAGGGCGGCATCAGCTTGGCCCGGCCGGCGGACGACATTACGTTTTACGACGTGTTCGTGGCCGTGAACGGCCGGGGACAATTGTACCAATGCGCCAACATTCGGGCGTTCTCGCTCGGATACGTCCCGATGCCCGGCATGTGCGAAATTCATCAAACGATGCGGGAGGCGGAGGAGCGCATGTTCGACCATTTGCGTAAAGTCAAAATATCGACGATGGCCGACCTGCTGTTGGCCAAGCTGCCGCAAGGCAGCGCGGAGGAACGGGTGGAGCTGATCCGCGGCATGCTTGGCGGCGCTCCCGGACGGCGGGTCGAGCCGCCGAAGCCGCAATGAGGGCGATCGTAGTCGACGACGAGCCGTTCGCGCTGCAAAGCATGGAGCGAATGCTGCAGCGCGCCGGGGTGGAAGTGGCGGCGACGTTTCCCGACGCGCGCAAGCTGCTCGAGCAAGCGGACCGCCTGCGGCCGGACGCGGCGTTTCTCGATATCGAGATGCCGGGGTTGAACGGGCTCGAGGCGGCGGTCCGGCTGCAAGAGCTGTGCCCCGACATCGAGATCGTGTTCGTGACCGCTTATGATCATTACGCCGTCGCGGCGTTCGAGCTTGAAGCGATCGATTACTTGCTGAAGCCGGTGCAGCCGAGCCGGCTCGACAAGACGCTGGCGCGGCTGCGCCGGCAAGCGGAGGAACGGGCGGACGCGCGTTCGGGACCGCGGCCGATAGCGGGGCCGGTGTCCGCGCCGGTATCC
The DNA here is from genome assembly GCF_003217775.1 of Paenibacillus flagellatus. Lineage (GTDB taxonomy): Bacteria > Bacillota > Bacilli > Paenibacillales > NBRC-103111 > Paenibacillus_AB > Paenibacillus_AB flagellatus. The sequence continues at coordinate 165,275 of NZ_QJVJ01000009.1, forward strand.
GACGCAGAAGCCGGGCACGGCGACGAAGCGCCGGCCACCGCTGCGCCGGCACCGACCTTGCTGTGCTGCTTCCACCATCTTGGCGTCATCGGTGCGGACGGCGTGCCGGTCGATGTGCCTTGGCGAACGATGAAGGCGAAGGAGCTGTACGCCTATTTGGCCCATAGGCGGGGGGCAGCCGTATCGAAGGAAGCGATTTTGGATTTGCTGTGGCCCGACGCGGGCGACGAGAAGGGCCTCGCCAACCTGCACACCGCCGTGTACCAGCTGCGCAAAACGCTCAAGGCCGCCGGCATCGCGTCGCCGATCGATTACGTCGAAGGCCGGTACCGGCTCGAGCATGCGGCGATCGAGCTGGAGGCGGACCGATGGGAGGCCGGATTGGAGAGGGCGAGCCGGTCGGCGGACGGCGATGCCGACCGCGAGCTGCTTCGGCTGCTGCTGGACGTATACCGGGGCGACTATTTCGAGCAGGAAGGCTATTTATGGGCGGAGAACGAGCGGGAGCGTCTGCGCATCAAATGGCTTGAGCACGCGCTCGCGGCGGCGGGCCGGTTCGAGCGCGGCGGACGGATGAGCGAGGCGATTCGGCTGTACCAACGCGTACAGGAACGATTTCCGCTGCTGGAGGAGTCTTATATGAGCCTGATGCGCCTCTACGACCGTCTCGGTCGGCCGGCGGAAGTGAAGGGCCAGTACGACAAGCTGCGGCGGAAGCTGCAGGACGAGCTCGGCACCGAACCGGCCGAGCCGATCGCCGCCTGGTACGCCGGCTGGTCGTCCCGCCGCAAGGAATAGACGGAAGCGTGGCGGATCGGGACGCCGCCATAGGGTCTTATCCGTCCGAATCGGCTGCCTCCGCCTTCAGCGTGACGATGAAATCGGTGCCCTTGCCTTCCTCGGAACGGATGTCGATCCGGCCGCCGTGATTGTCGACGATGCTCAGACAAACGGTCAAACCGAGACCGGTCCCCCGCTCCTTCGTCGTGAAGAACGGCTCGAACAGACGCTCCAGCGTCTGCGGGGGGATGCCCGGGCCGGTGTCGGACACGATCATGCGCGCTTCTCCGGCCTCCCCGTCGAATCGCGTCTCGACGGTCAGGACGCCGCCGTCGTCCATCGCTTCGACCGCGTTGCGCGTCAGGTTGAGGATCAGCTGCTTGATCTCCTTGTCGTTCAGCAGAAGCGGCGGCACGTCCGAATCGAGAAGGAGACGGATGCCGATACGGCGCATGTTCGCTTCGGCTGCGATGAGCGGGTGCATCGCGCGGATCAGGTCGTTCAGTTCGAGCATCTGCTTCGGCGTGATCCGATTTTGCGCCAATGACAAAAAATCGTTGATGATTTCGTTCGTCCGGTCCAGCTCGGCCACGATCAGCTCGAAGAACGGCTTCTGATGCTCGAGCGTCGTCCGCTCCTGCATCAGCTGGACGAAGCCGCGGACGACCGCCATCGGATTGCGGATTTCGTGCGTGATGCTCGCGGCCATCCGGCCGACGAGGCTGAGCCGCTCCATCTGCGATACTTGCTGGCGGAGCTGGTACACCTCGGACACGTCGAGTCCGAGACCGACCGCACCGATGATGGCACCTTCACGGTCGAGGATGGGGACGGCGGAGGACAGCATCATTTTGCCCTTCACGTCGATCGCCTTCAGACGCGTCTCCTCGCCGCGCAGGGCGGCGGCAAGGATCGTCGTCTCGTAATCGAAGCCGTACATGTCGACGAACTGCCGATAGGGGCATCCGATCAACGACTCGCGCGAATAATTCGGATTGTAGACGAAAAACGTCTCGTTCGCCTCGGTGATGACGCCGTTCCGATCGACCATCAGAACCGCGTAGGGGCTGGCGTCGAGCAGCTGCTTCAGCTTGAGCGCTTCGTTGCGCGTGCGCGCCGCGGACGCCTTCAGCTCGCGGTGCAGCGCCCGGTTCTCGAGGCCGCTCTGGATGAGCATGATCGAAACCCACAGGCTGACCATATGAATGGCGTAGTAGACGGCGATAAAGACGTAGAAGGACGAAGGAATATCGGTAGGGGACAGCACAATCCGGAATTCGATAGCGGCGAACGATAAGACCGAGGCGAGCCCTACGAGAGCCAGCCCGATGGCGGCCCGCCGGTCGGAGCCGCTTCTCGCGAATAGCGGGACGCACAGCAGGGCGATGACGATCAGCGGAACGTGAAGCGCCGCGAAGGCGACGAAGGGCGGCCCGCCTCCCCATAGCGCATAGCGGAATCCGAAATAGAGGACCGACATGACGACGCCGAACCGTCGACCGCCGTATAAAATGCCCACGATGAACGGAACGAGACGCAAATCGGCATAATAAAAATCGAATACCGGAAAGGCGAATATCATGCAAAGCAGCATCGTCCCGAAGCAGACGAGTCCGAGCGTCGCTTCGACATGCTTCGAAGGCCGGTGCAGGCTCAAGTAAATATGGACGGTAACGATCGGCAGCAGCACCAGCAGCAGCTGAAGCAGCGAATCTTTGATTTCGGCCATGAAGGGAACCTCCCATGCTCGCTTCATTCATTTTAGCCGAAAACGCCGATTTGTACTAATGAGTCAAGGGTCCCGGGAGCGGCTTAAGCCGGCGACTCCCTAGCGGGTAGGACACGACAACGGAGAGGGGGAGAGCGGAACATGAGCACGGACGGACGGAAGCGGGCCGCCATAACGCCCGGAGCGGTGGTGGACATCGTGCTGAAGCAGGATCAGCGGACGGGCAAGACGACGCGGGGCGTCGTACAGCACATCTTGACGAAATCGCCGGACCATCCGCACGGGATCAAGGTGCGGCTGCAGGACGGCCAAGTCGGCCGGGTCAAGCGGATTTGGAGCGGAACGGACGGCGAAGGGTAAGCGCGAATAGACGATATTCCAATCGAAACGGCAAAGGAGCGGATCGAGATGCAATGGCGAAAACCGGAGATGGACGAATTTCATTCGTATTACGAAGGGTACATCGGGCTCGTGCCGGAGGGCGATCTGCGGGTCTTGCTGGAGAACCGGCTGACGGAAGCGGAGCGGCTGTACGGGGCGATTCGGGAGCAGGACGGACTGTATGCGTACGCACCGGGCAAATGGACCGTCAAGCAGCTGCTCGGTCATCTGACGGATACGGAGCGCGTGATGGGATACCGGCTCTTGTGCGCGCTGCGCGGGGATACGGTCACGCTGCCGGGCTTCGACCAGGACGACTACGTGCGAAGCGCCGAATCGGACCGGCAGCCGCTCGACCGACTGCTGAGCGGCTTCCTCGCCGTTCGCCGGACGACGCTCGCCTTGGTCGAGGAAGCGCCGGGGCCGGCTTGGGACAACCGGATCGAGGTGAACGGGAATCCGATTACCGCCCGGGCGCTCGCCTACATCATCGCCGGCCACGAGATCCATCACAGCCGGGTGCTGCAGGAACGGTACGGCGAAGTGCTCGGACGGGGATGACCGGACGGTCGGCGTCGCCGATGCCGGCGTTCGCGGGCGGGCACGCCGGGGTGCCGTCCTCATTCGACCTCGGCGACGTAGACGACGTCCCGTTTCGCTTTCGCCCGCAAGGACGTCCAGGCCGATTCGAGCGCCTGGGCCGCCGCCAAGGCGACGATCAGACCGCAGAGCGATCCGAGCACGCAGACGGGCAGCGTCCATACGGCGGGTATCGGCGTGAAAAACGGAATGAGCGACACGGCCATGATCGGCGCCGCATGAATGCGGATCAGCCGGATGAGGCCCATCGTGAGCAAGCATGTGGCGAGAAAGGCGGCCGGGCCCGGGCTCCACGCATGGAGCGCGCTTCCCGCCGCTGAAGCGGTTACCGCGCCCGCGACGATCGTCGCGGCGTCTTTCCCGCTCAAACTGCGGCTGATCATAAAGTAGCCGAAAGCGCCCAGTGTCGGATAAAAGCACAAGCGAAGCGCGCCGAAGCGCGAGGATAGCCAGTAGGCCGCGAGCAAAAACAAGGCGATGACGATCGAACGAATCCACATGCCGGTCCTTCTCCTCCAAACGGTTATAGCACAGTAAGTCCATCGTATTTGGCGGAAAAAAACGCCAGACTCTATTGTAAGTCGGCGTTCGGATCGGGTCAATGGCGAATTTTCGCGCGGTTGCCGCGCGTCGTGCCGGAAAGAAAGGTCGGTCCGGCCGTGCCACGACGCAGCATTACGGGGCTATGCCGGATTTCGGTTCTCGGTGCTCGTTCGGCTCCTGCGTCTGTCGCCGGAACTGGTTCGAATACAGCTCGTAATAAAAGCCGTGGCGGTTCAGCAGTTCCTCGTGGGTACCCCGCTCGACGATTTCGCCGCCGTCGATGACGAGAATTTGGTCCGCTTCCCGGATCGTGCTGAGCCGATGGGCGATGACGAAGCTCGTTCGGCCACGCAGAAGCGATTTCATCGCCTCTTGGACGTGCATCTCCGTCCGCGTGTCGATGCTGCTCGTCGCCTCGTCGAGAATGAGGACGGCCGGGTCGGCGAGAATCGCCCGCGCGATCGTGATCAGCTGCCGCTGCCCTTGGCTCAGATTGCCGCCTTCCGCGGACAGCACCGTATCGTAGCCGCCGGGCAGCTTGCGAATGAACCCGTCCGCGTTGGCCAGCTTGGCCGCCGCTTCCACCTGCTCGTCGGTGGCGTCGAGCTTCCCGTATCGGATATTCTCGCGGACGGTGTCGGAGAACAGGTACGCGTCCTGCAGCACGATGCCGAGCTGCTCGCGCAGCCGGTCTTTGTCCCAGCAATGAAGCGGCACCCCGTCGATCGTCGCCGTTCCTTCCGCGATGTCGTAAAAGCGGGTCAGCAGGTTGACGATCGTCGTCTTCCCGGCACCCGTCGGTCCGACGAGGGCGATCGTTTGCCCCGGCTCGGCCTTGAGCGAGACGCGCTTCAGGACGGGCACGCCTTCCTTGTAAGCGAACGTGACGCCGTCCAGTACGACTTCGCCGCGAATCGGCTTGCGGACGCGTTCCGCTTCGTCGGTTCGGTTGACGTCGTATTCGGACGGCGTATCCATGATCTCGAAGACGCGTTCCGCTCCGGCGATCGCCGATTGGATCAGGTTGTACTGGTTGGCCAGCTCGTTGATCGGGCGGCTGAACTGCCGGGAATACGTGAGAAAGCTGACGACGATGCCGATGGTGGTCAGGTCGCGGACAACCATCCACCCGCCGATCGCGGCGATGAGCGCGAAGCCGAGGTGGCCGATGACGTTGTTGGCCGGGCCCATCAGGCCGGACATGATTTGCGCCCGCGTGCCCGCTGCGGCCAGCTTCGCATTGTACGACTGGAACCGCTCGATCGCCCGTTCCTCCCGGTTGAACGCTTTGACTACCTTTTGCCCCGATACGGTCTCCTCGATAAACCCGTTCAGCTCCCCCAAATGCCGCTGCTGTTCCGTGAAGTGACGGCGCGTCCGCTTCGCGATCTGCCCCGTCGCGACTACGATGACCGGAATCGTCAGCAGGCTGACGATCGTCAGCGGGACGTTCAGTCCGATCATCAGCGCGAGCGAGCCGACGACGGTAAGCAGGCTCGTGATGAGCTGCGAGACGCTTTGGTTGAGCGAGTTGGACACGTTCTCGACGTCGTTCGTCGCCCGGCTCATGAGCTCGCCGTGCGTCCGGCCGTCGAAGAAGCGGAGCGGCAGCGTCTGCAGCCGGGCGAACAAATCGCGCCGCAGCTCCCGCACCGTGCGCTGCGACACGCCCGCCATCACATACCCCTGCACCCAGCCGGCCGCCGAGCCGACCAAATAAACGGCGAGCAGAACGCCGCACAGCCGCAGCAGGCCGCCGTAGTCGCGCGGCAGGATGTAGTCGTCGATCGCCCGGCCGATCATGTATGGGCCGACGAGCGACAGACCGGCCCCGAGCGCGGTCAGGACGAACGCGGCGGCGAGGCCGGCGCGCTGGCGCCCGAGGTAGCGCCACAGCCGCAAGAGCGTCGGCCCCGTCCGCTTGGCGCGAGCCTTCGGCATCGTGCCGCGGTGCTGGCCGTGGCCGCCTCCGCCCATGCCGAACGCGCCGCCGGGCCCTATCGCCGGGGCGTTCGGGCGAGCCGCGCCGTCCGCCGCCCGGTTATGCGATTCCGCCATGGCCGATCTCCTCCTTCCCGAGCTGGGATTCGCAAATGTCGCGGTAGACGGGGCTCGTGCGCATCAGCTCGTCGTGCCGTCCCGCGGCGACGAGCCTGCCTTCCTCCAGGACGAGAATGCGGTCCGCCTCCATGACCGAGGAGATGCGCTGCGCGATGACGATCGTCGTGCTGGCGCGCATCAGCTCTTGAAGCGCCCGTTGGATGCGCGATTCGGTGCCGAGGTCGACGGCGCTCGTGCTGTCGTCCAGAATGAGAATCTTGGGCCGGACGAGCAGCGCCCGGGCGATCGAGAGGCGCTGCTTCTGCCCGCCGGACAAATTGACGCCGCGCTGCCCGATGACGGTGTCGTACCCGTCCGGCAGCCGGGATATAAATTCGTGGGCTTGCGCCGCCCGGGCGGCCGTCTCGATCTCCTCCCTGGTCGCGTCCGGCTTCCCGTATCGGATGTTGTCGAGGATCGTGCCGCTGAACAGGATCGCCTGCTGCAGCACCGTCGCCACTTGACCGCGCAGATGGCCGAGCCGGATATGGCGGACGTCGACGCCGTCGATCCGGATCGCCCCGCCCGTCACGTCGTACAGCCGCGAGACGAGATGGACGAGCGTCGACTTGCCCGACCCGGTGGCGCCCAGTACGGCAATCGTCCTGCCCGGCTCCGCCGTGAACGTAATGTCCGTCAGCTCGTTGCCGGTGCGGGCCGGATCGTAGCCGAACGACACGCGGTCGAACTCGATCCTTCCTTCCGTAATGACGCCGTCCCGGGCGCCCGGAAGGTCGGCGATGTCCGGCTGCGTGTCGAGCACTTCGCGGATTCGTTCCGCGGACGCCTTCGCCCGCGAGACGAACACCATCATCATGCCGACCATGAGCAGCGAGGACAGCATCGTCGTCACGTAGTTGATGAACGCGACGAGATCGCCGATCGGAAGCGAGCCCCGCCCGTTCAGATCGGCGCCGAACCAGAGGACGGCGACGATGCTCGCGTTCATGATCAGCATCATGATCGGCATGTTGATAGCGACGATCCGCGACGCCTTCACCGCGACGTCCATATAGTCCGTATTCGCGCGGCCGAACCGGCCGTTCTCGAAAGCGGAGCGGACGAACGCTTTCACGACGCGGATGCCGGACAAGTTTTCCTGGAGCACGGTGTTGACGCGGTCGAGCTTGCTTTGCACGCGGGCGTACAGCGGGAACGAGGCGCGGATCAGCACATATTGGGTCGCGAACAATATCGGGATGGAGACGACGAGAATGAGTGCAAGCCGAGGGCTGACGGTAAACGCCATGATGCAGCTTCCGACGGCCAGAAACGGCGATCGGACGAGAATGCGCAGCGTCATTTGCACGAGGTTTTGCACCTGCGCGACGTCGTTCGTCAGACGGGTGACGAGCGAGCCGGACGGGAACCGGTCCAGATTGCGAAACGAGAACGTCTGCACCTTCGCGAACACGTCCTTGCGCACGTCCGCGCCGAACCGCTGAGAGGCGATGCTGGAAAAGACCGTGCAGCCGACGCCGCCCGCGAGCCCGATCAGGGCGGCGACGAGCATCCATCCGCCGGTATGCTGGATGTGGGCGAGGTCGCGCTTCATGACGCCTTCGTTGACGATGCTCGCCATCAGCTTCGGCTGCAGCAGGTCCATATACACCTCGACGAGCATGAGCAGCGGGGCGAGGAGCGTCGATATCCAATACGGCTTCAAGTAATTAATCCATCTCGCCATCGTCCGGCGCTCCTTTCGTATGCCGGCTAATGAATCGTTCGTGCCGGGTTACGTTGTCATACATCCGAAGCAGAATACGGCGCAGCTCCATTCTCTCCTCCGGGGTGACGCCTTCGAGCGCGTGCGCTTCGCTCTCCTGCAGCGCGCCGCGCACTTCGTCGACCGCGCCGCGGCCTTTGGCGGTCAAGTAGACGCGGGTCGCACGCTGGTCGTCCGGATCGGCCCGGCGCTCGACGAGGCCGTTCTTGACGAGCCGGTTTACCATGACCGTGACGGTGGCCGGCTTGACGCGCAGCCGCTCGGCCAGCTCGTGCTGCCGCAGCCCGTCGTGCCTCGCGAGCAGGAACAGAAGCGGCGGCTGGCCGGGGTGGACGTCGTTCGACTTGAGCAGCAGGTGCGAATTGGAATGGTGCTGGCGCAGCAGCTTGGACATCAGATGCGTGATCGAATCGGGTAGGGAGGAAGCGTCGCGATCCATGGAAAGGGGACATCCTTTCATTTCGTTAGTCGACTAATGAATAGCGTACGGCCAATGCGCGGGGGTGTCAAGAGGAGATGGTCGACTTGACCCGGTTCGTCAAAAGGAAACGCCCCGGCACAAGCACGGGCCGGGGCGCGAGAGGCGGCGAGACGATACGGAAGACGGTCAGGCGGAAGGAGCGGCGGCTTCCGGCGAATCGGCGGCGGCGATTCGGCCTCGGCCGAAGACGATCGCGGCGCCGTACGCCGCGAAGGCAAGATGCACATACGAGAATGCCAGCTCGAAAAACCGGATCGGCACGAACCGCCCGATCACGAGCAGCGCGAATACGACGAGCAGGGCGACGCCCGGCGCCTTGTGAATCGTGCGGGACGTCAACGTCGCGATGCCGAGCAGCACCATACCGGCGAACAGGAACGGCACGATCGGCACCAGGACGAGCAGCTGCGCCGGATACCGGTCGACCGACAAATGGTTGATCTGATCGGAGACGGCCTGCAGGGCGGCCGGCGAATCGATCGAGCCGAACAGAATCGGGTACGCCAATATTTGCACCGGACCGTGGAAGATTTCGAACATGAGGGCGATGAACAGAAGCGGCAGCGCGAGCCAGCCCCACCATTTCAATCCTTGCGCCTGACGCAAAAAGATCGCCGGCAGCCCCATCAGGACGAACGCCGACGCCCAGGCCAGCAGCACGTGCACGTTCACCGCCATGTCGAGAAAATGGGGGATATGTTCGACCGAATCGGGAACGTCCGGGGCATGCACGAGCTGTCCGACCGCACCCATTGCGCCTCCGAGCATGAGCGCCCACCCGCCGAATGTCAAATAGCCTTTAGGGATGATCATTTATTTTTCCTCCTTGGAAGGTCTTGCCGTTATGGTACCATCCGGAGCTTTCCCGACGGGAAGAGAAGGCGTTTCCCAAGCGTCGGGAAATGCGTCGGGAAAGTGGCGGCAGTCCGGCTGCGGCCGTTGTCGCGTCGGAACGGCGGCTGGTATACTACTCGTAACGAATGGAGGGACGGAGATGGCGGATCGACAGGCGGAGGAGCGGACGGACGCCGGTTCGTTTCAGGGCGGAGCGCGCAAGGCGTACCGGGTCGCCGTACTCGCGGTATGCGCTTGGACGGCGGCGATGTTTATCGTCGCCCTCCCGGCGTTTTATGCGGAGATGCGCGACCGCTGCGCGACGCAGGTCTGCGAACCGTTCTACAACCCGCCTCCGGGCACGGAATGGCTCGCCGCTCACGGCTACGGCGCGGGGACGTACGCCATCGCGTATACGGCGATATACGCGGTATTCGGCTTCGTCTGCATGGGGGCGGGGGTTGCGCTGTACCGGCGGCGGACGATGATGGGGCTGCTCGGAACGCTTATGCTGTTCACGTACGGGGCGGCGTTTACGCCGGTGATGACGGTGCTGTACGAGTGGGGGGACTGGCTCAAGTCGACGGTGCGGCTCGTGGAGGCGGGGAGCTTCGTCGCGTTCCTGCTGTTTTTCGCCGTCTTCCCGAGCGGGACGTTCGTCTCGAGACGGATGGCTTGGCTGTTGGCCGTCCTTGTGCTTGTCCGCGTGCCCGGCTATCTGTTCCCCGCGACGCCCGTCGATTTGGCGTATTGGTCCCAGTGGCTCGTCGGCGGCTGGCTCCTGCTCTGGGCCGGCATGCTGCTGTACGTGCAGCTGTACCGGTACCGGTTCGTATCGGGGCCGCTCGAGCGGCAGCAGACGAAATGGGTCGTCTACGGGCTATCCGTCGCGTTGACGGGACTGCTCGCCTTTACGGCGGTTTTCTTGTGGTGGCAGGCGAACGGCCTGCATACGCCGTACCGGCTGTACGCGATCGAGGTCGGCATTCACGCGTCCATGCTCGTCATCCCGGCCTCGCTGCTCGCCGCCGTCCTGCGGAAACGGCTGTGGGCGATCGACCCGATCGTCAACCGGACGATCGTCTATGCGCTGCTGTCCGTCTTCGTCGCCGCGGTCTATACGGCCGCGGCCTGGTATATCGGCTCGATCTTCCGAACGGACGGCGGCTGGCTCGTTTCGCTCGTCGCGACCGGCATCGTGGCGGTATTGTTCGCGCCGCTCAAGGAACGGCTGCAGCGGTGGGTCAACCGGATGCTGTACGGCGAGCGGGGCGATCCGTATTCGGTGCTGTCCCGGCTCGGGAAAAAGCTGGAGGAGCCGTTGACGCCGGAGGACGTGCTGCACGTCGTCGCCCGGACGATCCGCGAGGCGCTGCGGCTGCCTTACGTGTCGGTGTCGCTTTACCAGAACGGGCAGACGGTGAACGTCGCCCGCGACGGCGATCCCGCTGCGGGGGGCGAGCGCGCGGCGATCGAGCTCATCCACCGGGGGCAGCTGCTCGGGCTGCTGGAGGCCGCGCCCCGGACGCCGGGCGAAGGGCTGGGCGCGCCCGACCGGGCGTTTCTGGACGTGCTCGTCCGGCAGGCGGCGGCGATCGTGCAAAGCGTCAAGGTGTCGCTCGACGTGAAGCTGCTTGCCGCGGACCTGCAGGAATCGCGCGAGCGGCTCGTGCTGGCGCGGGAGGAGGAGCGTCGAGAGCTGCGGCGCAACCTGCACGACGACACCGCCCCGCGGCTCGCCGCGCTTGCCTTGACGGCCGCGGCGGCGGAGGAGCTGCTCGAGGCCGATCCGGCGGCGACGCGGGCGATTCTCGCCGAGCTGCGGGCGAACATTCGCGCCACGGTCGCGGACATCCGCAGCCTTGCGCACGACTTGCGCCCGCCCGCGCTCGACGAGCTCGGGCTGCTCGGCGCCGTCCGCGAGCGGGTGCGCGAGCTGTCGCACGCGGCGTCCGGGGCCGGCGCGCCCGGCGGCGGGGCGGTCCGGTTCGAGCTGGACGCGCCGGACGGGCTGCCCCCGCTGCCGGCCGCCGTGGAGGTGGCCGCGTACCGCATCGCCTCCGAGGCGATCGCCAACGTCGTGCGCCACGCGGAGGCCGGCCGGTGCCGCATCGGCGTCCGGTTCGTCCGCACGGCGGAGCGGACCGGCCTCGAGCTCGCGGTCGCCGACGACGGCCGGGGCGTCCGGGCGTCGCAGGCGGCGAAGCCGGGCGGCTCGGCCGGGACGGGCCGCGGCGGAATCGGCCTGCGGTCGATGCGGGAGCGGGCGGCCGAGCTCGGCGGGACGTGCCGGATCGAGCCGGCCCATGCGGACGGGAGCGGGACGAAAGTGATCGTTTTTTTGCCGGTATCGGACGGGAAGGAAGGGGAGATGATCGATGATGGAAGCGAAGGAACCGGAACGATCGGGACAGCCGGCGAAACGGCTGCGGATCGGCGTGGCGGATGACCATCCGCTCTTTCGACACGGCGTTCGGACGCTGCTGTCCACGACGCCGGATATGGACATTGTCGGCGAAGCCGTTTCGGGCGACGAGGCGGTCGAGCTTGCCGTGTCCGCGAAGCCGGACGTCATGCTGATGGACATCCGGATGCCGGGTACGAACGGTATCGAGGCGACGCGCCGGATCGTGGCGAGCGTACCGGGCGTGCAGGTGCTCATCTTGACGATGTTTCAGGACGACACGTCCGTCTTCACCGCCATGCGGGCGGGTGCGCGAGGCTACGTGCTGAAGGACGCGGAGAAGGACGAGCTGCTGCGGGCGATTCGCGCCGTCGGCAGCGGAGAGGCGATCTTCAGCCCCGACATCGCCTCGCGGATGATCGACTATTTCGCCGCCACACGTCCGGCCGCGCGTGAGGAGCGGTTCCCCGAGCTGACGGTGCGCGAGCGGGAAGTGCTGTACTTGATGGCGGAAGGGGCGACCAACGCCCGGATCGCCGAGAAGCTCGAGCTGAGCGGCAAGACGGTGGCGAATTACGTCACCAATATATTGAACAAGCTGCAGGTGGCGGATCGCCACGAAGCGATGCGGCTCGCGCGGGAAAGTCGCCCGTCCGGCGACGCGGAGCCGCTCTAAGCGCGGAGATGGCGTTTGGGAGTGTTGGATTTTGCGGCGGTTCGGGAGTACAATGGAAGAGAAGATTCGCAAGCGTTCGTTCAAGAAAACGGAGGTAGACGAAAGTGGGCGCATCGTTCTCCATGACCCATCTCGCGTCGGCTCTGGTCACGCTGCTGTTCGGGGCGACCGTCATCGCGGTCCGGCTCAAGGCGGCCGACCGGCCGACGTCGCTGCGCAAAATCATCATCCCGCCGATCGGGATGTCGACCGGCTTCGCGATGTTTCTCGTGCCGGCCACGCATATTCCGTGGCTGTGGGCGCTCGGCGCTTTTGTGGCCGGAGCGGTCTTCTTCTCGTACCCGCTCATCCGCACGTCGACGTTCGAGCGTCGGGGGGAGCACGTTTATTTGACCCGCTCCAAGGCGTTTATCGTCATCATTATCGCGCTGCTGGCGATTCGTCTGCTGCTGCACGACCTCGTCGAGCAGGCGGTCACCATTCCGCAGACCGGGGCTCTCTTCTTCCTGCTCGCGTTCGGCATGATCCTGCCGTGGCGGCTCGCGATGGCGCGGCAATATCGATCGCTGACGAAGAAGAGCGAGGAAGCGGGGAACTGATTCGGACCTAAACCGTCACGTCGCGCCAGCCGAACGGGCCGCGCGACGCGGCGGTTTTTCGTTTCGTCTGCCGGGACGGGCCGAGCGTCGGCGTCTCCCTGCTACAGCCGGCATATTTCCTTCGGGCATGCCGGGTACGAGGGGCAATGGCAAATGCGGCGCAAGCCGTCGATGTTGCGAATGACGATTTGGTGATGGCTGACCGAAATCGTTCCCTCCTCCCGCATCGCGCTCAGCATCCGGTTGACGCTTTCGCGGGTCGTGCCGATCAGGTCGGCCATTTCCGCGTTCGTCATCTTCAGATCGATCCGGATGCCCTCTTCGCACGGAATGCCGAACGTATTGCTCATTCGGATCAACGTGGAGGCGAGCGCGCCCGGCTTTCCGTACAGCAGCAGGTCGCGGAATTTCGATTGGACGATCCGGTTTTGCAAGCTCATCCATTTCATGAACTCGACCGCGAAGTCGCCGTGCCGCATGAGCAGCACCTCCAAATCGCGCTCCTGCACGATGCCGAGCTCCGCCTCCTCCGTCACTTCGGCGCTGTAGCCGTGAACCGTTTCGCCGAAGCCGCCAAGCTCGCCGCAAAAGTCCCCTTCCTTCAAGATGGACAGGATGAATTCCCTGCCGTCCTCGGTCGTTTTTCTTACCTTGACCCGTCCCGACCGAATATAGTACAGCTTCCCCGTCGGATCGCCTTCCCAGAACAACGTCGTGCCGGCGGACGCCGTTTTTCCGTACATGATGCCGCTCAGCATCCGGAAATGGTCCGCCGATAAAAGCGCTCCGAGTCCGCTTGCGGACGCCGTCTCCGATTGGCCGATATTCCCCGCGCATGTCGTCGTCATCAGACAATCCCCCTTGAACCTCTTGTTGCTTCTCATCATACGGGATTCCGCTCCGGCGAGGTATCGGGGGATTGCCTGAACTTGCCGGGAGGATTCCCCGATTGTGCGGCGACGGCTTGCGGTGCGATCGGATCGGGTGCAGCACGCGGCCGTTTTCAGGGAATTCCCCGACATACATCCGGGCGGTGTTATTTTACAATGGAAGGTAGGCACAATCCGAACGGTACGAACCAAACCGGAGGAGGGGAGGGAATGCGATGACGGCGAGGGGGCATCCGACGAACTTGCAGACGGAGCTGGATGCGCTTCGTCTGGCCACTTCGTCCGATTTCGCCGCGGCGGCGTTCGCAGGAGGGGCCGATCGCGGCATTCGCTGGATCGGGGCCAGCGGCAGCGTCGGAGAACGGTATCGGCTGCTCGTCGAGAAGGAATCGGCCGCGGATCGCGGCATCGCCGGATGGGTCGTGCGGCACGGCCGGCCGTTCGTCGTCTGCGGGACGGAGTCGAATGCCGAGGGGAGACGGACGAAGTACCCGCTCCTGCTGGCGGAGAAGCTGACCGCGATTGCGGCGGTGCCGATCCGGGACGGGGCGGATGTCGTCGGCGCGCTTCTGATCGGCCAACGGACCGAAAGGGCGTATGATCCGGCGGATACCGAGATGCTGGAGCGGGAGGCGGAGCGCAGACGGCTATCGGCCTATGCGGGCGGGCCCGTTCGTTGAACCGTTTCCCCCGGTTCTGGTAGGATAAAAGGAAATGGCGCCGCGGCCGCGGGTCGTTAGGGCATTGCGAAGAGGAGGGGTGCGGAATGATACGGATCTTGGTCGTCGACGATCATGCGGTCGTTCGCTCGGGCTTGATGTCGCTGCTGGACGGCAAGGAGGGGCTGCGGGTCGTAGGCGAGGCCGCCGAAGGCGACGAGGCGATTGCGCGGGCGGCGGAGCTGCGGCCGGACGTCGTGCTGATGGACTTGAGCATGCCGCACGGCAAGGACGGGCTGACGGCGACGAAGCAGCTGAAGAAGGAGCGGCCGGACACGTCCGTCCTCATCTTGACGATGCATGACGACGAGGAGTATTTGTTCCGGGCGATTCAAGCCGGGGCGTCGGGCTATCTCTTGAAGAGCGCGCCGCATGAAGAGCTGCTGACGGCGATCCGTACCGTCGCGAGGGGCGACGCGTACTTGTACCCGACGGCGACGAAGAAGCTGATGAGCGAATATATGGAGCAATGGCGCAGCGGCGAGCACGCGGGGACGTACGAATCGTTGTCCGAGCGGGAGAAGGAAGTGCTGGCCTGGACCGCCAAGGGCTACTCCAACAAAGAAATCGCCGAGCAGCTGTTCATCAGCGTCAAGACGGTGGAGACGCACAAAAGCAACCTGATGGAGAAGCTCGGGCTGAAGACGCGGCCGGAGCTGGTCAAATATGCGCTGAAGAAAGGGCTGTTGCAGTTTGAGTAACGAACGGGGGCGGCTTCGGCCGGGAAACGGCGCGGAAGGCATCGGGCATGACGTCGACGCGATTTTGCCGCAGCTGGACGACAACGTGGCGGACCCCGCCTTTCGCGAATGGCTCAAGCAGTCGCTCGAGCAGCTGGCCGATCTGAAATTCGCGCTGAACGAATCGACGATCGTCGCGGTGACGGACCGGCGCGGCGCGATCACGTACGTGAACGACCGGTTTTGCGACATCTCGCAATATGCCCGGGAGGAGCTGATCGGTCAAGACCATCGGATCATCAACTCCGGGTACCACGACAAAGCGTTCATGCGCGAGCTATGGCGGACGATCGCGGCCGGGCGGGTATGGCGCGGAGAAATCCGCAATCGGGCCAAGGACGGCTCGTACTATTGGGTGCATACGACGATCGTGCCGTTCCTCGACGAGGCGGGCAAGCCGTATCAATATTTGGCCGTCCGCAACGAGGTGACGCAGCTGAAGCGCGCCGAGGAAGAGATCAAGACGATGATGGCGCGGGTGATGGAAATCCAGGAGGAGGAGCGGAGGCGGTTTTCCCGGGAGCTGCATGACGGCATCGGGCAAAGCTTGTTCTCGCTCCTGATCGGCATGGACGGGCTGATCGCCGACGCTGCGGCGGAATCGGCCGACGAGGCCGCCGGCACGGAAGGCGCGGACGGGCGCGAGCGGACGTATGTCTCGCGGCTCGAGCGGCTGCGCCGGGACGTCTCCGGGTTGATCGAGGACGTGCGCGGGCTCGCTTGGGAGCTGCGGCCGTCGGTGCTCGACGATCTGGGCGTCGTACCGGCCGTCCGGACGCACATCGCCGGCTTCTCGCGGCATTACGGCGTCCGCGTCGCCTTCGACTGCAACCTGCGCCGGCGGCTCGACGTCCAGAAGGAAACGGCGATCTACCGCGTCATTCAGGAGGCGCTCGCCAACGTCGGCAAGTACGCCGAAACGGCCGAAGCGACCGTGACGCTGACGGAGGCGGACGACGCGGTGGTCGCCGTCATCGCGGACCGGGGACGCGGCTTCGATCCCGACGGCCGGAAGGGCGAGGGCGTCGGGCTGTTCAGCATGGAGGAGCGCGCTCGCGGCGTCGGCGGCTCGCTGACGGTGGAATCGTCGCCGGGTGCGGGGACGGTTGTGACGTTGGTGGTGCCGAAGGATCGGGAAACCGTGTGACGGTTCAACGATTGGCGGATGTAGAGAGCGTACCGCTTCCGAACGAACGAAAGAGCGAACGGCTGGCTGCCGGATCGCTTCGTTTCGGAAGAGGACGCTCTTTTCGGCGTGAGGACGCGTCATCCGAACCGGACGACGCGTGCCAGCTCGTCGTTCCGGATTACGTCGTCCAACACGGCGGCGATGCGGACGTTTTCGGTCGGGACGATCAATGTCGGATACGTTTCACCGGGGACGCGAAGCATCGTCGTATCGCCGGACCAATACGTCTCCCGGATAATGAACTCGTCCTCCTGCCGGACGAGCGAAATTTGTCCGGACGATCGGAGCGGGGCCGACGTGCCGAACAGCAAGTAATCGCCTACTCCGATGCCGATCGATTGAAGGCCGCGGTCCCCCATTTGAAGCGCGAAAAGCGCCCGGGAGTATCCGTTCAGCATCAAATGCGGTTGCGAGGCCAAATCGGACGATTCCAGATCGAGCGAGAAAAAGGCTTTGCAATAGCCGTCTCGGACGACGGGTACGATTTTAGTCGGTTTCATCGCGGTCCCTCATATAGCCGATCACGCCGCGTTCCCGGCAAAGCAGCATGCGGGATCCGCCGGTCGGCACGATATAATCGATTCCTTGATTGCGCTTGACGATCTCCTCCGCATGGAAATAAGCGGTGAGCCGTTCCGCGATGCGGGCTGACGTCAACTGGCGGCGATGCCGCTTCAGCCGCTCGCCGGCGAACTCGCTCGTCACGCCGAACACGGCCGCGATCGAAGCGGCGGCTTCCGATTCGAGGCGAGGCAGCTCGACGGCAAGCAGCATGAACGTCGGGACGCAAAACTGATAGGCGAAGTTCGTCGCCTTCGTCTCCTGCAGCCGGATAAACGATTCGCCCATGGATAATTGATTGCCGGCATGGTGCATCAGGTGGCACAGCTCGTGGCCGAAATCTTGCCATTGCTCTTGCCTGGACAGCCGGTTGTCGAGGACGATTGATTGCAAGCCCCCCCGGTCGATCGCCCGGCTGGAGAACGGCGCATAGTGCACCCATATGCCGAGCTTGTGAGAAATCGTCTCTACGTCCAGCTGGTGAGGCTCGCGAATATCCATCGTCGAATAGATCCGTTCGATCGTCTGTTCCAGCGGCGTGAGCCGGTAATCGTACATAATTGGCATCTCCTTTCCAATAAAGGGGAATGTATGTTCGGTTTGACGCGGAAAAGAAAAGCCCTTGGCGGGCTCCGGCGGTTTAAGTCTGCGATAGGCGGCCCGTGCGCGGCCGCTTTACTTTCCTTCGTCTATTTCATTACTTCTTCATTCTTCGCCTTGCTTGGCCCCGGGCGTTCGGTCGGCTTCCCTCGTCTTAATAATTTCCCAAATTTTGCGAAGCTCGTCGCGTCGTTCCTCCGGCGCTTCCAGCAGTTCCTTGAACCAGAGCCCCAGCTCCGGGTCGTCCAATTCGGGAGCGGGAGGCGGAAGGTCGGGAGAAGCCGACTCCGGCTCCGGCTGCTGGCCGACGAGCTCGTCCAAGCTGACCTCGAACAGCTCCGCCAGGAGGCGCATCGTGTCCAGAGAAGGCTCGCGGTAGCCCGATTCGTAGCCGGCGTAGGTGCTCTTTGCGATTTTCAGCCGGTCCGCCACCACTTGCTGGGACCAGCGTCGTTGCTTGCGCAGGCGCGTAATCGTATCGCCGATCAAAAGGGCCACGCTCCGTTCTCTCTCCATCGATTCGCTAGGTTCGCTACTCCTTGATGCTAATATATTCGCATACCGCGAACTTTTTTTCAAGATATTAGGATGATTATCCAAAAAAATGGTTGAAAAGTACGCGTTTCGCGTACATAATAAAAGACACGAACATATGTTTGGTTTGTCAAATGAAGTAGTCGGACGCGATATGCGTATTTTTTGGAGGAGCCACGCTTACGGCAATAGCGAATAGGGGAAAGGAGCGGATCGTGATGAACAAGCTGACGGCGGAGGATATCGATTTGTATAGGGACGAGGTGTGCGGCCGTTGTCCGGGAAGCTTGTGGGGGGCGAAGAGCATTTGCCGCATCCACCAGCTTTCGATCGGCCAAATCGAGTTTTGCCAACAATGGGAGGTTTCCCAAGCCGCCCCGCAGTCGCCGGCCTCGTACCGCCGCGGTTCGGAGCGGTCTTCGAACAAGACGGAGCATATGGAGCTGGTCGAAGAGGACTTGAAGGACTTTCCGTGGATGCAGCGGGAAATCGAACGGCTGCGAGGCCTGCTCGATCATGTGGGTGCCGGGTTGACCGGCGTATACGGGCTGGACGGGGCGATGCCGAAGGGAAAGGGACGGCATGCGGACCACGTCAACCGCGAAGCGCAGAAGCGGGAAAAGCACCGGGACCGGCTGAAGGAGCTGGAGGCGAAGGTGACCCGTATCGAGAACGCGGCCGAGCGGGTCAGGGACGATCGGCAGCGCACGGTGCTGGAATGCATCATGGAGGGACAGCGGATGAATGCGATCGCCCGTCACATCGGGGTATCCCGGCAGCGGTTGTACGAGCTGAAGCACGAGCTGGTCCGGTTTCTCGCCGACGAAATATTCGGAGACGATCGGAAGGGGATCTCCTGAAGATGAGCGTTCTGGTTTACATTTTCGACAAACCGGACGGGTAAGACGAAAATTGTGCGAACATATGTTCCCGTTTTATAATCAAGACAGGAACACGAAATGAAGCAGAGCCGCCGAATTTCGGAGCGGACAAGCCCGAATTTGGTTGACCGACATACAAATTGCCAGCCGGATTGAACCGGTACAACGGCCGCCCTAGAGGCGGCTTTTCGTTTCTCCACAACAATTCGGAACCGGGAAAGGAGGAATCGATCATGATCACCGTTGCGGTGCCGCCGAGCAAGTCCGACGAGATCTTGTACCGCCAGCCGGACAAATGCGTCGCCTGCGTCTGGGGTCGCTGGGAAGCGAGCCGGCAGTTTTGCATGATGCCGTTGTGCGTCAAGGAAGCCGTCCCGTATGAGGACGAGCGCGAGAGGGGGTGAACGGCGAAGTTGCGCCACGAGACGAACGGCCCATGGCCCCGGGCGGGGCCGATGGTTGGGGGATGTGGGGGAGGAGTTGGGGGCGTGGCGATTTATTGCTGTCCCAGCCCGACTGGAACGGAGGTGATAGTCCAATGGCACAAATCTACGCAACATTAATTCGAAGAGGCGTAAAGACGATCGAGGACGTACCGCTAACCTGCTGAAAGAGGTTGAGGTTTTATTGGACGCCGCCGGAAAAGCGTGAGTACTTGATAGACATTCCAGACACCATGTACAACTTTGACGATAATTGATCGAACACATGTTCCCATAATATAATCAAAACAGGAACACAAACCAAACAACTCCCGGCCGAGGCCGCCCTTAAAGGGGCGGTCTTTTTGTTGCCCTGCAACCCGACCCGGGCGCGAAAGGGGGTGAACACCGAAGTTGAGCACGAACATGCGCACCGCTATAAAAGCGAGGCTGGCGGCAGAGCTGCCCGCCCTTGGCGGAAGATGCTACGACTGGCATGAGCCGACGGGGACGACCGTCAAACCGTTCGCGACCGTCAAGCCCGCCGAGTACGCCGCAGAGGTCGAAAACGCTCCATGGTGCGGAACAAAGGCCGTATTCGAAATCGCCTTGTACGCGGACAAAAGCGCGGCCGCCGATTTGGACGCCTTGGTGGCCGAAGCGGAACAAGCGCTCGACGGCATAAAGCTGTCCGCGGGCCCGTCGGAGCCGGGTTTTACGTGCCGGTTCGAAGGTTTCGCCGGTTCCGAACGCATCGAGGAAACGGTCCAAGCGCTGGTTCGCATCCTGAGGATCGCGGTCGTCGCGGCCGGCAGCGATAGCGCGGCATCCGCTTCGTCGGCCGACGAATGGCTGGAGGCGCTATGCGGCTGGACGTCCGCGGCAGCGGGAGCGGACTGGTCCGTTTACCGTCAGCAATGGCCGCAAGATTACGCTGCACCGGCCGTCCTATGGCGGATCGAGCAAGCGGAATCGGAAAATCGCGACGCCGCCTCGGCAGAGCTGCGCAAACGGATGGTCGGTCACGTCGTCGGCCGAACCGACGCCGAGCGGTACGCGATGGTCGGCACGCTCGCAGCCGAGCTGGGCCGTCTGACGAGGCTGTCGATCGATCCGATCGGAAAGCAGGCGGTCCAACCGGGCCTCGTGACGGGCGACTATCGACCGGACGGCCTCACGGCGGGGCAAATCACCGTCACGTTCCGGCAGATCGTACCGAAATCGTCCCCGAACGCCCCGCTGATCGGGGACGTGCATTACGGCGGCGGGTTGAACTAACGGCCGAACGGGCGAACGCCCCCACCGGCCGCTCATTAACAAACAGAAGGAGGAACCCCCGACATGGCTACCAAAAAAGGAGTGCCGCAACCGGCCGCCGAGCCGGCCGATTCCCCGGCTTATACCCGGGAGGAGCTGCTGGCCAACGCGGAAGCATTGTTCGGCGTGAAGCCCGAAGTATTGACGGGCGCGCTGTACGGCTGCGAAGAGCAGCCCCTCACGATTCAACAAACGGAGCGGATGATCCGCCAATTCCAACAAAGGAAGGTGCAACTGTAATGGCTGGAGGAACTTGGAGCACGACCGATCGGCCCGTATTGCCGGGCATGTACATGAACTTTCAGGCGGCGGCGATCGCGGCCGTCCAGCCGGGTGCGCGCGGCGTAGTCGCCCTCCCGGTCAAAGCCCACTGGGGACCGGTAAAGCAGTTCGTCGAGATCACGAGCCTGACCGGCGCCGACGACATGTTCACGAGCGACGAGACGGGAGGCGCGACGGCATACTCCGCGTTGAAGCTCGCTCTGCTGGGCGGCGCCAGAACCGTGCTCGCCTACCGGATCGCCGATGCGGACGCGGCCAAAGCGTCCTGCACGCTGCAGGACACGGCGGGAACACCCGAGAACGTCGTCAAGCTGGAGGCAAAATACCCGGGCGAGCGGGGCAACCGGTTTAAGGTGACGGTGCAGACGAACCCGGTCGACGCGTCGAAGAAAGACATTCGCCTCTTCGAAGGCACGACGCTGCTCAAGACGTTCACCTTCGCCGCCGGTACGGCTCAAGCCGCCGTCGACACCGTGAACCAAGACCCGGCGAACAAATGGATCGTCGCGACGAATCTTGCCGACG
Source organism: Paenibacillus flagellatus (assembly GCF_003217775.1). Classification (GTDB taxonomy): domain Bacteria; phylum Bacillota; class Bacilli; order Paenibacillales; family NBRC-103111; genus Paenibacillus_AB; species Paenibacillus_AB flagellatus. Next base: position 186,788 of record NZ_QJVJ01000009.1, read on the forward strand.
GCAACGGCCAATTGAAGGACGGCAGCAGCTTCCCGTTCGGCGGCGGCGATTCCGGCATCGACGGCGTCGCGGCCGGCGACTACACGAATGCGCTCTCCGCATGCGAGACGCAGGAGTTCAACCTGTTCGCGCTGGACGGCGTGTCGGATTCCGGCATCCAGGCGAGCGTCGTGTCGTGGGTGAACCGCGTCCGTTCCGAAGGCAAGCCGGTCATCGCCGTGCTCGGCGGCTCGGCGGCCGACGACACCGGGGCGACCGCCGTCAGTGCCGCAACGTCGCGCAGCGCGGTCTATAACCACGAGGCCGTCGTCAATGTCGGGACGGGTGCCGTTCTCGACGGCGTTTCGTACAGCTCCGCGCAGCTTTCCGCTTACGTCGCGGGCTTGATCGCCGGGCAGAAGCTGAGCGAATCGACCACGTACGCGCCGGCTCCGTTCCAGGACGTCACGCGCCGCTGGACGCGAAGCGAGCAGGAGCAGGCGGCCGCGAGCGGCGTATTCCTGTTCGTTCATGACGGCAAGCGGGTCAAGGCGCTTCGCGGGGTCAACTCGCTCACAAGCTTGCGCCAAGGCCAAAGCAACGCTTGGAAAAAAATCCGCACGATCCGCGTCATGGATGCGATCCAAAGCGACCTGGCCGGCTCGGCCGAAGCCGGGTACATCGGCAAGGTCAACAACACCGCCGAAGGCCGTCTCGCCTTGATCGGCGCGGCGAAGCAGTACATGCAGTCGCTCGCGCAATCCGGGGTCATCGAGGCGGAGGGCTGGGACGTTTACCTGAATCCGCAGTACTACGGCCCGACCGCCGTATTCACGCCGGAACCGGATCAAGTGTACTTGAACTGGGAAGCCCGTCTGACCGACGCGATGGAACAAATTTTCGGCACGTTCATCGTGCTGTAAGGGGGACTTATAGACAATGGATGCAAACCGCGTATTTTTGGGTACGTATGGGAAAATCTTCATCGGCGGCGTCTGGCAGAGCAATTTCAACCACCTCGAGGCGAACGTGGAAATCCAGAAGCGGGAGCTGAACCTCGCCGGGGACCCGTGGGTCCGTCACAAGAAAGGCCCGATGAAGGGAACCGGGACGGTCAGCGGCTTCAAGGTAACGAGCGACATGATCGCCCGCGGTTTCGACAAGTTCGAGCTGGTCAGCAAGCTGGAGGATCCCGAGGCGTACGGGTACGAGACGATTACGCTCCAGAACGTCATGCTCGACAAGCTGCAGCTCGCGAACTGGACGGCCGGCGAAGAAGTGAAGGAAGAAGTGTCCTTTACGTTCGAAGGGTACGTGTTGAACGACAAAGTTACGGCGGTGTAAGGGCGGTCAGCCCGCACGGCCCAAACTCAAAATTTCAGGAGGTAACCGACGATGATGGACGATGATATTTTGCAAAAACTGCTCGAAGCCGACAAGCTCCCGGAGAAAACGGTGACGCTGTCGCGTCTCGGCATCCCGGTCACGCTGCGCGGCTTGACCGGCAAACAGGTGTACAAGCTGCGCGAACGATGCACCGAGCGCTCCGACCGTCGCGGCCACCAGTCCGAGCGGCTGGACGAAGAGCAGTTCAACGTCGCCCTCATCGCCGCGGCCACCGTCTCCCCCAATTGGGGAGACTCCCGGCTGCTGGCGAAATACGAGGCGAGCGGCGGCGAGGAAGTGATCAAGCGAATTCTGCTCGCCGGCGAGCTGTCCGCCCTGGGCGACGAAGTGCTCGATTTGAGCGGCTTCAATACGACGCTTGACGAAGTAAAAAACTGATCGACTCCGGGGGGCTTGCCGGTATGCTTCATGCCATTTGGGTGAGGCATCATTTGCGCCCCGGAGCGTTCTGGCAGCTGCCGCGCGGCGAGCAGCTGTTTCTCCTAGCGAGTATGGAGCTGGAGCTTGAAGCAGAGGCAAAGCGCCAAGCGCAAATAAGGCAAGGAAGGCGGTGAGAGAATGTCTGATATAGCTTCGATACTCAAGGTAAGTGATAAAATAGTTCAGTCCCACAAGCGTCTAATTGAGCAAGTGGACAAACTTACCGTTGCTCTATACCGCATGGAACAATATGCAACCAGAGTATCGAAAGTGTTGGGCTCGATCCGATTTGTTGCAGAAACTTTGAACGTAAGCTCATCCATAACTGTTTCGATTCCAAAGGCAGGGGAAGCATCAAGTGAAAAAACAAATTCGTCTGCCGCCGAGAAGAACCAGGTTGATAACAAAGGCTTACTGTCAAAGATGTTCGACTCACTTTGGGAACCAATAGCCGGCTTCGCGAGTTTGTTTTCTTTTGCTAAGGACGTCGGGGATGTGGGGAAAGAAATCAAGCAAAGGCGGGGCGGAAGTAAACCGAGCGAGCCAAGTCCTGAGCAACCCGGAGATCCTTCGAAATCAGCGAAGACTACCAGCACAATGTCTAAATCAAAAGAGATAGTCGACCAGCACGGAAGGGTCTTGCGATCTATATCCCCGGCGGTCGAACAGACATCTTCGAGGGTATTTCCGGAAAGTCAAACCACTGCTAGCCCTTCAGCATTGTCTGAAAAAATGGATATGCCGCCAAACAATAAGTTGTTACCAAAAGGAACAGAAAAGGCAAAGGGATTTTTAGAGAAGATCCCTTCTTTTTTTAAAGGTAAAGGAACATCCCTGCTAAAGGTAGGCGGCGTTCTCGGAGTGGCAACAAACGTCATCGATGTAGTTACCGCGAAAGATAAAAAAGAAGCAACGGTCGGCGCAGTAGCGGGTGCAGGTGGAGCAGCAATCGGTGCGGCTATAGGCAGTTTCATTTTGCCCGGCTTTGGTACTGCTATTGGAGGAACTCTTGGAAACATGGCGGGTACCTTTTTGGGAAAAAAGGTTTATAACATGTTTTCGGGGAAAAAGACCGAAGAGGAAACTTCTAAGGAAAAAGCCCCCGCCGAGAATACCTCCAACGCTTCAAGCATTACCCAGACTACTTCCATGAACCTAGAATTGTATAGGGCGGATGGAAGGGAGTCGGCAATCCTTAGCAATACAGGGTATAGCATGAGTACCTCCGTCCCTCAAGCCGCTCAAGCCGAAACCGCCTACAACATCAGCGTCGAAGGCGTTCAAATCGTAATGCCCAAGGAAGAAATCGACGAAGAGGCGTTGGCGACGAAGATCGGTTGGGAAATCGTAACGAAAATGAAAGCCACGATGGAAAACCAGGTGACGCCATGATCAAATCGTTTTCGCATTTATTGACACAGATCGATATTACGCTGGAGGATGCGGCGGGGACCAAGCTGTGGTTCCCGGTCAATCCGACGGAAATCAATATCAAGCGGGATCGGAGCTTCGAGACGTTCCCAATCATCAATCTGGGCGAGGTCGACTTGCCCCAATCGGAGAAAATCAAAGAGATTTCGTTCTCTTCGTTTTTCCCCGCCGAGTCCGATCCCAGCTACTGCCGCTATAACGACATTCCCGATCCTCAGCTGACGATGAACCAGATCAACACGTGGATGTCGGAGAGGCTGCCGCTGCGCCTCATGATTCCGCCGACGCAGGTCAACGTGCTCGTCATCATTTCATCGCATAACAGCGCCTTCAAGGCGAACGAGCCGGGTGACGTCTATTTCGACCTGACGTTCCGCACGTGGAGGGACTACCGGATCCGGACGTTGGACGAAGTCGGCGGCGGAGGCGGAGCGGCCGGGGAGCCCCGACCGGACTTGAAGCCCGTCCCGAAAACGTACGCGGTTCAACCCGGCGACTCGCTCTGGGCGATCGCGAAGCTGAACCTCGGCAACGGCGCCCGCTGGCGGGAGATTTACGATCTGAATACGGGCGTGATCGGGCCGGACCCCGATCTGATCCGGCCCGGACAAGAGCTGGTGATGCCGACATGACGGACGCCCAAGAACGCGTGTACGAAGTCGTTCTGGACAATCGGTACTTGCTGGGCGACCTGGTCGAAAGCATTACGCTGGAGGAGTCGCTCGACGAGATCGCCTACCGGGCGACGGTCAACCTGATGGTGACGGAGGATTTTCCCGGCATCCGGCCGGGTCAGGAAATACGCGTTTCCGGCATCCCCCATCGCGGCAGCGCCATGGTGTATTTGCTGCACCCGGGGGTCGTGTGGGAATGCGAGAACAGCTACCGCGGCGCGAACCGGCTTACGGCGACGCTGTACGACCGAACGATTTATTTGTCCAAGTCCGAGGACGAGTATTTGTTCCCCGCCGGCCAAACCGCATCGCAGCGCTTGGCCAAATACGCGAGCGACTGGGGAATCCCGCTCCATCAAATTCCCGATACCGTCTACACGCTCAGCAAAAAAGTGTACCGCGCCCAACCGATCTACTCGATGCTGATGTCCGACCTGAAGGAGACGGCGCGCGCCGGAGGCTGGCCGTACCGGCCCCGGATGACGCCGAACGGGCTGGAGCTTTTTCCGATCGGGAGCAACGAGACGGTATGGGCGCTCGAACCGGACGGCAACATCGACTCCATCACGCAGCGGCGGACGCTGGAAGGCGCCGTCACTCGGGTGAAGGTGCTCGGCAAGGAGGAGAACCCCGAGAGCGCGACGGAAATTTTGGCTGTGGAATCCAAAGATACCGATCTGTACGGCACGCTCCAGAAGGTGCACATGGACAGCAGCATCACGACGGTGAGCGGCGCGGTCCAAGCCGCCAAAGGGATGCTGTCCGGCATTCAGGAGACGCTTACGGTCACCGCGCTCGACGTCAACACGATTCGGGCCGGCGATCGGGTGGCGCTCATCGGCAGCGGCATGGATCTGATCGCGACCTCCGTCCGCCACGAGCTCGGCCGTCCCGGCAAAATGACGCTCGAGCTCGCCACGTTCGATTATGTCAAAAGGAGGTACTACTTGGATGGACCCGTATAAAAAGCTGGCTTCCGTATTCGAAAGCCGCATGGCGGGACATGCCTCTACCGCCGTGACGGGCGTGCCCGCCGAATTAGCCACGATGACCGCGGGCGGTTTGAAGCTCGACTCGTTCAAGCACGAAATCAAGGATTACCTCGTGGCCGATTGGGAGACGAAGCTGAAGGTGCCCGCTTTCGAGATGACCGGAACGGTAACGGGCTTGAAGGACGGCGGAGGTGGAAACGTGTCCGGAACCGGCACGTTCGCATTCGCGGAAACCGAGATCGAAGGGGTCGGGCTTCTGTTCAAAGACGGGCTGAAGCCTGGCGATCGGGTGCTGGCCGTCCCCGTGGCCGGCGGCTCGGAAGCGGTCGTCCTTTGTAAGGTGGTGCGGTAACGATGCCGAATTTGTTTCCGATCACGGGCGGCAGCCCGAACCCTACCCCCGGCACAGCGAACGAATCGTCGGGCGGCGGCCAGGTGAAATTCGGACGAAGCTGGCGGTTCGACTACGAGGCCGGCGACTTCGTCCTGACCCCGACCGGTACGGTCGCGACTTGCACCGACGCGGACGCATGGCTGGAATGGTGCAAAAAAGCGCTGTGCACCGAGCGCTACACGTACCTCGCCTATTCGCGCCAATACGGTCACGAATTCGACGAGCTGATTCCCCGCAACCTGACGCGCCAAGCGAATGAGCTGGAAATCGCCCGCATCGCGACCGAGACGCTCAAAACCGATCCCCGGACGAGCCGGGTCGACGGCTTCTCGTTCACCTGGGAGGGCGAGCGCTGTTATTTCCAATGCGAGGTTACTAACGTGCGGGGGCAAAAAGCGAGAATGGAAGGAAGCGTGGTGACGTACTGATGGCGACATTGCCGAATTATTTGCAGGAACAAACCGAAGAAGCGATCCGCCAGCGGATGCTGGACCGGTTGCCCTCCGATCTCGACAAGTCGGAGGGTTCTTTTATATGGGATGCGTTGTCTCCGGCGGCGATCGAGCTGACGCAGGCGGCGATTTGGGCGCAGGAGACGCTGCGGCGCGGCTTCGCCAGCACGACGTTCGGGCCGTATCTCGATCTCCGCTGCGAGGAGCACGGCTTGACGCGGCGCCCCGCCGTCAAGGCGAAAGGGCAGGTGAAGCTGACGGGAGCGGCCGGCACCGTCGTTCCGGCGGGGACGCGGGTCGCGACACCAGCCGACCGGGTGACGGGGACGTCGTCGGTCGAGTTTGCGACGACGGAAGCGGTCGCGATCGGGGGCGACGGTACCGCGGTCGCAGACGTGGAGGCGTTGCAGGCCGGCGCGGCCGGCAACGTATCGTCCGGGGCGATCTCGCTCGTCGTCACTCCGGTGCCGAACGTCACGGCGGTTACGAATGTCGCGCCGACGGCCGGCGGGTTGAACGTGGAGGATGACGCCTCCTTGCTGGCCCGGTATTTCCAGAAAGTGCGCAGCCCGTCCGCAGGCGGCAACAAAGCGGACTACGTGAACTGGGCGCTCGAGGTGCCCGGCGTCGGCGGCGTATCGGTCGTTCCGGTACGGGACGGACCGGGGACGGTGAGCGTGGCCGTTATTAATAACGGCAAGCAGCCGGCGGACGCCGATCTGATCGATGCGGTGCAAAGCTACATCGCTCCTCCTCATCGGATCAAGCTGGCAGCCGAGTCGATGACGCTTAGCGGCTCCGGCGTATCGGTCGATAAAAGCCTGCCCGACGACGAAGGCGACAGCGTAAAGCTGGCCTACAGCTCCGCCGGAGCGGGACGGATCAGCCAGCCGCTTCATGCCATGCTTCCTCAGCCCGGCGTGTGGCAAGTTCGGCTTGCTTGCAAGGCGGGCGGTATGACCGGGACAAGCCCGCTTCTGCAGATCGGCGTATGGAACGCGGCTGCGGAGAGCTGGCTGAAGACGCGGCCGAGCGGCACGACCGACGCGGTTCGCACGCTGCGCGCTGCGGATATGACGCCGGATTTTGCGGTAACGATTCAGGAGTTTTACTGGAACGGACAGGACCCGATCGAGCTGCGGGTCGATCGCCTGCAGACGGATACGACGACCGTCGTCTGGGTGGACGGGTGCGAGCTGCGATCCACGTTTTCGAAAGCAACCGGGGAAGGGAAGGCGCCTATCGGAGCCAAGGTCGTGGTCGAATCGGCCAGCCCGGTACTGATCAACGTTTCGGCGACGCTTACGTTCGTGGAGGGTTACAACCAAGAGAGCGTGGAGGCGGCCGTCCGCCAAAACATCGAGACATACTTGCGCTCGCTTGCTTTCGCCGAGGACAACGATGTGCGGTACGCGCGCATCGCGCAGGCGGTACTCGATACGACGGGCGTGCAGGATTACGCGAATCTCCAGGTCAACGGCGGCCCCGGGAATGTGACGGTTGGCGTCCAGGAGGTTGCCGTCTTGGGGGCGGTGACGCTCGCTTGACGACGCCCATCACCAGCCCGCACGGGCAGCGCATGGCGGGGTATTTGCCGAGATATTACGAGACATCCCGCATCATCCGTTCGGTTCTCCAAACCGAAGGGGAGGAATTCGATCTCGTCCGGGAAACGTTGGCCGATACGTTAAATCAGTGTTTTGTGCGCACGTCGACGTGGGGCTTGGACGTCTGGGAGGACGAACTCGGCCTCCCGCCCGCGCCGGATCAACCGGTAGGGGAGCGGCGGGACAAGATCGTCTCCCGGCTTCGCGGCGTAGGGACGGCGACGATCCGCGTCGTCCGCGACGTGGCGGAGAGCTACGACTACGGGGATGTCGAGGTGATGGAGGACGCCCCGGCCTACACGGTCGTTGTCCGTTTCATCGACACCCTCGGCGCCCCGCCCAACATCCATGACCTGAAAGCGGCCGTTCGGGCCGTTCTACCGGCCCATCTGCAGGTCGAGTACGCTTATAAATATTTGCTGGTCAACCAGCTGCACGATACGATGACCATCGACACGTTACAGACCAGGAAGCTGACGGACTTCGCTCCGATCGTTCCGGTATAAGGAAGGAGACTTCGCATGTCGAGCACGACTCCGAATCTGGGCTTGCACAAGTACGACCCGGCTGCGGACGGGAGCAAGACGTTTGATCTTACGAAAGCGATCAACGAGCCTTATGACATCATCGACGAGAGGCTGGGCGGGGAGCTTGTCGAGGCGGCGGATATCCCCGTCACCATCCCGCAAGGGGTAAGCATCATCAACGCCAACCGGACATCGCGGTTGAAGGATTTGCGCGTCACGGGGCGAACGCTGGTGAATTTGTTGGGGCGGGATGGGAATTGTGAGGATCAAACGAAGTGGGGTAGCTTCCAGGCTACGCACACTCTTGACGCGAACAATAAAGTCTATGGGAACCACGGATTTAAAGTAGCGGTTTCAAGTGGATCATCCGGGTCAACATATAAGTCAAATGTGAGTTTTAGAGCCGGGAAATATTATGTATTAGTTGGCGAAGCGAAGAACGGGAACGCCTCGCATGTACTAATTTCCCTATCGGGAAGCGGTGGAGTCTCTTCTATGCTTCTTTCGGATACGACGAAATTCAATATTCTTTGGTGCAAGGTTGCTCCGATTTCCGATGTCCATTTAAACCTTGATCTAAGCGTTATTGGTATGAATGGCACATACGGATACTTTGACGGTATTCGCTTATTCGAAATCAGCGCTGCAGAGTATGCCGCTCTTGACTCGATGACTTCCGCACAGATCGCCATCAAGTATCCTTACGTTGACGACATGAAATCGGTCAACGCGGTCTATGCGATGAACCCGGGGCGGAACCTGCTGCCGCCGTTTTCGGAGTGGGGTAAGACTGGTGGGGATGGGAACTTTAATGTACTTGGCTCTTACGAAGTGCAGTTAGTTGCGCCGACCAATAGTTCCAGCTTCTTCGATTCACCGAAAATTCAATTTGTTGTCGGGCAGTCCTACGCGCTTTCTGCCACTGTTACGAGCGGGTCGTTTATGCAGATTGTTGATTCGCAGGGAATACTTGCCAGCGTGACCGATACTGTACGAACAGTAACATTCACCGCGAGAGAAGCTTCGACTTCATTCATTCGATACTCGCAGAGCAATTCTGGGACATTTAAAGTCGAGAATCCCATTCTCAATATCGGCTCGACCGCGCTACCGTTCGAACCGCAAAATCCGTCCTACTTGTTCGTGCCCGATTGCCAGCTCCGCTCGAACGTTGACGGTAGCGTCGCGGACGTGCTGGAAGGGAAGACGATTACGCGCCGTTTCCGGGAAACGGTGCTGGACGGATTTATCCAATGGTTGTATGACCATGCATCGTCGGGAACTGGTTATAAAGGCGTTTACTTCCAAGCTTCAAACGCAGTAATTAATTCAGGTTTTGCGATTAAATATGATGGCACACCGCTCAAAAATACGCTGAATACTACGGAATATCGCACAGGGGCCGATAAATTACTGTTAAATACGAATGTGAATATCACCATAGCGAACAGTGATTCCGGTTGGGGCGACAACTTTACACCATCGACGGAAGAAATAAAGGCGTATTTCATGGGCTGGAAGATGTACCAACTTGAAGGCGGGGTAGACTCGGTTTATAACGGATCGGGGACGAAAGCTTGGTTGCCGCAGTACGAGTATATCCGGCACAACGGTAGCTATCCCGGATTTACCACAACCTTGCCGACCCGGCCAGCACCCAACAATACCGGGATTAAAAATTGGGAGTCATACCGCCTGCAATACCAACTCGCACAATCCGTAGCCGAGACGGTCAACTACGAGGGCGAGCTGCTGCTGCATGACGGCCCGAATCAGATCGAAATGGGGACGGGTGTCGTGGTGCGGGAGGCGGCAAAGCCATACGCTACCGGAACGAACAATCAGGTCAACAACACGAACTATCCGTCATCTTTGTTCAAGTATCGGGCAAATACGATTTACCGCTTCTACAAGGGCGGTGTCGACGACACGGGTAAATGGACGAGGGACACTACGGTTGCGAACGGGAGAGTAAGGGCATATGCCGACAATGCGAATTTCGACCCGAACGCCGCATACTCCGTAACGTACTTCGCGCTGGACACCTACACGCTCGGCATCGCCCCGGCTTCGATAACCGGAGTCGTGACGGCGAACATTCGGGAAACGGTTGACGACGCGGTCGAGGCGATAACCGGGCTCCGGCGGGACGTGTCCGCGCTGCAAACGGTCAAGGCTGGGAAGCAGCAGCCGCAATGGATCGCGGCGGGCTTGCAAAACGGATGGGTGAATATCGGATCGGGGAACACGGAAGCCGCTTATCTGAAGGATGAATTTGGATTTGTTCATATTCGAGGGAGCATTTCCAGCGGTTCGACCGTTTACAATACGCCGATTTTTAAACTCCCAGCCGGGTATAGGCCAGCCAAGAACACCAGTTTCGTCACAATATCTGGAAATGGAACGAGCGACATATTGGCTAGGGTCGTAATCGAATCAAACGGGAATGTTTCCTTCCTCGTTGGCGCAAACAATTATTTCGTGTTGGATAGCATAGCACCGTTCCGAGCGGAACAGTAAAGGAGGGCTGACCGTGAAAGAAGCATATAAAATCGGCCTCGACGGCCAATTCATCGAACCGGAGCTCGTCCCGTTCGACACGGAAGGCGTCGCCGAAATCTACGAAACGCCCGCGCCGACGGAGGAGACGCCGGAACCCGAGCCGGTCCTCATCGGCTACCGCGTGGCCGTCCCGTTACCGCCGGGGCTGTATAAGCCGCGCTTCAACCTTGCCTCAGGGGAATGGGCCGAAGGACTGGCTCCGGAAGAAATCGAAGCCATCCGCCAAGCTTCTCAACCCCCACCATCTTTAGCTGATCAATTGAGCCAGCTTCAGCGGGAAAACGAAAGCATAATGTTGGCCTTAGCCGAACTATATGAATCTTTCGGGCAGGGATCCCCTGTTACTGAGAAAGGCTCCCTGTTTGCTACCTTAAGTCAGAAGTGGAAAGCGTTACGCTAAAAAGCAAACTGAACGAAAAGGTGGTTTTAAAAGAATGGTGGAGATTTATGCAATATTGATCCGCAAAGGCTTAAAAACGATTTGGGATGTCCCTGAAAATAAACGGGGGGAAGTCCAAGCCTTCCTAAACCGTAAGGGATGAGGCCATAAAATTTATTGTTGTTTTCCAGCCACAATAAAGGTGGTGATTGAGAATGAATGCCCCAAAACTAACTAGTTTCCGCGGGCAAAAGATGGCCTCCTATGTGCCGCGCTATTATGAAACTTCGAGAGTTTTCCAATCTTTGCTCCAGACGGAGGGGCAGGAAGTAGATGACCTTCGGGCAGCTCTGGATAGTATAGTAAAGCAATTTTTTGTGCGGGTATCGACTTGGGGACTAGACGCATGGGAGCAAGAATTAGGCCTTAGTCCGACTCCCAATCAGCCGGAAAACGAAAGAAAAGATCGAATCGTTTCCCGGTTGCGGGGAGTTGGCACTGCTACGATTCGTGTGTTAAAGGAAGTGGCCGAGGCCTACCATAATGGAACGATTGATGTGATCGAAGATTGCGATAACTTCAATGTCATCGTCCGCTTTGTTGATACGAGCGGCATTCCGGCAACCTTAAACGATATACATGCTGCCGTGCGCAACGTGCTGCCGGCTCATTTGAATTTTCAATTTGAATTTAAGTACTTCTTATGGTCGGACCTTGATGCGATGGCATGGACCTGGGATCAGTTCGACGATTTGAACCTCACATGGGACCAATTGGAGGTGTACGTGTAAATGCCAGACGTAACGGCAAAACTCGGCTTAAAGAAGCCGCTGGGCAACGAGACATTCAGTCGTGCAGCCTATAACGAAAATCTGGATCTGATCGAGCAAAACGCTGCCGCCCAGTCGGACCTGACGGATCACCGTAATGCTACTCAGGTTCATGGGGCTACGTCGGATGCGATAGCTGGCCGCCTGATCATGCGCGATGCGGCTGGTCGTGCAAAAGTTGCCGCTCCTACGGCAGCGGATGATATTGCACGCAAGGCCGAAGTGGATGCGGCGATGACGGTTGCCAGTAATGCACAAGCAGCGGCAGATGCGGCTTTTCAATCAGCCAGTAGTGGTAAAAATGCGGTCGCTGCCGCAATTACTGGCATGGGGCAAACGGCAAGCGGCAGCGACACTTTTACGCAGTTGGCTTCGAAGATAAGCTCTATCTCTAAGGACGCAACTGCAACGGCCGGGGAAGTATTAACTGGTAAGACGTTTTATCAGGGCGGTACAAAAAAGTCTGGGACGATGCCCAATAATGGGGCGCTTGGAACGATCATGCCGGGTACGACGAATCAATCGATCCCAGCCGGTTATACGACTGGTGGGACGATCGCCGGCGATGCCGACCTTGTCCCGGGAAATATCCGATCGGGCGTCAACATTTTCGGCGTGACCGGAAATGTCGTTCAGGCTAGCGGTAACGCTGGGGCAGCACAAGTTCTTACTGGTTATACGGCTAGCAATTCGAGCGGAGGGTTCTCGGGAAGTATGCCGAACAACGGCGCGCCGACTTGGGTGCCTGGGACTAGTAGCCAAAATCTAGCCGCAGGGTATTACAGTGGTGGTACGATAATAGGTGACTCGGATCTCGTTGCATCTAATATTCGGTCCGGCGTAAATATATTTGGCGTTGTGGGATCCTTAGTTGAAGGGCATCATCATGCGAAGGGAACAGGGAGTTTAATTGATAGTTCCATGGTGGTTACTGGATTGGGTTTCCAACCAAGTTTTATCATATCAGCTGTTTGGTATCAGTGGGATACGATCGTTTACATTTTTTCTGATGGGGCAGTTTGGGGATACACCACAAACAAAGGTTTTGGAACAAATATTAGCGGAACTCCGCAGTACGTGATCCAACCAAACGGATTTACAATTTCCGGTATATCGGGGAATACAAGCGGTGAGGCCCAAAGTATGCGTTGGATGGCAATTGGATAGAGAATGAAAATGTTATTTTAGAAGACAACTTTAGAATCATCATCCTACAATTCACCCACAAGTAGTGAAAAATGAACGAATAAGAGTTTACGAAATGGAACTAGCCTTAGCCAATCTGCTATCAAGCGAAGGGAAATAACATCGGCATCACCCAAAACTGCCCACAGGAAAGGAGGGCATCGGCCATGGGAGATAGCGACATTCAGAAGGAAATCCTTCAGCGCCTCACCCGAGTCGAGACGAAGCTGGACATGATGTCGAGCGTCCGGGACATGGCGCAGGAAGCGCTCCAATCGACGGCGGCGGCGCACAAGCGGCTGGACCGGCTGGAGAAGATCGTGTATTGGGCGGCCACGACCATTATCGGCAGCGTTATCGTCGGGGTCATGGCGATGCTGTTCAATTTGAAGGAGGGCTGAGCCCGTGCAAGACACCCAACTGTTCACCTGGACGGCCCTGCTGACGATCGGCGGGGCCTCTTTGCTGACCTTCTACATCGTGCAGTATACGAAAATCCTCGTCGACCGCGTCCTGCGCAAATGGCGCGTCCCGACGGACGTGTACGCGGTGGCGGTGGCGTGGGTCGTGCTGCTCGCCGCGCAGTTCGCCATCGGCACGGAGGCGGATTGGCGCACGTATTTCCTCGCGTTCGCGAACGCGTTTCTGGTGGCGGCGGCCGCCGGGCAAATTCAGAATAAATCGATACACCCGCCGGGAGGAGATGCGCATGACGAAAGGACTTGATTGCGCCACGCCGCTGTCGGCCGCCAAGGCGGCGGCTTTCCGGGCGGACGGCTATGAGTTCGCCTGCCGCTACTTGGTGCCGAGCGGGTGGAAACGGCTCACCCGCGAGGAGGCGGAGGCGATCAGCGAAGCCGGCCTGCACATCGTCTCGGTGTTCGAGACGACGGCCGACCGGGCGCTCGGCGGACGAGCCGCCGGCCTCGCGGATGGCGCTGCGGCGGCGCGCACGGCGCAGGCGATCGGCCAGCCCGAGGGCAGCGCGATTTATTTCGCCGTCGATTTCGACGCCTCAGCCACGCAGATGGCCGCCGTCATCGACTACATCCGCGCCGCCAGCGAGGCGACGCCGGCGTACGCCACGGGCGTCTACGGCTCGTACGCCGTCATCGAGGCGGTCCGCCGAGCGGGCGTCTGCTCCCGCTATTGGCAGACGTATGCCTGGAGCCGCGGCCGGAAAGCCGACGGCATCCACCTGTACCAGTACCGCAACGACATCGACGTGAACGGCGTCGGCATCGACATGAACGAATCTTACGGCAACGAAGGATGGTGGAACACGATGGGATACCCGTTGAAGGCGGAGGACGCGAACGAGATTATCGCGCGGTTTTTGAGCCACGAGTTCAATCTGGCGTCGGACGAGGACAAACGGCGGCGCAACGAGCTGGCCAACGAGCTGCGCAAGGCGTCGGGACAAGCGGTGCAGCCGTATGCGCCGAACGGCGGCTAGCGGCCGCTACAATTTTTTAACAAAACCTGCGATTCCCTCTAACAATCCTTGGTTACACTAAAAGCAAATAAACACTATACGGATTCAAAAAGGGAGGAAGCCGTTACGATGAAGTCGATTCGCCAATGGCTGGCGCCGGTGCTCACGATCGTCCTGCTGATCGCTCACGGGGCCGTACAGCGCCAAGCCGATTATGCTATCGCCGGGAATGTCCCCGCCGAGCTGGCCGCGTCGCAGCAAGTCGTGCCCGCCCTCTCCATCGTGGAGGCGAAAGATCTGCTCGGCCAAACGGTGACGATCCGGGCCACGATCGCGGGCCAGCCGGTCGTCCAGCCCGACGGCAGCTACCGGGTGCTGGTCGAAGACGAGACCGGAACGCTCGAGCTGTCCGCCGACGCGTTGCAGCTCCGGCCCGGGGACGTCGTCCAAATTACCGGCCGCATCGGCGGCTCCTTCCAAGACACGCTTCTGCAAACCAGCTCCGCCGGCATCGTGCCCGTTCGGTAACCGCCGCTATTTGGCAAACCAAAACCCTACCCCATATCCCTTCCAGCGCCGGGCTAGTCGTAGTCCGGCTCTTTTTGCGTTTCCAGCGCATATACTGATCTTACAAAATGTACAGGTGCCTTTCGACGGCCGCATTCGGTATAATGAATGTATAGAAAACGCTTTCAAAGACTCGTGATCTCCCATCGCTTGCAGGCGAACCAACGGATGGGAGTGAGCTTCGTACCCTAACGCTGCATTCCCGTTTTGCTGCGATTCCATCACACGGAAGGGGGAAGTGCGGATGAGTTCAACGAACGAAAATATGGAGACCATTCGCCGGTACGGCGCCAACAACTACAACCCGCTGCCCGTCGTCATCGTCCGGGGGGAAGGCGTCTGGGTCGAGGACGAGGCGGGCAACCGTTATGTGGACATGCTGAGCAGCTACTCCGCCCTGAACCACGGACACCGGCACCCGAAAATAGTGGCGGCGCTCAAGGATCAGGCGGACCGGGTGACGCTGACGTCGCGCGCCTTCCATAGCGAGCCGCTCGGGCCGTTCTATGAACGGCTGGCCCGTCTGACCGGCAAAACGATGTTCCTCCCGATGAACACCGGGGCGGAAGCGGTCGAGACGGCGATCAAGGCGGCGCGCCGCTGGGCCTACGACAAAAAGGGCGTACCCGACGGGCAAGCGGAGATCGTCGTTTGTGCGGGCAATTTCCACGGCCGGACGATTACGGTCACGTCGTTCTCGTCGTCGCCGGCGTACAGGCGGGGCTTCGGGCCGTTCACGCCGGGGTTCGTCATCGTCCCTTACGGGGATGCGGCGGCGCTCGAACGCGCAATCTCGCCGAATACGGCGGCGTTCCTCGTGGAGCCGATTCAAGGCGAGGCGGGCATCATCGTCCCGCCGGAAGGCTACTTGCGAGCGGCCTCGGACATCTGCAAACGGCATAACGTCCTGCTGTTGGCGGACGAAATCCAAACCGGCTTCGGCCGGACGGGACGCCCGTTCGCCTGCGATTGGGAAGGGGTCACCCCCGACGCGTACATTTTGGGCAAAGCGCTTGGCGGGGGCGTCTACCCGATTTCGGCCGTGGCGGCCGATCGCGACGTGCTCGGCGTGTTCGATCCCGGCTCCCACGGCTCGACGTTCGGAGGCAATCCGCTTGCCTGCGCGTGCGCGACGGCGGCGATGGACGTGTTCGAGGAGGAGCGGCTTGCGGACCGTTCGCGCGAGCTGGGCGATTATGCGATGGAGCGACTGCGGAGGACGGCGAGCCCGGTCGTGAAACAAATCCGCGGCAGAGGACTCTTCATCGGCATCGAGCTGGCCCGGCCGGCCCGGCCGTACTGCGAGCGATTGATGGAGCTCGGCGTATTGTGCAAGGAAACGCACGAGACGACGATTCGTCTCGCCCCGCCGCTCACGATTACCCGCGAGGAGCTGGACTGGGGACTCGACCGCATCGTGCAAGTGTTGAGCGGTCCGAACCCGGGCATGACCGAGAAGGAGGCGGATGTCGTATGAATTCCCGTATTCGTCAGGACGTTTCGTTGATCGGAGTGCCGATGGATTTGGGCGCGGACCGCCGCGGCGTGGATATGGGGCCGAGCGCGATCCGGTGCGCGGGGCTCGAGTCGCGTTTGGAGCAATTGGGGTACGCGGTGCACGACGAAGGCGATCTGGTCGTGCGCCGAGCGAAGGCGTATTCGTCCGTTCCGGAGTCGAACTTGAAATATTTGTACGAAATCGTCCGCGTCAACGAGGAGCTGGCTGAAGCCGTAGCCGGCATCATCGCCCGAAAGCGGTTCCCGCTCGTGCTCGGCGGGGACCACAGCATCGCGATCGGGACGCTGGCCGGCATTCTCCGGCACAAGGAGAACGTCGGCGTCATCTGGTACGACGCGCACGGCGACGTCAATACGGCGGATACGTCCCCGTCGGGGAACATCCACGGCATGGCGCTGGCGGTGGCGATGGGATACGGCCACCCGGCGTTGACCGGCATCGGCGGGGAGCGCCGCAAAGTAAAGCCGGACAACGTCGTCATCGTAGGCTCGCGGTCGCTCGATCCCGGCGAGCAGCGCTTCCTGAAGGAAAAGGGCGTAACCGTGTATACGATGCACGAAGTGGATCGGCTCGGCGTTTCGCGCGTGATGGAGCAGACGCTCGATCAGGTGACGCGAGGAACGGACGGCGTGCACCTCAGCCTGGATTTGGACGGCCTCGATCCGAAGGAGGCGCCGGGCGTCGGCACCCCGATTCCCGCCGGCATGTCGCTGCGCGAAAGCCTGCTCGCGGTGGAGATACTGTCCGACGCGGGCGTCGTGACGAGCGCCGAGTTCGTCGAGGTCAATCCGACGCTCGATATTCGCAACGAAACGGCGAAGATCGCCGTCGAGCTCATTGCCTCCTTATTAGGCGAAAAAATTATGTGAAGCCGCAAGCGGAGCTCCCCCGGATGAATCGATCCGGGGGCTTTTTTCGTTGACGGCGGGCGTTAGGCAAATTCGGGGCGGTGGCGCCAACGCCGGCATCTTATATTTTCCCACAATTTTGTGTATGATAGAGGGATAGCTAACGTTGCGGAAAGGGGATCGCCGATCATGGAAACGAAACCGGCATCATCGAACTTTATTAAAACGATCATAGCGGAAGATTTGAAGGAAGGCCGCGTCCGGCAAGTCGTCACGCGGTTTCCGCCGGAGCCGAACGGGTATTTGCACATCGGGCACGCCAAGGCGATCTGTCTCAATTTCGAGCTGGCCGACGAATTCGGCGGACGGACGAACCTGCGCTTCGACGATACGAACCCGGTCAAGGAAGATACGGAGTATGTCGAAGGAATTCTGAACGATATTCGCTGGCTCGGCTTCCAGTGGGACGAGCTGCATTTCGCTTCCGATTATTTCGAGGAGAACTACAACCTCGCCGTCATGCTGATCCGCAAAGGACTCGCCTACGTCGACGACCAATCGCCGGAAGAAATGCGCATCAACCGGGGGACGCTGACCGAGCCGGGCAAAGAAAGCCCGTACCGGAACCGTTCCGTGGAGGAAAACCTCGACCTGTTCGCGCGGATGCGCGCCGGCGAGTTCAAGGACGGAGAACGGGTGCTGCGCGCCAAGATCGATATGGCGTCTCCGAACATCAACATGCGCGACCCGGTGCTGTACCGGATTCTCCATGCGCACCATCATAAGACGGGCGACGCCTGGTGCATTTACCCGATGTACGACTTCTCGCATCCGCTCGGCGACGCGCTGGAAGGCGTGACGCATTCGCTCTGCTCGCTCGAATACGAGGACCATCGTCCGCTGTACGATTGGGTCATCCGCGAATGCGAGATGGAGCACGTCTCGCGCCAGTACGAGTTCGCCCGGTTCAACATGACGAACACGATCATGAGCAAGCGCTACTTGAAAAAGCTCGTCGAATCCGGCTCCGTCGACGGCTGGGACGATCCGCGGATGCCGACGATTACGGGCATGCGCCGCAGAGGCTATACGCCGGAAGCGATCCGCAGCTTCATGCGCGAGGTCGGGGTGGCGAAGGCGGTTTCGACGGTCGACGCGTCGTACCTGGATCATTTCGTGCGGGAGGATTTGAAGCTGAAAGCGCCGCGGACGATGGCGGTGCTGGAGCCGCTCAAGGTCGTCATTACGAACTATCCCGAGGGGCAAGTGGAGATGCTCGACGCGGAGAACAACCCGGAGAACGAGGAAATGGGCATCCGCCAAATCCCGTTTTCGCGTGAAATTTGGATCGAACGGGACGACTTCGCGGAAAATCCGCCTCCGAAGTACCATCGGTTGTATCCGGGCAACGAGGTGCGGCTGAAGCACGCGTACTTCATCAAGTGCGAGGAAGTGATCAAGGACGCCGACGGCAACGTCGTCGAAATCCGCTGCACGTACGACCCCGAGACGAAGAGCGGATCCGGCTTCACCGGCCGGAAGGTGAAAGGAACGATCCACTGGGTCGACGCCACGAAGGGCTTGCCGGCGGAGTTCCGGCTGTACGAGCCGCTCGTGCTGGACGAGAAGGTGGACTCGGAGACGTTCCTGGAGCGGCTGAACCCGAATTCGCTGACGACGCTGCAAGGCTACGTCGAGCCGAATATGGCGGAGGCGGCGCCGCAGGACAAATTCCAGTTTTTCCGCCACGGCTACTTCAACGTCGACTCGAAATATTCGGCGCCGGGCAAGCCGGTATTCAACCGGATCGTATCGCTCAAAAGCTCGTACGACCCGGGGGCGAAGTAAGGCATCCCTTCCTTATACGGGAAAGGCAAATAGAGAGGCGGCCGAAGCTTGGCCGACGCCTCTCTTTTTGTCGTTCGCGCAAAAACGCGCGTCGCGAGCCTAGCCGATTCGGCGGCAGGCCCGTTACGCGCGTGAAGGGGCGATCAACCCTCGACGGCCGGGTTCAAGAACGGCGGGACGAGCAGCCTCAGCAGCAGCTTCACGTCGCTGCGGTCGAAGCCCGGCAGTCCGTTCGCGTCGGGGACGCCCGACACGACGTTGCCGAGAACGTCGTCGATATGGAGGCCGTCCTCGCCGCCTCCGCCGAACCGCTCGAGCAGGTCGGTTTCGTTCAGGACAGGAATGTGCAGCTGGGCGATCGGGTTATTCGTCGTGTCGTTCAACGCTCCCGGCAGCAGGCTGAGCGATACCGGCGTCGTCGAACCCTCGATCGGCCGGTCCAAAACCAGATGGAAGCGGTGCGGGTTCGGGCCGTGTTCGGGAAATATTCGCTCGATTTTCGAAGCCGTGCCCTTCAAGACAAAACGGCTGAAGTCGAAAGGAGCATCGCCCGGCAGTCCGATCCCCTCCTGGACGTACACTTCGAGGAAGGAAGCGTCCAGCCGATCGAGCATCGCATACCCGACCTTGGAATAAGCGGGGTCAAGCCGGTGCAGCGCGAACCGGTACTGGTTCGATACCGTTCCGTCCTCGGACGTGACTTGGACGTTCATCGTATGCACCGGACGGTAGTCCGCGAACCGAATCGTGCCGGCCGTCGTGGACGGAGCGAAGGCGAAGCCGCCGTACGTAACGTCGGTGACGGAATACGTCGCGTCGGAGACGCTGATCGCGAGCCTGGCGTTGGCGTCGGATTGCCGGATCGAGAACGGAACGGCCGTCAAGTCGCCCGGCACATAGACGTCATAGGTCGTTGAGCCCCCGGAGAACGGGGAGGTCATCAGCGTATTCGGAAACGAAGCATCCTCCAGAAAGGCGTTGCGGCCGAGCGGCTTCGAGATGACGACGTCGTCGATTTCCTGCAGGCTGGAAAACGCACCCGTGCTGGCCGTAAAGCCGACGCCGGCGTAGGTATTGTCCAAGGAGATGCCGGTCTTGTCCATGACGAGCGCGCCGTCGATCGTCACCTTGACGCTGTCCGGCCGGACTTCGATGCGGGCGTCGTACCATTTGTCCTCGATTCGGCTGTTCTCGATAAAGGCGTCGTATCGGGCCTGCTCGATCAACTCGTTCGACAGGTGCTCGGCGTTATCTTTGAACAGCGAGACGTGCGAGTACACGGGATCCCACGGGTTTTGCCACCAGCTGTCGAATTCGACGCCATAGCCGTTGCCGGGCTCGAAGCCCATGCCGCCGCCGCTGACGGGCAGCAGGTTTTGCTTCTTGTTGAACATGAAGACGATGCCGTCCGCGGGGTAGTCCGAGGGATCGTACATGCGGAACTTGAACGTAACGTCATAGGGCGGCGACAGCTTCTGCTTCAGCCAGGCGGTGCCGACTTGGCTCTGTTCCCTATCCGTCAGACGCATGCGGCCGTCCACGATCGCGGGGTGGCCGACAACCTCGGACGATTCGCTGATCAAATCCCACAGCCCCGAATCCCGATCGAAATGGTCCTCCACCAAAATTGCGCCGGGCGGCGGCGTATCCGCATGGACCGTCCCCGCATTGAAGCCGGAAACGGCCGCGAGGCCCAGTAAAACGGCAAGAAAGCCGGTAACGGTTTTGATCAATTCCTTTCCCTCCATCGCGACGAAAACGAATCATTTCGATAGGCATACGCCTATTTTTCATTATACGCCGTTCCAACAAGAGCAGGAAGGGATTCCGTGGTATAATGCTGTCATGAGATTTGTCATTCGACCGCGTAACAAAGACGGTTGACGGGGAGAGGAACGGTCGACATGTTGTTCGTATTGATCGCGCTGTGGGGCGTCGGAATCGTGCTGCTCGCAACGGGCGCGCGCAAAAGCTCGATAAGCTGGCTGAGCGCGGTCACCTTCTGCGGCGGCTCCGGAGCGCTGTCCGCCGTCATCGGCGACACGCTGATACCGTATGCGGCGGCAAGCGGAGCGGGCTCCGGCACGACGGAGCTGCTGGACGGCTTGCGCGTAGCGGCGTCGCTGCTCCAATACTACGGCCTGCCGTTTACGTTCATGATGTTCGCGTTCAGCTACAATCCGGTACGGCTCGGCCCCCGCGGGAAAAGAGCGCTTGCGCTCGCGCTGCTCGCGCCGATTGCCGCGACGCTGCTGCTCGTCCGGCCGATCCACCCGATCCCGTACGGCTTGACGGCGGCTTGGGCCGTCCCGTACGTGGGCTTCGCCTCGCTATGGGTCGTCTTCAAGCGCGAAACCCATGCGGCGCTAAGGCGGAGCGAGCGGCTGACCGGGCTCGCCATCGTGCCGACCGTGCTGCTCTGCTCGGTTATGAATTACGTGCTGCCGACGTTCGGGTTCGTCGAGATGTGGCGGTACAATACGTGGATCATCGCGTTCGCCGTGCTCGTGTTCGTAGTGGCGATTTTCAAGTACGGCTTTCTCGGCATCCGCTTCCTCATCCAAGCCCGGCGGCTGGACGTGTCGATCCGGGCCGTTACGTCCGGCACCGCCGTCCTGAACCATGCGATCAAGAACGATGTCGGCAAGATGAAGCTGTTCGGCGAAAAAATACGCGCTTACGCCGAGCGGACGAACCAGCCGGAGCTGGCCGCGGATATCGGCGTCGTGCTGGCGGCGTCCCGGCATATCCAGGAGATGATCGCCCGGGTGCAGGACCAGACGCAAGAGCTGGCCATACGACCGGATCGCCACGACCCGCTGGGGATGCTGTCGGCGCTGCGCGACCAGCTCGGCCTAGGAGACGGAGCGGCGGTACGCATCCGGCTGGACGTGCCCGCCGGCATGGAGCTCGTCTGCGATCGGGCGCAGACGGTGGAAATGTGGAACAACGTGCTGACGAATGCGATCGAGGCGATGCCGAACGGCGGGGAAATCGCGGTCAAGGCGTACGAGACGAAGAAGTTCGCCATCGTAGAGATCAAGGATACCGGACCCGGTATGGACAAAAAGCTGCTGAAGCAGGTGATGGAGCCGTTTTTCACGACCAAGGGCGATCGCCGGATGAATTTCGGGCTGGGGCTGTCCTACTGCTATCAGGTGATGCGCAAGCACGGGGGCTCGTTCGATCTGTTCAGCGAACCGGGCCGAGGGACGACCGCGGTCATGCGGTTTCCGAAACGAGAATGGAAAGGACGGGGCCGATGACGGACATTCGAGTGCTTATCGTGGAGGACGATCCGGATTGGCTGCGCGGGCTGTCCGGCTATTTGGCCGAGCAGCCGGGCATCGCCGTCGTCGGCAGCGCCGATACGGCGGAGGAGGCGGCGCGGGCGATTCGCGAGCTCGACTACGACGTCGTGCTGATGGACGTCATGATCGCCGACGAGGCGGCGGGCATCGCGCTGGTGCAGGACGTCCTGCTGCACGGCCATGCGCGCGTGCTCATGCTGACGTCGATGGAGCTGAAGGAGCTGATGTTCGACGCGTTCCGCGCGGGGGCGACCGATTACCTTATCAAATCCGACTTCGAGAGCATCCCGGACGCCATCCGGAACGCCTACCGCGACGAATCGCCGATCAGTGCCGCCGCGGCCGCCCGGATGCGGGAGGAGTTCCGCCGGCTGAAGCAGCTCGAGCAGACGTACAAGAAGAAGGAGCTTCAGGATAAAATTACGCCTTCCGAGCTGCAGGTGCTGGAGCTGATCGACAGCGGCCTGTCCCAATCGGCCATCGCCGACAAGCTCGTCGTCTCGCTCCGCACGATCAAGGTGCACGTCGGCAACGTGCTCAAGAAGCTGGGCGGGGGCAGCAGCAAGGAGGCGGCCCGCAAAGCGCGGGAGCTCGGCTTGTTCGAGGAGAAGCGGGAGCGGGACGGCTAGACGGGACTATCGCTAGCGGTCGGGGGGCGGCCCGTTCAGTCGTCCGCCCGGCCGCTCCGGAGGGCGGCTTCCGCAGCCCGAACATCGCCGAGCGCTTCGCGTACCTCGTCGAGAGGGAGGCGGCCGGCCTCGAGCGCCGCTTCGTCCGTCTCCAGCAGCCGCTCGTAGAACAGCCGCGCTTCCGCAAGCAGCTTCGCGTACGCGTCTCCGCCGGCGGCCGGTTCTTGGACGCGACGGTGCCGCTCGAGCAGCTCGTACAGCACGTCCTCGGCGTCGGCGTAACGGCCGGTCCTCTCGTACCAGGGCCAGAGCATCGTGAGCGTCTCCGCCGGCAGCTCGAAACGGCTCAGCCTCTCGGTTAACCCATCGATCAGGGCGGGCGCGTCGAACAGGTCCGAAGCGACGTCTTCGCGGGTCGCCAGGAGCGCCAGATTGAGCGCCTTCAGATGAAGCGGGTAGCCGTCTTCCGGCCGGCCCAGCTCGGCGGACAAGTCCGCCTCCTCCTTCATCAGTCCGGCGATGACGAGCAGCTTCTCCGCCGCAGCCTCGCCGTCGCGGTTCAGCAGCTCGATCAGATCGCGCTCGGACAGCGCCCGGATCAAGTTCGGATGAAGGCCGAACAGCTTCTTGTACGTTTCCCCGACGAGCTCCATCGCCTCATGCGGCTTCATGTTCCGTTTCATTCCCATCAATACGGCGACCGCATTCGTAAATTGCTCGATCAGCCGAAGAATATAATCGCGCTGGTACATGGACAACCGTCCTCCTCCCGTGTTCATACCCATTTCTTACGTTTTACTATACCATACGTTTCCCTTTCGGCCGATTTCGGGTACACTAAAGCCAATATCCTTGGCAAGCAGCAGACGGAAGGCGGGTAGCCCGAATGAGAATCGATATTTTTCAAGACATGGTTTGTCCATGGTGCCGTATCGGCAAAACGAATTTGTACCGCGCGCTGGAGATGCGGGGCGGGGAGCCGCCGGAGCTTCGCTGGCGGGCGTTCATGCTCGATCCGAGCGTGCCGGAGGAAGGGCTGCCGTTCATGCGGACGATGCAGCAAAAGTACGGCGAACAGTTTTCCCACGAGGGGATGCTGGGCCGGGTAACGGAGGCGGGACGGTCCGTCGGCTTGACGTTCGACTTTCGGAAGGTGGAATACATGCCGAACACCCGGCTCAGCCACCGGATGACCGCGATCGCGCCGGACGAATTCAAGGCGCCGCTCGTCGACGCCATTCATCGCGCTTACTTCGAGGAAGGGCGCAATATCGGGGACCGGGCGGTGCTGATGCGAATCGCCGAAGAAACGGGGCTCGATGCGAACGATCTGGCCGACCGGCTGGACCGCGGCGAGGGAGAGGCGGAGATCGAGGAGGATTTCGAGATGGCGAAGCGGATCGGCATTACCGGCGTGCCGTTTTTCATTATCGGGCGCAAATTCGGCTTGTCCGGCGCGCAGCCGCCCGAGGCGTTCCTGAACGTGTTCCGGCGGCTGGAAGAGCAGGCGTAAACGAAAGCGGAGGCCATCCCGTCAAGGGGTGGCCTCCTGTTTGCAGCTGCGTCTATGAGGTGATGATCGAGTTCGGTCAATACGGCTTCGATTCCCGTTCGAATTGCTCCAGCAGCTCGGTCGCCCGCTCCACGTCCTTCTTGTGGACATACAGCTTGACGGTCGAGTGGCCGGCGGCTTCCCCGATGCCGGGCTGGGCGATTCCGACTCCCGCTCCGGCTTCCGAGCGGAGCTTGCACTTCACGTTATTCGACTTGAGATAGGCGTACTTCGCCTCGAGCTCCTCGGCGTTCCCGCCGGTTGCGGCTTGCACCGTCTTCCAACCCGCGCTTCGGACGGCAAACCACGCGACAATCAACAAGGCGACCAACAGCATAATCATCCATTCCATAGTCCAGCACCACCTTCAATAAAATTGTCGGTTATGAGGCATTCTGGCAAACGATTACGGGTTGTAACCACATCATTCGGGGCGTGCCCTTTTTTTGGGGGGGTACGCCCCGAATTTTTTTTGGGCGGCTCGAATGCTGTAGCAATCCGCCGGGAGGGCGGAACGGTGAAACGCGAAAGGAGAGGGTACCGATGAACGAACGCTCCAGACCTGTTCACCCGCAGCAACCGAATGAAGAACGGGAAGCGGCCCGGAAGGAATGGTCCGACGCCCGTCGCGAGACGGGTGCCGCGCATGCGCCGGATACGACGGTCGTGCCGGCGGCGAGGGTCGTCTACATCCCGCGAAGAGACAAATACAAGAGACGCTGGTACAACCAAGGCTGGCTATGGATGATCGTCGCGTTCGCCGCGTTGATCGTGCTGGTCGCGGGCTTCATGAACATGTCGCAGCAAGCCGGACAGATTGCCGACGCGGTGAACGGCCAGACCGAGGCGATCCGCGAGCAGACGGGCGCTCTGGGCTCGATCGAGGCGGGGCTCGACCGGATCAACGAAACGGTCCGCGACGGCTTCGATCGGCTGGCGCGGCTGATCGGGGAAGCCGTCCAAGCGCTTCAAGGCTCATAGCCATAATGGCGAATAGGAAACGACGAAGGGGACCGACGGGGTCCCCTTTTCGTATGAATCGCTTCAGCGGACGTTCGTCCGGGCCTCGCCTCAGCCGAGGCGCGTTGCACTTTGAACGGGGATATTGCGGCGCGAGAAACGATTTTCGATCGGATTTGTAACGAAACGGACGCGGATCAGTCTTATAAGGGTGAGGAAGGGAGGGAGCGATGGATTTCGAGGAGCTGTACCACCGGCATTTCCGGGACGTCTACTCGTTTGCTTACGCGCTAAGCCGAAACGAGACGATCGCCGAGGAAATTACGCAGGAGACGTTTTTCAAAGCGTTGAGAAGCATCGACTCGTTCAAAGGGCATTGCAAGATGACCGTCTGGCTTTGCCAAATCGCCAAAAACACGTATTTCACCTACGAGAGCGGTCAGAAACGGTTCGCGCGGCATCGCGTTCCCGAACGGGCGGGTGCGGAAGACGTCGAGGACGCCGTCCTGAACAAGGACGATGCGTTCCGCATACATCAGGCGCTCCATCGCTTACACGAACCGTACAAGGAAGTGTTCACCCTGCGAGTGTTCGGGGAGCTGTCCTTCGCTCAAATCGCTCAACTATTCGAGAAGAGCGAGAGCTGGGCGAGAGTCACGTTTTACCGGGCGAAACAACACATACGAAACGCACTGAAGGAGGAGTCCCCGCAATGAGCAAAAGCGAATGCGATATCGTCAAGGATTTGCTGCCCTTGTACGTGGATGACGTGTGCAGCGAGGCGAGCGGGCGCATGATCCGGGAGCATCTCGCCGTTTGCGGCGACTGCAAAGACGAATGGGAGCATCTGCGATCCGGGTTTGCGGTTTCCCCGGAAACGGCGGACAGCAGCCGCAGCGAGATCGAGGTGATCAAGGGGATTTCCGCGCTATGGAACCGTTCCATGGCCAAAGCCTTTGCGAAAGGGGTTGCCATTACCGCTTTATCGGCAGCGATCCTGGTCCTAGCCTATATCGGACTGTTTCGCTGGAACGTGACGACCGTATCCGCCGATACGATCAAGATTACGGACGTCAGCAAGCTGGCCGACGGACGAATCGCGTTTCATGTCCGGCTGACGGACGGCTACGAGCTTCATGAGGTTCGCTTCGATTCGGACGGGAACGGGAACTTTTATTTGACCCCGTACCGGCCCATCGTCAAAGAAAAGCCGATCATGGAGGGCGGGCTCGCCAACCGGTATTATGTGTTGGACGACTTTTTGCAGCACGTATACAGGGAGAAGCACGGGGGCAGCGGGGAAATTACGGCTCTGTACTTCGGCACCCGCGAAGACAACGTATTGATTTGGAAAAAAGGTATGGACGTGCCCGCGGCAAGCGAAGCCGTCGAGGCGCTGCTGCGCGAAGCCCGCTGACGACCGGGCCGGGAAGCCGGAATAGGCCGCGGCGCTGCGAAAACGTCCGGCTCATCCGCCGGATGAACGAAGAAGCTTTCGCCGGCCTCCGCGAAAAGGTACAATAATAGCGAATTCTTCACAAGCGGAGGCAAGGGATGAAGCGGGGAATCATTCGGATCGGACTGGCGGGCTGGGGCGACCACGATGCGCTGTACCCGCCCGGGACGGGGGCGCAGGACAAGCTTCGCGTATACGGCAGGACGTTCCCGATCGTCGAAGTGGACAGCTCGTTTTACGCGATCCAGCCGGAGCGGAATTACGAGAAATGGGCGCGGGAGACGCCGGCTCATTTCGGCTTCGTCGTCAAGGCGTTTCAAGGCATGACCGGGCACCAGCGGGGGAAGCCGTCGCACGATTCGACGGAGGCGATGTTCGCCGCGTTTCTGGACTCGATCCGGCCGCTGCGCGAAGCGGGCAAGCTGAAGGCGGTGCTGTTCCAGTATCCGCCATGGTTCGACTGCGATCGCAAGCATGTGGACGCGCTGCGCTACGCCAAGGAGCGGATGGGCGACGTGCCGCTCGCGCTGGAGTTTCGCAACCGGACGTGGTTCGAGCCGGACATGCGGGAGCGGACGCTGTCGTTCATGAAGCGGGAAGGCTGGGCGCACAGCATCTGCGACGAGCCGCAGGCGGGCATCGGATCGGTGCCGATCGTGCCGGAGCCGACGCATCCGGGGCTGACGATCGTCCGGTTCCACGGCAGACACGCGGAGGGCTGGCACAGCAGCGGAGAGCCGAATTGGCGGGACGTCCGCTATTTATACCGCTACAGCCGGGAGGAGCTCGAGGAGTGGGCCGAGCGGCTGAACGGGCTGCGCGAACGGACGGACGACATTTGCGTCATTTTCAACAACAACTCGGGCGGCGATGCGGCCGCCAACGCCATCCAGCTGGCCGGCATGCTCGGCCTCGGCTATCCGGAGCTGCCGACCGTCCCGGTCCAGCTCGATTTGTTCGAATAACCCCTGCGCGTTTTTTTTTTTTTTGCCGTTGTCGGGGGGCGAATGATGACAAAGCGGTGACCCGGTCACGAAATGGTGGGCCGTACCTCTCAATTGACCCAAAAGCCATAGGAAAACGAGCCGGAACGACGTATAGTTAAACGTGTTTACGATACGATTCGGATCGGACAATGGGGCGCGAAGGCGCACATCGTCGTGGCCGCGCAGGCGGTGCGGGAGGTTTGCGCCAAACGGCCCGCCCAACCGTTCCGTCCGAACCAGAAGCATGCAGGAAAGAGGGATTTCGCGCATGAAACGACAATGGACGTCGTGCTTGTTGATCGCAAGCCTGCTCGCGGGACTGATCGTTCCGTCGGGAGGGGCGGGAGCGGTCGCCGATCCGGTGCCGACAGGGGAAGACGGAGGCTACGGGACGCTGTGGCAAGCCGATCCGGCAAGCCATACGCAGCTTGTCGCCGAGCTTGCTTCGCCGGAGGGCGGGGGCGCCCCGGTCGGTTCGGCGGTATACGGTGCCAAGCCGAGGCTGGCGGGGACGATTGCCGCGCCGGTACTCGATCCGCTGCCGGAGGTGACGAACGCGAGCGATATACGCGTCGCCGGAATCGCGCCGCTGAATGCGGAGGTGACGATCGGCTACGGCTTCGCCGGCGGCGGATTTCCGTATCAGGAAGGACCGGTCGTCGCTTCGGACGTATACGGACCGGGCCTCGGACGATTCGAAATCACGCTCCACCTGTCGGAGCCGGGGGTATACGAATTGATCGCTTTCGCCCGATTGAACGGCGAGCAAAGCGAGGATACCGCGCCGGTTCGCGTGGAAATCGACCGGACCGCGCCGGAAGGTTGGACGAATCTGCAGTGGAACAACGTCGGCTATAACGAAATCGAGCTGCGTTGGGAGCCGATTATGGTGCCGGATCCGGAGAACCCGCCGGAGTACATGCCCGATCCGACGATCGACCGGTACCGGCTGGAGCGGCAGGACGGGGATTCGTGGACCGTATTGAAGGAAACGAAGGACGATTTCTATTACTTCGACGCCGGTCTGCCGGAAGAGCAGTACGTGAACTACCGGCTGTCCGCCTTCGACAAGGCGGGGAACCAGTCCGAGTACGACCGGGTATACGCCTCGACCTTTCACCGGTACGCAACGAAGATCGCCGAAGTGGAAGGCTGGGACGGCGGCTTCTGGGATGCGAAGCCAAGCCGCGACGGATCGACGGTCGTGTTCGTCTCCGATGTGAAGGATTTGCCCGGCGGGGGCGGCTCCGGATTCCAAGAATTCGGAGTATACGTCTACGACGTCAAGACTAAGGCGATCGAACGGATCGGAACGACTACCACCATCCATAGGGCCGGCGACGCCGTGTCCGTCAGCGGCGACGGCCGATACGTGGCGTTCGAGACGGCAGACGGGATCGAGGAGAACTATTATGTCACCGTATACGATCGAGTGACGAAGACGAGCGACAACGTGGTTGCTTCGCACGCATCGTTCGGATATATCACGATCAGCGACGACGGCAACCGAATCGCCTTCTCCTCGAGCTCCGACGATCTGGTTGAGAATGACACGAACGAATACGGCGACGTGTTCCTGGTCGACCGGACCGATCGGGCGAACGTCAAGCTCAAGCGGATCAGCGTCAGAGTGGAGAACGGGCAGGAGGTTCAAGCGAACGACGACAGCATGGAGCCGGTGATTAGCGGCGACGGCCGATACGTCGCGTTCGTCTCCGCCGCTCCCGAGCTGATACCGGGCGGAACCGCAAACGATTCGACGTCCCGGCTGTTCCTGTACGACACGACGGCGGGAGGGTTGGAGCACATCCCGCTGACGGTTGACGGCGAGGAGGTCGGCGTCTCGTCCCCGAGCTTGTCGGCGGACGGCCGATATATCGCCTATCGGATCTACGTCAATTTTAGGGGCGTCCGTACTTCCGTGTATGACCGGAGTGCCGGATCGCAGCAAGAAGTGTGGTTCGTGCCGGGCAGCTCCAACTTGAGCCTGGGCAACCCCCAAATTACCGACGACGGGAAATACGTAGGTTTGGACTACACGAATTACAATCCCGGGCCGGATACGAAGCCGTTCCTTTCGCAGTTCGGCGCCATCCGCTTCGAAGTGGCGAACAAGGACCATTACCGGTATATCGGGCGTTTGAGCGGCGACACCGATGCGGTCCGCCTGAGCGGTGACGGCAAGAAAGCCGTCTTCATCAGCGGGGGAGGCGGCGAGGCGGGCGGCCGGGAGCTGATCTGGGTTTGCCTCGACGACTGCTCCGATACGCCTCCTCCGCAAGATCCGATCGCCAAAGCGGACGTACGCATGACGCAGCAGGTGCACGGACAGCCGACGATAGGCGGGAAGCTGGACATACGTGCGATCGGCAAAGCCGGGCAGCTCCTGAAGGCCGTCGTCGAGTACCGAATCGCATCGGAGACGGCGAATCGCACGGCGGTCGTGGAGCTTGTCGGGAATGACCGCGCGTATGCAGGAACGTTCGAGATTCCGGCTCATACGGAGAGAATCGAGAAGATCCGGGTCGAACACCAGAGCGATCCGAGCGTGTATAAAGAGGTTTCCGGATTTCCGGTGGAAGTGGCCGGCCGGATCAAGATGACGATCGCGTCGGCTTATCCGGAACAATTGAAGGGCGCGAAGCTGGCCGTATGGAGCGAATCAAAGCGGCAGGGCAACTCCGTCAAGTTCGCCGATTCGCTGGAAGCGACGGTCGCTCTCGGCGCGGCCGACGATTATACCTTGCAAATCGTCGATGCTGGCGGAAGCCTGCTGTACGAGCGGACCGGAATCATCGTGGAGCCCGGGCGGGAGCTTGCGCTCGGAGCCGACGTCATGCCCGTCGCCGACTTGGCGGTGCGCGTCCACGGCGAGCAAAACGAGACGCTTTACGGAGCGACGGTGACGTTCCGCGATGGCGAAGGCCGGTTTTTGCACAGCGGCAAGCCGACTTACGAAGGAACGGTGCGACTGAAAGGAAAAGTCTTTGCCGGCCAAGTCGTCCAAATCGAGGTTGCGGCTCACGAGCCGTACGAATTGTCCAAAACGGCAAGCGTCACGCTGACCCCCGGGGCGAACCGGACGGACATCGGGCTGCTCAAGCTGACGATGGGCGTCATAACCGGAACGGCCAGCTTCAACGGCCAAGGCGTGCCGGGCACCGTCGTCAAGCTGCTCGGGTGGGGGAGAAGCGTTGCCGTTGCGCAAGGCGTTACGGATGCACAGGGGACGTTCAGCATCCGGGTTGATCCCGGCGCGTATTATTTGACCGCCGAGTCGTCGGGGACGCCGGATTACCGATCGGATACGTACGAATACGTGACGGTCGGGAAGGGCCAGACCGTGACGAAATCGATCCCGCTGACCAACCGCGGGCCGGGGATGCTGGCGCTCCGCGCCTGGGTGAAGCCGGTCAACGGCGACTACGCCCCGATCTCCATCGCCGATTGGCGGTCCGCCGTGCACTACGGGCTTAGCGTCAAAGCGGTCAAGGCGGCGGTGGGCTGGAGCCAGTCCTCGTTGACGGAAAACGGCATCCAGATAAACGCGTCGCCGGGCGACGAGCTGGAGGTATGCATGAGCGGCCGGGAAGCGGGTCTTACCGGAGCCTGCGAGCGCGTCGTCCTGGACGAACGGCGCAACGGCTCGGCCGAACTGAAGCTGGAGGAGAAGGCACGGATCGTCGGCGCGATTGCCGACGTCGATAATGCCTTCAACTACTCGGTCACGTTGTACCATAACGTCGGCGGCCAGCTGGCTTTCCGCAAAACGTATTCGGTCGATGCCGACGGCCGCTTCTCGCTGTCGGTCGCGGAGCCGGGCAAATACGCCGTCGTGCTGAACCGGCTAAGCTGGAGCTCGAACTGGTGGAGAGAAACGAATGCGTATCGGGTGGACGTCGAAGTGGCGGAAGGACAGCTGCTGGAAATTCCGGATATCCGCATCCCGACCGATTCTCCGCTGTTTACCGGCAAGCCGGGCAACGGAATCGGCGTGACGGATATGACCGCCGCCGCGGGCGATACGGTTACGATGCGGGGAAGCTACGAAGTTCCATACGGGAACCACTCGCTGCAAGACGCCTATCTGGCCATCGGTGTGCCGGCGGGCAGCGAGCTCGTGCCGAACAGCGTGACCTTGAACGGGACGCCGGTCGTGCCCGAGAGAGCGAACGACGGCATGTACAAAGTGCCGCTCGGCAGTTTATCCTCCGGGAAAAAGGGCGCGCTCGGCTATAAGCTCGCCATCGGCGAGAACGCTTCTTCCGTCCTGGAAGCCCGGCTGTTCATCGGGTACCGGAAGCAGGGAGAGGAAAGCAAGGAAGAGTCGCTCGGCAGCGCGTATATCCGAGTTTCTCAGGTGACGCTGGAAGCGCCGGCCCGAGCCAAGCTTCCGGACATTGCGCTGAGCGGGCGCGCGCCGGCGGGGCAGACCGTACTCGTCGAAGCCGACGACCGGCTGATCGCCACCGCTCAAGCGACCGCCGGCGGGCTTTGGTTCGCCAAGGCGAAGCTTCCCGAATCGCCGCGTACGGGCATATGGGGCGACGAAACCGTCTATCGCCTCGTAGCCAAAACGACAACGGCCGGTGGCGTCGTTCAGTCGGAGCCGGCGAAGGTGCTGCTCGATCAGACGAGGCCGGTCGTGACCGAGGTCGTCATGCGACAGACAGACGGGCGGGAGATGAAGATCAACCCGTCGGAAGGCGTATCGCGCTTTCCGTACGTCGTCGTGCCGGGCATGGCGATGATGTTCGCGGTGAAGGTCAGCAATCCCGAAGCCGTCCGGGCGGTCCGGGTCCAAATGGGCGACAAGGTGGCTCAGGCTTGGCTGGAAAGCGAGGGCGTATACCGGGCGTCGATCAATGTCGACAACCAGATGGGGACCGGCGTCTATGTGACGATCGACGAGAAGCCGCGCGACGTATACGGTCCGACGACGCCGCCGACGGAGGAGCAGTGGAAACGGGCGCTCGCCTCCACGCCGGACTATTGGAGCGGAGCCGTCTACGAGAAGGTCGAGGGAGAGCCGGAAGGGTTCGCTTCGGCTGCGGCGGACGAGGACGGATACGTGCATGCCCCGACGGTCAAGGTAACGCATCCCGGGGAGAAGGAGCCTTCGTTTTTCCGGTTCTCGGTGAAGGCGGTCGACGCCTCCGCGGAGAAGAGCAGCGTAAGCTACGACGCTGCGACCGGCATTATGGAAATCACGGCGACCGTGTCGACGGCGGGGCTGGGCGAATCCGGCAAGGCGATGCTCGCCGCCGCGTTCGGAAGCGAGTCGCTCGCGAAAGGCATCGGCGATCATATCGCCGTGAAAATGACGACGAAAGTGGCCGGGGCCGCCTTCGCCTACGCAAAGAGCGGGTACGATTTCGCCAATTATGCGGACGCCCTGCTGGACTTCCAGGATTACGTCATTAACAGCGAATGCCATACGCCGACGGTCAACCACTACATCCGGGAAACGGAGAGGCTGTACGAGAAAGCGAGCCGGGACTTGGTCGCGAAGCATATGCTGACCGGGGTAGCGGGCGTCATCGGCGCCCTGACGATGGTCGTTCCTCCCGTAGGCGGTCTTGTGGCCGGGGGGATCGCCGGCAAAGTCGGCGGGCTGATTACGAAAAACTGGAACGAAGACTTGGAGCAGCTGAAGCAGGAGTTCGAGAAGGACAAAAAGTGGCGCGACGACATGGCTGCCGCCGGTGCGATCGACCGCTGCAAGAAGAAGGACGACGACGATGACGACGACGAAAAGCGCAAGAAGAAGCCCAAGGACGATGACAAAGTAGCCGATCCGACATGGATTTGGGACCCGAGCGGCTATGTGTACGAAGCCGTGCCCGATAACCGGGTGGAAGGCGTCACGGCCACGGTGCTGCAGCAGGACCCCGACCGTCCCGACGTCTGGGGGGAATGGGATTCCGCCTGGTTCGGCCAGCAAAACCCGCTTGTCACCGACAAGGAAGGGCGCTACGGCTGGGACGTGCCGGAGGGCAAATGGCGGGTCGTGTTCGAGAAGGAAGGCTACTTGCCGGCGCAAAGCGAAGATTTGACGGTGCTGCCGCCGCACTTCGACGTCAACGTGCCGATCGTATCGCTCGAGCCGCCGACCTACACGGTCAGCGATGCGGTGTACGGCTCCAGCGTCCTGCTCACCTTCAGCAAGTATATGGTGGCCGATACGGTAACCGAGGACGCCGTGTTCGTCGAGACAACGGACGGCGAGCCGGTGGCGGGCAAGGTGGAAGCCGTCGATCCGCAGCCGGACGCCTCGAACACGATGCTGAGCCGCCAGTTCCGGTTCATACCGGACGAACCGCTTGCGGAAGGCGACAACCTTTACAAGATCCGCGTGCTCGCCCACGCCCAAAGCTATGCGCATGTGGCGATGGCAGAAGAGAAGACGTACGCGCTGACCGTCAAGCCGTCGACGGCCGCGCCCGCGGAGGCGGTTAGCGGTTTTACCGCCACGGGCGGTTCAAAAATGCTGACGTTGGAATGGGACGAAAACGACGCCGTCGATTTCGACAAGCTGAAGCTGTATTGGGTGCCGAAAGGGTCGTCCTGTACGCCGAAATCGGTGGACGTTCCGAAGGGGCAAGGACATACCGTGCTGGAACCGTTATGCCCCGGTACGACCTATTCGCTAAGGCTGGTGACGGTCGGCCCTAACGGAGTCGAGTCGGCCGGCATCGAGACGGAAGGAACGACCGCTCCGGAAGCGGCATTGGTTCAAGATACGAAGCCGCCGGGGGTTGTGGCCGGCGTCGCCGTCACGGCGGAAGCCGAGGCGCTGACGGTCGGCTGGAAGGATCCGTCCGATGCCGACTTGCGGAAAGTGCTCGTATCCTGGAGGAAGAAGGGCGAAGCGAAATACGGCAAGCCCCTGTATGCGGATAAAGGCGAGCAGTCGCTGCGGATCGAGGGGCTCCAGCCGGGAACGGAGTACGAGATCCGCCTGGCGGCAGCCGACACGTACTGGAACGTCTCGCCGGACGTAGACGTAAGTGCCGTTACGAAGACGAAGTCGACCGGCGGAGACGGCGGAAGCGGAGACGGCGGCACGCCGCCGCCTGCGGGTCCGGTCGGCGGACCGGCGCCCGGCAAGCCGCCTGCCGGCCAAGGCGCGGCCGTCGTCGAGCTGACCGGCAAGGAGCAGCGATGGGCCGGCTTCGACGACCGGATCGCGATCGTCGTGCCCGAGGGCGCGTTCGAGGCCGGCGAGCGGTTGACCGTGCAGCCCGACGCGAAGGCGCAGGAACGGCTGCCGGACGGCTACGCCCGGTACGGCGACGCGTTCGCCGTGACGGTGCCGGCTGGCGGGCCGAAGAAGCCGATGACGCTTGTCCTGAAATACGATGCGCAGAAGCATCGCGATTTCGACGCGCGCAAGCTCGGCGTGTACCGTCTGGACGACGGGGGGGCGGGGGCGTGGCAGTACGTCGGCGGCCTGCTGCATTCCGCCGACGGCACGATCTCCGCTTCGGTCGAGCGGCCGGGAACGTATGCCGTGCTCGATTATACGCTAGCTTTCGCGGACTTGTCGCAGCATTGGTCGAAAAGGGACGTCGAGGTGCTCGTCTCGCGGCATATCGTCGACGGGCTGAGCGCATCCGAATTCGGCCCGGACCGGCCGATCACGCGGGCGCAGTTCACGAAGCTGCTCGTCGAAATGAAGAACGGCAAGGAAACCGTCGCGTCGTACCGCCCGAACGGCACGCCGTTCGCGGACGTGTCCGCCGATGCGTGGTACTACGTCTACGTCGCCCTCGCGAAGGAGCAGGGGCTCGTGCAGGGCAGCGGCGGGACGTTCCGTCCGGAAGACCCGCTTACGCGCGAGGAGCTGGCGGTGCTGATCGTCCGCGCGATGGGACTGGAAACGGAAGCGCAACAGAAAGCGAAAGAGCTGGAAGCGGACGGACGCGCGCCGTCGTTCGCCGACGGCCGTACGATCGCTCCATGGGCGAGTGCGTACGCGGAGACGGCCCGGATACGCGGGCTGATGAACGGCGTCGAGGCCGACCGCTTCGACCCGCAGGCGACGGCAACCCGATCGCAGGGAGCCGTGCTCATTCTCCGCGCCATGGAGCGGTCCGGGATGATCGGCGAATAGGGGAAGCTTTAGCGGCCCGACCAGCATTTGAGGGTGTCCCGGAAGCCATGAAAATGGCCGAGGGCACCCTCGCTTCATTTGGAGAGAATCGGTTCTTTGGTAAAAGGGAGGTACGCGTAAGTTTGTGATACCTGCGTGACAAAGAAATGGCGATGCAAGGATGAGCACCCTGGCATCGCCATTTCTTTATGTTTGCCTCTTTTTGATCAAGCAAGGGGACTGTCCCGTCCGTGAACAAGCTCTCTTTTGGGACAGCCGCAATAGGTTGAATCCATGTGCCGGCCGATGCTACTGGATCAGCGGAACGCCGATGGCCAGCTCGCAGCCGCCGTCGGCGTTGGCCAGCCGGACCGTGCCGCCGATGCCGGCGATGCGCTCGGTCATCGTCTGCAGGCCGAAGCCGGGCGGGCCGGTCTCGACCTTGCGGCCGTCGTTCCAAAGCGTGAACCGGAGCGAGCCGCCGTCGAGCTCGAGACGAAACCGGAACCGGCTGCACGAGCCGTGGCGGATGCCGTTCGTTAACCCTTCCTTGAGAGCATAGTACAGCACCTTTTTTTGCAGCGAGGTGAGCGGCGGGAGCGGATCGAGGTCGTACTCGATGTCGATGCCGGTATTGAGAGCCGTCTCCTCCATCAGCTTCGCCATCGACGACTCCAGATGGAACTCCGCGGCCGTATGCTTCATGATGCGGACCGCATCGCGAATGTCGTCCAAGCTTTTGCGGACGAGCTGGCCGGAGAGGTGCAGCTTCTCGAATCCCCGCACGTCGTTCCGGTCGATGAGCATTTTGGCCGCTTCCATCTGGATGATCGTCGTCGTCAGCGTGTGGCCGACATTGTCGTGGATTTCCTCGGCGATCCGGTTCCGTTCCTCCATAACCGACAGCTCCGCCAGCGTTTCGGCCGTCTCGCGGGCCGACGCCTGCAGCCGCAAGTACGACTCCTCCAGCTCCTCGGTCCGCAGCCGCACCTGCTCCTCGAGCGTCCGATTCCACAAGCTGACCTGCCGATACGTCGCCATGAACCGGTTCAGCAGGACGAGCCCGAGACAGAGGTCGAATACGAACATGCAGAGGAACAATTGATCGTAGCCCCATACGCGGGCGAGAACAGGAAACGTCTCGCGGACGAGGCCGGATACGGGCGTCGGGTAATTCATCACGATATGGAGCACGCTGACCGGCGCCACGACGTAAAAACCGAACGTCATCCAATGCCGGGACGACGAAGTATCGGATGCGTCCGTCCGCCCTTCGGCCGTGCGGGCCGCCCGGAAGCAGACGGCGATGGCCGCGGCGAGCAGGACGGGGAACAAGTACCCGAGCATGAAATCGTAAGCGGGCGCGCTTATGAACGCAACGGCCGTAAGCGCGAGGGCGAACGCGAGCGTCGCCCGCTTCACCCGGTAGAGCGAGGCCGGAGCCCGTCCCTTCAGCACGGCCCCCCAAAAGCCGATCCACGCGTACGTCCCGAACGGGAACGACAAGTCGTGGACGTACGGAAGCCAGCTCATATCCGCCGCCATATGCGACAGATGGGTCCGAATCCAGCCCGCATACGCCAGAATGAGCGAAAACGCGCCGAAGTGCAAATAAGCGGATTCTTTCCGGTAAGCGGCATAAAAACAAAACGACCCGATGCCGAGCGCCCCGAACAGCACGGTCAATACGAGCTTTAGCGCGTCCTCTTGGAGGAGGAAGGCGTATATGTCGGCGGTGCTGCCGAGCAGGAACGAGCCGGCGGGTACGGCATCGGTCGGATCGGCGTCAGCGCGGGCCCATACCGGCAGGCCCGCATCGGCCGGCTGCAGCGGGAACACGCCGCCGTCGAGCGAGGCGACCCGATGGGCGGGCTCTCTCCGCGTCTCTTCCCGGACGGCCGGACCGATGTAGAGCCGCGGATCGTGCCGCCCGCGAACGAGCAGCACCGGCGACTCCGGCAGCCGGTCCGGCAGCTCCGCTCCGAGCCAGCGATGCCCGTCCGGGTCCGGGGGCGCTTCGCCGGTCCCGCGCTCCGACACGTGCCAGCCTCCGTCGGCGGGGAACGGCGTAAGCGCCCGGCTCCGGTCGGGGAAGACCGCTCCCGGCAGCAGCGGGGCGAACACGCAGAACATAAGACCGATCACCAGCCCGGGTGCGGCGAACTTCCACCAGCTGCGCTTCATCGGTCGGCCCCTCCCCGCCTCGCGGACGAAGCGCCCGCCTGCCCGCCGATCCGCCGAGCAGGGCAGGGGCGG
Organism: Paenibacillus flagellatus; assembly: GCF_003217775.1. Taxonomy (GTDB): domain Bacteria; phylum Bacillota; class Bacilli; order Paenibacillales; family NBRC-103111; genus Paenibacillus_AB; species Paenibacillus_AB flagellatus. Next base: position 225,089 of record NZ_QJVJ01000009.1, read on the forward strand.
CGGACGGTTGCGGAAGCGGTCATGATTCTACACCCAGCAAGTCCTTCAACGTCATGACGGCCAACGTCCGGTCGTTCGTGCCGATTTTCCCGTAGATGGAGCTGACGTAATTTTTGACTGTCCCTTCGCTCATATACAGCGTGCCGGCGATTTCCCGATTCGTCCGGTTTTCGAGCATCAATCGGGCGACGGCGCTTTCCTTGTCCGACAGCTTGACGCCCTCCGTCCGGACGCGCGCCACGCCTTTCAGCGCCTGGGCGGCGGCGTTCGCGCCGGACAGGCGGGAGGCGAGCTTCGCGGCGATTCGCGACGGGAGCAGGAACTCGCCCTTGACGGCGTCGCGAATCGCCTGCGCCAGCTTCTCCCCGGGGATGTCCTTGAGCAGGAAGCCCGCGGCCCCGCCCGCGAGCGCGTCGATGATATAATCGTCGTCGTCGAAGGTCGTCAAGATCAGGATGACCGTATCCGGCAGTTCCGCCTTGATCCGCTTCGTGCACTCGATCCCGTTCATAACGGGCATGCGAATATCCATAAGCACGAGCTGCGGAGCCAGCGCTTGCGCCATCCGGAACGCTTCTTCGCCGTCCTTGGCGAGTCCTACGACGTGCATGTCGTCCTGCAATCCCAAAATCGTCAGCAAACCGTCGCGCATTAAAGTTTGATCGTCGGCAATCATGATTCGAATCAACGCACATCGTCCCCAATACCGGTCTATTCTTGGCATAAGTATAAGCCGGAACCGATGTCCCGCACAACGGCGTTCAGGCCCATTCCGGCAACGAATGACAGCTTGTGACGCAAATGGTGACGTCGTCACTTCCGAAATGGGCTAATCGGACCTGTGACGCACCGGCCCCGATTCCGATAATGGGAACGTCGGCGCAATCCGCGACCGAAACGAACGGAAGGAGAAATTTCGGCATGCCTATCGATAAAACGGTTTCCGTCCTTGGCTTTATCGCCGTGGCCGGCGGTGTGGCGAGAATCGCCATGACGCCCGCCGCGCTTATTTGGGGGACGGACAGTCCCCAGGAATTGTGGGCGGGCTTGATCGCTTGCTGGCTCATGGCCGCGGGCTCGCTCGGCCTGTTCATGGCGCAATCGTCGCGTACGGGCGTTCTCGGACTCGGCTCGGCGCTCGCGCTTGCCTTTTCCAACATGATGACCGGGTGTCTCGTCTGGTCGACGATGGTGCACGCCGATCCGGGTGCCGTCGCCGTGCTGCCGGCCGTGAACAACGCGCTCATGCTGGCCGGGCTCGTCGTCTTCGGCATCGTCAGCCTAAGGGCGGGCTTGCTGCCGCGGTGGGCGTCCGTCCTGTTCTTCGTCTGGCCGCTGATCACGTTTGTCCCCGCGCTCAGCAATTACGCCGCCGTCATGTGGGGACTGTCCTACGTCGGGCTCGGATGGCCGGTATGGCGGGGGACGAAAGAAAGACGCGCCCCGGTATGGAGCGCGTCGCATCTGATTCAGTAGTCCGTCCGGTGCGGCGACTCGCGCCACAGCTCGAACGGGTTCGGATCGGCGGAGGCCGGTTCGAGCCGGACCATTTTCAGCCGGCGTTCCCCAATCGGCTTCGGGATTTCCTCATAGAGGAGGCTGTCGTCGAAGCCGGCGGCGGAGGCGTCGTCCCGGTCGAAGCCGTAGTAGACCGTGCGGACCCTCGCCCAGTACAGGGCGGCCAGACACATCGGGCACGGCTCGCAGCTCGTATAGACGTCGCAGTCCGTGAGCCGGAAATCGCCCAGATGGCGGCACGCGTCCCGGATCGCCTGCACTTCGGCGTGGGCGGTCGGGTCGTTCGCCGACGTCACCTCGTTCACGCCCCGGCCGACGATGCGGCCGTCCTTCACGACGACGGCGCCGAACGGTCCTCCCCGGACGCCTTGCGCGTTGCCGCACGCCATGGCGATCGCTTCTTGCATGAAAGCTTCGGATTGTCGTTCCATTCTCGAATGCCCTCCTAATGATCCGCGTCTGAGGTACGGGTACGGTTGTTTCCATACTAGGATCGACCGCGCCCGAACGGCCTTATTCGGGGCTGCCCGAAAAAAAGGCCTTCTTCCGGTCGACGAAAGAAGGCTCCTTTTGCGGCTGCGAGCAAGGCGGCTACGCCTTCAGCTTGGCGAACGCGTCGCGGGGATGAAGAAACGCCGTCGGCGCGGAAGCGACCTTCCGGAACACGACGTCCCCCTTCAACACGGACGGGCCGCTCGTAAACAAGTTGCCCGGCTCCTCCCCGATTTGCCGCTTGGCGCGGCTCGCTTTGTTCGTATCGGAAGCACGTTTGGCCATCGCACTCACACCCTTTCCAGAAATAACGCCAATATGCCGAACAAAACTTGGTTCTTATGCGTGAAGTCGTCCAGCACGAGCCGCGAGTCGAACGCCCGGCGGCTTTGCTTCTCGAGGAAGCAGTGCAGGGTCACGACGTAATGCTTCGCAATCGGCACACAGATAATATATTCACGGAAGCCGAGTTTTTCGACTTCGAACAGCTCGGTTTTTCCGCTTAAATACGTTTGGGATACGTAGCTCGTCGAATCGGCCACCTGAAACGATTCCCGTCCGCCCACATTGCCCGCGCTGCCGAGCTTGACCAACCGCTCGCCGTCGGCGGTAAGCCGATACAGGGTGGCGCCCGTCACCTGGCTCAATTGCAGCTGCAGCAGATGGCTGCGGATTTCGCCGGTATGCAGCTCCTGGATGAATACCGCGAGGACGCGGGCGTAGTCCGGCGACGCATGGTCGCTGTTCTCGAGCAGCGAGACGAACAACCGGTTGGCGCTTTCGTTGATCCGGCTTGTCCTTATTATATCATGAACTTCCGGCGGATTCAGTCCGGTACGCACATAATTTTTGAGCAAAATCGACAATTGGGCCCGCAAATAGCCGAACGCGTCGTCGGCGTTCTCGAACGGCTTGACGTTGCGGGCGAAGTTGCTCGACACTTCGTCGATGAACTGCTTCAACCCGGATTCGAGCGTCGGGGAATCGTCCTGGTACAAAATCCAGATCCGGTTCAACACGACGACGAGCACCGGCTTGCGCAGGGCGACCGCATGGCGGTATTCGGCATGCGTGATGCTGATGCCCCATTCGGGCACTATGCTTCCGTAGCGTTCCCCGATGACGAGCAGATAGACGTCCGACTTCGCAATTTCGTCGAGGCAGCTGTCGACGATCGAGCCGGAGCCGGTAAAGTCGAATTCGATCGATTCGCTCGTGACCGCACGGTGGCCGAGCGCCGATTCGATTTGTCCCGCCAAATCGGCACGGACGAAATGCAAGTCGCGTATAGTCGAGCTGATGAAGACGCGAAGCAAGGCGATCCCTCCCCACAACGTTACATGTATTAGACGGACAGGGTTATTTTTCCTGCAAGCGGTTGGAAAACGGGCCGATCGTCCCGGTCCGAAGCCGGGTATAAAACGGCGGACGATACGTCATAGTAAGGACGAACGGCGTTTCAGAAAAACGAATGCATCCGCATCAGGAGGATAACGATGACCAAGACGAAGTACGATTCGAGCCTGCAATCGCAAAACCCGATCGCCCAAGCGCAAAATTCGGTCGAGAAAGCGCACCGCGCCGTCTCCCAGGCGCAATCGCATCCGACGGAGCAGACGATCGAGCAAGCGGGCAGCGCCATGGAGAAAGCCGAACGGGCGGTCGACCAAGCGGGCCTGAGCCACAATGCGGCGCCGGTGGAGCTGGCGGAAGAGATGCTGGCGGAGGAACGCCGAGAGTTGAACGCGCTTGTCTCGAGCGAGCAGGCGAATAGCGAAGCGTAACGGGGACGTAAACGAAAGCGGTCTCCGAAGCGCAAATGTCGCGGACAGCGGCCGTCGGGAAGGCTCCCGGCGGTTTTTTGCCGTGCGGATCGGACCGTGTCTTACGCTTCCGCTTCCCGGTTTCCGGGCGGTATGCGTTTCGGGGAAGGGCACGGACGAACCGGATAAATTAGGGTTGAAATTGGGAAAGTAAGCAGAACTGACGAATCTTTCCGGGAGGTGAGCCCATGCGTCGCACGAGAAGGTCCAAGCCGCCGAAGGAGCCGATCCGAGACGAGCTGTATATCGAAAGCTTGAAGAAGGTGCCGCTGGTCGGCGCTTTGGATGAGAACGAACGGCGAATCCGCGAAATCATGAGCGAAAGTTCGGATTTTGTCATCCGCGAATTCCGCATGGAGAACGGTGTCAAGGCGCTCGCCCTGTACGTGGACGGCTTGGCCAACACGCAGCTTGTCGACCGGACGGTCGGCAGCCTGATGATCCGCAAGGGCGACCGGACGCGGATCGAGGACGTGCTCGAGCGGACGCTGCCGGTATCCCAGCTGTCCGAAGCGGACAACTTCGGCGACTTGCTGCACAAGGTGCTGAGCGGCGATGCCGGCCTGCTTGTGGACGGCAACGACCGCGCGCTCGTCATGGGACTTCGGGGAGCGGAGCACCGTACAGTGGCCGAGCCGGAGACGGAGTCGGCCATCCGCGGGCCGCGGGAAGGCTTCACCGAGCTGCTGCGCACGAACACGTCGCTTCTCCGCCGGAAAATCAAGTCGCCGCGGCTCAAAATGAAGCCGCTCGTCGTCGGCAAAGAAACGAATACGGACATCGTCGTCTCCTATATCGACGGATTGGCCGATCCGGAGCTCGTGCGCGAGGTCGTCCGCCGGATCGAGGCGATCGATATCGACGGCGTTCTCGAGTCCGGATATGTGGAGGAGCTGATCCAGGACCACGGCTACTCGCCGTTTCCGCAGATCATGTATACGGAGAGGCCGGATACCGCGGCCGGCGCCCTGCTCGAAGGCCGCGTCGCGATCTTGACGGACGGAACCCCGTTCGTGCTCGTCGTACCGGTGACGTTTTGGACGTTTTTGCAGGCGAACGAGGACTACTTTGAACGGTTCCAAATCGCTTCCTTTTTACGGGTCATCCGCGCGTTCTTCATGATTATCGCCTTGACGACGCCCGCGCTGTACATCGCCGTCACGACGTTCCATCAGGAGATGCTGCCGACGACGCTGCTGCTCAGCGTGGCGGCCGCGCGCGAGGCGATTCCGTTCCCTGCGGTGATCGAGGTGCTCATTATGGAGCTGACGTTCGAGGCGCTGCGCGAGGCGGGCGTCCGGCTGCCGAAGGCGGTCGGGCAGGCGGTCAGCATCCTGGGGGCGCTCGTCGTCGGCCAGGCGGCGGTCGAGGCGGGTATCGTTTCGGCGCCTCTCGTCATCGTCGTATCGATTACCGGAATCGCTTCCTTCGCAATACCGAAATTCAACGCGGCCATCTCCGTCCGGCTGCTGCGATTTCCGCTCATGCTGCTCGCGTCCATCTTCGGGCTGTACGGCATCGTCATCGGAACGATGGTCATCATCGGCCATCTCGGCCGATTGCGCTCGTTCGGCGTACCGTACTTGTCGCCGATCAGCCCGCTGACGTTCGCCGATTTGAAGGATACGATCGTGCGGGTGCCTTGGTGGAACATGAAGCGGCGGCCGATGGCGCTCGACGTCCGCAATACGGTCCGGATCGGGGAAGCCACCGTCGAGCAGAAACGGAATATCGGGATAATGGGGGATCGGAATGAGAACGAGAAGCAGGAACAGGATCGAGAGCGGAAGGGTCAGCATGACGGAAGCCGTTCCGAGAATCGGGAGGAGCGCTCCGGCGACGACCGGAACGGGCGGGAACGGGATCCGAGGAGCGAATAGACGTCGGGTCGCACTGCTGTCGGCGGCGCTGCTGCTTCCGCTTCTGCTCGGCGGATGCTGGGACCGTACCGAGGTGAACGACATCGCCATCGTCATGGCGACCGGCGTGGACAAGGAAAAGGACGGCTATCGCATCAGCGTCATCATTCCGCTTCCGGGCAATATGGGGGGCGCGTCCGGCGGCGGCGGAGGCAGCGGGGGGCAGGCCCCCTACACGATCGATTCCGAGAAGGGGCGCACGCTGCGCGAGGCGAACGCCCGGCTGCAGTCCCGGCTGTCGCGCCGTCTGTTCTACGCCCACCGCAAAGTGCTCCTGATCGGCGAGGAGCTGGCCAAGGAAGGTTTGGTCGAGGTGATGGACATTACGGCCCGGGTCGCGGAAAACCGGCTGACGAGCTATATGGCGGTTACGAAAGGCAAGGCGTACGACGTGCTGAACGCGTCCCCCAAGCTCGAGCGGTTTTCCTCGGAAGCGATGCGAGAGCTGCTCAAGTCGGACAACACGATCCAGGTGCAGGTGAAGGACGTCGTTATCCGAATGAGCGGCGAAGGGCAGGACGCCATCCTTCCCTATGTGGAGGTCATCCGGTCGGAAGGTACGAAGAAACCGAGCGAGGAGCTGCAAATCAGCGGCTTCGCTTATACCCGCAACGGCAAAATGGTCGGCGTCGCCAAAGGCGACGAGGCGAACGGCATGCGCTGGCTGACCGAATCGTTCAATCCGTACGTGGAAACGGTCGAGATGAAGAACGGACTCGTCAGTCTGATTGTCCGACGAGGCGAATCGGCGATCCGGCCGTCCGTCGTCGGCGGCAAAATCCGGTATCGGATCCGCGCCGAAGGGGAAGCGACCATTCTCGAGGCGCAGGACGGCAACGAATACGAGCACGAGCGGAATATCGAACGGCTCGAGGAGCAGCTCGAGAAAAAGATTCGCGAGGATATGGCGGCGGCGATGCGGGTCGTCAAGACGGACCGTTCCGACTTCCCCGGATTCGGCGTCGTGCTGAAACGGACGTTTCCCGGCCGATGGCGGGACGAATGGCGGCGGGAATGGGAGACGGCGATCCGGGACGTCGAGCCGGAATACGAGGTGAACATGGTCGTCAACCGGACGGGCATGTTCTCCAAAAACGTCGGACTGAAGGAGCGGGACCATGAATGATTGGCTGTTCGGGATCTTGCTGTGGGCGGGCATCGGGCTGACGGTATTGCTGCAGTGGAAGCCGCTGCGGGAAGGCTCGGCCCCGCAACGGTGGGTCTTCTATACGATGGGCGCGCTGTGCGTCGTCATGTTCGCGCTGTATGCGGCCGGCATCGAGAGCGCCATGCCGTCCCGGTTCATCACGCAATACGTGGCGCCGTACGTCGAGATGTTCGTGAAAGGAGAAACGGGCTGATGAAGGAAAGGATCAGCGGCTATCAGCTGTTCATGCTGGCCGCCGTTCTGTACATCAACGGCGGGATGATCAGCATGTTCAAGACGTTGGCCGAAGTATCCAGGCAGGACGCTTGGTTCAATTTCATCTTCTCGATGCTCTACGCGATCCTGATCGCTTATTTGATGTACCGGCTGTCGGTCGCGTATCCGGGACGGAACCTGTTCGACATATGCGAGGAGGTTTGCGGCAGACGCTTCGGCAAGCTGCTCAACGCGCTTCTTCTCGTCTACACGCTGCACCTGCTCACCCGCGATTTGCGAATGTTCGGCGATTTTATCGGCACGGCGGTGCTGCAGCGGACGCCGACGGAGTTCATCTACCTGTCTTCGATGCTCGTCCTGATTTACTTTGCGACGGGAAGCATGGAGGAGTTCGTCCGGTCGGTCAACGTGATCTTTCCCATCTTCGTCGTCAACCTGCTGCTGCTGCCGCTGCTGCTGAGCAACGAGATCGAGTACCGCAACTTGCAGCCGTTTCTGTCCCAAGGGCCGGCGGATATCGTCAAGGCGGGGCTGCTCGGCACCGGCTGGTCGGGAGACGTTATCGTATTCGGCGCGTTCCTGAACTACTTTCGCCATGCGAAGCAGTTTTACGTCTCGCTGAAGCTTGGAATCGTCGCGTCGGCGCTCGTGCTGACCGTCCTGATGCTGCTCAGCGTATCGGTGCTCGGCACGGTCACCGTGGCAAGGGCCATGTACCCGGTCTATACGCTGACCGAGCAGATCAACATTACCGATTTTCTCGACCGGCTGGACGTCCTGCTGATCGGCTTCTGGATGCCCGCCTTCCTGATGAAAATCATTACGATCTACTTCTGCTTCCTCGCCGGGGTGTCGTCGATGCTGAAAACCGGGCACATGCGCGGCATCAACGTCATGAGCGGATGGTTCATTCTGCTGCTGACACTGCTGTCGTTCAAAAGCGTCATGGAAGTGTACCGGTTCGGCAACTACGGCAGCTTGCCCGTGACGCTGTTCGTCCACGTCATCTTCTTCGGCTGCGTCCTGACCGCATTCGCTTGGAAACGCCGCGGGAAGCGGGCCGGCGGCGACCGGGCAAGCGAAGGCTCCGGGGCATCCGAGATCGGCTGGCGGGCGGCGACCTGCATCGCGCTGGCCGCCTTGTTCGCCGGCAGCTACACCGGGCATTGGTACAAGGCGTACGGCATGGCGGGAGCGGCGGTTTATGCGGCGGCTTTCGTCGCGATCGTCGCGTTCAGCGTCGCGCAGTTCTGGAGCTGGAACCGGATCGTGCGTCCTCCCGCCGGACCTTGACGATTTCTATTGCCTCCTCTCGAAGCCGTGTGATAGATTCAGAGTGCACGGCTTACATAATTATTCAAGTGAGAGGAAGCGGATGCATGAAGAGGGGAACGTTGCCGGTCAAGGCGCTGGTATGGATGCTGATCGCCTGCATGGGCTTCGCCTTCGGGGGAGCCGTACCGGTATCGGCCGCCGACACGGGAGAGATTCCCGCCGTCGTGCAGCAAGCGGCGTCTTCGGTCGTCGCGATTATCGGAAAGCCGGGAGGAGACGACGAGGAATCGTCGAGCCGGTTTGATCTGGCGCACGGGACGGGGGTTGTCGTCCGTTCGGAAGGGTATGTCGTCACGAATGCCCATGTCGTCAAAAATATGAGCAATATCGTCGTCGTGACGTCTGACGGAAAGTCGTATCCCGGCAAAACGACGCATTTCGACGAGGAAAGCGATCTCGCGCTCGTGAAGATCGAGGCGAGCGGCCTGCGGCCGGCGACCTTCGCCTCCCCGTCGGACGTGAAAGTCGGGGAAACGGTCGTCGCCATCGGCACGCCGATCTCGTTCGCGCTCCGCAACTCGGTGACGATGGGCATTATCAGCGGCCTGGATCGCGCGGTCAATTCGAAGTACCAGCTGCTCCAGACGGACGCCGCGATCAATCCGGGCAACAGCGGGGGCGCGCTTGTCAACATGAAGGGACAAGTGGTCGGCATCAACACGATGAAGTTCGTCGATTACTCGATCGACAGTCTCGGGTTCGCCATACCGGTGGACACGGTGCAATACGTGCTGGATCATTTTTTCAAGTATGGAAAGGTCATGCGTCCGTATCTCGGGCTCGAGCTCGAGGAGAGCTGGGAGGCGGTCGTCGGCCTGCCGACGGACGAGGCGCCGCGGGTCGCCTATGTCGATCCCGATTCGCCTGCCGCCGAGGCGGGCATCCGGCAAGGGGACTCGCTCCTGAAGCTCGAAGAGTCGCCGGTGAAGACGATCGTGCAGTATAACGAGCTTTTGAAAAAATATTTGCCGAAGCAGACCGTCCGGCTGACGATGCAGTCCGGCGGCAAAACCGCGACGTACGACATCCTGCTCGGGGAAGAGGAAAGCGGAAGCGACGATTGGGTCCGTACGTCCGACGGCTCGTACATCGATTCCGATCGCGGCAAAACCCGTATCGGCGACAGTCATTTCGGCTGGTCGATGAAATACCCGGCGGGGCTGTTCAAAGCCCGGCAGTCCGAGGACGGCAAGTCCGTCACGTTCGCCGACGCGAAGGGCGAGTTCGCGCTTCAGATTTCGGTCGAGGAGGAGCAGAGCGACGATTTGTCCCCGGCCGGGCTGCTCCGCAAGGTAGCGGTCAAGTCGGGCGACCTCGTACTGGAGAAGCGATACGTCGAGCAGGAGGACGTCTCCTACGCGAAGGTGTCCGGCCAGACCGATTCCGGCTCGTACTATCAGGCGCGCGCTTATTTGAAGGACGGCACCGTCTACTATGCGATGCTGTACGTGCAGCAGAAGGAGAAGGCCTCCAACGGCTTCAAGCAAAACGCCTACCTCGATTTGCTCGACAGCTTCCGGGTGTCGTTCGACGCCGGCGACGAGACGCTCAAGGACATCTCCGTATTCAAGGAAGGCAACACGTCGTACACGAACGAATACGGCTTGACGTTCGAGCTCCCGTCGGATTGGAGCGAGAGCGAATACGCCGACGGCATGACGTATGCGAACGAAGACGATACGATGCAGGCGGACGTCTACGTCACGTCCGCTTCGTCCGGCGATACGCTCGACAAGTGGACCGAGCGCGAAGAGAAGCGATTCGCCGACAGCTTCGCGGAAGGCTACCGGAAGACGGGCGGCTGGCGCGAGCTGGAGCTGGCCGGCGGCATACCGGCCAAAGCCAACCGGTTCTACTCGACGTTCGGCGAAGAGTGGGACGTGCGGCATTCGATTTTTTTCATCAAGGACAAATACAAATACCAGATCGTCGTGACGTTCCCGCAGGATGAAGAAGGGGACGAGCTCGACCGGCTTCTGGACGATTTGACCGCCTCGATATCGGTGTCGAAGGACGATATCCATTCGGGCCTCGGCTTCATTCAGGACGAGGACGAGCTGCTCGATCCGGACCGGACGATGACGATCCGCAACGAGAAGTACCGGTACACGGTGAAGGTGCCGGAAACTTGGGAGTCGCTGTTCGGCGGTTACGGAGGCGAGGACGAGGCGGATGTGACCTATTCGTTCACGGGCGGCCTGTTCGAGATCGAGGCGGACAACCGCGGCAGTCTGGAGGATGCGGTCGAGGAGCTCGAAAAGTCGTACAAGAAGAGCAGCGAGAACGACGCCAAATTCCAATACGTCGTCACCGACGAAACGCTGTTCGGCGCGGCCGGCAAAAAATTCGAGGTGACGTACCCGAAGAAGGATGCGCCGTACCGGGAAACGGTGTACGTCTTCGCAATCAACGGCATCGTGTATACGATCACGCTCGAGCTTGACGACGCCGCGAGGACGGAAGGCAACGTAAACCGGCTGAACGAGGCGTTCCGTTCGTTCGTACCGGAATAATCGGCGAAGCGCCGGGCAGGGGGCTCCGACAAGCATGCTTGACGAGCGCCTCTGCCCGTATTCGCTTGCCGGAACCATCGAAAGCGAAGGGAGGCGCGGCAGACGTGAAATGGACGATCGAAGACGCGGAAATGACGCATACCAAGGATGACGGGTATGTGGGCAAAGTCCGGTTTACGCTTGAAGGGCATAAATCGGCTTACGAGATTACGCTGCACAGCAAGAAAGGAAACGAATGGAGCTATAGCTTGAATTTCGCCGCGGAATCCGGCATCGAGAAGGAAATCGAAGCGGCCGAGGAGCGGATCGAGGAAGACGACGAGCTGTTCGACGCGCTGGTCGAAGCGGCGAAGAGCAAGCTGTAGCGGGAAGGAGGACGGCCATGACGGCTTTTCGGGCATTGTTCGTGGACAAGGAAGGGGACCGCTGCGTCACCCGCGTGAGAACGGCGACGGAGGACGAGCTGCCGGCGGGCGGCGTGACGATCCGGGTCGCCTACTCCGGCGTCAACTACAAGGACGGTTTGGCCGTCCGGCCGGACGGCAAAATCGTGACCGCCTACCCGTTCGTGCCGGGCATCGACTTGTCCGGCACGGTCGTCCGGTCGGAGGACGGGCGGTTTCGCGAAGGCGACCGCGTTCTCGTGACCGGCTACGGGCTCGGCGTCTCGCATTACGGCGGCTATTCGGAGCTGGCGCGCGTGCCGGCCGACTGGGTCGTGCCGGTGCCGGACGGCCTCAGCCTGCGCGAAGCGATGATCGTCGGCACGGCCGGGTTCACGGCGGCGCTCTCGATCGAGCGGCTGCGCGAGCACGGCGTCCGGCCCGAGTCGGGCCCCGTCGCCGTCACGGGCGCGACCGGCGGCGTCGGCAGCGAGGCCGTGGCGCTGCTGGCCGCGCTCGGCTACGAGGTCGCCGCCGGCACCGGCAAGGCCGACGCGGCCGCGTTTCTGCGCGCGCTGGGCGCCGCCGACGTGCTCGGCCGCGACGAGATCGCCGGATCGACCGCCAAGCCGCTCCAGAAGGAGCGGTGGGCGGGGGCGGTCGATCCGGTCGGCGGCCCGGCGCTGGCCGGGCTGCTCGGCGCGGTCCGCTATGGCGGCGCGGTCGCCGTGAGCGGATTGACGGGAGGCGCCGACGTGCCGGCGACCGTCTATCCGTTCATTTTGCGCGGCGTCAGCCTGCTCGGCATCGACAGCGTCCGCTGCCCGCACGAGACGCGCGTCCGGGTATGGGGCCGGCTCGCGGACGAATGGAGGCCGGCCGGCGGCTATGAGCCGCTCGTCGCCGACGAGATCGGGCTGGACCGGCTGCCGGAAGCGCTCGCCGCGATCGTGCGGGGCGAGATGCGCGGACGAGTCGTCGTGAAAATATCGTGACTCCGGTAGGAAGTATATGGTATAATAGTCCCAAATCGCAAACCGGATACGAAGAAGCTTGCGCTCCATCTGGGCATCTGGCGCAGGTGGAGTGAGTGATGCAACCGACCCCTTTTTGTTTCGAGGCGGTCTTTTTTTTCATCCCGAGACCGGCTTTTCGGTTATGCGAAGTTTCGTAGCGAGGAGGCCATCGCATGATACATTCGACCTCAAACGCCTGGGCGACGATTCGCCAGTGGGCGGTCAAGTTCGACCGGGAGGCTGCGATCCGGACGCCGTCGAAACCGCCGGAGGGCGGGAACGGCGGCGAGACGTCGTTCGATCCGACGTTGGTGGCCATCTACGAGAAAGCCCGCATCAAGTGGGGAGCCGATGATATCGATATCCGCCTGTATACGAAGCCGAGGCCGGATAAGCCGGATAAGCCGGACAAACCGGGTGGACCGTCGCCGGTATTCGAAGCGCGCCGGCAGTACCGGGAATGGCTCCAATCGATGCCGGAAGAGCGGGACCGGCTTCTCGATGCCGTCCGGACGGCGATCGACGCTTCGCCGACCGCGATCGGCGAGGAAGGGATGAAGCGGTTCAAGAGCGAGCTGAACCAATGGATCGGCGATCAGCGGGACCGGCTTCAGGCGATGCTCGACGACGCGCCCAAAGGAATCGCCAAGAAGCTGATCCGCCGGGCCGATCTTCGTTTGGGCGAGCTGAGGGATCAGATTTGGGAGGCGATCGACCGGACGGCTTCCGCTCATGCGAAGAAGATCGAGACGGCGAACAAGACGTATGCGGACTGGGGCCAGACGCTCGACGACTCCGGCAAGCTGTGGCTGGAGCGGGTGAATGGCGAGCTGCAGCAGGACGCCGACGGAATCGTCGACGAGGAGGAGCTTGCACGGCTGGCCGCGTCGCTGACCGAGTGGATCGCCGGCCGGAAGACGGACCTGGCGGGGAAGCTCGAGGCTGCTCCGTCCGGCGTTCGCGACGCCCTTCTCGGCCAATCGGACGGACGGCTGTCGGCGCTTCGCGAGAGCGTCTGGCAGTCGGCGCTGTCGGCCGTTCAGGCGTATACGGCCGTCGCGGCGCAATTCCGCGATAAATACGGGGATTGGGACGATCGGTTGCCGGGCCGGTCTTCGCAGCTGCTCGATTCGATCAACCACAGCATTTTCGACGATTCCGACGTCATCAGCGACGCGGAGCGCAGCCAATTTCAGTCGCGGATGAACGGATGGATCGCGGAGCAGCGGACGAAGCTGGAGCAGGAGCTGGCCCAGTCGCCGGCAGGCCTTCGCCGGACGCTGCTCGCGGACGCGAACGAGCGGCTGGACGACGTCCGGGCGACGATGGACCGGTTCGTGCAGGATTCGCTTAACTTCCGGGCGGCCGGCGAGGCGAAAGCCCAGCAGTATTACGGCGGCTGGGCGGGTGGCCTGCAGCAGCGGGCGGACGCGTACCTGCAGACGATCGTCGGCGAAATTCGCCAAGACCCGGACAAGATCAGCGACGCGGAGAAGGAGCAGTACCGGCAAAAGCTGGTCGGCTGGCTCGACGGGGTGAAAACGGGATTCGCCTCCGGGCTTGCCGGCGAGCTGAACGATTCGCTGACCGGGGTCCGGCGCAAATATACGGTGCAGGCTAACGCCGCGGTCGCCGACCGGTACGATCCGCTGTGGACGTCGATCCAGGACGCGATTCACCAATGGAACGAACGGCAAACTCCTGGGAATGGCAACGGGAACGGTAATGGCAATGGGAATGGGAACGGGAACGGGAACGGAAACGGTAATGGAAACGGCAACGGCAACGGCAACGGTCCCGGAAGGAAGCCGTTTCTCTTCAGGCCGGAACGGGAGTACAAATTCGATTACGGCTTCGGCGATCGCCGCATGATGTTCAGCTTGAAGGCGTACGGCTCGGCCGCGTCCAAGTCGATGCTGTACGTGTCGGACGCCGCGGGCAACAAGCGGGAAGTGACGTTCAAGTTCGGCAGCGGCGACATGGAGAAGAAGTTCGAGGAGCTGCTTCGGGCGAACAACCTGTACGGTTCCACGCTGTCGATGGATAAGTTCGAAGAGCTCGTCGACAAGCTCAAGGATAAGCTGAAGGGCGTATCGGACATCGATCTCGACCGGTTGAAGTCGATACTGTACGGCGAAGACGAATCGCATAAGATGGAGAACGCGTTCAAGCAGCTGCTCGATCTGTTCAAGGAAATGCGGCTGTAGCGACTCGTTTGGGACCCTTTGCAGGAGGACGGAGAATGTGCCGTCCTCTTCGGCGCTTTCTATAGTCCATTTTCCCCGGATGTTGTGGTAAAATAGTACCAAAACAATCATGTAAACGTCCTGCATCCATTCGTCGGTGAGAAGGGGATAACCGTGTTATGAAATTTCATGGATTTGTCGGACCCTTATTGGCTGTTGCGGCGCCGTTGCTGCTGTTCGAAGGGTTGCGATCGTGGTCCGGCTACGACGTCCGCATGAACAGCCCGCACGGCCACTTCTACATCGTCAGCTCCGTGGCGTTTCTGTCGACGGTTATCGCGGTGCTTGTCGGCGTCGCCGGCAGCCGGCTCCGCAATATCGAGGTGAGCTTCCTGGCCCTTGCGTTCATTTCGCTCGCCGAGATGTTCACCGTTCACGGCTTCGCCACGCCGGGACTCGTCATGCATTCGACGTCGCTGCCCGGTATCGCCGCCCAATTGAGCGTGTTGTTGGCTTCGGCATGGCTGTGGCTCTCCTCGCTCTCTTCCGATCACCCGTTCGTCGCCAAGCTCTCGCGCTGGAAGAACGGGCTCGTACCGGCTTGGACGATCGCGCTTGGCTTGTTCGCGCTTGTCGGCGTGCTATTCCCGGACGTCGCCGACTTGGTGCCGTGGAATCGCAACCCGCTCCAATCGATCGTGACCGTCGTCGCCCTCGCGCTCAATCTGATAACCATGTATCGATATAACCGGTCGTACCGGTATTCCCGCTTTCCGCTGCAAGTGTCGATCGTCTACAGCTCCGCCTGGCTGTTCGCCGCCCAGCTGATCATGGTGTCGGGGGAGGTCTGGATGCTCAGCTGGTGGCTGTACCACTTCCTGCTGCTCGCCTCGATGATCGTCATGCTCGTCGGCCTCGTGCTCCAGTACGCCTCCAAAAAGTCGATCGCCGACTCGATGAAGGCGCTGTTCACGCAAGATCCGATCGAGCGGATCACGAACAGCCTGTCGCCCAGCGTGAGAGCGCTTATTCTCGCCACGGAGACGAAAGATCCGTACACCGCCGGACACAACTTCCGGGTAACGATGTACGCGCTCCGGCTGGCCGAGGAGCTGCAGCTGGCGCCGGAGCTGCTCCGGGCGTTGGCGCAAGGGGCGATCGTGCACGACGTAGGCAAAATTAACGTCCCTGACGCGATTCTGAACAAGCCCGGCAGGCTGACCGACGAGGAGCGCAAGGTGATTGAGCAGCATCCCGTCAAAGGCTACGAGCTGTGCCGGAGCCTCGGCTTCATGAAAGAAGAGCTGGACATCATTCGTTCCCACCACGAGCGATGGAACGGAACGGGCTACCCCGACCGTCTGCAAGGCGAACGCATTCCGCTGCTTGCCCGCATCGTGGCGGTAGCCGACGTCTATGACGCGTTGACCTCGAACCGGTCCTACCGGCAGGCGCGGACGCACGCGGAGGCGATCGCCTTCCTGAACGACCAGAAGGGAGCGCACTTCGACCCGGCGTGCGTGGACGCTTGGACCGCTCTATGCGAGCGCGATCCGCAAGCCTACCAATATCCCGCTACGATGATTCAGGAAGGCATCTCGCTTCCGGGCCGTACGCCTCCCACCGGCGCGGCCGTTTGAACCGAACCCGCCCGGGCGCTCGATCGTCTACATCTGTAGGAGCAACGTTCGGCAGGGGATGTCGGCATGCCGGGCGACCCGAGGTGGGAGGGACATCATGAGAGACAAGAGAACCGGATCGTCGCGCAACAAATGGCTGCTGTCGGCGGCCGCCGTGCTGGGCGCGCTTCTGATCGGCACGGCGAGCTATGCGGGCTTCCTGTACCAGAAGGCCGATTCGACGCTGGAGCGAATATCCGTGGCCGGGCCGTCCTCGTCCGACGAAACGGGCGGGAAGACGGAGACGGTGCAGGCGAAGCCGATTACGTTTCTGCTCGCGGGAGTGGATCATCGCGACGGAAGCGGCGGCTCGATGAACACCGACGTGCTGATGCTCGTCGCCTGGAATCCGCAAGCCCGCGAGGCGACGCTTCTCTCGCTGCCGCGCGATCTCGAGCTGAAGCCGAAGTCGCTTTCTTCGCAAAAAGCGAATTATTATTACGCTTACTTTTACAATAAAGACAAAGAAACGGCGATCGCGGAGACGAAGACGTTTTTCGGCGATCTGCTGCAGCTGCCGATCGATTACATGGCCGTCATCGACTTCGACGGCTTCCGGCAGTGGGTCGACCAGCTGGGCGGCTTGGAGATCGACGTCGATATGGATATGCGGTATACGGACGAAGAGGACGGGACGCGGATCGATTTGAAGAAAGGGCTGCAGAAGCTGAACGGGAAACAGACGCTCGACTTCGTACGCTACCGCAAGTCGAACGACGGCACGGCCGAATCGTCCGATCTGGAGCGGAACGCGAGGCAGCAGCAGGTGCTCGGCAAGCTGCTCGACAAGATGACATCGCTTGGCGGCATCGCGCAATGGAGCGGGCTGCTCGATACGATCGGGCGCAGCGTGCGGACCGACGTTCCGGCGGACCGTCTTCGCGAGTGGGCGCTGCAGGCGGGGAAGCTGAAGCCCGAGAAGTTCGAGCTCATTCCGCTCGAAGGCCGATGGGACAGTCCGTACATCGTGCCGAAGGAAGACGACCTCGCCGGCGCACTCGCGAAGCTGCGCGCGACGGTCGGCCTTACCGGCGGCGTCAACGGCCGATTGTCCGACCGAATCGGGCTCGATCGCGCCGATTCGTCCACCGTCACCGGCTCCACGTACCGGTAAGCCCCATACGAAAAGCCGAGGTCCGGAAGCCGGCCTCGGCTTTTTTCACTGCGCGCCGGCCTTCTCCCGGCTACCCCTCGTTCCGGTACCACGGATTCAAGTGGATCAGCACTTCGTCCACTTCTTGATGCCGGTCCATAATCGCCGTCTTGATCGTACGGGAGATGTCGTGCCCTTCCTGAATCGTCATCTCCCCCGGGATACTGACGCGCAAGTCGACGAGAATGTAGTGCCCGTGCTCCCGGGCGCGGATCCGGTCGATTCGCTTCACTTCGGGAATGCCCCGGATGAGCGTCACGTATTCGCTCAGCTTCTCGCTGCTCACGTTTTTCTCCATCAGGATGTCGATCGCTTCCTGTCCCATATGCCAAGCGAGCTTGAGCACGAGCAAGGAGACGATGATTCCCGCGGCCGGATCCCCGTAAGACAGCCAGCCGATGCCGTAGTGCTCGCCGATCCAAGCGAGTCCGATGCCCGCGACGGCCGCGGCGGAGGCGTAGACGTCCGCCAGATGGTCGTAGGCGGTCGCGAGAAGTCCCTTGCTGTTCGATTCGCGTCCGACCCGCAGCGTGTAGACGTAAAGCGCCTGCTTCCAGACGAGAGACAGCACCGCCGCACCGAACGCGATCAAGCTCGCTTGAGCCGGCTCCTCGAAGAAGCCGAGCACCGCATGATACCCGATGTACAAGGCGGCCAACGCCAAAATGATCGAGACGATGCCGGAGCCGAGCACTTCCGCTTTCCCGTGACCGTAGGGGTGATCGTCGTCGGCCGGCCGCTTCGAAATGCGCATCGAGCTCAAGGCCGCGGCGGTGGCGATGACGTCCCCCGCGTTATGGACGCCGTCAGCCAAAAGCACTTGGCTTCGGAATACGAGACCGACCGCGATTTTGATAATCGTAAGCATAATATTGCTGATCAAGCTTACCCAAGCCGCCAACATGGAGGCGTTGTTTTCCCGCGCCACAAATGATTACCCCCTGCAGAAGTTTTTCCTCCGGGAAACAAAAATCCTTGACCGCTTCCGGCCAAGGATTTCGAATGTATACGTATGAAGGACAATTCCCGAACGATTCATGTCGACCACCACGCTTTTCCAAACTCCCAGCATTATACCATACTTTTCGAAGGAGTCCAATAACCGGCGGGCCGGTTGTTCAAAACGGATCGCGAAACCGGCGATGCTCCCGGCTTCTCGCCTGTTTTTTCGACGCGAATGCGATGCCTCCGACGGACACGACGATGAGCAAACCGCTCTCGACGGACGAAATGTACCCGTCGTTCGCCCACATGAACGCCAAAAATAATAAAATCCACATGGTGACATAAATATACTCGTAGAGCAATCTTGGCATCGTTATCATCCCCGAACTCGTTCTGCTTGATGCACGGTACCATCCATTATATGCGAGGTCGACTTCATTGTAGCATGCGCCGAAGCCGAGAGCCAAACCGCAATTCGAACGTAGAATGGGGGTGCATCCCCGAGCAATCGGGAAGAACAATGTAAGAAAACGCCGTCCGGCGCCGATGATCTTCGTATTTGCAACGACAACCCGAGATACGGCCGCACAAGTTTCTTTGATCTTATTTGACGTTCGTTTATAATGGAGGAGAATCCATCTTTTTTTCAAACCAAAGGAGGTGTACCTGTCCGTCTTGCGTAAAGGCGGGTAGGGGATTATTTGGACAGTGACCCTGGGCCGATAATATTGAATTTGAGCATTGCGTTCATTTTGGTGCTGTTGAACGGATTTTTCGTCGCGGCGGAGTTTGCGTTCGTCAAAGTGAGAAGCAGCCGGATCGACGCCTTGGCGTTGGAAGGCAACTTGAAAGCGAAATTCGCGAGCCGCGTGCTGGGCAACATGAATGCCTACTTGTCCGCGTGCCAGCTCGGCATTACGCTGACGTCTCTTGCGCTCGGCTGGCTCGGAGAGCCGACGATCGCGAGAATGATCGAGCCGCTGCTCAGCAAAGCCCACATGCCCGAAAGCGTCATTCATATTATTGCCTTTTTGATCGGTTTTACGATCGTGACCGCCTTTCATATTACCGTCGGCGAACAGGTGCCGAAAACGTACGCGATCCGCAAATCCGAGGAAGTGACGCTATGGACCGCCGGTCCGCTCGTCGTCTTCCACAAGCTGATGTTTCCGCTGATCTGGTGCTTGAACTCCGCGTCCAACTGGATGCTGCGCAAGTCGGGCATCGAGCCCGAAGCCGAGCATGAAGCGGTGCATACCGAGGAGGAAATCCGGCTTCTCGTGAAGGAAAGCCACAAGAGCGGGTATATCGACAACACGGAGCTGACGCTCGTCGACAACGTATTCGAATTTACGGAAACGGTGGCGCGGGAGATCATGATTCCGCGTACGGAGCTGGCCTGCTTGTATGTGGAGAAGTCGTTCGAGGAAAACTTGGACATCGCCACGACGGAGATGCGTACGCGATATCCGGTATGCGACCCGGACAAAGACAACATCATCGGATTCGTGCATATCAAAGACTTGCTGAAAGCCCGCAACGGGCTTGATGATATAAGAAAGATCGTAAGGCCGCTGATGAGCATCCCGGAATCAATGCCGATCAGCACGCTGCTGAAGCTGATGCAGAAGCGGCGGACGGAGGTCGCCCTGCTGATCGACGAGTACGGCGGCACGTCCGGACTCGTGACGATGGAGGACATCTTGGAGGAGCTGGTCGGGGAAATCCACGACGAGTTCGACCAAGAGCGGCCGAGCATCGAGAAACGGGACGACCGGACGCATTCCGTGGACGGATTGCTCCATATCGACGAGTTCAACGACTTTTTCGGACTCGAGATCGAGACGGACGATTACGACACCATCGGCGGCTGGGTATACTCGCAGGTGGAGACGCCGCCGAAGCGGCATCAGAAAGTGATCTATGAAGGCTACGAGCTTATCGTGGACGAAGTGGACCATATGCGGGTGTCCCGCATTCTCGTCCGCCAGACGGCCGCGGAGAAAAACGGCGCCTTGTCGGACGTGTCGTAAACGGAATCGAAGAGCTGAAACGATGAGCGGAAGCGTTGGTGCGGCCGCTCATTTTTTTTATCGCGTTTTCTTGACTGAATGATCCGGAATGGATACAATAAAGCTCGGAAGGAGGTGCGAACGAATGGGGAGAAGCAAGGAATTCGATACGACCGCCGTGCTGCATAAAGCGATGGAAATATTCGGGCACTACGGGTACGAAGGCACATCGTTGCAAAATCTGCTCGACGGACTGGGCATCGCCCGCCAAAGCCTGTACGATACGTATGGAACGAAGCGCGATCTGTTCTTCTCCGCGGTCAAGCATTACGTCACCGGGAAAACGTCGGCGGTGCTCGCCCATCTGGAGCGGCCGGGACCGGTGAAGGAAGCGGTGGCGGGCATTTTCCGGGAGGGGGTCGCGGTCCTCAAGGACGAGCGGCGGCGCAAAGAATGCTTCATCATGCACAGCGCCATCGATCAAGTCCCTCACGATCCGGAGATCGCGGCGTTTTTCCGCGATGATATGGCGCGGCTGGAGAAAGCGTTCCATGACGCGCTGGTTCGCGCACGGGAGCGGGGGGAATTGGGGGGACGACGCGAGCATGCGGATCTCGTCGCGCTGGCCCGCTATTTGAACCATGCGAGGTATTCGCTGACGCAGGCGGCCAAGCTGACGACCGACCCGGAAGTATTGGATCACATCGCCGACGTGACGATTTCCGTGCTGGACCCATAATGAAGCGGTCGTGCGACGCTTCGTTCTATTTTTGTCCATTTTAGATCGATTGGTCCGGAAAAACGCCATTTTACGCACGGGTGATGAACCTATTTTTTTATCTATTTCGGACCGAATAGTCAAGAATAAGGAGCGGATATAACATGCATTCGAACAAACGAAAAGGATTGGCACTGCTTCTCCTGGCCGTCTCCCAGCTCGTGCTGGCGCTCGACTATACGATCATATTCGTCGCCTTGCCTTCGCTCGCCGCGGATTTGGGCTTCTCGGCCAGCCATCTGCAATGGGTTGTCAGCGCCTACGCGCTCGCTTACGGCGGCTTCCTGCTCATCGGCGGAAGGCTGTCGGATCTGCTGGGCCGGAGGCGGATGTTCATGATCGCCATGAGCCTGTTCGGCTTGGGCTCTCTGCTGGGAGGCGTCGCCGGCTCCCAATGGACGCTCGTTATCGCGAGAGGGCTTCAGGGCGTGGGCGGGGCGCTGCTGTCGCCGGCTACCTTGTCGCTGATCATGTCCAACTTCGAGGAAGGACGCGAGCGGAACCGCGCTCTGGGCGTCTGGGCGGCCATGGGCGGGGTCGGGTTGTCCTTGGGCTTGCTATTGGGCGGGCTGCTGACGAGTTTTATCGGGTGGGAGGCGACGTTCTTCGTCAATGTGCCGATCGCCGTGCTCGTCGTCGCGCTCGCTCCGGCCGCCCTTTCGGAAAGCGCAACGCCGGAGGGGGCCCGCCATTACGATGCGGCCGGCACCTTATCGGTGACCGCAGGCATGATTCTCGTCGTCTATTACTTGATTCAAGCGCCCGTCACCGGCTGGCTGCGCGCCGACACGCTGATTCCGGGCGTCGTCGGAGCCGCTTTGCTTCTCGCGTTCGTCGCCATCGAGCTTCGTGCGCGGGAGCCGCTCGTCCCGTTCCGGCTGTTCCGCATCCGCAGCTTGACCGGGGCCGCTTTGTCCGCGGCGATTTTCTCCGCCTCGTTCGGTACGCTGTACTATTTTTTGACGCTCTATATGCAGGAAGTGCTGCACTATTCCGCGATCCGTTCGGGATTGACGTTTTTGCCGCTGACGCTGAGCGCGTTTTTCGGGGCGAGATGGATCAACAGGATGGTGGCGACCTTTGGCGTAGCCGGGACGATCGCGATCGGCATGGGACTCGGCGCGACCGGCCTCCTGCTGCTGACCCGGCTGGGCGAGGCGGGAACGGCGTGGGGCATCGTCCCCGGGACGGTTATTCTCGGCGTCGGTCAAGCGTTCGTGTTCACGACGATGTACATTGCGGGCAGCTCGGGCATCGATTTGAAGGAGCAGGGCGTCGCCTCCGCGATCGTCTCGACGGGCCAGCAGCTCGGCTCGTCGGTCGGCTTGGCCGTCATCATGGCGGTAATCGCCTACGTTTCGGGCATGACCGGATCGCTCGAAGCGATGCCGCCGGCGCGTCTCAACGATGCGGTCGTGACGGCGTTTCTCCTCGAAGCCGCCATCGCGCTGCTCGGCGTCCTCG
This sequence comes from Paenibacillus flagellatus, assembly GCF_003217775.1. GTDB lineage: Bacteria > Bacillota > Bacilli > Paenibacillales > NBRC-103111 > Paenibacillus_AB > Paenibacillus_AB flagellatus. The sequence continues at coordinate 247,689 of NZ_QJVJ01000009.1, forward strand.
TCGCCCTGCTGACGCTGAAGCGGAGCCGGTCCGCCCCGGGCGGGTCGAAATCGTTGCCGCTTCATTAAGGTGAACGCGCGGACAGCGCATCTTTACAACAATTTCATACGGCCCAAACATTCCGATGACATTCGTCCCGTATCGTTGTCCATGAATGGACAATCGTGACGAAGGAGTGTTTCATGGTGAAGAAGATCGACCGCCGCACGTTCTTATCGTATATGGGTACCGGCGCCGCCGCTCTTGCCGCCGCCTCGGCCGGGCTCGGCGTACTGGAAGGGAAGGCGTCGGCGTTGTCGCCGACCGCCGACCACCTGTTCGGCTTCAAGACGAATAAAGTAAGCGGATACTTCGAACCGATCGAGCCGTCGAAGGAAGATTTGCTGCTGCTGCCGAAGGGATACCGGTACGATGTCGTGGCGGCGTTCGACGACGTCATCAACAAAGCCGGCGAGAAATTCGGCCAAGGGTCGGATTACAACGCCTACTTCCCGATTCACGGCTCCAACCAGCGCGGCTTGCTCGTCAACAACCACGAGTACACGAACATTTTCTCGATCGGACCGATCGCCGCGGACGGCAAGTGGACGAAGGAGCAGGTCGAGAAAGATTTGTATTACCAAGGCATGTCGGTCATCGAGGTGTTCCAGGACAAGGAAGGCGTCTGGAAGATGGACACGAGCTCGGCGTATGCGCGCCGCATCAACGGCTTCACCGCGTTCGAGCTGACCGGGCCGGCAAGAGGGACGTCCGCCGTAGGCGGGGCGACGACGGCGAAAGGCACATTCGCCAACTGCTCCGGCGGCGTGACGCTGTGGAATACGGTGCTTTCGTGCGAGGAGAACTTCTCGGAGACGGCCGAGCGGGCGGGCTTGCCGCTGACGCATTACGGCTGGGTCGTCGAGATCGATCCGTTCGACGGCAAATATTTGAAGAAGCATACGGCGCTCGGCCGGTTCAACCACGAGAATACGGCGATGGGCTTGACCGCCGACGGCCGCGTCGTCGTCTATATGGGCGACGACAAGAAGGACGCCTGCGTCTACAAATTCGTGAGCAAGGGCAAATATGACGCTTCGAAGGGCCGCGCCAACTCGGCCCTGCTCGAGGACGGCACGCTGTACGTCGCCAACCTGAAATCGGGCAAATGGGCGGCCGTGACGGCGGAAGCGATCGCCAAGCTGCTCGCAAGCGACGGCTTCAAGGCGCCCTCCGGCGTGAAAGGAACGCGCGAGGAGCTGCTCGCCAAGTTCAAAACGCAGGGCGACGTCGTGACGAACTGCCACGAGGCGGCGCTTCTCGTCGGCGGTACGCCGACCGACCGGCCGGAGGACATCGAAATTTCGCCGTTCGACAACACCGTCTTCGTCAGCCATACGAACAACGATACGCACGGCAACATTCACGGACACATTACCCGCATCTTTGAAAAAGACGGCGATCTCGGCGCGACCGAGTTCGACTTCGAAATTTTCATCGCCGGCGGCCGCCAATCCGGCTTCAGTTCGCCGGACAATCTCGCATTCGATTCGAGCGGCAATTTGTGGATCGTGACGGACATTTCGTCCAGCAGCCATAACAAGGGCGTGTACAAGACGTTCATGAACAACGGCCTGTTCGTCGTACCGACCCATGGCCCGGGCATGGCGCAGGCGATGCAGTTCGCTTCGGCCCCGGTCGAAAGCGAGCTGACCGGCCCGTTCTTCACGCCGGACGAGCAGACGCTGTTCCTGTCGGTGCAGCATCCGGGCGAGATGACGACCGACCTGAGCAAGCCGACCAGCCTGTGGCCGCACCGTCCGGGCGACAAGATCGCCCGCTGCGGCGTCGTCGCCATCAGCGGGTTCCGGCTGGGCGGCAAGTAAAAGCGAAGAACGAGCGAAAGGCGGGGGATCGTGTTCATCCCTCGTCTTTTTTTGTTCGGCTCGGTTCCCGTCCGCATCCATTGAAGGCCGCCCCCAAAATGTGTTACACTGCACCCATGCAAGCGTCTCGCGAAAACCGAAAACGGTTTCAAGCAGGTGAAACGCCGGCAAGCCGATCGACAAGACTGGGAGGATTCGCCATGCTCCGCCGCCGCAAAAGCGTGTTTTTGACCTTATGGTTATCGTATATCGTCATTCTGATCATACCGGTCACGGTTTCGGCCATGCTGTACGCCAGCATGGAAAAGACGATGGTGGCCAATGCCAGCCGCTCCAACCTGGCGATGCTCGAGCAGGTGCGCCAAATCGTGGACAACCATCTGCAGGAGATCGATCAGATGGCCGTCCAAATCGCGACCCATCCGAAGCTGCAGACGCTCTGGACGATCGAGGAGAGCGAGAAGTACGTCCAATACGAGGAAGCGGTACGGGCGCTTCGTAATATTCGCAGCGGCACCGGGTTTATCGATGATTTCTATATCCATCTGCGCAAGCAGGATACGATTTTGACCCCGACGATGAAGACGGATACGGAGACGTTTTTTACGCAGCTGTATCCGTTCGACGACAAAAGCTTGGACGAGGTCCGGTCGGAGCTGCTGTCGGGCTACCATTTCAAAACGTTTTGGCCCGTAACGGGGGTGAAGGAGAACGCGGTCGTCAAGAACGTGATTTTGACCGCCGTCTCGCTGCCGCTCGGGGAGAAGGAGAACGTCTGGGGAACGCTGGTCATGATGATTCAGGATCAGCAAATATACGATTTGCTGAAGCAGATCGAGTGGGCGAACAGCGGCGCGATGTATATATTGGACGATACCGGCCAAGTCGTCCTGTCCACCGCGAACCGGTACGACTTGCCGGAAGGGCTGCGGGAAGAGGTCGCGGCGGGGAGCGGCTATACGAGCTACCAGTCGGGCGGCAAGGCCAATCTGCTGTCGTATACGACAGGGCAGAGCGGCTGGAAGTATGTCTCCCTCGTGCCGAAGGACGTCGTGCTCGAGCGGATTAACGAGCTCAAAACGTGGGCGTTGACGCTGCTCGGACTCGTCGTCGTGGCGGGCGCCGTAGCCGCCTATTGGATGGCGTACCGGAGCTACAGCCCGATTCGGGATATCGTCTACACGTTCCTGAACGGCAAAAATACGGACGGCCCGATGAAGGTCAACGAGTACGAATTCATCAAAACGTCGATCGCCGAGACGATGGCCGAGGGGAAGGAGCTGAAAGAAAAGCTCGAGGGCCATCTTCCCGTCGTCCGGGCGTACTTCCTCTCCCGCCTGCTCAAGGGACAGGCGGATACCGTCTCGCTCGAGGCGCCCGCCCTGCAATTCATGGGCGTCCGGTTTCCGCACGAGCACATGTGCGTCGTCATTCTCGAGGTGGACGAGAGCAGCGAATTCGTCCGTGACGGAAGCGAGCGGGATTGGGCGCTGATCCGCTTTATCTTGTTTAACCTGAGCACCGAGCTGATCGGAGAACGCGGTTACGTAACGGAGACCGAGCGCAACCGGCTGGCGATCTTGCTGAGCGTCCCCGATTCTGGGGAAGGGGCGAAGCGGGAGCGGGACGGGCTGATCGAACAGCTGAAGAGGGTGGTCGAGGAGCGGTTCCGGATGAAATTGTCTGTCGGCGTCAGCTCCATCCGCTTCGGCGTGCCGGAAATCGGCCGCTGCTACGGCGAGGCGCTGAACGCGCTCGATTACCGGATTATTCACGGCGCGAGCTCCGTGATCCATTTCGAGCAAATCGGCGATATGGAGCACGTGTACTACCACTACCCGATCGAAACGGAAGCCCAGCTGATCAATTACATGAAAAGCGGGGAGTACGAGGAAGCGGTGCGGCTGCTGGACGAGCTGTACGAGCGCAACGTCGCGAAGCACGGCATTACGCCGGAAATGAGCAAGACGCTGTTCTTCGACCTGCTCAGCACGATGCTGAAGGTCATGAACGCCTTGAAGCTCGACGAGAAGCAGCTGTACGGGGAAGCCTCCGATCCCGTCAAACAAATCGCCAACGGCAAGTCGGCGGAGGACATGATGAACCGGATCAAGGAGCTGTGCGGCGCCATTTGCCAAAGCGTCCGGGGAGCGCGAACCGACCAGACCGGCCGATTGAACGAGCGGTTGAAGCGGTTTATCGAGGAGAACTGCTCGGACAATGCGCTCAGCCTTACGTCCATAGCCGATCATTTCGGCATGACGCCGCAGTACGTGTCGGGACTGTTCAAGAAGCAGAACGGGGTCAACGTGACCGATTACATGGTGGAGGTGCGCATTCGGGAGGCGAAGCGGCTGCTCGCCGATCCGGGCTTGACCGTGCTCCAGGTAGCGCAGCAGGTCGGGTATGCGACCGATATCGGCTTCATCCGCGTCTTCAAAAAAGTAGAAGGGATCACCCCCGGGAAGTACCGGGAAACGTTGCTGCAAGCGGGCGAGATGAAGGACGGTTAGCCCGGTTGAAGATCGGTTGGTGCCCGATATGAAGCCCGGTTTATGGTTCGTTACAACGGATTGTAGGCACGCATCCAGAGTTCTTCTATAGTGAAGGTGCGGACGGAAAGACGGACGCAAACCATAGGGTATAGGAGGGTCAACAAGAATATGGTCAGAAAGATGAAAGTGCTTACATCGTCGGCGATCGCCGCAACGCTCCTGGCAACGGTGCTGGCGGCATGCGGAGGCAAAGAAGAAGCTCCGAAAACGGCCGATCCGACTCCGGGCAACACGGCGGAGGCGCCGAAGGACGTCCCTTATCCGAAGTCGCTTACCTATTGGGTATCGTTGAACCCGAACGTGGCGGCGACCATGAAGAACTACGGGGAAATCGCGGCTTATAAAGAACTGGAGAAAAAGACCGGAACGAAGGTGGAGTTCCAGCATCCGCCCGTCGGTCAAGAGAAAGACCAGTTCAACCTGATGCTCGCCTCGGGCAAATTGCCCGACGTCATCGAGTACGGCTGGAACGCCGCTCCGAAGGGCGCGGACAGCCTGATCAAAGAGAAGCGCATTATCCGGCTGAACGAGCTCATCGAGAAGCACGCGCCGAACTTGACCAAAGTGTTGAAAGACAACCCTCAATTCAAGAAGCTGATCACGACCGACGAGGGCAACATTTATGCGATGCCGTTCCTGCTCGGAGACGAGATGCTCGCGGTCGTTAACGGTCCGGTGCTCCGCAAAGACTGGCTCGATAAATTGAATTTGAAGGTGCCGACGACGATCGCCGAGTGGGAGACGGTATTGACCGCATTCCGCGACAAGGATCCGAACGGCAACGGCAAGAAGGACGAAATCCCGTATTTCTTCTCGATCGCCGACCTGGACTATAACCATCTGTTCGTCGGGGCATGGGGCATCACGTCCGACTTCTATAACGAAGGCGGCAAAATCAAGTACGGCCCGATCGAGCCGCAGTTCAAGGAATTTTTGGCGACGATGGCCAAATGGTACAAGGATGGGCTCATCGACAAAGATTACGCGACGACCGACGCCAAGCTGAAGGACGCGAAGGTGACGAACAGCCAGCTCGGCTCGCTGTCCACGTATCCGGGAAGCGGCATTTCCCGCTACTCGCTGCTCGTGCAGCCGACGCTCCCGAGCTTCTCGCTGGTCGGAGCGCCGTATCCGGGGCTGAAAGCGGGAGACAAGCCGCTCGGTCAATATACGATGCCTTTCACGGGAATCGGCGCGGCGATCTCGGCGACGGCACAAAATCCGGAACAAATCGTGAAATGGCTCGATTACAAGTACGGGCAGGAAGGCCACTTGCTGTTCAACTTCGGCATCGAGGGCGAGAGCTACAAGATGGAGAACGGCTACCCGAAATATACCGATATGATCATGAAAAATCCGGACAAATTGCCGATCACCCAAGCGATGGCCAAATATTTCATCGCCAGCTGGAGCGGGCCGATCGTACAGGACAAACGGTATATCGAGCAATATTTCACGATGCCGGAGCAGCGCGAAGCCGCCCAAACGTGGGCGAAGGCCGAGCACGGCAAGCAAATGCCGCCGATTACGCTTACGGCCGAGGAAAGCTCGAAAACCGCTTCGATCATGAACGACGTGAAAACGTATCGTGACGAAATGATCAACAAATTCATCATGGGCGCCGAGCCGATCGAAAACTTCGACAAGTTCGTGCAGACGATCAAGAGCATGGGAATCGACGAGGCGATCAAAGCGCGTCAAGCCGCGTTGGACCGCTTTAACAACCGGAAATAACGCAAGAAAGTTACGGCAGGAGGGGGAGGCCGACTCCCCCGACGCCGGGCTTGCCGTTGATTGATACAAAATGGATCAAAAGGAGGGCCTTTTATGTCCGTCATGCTGAACAAACAGTCCGGGCCCCCGAAGCCGACGGTGGACAAGAACAGCTTCAAGTATCGGTCGATCCGCGATTTGAAGATCAACAAATACGTCTATTTGATGCTTCTGCCGGTCGTGGCCTATTACATCGTCTTTTATTACGTGCCGATGTACGGTCTGCAAATCGCCTTCAAGGATTATTCTCCGGGTCTCGGGATGTGGAACAGCGATTGGGTCGGCTTCCGCCATTTCCAATCGTTCTTCGACAGCTACTACTTCTGGAGGCTGCTGCGCAATACGCTGCTGCTCAGCTTCTACGAGCTCCTGTTCGGATTTCCGGCGTCCATCATCTTGGCGCTCCTGTTGAACGAGCTGCGAAGCGCCGCGTTGAAGCGGTTCGTCCAAACCGTGACGTACATGCCGCACTTCATCTCGATCGTCGTCATCTCGGGCATGCTCGTCGACTTTTTGGCGCGGGACGGATTGATCAATAACGTGCTGTCGTGGTTCGGCGTCGAACCGATCGCCTTTCTGCGGGAAAGCGAATGGTTCCGGACGATCTTCATTTCCTCGAACATTTGGCAAAATGTCGGATGGGGCTCGATCATTTATTTGTCGGCCATGTCCGCCATCGATCCTTCGCTGTACGAAGCGGCCAGAGTCGACGGTGCGAGCCGTTGGAAGCAGGTGCTGCACGTGACGCTGCCCGGCATCATGCCGACGGTCGTTATCCTGCTTATTTTGCAGATCGGCAGCTTCATGTCGGTCGGTACGGACAAAATCCTTCTGCTCTACAACAGCACGACGTACGAGACGGCCGACGTCATCGGGACGTTCGTCTACCGCAAAGGGATACTCGAATCCGACTTCAGCTACAGCGCCGCGGTCGGTCTGTTCAACTCGCTCATCAACTTCACGCTCCTCGTGCTTGCCAATGCGATCAGCCGGCGGACGAGCGAGAATAAGCTTTGGTAAAGGAGGCGCGGACTCATGTTGAAACGAAGCTGGGGAGAACGCCTCTTTGACGGGGCGAACGTACTGTTCATGATTTTTCTGTCCGTCATCACCTTGTATCCGTTTCTGTACGTCCTGTTCGCCTCCTTGAGCGATCCGGCGTGGGTCGTGAAGATGCGCGGACTCATTTGGTATCCGAAGGACATTACGCTGGAGGCGTATAAGCTGGTGTTCGACAACCCCGCCATTTTGACGGGGTACGCCAATACGCTGTTTTACGTGATCGTAGGAACGACGCTTAACATTTTCATGACGTCGCTCGGGGCGTATGCCTTGTCGAGACAAAACGTCATGTGGAAAAATCCGATCATGTTCGTGATCGTGTTCACGATGTTTTTCAACGGCGGCCTGATCCCGACGTACTTGCTGATCAACGATCTGGGCATGCTGGACAGCCGCTGGGCGCTGATCATTCCTACCGCCATGAGCGCCTACAACCTGATCATCATGCGCACGTCGTTCCAAGGCATTCCGGTCAGCCTCGAGGAGTCGGCCAAGCTGGACGGGGCCAACGACTTCACCGTCCTGTTCCGCATCGTGCTTCCGTTGTCGATGCCCGTCGTGGCCGTCATGATCCTGTTTTACGGCGTCGGTCACTGGAACGCCTGGTTCAATGCGCTTATCTACTTGCGGACGCGGGACTTCTACCCGCTGCAGCTCATCCTGCGGGAAATTCTCATTACGAACAGCACGGATTCGATGATGACGGGCGTCGGCGGCGCGGACAAAATGCCGATCGGCGAGACGATCAAGTACGCGACGATTATCGTGGCGACGATTCCGATCTTGCTGCTGTACCCGTTCCTGCAAAAATATTTCGTCAAAGGCGTCATGATCGGCGCTATCAAGGGGTGACGCACCCCGGATCAGGCCCTCGGCACAGGAGGGCTTGTTTTTGCGGCCGAATGTAAGCGCTATCGCAAGCGTAAGGCAGACGTGTCGGTCGAACGGAGGAGGGAATATCGTGATCGGAAAACGGTTCAGGCGGTTGGCGGGGGTGCTCGCGATCGCGCTGATCGTCCAATGGGCGGCCGGATGGTCGCCTGCGGTGCGGGTGAACGCGGCGGACGAATTCGATGCGCTGCGACAAAAATGGTACGACGTGTTGACGGGAGGAAGCGGAGTCGATCCGGGCGACCCCGATGCGGCCGCTCAAATCGCCGGCTTGGACGATCAAGTATCCAACGCCGGCTCCACGGGGGTGTGGGATCTACTCCGGCGCGGAACCGACCGCTCCGCGTGCGGATGCTTGTGGACCGATCTCTCCGAATTGAAGTCGGACAACATCGTGGTCAACTACGGCCGGCTGCGCACGATGGCGCTCGCGTACGCCACGGAGGGAAGCCGGTTTCACCGGGACGAGGCGCTGAAGTCCGACCTGCTCGGCGCTCTCGATTGGATGTATGCGAACCGCTACAACGAAACGACGGTGAAGTACGGCAACTGGTATCACTGGGAAATGTCGGGGCCGCAGCAGCTGCTCGATACGGTCATTTTGCTGTACGAGGACTTGTCGGCCGGGCAAATCGCCGACTATATGCGGGCGGTGGCCGCTTTCGCGCCGGACCCGAACTTGACGAACGGATCGACCGCCACCGGGGCGAACCGCGTGGAGAAGGCGTGGGTCTATATGCTGCGCGCGATCGTCGTCAAGGACGGGGCGCAACTTGCGCTGGCCCGCGACGCCTTGAGCGACAAGACGGGGACGCCGACGTCGACGGCCGGTGCCCAAAACGTGTTCGCCTACAACACGATCCCCGAGACGGACGGCATGCACAAGGACGGTTCGTTCCTGCAGCACGGGCCGCATCCGTACATCGGCAACTACGGGACGACGTTCTTCCAGCTTGTGGCGAACGCCATGTACGTGCTGAACGGCTCCGCCTGGCAAATCGAGGATCCGCAAGCGGGCAACGTCTACCGCTGGATTTACGATTCTTTCGCGCCGACGATGGTAAAGGGCGCCCAGATGGACATGGTCCGCGGGCGGCTCATCTCCAATTCCGGGGTGCAATCGCATGTGGCCGGCCACCGGGTCATCCAAGGGGTGCTGACGGTGGCGTTGTTCGCCCCGGAGCAGGACGCGCTCGCCTTCAAGAGCATGGCGAAAGCATGGGTAACGGAGGATACGTACCGCAGCTTTCTTCGCAACGCTCCGTTGTTTTATTCGGCCATGGCCAAACGGATTGTCGCCGATTCGGCCATACCGGCTTATACCGATTGGGTCGGCCATAAGCTTTTCACGCAATCCGATCGAGTCGTGCATCACCGCCCGTCGTTCTCTTACGGTCTCGCGATGTCGTCCGCGCGCGTATTCCGGTACGAATCGATTAACGGGAACAATTTGCACGGATGGCGGACGGGCGACGGCGTGACCTACCTGTATAACGGCGACTTGAGCCAATACGACGACGACTACTGGGCGACCGTCGACAAGTACCGGCTGCCGGGCATCACGACCGACGTGCGGACGCTGGGCAACGCCGCCGGTCAAAGCACGAAGACGCCGCACGGCTGGGTGGGCGGAGCGTCGGACGGGACATACGGCGTCGTCGGCATGCAGTTCACCCCGTACGGCTCCAAGCTGACCGGCAAAAAATCGTGGTTTCTGTTCGACAAGGAAATCGTGGCATTGGGGGCGGGCATCACGTCCATGGACGCGAATCCGGTCGAGACGGTCGTGGAGAACCGCAAGCTGGCCGATCCGGCCGCGAACGTCCTGACCGTGGACGGCGCGGAGCAGCCCGCCGGCATGACGTCGGCGCCGGCCGATTATACGGGGGCGCGATGGGCTCACCTGGCCGGGGCCGCGCCCGGATCGGATATCGGCTACTATTTTCCCGAAGGAGGCGCCTTGAAAGGACTTCGCGAGGCGAGAACCGCCACTTGGGGAGACAGCCAGGGCGGGGTGCCGACGGAGCCGATTACGCGCAATTACCAGACGTTATGGCTCGACCACGGCTCCAAGCCGGTCGGCGGTACGTACCAGTATGCGGTGCTCCCGAACCGGAGCCGAATCGAGACGGAGCAGTACGCCGCCGCGGCGCCTTTCCAGGTGTTGGACAATTCCGAGGATGCACAGGCGGTCCGGCAAGCCGAACTGGGCGTCGTCGGGGCGAACTTCTGGAACGACGCGGACAAGACGGTGTATGCGGACGGGAAGCCTTGGCTGACGAGCCGCTCGAAAGCGTCGGCGATGACCCGGCTTCAGGGAGACGAGCTGGAGCTGTACGCCGCCGATCCGACCCAGACGCGGACGGAGCCGATCGAGCTGGAGCTTCATACGGAGGCGGTCGGCGTCATCGCGGTCGATCCGGGCGTGTCCGTCCGGCAGTTGAGTCCGACCGTCCGTTTGACGATCGATGCGAGAGGGGCGGCCGGGGGCACGAAGTCGGTCCGGCTCCGGCTGACGAATCCGGCCGGCGACGTAACCCCGCCTTCGGCGCCGGATCGGCTGAGCGCGGCGGCGCTGTCGCGTAGCGCCCTGAAGCTGCAATGGGCGGCGTCGGCCGACGATACGGCGGTAGCCGGCTACGAGGTGTACCGGGACGGCGAGAAGGTGGCCGACGTCCGGTCGCCGGACTATATCGACGCCTCTCTTGCGTCGGGCGTCACGTATACGTATACCGTCGTCGCGTACGACCCGTCCGGCAACCGGTCGGCGGCAAGCGCCCCGGTGAGCGCCGCCACGCTCGGTGGCAGCCTGTACTTGATCGAGGACCGGTTCGACGGGCTCGAGATCGGATCGGTGCCGCCGGATTATACGATCACGACGGCCGGGGGGACGGTTTCGGTAGAGGGCGTAAAGAGCGCCTCCGATCGTAGCTTGAAGCTGGAGGACACAAATTCGGGAAAGGAGGTGGTCGTGTCCAAGCCGTTCGGTTTGCAGGGCGGGCCGCTCTTGATCGAATTCGACGTCATGTTCCCGCAGAAGCAAAATTACCACGCTTGGATCGTGAAAGGGGACAACAACGCGAACGCGGTGACGATTACGACTGCCGGCGGCAATTTCGCTTACAAAAATGCCTCCAACGGCGACGTCGTCCTGATGCCGTATTCGGCGAATACGTGGTATACGTTCCAGCTGATCGCCGATCCCGCGACGAAGCGCGTCACGATTGCGATCAACGGGACCGTGTACGCGAACGGCGTGCCGTTCCGGACAGCCGTTTCGTCCTTGAACCAATTCGTCGCGACGACGGGATCGGCCGGAGTCGGAACGCATTATGTGGACAACGTCGTCGCCTACCCCTTCCTGCCTTTCCTGGAGGATTCGTTCGATACGGAGCCGCTTGGCGCGGCGCCCGGCGGTTACGAGATCGGCCAGGGGGGAGGACGAGTCGCGATCGCAGCGGTTGCCGGTACGCCGGGCAAAAGCGTGAGGCTGGAACCGGCGGGCGACGGGCGGGCCGCGGAGGCGATCAAACGGTTTCCGGCCCAGCGCGAGGCGGTAGCGGCGCGATTCGACGTCTTGCTGCCCGAGGCGGCCGATGGCCACCGCTGGAGCCTGCTTGACGAAGCGGGGAGTCCGAGCGTAACCGTATCGACATACGGCGGCCGGCTGGTCGCGACGGATGGGGACGGCCGGCGGATCGATTTGGGCGGATACCGTCCGGGTACATGGCACGAGATCAAGATGGTCGCGGACGTAACCGCACGGAACGCCGCGTTCGTCGTAGACGGCGTCGCGTCGGCCGTCGATGTGCCGTTAGCCGGCTCCTTCGGAGCGTTGTCCGGGTTTTCGGCGGCCGCTGAAGGCAATGCCGGCGCCGCCCACTATATCGATAAGGTGAGCGTCTTTCCGTTCCGGTATTTGATCAACGATACATACGAGCGCAGCGCGATCGGAACGGTTCCGCCCGCGTATACGATCGATCCGGGGGCCAGCGGCAATTCGGTCCGGGTCGCGCAGGGGCCGGACGGAGAGGGAAGGAGCCTGTATTTTACGGACAGCACCAACAAGGCGGCGGTCGCGACCAAGACGTTTCCGACCCAGACGGGTCCCGTCGTAGCCGAGTTCGATATTTGGCTGCCGAACAAGGAGGCGTACCACTCCTGGAATATGAAGGACGATGCGGGCACGAACGGAATCAGCATCTTGACGTCGCAAATCGGCGGGGAGGACGTCTTCACGTATAAAAATGCCGCCGGAGGCGATACGGTCATCCAGCCGTACGAACCCGGCAGGCGGTATCGGTTCAAGCTGGTGGCCGATCCGGGCGCCGGCAAGTACACGATCTACGTCGACGGGGCTCCGAAAGCGGTGGACGTCCCGTTCCGGTACGGGGTAAGCCACTTCGGCAAGTTCGCGGCGTCCACGGCGACGGGGGGCACCGGGTCGTTCCATGTGGACAATCTCAAGGTGTATCCGCTCGGCTTGCTGCAGACCGAACTCCCCGTCGTCACACTCGAGGGAGAAAGCGAGCTCGTCTGGCCGCTCGGCAAGCCGTTTGCCGATCCGGGATACACGGCCTCGAGCGAATATTACGGCGATGTGACCGGTCGCGTAACCGTCGAGGGCTCGGTCGACGTCGATACTGCGGGCGACTACGAGCTCCGCTACCGGGCGAGCGATCCGCTCGGCAGGTCCGGCAAGGAAGCGGTGCGCCGCGTCCGGGTCGCCGACAAGCTGCAGGCGGCCGAAGCCGGGCTGACGCCGGAAGTCGGAGGGGACGGCGCCGAATTCGTCCTGCGGGCCAAAGTGTGGCACGCGGAAGGGGAGAGAGTCGAAGTGTCGTCCTCGATCGGCGGAGTCGGGAAGAGCGTCGTGCTGGAGCGGTCGCCGACCGAGAAGCCGGCCTTCGCCAACGCGGCGCTGGTCTGGAGCGGCGCCGAGCTGCCCGAGGGACGGTACGAACCGGCGATCGTTACAGCGCGGGGAGAGGACGGCACGCGGGCGAGCGTGTCCGCTGCAGCCGGCGTAACGGTCGACAAGACGGCGCCCGCGCTGGCGATGACGCTGCTTCGCGAAGACGGCGCGCCGTATGTGCCGGGCGAGACGGCCGACAAGGCGGTCACCGTTACCGCGAACGTATACGATGCGTTCGACGGCGCCTCGGCCGTGAGCTACCGGCTGAACGATTCCGCATGGACGGCGTATACGGAGCCGCTGCGGCTTGCGGATACGGGCTCGTACACGGTCCGTCTGCAAGCGGTGGATCGGGCGGGCAACCGCAGCCCGACCGTGACGGCAGCCGTGTATGTCCGACGGGAAGCGCCGGTTTTGTCGCTGCTCGGGGACAATCCGGTCACGGTTCCGCTTTACGGTACGTACCGGGAGCCGGGCTACATCGCGACGAGCCCCGCATACGGCGACATTTCCGACCGCGTAACGGTATCGGGAGCCGTGTACGCCGATCGGGAAGGCACGTACACGCTCGTTTACCGGGTGAGCGATCCGGCGGGCTTGGCGGCGGAGCAGAAGGAGCGCATCGTGATCGTAACGGCCGGAGATCCGGATCAAGGCTCCGGGGAGGATGGCGGGGAACGGATTCCTTCCGTCCCCGGCGGAGAGTCCGGACGTCCGCGGACGGACGGCGTGGCGGGAGAGCCTCATGTTATCGTGGGAGGCCGCCCGCTGCCCGTTCGGGATCCGTTCGATGCGGCATCGGGCATCACGATTTCCGTACCGGCAGCGGCGGGACCGTATACGGTAGAGCTGCCCGCCGAGACGCTTGCGCTGTGGCACGAGGCGGAGCGGACGGCCTACGTCACGATTTCGACGGAGGGGGGCGATTATTCGCTTCCGCTGCAGGAGCTGCTGTCCTTTGCGGGGACGGAGGGAAGCGTCCGCATCGAAGCCGGGCCGGTACCGGAGCGGGAGATGACCGCCCTGCGCCTGGCGGCGGAACGCGACGGGCTGCGCTTGGCGGGCGAGGCGTGGTCGTACCGGGTCGAAGTCGTCGCAGACGGCGGCGGTGCGCATACGGAAATCGAGCGATTCCGCGATTTCGTCCTGCGCACGATCCGTCATCCGGATACGGTCGGAGCGATCCGGGCCGGACGCATTCCGGGCGTAGCCCGCTTCGATCCCGCAAGCGGGACGTGGACCCCGGTCCCGGCATCCGTCGTGACCGACGGCGGCGAATACGGGCTGACGTTCCGTTCGAACGGCAACAGCGTGTACGTTCCGATCGAGGCGAACGTTACTTTTGCCGATATGGAAGGACATTGGGCCAAGTCCGGCGTGGAGCGGCTCGCGGTGCAAGGCATGGTCCGCGGAAGCGCGCCGGATCGCTTCGATCCGGATCGGTCCGTGACCCGCGCGGAATGGCTGACGATGCTCGTACGCGGACTCGGGCTGCTGAACCGCGCGGAGGAGCGGCCGTTCGCCGATACGCCGCTCGGCGACTGGTATGCGGACGCCGTAGCGGCGGGTACGGCGTATGGCATCGTCGGGGGATACCCGGACGGGACGTTCGGGCCGAATCGAATCGTCAGTCGGCAGGAGGCGGCGGTCATGCTGTACCGGGCATTGACGGCAGCCGGCATTTCCTTCCCGCAGCGGAGCGGCGACGGCGCCTCGGCCGGACGATTCGCCGACGCCGGCGAGATCGGCGGCTTCGCGGCCGAAGCGGTCGATGTCCTGACGACGGACGGGATGCTGCAGGGCGTCGGGGAAGCCGTCTTCGCTCCGCTGCAGCCCGCTACCCGGGCGCAGGCGGCCGTTCTGCTGCAGCGGCTGCTCGACCGCATCGCCAGCGGAGAAGCATGAGCCTTACAGGCAGGAACAATCGGCGGCGGACCGGAAAGCCCGGCTCCGCCCCGGCCTTCTCGAAATTCCGAAATTCCGAATGAGACAAGGAGGTTTGTTATGAAACGAGCGATTGGCATGCTGCTTGCCATGGTCATGATAGTAAGCTGGATTCCGTTCCGCCCGGTGCATGCGGCAGCGGCGGCGGCGAACCCGAACCTGCTCGCGAACGGCGGCTTCGAGACGACGGCCGCCAACTCCGCCTGGCAGGGGGGTGTCGCGGCGGCAAGCTGGACGCGGTACGTCTTTACTGGTACCCCTTTGTTTGCGGTTGACGGAAACGTTTCGCACACGGGCGCAAGATCGGTCCGCTTAGAAGCGTCCGCATCCGCACGCGGCACCGTCTTCCAGCAGATCGGCGTGACGGTGGGCAAGACGTATCGGGTCAGCGGCTGGATGAAAACGGAGGACGTATCGAGCAAGGCGCTCGTCCGGTTCCAGGTCGGCCGCACGGCGGGCGGCGCGCTGCTCGTGAACATCGCGGAGGCGAAAGGCACGACGGACTGGACGCGATTCGAGCGAACCGTCACGATTCCGGACAACGCGACGCTTCCGGCGGCGCTGAAGGTCGAAGCGTTTCTCGAGAACAGCACCGGTCGGGTCTGGTTCGACGACTTCGCCGTGGAGGAATGGGTCGGCGTACAGGGCGTCTCCTTGTCGCCGAAGGTCGTTTCGCTGCAGCGGGGGGAAACCGCTTCCATCGAAGCGTCGTTCGTCCCCGCGAACGCCTCGAACCGCGCCTTGGCGTGGTCGTCGTCGGATGAAGCGGTGGCGTCGGTCGACGCGAACGGAACCGTAACCGCCAAGGCGGACGGCTTCTCCGTCATAACGGCGGCCTCGCCCGAAGGCGGATACGCCGATACGGCGGTCGTCAGCGTGGGCGCGTCGCCGACGTTGACGGTCGAGCCCTATACGGGCACGGCAGCCGAGGACGGCGGGTTGGAAGGCCGGCTGATCGCGTCCGATTCGACCGGCGCGGCGGTTTCGTTCGCGCAGGCGACCTCGCCGAAGAACGGCAAGGTGACCGTGTACCCGGACGGCCGGTTCGCGTATTACCCGAACCCGGATTACAGCGGCCCGGACGAATTCGCGTTCATGGCCCAAACCGGCAAAGGAGGCCCCCGATTCGCCATGGCTTCGATCGAAGTGCAACCGGTCAACGATGCGCCGTTTCTCGATTTGGCTTGGTCGTCGACGATTAAAAACAAGCCGCTTTCCGGCCGGGTGCAGCAGGCTTCCGACACGGACCGTGACCCGCTCGTCTGGAGCAAGGCGGCGGAGCCGGAGCACGGTACGCTGCAGCTGAACGCGGACGGCACGTACGTCTATACGCCGCAAGCGGACTTCGTCGGCTACGACGGCTTCCGCGTCGCGGCGAGCGACGGGAAGGGCGGTCGTACGGAAGGAACCGTCCGGATCGCCGTCATCCCGGAGACGGGCGATTTCGCGGCGCTGTTCAAAAGCCGGCCGAGCTACGGCCAGCATCCGCGGCTGCTCGGCGATCGGGATGACTACGACCGGGCGCGGGCGCTGATCGGGACCGATCCGTACATGAAGGAATGGTACGCGCGGCTGCAGAAGGAGGCGGAGCCGATTTTGTCGACCTCGCCGCTGCCGTACGCGGCGAACGGGGCGAACAACGGCGCGATCCGCGACCGGCTGCTGCGCATCGGCCTCATGTACCAGCTGAGCGGCGACGCGCGTTACGCGACCCGCACGATTCAAGAGCTGGAGGCGCTGGCCGGCTACGCCGACTGGGGGGCCCGGACGAACAACATTTTGGCGATGGCGGAGCTGTCGCACGCCGTGTCGCTCGCTTACGACTGGGTGTACGAAGCGATGACGGCGGAGCAGCGGGCGAACGTGGCGGAGGCGATCCGCATTCACGTGCTGAACGTGGCGCTCGACTGGTACCGCGGGGCGTTTACGCATAACGGCGAGTACAACAATATCAATCTGGTGGACAACGGCAACTTCGGCATGGCGGCGCTTGCGATCGCGGATGCGAGCCCGCAGGCGGGGGCGGCGGCGGCCGAGGTGCTGCAAGGCATGTACCGGAAGCTCCAGCAATCGCTGCGCCACTATACGCCCGACGGGGCGTGGCCGGAAGGCCCCGCCTACTGGCATTACGGCGGTCAATATTTGTCGTACATGATCGCGACGATGAACAACGTCCTCGGCACCGACTTCGGCTTGTCGGCGCTTCCCGGCTTCGAGGAGTCGGGCGCGTTCCCCGGACATTTGCTCGGCGAGGGCGGCTACTTCGACTTCTTCGACGGCGGCATCTCGCTCGCGCAGCCCGAGTCGATGTGGTTCGCGGACTTTTTCGGCAAGCCGGAGTACGCTTGGCATCTCGGCGATTTGTACCGGCGCAAGGACGTGTTCCACCCGCTGTACCTCGTCTTGTATCGACCGGGCATGTTCGACGTGAAACCGACCGAGCTCGACCGGTTCTACACGGCGATCGAATCCGGCTCGATGCGCAGCGCTTGGGACGATCCCGACGCGCTGTTCGCCTCGATGAAGGGCGTGAACGAGACGTTGAAGAGCCATCACGACCTCGATGCGGGCACGTTCGTATTCGACGCGCTCGGCGTGCGGTGGGCGATGGATTCCGGCAACGAGGACTACAGCCTCCCCGGCTTCTGGGATTACAAGTACCAGCGATGGACGTATTACCGGAAAAAGACGGAGGGCCACAACACGATCGTCGTCAATCCGGTGCAAAATCCGGTCGTGCAGCAGGACCCGCTCGGCACGGCGGTCCGCATCGCGCAGCAATCGAAGCCGCGCGGCGCGTTCTCGGTGCTCGACATGACGAACGTGTACCGCAACGACGCCGTTTCGATGAAGCGCGGCATGATGCTGGCGGACGACCGCACCAAGCTGCTCGTGCAGGACGAGATGAAGCTGAAGCAGCCGTCGGAGCTGTATTGGTTCATGCATACGAAGGCGAGCGTCGAAATCGTCGAAGGCGGTCGCGCGGCGATTTTGCGGCAAGGCGACAAGCGGCTGTATGCGAAAATGGCGGAGGCGCCCGCAGGGGCCGTGTTCTCGGTCATGGACGCGGTGCCGCTGCCGACGTCGCCGAATCCGACGGAGCAGTCGGCCAACTTCGGCGTTCGCAAGCTGGCGATCCATATGACGGACGTGACGGAGGCGAACGTGGCGGTCTGGCTCGTGCCGCTGTACGACGCCGACCCGATACCGGCCTCGCTGCCGGCGTTCGCGCCGCTTGCGGCCTGGTCGATTCCGGACGGCGAGCTGCCGCCGCGCCCCGCCCGTCCGACGCTGGACGCCTTGACGGTGGACGGCGTGCCGGTCCCGGGCTTTTACCCAAGCAAGACGTACTACGAGGCGTTCGTTCCGTTCGACTCCTCCACCGTACCCGTGGTCGGAGCGACGTCGTCCGCCGGGCATGACGTGAACGTCACCCAGGCGACCGCCGTGCCGGGAAGCGCGCGCATCGTCGTGCGGGACGCCGCCCATCCGGCGAACGCGAACGCGTACACGGTCGCGTTCAAGCGGCTGCCGCTGATCGGCAGGCCGACGGGCATGCAGCAGTATGCGGTCGCCGGCGTCGAGGCGAGCGCGGTGCCGGAAGCGGCGCAGGGCAATACGCCGGACAAAACGATCGACGGCAATTTAAGCACCCGCTGGTCCGCTCCCGGCCGACAGTGGCTTCGCTTCGATCTCGGCAGCGCGAAGCCGGTCGGCGCGATTTCGGTCGCGATCTACAACGGGACGCTGCGCAAGGCGTATTTCGACCTCGAGGCGTCGCTCGACGGCCAGACGTGGACGACGCTGTTCAGCGGCGAAAGCTCGGGTACGACGCTCGAGCCGGAAACGTTCCTCGTACCGCTGACGGAAGCGCGATATATCCGGCTCGTCGGCAGCGGCAACTCGTCGAACAACTACAACAGCATCACCGAGGTGGCCGTCTACGGACCGCCCGCCGTCAGCGGGGTGGAGCTGGATCGCAGCGAGCTTCTGCTGACCGCGGCCGGCAGCACCGATCGGCTTGTGGCTCGCGTGCTGCCGGACGGAGCGGGTAACCGGTCGGTCCGCTGGACGTCGACCGATCCGGGTGTGGCCGTGGCGGCCGCCGACGGTACGGTGACGGCCGTCGGCGAAGGGCGGACGACGGTGACGGCGACGACGGAGGAGGGCGGCTTCACCGCATCCGCGGCCGTCGTCGTCGATACGAGCGGGCCGACGGTCGCCTTCGGCGGGCCGGAGCGCGTCTCGCCCGTCGACACGGTGACGCTCAGCGTCTACGCGAGCGACGCCGTGACCGGAGTCGCGTCGCTCGACGTCACGCTCGATGGCGGACCGCGCCCCGCGGTCATGGCGATCGCGCCGCTCGAGCTGGCGCTCGGCGAGCACGTCGTCCGTGCCGTCGCCGTCGACCGTGCCGGGCACGAGACGGTGCGCGAATTCCGCTTCACCGTCGACGTGGCGGCGGACCGGCTGCCGGAGCTGGTGCAGCTCGGCTTCGACCGCGGCTGGCTGCGCAACAACGGCATGCTGCAAAGCTTGAAGACGAAGGCGGAGCGTGCGGCCGACGCGCAGGGCGACCCGCGCAAGCTGGAGCAGGCGCTTGCCGCGCTCGAGCACGAAGTGCAAGCGCAGGCGGGCAAGGGCATCGACGCCGGCTTCGCCCGGCTGCTGCTGGACGGTATGGCGCGCATGGTTGCCGCGTCCGGGCGATAATAAGAACCGAAGGGACGGTCGAGAAAGGGGAGGGGTCGCGATGGCGGCCCCTTCTTTTTTTCGCTCGACATCCATCACCGACTTGGACCAACGCGAGAGGCGGTTCGTTGGATAGAATCCAATCGATTTCACGCTTCGGGTCGCGATGAGGATCTTCTGTTGGAACATATCCAGCAGAATTCCGCTTCTGGCCGTGTTTGAACCGTTTGAGGGAAGATCCGTTGGATATAATCCAATTGGATGCGCCGGTTCGTGTCGATCCGCACCGTTCCATTGGATAAAATCCAATCGGCATCGAATCCCGGCGAACCGATGGGTTGCACGGATAACCGAACCGTCGCCCATATCGCGTCCAAACCGTTGTTGCCCCGCTTTCACCCCTATACCCGCTTTCATCGTTACTCCTTGTGCTATCGCCAAGGCTCGTCGCGAGTCCCGCACGGATCGCCGTCTTTTGCCGTTTCCGTAATCGTCCCCCGCTCCCGAAAATGCTTTACTCCGTTCTTCCCGCTTAGGTAAGATAGTACATATGTAAAAAGACCATGCGGTACGGGAAACGGAGGTGCGGGCGCGAAGGGGATGAGCCTCGACGCCGCCCGACTGAATGATGTCCAATCAAACGATAGCCGACCGGACGACGACGCCGCCGGACGAGGCTTTGCCGGTTCGAACCGCTCCGGGCACGGGCGCGCATGTTTTAACCAGAGTGTTGGCCGTCTTCGGCGTCGCCCTGTTCGGCTGGATGCTGTGGCACTCGGCGGCGAACACGGCGGTCTTTTTCGACGGCGGCTGGACGATCGCCCTCGCTATGCTCGGCTCGATTGCGGCGGCGCTTCTGCTGACGTCCGTCGCGGACCGGTGGATGAAGCGGCTCCCGTTCGTCGCGGTTCTGCTGCTCGCGACCGTCGGACTGCGGCTCGCGTGGGTGCTTGCCGTCGACACGCAGCCCGTGTCCGACTTTCTCGACATGTACGCGGCCGGCGTGAGCGCGGCGAACGGCGACGTGTCGTTCGGGACGAACGACTATTTTTCCCGGTGGGTGTACCAGCTCGGCTTCGCCTTTTACGAGGCGCTGCTGATCAAGCTGTTCGGCAATTCGCTGCTCATGCTGAAGCTGTTCAATATCGCGTTCCAAGCCGGAACGGCGCTTGTGATTTATCGTACGGCCGCGCTCGCGTTCAACGACACGTGCGGCAAAATGGCCGCGCTCCTGTACGCGCTCTACGTGCCGAACATTCTCATGTGCTCGGTGC
Organism: Paenibacillus flagellatus; assembly: GCF_003217775.1. GTDB lineage: Bacteria > Bacillota > Bacilli > Paenibacillales > NBRC-103111 > Paenibacillus_AB > Paenibacillus_AB flagellatus. Next base: position 268,660 of record NZ_QJVJ01000009.1, read on the forward strand.
TGACGAACCAGCATGTGTCCACGTTTCTCTACTTCCTCGGCCTTATGCTGCTGATCGGCCGAAGCTTCTCCGGCAAAGCCGGTTGGCTGTTCGTCGGCCTCTGCTTCGGCGTCGGCAACTTGATGCGGCCGCTCGGCAGCTTTTTCCTGCTCGGGTTCGTCGCCTATGTCGTGCTGATTCGGCTCGTCCCGAGCATCCGGGAACGGAAATGGCCCGCGCTTGCGGCCAAGACGATCGGGGTGCTTGCGGTATATTGGCTCGTGCAGCAGGGGGCGAGCTTCGCGCTCGTCCAGTCCGGCGTAACTCCTTATCCGTTGTCGAGCCAGGAGCCGTACTGGAAGTTCATGATCGGCCTCAATCCGCAGACGAACGGCGGCTGGTCGTACGAGGATACGCTGTACGTGCTGCAATTTCCGCTCGGCGAGGAGCGCAACCGCGCGGAGCTCGAGCTTCTGAAGGAGCGGCTGCGGGACAAACGCCAAGTCGCGGAGCTGTTCGTCTCCAAGACGAAAACGATGTGGGGCGCGGACGATTCCGCCCCGCTATGGAGCATGCCCGATCAAGACCGGCCGGCGCTGCAAAAAAAGCTGATCCGGGCCGAGCGGATCGAATATTTGACGATGGCTTTGTTCGGCTTGATCGCCATGGCCGTTCTGGCGATCCGGGGACGAGGCTCGCCGGAGGCGTCGCTGTACATGCTGCTCCTGCTAGGCTACGCCGCCCTGCACGTCGTCATCGAGGTGCAGACCCGGTACCGCTTCGACATTATGCCCTGCGTGTTCGTGCTGCAAAGCTTCGGCTTGTATGCCGCGTACGCGGTGTTCAAGCGACGGTGGGGCGTATCGGCCGCGGGCGGTTGATCGTTCCGGTGCCGCAGGCGTCTCCGGCAGGCGGGCACATTCGAGGGGCCGAACGATGTTCGTTCGGCCTCTCGGGCGTGAAGCCGATTTCAAAAAGTCCCGAACAGAGATTGAACCGCCGGCTCCGTCCTTCCGCCTTTACCTATGAGCGCGCATCTTGCAAACAGGTAAAGGTTGAACGAGTCCATGAAAAAAATCATAAGCTGCTGCCTGGCGGCGCTTCTGCTCGGGTTCGTGCTGTCCCGAACGGAAAGCGGCACGTCGGCGGACATTCATTACGAGAATCGCGCCATCGTGCTGCTGTACCACGATATTGTCGGCGAGACCGATCCGCGGGCCGGCGGTCCTTCCACGCTGACCGGCTCCAGGCTGGAGGAGCATTTGCGCATGCTGGCGAAGCGAGGGTTCCGCATCGTCGCGATGGACGAGTTCGTCCGGTGGATGCAGGGGCGGGGGACGATTCCGCCGAACGCCGTCGTCCTCACGTTCGACGACGGCTACGAATCGTTCTATACGCATGCGGCGCCGGTTCTGAAACGTTTCGGGGCGACCGCCTCCAATTTCGTGGTCGGCATATCGACCGATCTGTACAATCCCGATGCGGACCCGCACATGAGCTGGGAGCAAATGCGCCGGCTGAAGCGGGAGGGCATGGGCTTCTACAGCCATACCTACGATTCGCACCGGACCGTCGCCGCCGCCATGAGCGCGGGCGAGCAGCCCGCGCTGACTTCCCGAATGAAGCTGGCCCGGAAGGGCCGTCCCGAGAGCGAGGACGAATACCGGCGAAGAATTGTGCAAGATATGGAATTCATGGAGAAACGGCTCCGGGAGGAGCTCGGGGAGCAACCGAAGCTGCTCGCGTTTCCATACGGGGCGTATGACGAGAAGGCGGTGCAGGCGGGGGAAGAAGCCGGGATCGAGCTGTTTTTTACGATAGAGGAGGGGCTGAACGCGCCCGGAAGCCGGTTCGTCAAGCGGATCAATGCGGGCGAGCCCTACATGACGGCCGACTTGGTCTGGAACCGGATGAAAACTTTTTTCGATTCTTCGAAAGTTCGTTGAACCGGACAACGTATCGTTACGCCGTTATAGGGAGAGAGCTTGGAAAGGTGTGACCCGACATCATGGATTGGGAAAACGAACGATCGACGATCGAGCGAATACGCGAAGGCGATCACGAGGCGTTCGGCGAGCTGGTGAAGCCGCTGATCGCCCAAGCGTACCGGACTTCGCTGGCCATCGTAGGGGCCGCCCACTTGGCGGAGGAAGCGGTGCAGAACGCCCTGCTCGAATCGTATTCGTATTTGCGAAGCGGCAAAGAAATTCGACATTTCCGCGGCTGGTTCGGTCGCCTCATCGCGAACCGGTCGATCGATATCGTGAGAAAAGAGCGCAACTACAAGATGAGCCTCGACATCGACGGGATCGAAATCGACGACGGGGCTTCCTCGCCGCTGGAGGATCTGCTGCGAAAAGAACAGTCCGGCCGGTTGTTCGACTCCGTGATGAAGCTGGAGCTGCCTTACCGGACCGTGCTCGTGCTTTTTTATTTCCAAGAGCTGTCGATCGCGGAGATCGCGGCGGTCTTGAACGTGAGGGAAGGAACGGTCAAATCGAGATTGCATCATGCGAGGCTGAAGCTGGGCCGCATGTCGTCGCTAACACAATGGTTCGGAAAGGCGGTTCGGGCATGAAACGGGATCGGAAGCTGCAGATGGAATTGTCGGAATCGATAGATCGGATCGCGGTGCCGGATTCGTTGTACCGGTTCGCGGAGCAAGTCCCCGGGAAAGTGGAGTCGGGCGAATGGACGCCGCCTGCGGATTCGGACCGTCCGCCTGTCGCGGAACCGGCACGGCCCCGCTCTCGGATACCGGCCTGGCTGAAAGGGGCCGCGGTCGCGACGATTGCCGTCGTGACGTTCTCGGCCGGCGTGAAAGTATCCCCCGCATTCGCCTCCTATATGAAAAGCGTGCCGGGCTTCGAAATCGCGGTCGATTGGCTGACGCAGGTGAGGGAAAGGGACGGCGTCCAAAAGGCGGTCGACAACGGGTATACGCCCATCGAGCCGGTAACGGTCCGGTTCGGCGGGACGACCGTCAAGATCGGCGATATTTATTTGACGGACGAAGAGCTGCTGTTCAAAGCGTTTATCCGGACCGACGAGTTCGACGTGACCGACGGCCGACGAAGCGTCGATCTGTGGGTGCATCCGGACAATGTGAAGGCCGGCGGCTCGACGACGGGCTCCTCGATCGCAGAGACGGCCGACAGCGGGGAAAGCCCCGTTTTGCAAGTGTCGTACAAATACCACTTGGAGCCGGGGGAGGCTCGCCGTCTGGTGGAGTCGGGCGAACGCGAGCTGCGGTTCGCAATCACGAGGCATACGAGCGATTCCGTCAAGCGGCAGACAAAGCTCGAGCAAGCGGCGGTCGCCTCCGTTCCGTTCGATCCGGGCAAGCTGCTGCATAACCGGGGGGCGGAGCTTCGCCAAGCGTTGCCGCTGCCGGTCGGCGACCCCGATTGGAAGGAGCTTGCGGTCGAGAAGCTGACGATTCAGCCGACTACGATGAACGTGCGGATCGCGGGGAAGGAAGGCTGGGACTTAAGCTTCCCGAGAGACGTCCCCGAAGCGCCGTATTTGAAGGACGATAAAGGAAACGTGTACCGGTACGATCCATCCGGCCCCGGACTTCTGTTGGACGACGGCAAGTTCCACCTGCCGTTCTCCTCCTCCGTCTTCTTCGATCGGGACGTCCGTTCCTTGACGCTGCATATCGGGGACATCATCGTGGGCGAGTACGAACCGAGCGCGAGCTTCGCTTTGTCGACGAAGGATACGTTTCCGAAGACCGTCAATTTCAAGGGGAAGGATATCGTCATCGAGGGCGCCGAATTTCACGAAGAAGGCTATTTGATGCTGAAGATCAAGAAGGAGCGACCGGAGCAAACCGGGCTCGCCGGCGTGTCGTTCGACCTTTCCGAGAAAGGAATGGCCCATCCGGAGATGGAGCGAACGAACGAGCTTCGCGAACGCTTGGGCATCGACGGCTTCGGCATCGCGCAGGATTACAGCGGGAAGCCGTATCTCGCGCTTTACCTCCCGACTTCCGAGCGAGAGTCTTATACCGTGTTCATGCGGCGTGTAAACGACCGGATCGTCGTCAACCGGGATTATCCGCTGCAATGGGACGAATAGCGTTCGCCCGCATACCCTCGAAGGTCGGTTTCCGCCCTCGGGGGTCATTTTTTTCGCCGCGTATGGAATGGGGTTCCGTTTCCGTTCATTGTGGTACGCGGGCGAAAACCTCGGAAAGCGAGCGATCGCCCAAGAAACGAAGGAGGCTCTTGAACGATGACGACAACCCCCACCAAACAAGCATTATTGAAACGAATCGAGTGCGCCTATGTACCGGTCGCGGACCCGGCGGCTTCGGCGGCATGGTACGAGCGCGTGCTCGGCTTGAAACTGCGCTCCCCGGTCAAGCCCGGGCGCGGCGCGATCATGATCATGGGCGACGGCCAATGGCTGTTCCTGCTGCCGAGCCCGGGGATGACGCCGCTCACGTTCGAAACGACCGGCTGGGCGGAAGGCGACGAGCCGTTCGAGATGTTCCCGCTTTGCTTCGAGACGGACGATATCCGCTCGCTGTACGCTTCGCTGAAGGAGGCGGGAGTCTGGGTGGAGGCCGACATTCGCGACGAGGGCGGCTGCGGACTGCAGCTCGACTTCAAGGATCCGGACGGCAACAAATTCCAGGCGTGGCAGCGGCCGGCGCAATAGGAAGGGGCGATTCCGATATGGCGTATCCGAAGACGATTGGAAGCACGCTGACCGTCTTTCTCGTCAGCGATGCGGCGCGTTCGCAAGCGTATTACCGGGACGTGCTCGGCTTTAGCGTCACCGATTGGTGGGCGGAGCGGGACGGACTGAACGGGCTGGCGCTCAAGCTGCTGCAAGCGGCGAAGCCGGAGGACGTCCGGCCGAATGCGCCGGCCGCCGGACAGTCCGTCGGAGTGGACGTTTATGCTTATGTGGACACCTGGGCGAAGCTGGAGGCCCTATTCGACGAGTTTAAGGAAAAGGGCGCACCTATCGCCCAAGAGATCGTGACGTATCCGGAAGGCGGGCCGTGGAAAGAGTTCATCGTGCGCGATCCCGACGGATACGCGATCGCATTCGGCGGCGTGGACGGCCGGCCCGGAGGACGGCGGAGCCCGATCCGTCCCCATATCGGCTCCGTCACGATCGCCGTAAGCGATCTCGGGCGGGCTGCCGAGCGATATGCGAGGTTGCTTGACCTGAACGTACCCGGGCCGGATCGGGTGCTGGGGCGTTCGCACATGCTGACGTTCGAAGCCGGCTCGGACCTGACGCTCGTGTCGGAAGTCGAGGATGGCGGTTCGGGAACGGAACATCCGTTGTTCACGGTGTTCACCGACGACATCGGGGGCGCGCGCGATTTTGCGCTGTCGCTCGGATTCGAGGTCGAATCCGGGACCGGGTATGCGGGAGTGGCCGGGACGGATGCGGGGGGGCTTCTCCTCCGCGACGAAGACGGCAACCGACTGCTCGTGGCGGGGCTGCCCGCCGGCCGATAGGAGGAGAAAAGGATGCGGCAAACGGAAGACATTCAAATCGTGACCGTACCGGCCTTTCAGGCGCTGGCGGTCCGCACGGGGACGACGCCCGACAAAGGCGGAACGAGGGAGGCATGGCGAAAGCTGACGGAGGCGATTCCGCCGGACGATGCGCGATGGGCCGATACCGGCGACGTGTGCGTGTTTATCCCGCAGCGGCAGTGGTCCCGGGAAGTGGACACGCTATGGGTGGGGATGGCCGTTCGGGAATTCGGCGACGTCCCCGACGGGGTCGAGCGGATCGACTTCCCGGAATCGCTCTGCTTGAAGGCGCGGGTGTACGGCGACGAAGCCCGGATGAACGAAACGTACGGCGCCGTATTCGGCTGGCTGGAGCAGTCCGCCGAATACGAATTGGACGACCGGGAAGGCGTCCTGGGGATCGAAGCGAACCGGCTGACGCCGGTTAACCCGCTTACGGTTCCCTACGAATCGATCCGGACGTTCGACTTCGACATGCTGTACCCGGTGCGCAGACGGGGGGCCTTATGAAGTCGCTCTCTCGGCAAATCCGGTTTTCCGGCATGCATGCTTCCTCGATCGGGGCGATCGTGTCGGCTTTGAACTATTACGGAACGGACGTGTCGCCGGCTTGGGTGTTCGGCATGACCGGCCACGCGTTTCTGACGGTCGTCGACGAGCGGTTGTCCGATCCGAATGTCGGTCTTCCGGAGGAGACGATGTTCAAGCTGTCCGGCCATCTCGGAGCGAATGTCGAAGGATTCGATGCGATCGCGGCCGGCGGGACGTTCGAGACGATGCAGCGCGAGGCGTGGGAGAAAGCTCGGACCGCGATCGACAAAGGGTATCCCGTATTTGCCAAGGAGCTCGATCTGGGCAACGAAACGTCGCTCGTATATGGCTATACGGACAACGGGTACCGGACGTTTTCCTGGCATTCCGGGAACGGACACGAAGGAGCGGACGACGACATCCCGTGGACGATGCTCGGCCGCAACTACTGCCCTTGCCGGATGTGCAGGGGGCGACCGCCCGGACCGAGCACGGACATCTATCTGGGAGGCCCGAAGGACGGCGGGTTGATTTCGCTGCATTGGGTTACGCTGAAGGGAGAAGCGGACGGCTGGACCGCTCTCCGCGAGGCGGTCCGTTTCGCGGCGGCGTTCGGCAAAACGGGGCCATACCGATACGGGCACGGGACGTTCTACGCCGGCCCGCGCGCCTACGACCGCTGGATCGAGGCGGTTCGCGACGGGACGATAACCTGTTTGCATATGGGCTATTTCGCCGGGATCTGGCACGAAAGCCGTCATTACGCCGTCGACTTTCTGCGGGAGGCGCAAGACCGGTTCGTCCCTCTTGCCGGCTTGCTCGGGGAAATGGCGATCGTCTACGAGTCGATCCGCGACGATTACCGCCGTCTGGTCGAGGCGTTTCCTTGGCGGCAGCCGGAGGACCCGATCGGAGCCCATCCGGAGCGGCAGCAAGCGATCGACCTGCTGACTCGCATCCGGGATTCGGAGCTGGAGGCGTCGCGGTTATTGGACCGGCTGAGCAAGGAGCTTGAAGGAAGGGGATAAAATGAGAACGAATCGATTGGGTTCATCCGAGCTGATCGTCGGCGAGATCGGATTGGGCTGCATGTCGCTCGGGACCGACGAGCGCGAGGCGGTGGCTCTTATCCATGAAGCGCTGGAGCGCGGCGTCAATTTCCTCGACACGGCCGATTTGTACGACTACGGGCGCAACGAGGAGCTTGTCGGCAAGGCGATTCGCCATCGGCGCGCCGACGTCATCGTGGCGACGAAGGTCGGTAACCGCCGGGAGGCGGGCCGGGAAGGCTGGACGTGGGATCCGTCCAAGGCGTATATCAAATCGGCGGTCAAGGAGAGCTTGCGCCGGCTCGGTACCGATTACATCGATCTGTACCAGCTGCATGGGGGAACGACGGACGATCCGATCGACGAGACGATCGAGGCGTTCGAGGAGCTGATCCGAGAGGGATGGATCCGGTATTACGGCATTTCGTCGATTCGTCCGAACGTCATCCGGGAGTATGCGAAGCGGTCCCGGATCGTATCCGTCATGAGCCCGTACAGCGTGCTTGACCGCCGGCCGGAGGAAGAAACGCTCCCGCTGCTCGCCGAGCGAGGGATCGGTCTGATCGCCCGCGGGCCGCTGGACAAAGGCATTTTGACCGATGCCGGCGCCGCGAAAGCGGACCGGGACTATTTGGACTACAGCCGGGAGGAGCTTCTCGCGGTTCGAGCCCGGCTGGTCGAGCTGGCGCGCGGTTCTCGGAGCCTGACCCATCTGGCGCTGCGCTATACGCTTGCCGATCCGGCGGTGGCCGTCGCCATTCCGGGCGCGCGCACGTTGGAACAGCTGCTCGACAATATTGGCGCGAGCGAATCGCCGCCGTTGTCGGAAGAGGAGCGGAAGGCGATTCGGCGGATCAGCAAAGCGACTCGGTACACGCAGCATCGATAAAGCCGTAAAGACGGTCCGAAGCGGGCGAAAGAAGCCCCTTCGGGCCGTTTTGTCGTCTTGTCGCCGCTTCCTCCGAGTCCAGCCATGACCGTAATATCGGCAGGTACCGGAAGACGAGGGGTTACTCTTGACGATAAAACGGATCCGCAAAAGGAATTTACCGAGCCTTCGATATGATAATGGAATGCCGAAGGATGCCTGCCTATTGGTCATCGCCCACCAAAAAAAACCAAAAAAACTTCGACAACATTCGACTAATCACGGGAAGCTGGAAAGGGTTGCATGGTATAATGTGAGTAGCGATTATGGCGCAAGTTGTCGTTTATCGAAGGAGATGACGAGAGTGAACATTTTGTTTCTATCTACCAGCCACAACAGCATGAGCCAGCGGTTGTACGTCGAACTGACGGAACGCGGTCACGACGTGACGGTACATACGGTAACGACCGATCAAGCGATGCTCGAAGAGATCGAGCGGGTTCAACCGGAGCTGATCGTGGCTCCGTTTATGAAAACGCTCATTCCCGAATCGATCTGGACCTCGTACACCTGTCTGGTCGTCCACCCCGGAATCAAGGGCGACCGGGGCCCCAATTCCCTGGATTGGGCCATCATGGAGAATCGATCCGAATGGGGCGTCACGGTTCTTCAGGCGACGGCCGAAATGGATGCGGGCGACATTTGGGCTTCGGCCCGTTTCCCGATGCGACCGGTGAGCAAAAGCCAGCTGTACCGCCGCGAAGTGACCAACACCGCAGTCCGGTGCGTGCTTCAGGCTCTCGATTCGATGGCCGATCCGTCGTTTCGTCCGGAGCCGCTGGACTACGCCAGACCGGACGTCGAGGGGCGGCTTCAGCCGAAGCTGACGCAGCGCGAAAGGAAGATCGATTGGAACGGATCGACGGAACAAATCGCCAGAACGATCCGGGCGGCGGACAGCCACCCCGGCGTGCTGGACGAGCTGTACGGGGAGGCGTTCTACCTGTTCGGAGCCCACGAGGAAGACCGGCTCAAAGGGACGCCGGGCGAGCTGCTGGCGGTGCGGGACGGCGCCATATGCCGGGCGACCGGCGACGGCGCGATATGGATCACGCACCTGAAGCCGAAGGGCGGGTTCAAGCTGCCGGCTGCGCTGGCGCTGAAGGACAAGCTGACATCCGTTCCCGAGCTGCCGCTATCCCCTTTCGAGCCCTGCGAGGGCCGCACGTTCCGGGACATTTATTACGAGGAAGCGGATCGAATCGGCTATCTGCACTTCCCGTTCTACAACGGCGCGATGTCCACCGACCAGTGCGAGCGGCTGAGACGGGCCGTGGCCGAGATCAAGAACAGACCTCCCAAGGTACTCGTCCTGATGGGGGGAGAGGACTTCTGGTCGAACGGGATTCATCTGAACGTCATCGAGCATGCCGAAAGTCCCGCCGACGAGTCGTGGGCTAACATTCAAGCCATGGACGATCTGGTCAAGGAAATCCTGCTGGCCGACGAGTTTCTGACCGTCTCCGCGATGCAGGGCAATGCCGGCGCCGGCGGCGTCATTCTGGCTTTGGCCGGCGATTACGTCTACGCCCGGGAAGGAATTGTTCTTAACCCGCACTACAAAAAAATGGGGGGGCTGTACGGTTCGGAATACTGGACGTACTTGCTGCCCAAGCGGGTCGGCCGCGAACGGGCGCTGCAGCTGACCGAGCAATGCTTGCCCGTCGGAACGGCGGCAGCAAAAAGAATGGGCCTCATCGACGACGCATTCGGGGAGACGGGGGACGCGTTTGGCCGGACCGTATCGCAGCTGGCCCGGGAGCTGGCCCGTCGGCCGGACTACGATCGGCTGTTGGCCGACAAGCGGGCGTCCCGCGAGCGGGATGAGCGGACAAAACCGCTGCAGCAATACCGGGATGAGGAGCTGGCCCGGATGTGGGACAATTTTTACGGCAGCGACAAGTCGTATCATGCGGCCCGACGTCATTTCGTGTACAAAATTTCCTGCATAAGCGACACGCCTGCGCCTATGGTATCCGTATCGCGATAAACCGGAGACGGTCCGACGAGAAAGGAGGGGAGTACCGTGCAATTGGAAGGAAGCTACAACATCTACATCGTGGCGCTTTCGGCCGTCATCGCGATACTGGCTTCGTTTTCCGCCTTGAGCATAACCGCCAAAATATCCCATTCCAAAGGAAGAAGCCGTTATTTCTGGCTGCTCGCCGGCGCGCTCGTCATGGGAAACGGCGTCTGGTCCATGCACTTTGTCGGCATGCTGGCGTTTCACCTCCACGCGACGGTCAAGTACGACGTTTGGCTGACGCTGTTGTCTATGGTCGCCGCCGTCATTTCGTCCTTCATTGCCTTTTACATTACCGCGCCGAAAAACATTTATTGGTACAAAATCGCCATAGGCGGGTTTATTATGGGCAGCGGCATCGTCACCATGCACTATATGGGCATGGAAGCGATGATCATGCCGGTCGAGCTGTCCTACGATAAGGGGCTCTGGATCCTGTCGGCGGTTATCGCGCTCGTCGCTTCGTATGCGGCGCTGTTTCTTTTTTTACGCTTCCGGAATCAGGCTTCATCCAGCTGGTTAAAGTGGATGTCCGCATTCGTGATGGGGTTCGCCATTTGCGGGATGCACTACACCGGGATGAAGGCGGCCCGGTTTCACGCGCACGAAGGCCCAATGTCGGACCATCTCCCGGGAGTCGACCTGTTTTTGCTGTACGGTGTCACCGTCACGATTTTCATTATTTTGATGGTTTCGTGGGGAGCCATGTTTTTCGATCGTCACGTCCTGGAGCGGATGGCGTACGAGGATCCGATTACCGGTCTTCCGAATCGCAACGAAATGAACCGGTTTTTCGATACGCATCTGGGCAACGAAAGCATCGGCGTCCTGTTTTTGGATCTCGATCAATTCAAGGCGATCAACGACACGCTCGGCCATAATTTGGGCGATTTGCTGGTCCAGGAAGTGGGCAAGCGGCTCGGCGAATTTATTCGCAGCGATCAGCAGGCGTTTCGGATCGGGGGGGACGAGTTTCTGCTGGTCGTCAAACGGTGCGACCGGGAACGGGCGGAGCGGCTGGCGGAGCAACTTTTGAAAAGCATCAAAAAAGGTTACCGGATCGAAGGGAACGAGCTGTACGTCACGGCCAGCATCGGGATCAGCATCGGCTCGATTCGGGAGGCGGACCGGGCGCACCTGCTCAAAACGGCGGACACGGCGATGTACAAGGCGAAGCGACTGGGAAAAAACCAGTACTGCGTCTACACGGAGGAGATGGGCACGCAAGAGGTCCGCAAAATGGAGCTGGAGAAAGATTTGCAATGGGCGCTGGAGCAAAAACAGTTTTTCCTCGTGTACCAGCCGAAGTGGAACGTGAAAACGAACTCGCTGTTCGGATTCGAAGCGCTGCTTCGCTGGCATCACCCCCGGCTGGGCAACGTGTCGCCGGTCGAGTTTATCCCGATCGCCGAAGAAACGGGGCTGATCGTGCCGATGACCCTTTGGACGCTGGAGGAAGCATGCCGGCAATGCAAGCAGTGGAAGTCGCAGGGCATCGACCAGCCGGTTTCGGTAAACTTGTCGGTGCGCTTGTTCCATACCGACAGCTTGACGGAGTGGGTGCAGGCCATCCTCGAGAAGGTCGAGCTCGAGCCGAATGACTTGGAGCTGGAAATAACGGAGTCCATGGTGCTGCACGATATCAACGACATTATTCGGCAGCTGAACAGCATCCGCAAGCTGGGAGTGCGCGTGTCGATGGACGATTTCGGCACCGGCTATTCCTCCATCGGTTTGTTGGACCGCATCCCGATCGATGCGCTCAAGCTGGACCGGCTGTTTACGAACGACCTGGATACGCCCGGCAAGCGGGCGATCGTTCACGCCATCGTGCTGATGGCGGAAAACTTGAAGCTGGACGTGATCGCGGAAGGCGTGGAGCATAAGGAGCATATCGAGTTTTTGACTCAGCTGGGCTGCTATGTCATGCAGGGCTATTATTACGCAAAGCCGATGACGCAGGAAGAAATCGGGCACTGGATTCGTCGTCAGTATGAGAACGTGAATGAATAGTTCTTTCATCCAATAGAAGTAAAAGCGATGGAACCGGATAGATCGGTTCCATCGCTTCATGTCATGCCCTCCAACCGTTTACCGCAAAAATGCTTTAGACGGATCATCGTATTTCATGGTGTAACCCTCCGCTTTCCATCGGCCCCCTAACGATCCGCCGGTCCCCACATCTTGATTTCATCGACCTGAAAGTGGGGGATCCACAACCTCCCCGAATGCTTCGCCTCCCTCGGCGTGCTCGCACAAGCGCCGGAACAAGGTCGGTCCCTCGATCAGCTCCCGGTACGTCCCGCTCTCCGCAATCGCGCCTTCCCGCATGACGAGAATGCGGTCGGACCGCTTCGCGATCGAGAGGCGGTGCGTGATGAACAGCAGCGTGCATCCTTTCAGGCGGCCGGTCAAGTTGCGCAGCAGCCGATGCTCGGTGCCCATGTCGAGCGCCGACGTCGCTTCGTCCAAGATCAGGACGGACGGCCTGCGCAGCAGCGCCCGAGCGATGCTGATCCGCTGCCGCTCCCCGCCGGACAGCTGCAAGCCCTGCTCGCCGACCCGGGTGAACCAGCCGTCGGGAAGCCGGGCGATCCACTCCTCCAATTCGGCCAGCCGGACGGCTTCGCGAACCGATTCGGGGTCGGCCCCTTCGCTGCCGTAAGTCACATTGTCCCAAATCGTGCCGCTGCGCAGCATGACGTCCTGCGTGATGCACAGGAGACGGCGGCGCAGCCAGTCCGAATCGACCTCCGCCAGCGGGATGCCGTTCAAGCGGACGGTGCCGGAGTCGGGCTCGTGCAGCCCGAGCAGCAGATCGGCCAATGTCGACTTGCCCGATCCGCGGTGCCCGACGACCGATACGACGGAGCCCGGTGGAAGAACGAAGCTGACGTCGCGCAGCGCCGGCCGATCTCTTCCGTCATAACGGAAGGACAATCGGTCCGCCTCGAGCGTAAACGGCCCTTCGGGGATCGCGCCGGCGTCCTTGAGCGCGACCGGATGCGCGATTTCCGCGACGCGGTCGACGGCCGGCAGCGACTTGATAGCGGTCATCGCCATGTTGACGAGCTGGATGCCGAACGGGCGGAGCCAGTTGTAGACGGCGACAAAGGCGACGAGCGATCCGACGGTCATGCCTCCGTGCAGGACGAACCAACCGCCGGCCGCGTACATCAGAACGAGAAAGCCGGCATTCAGCGCGGCGTTCGCAACGTTCACCCGGTGGTCGGTCAACGCGCCGCGCCGGGTATGGCTCCATTCCTGCCGAAGACATTCGCGAACGGCGCCGAGCGCCTTCGCCTCCTGTCCGGCCGATTTGAGGTAGGCCGCCGCGGACACGATCTCGCGCACCGTCTCGGCGACGAGCGAGTTATGGCGCGCCGTCTCCGCCGCCCTCCGCTTCACGCGACGGCCGAGAACGGCCATGAGCGCCGCTTGTCCGGCCCACAACACCAGCACGACGGCGCCCAGACCGGGATGCAGGTCAAGCAGCAGCGCCGACCCGGCCGCGATCGTCACGACATGGAACAGCGTGAATCCGATATGCCCGTTGACGAGATCGGTCAACGTCCGGGTATCGTCCAGCATGCGCGTCAGCAGATCGCCCGTTCGGCTTCGCCGCAGCGTATCGAGCGATAGGCGTTGAAGGCCGTCGTACAAGTCGGTGCGCCCCTTGCCGGACAACGTCAGCATGAATCGGCCCAACACGTTTTCCACGACGATCAGGGCGCTTCCCGTAATCGGTGCGGCGACCATGCAGACGGTCACCAGCGCAAGCCACGTCCAATCGCGCGCGGGCAGCACCGTTTCCAGCACGTATTTGGACAGGAGAGGAGGGAGCATATACAGCAAGCTTCCGATCACGTTTTTCAGCAAAATGAACAGCAAATTCGGCCAACGCGGCGCCAAGCTCGCCCGGGCGTACGCCCAAGCGGCTGACCGGCTACCGGTCGGCGGCGGGTGCAAGCTCTCGCTCAAGGTCGCGTCCTCCTTCCGGCGATTCGTACGGAACCTGTTCCTGGTCGTCCGCACCGGCGGACGATTCGCGTTCCCGGCGCCACAGCTCCGCGTACAGCCCACGCTTGCGCAGCAGCTCCTCGTGGGTGCCTTGCTCGACCAGCTCTCCGCGATCGAGGACGAGAATCCGGTCGGCGAGCGCCGCGCCTCTCAAGCGGTGCACGACGCTGATCCGGGTGATGCCGCTCGCATGGGCGTTCAGCGCCTCGTACACGCGCGTTTCGCCGGCTTGATCGAGCGACGAGGTCGCTTCGTCCAGCAGCAGCATATCCGGCCGCTTCACCATCGTTCGGACAAGGCCGACCAGCTGCTTCTGCCCGCCGGACAGCCTCGACCCTCCCGATCCGACGTCCGAGTCGTACCCTTCCGGAAGCATCGATACGATATCGTCGGCCCCGAACGCCGTCATCCACCGGTCGAGCTCTCCGCGCTCCGCCTCGGCCAAGTAGGTCAAATTGCGGTACAGGCTTCCTCCGAAAAGGGCGCCCTCCTGCATGACGTATCCGACTCGCGTCCGCAAATGGGTGGCGTCCAGCTCGCGAAGCGGCTCGCTTCCGATGAAAATGCCGCCTTCGGACGGCTCCCGCAGCCGCACGAGCAGTTGGAGCAGCGTACTCTTGCCGGCGCCGCTCGGCCCGACGATCGCAACATGCTCCCCCGGCGCGACCGAGAACGTGAGGCCGCGCAGCAGATCGCCCCGCTCTCCGACGACCCGGACGTCCCGGAACGACACCGGGAGACCGCGAAAATCGGCCGGCCGCCGCAAGCCTGGCCGCAACCCGGGCTCCTCCGGCAGACGGGAATAGTCGAGAATGCCGGCGATCCGCACCTTGATGTCGGCAAAGCCGGAGTACAGCTCAAAAAACGTGCGCGCAGGCGCATTGAGCGCCGGGACGAAGGCGAGGACGGTCACCAGCTGGCCGACGGACGCTTGTCCGGCGATCATCTGCCACCCGGCGAACAGGAAGACGAGCGCCGGCGCGAGCGAGTCCGGGATGCGCGGAAACGTCCGGTACCAGCTGTCGACGATGCCTTCCCGGTAATTCAGGTCGGCCCAGCGGCTTTGCTCGGCCTCGACCGATTCGCGTTCCCGGCGCTCGGTTCCGTACAGCTTGATCTGCTTGACCGTCTCGAGCTTCTCCAGCAAGCTTTGCCGAACCCGGGCGTCATGGGCGACGAGCTCGCGGCGGGCTTGTCCGCGCTTGCGGCCGAATATCCGGACGGGGACGAACAGGACGGCATAAGAGGCGACGAGCGCGACGGCGAGCCAGACGTTCCAGCGGGCGATCACCGCCAGCGCCATGCAGGCGAGCAGCAGCTCCTGGGCGAAGCCCGGCAGGACGGCCAAGCCGAACCGCTGAATCGTCCGCGTATCCTGCGTGCACCGCTGCAGCAGCTCTCCCCTCGGCGTCTTGGCGAAAAAATCGGCCGACGTCCGCATGACGGCGGATAACGTGTTCTCGGTCAGCTCGTAGGAGAGGCGAACCATCGTTCGCGACGAGACGTAGGCGCGCAGCGCCATGCACAGCTCGGAAGCGAGCAGTGCGGCGAGCAGGAGCAGTGCGGTTCTTGCCAGGCCATCCCCGCCGTGCACCGCGATGCCGTCCATCAGCCGGCCGATCAGCAGCGGCGCGGCGGCCCCGCACGAGGCGGCGGA
Source organism: Paenibacillus flagellatus (assembly GCF_003217775.1). Taxonomy (GTDB): domain Bacteria; phylum Bacillota; class Bacilli; order Paenibacillales; family NBRC-103111; genus Paenibacillus_AB; species Paenibacillus_AB flagellatus. Next base: position 284,354 of record NZ_QJVJ01000009.1, read on the forward strand.
CACGGTCAGCAGCGTGACGAGCGCGAACGCTTGTTTGGACCGGCCGAGCTGGCGGACGAAAAAGACGAACCATTCCGGAAAACGCGGCATTTTGTGTCCCCCTTTCCTTTTCAGCTTCAACTTCTCCTTCACCGCCCCAAATGCTGGAAAGTGCATTCATCGTAGCAGTCCGGTTTCGATAGGGTCAAACGGTAAAAACAAGTGTTCGCTTTTTTTCGTCGGGAACGCGGACAGCATCGGGACGCCGGGGACGAACATTTTCAGAAAACGGAATCTCCCGAATGCTCGTTCGCTCTTCTTTTTTCGGCGGACGGTCGGGCGAGCTGGCGAATACTTTACGCTTTACAGGGAAAGCGGCGGTCTTCTATAATGGTGGAGAAGAGTTCCTTTTTACTTTTGTAATTTTGGAAATAATTTTCGAAAAAGATAGGCTGACGATTCGAGAGGAGAACGAACGATGCAAGCGGATCCGAACATACGCCGGCTGGATACGGAGCAGGTCAACCCGCGTACGCGCGATTTGGACCGGTGTTCCACGCCGGAGCTGCTCCGGCTCATGAACGAGGAGGACCGCCGCGTCCCCGACGCGGTCGCGGCCGCGCTTCCCGCCGTCGCCGAAGCGGTGGAGCGGATCGCCGCCGCGCTGCGGCAGGGCGGCCGGCTGTTCTACGTCGGGGCGGGCACGAGCGGACGCCTCGGCGTCCTCGACGCATACGAGTGCCCGCCGACGTTCGGCACCCCGCCCGAGCTCGTGCAGGCGCTCGTGGCGGGCGGAGTCACGCGGGATCGGGCCGACGAGTCGGCCGAGGACGATCCCGCGCTCGGCGCCGCCGACCTGGCGGCACGCGGGCTGACGGCGGCCGACGTCGTCGTCGGCATCGCCGCGAGCGGCCGTACGCCGTACGTCGTCGGCGCGCTCGAGTACGCCCGGGGCGTCGGCGCGTCGACCGTCGCGCTCGCATGCAGCCGAGGCTCGGCGATCGGCGCCCTCGCCGACCTCGCGATCGAGGTGCCGGTCGGGCCCGAGGCGCTGACCGGCTCGACGCGGCTCAAGGCGGGCACCGCGCAGAAGCTCGTGCTCAACATGATCAGCACGGCGACGATGGTGAAGCTCGGCAAGGCGTACCGCAACTTCATGGTCGACATGCAGCCGTCAAACGGCAAGCTGCGGGAGCGGGCGAGGGGCATCGTCGCGATGGCGACGGGCGCCGACGAAGCGGCGGTGAGCCGGGCGATGGAAGCGACCGGCGACCACATGAAGGCGAGCATCGTCATGCTGCTTGCCGGCGTGTCCGCCGAAGAAGCGTTCCGGCGGCTGGACGAGGCCGGAGGCGTCGTGCGGGACGCCTTGCCGCCGCAGGCGGAACGATAACGTCCGATACGGAAGGGGAGCGTTAACATGGCGCTGATGCGCATTACGGGATCGTGGTTCGACTTTTATCATCCGAATCCGTACGAAGGGGATTGCTGGAACTCGACGACGCAGCGGTTCACCGACGCGGACTGGGACTTGAAGCTTGCGGAGATGGCCGAAGCGGGCATGGACACGCTCGTCCTGCTGAACGTGGCGCTGCACGGAAAAGCGTTTTATCCGTCGGACATCTGGTCGCACCGATGGGATACCGTATGCCCGGATCCGCTGGAAGCGGTGCTGAAGGCGGGCGACCGGCTCGGGCTGACGATTTACGTCGGCAACGGCTTCTACACGACGCCGATCATGGGCAGCTTGTCGACGACCGGCGACAAGTCGTCGCTGCGGTTCGACTTCGCCAAGGAGCTGGCGGCCAAGTACGGCCATCATGCGTCGTTCGCCGGCTGGTATTTGCCGGTGGAGGCGGCGATTTTCACTCACTTCCCGGACCACTATATCGCGTACGCGAACGAGATGGCCGATTTCCTGCGGAAAATCGGTCCGCAACGGGTCATGATCGCGCCGTACGGGACGCGCTCCATTCAGGGGGACGCCCGCTTCGTGGAGCAGCTCCGTTCGCTGGAGGTGGATTATATCGCCTACCAGGACGAGATCGGGGTGGACCGGACGACGTTCGAAGCGGTGGATGCGACGTTCGCCCGGCTGCGGGAGGCTCACGACCGCGCGAACAAGCCGCTCTGGTCCGATCTCGAGCTGTTCCGGTTCGCCGGAAAGGTGCTTCACCCGGGCCCATTCGAAAGGGTGCGCCGCCAGCTGGAAATTTTGTCGAAGTATTCGGATAAAGTGCTATGCTATCAATATCTCGGCATGATGAACAAGCCGGGCAGTCCGGTGCATGCCGGACACGAGACGTCGGTTCGGCTGTACGAAGACTATATGGCCTTCCTGCGCGACAACGGATTGTGGAACGTCGCGGAGCGGGCCGGGACGGAGCGGAATTCATGACACGGAAAGTCGTATTCGGAATCGACATCGGAGGAACGAACATCAAGTCGGGCATCGTCGACGAGGCGGGAACGATTTTGCACGCCGACAATACGCCGACCGACGCGCAAGCCGGACCGGATTCGCTGCTCGGCAAGCTGTACGACATCGCCCGCCGCTACAAGGAGCGGTCCGCGGCCGAGGGCTGGGACGCCCGCGGCATGGGCGTGGCGACGGCGGGCTACGTCCACGCGAGAGAGGGGCGTATCGGCTACGCCACCTCGAACTTGCCGGGCTGGACCGGCGTGCCGCTGCGGGACAACATGTCGCGCGAGACCGGGCTGCCGGTGGCGCTCGTCAACGACGCGCACGCCTTCGCCATCGGCGAGGCGTGGATCGGCGCCGGCAAGACGCTCGAAGGCTTCCTGTGCGTGACGCTCGGCACGGGCGTTGGCGGCAGCTGGGTGACGAAGCACGGCGGGACGTACTTCGGCCGCGACGGCTATGCCGGCGGCTACGGGCATATCGTCATCCGTCACGGCGGGCAGCCGTGCAACTGCGGCTTGAGCGGCTGCTGGGAGCAGTACGCTTCCGTGCGGGCGCTCATGCGGCTCGCCGCCGAAGCCGGCGTCGACGAGTCGGAGACCGGCGGCTCGGCGAAGACGCTGTTCGAGCTGGCCCGCGGCGGTCATCGGACGGCGCTCGAAGTGATCGACCAATATGCCGAGTACGTGGCGCTCGGCATGACGAACCTGATCCATATCTTGAACCCCGAATCGATCGTCGTCGGGGGGGCGGTTACGGCGCAGGGCGACTTCCTGTTCGACCGGATCCGCGCGCAGGTGGAACGGCAAATGATGCCGGCGTACGCGCCGGTCCGGATCGTGCCGGCCGCGCTCGGCGAGCAGGCGGGCTTGGCCGGTGCGGCCAAGCTGGCGTGGCAGGCCGGCGGAGCATAACGGCGATAAACGACGGCAAGAGGCGGAACCGCGCGGAAGAGCGGGGTCCGCCTCTTCGCGTCCCGAAGCGCGTTTGGCGGACCGCCCTCCCTTGTGCTAAGATTTGGGGGACGAGACGGCAGAGAGGATGAATGGACGATGGCGAACATCGCGAACAACTTGACGGAATTGATCGGCAACACGCCCTTGCTGCAGATGAACAACTATGCCGAGCGCAACCGGCTCGGGGCGCGGCTTCTGGCCAAGCTGGAATATTTCAACCCGGCGGGCAGCGTCAAGGACCGGATCGGCTACGCCATGATCAAGGACGCCGAGGAAAAAGGACTGCTCCGCCCGGATTCGGTCATCATCGAGCCGACGAGCGGCAATACGGGCATCGCCCTCGCCTTCGTGGCGGCGGCGCTCGGGTATCGGCTCATCATCACGCTGCCGGAAACGTTCAGCATCGAGCGGCGGAAGCTGCTCAAGGCGCTGGGCGCCGAGCTGGTGCTGACGCCGAGCGCGGAAGGGATGCAGGGTGCGATCCGCAAAGCCGAGGAGCTGGCGTCGCAAATCCCGAACGCGTTTATCCCCCAACAGTTCAACAACCCGGCGAATCCGGACATGCATAAACGAACGACGGCGGAAGAAATATGGCGCGACACCGACGGCGAAGTCGACATTTTCGTCGCGGGGGTCGGAACCGGCGGCACCGTGAGCGGTGTCGGGGCGGTGCTGAAGCAGCGCAAGCCGTCCGTCCGCATCGTCGCGGTCGAGCCGTTCGATTCTCCCGTGCTGTCCGGCGGGAAACCCGGGTTTCATAAAATTCAGGGCATCGGCGCCGGCTTCGTGCCGGAGACGTATGACGCCTCGTGCGTCGACGAGATCATCAAGGCGCCGAACGAGGAAGCGTTCGAGACGGCGCGCCGGCTCGCCCGCGCCGAAGGACTGCTCGTGGGCATTTCGTCCGGGGCGGCCGCCTGGGCGGCGACGGAGCTCGCGAAGCGGCCGGAGAACGCGGGCAAGACGATCGTCGTCCTGCTGCCGGATACCGGCGAACGGTACTTGTCGACGACGCTGTTCCCGGACGAGTAAGGGCGGGACCCGTGCTTGGCATGGCGGTAAAACTTGCGGTTTCGGCAGGTGGAGGAGTCCGGCTTGAGGCCGGACTTCTCTTTTTTTGTCGCAGAACGATCGAATAATAAAAGGCCCAAGCCGGTAAGCTTGGACCTGAAGACCTACTCTACTCGTATTCCAACAAGCGCAGAGCCGCCGTCAATCGGCTGTCCCTCGCGGCTTACACCGCACTGATGACCGGCCAATCCAGCTCGATGCCCTCGCGCACGAGATGCGCTTGGAAATCGCGCAGATGCGACTCCGTATTGCGTACCTCGCGAGGCGTCAGCCCGCGATCGAGGCAATAGGCGGCGAGATGGCCGGCCGCTTCGCCGACGTTCCACTCGACCGGATGAAGCCGGTAGCAGCCGTTCGTCAAATGGGTGACGCCGATATTTTTGCACGCCGGCAGCAGGTTGTCGACCCGAACCGGAATGAGGCTGCCAAGCGGAATTTGGAACGGCAGGCTCGGGATGTAGAAGCCTTCGCGACCGCCGGTCGTCGGATGCAGGTCGATCCGGTAGCAGCCGATGCCGACCGAGTCGGCGAACTTCTCCGCCTGCCGGCCGGGGCCGCGGACGTCCGGGCTGATATGCTGCTCCAGCACCGTGAACTCGGCGCGGATGCGGCGCGATTCGCGGATGTACGGCGCCTTCGCCAAGCCGTCGGCGGTGCCGACGACGTCCTTGCGCAGCCGCAGGCCGGGATAGCCGAAGCCGCCGTCGGGGCGGGGCGCCTCCGTCTGGAGCCAGTAGAGCAAGCTCAGGCTGAGCTGCTTCGCGCGCTCCAGCTGGCGGTCGCGCTCCTCCTCGGCGACGTCGATGATGCTGCCGAGCCAATAGTCGTTTTGCGGCCAGTTGACCAGCGTAATGTCGCTGTCGAACGTACCGGGGATGAAGTTCGCCTTGTCGATGACACGCCGGTACTCCCACAGCGAGAAGACGCCCGGCGTCGGATCGCGGAACAGGCTGAACGATTGGAAAGGGCTCAAGTTCGACGTCGCCCAGCTGAGCATGACGTCCTTCATGAACGGCGCCTTATACGTCTTCCACTCGTCGTAATCGCGCGGCTTGGCGATCGTATGATCCTCGCCTTCGCGGTAGTCCAGCGCGAAGACGTACGTGAACGCCTGCATGTCCTGCGGCTCGGCGTCGCCGTCGAGCGCGTTCGGCTCGCCCGTCTCGCTTTTGGACTCCGCCCCGGTGACGTATTCGACGCCGGCAAGCGGGAGGACGTCGCCGCATTCCGTCGCGTCCAGCACGTATGGCGCGCGGAGCGTCAGCTCCTCCCCGGTCGGGGAGAGGCGGACGGTGACGCTCTCCACCCGGTTGCCGTCGCTCGTCGCCGCGACCGGCTTCGCGTTCACCAGCAGCTCGATCCGTCCGCTCTGCACGTACGGAGCCATCATGTCGTGCAGCACGGCCAGCGCGGCGCGAGGCTCGACGCACAGCCGGCTGACGATGCCGTTGCCCGGGTCGAGCCGGGGGTTCGCGGCGGCTTCCGGCGTAAGCGGGAAGTTGCGCTTATAGTACGCCCGCACGTTGTCGCGGAACGTCCGGTACGTGCGGGTGCAGCCGAATTGCTCGATCCACCGGTGCTCGTCGGGCGGCACGGCTTGGCTCGTCACTTGGCCGCCGATCCAGTCGGTTTCTTCCGTCAAAATGACGCGTTTGCCGGCTTTGGCCGCGGCCATGGCGGCCGCGCAGCCGCCGAGACCGCCGCCTACGATCAGAACGTCGGCGCTTATCGGTTGTCGCATCGAATCCACGTCCTATCGCGAGGAGGCCGTCCGGTCCAAATACCGGCCGAGCCGTTCCGCATATTTTTGGGTAATGAACTGGGGCCGCGTGATGGCTCCTCCGACGACGACGTACTCCGCGCCGGCCTCCATCGCCTCCTCGGCTTCCGCCGGGCTCCAGATGCGGCCTTCGGCCACGAGCGGCTTCGTCAGCTTGCGGGCGAGCTGGCGGACGAGCTCCAGGTCCGGGCCCTCCTGCTTCGGGCTGTAAGGCGTGTAGCCCGACATCGTCGTCGAGATCAGATCGGCGCCGAGCGATTCCGCAAGCACGCCTTCCTCGAAGGTGGAGATGTCGGCCATGACCGCGACGCCCGCCTCATGGCAATGGCGAATGAGCGGCACGACTTTCTCGGCGCGGTCTTCGCGGTTCGTCATATCCATGGCGACGACGTCGGCGCCGGCTTCGATGATCGCCTGCACGTCGACGAGCTCCGGCGTGATGTAGATGTCCGAGCCCGGAATATCGCGCTTCAGCAGCCCGATGACCGGCAGCTTCACGACCGCCTTGATGTCGCGAATGTCGTCCGGCCCGTTCGCCCGGATGCCGATCGCGCCCCCGAGCTCCGCCGCCTGCGCCATGCGGGCCATCGTTCCTTGCCAGTATAACGGTTCGCCGGGAAGCGCCTGACACGAGACGATCAGCCCTCTGCGTGAAAATATCGGTTTCATGGTGAGTACACTCCTTCAATTTATCGTATGGGACGATTGCGCTTACCGGTTAGCGGCTGCCGAATCCGCGAGCGGATCAAGCCCGATGCCGCACAAAATGCCGGCGAACGTGGCCGCCTTCCGGAACGTCGTCGTCACCGGGGAACGTTCGGGATCGTCGGATTTTACTTTGGGTCGGAAGTAGGCGATGCCTTCGCGGTCGAGCCCTTCTTCGATTTCCGTCAGACGCCGCTCCACGTAAGCGTTCGCCTCCGGCATATGCGGCACGCGCGAGAACGCCAGGGAGATCTCCGCCACGTTCGGCCAATCGCGGCACCACCACGGCGCTTCGTTGTCGTCGTTAGGCCCGTCCTGCAGCGCTTGGAGAATAATGGCGGACGCCTCCTCCTCGATGCGCAGCCATCTCGAACGAAGCGGCTCGGGCAGCAGCGGCAGCAGCGGGTGCGCGAACGCGATGATCGTCGCTTGGTAGGCGACGCTGTTGCCCATGCCGACCGAGCCGTCCCACTGCTCCGTATACGGCCACCAGCCGGGAGAGTGTTTGCCGAACCGGTCGGCGACGTGGGCGACGGTCCGTTCGATTTGCTCGAGATAGACGGGGCTGCCCGTCAGCTCGTAAGCCCGGCCGAGCGTGTGCGCGGCGTAAATGTCGCCGTTCAGCACGTCGTGCATGCGGGCGTTCGGATTTTTATAGATCGCGCCGGGCTGCTCCTCCGCCACCTGCGTGAGCAAGTAGTCGGCGGACCGGACGAGGCTCGTCTTGGCGGCTTCGTTGCCCGTAGCCCGATAGACGTGATACAGGCTGTTGGCCGCGGCTCCGATCTCGGCGATATCAATGGTGCCGGATTCGCCTTTCTTGACGTAATACGGCTGGCCGAAGGCGCCGGACGGCAGCTGGCGGTTCAGCACATCGTCGATCAGCTCGGCCGCCTTCTCCAGATCGGCCGCTTCCCCGCCCAGCACGTACAGGCACGCGGCTTCGGCGGTCGTGCAGCAGCTGGCGCGGTCGCCGAGCTCGTCGTCGAGCACGTACAGCCGGCCGGACTCGTCGCGCCGGAGCAAGCTGTCCAAATATGTTTTCAATGTCGCGGCAATCGATGCGACTCGCTCCATCGGAGAGATCACCTTCCGTCTTGAAATGGGATGCAAAAGGAACTACAATGATTATATCATAATTATGGAGAAAAGTTCCCTTTAAGTTCTCTAGTATGAAGAAAATATTCATTAAGTTCCGGCGCGGTGCGTTCCGTTCTCTGCCATTGACACGGCCTTCCGCCCTATATTATAATTTTCGACACTATACGACGCAGTTCTGCCACGGCAACGGATCGGGAGACTGCTTCTTTTTTTGCAAGCGATTCCGTATCACGATACAGAGAAACAGACGGTGGAAACAACCGGTACGAACGCGAAAAGGGGGATCGGCCGATGCGGCTGTTCAAGCGGACGACGTTCAAACGAAAACTGTACGTATATTCGCTCCTGCTGTACATCGTGCCGGTTCTCGTCCTCGGCACCGTTTCTTCGACGATCGCTTCCCGGATGGTGCAGGAGGAAGTGGATCACAACCATCAAATTATTTTGCGGCAAATCCAGTTCCAGGTCGATCGCTTTTTGCAAACGCTGGAGAAAGCGTCGATCGAGCTGGCCAACAGCACGGTCATCGAGAAATCGGTCGAAGCGGGCCCGTCGATCCAGACGTACGACCTGACGATGGACATGATGGAGCTGCTGCAGAAGCAGCGCAATTTCTCGGAAATCCAGTACGACGTCTCCGTCATTTATAATCGGTATCTGAAAGTGTATTCGAGCCGGAGCGGGCTGATCGACTTCAGCGATTTCGCCTACGCCGATATCGCGAGGCAGCTGAGCGACAGCGCGAGCGGGCCCGTCGTCATCTCGCCGAAGACGTACCCGTACCAGAACGAGCTGCTCGTCATCCGGCCGGTGCCGCTCTTTTACGCCGACCGCGCCAACGGCTACATCATGCTGCACGTCCAATCGTCGAAGCTGACGTCGTTCGTCCAGGGCGTCCAGCTCGGGGAGCGGCGGAAGCTGCTCGTGCTCGACGAGAACGGAACGGTGGTCGCGAGCCATAATCCGGCCGAGATCGGCACCCGGATTTATTCGTCCGAGCTGTACCGCTATTGGAACGACCCCCAGCAAGCGACGGCCGAGGTCGAGCTGGACGGCGTCTCGTACCAAGTGTCGATGGAGCGCTCCATGTTCAACAACTGGACGTATCTCGCCTTGACGGAGAGCACGCTGCTGACCGGCAAATCGCAGCGTATCCAGACGCTGACGTGGGTTATCGTCGCGGCGCTCGTCGCGCTCTGGATGCTGATCGCGCTTGTCGGCGCCCGGTCGCTGTACAATCCGATCCAGCGGCTGTCGGCGAAATTTTCCGGCGACGGCCGCGGCGGCAAATCGCCGCGCGACGGCTTGGAGGCGCTCGATTCGTTCATCCATCACGTCGTCATGACGAACGACCGGCTGCAGCACAAGCTGAACGAGCAGCTTCCCTACTTGAAGGAAACGGTGTTCCAGCAGCTGCTCCGCGGCGAGATGGACGATCGGGAAATTCGCGAGAAAACCGAGCAGTACGGTTTCCCGCTGAAGGGCAACTGGTTTTGCGTCTGTCTCGTCGACGTCGACGAATTCGGCCGCTTCCGGCAGACGTACCGGGAGAAGGACCGTTCTCTCATGCTGTACGCGCTTCGCAAAATGTGCGAGGAGCTGTGCGAGGAGCTTCCGCAGGCGTCGTGCATTACCGCGGCCCCGCTGCCGGGTCAAGTCGCCATCATTATCGGACTGGACCGCGTGAGCGACGGCATCGAGCGGAAGGTGACCGAGATGGTGGCTCAAATCAACGGCAAAGTGCGCCAATACTTCCAGTTCACCGTTACCGTCACGCTCAGCGACCCGGTGAAGGATTACCGCGGCATCAGCGACGCGTACCAGCAGGCGCTCGAGCTGCTCAGCTACCGGCTGCTGCTCGGGCACAGCCAGCTGATCACGAACCGCGACCTGAAGCCGTCCGTTCAGCAGTCGCGCACGACGATCGTGAAATGGCAGAAGCGGATCGTTTCGAGCATCGCGCAAGGCGACTTGGAAGGGGCCGCCGCCCAGCTCGACGAGATGATGAGGCTCGTGCCGCTGTATGTGCAAAATTCCGAGACGGTGCTCGGCCTGTTCGCTTATTTGATCGGGGAGCTGGACGTGCTCATGCAGGAAATCGGACTCGACCCGAAGACGTTTTTCCCGGACGACCCGTATAAGGAGCTGTATGCGAAGACGAGCCTGGACGAGGTCAAGGAATGGCTGACGGGAGCGATATTCCCGGCGGTGGCGCGCCATATGGGCGGGCTGCGGATGTCGAAGCAGAAGGCGCAAATCCAGCAGGTGCTCGCGTACATCCACGACCATTACGATACCGACCTGTCGCTGCAGCAGGTAGCCGAGCGCTTCGGGATGTCGCCTTCCCAATTGAGCCGGTCGTTCAAGGAAGAGACGGATACGCATTTCGGGGATTATTTGATCCATTACCGGATGGAGAAGGCGAAGGAGTTCCTCGTTCATACCGACATGCCGATCAAGGACATTTCGGAGAAGCTGTGTTACACGTCGGTGCAAAACTTTACGCGCATTTTCAAGCAGACGGTCCAAATCCCTCCGGGGCAGTACCGGAAGCAGTTTCGGGACGCCGACTACGAGGCGGGAGCGGCAGAAGAGGACGAGACGTCTTAAAAGCACGGCGGACGACCTGAGCGATAATGCGAAGGATAGCAGGATGAAGAACCGGGGGTGGAGGCTCCCGGTCATTCGCCGTTTCCCGCCTCCAGCGGAATCGTCCAGTCGGCGCCCGCGACCCACGTCCGGTCGGCGAACTCGCGCCCGCGTACACGCACCTTGTCGGCGTACACTTCGACAAACAAGCCTTGGGCGATGTCCGCATTCGCCGCCTGCGGCGCGGACGATTGGGGCTGCCGGCTGCGCGCCTTGCCGACCGACGAGTTGTTGAAGCCGTGAAACGTCTCCCGAACGTAATGCGTGCCCGAGTCGAAGGCGAGATGGTTGTGGCCCCAAAAGACGAACACGTTCGGATACGGCTTCAAAATATCGCGGAATTCGATCGCACGTATCAGTTGGTGGGCGCCCCCGTCGCGCCCGGCGGGCGGCAAAGGCTGGTGGATCATGACGAAGACGGGCTTGCCGCCGGCAGGCTCCGCCATGGCGCGCCGGAACCAGTCCATCTGCTCGTCGGAATACCAGGCGCCTTCGCTGACCTCCGGTTTTTCCTGCACGTATGTCTCCTGCGACAGCAGCACGATATGGTGTCCCTTCAGCCAGACGTCGTGGTACGGCTTCTTCAAGCCGAAAAACGACAGGAACGCTTCCCGCGACATGGCGTCCGACTTGCCGTTCGGCGCCGTTTCCTTGCTCCAGCCGCCGTTTTCGTTGATCCAGATGCTGTAATATTCGTGATTGCCCATATTCGCATAAATCGGCGGCAGCCGCTTGAAGTCGTCCAGGATGGAGCGAAGCTCCGCATAATCTTTCTCCGTGGCCGACTCCGTCGCGTCGCCGGTCACGACGATCGCCTCGGCCTTGGAGCCGAACGTCTCGATGTCGGCCAGCGCCTTGCGCAGACGGTCGCCGGGCGTGCGGAACCCCGCGTTGACGTGCAGGTCGCTCAGGATGAAGAAGGAGAGCAGCGCCCCGTCGTTCGCCGACACGTCCGTCGGAGGGTGCAAAGCGATGCCGGCGTCCTGAGCGACGCGGCCCCCTTGCCGATTTTCCCATTTCCAAAGACCTAGCCATGCGGCACCCGCCGCTGCGGCAACCCCTGCCAGCCAACGCAAAAACGCCCGTCTCCCCATACCGTCACCACCCGCCGTAACGGACCGATTTCCGGTCCTTCTCTTTGTCTTTTATTATATCCGCATTCGCGAAGGCGTGAAAAGCGCGGGCCGGGCGGGAACGCGACGAAACCCGCGCCGTTCCGCCGCTTTCCGGCATTCGACGGTTTTATCTTTTCGTGCGTTCCGTTTATCTTTTGCGTTCCGGCAACTGATAATTGCACATAAAAGCGCGGCGCGGGTATGCTACGGACATAGACATCCAGACCGACGAAAAAGGGGGACGAACGAAACAAATGAAAACGGAGTCAGTGGCATCGCCGCCGATCGGGTCGAACGTCTCGGCCTGGAAACGGCTGCGGTCCCGATTGTGGAAAGACCGATACTTGCTGTTGCTCGGGTTTCCGGGGTTGGCTTACTTCCTCGTCTATAAATACGCTCCGATGTTCGGCTTGTACTTGGCCTTTGTCGAATTCAACCCGTTCCAGGGCGTATTCGGGAGCGAGTGGGTCGGCCTTCAGCACTTCCGGCGCATTTTCGAAGACACCGAAGTGACCCGGGTCCTGATCAATACGTTGTACTTGTCGTTTTTGCAAATCGCGTTCGCCTTCCCGATGCCGATCCTGTTCGCGCTCATGCTGAACGAGGTTCGCAACCAGGTGTACAAGCGGGTCGTGCAGTCGATCATCTATTTGCCCCACTTCTTGTCGTGGGTCGTCGTCGTGGGCATTTGGATCATTTTCTTCCGCGGCGAGGGGCTCGTGAACGTCTTTCTGAAAGAAGCGTTCGGGATGGACCCGGTTCCGTTCATGACCGATCCGGCGTTTTTCAAGCCTATGGTCGTCACGCAGGTCATCTGGAAAGAAGCGGGTTGGGGAACGATCATCTTCCTGGCCGCGCTGGCCGGCGTCAATCCGAACCTGTACGAGGCGGCCGTCATGGACGGCGCGGGACGGTTCCGCCAAATTTGGCACATTACGCTGCCCGCGATCCGCTCCACGATCGTCATCATGCTCATTTTGCGTCTCGGCACGGTGCTGGACAGCGGCTTCGAGCAGGTGTTCCTGATGCTCAACCCGTTGAACGAAGAAAACCAGAACGTGCTCGACACCTTCGTCTTCTTCAAAGGGATCGAGCAGTCGGACTACAGCTTCGCAACCGCGGTCGGCATGTTCAAGGGCGTGGTCGGACTCGTACTCGTCATGGCGGCGAACCAGCTCGCCAAAAAATTCGGAGAGGAAGGCGTATATTGACGCTTTCGGATAGGAGGCTGCTTCTTTGAAAGACACGACGTTATCGAGCCGCCTGCTCGATGTGTTCAACTACACGCTGCTCGCGGCCATCGCGCTTCTCATGCTGTTCCCGTTCTTGTACGTTATTGCGGTATCGTTCTCGTCCTTTACCGAATACATGCAGAGCGAATTCATGCTCATCCCGAAAGAATGGGTGCTCGACGCCTACAAGTTCATCTTCGCGTCGGATTCGTTTCTGCGGTCGCTGTGGGTAACCGCGTACATTACGCTCGTCGGTACGCTCGTCAATCTGGCGTTCACGTCGACGTTCGCTTACGTCTTGTCCCGGCCGGTATTCGGCCAACGGACCGTCCTGTTCCTCGTCCTGTTCACGATGATGTTCAGCGCCGGCATGATTCCGACCTACCTCATCGTCAAGGAAACCGGACTGATGAACTCGACTTGGGCGCTCATCCTGCCGGTGGCCATTACGCCGTTCAACCTGATCGTCATGCGCCAGTTTTTCCAGAGCATCCCGAGCGAGCTGCACGAAGCGGCGAACATCGACGGATCGAACGACTTCCAATCGTTCTGGCGCATCATCCTGCCGCTGTCCAAGCCGTCTCTCGCGGCGTTCGGGCTGTTCTATGCGGTGTACCATTGGAACAACTATTTCTCGGCCATTTTGTATGTCAACGACCAGCGCTGGTGGCCGGTGCAAGTCATATTGAGGCAAATCGTCGTCGTCAACGAGGCGCAGACGTCGCTCGGCAACGGGCAAATTTTGCTCGAAAACGCGCCTCCCGCCGAGACGATCCAGATGGCGGCCATCATCGTCGCGACGCTGCCGATCCTGATCGTCTACCCGTTTCTGCAAAAGCATTTCGCCAAGGGGGTGATGCTCGGCTCGGTGAAAGGGTAACGGGAAGAGGCAACATATTCCAAAGCGTCAAGCAAGCTTGTCTCATTCGAATCGAGAGGGGATCTCACCAATGGCAATGAAAAAAGTTTTGGCAGCCGGCCTCATCGTCGCGCTGTCGGCAACGGCCGTCGCCTGCGGCTCGGCAAAAGAAGAACCGAAACAGCCCGCGGCGTCCGGCAACAACAACGCCAACACACAGACGGCGTCCAACAAAAAACATACGATCTCGATGATCGACTACCGCTACGGCGCCCTGCCTCCGGCAGACGGCAAAGGCATCCAGCTGATCAACGAAAAATTCAACGTGGACTTCAAGCCGCAATATGTCGTCCGCTCCGACTATACGCAAAAGCTGAGCGCCGTCATCGCATCCGGCGATATTCCGGACATCATCGTGCTCGAGGCGCCGGACGCGAACTTCTACAAATGGGCGAAGCAGGGAGCCTTCCTCCCGCTGAACGAGTATATGGACAAATATGAATCGTTCAAGCTCATTCCCGAAAACGTTCGCAAATCGGTTACCGTCGGCGGCAAAATTTACGCCATCCAAAAATATTTGACCGAAAACTACGACCTGACGCCGATGATCCGCACCGACTGGCTCGACAAGCTCGGCCTGAAAATGCCGACGACGTACGAAGAGCTGAAGCAAGTGGCGATCGCGTTCACGAAGAACGACCCGGACGGCAACGGCAAAGCCGACACGTACGGCATGGCGATGGCCGAGAACATCAACCCGCAATACGCGATGGGCACTTATTGGGATCTTAACGCGTGGTACCATAAAAACGATCAAGGCCAGCTCATCCCGGGCTTCATCTCGAACGCGCGCAAAGAGCACGTGCAATGGCTCGCCGATCTGTACAAGGAAGGCGCGATCACGAAAGACTTCGCCCTGCTCAACTGGGGACAAGTCAACACGAAAGAGTTCTACGCGGGCAAAGCGGGTATCTTCATCGGTACGCCGCGCGGCATGAACCCGACGTATATGCAAAGCTTGGTCGACATCAACCCGAACGCGAAGCTCGCTCCGATTCCGGCGTTCAAGGCGCCTGACGGCAGCACCGGCTTTACGTCCTCGCCGGGCTACTACGGTCTCGTCATGCTGAACGCGAAGCTGAAGGACGATCCGGACAAAGTGAAGCGCATCATGGAAATGATCGACTACGGCCGCAAATTTTATCCGCTCGAGCAGCGCAACCCGAGCAACAAAGAGTTCGACTGGCTGAACGGTATGGAAAACCAAGGCTACAAAATGGACAACGGCGCCGTTCGCCGCGAGCTGGAGGAAAAAGGTCTCGCCCCGATGAACTATTTGCCGGACGCTCGCATGTGGGCTCCTAGCGACGACGCCAACGGCTACTCCAAAGAGTACACGGTGCCGCTGCTGCGCGACGTAGCCGCTCAATTCGAGACGATGCACAAAAACTTGAAGCACTACGTCAACCCGGTGAACGCCGTCTTCTCCGAGACGAGAGCGACGAAAGACACCGACTTGAGCAAATTCCTGTACACCGAGCAAACGAAGATGATTTTCGGCGAGAAGCCGGTCTCCGATTGGGACAAAATGGTGAAGGAATGGATGGACAAGGGCGGCGCGCAAGTCGTCAAAGAAGTGAACGACGCCTTGAAAGAAGCGGGCTACAGCGGTCCGCAATGGAAATAACGTACCGACGCCGTCGGGAAGCCGCTCCGGGTGACAAGTCCGGAGCGGCTTTATTTCGCGGCTTGACTAGGAGACGAATGTTCGGGTACAATAATTTCAGGTTAATCAAAGGGGAGTAGCTGCTACAGCAAAGTCGTCATTACGGGACGTTTCGTCCTCGGCTTTGTTGGCAACGCCTGTCGTTGTTAGCAAGACCTTTGCCGAACAGGTAAAGGTCTTTTCGTGTTCCGATGTGGAAACGGCCTTTACCGGGAGAGGTAAGGGTCGTTTTTTTCGCGTGCGAAGGGACGACCCGCCTGACACAAAAGGAGGGATCGGGAATGGATTGGTTCACTGCGGACATGTTGTATGCGTTGTTCCTCATCGTCGTCATCGATCTGGTGCTGGCCGGGGACAACGCGATCGTCATCGGGATGGCGGCGCGCAACCTGCCCAAGGAGCAGCAAAAAAAGGCGGTTATTTGGGGAACGGTCGGCGCGGTCATCATCCGGGCGATTGCCACGATCGCCGTCGTCTGGCTGCTGAAAATTCCGGGACTGCTGCTCGCGGGCGGACTGTTCCTGATCTGGATCGCGCTGAAGCTGCTGATCGAGGAGAAAGACCACGGAGCCGTGAAGGCGGGCACGTCGCTCGCGGCGGCCATCCGGACGATCGTCATCGCCGACGCCGTCATGGGCATCGACAACGTGCTGGCGGTAGCGGGAGCGGCTCATGGCGAGACTTGGCTGGTCATCGTGGGGCTCGCCATCAGCGTACCGATCATGGTTTGGGGAAGCACGATGATTTTGAAGGTGCTGGAGCGGTACCCGGTTACGATGTATATCGGCGCGGCGGTCCTCGCGTTCACGGCGGCGAAGATGGTCGTCGACGAGAAGTTCGTCAAGGCATGGATCGGCACCGGCTTCCTGAAATGGACGATCGTCGCGCTGATCGTGATCGGCGTCATGCTCGCCGGCAATGCGATCACCCGCGCCCGCGCCCGCCGCAAGGCGGAGTCGGAAGCGGAGAGCGGCCGTGAGCCTTCGCGGGCTTCATAAGCGAATCGAGAAAGGCCCGGGACATGGCGTCCCGGGCCTTTTGGGATTCAGGGGAGGGGGAGGCTCCCCGTTTCTTTCATCGAGTGCAGGTCGTTCGCCTTGATCATGCCGCGGGACAGCGTGTAGAGCGTGTCGCCGATATAGAGGATCCGCTCGACGTTGCGGTCGCTGTCGTACCAGCCGCTGCCGGCTTTCAGCCGCTCCTCGTCGGTCATATGCGTGATCGCCGCTTTCCGGTCGAAGCCGTTCGTCAAGTCGAGCCGGTACACATAAGCCCCCTGGAACGTGAATTGACCGTGGCTCATGACCGAGTCCGGGCTTCCGGACGTTTTGTTCGGAATTTCCGCTACGGTAACCGGGAATGCGAGCAGGCTGCGATCCTTCGAGAACAGCAGCGCCTTGTGGTTATGGAGCAGCTCGGACTCCGTACCGCGGTCGCCGATGACTTCTTTGAACTTCTCCACCGGCTTCGACACGTCGGTGACGTCGAACAGCGAAACCTTCATGCCCTGATAATAAGCGACGGTGCGGTCGGGAGCGCTCGGGTCGCCCTTCACCGGAATTTCCGCCGTTTCTTTGCCGAAGCCGATCAAATGGGTTTCGTCGTACGGATGCAAATAGTCGCTGTAGCCCGGTATTTTCAAAGCGCCCAGGATAGCCGGGGCGGCCGGGTTCGACAAGTCGAGGGCGAACAGCGGGTCCGTATTTTTGAATGTGACCATGTAGGCGCGGTTGCCCATGAACCGGACCGAGTAAATCCGCTCGCCCGGGGCGACGCCCTCCAGCTTGCCGAGCGGCTTCAGCGCTTCGTCGAGCGTGTACACGTTGTTTTTGGACGTGTTCTCGTCGGTGCGCCACATATCGCCCTTCGTCGTCGCGATGCGGAAGATGCCGTTATGCTCATCCATCGAAAATTGGTTCAGCACCGTACCGGGCACTTCGCCCTGCGTGATGAACGTCGTCTTGCCTTGATCGAGGCGGAATTTGTAGACGACGGTCTTTTGCTCGAAGCGGGGCGGGGCCACCCGTTTGCTCTTCGCCAGCGCGTCGGAGCCGGGCGCCGCCTGGTCGGCCGCGACACCGCCGTTCTCCGCCGGAAGCGGTTCGACCTCGAGCGGCTCGTGTTTCGTCACCGAGACGTACAGATTGCGCTCGGAGGCGTATACGTTCCGCCCGGAGCCGAGATAGGCGGCGACGTCCATCGGCCGGTCGGGGCGATCCAGATCGATGCCTCCGATCAGCATGTAGGAGGCGTCCGTAAAGTCCGGGAAATACCGAATGTCCTTGTAATCGATCGGCTGCGTTCGTTCGGATACGGCCGAATCCCGATAGAACGGCGCGTTGGCTTTCGCCTCGTCGCCATCGGCGGCGGTGTCCGACCCGTACGGCATCGCACGGACGATGCCGGCGTACCGGTTCGCGATCAAATAGACGGCCGAACCGATCTTGCGCGAGGAGACGTAATCGCCGTCGAGCTCGACCTCGCGCAGCCGCTTCGGCGACGTCTTATCGGCGATGTCGTAGACGATCGCTTTCACCGAAGCGGACATCGGAACGATCGGAGCGATCCGTTTCTCCGCGCGGACCGCCGGGCTGCCGCTGACGGCGGCGGAGCCCGATTCGGCGGCGCTCGCGTACCCGTTCGTCCGGCCGATAACGATCAGATGCTTGTCGTCGACGTACAGCTCGTTCGGCCGGAACGACCGGTCCTCGAAGCCGATGACGCTTGCCACGCTCATCTCCGCGGAAGGGACGGCCTTGGTGATGACGATTCGCTCCCGGTTCACTTGATACAAATAGGTGCCGTCGGTCTTGACGACATCGGCTTCGTCGACGCCTTCGACTTGCGTATTCGTCTGCGAGTAGGATGCTTTATCCTTCGATGCGGTCGGAGGAGCCGGCGCTTCTGTCCGCTCGGCTTGGACGCCCGTCGAAGCCGAGTCCGCTGTCGCGGGCATCGGGCCTTCCGTTTTCGCGAGAAAATCGATTTGCGCTCCGTACGCCATGCCGCCGGCTTGTTCGAGCAGCGTCTTCAGGTTGGCGTAGCTGCCGACCGCGGGCAAGCTTTGGAGGCGATCGATCGCGGCGGTACGCGTCTCGCCGTTCCAGATGACGAGCGCGTCGAACGATTCGCCGATGAAGCGAAGCGGCACCATCGTCACGTCGTCGATCAGCCGGGGAGCGGCGTCCAGACGGATCGTCCGGCCGTTCTTCACCGCTTCGTCCGAGCCGACGTCGAGACGGATTTCGGCGTCGTCCTTGCGCAGCGTCGCCGACTGGGCGCGGTCGTCCCAGCTTACTTCGGCCCCGAGCGCCTCCGCGATATCGCGCAGCGGCACAAGGGCAACCCCGTCCACCAGGACGGGAGGCCGTTGTCCGGAAAACGGCTCGCCGAACAGCGTTATCCGGATCGGCTCGCCCTCTTCCCCGTCCGCCGCCAGAACCGGCGGCGTGCTCATTTTCCCGGGTGCGAACGACGCGATCAACGCGAGCGCGAGCAAACCGGTCAACCCTATTTTCTTCATTCAACCATCCTCCCGATCGTACCAGTATCCGTTTGTACGTTTTAAACGGGCGCAATTGGGAAAAAGTTGCAGGCGGGGCGAAGCGAGTGGCATAAGGGGGAGATCGGCATGCTATATTAACGAACGTTCACTATTGACAAATTAACGATCGTTCACTAAACTGGACGAAGCTCGACAACCAAACGCATCATGACAATGAGGTGGATTTCTATGACAAACACGGCGACTTCTCCTATGCATCCATCTTTACCCGCCAAAGACGTACATACGGGAACCGTTCTGTTCTCCCTCTTGCTGCGGACGGTGCTGTTCGTTGTCTTCGGTCTGCTGCTGGCAGCCGTGCTGGCGATGGCGGGCAGCGACCATCCGTTCAAAGAAGCGGAGAAGTGGTGGCCGTTTCAGGCGATTCTCGCCAACTTGGCGACGTTTTTCATGCTCCGCTATTGGCTGCGCAAGGAAGGGCGGACGTACGGCGGCTTGTTTCAGCTGCGCAAGGACCGGGTCGGCAAAGATTTGCTCCAGTTTCTATGGCTGGCGCTCGTCGGATTCGCGCTGGGCGGCATCCCGCTGTTCCTGTTCTCGTATTGGATACTCGGCTCCTTCGTGCCGCCCGATCTCATGTTCCAGCCGCTGCCCGTCTGGGCGGCCGCCATCGCGCTGATCGCGTTCCCCGTGACGAACGGGCTGGTCGAGACGCCGACCTACATCGGCTACGCGATGCCGCGGCTGCACGCCCGTCTGGGGAAGCTGTGGCCGGCCGTCATCCTGGCCGGCACGGCGCTCGCCTTCCAGCACGTGGCGCTGCCGCTTGTCGGAGACGTCCCGTACATGCTGTGGCGATGGACATCGTTTCTGCCGCTCGCGATTGCGCTCGGCTTTATTTTCCACCGGACGAAACGGCTGTTCCCGATCGCGCTGGCGCACGCCGTCATGGATTTGCAGCTGGCCGCCCAGCTGTTCGTCGTCTCGTTGGGATAACCTAGGGGAAAGAAGAAAGGAGAGGAAGCGATGCTGGACCGATGGTTTCCGGCGAAAGAATCGGCCGGGACGAAGCGAAAAATTATCGAGGCGGCGATCGAGCTGTTTTCCCGCAACGGGTTTTCCGCCGTGTCGGTACGGGAAATTACGAAGCAGGTCGGGATCAAGGAAAGCGCACTGTACAATCATTACAAGACGAAGGACGAAATACTCGAGACGATTTACGCGATGTTTCGCGAGGACAGACGTCAGCACGCCCTGCCCCCGATCGGGAAGCTCGACGAGATCGTCAAGGCGGTTCCGCCGGAAACGTTTCTCCTGCAAGGCTTCGAAAGCTTCAAGCAGACGGTCGGCGACCCGCTGCTCGTCAACATTTGGCGTATCCTGAACATCGAGCAATACCGCGACAGCCGGGCGCGGGACATCATTCTCGAGGACGTGTACAAAGGAACGATCGGCTTTCTGGAGGCGGCCTTCGCGAAGATGATCGCCTACGGGACGATCAAGCCGCTCGATCCGCGCATGCTCGCCTTCGAATACCAGTACCCGCTCTTCGCCGTCATGACCGAATACGTGCTGCTGCAATTCGACGGCCGCGATACGCGGGAGCTGGAGGAACGGGTCGAGCGGCATATCCGCGCGTTCATCGATCGCGTGAAGCCGTAGAGCCGTCGGCATCCGGCTCCTCCGCACGACGAAAAGGAGGACCGGCTCGCACCGGTCCTCCTTTGCTATAGCCTGCATGTAGGATCGCTTCGAACCTACGCAGCGCGGATGAGACTGCCAAGATCGGCCTGACTTCGGCGGATGATGGCACAGTGACGTTCTGCACGGAACTTGCGGACGTCCTGCCCTCTCACACTTCCACCCATTGCCGCCGCAGGGCGAACAGCTCCTTGAGCTGGTCCGTGGACAGCTCGGTGATCCACTGCTCGCCGCTGCCGACGATTTGCCGGCTTAGCAGCTGCTTGCGCTCGATCATCTCGTCGATCTTCTCCTCGAGCGTGCCGAGCGTAACGAACTTGTGCACCTGCACCCGCTTCGTCTGGCCGATGCGGAACGCGCGGTCGGTCGCCTGGTTCTCGACGGCGGGGTTCCACCAGCGGTCGTAGTGGAAGACGTGATTCGCCGCCGTCAAATTGAGGCCGATGCCGCCGGCTTTCAGCGACAGCAGGAAAATACCGCTGCCGTCTCCGGACTGGAACCGCTCGATCATCCGGTCGCGCTGCGCCTTCGGCGTGCCGCCGTGCAAAAAGAGGACGTCTTCGCCCGATTCCCGCGCGAGCGACCGCTGGAGCAGCTGGCCCATCTCCACGAATTGGGTGAAGACGAGGCACCGGTCGCCTTCCGCCCGCAGCTCCTTCACCATATCGAGCAGCCGCTCCAGCTTTTGCGACCGCGCGGCGCGGTCGGCGGAGACGGCCGTCTCCTTCGTATACGTGGCCGGATGGTTGCAAATTTGCTTCAGCTTCGTCAGGGAAGCGAGAATCATGCCGCGGCGCTCCATCGGCGGAAGCCGGTCGAGCCGATCGAACAAATCGGCGATGACGTTCTCGTACAGCGTCGCCTGCTCG
Source organism: Paenibacillus flagellatus (assembly GCF_003217775.1). Taxonomy (GTDB): domain Bacteria; phylum Bacillota; class Bacilli; order Paenibacillales; family NBRC-103111; genus Paenibacillus_AB; species Paenibacillus_AB flagellatus. Next base: position 306,024 of record NZ_QJVJ01000009.1, read on the forward strand.
ACCGTCAGCGAGACATACGTCTTCGACTCCAGCTTCTCCGGCAAATCGAGCTCGATCGCGGGATCGCTCTTGACCCGGCGAAGCAGGAACGGCTGCGCCAGCTTCTGCACCTGACCGATCAGCTCCTTGTCCTGCGTCTTCTCGATACGGCTTGCGTATCGCTGCGTGAACGCCCGCAAGTTGCCGAGATAGCCCGGGTTGATGAAGTCGAAGATCGACCACAGCTCGCTCAGCCGGTTCTCGATCGGCGTGCCGGTCATCGCGATCCGGTGGTCGGCTTCGAGCTTGCGGATCGACGTCGCCTGCTTCGTATACGCGTTCTTGATGTTTTGCGCCTCGTCGAGACAGACCGAGCTCCAACGGACGCTCGTCAGCTCCTCTTCGTCGAGATGGGCGAGCGCGTAGGAAGTGAGCACGACGTCGCAGTCGCGGACCGACTCGGCGAAGGCGTCGCCCTTCGCCCGGTTCGGCCCGTAATGAAGCCTTACGTTCAGCTCGGGAGCGAACCGCTCCAGCTCCTTCTGCCAGTTGCCGAGCACCGAGGTCGGGCATATGAGCAGCGAGGGCGTCGACGGACGGTCCCGCTCCTTCACCGCGAGCGCGTACGTGATCCACTGAATCGTTTTTCCGAGACCCATGTCGTCCGCCAGACAGCCGCCGAGGCCGAATCGCCGGAGGAAGAGAAGCCACGACGCGCCGAGCACCTGGTAATGGCGCAGCGACCCGCGGAAGCCGGCCGGCGTAGCCAGAGAGGGCACCGATTGCGCCTGCTTCAGCTGCCGGACGAAGCTTCGCAGATGGTCGTTCAGCTCCACCTCGATCCGCAGCGCCTCATGGCGGTCCGGCTCGGCCGGATCGTACGGCTCGTCGTCCTGCGGGCCGAGAAGGTGCATCTCGAGCACGTCGCGGAACGAAAGGCCTTTTTTCTTGCGCACCTGCTTGATCCATTGCTGCACCTGCTGCAGCATGTCCGGATCGAGCAGCACCCAGCGGCCGCGAATGCGGACGAGCTGCCGGTTGTTCTCGACGAGATTGCGGAATTCGGCTTCCGCCAGCTCCGCGTCCCCGATCGCGAGCTTCCAGTCGAACTGGACGATGCCGTTCAGCCCGAACAGCGACTCGCCCACCGCACCGACGCCGGAGCGGACTTTCGCCTTCAGCCGCGGCTTCGTCTTGCGCAGCTTCTCCCACCATGCCGGCAGCAGCACCGTCTGGCCGAACTCGGCGAGCAGAATGCTTTTCTCGGCCAAAAAATCCCACGCCTCGGCGTAGTCGATCTCCGTGCGCACCGCAACCTCCCCGTCTTCGCTCGGAGCGCGAAGCCACGGGATGACGGCGGCCCACTTGGCGATCGCCTGGCGGACGCGGGGCGCGAACGGGCGCCAATCGTCCGGGCAATCGTCGCCCGGCACGCCCGCGGCGTCGCATTCGACGATCCGCTCCGGATCGGCCCGGTCCTGCAGCACGACGGCAAGCGGCCACGTCTCGCCCGTGTCGGGCTCGCTCAGCCGCAGCGCGGGACGGAACGGCGTCTCGTCCGGCAGCCAGCCGATCGAGACGAGCCAATCGTCCTCGTCGTGCCACAGCTCCTCCGGCCACGCCGCGCCCACGTCGGCCGCCTCCGGCTCCTCCCGCCGTCCGTCCCGGTCCACGCGGTCCGGCGCGTCCGCGTCGGAGCCCGGCGCAGGCGCCGCCGCCGCTTCGCCGGCTTCCGCCCGGCGCTCCTCGACGCCCGGCGCCGCCGGCACGTCGACGCCGAGCGCGGCGGCCCGCTGCCGGCGTTCCGCGCCGCGGAGCACGATGTCCCGCTCCGGGTACCGCTCCTCCATGATGCGCTGCATCCAGTCGTCCCAGTAGGGCGGATACGCCAAGTCCGGGTCAACGGCGACCGTGCCCGCGCCTCGCAGCCTCCAGCCCCAGCTTCCGGCCTTCCACTTGTCGAAGTCGGGGACGATCCGGCCCTCCTCGAGCGCCTCCGTCATGACGCGGGCGATATCCCTCAGCGGCTTCGCCTCGTCGCTCCAGCGAAGCGGGGCGTGCCCGTTCCACGCCGGCGCGACGAAGTAGGCGAGCGCTTCGGTTGCGGGCAGCAGCGCGCCTTCCCGGCGGTCGAGCTCGAGCGTCTCGATGAACGTGCCGTAGAAGGAAGGCTCGTGCCAGGCGAACAGCAGCGACTTCAGGGAGAACGCGTCGAGCGCGAAGCCGCCCTGCTCGGCCGTGAGCAGGAACGCGCCGGACGCTATCCATTTGCAATGAACCGTAATCGGAGCCGCCTTCGTCTTCATCGGTACAGCTTTCCTTTCGTCAGTTCTTCCCGGAAGGCGCGAAGCCGGGCGTACTGCTGCGACAGTCTCCGCAAAAACAGCTCGTAGCGGTCCGACAGACCGGCCTGCTGATACAGCGTGCCCAGCTTTTTCAACAGACGGATCGCCTCCCGGTAGGCCGTACGGTTTTTTTGCAGGATGAACCGCTCGATCGTCTGGTGATAGAGCGGGAACAGCAGCGTCGGGTCGTGCGCCTCGGCGGCGCGAACGTCGGACGGGTACAGCTCGAAGACGGCGACGCGCTCGGCCAGATGGTAGTCCGCCCACTCGCGGAACCGTCCCGACTTGATCAGAAACTCCGTATACACGTAATAGCTCGCCGGCAGCATCGCGACAAGCGCGCGCGCCCATTCCTCCTCGCGCCCGAGCTGCCGGGCCGCCTCCGCCGCGAACGAGCACAGCGACTGGAACAGCTCGCGGTCGTTTCGGCGGCATTGCGGCAGCAGCCATTCGAGCCACTGCCACAGCCGCTCCCATTCGCCGCCGCGGCGAAACTCGTTCACATAAAATAACGCCTCGGCCGGGTGAAACGAGGAGGCGCGGCCGAACCGGCTCCATGCGTCCTTGTCGTTGCCGGCCATCACGTCGAAATGAGCGGCCGCCTTCAGCAGGTCGTCCCGCTCGCCGTCCGTCATGGGGGAGGCGCCGTCGAGCCGCCGACCGATCCGCTCGATCTCCTGCCGCATCCATGGCTCGTGCCGGAGCAGCCGGGACCAAAGCAGCCGGTACACGTCCAGCCATTGGACGAGCGGATACGCCTTCGTCGAGGCCCACGCGTCCGCGGCGAAGGCGCCCAGCCGGAGCAGATGGTCCGGCGAACGGCGCCGGGCTTCTTCGGCGTCGACTTCGTCCGCGGCCTCCGCAAGCTTCCGTTCGAGCGATTCGGCCGTTTCCCGATAGCCCGCCAGGCGGGGGGCCAACGCTTGACCTCCCGAATCGTAATCGAGCTCCAGCCGTTTCAGCGCGTAGACGAGTCCGTATACCGTCAGCAGCTTCTTCGCGTCGTTGCCCCACCAGGTCGCGGGGCGGACGGCCGTCTGGAACGCCGCATTGTAATATTCGTCGATATCGTATTTGAATTTGTTATGCCGTTCGGAAAAGGAAGCGAACTCGCGCTCCATATGCCCAAGCCATTCGTCCGCGCCGGCGGTTTCCTTCAGCGCCACGGTAGCGGGCTGCGACGAGGGCAGCAGCGCCGTTTGCCGGTGCAGCTTGGAGCCTGCCTTGACGATCCGCGGCTCCTCCTGGCGCAGCTTCCAGTCTTTGACGAACGCGTCCGGCCGGCCGAACGCCGACAGGGCGTAGAAGAATACCGCCGCCATATGCGAGCAGGAGCCCTCCGTCGGACAGGAGCATTCGCTCAGCCCGAAGAAGTTGAGATCCAGCTTGACGTCGTACACCTCGCCGCCCTGCACCTTGGACACGATGGTGCGCTCGGGCAGCACGTCGGTGTTGTAGACGTACCCTTTTTGCTGGTACTCGAGACCGCGCTCCACGGTATGCAGTTCGAAATGGCGCCGAATCTCATCCCCGAGACGGTCGAGCTCTTCCCGGGAAATTTGCGTTCTCAGCATCGGTATGCATCAACTCCGTCATGGCATGGCATTCCCGCTATTATACCACAGTTGCGTCCGAATCGCCGCCGTAAACCATACAGTGGAACTCGTTCGGACCGGTCGGCGTCCCCCGGACGTAGGTGTCGGCGACGGCGAAGCCGGACTTGAGATAAGCGCGTATCGCCCTCGTGTTGGACGCCAGCACTTCCAAGTCGATGCCGTTCCGCGGATTCCGCTCCCGAGCGCGGCGGACGATCGCGCGGACGAACGATGGGCCGAGTCCGGATCCGCACAAGTCCGGCCGCAAGCCGAGCCCGAGACGGGTCCATCCCTCCAGCGGAAAAAACTGCGCGAATCCGCACAGCTCGCCCGATCCGTCCAGCACCGCCTCGTACTGGGCTGCGCGGACGAGCGGGTCGGCGAACTCCTCCGACCGCTCCGCGAGCTTCTCCCACGGCGCCCAGTCGAACACGTCGTAAGGGGGCGGATACCGCCATTCGCATATCGCTTTGCCGTGGCGTTCCTCCATCGGGACGAACGCCCATTCCGTCATCGAACGCTTCATCGCTGCGGGCTCTCTCCTCTCTTGTATTCCCATTGTACCGAAAAGTTTACGGAAAATGGGAACCATTTTTCCCGTTCCGGCGTATATATCGATAGTTTTGGATAAGGAACAAGGAGGGCTTGGACGTGGCCAGACTCGAATATCGGCTGTTGGACGAATCGCGCGGATTTCCGCTGCTGTACTACTACGATTTCATCGACAAGGACGAAGTATCGCTTCGCTTCGCTTGCGACTACCTCGTGAAGGACCGAATCGTGTACGAGAAGACGTCGTGCGCGATCGAGCCGCGGACGTACGTCATCTACGTCAAAGTGGCGGAGGAGGAGGACGCGCTGGCGGGAGGGACCGAGCTGCCCGGACGCTGGGGAGGAATTCGGATCGAGCTTCGGGAATATAAAGAGGGGGCGTCGCATTACCCGGTAGTCCGCGTCCTGCAATTTCAGGACGACGACGACGCGCTGCTCCACCTGCAGAGCGACTACCTGATGCTGGACGGCGTCGAATGGGCGAAGACGTCCGCGGAGGTGGACGAGGACCGCAAGGTGTACGTCTACTACGCGCAGCCGTCCCACTAACGAATGCGGCAAGCCGCGGGAGGGAATACGTTGGAGACGAAAACTGGCAAAACCCGCAAGCTCGTCGGCCTGTTCGTCGCGGCCGCGCTCGTGGCGGCTCCCGGCTGCGGAAGCCGGACCGCGTCGGCCGGCGAATGCTGGGACAACAACAACGACGGCTACTGCGACGACGACGGGAGCGCGGTCGGCAGCAGCTATTATTATTCGAACGGGCAGAAGCGGTATTACAAAAGCTCGACAAGCTCCGGAAGCTCCTATAAGCCGTCGTCCGGCGTGTCGAGCGGCTCGAAGGGCGGCATCGGCAGCTCGTCCAAGTCGAGCGGCGGATAAACCGCCGGGAAAGGAAGAGAGTCGTGGATTACGAAGCGTGGAGGGAGCGGCTGTATGCGCCGCTTCGGGAGGAAGGCACGTTCACATGGGACCGGATGTACGATGAGGAGTACGCCCTGGCGACGATTTTGCCGATTTCGGAGACGTTCCGGGGCGAAATCGCCGAAGCGACCGAACGACTCGGCGCGCTGATCGGCCGTACGGTTGGGATCGCGCGGCAGGCCGACGACGCGCTGTTCGAGGAGCTCGGTCTTCCCGCCGAGACGTGGCGGGCGGTGCGGATCGCAGTATCCGAGAGCTTGCCGACGGTCATCGGCCGGTTCGATTTCGCAATGACGGGCGAAGGGCTGAAGATGCTCGAATTCAACGCCGACACGCCGACCGGCATCGTCGAGGCGTTTCACGCGAACGGGCGCATCTGCGCGGCCTACGGGCTCCGCGATCCGAACGAAGGGATGGCGGACCATCTTCGCGATGCGTTCTTGGAAGCGGCCGCCGCCTATCGGGATAACGGCTACCGGACCGACAAGGTCGTCTTCAGCGCGCTCGATTGGCACGAGGAGGACGCGGGCACGACGCGGTACTTGATGCGGCAGTCCGGCTTGCCCGGCGCACGGTTCGCGGCGCTTTCCGAACTGCGCGTCTTCGAGGACCGGCTGTGCGTCCTCCGCGAGGACGGCGAACACGAGCCGATCGATCTGCTGTACCGGCTCCACGCGCTGGAGAAGCTGGCTGAAGACCGCGACGAGGACGGGTATCCGACCGGCGCGCACGTGCTCGATCTGATGGCGGACCGCCGGCTCGCCGTGCTCAATCCGCCGTCGGCCCTTATCGCACAGACGAAGGCGATGCAGGCGCTCGTCTGGAACTTGTACGAGGCCGGCGAATTTTATACGGAAGAGGAACGGGAAGCGATCGGCGCCTACATGTTGCCGACGTACATGGAGAACCGGTTCGGCGGAGGCGTCCCGTACGTGACGAAGCCGATTCTCGGACGCGAGGGCGGAGGCGTCACGCTGTACGAGGCCGACGGCACCCTGGCGGAGCGGGACGGGGAGGAGCTGTACTGGGAGCAGCCGATGATTTATCAGAAGCGCGTCGAGCTGCCTCTCGTGCCGATCCGCCATGCGGGCGGTATGACGGAGCAACGGCTGCTGTGGGGATCGTTCTGGATCGGCGGCCGCGCGTCGGCGATCGTGGCGCGCGCGGGAGGCCGGATTACCGGCAATTTGGCGTATTACGTGCCGGTCGGCATCGCCGAGGGAGGACGGGGGCAGGACCAACTTAGCGGAATCGGGGAGGACGTTTCATGAACGAGCAAGTGAGCAACATTTTGAATTTTCTCGCCTATTTGGGCGTAACGCTGCCGATTCTCGCGTTCGGCATCGTGGCGTTTATGGTGACGACGCCGTACAACGAATACAAGCTGATCCGCGAAGGGGCGTCGACGGACGATCCGCGGAAAGTCAACGCCGCGAAGGCGGCCGCCCACGATTTGGGCGGCAAAATTATCGGTCTCGCCATCGTGCTGGCGTCGGCGGTGTTCCACTCCGTTTCGCTGCTCGATTTGGCGTTGTGGGGCATTATGGGCATTATTTTTCAAGTCGCCGTGTTTTACTTGTTCGAGCTCGTGACGCCGTTTCGGGTCGTATCGGAAATTCCGAACGGCAACGTGAGCGTCGGCATCTTCGCTTCGCGCCTCAGCGTGGCGACCGGACTGCTGATGGCCGCGCTGATCAGCTACTGAGCCGCCGGGCGGCTTCGCGGGTCGAGAGCCGACGGGAGAGAGGGTTCTCCGGTCGGCTCTTGCGCGTCTTACAGTAAAAACGACAGGGCGACGAGAGCGACCGAGACGTGGAAGGCGATATCGAACCACGGCTTGCGGGAGCTTCCTCCGAGCGTGAACGCCTTGTAGGCGCTTCGGGCGACGATGACGATCAGCGCGATTTGGATGAGAAGGGACGGAATCACGGCAATCTCCTCCTTTTTCGGTGTTGTTCTATACGTATGGGACGGGGCGCTCCGGCATGAGCGAAAAAGATAGAAAAGCCCCGCAAACCGTGGTATGATAAGGAAAAACCGAGATCTCACGGAGGGAACGACCGATGAGCTTCAGCATCGCCGGCAATCGGGTGGATGGCGTCATTGTGCAAGCGATCCAATCGGGCAAGTCGACCGCGCAGCAGATCGTGCAGCAGCAAATCAATGAAGTCAAGAACGACCCGGCCAAAAATATCCGAGAAATGCAGCAGCCTTCCGGGCTGAGCAGCTTTCTGGACATCAAAGTTTAATACATAGCCGACAGAGCGCCGGGGCCGACGTACCCCGGCGTTGTTCTTGCGTGCGGCGATCCGAACGATACGATAAAGGAGCGATCAGGATGGGCAATTTGGTGGAATTCGATTGGCTGAGAGAACATTTGGACGACCCGAACGTCGTCGTCGCCGACTGTCGCTTCGCGCTCGGCAAACCGGAGTCCGGCAAAGCCGAATACGACGCGGGACATATTCGAGGCGCCGTCTACTTCGATTTGGAGCGGGATTTGTCCGGACCGAAGGACGCGCACGGCGGGCGGCATCCGCTGCCCGATCTGCAATCGTTCGCGTCCGTGCTCGGACGGGCCGGCATCGATGCGACGAAGACGGTCGTCGCTTATGACGATCAGGGCGGCGCGATGGCGTCCCGGCTTTGGTGGATGCTGCGGTACGTCGGGCACGACGACGTGAAGGTGTTGAACGGAGGCTACGGCGAGTGGAAGGCGGCGGGATACCCGGTTTCGGCCGAGGTACCGCAGCCCGCGGCGGTAACGTTCGTGCCGGCGCCTAGACCGGAGATGCTGCTGTCGATGGAGGACGTGAAGGCCCGGCTCGGCCGGCCGGGTACGACGCTGATCGATTCGCGGGAGCCGAAACGGTACGCCGGACTGGAGGAGCCGATCGATCCGGTGGGGGGACATATTCCCGGCGCCGTGAACCGGTTCTGGAAGGACGCGCTGGGCGCGGACGGCCGCTGGCAAGGGGCGGAGGCGCAGAAGGCGCGCTTCGCCGGCTTGAACGCGGACGACGAGCTCGTCGTCTACTGCGGATCGGGCGTCACCGCCTGCCCGAATGTGCTCGCGCTGACGGAGGCGGGCTTTCGCAACGTGAAGCTGTACGGCGGGAGCTGGAGCGACTGGATTTCTTACGCGGACAATCCGATCGCGACCGGGGAAGAGGAATAAGAGTCGAGAGGACGCGTCTGACGCGGGTTGGAGGGCTGTGACAGGCTGCCGGGAGGCAGGCTGCTGCAGCCCTTTCGGCGTTATCGTTCCGTTTCGCGCCGGCAGCGTTACTTGGCCAAGACGGAGCGAACATTCGCGACACACTGAGGCCCTCCTGACGGCCGCCGACCCATCCGGCCGGGAAGCTCGCAAGCCCAAGACAGCAATCGAAAAGAAACGGCGGTTCGTTATATATGCTACGATTTGGCAAGAATAGGGGAACGAAGGAGGACGAGCTCGTGGGTGCCAAGCTTCAAAAGATTACGCCGAACCTATGGTTCGATACGCAAGCCGAGGAGGCGGCGAAGCTTTATACGTCGATCTTCGACAACTCGAGAATCGTTAGGACGACCCGTTACGGAAAAGCGAGATACGACACAGGCGGTACGGAGGAAGGAGCGGTCATGACCGTGGAATTCGAGCTGGAGGGGCAAACGTTCGTCGCCCTGAACGGCGGTCCGCATTTCCGATTCAACGAGGCGATCTCCTTTATCGTGCATTGCGACAATCAGGAGGAATTGGACTATTATTGGGACAAGCTGTCCGAGGGCGGGGACGAGAAGGCTCAAGTCTGCGGATGGCTGAAGACAAGTTCGGCGTTTCGTGGCAAATCGTTCCGGCGACGTTGTCCGAGATGATCAGCGGCCCCGATGCCGAGAAATCGGAACGAGTAATGCAGGCGCTGCTCCGAACGGAGAAAAAAATCGATATGAATGCGCTGCTTCGGGCGTACGAGGGATAAGGGAACCCGTACGGCGAGCGTGGCGCCGAGAAAGGAGAAACCGAGATGACCGTCTTAAGCGAAGCGCCTGTCGTTCAAGCGGAAATGCTGATCCGAAAGCCGGCGAAGGACGTGTTCGAGGCGTTTGTCGACCCGGCTGTTACGGTCAAATTTTGGTTCACGAAAAGCAGCGGCAGGCTGGAGGCGGGGAAACGCGTCCGATGGGAGTGGGAGATGTACGGCGTCGGGGACGACGTTCTGGTCACAAGCATCGAGCCGAACAGGCGGATCGCGATCGAATCGTCGGACGGCACCCGGACCGAGTGGGAATTCGTCTCCAGGGCGGATGACGAAACGTTCGTCACGATAAAGAATTCCGGGTTCACGGGCGGCGGAGACGAGATGGTCGGCCGCGCCCTCGATTCGATGGGCGGATACACGATGGTGCTGTGCGGGCTCAAGGCCTATCTCGAGCACGGCGTCATCTTGAATGTGGTGGCGGACAAAGCTCCCGACGCCCACGTGCGGCGGTAGACAACGCCGCGCGCCGGCCGTTTCATTTGAAGCTTCGGCAGTTCACCGTCGGTGGCCCGCCGAAGCTTTTTTTGGCGTTCATGCCGCCGGAGGAAAGTCGCTCCGGGGTTCGGTCATACTCCGATCTCTTTCGTTTCCAGCACGATCGGGCAATGGTCGCTGCCCAACACGTGGGCGTCGATTCGCGCGTCGAGGAGGGAAGGGGCGAGCCGGGCGGAGGCGAGGAAATAATCGATCCGCCAACCGACATTGCGCTCTCTCACCTTCGGCATATTCGACCACCAGGTGTAGGCGTCTTCCCGGTCCGGATAAAAGTGGCGGAACGTATCGATGAAGCCGGCGTCCAGGAGCCGCGTCATTTTGTCGCGCTCCTCGGGGGTGAAGCCGGAGTTGTTGCGGTTCGCCTTCGCATTTTTGATGTCGATTTCTTGATGGGCGACGTTCAGGTCGCCGCAGACGATGACCGGCTTAAGGGCGTCCAGCTGCACGAGGTAGTTGCGAAACCGGTCCTCCCATTCAAGCCGATAAGGGAGCCGGGACAAATCGCGCTTGGCGTTCGGCGTGTACACCGTAACGAGATGGAAACCGTCGAATTCGAGCGTGATGATCCGACCTTCCGGCTCCTGATCCGCCTCCATGCCGTACCGGACCGAAAGCGGCTTGCGCTTCGAGAAAACGGCGGTTCCGGAATATCCTTTCTTGATCGCATAGTTCCAGTACGGCGTATAGGCTTCCCCCAGCTCGAGTTCGATTTGACCGTCCTGGAGCTTCGTTTCCTGCAGGCAGAACAAGTCCGCGTCCGTTTCCTTGAAATAATCGAGAAATCCTTTGTTGACGCACGCTCTCAATCCGTTGACGTTCCACGAAACCAGCTTCATGTGTCCGTTTCTCCTCCCGTCGGTTCGCGGATCGGATGCCCGATGCCGCTTACGTAATGATGTGGGTCGTTCCGCCGATCGCGTCATGGAACGGCTTTTTGCTCCGGCTGAACAGCCGGGTCAGCAGATGCAGGCATACCCAGACGTCGACGGCGAACAAGCCGATGGCGTAAAAGGCGATGACGATTTTCGGGAATTGCCGGAACGTCTCGCTGATGTACAAGGCGTGCAGTCCGCCGAGCAGCAAGTAGAGCGGACCGTTCCGGAGGACGATCTCGCGAAGCCGGAGTCGGGGAGCGCTCCCCGCGATCCGGATCCGGACGACCCATTTTCCGAACGTTCGACCGTTCGTCGCGTACGGGAGGACGATGAAGTAGAGGAAAACCGCAATCAGGTACGCGACAGGGGACCGAAACGCCCCGAATAAGGCCAAGAACGGGTACAGCAGCATCCAGTCGAGCGTCAGGGCGACGCCGCGGCGGGTATAGCTGACGCGCTTGCCCGTCAGATCGAGATGGTCGTCCAGCTTGTCCATGCGCGGAAGCCGCGACGACAGCCATTCGGCCGCCACGAAGCCGAGCAAGCCGCCCGTCGTATTGAGCAGCAAATCGTCGATGTCGAACAGCCGGTACGGATAATCGTAGTAGCCGTACAGACCGGTCACCTGCGTCACCTCGAAGAAGAGCGAAAGCCCGAGCGAGGCAAGCAAGCATGCCCTCCAGCCGGCGCGAAAATAATAACGGAGGAACATCCCGAACGGAACGGTCAAAAAGATGTTGAAGACCGCTTGCAGAAACGCCCGTTCCTTCAACAGATGCCAATAGGTGGAAGGCCGGTCGGCCACGACGCCGGTTTCCCGCGCGATGTCGAGAACGAACCGCAGCGGCACCCACTGGACCCAGGCGGCCGCGGCGGGAGGCGCATTGTGTCTCGATGCCGGCAGCGGCAGCAGAACGAGGAACAGCGCATTCATCAAGTACAGCAGGAACAGATAGAGCAATGCCCCGCGAAGCTTATGGATATAGCCGTGCCTTCGGTATTGGACGATCAGGAACGGCAGCGTGAACAGAAGAGCCGCCACGGGAAACAAGAGAAACGCATACGAAATCGGAAACAGATAAGAGGTAAGCAATACAAGCACCTGCCAAACATTCGGATACGGGCGACGCCGCTGAAGCATGTACAGAATAACACAGGTTAACGGTCGGCAACAAACCCGAAGCGGAAGCTGTGCCGATCCTTTTATACCTTTGCGGAAATATATCCGTTTGGTAATTCAACAAACGGAAAACGGGTATACCGCTCGTTTCGATCGACATCTGAAGCATCCTGTCGAAAGGTACGGTCGTCGCTGACGGAAAACGAACAGCAGTCGAAACGGCTTTTCGCCGCTCCATCGCGTTGATCCCGGCGGCCATGCAGATCGCGGCTCTCTCTGCGTCACGGGTTCGGAGATTCAATCCGCTTGCGCCGGTCCAGCAGCGGAATCGCGTTCGGCGACAGGCGCTTGACGGCGAATGCGCCTTTGTCGGCACCGAACAGCTTTTCCATCGTCTCGCCGACGGCTTGAAGCTTCGTCTCGAGCTCGTCCGGCGTCCATGGGAAAATGCCCGGATCGAACAGGAACAGAACGCCGACGAGGAAAAACTCGACCGCCTCGCGCGGATGTTCCGTCCGAAACGCGCCTTCGCGAACGCCTTGCTCGACGATCGACGTCAAAACCGGCGTATAAGCCTGTACCGTCTTCACGAGCGACTTCTGGTGAAGCAATGCGTTGCTTTCGTGATGCAGATATTCCTCGGCGTCGAGGTTTTCGCCGCGGCGCATGAAGACGTCCGTCACGACGCGAACCATCTTCTCGTAACCCGGCAAGGAGGAGTCGTCCGCGATTCGCCGGATGATCTCCATCTGGCGCTCCACCATACGGTCGATGAGGGCGTCGGCAATCTCCTCCTTGGATTTGAAATAATAATAAAACGTCCCTTGCGCTACGCCGACATGCTTTACGATATCGCTAACGGCCGTTCGTTCGTAACCTTTGCTTTGAAACAAACGCTCGGCGGCAAGCAAAATTTCGGTTTTGCGCTCTTCGGGATTTTTCGTGACACGCGCCATGGTAGTGGGCCTCCTGTTTGAAACGTCGTCGTACCGGGATACGCTCCAAGCGGGCTTGAAACGGTTTGGCCGATACATTCAATTTACATATTGACTGGCAGTCAGTCAATAGAGTATAGTGTTACTCATCGACTGATTGACAGTCAGTCAATAACAAACGGAGGTTGTTAATCGATGAATACCAAACGTATCGCTATGGCCGTAATCCCGCTTTTGCTGGCCTTCTTCATGGCGATTCTGGACACCGGCATCGTGAATGTCGTCCTGCCGAAGATGACCGCCCATTACGGGGCGAGCGTGCAAAGCATCTCATGGGTCGTGAACGGCTACAGCTTATCGTTCGCGGTCTTCCTGCTGACCGCTTCGCGTCTGGCCGACCAGTTCGGGCGCAAGAAGGCGTTCGTCGCCGGACTGCTCTTGTTCACCGTCAGCTCGCTTCTGTGCGGGCTGTCGGACACGGTCGGGCTGTTGATTATGTTCCGCGTCCTGCAGGGGATCGGAGCGGCGTTTATCGTACCGCTCGTCGTGCCGCTGCTGCTCGCCCTGTTCCCCCCGGAGAAGCGGGCGATGCTCGTCGGCATTACCGGCGCGCTTGCCGGACTGGCCGCGGCGAGCGGACCGGCGCTCGGCGGTGTGCTGTCCGACCGGCTCGATTGGCAGTGGGTGTTCTACATCAACATCCCGTTCGGGATCGCGGCAGTGGCGCTGGCGGCGTACGCCTTGCGGGAGTCGGTCGACCCGACCGCCGGCCGCCGGCTGGATTGGGGCGGCATGCTGACGGCTTCGGCCTTCGCCTTGACGTTGACGCTCGCGCTCATGCAGGCCAACGACAAGGGCTGGACATCCGCTTACATTTTGACGCTGTTCGCCGTCGCCGCCGTTTCCTTGTATTTGTTCGTCCGTATCGAAACGAACGTTCGTGAGCCAATGCTCCCCCTGTCGTTGTTTCGCATCGGAAAATTTACGGCAGGCAACGCCGGCCTGTTCCTGCTCGGCGTCGGCATGACGGGCCCTACGTTCGTTCTGGCCTTTTTCCTGACCGAGGTGGTCGGCATGACGGAGCTGCGGACGGGGCTCATTATCAGCGTGTTGGCCGTCGCTTCGATGATCTGCTCGGTGTTCGCCGCGAAAGGCGTGGAGAAGCTGGGCGCGCGGCCGTTCTCCGTAACCGGGATGCTTCTGCTCGGCTTGGGCACTTACTTGCTGGCCGGCTTGGACGGGGATTCCGCGACTTGGGCGTACGTATGGCGGCTCGTCATCGCCGGGATGGGCACCGGGCTGACCATCGCCCCGCTCACGGCTGCAACGCTGATGCTCGCCCCGGAGGATAAGGCGACGATCGCCATGGGGCTCGGCACGATGTCCCGCACGCTGGGCACCGTTTTCGGCATCGCCGTTCTCGTCGCGCTGCTGTCGCATACGACGCGGACCGGGATGGAGCTCGGCAAGGAGGAGGCGATTCGGCTCGTGGCGGAGAGCTCGCTGCCGGCGGACGCCAAGGCGGCGTGGGCGGAAAGCCTTGGCGGTGCCGGATCGAGCGGCGGCATCCGGGAAGCCCGGGGGGCGATGGCGGCGAAGCTGGCCGCGGAGATGGAGCGTCTGGAGAAGAAGGCGACGGAGGCGGCTCCGCTCGCCGAGAAGGAGCGAGTAAAAGCGTCGTTCGAGAAGCAGAAGCGAGAGATGGAGCCTCTGATGACGCAAGTCCGGAAGACGTTCGACGATCGGCTGTCCGGCGCGTTCGGTCTCGTGTTCAGGTGGAGCAGCTTGGCGCTGCTGCTCGGCGCCGTGTTCGCTTTTCTGAACGGGGAGCGGACGAGCCGCCGAATTGTCGGAGGAAAGGAGGCGGCCGCGCAGACGGCGAAACAGGCGAGGGGTTGACCCTGTGCCTATGGAGTCGTTGGTGAACGGGGAAGGGGGACGGGACCGTCCCTCTTTCTCCGGTTCGGCAGCAAAAAGGGAGCCTCGGCGGGAGGCCCCCATTTTTACCCTTGCTTGGTGCCGTCTTCCGTAACACCGAGCACGTCGAGCAGGAACATGAAGATCGGAATGCCGATGATCAACCCCCATACGCCGAGAAAATGCTCGGACAGGACAAGCACGATGAACGTATAGAACACCGGCAAATTCGTCTTCGACGACATCAGGTTCGGATTCAGGATGTAGCTTTCGATCGCGTGGATGACGACGATCATGACGACGACGGACAGGACGAGTGTAATGCCGCCCAGGCTGTATGCGATCGTGCAGAGCGGGATGAGCGAGATGATGACCCCGGCGACGGGAATGAGCCCGAGCAGGAAAATCATCAGTCCGAGTCCGAGCAGCTGCGGGAACCCCATTATCCAGAGGGCGATGACGGACAGCACGCAGTTGACGGCGGCGATCAAAAATTGCGCCTCGATGACCTTGCCGAACGACCGGACGAACCGGCTGGCGAAATACGCCAGCTCGCTGTAGATCGCCGATACTTTGCTCCGCTTGAACTTGGACGTAAAGGCGATGATCCGCTCTTTTTCCAGCAGGAAAAACAAGCTGAGAATGAGCGAGATGACGATGCTGAAGCTGAGCTTCCCGATGTTCGTCACGTATTTGTAGAGCACCTCGACACCCTGTTCCACGTATTTCGAAATTTCCACGTCTTTCAACGCGTTGAACAAGTAGCCGAACCATTCGCTCTCTTGGGGAGGGTGCTTGTAAAATTCGTTGACGAGCTTGAGCAGCTGGGAAATTTGCATGACGATCTTGGGGAAATACCGGTACAGCCCGATGCCAAGGCCGATGACGACAAGCGCGTACAGCACGATGACGACCAGCTTGCGGTTCAGTCGGAACCATCGGCTGGCGAACCGGGTAATGTTCGATTCCAGCCTGTCCATCAAGTACGTAATGATGAACGTAATGAGAATGATGTTAATCACGCTTCGCATGGCGAACAGAACGAGTACGATGAACGCCATGACCAGAAGCCGCTGAAACCCTTTGCTCTGGAAAAAAGGATTGGTCGGCATAGTCTGCGAGTCTCCTGTCCGAAAAATACCTGCATACGTTGTACGAACGAGATGCCTTATCGTTTCAAAAAAATGAAAATAATTTTAGCCGAAACCTTCCGGATGACAGGATGTGCCAATGTGGAGTCCGGCAACCATTTCGATTGGCGGTACGTCTATTGGGGTATACAGAGAAAGAAACCGTCCGAGCGACGAGAAGGAGTGACAGCGATGAAGCGATTCCGGGTTGTTTGGCTCGCGAGTGTAATCGTGCTGCTGGCGATATCGATATTGACGGGGTGCGCTGCCCCGGAAACGAGCGCGGACCCGGGCGGAGGCGGGGCGGCAGAGACGCCGCCGCCAACCGCCGCCGATCCGAAGCCCGGTTCGTCCGACGCGACGAAGCCGGATCCGGGAGTCAAGCCGCCCGCATCCGGGGAAGCGGGCTCCGGGTCGCACCCGACGGCTCCCGCCAATGTGCGGATGGGCAAAGTGACGGCCGTCCGTCTGGCCGATCCGCAGTCCGGCTGGGTCGGCGGGGAAGGCTGGATCGCCCGCACCGACGACGGCGGCAAGTCTTGGAAAGCCCAGTACGGCGGCGCGGGTACCGTCGCCCAGCTTTTCGCCCTGAACGGGCGGGAGGCATGGGCCGCTCAAACCGGAACGGGCTCCGCCCCGTCCGGCGGGCGCGTTCTGCTCGCCACGACGGACGGCGGCGAACACTGGGCGCCGGCCGGTATGGTGCCGAACGAAGGCTTCCTGCACTTCGTTTCGAAGGAGGAAGCGTTCAGCGCGAACGCAAGAACGACCGACGGCGGGAAGACGTGGACGACGATGCCGATACCGCCGCACACGGTCGGAGACGTTTATTTCCACGACAAAGACAACGGCTGGGCGGCGACGCAGGAAAAAGATACGATCGCGGTCAAGCGGACGACCGACGGCGGACAATCGTGGCAGACGGTCATGACGCGGCGTACGGTCGCACCGGCGACGGGGGCGGTCATCCGCTCCGCGGGGGTGAACGACGCATGGGTCGAATGGATCGGCGATTCCGGCATGACCCAGACGTCCTACTCGTTGTTCCATACGGCGGACGGCGGGAAGACGTGGACGACGGTTATCGCCAACTCGACGGCCGGGGGCGGCCCCGCGCCGGGATTCCCGATCGACCATTCGAGCGGGCCGGAAAACGCGGGAAGCAAGCCCGGCGCGCTGTACGTCGTCGATCCGAAGGTCGCTTTCATGGGCGGCCAATGCATGGCGTGCGACAAGCCGAACACGATCGGCTGGACGACCGACGGCGGGAAGACGTGGACGAACGGGGAGGCCGCCTTCGAAGGATACGGGGAGCAGCTGCTCGCGATCGCCGACGCGAACAACGGCTGGTGGATCACGACCGACAGCACGGCGCCCTCGGTGATGTACACGACGGCCGACGGCGGCAAGAGCTGGAAGAAGGTTTACACGTTCGAGACGCCGAAACCGGGGTCTTGACGGAGAGCCGATATGGAGAGAAGGAAGGGGCACAGCTTGTGCCCCTTTTTTCTTCTCCGAATCGATGGGAAGACCGAGTCGTATCGCGGCATAATACAACTACGGTCTTGTTTATACGGCACTCCTCCGCTGCGGATCCGTAATACTACGATTCATAGATTGCATAAACAAATATTCATAGATTGCATAAACAAATGGCCTGATATACCAAAAGGCTTACGCCAGCTCGATCACCCGGCTGCACAGCCGCTGCACCAAGCTGCGCTCGTGGCTGACGACAAGCAGGCCGAGCCGTCGTTCGCGGGCGATGTCCAACACCGCGTGCCAAATTTGCGCCTGCGTAATGGCGTCGAGCATCGTTGTCATCTCGTCGGCAATCAGAAACCGCGTCGCCGGACCGAGCGCCCTCGCCACGCAAAACCGCTGCAGCTCGCCGCCGGACAGCTCGTGCGGGAACCGGTCCAGCCATTCGTCGGCGATGCCGAGCGAGGCGCGGAACGCGCGGTCGGGTTTCCAGCCCTCGTTCAGGATGCCGCGCATGCGCATGCGCGGATTGACCGCCTTCTCCGGATGCTGGAACACGAGCTGCACGGGGCTGTAGCCTTCGGCCGGCAACGGCTTGCCGTTCAAGCGGACGACTCCCTCCTCGGGCTTGTCATAGCCGGCGAGCAGCCGGCCGAGCGTGCTTTTGCCGCGGCCGCTCGGGCCTATGAGGCCGACGATTTCCCCCGCCTCGACGGCGATATCGACGTTCCGCAAAATCCACGGCCCCCGGCCGTACCGGTAACCGAGTCCGATTCCCTCAAGTCGCATGAATGCACCTCGCTTTGCCGCCGCGCAGCTCGCGCATCGCCGGCCGCTCCCGGCTGCATTCGGCGGTAGCCATCCCGCACCGCGGGGCGAACAGGCATCCTTCGGGAAGCTCGGCCGGATGGGGCTGAAATCCCGCGATCGGGACGAAGCCGTTTTGTGGCAGCGCCCGCCATAAGGCGCGGCTGTACGGGTGGCGAAGCTGCGAGCCGTCGCCGGCGAAATCGGCGGCGGAGGCGAGCTCGACGGTCGTGCCGGCGTAGAAGACGGCGACCCGGTCCGCAACGCGGAGCGCCGACTCGATATCGTGCGAGATGAGCAGCACTGCGGCGCCTTCGTCGGCGAGCTGCCGCAAGCGGGCCAGCGCCTCCCCCACGACGGCCGGATCGAGCCCCGGCGTCGGCTCGTCGGCGACGAGCAGCTTCGCCCCGGACACCGTGGCGGTCGAGACGAGCACCCGCCGCGCCATGCCGCCGGACAGCTGGTGCGGGTACCGCTTCTCCGCATCGGCGGGAAGCCGGAGCCGCGCGAACGCCTCCCGCTGCTCGCGAACCGGGTCGCCGCCGTTATGCACGGCGCTTCGCACTTGGGCGCCCACCCGCATGAGCGGATCGAGATAATGGACCGATTGCGGGACGAGCGCGATGTCCCGGCCGCGCAGCGCTTCCAGTCGGCGGGGCGTCAGCGCCTCTCCGTCGAAGCGGATCGTCCCCCGCACGACGGCGTTGTCCGGCAGGATGCCGAGCAGGGCGTGCGCGAGCAAGCTTTTGCCGGAGCCGCTCGAGCCGATGACGGCAACGATTTCCCCACGGTCCGCCTCTACATGCAGATCGTGCATGACGGCCGTCTCCGATTGCCGAAAAGCGCCGTCGTATCGGGTGAAGGCGACGGACAGCCGGTCCACCTCAAGCAAAGCCATACCGTTCTTCCTCCTCCGAGACCGTTTCGTTTTGACGTTAAGAAGCGGTTATTCGTGCGCCCGCTTCGGATCGAGCAGCCGCCTCAAGCTTTCCCCCGCCACGTCGAACGAGCGGATGACGAGGAGCAGGCTCAAGCCGGGGAATACCGCGAGCCACCACATGCCTGTCGATAAATACCGCATCGATTCCGATAAAATGATCCCGATCGCCGGCTGATGCGGCGACAAGCCGAGCCCGACGAACGTAATCGCCGCCTCGTGCAAAATGGCGTGAGGGAACAGCAGCAGCAGGCCGACGAGCAGCTGGGGCAGCAAATGCGGCAGCATATGCCGCGTCGCGATCCAGGCGCGAGACTTGCCGAGACGTCGAGAAATCGCGACATAGTCGGCGTTTCGCAGCTGCAGCGCCTCCGCTCTGATGACCCGGGCGAGGCTCGGCCAATGCGTGAATGCGACCCCGATGACGACCCCCTTCATGCCGCCGCCGAAGACGAACGCGATCAGAATAAGCGTAACGAGATGGGGCACGCTCAGAAACAAGTCGATCAGCCAGCCGACGATCCGGTCCGCCGTCCTGCCGAAGGCGGCGGCGATCCCCATCGCCGCAGCGATCGCCGTGCTGGCCGTCGCGGCCGCCAGGCCGACGCCGATGCTGAGCGCGAGGCCTTTGACCGTCCGGACGAACATATCGCGCCCGAGCCAGTCCGTCCCGAACGGGTGTGTGAGCGATGGAGCCAGGTTGCGCCATGCGAGCCGGGTCGTCAGCGCCTCGTCGCCGATCAGGAAGCCGGCCAGCCAGACGGCGACGATCAGACCTACGGCGCCGCAAGCGGCCAGCAGGGCGCGCTGCCGGCCGGGGAGGCGAGGGCGCGAGGACGTTGAGGGCCGTCCGTTGACGACGGCGTTTCGCAACGGATTGGTCATGGCGTCCGACCTTCCTTCATCCGCGGATCGAGCAGCCGGTACAGCACGTCCGCCATCGTGTTGCCGGCGAAGACGAACAACGCGCTGAACAGGACGATGCCGAGCAGGAGCGGCACGTCCCCGCGTAGCCCGGCCTCGACGGTCGCCTGCCCGAGTCCGGGATACGAGAACACTTGCTCCGCCAGCACCGCGCCTCCAAACAGCTCGCCGAATGCGGCGAAATGGAGCGAAACGGCCGGCAGAGCGATGTTGCGCAGCCCGTGTCTGCGGAACAGCGTATAGCCCCGTTCGCCTCGCGCCCGGGCGAACAGCACATATTCGCTGGACAGCACCTCCGTCAGCTTCTGCCGCGTATGCAGGGCGACGGGGGCGACGCCGACGATGCTTAGCGTGAGCGCGGGCAGGACCAGGTGACCGAGCCGGTCCGACCAAGTGACTTGCTCGGCCAATACCCCGGCGGGCGTGCCGAGTCCGACGGGGAACCACCCGAGCCATACCGCGAACACCATCAGGAGAAGCAGCCCCATCCAGAACGTCGGCGTCGAGGCGAGCGTATAGCAGTACCATTTGACGACCCGGTCCGGCCATTTGTCCTTGTTCATCGCGGCGAGCGAGCCGAGCGCGAACCCGAGCAGGCCGGACACGAGCCATGACAGTCCCATCAGCGCGAGCGAGGCGGAGAATCGTTCCCGGATGATGTCCGCCACCGGCTTCCGGAACGTCATCGAGGTGCCCATATCGCCGCGCACCAGCGCCGAGCCCCATTCGAGAAAACGTTCGACCGGCGGTCGGTCGAGCCCCCAATAGGCGGCGATTTGCGCCCGCTGCTCGGGGCCTACGCGCATCATGTCCGCGCCGACATACGCCTGGATCGGATCGATGGGGGAGGCGCTGACCAGCGCAAACGAGACGATGCTGATCGCAACCAATAACGTGACGAGTCGGACCAGCTTCAGTCCGACAAAGGCAGCCGTACGGTGCATGTCGAGGTGCTCTCCTTTAAGAGGATTATTCGTTCCATCGCCACTGCTCGATGTTGTCGGTCACCGGCCAGCCGTGGCCGTGCGGATGGATCGGCTGCTTGCCGATATCCAGCTTTTCGTTCACGACATACAAATGGTCGATATTGACGAGCCACGCCCAAGGCGCGTCGCCCAAAGCGCTGACGCCGGTTTTGCCGTCCCATTGCGCTTTTTTCCAATATTCGTAGGCATCCTCCTCGCGGGTCGCCTTGAGCGCCTTGCTCATCCACTCGTCGACCGTCGGATTGCCGTAATAGCCGGTGTTGTAGTATTCGACTCCTTTATACTTGCTGCTGTACAAGTTGTACATTTCGAGCGGATCGTTGCTGCCCCAGCCCATCAGTACCGGGTTCGCGTGCATGAGCGTCTTGATGTCGTCCCAGCTTTTGCCCAGCACGTCGACCTGAAGGCCGATCGGCTTCAGCATGTCGGCGACGGCGAGCGCGAGCGACTGGCGATTCATGTCGCCGGCCGGGTAGTAGAGGGACAGCTGCGCTTTCGTCGAGCCTTTCTCGAGTACGCCGTCGCCGTTCGCGTCGGTCCAGCCCGCATCGGCGAGCAGTTTTTTCGCTGCGGCCGGATCGCCGTCGGCGATGGCGGCGCTCGGATTCCACCACGGCAGTCCGTCGTTGACGGTGAAAGCGGGCGTCCCGTATCCTTCCAGCACGCCTTGCACGAGCGCCTTCCGGTCGATCGCCGCATTGATCGCTTTGCGCACCGCCGGGTCGGCCGTCACGTCGTTGCCGATCGGGTAGCCCTCCTTCGTTTTGGCACCGGCGGGGACGACCGGGAAGGCGATGCCGCGGTTGTCGACGGTGCGGACCGATTCGAGCCGCATGCCGTCGATCTTTTGCTTGCTGAAGGCGGCGGGGATGTAGGCGATATCGACTTTGCCGGCTTTGGCCGCGGCGAAGGCGGTATCTTCGTTCAGGAACAGAAACGTCAGCTTGCGAAAAGCGGGCTTGGCGCCGTAGTAGTCCGGGTTCGCCTCGACGATCGCCTGCTGTCCTTGGTCCCATTGGACGAGCTTGTACGGACCGGAGCCGATCGGATGCCGGGCGTAATCCGCGCCGTAGGCGTGCTTCGGAACGATGCCCGTCGAGACGAGCTGCGTCGTGAAGGTGGACTGCGCTTCCTTCAGCGTAAACCGGACCGTATATTCGTCCGGGGCTTCGACGGCTTTCAGGTTCGTCAGGTCGATGACGGAGCCGTTGCCCGCCGCCGTCTCGAAGGTGAATGTCACGTCGGCCGACGTGACCGGCTTGCCGTCGGAAAATGTGGCGTCCTTGCGCAGCCGCACCGTGTAGGTCGTACCGTCGCCGCTCACTTCGTAGCTTTCGGCCAGATCGCCCTCGATTTTCATCTGCGAGTCCCGCTTCAGCAGCGTGCTTTGAAACAGCGGCGAGCCGTACCGGCCCCAGCCGGTCGTCGGATCGAAGCCGGTTTCCGGCTCGGCGCCGACGGCGAGCACGAGCTCGTCCTTCGGCCGGTCCTGCGGCTGTGGCCGTCCGGCCGTCGAGCAGCCCGCGAGCAGGGCGACCGCCAACAGCGACAGCGCCATCGCCCGCCATGGTCGTGTAAACATGATTGATCCCTCCGTTTTTTCGTCCGGTAGCACAATTACCGAATATTGTAACACAGTGTGAAGGAGGGCGGAACGACTTCTTCCGGTCTTTTTTATGGGGGAAGAGGGGAGGCGGATTGGGGAAGGCGGGAGCAAGAAATAGTCAAACGGATGCGATTGACGGGGATCGGGCCCAAGAATGAAGCCGGGTGCGAATCAGGTGCGAACGCGCACTTTCTTGGCTGACCCGCTTCGTTTGGCAACCGGTTAGGTACAACTGTACGTAAGTGGCGCCGGATCGGCCGACAAAAGGGAGTCGCGGTACATGGGCGGTTAGTGCTCCGGCGTAGGCGTACTCCGTTAACGGTGGTGTCGGGAGGGAAAGATGCCGGAACGGGCGGTATTGCGCGCATCCATGCAAGCAGTAAGACAGACATGATGTCCATCGTAATACCGTGCCCATGCTCGATACCGTGGTTAAGCTCGTGCTCGTACTGTGCATGCTTATGCCCATCCGCGCTTACATACCCAGGCTGCACATACGCATCCCCTATCCGTGCCCGTGTCCATGCCCACTGTCCCGCTTATGAGTATGTGCATGCTCATGACCATACCCATACCCATGCTCATGGTCATGCTCGTGCTCATGCCCATGCTCATGCTCATGCTCATGCCCATGCTCATGCCCATGCTCATGCTCATGCCGCTCGTCCACGTACGTGACCGACAGCTCGCAGTACAGGACGCCGCGCTGCACCTGGATTTGCTCTTGCAGCTCCCTCAGTCTCGCCATCCGGCCGCGGACGGCGATGATTTCGAGACATTGGTCGTGGTTCAGATGGATATGCATGTTGGAGATGATTTCCCGATGAAAACGATGCTGAAGCTCCATGAGCACCAAGGGCAGCTCGCTGACCTGGTGGTCGTAGACCATGACGATCGTCCCGGCGACCAGCTGCTCCGGCAGCAGGCGGCTCGGCTGAAGCATCGCCTTGCGCGCCAGGTCGCGAATCGCTTCCGACCGGTTCGTGTACCCCTGCTCGGCGATGTATAAATCGAATTGCTGGATCAGGTCGGACGGCATCGAGACGCCGAATCGGACCAACTCGTCTTTGCCGGACATATGCTCCTCCGCTCGCGATGATGGATTATTTCAAGATTGTAGCATGCCGGGTCCGGTTTGACGAGTGCGGCAGGGAGGCGTGACGAGCGACGAGCGAAAGGTTGAAGCGTGTATCCGGGTTCGCCCCCATGTGCCCGTCTCCCGGGAGCGCAGACGTATTTTCGGGCTGCGATGTACGTGCTGCAAAGCCGTAGAAGCTCTCAAAGGCCTTTTTACCTCTTTTAGGATCGCCGTTTTTCACTTGTGATGCCGCGTGCGATGTCGAAACCCACGTATCGGATGAAGGTTGGATCGCATTAAAGGGAAATGATCCTGTTAATTTTTTACCTGTTTACGAGACACGGGCAACGAAATGGAATTTCTCCCGCTAATTTCAGTCAAAACCGCCTGTCATCGGCCACTAGGCCTATTTAGCTGGAGGGTTTCCATCAAAAGCTTCGTATCCAGGCCCATCGTCCGAAATAAAGGGATGTTTTCCTGCTACCGATCCGCCGTCTAGAACCGTTTCACACAGGGTCCGACGTTCGCGCCGACCGCGAAGACGCGGACTGTCCGCAAACAGACAGAGGGAGCCCGTCTCACCCGAGAAGCAGGGGCTGCGTCTCTCCCGGGGATTTCGGGTCATCCCGTACCGACTACGGACTCCGTCACCTCGTCCCGGTTCCGGACGGTGTCCGCGAACAGCGGCGACTCGAGGGGGGCCGCTTCTTCCGCCGCTAGCCGGGGAGTGTCGCCACGCGGACGTTCTTGCTAAGCCGAAGAAGTGCGCCAGAGACTTTTTTTGCCTATTCGAAAAGGATTTGGGCCGGCAATCGGGAATTGGTGATCCATCTTGTTCAAAAAAGGTCGGCGGATGGCATCTCTCTACATGGGGCGATTCCAACGAGGGAGGAAGGTATGGAGGACGTGACGGATTTGGCGGGGGGATCAGTCGGGGGTGAGAGCGGCGCGGACAGGCGGACCGGCGGCGACCGGGAACTGGTCGAACGGGCGCGGCAAGGAGATACCGAGGCGTTCGGCGAGCTGATCGGGAAGCACCGGAGCAGGGCGCGGGGGTGGGCCGAACGGATGACCGGCGACCCGCATATGGCCGACGAT
This sequence comes from Paenibacillus flagellatus, assembly GCF_003217775.1. Lineage (GTDB taxonomy): Bacteria > Bacillota > Bacilli > Paenibacillales > NBRC-103111 > Paenibacillus_AB > Paenibacillus_AB flagellatus. Next base: position 330,825 of record NZ_QJVJ01000009.1, read on the forward strand.
ATCGTACAGGATGCGCTCATTCGCGCTTTCTTGCACATGGGGTCGCTTGCCGATACGAGCCGATTCCTTCCTTGGCTCCATCGGATCGTCCGCAATCAAGCGAACATGCGCCTTCGCCGGGGCGGGCCGCACCGGAGGGAGAAGCCGTTCGCATCGTTCGGGACGGGGGACGGCGGCGACCGGGTCGATTGGGGGGATCTGGACAGCGTTCTGCGCCATCTCGCGCGCACGGCGGCGGACGAGGCGGCGAACGATCGGGATCCGGCGGAAAGCTTGCTGCGCAAAGAAACGTACGAAACGATCCATGCGCTGCTTCATTGTCTCAGCGAGAAGGAGCGGGGGATATTCCAAGCTTATTTTTTTCGCCAGCTGAGTCCGGAGCAGATCGCCGACTTGTACCGGATGACGACGGGGTCGATCTACACGTATATCCACCGCTCCCGGAAGAAGCTGCGCCAGGAGCACATCCGCGTCTCCCTCGGTTTATCGCCCGTACGGAAGGGAGGGGACGGCTTGGTACGGCACAACGTTCTGGCGCTGCCGGAATGGCCGGCGCATCGTTCGACGAAGACGACGTTTATGGACGGGATCGCACGCCTGCTGGACGCGATCGGGGACCGGCGGGAGACGGCCGAGCTGATGGGCGTATCCTTGTTCGCGTTCCGTATGAAAATCTCGGATCGATCGACGTTCGCCGACGGCATCTACATGTTCGATTGGAAGGAAGCGTTCACCGCGACTATGCGGGAGTTCGGCTATCGCGCCGCCGTACTGTGCGGGCAGCTGGCGGATTCGCCCGCTCCGCTGCTCGGCGCCGTGGAACGGTTCCCGGTCGTGCTGCCGGTGGAGGAGTCGGTGCTGCCGTTTATCCGCAAGCACCTCGATCGCGGAAAGCCGCTGCTGTACTTCGACACCTCTACGGCCAGACCATACGTTCACGAATGGTCGGTGCTGTACGGGTATGACGACGACCGGCGGATCGTTTACTTGACCGACCCGGCGTTTCCGGAGGGGAAGACGATGTCGTACGACGACGTGATCGACAATCCGATCCGGTTTTTGGCGGCCGTCGAGGGCGATCCGCACGATCGCGACGGAACGGCGGGGACGCGCGAGCGGGAGGCGGATCGCCGACGGCGGGCGGATCGCACCGTCCGGCTCGCAGTCCGTTTCGCCAAGCAAGGCTGCGAATACGTGCCCATGACGAACTACTTGCGCTATACGTCGGGCTTGGCGGCCTACGATCGGTGGATCGGTCATCTTCGCGGGAGGCATACCGAGCCGAACCGGTACGGGCTCGGACAGCTGGCGATGGTATACGCCGACGCCCGCCGTCAGGCGGCGGATTATTTGCGCGGCGCTCCGTTCGAAGGGGAAGCGATGCGGCTGACGCTGCTCGCTTCGGAGGCGTACGAACAGGCGGCGGAGGCGCTCGGCAAGCTGAGCGGGGCAATGCCGTTCGTCCGTACGTCCGAGAGGCTGGAGCCGGATGCGCGAGAGAGGTGCGCCGTCCATGTCGAACAAGCTCGGGCGTTCGAGGCGGCCGCCGTCGGCTACTTGGAAAAAGCGATCGAATCGATGGGAGAGGGGATTACCGGATGATTGAACTGCGCTTTGCGACGGAAATATCGTATAACATGCATCAGGTGAATGCGGCGAAGGAATCGTTCGAGCGGGCGAAGCCCGGCGTCACGATCGTCGTCGAGCAATATTCGGATTATTTCGAAATGATGCGCGCGTACAAGTCGGACGCTCCGCCCGATATGATGGAGACGGGCGGCCTGCAGATGAGCAACGCCGACGGCGTTTTCGTCGACTTGAACCCGTTTGTCGCCGAGGACGGGCTGGAGGAGGATCTGTACCCGGGCTTGATGAGAGCGGCCCGGCATTTCGGCGCGCTATACGGGCTTCCGGTGGAAGTGAGCGCCCCGTTGATCGTATACGACAAGGAAGCGTTCGATCGCGAGGGACTCGCATATCCGTCGGAAGACTGGACGTGGGACGATATGGTCGGGCTGGCGAAGCGGTTGACCGTTCGAGACGGGCAGGGCGCCGCGAGACGGTTCGGCCTTGAGCTCGGGATCGACGTCGAATGGTTCGAGCCGTTCGTCATGCGCAACGGAGGATCGTACCTCGCTCCGGACGGAGCGACGTCGAGAGGGTACGCGGACAGTCCCGCAACGGTGGAAGCGTACCGGATGCTGGTCGACGCTTACGCGAGGCACGGGATCGTCCGCAAGCCGAACGAGCCGATGGCGGCGGATGCCGAGGGCGGAGGAGCGGCCATGACGTTCGCCTTCTCCTGGCATGCGGAACACCAATTTCGGAATCAGGAGCGTTACGGCGTCGTCGGGCTGCCGAATATGCCGGGGCAAGTCCAAGCGAACATGATCTATATGGGCGGAGCCGGCGTGACGGCGAAGTCGGCGCACCCCCGGCTCGCTTGGGAGTTTCTGCGCCATTACGTCGTCGATTGCCCTTCGTGGACGCCGCCGATCGCAAAATCGCAGGCGGAACGGCGCGGATTCACCGGACATCCGTTGTTTTCCCGGTATTTGGAGGAGCTGGACCGCGTACAAGTAAGCGGGTTTTTCCTGAGCCGGAGGTGGAACGCCTCCCGCCAGCTGATCAACGAAGATATCCAAAGGATGATTACCGAGGGAGCCGATGTCGTGCAGACGCTGCGGTCCTGGTCGAGGTATGCGTAAAGACGAGGAGCGAAAGCAAGAAGGGAGTTGCCGCGATCGGCGCTGCCTGCTTCAACGGACGCTGACGGTGAGCGGCTTGTGGCGGAATGCCGGGCCGTCTCCCTGCCGGGAGAGGCGTCCCGCTGCCTCTGCGATCGTATTCTCCGAAACGAAAGGCCGTCCGGAACGTTCCGGACGGCTGTTTCTCGTTCTAGCCGAGGCCAATCGGCGTTTTTCAGCCTTGGTTTTGCTTGATTTCGTTCGGGAGGGAGACCGGTTCGGCGTCCGCTTCCTGCCGATTGCGATTTTGCGCTTTGTCGCGTTTTTACAATACCGGGGCGGGCGGGCTTGGCTATACTGTACAATACGAGCGGCGAACGAGCCCGCCAAGAGAACCGCATTCGAACGGAGGAGACGCTTCATGGAAGAGTTGAAATATGTCATCTATATCGGGGCGAAGCCGGAGGACGTTTGGCGGATATTCGTGACGCCGGAAGGGACGAAGGCGATCTTTTTCGGCTGCATCCTCGAGTCGACGTTCGAGGTCGGGGCTCCTTACCGGTACGTAGGGCCGGGCAACGACGGCGATCAGACGGTTCACGTATACGGCACGGTACTGGAATTCGAAGAGAACCGCCGCATGAGCTACACGGAGCATGCGGGACCGTCTTACCGCGACAATCACGCCGAGCTGGAGACGAGAATAACGCTTACGCTGGAGCCGGTGGGCGGCTGCACGAAGCTGACGCTCGTGAACGATCGGTGGCCGGACAACCATCCGTCCTATGAAAGCACGAAAGAAAGCTGGCCGATGATTTTGAGCAACGTGAAAACGTACGCGGAGACGGGGAAAACGCTGGACTTCGGCTGGTGAGCTTGCGCGCCTGCCTGCCTTGAAACGGCGCGTCGAATGGGCGATAATGCGGATATAGGCAACATAACGGGAGGTTGACTCGCTAGTGGAGTGGAATTACTACAATACGTTCATTACGGTCGCTCCGGATTGTCCCGCCAAGCAAGCCGAGGTGCCGCCGGACAAGAAGGGCGGGAAGACGAAGCCGGGCATCGAGTTCGAGCTCGCGTCGCAGCGGCCGTACGGGTATACGCAGGAAGAGCTGCTGTACGAGGTGCACGTTCGGCACAAGCAAATCCCCGCAGAGGAATTGGAAGCGAGCGGCACGCGAATCCGGGACGAATTTCTCCAAAAGCCGCAGCCGTGCTTGAGAGCGTCCATGCTTCCGAAAAAATACGGATGGGGCATCCATTTCAACGAGGAAGGGAAGCTGGCGTTAATTCCCATCGAATCGGAGACGTACCGCAGCTTCGTCGAGGGCGAGCGGCCCGGCGTGAGGCTGGTGGCGGCGATGCGCAACAGCAAAAAATAACGTGTCCGATCAAGCGGACACGACACGAAAGGTTTTCGGCAGCCCCCGGGAGGGTCGCCGAAAACCTTTTTTTTGGGAATGCGGCATTTACGCGATACATCGCGGAACGTGCCGGCGATCGTCATTGCGACGGTTATTGCCCGATTGCTCTGACATACTCCTCCGGCGATTGGCCGATCAACGCTTTGAAATCTTTTATGAAATGAGCTTGGTCGTAGTAGCCCAAATCGGCGGACAGCGCCGTCCAGTCGACGATGCCCCCCTTCTCGATCAGCTCGGCGGCTTCTTGAAGACGGTAGCGCTGAATCATCCATTTCGGGCTCACGCCGACGTACCGGCTGAATAGACGCTGCATCGTCCTTTTGTTGACGCCGAACCGGTCGACCAAGTCGTCGACCTTGGTCATCCCCCGGTCTTCGACGATCGCGTCCGCGATCCGGTTGACGAGATCGACGTGGGCGTCGCGCTCCGGCAGACGCTCGCGGAAAAACCGTTCCGCGCGCTCGACCATCCGCCGGTCGTCGTCCATCGCCAGCAGCTCTTGCTCCAGCGGCTCGTGATCGATGCCGAACACCTCCCGGAATTCGATCGTGCGGCCGGACAGCTCGACCAGCGACGACTTCCAGAACGGATAAAAGCCGGCGCAGCGAAACTTGACGCCGAGCACCTTGCCTTTCCCTTGCAGCAGATGGGCGGTCGACGCCAGCTTCGGGATCCCGTATATCCGGGTAAGGCCGCGCTCGAACACCAGGTTGACGTTCGGGTGGGGGAGCATCAGCTGCTCGTACGGAGGCTGTCCCTGCAAATCCCATTCGACGACCCAATATCGCTTGATGAAAGGCTGCAGGTCCGGTTCCGGATAGTAGCGCGTCAGACGAAATTTCGACTTCCCCGCTTCCCGGTTCAAAATGCCTTTGTCGGTATGCTCGCCGGGCGTGAACATGGCGCTCCTCCTGACCGATTTCGATTCGTTTCGTTCTACCCTAGAGACTAGCAGGCGAAGACGAATTTCGCAACACGCGAATCGATGGGACGGGGGCGGCTTGCTCCCGATCTAGGCCGTTTCCTTGCCCTTGCGCGGCCATAGCGTATAGCTGAAGCTGATGAGGAAGTCGATGCCGAGCACGAGCGACCATAGCCGGGCGAGCTTGACCAACGAGTCGGTCCGGTCCGCATCTCCGGTCAACCAGACCATACCGTACAGGACGGCGCAGCCGATCGCCCACGCCAGCAAATGATGAAGCCAGCCGACCCGTTCGGCGCGCGCATGCTCGCGGCCGTGCTTCGGCTTCTTCGCCGGGGGCGGTCCGCCGGCGAACCGGTAGGCGAACCGTTCGTCGGCCCACCGGATCATCCGGTGGCCGAACGCGATGGAGACGCCGATATAGATGGCGGCGACGCCGTGCGCCGTGCCGGCTTCCGCCCCGTTCCGCAAGTCGACGACGGTGGCGGCGAGCAGCGCCAAATCGATGACCGGGGTGCAGAGCAGCAGCAGCGCCCCGGTCTTTCTCATCTTGAACAAGTAACGGCATGCCAAGCCGGCGACGATGAACAGCCAAAAGGCGATTTCGCAGCCGACGATCAGTGCGGCGATCATGGAAAGTCACTCCTTTAAATAATACAACTGTGCTATAAAGTTGTTTTTATTTTAGCACACTTGTAATAAAAAGCAACGATGCTACAATAAAGACATGCCCAAAATCGTAAACCATGACCATCGCAAGGAACTCATCGCGGAAGCGGCTTGGCGCGTCATACGCCGGGAAGGGTTGGAGGCCGTGTCGGTGCGCAATGTCGCGGACGAAGCGGGGATCTCTCTCGGCTCGCTGCGGCATTATTTCGAGACGCAGTCCGAGCTGCTCGCCTTTGCGATGAGGCTCGTATCGGAGCGGGTAAGCCGGCGCATCGGGAAGCTGCCGTTCAGCGGGGACCCCCGACGCGATATCGGGTTGGTGATCGCCGAGATCTTGCCGCTGGACGAAGAGCGACGAGGCGAAGCCGAGGTGTGGCTCGCTTTCGCGGGGAAGGCGATCGTCGACCCGACGATCCGGGAGCTGAGCCGGGAAGTGCACGGGCAGCTGCACGCAGGGTTCGCCAAGATGCTGCGAGTGCTCGTCGAGCAAAAGATAGCCCGGGAGGGGCTCGATGCCGAGTACGAGACGAAGCGGCTGCATGCGCTCGTCGACGGGCTCGTCGTCCATCACGTTACGTGTCCGGAGTCGGTCGCGGCTGACGAGATGATGCGAATCGTAGAACGCCACGTGGACAGCTTGATCGCCGAGCCTGGGGCGAGTCCGGGCAGGAGCTAGGGAGCCTTTCCGCCGAGGAAGGCTTTTTGGCGTCTGCAGAATTGGCATAACATTTGGAATATACGCGATGCAAGCGGCCGGAATCGCGATCGGCCTGATTCCGCTTCTGATCGTCCGCAGCTTGAAGGAGATGAACGGGGCCCGGCATGTTGTAACAGGGGCGACCCCGCACCATTCGGCGAACGGCAAAAAACGTCCGGGGCCGCAAGCCAGGGACGTTTTTTGCATGGTGCGCCTCCGCCGATGCCGCTCAGATCGTGAAGGAATCGGTCGAATAGGTCAGAAAAACAGCCGCGATAATGACGATGAGGACGATGATGGCGTAAATCGCGGTACCGATAATCCCGCACACGAGACCGGCGATCGCCATGCCCCGGCCTTGCTCTCCGGTTCTCTTGATTTCCTTGAAGGAAAGCGAAGCGAACACGATGGCGATAATGCCGATGATCAGGCCGATATAGGGCAGGACGATGGAGAGTATTCCCAACACAAGCGCCGCGATCGATTTGCCGTTCGTCTTCGGCTGCTCGTATCGGGGCGGCTGCGAAAACTCCGACGGGTGAAACGAGGGTGAGTTCACGTTCGGACAAGCCTCCCTTTGCATGCTCAGTGAACCCATTATACCGGGCATCCGCCGTAATTTCTATACAAGATTGGCGCCGAGCGAAGGGGGGACGCACAAAAGGGCGTGCCGAGCAGGAGGGCCGTTGCGCCTTCGCAGGCGCGGACGAGGGAATCGGGACGTCGTAGTCGCCGTACCGGACGTCCACGTCGTGCTCCCTCCGGTGCCGCCGCGTGCGGCTTGCGGATAACCGCGATCGGCTCAATTTAGTTAAATATCTAACTATATCACGAAAAAAATAAGCTCCACGTTTCTCCGCATCCCGGACAGGAGGAGCTGGGAGAAAGCAGCCGGCGTGCGATCATTGGCGGCCGAAAGGCGAAATCGCACATGGCCGTCACTCCGGCTTGGCCTGCAATTTGGCGAGCAGCCGGTTAAGCTGCTGCAGCTCCGGCTCGCTCAGCGCGGCCATCCGTTCGGCGATGACGGCGCGGTTGCCGGGCAGCAGCTCCCGAAGCAGCCTTTCGCCCTGCTCGGTAAGCGTAACGGTACGCTTACGCCCGTCCTTCGGGTGGCCCGAGCTGCGAATATACGATTGCCGCTCCAACGGACCAAGCAGGACGCTGATATTCGCCTTCGTCACTCCGATGCGAGCGGCAAGGTCGGACGGGAGGATGGAGCCGCCGGCTTTGGCGATTTCGACCAAAAGCCGGATGCGGGCTCCGTTCCATCCTTTGGAATGCCAATATTTCTCCGAGGAGCCGATCAGGAGGGCCGTCGTATCCGCCAAGGCGAAGAACGTTTCCGCTTCGGGCGGGAGCTCCGTTACGTATTTCCGAATATCGTCCATGCGCTGCAACCTCTATAGTTAAATATTTAACTACATTCAACTTATCGCAATGATGCGATGTTGTCAACGCTTCAGCCTTCGGTCGCATGCGTCCAGACGATCGGGCGTTCGGCCGGGACGGTCAACCCGCTCAGCCAGCGTACGGAGCCCTTCGCCGCGTTGTTCAGCACGACGATGCCGGCGGATGCCAACACCAAACCGATGCCGGATGCGACCCACGAGCGTTGATAGGGGGACAGCGCGGGCAGCAGAATGTCCATGACGACGTCGTCGGCGAAAATGTCGATCCCATATCGAGCCAGGACGATGTAGACGAGCGGGGACAGCATGACCGCGACGCCCGCCACCGGCAGGACGACGGCTGCGGCGAATTGCAGAACGGCGATCGGAAGTTTGAGCAGCCAATACAAGAGCGGCGCGTAAAGCCTGCCTTGCGTGAACAGGTCGCGGTAGCGGATCGGCTCGTACGCCGGAATCGGCGATTCCGCGCCATCCGGGTCGACGGCCGTCAGTCGCCGCTGCAGGTCGAGATCGAACGCCATGAGCCGGCGGGCGGCGATCAGCGCGCCTTGCAGGATCGGCAGTCCGATCCAAAGCGGCGTCAGCGCCAGTCCGACGACGGCAAACGTCGTCGAGACGACGAAGGCGATGATGCTGAACGGGAGCGTAATGAAAAGCATATACAACGTCTGGCGACCATAGCGGCGCATCGTTTTCATGTTCATCCATCCTTGCGGTCATTTTCTTCCATTGTAAAGGAAAGCGCGTGAAGGGAGTACGGACCTGCGCTGTGGATGCGGCCCCGACTTTGGTCCGGTCCGGTGAATAAAATCGGATGCTTCAACCATAATAAAACTGGCTGTTTATTCCAAAGCCCTCGAAGGAGCCGATGAGAGTGAAAAACAAACGGTTGCCGGCGTTGCTGTTTGCCTTGGCGCTCGTTTTGAGCGTGACGCCGGCTGAAGGTTTCATGCAAGCGAAGGTGGACGAGAAAAAAGATTCGACTTGCCTCAGTCCTCGAATGGTGCAGCTCAAAGGCGATATGCAGAAGGCTTGGATCGACCATACGATATGGACGAGAAGCTATATCGTCAGCGCCATCTCGAATCGTCAAGACCAGAAGGACGTTTTGGACCGGCTTATGCGGAACCAGCAGGACATCGGCAACGTGATCAAGCCTTATTACGGGGAAGCCGCCGGCAATCAGCTGGCCGATCTTCTGAGAGAGCATATCGGGATCGCGGGGAAAATTGTAGCGGCCGCCAAGGCGGGCCATCAGGCGGATGTGAAGAAGCTGGAGGCGGACTGGCATAGAAACGCCGACGATATCGCCAAATTTTTAAGCGCGGCGAATCCGAACTGGCCGTTTAAAGCGATGCAAGACATGCTGTACACGCACCTCCAGTTGATTACGGAAGTCGTCCTGGACTGTCTCAAAGGCGACTGGAAAGCGGATATTGCGGCAACCGACAAAAACGAGATCCATATGATTCATTTTGCGGATGTCTTGACGGATGGTATTGTCAAACAGTTTCCCGAAAAATTTTAAGCGAACGTGACCAAAAAAGGATCGAGGCAAAGCGGGTCGGCTTTTTGTAATCGCCCATACGGGGGGTTACGGAAAGCTTTTTTTTATCGGTTTCATGGGACTTCAATCGGTACTAATCAAGCGGTTCTAATCATATTCGTATCAATAAACCATTGGAGGGAGTGCAACGTTGGTTGATCAAAGCGAAGGTTCGTTTGCGGCCCATTGCGAGCAGGATCAATTTGCCCACCGTTTTGAAAACGGCGATACTTCCGGGCGACTCCGTTGAACGATTATTTATCGCAACCCAGGCGGGAGAGATTTTTTTCATAGGGAACGGCGCTGTAAGGACGTTTTTGGATATTCGTTCACGAATTCTAAAGCTGGGTACCTCCAGTAGCGGATATGACGAACGGGGACTGCTGGGGGTAGCCTTTCACCCTCAATTTTATTACAACGGTCTGTTTTACCTCCATTATTCGGAAGCGGGGACCCAAGGTCCGGGCGCCCTCCCGGGCGGTTTTGAATCATTTAAGCCGAACCCGTGCGATCCCGGAACCTTGAACCTGAAGTGGGTCAATAGGGAAGCTCAATATGATCATATCGATACGGTGGAAGAATGGATGCTGCAATCGAATGGACAGCCGCAAAGACGGCGAACCTTGCTTCGTATAAGAAGGCCGTTTTTAAATCATAACGGTGTAAACAGCTTGAATTTTTCGCCCGAAACGGGAAAGCTCGTTTTGACGACCGGCGACGGCGGGTCGGGCTACGATCCATTTAACTTAAGCCAGGATGATATGGAAATCGCGGGGAAAATCATCGAAATGGATGTCGGGAAACCTACATTTATCGAGCATCCGCCCGTCGTGACGCGGTTTACGGAGCTGCCCGCACCCATTCAGGAAACGCTTGCGGTCATGGCCAAAGGAGTTCGCAACATACCGGGCATTTCCTTTCAGCGGATGTACAACAATCAGTATATCAAATACGCGGGAAATGTCGGACAGGATCTCGTAGAGTCGATTTTTTCATTCATTTCGTACAAACCGATACCGGTTACTCGGCTTGTTCAACACTTTTTAATGAAATCCGAACCCGACCGGGAAGGATTCATCAACTTCGGCTGGCGAGGGTGGGAAGGCGCTTTGCCTACCTCGGTCATAACGGGCTGCCCGGCAAATCCGGCTTTGGACGAGAAGACCGTTGCTTACTACGATGAAGCGTTACTCACTTCGGCTCGGCGTCTTCAGCCTCTAGTCAGCTACTTCCATAAGGATCCCCGGCCCGACAAGTTTGGAGCGACGGCGCTGACGGGTGTCCAGCCCTATATGGGAAACGAAATCCCCGGGTTAACGGGAAGCGTCGTGTTTACCGATCTGGCCCGGGCTGGACAGTCCCAAACCGGGGCAAGAGGGGTTTTAGCTTATACCCGAGTAAGCGCGGATTGTAAGCTTCATGATTTTAGCGTCATGGAAACCGATTATCATTTCGGGTCCCGGTCGGCTTATTATGTTAGCTTGGGATCGAATATGGATCAGACGAAATTATATTTAGGGGTTTATGGATCCATGAATGTGACCGATTGGAACCAAGGTACCGTTTTTGAAATTGTTCCGTAGCTCCACGGTGCGGCAATGCGCCGAAGCGTTCTCGGCGAGACATCGGGCGGTTTAGCCGGTGTCTTTTCTTGCTTTTGCGGACTGCCAAGCTTGTGCCTGGAGTGCAGGAGGAAACGTGCGCAACCGACTTTACTTTGCATTTAACCAAACTTTTTGTATACTAAAGTATAGAAACAAATTCCACCAATTGATCGATGAAGGAGGACAAGTTCATGTATGACATCGCGATCGTCGGAGCAGGTCCGGCAGGGGCAAGCGCCGCTCTTTTCGCGGCCAAGGCGGGCAAGAAAGTGGTGGTCGTGGACAGCGACCAAAGCGTAACGAGACGGGCTTGGATCGAGAACCATTACGGCGTGGCCGAAATTACGGGACCGGATTTGGTCGACATCGGCAAAAAGCAGGCGGCCAAGTTCGGCGCGGAGCTCGTGCAGGGAAAGGTGACCGGCGTCACGCGAGGGCAGGACGGACTGACGGTGACGACGGAGCAGGCTTCGTACGAGGCGAAGCACGTCATCTTGGCGACCGGCATGTCGGTTGAGCTGGCCGAAGCGATCGGGGTGGAGACGGTGCCGGGGACGGAGCCGCGCATCAAAGCGATCTTCAAGGTGGACGCGGCCGGGAAAACCGGGGCGGACGGCATCTGGGCGGCGGGCACGTGCGCCGGCGTCAGCATGCACACGATCATTACCGCCGGAGACGGCGCGAAGGTGGCGATCAACGTCATCAGCGAGCTGAACGGCGAGCGGTACGTCGATCACGACGTCTTGAAAGCGTAATGGAGTTGGAGTGAAGGCGAAGAAACGGCGGGGAGACAGTTCCTCGCCGTTTTTTTTTTGCATGCCGGCATTCCGTCGACGGTTCGGCGAAGCCGCGCGCCGCACGGGAGACGGCGGAGGTCGCGCCCGACGTCAAGGCTTCGCCTGACCGGGAGTGCCTATCCTCGTTCGGATGGCTTCGACCGTGAGAGGCACGGGCGCACCGTCGCCTTCCTCGTCAACCTCCGTCTTTGTCGAAGGTCGGCTGCGGCGGCCCAGGGCAAGCTCGATCGCGTCGGCGTCCTTCAGCAAATGGCCGGTCAAAATACAGACCGCCGTCTCGTCCGGGTGAATCGTGCCGGCGGCGACAAGCCGGCGAAGCCCGGCGAGCGCGGCCGCCGAAGCGGGCTCGCAGCCGATGCCGCTGCGGTCGATCAGGCGCTTCGCTTCAAGGATGTCGGCGTCGGATACGGAGGCCGTCACGCCGTTGGCGCCATCGATCGCGAAGCGCAGCGCCTTTGCCCAGTTCGGCGGATGCCCGATGTTGAGCGCCGAAGCGACGGTACCGGGACGGGGCTCGGGGGTTAGCGTTCGGGCGTCCGCGGCCAGCATCCGGTGAAACGGGGAAGCCCCTTCCGCCTGCACGACGGCGATTCGCGGCACACGCTTGATCAGGCCGAGCCGGTGAAGCTCGAGCAGCCCTTTGCCGAGCGCGGAGGCGTTGCTCAAGGCGCCGCCCGGCACGACGACCCAGTCGGGCAGCGTCCAGCCGAGCTGGTGGGCAAGCTCGAAGACGATGCTTTTTTGCCCTTCGATGCGCAGCGGGTTGATCGAATTGCAGACGTACCAATCGAGCTCCTCGGCGTATCGGTCGAGAAACCGGATGCCCTCGTCGTAGCCGCCCTCCGTTCGAATCAGCGTCGCCCCGTACGCTTCCGTTTGAAGCGCCTTGCTGCGGGATACGGAGCGGGCGGGCAGCAGCACGACCGATTCCGCTTCGGCGACGGCCGCATACATCGCCATCGAGGACGACGTGTTGCCGGTGGACGTGCAGGCGAAACGTCGGTAGCCGAGTGCGGCGCCGTGCGACACCGCGACGGTCATGCCGTTGTCCTTGAACGAGCCGCTCGGATTTTCGCTTTGCGCCTTCAGGAGCAGCCCGCGTACGCCGGCGTAGTGCCGGAGCGTTTCGCTGCCGCGGTACAGCCCCGTATTGCCCTCGTATTTCGTGACGATCGCTTCCGCCGGGAGCTCGGGATGGATAAGCTCTTTATACCGCCATACGCCCCCGGATAGCGGACTGTTCCGCTCGGACAGCCGTTCGTCGAACAGACGCTTCCATCGTTCGGGATCGGCGGAGCGGAAGTCGTGAACCGTATCGAGCAAGCCGCCGCAGCGGCAGCGGTAGTGCGCTTTATCCGATACCGGATAAGAACGGGAGCAATCGATGCAGACGAATTTCATTGGTTGCGGGCGCGCGTCCGGCAGCCGATGCCGTCGCGCTCCATTCCCCCTTTGCCGTTGTATGAGCAGCGCTGCAGCTTTAGAATAAAGGAGGAGTATTGATAAATCCAATATATGTTGTTTAGCTAATCATAAATCACGTTGATGAATGGGGTGTCGAGATGAACCTGCATGCGTTCCGGTTGTTTCATGAAACGGTCGAGTGCGGAGGCGTGACGAAAGCGTCGGAGCGGCTGCGCATCAGCCAGCCGGCCGTGACGGCGCAGCTGCGCAATTTGGAGCGGGAGCTGGGCTTGACGCTGTTTCGCGCCAAAGGGAGAGGGCTTGCGCTGACGGAGGCGGGGGAGCGGCTCGCGGCGGAGGCGAGGCGGCTTTTCGCGCTGGAGCGCGATATCGAGCGGGAGGCGGAACGGATCCGGCTCGGGGAGACCGGAACGCTCCGCATCGCGGCGACGTACGTGCCGGCCCATATGCTGCTGCCGGCATGGATTGCGCCGTTCAAGCGGGCCCATCCCGACGTGAATATCGTGCTGACGACGGTCAATTCGCTCGCCGCCTTCGACCTGCTGCTTCATTACGAGGCGGATTTGGCCGTCGCCGGGGGAGGGAGGGAGCTTCCTGCGGGGCTTGCGTATGAACCGCTGCTGCGGGACGAGCTGCGCTTCATCGTGCCGGCCGGCCATCCGCTGGCGGACCGCACCGTGACGCTCGCCCGCCTGTTCGCGGAGCCGTTCGTCGTGCGGGAGCAGGGCAGCTCCGGCCGCGAGACGCTGACGGCGCTGTGCCGGATGTACGGCGTCGCGGCTCCCGCCGTCGGGCTGACCTGCAGCGGCACGGGCGAGACGATTCGGGCGGTGGCGGCCGGCTACGGGGCGGCGCTCGTCTCCGCGCTCGAAGTCCGGGACAGCGTCCGCCGAGGCGAAGTGGCGGTGGTCGAGGCGGAGGGCGTCCGGCTGCCGAACCCGATCGGGCTGTACCGGCGCCAGGACGACCCGCTGCCGCCGACGGCCGATCGGTTCGCCCGCTGGATCGCCGAAACGCGCGGGAGTCCGACGGCGGCCGGGGAACGGGCGGAAGGCGATTGAGGCAAAGATAGAGGAAGAACGGCAGGCAGACGCCCGTTTCGGGAACGCTACCATCAACCGCATTGGAAGATTGGTGCAACCAACAATCATCGATTGCACCAATCGAGGGGAAGCGATTTGTTCTGTTCCCGGCCTGCGCGCCGGGCTTATAATTTGGTCATAAACGACACGGATCGGAGGCGAAGTCGATGGCGCTGCACGCGCGCGAGAGAGAGGTGCTGCTCGTATTGGCCGAAGCGGAGCAGCCCGTCAAGATCAAGCAGCTCGCCGAACGGTTCGGCGTCAGCCTGCGGACGATCAAATACGACCTTGAGCGGATCCGCGAGCGGCTTGCCGGCACGTCGGCGGAGCTCGTCTCGCGGACGAACCGGGGCGTTTGGCTCGAGGCCGACGCCGACGCGAGGCGCCGGCTGCGCGAAGCCGTGGCGGCCGAGGAGGCCGCGTCGGTCGCGACCGCCTCGGAGCGGCAGACGCGGCTCGTGCTCGCGCTGATCGCGCATCGCGGCTTCGTGACGCTGGAGCAGCTGGCGGAGACGGTGCAGGCGAGCCGCAATACGGTGCTGGCCGACCTGCATAAGGCCGAGGAGATGATCGGCGGCTGGAACGTCGATTTGGAGCGGGAGTCCGGCAAAGGCATCCGGCTTGCCGGAGCGGAAGCCGACAAGCGCCGGCTGCTGCAGGCGACCGTCGAGTCGACGCTGACCGGCAGCGAGATGCTTCGCATCGTGCAGGACTTGTGGCAGGACGCGCCGCTGCAGCGGGATATCGGACGCAAGCTGGAGTCGTCGCTACTCGGCCGGACGGATATGGAGCGAATTCGCATCGTCGCGGGCGGCCTTATCCGGGTATGGCGCAAGCGGACCGGCAAAGACGTGCCGGACGAAGAGGCGATCGGCGTCCTGTTCCGGCTCGCGATCGCCGTGAAGCGGCTGCGGGAAGGCCGGCCGCTGCCGCGCGAGAGCGGAGAATGGCTAAAGGAACGGCTGCCTGCGGCCGGACCGGAGGCGGAAGCGGCCGCGGTCTGCCTGCGACGGATCGGTGAAGCGCTCGGAGAGCTGCTGGGCGGCGGAGAAAGCGCTGCCGAGCCGTACGCGCCGGAGGCGGAGGCCGCCTTCGTTCTCCTTCCGCTCATGCCGGCGGAGCCGGATAGCTCGCCGGAGCAGCAAAGCCGGCGGGCGGAGCTGGCCGCTTACGTTCGTCGGCTCGTCGGCCTGCTCGCCGTGCGGACGGGAATGCCGCTCGATCGGGACGGCGAGCTGTTCGCAGGACTGCTCGCCCATCTCGCCCGGAAGGCCGGCCGGAAGCGGCTCGGCGTCGACGATCCCCGCCCGCTTGCCGCGGACATCGCCCGAAGCTACCCGGAGCTGCTCGAAGCCGTCCGGGAAGCCGGGGAGCGGCTCGAGGGCGAGTCCGGCTTCCGGCTAAGCGAGAGCGATGCGGCGTACCTCGTCCTGCACGTGCAGGCGGCGGTCGAGCGCGAGCGCGAAACGGTCCGCTTCCGGGCCGTCGTCGTATGCGGCACGGGGAAAGGAACGGCCCGCTTTTTGCGCACTTTGATCCAGAATCGGGTGCGGACGATCGAGGTGGCGGAATGCTGCTCCGTATCCGAGGCGGAGAAGGCGGTCGCGCGGACGGGAGCGGATTTGGCGATCAGCGTGCTGCCGATGCGGCTCCCCGTTCCGGTCGTCAAGGTCAATCCGATCCCGACTCGGGAAGACGTCGAGGCGATACGCGCTTGTCTCGACCGGATTTCGTCCGCCCGAGGAGCGAAGGGCGCTATCTCCCTTGGGGAGGAAGGGCCGGAATCGGCCGAGCCTCGTCCTTTCGCCGAGTCGCTCCGGCGGTTGGATCCGGCCGTCTGGCCGGAAGCCGAGCAGCTCGCCCGCGAGCTGACGATCCGCGGCTTCGAGCTGACGCAAGCGGTGCTCGACCGGTTCAAGCCGATGCTTACGGACGCGACGGCGGCGGGGCTGTCGCTCCACCTGCTGTTGATGGTGCAGCGTCTGGCATTCGGGCACCCGTACGAGGAGCCGGCCGACGGCCGGCCGCCGCTTTCCGCGCAGGAGACGGAATGGCGGAAGGCTCTTGCGGAGCTGTTCCGCGAATACGGACTGCCCGCGGCGGAGAGCGAATGGCGGGCGATCATGCGGTATTTTCAAACGTAATGGAGAGGGAGAGGGAAGTCATCATGGCCAAAACCGTCATCGTCCGGAACGGAACGATACTCGATCCGTCCCAGGGGATACATGGCATTGCGGACTTATGGATACGCGACGGCCGCTTCGCGGGCATATTCGGGAAGGACGAAGCGCCCGCCCGCGAGGCGATTGGGGAAACGACGGACGAGAAGGAAGAAATCGACGCCGCCGGCTGTCTCGTGACGCCGGGCTGGATCGATATCCATGCGCATCTGTTCCCGCAGCGGGCGGTACTCGGCATCGAGGCCGAACGCGTCGGCGTCCGGCAAGGCGTTACGACGCTCGTCGACGCGGGAAGCGCGGGCGCCGCCTATTACCGGCAATTCGCGGACGAAGTCGTCGCCACGAGCGTTACCGGGGTGCTCGCTTGGCTGAACATCGCCGAGCAGGGGCTGTGCGAAGGACGATCGGAGCTGGCGGACTTGGCGCGCCTCGACGTCGGCCGAGCGGTCGAGCTCGTCCGGTCCGAGCCGTCGATCGTCGGCATCAAGGCGAGGATGAGCGGCTCCGTCGTCCGCGACAACGGGCTGCGCCCGCTCGAGCTCGCGAAGGAAGCGTCCCGGGCGGCCGGCGTACCGGTCATGGTGCATATCGGCAACGCGCCGCCTCGGCTCGGCGACGTGCTGAGCTTGCTGGAGGCGGGCGACGTCGTGACGCACGCGTTTCACGGCAAGGCGGGAGGCATGTTCGACGACGAAGGCCGTCTTATCCCGGAGGGGGAGGCGGCGCTCGCCCGCGGCGTCAAATTCGACATCGGCCACGGAAGCGCCAGCTTCAGCTTCCGGACGATGCGCAAGGCGCTGGACGCGGGACTCGGCGGCTACACCGTCAGCACCGACATTTACAGCAAAAACGTCGAAGAAGGTCCGGTATACAGCTTGGCGGTGACGATGTCGAAGCTGCTCGCGCTGGGCGTCGCCCCGGAACGGGTTGTGGAGGCGGCGACGAGCTTGCCGGCGGCCGTATTGGGCCGAAGCGGCACGTTAGGTACGCTGCGGACCGGAGCGGCCGCCGACGTGACGATCGCGCTGCTGGCGGAGAAGGTGACGGAATTCGTCGACTCGGAAGGGGAACGGTTGACCGGCTCGCGGCTGCTGGAGCCGCTATGGGCCATCAAGGGAGGAGTGAGCTGCCGATGCGGATAGAAGAGAGGACGGAGGCGGTCGCGGATATTGTAAGCCGCTTGGACGCCGAGCCGGGGGAAAAGGAGCTCGTCGCCTCGCTGCTGCACGATACGCTGCGGGCGGCCGCCGATGCCGGCGTGGCGCTGACGCCGGAGCAGCGTCTCGGCGTCGGGACGCATATGCTGGCCGCGGTTCGCCGCGGTGCGAGCCGCGAGGTGCTGCCGCCCGTCGGGACGGATACGCTCGAGCAGGTGTCGAGGACCGCTTTGGACTTGAGCCGGAGCATTCTGGAGCCGTTCGCCGCGGCGCAGGGGTACGAGTGGAACGATACGGAAGTGCTGCTGCTTGCGGTTCATTTCGAAGCGGCGATGGAAGGGTAAGGAGCGGACGCGGCTAGCAAAGCGGAACGCGGTTCGCTCGCGATTTCGATTCGTTTCAAGTTCGTTTGCGGTATCGATTGAGCTTGCGACTTCGACTACGATCAGGATTACGGAGGGATACGATATGGAACAACAGGTGAAGGTTGTCATCGGCGACCGGCTCGGCAAAGGGCAAAATGTCGCCAAAGGCGTCGAGGCGGCCGGCGGCATCGCCATCGTCATACCCGGCGTCGGCGCGGACATGAAGCTTGGCGACGTGATGCACAAGGAAAACGCCGATTTCGGCATTTCGTTTTGCGGCAGCGGGGGAGCGGGCGCCATTACGGCGCAGACGAAGTACAAGTACCCGGCCGAATACGGCCTGCGTTCGGTGGAGCAGGGGCTGACGGCGATCAAGGCGGGCAAGAAGGTGCTCGGCTACGGATTTATGGATACGGAGGAGCTCGGGCGCCGGTTGACGGAGCAATTCATCCAAGCCAAAAGGGGTTGACATCCTCGCCATGGAATTCGCCGAATTTGTGTTGAAATCGCTTGCCGTCGGGGCGCTGGCCGGCTTTGGGCTGGGGGCGGGCATCGCCCGCATGTTCCACGTCCCGGACGTGCAGGGCATGGGCGCGTTCCGCGCGATGGGCGAGCTGAACGCCTGCGAGGGCAGCGCGAAGGCGCACGCGAAGTACGGCTTGACGTACTTCGTGTCGTCGCTCTTGACCGTCCTCGGGACGGGGGCGCTGACGCAGGACGTGAACAGCCGCACCGTGCCGCATTGGGCGGCGGCGATCTTGTTCAAGCGGCGAGGCGAGCCGGAGGAGGCGCTGTACGACCCGCGCCGGATGGCGATCGCGGGCGCGCTGCTCGGCATGATAGTGGTGGCCGTTTTGAACGGCGCTTACTGGCTGCTGCCGCAGGCGACGAAGGATGTCGCGGAAGCGGTGCTCGTGCCGGCCGCCCGCTGGTTCGTCCATCCGGTCATGCCGGCGATCTTTTGGCTGGCGGCGATGGATGCGGGCAAGCGGACCGGCGTATGGGCGACCGCGCTCGGCGGCGTGTCGCATTTCGTGCTCGGCAATGCGGTGCCCGGCATCATGCTCGGCATTTTCGTCGGCAAGCGGGCCGAGGATATCGGCTGGAACCGCGCGACGATCGTCTGGGTAACACTCATTATCGCGGCGCTGCTGACGATCGGGTTCGTACGCGAAATCGACCTGCAGCTGCTGCGGGACATGAAGGCGACGGCGCCGTCGTGGCTGACGGGCCTGCACGAATGGATCGGAACCGGGGGAGGGGAGCGCCGATGAGCGGCAAAACGGGATTTTGGTACGCCAACTGGGCGTTCCCGCTGTTCACCGCGATCATGGCGGCCGGCGTATTCGCCGGGACGCATCTGTACTACACCGCCCATACGGGCGTATTCAACGAAGTATCGGCGGTCGCGATGCTGACCGCGGCGCTGCACGGCGGCGGCTACGGCGCGGCGGCGGCCTACGGCATCAGCTTCATGCTGGCGCGCGTGTTCGAAGGCTCGCTGACCGGCGTGCTCGATATCGGCGGCGGCATGCAGACCGGCATCGGCATCGGCATCCCGGCGCTGCTGCTCGGCGCCGGCGTCACCGCGCCGCTGGCGTCGTTCCCGCTCGCGCTGCTGACGGGCGCGCTGCTCGGTCTCGCCGTCGGCGCGGCCGTGCTCTGGCTGCGCGCGCGGTCGCAGCGGCCCGACGCGGCGCCATCGGCGTCGACGTACGGCTCCGACGTCATCATCGGCGCCGGCAACTCGGCCGCCCGCTTCCTCGGGCCGCTCGTCGTCGCCTCGGCGCTCATGACGTCGATTCCGGTCGGCCTCGGCGCGCTCGCCGGCGCCATCGCGTTTTACTTGTGGGATAAACCGGTCGCCGCGGGCGCCATCCTCGGCGCGCTGGTGCTGGGGACGATTTTCCCGGTCGGGTGACCGCAAGCGCCGCCGGACGCATATAATCCAAACCAATCCTTTGGGAGGTGCTCTCCATGAACCCATTTCAACCTTTCGGCCTGAAGCGCGTCATCAACGCCAGCGGCAAAATGACCGCGCTCGGCGGCAGCGCCGTGCAGCCCGAAGTCGCACAGGCGATGGCCGAGGCGGCACAGGACTATGTCGAAATCGACCAGCTGCTCGTCGCCGCCGGCCGCGAAATCGCCAAGGCGACCGGCGCCGAGGACGGCTGCCCGACGACGGGCGCCGCCGCGGGCATGGCGATCGCCACGGCCGCCGTCATCGCCGGCACGAATTTGCAGCGGATCGAGCAGCTGCCGGTATCGGCCGGCCTGCCGAACGAGATCGTGCTGCAAAAAGGCCACGCCGTCCATTTCGGCGCCGCCATTACGCAGATGATCGCGCTCGGCGGCGGCAAACCGGTCGAGGTCGGGCACGCCAACCATACGGAGAGAGCCCATTTCGAAGAAGCGATCAACGAGCGCACCGCCGCGCTGCTGTTCGTGCAGTCCCACCATGCGGTGCAAAAAGGCGTGCAGTCGCTCGAGACGCTGCGCGACATCGCCTCCGCCCGGGGCATCCCGCTCATCGTCGATGCGGCGGCGGAGGAAGATATGCGCAAATACGTCGCCCTCGGCGCCGATCTCGTCTGCTACAGCGGCGGCAAGGCGCTCGGCGGCCCGACGTCCGGCTTCGTCTGCGGCCGCAAAGATTTGATCGAAGCGTGCCGCGCCCAGTACAAGGGCATCGGCCGGGCGATGAAGGTCGGCAAGGAAGCGATCGTCGGCTTGCTGACCGCCCTTCGCCAATATGGCGAGTCCGAGGAAGCCGGCGAAAGCCAGAAGCGGCGAATGGAGCAGTTCCTTGCCCTGCTCGAAGGCGTCCCCGGCATCAAAGGAGGAATCGCCCGGGACGAATCCGGGCGGGCGATCTACCGCGCCAAGCTCGAGATCGATCCGGCCAAGGCCGGCCTGACCGCGAAGCAGCTCATTCGGCAGCTCGAGTCCGGCGACCCGGCCATTTATACGCGCAATCATTATTCGAACGTCGGCATCGTGTTCGTCGATCCGCGCCCGCTCCTGCCCGACCAGGAGTGCATCATCGCCGAACGGATTCGCGACATCGTAACGGGAGGAATCACTTCATGAGCGGCAAACCGATAGTCGGACTGAACGTGCTGGCGAAAGACGTCGACAACGCCGTACGCATCACGGAAGCGGCGCAAGGCAGCGTTATGGTCGGCGTCATGGTGAAGGAATTTGCATCCGTCGAAGCGGCGGTCGAGCGGGTGGAGGCGCTGCAGGCGGCGGGCGTGCAAGTATCCGTCGGCCTTGGGGGCGGCGACCCGACCCAATGGGACAAAGTCGTGCAGGTGGCGGTTCGGACGAAGCCCGACCACGTCAACCAAGTGTTCCCTGCGGCGGGCTATACGATCGGCGCGCTGAGGCAGGCCGGCTCGGCGCATACGCTCGTCAACGCGCTGGTCACGCCCGCCGGCGAAGCGGGACGCGTCTACGTGACGACGGGCCCCGTAAGCCGCGAATACCGCGAGGCGATTTCGTGCGAGGCCGCCGCCGCCCTGCTGGCCGAAATCGGCGTCCACTCGATCAAGCTGTTCCCGATCGAAGGGACGAAGCGGCTGGACGAGGTTGCGGCGATGGTGAAAGCGGCCGTCTCGCAGGGCATTACGATGTTCGAGCCGACCGGCGGCATCGATACGGACACGGTCGCGCGCATCGTCGGCGTCTGTGCCGAGAACGGGGCGCTCCGCATCGTGCCGCACGTCTATACGTCGATCGTCGATCCCGCCACGGGATTGACCCGCATCGAGGACGTCCGTCAGCTCGTTCGGCAGTTGGCCGATTGGATCGGATAAAGGAGGACTCGCCATGATCAGCAAACAGATCGAATTGCGCAACGAAGGCGGACTGCATGCCCGCCCGGCAACCTTCTTCGCGGAAACGGCGGCCAAGTTTGAAGCCGCCGTTACGGTGACGTTCAAGGAGAAGCAGGTGGACGGCAAGCGGGTGATCGGCCTGATGCGTCTCGGGGCGAAGCAGGGAGACGTCGTGACCGTAACCGCCGACGGCGCGGACGAGGCGGCCGCGATGGACAGTCTGGAGTCGTTTCTGAACCGGATCGACGCGTAGAACAGGGAAGGGAGCGCTCACCATGATTCAAGGCATTCCGGGTGCGCCCGGCATCGCGATCGGCCGCGCGCTGACGCTCGCCCGCTCCGCGCCCGCTTCCACGTCCGCCGCGAAACCGGAGACGGTGGCGGCGGACGACGTCGAGCGCGAGCTGAGGCGGGTCGACGAAGCGTTCCGCGGGACGAAGCGAAAGCTGCAGCGGCTCAAGGAGGATACGGAGCGGAGGCTCGGCGGGAAGGAGGCGGACATCTTCGCCGCCCACTTGGCGATTTTGTCCGATCCGGAGCTCGAGGAGGAAATCCGCCGGGCCGTGTCCGAGCGGTCGCTCGTCGCGGAAGCGGCGGTCGACGCGGCCGTCGGCCTGCTCGCGGACGAATTCGCGGCGATGGACGATCCGTACATGAGCGAGCGGGCCGCCGATTTCCGCGACATCGGCCGGTCGCTGCTGGAGCAGCTGGCGGGCGCCGAAGACGGCGCCTCTCCGTTCGCGGGGCTCGCGGAAGACGGCATCGTCGTCGCCGGCGAGCTGACGCCGTCCGACACGGCGCAGCTGCCGCCGCTCGTCCGCGGCTTCGTCACCGAGGCGGGCGGCGCGACGTCGCACGCGGCCATTATGGCCCGCAGCCTCGGGCTGCCCGCCGTCGTCGGCGCGAGAAACGCCGTCGCCGGCATCCGCGGCGGCGAGACGATCGTCGTGGACGGCTTCGCCGGACGCGTCATCGTCGATCCGACGCCGGAGGAGCTGGCGGCCTACGAGCGCAAGCGCGCCGAATGGCAGGCCGCCGTCGACGCCGACCGCGCGCAGGCGGGCGAAGCGGCCGTGACGCTGGACGGCCGCCGGATCGCGCTCGGCGCCAACATCGGCGGCGCGGCGGAGACGGCGGGGGCGCTTGCGAACGGCGCCGAGGAGATCGGCTTGTTCCGGACCGAGTTCATGTACATGAACCGGACCGAGTCCCCCGACGAGGAGGAGCAGACGCGCCAGTACGAGGCTGTCTTCCGTGCGATGGAGGACCGTCCGGTCGTTCTGCGCACGCTTGACGTCGGAGGCGACAAGGAGCTGCCCTACTTGAACCTGCCCGCCGAGCCGAATCCGTTCCTCGGCTGGCGCGCGATCCGGCTCTGTCTCGACCGGCCCGACCTGTTCGATACGCAGCTGCGGGCGATGCTTCGGGCCGGGGCGGGCGGCGATTTGCGCATCTTGTTCCCGATGGTGTCGACCGTCTCCGAGCTGCGGCAGGCGAAGGCGGCCGTCGACCGGGCGGCCGCGCGGCTGCGCGAGGAAGGCCGCGCCGTCCCGGAGCGATGGGAGACGGGGGTCATGATCGAGATTCCGTCGGCCGCGCTGCTTGCGGACGTGCTCGCCGCCGAAGCGGACTTCTTCAGCATCGGCACGAACGACTTGACGCAGTATACGCTCGCCGTCGACCGGATGAACGACCGCATTTCCGCGCTGTACGACTCGTATCATCCTGCGGTGCTCCGCCTGATCCGACACGTGGTCGAATCGGCGCACGCGAAGGGGAAGCGTGTCGGCGTCTGCGGCGAAATGGCCGGCGATCCGACGGCGGTGCCGCTCCTTGTCGGACTCGGCGTCGACGAGCTGAGCATGAACGCGCCGGCGATTCCGGCCGTCCGCCGCATCGTGCGCGGGCTGCGTTACGCCGAGGCGGCCGCGCTGGCGGACGAAGCGCTGCGGCAGGACGACGGCGGGCAGGTGCGCAAGCTGCTCGCCGCCCGGGCGTAGCCGCCCACACGGAACAAGCCCCGCAGGGCGCAACGTCGGCGCCTGCGGGGCTTGTTCCTGTCCTATTCGGTTACTTCGCTTCCGCCATCAGCTGGTTGTACAGATCGTCCCAGATGACGCGGCGAGCGGTAACGTAACGGGTTTTGTAATACTTCTCGCTCAGCTTGTTCTTCACTACCCCTTCGTTGGACGCCGAATGAACGAATTCGTCGTTGCCGAGGTAGATGCCGACATGCGAAATGCCTTTGCCGTCGGTGTTGAAGAAGACGAGGTCTCCCGGTCTCAGATCGGCTTTGTCGATCCAGTAGCCTTCCTTGGCTTGGGCTTTCGATTGATGATCCAGCTCGATGCCGATTTCGTTGAATACGTACATCGTGAAGCCGGAGCAGTCGAAGCCGTCGGTAGTCGTACCGGCGCTGCGATACTTGGTGCCGAGAAGCGGATCGATCGTTTTCTCGAGAACCGTTTCGGCGAAAGCGCTACCAACCTGGACGAAGAACAGAGCGAACAGAGAGACGAGTACTACGGCTGCCTTTTTCAAAAGCGATGGGCTCCTTCCAGTGCCTACGAGGTTAGCTTAAGGGTTCGGTTGAAGGTTCCCTATGATCACTCTACTGCGAGATCAATTCACCCGGAATGGTTTCCCCGTTTCCCGATTGCGCGGGAATTCGGCATGTTTCGATTTTTTCGTTTCCGGGTAATACTTATTCGCCCTTCGATCGAAATTTCCTCCTTGTTTCCAACATTTTTTTTGAAAAAAATCGAAATCGGCTCGAAAAACGAAAAAAAGACCCCTTTTCCCCGTCGAAAAGAGGTCGGGATCCGAATATCGCGGCCGCGTCGGGCCGCTTCCGCCGTTACGCGTTCAGGCGGCTTCGCGTTCGTACACATGGTATTGCGAAGCGATCGTCCAAAGCTTGAACAGCATGTTCACGATATGGAACAGCTGGTGCAGCAGCAGGGCGGAGACGCCCGCCCAGACGAGCGAGGCGGCCAGCGCCGCGGCGGTCGCCGCTCCGGAGAGAGCGAGCAGCGCAACCGCGAGCCCGACGATGACGGGAAGCTTGCGGACGAACAGCCAGAGCGAGCCGCCGATCGTGCCCTCCGCCGTCCGGCCGAGCTGGATGTAGACGAAGAGCAGGCGGAGCGCGAAGACGTAGACGGCGTAGCCGGCCGCCCAGGGTAACAGCGCGAGGGCGAGCGACGTATAGTCCGTTTCGTGCGTGAAGGCCTTGACCGCAATCGGATACAGCCAGTAGAGCGGGGCCAGCGTCAGCGCCATCTGCGCGACGTAGTAGCCGAAGAACGGGCCGCTCAGCAGGCGCACCCCCTGCAAAAACCGGTAACCCGAATTCAGGTGGCGATGGTGCAGCGAATAGTAGACGCCGGCGTTCAAGAGCGGCGTCAGCAGCATGCGCGCGGCGGCGAAGCCGAGCAGCGCCCACAAGTACGAGTGGCTCAAGTCCGTCTTCATGAGCCGGAATTGGCCTTCGGCCAAAAACAGCTGCGAGACGCCGGGCGGCAAATGGCCGCCTGGATACCGGTGCATAAGCGGGAGGACGACCGACTTGACGAACAGGAGCAGGGCGAACCCCCAGGCGAAATGGTAAAGCCACAAGACGAGAATGAGAAACGATTGCGACGTCGTCGTTTTGAATCCGTCCTTCAAATAACGCATCATCTCCCGCATCCCCTCACCAGGCGATTCCGCTCAAAACGGTTTCGATCAATTTGACGATCCCGATGTTCCAGCGCACTTTCCATTTGCCGTCCACCTCGACTTGCAAGAAATTGTTGATCCGTTTGTTTTCCAATATCATCGTCTGCTGCGGGTCGACGGCCGCCCACACGATCGGAGCGTCGCTCGTGATCGTATAGAGCACCTGCGGGTCGCGTCCGTCCCAGGTCCGGTCCACTTCCGAGCCGTCCGCGAAATGGAACTTGACCGGCACGTCCATATAATGGCCGCCGTATTTTTTGATGAGCACCGCGTTTTCGTAGACGGTTTTCCCGTCCTGCTTCACTTTGCGCGTCTGGATATGCTCGACGGCGTAATCGGTCATGGCGCCGCCGTAGACGAACTGATCGAAATAGTCGGCCCAGCTCGTCTTCGTCACGCTTTCCAGCACCGCCTGGAAATCGGCCGTGGCGGGGTGCTTGAATTTCCATCGCTCGAAATACGTCTTCAGCACGCGCATCATCTGCTTCTGCCCGATCTGCTTCTCGATGCCGGCCAGCACGAGCTTGGCCCGGACGTAGACGTTGTCGGCGTAACGGCCGTGCCCGCCGTACAGCCACGACAATTGCTTCAGCGGCTCGGGCGACGTGACATAGATCGATTCGATGCCGAAGTTCGGTTTTACGCCGTATTCGCTCATCATGACGAGATCTTCCGCGTAGGACGTAAACCCTTCGTCGAGCCACGCTTCCTCGAACTCGTTGCTCGCGACCATGCCGTACCAGTACTGGTGGCCGATTTCGTGGACGATGACCCGCTCCAGCTCGAAGCCGTCCGTATCGGCCGACGCGTCCCAGCCGGTGACGAGCGTCGGGTATTCCATGCCACCCGCACCGTTGCCTCCCGGGGGAGGAACGACGATCGAAAGCGTCGAGTAGGGGTATTCGCCGAACCATTCGCTATATTTCGTAAGCGACCGTTTGGCGGCGTACAAATAGCGGTCCTTGAGCGACTGGTGCGCGGGATCGAGATACAGCTTGATCTTGACCCCCGGTACGTTCGGCGCGGAGAACGGCTCCTCCACGTAGACGAAGTCGGGGGAGGCGGCCCAGGCGAAGTCGTGGACGTCGTCGGCGTAGAAATGATACGTTTTCTTCGTCCCGTCGTCGACGGCGGGCTTCGTCGGAAAGCCGGTCGCCGCTACCGTATACTTGGACGGCACCTGAATGCGCACGTTGTAAATGCCGAAGTCGGCGTAAAACTCCGAGTTGCCGTGGTACTGGTGAAGGTTCCAGCCTTCCTCCGCGCGGCCGCGCGTTCCTTTCGGCTCGTACACCGCCACTTTGGGGAACCATTGGCCGGCCATGACGAAGTCGCCGGAATACCCCATGCGCGCGAACACTTGAGGGAGCTTGACCGAGAAACGAATTTTGACGGTCGTCTCGCCGCCCGGATCGACCGGCTGCGGGAGCCGGATTTTCATGAGCGTCTGATCCTGCTTGTTGCCGTCGTCGGGCTGCACGTACTGCATCGAGGCGGAGAGATCGGCGCCTTCCTGCGATTGGATCGACTGGATGGCCATATGGCCGAAGCCGTCGCCCTTCATCTCGTCGTCCCTCAGCTTCCCGCCGGATTCGCGGTTGAACGTCGACTTTTTCGATTGAAACGCGTTCGGGTATACGTGGAAGTACAGCTCGTTGACGGGCTTCGTGCCGGGGTTTTTCCAGGTGAGCGCCTGGACCCCGTTTAACGTTTTGTTCTCCGCGTCCAGCTGGACCGTCATATGGTATTCGACGATCCGTTTGCTGAGCGGCTTGGGCGTGTCGTTCACGGTAGGCGCCGGCGGCTCCAGGGAGGGCGCGGGCTGCGGTTCGTTCGCGGCGGACATCGATGCGGCGGGCTCGGGGCGTTCCGCGGACTGGACGACCGTAATCGTCCCGGCGAGCAGTGCGAGCAGGATAAGCCAGATGGTGCTGCGTTTCGGCAGGCGGTTGATCATAATCGAATCTCACCCCGTTGACAAGCATCTACAGCATGTATATGTTTGCTTTTGGCGGATTATTAGCTAAAATAAGTGAAAACGAAACGTTTTTTCGTCGGACGTGAAAACGGAAGGTGGAGCGGATGGAAAACAACGAAAAAAAGAAGCTGTCGCTCAACGTCGTCAGCACGAAGGAGCATAAAGGGTTCGGCGCCGGGGCGCTCGACCTGTCCAACTTGTCCAGCGTCATCATCGACGGGGACGAGGCTTATATCGATCTGGGCGCCATTCATGCGAAGAGCAAGGTGGAGCGCGGCGTCAAATTTTCGACGAACAAGGACGATGTGCCGAACGGGCGCAAATGCTGGGTCGTCTGGGTGTACGTCGGCCGCGGCGAGGAAGGACCGTTCTACGCGGGCGTCACCGCCTGCGAGATGCTGGTCGACTCCGAGGCGAGACGCGGGTGGAAAATACTCGCCGACCATGTGAACAAGATGGATTATGCGCTGAAGCAGCGTGTCATTCTCGACGGGCTGAACGATACGGAGAAGGCCGCGCTCAAGCGGGTGCTCGTGGAGCATAACGCGGAATGGTGGGAACGTTCCGGAGAGGCGTTGAAGCAAGGGCTGGCGTAAACGGGTAACGTGGGCGGGGGCGGTGTTAAGATCGCCGTTCCCGTCCGTACGTCCGAAATCGCCCGCTAGCTCCGTTTTTCGGGGCATATGGCCAATTTGTGGCGATTATGTGTCAGCCGTTGTTAGAAACGGACTTCTCGGTTAAACTAGTTGAAGTATATTTGCACAATATACTAGGACAGCGAAAAGGCAGACGATTTCGTCTGCCTTTTTGCGTTGTTTTCGGCGGGCCCGACACCGGCTCGCGCCGGACGTCCGCCCCTTGTTTCTTCATTAATAGCGCGCCTGTCTCTAGTCGTTCCACCAGCGCTTCAAATCGTCCCACCACGACTTGCCCGACTTCTTCTGCGGGTCTTTGCCGTCGCCCGTCGTCGGCGTGCCGTCGGAGCAATATTCCGTCGGCTCGGTTCCTTTGACGAACGATTCGAGCCGGGGGTTCGCGCATTTGTTCGTGGCGAGCTTGCCCGTAGCCGGATCGATGTAGACGCTGACCACGTTGTCCGGCACCGGGAACAGCTTCGGCGGCACCGCCTCGAGCGCCCGCTCGGTGAACTCGGCGAAGATGGGGGCGGCCTTGTACGATTCGACCGAGCTGATGTTGCGGTCGCGGTCGTACCCGACCCAGACGGCGGTCGCGAGCTCCGGCGTGAAGCCGACCATCCAGGCGTCGGTATTCGTCGTGCCGGTTTTGCCGGCGACCGGGCGCTTGATCAGGTCGGCCACCCGGCCGGCCGTCGCGCCGGGGTCGAAGACACTCTTCATCAGGCTGGTGAGCACGTACGCGTACTCGGGCTCGACGACCTTCGTCTTCTCGGGCTTCGCTTCGTACATCACTTTCCCCGAGTGCGACTCGATGCGCGTAATGACCGTCGGCTCGACGCGCACCCCGAGATTGGCGATGACGCCGAACGCCGACGCCATCTCGAGCGGACTGACCGGGAACGTGCCGAGCGCGAGCGACGGGAGCGGCTCGAGATGGCTCGTGACGCCCATTTTGCGAGCCGTTTCGATGACCTTGTCCGCGCCGACCTGCTGGATCGTGTGCACCGCGTAAATGTTGTCCGACTTCGCGATCGCTTCCCGCAAGTCGATCGGGCCGTCGGGGTATTTATTGTTGAAGTTGCTCGGCGTATACGTCTTGCGTCCGTTGTCGTACGTGAAGACGGTCGGCTCGCTTTTGAACCGGCTGACCGGGGTGAAGCCCGGCTGCTGTAGCGCCGTCAAGTAGACGAACGCCTTGAACGCCGACCCCGGCTGCCGGCTGTCCGCCACGGCCCGGTTGAACTGGTTGTCCGAGTAGTTTTTGCCGCCGACCATCGCTTTCACGTACCCGGTGCGCGGATCGACGGCGACGAGCGACGCCTGCAGCTCGTCGTCCGCGGGCAGCTGCTTGGCGACCGCTTCTTCGGCCGCCTTCTGCATATCGAGATCGAGCGTCGTATAGATGCGGATGCCCCCTTCGTCGAACTCCCGCTCGTCGATGCCGAGGCGCTCGATGGCGACCCGGCGGACGTAGTCGCGGAAGAAGGGCGCCTGCGCGATCGCGCTTTGCTTTTCCGGCTTCATGAAGACGAGCTTCTCGCGCTTCGCCTCCTCCGCCTCCTGCGGGGTAATGTAGCCTTGGGCCGCCATCTCCGACAAGATCAGCTCCTGGCGCTCCTTGGCGTTGTCCATATCGAAAAACGGCGAGTAGTAGCGCGGCCCTTTCGGCACGCCGGCCAGCATCGCGCTTTCGGCCAGCGTCAGCTCGCCGACGTCCTTGCCGAAGAACAGCTTGGCCCCGGCTTGTACGCCGTAGGCGGAATGGCCGTAATACGTCGCGTCGTTCAGGTACATCTCCATGATCTGGTCTTTGCTCAGCTGCATCTCGAGCTGGACGGCGTACATCGCTTCCTTCATTTTGCGGGACCAGGTGCGGTCCTGGGTCAAGTACAGGTTGCGCGCCAGTTGCTGCGTGAGCGTGCTCGCGCCCTGCACGACGCCCCCGTGCTGCAGGTTGACGACGGCGGACCGGGCGATCCCCCGGACATCCACCCCCACATGGTCGTAAAAGCGCTTGTCCTCGATGGCGAGCGTGGCGTCGATCAGATGTTTCGGGATATGGGAAAGAGGGACGAATTCGCGGTTTTTGCCGGATTGGAACGATCCGATCAGCTCGCCGTGCATGTCGTACATTTGCGAGGGCTGCGAGAACGTTCCGACCGGGAGCGCCTGGGAGCGCAGGTACAGCGCCACCACGACGAGGCACGCTACGCCGAGCAGGGCGCAGCTGAACAGGAGCGTCATCGTCTTGCGGAACAGGCCGCGCTTCCGCTTGCGCTCCGGCTTCGAATCGGTGCGGGCCGCCTTGCGGCTGACGGGTTCCTCCATAGCGGCTCCTCCTTCCATAGGCGATAATGGCACTTAGTCTTAGTATGGAAAAGGTTGGTTGTCGCTATTCACCCTGGCTCGAAAAAAGCGGCTTGCATTCGCGGGAGGCGCCGTTCGGCGAGCTTTACGCGATAAAAAAAGCTTCCGATCGAAGCCTTTCGATAGGTACATTCGTGTTCAAGCGGTAGCTTATTCTTGGTACGGAACGTCGCATTCGCTTTCGTGCTTTATTCGAAGTTTAACATTCTGTAACGTTAAAAAAAGCCATTTCATGGCAAATGGGGCGGTTTGGCGGCGTCCGAGCCCCTTTTTTCTCGCGATCCGTTGCATTTTCGCCGCGTTTTACTATAATACAATTTGTGCCCTGTGGTACAATAAGGAAGACGGACGTGTAGGACGCGAAACAATCGGAAAGAAGGGACGCCCTTATGGAATTGTGGTATACCGAGAAGCAGACCGAGGACTTCGGCATTACGGCGAAAATTAAAGAAACGCTGGTTACGGAAAAAACTGATTTCCAAGACCTCGCGATGATCGATACGGCCGAGTGGGGCCGCATGCTCGTACTCGACGGCATGGTCATGACGACCGTGCGCGACGAATTCGTCTATCACGAGATGGTGGCGCATCCGGCGCTGTTCACCCATCCGAATCCGAAGCACGTCCTCGTGGTCGGAGGCGGCGACGGCGGCGTCATCCGCGAAGTGCTGAAGCACCCGAACGTGGAGAAGGCGGTGCTCGTCGAAATCGACGGCAAGGTCATCGAGTATTCGAAGAAGTATTTGCCGGAAATCGCCGGCGAACTGGACAACCCCCGCGTGCAAGTGATCGTCAACGACGGCTATATGCATATCCACGATCATAAGAACACGTACGACGTCATCATGGTCGACTCGACCGAGCCGGTCGGTCCGGCGGTGGAGCTGTTCACCCGCGGCTTTTACCAAGGCATCTACGAGGCGTTGAAGGAAGACGGCATCTTCGTCGCACAGACGGACAACCCGTGGTTCAAGGCGGATCTCATCCGTACGGTCAACCGCGACGTTCGCGAAATTTTCCCGATCGTCCGCGTGTACGGGGCCAACATCCCGACTTACCCGAGCGGGCTTTGGACGTTCACGCTCGGCAGCAAGACGCACGACCCGCTTCAGGTCGACGAGACGAAAATTCCGGAAATCGATACGAAGTACTACTCCCCGCGGCTTCACAAAGCGGCGTTCGCGCTGCCGAAGTTCGTGGAAGATTTGATCAAGTAATCGCCGGCGCGTCCGGTTCAGAAGGGATGTAACGAAAACTATGCGTTTGGATCAAGCGTATTCCGGCAACGTGTTCATCGCGAGCAGCGACGACTACGGCGCTTCCCGCGCCGTCATTTACGGCATGCCGATGGATTATACGGTCAGCTTCCGGCCGGGCTCCCGTTTCGGGCCGGCCCGCATCCGCGAAGTGTCGATCGGGCTCGAGGAGTACAGCCCGTACCTGGACCGCAGCCTGGAGGACATCGCCTACTTCGACGCGGGCGATCTGCTGCTGCCGTTCGGCAACCCGGGCCGCAGCCTCGACATGATCGGCGAGTTCGTGCGCAAGCTGCTCGCCGACGGCAAGTTCCCGCTCGGGCTCGGCGGCGAGCATCTCGTCTCGTGGCCGGTCATCCGGGAAGTATATGCGAAGTATCCGGACTTGGCGCTTATCCATATCGACGCCCATGCGGACCTTCGCGAGCATTACGAGGGCGAGCCGCTGTCGCACTCGACGCCGATCCGCAAGGCGGCGGAGCTGATCGGCGGCAAAAACGTGTACCAGTTCGGCATCCGCTCCGGTACGCGGGAGGAGTTCCGCTACGCCCGCGAGCAGCTGAATCTGTTCCCGTTCGAGGTGCTGGAGCCGTTGAAGAAGGTACTGCCGGAGCTGAAGGGCCGTCCGGTCTACTTGACGATCGACATCGACGTGCTCGATCCGTCGGCCGCTCCGGGTACGGGGACCGCGGAAGCGGGCGGCATTACGTCCAAGGAGCTGCTGGCGGCCGTTCACGCGATTGCCGGCTCGGAGGCGAACGTCGTAGGCGCGGACGTCGTCGAGGTGGCGCCGGTATACGACCCGTCGGAGCAGACGCAGATCGTCGCTTCGAAGCTCGTTCGCGAAATATTGCTCGGCTTGGTGAAATAACGGCGACACACACATCCGGAGATGAAGGGGCGGCCCTTTCATCTCCTTTTTGTACATGAGGGGGGAATCGCGATGCGGATCGGGAACGATAGCGAATTGCTGGAGGGGTACAAGGAGCATTTGCACGGGACGCTGCTGCCGTTCTGGTGGAGCGACAAGGCGCTGGACCGCGAGCACGGCGGCGTCTTCACCTGCTTCTCCAACGACGGAGCGACATTGACGAGCACGGACAAATACGTCTGGTCGCAAGGAAGGTTCGTCTGGGTGCTGGCGCGTCTCGCGGATGCGGCGAGGCGGGGCGTCGTCGAAGGAGACGCGGACGGCTACTTGCGCCATGCGGCGCTGACGGTCGGCTTTCTGAAGCGGCACGCGCTCATGGCCAACGGCAACTGCGCGTACTTGCTGACGCGGGACGGGGAGAAGAAGGAAGTGTATCCGGGCAAAGGCTACGACATCAGCCTGTTCGTCGACTGCTTCGTCGCCATGGGCTTCGCGGAGTACGGGCGCGTGGCTGCGGACGGGGAGACGACGGAGGCGGCGCTGCGGCTGTTCGACAGCCTCGAGCGGCGGATCGCGGCGGGCGACTTGCGCAGCGAGCCGTATACGCTGTCGGACGGATACCGGTCGCATTCGATTCCGATGATCATGCTGAACGTCGCCCAGACGGTTCACGAGGCGCTTCTCGCATCCGGTCACTCCCGTGCGGACGAGCTGTCGGCGAAGCGGGTCGGTTACGCGGAGGACGTCTTGACGACCTTTTTCCAGCCGGACGATACGGTGGCGGAGGTGCTGCGAGCCGACGGGAGCCGGGATGCCGATTGGGTCGTCTCGCGTCATCTCAACCCGGGACATGCGCTCGAGGATATGTGGTTTCTGCTTCACGAGGCGGAGAAGGAAGGAAGAGCCGATTGGATCGACCGCATCGCAAGGGCGATCCGGAAAGCGTACGCGATCGGCTGGGACGACACGTACGGGGGGCTGCTCCATTACGTCGATTGCGACGGTGGAGAACCGAAGGGGGAGGACCGGGGGACGGCGTTCGACGCGAACGTGCGGCAGACGTGGGACACCAAGCTGTGGTGGGCGCATTCGGAGGCGCTGTACACGACGCTGCTGGCCGGCCGTCTGACGGGGGACGCGGCGTTCGCCGAGCTGTATGCCCGTACGCACGACTACGTCTTCCGCACGTTTCCGAATCCGGACCGCACCGTGGGCGAATGGATTCAAATCCGCGACCGGCAAGGGAGGCCGCTCGATCAAGTGGTCGCGCTTCCGGTCAAAGATCCGTACCATATCATCCGCAACGTGCTGCTGATCGTCGAGCGGCTGTCCGACCGTTGAATTTCGACAGCCGGTGCGGTACACTGATGAGTATTGTCTACACGCGAGCCGCCAACGGATGCGGCTTCGACGACGGGAGCGAATGCGTCATATGAAACGATCGGTCCGAATCCGCATCGAGAGCAAGCAGGCGGACCAGGTGCACGTGCGGGAGGCGTCGGGCGAGCTGTACGACCGGAACGGATCGTATTACCTGCGCTACGCCGAGCCGGATCCGGAGCTGGGCAAGACGACGGCGACGGTGAAATGGGACGAATCGCACATCAAGGTCATCCGCCACGGGGACGTCGAATCCGACTTGACGTTCCGTTCCGGCGAGCGGACGCCGGGCAGCTTCGCCTTGCCGCAAGGGAGGCTCCCGCTGGAATGCTATACGCACGGTATCGAGCGGAAGCTGAGCGACGGCTTGGGCTCGTTGTCCTGGAGCTACGATATGTACGCGGACGGTACGTACGCCGGAAGAATCCGGCTAAGACTTACGATAGAGGAGGAGCAAGCGTAACATGAGCGCCATCGAACGGATAGAAGCTTTATTGAAGGAAACGATTCGCGAGGCGGTGGCGGCGGCCGGCATCGTCGGGCCGGAGCAGCTGCCGAGCGTCGTGCTGGAAGTGCCGAAGGAGAAGGCGCACGGCGATTTGTCCACGAACGTGGCGATGCAGCTGAGCCGCGCGGCGAAGATGAACCCGCGGCAAATCGCGGAGCGGCTCGTCGCGAGCCTCGATACGAAGAAGGCGTACATCGCCAAGGTCGACATCGCGGGGCCGGGCTTCATCAACTTCTTCATGGACAAAAGCTACTTGTACGGCGTCGTGCCGGAGGTGCTGAACGCGGACGCGGATTACGGGCGCGTCGACATCGGGGGCAAGAAGAAGGTGCAGGTCGAATTCGTCAGCGCCAATCCGACGGGCAGCCTCCACCTCGGTCATGCGCGGGGCGCCGCGATCGGCGACGCGCTGTGCAACGTGCTCGATTTCGCGGGCTACGACGTCAGCCGGGAATATTACATCAACGATGCGGGCAACCAGGTGGACAACTTGGCCAAATCGATCGAGGCCCGCTATCTGCAAGCGCTCGGCCGCGAGGCGGACATGCCGGAGGACGGCTACTACGGCGAGGATATCAAGACGTTCGGCCAGGAGCTGAAGGAGCGCGAGGGCGATCGGCTGGCGTCGCTCCCCGAGGACGAGCGCCGCGCCTTCTTCAAGGCGTACGGGCTCGAGAAGGAGCTGGCCAAGATCAAGCGGGACTTGGAGCGCTTCCGCGTCTCGTTCGACGTCTGGTACAGCGAAACGTCGCTGTACGAAACCGGGAAGATCGCTCCGGTGCTCGAGCAATTGAAGGCGAACGGGCATATCTTCGAGGAAGAGGGCGCGACGTGGCTGCGGACGACGCCGTACGGCGACGACAAGGATCGCGTGCTCGTGAAGAACGACGGCAGCTACACCTATCTGACGCCGGACATCGCCTATCATCGGACGAAATACGAGCGCGGCTTCGACGAGATGATCAACATCTGGGGAGCCGATCATCACGGCTACATTCCGCGCGTGAAAGCGGCGATGGCGGCGCTCGGCTTCGACCCGGACAAGCTGACGGTGCTCATCGCGCAGATGGTCAGCCTGTACCAGAACGGCGAGAAAGTGAAAATGTCGAAGCGGACCGGCAAGGCGGTCACGATGGAAGATTTGATGGACGAGGTCGGCGTCGACGCGATCCGATACTTCTTCACGATGCGGAGCAACGATTCCCATCTCGACTTCGACATGGATTTGGCGATATCCAAATCGAATGAAAATCCGGTGTTTTACGTGCAGTATGCGCACGCCCGGATTTGCAGCATTTTCCGCCAGGCGGAGGAGCAAGGCGTCGCCGTGCTGCCGCTCGGGCAGGTCGACCTGTCGGCGCTTCGGACCGAGGCGGAGTTCGATCTGCTGCGCAAAATGGGCGAGCTGCCCGCCGAGGTGGCGGAGGCGGCCGCGCAATATGCGCCGCACCGGCTCATCCGGTACGTCTACGAGCTGGCGGCCCAATTCCACAGCTATTACAAGGCGGAGCGCGTCATTACCGAAAGCCCGGAGCTGACGCAGGCGAGACTCGCCCTGCTCGCCTCGCTGCGCATCGTCATCCGCAACGTGCTCCGGCTCGTGGGCGTATCCGCGCCGTCGAGCATGTAAGGCGCCCCCGGCCGGAGATTGCTTACGAGCGGCTTCGCATGTCGTTCATCAAATGGCGAAGGGCGCGAACGGCGTCGACTTCGCCGGCTTTGACGCCGGAGCGCGACTTCAAGCCGACGACCGGGTTCGACGTTTTTTGCAGCAGCGTCTTGATTTCCGCCGGCGTCAGCCCGGGACGGATCGTCAGCATGAGGGCGATGACGCCGGAGACGTGCGACGTCGCCATCGAGGTGCCGCTCAGCTCCATATATTTGCGGTTCAGCCAGGTCGACTTGATCTTGTCGCCCGGCGCATAAATGTCGATCGATCTGCCCCGGTTGCTGAACGGGGCTATTTTTTTGTGCGCCGCCGTCGCCCCGACCGAGATCGCCTGGGTGAAGCGGGCCGGATAATCGATGGCGGCGTTCTTGCCTTCGTTGCCGGAGGAGGCGACGACGACGATGCCCTGCTTATAGGCGTTGCGGACCGCCTCGTGCAGCGACTTGCTGCGGTTTTTCATGCCGAAGCTCATGTTGATGATGTGCATTCGGTTGCGGACACACCAATCGATGCCGAGGACGATGTCCGACACGTAGGCCGAGCCGTTATGGTCGAACGCCTTGACCGGATGGATGACGGCGTTCGGGGCGACGCCGACCAGGCCGGATTCCTGATTGGAGGCGGCGATCGTACCGGAGATGTGCGTGCCGTGGCCGTTGTCGTCGGCGGGCAGCAGCAGCCGGTTCAACAGGTTGACGCCGCGCGAGATGCGCCCGCGCAAGTCGGGGTGCATATAATCGATGCCGGTGTCGATGACGCCGATCCGGATGCGGCTGCCTCGCGTCTCCTTCCATGCCTCCGGCGCCTTGATCTGCCGGACGCCCCATGGGATGGAGGGGCCCGCCTGGCGGAGGGAGGCCGGCTGGCGCAAGTAGCGCGCATGGGAGGAATGAACCCGAATCGGAATATCTTCTTCGACATAGCGGATGCTCGGATGACGCAATGCCGGATGCCCGGCCTGCAGCGAACACGATATCGCATGAATGATCTTCATCGGTTGAATGACCGTCTTGACGGGGAACAGCTCGTTTGCGTTTTCGAAGGCGCTCAGAAACCGGCCGTACGCCGATTTGGTGCGGAAATGGATAATGTGGCGCTTCGCCGATGACGGGGACGCTCCGATCGCTTCGCGCAGCATACGCAGCAGCGCCGATTCGCTCAAGTGAATTCCCTCCCCTGCTGATCGGATCGTTTATGCGATTATCATATGAACCTGTACGGCCCGCCCGCATGAGATGAGCGCCCTCTTTTCGTCAAAGTTAGGCGGACGGTTGTGTCATCGTTTCGGCGGACTCATAGTATGAAGCAAGGGCTCCCACGGGTGCTCTTTGCGTATGCAAGGTGGTGAACGGCCGTTCATCGTCCTATGCGGATACAGTCTTGGCGGAAGCCGGCATGCGGCTTCCGTTATTTTTTTGCGGAGCCGGTCGGGAGAAGCGTTGCGGGACGCCGCTCCCGCTTTGGCGATCCGGGGGCGGCCCTGTTGCTTTTTTGTATAAAATAGGTTTTACTTAATGGTGATAATGGGCATTGTAGTGAAGGAATCGTCGCGAAGGCGCCCGCCGATCGGGCGAAAGCCGCGAAACCGGTTGTCCTTAGACCACGTTGGAAGGAAGTGTCAGTCCATGAGCAGCCAATATTCGTTGAAGATGAGTGCGGAACAGGCGAAAGAGATGCCGATGGTCGATCTCGCGTTCGAAGTGCTGAAAGCGTCCAAAAATCCGTATTACTACCGGGATTTGATGCAAGAGATCGCGAAGATCAAAGGCTTGTCGGACGAAGAAGTGATGCAGGTTATCGCACAGCTCTATACGGAGATTAACATAGACGGAAGATTCGCGTGCGTCGGCACGAACTTGTGGGGGTTGAAGCGCTGGTATCCGGTCGAGAAGTCCGACGACGCGGTCGGCACCTCGAAGCATCCGCGCATTATCAACGACGATGACGACGACGACGATTATTATACCGAGGAAGAAGAGACCGAAGAAGAATACGAGTCCTTCGAAGGCGGCGACGAATTCAGCGGCGAAGAGGAAGACTTCTACCAGGACGAAGAAGCGATCGACGACGCGGAGATCGAGGAAGTCGAAGGCGAGATCGAGGAAATCGACGAAGAGGCCGAAGACGACGACTTCGAGGAAAGCGAGGACGAGGAAGAAGCCGCCGAAGAGGACGAAGGGGAGGACGACGACGACAAATAACCGGCTTGCGCGAGGCGCGGGGAACGTTCGTCCGGCAACGGCGGAGTTCCCTTGACAGTCTCCCGGCGACCGGGTAAACTATGTTTTGGGCTATAGATTTACAATTCGTTGACGTTTCCGACTAAAGTGCCCCGTTTCGGCGGGAGTCACTTTTATTTTTTTTGCCTGAACCTTGAACGGACGTGCTCTACAGACTTGAACGGAGGTTTCCAAAGTGACCAAGTATATTTTCGTAACGGGCGGTGTCGTATCGTCGCTCGGCAAAGGGATTACCGCGGCATCCTTGGGCAGGCTGCTCAAAAACCGAGGGCTGAAGGTGACGATTCAAAAATTCGACCCGTACATCAACGTCGATCCCGGCACGATGAGCCCTTACCAGCACGGAGAAGTGTTCGTCACCGACGACGGAGCCGAGACCGACCTCGATCTCGGGCATTACGAACGATTCATCGACATCAATTTGTCCAAGACGAGCAACGTGACGACAGGTAAAATTTACTCCTCCGTCATTACGAAAGAGCGCCGCGGCGAGTATTTGGGCGGTACCGTTCAGGTCATTCCCCATATTACGAACGAAATCAAGGATCGCGTCTTCCGCGCCGGACGCGAGACGCAGTCCGACGTCGTCATCACCGAGATCGGCGGTACCGTCGGCGATATCGAGAGCTTGCCGTTCCTCGAGGCGATTCGCCAAATCAAGAGCGACATCGGACGCGACAACGTCATGTACATCCACGTGACGCTTATTCCTTATTTGAAGGCGGCCGGCGAAGTGAAGACGAAGCCGACCCAGCACAGCGTCAAGGAGCTGCGCAGCATCGGCATTCAGCCGCAGGTCATCGTGACGCGGACGGAGCATCCGCTGTCGGAAGAGATGAAGCGGAAGCTCGCGCTGTTCTGCGACATCGACCCGGAGGCGGTCATCGAATGCCAGGATGCGGACACGCTGTACGAGGTGCCGATGATGCTCCGCGAGCAAGGGCTCGACGACATCGTCGTCAAGCATCTGAAGCTGGACGCGTTCCGCAATCCGCCGGACATGACGGAGTGGGAGCGGCTCGTCGCGAAGGTGAAAGGGCTGAAGAACAAGACGGAAATCGCCATCGTCGGCAAGTACGTCGCCCTTCACGACGCCTATTTGAGCATCGTCGAATCGCTCGGACACGCAGGCATCGACTGCGATACCGAGGTCGACATCCGCTGGGTCAACGCGGAGGAAGTATACGATCATAACGTCGCGGAGCTGCTCCAAGGCGTGCAGGGCATTCTCGTTCCCGGAGGGTTCGGGGATCGCGGCATCGAAGGGAAAATATCGGCGATCCGCTACGCCCGGGAAAACAACATTCCGTTCTTCGGCATTTGTCTCGGCATGCAGGTGGCGGTCGTCGAATACGCGCGCTCCGTCGCCAAGCTGGAGGGAGCGAACAGCTCCGAAATCCACCCGACGACGCCGTACCCGGTCATCGACCTGCTGCCGGAGCAGAAGGAGATCGAGGACTTGGGCGGTACGATGCGTCTCGGCTTGTATCCGTGCAAAATCGCCGAAGGCTCTCTGGCGATGAAATGCTACGAGGACGAGCTCGTCTACGAGCGTCACCGCCATCGGTACGAGTTCAACAACGAATACCGCGAGCTGCTCGAATCGGCGGGACTGCGCATTTCCGGGACGTCTCCGGACGGACGGCTCGTGGAAGTGATCGAGCTGCCGGGGCATCCTTGGTTTTTGGCCGTTCAGTTCCATCCGGAATTCACGTCGCGTCCGAACCGTCCGCAGCCGCTTTTCAAGCATTTCGTACGGGCGGCGATGAGCCTTTCCGCGCAAGCGGACTAAATGTTTAACTTTTTTGTAAATCCTTTCAACTTTATTTGCGATGGAGCAGGAATCCCGATCTTTGCAGCGAATGTTATTAACCATACTCGATGCAAGCTGCAGGGAACAAGGCGGGTACGGGCGCCGTTCGTCGCCCGGCTCGATTCCAAGTTGTAGGGAGGTTTGATAATTGGATAAGAAGAAAGTGTTGATCGTCGACGACCAAAACGGCATCCGGGTTTTGCTGGTTGAAGTGTTCAGCAACGAAGGGTACAATACGTTTCAAGCTTCCAACGGCAAATTGGCGCTCGAAATCGTCCGCAAAGAATCTCCCGATTTAGTGCTGCTTGACATGAAAATCCCGGGCATGGACGGACTGGACATTTTGAAGCATATCAAACAGATCGACGCCAGCATCAAGGTGATCATGATGACCGCTTACGGGGAGCTGGACATGATCAAGGAAGCGACCGATCTGGGAGCGCTCATGCACTTTACGAAACCTTTCGATATCGACGAGCTGAGACAAGCCGTCAACAGCCAACTGCGCACGGATACGCCGCGGCTCGCCATAGGATCCTGACAAGGGTCCTATTTTTTTTTCGTCGAGGCGAAAGGTCCCCGTCTTTCCGGGGAATGATTACAATTTGTTGGACGAGTATGCTATAATGATTCAGTATTGCATTCGGATCTCACACAGAAGAACGTTTAGGAGGAACGACCAATGCCACTTGTCTCGATGAACGAGTTTTTGCCGAAAGCGAAAGCGAACAAATTCGCCGTCGGCCAATTCAACATGAACAATCTGGAGTTCGCGCAAGCGATCATGGAAGCGGCGATCGAGGAGAAATCGCCGTTCATTTTCGGCGTGAGCGAAGGCGCCCTGAAATATATGGGGATGGAATTCACGGTAGCGATCGCGGAAGCGGCGGCGAAGAAATCCGGCTTGCCGATCGCGCTTCACCTGGATCACGGCAGCAGCTTCGAAGTGGCGATGAAATGTATCCGCGCCGGCTTCAGCTCCGTCATGTTCGACGGCTCCCACTATCCGCTCGAGGAGAACATCCGTCTGACGAAGGAAGTCGTCAAAGCGGCCAAAGCGATGGGCGTATCGGTCGAGGGCGAGCTCGGCACGATCGGCGGCGTCGAGGACGACATCAGCGTCGACGAGGAGCATGCCAACCTGGCGAAGCCGGAAGAAGCGATCCGCTTCTACGAGGAGACGGGCGTCGATTGCCTCGCGATCGCGGTCGGCACGGCGCACGGCATGTACAAGGGCGAGCCGAAAATTCATTATGACATCATTGAGCAAGTGGCGAAGGCGATCCCGGTTCCGATCGTGCTGCACGGCGGCTCCGGCGTTCCGGACGAGGCGATCCGCCAATCGATCGCGGCCGGCGTAGGCAAAATCAACGTCAATACGGAAAACCAGGTCGCCTGCACCGATGCGATCCGCGACGTGCTGGGCAAAGACGCCAACGTATACGATCCCCGCAAATATTTGACCCCTGCCCGCAAAGCGATGGTCGAAGTCGTCAAATCGAAAATTCG
Source organism: Paenibacillus flagellatus (assembly GCF_003217775.1). Lineage (GTDB taxonomy): Bacteria > Bacillota > Bacilli > Paenibacillales > NBRC-103111 > Paenibacillus_AB > Paenibacillus_AB flagellatus. The sequence continues at coordinate 372,583 of NZ_QJVJ01000009.1, forward strand.
TCTGTTCGGCAGCAGCAACCAAGCGTAAACGAAGCGAATACGGGAAATTCACCGGCGGGAAAGGTCCCGGTGGGTTTCCCGTTCTTTTCTTGTCTGCACTACAATGGGGAGGAATTTGCTGGACATGACGGGTAAACTTATGATCGCGGGAGGCCGGCCGCTTCGGGGGACGGTCACGATCAGCGGCGCGAAGAACAGCGCGGTCGCCTTGATACCCGCGGCGATTTTGGCGGAAACGACGGTAGTGTTGGACAATCTCCCGGTCATCAGCGACGTCGGCATCTACACCGAGCTGCTGAGCGAGCTCGGGGCGGGCGTCGTGCGGAACGGCGATCAGATGGTCATCGACCCTTCGTCGATGAAATCGCATCCGATGCCGAACGGCAACGTCAAGAAGCTTCGCGCTTCTTATTACTTGATGGGCGCTCTCCTCGGCCGGTTCGGGGAAGCGACGATCGGCCTGCCGGGCGGCTGCAATTTCGAGCCCCGACCGATCGATCAGCATATGAAAGGCTTCGAGGCGCTGGGTGCGGAAGTGCGCAACGAATTCGGCAGCCTGCACATTCGGGCGAAGCAGCTGCGCGGAGCGAAAATTTATTTGGACGTCGTCAGCGTCGGAGCGACGATCAACATCATGTTGGCGGCCTCGCGCGCCAAAGGCATCACTTTGATCGAAAATGCGGCCAAAGAGCCAGAAATTATAGATGTAGCCACGTTGCTGAACGCGATGGGGGCGAAAATTAAAGGGGCGGGCACCGAAACGATCCGCATCGAAGGGGTCGATTCGCTGCACGGCTGCCGGCACTCCATCATTCCCGACCGGATTCAGGCCGGTTCGTACATGATTGCGGCCGCGGCCACCCGCGGGGACGTCGTTATCGATAACGTCATCCCGAAGCATATGGAGGCGTTGACCGCCAAGCTGCAGGAGATGGGCGTCCACATTTACGAGATGGACGAATCGATCCGCGTCGTAGGCCAACCGGAATACGAAAGCGTCGACGTGAAAGCGCTCGTCTACCCCGGCTTCGCCACCGATCTCCAATCCCCGATGACCAGTCTGCTCACCCAAGCGAAAGGCGTCAGCATTTTGACCGACTACGTGTACAACAACCGGTTCAAGCACGTTCCCGAATTGATCCGAATGGGAGCGAAGATCAAGGTCGAAGGGCGCTCGGCCATTATCGAAGGCGGTCCTCTGACCGCGGCCAAGGTAAAGGCGACCGACCTGCGTGCGGGAGCGGCGCTGTTCACCGCGGCGCTGACCGTTTCGTCGGGCGTTACCGAGATCGGCGGAACCGAATACATTTACCGGGGATACGAGAACCTGGTGTCCAATTTGCGCAGCCTGGGCGCGGAAATCTGGGAAGAGGAAAGCCCGGAGCTGGCCCCCGTTGCGAGAATAGATTGAAAGAAATTGGGAAATGCTAGTTTCGTATGACGGTTCGAATAATGAATAGTGTGGTGGATAAAACATATGGATATGCAATTGGCGCAGCTGGAGCAGATGAAACTGACCGATCTGTACAAGCTTGCGAAAGAGCATCAAATCCCTTCGTACGGCCAGATGAAGAAAAAAGAACTGATTTTTGCGATATTGCGGGCCCAGGCCGAAAAGGGCGGCTTGATGTTCATGGAGGGCGTCTTGGACGTCTTGTCGGAAGGATACGGGTTTTTGCGGCCGATCAACTATTTGCCCAGCTCGGAGGACATCTACATCTCCCAATCGCAGATTCGCAAATTCGATCTGCGCTCCGGCGATAAGGTATCCGGCAAATGCCGGCCTCCGAAAGAAAATGAACGATACTTCGGCTTGCTGCAGGTCGAAGCGGTAAACGGAGAAAAACCGGAGACGGCTGCCGAACGGCTTCATTTTCCCGCACTTACTCCTCTCTATCCTCAGAAGAAATTCGTACTCGAGACTTCGCCATCGCATCTTTCCACTCGCATCATGGATTTGTTAAGCCCGGTTGGCATGGGACAGCGCGGCTTGATCGTCGCGCCTCCGAAAGCGGGGAAAACGCTCCTGCTCAAAGAAATCGCCAACAGCATTTCGCTTAACTATCCGGATGTGGAGTTGTTCGTGCTGCTGATCGACGAGCGTCCCGAGGAAGTGACGGATATGCAGCGCTCGGTCAAGGCGGAAGTCGTCGCATCGACGTTCGACGAGCTGCCGGAGAACCATATCAAGGTGGCCGAGCTCGTGCTCGAGCGGGCGCAGCGGCTCGTCGAGAGCAAGAAGGACGTCGTCATTCTGCTCGACAGCATCACCCGCCTCGCGCGGGCGTACAACCTCGTCATCCCGCCGTCGGGCCGCACGCTGTCCGGCGGTATCGACCCGAGCGCGTTCCATCGGCCGAAACGGTTTTTCGGCTCGGCGCGCAACATCGAGGAGGGCGGCAGCTTGACGATTCTCGCGACCGCGCTGATCGAGACCGGATCGCGGATGGACGACGTCATCTACGAGGAGTTCAAAGGAACGGGCAACCTCGAGCTGCACCTTGACCGGAAGCTGGCGGAGCGCCGCATTTTCCCGGCGATCGATATTCGCCGCTCCGGTACCCGCCGCGAGGAAATGCTGCTGACGAAGGAAGAGCTCGACAAGGTATGGGCGATCCGCAAAAATATGAACGACTCGCACGATTTCGTGGACGCGTTCCTGAAAAAGCTGGGCGAGTCGAAGACGAACGCCGAGTTTCTCGAGAAGCTCGACACGAAGCCCGACGGCAAGCGCGTCAAAAATTCGGCGTCTTAAATCCATTGGCGAATGCGCGAAAAGCGCATTCGCCAACCTTGCTTAACCAGACTCGAACGAAAAGAAGGGAACCTCCATGCATTTGGTATATGCCGACGAAGCGGGCAACGTATTCGACCATTCGGAATGGACGGGGCTCGGGCGCAGCGGCGATATGATCACGGAAATATGGGAGGACGAGCTTATTCCGCTGCCGGAAGGCGCGACGCTGGTCAGCCTGCCGAACACCCGGGCGATCGGCTGGAACGACCGGACCGAGCGGATGGAGCCGCTCGACGGTCCGTACACGGCGGTCGGCGCGCTGCTGCCGCAAGGGTTTACACGGCTTCTGCTGCCCGGCTACGTCAAGAAGGATTCCGGGCAGATGCTGCCGCTGTTCGGGTATACGGCGGTCGTCTGGAAGGACGGCGGGTTTTACGTGGCGGCGCGGCAAAGCGACGATCCGGAGCCGTGGAATCCGCGTAATTGCGATACGCGCGAGCTGGAAGTCGGCGTGGAGCGGCTGAAGCGCACGTACCCGGACAACCGGCTGTACCAGCATTTGTCCAAGTGCGCGCTCGAATACGAATGCTTGACCGCGTCCAATACGTTTCTCTCCCGACTCGAAGGAGCGGTGCCGGTTTCGTTCTCCTGCAACGCCGGCTGCTACGGCTGCATCTCGGAGCAGCCCGACGACAGCGGGTTTCCGGCGCCGCAGACGCGGATGAATTTCAAGCCGACGGTTGACGAAATCGTCCAGGTGATGCTCGAGCATCTGAAGTCGCCCGAGAGCATTATCAGTTTCGGGCAAGGGTGCGAGGGCGAGCCCTCGACGCAGGCGAAGCTGATCGTCGACGCGATCCGGCAAGTCCGGGAACGGACCGACATCGGCTACATCAATATCAATACGAACGCAGGACTTAGCGACCATATTCGCGCCATCGTCGACGCCGGGCTGGACCTGATGCGCGTCAGCACGATCAGCGCGCTCGACGATCATTACAACGCGTACTACAAGCCGAGAGGCTATACGCTCGCCAATGTGGAGAAGTCGCTCAAGTACGCGTCCGGTAAAGGCGTCTACACGTCGATCAACTATTTGGTGTTCCCCGGCGTCACCGACCGGGAAGAAGAAATCGAGGCGATGATCGGCTTTGCGAAGCGGACCGGCTTGCGGCTGATCCAGCTGCGCAATTTGAATATCGATCCGGAAGGCTATTTGAAGCTCATCCCGCAGCCGAAAGGCGAAATATACGGCATGAAGCGGATGATCGAAATATTCGAGGCCGAGCTCCCGGACGTCGTCATCGGCTCGTATACTCATTTGCCGCCGAAGCGGACGGTCTCGTGACGGCGCGTTCGACAATTTCAGTTGCATAGAAAGGGCACCGCGTGCTATAATGCAATCATGTGTCCATATAACTCTGGGTCACCTATGAGACTCAGGGCGGAAAGAGGTGAAAGGCTCATGAAAACAGAAATTCAACCGAAATACTACGTAACGACGGTTACTTGCGCTTGCGGCAATACGTTCGAGACGGGTTCGATCAAGCAAAATCTCCGCGTGGAAATTTGCTCGAACTGCCATCCGCACTTCACCGGCAAACAAAAGTTTATCGATGCGGGCGGACGGGTGGATCGTTTCAAGAAAAAATACGGCATCTAAGCTTCGCTTCGGGCCGAATCGCATACGTGCATACAACAACCTCTCTTGGTCATCCTAAACCCAAGGGAGGTTGTTTTGTATGAAATTCAAAGCGGGATGGCCGATCGCGGCCGCGCTGCTGCCCGTTCTGCTGGCAGCCGCCTGCGGGGGAGGCGACGCCAAGCCGAAGGCGGACGCCTACGACAACGACGGGTACTTGGGGATGACGAACACGAATCCGAATTTGCAGACAGGTCCGTCGTATCATACGTACCAAGTCGATTCCGATATGATGCGCAACGCCGTCGCTTCGATCGCGGGCGTCCGGAACGTGCGCGTCAACACGAACGGGACGAACGCCACGGTCCGGCTCACGGTCGATCGCGGAACGTCCGACGGCGACAAGGACCGCATCCGTCAGGAGGCGCTTCAGGCGCTGCAGCACGCCGTGCCGCGGTACGATTATAAGGTGACGGTAAACGGCGATTGACTGGGTGCGGTACCAGATGATGAAAGTTGCGTATTAAGACGCAATCCGCTATACTAGGTGTACCGTGCTAGACGGGGAGGTAGCGGTGCCCTGTACCCGCAATCCGCTATAGCGGGGTTGAATTCCTGTTTTCGGTCTTGTCGATGTGGGGTCTGACTTTTACACGAAGTGTTGACGGTCGGGTCCTCCGCAATGGACGCTTGTGAACCCGGTCAGGTCCGGAAGGAAGCAGCCGTAAGCAAGATGGTTCATGTGCCGGAGGAGTGCCTGACCCGAGCTAACCGGTAAGGGTTCCGCCCGGATCGCAAGGTCAACGGCAGGTGCACGGTAACTACATATCAGCCCAGCGCTGCAACATTCCACCGGATAAACGCCCGTCGTTTATCCGGTGTTTTGGCATTTGGAAGGAAAAAACAATTCCGAGTAGAATTGTATAGAAGAGGGGGCCGGGTACAAGTTCCGGTATAAAAACAAAAAGGTGGTATTGCATGGATAAGTTCCGGATCACGATGCCGTCTCCGCAAACGTTTATCCGCAGCATGGTCGCGGTTCCGGCCGCCATCTTCGATGAAAACGGCACGATTGTCGATTGTAACCGGCGGTTCGACGCCTTGCTGGGCGGACGCCGCTCCGGAGAGACTGTCTTCGGGGAGCTGCTTCCCGAAGAAGAAGGCATGGACGGCTTGCGGATCCGGTGCGAGACAAGCGCGGGATCGGACGGGCTGACCGAGGTGAGCGTAAGCGCCGGCGGCCGCGTCCTACGGGCACGCTGTTGGTTCGGCCGGATCGACTCCGATTCGCGGAGTCTGTTTGCGCTGCTGCTGGACGTAGCCGTACCCGCCGACGGGCTCGGCTTGCTGCAGCAATTTTCCGGGACGTTCTTCAAGGACGTCAATTTGGGCGTTCTGCTCGTGGACAACGAGTTTCGGCTCGTCGACATTAGCGATATGGCATGCCACATTCTCGGCATCGAGCGTCGGGAAGCGCTCAATCGGTCGCTCGAGGACGTGTTTCAGTCCGTTCCGAAGGAGCATCAGCTCGTCCAACGCAATTTGCTGGACGGCGTCTTGGTGCGCAACCATGCCGTTTCGTGGACGAACAACCGCGAGCGGTACGAGCTGCTCATGGACTCCAACTTGCTGAGGGACGGATCGGGCAACGTGGTAGGGGCCTACGTCATTTTCAAGGACGTCACGAATTTGCGATCGCTGGAGCAGCAAGTGCAGCGCAGCGACCGGCTGGCGATGATCGGGCAGATCGCGGCGGGAACGGCGCACGAGATCCGCAATCCGTTGACCTCGATCAAAGGATTTTTGCAGGTGCTGAACCGGACGTTCCATACGAACGGGATGGAGCGCGAGCAGGGGTATACCGACTTGATGCTGGCCGAGATCGACCGGATCAACGAGCTGGTCAACGAATTTTTGCTGCTCAGCAAGCCGAAACACGTCATGTACGATAAAATCGACGTGTCTTCGGTGCTTCGCGACATTTTGCCGATCATCAACAATCAGGCGGTTTTGCACAATGTGACGATCCAATATCAATCCGTTTATCAGCTGCCGAAGGTCGTCGCCGATCGCGAGCTGCTCAAGCAGGTGTTCATCAATCTGTGCAAAAACGGAATCGAAGCGATGGTGGAGGGAGGGACTTTGACGATAATCGAAAAGGTCGATTACCGCGAGCGGAAGGTGATCGTCGATATTCAAGATGCCGGGCCGGGAATTCCCGCGTTTCTGATCGACAAAATATTCGACCCCTTCTTCACGACCAAGGACAACGGAACCGGACTGGGGCTGTCCGTCTGCCAGCGGATCATTCATGACATCGGGGGGAACATTCGCGTATCGTCCAAAGGGTATGGCACCACATTCACGGTTGGCATGCCGTTCTCGCCCAGCTGACCGGTTGGGCAAAAGCGGCCGGGATAGTGTATAATACATAGAAGAACCATGAAGCCATAACGAAAACGGTGGGAGAGTCGGAATGGCGCACATCGCATTGTATCGAATCTGGAGGCCGCAGGCGTTTCGGGATATCGTCGGGCAACGGCATATTACGCAAACGCTGCAAAATTCGCTTCGCGAAGGGCGGCTCAGTCACGCTTATTTGTTCAACGGCCCACGGGGAACGGGGAAAACGACGGCGGCCAAAATATTGGCCAAAGCGGTGAACTGCGAAAACGGGCCGGCCGAAGAGCCGTGCAACGAATGCTCCGCCTGCCGGCGCATTACCGAAGGCGCCGTCATGGACGTCGTCGAGATCGATGCCGCCTCCAACCGCGGCGTCGAAGAAATTCGCGACATCCGGGAGAAGGTCAAGTACGCTCCGACGGAAGTGCGGCAAAAAGTGTATATTATCGACGAAGTGCACATGCTCACGACGGAGGCGTTCAACGCGCTGTTGAAAACGTTGGAGGAGCCGCCCGGTCACGTCATGTTCATTCTGGCCACGACCGAGCCGCATCGGCTGCCGGCGACGATCATCTCGCGATGCCAGCGCTTCGACTTTCGCCGTGTCCCGCTCGAGGAGCAAGTGTCGCGGCTGTCTTACATTTGCGGGCAGGAGAACGTCACGGCCGAGCCGGAGGCGCTTCAATACGTCGCGCGGCTGTCGGACGGCGGGATGCGCGACGCGCTCAGCCTGCTTGACCAAGTGATCGCGTATACGGGCAATCACGTGACGCTGCAGGAGGTGCTCGGCATAACGGGCGGCATCGGCCTGGAGCAGTTCGGCCGGCTGGCCGAGGCGGTGGCGAACCGCGACGCGGGCGCGGCGCTCGCCTGCATCGAGCAGCTCATGCAGGAAGGGAAGAGCGCGGAGAAGTGCATGGAGAACTTGCTCTATTACTTCCGCGACGCTTTGATGCTCAAGCTCGTTCCGAATGCGGACGAATGGACCGACCGCATTACCGATCCGGCCGCCTTCCGCGGGATGATCGCCTCCTTCCCGAACGAGCAGCTGTTTCATATTATCGACGTGCTGAACCATTACCAGACCGAGATGAAATACGCGGCGCAGCCGCAGACGATATTCGAGGTCGCGGTGCTGAAGCTGTGCAGCTCGCCGGGTGCGGCAGCGGCGGCCGCCGAGCCGCAGGCTCAGGCCGGGGCTGCGGGCAAGGACGGGGGAGCCGAGGTGGCGGCGTTGACCCGCAAAATCGCACAGCTCGAGCAGAAGCTGGAGCAGCTGATGAAGCAGGGAGTGGCGGCGGGTCCGGCGAAAGAGACGTCTTCGCGTCCGGCCCCGACATCGCGGGCCGTCTCTTCGTCCGCCGCATTGAAAACCGGCATCAAGCTGGATCCGTACTTGCCCCATGCCGATTCCCCGACCTTCAGGCAGGTGCTGGGCAAGTGGGGGCAAGTGCTGCAGACGGTCAAGGAGCGAAAAATTACGGTGCACGCCTGGCTCGTCGACGGTGAACCCGTAGCGGCGACTTCGGATACGCTCGTGCTTGCCTTCAAGAGCGCCATGCATCGGGAGACGACGGAGAAGCCCGCCCATAAGGAATTGATCGAGCAGGTCATTCACGAGCTGACGGGGCAGCCGTTCAAGCTGGTTACCGTCATGATGAAGGAATGGAAGGACGCTCAGTCGGGTACCGTCGAGCAGCCCGAGGTGATGCGGATGGAGGCGCAGGACGCCGCTCCTCCGGGGGACGATGTCGTCAGCGAGGCGATCAAGCTGTTCGGCGAAGAGTTGGTCGTCGTGAAAGAGTAACTTAACTACCGGAAAGGATGATCCCGACATGAATAACATGCAGCAAATGATGAAGCAAGTGAAGAAGATGCAGGAGCAAATGCTGAAGGCGCAGGAGGAGCTCGCCGGCAAAACGGTCGAGGGCAGCGCGGGCGGCGGCGTCGTGACGGTCACGGCCACGGGCCATCGCAAAATTACGAACATCGTGATCAAGCCGGAAGCGGTCGATCCCGAAGACGTCGACATGCTCCAGGATCTCGTCCTGACGGCCGTCAACGATGCGCTAACGAAGGCCGAGCAGCTTGCGGAGCAGGATATGGGCCGCTTTACCGGCGGCATGAAGATGCCCGGTTTGTTCTAATCGCCAAGCAAAGGAGCCATTCGCTTGTTTTACCCGGAACCTATCGCGAAATTGATCGACGCTTTTACACGGTTGCCGGGGGTGGGCCCCAAGACGGCCGGCAGACTGGCTTTTCACGTGTTGCGGATGAAGGAAGACGACGTGCTCGATTTCGCCAAGTCGCTTGTCAGCGTCAAGCGCAATCTGCATTACTGCTCGGTATGCTGCAATATTACGGACGTCGATCCGTGCCGGATCTGCCAAGACAAAAGCCGCGACAGCTCTACGATTTGTGTCGTGCAGGAGCCGAAAGATTTGGTCGCGATGGAAAGGACCAAGGAGTTTAACGGCTATTACCACGTGCTGCACGGCGCAATTTCGCCCATGGAAGGGATCGGTCCCGACGAGATCCGGATCGCCGACCTGCTCAAGCGTCTCGGCGACGATACGGTTCAGGAGCTGATCCTCGCAACGAATCCGAATATTGAAGGGGAAGCGACGGCCATGTACTTGTCTAGGCTCGTCAAGCCGTTCGGACTTCGGGTGACGCGAATCGCGCACGGGCTTCCGGTCGGGGGCGACCTCGAATACGCGGACGAGGTAACGCTGTCCAAAGCGTTGGAAGGACGCAGGGAATTGAGTTGAACGAATAGCAAGCGAAGCTGTGCGGATGCGGATCCGCGCAGCTTTTTTTGTTCTAATTGCGGCGCTTCTCCCATACGTATTAATAAGCCGAACGGTGGAATGGGATGGGAGAGTGAATGGACATGCAATGGCGTATCCCTTGGCTGCAGCAGCGCAAGGAAGAGGATCCGCTTATGCGGGACAAGCAGATATTGCTGGAGGAAATTCGGGTCGCGCAAATCGAATGGCAGCATGCCGTGCAGCGATTGGACTATGCGCTTGATCCGGATCAAATCGATTATGCCATTTATGCGTTGGAAGCGGCCGAGAAACGGTACGGGATGCTGCTGAAAAATGCAAAGCGGATGAACGTCAGCGTTTTGTACCACGACCTCGGCAAGGCGGCGGGAGGCTGACATGCATTACTTATGGCTCGGTTTGCTTGTCGTCTCTTCGGTTCTTCTTATTGTTACGCTTGTACGGCGCAAACAATCGTGGCATTGGATGGGAGCGGCGGTGCTGCATATCGTCGTTGCCGCTTTTTTGCTCTATTTCGTAAATCTGGGCGGGGCCCCGTACGATTTTCACGTCCCGGTCAACATGCCGACGGTCGCTACCGTCCTGCTCCTCGGGGTTCCGGGCTTGCTGATGCTGATCGGACTCAAACTCGTCTTGTTCTAGGTGGCGGGCCGATCCAAATCAGCCGGTATTTGCCGTTGATTCGGGTCGCCCGGACGTGGTATATTGTTATTCCGCCGATTTGACCGGCCGGCTTGCCGGCGATCGAAGCCAAAAGTTAAAAATTGCTGTTGCAATGAACAAGGCGGATGTGATATATTCATAAAGTCGCTGAAAAACAGAGCGACAAAAGGTGACAAACCTTGCTCCTTGAAAACTGAACAACGAGCGTGCAAGTGCGGTCTCGCAAGAGACCACAACAAGTCAGTACGAATTGAGCAATCAGCTCTGAAATAAAGGGAAACCTGAAAAGGACAGCTTGATCCTCTGGATCAATCTCTCCAATTTCGTCGCCGGTTGATCGGAGAAGTTTCCCTCCTTATTGGAGAGTTTGATCCTGGCTCAGGACGAACGCTGGCGGCGTGCCTAATACATGCAAGTCGAGC